>CAVVFO010000001.1:0-969055 GCA_963747595.1 uncultured Gammaproteobacteria bacterium
GCGCCCGGAGGGATTCGAACCCCCGACCACCGCCTTCGGAGGGCGGTACTCTATCCAGCTGAGCTACGGGCGCGTGGGCGCCGGACGAGTGCCGGCGCGGGTGGTGCACAGTCTAGCGGGTTCGGTGGCGTGAGGCTATCCGTTGAGGAAGAGGTCCGGCGCGCGCGAGGGCGCGGTGCGCTTCGACAGCGCTGCCTCGATGCGGTCGGCGGCGATACGGGCACCGTTTTCCCGTTGCAGGCGTCGGGCGCAATCGGCCGCGCGGGCGCGCATCGCGCTGTCGGTCAGCACTGCTTGCACTTCAGGAATGGCGCGCTCGGCGTTGTAGCGTCTTGCCGCAAGCACGCGGGCCACACCCAAGCGCGCCAGACGTGCGGCATTGTCCGGCTGATCGAATCCGTGCGGCACCACCAGCATCGGTCGTCCGCTGGCGAGTGCCTCCTGACTGGTGCCTGCGCCACCGTGGTGGATGATGGCGCGGGCATGCGGAAACAGGGATGCGTGCGGAGCATACTCCAGCGCAAGTATGGAGTCCCCGAGCGCAACGGGAAGCTGCGCGCGCACCGCGGCCGAGCCGGTCTGCACGATGGCGCGCTGCTGCAGGCGCTTGGCCACGTGCAGGCTGTGCCGCAGGAAGTCCGTGCCCGCGTGCACGACGGCCGAGCCCAGCGTGAATACCAGCGGTGGCGGGCCGGATTGTAGAAACTGTTGCAGTGACGGATCCGGCGGGATCTCCGCTGGCGTGTAACGGCAGACGCCGGTCTGCACGACAGACTCGGGCCAGTCGGGTTGCGCCTCTCCCAGCAGCGGCGAAAACATCGCCAGCACGCCATTGGGCGCATGCTGGCCGCGGTGGAACGGATCGCCCCGGGGCGACACGGCCGGCAACCCCAGATCGCGTCGATACGCGCGCACGCCACGTGTCCAGGCATGCGTCACACGTTCGGCGGTGGCGCGCAGCAGGCGTCCGCGCCGGGCGGAACGGCGTATCCAGCGATCCAGAAGCGCCACGCCGGTGGCCGGCGGATCGGTGGCGGAAAGAAAGCCCGCCGGAGCCAGAATGGCCGACAGCCAGCGCAACGACTGCGTCTCGCCGATGATCTGTGCGCCGAAGGCCAGCGTGGTGGTCACCAGCACGTCGGCATCGGCACAGATGCGCTGCAGCTTGCGGTGGCTGGCGCGCACATCGGCGGCTGCCAGATCACGTACCACGAAACGCGGGCCGCGCCGGGGATGGAAGGCGCGGGCAAAAAAGGCGGCGACATCCTCGGGGACGTCCAGGCCACTGGCGTCGGCAAAGTCCAGGCCTGCCGCGGTGATCGTTTGCGCATGCTGCGCATGCGTGGCAATGGTGACGCGATGCCCACGTCGACACAGTTCCCGGCCCACGGCGAGAAGCGGATACAGGTCGCCCAGCGAGCCGACGGTCGCGAAGACGATATGTGCAGATCGGAGCGTCATGGCAATCACGCCATGGTAGCGTTACATGCGCCCTGGCGTCCGGAGTACGGAGCCGCGCGCGATGCGCTTCCGTTCTCCATTGGCATTGCCCGCGGAAGCGGTAGTAGGCTGGAGTTTGAGTCACACGGGTACGCCGAGAGGTCAGCATGCGTTCCATGACCGCTCGGCATTCTGCCGGTATCCAGGCCGTCAGGCCGGCAGGCCCGCGTGAGGAAGGAACGTTGCGGATGGATTCAGGGGGCGATATCCATGAACGAAAGTACCAAGGTCTGCGCAGAGGGCATCGCTGAGGCGCCATACGATGGACCGGTCTCCCGTGACACGTTCGGCCCTGGGGCGGTTGCAGAAGCGCTCGCCGTGCCCGGATTCGACTCCATCGCGCGCATCGTGACCCATGCCCTGCAGGTGCCGTTGGCGGCGCTGGTACTGGCCGACGGCAGCACATTCTGTTTTACCCCCAGTGCGCCCGACGCGCCCGCGGTGTCGCAGGTGTTGCAGCGGTTTCTGCAGGCAGCGGTGGCGCGCAGTACGCCTCATGTGGAATTGGATACAGGGCCGGGTGATGCGCCGGCTTCGCACGCGGCGACCCTGCCCGTGCGGTTTTTCGCCAGCATGCCGGTGTTCACGTTGACCGCCCAGCACGTCGGCGCCTTGTGTGTGATCGACCATGCACCGCGGCAGGCGCTGGCGGAATCCGAACTGGAAGCCCTGGAGGACGCGGCCATGCTGGCCGGCGCGGGGGTGGTGCTGCGCAGTTATTTGGGGCGTACCGATCCCGTGACCCATCTTCCGCACCGCAGCTCCTTTTCCGAGGACCTGCACGCGCGCGTGGCCAATGGCGCGAAGAGTATCGCGCTGGTGGCGATCGAGGTTGCACCCGTGGCCCGCTTCAATGCCTTCATCCGGGCCATGGGGCATGCCTATGCCGATGTGCTGGTACGGCTGGTGGCCGAGCGCGTGCAGGACTGGATGCGCGATGACATGCGCCTGTACCAGGTGGGCATCACGCGTTTCGCCGTGTTGCTGGCCGGTCCCGATGCACTGCACGCGGCGTCGGAGCTCGACCGGCTGGTCTCCAGTCTGCGCCAGCCCTTCGACTGCGAAGGCATCCCGTTGAGCGTGCAGCCCGGGGTGGGGCTGCTGGAGATGCCGGCTGCGGACCTCAAGAGCGGCGATGCCCTGCGCCTGGTCATGAGCGCATCGCACGCGGCACAGCAAAGCGTGCGCGGCTGGGCACGCTATGAACGCGAGCAGGACGACCTGCACCGTCAGGAGTTCTTCCTGGTGACGGAGTTGTCCGCGGCGCTGAATGATCCGCACAGCTCGACCGCAGCCGAGCTGGAGCTGCACTACCAGCCGCGCGTGGACTTGCGCAGCGGACGCTGCGTGGCGGTCGAGGCGCTGGCGCGGTGGCATCATCCCACGCTGGGGGACGTCTCGCCGGGCCGTTTCGTGCCGCTTGCCGAACAGGCGGGCTTGATGCGGGCGCTGACCGATTGGGTGCTCGTGGAGGGACTCGGCCAACTGGCGCAATGGCGGCGTGACGGCCTCGGGATCCAGCTGTCCGTCAACGTCTCCAGCACCGATTTCGAGGCGGATCTGGTGGCGCGGTTGCAGCAGTTCGCGCAACGCTACGCACTGCCGCTGGATCAGGTGGAACTGGAGTTCACGGAAAATACCTTCATGCAGCACAGCGCGGCCACGGGACAGAGGCTGGCGGAATTGCGTGAACTCGGCGTGGGCATCGCGATCGACGATTTCGGCACCGGCTACAGCAATCTTGCCTACATGCGCAAGTTGCCGGCCAGCACGCTGAAGATCGACCAGTCCTTCGTCAGCGGCCTGGGTGACAGTCCGGACGATGCCACCATCGTGCGCTCCATCGCCAGCATGGCCCACAAGCTGGGCTTTCGCGTGGTGGTCGAAGGCGTGGAAACGGAGCAGGTCTATCGGGCGGTGAAGGACATGGAGTGCGACGAAATGCAGGGTTATTTCGTGGCCCGGCCGATGCCTGCCGCGGAGCTGGTGCCGTGGCTCGCCGAATACGCGGCACACGGATTGCAGGGCGCCGGCTGAGACACGGCGCTTCGTGGGACGGGGCGGCCATGTGGCGTGCGGTGCGGCACCATGGGCCGCGATGCATCAGGCGGAGGCCCTGCTGGAGTGATCGCGCGGCAACGTCTGAGCCGTTCCCTGCACGTTGGCGAACAGCGCGCCATGCGCCGGAAGATGGACCTGACCATCATGGATGCGCCCCCCCGCAAGGCCGTGCCCTTCCAGCGGTTCGGCGCCGGAGACCTGCAATGGCACGTCCACGTCCTGCCCATCCAGGTTGAAGACCGCCAGCAGGGTCTGTTCCTCGCAGCTGCGCGTGAACGCCAGTATCGGTGCCGCGGTCTCGAGAAAGCGGATTTCTCCCCGCAGCAGTGCCGGCTGTTGTTTGCGCCAATGCATGAAACGGCGAAACCCGTTGAGCGCCGAGGCGGGGTCGGCGTCCTGCGCCTGCACGTTCAGGTGCCGGTGCTCGGCGGCGATGGGCAGCCACGGCGTGCCCGCGGTGAACGCGCCATGTTCGGCATCGCGCCAGGGGATCGGCGTGCGGCAGCCATCGCGGCCCTTGAAGTTGGGCCAGAAGGCGATGCCGTAGGGATCTTGCAGTGATTCGTAGGGCACATCGGCTTCGGGCAGTGCCAGTTCCTCGCCCTGATACACGCACACCGAACCGCGCAGCGAGCACGCCAGCGCGGTGAACTGCGCCGCCGCTCGTGGCGGCGCGCCCGCGCCGGCCCAGCGGGTCAGGACCCGCATTGAATCATGATTGGAAATGGCCCAGCACGGCCAGCCGTGCGGCATCTTGTGTTCCAGATTCTGCACCGTGTGGCGAATGTGCGCGGCGGAAAAATCGTCAGTCAGCAACTCGAAGCTGTACCCCATGTGCAGGCGCTCGTCATGGGTGTACTCGGCCATGGTGGCCAGCGAGTCCTCCGAGGACACCTCGCCCAGCGCGGCGACGTCCGGATACCGATCCAGCAATTGCCGCAGATGGCCCAGGAAGGCCAGGTTCTCCGGCTGCGTGTTGTTGAAATAGTGGTACTGATAAGCGTACGGATTGTCCGGCGTGAAACCGCGGCCGACGCGTTTGTGCCGGGGCTTGGGCGGGTTGTCGCGCAGCAGGCGGTCGTGGAAGCAGAAGTTGATCGAATCCAGCCGGAAGCCGTCCACGCCGCGCTCCAGCCAGAAGCGCAGGTTGTCCAGCATGGCGGCCGGCACGTCCGGGTTGTGGAAATTCAGGTCCGGCTGCGAGGCCAGGAAGTTGTGCAGGTAATACTGCTCGCGCCGCGGCTCCCATTGCCACGCCGAGCCACCGAAAATCGACAGCCAGTTGTTGGGCGGCGTGCCGTCTTCGCGCGCATCGGCCCACACGTACCAGTCGGCTTTGGGATTGTCGCGGCTCTGCCGGCTTTCCTGGAACCAGTCGTGCGCGTCAGAGGTGTGGCTGAGCACCTGGTCGATCATGACCTTCAGGCCCAGTGCGTGTGCCTTCTCCAGCAAATGATCGAAATCTTCCAGCGTGCCGAACATGGGGTCGACATCGCGGTAGTCGGCGATGTCATAGCCGAAGTCGGCCATGGGCGACTTGAAGAATGGCGAGATCCAGATGCCGTCCACGCCCAGGCTGGCCACGTAGTCCATGCGCTCGATGATGCCCGGCAGGTCGCCGATGCCGTCGCCGTCGGTGTCCAGGAAACTGCGTGGATAGATCTGGTAGATGATGGCGCCGCGCCACCACGGTGCATCGGTCATGCTGCCCCTCTTTGCTTGCGCGGGCGCGGCCCCGATGGCCGTCCATCTCACGCTGCGCTCGACTGGTTGGAGAGCCCTAGGTTACGGGCGATCATGTCGCAGACGGTGGCCACTGCATACGTATTCAGCGCATTTGCAGTCGTTTCCTGCCCTGATTTGCATGCGCCGCGGGCGGTATTCATGGCGCCAGGGGGCCCGCCCGCCCGGTCACAGTACATCACGTCATGGAATGCCATGCATTCCGGAACGCGTCAGTCAACATGCTGTTTTCATTGATTTTTGCGTCATGAAGACGCGTCCCGGACACGCAGGTTGGGCCGTCCCCTGGCCCTCGGGGGAGGTTGCGAACGCGTGTAACTGGCTGTCCAGGCTGATTTTCATGCAATGCGGGAGATTCCCATGAATACGTATGCGAACGCTGTGCGTGGTGGCGGCGCGGTCCTACCATCGGTTGCAGTTCGATGACCGCCACATCCGGTCCGACGTGTGTCACAAGCGCGGCCGGCACGTTCCGACACCACGGGACGCGAACCAGATATCACTCCATTTCGGGGAGGGGAAAGCAAACATGACCATGAAACGCAATGCACTCGTTCTGGCGCTGGCTTCGTTGGGAATCTGCGCAACGCCGGTGGCTCATGCCACTGCCAGTCGCAATCAATCGGCAGCGCAATCCGATCAGGCTCAGGCGACAAAGACCGGCAAGAGCACCAACGGCAAGAAGAAAAAAAGCAGCAGAAAGAACGCTACCAAGCTCAATGCAGTCGAGGTCAACGGCTTCGTCAGCAGCCTGGAAAATTCCATTGCGCTGAAGCGCAACTCCAACGAGATCGTGGAGGCCGTCTCCGCCGAGCAGATCGGCAAGCTGCCCGGCACCAGCATCGCCGATACCCTTGGCCGCATGCCCGGCCTGGCAGTGCAGAAGGTGGACGGTCGCCCGCAGGTGCTGTCCATCCATGGCCTGGGCCCCGACTTCAGCACCGCTCTGATCAACGGCAGCCAGCAGGTCTCCACCTCCAACAACCGCGACGTGCAGTTCGACCAGTACCCGTCGAGCTGGTTCGACGCCGTGGTCGTGCACATGAGCCCCAGCGCCGACCTGGTCGGCCAGGGCCTGGCCGGAACCGTGGACATGCACACTATCCGCCCGCTGGAGAAGTCCAAGGGTGAGGCGGCAATCAACGCGCACTACATCTGGGACGGCCTGGGTCAGGTCGCGCAGGGTCCGGGCGTGAGCGACAAGGGCTATCACGTCAACGGCGTGTGGGTGCACCAGTTCGCCGATCACACCTTCGGCGTGACGCTGGGTGTCGATGCAGAGTCCAACCCGGCGCAGATCGAGCATCAGGCGCCGTGGGGCTATCCGACCGCGGCCGACGGCAATGCGGTGATCGGTGGCGACAAGAACTACAGCATCTCCGACTTGTTCAAGAGGCAGGGCTACCTGGCCACGTTCCAGTGGGAGCCGACGGACAACTTCACCAGCACGCTGGACCTGACCTACGACAAGTTCAACGAGACCCAGCAGGCCAAGGGCATGGAGTTCCCGTTGGCGGTCTGGGGCAACGCGCAGCTGGAGCCGGGGTACAACGTTTCCAATGGCCTGATCACCAATCCCACGTTCACCCATGTGAAGCCGGTGATCCGCAACGACTACAACAAGACCCGCGCCAAGGTCTGGAACGTCGACTGGTCCAACGCCATCCAGTTCGACGAGAACTGGTCGGCCAAGATTGATGCGAACTACTCGCGCGCCACGCGTCGCGACGTGAACCTGGAAAGCTATACCGGTAGCGCATATGGCGCCAACAACGGTCCGTTCGATACCATCAATGCCACCCAGGACAGTAATGGCATGTGGCGGCTCGACAACTCGCTGAACTACAACACGTCCAGCACCTACCTGACCGATCCCCAGGGCTGGGGTGCCGGCAACGACGTGGTCCAGGAAGGCTTCATCAATGCACCGCATACCGATGACTACCTGGCCAACCTGCGCATGAGCGTGCAGCGCGACTTCGTCGATGGCCCGATTTCCAGCGTCGAGTTCGGTGTCGATCGCGGCACCCGCAACAAGACCTACAACATCAACCAGCACTTCCTGACCCTGGGCGGCGGTTTCATCTCCGGTGGCAATGCCGTGGAGACGGCGCCGATCACCGGTGGCAGCTCCTGCGACCCGCTGTCGTGGATGAGCGTGGGTCCCGAGACCTGCTACAACCCGCTTGCGCTGATCGCCAGCGGCGAGATCGTGAAAGTGCCGACCTTCATGTCGTCGCTGTCGCTGCCGCCGAACTGGAAGGTGCGTGAGCGCGACCTGACATCCTACGTGCAGTTCAACGTGGACACCTACATCGGCAACGTGGGCGTGCGCGGTAACTTTGGCCTGCAGGTGGCCCACACCAACCAGACCTCGACGGGTGAGCGCGTGGCCCCGGGCAGCTCGCTGACCGGTGGTCATACGCAGTTGATCCCGGTATCGGGCGGCACCAAGTACACCCGCTGGCTGCCCAGCGCGAACCTGGTGTTCAGCGTCACCAGCAACGACGACTTCCGCATCGGTGCGGCCCGTACCCTGGCCCGCCCGCGCATGGACCAGATGAACGCCAGCCTGGCCGTCAGCGGCGACATCACGCACCTGTCCTCGACCGATCCGAACCAGGCTTACTTCAGTGCCTCGGGCGGCAACGCCAAGCTGCTGCCGACCATGGCGGACAATTACAACGTCAGCTACGAGCACTACTTCACGGGCGGTTCCGGCTATCAGTGCACCTCGGCCGATGCCAAGAACTCCGATTTGTGCCGAGGCGGGCACGCCACCCCGGGCTACTTTTCGGTGTCGGCGTACTTCCTGTCGCTGCATGACTACATCGACCCGAACGCGGCCTACCCGTACGACTTCCAGGCCTTCGTGCCTTCGTATCTGACAGCCTCGCAGCAGGCACAACTGGGCACCACGCAGGGCATCGTCTCGGGTCCGAAGAACGACGGCCACGGCTACGTGAAGGGTGCACAGGTCACCCTGAACCTGCCGCTGGCCCATCTGACGCCCTACCTCAACGGCTTCGGCGTGATCCTCACCGGCAATCGAATCAAGAGCTCGCTGGTGTACGGCGGCAACCCGAACCCGATCGCGGTGCCGGGTCTGTCCAAGTGGGTCGCCGGTGGCACGCTGTACTACCAGCGCGGCGGCTTCGAGGCACGCGTCAACGACAGCTACCGCAGCAGCTTCCTGGGTCGCGTGTCGGGCATCAGTGCCTCGCGCATCGAACAGACCATCCAGGGCGGCAGCAGCTACGACGCCCAGCTCAGCTACACATTCGATAGTGGAGCCCTCAAGGGCCTGACCGTTCTGGCCCAGGGTTCGAACCTGTCCAACAAGAAGTTCGTGACCTACCAGAACAACGATTCGCGCCAGACGCAGACCTGGGAGGCGTACGGTCGTCGTTACGACGTCGGTATTTCGTACAAGTTCCAGTAAGCGTTCGCGCTTTGTCCCCGAGCCCCGTCGATGTGAGTCGGCGGGGCTTTTTTTCAGGCAGCCGGAAGACGGGAATCGAAAGAGCACACAGGTAGGGTTACGCTCCGCAAGAATCCAATTTCCAGAAGAAAAAACATGCCAATCAGCGAAACAGCGATTCGGGAAGTCGTCATCGTGGGGGGCGGCACTGCAGGCTGGATCACGGCGGCGCTGCTGGGCAAGGCGCTGGGCCCGCAGCTGAAGGTCCGCCTCGTCGAGTCTGCAGATATCGGCACGCTCGGCGTGGGCGAGGCCACCATCCCGCAGATCCGCCACATCAACCAGTTCCTCGGCCTGGACGAGGACGAGGTGCTCAAGGCGGCGCAAGGCACCTTCAAGCTGGGCATCCAGTTTAACGACTGGCGCCGTATCGGCGACTCCTATTACCACGCGTTCGGTGACGTCGGCCTGCCGCTCGGCCTGCTGCCGTTCCATCAGTACTGGTTGCGTCAGCGGCAGGCTCAGAGCGCGAGAACGCCGGACCTTTGGGCCTACGCGCTCAACGCCGTGGCCTCCGACGAGCACCGTTTCGCACGCATGGAGCGGGTCGGCAATTCGCCGCTGACCGGCCTGCGCTACGCCTACCATATGGATGCCGGCCGATATGCGCAGTACCTGCGCCGGCAATGCGATCCGCGCGTGGTCGAACGCATCGAGGGGCGCATCGTCGAGGTCGACCTGCGCGTCGACGACGGGTTCATCGAAGCGGTGCGGCTGGAGAACGGGCAGAGGATCACCGGCGACCTGTTCATCGACTGCTCCGGTTTCCGTGGCCTGCTAGTCGAGGGGGCGCTGGGCACAGGCTACGACAACTGGCAGCACTGGCTGCCCTGCGACCGCGCTGTCACCGTGGCCAGCGAGCGGGTCGAGCCGATGCGCCCGTTCACCCAGGCCAGCGCGCGCCCGGCCGGCTGGCAGTGGCGTATCCCGCTGCAACACCGCAGCGGCAACGGACACGTCTACAGCAGTCGCCACATGAGCGATGACGAGGCGGCAGCGATCCTGCTGCAGAACCTGGAGGGTGAGGCGCTGGGCGAGCCGCGGGCGCTGCGTTTCGTTACCGGCGCGCGGCGCCGCTTCTGGCATCGCAACTGCGTGGCCGTGGGGCTGGCCGCCGGCTTCATGGAGCCGCTGGAATCCACCGGCATCCACCTGATCCAGTCTGCGGTGAGCCGATTGCTGTCGATGTTCCCCGATCGCCGTTTCGACACGGCGTTGCAGGATGAGTACAACCGGCAGACCCGCTTCGAGTACGAGCGTATCCGCGATTTCCTGATCCTGCACTACATGGCGACCGAGCGCGATGACACGTCGTTCTGGCGCCACTGCGCGCGACTGCCGGTGCCGGATGGCCTGCGGCGCAAGCTGGAGATGTTCCGCGGCAACGGGCAGATTTTCCGCGAGGGCGAGGAGCTGTTCACCGAGGTTGGCTGGTTGCAAGTACTGCTGGGCCAGGGGGTCGAGCCCCAAGGGCACCACCCGCTGGCCGAAGCACTGCCGCAGGCGCAGCTGGACGAGTTCCTGGGCAATATCCGTACGCTGGTTGCCCGCGCGGCCGAGAGCATGCCGCAACACGATCGGTTCATTGCCGACCACTGCACGGCGGCCTCGACCGATTGAATCGCTGCCTGTGGATCTTGCGCGATGCAACAGGGCCCACAGGGCAGTGCAGTCATTGCAAGTTGCAGGTGTTGCGCATGAATACGTATGCGTGAATGGGCATTCCCGGGATGCGCTGGCCTAAGATGGAACGCACGACATGTGGATGGTCATCACGTCGGGGATGAAGGGATTAGCTGATTTTTTTCATCATCCGCGTGTGTTCGGGAACGATGCGTGCTGACAGATTCGACTTATGTCGCGATGCGTCCCGTGCTTTGCTTTTCAACCGAGTGTTCTGCACACAACCGGGAGTTGCCGTGCGTCGTTGGTGTCTTGCCGCTTTCATTGCCCTGCTGACCGGCGTGTCGAGTCCGGGCGCGATGCCCGCAGCGCGTGCAGATGCATCACCGCCGAAATCGTCTGTGCGCGCGGATGCTGCACCCTCGGGCGTGTATTACGAGATCTTCGTGCGCTCGTTCGACGATTCCAACGGCGACGGCATCGGTGACCTCAACGGCATTACCGCCAAGATGGGGTACCTGAAGTCCCTTGGCGTGAGCGGCATCTGGCTGACGCCGATCAATCCGTCGCCCAGCTACCACGGTTACGACGTCACCAACTATTTCGCCATCAATCCGCAATTCGGCAGCATGGCGGATTTCAAGCGTCTGATCAGCACGGCACACAAGGATGGCATCAAGGTGCTGATGGACCTGGTGATCAATCACACCAGCGACAAGAATCCGTGGTTCAGGAAGGCGCAGAATCCGCACAGTCCGTACCACGACTGGTACGTATGGGCGGGCAAGAACGCCAATCTCAAGCGTGACAACCCGTGGGGCGTTCCCGCCTGGCAGACTGCGCCGGATGGACAGCATTATCTGGGCGTGTTCAGCGCGCAGATGCCGGACCTGAACTACGACAATCCCGCCGTGCGCAAGGAGATGATCAAGGTCGGCCGGTTCTGGCTGAAAAAGGGTGTGGACGGTTTTCGTCTGGATGCGGCCAGGCATATCTACGTCAACTTCAAATCCGACGACGACAACCCGCACGCGATCGCGAAGAACGTGGCCTGGTGGACCCAGTTTCACTCCGCGATGAAGAGCGTGAACCCGGATGTGTTTCTGGTGGGCGAGGTGCCGGTGGATCAGCAGGTCCAGTTGGCGCCCTATTACGCGGGCCTGAATTCGGTGTTCGATTTTCCGCTCGCCGCCACGCTTGTCGGCAGTGCGCGCAGCGAGCGCAGTGCCGATCTGGGGGCGCGCGAGCGGCGCGCATTGGACATGTTCCGTCGCGCGGCCCACGGCCCGGTCGTGGATACCCCGTTCCTGAGCAATCACGACCAGAACCGCCTGGCGAACAAGCTCGATGGCAATCGCGATCACATGCGCATGGCCGCCGCCATGCTGCTGACTCTGCCGGGCGCGCCGTTCATCTACTATGGGCAGGAAATCGGCATGCGCGGTGCCAAGCCGGATCCGCGCATTCGCGAACCGATGCGCTGGGACCGCGGCACGCATGCGCGCGGCGAGGCCACTTGGGAATCCAGCAAGAACAACACGTCGCCCCACGTCTCGGTGGCCGCCGAGCAGGCCATGCCGCATTCGCTGCTGGCGTTCTACCGCATGCTGATCCACTGGCGCGCGCAGCTGCCGGCCCTGCGTGACGGCAGCATTGCGCCCTATGCCGCGGATCGCGGCGCCATCTCGGCATACGAGCGCGCCGATGACACACAGCGTCTGCTGGTGGTGCACAACCTGTCGGGCCAACCCGCCACGGTGAAGATACTGACCGGCCCCTTCGCCCATGTGATCCGCAAAACGCGGCACGGCGTGCGTCTGCATGGTCACGCGCTGCACCTGCCGGCCTATTCCACCGCCATCCTGCAATGAGCCTGCCGCACGGCGCGCTCGCCACATCCCTGAATCAGTGAGTCTTGCCATGTCGTACAAGCTGCATGTCCGCGGAATTTTCCTCGCCACCTTGCTGGGGGCGGGCGCGCTCGGTGCGGCCTCCGCGCCAGCGTATGCCGCTGCGCCGCAACGCGCGTCGGGGCCCCGTGTGGAGATCGTCGCGCACCATGTGGTGGTGCATCTGCAGGATGGCCCTGTGACGCTGCGCCTGGTGCGCGGCAACGTGCTGCAGGTGCACTACACACCGGGTGGAACGTCCACGCCGGCCTCGCTGGTGATGGCGCCGCATCCGCCGCGGATTGCCGCGGACACCGTCACGGTGCATCGCAAGCACGGGCATGTGATCCTGGCGGGCAGGGCGATCCGCGCGGATCTGGATACACGCACGCTGGCGCTGTCGGTCAGCGATCCGCAGCAGCACAAGGCGCTGGTGACACAGGCCAACCTGGCGGCGCTGACGCACAAGTCGCTGACACTGACCTACGCCAGCGGCGCCCCCATCTACGGCGTGCACGGCTTCAATGCGTTCCAGCATGTCGATGCGAAACTGCTGCGCCATGGCAAGGCCGAGGCCAAGGCCGGGCACCAGGGCAATGCCGGCGCGCCGTTCGCGTGGAGCACCCGCGGCTTCGGCGTGCTGGTGGATACCAAGGGCGCGCTGTTCGATATCGGCAAGGGCACGCTGTCGGTCAGCAAGACCTCGCGTCCGGATCTGCGTTACGACGTGATCGTCGGTACACCCAACGCCATCTTCGCGGCGCTGGCCGATCTCAGCGGGCACGCACAGCTGTTCCCCAAATGGGCCATGGGCTTCACCAACAGCCAGTGGGGCATCGACGAGGCCGAGCTCAAGTCCATCGTCAAGACCTACCGCAGCAAACACATTCCCATCGACAACTTCACCCTGGATTTCGACTGGAAGGCCTGGGGCGAGGACCACTACGGCGAGTTCCGCTGGAATCCGCAGAAATTTCCCGACGGCCCCAGCGGCAAGCTGGCCAGAACGCTGGGCGCCGAAGGCATGCAGCTGACCGGCATCATGAAGCCGCGCATCCACGTGGATACGGTGGAAGGCCATTACGCCACCGCGCATCATCTGTGGGTGCCGGGCGAGAAGGCCTCCAAGGACTACTTCTCGCACAAGCTGGTCAAGGACGTGGATTTCGACAAGCAGGCCACGCGGACCTGGTTCGGCAACCTCGCCATGACCTACGGCTTCGACAAGGGCATCGTCGGCTGGTGGAATGACGAGGCCGACGAGATCCACGACGCCACGCAGTTCCTCAACATGCAGCGTGCGCTGTACAACGCCCAGCGCCGCGTGAGCGATGTGCGCGTGTGGTCGGTCAACCGCAATTTCTGGCTGGGCTCGCAGCGCTATGCCTACGGCCTGTGGTCCGGCGACATCAAGACCGGCTTCGATGTCATGGCGGCGCAGCGCAAGCGCATGCTCAGCGCCATCGACGTGGGCGAGATGAAATGGGGCATGGACGGCGGCGGCTTCCACGGCCATCCCTCGGACCAGAACTACGCGCGCTGGATCGAGTTCGGCGCCTTCACGCCCATCTTCCGCGTGCATGGCGATCACGGCGAAAAACGTCAGCCATGGCGTTACGGCGCCGTGGCGGAAAAGGCCGCCACCCGCGCCATCCGCCTGCGCTACAAGCTCTTGCCCTACGTCTACAGCTACGCCTGGCGTGATCACGCGCACGGCGTCGGCCTGGTCACGCCGCTGATGTTCACCTGGCCGCATGATGCCAAGGTGGCCAACGATGTGGATGCCTGGATGTTCGGTGACTGGCTGCTGGCCTCGCCGGTGGTGAAGAAAGACCAGACAGAAAAAACCATCTATCTGCCGCCCGGCACCTGGACGGACTACTTCAGCGGCAAGGTCTACAAGGGCGGGCGTTCCGTGACCGTCGCCACCCATGCCAAGACCTGGGATGACATCCCGCTGTTCATCCGTCAGGGCGCCATCATCCCCACGCAAAAAGTGCTGGACTATGTGGGCCAGCAACCGATCCGCACCGTCACCGTGGATGTGTTCCCGGCACACCGCCGCACGCAGTTCGACTACTACGATGACGGCGGCAGCACCTACGCCTACGAACACGGCGCCTACTTCCTGCAGACTCTCACCACGCAGGCCGGCCACGGCACCGTGACCTTCACCACAGGGGCGCCGCGCGGTGGCTATCACCCGCCATTGCGCCACTACCTGGTGAAAGTCCACGGCACCGCCGCCCGCGCAGTGCTGCGCGACGGCAAGGCACTGGCCTCAGCGAAGAGCCTGCAGGCATTGCGCCACGGCGATGCCGCCCGCTGGTATCAGGGGCACGACCGCTATGGCGCCGTCACGTACATCAAGCTGCCGGCCGGCGTGAAAAGCCGGATCACGCTGACGGGCGGGCAGGCACCGGCGCATTGATCAGGAGCCCGGCGATCCTCCCGTGATCGCCGCGGCTGCGGGTACGTTTGGCGAGCGCTTCAGTTGCGCCGCAATCGAACTGAAAGCCACGCCTGTATTCAGAGGATCCTTGGCTGGGTAACTATTCAGCATTCCCGACCAAAGCGTCGATATGGACGAGAGCGCTATCGATCACTTCATACCCGCAGTCACGACCATCAAAGGCCAGAAACAGGTCTGTCCCCGCGAGCACCACGGCCTCGGCACCCTGCTCCGAACACAGCCTCGCACCCATGCCCACCAGGGTTTCACGCTCACTTTCGCTGGCTTCCCCCCGGATCGCCATATGCATATACACATCATCCGCCAGATCCAGGTCGCCGCCTTGCGGCACAATGATCTCGGTACTGGAGATGCCACCGAATAGCCTGGATTCCATGGTGGCCTTGTTGCCAAGCACGCCAACTTTTTTCAAGGCACGTCTTGCCAAGGCCGCGTCCATCTCTGCGATGAGGCTTACGACGGGCAAGGGCGATATCTCTGCAAATTGCTTCTCGCAGAAGTGGCCGGCAACGGAAGCCAACGCAACCACGTCGGCTCCAGCAGCCATCAACCTGTTGGTCAGCTCAAGATAAATGTGTGCCTGGGCATTGTGGGCGCCTGATCCAAGGTTCTTTATCAGTTGCGCGATCTCTGCATGAACGATGGTCAAATCGAATTGACCTTGCATGTCAGCTGCTCGATTGACCAGATTCCGATAATAAAATGCGGTTGCGCCTGGACCGATGCCGCCAATAATTCCTATGTGCATTTTTTCTCTCGTTTTTTGCAGTTGACGCCAGTGTATGCAATCAAGAAGTGCCCCGTGAATTGCTCCGTGGAGTGGGGGTTTGAATCATGCATCGCGCGCCGCACTGACGATCCGGCTGACCATCGAGTAGTGCAATCCGAAGTGCTCGCCGATGACTTTCATGCTGTAGCCACCACTTCGGTAGGCCTCCACGATCGCCTCGTCACGATGGGCATGTGCGCGCTGGTACTGCTCCAGCGGCATGGGTGGTGACCGGCGCTGGAGCGAGGGAATCTCGTCCAGCGAAGTATCCGCCGTCATCCTGGACTGCATGTCGTCCACGAAGGTCTCGTCACCCAGATACAACTGCTGCTTGAGGTCGGGCCAGGGAGAGGGCTGATGGCGGCCAGCGCTGACAAAGCGCCGATAGGCATCCATCGCCGGACCGCGCCGGCGTCCGAACGCCGACAACAGCCAATCTGTGGTCAGCCACGGGGGCGCATCGGCAAATCCGGCCGTGGCGCGGTAACTGCTCCAGGGCCAGTCGCGTGCAGAACGCACCATCGCCGCACGTACCGGGTTCAGCACGACATAGCGCGCCAGTTCCAGCAGGTAATTATCCTTGTCCACAAGAATCGCCTTGTAGCGTCCCTGCAGCACGTGTCCCACTCGGTGATGGTGACGGTTGAACCGCTGCGTGTAGACGCCGTTCAGCTGGCGCATCCCTTTGGCCAAGGTCGCGTCGCGCGTCTCCACCAGCAGGTGGTAGTGGTTGCTCATCAGGCAATATGCGTGGCACGCCCACCGATGGCGGTCGCAGACTTCGGCGAACACTTCAAGAAAGCGTTTGCGGTCCTCGTCGTCCAGATAGATATCGTCGCGCCGGTCACCGCGCGAGGTGATGTGGTACAGGGCGCCGGCAAATTCGATGCGCAGAGGACGAGACACGGTCCGCAGCCTACATTGCCTCAGCGTTCAATTCAACATTCAAGACCTGACCCCAATTTCCGCTGGTTATTTCGCGACGCATTTGAAGTGCAGGGTGGCGCTGCCCTCATGCACAAACGGGACCGCATGCTGAGCCTCAACATCGACGGTCTCCACTGCCTGGCCTTTGCGGGCGCAAAACTCATTTGCTTCCTTGTAGATATCCAGTTTTACGCCTTCCGGTGTGCCGAATATACCGGCGGCACTCTGCTTTGAGATTAGGTAAGTTCCCCGATCTGCGGGTACAACCCCAGAAGATGCGCACCCGGCAAGCAGCAGCGAAAGACAGAGTGCGACTGCAAAGATTTTCATACGTGATCCCCTGTGTACGGTAGGAAGGAGTAGAGATGTGAAGCCTAACGCCGGAAATCAGCGGCGCGGGTACCGCGTCCGCTGCATTGACCTGTTAGATTGCTGACGCGTAAACGATGCCGAATACAAAGAATGCAAAGAATACTGTAATTTGTAGAGATGCATATATGCCTTGCCCGGTGAGACCCTTGACGAGCAGAATGTGAGCGACTTGTGGATTGTCCTGATTACGCTTTAAATGCCTCGACGCAAGCCAAACCACCCACTTTGGAAGTGGCTTGAAGAACTCACTCATGATCCGCTCCATGCGAACACCAGTTTGCAGGGTGATGCCCCAGTACTTGGCGCCCTCTTGGATTTCTTTTTTTTCCCTGCTGTATGCCTGAAGATGCTCGTTGAAGGTGCGTCCGACGGCCTGAATGGAAGCGGATTGTATGGTGCACTTGAGCGCGTAAAGTCTCGAAATTAAGCCAAATACGCAGGAGGCACACAGCAGACCTCCAAGCACGCGGAAACCTTGATGCCCAATGATTGGCAAAAGGTGGTTGGCGTTAGTGATGAGGAAGGACAATATGAATGCCGTGCCGACCAGTAGCCACGTCGAGAACTTTTCGATTGGTGCACTTGCCAACGATCCAGCCGAGAACATCGATGAAACGATCGCGTTCTCGGTGTTCTCGCGAGCTAGGCGATTCCACTCTCGCAGGGGCTCGGTTTGTGGATCCTCATTCTCCATAGAAATCTAACGCCTGAGGTAAACGGCCGACAGCCCGCGCAGCGGGATGGCGGTCCACTTGACCAAGATGTTAGGCCTCTCTGTGACTACGCACATTTGGGCACCTATTTTTTGCATTTGTAGGTTACGCTGCCGTTGCCGAGCTTGAAGTCGTTGCCAGGATTCTGTTGCTTACTCACCAGCACGAAGCGTAACCCTTGGTCAGTGCAACTTGCCGATGCCTTTTGAATGAGGTTACCCATATCAACCGCGCTGGCAACACCAAATGGACTAGGCTTTGCTTGTGCGTTCATGATGTAGGTGTCATTACCAATGCTGGTTGGCCTCGATATGGTGTTTGCGCAACTAGACAGTGACAACGCGCATATGATCGTAAGTAAAACTGGCACGGCACGCATATGAAGACCCCTCCGTAGATGAAGTTGATTTCCGAAAGCCTCGCGAACTACGTCGCTTCGACAGAGGCCTAACGCTTGAGTTAAGCGGCGGCTGTCAAGCCGTCCGCTTGGACGAACTGTTATGTGGCGACCGCCGTAGCTGCCGGCGCCACGCCAATGGCCGGAGCAAGCCGATTTTGCAACTCCGGCACTGAGTATGCACTTTTGGCCGGAACCTCAAAAAACGGCACACCAATTGCCTTACAAACACCACGTTTAACAGCATCACTGGCCTGCACGCGTTTGCTGGCGTGTGACTTGTCGTTGAGCTCTACGGCGCAGACCACGGAAAGGTTGGATGCGCGGCAAACTACAAAATCGAAGTGCTTGGAGCCCACGCGATTGACTGCGCCTTGGCGCGCCGAGGCGCTGAGGCCAGGCTTGACTGCGGCAATGTCTGCAACGCGAACCTTGCCAAACACCCGATGCTCGGGGCCAACGGCCTGATCTAGTGCAACAAGAAACGAACGCTCCGCAGAGGAGAACAGTGCCTTTGCTGGAATGTATGGATAACCAACGCTAGAACCGTTGCCAGCCTTTTTACCCGCAACCGCGACCAGTGCCGCAATGACGAACACAGCGACAACCAGAATTAAAATCCATGGCATGCCAAATACTCCCCTGTTGACACATAACGCCCACATCAGCAGACCGAAAAGCGCGTAGCGGTTTTTGGGTCGGCTGGATGTGATTGTTATGTGCTTTGTAAATCTTCAACTTGCTGAAGTTCTCCATACCAATCCCACAACTCATTGAATCCTGCATCCTTTGGTAGCGGGTTATTCTCAATGAATTTTGCGTAATAAAACTGGTTTAGATAAGCCTCCCCAGTACGCCTTGGATGATTCGCGATCCATGAATCATAGAAGCTACTTTCTACGCGATAATGATGCGAGTGAATGAAAGGAGACCAGGTATCCACAAGCTCTTCTTCTTTGCGTATGTCGATAATCTCTAATTCCTCCATGCTACGAGACTCTGAAGTGCCCCAAGCGTTCTTTAGAAGATCAATTGATGCCGTATCCGAGACCGGTGCACCATAACCAAATACAGTAACCATAAAGGCCTTTTTCAGCAGTGCCTCTAACGTAGCCCACTGGCGGCTGATAAACTCGCTATCCTGATAACCTTTCTCTGCCACCGGATACAATAAAGGGGTGTTTTCAAAGCGATCACCACAAGAGTTACAAAACCCGCCTGAGTTTCCCATCATGTGGCCGTTCGGACAGAACCCAACCGCAACATTGCCATGAAGGAATATAGGACGCGGCAACTTGAATTGTTCACTGTTGCGCCGAATGGCTTGAACAAGAAAAGGATCCCAGTTGAAAGTTGCGACGAAATCCTTGTTTCTTAAGGACAAAACCAAATGATCATAAACTGTAGGACAATCTGGAAGCTCCATTTCTGAGAAGTGATCGTAGACAACATCTTCCAATTCTTTTCGTAGTTCGGATAGTTCAGTAACCGAATGAATCGCTGAGTAAATATCTTCGAAATTGTTGGATGAGAACGCTAAACCAGACTGCTCAACTAACCCCTCTATGCCCAACGTTTCAATGAAGTTGTTCATTAGCGGTAGTTTTCGCCCGTTTCTATCTCCTTTAGGGAACGCTGCGTAACTGGCCCCTGCACCAAGAATTACAACGTGAGGAGCGCCAACTTCGATTTGTTGTATTTCTTGTTCAGCTGACACTTCCATCGCAGTTCCTTTTACACATAACGCTTGAGTTAAGCCGCGCCGCGAAGCGGCGTCGGCTTGGACGAATTGTTAGGCGCTTCTCCGGCCCGCTACGACTGGAATTCCGGAGAACTTACCCATCGCCTTTTCGTGCAGGACACCGGCGAACTTAACTTGTGCTTCGGCATTTGGGGTGATGTGGACGATAAACGGGAAGCCCGGAACCGTGCCGCGATCTACGCCAACGAACTGCGCGTTGAACGTTGCGCCGTTGTCGAGCTTGATGCCTTCCTGGAAGCCCTTATTGCACATGGATCCGGATTTGTACTCAACACGCACTTCATCTGCTTTGTTGTGAAGTAAGAACAGGAAATGCGATATCGGTTCAAGGTAGTGCTCTGCGTGACACTCAACGACCGTTGCCGGACCCTCTTGGTAGGTATACGCACGCAGGTTAGAGAACTCCTGCGGCCCTGGGGCGAAGGTATTACGGCCTTGTGATACGTCGACGATCTGCCGCAGCGCTACTTCAAGCCCTTGGCCGAAGAGATCGATATACAGGCTTTGGAGTAGAATCGGCGGCATCAAGCAGTCATCAAGCTTGACCGGGACCAGCTTTGCTTGCCCCTTCGCGGCTTTCAGCACCGCGTTCTGCCACTCCAGCTTTACCATGTTGCTCTGCAAGCTGTTCTTGGAAACGCAGAACAGAAACAGTTCACATGCTTCCAAGCCCTCATTCATTCTATCGACGATACCGTCGCCAGGCTGGATGGACCACGAGTCGTAAAAGACCTTGTCTTGGCCGAAAGTGTCCCGAAGTCGCAGAGCAATCTGCTCTACGAGGGGTTTGTCTTTGTGGTTATGAGACAGAAAGATCAATTGAACTCCCCAAGAGTGCCTAACGCTGGAGTTGAGCGGCGGCGAAGCCGTCCGCCTCGAACGAGTGGTTAGATTTCGCGGCCTCAACGCGAAGTGCGAAAGCATGTAAGGCAGTACGGCCCAGTCTTTTTGAGAAATAGGCCTCGACGATGGTAGTAGTCGCACGACTCGCAGAGTGGTAGCGAGCAATTTATGCAGTTTGACACGGCGAAGTTGCTATGGTGCTTCGCGCAGCAACGCGAATCGAGCAATTTTTTGAAAAATTGTTTCTCGACGCGTTCCATTTGGGCAACACAATCGCGGCACCTAGTAACCGTTACGCCAGTAAAGTAAGAGTGGCTGGTACCTTCTATGCACGCGTCACAAATTGGCTGTGCGCACAGGCTGCAGTAAGTCGTTGCCGCAACGTCCCGATGCTTGAAACAAAGCTGACCAGACATAGGTCCTGACGCGGTGAAGACCGTGCCACTATGACCGCACTCAAGACAAAACGATCTCTCATCGCTGAGTGGAGTGAAGCAACGCAAGCATCTGTCCAGCGGGCCGACGTCGCTTACATTCCAGCGCTGAGGGTCCTTCATACGCCTCGTTTCTCCTAAATCTAACGCTTGAGTTAAGCGGCGCGCGCTTGCGCGCGTCCGCTTGGACGATTAGTTAGCTGCCGCCGAGTTTGGCCAGCAACTTACGAAACGCGCGAACGGCCCTGTTGTGGTTGGCAATGGTGTACTCAGTTGACGACCACTCGATACCGTCGAGCTGGAACAGATGCATGTTGTTGCGCAAGTTCCACAACCAGTCGATGTCAGTTCGCAGCGTGGAGTCAATTACACCGCTATCAAGCAAGTATTGAGTACGACGGCAGAAATTACCGCCACAACGACCGTGAAGAAAGGTCTTAGTAACGCTCTCTACTATGGAGCCGAGTAAAAACATCTGGAGCTTGATGACCATCTCTTTGGCTATACCCGAAAGGTCCGTGCGAACGAGGATCCAGTGCTGCACGTCCGCGAGCTGCATGGTGTACGCGATATTGCTGCGTAAGGTTCTATTGGGTAGGAACTTCACCCTGCTCCGCGCCTCCTCAGCGGTTCGAAGGTAGCCGCGTGGGAACCGAAGCTTTGCAGGCTTTGAGAAATCCCGGCCAACGTAATCTTGGATTTCCTGAATGAGTGCGCTCGCCTCATCCACTGCTGTTTGAAGCTCCAAGTTATTGGTAATTGTCATAGGCAGCTAACGCCTAAGCTCAGCCGCGGCGAAACTGCGCAGCAGTTTTGGCGTCGGCTGGAGCGCATTGTTGGGCGCAACCGTCACGGCTGCACCTGACCGTACTTTGCCCAATGTGGTGGCCTTGGAACAACTTCAGAGAACGCCTCATGGTATAGGCGGTGAACGTGCTCACATAGTTCCAAGACTTGGTCAAGAGCTAGGGTTTCTTGCCACTCACGGTCGATGAAAGTGATTTCCGGTGATTTCCCCAGCTGAAATGACCCGTGCGCAAATGCGTTTCGAATATGCTGAACTAACGTGTCCTCACCACGCTTGACGCAGCCGGCACGATAGATATCTCGGAACGCTCGAAGCGGAGAATCTACTGGAACATCATCTAAGCCCCGCTCGAGATGCTCACTCCTCATATAACAGAGGGTAGAAAAGACCATAAAGACCGCCGATGCCCTGAGGCGCCCGCCTCGAATCACCTGAGATGGAACATCTGGAGGGCCCCGAAAATCGATGTCAGGGCGGCTCAGATCGTGGCTTGCGGCGACACATTGGAACGCGGTTTGGAACTTTGCATTTCCAATGCTCAGATTTTGTGTCTCTAAGCTGGCACGCAGATCATCATTTGATATCAGTCGCAGGCGCTCAAGAAGTTGTGCGATGTCCATGGATCCTTCCCTATGACGCCCAACGCTAATTCGGCCTCTCTGCGAGGCGTTGCGTCCGAGTATTGCACGCTTGTCTGACCCGAACAATCAGGGAAATCCTACACGCGATCAATCGGTTGTCGACTGTTTGCATGTCATCTCCGCAGGCATGATTGGGGTGTTATGCGACTGGGAGAGGGTGTATGAATTTCGCAAGGCGAAATGCAGGTGTAACGGGGCGGCCGCCGCGGCTGCTGGATCAGGTGCGCGGGCGGTTGCGAGTGAAGCATTACAGTGTGCGGACCGAGCAGGCGTATGTGGGCTGGGTCCGTCGTTTTATCCTGGCCAACGACAAGCGGCATCCGCGTGAGATGGGTCGGGTTGAGGTCGAGCGTTTTCTGACGATGCTCGCCGTGGAGGGGCAGGTGGCCGCCGGAACGCAGAATCAGGCGCTGGCGGCGTTGCTGTTCCTGTATCGCGAGGTGCTGGGGCAGGAATTGCCGTGGCTGGATGATGTGGTCCGCGCCAAGCGGCCGCAGCGGGTCCCGGTGGTGCTGACGCGGGACGAGGTGCATCGGTTGTTGGGTCGGCTCGAAGGTCGGAATTGGCTGATGGCCGGGTTGCTTTACGGCGCGGGCATGCGATTGATGGAATGCCTGCGTTTGCGCGTGAAGGATGTGGATTTCGATCGCCACGAGATCATCGTGCGCCAGGGCGAGGGCGGCAAGGATCGGCATGTGCCGCTGCCGCGCAAGCTGTCCGGGCCGTTGCGGGACCAGATGGCCGCGACGCGCCTGCTGCATACGGCGGATCTGGCCGCCGGGTTCGGCTCGGTGCATCTGCCGCATGCGTTGGCGCGCAAATACCCGCATGCGCCGCGCGAGTGGGCGTGGCAATACGTATTTGTGGCGACGCATCGGGCGATCGATCCGCGTACGGGCGTCGAGCGGCGACATCATCTCGACGCCACGGTATTGCAGCGTGCAATCAAGTCAGCGCGACGCCGGGCCGGCATCGACAAGCCGGCCAGTTGCCACACGCTGCGCCACTCATTCGCAACGCATCTCTTGGAGGATGGTCACGACATCCGCACCGTGCAGGAGCTTCTGGGGCACAAGGACGTGAAGACCACACAGATCTACACGCATGTCCTCAATCGTGGTGGTTCGGCCGTGATCAGTCCGCTGGACCGATAGCATTCCTGCAGCCGGGCACTGGGGTTGGTTTCTGCGGCAGCCGGTGCACGTGAGACGGATCGTGTCCATGAATACGTATGCGCCCGCTGGCTCATGCGGCAACGGCATGTCTACTATGCTGCAATGGCTCGATCCGTTGCGTCGGTTGCGGGTACATTGGCCTCGGGGACAGACGTTGAACGATGAGGATCATTCCCATGATGTGTGACATGCAGCAGTGCGCCGCGGGGCGGGTTCAGGGATCGGCATGTTGACCGTGCTGATGGCGATGGGCATGGCCGCCGCGGCTTCCGCGGCGCCGCCGGCGTGGCACGATCAGCTGCACTGGCAGGACAAGCAGGCCACGATGCACGCGTCGGCCGATGGCGGGTATGCGCTGCAGTATCCGGGCGGCACCCGGCATATCGCGAAACAGGCATTGAGCGTGGATACGGCCAGCCCGCTGTTCGACGGCCTGTTCGCCATGGCGCAATCGGATCTGAAAAAGGTCTCGGTGGAGGCGATCCGCGACCCGTCGTTCGATCATGCGCAGCCCATCGACTGCAGTTGTTTCGTGGCCGGACGCAAATGGCCGTTCGTGTGGACGCGCGATCTGTCCTACGCCACGGATCTGGGGTTGTGGCGTCTGGACCCGGCGCGCGCGCGGCGCTCGTTGCGCTTCAAGCTCTCGCGCGTGCGCAAGGCGGGCGTGAAGCAGGGGCTGTACGTGATGGAGGATACCGGCTCGGGCGGCAGCTGGCCGATCAGCACGGATCGCGTGGTGTGGTTTCTGGCGGCGCGGCATCTGCTGGGCGACAAGGCCTTTGCCGGCACCGTCTACAAGGCGCTTGTCGATACGCTGTCGCAGGACCGGCTGTATGCGTTCGATCCGCTGACGGGGCTGTATCGCGGCGAGACCTCGTTCATGGACTGGCGCCAGCAGACCTATCCGGCGTGGACGGCGCACAACGTGGTGTTCATCGCGCAGTCGTTCGCGCTCTCCACCAACGTGCTGCACTACGATGCGCTGCGTCTGGCCGCCCGCATGGCCAAGGCGCGGCACGATGCATCGGCGCCGGACTACGCGGCGCAGGCCAGGGCGCTCAAAACGGCCATCAACACGCATTTCTGGCGCGCCGACCGCGGCATGTACATGAGCTACATCGGCGGCCAGATCCATCCGGCGCCGTACGAGGCCTACGATCTTCTGGGGCTGTCGCTGGCCATCACCAGCGGCGTGGCCGATGCGCAGCGGGCCCGCTCCACGCTGTCGCATTATCCGATTTACCCCGCGGGCAGCCCGGTGTTCTGGCCCGAGCGCGCCAATCAGCCGATCTACCACAACCGCGCCATCTGGCCGTTCGTCAGCGCCTATGCGCTGAAGGCCGCGCGAAAGATGAACGCTCCGGCGCTGATCGCGCGCGAGCTGCGCTCGGTGATGCGCGGCGCGGCGCTGGCCGGATCCAACATGGAGAACTACGACCTGACCACGCAGGCCACGCATGTCGACGACGGCACGTTCAGCGGGCCGGTGGTGGATTCCTCCGGGCAGCTGTGGTCGGTCGCTGCCTACATGAACGTGGTCGTCGAGGGCGTGTTCGGACTCGATGGCGATACCGTTGCGCCGAAGCTGCCGGTGTCGCTGGTGCCGATGCTGTTCGGGTCGCGGCGCTCGATCACGTTGCACCTCAAGGACCGCAGCATCACGCTGCAATTACCCGATGCGCTGGATGGCAATCTGCTGGTGGCCGGCGCGGTCAGCCGGCATGGCCGGCACACCCGGGTGCAGCTCGAGGCCACCCGCGTGGCGGCGGTGCCGCTGCGCACCGATGCGCCCATGTATGCGCCACTGACGCCGCCTGCGCCCAGGGTGTCCCTGCGGGGGGGCGACTGGCGCATCGCTTCGCCGTACAAGGGGATGCTCTATGTCAACGGACATCGACAGGGCGCGCTGGCCGGCAGCGTGCGCGTGCCGAAACAGCCGTATACGCAGTGCTTCAGCGTGACCCGGATCGGCGCGGCCGGCATCGAGTCGCTGCACAGCCCGGAGGTGTGTCGCGGGCCGCAATCGAGCGTGCGCGGCGACTGGCCAAGGCACTGGACGGCGCCGCATGCCGGTCGCTTCCAGGCGCGGTTGTCCTACAGCAATGACCATGGCCCCATCAGCAGCGGCGTGACCGCGGCAGTGAAGCGCCTGGCCATCCGCTGCAAGGGCGCGGCGCCGCAGGTGATGCCGGTGGTGATGCCGCAGAGCGAGGGCGTGCAGATGTCCACGGCGGTGACGTTCCGCGCGCCGGCCGGAGCGCGCTGCACGTTTGCGCTCAGGCAGGGCTTCAACATGAGTTTCCTGGAGCAGTTCAAGCACTTCACGGGCGGCCAGGGCGGTGCCAGTGGACCGCTGAATGCGGCGGATATCGGCGCGCTGCACATCCGGCCCCTGGCCGGCAAGGGCGCCCCGCAGTGAAGCGCAAACCCGAAGTGGGCTTCTGGCAGATCTGGAACATGTGTTTCGGGTTCGTCGGCATCCAGTTCGGGTTCGCGCTGCAGAACGCCAATGTCAGCCGCATCTTCCAGACCCTGGGGGCGCACGTGGCGGACATTCCCATCCTGTGGGTGGCGGCGCCGCTGACCGGGCTGCTGGTGCAGCCCATCATCGGTCATGCCTCGGACCGCACCTGGACGCGGCTGGGGCGGCGGCGGCCGTATTTCCTGGTCGGCGCGGTGCTGACCACGCTGGCGCTCATCGCCATGCCCAACGCGCCGGCGCTGTGGGTGGCGGCGGGCGTGCTGTGGGTGATGGATGCATCCATCAATGTGTCGATGGAACCCTTCCGCGCTTTCGTGGGCGATCAGCTGCCGGAACGCCAGAGGCCGCTGGGATTCGCGCTGCAGAGTTTCTTCATCGGCATCGGCGCGGTGGTGGCGTCCATGCTGCCGTGGCTGTTGACGCGGGCGGGCGTCAGCACCGTGGCTCCGGCAGGGGTGATCCCGGACACGGTGCGCTATGCGTTCTATGTGGGCGCGGTGGTGCTGCTGGGCTCGGTGCTGTGGACAGTGCTGCGCACGCGCGAGTATCCACCGGGAGAACTCAGGGCGTTTGCAGGCCAGCCATCGGCCAGGCCGGCGTTGGTCGATGCGCGGCGGGCACGCATGTGGGGGTGGCTCTGGCTTCTCGTCGGCGTGGTCGGCACGGGTGCGGTCGACGTGCTGCATCTGGATGCCAAGCTGTACATCCTGTCCCTGGGCCTGCTGGTCTTCGGCGGGCTGATGCTGTGGCTGTCGGCCACACGCAGCCGCGGCACGCTGCGCCAGGTCATGGGCGACCTGGTCACCATGCCGCGTGCCATGCGCCGCCTGGCCTGGGTTCAGTTCTTTTCCTGGTTCGCCATGTTCGCCATGTGGATCTACACCACCCCGGCGGTGACGGCGGTGCAGTTCGGCGCCACCGATGCGCACTCGGCGGCGTACAACACCGGGGCCAACTGGGTGGGCGTGCTGTTTGCCGCCTACAGCGGTTTCGCCGCGCTGGCCGCGATCGCCATTCCGTTCATGGTGCGCCGCTGGGGGCTGCGCATCAGCCACCTGCTGAATCTCGCCCTGGGCGCGGCGGGGCTGATCTCGTTCCTGTTCGTTGCCGATCCGGACTGGCTGATGCTGTCCATGGTGGGCGTCGGCTTTGCCTGGGCGTCCATCCTGTCGCTGCCCTACGCGATGCTGTCCAGGCATCTGCCGGCGCAGAAGATGGGCGTGTACATGGGCATCTTCAACTTCTTCATCGTCATTCCGCAGCTGCTGGCCGCCAGCGTGCTGGGCCTGCTGCTGCATGTGTTCTTCCATGATCAGCCGATGTACGCGCTGGTGCTGGGCGGCATCAGCCTGTTGCTGGCCGGCGTCTGCACGCTGCGCGTGGCGGAACTGGAGCGAGAGGCGGCTGTACCGAATGCGCTGGAAGCATCGTAGGTACGTAGGGGGGATCAATCCACAAGGGATTTCCTTCGGTCAGGAACGTCAGTGACGGAGCCGCCTGCTTGCGGGAAGGTTGGTTGATATCCGGCAAGCAGGCGGCTCCGTCGCCTTCGGCTCCTTGAGCCGCCCTACCGACTTCAACCGCCCTACCGGCGTGCTGGGATCAATCGGCGATGACGCTGGAATGGCGCACTACCAGTCGCGTGGGCAGCTTCAGGCTCTCGGTGTCCTTGCCTTCGATCTGGTCGATCAGGGCTTCCACCAGCAGTTCGCCGGCGCGGCGCGTGTCCTGCGCCACGGTGGTCAGATCCGGGCGCACGTTGCTGGCGGTGGGGATGTCGTCGAAGCCGGCGACGGAGACGGTCGCGGGCACGTCGATCTCCAGATCGGCCAGGGCGCGCATGGCGCCGATGGCGATCAGGTCACTGGCGCCGAAGATGGCGTCGAAGGCGATGCCGTGGCTGATCAGCGCATGCACCGCGTCGTAGCCGGATTGCTCGGTGGTGACCGCATCCACCTGCAGAGCGGGATCGAGCGTGATGCCGGCCTCTTGCAGCGCGTCCTCGTAGCCATGGTAGCGGTCGAAGAATTCCGGGTAATGGCGCGAGGCGCTGCCCAGGAAGGCGATGCGTTTGCGGCCCTGCGCGATGAGATGTTCGGTGACGGCATGGCCGCCCTGGCGGTTGTCGCAGCCGATCGAGATGCCGGGCTGATCCGGCAGCACTGCGCCCCAGCGCACGAAATGGGTGCCCTGTTCCACCAGCGCATCCAGCTTGCTGCGGTAGGCCAGATAATCGCCGTAGCCCAGCAGGATCAGGCCGTCGGCCTTGCGGCTGTCGGCGTAGTCGGCGTGCCAGTTGTGCGACATTTCCTGAAACGAGATCAGCAGGTCATAGCCGCGCTTGGAGCACATGCGCGTGATCCAGCCCAGCATGGCCAGGAAGAACGGATTGATGTTGGACTCGTCGGCCGTGGGATCCTCGAAGAACAGCAGCGCCAGCGTGCCGGTCTGCTGGGAGCGCAGATTGGAGGCGTTCTTGTCCACCGTGTAATTGAGCTGGCGTGCGATCGCCAGGATGCGCTCGCGGGTTTCGCGGCTGACCACGGGGTCGCCGCGCAGCGCGCGCGACACGGTCGATTGCGACACGCCCGCCAGGTGCGCGATATCCAGCGAATTGGGTTTGCCCTTGGTCCCCATGGTGCGGTGCAGCTGGCAGTGAATCGGACCCTCAGTGTAAGCCAAGCGCGACGCGCGGGTGAGGGCGGCTGGTGTCGCACCCGGCGCCGCCCGCGTGCATGCCGTGTAGCCGTCAGTCCGATGTGGACAGGTGCTGGTAGATGGCGGCGATGTCCTGCTCGCCGTGGCCGGCCTGCTCGGCCTCGGTCCAGATCTGGCTGATGCGCTGCAGCGACGGCATGGTCCCATCGGCGGCGGCCTCGAGTGCCAGGTTGGCATCTTTCAGCCCCCATTTCAGGGCCATCTGCGCATCGAAGTTGCCGGAGGCGATCATGTCCAGCTTGACCTTGGCGTAGGGCGCTGCCAGCGGGCCGCCGTCCAGCACCTTCCACAGGTCCTCGCCGCTGAAGTCCAGCGACTCGGCCAGCCGGGTGGTTTCGGCCAGGCCCTGCATCATGGCGATCAGCCAGGCGTTGACCACCAGTTTCATGCGCGATCCGGCGCCGGCTGCGCCCAGCCAGCGCGTGTCCTTGCCGATGGCGGCGAACACCGGCGCCACCAGCGCGGCCGCGCCCTGATCGCCACTGGCCAGCACCAGTACCTGGCCTTTTTCGGCCGGGGCCTTGGTCCCAGAGACCGGCGCGTCGATGAACATGAGGTCCGGCCGCATCTCGGCCACCTGGCGGATCAGGCTGTCGGTACCGGCGACGCCGATGGTGCCCATCTGCGCCAGGATGGCGCCCTGCTTCATGCCGGCCAGCGCGCCATCCTCGCCCATCAGCACCTGCTCCGTGGCGGCGGCATCCGGCACCATGGTGATGACCACGTCCGCATCCTGCGCGGCCTCGCGTGGCGTGTCGCTCAACGTGGCGCCGGCACGGGCGAGATCCTCGCCGCGCGCACGCGTGCGATTCCAGATGCGGGTGGGGAAGTGGGCCTCGATCAGGTTGGCGGCGAAGGCGTGACCCATCGCGCCCAGGCCCAGAACGGCGACGGTGGCTTTGTCGGTCATGTGCGTGTCCCGTGTTGTGTGGATGGTTATTGCCGCGCGCCGCGCAGGTTGGCCGGCGTCAGGTCGGCGCGGCTGCTGCGGAACGGGTTGATGTCCAGGCCGCCACGGCGCGTGTAGCGTGCGTGCACGGTCAGTTCCTGCGGTGCGCAACGGCGCACGATGTCGGCGAAGATGCGTTCTGCGCACTGCTCGTGAAAGTCGTTGTGCTCGCGGAACGAAACCAGGTAGCGCAGCAGGCCTGCATGATCGATGGGCCTGCCGCGGTAGGCGATCTGCACGCTGCCCCAGTCCGGCTGGCCGGTCACCGGACAGTTGGACTTCAGCAGGTGCGAGACGAGGGTTTCCTCGACCACCGGTGCCTGCATGTCGGTGGCGAGAAACTGCGGCCACGGCGGAGCATAGTGGTCCATGGCCAGATCGAGTCCGTCGATGCACGTTCCCTGCAGCGTGTGCAGCGACTGCGCGGGAAAGTCGGCGGCGGCGATCAGGCGCACGTCCACCGGTGCACCGGCCGCGGCGGACAGATCCTCCCGCATGCGCGCCCGCATCGCGTCCGGATCCGTGCGTTCGCCGGCGAAACCGTTCAGATACAGCTTGAACGACTTCGATTCGATGATCCGCGGCGACCCGGCCGGCACGCGGAACTCCGCCATGGCCACCTGCGGCTTGCCATGCGCATTCAGCCAGGACAATTCGTAGGCGTTCCAGATATCCACGCCATGCATCGGCAGCGCCACCGGCAGGCCGATGTCTTCGCGCTTCGGTGCGCGCGGTATCGGGTACAGCAGCGCAGGGTCGTACCGGCCTCGATAGGCCGTGGTCTTGCCCAGCGGTGAGTGGTCGGGCGTATGCATGTCAATGCCAGCAATCAAGTCGAGGCGCCATTGTACGTTCGCCGCTGTAAAACACGGTTAGCGGCGAATGCTGTGGGCAATGCGTTTCTTCGTAGGGCGGCTCAAGGAACGTATGTGACGGAGCCGCCTGCTTGCGTGAAACCCTCTGCCTTGCCGCAAGCAGGCGGATCCGTCGCTGGCACTTCTTGATCCGCCCTGCGGGGGATCAGCGATTCACCGTGCTCATGGTTTCCTCGGGATAGCGCAATCCGGCGGCCGCATCGGGCGGAAAGACCTTGTCGATGTCGGCCAGCTCGTGCTCGCTCAGTTCCACGTCCAGTGCGCCGATGTTGTCGTCCAGGTGCTTCTTGCTGGTGGTGCCGGGAATCGGCACGATGTCCGGCCCCTGCGCCAGCACCCATGCCAGCGCCAGTTGCGCGGGGGTGCAGCCCTTGTCGTCCGCCAGCTCGCGGACCTTGTCCACCAGCTGCAGGTTCTTGTCGAAATTCTCGCCCTGGAAGCGCGGCGAATGTTTGCGGAAATCGTCGTCCTCAAAGTCATCCGGGCTGCTGATGCTGCCGGTGAGGAAGCCGCGCCCCAGCGGGCTGTAGGCCACAAGGCCCACGCCCAGGCGGCGACTGGTCTCCAGCATGCCGTTGCTTTCCACGTCGCGCGTCCACAACGAGTACTCGCTTTGCAGCACATTGATGGGATAGGTCAGGTAGGCGCGCTGCAGGGTCTCGCCGGAGGCCTCCGACAAACCCAGGAAACGCACCTTGCCCGCGGCCACCAGATCCGACATGGCGCCCACGGTGTCCTCGATGGGAACATCCGGATCCACGCGATGCTGGTAGTACAGGTCGATCTGTTCCACGCCCAGGCGTTTCAGGCTGGCATCGCAGGCGCTCTTCACGTAGCCGGGACGGCCGTTGATGCGGCGCGTGCCGTTTTCGCGCACGATGCCGAACTTGGTGGCCAGCATGACCTCGTCGCGGCGGCCGCGGATGGCTTTGCCCACCAGTTCCTCGTTGATGTAGGGGCCGTACATGTCCGCGGTGTCCAGCAGGTTGATGCCGTTGTCCAGTGCGTGATGGATGGTGGCGATCGAGGTGGCGTCATCGCGCGATCCGTAGAACTCGCTCATGCCCATGCAGCCCAGGCCCAGCGCGGAAAACTGCGGACCACCGATGCCGAGTGTGCGTTGTTTCATGATCTGTCTCCGGAACGTGAACAGCCGGTCGGCCCCGTCTTCATCCGTACGGGTGGCGCTGACCGGCGATGGTCGTCGCATGATGCCGGCTCGGCAATGACTGCGGCGTGACGAAGCGGGGCCGGGTTCACCGGTATTTCATCTGCCGGGCCGCATCGGCCCGCGCGCGCCGGTCGAGCTGCGCGCGTCGTGCGATGATGCCGTCTGCCCGGACGTGCTGCGAGAACGCCTGAAACTCCATGTCTTTCGATATCGAAAATGCCGTCACCCTGGCGGTGGTGCTGCATGTGCTGGGCCTGCTGGCCGCGATCCACGCGGTGGTGCACACGCGCACGCCGCAGGGCGCGGCCGCGTGGGCCGTGGCGCTGGTCAGCCTGCCGTACATAATGCTGATTCCGTATCTGTTCCTGGGGCGCAACCGGTTCAAGGGCTATGTGGAAGCGCATCGGCGCAACCGCGCGCGCTGGAGTGCCACACGCGACCCCAGGGCATCGCGCACCGATGCCGAGGGCGAGAAACTCGATGACGGGTGCGCGCGGCACGCGGGGTTGTGCGCGCTGCTGGATACGCCCTTTCGTCCGGGCCATCGGCTGCAGCTGCTGATCGACGGCAGGACCACATTCGAATCCATGCTGGGTGCGATCGGTGGTGCCACGGAATATGTGCTGGTGCAGTTCTTCATCCTTTCCGACGATCGCATCGGGCGGCGGTTCCAGCAGGCGTTGATCGAGCGGGCCCGCGCCGGTGTGCGCGTCCACGTGCTGTACGACGGGGTAGGCAGCCACGCGCTGCCGCGCAGCTATATCCGCGCGCTGAACGAGGCCGGCGTGCGCACCCACGTGTTCGCCACGCGGCGCTGGACGCACCGGCTGCAGGTCAACTTTCGCAACCATCGCAAGATCGTGGTGGCGGATGGGCGCATCGGTTTCGTCGGTGGCCTGAATGTCGGCGACAGCTACATGGGCGAAAATCCGCGCCTCTCGCCGTGGCGCGACACGCATCTGCGCGTGGAAGGACCGGTGGTCTCCGACCTGCAGCGCAGCTTCGCCGAGGGCTGGTTCTGGTCCACCGGAGAAAATCTGGTCTGGCATGAGGCGCCGATGCATGATCATGGCATGAGCTGCCTGCCCGCGATCTGCGGTCCGGCGGACCGGCAGGAAACCTGCTCGCTGCTGTTCGTGGCACTGATCCAGGCGGCGCGGCAACGAGTGTGGATCACCACGCCGTATTTCGTGCCCGATGGTCCGGTGCGCGCGGCATTGCAGGTGGCGGTGCTGCGGGGTGTGGATGTGCGCATCCTGCTGCCGTCACGCGCCGACCACCATGCGGTGTTTGCGGTGTCCATGCTCAATGCGTATCAGATGCTGGACGATGGCCTGCGGATATATCGCTACACGCCCGGTTTCCTGCACGAGAAAGTGGTGCTGATCGACGAAGACACATCCATGGTCGGCAGCATGAATCTGGACAGCCGTTCGCTGCGGCTGAACTTCGAAGCCGGCGTGATCACGGTGGACAAGGGATTTGCCGCGGACGTGGAGCGCATGTTGCAGGCGGACTTCGCGCACGCCGAGGTGTTCACGTCCGGGCACTACACGCGGCTGCCGATGTGGCGGCGCGTGTTCACGCATCTGGCGCGGTTGTTCGACCCGATCCTGTAGGGGCCTGGGTCGTGCGCACATCCTTTGGCACACGCGCACCGGCCGCTGACGCGCTACGGTGCGAAGATTCGCAAGGCGTGTCTGCGACTGTCGGTCGCCATGCGCGCATTGGCCTTTGATCCGGGAATATGTCGATGATGAAAAAGACTCCATGGTTCTGCGCGTTGGTGCTGGCTGCGCTGCCGCTGTGCGTGGCTGCGCAGGATTCCGCCCAGGTGAGCAAGCAGACCTACGCCCATGCCGAGCGCTTCATGGGTTACAACACGCGCCCGCTGGTCGACCACGCCGTGACGCACGTGAAATGGCAGGACGACACCCATTTCTGGTACGTGGACCACGATGCCTCCGGCGATCACTACATGATCATGAACGTCACCACCGGCAAGGCCTCGCAGGCGTTCGACGCAAAAAAGATGGCCGCGGCGCTGGACACGATCAGCAAGAAGAAAGTGCACCCCGACACGCTGCGTCTGGACAACTTCAAGCCGGTCATGGGCGGACATCTGCAGGTGACCTGGCATGGCCGCCATTACACCTGCGACCTGGCCGGCAAGCCCGGCTGCCGCCGCGGTCGTGCCCGTGCCCCCACACCGGCCAAGAAGGACTTCAAGGCGCGCAACCCCGGCGTGGTTTCGCCGGACGGCACCAAGGTGGCCTTCATCCGTGACTGGAACCTGTGGGTGCGCAATATCAGGACCGGCGAGGAACACGCGCTGACCACCGACGGCATCAAGAATGACGGCTACGCTACCGATAACGCCGGCTGGACGCATTCCAGGCAGGCCGTGCTGGTGTGGTCGCCGAACTCGCGCTACATCGCCACCTTCCAGCAGGATCAGCGCAAGGTGGGCGACATGGCCACGGTGGGCGCCACGGCGGGGCATCCGCAGATCAACGTGTGGAAGTATCCGCTGCCGGGCGACAAACACGTGATCCGCATTTCGCGCGTGATCATCGATGTGCCCAGCGAGAAGGTGGTGCGCCTGCACATGAAGCCCGATTTTCACCGCAGCTCGCTGTGCGACGACATCAGCTGCAGCGGTCACGGTCACTGGGATGACGTGAAGTGGGGCCCGCACAGCAGGACGCTGGCGTTCGTGTCCACCTCGCGCGACCACAAGCAGGAGACCTTCCGCGTGGCCGATCCCGCAACCGGCGACGTGCGCACGGTGTTTCACGTCAGCGTGCCGCACTACTACGAGAGCGGCATCGGCAAGGTCAACTGGCAGTACCTGCCGGACAGCAATGCCATCGTCTGGTACTCGTGGCGCAACAACTGGGGCAACCTGTATCTCTACAACCTCAAGACCGGCAAGCGCGAGCACGCCATCACCAGGGGCGAGGGCAACGTCACCGAAGTGCTGCATGTGGACCGCAAGACGCACACCCTGTGGTTCCGCGGCGTGGGCCGGCAGCCGGGCTGGAATCCGTACTATCAGGCGTTCTACAAGGTGAACCTCAACGGCGACAAGCCGACGCTGCTGACGCCGCAGAAGGCCGACCACGGCATCACCATGTCGCCCGACGGCAAATACTTCGTCGATTCCTGGTCCACGCCCAGCAAGCCGCCCGTGACGGTGCTGCGCCGTGCCAGCAACGGCCGCAAAATCGCCATGGTGGCGAAGGCCGATATCAGCCGTCTGAAAAAGATCGGCTGGGTGCCGCCGACGCAGTTCAAGGTGAAGGCTCGCGACGGCAAGACCACGCTGTACGGCATGATGTTCAAGCCGACCGACTTCAATCCGCACAAGACGTATCCGGTCATCGACTACATCTATCCGGGCCCGCAGACCGGCTCCATCTTCACGTTCGGCTTCGCCTCGGCGCGCGGCGATCATCAGGCCATGGCCGAGCTGGGCTTCATCGTCGTGGCCATCGACGGCCTGGGCACGCCGGATCGCTCCAAATCGTTCCACGACACCTGGTACGGCGACATGGGCGACAACACGCTGCCCGACCAGATCGCCGCCATCAAGCAGCTGGCTAGGCGCCATCCATGGATCGACCTCGATCACGTCGGCATCTGGGGCCATTCCGGCGGCGGCTTCGCCACCGCCGACGCCATGTTCACACACCCGGATTTCTTCAAGGTGGGCTGGGCCGAAAGCGGCAACCACGACAACCGCGACTACGAGGCCGACTGGGGCGAAAAGTGGCAGGGCCTGCTGAAAACGCAAAAAGACGGCAGCACCAACTACGACAACCAGGCCAACCAGGACAAGGCGAAAAATCTGCAGGGTCACCTGATGCTCACCTACGGCACCCTGGACGACAACGTGCCGCCCGAGAGCACGCAGATCGTGGTGCAGGCGCTGATCAAGGCCAACAAGGACTTCGACATGATCGCCATCCCCAACGTGCACCACGGCTATGGCTACGCCACGCCGTACATCACGCGGCGGCGCTGGGATTATTTCGTCAAGCACCTGGCCGGCAAGACGCCGCCGAAGCACTACAAGCTGAAAAGCTGGCCCTGGCGTTGAGCCGGGCCTGATCGGCAAACGAAAAAAACCGGCCCTTTGAGGCCGGTTTTTTTCGGACGCGATACGCGGGCGCCTTCAATCCAGGCGTTTGAACGTGCCTTGCTTGAGTGCCTTGTCGAGGATGGTGTGCACGTGCAGCCTGGATCGCTTGGCCAGCTGTGCGCGGGGTTTCGAGAGTGCTTCGCGCTGGGTGGCGATCACCTTGCGTCGCGCTTCGAGCGTCTTGCGCTGGGCGGCGAGGCGCTTGTGTTGGGCGCTCTCCCGGGCCTTCAGCCGGACCATTTCACGATGCAGGCTGGCTTCCTGCGTTTTGATTGACGCCATGCGTGCGCGCTGTCCGGCATTGCCCGCGTCCTGCTGGCTCAGCAGTGCGGCACGCCGTGCCGCCAACTCGGCCCGCTTGCCGGCCAGCTGGCCCCGCAACGAGGCCAGCGCGCCTTCCTGGGCTGCCAGTCCACCCTCGCGGGCGGCCAGGTCACCTTCACGACCGGCCAGTTTGCCCGCATCCCGGGCGGCTTTGGTCAATGGTGCATAGGCCTTGCGGACGCGGTCGATGGTGGCAGGATCGTGCGTGACGTAGCGGTGTGAACCCTGGCGCAGCCACAGCGTCGGGGTACGCGTGGAAGGCGCGACTGTCTTCGCAAAGCGCATGTCACCTGGTGACCCGACCACCTGCATGCTGTCGCCGTCGATCAACACGAAGCCCTGTGGGCGATGGCTGTCGGTATCGATGCTGACATTGTGGAAGTGGCGGTCGCCAAAATCGGGCGGCGCCGGAGGTGCGGGCGGGGATGCTGGGGGTGGCGGCGGTAGTGCTGATGGTGACGGCGGTGCGGGCGGCGGCGCTGGCGGCGCTGGCGGTGCGGACAGCGGCCGGGCCGACGTAAGGCTTCGGGCGTGACTGTGCACGTGGCTTGAGGTCGCAGGAGCCGGCACGCTCTGCATGGGCCGTGCGGTGACCCGGTAGGGCACGATGCCGGCCATGGCAATGACGATGATCAGCGCGACGTGGCGCAGGCGGTGCGGCGAGGTGGTGGGGGCGTGTTGCAGCATGGTCAGGCGCCTCTTCAGGTGACGGAACGTGGGCGACGCGCCAGACAGGCTGGCGGGAGTCGGATGATCGACGCCCAGGCGCATCAGCAAATGGCCGTAGGTCTGCGGCGTCGACAGGTGCTGGCCGAGAACGTCGGCATCGCAGGCGACCTCCCGGTGCATGGCGTATTCGCGTACCGCCCAGGCCACCAGGGGATGGAAGAAGAACAATCGCTGTGCCAGAGCCGGGACCCAGCCCAGCCACAGATCGCCGCGGCGCACATGGCTCAGTTCATGGAGGATCGCCATGGCCGCGTCCCCGTGCGACAGCCGGTGCCGGCCCGGCAACAGGATGACCGGCTTCCACAGACCGGTGACCTGCGGCGAGGCAATCTTGTCGGACATGCGCAGCTCGGGACAGCGGCGCAGGCCCAGCGCATGCGCCCGGTCCTGGCAGATGCGTTGCAGCGACGGGTCCTGCAGGATCGTGGCGCCGCGCAGGAGGCGGCGCATGTGCCACCACGCGCGCGCAGTCAGGGCCAGCAGCATCAGCACAGCCGCAAACCAGGCGGCGGCCAGTGCCGCTTGCCACGGCAGCGCCGGCGTAACCGGGGTGCTGTCCTGGCCGTGCGCCAATATCGGCTGAGCATCGCTGCCCGGAATCGATGCCACGACGGCATGCGGCGCTGCGGCGGCTGTGGCGTGGGGCGTGGTGACCGCAGGAATCGCAACCCGTGCCGGCAGCAGCGGCAGTTGCAGTGGAGTACTGACCACCAGGCCGGTCAGCAACTGCGCCGCCACCAGCCACCACAGCAGTGCGCGCATGGAGGGCGCGAGGCGTGGCAGGTAGCGCACCAGCAACCACACGATGCCGATCAACACGCTTGCCTGCAGCGAGGTCCAGGCAAGCCGCTGCAACAGGATCTCGGAAAGATGCATCATCGTATCCATCTTCAGGACTCCTCGCGCCGTGACTGCAGCGTCGCCACCAGTGCTTGCAGTTCCTCGAGCTCGGCATCGTCGACGTCGCCGCGCTCGGCCATCCAGGCCACGAACGGCGACACCGAGCCGCTCAGGGTGCGCTCCACGAATTGCCCGACCGCATTGCGCATGGCCTCGCGCGGCGCGGTGGCGGTGCGGTAGCGATAGCCACCCCGATGCTTGCGGCGCTTGAGATAGCCCTTGGCGCGCAGGCGTTCCATCATGGTCAGCACGGTGGAGCGCGCCAGGTCACGCTCGGCGCCGAAACCGGCGGCGACCTCCGCCACGGAGGCCGGTTCGTGTTCCGACAGGTAATGCAACAGGGACAATTCCCGGTCGCCGATGGAGGGCTGGATGGACATGCAAGCGAGACCGATTGACTACACGTGTCACCAAAAATAGTCCTGACTACGGCTGTAGTCAAGTGATGTGCGGAAGCGCCCGTGAAGTCCCGGAAAGGGGCGTCGATCGAGGGGTGGACCGGGCCCGTGCGTCTGCCGCCTGGGCGCGCGTGTTTTGCGCCCATGCCACGGGACAGCCGCATGACGAAAGCGGTGCTGCCGCTGCCTCCGTTCGCCACGCCCAGGCGGCGAAAGCGCTTGTGGTGCACGCGAGCGAGCGCTACGCTTGCCGCGTTTCGGGTGTCCTGCCGGCTGCGTCGTCAGGATGAAACGGGAAGCCGGTGCGCACGTTCGTGCAAGGCCGGCGCTGCCCCCGCAACGGTAAGCGGATCAAAAGGCGTCACTGCCTTTTCGGATCGGTCACATCGCCACTGTGGTTCCACCACGGGAAGGCGGCCGCTCCGCGACGTGTTGCCACGTCGGCCCGCGAGTCCGGAGACCGGCCCGAATCGGAATGCCTGCGGCTTCACGTGCGCGGGTGTTCATGGCGGTGCCGCGGTGGGCGGTCCGGACCATGGGCTGGCGCTTGCCCAAGCGCGTACCTGCCGTCCGGGTTCCATTCGCGTCATCTTCTATCCGACGACGACTGAGGTCGCCACGTGGGGTGTGTGGCCTCGAAGGAACTCGACTCATGCAAACTTTGATTCTTTGCGCCGCGCTGGCGCTGGCCCTTTCCGGCACGGCGGTCGCCACGCCGGCGCCGCAGGTTTCCTCCAACATCAATCCGGTGGTGGTCACTGCCACGCGCTCGGCCGAGCCGGTCAGCGAGTCGCTGGCGGCGGTCACGGTGATCACGCGCACGGAGATCCGGCGGTTGCAGCCGACCTCCCTGCATGACTTGCTGGACGGGCTGCCCGGCGTGAGTTTTTCCAACTCCGGTGGCGTCGGCCAGCAGACCTCGCTGTTCCTGCGCGGCACCAACTCGGACCACACGCTGGTACTGATCGACGGCGTGCGCGTGGGGTCGGTCAGTGCCGGCCTGGCAGCGTTCGAGCAGATTCCGGTGGACCAGATCCAGCGCATCGAGATCGTGCGCGGGCCGCGCTCGTCGCTGTACGGCTCCGATGCCATCGGCGGTGTGATCCAGATTTTCACGCGTCACGGCACACCCGGCCAGGCGCTGCAGCCGTCGTTTTCGATCACCGGCGGCAGCCACAGCTACGGTCGCGGCCAGGCGGGTCTCTCGGGCGGCACCGGGCACGCCTGGTACAACCTCAGCGTGGGCACCGAGTACATCCGCGGCATCAACAGCTGCAAGCTGGGCGCGGGCACCGTGTTTGCCGGCTGTTTCGCCAACCAGCCGGATGCCGACGGCTATCGCAGCAACAACGGCCTGCTCAATCTGGGCTACCGCTGGGACAACGGTGCCAAGGTGACCGGCAACCTGCTGCACAACAAGAGCGACGTGGAATTCGACGGCAGCTTCCAGAATCGCAGCCGCCACGTGCAGCAGGTGGCAGGGTTGGCGCTGGAGGTGCCGATCCTGCGCGCCTGGACGATGCGCGTGGGCGCCGGACAGAATCTGGACAAAGCCACCAACTACGAGAACAACGTCTACGTCGGCTTTCTCGACTCCACACGCAACCACGCCTCCTGGAAGAACACCATCACACTGGCGCCCCGGCAGCAATTGGTCGCCGGCGTGGATGTCGAGAACGATCGCTTGAGCAGCGGCACTGCCTACACGCGCGACAGCCGCAACGACGTGGGTATCTTCGCGCAATATCAGGGCAGCTTCGGTGGCAACGAGATCCAGCTGAGTGCGCGGCGCGACCACAACCAGCAGTTCGGCGACCACGTCACTGGCGGCGCCGCCTACGGATATCACTTCGGCAATGGCATGACATTGCGCGCATCCTGGGGCAGCGCATTCCACGCGCCCACCTTCAACGACCTGTATTACCCCAGCTCGCCCGGTTACGCGCCTTCGGCGGATCCGCATCTGAAGCCGGAAAAATCGCGCTCATTGGAGTTGGGCCTGGGCGACTGGCAGCCACGCTACAGCTGGCAGTTGAGCGCCTACCGCACGCACATCCATGACCTGATTGCGCTCGATGCGCTGTATACCCCGGCCAACGTGGACACGGCCACCATCGACGGCGCCGAGGCCCAGTTCAAGGCGCACGCCGGCGGCTGGCATCTGCAGACCGACCTGACCTGGCAACGGCCCATCAACGAGACCCATGGCGCCAACCATGGCAATGACCTGGCGCGGCGGATCCACGCCAGTGCGCGTGTGGATCTGAGCAAGCGCTGGGGCCGCTTCAGCGCGGGTGTCAGCGAGCGCGGCTTCAGCGATCGCTATGACGATCTGGCCAATACGCACCGCCTGGGCGGCTATGCGCTGACCAGCATCCACGCGGGGTTCCGCGTCCTGCCGCACTGGCAGGTGCAGGCGCGCCTGGCCAACGCCTTCGATCGCGACTACGAGACCGTGTACTACTACAACCAGCCCGGCCGCACGGCGTATCTGACGCTGCGCTACACGCCGGGCGGCGCGGATTGACGCCCACCTGCCTAATGGCTACGGCGATGCAGCACGCATCGTAGGGTCGTAGGGCGGATCAAGGAGCAGCGCGACGGATCCGCCTGCTTGCCGGTAGTCAGGATTGTTCACCGCAAGCAGGCGGATCCGTCACTGGCGTTCCTTGATCCGCCCTACGATGCTGTCGGGTCGATTACGGCCGGTGGTCCAGCGCCAGATAATCCTGGCTCTGCATCTCGATGAGGCGCGACTCGGTGCGCGCGAACTCGGCGCGCAGGCGGTCGCCGTCGTACAGCTCGATGATGGGTGCGGCGGCGGACAGCACCAGCTTCACGTGACGGTCGTAGAACTCGTCCACCAGATGGATGAAGCGCCGCGCCGGATCATGATTGTCCGGCCCGAACGGCGGCACGTTGGAGACCACCACGGCGGGAAAACGCCGCGCCAGCTCGATGTAGTCAGCGGCCGAGCGCGGGCCATCGCACAATGCATCGAAATCGAACCAGGCAATCCGCGCGGCCAGGGCGCGCACGCGGATGCAGCGGTCGTTGACATGCAGCGTGGTGTCTTCGGCGACATCGCCCTCGGCATAGTCGTTGAAGATCCGCTTGAGCACGCGTTCGGCCTCGGCCCCGGGCGGCGTCTGGTAGATCGTGGCCTGTTCCAGCGCGCGCAGGCGCCAGTCGTGCGGCGAGGCCAGCTTCACTATCGCGCAGTGTGTCTGCAGCAGATCGATGGCAGGCAGGAAGCGGGCGCGCTGCAGGCCATCGGCATACAGTTGCGCAGGTTCCGTGTTGGAGGTGGTGACCAGCGTGACCCCGCGCGCGAACAGTGCCTTGAGCAAGCCGCCGAGAATCATCGCATCGCCGATGTCCTGCACCGTGAACTCGTCCAGGCACAGCACGCGGCAACGTGCAGCCATCTGCTCGGCAACGCGTTCCAGTGGATCGCTGCGCTGACCCAGGTCACGCAATTGCGCGTGGATGTCGGCCATGAAGCGATGGAAATGGCGCCGCAGTGCGGTGCCCGCGGGCAGGCCGGCCACGAACAGATCCATCAGGAAGGTCTTGCCGCGGCCTACGCTGCCCCACAGGTACAGGCCCTGCGGCGGCGCGTTGGTGCTGCCGGACACCAGCGATTTCAGCTTGCCCAGCAGGCGCGGCTGCGTGCCGGGGGGCGACAGTGCCTCATGCAGGCGGTCCAGTTCGGCCAGCGCCGGCAACTGCGCGGCATCGCGCTCCCAGCGGCGGGCATCGACCCCCCGGGCGTAGCGCGCGCTGGGCAGCGCCGCTTCCGCGGGCACGGACTGCTCGTGCGCCATGGATCTGGCGTCTAGTCGCCGCGCGTGGGCGGCAGCCAGCTGCGCACCCCGTTCTTGATGGCGCCCCGCAGATCCATCAGCCGGCGATGGAAGTAGTGGCCGGTTTCGGGCATGCGCACCAGTGCCGGTTCACGATCGATGGCCTCGAGCCAGGCGAACACCTTGTCGGCCTCCACCACTTCGTCTTCCTCGCCCTGCACGATCAGCCACGGCACGGTGGGCAGTTCGATGGACTCGAACTTCCAGCGGCCGATGGGTGGCGCCACGGTGACCAGGGCATCGGCATTGAGACGGACCGCATTGCGGATGGCCACGTAGCTGCCGAAGGAAAACCCGCCCAGCCACAGCGCATCGTCCGGGCGCACGCGGCGCACCCACTCGACTACGCAGGCCAGGTCCTCGCTCTCGCCGTTGCCTTCGTCATAGCTGCCCTCGGAGGCGCCGACGCCGCGGAAATTGAAGCGCACCGTATCCAGCCCGACCTCGCGCAGGCTGCGCTCGATGATGGTCACCACCTTGTTGCGCAGCGTACCCCCATGCTGCGGATGCGGATGGCAGATCACCGCCACGCCGCTGCGGCGCTTTTCCTCGGGCCCGTCCACGATGACTTCCAGTTTGCCGGCGGGCCCGTCCAGAGCGAACCTCGCGGACTCGCGCGGAAATGTGTCGGGGGCGGCGGCAAGTTCTTGATCAGTCATGGGTGCATGATAACCGGGTGGCCAAGGCGCTGTAACAAGCGTTTGACCTATGGATTTTCCAGTGCTGCATGTGCAGGTATCGTGGGCGCTGACGCTGGTTCTCCGCGGATCGATCCATGAACGTACTGGCACATGCACTGGTCGCCGGACGCACACCGGACCTTCAGGTCGGGGGCGTGCTGGGCGACTTCGTGCGCGGCCGGCCGGACGAGGCCTGGCCCCCCGGGCTGCGTGCGGGGGTTGTTCTGCATCGCGCAGTGGACGGCTTCACGGACACGCATCCGCAGGTGGTGGATGCGCGGCGCCGGTTTGCCGCGCCATGGCGCCGTTACGCCGGCATCATGCTCGATGTGTGGTTCGATCACCTCCTGGCGCGTGATTTCGCGCGTTACAGCGAAATGCCGCTGGATGCGGTCTCGCTGCGGCTGCATGCCCATCTGCGGGACCGATGGGCCTATCTGCCACCACGCCTGCGGATCTTCACGCAGTACATGCAGCGCCACGATCTGCCCGCGGCCTATGCCGAACCGGAGATGATCGTGCAGGTGCTCGCGGGGCTGTCGCAACGCCTGAAGCGGCGCAATCCGCTGGCCGACGCGTTTGCGGTCCTGGCTGCCGATGAAGTTGCACTCCAGCGACATTTCGAGGCGTTCTTCCCCGATCTGCAGGCGTTCGCCGCACGTTGGCGCGCCGATTTGCCCGGCCCGGCGGCAGGCGAGCGGCAAGACTCGCCCTGAGCGTCTGAGCGTCTGCGCGGCAGCGCGGGCGTCGCGGCGAAGCGCACGCTGTCAGTGCGATTGCTTGACCATCCACCGCACCGTGTTGGCGATCTGGGTCCTGCTCAGTTCGGGATTGCCGCCCTTGGCCGGCATGCGATTGCCGTTGGCGCCGGTGTAGCCGTGCAGGGCGTGCGCGATCAGCGTATGCATGCCCCGGGCGATGCGCGGCGCCCAGGCGGACCGGTCGCCCAGCCGCGGCGCGCCCGCGATGCCGGTCGTGTGGCAGGTGTGGCACAGGTGGGCATAGATGGCCTTGCCGCTGGTGGTGCCGCCGTAGGCGCCGGCGGCGCGTTCGGCGTCCGAGGCCTGCGCCCGGGCCGCGTCGATGGCAGCCTGGCCGCTCTTGCCTTCGTACACGCCGTGCATGGCCGTCGCGCGCGCCTGCTGCCGTGTCGGCGGGGGCGGACGATGGGTGTGCGGCGGCTGATCGCAGATGCTCCAGATCGTGCCGCCCAGCACGAGCGTCACGATGGCCAGCAGCACGATGGCCGTGGAGATCCGGCTCAGGGCAGGGCGCTCGGGATCAGGCATGGAACGGCATTACTGCGCCTGCTTGACCATCCACTTCACGGTGTTGGTGATCTGTTGCCGGGTCAGGGCCGGGTTGCCGCCCTTGGCAGGCATGTGGTTGCCGTCCGGGCCGGTGTAGCCATTCATGGCGTGCTTGACCAGCGTGTCGATGCCCTGGGCGATGCGTGGCCCCCATGCCGACTTGCTGCCCAGCTTGGGCGCGCCTGCCACGCCGGTGGTATGACAGGTGGTGCACAGTTTGCCGTAGATGGTTTTGCCATCGGTGGTGCCGCCGTAGGCCACCTTGTCGGCTGCCGCCTTGGCCGCGGCCGCCTGCGCGGCCTGCATCGCGGCGCGTCCGGTATCGCCTGCATAGACGCCGCCGACCGGCGCCAGCCGGGCCTGGGTCTGCTTGGGCATGTCCGGATTGTGTTCCTGCGGAATCCCGCTGTAGATGGCCCAGGCCACACCGCCCAGCAGCACGGCGATGATGGTCAGCAGCACGATCACTATGGAAAACTGACGCAGAAAGGCGCGGTCGGAATCACTCATCGGGTTGTACATGCATTCCCCTCGACTCACCGAAGCGACCGGATAGCTGCCGGCTCAGCGCGAGCGTCGCGACACGCAACATATCGCAAAGCTGGAAAGTATACCCACGCCGGCGAGAGCGAAAAAGCGCGAATTGGCGACTTCGCGCCGATCACCGCATCTGTGTCAACCGGCACGGTCCAAAAACGTTGTCTACACCTTATGCTACGCATGCAGGTAAATGAAGTGTTGCAGGGTGCTGCATGGTGCGGCCCGACCACCGCCGGGTCGTGTGGGGGGTGTCGGGACGGCGCGGATGCGGCATTTCAGCGCACTCGACGGTCGCCAGCTCCAAAGGCGCCGGTCAATACCCCACGGGCGCCGGTGGCGCGCAGCAGGTCGTGACGGCCCCCCATCCGCGTCCCCCGGTTGCTTTTTCAGGAGTGAGTCCCCCATGTCGCGTTGGAAAATCGCGCTCATCGTCATCTCGGTCGTGATCATTGGCAGCGTCGCGTTCGGCCTGTTTCATCACCATGCCGGCAAGGCGCCGCGCAAGGGCGCGTCTGCTGCGGCGGCATCCAGCCAGTCTTCGCCCAAGCAGGCGCCCGTGCCGGTCACAGTGGTGCCGGTGGTCGACAGCAATGTGCCGGTGTATCTGAAAGCGCTGGGCACGGTGCAGGCGCACCGCCAGGTCGCGGTGGTGCCGCAGGTGGGCGGACAGTTGCTGAAGCTGGACTTCACCGAAGGCCAGGAAGTGAAGAAGGGCCAGGTGCTGGCACAGATCGATCCGCGCAGCGACCAGGCGCAATACGACCAGGCGCTGGCCAAATCCAAGCAGGATCAGGCGCAGCTGAACTCGGCCAGAAGCACGCTCAAGCGTTACCAGAACCTGATTGCCAAGAACTTCGTCTCCAAGCAGGATCTGGAGAACCAGCGCAACACGGTCTCCCAGCTGGAGGCAACGGTGCAGGCGGACCAGGCCAGTGCGCGCAATGCCAAGGTGCAGCTCGATTACACCAAGGTGCGCGCGCCCATCACGGGGCTGACCGGCATCCGCCAGATCGACCCGGGTAACGTGGTCAGCGCCAACAGCACCACCATCGTCACGCTGACCCAGGTCCATCCCATCGATGTGATCTTCAGTCTGCCCGAGCAGGACCTGGACCAGGTGCGCAAGGCCCAGACCGAGGGCGACCCCGGCGTGAGTGCCATCGGCCGCGACGACAGCAAGGTGCTGGCCAGCAATGGCAAACTGACGGTGATCAGCAACCAGATCGACAGTCAGGCCGGCACGTTCCAGCTCAAGGCGCAGTTTCCCAACAAGGATACCGTCCTGTACCCCGGCCAGTTCGTCAACGTGCAGTTGCATGTCTCCACCGCCAACGACGTGATGGTGGTGCCGACCGAGGCCGTGCAGCGTGGGCCCGATGGCGATTTCGTGTATGTCGTGCAAGCCGACGACACGGTGAAAATGCAGCCGGTCACGGTCAGCGGGGATGATGGCGATACGCATTCGCAGATCAGCAAGGGGCTGAAGGTGGGCCAGCGCGTGGTCACCGAGGGCCAGTTCCGCCTCAAGCCGGGGACCAAGGTGCAACCGCTGAAGCCGGGCGAGCAGCCCAAGGCGCCGACAGCTGCAGAACTGAAGCAGGCGGCCGCGCAGAGGCACGGCCGTCATCACTGATCGAGGACGCCGCGCCCCGCCACCTGCGGGTGGTTGCGCCGGCGATTCATCCAGTCGCTAAGCAGGAACGCATCGCGTGGGCTTTTCTACACTGTTCATTCGCCGGCCGATCGCCACCTCGCTGCTGATGGCCGCGGTATTGCTGCTGGGCATCATCGGCTACCGCGCGCTTCCGGTCTCCGCGCTGCCGGAGATCAGCGCGCCCAGCCTGGTGGTCACCACGCAGTATCCCGGTGCCAGCGCCAAGACCGTGGCCACGCTGGTGACAACGCCGCTGGAGGGTCGGCTGGGGCAGATCTCGGGGCTGCACATGATGAGCTCGGACAGCGCCGCAGGCCTGTCCACCATCGTGCTGCAGTTCGACATGGACAAGGACATCGACATTGCCGCGCAGGACGTGCAGTCGGCGTTGCGCTCCGCCCGGTTGCCCGGGAGCCTGCCGTATCCACCGGTGTACAACCGCGTGAATCCGGCCGATGCACCCATCATGACGCTGCGCCTGACCTCCAGCACGCGGCCGCTGCGCGACGTCAACAACTACGCCGATTCGATCATTTCGCAGAAGCTGTCGCAAGTGAAAGGTGTGGGCCTGGTGTCCATCGCCGGCGATGTGAAACAGGCGGTGCGGGTACAGGTCAACCCGGCGCAGCTGGGCAACATGGGCCTGACCATGGAGGACGTGCGCGCCGCCCTCACTCAGGCCAACGTCAATGCCGCCAAGGGCTCGCTCAACGGCAAGGTGCAAAGCTACACCATTGCCACCAATGATCAGATTACCAGCGCCAATGAGTACGGCAACGTCATCATTGCCTATCGCAATGGCTCGCCGGTGCGTCTGAAGGATGTCGCCAGGGTCGTCAACGGTGTGGAAAACAATCAGCTGGCGGCCTGGTCCAACGGCAAGCCCGCGGTGCTGGTGAACATTCGCCGCCAACCCGGCGCCAACATCATCCAGACGGTGGCCAATATCCACGCCATGCTGCCGCAGCTGCGCGCCACGCTTCCGGCCGATGTGAAGCTGGATGTGTTCTCCGACCGTACGGTGACCATCCGCGCCTCCGTGCACGACGTGGAGATGACCCTGCTGCTGACCATCCTGCTGGTGGTGGCGGTGATCTTCGTGTTCCTCAGGCGCCTGTGGGCCACGGTGATACCGTCGGTGGCGGTGCCACTGTCGCTGATGGGCACGTTCGCGGTGATGGCGCTGGCGGGGTTGTCGCTGGACAACCTTTCGCTGATGGCACTGACCGTGGCCACCGGTTTCGTGGTGGACGATGCGATCGTGATGATCGAGAACATCGTGCGCTACATCGAGAAGGGCATGGGCGCGCGCGAGGCCGCGGAAACAGGCGCCAAGGAGATCGGCTTCACGGTGGTCTCGCTGACCGTGTCGCTGATTGCCGTGTTCCTGCCGCTGTTGCTGATGCCGGGTGTCACCGGGCGCCTGTTCCACGAATTTGCCTGGGTGCTGACCGCGGCGGTGGCCATCTCCATGCTGGTGTCGCTGACCCTGACACCGATGATGTGTGCCTACCTGCTCAAACGCGAGGCGCTGCCAGAGGGTGACGATGCCCACGAGCGCATGCAGGCCGCCGGCAAGCGCAACCTGTGGACACGCACCGTGGAAGGCTACGGCCGCAGCCTGGACTGGGTGCTGGAGCACCGCGTGCTGACCATGGGCGTGTTCGCGCTGACCGTGGTGGTGACGGTGCTGCTGTACGTGTTCATCCCCAAGGGGCTGCTGCCCGAACAGGACACCGGCATGATCACCGGCGTGGTGCGCGCCGACGACAACATCGCCTTCCCGGCCATGGAGCGGCGCGTGAAGGCGGTCGCCGCTGCGCTGCGCAACGATCCGGCGGTGGCCGGCGTGGCCTCGTTCGTCGGAGTCGGCTCCATCAATCCCACCCTGAACCAGGGGCAGGTCAGCATCGTGTTGAAGGACCGCAGCCAACGCGCCGGGCTGGATACCGTGGTGCCGCGGCTGCAGAAGGACGTGGCCGACATTCCCGGCGCGGCGCTGTATCTCAAGCCCGTGCAGGACATCACCCTGGACACGCAGGTCTCGGCCACCGAATACCAGTACAGCCTCTCGGATGTGAATTCCGATGAACTGTCGACCTGGGCGCGGCGCATGACCCAGGACATGCAGAACCTGCCGCAGCTGGCCGACGTCGGCAACAACTTGGCCGACCGCGGCAAGTCGCTGCATCTGGATATCGACCGCAACACCGCCAGTCGCCTCGGCGTGCCCGTGCAGACCATCGACGACACGCTCTACGATGCCTTCGGCCAGCGCCAGATCTCCACCATCTTCACCCAGCTCAACCAGTACCGGGTAGTGCTGGAGGTGGCGCCGCAATGGCGCGACAGCGAGGATCTTCTGAACAAGCTGCGCGTGCGCAGCAACGGCAGCGGCGCACTGACCGGTACCAATGCCACCAGCTTCGGCCAGCTGATCTCATCCAATTCGTCCACGGCCACGGGCATGGGCCAGTCCAACACCGGCATCGATCTGGGCGGCGGCAGCACGGTGCCGTTATCGGTTCTGGCCAAGGTCACCCGTACCAATGCGCCACTGGTCATTACGCACCAGGACCAGCTGCCGGCGGTGACGATCTCGTTCAATCTCGCGCCCGGCTACTCCTTGTCCGAGGCGGTCTCGGCGATCCGCACTCTGCATGCCTCGGAACACATGCCCGCCTCGGTGCGCGGCCAGTTCATCGGCAAGGCGGCGGAGTTCTCCGCCTCCACCGGCGACGAGGTCCTGCTGCTGCTGGCCGCGATTGTCGTGATCTACATCGTGCTGGGTGTGCTGTACGAGAGCTACATCCATCCGCTGACCATCATCTCCACGCTGCCGCCGGCCGGCGTCGGCGCACTGCTGGCGCTGATGCTGTTCGGCATGAGTCTGTCGGTGGATGGCATCGTCGGCATCATCCTGCTGATCGGCATCGTCAAGAAGAACGCCATTCTGATGATCGACTTCGCCATCGAGGCGCAGCGCGACGGTATGGCGGCGCGTGAGGCGATCCATCGTGCCTGCCTGCTGCGCTTCCGCCCCATCATGATGACCACTGCCGCCGCCATGCTGGGCGCGCTGCCGCTGGCACTGGGCACCGGCATCGGCTCGGAGCTTCGTCGGCCGCTGGGCGTGTCCATCGTGGGCGGACTGCTGCTCTCGCAGCTGATCACCCTGTACACCACTCCGGTGATCTACCTGTACATGGAGCGTTTCGGCGACTGGGTACGTGCCCGTCGCGAGCGGCGCGCGCTGGCCAACGCGCAGGGTGAAGGTGCTGCGTGAACATCTCCGCGCCGTTCATCCGCCGACCGGTCGGCACTTCGCTGCTGGCCATCGGCATCTTCGTGGCCGGCCTCATCTGCTACACCTTGCTGTCGGTCAGCGCGTTGCCGCAGATCTCATTCCCGGCGATCTTCGTGCAGGCCAGCGAACCGGGCGCGGATGCCAGCACCATGGCATCCACGGTGGCCGCCCCCCTGGAGCGCCATCTGGCCCAGATTCCCGGCATCAACATGATGCGCTCCAATTCCTCGGCGGGTTCGGCATTCGTCATCCTGATCTTCGATACCGACCGCAACATCAACGATGCCGCACAGCAGGTGCAGGCAGCCATCAATGCGGCGCAATCGGATCTGCCATCGGGTCTGAGTTCGCCGCCGGTCTACCACAAGGCCAATCCCAACGATGACCCGGTGGTGATGCTGGCGCTGACGTCCGCCAGCTCACCCTTGTCCAAGCTCTACGACAGCGCCAATACGCTGCTGGTGCCACGTATCAGCCAAGTCAAGGGCGTCTCCAACGTGGATCTCGCCGGCAGCGCACAGCCGGCAGTGCGCGTGGATGTGAACCTGCGCGCGCTCAATGCGCTGGGACTATCCTCCAACCAGCTGCGCAACGCGTTGACCGCGGCCAACGTGACCTCGCCGCAGGGGTTCCTGAGCAACGGCCGGACGCGGCTGTCGATCACCGCCAACGACCAGCTGCATACGGCCAGCGACTTCGCCAACCTGATCATCGCCACGCGCAACGGTGCGCCGATACGCCTGAACGACGTGGCCAAGGTCTATCAGGGCCAGGAGGATACCTACCAGGGCGCCTGGTTCAATCATCAGCCGGCGATCCTGCTGTCGGTGTACAAGCAGCCCGGCGCCAATCTTCTGGACACCGTGGATTCGATCAAGAAACAGCTGCCCGAAATGCGCACGCTGTTGCCCGAGGGGGCCAAGCTGACACCATTTTTCGACGGCACGCCCACGGTGCGTGCCTCGGTCAATGAGGTGCAGCTGACCATCCTGATCAGTCTGGGCATGGTGATCCTGACCATTGCAGTGTTCTTGCGCCGCATGGCGCCGACCCTCATTGCCACGGCGGCGGTGCCGCTGTCGCTGGCCGGCGCGTTCGTCATCATGTACCTGATGAATTACACGCTGGACAACCTGTCGCTGCTGGCGCTGGTGATCGCTGTCGCCTTCGTGGTCGACGATGCCATCGTGGTCATCGAGAACATCACCCGCTATGTCGACGCCGGAATGCCGCCGCGCGAGGCGGCACTGAAAGGTGCCAGGGAGATCGGCTTCACCATCGTCTCCATCACCGCCTCGCTGGTTGCCGTGTTCATCCCGCTGCTGTTTGCCTCGGGCCTGATCGGAGTGTTCTTCAAGGAGTTCACCGTCACGCTGGTGGCCTCGATCATCGTCTCGGCGGTGGTTTCGCTGACCCTCACGCCATCGCTGTGCGCCCTGTTCCTGCGTCCCGAGCGTGAACGGGAAAAGTCCTCGCGACTGAAGCGCGCTCTGGATGGATTCCACAACGGCATGCAGCGCGTGTACCGGGTGGCGCTGACGTGGACTCTGCGTCATCCGCTGCTGATCGCCTTGCAACCACTGGTGCTGATCGTGCTGACCATCTTCCTGTTCGGGCACCTCAAGTTCGGGTTCTTTCCGCAGCAGGATACCGGGCTGTTGTCCGGGCGCGCTTCGTCCAGCCCTTCGGTATCCTACGCGCAGATGTCCGACCGTCTGCAGGCCATGATCGACATGATCACCAAGGACCCGGCGGTGAAGAATGTCAGCGCCGAACTGGGCAGCAGCTGGCACGGCGGCAGCCGTGCCGATTTCACCATCCAGCTGAAGACGCTGGGCAATGGCCGCAAGGCCTCCACCGCGGACGTGCTGGCGCGACTCAGTGCCAAGGGCAACCGGTTTCCCGGCATGGACCTGCGCCTGCGTCCCATCCAGGATCTGCCCAGCGGCGGAGGCGGCGGCTCCAGCCAGGGTGCGCAGTATTCGGTCTCGCTGGTCAGCAACAGCCTCGAGGAACTGCAGACATGGCTGCCGAAACTGGCGGCGCAACTGAAGACCGTCCCGGTGCTCAAGGATGTGGGGTCAGACGAGGAAGAGGGCGGCCTGGAAGAACGCATGGTGGTGGACCGCGACAAGGCGGCACGCCTGGGTGTGTCCGTGGCCTCGGTGGATGACGCCTTGTACAACGCGTTCGGCCAGCGGCAGGTGTCCACGATCTACTCGGACATCAACCAGTACAAGGTGGTGGTCAACGCACAGGCCAAACAGTCGGCCACGCCGCAGGCGCTGAAAAAAATCTACGTGCAGGGCAAGAGCGGCATGGTGCCGATCTCCGCCGTGGCGCATCTGGAGGAAGGCCTGGCGCCGGGGCGCGTGAAGCACGAAGACCAGCTGACCTCCATGGATCTGAGCTTCAATCTGGCCAAGGGTGTCAGCCTGGGCGACGCACGCACGGTGATCCAGAAGACCATCGCAGGCATGCGGCTGCCCGGCGATATCCATCTCAGCTTCGGCAACAGCTTCCGGCGTCTGCAGGAGTCGCAGGGCACCGGATTGATGCTGCTGTTTGCGGCCATTTTCGCGGTCTACATCGTGCTTGGCATCCTCTACGAGAACCTCATCCACCCGATCACCATCATGTCCACGCTGCCCGCCGCGGGCGTGGGCGCCATCCTGGCCCTGCTGGCCACCAACATGGAAATGTCGGTGGTGGCGATGATGGCGCTGGTGTTGCTGATCGGCTTGGTGAAGAAAAACGCCATCATGATGGTGGATTTCGCCCTGGTGCAGCAGCGCGCCGGCCATGCGCCGAAGGACGCCATCTTCGAGGCCTGCATGGTGCGCTTCCGGCCCATCATGATGACCACGATGGTGGCCATCCTCGCCGCATTGCCGCTGGCCATCGGCCTGGGTGCCGGCTCCGAGCTGCGTCGGCCGCTGGGCATCGCTGTCATTGGCGGCCTGATCTTCTCGCAGAGCATCACCCTGCTCAGCACGCCGGCGCTGTACGTGATCTTCGCCTGCCTCTCGGATCGCCACAAGGCGCGCAAGGCGCGACGCCGCGAACGTCGCGCTGCCCGCCGCCGCGCCAGGCTCGCCCGCCAGACCTCGTAAACCGCTTACGCCGCCGCGTAGGGCGGATCAAGGAACGCAGTGACGGATCCGCCTGCTTGCGCCAAACAACCCCACCGTCATCCCGGCGCAGCTTGCGGAAAACAACCCTGTCGTCATCCCGGCGAAAGCCAGGATCCATTTTGATCTCCGCCAAAGCACAGTGGATCCCGGCTTTCGCCGGGATGACGAACATGAGAGCTGCCTTACGAGACAGCTATCCACTCGCTACCAGAAAAAGCCCACCATCGCCGCCGTCAGCGCCAGCACCACCAGCGCCGCGATGCGCACGTGCATCGGAACGCGCTTGAGCCCCTTCTTGGCGATCAGCGCGATGCGCTGGTCGTCCTTGGTGGGCCGATCGTCCTCGCCCAGCCAGACCATCCAGCCCCAGGTGAACAGCGCCGTGGCCGCGCAGATGATGCCCGCCTCGATGGTGTAATGCAGCGGAATCACCTTGGTCAGCCTGCCGGCGAACAGCAGCGCGCTGAGCACGTGCCCGCAGATCAGTCCGCGCAACGCGGCGCTGGATCCCAGCCGCTTGATCCACAACCCCATCAGGAACACCGCCACCAGCGGCGAGGCCACGTAGGCGAACAGCTGCTGGATGTAATTGAACAACCCGGCAAAGTGCTGGATGAACGGCGCCCACGCCGCCGCCAGGCCGGCAATCACAAATGTCGCCACGCGTCCCACCCAGGCCAGCTGGCGATCGCTCAGGTCGGGCTTCATGGGCTGGATGAAATCCAGCGTCACCAGCGTGGCCGAGGAATTGAGCACCGCCGACAGGCTCGACATCAGCGCCGCCGCCAGCCCCGCCAGCAGCAGGCCGGTCAGCCCCACCGGCGCGAAGTGCTTGATCATCTGCGGGAACACCGAATCGGGCCGGTCCAGGTGCGGCAGCAACACAATGGCCATGGCGCCGGGCAGCACCATGAAGATGGGATTGAGAAGTTTCAGCGTGGCGGCGATCACCGAGGCCTGCCCCGCCGCCTTGATGTCACGCGCACCCAGCACGCGCTGGATCACGTACTGGTTCATGGTCCAGTAGTAGAACCCGGCGATCGGCAGCCCGATCAGCGTGCCCAGCCACGGCAATCCGTTGGCGCCCAGCGGCCGGATCATCGACAGCTTCCCGGGGTTCAGCGCATGCGTCACGCGGCTCCAGGAATAATCGAAATGCCCGAACACCAGAACCGCCAGGGTGATGGAGCCACCCAGCAGCACCAGCGCCTGCATCACGTCCGTGTAGACCACCGCGCGCAAACCGCCCGATGCCGTATACACCGCTGTGAACGCCGCCAGCACCAGCGACATTTCCCACATCGTCACGCCGGGAAAGAAGGTGATGATCACCACCGAGCCGGCATACAGGCTGGCCGCCGTGTCGATGACGATGGCCAGGAACAGCGTGATCACGGACAGATACTTGCGCAGCCGCACGTCGAAACGCCGCTCCATCAACTCCGGCATGGTGGTCACGCGCGAGCGCATCAGCACCGGCAGCACCATGAACGCGGTGAAGATCAGCACCAGCCCCGCCATCCACTCGTAGTTGGCCACGGAAATGCCGCTGCGATACGCGCCGCCGGGCAACCCCACCAGCGTGTCCGACGACACATTGGCCGCATACAGCGAAAACCCGATCGCCAGCGGCCCCAGCGAGCGCCCCGCCAGGAACAGGTCGTCGGAATTCTTCTTGCCCCGCGCCACCCAGATGCCGATCCCCGCGGTCACGCAGAAATACGCGGCAATGGTGATGTAATCCAGCGTTTGCAGATCGTGCATCGGCACCTCCCTCCCTGGTTTTTCGCAGACGTCCGAAGGCGCTTGGAGCGTATCGACGCGATGATTGAGTCAATGCCAGTCCGGAGGTGCAGGCCCCTGTGCGCTGGCTCACACACAGCGGTTGCAACGCCGATCGTTTTATCTGGCCACCGCAGACCAACCTATGACCAAGCACCGTATGATGTCGAGGCTGAATCCGTACTGAGATCAAGGGGTTTGTTCACGTCGGCAAGCGCCGTATAGCGTGCTGCCTCCGAGATTGCAGGACACGGGCACGCTTTCGTTGCGTTTCGTTTATTTTGGATGTTGCAAATATTGCGGCTGCAGAGCATGCTCTACACATCGAAATTTGGAGCCGCTTTTTTTTGGATCGCTTTTTTGGGCGACCCATCTTCGGCTCCGGCGGCGTAGGCATCTAGCTTGCGCCGTTTTGATCTCTAGAAAAGGAGAACGGTCATGTCCGCGCTTCGTAGCATGGGCCCCCCGGGTCCGCCGACCGAACATGAAGCGGAACTCGCTCGCAACAGCAGTCGGCTTCTGGCGGCCTGCCTTGGCGAAGGCGAAACCGCCCGTCTGCGTGTCTTCGATAGCGATGTCGAACCGATCGAGGTGCCCGTCAAAGCGCTGCACATGCTGGTCGACATCCTCAACCACATGGCGGACGGTGACGCCGTCAACCTGGTTCCCGTGCATGCCGAACTGACCACCCAGCAGGCGGCCGACTTCCTCAACGTGTCGCGGCCGTACCTTGTCGGGCTGTTGGAGGGAAAGGACATCCCATTTCACAAGACGGGCACGCACCGCCGCATCTACTTCCGCGATCTTCTGGCCTACAAAACCCACCGCGATGCGGAAAGCAATGCTGCGCTCGACGAGCTGGCCAGACAGGCTCAAGAGCTGGACCTCGGGTACTAAAGCGGCGTTCACGGCGGTCTACGATGCTTGTGTGTTGTATCCGGCGCCTGTCCGGGATCTTCTGATACAGCTGGCCACCATGCGTCTTTTCAGGGCCCGTTGGACCGACCATGATGAATGGATACGATCCATTCTCGCCAGGCGCGAGGACCTGACCAAAGAGCAACTCGAACGCACGCGTGCGCTCATGAACAAGGCCGTGCCCGACTGCCTCGTGACGGGGTTCGAAGCCCTGGAGCAGGCCCTGGATCTTCCCGACGCCGACGATCGACATGTGTTGGCGGCTGCCATCCGTGCCCATGCCGCCATCATTGTCACCTTCAATCTAAAGGATTTCTCGGCCGAACCCTTGGCACCTTACGACATCGAGACTCAACACCCGGATGACTTCATTCGCCACCTGTTCGATTTGAGTCCGGGGGCTACATGTGCTGCGGTTCATACTTGCCGAAAGCGCCTCACGAATCCGTCAGTGTCCACGCAGGAAGCGCTCGAAACCTACCGCAAGCTGGGGCTTACGCGCACGGTGTCGGCACTTGAGGACATGAGCGAGCTGCTATAGCTCCGGTGGGTGAATTCAGCGCAAACGACTCAATCAGTAGCACGTTCAGCGAGTGCCGGCCTGCCGATCAGAAGTTGCCGGAATTCGCATTCAACGAGGCCGGAGCGTAATGCTACGGATCACCACGTTTGCATGGTGCTTGGGGCAAACAACGGATCGCTTCAATGAGGCCGGAGCGTAATGCTCCGGATCACCTACGTGTTAGGGAAACTCTGAATAAGCCTCGGACATTTGGACGTTCAAACGTTGGAGCTGCATGAGGATCAAATTGCTTGTGAGTGTGGCAATTCGCCACCAATTTTCACGCCTTTTTGGCGTACTTGGCCCCTTTTTGGGGCGGCCCACCAGATCATGGACGCACCTCCGCTGTCGTGCTCAGTATTCGTCGTCGCGCCATCCAAAGATTGGACAACGCGAACAGCGTGACCAGCTGGGCTGTGTTCTTGGCCAATCCTTTGAAGCGCACTTTCTGAAACCCGAACTGGCGTTTGATGACACGGAAAGGGTGCTCGACCTTCGAACGCACCGCCGCTTTGATGGACTCGGTGTGCTTGACTGCTTCCTTCAGTTCGCTCTCGGGCATCGCCTTGATGCGTCCGCGTTTGGCCGCGATCTGCCACGTCAGGCCACGTTTCGATACCCGTTTCTCGGCTCCGATATAGCCGGCGTCGGCGTAGACCGCTTCTTCCTTGCCATGCAGCAGTTTGCCCACTTCGACCGCTTGCGGAATGCGCGGTGCTTGGCCTCCGCGCTGCGTGCATGACGACGTGTGGCTACGTCCGGCGCCTGGCAGGTGCAGGCGGAACACACCGGCTCAACCAGCGCAGCGCGCCATCGCTGCACTGCCATACGCTCAAGTTTGCCTGTACATAGGCCACGGCTTCGGCCGGATCGCCCAGGCCCACGTACTCGGGTTGTTCGGCAGGAAGCGTTGTACGTCCAAGCAGCAATGCCGGGACATGCGGGTTGCCGGCAACGGCTTCATCGATGCATGTGCGGGCGGCGTCGGAATCGCCGTGTTCGATGTAGGCGATCAAGGCGCGTGACCACGACCAGTCCGCCGAAGCGTCTTCGTTGTATTGTGCCCACAGCGCCTGCGCGTCGGAAACGTTGCCGGTACTCAGCAGCCAGCCGATCAGAACCGACCGGATGCCCTGGTTGTCGTTGGGGTTCAGGCGCAGCAAGTCTCGTGCATGCGCAATTGCTGCCGAACGATCGCCAAACTCCCACAGCAGCAGCGACAGTTGCTGACGCGCGCGCATGTACGGGCGCGTTTCGTGCAGCCCCCAGAAGTGGCCGACGGCGTCCTCGAAGGTTTGCGGACCCAGCGCGCGTTCGCCGGCCGCGACCGCCTGCTGGTACAGGTCCAGCGCTTCCTCGAGTGAATGCGACTGCTCCTCGCCCAGCAGCAGATAGGCATCGGCGCAATCGGCGCAGGTCTCCAGCGCCTGCTTGGCCATGGCGATGCGCTTGGCCGGGTTGGGAATCTCCCAGGCCTGATAGATCAGGTCCTGGGCCCGATTCAGCGGCGCGTCGCTGGGCGGGCCATCGCCGAATCCGGCGAATGCTCTTTCGAACGAGCGGAATGGCGGCAACGGAGCATCCGCAGCGGCGGCGCGGGATGACGTTTTGCCGGGCTTTTTCTTGCGTTTGCTCATGTCGGCTCCTGAGGGTACCTCTGATTGAATCCTGTGCAGGCAGCATCCTATCTGGAACGCGCCCTGCGTGTTGGCCGTGGCGCGGCGCAGGCTGGTTGCCTTCGCAAGTCGCGGACAGCGCGCAGGCGCGTGCCGGACAGGACCTCTTCTTGCAATCCATCGGTTGAGGTCGGTCTGTCTGCGCCCAGGGCACCCATCCGCCGGCTTGACGGGCAACCAGCCTGCCGGCGCCGACGTACCGGCACCCTGTGCGCAGACAGATCCGGTGATGCCTGTACAGGATTCAATCAGAGGTACCTGAGGTGTGAAGCGCCGGTCGCGTGGTTGACAACGACCGGCGGGTACAATTCAGTGGCGGTGCGCGCTCACAGCGGCGCGAACAGCTCGGCCAGGTCGGCTTCATCGAAGCGCAGGCGCTGCGTGGCGCCGCCTTCGAGGACGGCGCGGGCGAGGTCGGATTTGCGCGCCTGCATGGCCTGGATCTTTTCTTCCACGGTGCCGCTGGCGATGAGTTTGTAGACGAAGACAGGCTTGTCCTGCCCGATGCGGTGGGCGCGGTCGGTGGCCTGCGCTTCCACGGCCGGATTCCACCACGGGTCGTAGTGGATCACGGTGTCGGCAGCGGTCAGGTTCAGGCCCACGCCGCCGGCTTTCAGGCTGATCAGGAACACCGGCACGGTGCCTTCCTGGAAGTTGCGCACGCGTTCGCCGCGCACGCTGCCGGGGGTTTGCCCGGTCAGCACCTGGTGCGCGATGCCGCGGTCGGTGAGGGCGCTCTCGATCAGGCCCAGCATTTCGGTGAACTGCGAGAACAGCAGGATGCGGCGGTCTTCCGCCAGCAGGCCGTCGATCAGCTCCAGCAGGGCCTCCAGCTTGGTCGATGTCTGCACCTTGCGCGCGCTGGGCAACTTCACCAGGCGCGGGTCGCAGCAAGCCTGGCGCAATTTCAGCAGGGCGTCGAGCACGATGATGCCGGCCTGCGACAGGCCGCGTTCCTTGATGGTCTGGCGCACGCGTTCGTGCTGGGTCAGGCGCAGGGTCTCGTACAGGCTGCGCTGGTCGCCTTCCAGTTCCAGCGTGCGCACCATCTCGCTCTTGGCGGGCAGATCGGTGAGCACCTGGTCCTTGCGCCGGCGCAGCAGCAGCGGGCCGACGCGCCGGTTGAGGCGCGCCTGGCGCTCGGCGTCGGCGTGTTTCTCGATGGGCGTGCGATACAGCTTGGTGAACTGGCGATGGCTGCCCAGCAGGCCAGGCTCCACGGCGTCGAACTGTGCCCACAATTCGCCCAGATGGTTTTCCAGTGGCGTGCCGGTCATGGCCAGGCGGCGCGCGGCGGGCAGCTCGCGCACCACCTGCGCGGCCTGGCTGCGCGCGTTCTTGATGGCCTGCGCCTCGTCCAGCACCAGCAGCGAGAAGCGCGCTTCGACGAGTTTGTCGCGATCGCGCGGCAGCAGCGGGTATGTGGTGATGACGAGGTCGTGGCGGACGATGTCCTCGTAGCGGTCGGCACGGTCGGCGCCGTGGATCACCAGCACGTCGAGATCCGGGGCGAAGCGCGCGGATTCGTCCTTCCAGTTGCCGACCAGGCTGGTCGGCGCGACCACCAGCGCCGGGTCTTCGAGCTGGCCACGCTGTTTCAGGCCCAGGATATGCGCCAGCACCTGCACGGTTTTCCCGAGGCCCATGTCATCGGCGAGAATGCCGCCGAGGCTGGCGGCAGCGAGGAAATCCAGCCACGCCAGCCCTTCGCACTGATACGGACGCAATGTGGCCTTGAAGCCGGCGGGCGCCGGCACGCTGCGTTTGACGTTGGCCAGCAGTTCCAGTTGCGCGCGCAGGACATCGCCGCCGCGCCATATCAGCTGGGCCTCGTCGGCCAGGTCGCGCAGGGCCGGTGCCTGGCTGCGGTGCAGGCGCAGTTCGCCGTCGCCTTCGAGCCACTCCATGAGCGGCTCGATCAGCGCGCGCAGGCGCTGCAGCGGGATCTGCACGCTGCGGTTTTCATCCAGCAGCACGCGGTAGACGGCATCGTCTTTCTCGCCGGGCGCGGGGGTGCGCGGAAACTCCGGATCCGCCAGCACGCGGCGCAGCACCGGCAGCAGGTCCACGCGCTCGCCGTCCACGTCGATACCCAGCGAGACATCGAACCAGGCGTTGCCGCTGGGTTCGATCTCGGCGTGCCAGGCGTCGATGTCGACCAGCTCGTCGCGCGGAAAGCCAGGGGCGTATTCGATGCGGAAACCGGCGTCGGCCAGGACATCGATGACCGGTCTCCAGGCCTCCGGTTGCAGTGGCGGGCGGCGTTCGTTGGGTTGCAGCAGGAAGTCGTGTTCGTCCAGGTCGACGCGGCGCAGCGATTGTTCGAAGGCGTAGAACGAGCCCTCCACCAGGTCGGCGGCTTCCAGGCGCGCCTCGAATTCCGTCTCCGCCTCCAGGTCACGGCGGATTTCCAGCACCCGCTGACCCTGCATCACGCGTGCGGTCGGCGTGCCGGAGTACGGGTCCGGATTCAGGCGGTGGCCCGCGTAGTCCACGCTCAGCCGGGCGCAGCCCATCCGCGTGGGCTGGCGCGGGCCGTGACGCTGGCGCAGCGCCGGCTCGATCACGCGCAGGTGCAGGATCGGTGTGGGCGCGGCAACCACCGGCTCCACCGGGCCGCGTTCGGCGGGCAGCGGAATGGACAGCGTGGCATCGTCGCGTTGTCGCAGCTCCTGCCGCAGCGTGGCGACCTGTTCCGGCTGCACCGCGGGCGCGCTGGCAACGCCGTCCAGCACCTGCGGATCGCCCTCGACGCGGCCGAACATGCCCTGTGCGGAGGCGATGTACCACAGCCCGGCGCCGCGCAGCAGCGTGGCGGAGGTCTCGGCCTCCACCTGCGCCCGCAATCGCTGACTGCCGTCTCCCTGATCCTGCCAGCGCAACTCGAGCGCGCGTTGCGGCCCGCGTTGCAGCGGTCGGGAGCCTTTTTCCTCGTAGGCGGGGTAGTGCTGCAGCAGGATTTCCAGGGCCTGCTCCTGCCAGCTTGCCTGCACGCGGGTCCAGGGCTGGCCGGCGATGCGGATGTGGTTGTCCTGCAGCAGCAGCGCCAGCGCGCCGGCGACCTCGGGCGGCCAGCCTTCGGCGGGCGCGGGTTGCGCGCCGCTGCGCATGTGCAGGGTCAGGGGCTTGGGATCCACGAGAGCGCCATGACGGGATTTGCCGGGGCGCAGCCACACCGGGTCGACCAGCAGCGCATCGTTGTCGCCACGACGCAGCAGAATGCCGAACCGGCGTTGCGCTTCGGCCTTGCTGGCCACGGCGGCCGATGGTGCCTCGAGCTCGTCCAGCCAGCGCGACCAGTGCTGCAGGTCCTGCTCTGCGCTTGCCGTGGCCTGCGGGGCGTGCAGCAGGCGGGAGGCTTCTTCCACCGTGCCGGCCGCGGCCAGTTTGCGCTTGAATTCCTCGCTGACCTGCGGTGCCCGCGCGGTGCCGGACCGGGTGCGTTTGTCGGCTTTGGCGGTGGCCCGGGACGCACCTCCGGGCCAGCCTTCCGGCGGCAGGTTGGCGGCGGCCAGCAACATGGCGGCGGCATGCTTGCAGTCTCTGCCCACCGGGCAGCTGCAGGCGCTGTCCACGGTCAGCCGGCGCTCGTGATACTCGATGGCGATGGAGCACTGGTACGGATGGCGCTCGCTGCCGCGCACGTGCCCGCGAAGCAGGCACGTGTTGGCGGAACGCGGCGTGAGCTCCAGGGCGATGACACGTTGCCGGCGCGCGTAGTCGGCGGCGCGCTCGAGCGTGCGTTCATCGAAGTTGGAGACCCATTCGGCGTGTTGCAGCAGGCGGTTGAGCTGGCTGGAATCCATGGATTCGGGGGGCAATGTCCGGCGCTATGGTCAAACGCCCATTCTTGCACGCATGGCCGGCGGAAATGAACGCGATGCCAACGGGCGGCGTGCTTATGTGGGGGATGAATTGGTCAAGAGCCGCCATTGCGGTGAAAATGGCCGGTCAGTATCAAAAGGAATCCACGCACATCATGTCCTCGACTCCGAAGATCATCTATACCCTCACGGACGAAGCGCCGTTTCTGGCCACGCAGTCGCTGTTGCCGATCATCGATGCCTTCACGGATACCGCGGGCATCGCGCTGGAAACGCGCGACATCTCGCTGGCCGGACGCATCCTGGCGCAGTTCCCCGATGCCCTGAAGGACGAGCAGAAGGTCAGCGACGACCTGGCCGACCTGGGCCAGCTGGCGACCACGCCGGAAGCCAACATCATCAAGCTGCCCAACATCAGCGCCTCGGTGCCGCAGCTCAAGGCGGCCATCAGGGAATTGCAGAAGCAGGGCTACGCGCTGCCCGATTATCCGGACGAGCCAAAAAACGACGAAGAAAAGGCGCTGCAGGACCGCTACGGCAAGGTCAAGGGCAGCGCCGTCAATCCGGTGCTGCGCGAGGGAAATTCCGATCGCCGCGCGCCAAAGCCGGTCAAGGCGTATGCGCGCAAGCACCCGCACCGCATGGGCGAGTGGAGCGGCGATTCGAAAACGCATGTGGCGCACATGGACGATGGCGATTTCTATGCCAGCGAACAATCCACCACCCTGCAGAGTGTGGGCAGCCTTGCCATCACCCTCATCGGCAAGGACGGCACCAGGACGCTGCTGAAGGACAAGATCGCGGTCAAGGAAGGCGAAGTCGTCGACGCCGCGGTCATGCGCAAGCAGGCGCTGGCGACCTTCATCGATGCGCAGATCGAGGATGCAAAGAAACAGGGTGTGCTGTTCTCCGTGCATCTGAAGGCCACCATGATGAAGGTGTCCGACCCGATCATCTTCGGCCAGGTGGTCAGCGAGTTCTACACCGACGTGCTGCAGAAATACGCCGACGCGCTGGACGAGGTCGGCTTCAGCCCCAACAACGGCATCGGCGATCTGTATGCGCGCATCGAATCGCTGCCCGAGGACACGCAGCAGGCCATCAGGGACGACATCCAGGCGCAGTACGAGAAGCGCCCCAAGCTGGCCATGGTCAACTCGCACAAGGGCATTACCAGCCTGCACGTGCCCAGTGACATCATCATCGATGCCTCCATGCCGGCGATGATCCGCGATTCGGGCAAGATGTGGAACGCGCAGGACGAGCGCCAGGACGCCAAGGCAATCATTCCGGATCGCAGCTATGCCGGCATCTATCAGGCGGTGATCGACGACTGCAAGGCCCACGGCGCGTTCGATCCGGCCACCATGGGCAGCGTGCCCAATGTGGGCCTGATGGCGCAGAAGGCCGAGGAATACGGCTCGCACGACAAGACCTTCCAGATTCCGACCGACGGCACGGTGAAGGTGACGGACGAGCAGGGCGTCGTGATCTTCGAGCACGAGGTGAAGGCCGGCGACATCTGGCGCATGTGCCAGGCCAAGGACGCACCCATCCGCGACTGGGTGAAGCTGGCGGTGACCCGTGCCCGCGCCAGCGACACGCCGGCGGTGTTCTGGCTGGACCCGAACCGCGCGCACGACATGCAGATCAAGGCCAAGGTGGAACGGTATCTGAAGGACCACGACACCGATGGCCTGGACATCCGCATCATGGCGCCGGTGGAAGCCATGCAGTTCTCGCTGGAACGCATCCGCGCAGGCAAGGACACCATTTCCGTCACCGGCAACGTGCTGCGCGATTACCTCACGGATCTGTTCCCCATCATGGAGCTGGGCACCAGCGCCAAGATGCTGTCCATCGTGCCGCTGATGGCCGGCGGCGGCCTGTTCGAGACCGGCGCCGGCGGCTCCGCGCCCAAGCATGTGCAGCAGTTCCTGGAAGAGAACCACCTGCGCTGGGATTCGCTGGGCGAATTCCTGGCGCTGGCCGCGTCGCTGGAACATCTGGGCCAGCAGTACGACAACCCGCGTGCCATGGTGCTGGCCAACGCGCTGGACAGTGCCACCAGCACCTTCCTGGACGAGGACAAGTCGCCATCGCGCAAGGTGGGCGAGCGCGACAACCGCGGCAGTCATTTCTATCTGGCTCTGTACTGGGCGAAGGCACTGGCCGCGCAGGACGAGGACGAGGAATTGAAGTCCACGTTCGCGAAACTGGCCGACACGCTGCAGGAAAACGCATCCACCATCATGCGCGAGCTCAACGACGTGCAGGGGCAGTCGGTGGATATCCACGGGTACTACTATCCGGACCTGGATCGCGTGCGCGACGCCATGCGCCCCAGCAAGACCTTCAACAAGACGCTCGCCTCGCTGCAGTCGTAGGGTGGATCAAGGAACGCGAGTGACGGATCCGCCTGCTTGCGAATGATCATCCTGTTTCCCGCAAGTTGATCCGTCTGTTCGCCGAAGCCGTGCGACACACGAATTGGTGCAGTTCCTGCAAGCAGGCGGCTCCATCGCTGGCGCTCTTTGAGCCACCCTACGGCAGCCCGGCGTGCGGTCGACCACCAAAAGGACATTCAATGAAGATCAAAACGCTCCCCGTTGTCCTCGCGACCGTGGTCATGAGCGCGGCAACTGTGGCATTGCCAGTGGCCGCCGCGACGTCGTCGCAGCCGTGGATGAATACCCGGCTGTCGCCGGACAAGCGCGCCGACATGCTGGTGGCGCACATGAACCGGCAGCAAAAGCTGCAGCTGGTGCGCAGCTACTACGGCGCGCCGGGTGGACCCAAGGGGAAGGCGCAACCCAGGGGCGCGCACGGTTCGGCCGGCTACGTGCCGGGAATCCCCAGCCTCGGCATCCCGGCGCAGCAGGAAAGCGATGCCGGCATGGGCGTGGCCAACCCCAACAACGCACGGCCGGGCGATGGCGCTGTCTCCCTTCCGTCCGGCCTGGCCTCGGCGGCCACCTGGAATCCGGCCGCCGAACGCAAGGGTGGCGCCATGATCGGTGGCGAGGCCTGGCACAAGGGATTCAACGTGCTGCTGGCCGGCGGTGCCGATCTGGTGCGTGATCCGCGCAACGGGCGCAATTTCGAGTACGCCGGAGAGGATCCGCTGCTGGCCGGGCGCATGGTGGCCGCATTCGTGCGCGGGATCCAGAGCCAGCATGTGATCACCACCGTCAAGCACTACGCGCTCAACGACCAGGAAACCGGGCGCATGACCATCAGTTCGCAACTGGGCAAGAAGGCCATGCGCGAGTCCGACCTGCTGGCCTTCGAGATCGCCGTCAAGCGCGGCCATCCGGGGGCGGTGATGTGCTCGTACAACAAGATCAACGGCGAGCACGCCTGCCAGAACAAGTACCTGCTGACCAAGGTGCTGAAGCAGGACTGGGGTTTCAAGGGCTACGTGATGTCTGACTGGGGCGGTGTGCACAGCACGGCCAAGGCCATCAACGCGGGGCTGGATCAGGAATCGGCCGGCGCACAGTTCGACAGCAAGGTGTTCTTCGGCAAACCGCTGCAACAGGCGCTGGCCAGCGGCGCGGTGAGCAAGTCGCGTCTGGACGACATGGCACACCGCATCGTGCACAGCATGTTTGCCGTGGGTCTGTTCGAGCACCCGCCCCAGGAAAAACCGGTGGACAGATCCGCCGATCGCGCCGTGGCCCAGCACACTCTGGAGCAGGGCGCCGTGCTGCTGCGCAATGCGCATCATCTGTTGCCGCTGGCCACCGGCGCGGGCAGCGTCGCGGTGATCGGCGCGCATGCCGACAAGGGCGTGCTGGCCGGTGGCGGGTCCTCGGTGGTGGTGCCTTACGGCGGCAATGCGGTGCCGGGGCTCAAGCCGACGCAATGGCCGGGCCCCGTGATGTACGACCGCTCCGCCCCCTTTGCGGCGCTGCGTGAGCGGTTGGGGGCGCAGCATGTGTCATTCACCGCCGGCGACGATATCTCTGCCGCAGTGAAGGCGGCGCAGCGCGCGCATACCGCGGTGGTCTTCGTGCATCAGTGGACGGGCGAATCGTTCGACGTGCCGACCCTGGATCTGCCCGGCAACCAGAACAAGCTGGTCGCTGCGGTGGCCAGGGCCAATCCGCGCACGGTGGTGGTACTGGAGAACAACGCCGCAGTGGCAATGCCCTGGCTGCATCAGGTCGGTGCGGTGCTGGAGGCGTGGTATCCGGGCAGCGGCGGCGGGCCGGCCATTGCCAATCTGCTCACGGGCAAGGTCGATCCGTCGGGGCGCTTGCCGGTGACCTTTCCGCGCAGCGTGAAGCAGTTGCCGCGTCAGCATATTCCGGGCGTCAGCGGCGGCAAGGTGCCGGCCACGGTGGACTACAGCATCGAGGGCGCAAACGTCGGTTATCGATGGTTCCAGAAGCGTGGCCTGAAACCGCTGTTCGCCTTCGGTTACGGGCTGTCCTACACCACGTTCCATCACGGCACGCCGCATGTGGACAAGCAAGGCAAGCACATCATGGCGCACGTGCATGTGACCAATACCGGTCACGTCGCCGGTGCCGATGTGGTGCAGATCTACGTGCAACGTCCCGGCAGCAAGGTGAAGCGTCTGGCCGGATTCCGGAAGGTCGATCTGACACCGGGGCAGTCGCGGACGGTGGATGTCACGCTGGCACCGCGGGTACTGGCTGATTTCGATCCGTCACAGGACCGCTGGACCATCCCGGCAGGCAGCTACCGCGTGTATGCGGGACGCTCGGCGCAGGATCTGGGCAAGGCGGTTCGCGTGCACTTGCGCGAACGCCATTTGGCGCCCTGACCCAGCGCCACCCCGCGAGATTCCGGGCAGGGCGGCTCCGTCACGTTGCTCCTGACCGAAGTCCCGCGGGGAGTTCCTTCGGTCAGGAATTCCCTGACGGATTGATCCGCCCTGCGGGTTTGCTTCAGTCCGCGTTCGGGCGCAGGCCGTCCAGCGTGCGCATGTCCTCGTCGGACAGTTCCAGCGACACGGCCGCCACATTCTGCTTGAGGTGATCCGGATTGCCGGTACCGGGAATGGGCAATATCACTTTCGAACGCTTCAGCAGCCAGGCCAAGGCGACCTGACTGGGGCCGGCATCCAGGCGGTCGGCGATCCTGCCCAGATCCGTGCCCGGCCCGGCCAGTTCGCCTGCAGCCAGCGGGAACCAGGGAATGAAACCGATGTTCTCGGCCTCGCAGTGATCGAGCACGTCCTCGCTGCTGCGGTCGGTGAGGTTGTAGAGATTCTGCACGGTGCTCACCGGGAAGTGCTTCTGCGCGGCCTCGATCTCGTCCACGTCCACCTGGCTCAGCCCCACGTGCCGGATCAATCCTTCCTGCCGCATCTCGGCGATGACATCGAACTGTTCCTCGCGCGGCACCTTGGGATCGATGCGATGCAGCTGCCACAGGTCGATGCGCTCCACCCCCAGCCGGCGCAGGCTCATCAGCACGCACTGGCGCAGATATTCGGGGCGGCCCACGGGTTCCCAGATATCCGGTCCGTGGCGGGTCAGGCCGCCCTTGGTGGCGATGGTGAGGCCGTCATACGGATGCAGTTCCTCGCGGATCAGGTCCTCGCTGACGAATGGTCCGTAGCTGTCGGCGGTGTCGATCAGGTTGATGCCCAGTTCCGGAACAAGACGCAGTGTCCGGCGCGCGGCATCGGCATCGGTGGGTTCGCCCCAGATGCCCTTGCCGGTGACGCGCATGGCGCCGAAGCCGAGGCGGTTGACGGTCAAGTCGCCGCCGATGGTGAATGTGCCGGAGGCGGCAGCGGATACGGTGTGGTTCATGAGGGGGCTCCTGCAATGGGTGTGGGGATGTGGAGAGAGGAAGAAGCAACCGCGGACGCAGGCGGGTCAGTCGCTGGCGTGGTTCAGCGTCTCGATGTCGTCGCCGTCCAGATGCAGCCGGGTGGCGGCGATCAGGTCCGCCAGCTGGTCTTCGCTGGTTGCGCTGGCAATGGGCGCGGTCAGGCCGGGGCGGGCAATCAGCCACGCCAGCGCCACCTGCGCCGGGTTGGCATCGCGGCGCTTGGCCACGTCGTCGAGCGCACGCAGCACGCGCTTGCCGTAGGCGTTCATGTATTTCTCCACCATGCCACCGCGTGCGCGCCCCTCGAGATCTGCATCCTCGCGGTACTTGCCGGTGAGGAAGCCCGCCGCCAGCGAAAAGTAGCTGATGACGCCGATGTCTTCCTCGCGGATCAGCGGTTCCAGTTCGGCCTCGTAGCCCTTGCGCGCCACCAGGCTGTATTCGGGCTGCAGCACCTCGTAGCGCGGCAGGTCTTCATCGGCGCTGATCTTCAGGGCCTCGGAGAGTTGCGCGGCACTGAAGTTGGAGGCGCCGATCGCGCGGATCTTGCCTTCCTCGATCAGGCGCTGGTAGGCCCCAAGGGTCTCCGCCTGCGGCACGTCGGGATCGAAGGCATGTGACTGGTAGAGGTCGATCACGTCGGTCTTCAGGCGGCGCAGCGAATCCTCGACGGCGTGGCGGATGTTGTCGGGCGCCAGGCCCTTGCGGCCCTCCAGCTTGCCAACCTTGGTGGCGATGATGACCTCGTCGCGCCGGCCGCTGCGTTCCAGCCACTGGCCGATGACGCTCTCCGATTCACCGCCCTCGTTGCCCTCGCCCCACGCGGCGTAGACATCGGCGGTGTCGATCAGGTTGAGGCCGGCGTCGACGAAGCCGTCGAGCAGCTTGAACGACATGGCGGTGTCTGCGGTCCAGCCGAAGACGTTGCCGCCGAAGGCCAGCGGCGCGACCTCGATGCCGCTGCGGCCGAGCTTGCGCTTTTCCATGGGGAAATCTCCTGGGACAAATGGGAACGGTGGGACGCGGCGCAACCGCCACGGTGCATGGAATGTACGTGGGAGCGTGTGTCTGTCACGTCAAGCAGGCGGGACATGCTGGAGTCAGACTTGACCTGACCGGGCGCGGTCGATCCAATACCCGGCCGGACGCTATCTGGTGATAGGCGTGAACTTCCCATGACGCCCGCCGGTTCACGCTCATGGTGCCCGCATCCACCTCTTATTCCCGCTCGCCGGGGTTCTTTATGCATCGGCTTCACATCGAAGCCGTTAATCAGGACATATGCATGGCTTCCACAGCAATTCTCATTGACGGGGCATATTTTCTCGCCCGTTTCCGCAAGGTCTATGCGGACCGCAATGCCAACGACGCGCGCGTGGTGGCACGCACCGCATTCGGCATGGCGATCGAGCATCTCAAGGTGCTGGAGCGTCCCAAGGAGGCGCTGTACCGCATCTTCTTCTACGACTGCGCGCCGCTGGACAAGGTATTCCAGCGCCCCATCAGCGGCAGCGACATCGATTTCGGCGCCAGTGGCATGGCCGCGTTTCGCCGCGACCTGCACGACAACCTGCGCCGCCAGCGCAAGATGGCGCTGCGTCTGGGGCGGCTCAGCAGCCGCGGCGAATGGCAGCTGAAGTGGCACACCCGGCAGGAGCTCAAGGACGGCACCCTGGCCTGGGCGGATCTGCGCGACGACCATTTCGAACTGGACATGCGCCAGACCCAGGTGGACGTCAAGATCGGCATCGACATCGCATCGCTGGCCTACAAGCGCATGGTCGATCAGATCATCCTGGTGGCCGGCGACGCGGATTTCATTCCGGCGGCCAAGCTGGCGCGCCGCGAAGGCATCGATCTCATCCTCGATCCGATGTGGCAGGGGGTGGCCTCCGAGCTGCACGAGCACGTCGACGGACTGCAGTCGGTGTGCCCGCGTCCTGCCTGACACGGCCGCGTGCCGGGCCGCGCCGCCATGCGGCATACTTCATCCATCTGCGTCCGTGGGGAACCTGACATGAAACGATGCATCGTCCTTGCCGCCGCCGCCGCGCTCTTGTTGAGCGCATGCGGGTCCTCCGCCACCAATCCGGCGCCCTCGTCATCCTCGGCGAGCGCAGCGCCGCCTGCGTCGCCGGCCCGCTCGCGCAGCACGATGCAGGCCCCGGATCAGGACCAGCCGGATCAGACCGTGCCGCCGCTGAGCGCATCGCAGATGGTCCACGACAAGTTGGCGCAGATTCTCGCGGGCGACTGGCGGACCCCGGCGGAAAAGGCGCGCGACCGCTACCGGCATCCCATCAGGACACTGCAGTTTTTCGGTGTGCGCCCGGACATGACGGTGATCGAGATCGAACCCGCCGGTGGCTGGTATGCCGCCATCCTGGCGCCGTTCCTGAAGGACAACGGCACGTATATCGGCGCGATGGTGGCGCCGGATTCGGGCAAGGAGGCGGCGCGCGACGCGGCGGCGCTGAAAGCACGGTTCGCCGCCCACCCCCGGCCCTTCGGCAAGGCGCGCCTGATCGAGTTCGACCCGCGCAACCCGACGTTCGGTGCGCCGGGCAGCGCAGACCGCGTCCTGACCTTCCGCAACGCGCACAACTGGACCGACGCCGGCACCGCCCCGGCGATGTTCAAGGCGTTCTACACGGTGCTCAAGCCCGGCGGCGTGCTGGGCGTGGTCGATCACCGCGCCGATGCCGATGCCACCCCGGCCGAGGTCAGGCATTCCGGGTATCTGCCGCAGGCCTACATGATCAAGCTGGCCGAGGACGCCGGATTCAAGCTCGACGGCAAGAGCGGGATCAACGCCAATCCGAAGGATGACCATCATCATCCCAAGGGCGTGTGGACACTGCCGCCGACCCTGGCGCGAGGCGACAAGGACAAGGCCAAGTACATGGCCATCGGCGAATCCGATCGCATGACATTGCGTTTCCTGAAACCGGCGGCGGCACGCTCCGCAAGCGCCGCTGCTGCCGGGACTGCCGCCAGCCAGTGATCGTCTCGCAGGAGCGCGCGGGCGCCTTCGGTCCGTCATGTTGATCGCCCTGAACAAGCCGTACGGCGTGCTGTGCCAGTTCACGGACCCCGCCGGGCGCGCCACGCTGGCCGACTATGTGGCGCAGAAAGGCGTCTATGCGGCCGGGCGGCTGGACCGTGACAGTGAGGGCCTGCTGCTGCTGACCGACGACGGGGCGTTGGCGCATCGTCTGACCGACCCGCGGCACAAGCGCTCCAAGACCTATCTGGTGCAGGTCGAGGGCGTTCCGGGCGCCGCTGCGCTGATGCAATTGCGCCGCGGCGTGCTCCTCAAGGATGGCCTCACCCGCCCCGCCGGCGTCACGCTCGAGGCCGGGGCTCCGGGCTGGCTGTGGCCGCGCGATCCACCGGTGCGTTTTCGCAAGACGGTCCCCACCAGCTGGCTGCAAATGACATTGCGCGAAGGTCGCAACCGCCAGGTGCGCCGCATGACTGCCGCTGTGGGTTTGCCCACGTTGCGCCTGGTGCGTCTGGCAGTCGGTGATCATGCCCTGGATGGACTGGAACCGGGGCAGACCCGGGTGATCGATTGATGCATTGCGAGTCGCGTGTGCCCGCCGTGTCACCCGGGCTGTGCCCATCGCGGGCGGCGAAGGCCCGCGGCACACCGCCCGGGACCTGACGCCGTCGCGATACTGCACCAGTCAGGCCAGGTGCAAGCCTCGATGCCTCGCCACGCACACGCCTTGCGGTATCACCCCCGCTGGCGGATGCGTGCCGGGTCTCGTTTCCGCGCGCACCGGGCGCAGAATCCTCCTGCGGCAGGGTTTGCGGCGAGGCCGGCGCGGTCAGACCGGCTGCAAACCGAAGAACGCACGCGCCGTGGCGGCGGTGTGCGCAGCGGTCGTTTCGGGATCCTCGTTGCGGTCGCGGGCCAGCTCCTCGCAGATATGCTGCAGATACATCGGCTCGTTGCGCCGGTGCGAGGGCCGCGGCCGCACGGTGCGCGGCAGAAGGTAGGGCGCATCGGTTTCGATCATCAAGCGGTCTGCGGGAATCTCGCGCACGAACTCACGCAGGTGCGTGCCGCGGCGTTCGTCGCACAGCCAGCCGGTGATGCCGATGTGGCAATCCAGATCCAAATAGTCGGTGAGCGCGTCGCGGGTGTCGGTGAAGCAGTGCACCACCACGGCCGGCACCTTGTCGCGCATCGGCTTGAGCAGCGCCAGGAAGTCAGCATGTGCGTCGCGCTGGTGCAGGAAGAGCGGCATGGCGTGCTCCGCGGCGATGGCCATCTGGCGCTCGAACGCGCGGCGCTGCACGTCGCGTGGCGAATAATTGCGGTGGTAATCGAGTCCCGTTTCGCCGATGGCGCGAACCTCGGGCGCACCGGCGAGCTCGCGCAGCCGCGCATCGGTGGCATCGTCGTAGTCGATGGCGTGGTGCGGATGCACCCCCGCGGTGGCGTGCAGGATGCGCGGGTGCGCGCGCGCCAGTGTCAGCGCCGCTTCGCTGCCCTCGAGGCTGGCGCCGGTGACCATCATCTGCACCACATCGTGCGCATGGGCACGTTCCAGCACCGCCTCCAGGTCATGGTCGAAAGAATCGTGCGTCAGGTTGGCGCCAATGTCGATCAGTTGCATGCATTGTTCCGGTGGCATGAAGCGCACATTGTCGCAGCCTGTCGGCTGCGGTGCGACGGGGCAGGAGTCTCCGCATCGAAAGCCCCACCTGTACCATTCCCGCGTCATGGCCGCTGAATTCCCCATCACGTCACTGCTGCCGCGCATCGGCGAGGCGCTGGCACGCAGCAATCGCCTGGTGCTGGAGGCGCCCACGGGTGCGGGCAAGACCACGCAGGTGCCGCTGGCGCTGCTGGATGCCGACTGGCTGGGTGGGCAACGGATCGTGCTGCTGGAGCCGCGCCGCATCGCCGCGCGCGCCGCGGCCGAATTCATGGCGCAGCAGCTGGGTGAGCCGGTGGGCCGCACGGTGGGGTACCGCATCCGCTTCGAATCGCAGGTCAGTGCCGCCACGCGGATCGAGGTGGTGACCGAGGGCATGCTGACGCGGCAGATCCAGGACGATCCGGAACTGCGCGGCGTCGGCGCCGTGGTGTTCGATGAATTCCATGAGCGACATCTGGCGGGTGATCTGGGCATGGCTCTGGCGCGGCAGGTGCAGGAAGGGTTGCGCGCGGACCTGCGGCTGCTGGTGATGTCGGCCACGCTGGACGGCGCGCGCGTGGCGCAGTGGCTGGATGCGCCGCGGCTGGCCAGTCCGGGACGCAGCTTTCCGGTGGAGATTGCGCATCCACCGGCGCGGCCACGTGAAGAGCCGTTGCCGCATCTGGCGCGTACGGTGCGTCAGGCGCTGGCCGAGCATGATGGCGACGTGCTGGTGTTTCTGCCGGGGCGGCGCGAGATCGTGCAGGTACAGCGTCTGCTGGCGGGTCTGCCGGAGTCGGTGGAGGTGCTGCCGCTGCACGGCGCGTTGCCGGTGGCCGCGCAGCGCGCGGCCCTGGCACCGGCGGCTGCGGGGATGCGCCGGGTGATCCTGGCCACCAACGTGGCCGAATCCAGCGTCACCTTGCCGGGCATTCGCGTGGTGGTCGACAGCGGTCTGGCACGTGTGCCCCGCTTCGATCCCAATACCGGTTTCACGCGGCTGGACACGCAGATGATCTCGCAGGCCTCGGCCGACCAGCGGGCTGGCCGCGCCGGTCGCGTGGCGCCTGGTATGGCCTATCGGCTGTGGTCGCAGAGCACGCGGCTGAGGGTCGCGCGGGTGGCGGACATCGTGCATGCCGACCTGTCCGGACTGGCGCTGGAACTGGCCGCCTGGGGCGATGCCGACGTGGCGTGGCTGGATGCGCCGCCCGCCGCTGCCATGGCGCAGGCGCGCGAGCTGCTGCAGCGCCTCGGGGCACTGGACGCGGACGGGCGCATCACGCCAGCGGGACGGCGCATGCATGCACTGGGCGCGCCGCCGCGCCTGGCGGCGGCTGTGATGCGCGCGCCTGCTGCGCAGCAGGCGCTGATGGCGGACCTGCTGGCGCTGCTGGAGGCACGCTCCCCGCTGCGCGGTGCAGAGCATCGCAGCGATGATTTCCGTGCACGCCTGGCCGCGTTGCATGCCTGGCGCAGTGGCGGCGCGCGGGGTGGCCATGCCGGCGATGCCGGCGCCCTGGCCGCCATCGAGCGCACTGCGCGCGGCTGGCGGCAACGTCTCGGGGTGCGCCACGCCGTCAATGCCACGCCGCATGCCCACGCGGTGGGCGACCTGCTGCTGCACGCGTTTCCGGACCGCCTGGCGCGTCAGGTCGATGGCCAGCCGCTGCGCTATCAGTTGAGCAATGGGCGCGGTGCCCGCTTGCATGAGGCAACGGCCCTGCAGGGCGAACCGTGGCTGGTGGCGCTGGACCTGCAACTGGAGGCGCGTGACAGCCTGATGCTGGCGGCCGCGCCATTCAATCCCGCCGTCCTGGAACGCGATTATCCGCACCGCTTCAGCGAGTGCCGCACGGTACGCTGGAATGCGCACCGCGAAGCCGTCGAGGCCTTTCAGGAGCGCCATTTCGAGGCCCTGCTGTTGTCGCGCCACAGTGTGCCGGTGCGCGCCGGGGATGCGTTGCCGGCACTGCTGCAGCGGATCGGCGAGGCCGGCCTGGAGGTGCTGCCGTGGAGCGATGCGGCCCGCCACCTGCGCAGCCGCATCCTGGCATTGCGCGGCTGGATGCCGGAGCTGGGGCTGCCCGATGTCTCCGATGCCGCACTGCTGGCCACGCTGGACGCATGGCTTGCGCCATGGCTGAGCGGCAAACGCAGACTGGGCGCATTGCGCCCGGCCGAGGTGTCGCAGGCGCTGGCCGCATTGCTGGATTACGCACAACGCCGCGAACTCGATGCACAGGCGCCGGAAGCATTGACCGTGCCCAGCGGCATGACACGCAAGCTGGTCTATGCCGACAGCTCACCGCCGGTGCTGGCGGTGAAGCTGCAGGAACTGTTCGGTCTGGCCGATACGCCACGGGTGGCAGGCGGCCGGGTGGCGGTTACACTGCACCTGCTGTCACCCGCCGGCCGCCCGATCCAGGTGACCCAGGATCTGGCCGGATTCTGGGAGCGCACCTATCCGGAGGTGCGTCGCGAGCTCAAGGGGCGCTATCCCAAGCATCCCTGGCCGGACGATCCGTGGCACGCAACGCCGACACATCGCGTGAAGCGACGAGGTTCCGGATCCTGATGTATTGTCGGCGGGAATTTCAGACGTATGTCCGCTGTCCGTATGGCTTGATGAAGCTGTCGCTGGCGGCACTGCAGCGATGCCGGCAAGTGGCGAAAAAGACCGCTGACGCGCATAGTGTCCGCTCTGTTTGCGGGCCGCGGCGCCACGGGTGCGAGTGGGGAGGCGATTGAGCTTCTTGAACCAGACATGGCGACCAGGGGTGAACCGCCTGCGGCGAAGCTGGCGACGGACGCCCCTGCCCGGTTTTCTGGCGTGGTGGACGCGCGAGCTGCGCGCGTGCCTGCCACGCCGCCTGCGCGGCTGGCTGGACCGTGGCCGCCAGTGGCGCATGCTGGTGTTGGAGGGCGACCAGTTGTGCGTGTACCGCTCCGGCCACGCCGACGCGCTGGTGCGCATCGACACGCGGATGGGCGCATCGCTGATCAGGGAGGCGCTACTGCAGGCCGCTCAGGAGACGGCCAGCGAAGATCTGCATCTGCTGCTGTGCCTGCCCCGCGGCGACGTTCTGCGGCGGCGACTGTTGTTGCCGGAGGCGGCGCTGGAGCGATTGAACGACGTGGTGGCGTTTGAAATGGATCGGCAGACGCCGTTTCGTGCCGCCGATGTGTATTACGACGTCCGTGAAGACAGCGGGCGGGCGCCGGATGGCCAGGTGGGGGTCGATCTGCTGGTCGTGCCGCGCGCGCGGCTGGAGCCGTTGCTGCAGCGGCTGCGGACCATGGGCATCGCGGTGGATGCCGTCGATGCGATCGATGCGAGGGATACCGCTACAGGACTGGAGCGCGCCGGGTTCAACCTGCTGCCTGCCGAACGTCGGCCCCACCGTATCAATCGGCGGCGTCGCCTCAACCTGGCGCTGGCAGGCGCCGCCCTGTTGCTTCTGGTCGCCGGCATGGCGCTGTGGGTGCACAACCGGGAGCAGGCGCTGGCGCACATGCAGCACCACGTGGCCGTGCTGCGCACGCAGGCGGTGAAGGTGGCGGCCCTGCGCAAGCAGCTGACCGCAAGCAATACCGCTGCGGGTTTCCTGGCGCGCAAACGGGCGACATCACCCACGGTGCTGGCAGTGCTGGAGAGCGTGACCAGGCGCCTGCCCGACGATACGTGGCTGCAGCGCTTCACCATCGACGAGGACGGTCATGTCGGCATGCAGGGTCAGAGCCCGCAGGCGTCCCGGCTGATCGATCTGCTCAAGGCATCGCCGCTGCTGCAGGAACCGGGGTTCCAGGGGGCCATCCAGACCGATCCGGACACCGGCAAGGAGCGATTCTTCATGACGGCGCAGGTGCAGGCGCCGGGGACCGATGCAGGCAAGGAGGCGGCGCATGCGTCTTCGTCCCCTTGAGAGCCGCATTGCGGCAGTGGCGCTGGCCCTGCTGGTGCTGGGGCTTGCCTATGTGCTGCTACTGCATGGCTGGTTCGTGGCGCCGCAGTTGCGCATCTCGGCGCAGATGCGCGAGTTGCGCCGGCAGCAACACCGGTACAGCGCGCTCATCGCCGAGCGGCCGGCCCTGGAGAAACGCCTGGCGGGCCTGGCCAGGGGGCAGGCGGCGAGCCATGCGTTTCTGGCGCAGTCCGATCCCAGTGCGGCCTCTGCCGGCCTGATGCAGCACGTGGTCGCCGCCGTGGCCGCGCACAAGCAGGACGGCGGCTGCGACATCAGCCAGAAAATGGCGGTCCCGGACACTGATGACACGCAGCGGCGCTATCGCAAGGTCAGCGTCAACATCAGTCTGCGCTGCCAGATGCGGCCGCTGGCCGAGGTGCTGTATGCCTTGGAAACCGGGCATCCGGACCTGTTCATCGGCAGCTTCAGTGCCTACCGCAATCCGGTGCCGTTGCCGCACGGCGGGCTGCAGCCGCTGGAAGTGCAATTCACGCTGTCGGGGTATATGCGTCCGGACGTGACCACTGCATCGGCCCATGCGGGGCGGGGGGCATGAATGCTGCCGATCAGCGTCGCCTGACGCCGTTCCTGGCCGGGGCCTGCGTTCTGGCCGCAGCGCTCCTGGCGACGATGGCATCCGGCGTGGGCACGTCCGTGCACTGGGGGCGACCAAAATCCTCGCCGCGTGTCACGGCGCTGGCTGCGTCGGTGACGGCCCCACAGACGCGTACGCAGCCACTGGCTGCCTACGCCGTGGTGTGGCAGCGGCCGCTGTTCAACCAGGCACGTCAACCTGTGCCAACGAGCGGGAATGCCAATGGCCAGCGCGTCAGCCTGGGGGATCTGCAACTGACCGGGATCATCCTGACACCGGGGTTGCACATGGCGCTGATGCATGACCGCAAGGCCGGGCGCGATATCCGTGTGCGCGAGGGCGCCGCGGTGCCCAACGGCAACTGGGTGCTGCATGACCTCAAGCCACGCCAGGCGGTCTTCGTCGATGGTGGCAAGCGCACCACGCTGGTGCTCAAGGTGCCGGGGGGGCAGGGCCAGGGGGCCGTCCAGCCGAATCCAAATGCCCGCTCCGCGCGGGCCGCTTCCGCGGGTTCCCCTGCGAACCACACGCCTCCGGCGCGCAGCCATTCGCAGCTGACCATGCGCCCGGCGCGTCCTGCGCCGGCCTCGTCGCACGATGGCACGGCCGCCGCACAAAACAACAACACGCGCATGCAGGCGATCAAGGCCCGCATCAAAAAGATGCGCCGCCAGCGGCGTGCGCGTCGCGACAAAGACGGAGATGGTTCATGAGCCGATTGCAGCAACTTCTCATTCTCGCGCTGGCACTGGTCATGGCCGGATGCTCCACATTTCCGCAGCCCAGGGACAGTGACGCGCTGCAGCGCGAAGCCGTGGCGGGGACCGAACTGCCGCCGCCGCCCCCGGCCCGGCAGCCATTGCGTCCGACCACCTCCACGCCCAAGTCCACGAAGGGCCAGATCAGCCTGGGCAACGGCGTGTTCGTGCACAATATCCGCGGCCCGAAGTCCGGTGGCGCAAGCAGCGCCAAGGGCGATGTGACGTTCAACTTCGAGAATCAGCCGGTGCAGGCGGTGGTCAAGGCCATCCTCGGTGATTTCCTGCATGCCAGCTACGCCATCGCGCCCAACGTCGATGGCAATGTCACCTTCTCCACCGCACAACCGGTGGCGCGGGCGCAGGCGCTGCCGATCCTGGAGACGCTGCTGTCATGGACCGGCAACGCATTGGTGAAGAAGGACGGGCGTTATCTGGTGCTGCCCTCCAAACAGGCCGTGGCCGGCAACCTGACCCCGAGCCTGGGGGCCACGCCGCCGGCCAACGGCTTCAGCACGCGGCTGTTCCAGCTGCATTACGTCTCGGCGCCGGAGATGAAGAAGCTGCTGCAGCCGTTCGCCACCAAGGATGCATTCCTGCTGGTGGACCCCAACCGCAATGTGCTGGTCATGGCGGGCACGGCATCGCAACTGGACAACTACCAGCGCACCATCCAGACCTTCGATGTGGACTGGCTCAAGGGCATGTCGGTGGGGGTGTTCGGGTTGCAGCGGGCCAACGTCGATCAGCTGATGCCGCAGCTCCAGAAGCTGTTCGGCGCCAAGGGCAGCACGCCGCTGGCCGGCATGGTGCGGTTCATCCCCATCGAGCGCACCAATTCGATCGTGGTCATCAGCCCGCAACCGGACTATCTGCGCGAAGTGCATCAATGGATCGATCGCATCGACCGCGGCGGCGGCAATCAGCCGCAGCTGTACGTGTATGACGTGAAGAACGTGCAGGCCACCTATCTGGCCAGCTATCTGAACCAGATCTACAACCCCGGCGCATCCAGTGGCGGGGGCGCGGATACGGGCGGCGGCGTCGGCCCCGGCCTGAATGGTTCGACGCTGGGCAGCAACGGGGGCGGGCTGGGTGGCGCATCGCGCAATGGCGCGTCCGGCATGTCCAAGGGGAGTGATTTCGGTTCGGACAGCAATGGCGGCCTGGGCAGTGGCTCGGGCAACGGCACCAACGACAGCGTGGGTCTGCCGCCGCGGCGGCCTCCGCCTTCCGGTGGTGGTGGCGGTGGCGCCGTTTCGGCCGCCCCGGGGAGCAACGGCAATGGCGGCAACGGCATCAGCATTACCGCCGTGGACGAGAACAACCAGCTGATGGTGCGCTGTCGTCCGTCGCAGTGGGCGCAGATGCAGTCGGCCATCCGGCGGCTGGACGTGGTGCCGCTGCAGGTGCAGATCGAGACGCGGATCCTGGAGGTCAGCCTTGTCGGCAAGTTCAGCCTCGGCGTGCAGTGGTATCTGGAGAACAATGTCGTGGGCAGTTCCAACCCCCCGGGTGGCTTCGGCGACGTCAGTGCCGAGCAGAAGCTGGGCCTGGGGCAGGGCGGCCTGCAATACAGTGGCAACGATGCCCTGTTCTACTCGTTCATCGGCAACAACCTGCAGGCTGCGGTACATGCCATCGAGACCAACGGCAACACCAAGATCCTGTCGGCGCCGTCACTGGTGGTGATGAACAACCAGGATGCAATGATCCAGGTGGGCACGCAGATTCCCGTCAATCAGACCTATTTCACGCCGGGCATCAACGGCGTCACCACGGGGAGCGGCAGCGGCGCCATCAACACGCTGGGATCGGTGCAGTACAAGGACACGGGCGTGATCCTGCAGGTGCGCCCGCGGGTCAACCCGGGCGGGCTGGTGTACCTGGCGCTGGATCAGGTGGTGAGCAAGCCGGGGCAGGTGGACCAGTACGGCAACTTCCCCATCGACAAGCGCGAACTGGCCACGCAGGTGGCGGTACAGAGCGGACAGACGGTGATGCTGGGTGGACTGATCCAGCAGAATGACAACAACACCGATTCCGGCATTCCGTTTCTCAACCGTATTCCGCTCCTGGGGCGCCTGTTCGGCAGCACCGACCACAACCGCAACCGTACCGAGCTGCTGGTGCTGATCACGCCGCGCGTGATTGCCAACAGCGCCGATGCGCGCCGGGTCACCAACGACTATCAGGACCAGTTCCAGTCCTTGCAACCGATCCGTGTGCACAACGTTCCGCAGGCATCCGCGCCCAGCCGAACGCCGCAGACTCCCGTCCCCGCCAATTCGAGGAAGAGAGCCAGCCAGCAGGGCGCGTCAGCTGCGGCGAAGGGCGCTGCGGCGGCGGGCTCGCATTGATCCGGATCCAGGCGCGGCAGGTCAGTCGTTGGCCCGGGTGAAGGGCCGGTAGGTGGGCGACCACATGCGTGCGTCCACCAGCGATTCGATCCGGTCCTCGTCGATGCCGTCGCCACAGAGGCTGTCCCTGCAGGCCTGCCTGGCCACGGCGATGGCGATACGCCGGGCCACGTCGCGCAGCTTGTCGATGGGCGGCAGCAGGTTGGCCGGTCCGTCCGGGTCCACATCGTGGGCCTCGCTCAGCGCGCGCGCGGCCGCGGCGAACATGGCGTCGTTGACACGTTTGGCCTTCACGGCCAGCACACCCAGGCCGACGCCGGGGAAGATGTAGGCATTGTTGGTCTGGTCGACGGTGAATTCCTTGCCGTCCACCTTGACCGGATCGAACGGGCTTCCGGTGCCGATCAGTGCGCGGCCGTCGGTCCAGTCCATGACATCCTGGGGCGTGGCTTCGCAATTGGACTCGGGGTTGGACAGCGGCAGGACGATGGGCTGGTCCACCTGATCGGCCATGCAGCGGATCACGTCCTCGTCGAATGCCCCCTGCTGGCCGGACACGCCCAGCAGCACCGTGGGCCCGGCGTTGCGCACCACGTCGATGAGGTCGATGCGGTCGCCATCGACGCCGTCCCAGTCCGCCACGTCCGAACGCGGTCGCGCGAAGGGTTTCTGGAAATCCTCCAGGTCGTCATTGTCCTCCAGCAGCAGCCCCGGCTTGTCCAGCGCGTAGAAGCGCGAGCGGGCTTCATCCTCGGACAGGCCTTCATCGATCATCATGTGCAGCAGCAGCCGGGCGATGCCGCAGCCGGCGGACCCGGCGCCGAAGATCACCACGGTCTGATCCTTGAGCCCGGTATCGTTGGCGCGTGCCGCGGCCAGCAGCGTGCCGGCGGCCACGGCCGCGGTGCCTTGCACGTCGTCGTTGAAGGTGCACAGCTGATCGCGATAGCGCTCCAGCAGCCGCAGCGCGTTGGGCCGCGCGAAATCCTCGAACTGCAGCAGCACGTGCGGCCAGCGCTTTTTCACCGCCTCGATGAAGGCGTCGACGAAGTCATCGTACTCCTCACCGCGGATGCGTTCGTGCCGCCAGCCGATGTACAGCGGGTCGTCCAGGCGGTCCTGGTTGTCGGTGCCGGTATCCAGCAGGATCGGCAGCGTGGTGGCCGGATCGATGCCGGCACAGGCGGTGTACAGCGACAACTTGCCGATGGGGATGCCCATGCCGCCGGCACCCTGATCGCCCAGCCCGAGGATGCGCTCGCCGTCGCTGACGACGATCACCGCGACATTGTCGAAACGTTCGTGTGCCAGCATGGCATCGATGCGCTCGCGGTGCGGATAGCCCACGAACAGGCCGCGCGGATAATGCCAGTAGCGGGAAAACTCCTCGCAGCCCTTGCCCACCGTCGGTGTGTACACCAGCGGCAGCATCTCTTCCAGGTTGCGTTCCAGCAGGGCGTAGAACAGGGTCTCGTTGGCGTCCTGCAGGCTGCGCAGCTGCAGGTATTTCTGCAGGTCCTGATCCAGCTCGCGCACCGCCGCCAGACGGCGTTCGACCTGTTCGTCCAGGGTGCCCTGGTGGGGCGGCAGCAAGCCGTGCAGTGCGAAGGTGTCGCGCTCCTCCTCGGAGAACGCGGTGCCCTTGTTGAGCAGCGGGTCGGTCAGAAGATCCGACCCCTCCTTGGAGACGGGAAACGGTTTTGCAGTGCTGTGGTCCGATGTCATTGCCCGACCATGCGCCTGCCGGTGTCGAGACGGCGTCAAAATCCGCTGCCGCGCGGGCGCGGGAAACTACCAGTCGATGCGTTTGCGGCGGCGGAAGAATCCGCCACTGGGGCCGCCATCGGGCAGCGTGGCCAGCCAGATGGCGGTGTCGGCACCCTCCTCGGGCGAGCGGTCGGCATCCGCGCCGCCCATGTCGGTGCGTACCCAGCCCGGACACATGGCATTGATCTTCACGTTGTCCGGCAGCGCCTGCGACCAGGACAGCGTCAGTGCATTCAGGCCCGCCTTGCTGACGGCGTAGGCACCGGGCCCCGTCAGGCCCTCGGCAAACGCGCCCCAGCCGGACGACAGGTTGACGATGCGGCCGTACTCGCGTTCGATCATGTCCAGCGCCAGGGTGCGGATCAGCTGGTTGGGTGCGGCGACGTGCACGCGCACGGCGCGATCCAGTGCCTCGGTCGGTACCTGCAGCAGGTTGCCGGGTTCCAGGATGCCGGCGTTGTTGACCAGCACGTCGATGGGCCCATGCCGTTCGCGTACGGTTCCGATCTGTTCCGCCAGGGCCTCCGGTTCGGCCAGGTCCAGGTGGACCGCCTCCACCTCGCCATCGATACGTGCCGCCGCCTCGCGGCCCGCATCCAGATCGCGTGCGCCCAGCAACACGCGCATGTCGGTCGATGCCGCCAGTCCTTCCACGATGGCGCGGCCGATGCCGCGGTTGCCGCCCGTCACAAGTGCCGTTCGCATGCTGCCTCCGGTGCGTCGATCCTGTCTCCCAGCCTAAAGGCATCGCGATGAATGGCGGCCCGGCGTCGACGATCATGCGATGCCATGACGACCATGGCCATCCAGTGGATGTGCGGGCATGTCCCGTTCCGGGGCCCGGTGACCGGCCCCTCCGGCGCCGCGCCCTGTCAATCCGGCGCGACCTCTGGATCGCTGGTGACCAGCCGCCCGTTCTCCAGCCAGCGTGCCAGGCCTGGCGTGAAGCGCGCCGCCGCTTTCTGCGCGTACAGCGCCTGATCTTGCGGCGGGATCTTGCCGTGCCAGCGGCCGTTCACGCCCTTGTAGATGAAGCGGCGCGCGCCGCCTTCGAAGATCGTGCCGGCCTTGGGCAGCAGTGCATCGCTGTCCTCTTTCATCGTGTTGAACGTCGCCGCCGCGACCAGCGCATCCCAGACGGCCGGGTCCGGTTCGATCGACAGGAATCGCGCGATGCGCCGCATTTCCCCGTCGAGGTTGGCCTTCAGGTCGTTGTAGTGCACCAGGAGCACATTGTCGCGAGTACGCGCCGCCCACCACGTCGTTTCGAAGTTGAAGAACGAGAGGATGGGATAACCGTCACTGCTGCCCGGCTGCACGCCCCGGGTCAGCCAGTTGTGGAAGAACACGCGCACATCGTCCGGGCAGCGCGGTGCCGGTGCGCCCATGTCCGCGGCCGCCGCGTCCTGACGTGCATACATCTCCGGCGTGAACGCCGAGCAGTGGTTGAAATAGGACATGCAGGCATCGCGCCCGTCCCGGGCGACATGGATGTAGCGCACCGGGTCGTGATGCGGCAGCGCATCGAACGGTACGTGGCTCTTGATGAAGCGGCGATGTACCTGTCGGTCGAGCCGCTGCATCACCTCGTGCATGGGGGCCATGACGCGCCCGTCGATCCAGGGCGACACCTCGTTGATGGGCCGGGGCTGCGGCGACTGGAAGACCAGCAGGTCCACGATCCGCTGCATCCATGTGGTGCCGCATTTGGGATAGGTGCCAATGATGATGTCGCTGTCGCGCGGCCGGTAATGGCGCCAGCGGCGGCTGTCGATGGACCAGCTCTGATAGACGGGGTGCTGGCTGGATGCATCGGGCATGGCTGCCTCTCCGACCGGGATGCGCGAGTGGCAAGGATACGGTCGCGCGTATGAATTGGTACGGTTTGCGGGGAGTGTGGCGCAATCGCTGCGAAAAACGAAGGCAGGGGCGTCTCCCCCACCGGTGGGCGGGGCCGTCGATAGGCGCAGGCAGTGCCGCATCGGGGCCGGGTTCACCGATGGCACAATGCATGAACCCGGCCTCCGGTGCGACGATTCAGTGCGTGCCTGTCGCCTTCGGGGCCGATGCCCCCAGATGTTTCGCCATGAATGCCAGCACGTCCACCGAACGGTCGATGCGCTTGTTGGTGGGCATGTAGTTGTGGCTGGTCTGCGTATCCACGCGCAGCAGGATCGGGTTGGCGCACGATTGCGCGTGCTGCAGGCGGGCGGCGAATTTGTAGGTATGGCTGGGCACCACGCGGTCATCGTGGTCGGCGGTGGTGAGGATGGTGGGCGGATAGCAGGTGCCGGGTTTGACGTTCTGCACCGGCGAGAACTTGATCAGCCAGGCGAAATCCTTCTTCTTGTCCGAGGTGCCGTATTCGGGGGACCACAACGCGCCGCCGGAAAACTTCTGGTAGCGCAGCATGTCCTGCACGCCCGCACCGGCGTAGGCGGCGCCAAACAGCCCGGGGTGCTCGGTGATGGATGCACCGACCAGCAGCCCGCCATTGGAGTAGCCCTCGATGCCCAGGTGCGGCGTGCTGGTGTACTTGTGTTTGACCAGGTATTTCGCGGCCCAGGCGAAATCGTCGAACACGTTCTGCTTGTTGCCCAGCATGCCCGCGTGATGCCAGGCCTGGCCGTATTCGCCGCCCCCGCGGATGTTGGCCACGGCGTAGATGCCGCCCATCTCCAGCCAGGTGGGCAGCGTGTTGGAGAAGCTGGGGGTGATGGAAATGTTGAAGCCACCGTAGGCGTAGAGCAGCGTGGGGTGGCTGCCATCCAGCTTCATGCCCTTGCGGTAGGTGATGAACATCGGCACGCGGGTGCCGTCCTTGGAGTGGTAGAACACCTGTCTGGTCTGGTACCTGGAGGCATCGAACGGCACCTTGGGCTTGAAGAACGTGCTGCTCTTGCCGCTGGCGATGTCGTAGCGATACACCTCGCCCGGATACAGGAACGAGGTGAAGGCGTAATACACGGTGTCGCGATCATTGTGCGATTCGATGCCGCCCACCGTGCCCAGCGTGGGTGTGGGCAGCTGGCCGGTTTTCCGGCCCTGGGGCGTGTAGATGCCGACTTTGCTCTTGACGTCCACCAGCCGGTTGACCAGCAGCTTGCCGCCGGCCATCTGCGCGCCCTGGATCACGCTCTTGCCCTGCGGCACGATCACGGTCCAGTGTGCCGGCGCCGGCGTGTCGGCGTCGAAGGCGACGATGCGCCCGCGCTTGGCATGCAGCGTGGTCAGCATGTAAATGGTGTTGCCGATATGGCCCACCGGCTGGTATTCCGCGTTGTCGTCGGTGAAGGCGGGCTTGAGACGGGCCTTGATGTGCGGATGCGCACCCTTGCCCAGATCGGCGATATACAGGCGGTTGTTGCTGGATGTGCCGTGGTTGAGCACGACGAAGAGGAAGCGCCCGTCCTCGGACACCTGGCCGCTGACCACCCACTCATCCAGTTTTGGATTGGTGTAGATCAGCGTGTCCGCACTCTGCGGCGTGCCCAGGCGGTGGTAATACAGCGACTGCACCTTCACCTTGTCGGCGATCGCCTGGCCCTTGGGCGGCCTGGGGTAGCGCGAATAGAAAAAGCCCTTGCCGTCGGCGGTCCAGGAGATGCCGGAGAATTTCACCCAGTGGATGGCGTCGTCCATGGTCTTGCCGCTGGCGGTGTCCAGCACGTGCAGCGTTTCCCAGTCCGAACCGCCCTGCGACAGGCCGTAGGCAACGTGCTTGCCGTGATCGGACGGCTGCCAGCTGAGCAGGGCGATGCTGCCGTCTTTCGACAACGTGTTGGGATCCAGCAGCTCGCGCGCCTTGCCGTTCGGTCCATTCTTCACGAATTGCACGCTCTGGTCCTGCAGGCCGGTGTTGCGGCTGTAGAACAGCATCTTGCCCGCCTGGAAGGGGACGCTTTCGTGCGGCACGTTCTGCAACTGGGTCAGGCGCTGATGGATCCAGCCGCGCGAGTCGATGGCCTGGATGCGTTTGGCGGTGAGCGCATTTTCCTTCGCCACCCAGGTTTTCAATTGCGGGTTGTCCAGCTTTTCCATCCACTGGTACGGCGCCGGCACCTTGTCGCCGAAGTAGTTGTCGACAATGGTGTCGCGGTGCGGCTGCGGATAAGCCGGCGCGGCGGCCTGCTGCGCGTGCGCGCTGCAGGCGAATGCGGACACCACTGCGATGGCCAGCGGCCAGGAACGTAGACGCGACATCGACCCTCTCCCTCGACATGGTTGAACTGTCGAAGATAGACCTGTCGGGCGCTGCCTGCATAGGCCAGTCGTCGTGGCCATGCACGCGTAGGACGGATCAATCCCGCAAGGGGATTTCTGACCGAAGGAAATCCCTGTGGGGCTTCGGTCGGGAGCAACGCGACGGATCCGCCTGCTTGCCTGAAGTTGGGGACGTCTACCGCAAGCAGGCGGCTCCGTCGCTGGCGCTCCTTGAGCCGCCCTACGCGACTGGATGTTGTGCGAGGAGCCGGCGGGCAGTGCCTGCCGGTTCTTCTCAGGCACGACGGAAAGTGACAACGAGAACGTCGCGCCAGGCTGGCGTGTCCGGGTCGTGGGCATCAACTGCCGTGACGCCGTGGCAGACACGGGCATCGTCCACCAGGGCGGCATCGAACGGATGGGTCAGCGTGAAACTGCCCAGCTCGGCACCGTGTGGCTGGTGGATGGTGGTGGTGCCGCTGTCGACATTGTGGCGGTCGATCAGCAGCACCAGTACATAGTCGACGCCGTCACGGTGCACGCCTTCGGGTGTGGGTTGTCCGGCCTGGCCGCGTTGCGCCTCGATGCGGAACTGGTGCACCTCGATGTGCCAGCGCCCGATCTGCGGTGCCAGCTCGCCGAACAGGTGATGTGCATAGCCAACGATGGTGCGCAGACTGGGGCCGTTGCACAGCTCGGCCGCGATCGGTTCGTACCAGCGTTCCACGCCGCCGTTGAGGCGGTTGTAGTCCAGGCTCTGGTAGTGCGGCTGGCGCGGCTGCGCGGTGATGCCGTCTTCGCGAGTGGCGGCAAAGACCGCGTGGCGGCGACGGCGATAACGGCCGCGGTCGGCCATGTAGGTATCCACCTCCAGGTCGTTCCAGCTGGCGGCGAACGCCTGCCAGTCATCCAGCGCGCCGGCGCGCAGCAATGCCGGTTTCAGGTCGGCCCCGTCCACGAAGGCGAAGCCGCGCTCGCGCAACGGCGGCAGCAGGGCTTCGGGACGGGTGGTGACGGGAACGGCGGGCATGGGCAGGGGGCGGTCGCTTCGGGGGCATGTATCCGGAGTGTTGCCGGATCGATCCATGGTAGCGCTTTGCGTGACATCGACCATAACGATCCGGATGTGTCCAAAACGGATGTTCGGCGACGGCGAGGCTGTCTCCGGGCGGGACGCTTTACCACCGTCATCGCCGCGAAGGCGGGGATCCAGTGCCGTTCGAGACGGCATGAGTCGCCAGCTCTGCCGGGCGCCGGGATGCGGGGCGCACGCGTTCTGTTTCGTCGTGTCCGCGAGTCAGCTGCGCATGCCGATGCCGCGATGCAGCAGCCACACGCCGAATCCGGCCAGCAGCACCAGGAAGGTCAGCATGACGCCGTAGCCAAGGCCGATGCTCACATCCGAGACGCCCAGGATGCCGTAGCGGAACAGGTTGATCATGTACAGGATGGGGTTGAAGCGCGAAATGTCCCGCCACGGCTGCGCCAGCATGTGGATCGAATAGAACGTGCCGCCCAGGTAGGACAACGGCGTCAGAATGAAACTCGGCACCAGCGCGATGTCATCGAACTTGCGTGCGAACACCGCGTTGACGAACCCCGCCAGTGCGAACACCGCCGAGGTCAGCAGCACCGTGGTGATCGCGATCAGCGGATGCGCGACATGCAGGTGGGTGAACAGCAGCGCAATCAGCAGCACGATGATGCCCACGGCGATGCCGCGGACCATCGCGCCGAGGATGTAGCCGGTCAGGATCACCCAGCTGGGCATGGGCGAGACCAGCATCTCCTCGATGTAGCGGCCGAACTTGGCGCCGAAGAACGAGCTGGTGATGTTGCCGTAGCTGTTGGTGATGACGCTCATGATGACCAGCCCCGGCGCCAGGAACTGCATGTAGGTGAAGCCGTGCATGGTGCCGATGCGCCGCCCGATCAGCGTGCCGAAGATGACGAAATACAGCGTCATGGTGATGGCCGGCGGAATCAGCGTCTGCGACCAGATGCGGGTGATGCGCATCACTTCGCGGCGCACGATCGTGCCCAGCGCGACCAGGTTGTCTGCGGCGCGGCTCATTGCGACGTCTCCTTCCTGCCCTTGTCCACCAGGCGCACGAACAATTCCTCCAGCCGGTTGGCCTTGTTGCGCATGGAGGTGACCATGATGTCGCGCTCGGAAAGCGCCAGGAACATTGTGTTCAGGTCGTGTCCGCGGGCCATGTCCGCCTCCAGCGTGTGATCATCAATGCGGCGCAGGTCGATGCCTTTCACCGGCGGCAGCTCGTCCGGAAGCTGGCTGGTATCCAGCACGAAAGTTTCCACGTCCAGCTTGGACAGCAGATCCTTCATGGTGGTGTTCTGCACGATGGTGCCGTGGTCGATGATGGCGATGTTGCGGCACAGCTGCTCCGCTTCCTCCAGGTAATGCGTGGTCAGGATCACCGTGGTGCCGGCCGCGTTGATGCCGGTGACGAACTGCCACATGGAGCGGCGGATCTCGATGTCCACGCCCGCGGTGGGTTCGTCCAGGATCAGCAGCCGCGGCTCGTTCATCATCGCCCGCGCGATCATCAGACGCCGCTTCATGCCACCGGAAAGCATGCGCGAGGGCTGCTCGGCCTTGTCCCACAGGCGCAGTTCCTTCAGGTACTTTTCCGCCCGCCGCCTGGCCTCGCCGCGCGGCACGCCGTAGAAGCCGGCCTCGTTGACGCAGATGTCGAACGGCTTCTCGAACTGGTTGAAGTTGATCTCCTGCGGCACCAGGCCGATCTCGTGCATCGCGGCGCTGCGGTTGCTGTAGATCGAATGGCCGAACACGCGGGCCTCGCCGGAGGTGGCGTTCACCAGCGAGCTGATGATGCCGATCAGCGTCGACTTGCCGGCGCCGTTGGGACCCAGCAGAGCGAAGAAATCGCCCTGGTTGACGGTCAGCGAGACGCCCTTGAGCGCCTTGACGCCGCTCTTGTAGGTCTTGCTCAGATCGGTGATGTCCAGCGCGGGAGTATCTGTCATGGGCAATGGGAACCGGAGAAAGCGGATTGTCGGGTGCGTTGCCTGCGGCGCCGACACAGCGCCGGCGCACCGCCGGAACGGCGGCATCAGGTTTCAACCCGGGTGATAGCCTTCTATCATAACGCTCTTTGGGGTGCGTCCTTAAGACGTGCGCCGCGCACTTACTGTTTCCCTTGTCGAGCATCCATGGCCAATCACTTCACATTGCGACTCGTCGACAGCTTCATGCTGGCCCCCAGCGTGCGCCATCTGGTGTTCGAGCGCGACGATGGCGAACCCTTCCAATTCCGCCCCGGCCAGTTCATCCAGGTGCATTTTGCCTACGACGACGGCAAGCCGACCAAGCGCAGTTATTCGGTGGCCACGGTCGGCGAGGAAGGCGCCGCCAGCGTCGGGCAGGTCGAGATTGCAGTCAGCTACGTGGACGGCGGTGCGGCTACAAAACTGCTGGGTGACTTGCAGAAAGGCGACACCATCGAGGCCAGCGGCCCGTACGGTCGCTTCTGCCTGATGGAGACGGACAGCAATGCCCGCTATTTGCTGGCCGCCACCGGCACCGGTGTCACGCCGTACCGCGCCATGCTGCCGCAGATCCGCGCGGCCATGCGCGAGCGCGGGTGCGAATTCGTACTGCTGTACGGCGCGCGCAACGAGACCGAGCTGCTGTACGGCGAGGAATTCGAGGCCTTCGCCCGCCAGCATCCGGGGTTCACCTTCCACCCCTGTTTCAGTCGCGGGGACCGCCCGGACAAGCGAGCCCATGATCGCCAGGGATACGTGCAGAAAATCCTGCCGGAGCTGGAACCCAGCGACGAGCGCGACATCGCCTACCTGTGCGGCAACCCCAACATGGTCGACGCCGCCTTTGCCACGCTCAAGGACGCCGGCATGGGCGTACCGCACATCCGCCGCGAGAAATACGTCTCCTCGCGTTGAACCGCCTCCGGCTATGGCGTTGAGGCTGGAAGCGCATGGGCCGTGGGCGCGACGTCCAGCACCGTGAACCGGATCGGTGCAACGCGGCGCGAATGGTCGTGGTGGTGCAGCCAGACACGTGCGCCCAGGCGATGTGATCCGGGCCGCAGCATCCAGTTCATGGAGCGGCGCGACGTCGTTCCCAGCGGTTGTCCGTCCAGCGTCCAGGCGACCCGCGTCACCCGGCTGCCTGCCGTGTCCAGGGAAAAACGGTAGCTCTGTGCGCTGCGTGGCACGCGCGGGTCGATGGCCAGGGTTTCACCCGGCAGGGGGCGGGCGAAGCCGATGCGCCGGGACGCAGTGGTGGGTGCGCGCGCGTCAGGAAGGCGCCAGTCGTCGCGCTGGACGCATGCGGTGCCGCCGATCCATTCGCAGGCCCGGAACGACTGCAGACGCGGGCTGCGCCACAGGCCGGCGTAGGGTGCATTGGCGCGCAGATGGGCAAAGACCTGCCGCAGCACCGGGGCGGGACCGGAGGAACCGGTGAGATGGTCGGTGGAGCCGCCGGCCAGGCGCCCCATCCAGATGCCCACGGTGTAGCGGTTGTCGAAGCCGACCGTCCAGATGTCGCGATAGTCGCTGGATGTGCCGGTCTTGACCGCGGTCGGCCAGGGCAGATCCAGCACGCTGTTGCTGCCGAATTCGGCAGCGCGCGCCTCCGGGTCGGCGAGGATGTCGCCCAGCAGCGACGTCACCGTTGGCGACAGCACCTGCCGCGGGGGTGGCTGCGGCGCATGACGCAGCACCCTGAGCGGCAGGAATGCGCCATGGCGCGCCAGCGTGGCGTAGGCCTGCACCAGGTCGTACAGACGCACGGCGCCATCGCCCAGCACCACCGCGGGGCCGTAGAACTCGGCGTTCTTGGTGAAGGTGGAAAATCCCAGGCGCTGCAGCAGCGCCATGATGTGCGTCACGCCGACCGCCTGCGCCGTCTTGATGGCCGGGATGTTGAGCGAATTGGCCAATGCGTAGCGCAGGCTGACCGGGCCGTAGTGGCGGCCGCTGTAATTGCGGTAGCGGTGCACGCCCGCGCCGACGTGTTCGCTGAGCGGTGCGTCGTCGATCATCGTGTCGGCCTGCCAGCCCAGCCGTTGCATGGCCAGGCCGTAGACGAACGGTTTCAGCGTGGAGCCGGGCTGGCGCGGCGCCAGGACCGGGTCGATGGCGTAGGCGTTCTCCATGGGTGCCACCGCCCAGGCGCGCACGGCGCCCGTCGCGTTGTCGATGACCATGGCGGCTGCGTTGCGCACGCCCCGGGTGGACAGGTCGTGCACGCGAGTGCGCAGGGCACGCTGCACGAAGCGTTCCAGCTCGGGGTCCAGTGTGGTCGTGATGGTGGGCCCCGCCAGATGCAGTGTCCTTGCGCGCTGCATGGCGTACACCACGAAGGGGCCGGCTTCGACGGCCAACGGCCGGGTATGGGGCGTCAGTGGGGCATTGCGGATCGCTGCCAGATCGGCGGAGCCGATGTCGCCGCGCTGCTGCATGCGCGCGGCCAGCTGGTCCACTGCATGGCGCAGCGCGTGCGGATGACGGCGGGGATCGTATTCCTGCGGCGAGCGCACCAGCACCGCCAGCGCCAGCTGTTCGGCCGGATTGAGCGAGCTCAGCGACTGGCCGAAATAGTAATTGCCAGCCTGCACCACGCCGCGTCGCCGGCCGCCGTAGGGCACCTGGTTCAAATAGAACGCGAGCACCTGCGCGTGGCCGAAGCGATGCAACAGCCGGTCGGCATCGCATCCGGCGATCCAGTGACTCCAGTAGGTGCGCGGCCGCGGCTTGAGGATGCGTGCCACCTGCTCGCCGAGGGTGCTGGCGCCGCGCACCACGTGGCCCGCGCGCAGGTTGGCCCACAGCGCGGCGAAGCGCGCTGGCCAGTCGACGCCGCCGTGGTGCCAGTAGCGCTTGTCCTCCGAGGCGATGAAGGCGGCCCGCAGCAGGTGCGGAATCTGCCAGGCGCGGCGTTGTTGCAGACGGTTGAAGCGTCCCTTCACGGTACGGTTCAGCGGCATACCGTCGCGCGCCAGCGCCTGCAGGACGGATGCATGTGCCGCAGGTGGCAGTGTGCGCGGCAGCGGCATCAGCGCATGCCGGGTGGCAAGCGCGAGAACCGTGGCGGCGATCAGCCCGGTTGCTGCAAGTACTGCTGTAAATCTTATTCGCCGCCTTTGCACTTGAGCTTCCTGTAAAAAGTCAATTCGCATCATCGCGCTCAGGTATAAGGGCGGATCAAGGAGCCTTGGCGACGGATCCGCCTTCTTGCGTGAAGCGTTCCCGCAAGCAGGCGGATCCGTCATTGGCGTTCCTTGATCCGCCCTACGCGCCCGACGCGGCGTATGTGTGGCATGTCATTGGTCCGGTAGTGCCACTTTGATGTGCTGCACCTTGCCGCGGCCGAAGATGTCCGGCTGATAGATCGCCTTGATGTGCGGCGCGGGGGCGATGAACTGCCCGGGGCTGATCACCTGCGCGGCGTAAATCAGCGTGTAGTGCCCGGCAGGCAGGTCCTCGGCGTAGAAGCGCACCGCGTCCAGCGCGGTTTCGCGATGGTAGAAGCCGCCCACCGTGACCGACATGTTGGGCCACGGGCCGGCATCGAACATCAGCACCGCGCGGCCGTCCTGCTTGTGCGGTGTGGTGGTCATGGCCGTGGCCAGTTGCCGGTTGACGGCCTCGAAGGTGCCGGGCAGCGGATCGCTCAGCACCACGTGATGGCGCTCGGTGGGCGTGTCCACGCCCAGAGTGACGCGTACCACGTCGCCACGCCCGAGTTGCGTGTCCCCAGTCACTGGCAGCCACGCTTTGCCGCGCTGCACGGCGTAGTGGCGCGTGATGGTCATGCCGGCACCGGCGGCGGCCACCGAATCGGGCGGCAAGGCGTAATCCAGGCGCACGTTGTAGTACAGCCGGCCACTGCCAGCGTGTGCCAGTTCCACATCGAATGGCTGTTTGCGCCGGGCAACGGCCAGCGTGCTGGCGACCGATTGCGCCGGCGTGCGGAGCGTGGCGAAGTCCAACTGTTTGTCGTGCACTTGCGGGGTGCTTACATGCGCCGACAGATGACGGATGGACGGCTCATAGACCTCTGCGTAATGCGTGATGGCGGTGGTGCAGAACACGTTCTCCTGGCTATTGGGCCAGCCACCGGCATTGCGTCTCTGGCCGATCACCCAGCGCATCAGCTTCTGCGCGGTGCCATCCAGATGTGCGGCCGTGTCGCCCTGGCGTTTGGCTTCCACCAGCGCATCGAGAACCTCGCAGTTGGCGCGCAGCGGCGTGGCCAGAATATCCAGATACGTGCCGGTCTGGCGCTCGTTGAGCGACAGCGATCCCGCCGAGCTCTCGCCGTGGGCGAGGATGGCCTGCACGATGGCCGTGCTGCTGGCCCGGTCGTGCGTGTCCAGCGCCGCCTGCAGCAGCAGCCCCTGGCCGAACAGGCGCAGCTGATGCAGCTCGGGCAGCATCGCCGCCACCGCCCCCTTGTCCAGCGTGCCGGTGGGCGCCAGCGCCGCCAGTGCGCCGGCCCGGAGCACGGGTGCCACGGCATCGTCCGTGCCGTTCTTTCCGGCGAGAATCGCGTGGAGCAGGTAGTCCTGCAGCTTGCTGCGTACCGCCGCGGGCACCGGATGACCGGCGGCCGAGAGCCAGTTGAAGGCCAGCGCCGTGTAGACCGACAGGTATGGACTGACGAAACGCTTGCGCGGAATCCAGAACGTCATGCCGCCGTCGGGCGCCTGGAAGTCGGCGGCCGAGCGCAGTGATCCGGCGATGACACCCCTGGCGCCCGGCCACTTCGCCGAGTCGCCCAGATACTGGGTCAGATGAAGATAATCCGACGCCAGCACGCTGCGGCTCAGGCGCGTTTCCCAGGTGCGCAGCGGATCGTCGCGCAGTGTCGTGAACGCGCCAGCCAGGTTCCCCACCAGCGTGGGCGAAAGGGTGACCTGCAACTGTGCCGAGTCGGGCAGGGCGTTGCCCGGAAGCCTGATCGGCACCTGCGCCTTGCCGCTGACGAAGCTGCCGTACTGGGCCGCGGTTTCCTCGGCGCCGGCGCGGCGCACCGGCAGCGTCTTGCGCAATGCGTCGCCCAGGGCGCCGGCCTGTGCGCTGCCGGTGAGGGTCAGCGCGCCGGGGTGCTGCGCAACCAGATGCGTCCAGGCGATGGCGTGATCGTAGCTGCCCAGATGCAGGGTGCCGTGCTGCGGCGGGTGTGGCGCCACGGCATCGCCCGTGGCGGTGATCGTGGTGGCGACGGTGCGCGCGGTTTGGGTGCGGTTGGTGATGGCAAAACCCGCGCCGAAGTGGTCGCCCACATGTACCTGGTTGGGCAGCGCGGCCTCGACCTGGATGGGCAGATTCACCCGCACGCCGGCATCGCCGAAGCCCATGGCGGCGCCGGGGCGCATGGCGATGACGAAGATGCGCCAGCGGGTGAGGTTGTCCGGCAGCTGGAAGGCAAAATGCGCCTTGCCCTCGGCATCGGTGGTCAGCGTGGCATTCCAGTAGGCGCTGTAGCGAATATCGCTGCGCACGTGGGGGCCGCTGCTGGCACTGCCGCCCCCGCCACCGGGATTTTCGCCCTTGCCGGCCTTGGGCTTGAGCAGGCTCAGGAGTTGTTCGGCCAGGCTGAAGTTCTGCATGTCCGGCCCGCCGGGCGGGGCCTGGAAGACGGGCACCGGGTTGTAGTACCTGGCATGATCCTGCAGCAGGTCGACCACGGCCTGGTCCACGGCAATCGCCACCAGTCGCGTCTTGCCCGCGGCACCGCCGTGGCGTTTTTGCACGCTCACCTGCACGCTCACGGTCTGCCGCGGCTTGTGCGTGGCGGCATCGGGTTTCACCGTCACCTTCAGCGCGCTCCTGCGTGCGGCGATCTTCAGCGGGATGTAGCCCAGGCCCACCTCGGGCTTGCCCAGATCCGGACTGGCCGGTGCGCTGGTACGCGGCGAAAACAGCGTGACGGAGAGATAAGCGCCGGGGAAGAACTCCTTGCCGATGGGCACGTCGATGACCGGCGCGCTGCCCTGCAGGGTCAGCACCTTTTTCCACAGCACGCCATAGCGCTCCACCGTGACCAGCGCCTTCGCGCCGGGGAATGGGTTCTGCACCAGCACGTGGGCGGTGTCGCCGCCGTGATAGACGCTCTTGTCCGGCACCAGTGTCACGGCCTTGTCCTGTGACCAGAGCACGTCGCCGGCACCGGTCGCCCAGGCCCGCAGCGTCGTGGTCTGCATGTTGCCGTGGGTGTCGGTGACGGTGCCGAGGATGCGGTAGCTGCCGGGGTGCTGCGGTGTCAGCTCGCAGCTTTGCGGGGCCTTGGTGGATATGCGCTTGCAGGTGTCCTCGCTGACCCAGTCGGTATGTTGTTCGGTGTCGAAATCGCCGGCTGCGTTCTTCACGCGCACCTGCTTGATCCGGCGTCGCTGAAGGGCAAGCGTCACCGCGCCACCCGGCCGTGGCTTGCCACTGCTGTCAACCACCAGGTAGTGCACGCGCGCCTTGTGCCGGGCCTGCAGAATCCAGTCATCGGTGCGCAGGCCGATGAAACGGTTGCGTGTGGCGTACCGTGCATGCGTTCGTCCGGCCACCCAGGTGCCGCGCGAGGACTTCACCGCCGCCTCGAATTGCACCTGCCCATACTGGATGCGGGTCTTTTTCGGCAGCTTGATGACCGTCTGCCCGCGTCCGTCGTGGCCAAGGGTGCCCTTGTCCTGGCTCACCAAAGTGGTTGCCGGCGCATTCTGTGGGTTGCCGTCAAACCGGAACCCGGAGGCGGGGGCGGTTTGCGGCGCGAACGGCTCGGCCTGGATGTGTGTGCTGAGTCGTGCCTGGGCGTCGCTGTACGGGCCACCGGCATGCAGCTGCGCCTGGAACTGTGCCTTGATACGTGCGCCGGCGCCGAAGTGCTTGCCTTCGAGCATGGCGTCCACCTTGAAGCTGGCCGGCACGAATTCGGTGACCAGGAACCGGCCGGCCTGCCGATCGACCTTGCCCGTGGGGCTTTTCCAGATGAGGTGGATGCCGTACCAGCCGGTGGGGGCGGTGTTCGCCACGTGCAGCGACCCGGCGAAATCACCGAATGCCGAGAGGTGCACGTCGTTCTTGGTATAGACGATGTTGCCGATCGCGTCGACGATCGTCACCGCGTAGGCGAGTTTCGGCGCCGGTTGCAGCGTCTGGTTATCGGGATTGCGGGCGAACACATCGAACTTCACCGTGCCGCCGGGCCGGTAGATGCCCTGCCCTGTGACCGCCCATGTGCGCATGTGGCCGTATGCCGATGCCGTGTCTGCAAATACCGCATCATCGCTGGCGTCCCACACCGAGCGCGCGAAGCTGCCATCGAGCGGCAGCAGCCCCATGCTCTTGCCGTGGGTGACGCCGATGTAGCGGTGGCGCGCATCCGGGGACCAGCGGCGGAACCAGTCGGGCGCGAAGGTGCTGCTTCCGGGCAGCACGGCCAGTCCATCGGCGTCGGTCACCGCGCTGGCGCGACGCGTGAGCCGGTCCAGTGCGCCGGCGTGGCCGCGATACAGGTGCACCGCGGCGCCGGCCACCGGTGCGCCGGTCTTGAAGCTGTCGACCCAGACCAGCGTATTGAAGTGCCCGACTTTGGCGGTGATCTGGTACGGCGTGACTTCGCCGAAAAACCGGTCCGGTCGCCATGGTCCGTTCGGGCTCCGCTGCAGGGTGCCCCACGCCACTCCGGAACGATTCCCCAGGAGGTGCCGCAGGTCCATGTCGCTCCTGACGATCCGGTCCTGCCGGTTGTGTGCATGGGGGAGGGCGAGAAGATCCACGCTGTGGCGCCACGCGATACTGCTGCCGGATGCAGTGGGCAATGTCTCCGCGTGCAGCGTCTGATAGTCGAAGTCGAGTCTGGACAGATTGGTGAAACGGAGCGGCGCAATGGTCGGTTCGCCGGCCTCCAGCACCACCTGCCCCGGTGGTCCACTGAAAAACGGGGTGCGGTGGCCGGTACGAAAGTCGAGCGTTTGCGGCGTGGCCAGCGCGCGGCCGAACTGATCCTTCACGCCTGCGGGAAGGGTGACCCGATACCCGTGCATGGCCTTGAGCGTGAACGGCAGCGGGTAGTCGCTGCCGTTCTGCGACGCCGTGATGTCGCGTGGCGGAGCAAGATAGAACGCGGCGTAGTTTTTCCACTGCCGGGCCGTGGCGGCCGTTCCCGCCAGCGCCGGTGTCCAGCGGCTGGCGGCGAGCGTGGCCCGGGTGACCGGCGCACTGAAGCGCAAGGCCACACTGCCGGGCCGGCAGCGCGCAGCGGATGAAGCGTGTGTCGCGAGCTCGATGGTGGCGCCGTCGGCATCCTTGCAGCGGATCCCGCGCAAGCGGAAAGCGCCGAACGTGTGCCCTGTTTGCGCGCCGGGAATTGTCTTGCCAGTGCCGGGTAGCGGGCCCAGCGGCGTGGTCAGGCCGCCATGCGATGCCAGCACGAAATCCGCATCGGCCGGGAGGTCGCGAAGCGGGGTCAGCGTCCACTGGCGGCGGGGTTGGCCGGTCTTCTTGTCCGCGTCCAGCGGCTTCTTCGGAGAGGGCGTGTCGATGGCCATGATGGCGCCGGGTGCATCCGGTACCGGCACCAGCACCGGGCCAAGGCGCTGCTTGCGGTAGGGGGTGGCGTGTACGGCCACTGCGCCATGATCGGCGGTCTTGATGTAGATCGACTTTTCGACCGCGGCTGCGGTCACGGGGAGGTTGAAGCGCACCAGGTAGACGGGCTTCACCGGGGAGCGCCATTTGACGAAATGCGGCCACGTCACCTTGGGCCGCAGCGTGGTGAACTCGCGCATGACGGCATGCGCCAGCGTCGCCCCGTCCAGTGCCTTGAACCGCGTGCCGATGCGGATGTGGTAGTGCGTGGCCGGCCGGAACGTGCGCTTGCCGCGCAGCCGGCAGGCCAGCTCGCTGACATCCAGCCAGCGCCATTGGCAACCGGGTGCGGGCGTGATGGTCACCGGGAGATGCCCGGAGGCGCGCGCCATCTTGCCCAGCGGCACCATCTTGCGGTCGAACTGGATCACCACTTCCTGCCCCATGGGCACGTCCGTGCCACCCGGCGTCACGCGGCGCACATGCAGCGTAGCCGCCGTCGCCACGGCGGGAACAAGCAGTGCAATCAGCCAGGTCCACCCGGCTGCCATGGCACGTATGTGCATACCCATGTCTCGAGCTCCTCGCAGGACACCAATCAGTGTAGCCATCCGGGCTGGCTCGGAGGCGTTGACATGACCGTAGCGTCGTGATGCGGCATGCACATGACCCGTGCGGCCCGTGGCATGGCAAACCTCTGGCACCGCCCGGCGCGTACCGCCGGGTGGCTCAAGGAGCGCCAGCGACGGAGCCGCCTGCCTGCCGGTCGCCCGCCTGATTCTCCCGCAAGCCGGCGGCGCCGTCGCGTTGCTGCTTGTGCCGCCCTGCTTGTGTCAAGTCTGCTTGACTTTTTACCGGCGGGCGGCATAGGCTGCATGTCAAGCTCACTTGACATGACGAAATCTTCCATGCGCATCCTCCCCTGGGTTGTTTTCGATGCTTTTTGCCTGACCGCATCGCTGCGAGTGGCATGGTCATGATGGGAGCGTCTGGCGGAAAGCCCATGACCAAAAGTCGCTTTCTGCTGGTGTATGGCGGCGGTGCGCTGGCAGTCGGCGTCATCTGTCTGCTCGTGGGGTGGCTGGCTTCCGTGGTCAGCCTGATGGCATTGGGTTGGCTGGCAAGTGGTGTGGGTATGGCGTGGCTGGTGGGGGCGCGCTTCGCCAGCAAGGAGCCGATGCGCACGTACCAGCAGCGCTACATGCGCGAGTTTTTTCCGGCTATCGCGGCGTACACATTGATCATGCTTCTGGTGTGGCCGCTGCTCAAACACGTTCACGCTACGCCGGCGCGGCTCGCGATCGCCTTGTTGCCGGTGGTGCCGCTAGCCCTGGTGGTGCGTGCATTCGTGCGCATGGTGATGCACAGCGATGAGCTGGAACAGCGTCTGCATTTGATTGGCCTGTCCATCTCCAGCGCGCTGGTGGTGCTGTTGAGCATCACAGGTGGGTTTCTGGCGGCCGCCAAGGTGGTGCCGCTGGACGGCACCGCGCTGTTCTGGGTGTTCCCGGTGATGATGGTCGGGTTTGCCGCGGCACGCTGGTGGGCGGCACGGCATTACGGCGTAAAGGGGGGGTGTCCGTGATGGTGCGGCGTCGGCAGCGATAACGCCATGAACAACCGATTACGCGAATTGCGCGGTGAGCGCGACTGGTCGCAGGCGCACCTGGCCGCGTTGCTGGATGTATCGCGGCAGACCGTCAACGCCATCGAGACCGGAAAGTACGACCCCAGCCTGCCGCTGGCGTTTCGTATCGCGGGGATTTTCAAACAACGCATCGAGGCGATTTTCCTGCCGGATACGGACTGAGGTGCCACAACTGCTCCAGTGTTCTCGTCCGTCATTCCGGCTTGTGCCGGAGTGACGCAAACATGGGCCGGAGTGGGCGTTGGGCGCAATCAACCATTGGAGACAATGATATGAGACGAAAATCTTGGCTCAACCTCGGCCCGCCCCTGTTCGTTGGCCTCGGCATTATCCTTGGGACCCTTGCCGCGACCCTTGCGGCTGGCTTTGGATGGTGGGTCATGACTGGCCCGGCGCTGTTAGCACTTTTCGTCGTGTGCGCTGACCTACTTGAAGCCCGGTTGAGGGCTGAACACTTGTTTTGAACCGCCCCGACTTTCTCGGAGGCCCCACTCTTTGAGAGGATGGAGCGATGAGCAAGTCAATCAAGTACTCCCCGGAGACGCGGGAACGCGCAGTTCGGATGGTGTTCGAGCATCAGAAGGACCACGCCTCGCAGTGGGCGACGATCGAATCGATCGCCACCAAGATCGGATGCACGGCGCAAACGTTGTGCAACTGGGTGCGGCAGGCCGAGCGCGACCAAGGCTTGCGTGAGGGTCTGAGCACCTCCGAGCGCGAGACGATGAAGGCGCTGGAGCGAGAGGTGCGCGAGCTACGCCAGGCCAACGAGATCCTGCGCAAGGCATCGGCGTATTTTGCCCAGGCGGAGCTCGACCGCCGACCGCGCAAGTGACAGCGTTCATCGACGATCACCGTCATGTCTACGGAGTCGAGCCGATCTGCCGTGTGCTGCCGATTGCTCCGTCGACCTACTACCTGCACGCGGCGCGTCAGGCGGATCCGTCCAAGGTGTCTGCTCGGGCTCGTCATGACGCCACATTGTGTGAGCCGATCCAACGGATCTGGGAGGAAAACTTCCGGGTCTATGGCGTGCGCAAGGTCTGGCGTCAATTGCGGCGCGAGGGCGTGACGGTGGCCCGGTGCACGGTGCGGCGGCTCATGCGTCGGCTGGGCTTGCACGGAGTGATCCGTGGCAAGGTGGTCAAGACCACGGTCAGCGATACAAAGACCGCGTGCCCGCTGGACCTTGTCAACCGAACGTTCCGGGCGCAGCGACCGGACGCGCTGTGGGTAAGTGATTTTACGTACGTGTCGACGTGGGCCGGCTTTGTTTATGTGGCCTTCGTGATCGACGTGTACGCCCGCCGGATTGTGGGCTGGAAGGTCTCGTCTTCGGCCCGCACAGACTTCGTGCTCGATGCGCTGGAGCAGGCGTTGTACGCGCGGCGACCGGCTGAACGTCTGGTCCATCATAGTGACAGGGGATCGCAATATGTGTCGATTCGATACACCGAGCGTTTGGCCGAGGCGGGCATTGAGCCGTCCGTTGGCAGTGTCGGGGACAGCTATGACAATGCGCTGGCCGAGACGATCAACGGCCTGTACAAGGCCGAGCTGATCCATCGGCGCTCATGGAAGAACCGAGAAGCGGTCGAACTGGCCACACTCGCGTGGGTGGATTGGTTCAATCACAAGCGGTTGCTGGGGCCGATCGGGAACATCCCGCCAGCGGAGGCCGAAACGGCCTACTATCGGCAACAAGCGAGTCAGACCATGGCGGCCTGACTCAAACAAAATGGCCTCCGGGATATCCGGTGCGGTTCAGTTTCCATCTTTTGGTGCATTGATTGTGGCAGGCGAAGTCTTGGCGGCCGGGTTCATCGTGGCATTGAGCGATCCTGGCTCGGTCAAGCTCGTCACGGTGCTCGGGGGTGCTGCTTGCGTCTCCGTGGTATCGCGCTCACGCAGTGATCGATGGGTGTGCAGGTATTTCTGACTCCCAATCATCCGGAGGAATAACCATGTTTGCCAGACTCATGGGACTCAAGACCATCACGCCCGGGGAGCTGCATCGAATGATGCGAGATCACTCAATGACTGTCATAGACGTCAACTCCGCCCAAAGCTGGTCAAAGGACCACGTGCCCGGCGCAAGTCACCTGGATCCAGTCAAATACCGGGAAAGTGATCTACCCGCAGACAAAGCGGCAATGCTGGTTTTCTACTGTTCAAACCCGATGTGCAGAAAAGCGCCCAACGCCGCTCGTCGGTCCAGGAAAATGGGTTACAGCAACGTGCATGTCATGTCGGCGGGTATCAATGGCTGGGTCCGTGCGCAATTACCTACAGAGTCTGGGGAATGAAATGGCGCCCACAGGGCGCTCAACCTGACCAGTTAGCCAAGGTGACAGGCCCGGGTATCGGGGTGGACAGGTCGATGATGACCATTGCCAAGCAGGGGAAATCCGTTCAATGAAAAGAAGCATACGAATCGTGATCGCCGTGGTCCTGGTGGGGGGGGTCTTGATATGGCAGTACCTGCACAAGCACGCGCCATCCGAACTGGTACAGCAGGCGCCGGTGGCGGCGGCATCTGCGCAAGCGCCGCTGACACCCGTGCCTGCGCGCACCTGGACGCTGGGGTCGCTGACGCTGACCGCCTGCAACCTGAAAGCGCCCGGTACCGGCACGGCCACGGCGGCGTGGTGCGCCAACGTGCCGGTACCGGAGAATCGCGGCGATCCATCCTCGCGCACCATCAAGCTGCATCTTGCCATCGTGCGCAGCGATGCGTCGGTCACGCCGGATGACATGCTGGTGCTGCTGGCCGGGGGGCCGGGGCAGGCGGCCACGCAGACCTGGCAGAGCGTGGCGCCTGCACTGCATGAGCTCACCAAGCATCGCAACGTGCTGCTGCTGGACCAGCGAGGTACCGGGCACTCCAATCCGCTGACCTGTCCCAAGCAAGACAAGAAGATGACCCAGACCGTGGCGGACGAACCGGCGACGATCCGTGCCAGCACCGCGGCCTGCCTGAAACAAGTGCGTACGCACGCCGATCCGCGCTTCTACACCACCACCGACGCGGTGGCGGATCTGGAAGCCATCCGCAAGAAATTGGGTTCACCGCAGTTCGATCTGGTAGGCATTTCCTACGGCACGCTCATGGCGCAGCAGTTCGCCATGCGGCATCCCAAAAGCGTGCGCAGCATCATCCTGGATTCGGTGGTGCCGAATACGCAGATTCTGGGCCAGCACATCGCTTCCAATCTGGACAGGGCGTTGCAGAAGAGTTTCGCCGCCTGCACCGCCACACCGGCGTGCAGGAAGCGCTTCGGCAATCCATACCAGACCTTGTTCAAGCTGCGCGATGACCTGCAGAAGAAACCGCGTCAGGTCAGTTTTCGCGATCCGGTGAGCTACAAGCAGCGTACCGAGACCTTGGACGCCGACACGCTGGCCGGCGTCGTGCGCCTGTTCGCCTACATGCCGGAAACCGCGGCGTTGCTGCCGCTTGCCATCGACCATGCCAGCAAGGGCGATGCCGCGCCCCTGATGGGTCAGGCACGCATCATCGAGGGCGATCTGGGGAGTTCGCTCAACGCGGGCATGGGCATGAGCGTGACCTGTGCCGAGGATGCCGCGCAGCTGAAGGTGGGCGCGCAAGATGCCGACACGCTGCTCGGCAATCGCCTGATCAAGGGGTTGAAGGCGCAGTGCAGCGTGTGGCCGCGCGGCGCCATGCCCGCCGACTTTCACACACCGCTGAAAAGTGACATTCCCACGCTGTTGATGGCGGGCGCGCGCGATCCGATCACTCCGCCGCGTTATGCCAGGGCAGTGGCCAGGGGCCTGAGCAATTCACGCGTGCTGGTGGTGAGCGGCCAGGGCCACAATGTCATCGCGCGCGGCTGCATGCCGCGGTTGGTAACGCGTTTCGTGCAGAAGCTCAAGCCGAAGAAGCTGGACGCGCAGTGCTTGAAACGGATGCGCGCCATACCGGCATTCCTCAACTTCAACGGAGCCAAGCCATGATCGAAGTAAAGGATCTGCACAAGGCCTTCGGCGACGTGAAGGCGGTCGACGGCGTCAGTTTCAGCGCCCGCGACGGTGAAATCACCGGGCTGCTGGGCCCCAACGGCGCCGGCAAGACCACCACGCTGCGCATGCTGTACACGCTGATGAAACCGGACCGCGGGCAGGTACTGGTGGATGGCATCGATGCCGCCGTCGACCCGGTGGCGGTGCGCCGCAGCCAGGGCGTGCTGCCGGATGCGCGCGGCCTGTACAAGCGTCTCACCGCGCGCGAGAACATCGACTACTTCGCGCGCCTGCACGGCATCGAGGCGGACCTTGTGCGCGAGCGGCGCGAACGCCTGTGCGCGGGGCTGGAGATGGACGACATCATCGACCGGCGCACCGAGGGCTTCTCGCAGGGGCAGCGGGTCAAGACCGCCATCGCCCGCGCGCTGATCCACGATCCGAAGAACGTGATCCTGGACGAGCCCACCAACGGCCTGGACGTGATGGCCACGCGCGCCATGCGCGCCTTCATGCGCCAGCTGCGCGACGAGGGGCGTTGCGTGCTGTTTTCCAGCCACATCATGCAGGAGGTGGCGGCGCTGTGCGACCGCATCGTCATCATCGCCCACGGCAACGTGGTGGCCGATGCCACCCCCGATGCGCTGCGTGAGCGCGCCGGTGAAAGCAACCTGGAGGATGCATTCGTGAAGATCATCGGCAGCGAAGAGGGAATGGGCGCATGAAAACCACGCTGACGGTCTTCTTCAAGGAAGTACGTGAAAACCTGCGCGACCGGCGCACCCTGATCAATGCGCTGGTCACCGGTCCGCTGATCGGTCCCATCCTGTTCGTGCTGATGATGAACGTGATCATCAACCAGCAGCTGGGCGATGTGGACAAGCCGCTGAAGGTGCCGGTGGTGGGGGCGCAGCGGGCACCGAATCTGATCGCGGCGCTGAAGTCCGAGGGCCTCGAGCCGCAGCCGGCCGTGGCCGATCCCGTCCATGCCGTGCGCAATCAGGATGCCGCTGTCGTGCTGGTGGTCCCCGCGCACTTCGCCCGTGCATGGAACAAGGGCGAAACCGCGCAGGTGAACCTCATCTACGATTCGTCGCAGCGCGATTCCGGCACGCCGGTGAAGCGTCTCAAGGGCATGCTGGAGAAATACGCACGGCAACAGGGCGCGTTGCGCATCCTGGCGCGAGGCCTGTCGCCGACGCTGGCAGCGCCGCTGAAGGTGGACGAGCGCGACCAGTCCACGCCGCAGTCGCGCGCCGGCATGCTGTTCTCGATCATGCCGTACTTCTTCGTGCTGGCATTGTTCATGGGCGGCATGTATCTGGCCATCGACCTGACCGCCGGCGAGCGCGAGCGCCAGTCGCTGGAGCCCCTGTTTGCCAATCCGGTGGCGCGCTGGCGTGTGCTGCTGGGCAAGCTGATGGCGATCTGCACGTTTTCCCTGGCCAGTCTGCTTCTGAGCGTGACCGCCTTTTCCATCGCCGGACGCTTCGTCCCCACCGAGAAGCTGGGCATGGCGCTGAACCTGGGGCCGATGTTCGCCCTGGAGGTGCTGGTGCTGATGCTGCCGCTGGTCATGCTGCTGGCGACCCTGCAGACGCTGGTGGCCGCATTCGCCAAGAGTTATCGCGAGGCGCAGACCTATCTGGGTATCCTGATGATGGTGCCGGCGCTGCCCTCGGTGATGCTGACCATCCTGCCCATCAAGCCTGCGGCCTGGATGTACGCCGTGCCATTGCTGGGCCAGCAGATGGGCATCACCGAACTGCTGCGTGGCGAGACCGTGAGTGCGGCACAGATCGGCGTGTGTCTCGTCAGCGGTTTCGTGGTGGCGTTGATCGTGGGTCTGGTCACGGCGCGCGTGTACGACTCCGAACGCCTGGCAATTTCTGCCTGAATCCGATTGCACCGGCCGGTCTGCGCGCGCCGACGTCGACGGACGTGCGCAGACCGTGGCGATATCACTCATACGTCTGCATGCACGCGGATCGGCGTTGCCGGCGCCGGGTCTTGCCGGAGGGTCCTCAGGCCGACAGCTGCTGCTGAATCTGGCTGGCATCGTGGTGGGCCAGGTTCTTGTCGATCTCCTGGATCACCAGCTTGCGCGTGGCATCGTCCAGGTGATCGCGCAGCGTGCCCAGAAACGCCGGCGCGGCGATCAGCACCAGTGCGTCGCACTCGTGTTCCACGCGGGCCATGCGCAGACGCTCGGCCACCTCCACGGCAAACTTGTCGGCTTCATGCTCGCTGGGCAGCACGTCGGTCGTCTCCGCGTGGCGCCCCTGGCCCTGGCTGTCGAAGGCGCGGCCGGGCTTGTCCGAGACCAGGTCGCCCTCGTGCAGGCGACCGGGCGGATGCGTGATCGTCTCCAGCTCGGTCAGTGGCTGGCCGGGACGCTCGTATTTCATCAACCGGGCCACCGAGCGGTTGGCCACTACGATCCACGTGTCTTTGCTCATCGTGCGCTCCTTGGGCGTTCGCGGGAGAGCCGGGCTGCGCGACCCGCCATGGCGAGTGCGACAGGCGGCGTCATGTGCCTCCAGTGTCGGCAAAGGGGCGTTAATGTGCGGTGACCATACGCGTGCGGTTCAAGCGGTGGTCAGCCTGGCGCCATGCTGGCCCATTTCCGCGGGGCTCCGGCCCACATCATGATGCGCGAGCGTGTGCTGCTGTTGGCCGCTGCCGACACGCTGCAGTAGGCTGTGCCGCCCCGGGCGCTGACCTGTTTCCATGGAGATCAAGATGCTGACGATGATTCCCTTCGATGACGAACACGTGCTGGGTGTGTGCCTGCGTGGCCACGTCAGCAAAGAGGAATACGACGCACTCAACGCGCGTATGGAACAGTATCTGCGTGAGCAGCCGTATGTGAGCATCTACGCGCAGATCCCCACCGTGGACGACCTTCCGGTGACGGCGACGCTGCAGGATTTGATCATCGCCATGAGGCACTGGAAGAAGTTAGAGAAAAAGGCCGTGGTGACCGACATGCGCGGCGTGAAATTCCTGGAGCCGATGGTGGACAAGCTGGCGCCCGGCATCGACGTGCGGGTGTTCGATGAGGACAACGCGGAAGCGGCACGGGCGTGGGTCACGGAATAGCCGATCCGCGAGGTGGACGCTTTCACCCGTGCAGCACCAGAACCCGGCGCCCGGTCTCACGCGCTTTTTGACAGGAACGGCAGCAGTTGTTCTGCGACTGCGCCGGGGTGCTGCACGTGCAGATGGTGGTGGCCTTCGAGGTACGCCAGACGGATGTCGGCGACACAGGCAGCGCGTGCGCGCATGATGTCGGGTGGCAGATATGGCGTGTGCGGTTCGGCCAGGAGCAGTTGTGTGGGAGCCTCGATGCCCGCCAGCAGGCGGCGGACTTGCGCCTCGGGCAGACGGATGGGGGTGGTCAGAGTCTGCCGCGGATCGCTAGACCAGCGATAGCCGCCGTCGGTGTGCTCCAGGCCGCGCGTGACGATGGCACGGGCTTCGTCCGGCGCAAGATCGCTGACCATGGTGCGTGCGCGCACGGCGCTGTCGACGTCTGCGAATACGCGGCGGCGCTTGTGGAGGCCGTTCTGCCGCTGGCGCATGGCGCGGCGAAAGCGCTGCAGCGTATGTTCGGAATCATCGGCCAGTGGGCCCAGACCCTCGATCAGTGCCAGATGGCGGATGCGCTCGGGGGCTGCGGCGGCGACCAGGCTGGCCACGCCCGCCCCGAGCGAGTGGCCCAGCAGATCGAATCTGCCCAGGTGCAGTGCCTCGGCGGCCGTCAGCACCAGGTCCACATAGTCGATGAAGTGGTAGTGGCTGCCGCGTCCGGCCGGCAGGTGGGCGGAACGGCCATGGCCGGGCAAATCCAGCGCGATGACGCGGCGGCACTCGGCCAGGTGCGGTGCCAGGGCATCGAAGCTGGCGGCGTTGTCCAGCCATCCGTGCAGCGCCAGCAGCGGCGGCGCATCATCGGCACCGTGGATCACGGCGGCCAGCGGCAGGCCGGGCAGGTCGATGCGTGTCTCGGTCATTTCATGGCGCGACGTCGCGGGCGCGCCCGGCCGCGTGGCGCACGCCTGCCTGCACCGCCTGCGCATCATAGTCGCGGGCTGTTTCCGGCCAGCCGCCGGTGTGGCGGGCCACCAGGTCGGACAGCACCGACACATGATCGTCGCCGGCGTTGAGCGCGGGGATGTAACGCAGTTCCCGGCCGCCGGCATGGTGGAAGAACTCGCCGTTCTGCATGGCGATTTCCTCCAGCGTTTCCAGGCAGTCCACGGCAAAGCCGGGGCAGATCACGTCCAGGGTTTTCACTCCGCGCGCGGCGAGTGCGCGCACGGTGACGTCCGTGTACGGATGCAGCCAGCGTTCGCGGCCCACACGGGACTGGAAACTCAGCGGGGCGTCGCTTTCATCCAGGTCCAATGCCGTGCGCAGCAGTCGCGCGGTGGCATGGCACTGGCAGAAATAGGGATCGCCGGCGCGCAGGTAGCGCTCCGGGATGCCATGGAAACTCATCAGCAGGCGCTCACCGCGACCGTGTGCCTCCCAATGTGCGCGCACGCGCCGGGCCAATGCCTCGATGTAGCCCGGATCGTCATGATAATCGTTGACGATGCGCATCTCCGGCGGCCAGCGCAGTTGCTGCAGCGTGGCAGCGACCTTGTCCAGTACGGCTCCGGTGGAGGTGGCCGAATACTGCGGATACAGCGGCAGCACCAGCAGCCGCCGCACACCGTCGCGCTGCATGGAGGCAATGGTGTCAGGTACCGCAGGGGCGCCGTAGCACATCGCCAGCGCCACCTTCACGGGACCGGCAAAACGCTGCGCCAGCGCCTCGCGCAGGCCGGCGGCAAGGTCTTCGCTGCCCACGCGCAGCGGCGAGCCGCGCTCGCTCCAGATTTTCGCGTAGGCGGCGGCGGAGCGCCGTGGCCGCAGGCGCAGGATCACGCCGTGCAGGATCGGCCACCACAGCCAGCGCGGCAGTTCGATGACCCGTGGGTCGCCGAGGAATTCGGCCAGGTACGGACGCACGGCAGCCGCGGTGGGCGCCGAAGGTGTACCCAGATTAACCAGCACGATGCCGGTGGCCGGTATCTGCTGGTGGGTGCCTTCAAGGCCGGTATAGTTGGGGCGTCCTGGCATCGGGCTGGGAACTGTGGGGTCTCCGTGGCAGTCTGCCATAGACGATGCCGCATTCGTGCGCGACACGCGGTCGCGTTGTGTTGGTCCGGTCAACACCATCTTCATGGAGTCCGTCATGCTCAAGCTTTCGTTGCGCAAATGCCTGTTTCTTGCCGGTCTGGTCGCGGTGCTGCCGATGTTGCCGGCGCATGCCCAACAGCGCAGCAAGGCGCTGGATCGGGCCACCAATGCAGTGCGCGTGTTGAACGAGATCATGCAGGCGCCGGACAAGACCATTCCGCGCAGACTGCTGCGCGACGCCAAGGCAGTCGCGGTGATTCCGGCGGTGATCAAGGCGGGTTTCGTGTTCGGCGGCCGCCACGGCAACGGACTGATCTCGGTAAAGACCAAAAACAACACCTGGTCCAATCCCAGCTATATCTCCCTGACCGGCGGCAGCGTCGGCTTCCAGGCCGGTGTGTCCTCCACGGATGTGGTCCTGGTGTTTCGCACAGAGCGCGGCGTGCAGGATCTTGTGCATGGTTCGTTCACGCTGGGCGCGGATGCCGCGGCGGCCGCCGGACCGGTAGGGCGCAATGCCTCGGCGCTGACCAACGGCCAGCTGCAGGCGGAGATCTATACCTACTCGCGCTCGCGTGGCCTGTTTGCCGGGGTGTCACTGGATGGCTCCCGGCTGAGTATCGATGATGGCGCCAACGCCGCCATCTACGGCGCCGGCGTGACGCCGCGGCGGATCTTCGAGGGGGGCGTCACCAATGTCCCCAATCCGGTGGTCAACTTCCGCGACGCCCTGGAGGAGTACACTGCACAGTAGCCGGAACGCTCGCCACCGCACCGGTCGGTGCAATGCGTGCAGAGCGTGTCCGGTCCGTTTCGATTCAAGAGGTCTGCGTCATGGGTGAGTGGAGCATCTGGCACTGGTTGGTGGTGCTGTTGATCGTGCTGCTGATTTTCGGTGCCGGCAAGCTCAAGAATATCGGCCCGGATCTGGGTTCGGCCGTGCGCGAGTTCAAGAAGGCCATGCACGGCGGGGACAAGGAGGAAAAAAAGGAGACCGACCCCCACGCCGAGCACATGCAGGCCGATGATTCGGCCGCCGCGGATGCCGCGGACAGCAGCAGGAAAAGTGACGGCGACGGTGGCAAGAAGCCGCCCGGAGCCTCCGGCTCCTGATCTGCTGAGCACCCATGTTCGATATCGGTTTCGGCGAGCTGATGCTGGCCGCGCTCGTGGCGCTGCTGGTGCTTGGGCCCGAGCGCCTGCCCGGTGCTGCGCGCACGGTCGGCGCGTTGATTCGCCGCATGCGTGAAAGCTGGGGCAACGTCCGCGACGAGGTGGAGCGGGAACTGGAAGCCGACGATCTGCGGCGCCGCTTGCGCGAGGTGCAGTCGCAGGCCAGGGACGCGGCCTCCACGGTACGCGACCAGGTGCGTGATGCGGGGAATGTCATGCGGCGCAAGGTGGACATGGACGCCCCGGCAGAGAACGCTCCGGCCGAGGACCCGCAGACGGATACCGAGCCGGACGCGACAGGCGGAAGCGAGACGTGTGCATCCGATGACGCGTCTGCACAGGGTCCCGAGGTCAGCAGCGGCCCCAACGCCGGCAGCCGCAAATCGTGAGCGAACAGGCACCGACCGGTCCGGAGGATGACGCCGGCGCCGCTGGCGGTGAAGAACCCGGCCTGCTTTCGCATCTGCTGGAGTTGCGCACGCGCCTGCTGAAGAGTGTCGCCGCGGTGCTGGTGCTGCTGATCGCCCTGCTGCCGTTTTCGCAGCGTCTGTACACTGATCTGGCCGAACCCCTGGTGCGACGTCTGCCGGCGGGTGGGCACCTGATCGCCACCGAGGTCGCCAGCCCGTTCTTCACGCCGCTGAAGCTGGCCTTCGTGGTGGCATTGCTGCTGGCGATGCCGGTGGTGCTGTATCAGCTGTGGGCCTTCGTCAGCCCCGGCCTATACCGGCATGAGCGACGTCTGGCACGGCCGCTGCTGGTGTCGGCGGTGGCGCTGTTCTACGCCGGCTGTGCGTTCGCCTACTTTTTGGTGCTGCCGGCAGTATTCCGTTTTCTCACATCGATCACGCCGCATGGCGTGGAGATGATGACCGATATCACGCACTACCTGGATTTCGTGCTGGTGGTGTTCATGGCCTTCGGGCTGTGTTTCGAGGTGCCGGTGGCGGTGGTGATCCTCACCGCGGCGGGCATTGTCGATGTGGCGCGGCTGAAGCGCGCGCGGGGTTACGTGCTGGTGGGGTGCTTCGTGGTGGCGGCCGTGCTGACGCCGCCCGACGTCCTGTCGCAATTGATGCTGGCGGTGCCCATGTATCTGCTGTTCGAGCTGGGCGTATTTGCTTCAGGGATTCTGGTCCGCGGGAAGGACGCGTAGGTCGCCCGAAAGACATTGTTCCATTCAGGGGTGCGGCGATGCCGGTGGATCAATGATCGAGGGCCTTGATGCCGGCCGGCGGGCGGCGCCCCAGCGCCAGGCCCTTGAGTACGTTCAGCGCTTCCCCCAGTTCGTAGTCCTTGATGGCCACGCTGTCTTCATGCGAGGTGCTTGAGCTGGTGGCGGGGACCGGGTTCTCGTTGGCCAGGTGGTTGGGAAGGTCGGCTTCCGAACCGATCAGGGATGGCTGCGAGTCGCTTTTTTGCACGCTCAGGTTTCCTGCCAGGCGGATGTCCGGGGTGATGCCCTGCGCCTGGATGGAGGTGCCGTCGGGAGTGTAGTAGCGTGCCGTGGTCAGCTTGACCGCATGATCGTTGTCCACCGGAATTACCGTCTGCACCACGCCCTTGCCGAAGGTGCGCTGCCCCATGATCAGGGCGCGATGGTGGTCCTTCAATGCGCCGGAGACGATTTCCGCCGCCGAGGCGGTGCCGTTGTTGACCAGCACCACCATGGGCGCCCCGTTGAGCAAGTCGCCGGGCGTGGCATTGAAGGTGAGGTTGGAGTCGCTGCTGCGCCCCCGCGTGGAGACCACGTTGCCACCGTCCAGGAAAGCCCCGGCCACGCCCACCGCCGCGCTGACCAGGCCGCCGGGATTGGAGCGCAGATCCAGCACGGCCCCACTCTGCGCGCCGTGCTTCTTGATCAGTTGCGCCAGGCCGCGCTCCAGTTCCGAGGCGGTGTTTTCCTGGAACTGGCTGACCCGGATATAGGCATAGCCCGGTTGCAGTTCGCGTACCCTGGCGCTGGGTACGGTGATGCGTTCGCGTGTCATCTTCAGCGTCACCGGCCGATGACTGCCCTCGTGCACCACGGTCAGGCTGATATGGCTGCCGGGCTTGCCGCGCAGCTGCGCCACCGAAGCGTCCACATCGTCCGGGTCCACCGGCGTGCCATCGACCTTCAGTACCACGTCACCCGGCTTGATGCCTGCGCGGGCCGCCGGCGTGCCATCGATGGGGCTGATGATGCGCAATTGGCCGTTCAACGGCGACACCACGATGCCCAGGCCGGCATATGCGCCGCTGGTCTCCTCGTTCAGGTCCCGCAGCCCCTTGCGGTCGAGGTAGGCGCTGTGCGGATCGAGCTGGGTGAGCATCCCCTTGATGGCGGCGTTCATCAGTGCCTTGTTGCTTTTCTTCTCCACGTAGACCTGCCGCACGATCTGGTAGACGCGGGCGAAATCACGCACGTCCGACAGGTTGACCGCGTCCTGCGCGTTGCTGCTGGCCGTGGCCGGCAAGGTGCTGGAGGTCGCGGCCGGCGGCGGCATGGGCGGCGCCGCGTGGCCATGCGCCGCAAGCGGACAGGTCAGGGCAAGGGGCAGGACGGCGGCGGCGGGACGAAACAGAAACAAACGCATGAAGGCATGATCGAGGTGGCGTGTCCACGATTATGCACGGGTTCGCCACTCACGAGGTGACGAACCGGGGCGCATCAGGCAAAGAATTCCCGCACGATCATTTGCGATGCCCCAGCCATGGCAGCGGATCCACGGCATGCCGGCCGTGGCGCAATTCGAAATACACGCCGCCCTTGTCGCCCGCACGCATGCCCGCGGTGCCGATGACCTGGCCGCGGTCGACCCAGTCGCCGACGCTGGCCAGCAGCGATTCGTTGTTGCCGTACAACGTCATCCAGCCGTTGCCCTGATCGACGATCAGCAACTCGCCGTAGCCGCGCAACCAGTTGGCGTAGACCACGCGGCCGTGGGCCACGGCGCGCACCTCATGGCCGTGCGAGACGGCAATCTCGATGCCGCTGCCCTGATGATGCACCGGACCGTGTGCGGGCCATGGAAGGTGACCGCGCAAACTGCGGAACGGTACATCCGAGGGCAGCGTCTTGGGAATATCGGCAAACACGTCGCGCAGCCGCTCGATCAGGGCGCCCAGCGCCTTTTCATTGCGCTTGAGGTGCCGCATGCGCTGCTGCTGGTCCTTCAGTTGCGCGTCGGCCTGTGTCAGCAGTTGTTGCTGACGGGCACGCGCATCGTGCAGCGTGGCGACACGCGCTTGGCGTTGCGCGCGGGTGGCCTTGAGTTGAGCGGTCTCCGTGCGGATGCTGGCCTGCACGGCCGCAAGGCGCTGCAGTGCCTGGCGCAGGCTGCGGATGTGCGCCATGCGTTGATGCTGGAAATATTTCGAATAGGCGAGCGCGCGCGCGATGCGGCTCATGTTCTGGTCGCCCAGCAGCACCCGCAGGTCGGACCCCCGGCCGGTCTTGTAGGCGGCGCGCAGCAGCGCGGCCAGAGCGCCGCGCTGTGCGTGCAGCTTTGTCTGCAGTGCATCGCGCTGCGTGTCCAGTGCGTGCAGGTGCGCCTGGCTGGCGCTGATCGCCGCCTCGGACTGGCGCACGGCCTTGGCGGCTGCCGCCAGCGTGTCGGCCTGCGACGCCAGCGCGGCGCTGAGGCTGTCACGCCGGCTGGCGGTCTGGCGTTGCTGCTCCGCCAGCTGCTTGATCTGCCCGCGCACCTTGGCCAGCTTCGCCTCCGCCGCGGCCTGTTGCGCCTTGGTGTCGGCATCTTGCCGCGCCGCGTGCCCGGGTGCGACCGCCAGGCATGTCAGCAGGCACAGTGACAGGCCGGTACACAGGCGCCGGCGTCTGAAGGCTGGGGATCGAAGATGAAACATGCGCGACAGGGTAAAGGATCCCCGGCTTGCCAGGGGGGCTCAAGGAGCGCAAGCGACGCGGCCGGCAGCTGGCGGAGACAAGGGCGGCATCGCGCCGACTGGCCCGGTGGATGCAGGCGTCACCAGACGCACATGGTTTGCCGCCGATGGCGCGTGGCGCAGGCAGGCCTGGCCGCACGGGCACGAAGTACTTGTTTTCATTTGGTTAACCATGGGTCTGGACACTGTCCATAGACCCATTGATTATTTTGCCGCAGCGCAACAGTTGTGCTTTATTGGTACCCGTCCCCGCTCCGCGATTTCATGCATGACCTGCTCTGTCGCCTGCGACGGAGTGTATTGGGGCGCGCATGTTTACACCCAGAGGTGAAGTTTGACCCATCCGCACGCCACCACGCTGTATGACGCAGAGTTCGAGCACGACAATTGCGGCTTCGGGCTGCTGGTGCATGTCGATGGCCGGGTCACCACGGCGCTGGTGGATGACGCCTTCATTGCCCTGAGCCGGTTGTCGCATCGTGGTGCGGTCAATGCCGATGGGATCAGCGGCGACGGCTGCGGAGTGCTGATCCAGGGTGCCGCCGAATGGCTGCGTGCACTGGCGGCGGAGGCGCATATCTCTCTGCGACAGCATTTCGCTGCCGGGCTGGTGTTTTTCGGTCGCGGCGATGATGCCGGAGCCGCCGAGACCCTGGAGAAGATGCTCGCGGATGAGGGGGTGCATGTCGCCGGCTGGCGCGATGTGGAGGTCAATGCCGAGGCTTGCGGGCCCCTGGCGGTGGCCTCGCAGCCGCGCATCCGGCAGGTGTTCGTCAATGCGCCCGACGCCATGTCCGAAGCGGCATTCGAGAAGGCGTTGTTGCGCGGCCGGCGGCGCGCCGAGCGCGAGTTCGACGAGGCCGGTTGTTACGTGGCCTCGCTGTCGGCGCACAGCATTGCCTACAAGGCGATGGCTGCGCCCGGGCGGCTGCGCGATGTATTTGCCGATCTGCACCATCCGCAGTTGGCGGCACGCGCGGTGGTGTTCCATCAGCGTTTTTCCACCAATACCGCGCCCGAATGGCGTCTGGCACAGCCCTTCCGCGTGCTGGCGCACAACGGCGAGATCAACACCGTGCGTGCCAACCGCCGCTGGATGCTGGCGCGCACGCCGGTACTGGCCTCTCCCGGGATCGACCTGCACGATCTGGGGCCGCTGGTGCGCCAGCACGGCTCGGATTCGGAAAGCCTGGACAACGCGCTGGAGATCCTTCTGGCCGGCGGCCTGGACATGCTGGCCGCCATGCGCATCCTGGTGCCCCCGGCGTGGCAGGCCGACGAGAATATCGATGAGGACCTGGCTGCCTTCTACGAGTACTACGCGCTGCACACCGAGCCGTGGGACGGGCCGGCCGGCCTGGTCATGTGCGACGGGCGCCATGTCGCGTGCGCCCTGGACCGCAATGGCCTGCGCCCCGCGCGCTGGTCGCTGTCGGACGACAACACGCTGCTGGTGGCATCGGAGGCCGGCATCCGCGATCTGCCCGCTGCGCGCATCGTCGCCAAGGGGCGCCTGGGGCCGGGGCAGATGCTGGCCGTGGACCTGGCCGAGCACAAGCTGCTGCATGATGCCGACATCAACGCCCGCAATGGTGCCCGTGCGCCGTTTCGCGACTGGTTGCGCGACGGCGTGCGCTATCTGGAATCGGACCTGATCGATCCGTCCCTGGCGGCACAACCGCTGCCCGAGGACGAACTGCGCCGCTACCAGAAGCTGTACGGATTGAGCCGCGAGGAGCGCGAATCCGTGCTCAAGGTGCTGGCCGAAACCGAGAGCGAGGCCACCGGATCCATGGGCGACGACACGCCCATCGCGGCGTTGTCGCGCCAGGTGCGGCCGCTGTTCGACCGCTTCCGCCAGGGCTTCGCACAGGTCACCAATCCGCCCATCGATCCGCTGCGCGAGCGGCTGGTGATGTCGCTGACCACGCAGATCGGTCCGGAAGGCAATTTCTTCGAGCTGTCGCCCGAGAACGCGAGACAGATCCTGCTCAACTCGCCGGTGCTGTCGCAGCGCAAGCTGCGTCAGCTTCTGAGCATGGAGCCGTTCGCCGGACATACCGTGACCCTCGATCTGTGCCGCGATGCATCGGAGGATCTGCAGGCCACGCTGACCCGCCTGCGCCAGGAGGCGGCCGATGCCGTGCGCGGGGGGGCCACCATGGTGTTCCTCACCGATCGCTATCCGCGGGTCGATACGCTTCCGGTGCATGCCTTGCTGGCGACCGGTGCAGTCCACGCATATCTGGTCGAAGTGGGATTGCGTTGCCATGCCAACCTGCTGGTGGAAACGGCCACGGCGCGCGATTCGCATCATTTCGCCTGCCTGATCGGGTTCGGTGCGACCGCCGTGTATCCATGGCTGGCCTATCAGACCCTGTTCGATCTGGGGCGGGCCGGGTTCATCCGTCGCGCCGAAGGCGCGCCGCGCGAAATCGGACGCAGCTATCGCCGCGGCATTCGCAAGGGGCTGCTGAAAATCCTCTCGAAAATGGGCATTGCCACCATTGCAGGCTATCGCGGTGCGCAGCTGTTCGAGATCGTGGGGCTCGCGCCCGAGGTGGTGGCGCTGTGCTTCCCCGGCACGCCCTCTCGCATCGGCGGCGCCGGCTTCGCCGAGCTGGATCGCGATCAGCAGCTGCTGGCCTCCAGTGCCTGGGACGAGAGCGTGCCGTTGCGCGCCGGTGGCCTGTTCAAGTACATGCACGACGGCGAGTACCACATGTACAACCCGGACGTGATCGCCACGCTGCAGGAGGCGGTGCGCAGCGGTGACACTGCGGCCTGGAAGCGTTATGCCCAGCACGTGAACGCGCGCCCGCCATCCGCGTTGCGCGACCTGCTGCGTCCGCGCGAAGCCGACGAGCCGCTGGATCTGGAATCCGTGGAACCCGCCGACGGCATCCTCAAGCGCTTCGACTCGGCCGGCATGAGCCTGGGCGCGCTGTCGCCGGAGGCGCACGAAGCGCTGGCCACGGCCATGAACCGGCTCGGCGCGCGTTCCAATTCCGGCGAGGGCGGCGAGGACCCCCGGCGCTACGGCACCGAGCGCATGAGCAAGATCAAGCAGGTGGCCTCGGGCCGCTTCGGCGTGACGCCGGCCTACCTGATGCACGCCGAAGTGCTGCAGATCAAGATCGCGCAGGGTGCCAAACCGGGCGAGGGCGGCCAGCTGCCCGGCCACAAGGTCAACGAGATGATCGCACGGCTGCGCTTCGCCAAGCCCGGCATCGGCCTTATCTCGCCGCCGCCGCATCACGACATCTATTCCATCGAGGACCTGGCGCAGCTGATCCACGACCTGAAGCAGGTCAATCCCAAGGCGCTGGTCTCGGTGAAGCTGGTCAGCCACGCCGGTGTGGGCACCGTGGCGGCCGGCGTGGTCAAGGCCGGCGCGGACCTCATCACGGTGTCCGGCCATGATGGCGGGACCGGCGCCAGTCCCATGACCTCGTTGAAATATGCCGGCACTCCCTGGGAGCTGGGCCTGTCCGAAACCCGCCAGACGCTGTTGCATCATGGTCTGCGCGATCGCGTGCGCCTGCAGACCGACGGCGGCCTGAAAACCGGTCTGGACGTCATCAAGGCGGCCATGCTGGGCGCGGAAAGCTTCGGCTTCGGCACGGCACCGATGGTGGCACTGGGCTGCAAGTACCTGCGCATCTGCCACTTGAACAACTGTGCGACGGGTGTGGCCACGCAGCATGAACTGTTGCGGCGCAATCACTTCGTCGGCTTGCCGGAGATGGTGGAGAACTTCTTCCGCTTCATTGCCGAAGACGTGCGCCAGTGGCTGGCGCGCCTGGGCGTGGAGCGGCTGGAGGACATCATCGGCCGGACCGACCTGCTGCAGCGCATCGAGGGCGATCTGCCGGTGGGGCGCGATCTGGATCTGTCCCGCCTGCTGGCCGACGACCCGGCGCATGCGGAAATGACGCCGTACTGCACGCACGCACGCAACCCGGTGCGCGAGACATCGCCACTTGTCAGACGCATCCAGAGCGATACCGCCGCCGCGGTAGAGGCGGGCAGCGGTGGGGCCTTTGCCTATCCGATTCTCAACTCCGACCGTGCCGTCGGCGCGCGCCTGTCCGGCGCGATTGCCATTCGCTGGGGCGATCGCGGCATGGCGGAGAAGCCGATCACGCTGGAACTGACCGGCAGCGCCGGACAGAGCGTGGGTGCGTGGAATGCCGGCGGTCTGCATATCGACATCACCGGCGAATGCAACGACTACGTCGGCAAGGGCATGGCCGGAGGGCGTATCGTGGTGCGCCCGCCGCCGGATGCGGGCTACGCCAGTCACGAGGCGCCGATTGTCGGCAATACCTGCCTGTACGGCGCCACCGGCGGCGAGCTGTTCGCGGCCGGCACCGCGGGCGAACGTTTCGGCGTGCGCAATTCCGGCGCGCTGGCGGTGGTGGAGGGCAGCGGCGATCACTGCTGCGAATACATGACCGGCGGCGTGGTGGTGGTGCTGGGCCGTGCCGGGCTGAATTTCGGCGCGGGCATGACCGGTGGCTTCGCCTACGTGCTGGATATCGAGCGCGATTTCGTCGACCGCTACAACCACGAGCTGGTGGACATCGTGCATATCACGCCGGAAGGCACAGAGCACCACATGCAGCACCTGCGCGGCCTGATCCAGCGACATGCCGACCTCACCGGCAGTGCCTGGAGCCGGCGCCTGCTGGATGATTTCCGCAGCGTGCTGCACCGCTTCTGGCTGGTCAAGCCGCGCGCCGAGAGCCTGGAAGCGCTGGTCGATGAATTGAAGAGGGCCGCCTGATGCGTGCTTGTGACACTATCCAGATATCGTTCTCCCTGAGACATCGCCACGCTCGGTACCGGATGCGCCCGGCGCATCGCAGTGCCGTGTCCCACCGTGCGGTGCCGTTCATGGTGCGATCGCTCGCCACGAACGGCCGGAACCGTGCGGAAACGGCGAAGACAGGAGCAGGTTGGCTTGCGACAAGCCTGGACGCTGCTTCGCTGTCGGTCGGTGCGGCAATCCGCGAGGTGCAGGCATGAGTGACACGCTGTTCCGTTTCATCGACGTGCCGCGCGAGATGCCGCGCACCCTGCCGGTCGCGGTGCGCGTGTTCGGTCACAACGAGATCTACGGCGACTTCCTGCCGGACGACGCCGCCACCCAGGCCAGCCGCTGCATCGACTGCGGCAATCCGTATTGCGAACACGCCTGCCCGGTGCAGAATTACATCCCCAACTGGCTGAAGCTGGTGCAGGATGGTCATCTGTTCAAGGCCGCCGAACTGATGCACGAGACCAATCCGTTGCCGGAAGTGTGCGGGCGCGTGTGTCCGCAGGATCGCCTGTGCGAAGGTGCCTGCACGCTGGAGCAGGGCGATTTCGGTGCGGTGACCATCGGCAGCGTGGAGCGCTGGGTCACGGACCAGGCGTTGCAGCAGGGCTGGCGGCCGGATCTCAGCCGCGTGCAGGCGACTGGCCGCCGCGTGGCCGTGGTCGGTGCCGGCCCGGCCGGACTGGCCTGCGCCGACGTGCTGGCGCGCAAGGGCATCGAGGCGCACGTGTTCGATCGCCACGAGCAGATCGGCGGCCTGCTGACCTTCGGCATCCCGCCATTCAAGCTGGACAAGGATGTGGTGCGGATGCGTCGCCGCGTGCTGGAAGGCATGGGAGTCAGATTCCATCTGAATACCGAGATCGGCGTGCATCTCGGTTTCGACAGTCTGCTGCGCGATTACGATGCGGTCTTCATGGGCACCGGCGCCTACCGCGCCGTCGACGGCGGCCTGCCGGGCCGTGATCTGCACGGTGTGCATGCGGCGCTGCCGTTCCTCATCGCCAACGTGCGCCGGCTTCTGGCCGGGGTGCCGCTGCAGCCGAAGTTCGACGTGGCGGGCAAGCGCGTGGTGGTGCTGGGCGGCGGCGACACGGGCATGGATTGCGTGCGCACCGCGTTGCGTCTGGGGGCCAGCGAGGTCAGTTGCGTGTATCGCCGGGACGAGGCCAACATGCCCGGTTCGCGACGCGAGGTGAAGAACGCGCGCGAGGAAGGCGTGAAGTTCCTGTTCCATCGCCAGCCACTGCGCATCGTCGGGGATGAACGCGTCGAAGGTGTGGACATGATCGAGACGCGGCTGGTGGATGACGGCAGCGGGCGGCATCGGCCACAGAACGTGCTGGGCAGCGAAAAGGTGCTGGAGGCCGATGTGGTCATCATCGCCTTCGGCTTCCAGGTCGATGCGCCGGCCTGGGCGCATGATGCCGCCATCGAACACCTGGCCTCGGGCCGCACCATCACCGGCGGCGAAGGCCGCCTGCCGCAACAGACGTCGAACCCGCGCGTGTTCGCCGGTGGCGACATGGTGCGGGGTGCGGATCTGGTGGTGCGCGCGGTCTACGACGGCCGCGAGGCGGCGGGCTCCATTGCCAGCATGCTGCGAGCGCGAGCCGAAGCCGCCTGAGGAACCTCTGATTGAAGGCCCCTCACCATGTGCCTGATCGCTTTCGCCTGGAACGCACATCCACGCTGGCGACTGATCCTTCTGGGCAATCGTGACGAGTTTCATGACCGCCCGACCGCCCCACTGGGACCGTGGGACGAAGCCGCCGACGTGGTCGCCGGGCGCGATCTCGAGGCGGGCGGCACATGGATGGGCGTGGACCATGCCGGCCGGGCCGCGGCGGTGACCAATGTGCGCGATCCGGCGGCATCCATGGAGGGCCGCTCGCGCGGTGCGCTGGCCGCCGATTATCTGCGTGTCTCCCGCGGGGCCGCAGCACAGGCGTCATCGCTGCATGGCGCAGCGTCGCGCTACCGTCCGTTCAATCTGCTGCTGTTCGATGCCGAGACGGCGTTGTACCTGGGCAATCATCCGCGGCCGGTGAAGCAAAAGCTGGCGGCGGGCGTGCACGGCCTGTCCAATGCCGATCTCAATGCGCCCTGGCCCAAGACCCGCACCCTCATGCAGCGGTTGCAGCACTGGATCGACGCCGGCAGCGACGACTTCACGCCGCTGTGGCGGGCACTGGCCGATTCCACGCAATGGCCGGATCACCTGTTGCCGGATACCGGCGTGGGCATCGAGCGCGAGCGACGCCTGTCGGCGGCGTTCATACGCGGCGAAGCGTATGGCACCCGCGCCAGCAGCCTGATTGCCATCGACCGGCAAGGCGCGACACGGATCATCGAGACGCGTTTTGGTGCACATGGACGCAGCCAGGGTGGCAGCGAATGGGCCTGGGGTGCTGGCTGATCGGCGGCGGCCGATCCGGCGGTTTATCGCGGCCCCCGAAAGTGGCGGGCTACCGGTTGTCCGGCGAGGCGTGCGGTGGTGTATGGTCCAGCGTCGCCGATGCGGCGGTGGGCGAGGCCGGATCATGCTGCTCCGCCACCCGCCGGGTCAGACGCCAGGCCCAGATCAGGCAGCCGGCCAGGATCGCCGTGGCCAGCAGGAAGGCGGCACCGGGCAGTTTGTATTGCGGGCTGTTGATTGACCAGGCAAAGGTCTGGGTGAACACGGTGGGGCCGAAGATGCCGGCGAACGCAGTCAGACTGCTGATGGCGCCCTGCAGGCGGCCCTGCTCGTCCGGTGGCACCTGGTGCGTCATCATCGATTGCGTCGCCGGGCCGGCCAGTCCCCATAGTGCCATGACCGGAATCGCTGCCAGGAAGAGCCATGGCGTGCTGGCCAGTCCCTGCATCAGCAGGGCGATCATGCCGAAGAAAAGCCCGTACAGCAGCAGCCGCCGATCCCCCAGCCTGGGCGCCAGCTTGCCGGTCAGCCATGCCTGCACGAAGCCCGAGGTGATGCCGACCAGGGCCATGGTGTAGCCGACTTCGCGTGGTCCCCAGTGATAACGGAAATCCGTGTACAGCACGAAGGTGCTCTGCAGCACGTAGTGCGCCAGCTGGCTGAGGAACACCAGCATGGCCAGGCCCAGCACCAGCGGGTAGCGCTTGAGCAATGCCAGTGCCCCGAGCGGGTTGGCGTGGCGCAGGTTCAGCGTCGTGCTGCGATGTTCGCGTTCGAGCGATTCGGGCAGCACGAAAAAGCCGTAGCAGAAATTGGTCAATGCCAGGCCCGCGGCAATCCAGAACGGCAGGCGGATATTGATCCCGCCGAGCACGCCGCCCAGTGCCGGACCGATCACGAAACCGATGCCGAACGCCGCGCCCAGCATGCCGAACGCACCGGCACGCTTGTGCTGCGGCGTGATGTCGGCGATATAGGCATTGGCTGTGCTGAAGCTCGCGGCCGTGATGCCCGACACCGCGCGGCCCACGAAGAGCAGCCACAGCGAAGGCGCCAACGCCATGGCCGCAAAATCCACGCCCAGGCCGAGGTTGGAGATGAGGATCACCGGACGGCGGCCGAAGCGGTCCGAAAGCGCGCCTTGAAGCGGCGAAGACACGAACTGGATGGCCGCGAACATGGTGCTGAACACGCCCGCCCAGATGGCTGCGTGGGCGATGCTGCCGGTGAGCTTCTCCAGCAGGTGGGGCAATACCGGGATGATGATGCCGAAGGACAGGATATCGATCAGCACGGTGACGAAGATGAAGGCGAGCGCGGCGCGGCGTCGCGTGGAAGCGGGCGCGGTCATGTCCGGATCACGGGCGGGTAAAAACGTACGATAGCGCAAATGGCGGCGCCGGTTGCCGGAAAAAAACGGCGGCCATCAAGGGCCGCCGTGCGTCGTTTCCGCGAATTCGTGAAGGGCTTCTAGTGCCCGTGCCCGTGTCCGTGGCCATGGCCATGGCCATGCGAGTCATGGGTGCCGAATCCGATGCCACGGAACAGGCTGAACGGCGCCAGTGCATGCGACAGGTTGGAGACGTCGGGAGCGCCCAGCCCCGTGGCCGCATCATAGCCACGCACGCCGGTGTAGAACCAGTTGTCGCCGCCGGTGATGTCGCGCAGTGGCGCGCTTTCGCTGTGGCCATACAACCAGCCGAACGTGTACAGCGTGGGGTTCACGAAGCCGACGCGGCCACCCGTTCGTTGTGCCAGCAGTGCCGCGATGCCGTTGAGCTGGGGCGCCACGAAGCTGGTTCCGCCGTTGCCGGCGATGAATCCGCCGTCCAGCGACGAATATTCCAGATAGCCCGAGTAGGGATCGGCATCCATGGAGACATCCGGCACGTTCCGGCCGCGGAAGTGCGCGGGGAGGGTCAGGAACGTGGTCACGCTGCCATCGGCATTGATCTGTCCCAGCGACTGCCCCGGTTGGGTACGCTGCGTGCCGCGCGTGAACAGCTGGTACAGCGGTTCATGCCAGTAACTGCTGACGCCACCGCCGGTCCCCACCGAGAAGTCGATGTCCTTGTACTGCGGGTTCAGGTACTGCGCCAGGTAGTCATCGATATAACGCCAGCTCCACGCCTGTTCGCTGGAGACCACCAGTGGCGGAACATCCGGCCTGCTGTTCAATGTCAGTTGCAGGGGCGTGGTGGTGCCACCTGCGGCGGTGATCAGCGGATCGGAGGCCGGCGCATCGACGCTCAGGGTCTTGGTGAACTGCGGATACGGCAGTGCGCGGTTGGTATCGTAGGCACCCGAGTCGCCGCTGGCCGCAAACACCGATATGCCCTGGACGGCCGCTTCCAGGAAGATCTCGTGGAACGCCTGCAGATCGCCGGTATAGTCGCCGCCGGTGAGCGGGCTGTCGAAATAGAACGCTTCCGGGGAGCCCCAGCTCACCGACAACGAGCCGACCTTGTTGTCGCTGACGGCGGTGGCAAAGACGTCGATGAAGCCGGCATCGGTGTTGGGCGCATCGTAGACAATGATATTCGCCTGCGGCGCGAGGCCACCGGATTGCTCCACGTCCAGCGTCGTTTCGCCGGAACCCGCGGCCGCGCTCAGCTGGCCGCCACCATCCACATGCACCTGGGTGATGCGATCGGGATTCACGTTCAGGTTGATCGCCGACCAGTAGGTGTAGGCGTCGCTGGGCACGAAATCGGCCAGCGTGGCGATGCCGATGGTCTGGCCCTTGCCGGTAATGCCCTTTTGGTACAGCGGATTGATGTTGTACATGTTGGCCACGTCGCCCACGGTGTAGCTGCCGGGCGTATTGGTGGCGATGACGCCGGCCTTGGGCAGGGTCACTGCCGGTGCCTCGATACCTGCCGGATACGTGGCATGTTGCGACATCGGGTGGAACAGGGCCTCGTTGCTGAGCCCGGCGATCACTTGAACCTCGTCGGCCAGCGTGGCCGGTGCCTGCGGCCGGTGATCGGGGCGGTGGAAGAAGTGCCCATGATGCCGATAGAGGTGCACTTTTGTGGCAAAGGCCGCGTTGAACTGCGCCGTGGTGCCGGTGGCATGCATCACCAGATGGCTGGCCGAGACACCACTGACCTGAATTCCATAATGCGTCAGCACATTGGAGATGCGCTTGATCTGCTGGTCGTTGGGCGCGAACTGCTGCACGAACTGGCGCGTGGTGAGAAAGTGGTGATATTTCGGATTGGCGGGATCGGAGACCGAACGGGCGTAGGTCTCCAGGAGTTGCGGCTGGCGCATTTTCAGCACGATGCTGACAGTGTTGGTCTGGGCCGCATCAGCCGGCCCCATGTCCTGTGGCGCTCCGGACGCCTGCGGTGCGGACTGTGCCATCGCCGGAAGTGCCGCTCCGGCACTGCACAAGATGGCCGCTACGGAAACGCTCAGCAGACGCCGAGTCATGGACTTGTTCATTGGTTTGCCTCCCTCAAGCAAGTGATGTCTCCTCTCCCCAAGGCAAGTGAAGTGGAGTCTGTCCCCCTGATTCGGCGGGAGCATGCATGCGTCGACGCTGCCGGTGCGGCACCCGATGGGCGGCACAGACATGGCAGGACGTTTCACTCTCCCCGTCTGGAGTGTACCGCGTTACCGGCGAGGTGGCGCACCTGCATCGGTGGATGGGCGAGGGGCTGGCGAGCCCCTGTCAGGGGCGACACTGCACGGGTTTTGCGTCAGTCCACCATATCGCCATCGACGTACAGCCAGCGCCCGTCTTCACGCACGAAATGGCTGACTTCATGCAGGCGTTGCGCCGAGGCGCCGCCGATGCGAAAACGCGCCACGAACTCCACTGATGCGTGGTCGGCATCGGTCTGCCGATGGCGCTTCACGCGCAGCCCGAGCCAGGTGGGCGATGGTTGCGATGGCTCCGTTTGCAACGTCTGCGGCCGGGTTGCGGGGTGCCAACTGTCCAGCAGGTAAGCGTCGAGCCGCATGACGTAGGCACTGTAGCGCGCGCGCATCAGCGCCTCGGCATCGGCGGCGGAAGCGCCCTCGTGCAGCGGCCTGCAGCAGGCGGCATAGTCACGCGACGTGCCGCAGGGGCACGCTTTCGAGGTCATGGAGGGAGGCATGCGTGAGTGTCGCGGAGATGGAGCGGACAGGGCCGGCCGCAATACCGCCGGCCCTGTCCGCGGTGCATCATTGCGCTCCGAGATAGGTATGGAACCAGCTCAGCGAACGCTTCAGCACGTCGCGGCGGTGTTTCTTCTCGTGGAAGCCGTGACCTTCGCCCCGATACACCACCAGCTTGGTCGGCACGTTCTGCGCGCGCAGTGCATGCCAGAACTCGAACGACTGCGGCGCCGGTGTCTCGCCGTCGTACTGGCCCACCAGCACCAGCGTGGGCGTTTTGTCGTTCTGGATGAAGTTGATGGCCGAACTCTTGGCGTAGACCTTGGGGTCCTGGTACACGGAGGCGCCGAAGAACGGGATCATCCACTGGTCGATGGAGTTCTCGCCGTAGTAGCTCTGCCAGTTGGACAGGCCGGCGCCGGCCACGGCCGCCTTGAAGCGATGCGTCTGCGTGGGTGCGAACATGCTCATGAAGCCGCCGTAGCTCCAGCCGGTAAGGCCCAGGCGCTTGTCGTCCACGGGGTATTTCGCTTCCACCGCGTCCACGCCGGCGAGGATGTCGCGCAGGTCACCGTACCCCATGTCCTTGCGCACGCCGCGGGTGAAGGCTTCGCCCTGGCCGAAACTGCCGCGCGGGTTGGGCATCAGCACGAAGTAGCCCATTGCGGCCAGCGGTACCGGTCCATAGCCATCGCCCGGCCAGCTCGGACGCGTGGCGTAGGTGGGGCCGCCGTGCACGTAGACCACCATGGGGTAGTGCTTGTGCGCGTCGTAATGCGCCGGAAACAGCAGCCAGCCCTGCACGTCGTGACCGTCGTTTTTCCAGGTGATCGAGTGCGCCTGGCCCCACATCGTCTGCACGTGCGTGTTGGCGTGGGTGACGGCGTGCGGCTTGCGCGCCACGCCCGACAGCTGACCGCCGCTGCCGGTTTTCAGGCTGGCGGTGTAGATCTCCGGCGGTGCATTGAACGTGCTGTGGATGAAGGCGATGCGCCGATGCGCGCGCGACACAGCCACGGACGACATGGCGCTGCCGTCGCTGATGCCGGCGGGAATAGTGACCAGTGCGTGCTGCGATGCCGCCTTGTCGCCATCCAGGGTGAAGGCGGACAGCCGCGTCGAGCCGCCGGCGAAGGAGGACACCAGCAGGTTCTGCCTGCCTGTCCATGTCAGCCAGGACGGGGTGATGTGGATACCGGGGGTCACATTGCTGGCGCTGCCGCCGCTGGCCGGGATCACGTAGATATCGCCGCCGGTGACGCCCTGGTCGCTCATCAGGCCGCTGATGAAGGCGATGCGGGACCCATCCGGCGACCAGCGCGGCAGGGCGATCTGCATCTTGTGCAGCGATCCGCTGGCCGTGTTCGGGTCGAGAATGACCTTGGGCGTGCCGCCCGGGGCCTGCGTGTAGAGCTTTGCGGTCCACCAGTTGTCGCGGCCCGGGGGCGGTGCGCCGATGTAGGCCAGGTGCCGGGAATCGGGGGCCCAGTCGTATTCGTAGACGAAGACGGACTTGGGTGTGACCAGCGTGGCCTTGCCGCCGGCGGCTGGCACCGTGGCAATGCGCTGGTGTTCCACGCCGCTGCGGCCGATGACGCCCACGCGCGGCTTGGTGGCCGACACCGCGGCGATGCCGTGCAGATCACCCTTCACATAGAGAAAGCTCAGGCGGTTGCCGTCCGGCGTCCACGCAAGATCGTGTGCGTAGCCGTCCAGGTGCGTGAGGCGCTGTGCCCTGGTGCTGTCCCTGGCGACGCGGTAGATATCGCGCTGCGCGGCCTGCTTGCCGTGATTGCAATTGGACAGGAACACCAGTGACGCACCATCCGGCGACCAGTGCATGTCGCCGTCGTGGCAGCCCTTGGCGGCATGGTCGATGGTGATGGTGCGCACGTGACTGCCATCGGCATCGGCCATCTGCAGCATCGAGCCATGCTTGCCATACAGCGTCCAGGCCAAGGTCTTGCCATCGGGGGACACGGCCACCCCGCCGAAGCGCTGCACTGCGCGCAGGCGGTGCATGATGGTGTCGATACGCGAAGATGCGGCGTGCGCGGAGCTGGTGGCCGGGGGCGGTGCCGCATCCGCGGGCGCGGCGGCCACGGCCAGCGACAGGGCGGCGCCCAGCGCCGTCAAAACGTGAAGGGATCGCATGGATGTCACATCCTCATGGGGGGCATGCTGCGGACGGTAGCACGTTGCCGTGCATATGCTGTGTGGCATCAGTTGGGTGCCGGAAGGGGCGCGGGTGCTCCTAAAGTTCTGGCTGTCGCAGCCGACAAAGTGTTCGACAACCGTCCGAGCCAACCACTCATGCACGTCGAGCCATGTCCATGCACACCTGCCGGGAGCGCCGGTTGCCGGCGCTGCGGCATGGGGCTGCCGGACGGTGCGGATGGTGTGCCGGGAGGTGTGCGGTGCGTGTAATGCTTGTGGATACGGCGTGCCCGTCGCTGGAGAACGTGCGGCAGCAACTGGCCGACAGCGGAAGATCCTGGGAACTGGTGCATGCCCGGGACAACCGCGACGCGCTGGCCCAGGCCGAACGCGGCATGGATGCGATAGTCGCCGACCTGGGGTCCCCCGCCGCTGCCAGCCTGGAACTGCTGCGCATGATGCGCCTGCGTCATCCCGAGGTGATTCGCCTGGCGCTGACCGATATCGAGCATCGCGAGATGGCGGTCCGGGCCATGGATATTGCCCACCAGTGCATGGAGCGGCCGTGCGATACGCTGCTGATGAGCGAGGCCATCGAGCGCGCAGTGGCCCTGCGGCATCTGCTGGATTCTCGCGAGTTGCGCCGCGTTATCGGCCAGGTGGAGCGTTTGCCCTCGGCGCCCCGCATGTACATGCGGCTGCGCGGCGTCCTGGGCGATTCCGAGTGCGGGGCGCGCAGCGTCTGCGAATTGCTGGATCAGGATCCGGCCCTGACCGCCAAGGTGCTGCAGATGGCCAATTCGGCCCTGTTTTCCGGCGGTGCGCAATTGCACTCCGTGCATCAGGCGTTGATGCGCATCGGCATGGATACGTTGCGCATCGCCGTGCTGGCCAACGAAGTGTTCGATGCGCACCATGGGCCCAAGCTGGCGGTATTGCGCCGGCGTGCCGTGCGCGCCGCGCAGCTGGCGGCCGGCATGGCACCGCCGCGCGAGCGGGACCTGGCGCGAACCGCCGCCTTGCTGGCCGAGGTGGGGTTGCTGGTCCCCGGCGTCGAGGCACTGTGCGCCGCCGAGGTCGGACGCAGCACATCGCCGCCGACGCCGACCCATGTCGGTGCCTACCTGCTGGGGCTGTGGGGCCTGCCGAGCAGCATGGTCGAGGCGGTGGCACACCATCGTCAGCCATCGAGGGTGGCGCAGACCCATTTCGGCGTACTCGGCATCGTGCACGTGGCCACCGCCCTGGCACGCGGCGAGGCGCCGGATGCGGATTACGTGACCACGATGGGTCTGAGCGATCGGGTGGCCACGTGGACACGTCGTGCGGCCGATCTGGGCGATCTGGAAGAGGATCTGTAACGCCCTGCGCCGAAGCATTTTTCAGGTGGCGTGCTCGATGGCTCGGGCGAACGGTGGCAAGGCGCGCAGCATGCGTTCGCCATAACGCTTCACCACCACCCGCCGGTCCAGCAGCACGATACGGCCACTGTCGCTTTCGCTGCGGATCAGGCGGCCGCAATATTGCGTCAGCAGGCGCGTGGCATCGGGCACGCTGACCTCGATGAACGGGTTGCGGCCCTGGGTTTCCAGCCATTCGGCGTAGGTGGCGCCGACCGGATCGGTGGGCACCGCGAATGGCAGCTGCGTGACCACCACCGTCTCGCACAGCGTGCCGGGCAGGTCCAGGCCCTCGCCGAACGAGGTCAGGCCGAACAGCGTGCTGCCGCGGCCCGATTCCACATCGGCACGATGCTCGGCCACCAATTGCGATTTGGACAGCGTGCCCTGCGCGCGTACGCGACGCACCTGCTCGATGGGCAGCAGCTGCAGCACGCGCTCCAGCTTGACACGCGAAGTGAACAGCACCAGATTGCCGGCGTTCCAGTCCAGGTGTGCATCCAGCCAGTCGGCGATGGCCTGCGTGTGGCCTTCGCGATCATTGGGCAGCACCTGCATCATCGGTACTTCCAGCCGCGCCTGCCGCGCCAGGTCGAACGGCGAGGGCAGGCTCAGCGTGACTGCGTTGTCGGGCAGACCGACGGCGTCGGCGAAACTGCGGAAACTGCCGCCAGCCGAAAGTGTGGCCGAAGTCATCACCACTGCGGCCGCGTTGCCCCAAAGCACGCTGCGCAGCAAATTGCCGGCGGATACCGCCGAGGCATGGCAGACGACCTGTTGCTCGTGCCCCAGCGACACCCAGCGCGCCAGCGGCGGTTGTGCGGCCGCGTCCTCGGCCGACCAGGCGACCCATGTCGACAGCTGCCGGCCGATGCGTTCCAGGGCGATGCCCAGTTCGCGCGACAAGGCATCGGCAGTCGGCCCGCCATGCGCCATGTCCACCACCGTGCGGCGCACGGTCCGAAGCCAGCGCTGGATGTCGCCGGTCATGTCGCGCAGTTCGGTGGCACGCTCCACCCACGCCTGCGGCAAGGCCCCCAGCGAGGCGCGGAACTGCGGTTCGGTTTCGTGCGGCGCCGGGGTCCAGCCGATGCGGATCTCGCGCTCCAGTGCCTGCAACGCATCGCCCAGTCCGGCCAGCATTTCGCTGCCCTGGTTCAGCGTGACGCGGCCGATACTCTCCTTGTCCGCATGCGAATAGGCGGCGTGGATCTGCCGGTCCAGCCGGCCCAGGCGCCGCTGCGTGGTGGCCAGATGCACCTCGGAGGCGCCACGGTCGATGGCCTTGGCGGGGGTGCGATGCGCCTCGTCGAAGACGTACAGCGTGTCATCGGGGCGCGGCAGGATCACGCCGCCCCAGGCATCGTCTTCGCGCGGCATGGTCAGGTCGGCCAGCACCAGGTCCTGGTTGGCGACGATCAGGTCCGCCTCGCCGATGGCGCGGCGCGCGCTGAAGAACGGGCACACCTGGAACAGGCCGCATTTGCGCCCGGTGCAGCCGCCCGCGCTGGTGGTGATCATGCCGCGCACCATGTCCGTCAATGGCTCGGGGCTGGCATCGATATCGCCGTCCCATTCGCCTTGGTCGAACGCTGCGGCCAGCGCGTTCAGGGCATGGGTTTCGCGCGCCTGCGGTGGCCGCGACCACAGCGCCAGTTCCTCGTCGAATCCCAGACCGCCCTGCTGCGGTTCGCCCATGCCCGCCGTCGCGGTGCGCAGATTGCGCGGGCACAGATACCGCTGGCGGCCCTTGGCCAGGGCGACCTTGGCCTCCATGCCGCACAACTCCAGAAACTGCGGCACGTCGCGCTGCACCAGCTGCTCCTGCAGCGCCACGGTGGCGGTGGCGATCAGCAGTTTCTTGTCCAGCGCGCGCGCCACAGCCAGACCGGCAATCAGGTACGCCATGGATTTGCCGGTGCCCGTGGGCGCCTCGATCACCGCGGCGCCATCCCCGGTCGCCAGCGTGCGCGCCACTTCGGCGATCATGCGTCCCTGCGAGGCACGCGCGCGAAACCCCGGCAGGCCGGTCTTCAGCCGCGCGTAGGCCGCACGGATGGTGTCTTTGGTGGCGTCGTCGAGCATGCGGAACGGGCGGTAATCCAGGGGGGCGGACGTCGGTCAGGTCACGTCAGCGGCAAGCGCAAAGCATACCCGAGAGGGTTGGCAGGCGGGTGCCGAGTCCTGTCCGTTGCAAAGGGCTGATCGCATCGCGACCGACGCTTCGGGAAGGCCACGGCCCGCATCGGCGTGCCCACAACGTGCCGACCGGCCCGGTGTGGACACGTTTGCGCATCGAGCATCTTCACCACTCGCTGATCGACGCATCCCGAATCCACGCGTGCGGATTCAATCAGTGGCTCCCTGCTGCAACGTGCTGGCGTTTTTGACGGCGTTGGCCAGGCGCGTTTCTCCGCGCGCGACGAGTTGTTGCAGATGCTGGTAGACCTTGCGCTGCGCTGGCTGCGGCCGAGCATAGGACAGGCTCACGTTGGCAGCCAGATAGGCCAGGCGGCTGCGCAATTGCGGCTGGTGCAGCAGGTCGTCCTCGCTGGAGTGGATGTCCAGCTGCACCAGGTGCTCGATGGCATCGTCCAGCCGGGTCAGCGCGGCCGGGGGCCGCTCGCCATGCGTCTCGGTACGCAGTTGTCTGCGCAACGCAAGGGCATCGTTGAGCTTGCCGTCCAGGATATCCAGCGTGTGGTGGATCTTCATCTGCAGCGCCAGACGGGCGGCCAGGTCGTCCTGACTGGCGTGCAGGCGGGGATCCAGGCGCACACGGAAGGTGGCCGTGCTGTGCTGACCGCCGTAGGCCAGCGACACGCGGTAGGTGCCCGGTATCACCCGTGGCCCGCTCACGTCGTCGTCGAGTCCGCCGGCGGCCATCGGCGGCTCCATGCCGGTGACCTCGGTGGCGTCGGGATAGCGCAGATCCCACTGGAAGCGGTTCATGCCTGGATGCACGGCAGTGGCGCGGCCAAGCGCGCGCTGCTTGCGTTCGCTGGGCTGATAATCGGTGGTGACCGGCTGCTTGGTATCGCTCTGGTGTTTCGGATGCAGGGTGAAGCGGCGTATGCGGTTGCCGTCGGCATCGGTGAACGTGAGGGTGACCGGGGTCTGGCCGTCGTAGCTGGCCGGTAGATGGAAGAAGATCGTGGCGCCGAACTTCGGATTGCTGCCCGCTGCAGGAATGCGCTCGGCATGCGGCGCCTGGCCGAAGGCATGGGTGAGCCAGGCATCCTGTGGCGCGAAGACGGTGGTGTCCCCATCCCCGATCGCGGCGTGATGGCTCATCTGCTCGAGCACGGACAGGTTGTCCAGGACCCAGAACGCGCGACCATGGGTGGCCGCGACCAGCATCCCCTGGCGCGTATCGATGGCTAGGCCGCGCACCTGCACCTTCGGCAGACCCGAGCCCAGCGGCTGCCAGTGCCCGCCACCGTCAAGACTGGCGTAGACCGTGGTGTCGGTGGCCAGGAACAGCAGGTCGGCATCGTCCGGATCCTGCACGATATCCATGGCGTACTGGTCCTCGGGGATGCCGTTGGTGATTGCCTGCCAGTGGTGGCCGTAGTCGGTGGTCTTGAAGACATAGGGGTGGAAGTCGTCCCACATGTAGCGGCGGGCCGTGAGGTAGGCGGTGCCGGCTTGCGTATGCGAAGGCTCGATGGCGTCGATACGGGACCAGCCGGGCATGGTCGACGGGCCAGTCTTGCGCCAATGCTTGCCGCCATCCCGGGTCACGTGCACCAGGCCGTCGGCCGAGCCTGCCCAGATGGTTTTTGCATCCAGGGGCGACACCGCGATCGAGGACAGCGACGGGTAGATTTCGGCTCCGGAGTGGTCGATGTCCACGGGGCCTCCCGAGGGGCCTTCGGTGGCCGGATCGTTGCGGGTCAGGTCGGGGCTGATGCGCGTCCAGGTATGGCCGTGATCATCGCTTTCCAGCACGTACTGCGAGCCGATCAACAGCTGTTTCGGCGCTGCGGGCGAAAACAGGATCGGGTGGATCCAGCCGAAGCGGTTGCGCAGTTCCGAAGACGGCTCGGACTCCTTGTAGTCCGGCCACGGGCTCACACTGCGGTATTGCCCGGTGGGCCGATCATAGGTGAGGAAGATGCTGTAGTAGCCGGCGCCGTAGGTGGTGGTCGGCTGGTCCGGCTGCGGCACGACCACGGTGCTTTCGCCATAGGCCACGGCATGCCACGCCGAGAGCGGTATCACGCCCTCAGGCGTGGCACTGGGACCCTCATACGAGCCTTCGTCCTGCTGCGAGCCGTACACGTGAACCGGGAAACGGTGATCGAGGTTGATGTGGTAGAACTGGCCGGTGGGCTGGTTATGCTCGGTACTCCATGTGGAGCCGCCATCGGTGCTGACCGTGGCGCCGCCGTCGTTGCCCTCCAGCAGCACCTTCGGGTCGTGCGGGTTGATCCACAGGATGTGGTTGTCACCATGCGGCGTGTGCAACTGGCGAAATGACTTGCCGCCGTCGTGCGAGACCCACAGCGCATCCACATTGGTACGTAGACAGTGTCCGGATCCTTGGGGTCGGTAAATACCGCCATGTAATAGAACGCGCGCTGGCGCAGCGGCCAGTCGTGGTTGACGCGATGGAAGTGCGCTCCGCCGTCGTCGGAGCGGAACAGGCCGCCTCCTTTCGCCTGCACGATGGTGTAAACCACCTGCGGATCACTGGCCGATACACTGACCCCCATCTTGCCGATGGGCCCGGCCGGCAGGTTCAGGTGGGCGGTCAGGTTGGTCCAGTGCGCGCCGCCGTCGGTGGACTTCCACAGTCCGCTGCCGGGGCCGCCGCTGGAGAGCTTCCACGGTTTGCGATATGCCTGCCATGTGGTGGCGTACAGCACGTTTGAATTGTGCGGGTCCATGACGAGATCGACGGCGCCGGTATGGCGGTTGACGAACAGCACTTTCTTCCAGGTTTTGCCGCCGTCGCTGGACTTGAACACGCCACGGTGCGTGCCGGGGACGAACACGTGCCCCATGGATGCGGCGTAGACCGTTTTCGCATCGTGCGGATCGACCACCAGCCCCATGATGGTGTGGGTATCGGCCAGGCCGGCGCGCTGCCAGGTCTTGCCGCCGTTGTCGGAGCGGAACACGCCGTCGCCGGAGATCATGTCGCCGCGGATGTCACTCTCGCCGGTGCCGGCGTAGATCACTTTCGGATTCGACGGCGCCACGGCCAGCGCGCCGATGCTGTCGCTGCTGCCGGGTAGTTTCTTGTCGGTGAGGTTGGTCCACTTGATGCCGTAATCGGTGCTCTTCCATACGCCGCCGTCGACGGCACCCATGTAGAACAGGTTGCGCTGGCCGGGCACGCCGCTGACAGCCACCACGCGGCCGCCGATGTAGGGGCCGATGCTGCGCCAGTGCATCTGGCTCTTCAATGTGGCGGGATGTGCCGGGCTGGCGGCGGCCAGCGCGGAGGTTGCCGCGCCGAGGGTGCATAGCGCTGGCAGAAGGAACAGGCGGCACAGCGCTGGCCAGCGACTTGGAAACGTAGTCATCGACACACTCCATGAATTGGTGGCGGACGGATCCGCGATGGGCACCCTGGCGGAGCGTCTCCGTCTGCCGGTTTGTCGCGGACCTGCTGCATTGCCCGGCCGGACCTGCGCCGGGCCATTTTTTTCAACCGGATCAGCCGGTGCCGACAGAGGTTGCGGGATTCGGGGCGGTACTTGCCGCGGGTGCCGCTGAACCGGCCGTTGCGGGCAACGTGGCTCCAGTCAGCAGGGTGCGGATCTTGCGCAGCTTGGCCTTGATCTTTGCCTCATTGGCGGGGCCGGTGCGCAGCAGCATTTTCTGCCCCGCGGAGAGCGCCTCCAGCTTCGGGTTGGCATAGGTATACAGCACATGGGGCTGTTTCAGCTTGGGCGGATTTTTCAGATCCGGGGCGGCCAGCAAATTGTCGATCACGGCGATCAGGCGATCGTTGAAATGCCCGTGCGGATAGCCCTGCAGCTGGTAGGCGCGCTGAAAGAGCGGATAGTGCGCCACGTACCAGTCGACCAGTTCCTGGGCGTCGGTGTGCTCCAGCAGGCGCATGTACGGCGCGTAGCGCTGGTAGTTCTTTTCGCTGATGACGGTCTTGCCGTCGACCTGCTGCGTCTGGAAGCCGCCGCGCGGTGTATGCAGCGGCAGGATACGCGTGCCCAGTTCATGCCCGGGCAACGCATCCAGCGTGGCCACGATGCGTTGCACGATGTTGTTGGACAACAACAGCCGGTTCAATGGCGACCCCGCCAGTTCGCTCAGGCCCTTCTCCACAGTGGTATCGCTCTTGTCCAGCGAAGGCAACGGCGTGGAGCTGGCAGAGGCGGGCGCCCCCTGGGCCTGCGAGATGGGATGCTTTTCCGCTGGCGCGGCGCTGGCCGCCGGGCGGGCGGAGGCTGGGGCCCGGGTGGTCGGCTGGGGCGTGCCGCGCAGCGAGAAGTAGATGACGACGCCGATGACGATGATGACGATCACCGCAATCACGGCGCCGATCCAGCGGGAGGTATTTCTGTTCATGAGGAGGCCCTCGTCGCACTTGGCGTATGTTCAGTGTGCCTGATTTGTGCGGAGTTTGTATGACCTGGGGGCAACGCCACACATTGACCTGAAGGCAACATGCCATATGTCATCGTGACGGTGCCCTCTTTGCACGGAGACTTGGCTCATGGCCCATCACGACACTGTCATGCTTATCACTGGCGCATCCACCGGCATCGGCGCAGCCGTGGCGCGCATGGCGTCGAGCCGCGGCTTCCGGCTCGCCTTGCTGGCGCGTTCCGGGACGACCCTGCAGGAACTTCGCGACGAACTGGAAGGCGAAGCGATCGCCTGCGTCTGCGACGTCACGTCCGAGGATGACCTCAAGGCGGCGGTCGAGGCCACCCACGAGGCGTTCGGGCGTATCGACGTGGTCTTCGCCAACGCCGGCACCGGCGGTGCGCCGGGCGGTTTCAGTGGCGCCGATCCGCAGAGCTGGAAGACGCTGCTGATGACCAATGTCTATGGTCTGGCGCTGACCCTGCAGGTCACCGCCGAGGCGCTGAAAAAGAGCAAGGGGCATGTGGTGATCACCAGCTCCGTTGCCGGCCGCCGTTCCATTCCCGGCTCCATGTACAGCGCCAGCAAATGGGCCGCCACCGGCATCGGCCACGGTTTCCGCAAGGAGATCGTGAAGCACGGCGTGCGCGTCACCCTGATCGAGCCGGGTATGGTCGACACGCCGTTCTTCGACACACCCAAGGATGATGTTCTGAGCGCCGAGGACGTGGCGCGTTCGGTGATGTTTGCCGTTGAACAGCCACCGCACATGGAGATTCACGAATTGACCGTGCTGCCCATGTCGCAGCAGGACGACAACTTGGTGCCCTGAAACGTGCCGCTGTTGCTTCGATCCCGGTGGCCCTCTGCAGGTGCGGAATCGATAATCCCCTGGCCCATGGCGATATGCGTTTCGCCCTTGGTGCCCTGCAACAGCGCGTCGATGACTCACTGCGTGTGTCCGCCACACCGCATGCTGTTGAAGAAGGTCCGGATGGTCTTGATGTCAGCAAGGGAGAGGCTTCTCCGCCCACTACCGGACGGCCCCATGGGCCGATGTCATCGCCGTACGGTCAGGCAGCGTTCGCCCATGTGGTGAGGGCGGGCAGTCGCAGGCATCCCGGGAATTCAAGGACGAACCGGTTCGCCAGGTGCTTTGGGAAGATCGCGATGTCCGCCGAAAACAGCTGGAGCACTTCATTGGCAGGTTCACGTCCGAGATTGCCGCCGTGGCGGAGGCGGCTCTGGAGCGCATGCGCAGACGCTTCCCCTCGGCGGTCCAGCTCGTTTACGACAACTACAACGCATCGGCGATCGGCTTTGGCCCCACGGAGCGAGCGTCAGAGGCCATCTTTTCCATTGCCCTTTATCCCAGGCGAGTCATTCTCTACTTCCTGCAGGCGGGCAAGTCCGCGATCAACGACCCTCAGCACCTGTTGCAGGGCGGTGGCAGGAACAATCGGCTTATTCCACTGACGTCCATGACGACCCTGGACGCGCCGGACATCCAGCATCTCATGACGCAGGCACTTGCTGCCGCAAAGGTTCCGCTGAGTCGATCGGGCCAGGGTCGGCTGGTCATCAAGTCGGTATCCGCCAAGCAGCGTCCACGTCGGCCATAGGCACGTTGCGGGCGGTATCCGCCTGCTCCCCTGGACATGTCCCGCCCACCCGGCGGCCTGATGATCTTGTCTTGCGCGTGCGACCTGCGCCGGTTTCCGCTGCGTCCAGGCCGCGGGTGCGTCTCAGCGTGGCGGTGCGGCCAGTTCGCGTGCATCGAGATACCCATCATGATCGGTGTCCTGGCGATGGAACGTGGCAGCCAGTTGGCGGTTGTACCGGGCCAGTGTCAGCGCCGTGCGACGACGGCCGCCGGGCGGCATTTCGGCCGTTTCGATGATGCCGTCGCCGTTGCGGTCCATGTGATCGAAGCCGTGGCGCATCCAGGTCTGGTATTCGCGCAGGCTGATGCGGCCGTCGCCATTGCCGTCCATCAGGCGCAGGTAGGCCGAAGGGGTGGCCGGTGATGCCGCCGGCAGCGACCACGGCGCGGCCAGGGCCGCGATGGCGAGGCAGATGCAGCGGCCGTGATTCACTGACGCACTTCGTTGCCGGGCAGCGAGGGCGGTGCGTTGTCTTGCATGTCGCGAAATTGCGGAGCGTGTGTACTGACACGGTTGCAACCGGCGCGGCGTGCTGCCGCCAGTGCACGGGTCGCGCGGCGCAGCATGGGCTGCAGGTCGCGGTCGCCGGGCAGCATGGTGGCGATACCGATGGACGCGGTGAGGCGCAGGACACGCCGCGAGCGGCGGATGCGCAGACGCGCGACGGCCTCGCGCAGGCGTTCGGCGGCATCCCTGGCGCCGGAGGGACCGGACTCGGGCAGCAACAGGACGAAGGTGTCCGCATCGCTGCGCCCCACGATATCCTCGGTGCGCAGCACACTCTGCAGGCAGGCATACGTCGGCGGCAGGACACGGCGCTCACAGGCGCGTCCCAGCAGGATCTGCAGGCGCTCGAAATGGTCGATCTGCAGCATCAGCAGGGCCAGGCCGCGGCCGTGGCGCATGGAGGTGGCGAAGAGTTGCCGGGAGTGATGCACGATGGCGCGCCGGTTGAGCGCGCCGGTGGTCGGGTCGATGTGCGCCAGAAGCAGGCGCCGGCGCATGTCGCGAGCTGCATACAGCTGCACGAAACCGAGACTGAGCAGGGTCGGCGTCAAGGCCATCGCGGCCACGGCAATGCGACCGCTGATGGTCGCGGAGGCGGCAGGCTGCAGCGGATCGATGGCAGCGGGATCAAGCAGCAGCCACAACGCGGCGAGTGTGCAGACGGCAAGGATTGCCAGCAGCGCCCGCTGGACAGGGTCACCGTTGCGGGAACAAGCCGCACGCAGCGGCCATGCCTGCAGCAATGCCAGTGCCGCCCATGCCGCGGCGAAGACGCGCAGCCCGCTGGCCTGATGCCGCGTCCCCCAGGCACATGCAAACACGGCTACGCTGGCCAGCAGGGCCACGGCGAACAAGACGCTCTGGCGCCGGATGGCGCCGAGGACGGCGCGAGTGATGATGGTGAACGTGGCCAGCGCGATCAGCTGCAGGGTGCAGGCCGCGGCCAGCAAGGGCGCACCCGGGTAGTGCGGCTGCAGGGCCAGCAACAGCCAGCCGCAGGCGCTGATCAGCAATGCCGCGGCCCATGCGCGCGGCGCCGAGCCGCTGAGCAGGCGATCCGCAGGCGCGCGCAGCCACACCAGCGCTGCCACTGCGGGCATCTGCACCGCACCGAGTACGGCAATGGTGACCAGATTCGGCTGCATGCGCTCTTTACCAACCTTCAGGACATGAGGGGCTTTCGAAGAAAGCTCGCGACCACGTCATTCCGGCGAAGGCGGAGATGGCGAAGAACAAGCCCGCAATCCGAAGTCTCCATATGCGCGGCGATGGTAGCAGTTCGTCCGCGTTGCGGCGCCACCCGAATCAGTGGCGGCCGTCGATGTCGACGAAGCGCAGGAATTCGGCGCGGGTGCGGGCGTCGTCGCGGAACGCGCCCAGCATCTGGCTGGTGACCATGGACACGCCGCGCTTGTGCACGCCACGCGTGGTCATGCACTCGTGCTGCGCATCGACCACCACCGCCACGCCACGCGGCTGCAGCGTCTCGGCGATGCACGTGGCAATCTGCGCGGTCAATTTCTCCTGTACCTGGAAGCGCCGTGCGAAGCCGTCCACCACGCGCGCCAGTTTGCTGATGCCCACGATCTTGCGATCCGGCAGGTAGCCGACATGGGCGCGGCCGATGATCGGCGCCATGTGATGCTCGCAATGGCTCTCGAATTCGATGCCGCGCAGTACCACCATCTCGTCGTAGCCTTCCACCTCCTTGAAGGTGCGTGCCAGATACTCGGCCGGATCTTCGGCATAGCCGGAGAACCAGTCGCGATAGGCCTTGGCTACACGCTGGGGCGTCTCCAGAAGGCCCTCGCGCTGCGGATCCTCGCCGGCCCAGCGCAGCAGGGTGCGCACGGCGGCTTCGGCTTCTTCGCGGGTGGTATCGGGTGTGTGGGGCTGGTAGCTCATGGGGCGTCCTTGATGATCAAGGCGATCATTTTAGCGTTGATCGCCACCGGGGATGGGCGTGCGTCCCGCCGAAGCGCCCGGATCTGCGCGTTCAATCGTCTGCGGCGGGCGACGCATCGGCGTCATCGTCACCCGTCTCCAGCGATTCGCCCAGCAGCGTCTGCGTGTCCTCGCTGGAGATCGATTCCACGCCGCGCAGTTTGCGCTCGATGGCGCGCGTGCGCACGCCGGCGTTGTCGATGCTGTTGCGTACCGTGTCCAGCTGCTTGCGGGCGCGATCCAGCACGCCGCCGAACTTGCCGAATTCGGTCTTCACCGCACCCAGCAACTGCCAGACTTCGCTGGAACGCTTCTCGATGGCCAGGGTGCGGAAGCCCATCTGCAGGCTGTTCAGGAGCGCGGTCAGCGTGGTCGGCCCGGCCAGGGTGATGCGGTGCTCGCGTTGCAGCAGATCGGACAGGCCGGGGCGACGGATCATTTCCGCGTACAGCCCTTCAGTGGGCAGGAACAGGATGGCGAAATCGGTGGTGTGCGGCGGCGCGACATATTTCTCGCGGATGGTCCTGGCCTCGTCGCGGATCCGGCGCTCCAGTGCCAACGACGCCACGCTGGCGGCATCGGCATCGGCGTTGTCCTGCGCCTCCAGCAGGCGCTCGTAGTCTTCGCGCGGGAACTTGGCGTCGATGGGCAGCCAGACCTGGCCGTCGCTGTCCGAACCGGGCAGGCGGATGGCGAATTCCACGCGCTCGCCGGAGCCGGGCACCGTGGCGATGTTGGCCGCGTATTGTTCGGCAATGAGCACCTGGTCCAGCAGCGTGCCCAACTGCACCTCGCCGAACGTGCCGCGTGTCTTGACGTTGCCCAGCACGCGCTTGAGGTCGCCCACGCCGTGCGCCAGCTCCTGCATCTCGCCCAAGCCGCGCTGCACCTGTTCCAGGCGCTCGGAGACCAGCTTGAAGGACTGGCCCAGGCGCGTTTCCAGCGTGGACTGCAGCTTCTCGTCCACGGTGTGACGCATCTTGTCCAGCTGCTGGGCGTTGTCCTTCTGCAGGTCCTTGAGCTGTTCGGCCAGCGTGGTGCGTACGTCGCCCAGGCGCTTCTCGTTGTGTTCGGTCAGCGCGTTGAGGCGTTCGGCCAGAAGGTCGCCGAAGCGTTGCTGGCTGGCCTGCATCTCTGCGCGGGTCTTGCGCGCGTCCTCGTTCAGCGTGCTGCGCAGGGTTTCCAGGCCGCGGTCGGTGCGTTCGGTGAGCTGGCCCAGTCGGGTGCCGAAGCCGTCGATACGCTCGCGCTGCTGCGCACTCATGGCGTCCAGCTGCTGCTGCATATGGCCGCGGAACTGCTCGAAGGCCTGGGTCAGCTCGCCGCGGCCGGCGCGCTGCTCCTCACGCAGCGTGCGCTCCAGCCGCTCGTTGTCGCTGCGCAGCGATTCCAGCTTGGGACCCGGATCGTCGCCCTGGCGCTGCCGCAGCAGCGTCAGCCCCTGCAGCGCCAGAACCACCACCACGGCGGCCAGCAGAATCAGCATGAGGATATCGATGAGCGGCATGTACGGACGGTCCGGTGAGGGGATGTCACCAGTGTAACGGCAGGCGTCTCACCGCTTGCGTCAGGGGCCATCCGGCATGGCTGGGACGACGCCCACGTCCGCTGGATCGTGCAGATGCGTGACGGCACATGGGAGGCCCCCGCGGCCGGGGATGTGACAGCGACGCGCAACCCGGGTCACTCGGCAGCTGCCGGGCCTTCCCACCCGCTCGAGGGCGGCGTGCCCGGATTGAGCAGGATGCGTCATGAAAGCCCCTGCAAACTGAATCGCTTCCCCGAGCCGATGTGACTATAGAGGACGGCACAGGCAAGATGAACGTCTGTCTTTACGCATTTTGGAGGCTGACATGGAGCATGCCTACGACTACCTGATTGTCGGCGCCGGCATGGCGGCCGACGCCGCCGCACGCGCCATCCGCGAGGGCGAAGCGGAGGCATCCATCGGCATGATCGGCAACGAGCGCGAAGGCCCGTACAAACGCCCGCCGTTGACCAAGGGACTGTGGCGGGAAGGCCACGGCGATGACCGCATCGATCTGCAGACTGCGACACAGAACGTGACCATGCATCTGGACCGCCGCGCCGAACTCGTGGATCGCGCCACGCATCAGGTGCGCGACGACCAAGGCGATCTGTATGCCTACAAGCGCCTGCTGCTGGCCACCGGTGCCACGCCCAACCGGCTGCCCATCGACAACGACCGCGTGCTGCATTACCGCACGCACGACGATTACCGCCGGCTGCGTCAGCTGGCCATCGAGGGTACGCACGTGGCCGTGGTCGGCGGCGGGTTCATCGGCAGCGAGCTGGCCGCGTCGCTGAGCAGCAATGGCGTCAAGGTGACCATGTTCTTTCCCGGTGACAGTATCGGTGCCGGCCGCTTTCCCACGGGGTTGTCCGAATTCCTTGACGGCTATTACCGCGAGCGCGGCATCGAGGTGCGCCCGGGCATCCGCGTCACCGGCGGCAAGACGGATGGCGAACGCGTGACGCTGCATCTGTCCGACGAGACCTCGGAGACATTTGATGCGGTGGTGGCCGGGCTCGGGGTCAAACCCAATACCGAGCTGGCCGAACAGGCTGGATTGCGCGTGGACGACGGCATCGTGGTGGATGCGCGCCTGCGCACGCAGGATCCGGATATCTGGGCCGCGGGCGACGTGGCGATGTTCCACGCCATGGATCTGGACCGGCGTCTGCGCGTGGAGCACGAGGATGCCGCGGTCACCATGGGGCGCCATGCCGGGCAGGCCATGCGCGGCGACGATGCGGCGTACACCACGTTGCCGATGTTCTATTCGGATCTGTTCGATCTGGGGTTCGAGGCGGTGGGCATCCTGGATGCCGACATGGAAACGGTGGGGGACTGGAAAGAGCCCCACCGCGAAGGCGTGGTCTATTACCTGGACGGTGGCCGTGTGCGCGGGGTGCTGCTGTGGAACGTGTGGAACCAGGTCGATGCGGCACGCGAGCTGATCGCGCGACCGGGGCCGCTGCGTGCGAATGATCTGCGTGGACGCATTCCCGGTTGAGACAGGCCCGTCGGCATCCGTCAGGCGGCGAATGGAGCGTAGCGACGGAGCCGTCTGCTTGCCGCACGCCCACATGTTGCCGCAAGAAGGCGGCTCCGCGCTGCGCGCTTGAGCCGCCCTGCACGTGGCGTCAAGCCACGCGGCAGAAGGCGGCCTTGAGGTAGCGTCCTTCGGGCACGCTGGCGGCCACCGGGTGATCCAGGCCAGCGCCGGCGCTGTGCAGGATCTGGATGTCGCGTCCCGCAGACAGGCCCACGCGGCGCAGCATCTCGTGAAAGTCGTCGACACCCACCAGGCCTGTGCACGAGCAGGTCAGCAGCAGGCCGTCCGTCTCCAGCACGTCCAGCGCCAGGCGGTTCATGGCGAAGTACTTTTTCAGCGCCTGCTTGATCTGGCGGCGGTCGCGGGTGAGCTTGGGCGGGTCCAGCACCAGCGCGTCAAAACGCTCGCCGCGCTCCCGGGCGGCGCGCAGCCAGTCGAACAGGTCGGCCTGCTCGAATCGCATGTCGATGGCATTGGCCGCGGCATTGGCGCGGGCAATGTCCAGGATGCCCGCATCGGCATCCACGCCGATGGCCGCGCGCGCGCCGCCGGCCATGGCGTGAATGGCGAAGCCGCCGGCGTTGCAGCACAGGTCCAGCACGCGCCGTCCCTCGACGAGCGCGGCGAAGCGCGCGCGGTTGTCGCGCTGGTCGGCAAAGAAGCCGGTCTTGTGGCCTGATCCCGGCGCGGCGTGGAAGCGCAGGCCGTGCTCGTGAATCTGCACCGGCGCGGGCGGCGTGCCGTCGCGGCAATCGAACGATTCCTGCTTCTGTACGTGCTTCTCGGCGAAGCTGTACAGCGTGCTGCCGGGGAACGCCTCGAGCAACGCCGCCTCGATGGCCTCGCGCAGGCGCCACATGCCGGCGGCGACATAATCGAGCACCAGTGTATCGGCGTAGCGGTCCACGATGAGGCCGGAGAGGCCGTCGCCCTCGCTGTTGATGACCCGCCAGGCATCGCTGACGGTGTCCAGATCCAGCAGGTCCCGCCGCAGCGCCACGGCACGGCGGATGCGCGAAGCGATGCAGTCGGCGTCCACGGCCATGGCGGGATCGCTGGTCAGGATGCGCAGCGCAACGCGCGCATGCCCGTTCCAGAAGCCGCGGCCGACGAAGCGCCCCTCGGCATCGACCACGTCGACCACACTGCCCGGCGGCAGGCGCGTCGCAGGCTTGCGCACCTGCGACGACCAGATCCAGGGGTGGCCGGGCAGACGGCGGGTGGTGAGATGAATGGTGGGGAGGTCGGCGATGGTCATCGGCGCATTGTAGTGCCGCGGTCGGGATGAGCGTAGCTGTGCAGTCGCTGCATGCGCAGGATCGGCCGTGCAGGGCGGCTCAAGGAACGCGAGTGACGGAGCCACCTGCTTGTGGGAAAGGCAGGGTTGTTTCAGGCAAGCTTGCGGGAAACCAGGATGGTGGCCGGCAAGCAGGCGCTCCGTCGCGTTGCTCCTTGATCCGCCGTACAAATGCCGTTCCCGGGCCTACGTTCGCCGCATGCGCAGGATGAGCCACGCGACCAGCGCCAGCACGTTCACGCCGAGATACCACGTGTGCGGCCCGGCGACGGCCAGCCGCCAGTGCCATTCCGCCACATGCACACCGATGTTGATTCCCGGATGCGAATGCAGGACGGCCACCAGCGGCACGGCAGCGCCGATGTGCAGCGCGTAGCTGAACCATGGCGTGGCAACGATGGGCAGCTGCAGAAGCTGCACCAGACGCGACAGGCGCACCCCCGCCTCACGGTTCTCCAGCAGCAGGACACCGGCGATGATGGCCAGGATGAAGACGATGGCGCCCAGCAGGGCGATGAAGGCGGCCATGCTTATGCGGCCCGGATACAGCCGTTGCAGCATCGCCACCAGCCCGAACAGGCCGCCGCCGATTTGCAGGATACCGATCAGTCGAAAGAGAAAAGTGCGCATGCAGCGAGACGTCCGTGGGATGGGTGGATGGGGCAGTGCAGGTGGGGGCTGGGCACGGCAATACCGGGAGGGCCCGGGCCGGTATTGGCATCTGTCGGGTTTTGTCGCGCCCGGCACAGGCAGGCGCGTGCTCGCGGATTCACTCGAGGGTCGTGCCCAATGCGACGAGATCTTCCACATGCTGTTGCCACCAGCGCGGCTCGGCGGCATACGGGAACGCCGCGGGGAAGGCGGGATCCTGCCAACGCTGCGCGATCCAGCCTGCATGGTGCACCACGCGCATGGCGCGCAGCGCGGGAATCAGCGACAGCTCGGCGGGGTTCAGATCGGCGAACTGCGCGTAGCCCTCGAGCAGTGCCTGCATGGTGGCTTCGTCGCTGGCCAGCATCCACAGATCCTGCATGGCCGGGCCGCTGCGGGCATCATCCAGATCCACGAAGTGCGGGCCGGCATCGGTCCACAGGATATTTCCCGGATGGCAGTCACCGTGCAGACGCAGCCGGCGGAGCGGGCCGGCATGGTCGAACCGCGCGTCCACGCCGGCGTCGATCCGCTCGATGGCAGTGCGATACTTGTCCTGCAGATAGTCCGGCAGCAGTGTCGACTCCAGCACTGCGGAAGCCGGCGTGACGATGCATACTTGGCGATCCAGCGGTTCCCGGTGACGAAACGGCGTGCGCGCACCGATGCCGTGCATGCGCGCAATCAGCCGCCCCATCCACTCCAGTTGTGCCGTCGACTCCAGCGACGGAGCGCGGCCACCGCGCCGCGGATACAGCGCGTAGCGAAAGCGCTCGTGCACCAGCAGGCTGCGGCCCTCGAAGCGCAGCGGCGCAACGATCGGCAGTTCGGCGTCGGCCAGTTCCTGCGAGAAATCGTGTTCCTCGATGATGGCGGCATCGCTCCAGCGCCCCGGCCGATAGAACTTGGCGATCACGAACGTGCCGTCATCCAGTCCGACCTGGTACACCCGGTTCTCGTAGCTGTTGAGCGCCAGCAGCCGGCCGTTGTCCAGCAGGCCGCTGGCACCGATTGCACCCAGCACGCAGTCCGGCGACAGGCGGGCGTAGGGGGTGGAGTCCCGTGCGTGGCTCATGCCTTCGACTGCACCGCACGCGAGGACACCACCGCCATGGTCAGCCGCGAGATGCACACCAGCTGTCCCCGCTCGCCTTCGATGCGGATCTCCCAGACCTGCGTGGTGCGGCCCATGTGCAGTGGCCGCGCCGTCCCGGTCACGAGGCCGGAACGGACGCCGCGCATGTGGTTGGCATTGATGTCCAGGCCCACCGCCACTTCCTTGTCGGGATCCAGCGTCAGGATGGCTGCGGTACTGCCCACGGTTTCGGCCAGCGCCACCGAGGCGCCGCCGTGCAGCAGGCCGAATGGCTGATGCGTGCGCGCCTCCACCGGCATGGTGCCGCGCAGGAAGTCCTCGCCGATTTCAGTGAAGACGATGCCCAGCGGCTCCATCATGGTGCCGCGGCTCCACGCGTTGATGCGCTCGAGCTCGTTTTCCTGGCTCTCGATGGGGGTGTGCCAGATCGACATATCTGTGTTTCATCCTGGATGACCGACATGCATTGTCCGCTGACGGCACTACGGCGACAATGGAGATCGCTTTCGATTGCATTTGCCGTGTCTTTTACCGTCACCCTCAAGGCCAGCGGCCGCCAGTTCGATGTTGCCGACGGCGAGACCGTCCTGGCGGCTGCACAGCGCGCCGGATTGGCATTGCCCTATTCGTGCCGTGCCGGCGTCTGCGGCAGCTGCAAGGCGCTGCTGCTGGAAGGCGACTGCCACTACCCGCACCAGCCGCCCACGGCGCTGAACGCGGCCGAGCGCGCGCAGCATGCGGTGTTGCTGTGTCAGGCGGTGCCGCGCAGCGATCTCAGGATCGAGGTGCGTGAAGTGGCCTCGGTGGAGGACATGCCCAAGCGCCGTCATCGCCTGCGCGTGGCGCAGAAGGATCTGGCAGCCTCGGACGTGGTGCGTCTGCGTCTGACCCCCGAGACGCATGAGCGGCTGCGCTGGCTGCCGGGTCAATACCTGGAAGTGATCCTGGACGACGGCAAGCGGCGCGCATTTTCCATCGCCAATGCGCCGCACCAGGGCAATTACATCGAACTGCACGTGCGCCACGTGTCGGGTGGCGGCTTCACCTCGTGGGTGTTCGACACGCTGGCCGAGGGCGATGTGCTGGAGGTGGACGGGCCCATGGGCACATTCGTGCCGCGCGAGGATTCCGAACGTCCCGCCATCCTGATGGCCGGCGGCACCGGCTTCGCGCCGGTCAAAGCCATCGTCGAGCATTTCCTGCATCTGGGCACGCGGCGCGCGCTGCATGTGTACTGGGGCGCGCGCTCGGCCGAGGATCTGTACCTGCGCGACCTGCCTGAAGCCTGGGCGCGCCAGGTGCCGTCGCTGACCTTTCAGGCGGTGGTCTCCGATCCCGAGCAGGCGGCGATCGCGGGCGTGCCGGCCGGGCTGGTGCATGAGGCGGTGCTGCACGATCACCCGGACCTCAGCGGTCATGATGTCTACATGTGCGGACCGCCGGCGATGATCGACGCCGGCCGCCGCCTGTTCGTGGAGGCCGACCTGCCCGAGGAGCGGCTGTATTACGACTCGTTCGACTACGCGCCGGAAGTGCTGGCCGACATTCTGGCCAGCCGCGCCGGCATCCACGGATTGTAGAACTGCAGCCTGCAGCCGTAGGGCGGCTCAAGGAGCGTCAGCGACGGAGCCGTCGCGTTGCTCCTTGAGCCGCCCTGCGCGGCGCAAACGCGTCCCGGTGTCACTTGCTGCCTTTGGCCGTCGGCAGGTCGGCCTGGCGCCATGCGGCCATGCCGTTGTTCAGCACGTGCACGCGCTGGAAACCGGCCTTGACCAGCCGCTGCGCCGCCTTGTGCGATGTCTGGCCGGTCTTGCACACCAGCACCACCGGCATCTCGCGGACCTTGGCCAGCTCCTTGTTCTCGGGATCGAACTGGCTCATCGGCACATGCCGTGCGCCGGGAATGTGCGCCTTCTGGAAATCGTTGATGCTGGACAGATCCACCACCAACGCATTCTCGCGATTGATCAGCTGGGTCAGCATGGCCGGTGTCAGCGTCTTGTACTTGCGCATCAGGCGCATGCACTCGGTGACGATGAGCGCCAGCAGGATCAGCACGAACAACAGGCTCAGCGCCAGGTGGCCGTGAATGAAATGGGGAAGCTTGTCGAATATCTCGTTCATGGGGGACATCATCCGCAAAAAGTCGGGCTTTGCGCAGGCAAAGGGGACCGATTATCCGGGACAGCGTCGCTCGCGGCAATGCACCGGCCCGGGGACGCGGACGTCAGCGTCGCCGGGTAATGTCCGGCAGGCCCGATTCCAGCCACCAGCGGTTCTTGTCGGCGTCGTAACGCCACAGCTGGTGGTCGATGATGCCGCGCTCGGTTTCGGTGTTGCGGTTGATGAGGTGGATCTGCACGGTCTGGCGCACCTCGGTCTTGCTGACAGCCACCGGACCGGCGTCGTCGTTGTAGTCGCTGATGCGGACTTGCGCGTAGCGGTCGCGTTGCAGCTGGCTCAGTGGATGGGACTTGCGCCAGGCGGGATCGACGAAGGCTTCGGCCCGGGCGAAGCTGCCCCAGCGCAGCGCCCCGTGGTAGGCACTCAATGTGCGCGTCAGCGCATCGCTGCGCCGTTGTGTGGCGCAGCCGGTCGTCAGCATGATCAGTCCAAGGACCACGAACGCAGTGCATCGACGCATGCTGTGACTCCATCCCCTGAAGCAGGCTTCCCCACGTTGGCCTGCATTGTCCTTACTCACAGCGGCGTTTGGCAACAAAAGCCGCCTGCATCGTGGCTGCGGGCCGGTCGGGCGTGTCGCCGGGGATGTGGCAGCTCACTGCGATGCGGGCCTTGCCGCGACGCCGCAGTGTGTTCACGAACCTGGGCCAACTGCTGTCGGGGGCCAGCCTTGCCTGCGCACTGAACCCGGACCACACCGGCGCCAGATAACGCGCGTCGGACTGGGCGACGAACACATCGCAATCCATCGATTCGGCATGCAGGCGCATGACCAGAAATGCCCAGCCTGCCAGCGTCATCAGGCTGGACAGGCTGCCTCCGAAGGCACAGCCCTTGTCATTGACGTTGGGAGTCAGGGGCGCCCCCAGCGTCAAGCTATCCTGGTCATGGCCGAGCAGATGCAGGTCCATGGCATCCGCCAGCGGCATCGAGTCGCGGATGAATGTATCCAGCGCTGCGGTAAAGTCGGAGATGGAATTGGCGTTCATGTGAGTCGAAGTCTGGCGGTTGCGGCTTGCGCGGACAAGTCATGGGCGTTGTAAGGTTGCTGCCGATCATCACAGCGCGCCTCGCAGGCATGCACGATGCGCGCAACTTTGCTGGACTCCTTCTCATGCGCACAGCCCGGCAGCACAGCTTGCAAGATCACCGCGTGGTGATCACGCGGCCCACAGCCACGGCCAGTGCACTGGCAGCCCGGGTGCGACGGCTGGGCGGCACGCCGATGCGTGTGCCGGGAATGGCAGTGTTGCCGATGGCCGATGATGCCAGCGTGATCAAGGCGCTGCGGGCTGCGCTGGCGGACGAGGTGGTGATCTTCACCAGTCCGGCCGCCGTGCACTTCGCCGCACGATTGCTGGACCTGCACACCGCCGCCCACGTCATGAGCCCCGGCCATGCCACCGCGCAGGCCCTCCGGCGCGCCGGGGTCGGCCACATCGATGTGCCCGCACGTCATGACAGCGAGGGCATGCTGCAGCATCCACTGCTGCGGGACCCGCGCGGTCGCGGCATCGCGTTGATCGGTGCCGCCGACGGCCGCGAACTGCTGGGCGACACGCTGCGTGAACGGGGCGCATGCGTGCGCCAGGTGCACGTCTACCGCCGCGCCCCGCCGCGTATCACGCGACGTCATGTGGCGGCGATCCGGACACTGGAACCCCCGTTCCATGTGTTGTTGTCCAGCGTGCGGACTGTGGCCTTCCTGCAGCAGGCATTGCCCGCGGATACGTGGGCGCAGCTGTGTCAGGGCATTGCAGTCTGCAGCAGCGAGCGGGTGGCCGATGCCGCGTCCCGGGCCGGATTCAGGCGACGGCGGGTTGCGGCGTCGGCACACGGCAGGGACCTCGTTCAGGCGGTTGTTGCTGCCGGTTGATACCCTCGCCACACCGCTGCGCAATTCGAGCTAGCATGCACGCATGAGCGATAAAAAGGATTCACCATCGGCTCCGGCCGCGGCGCCACCGCCGGGAAAGGCCGCGCCGGAAAAGAAGGCCACAGTCACGCCGCCAGCCCCGCCCGCTCCACCACCGCGCCCGTCCGGCAAGCCGCCGGCGCCACCGCCGGGGCGGCGGGGTGCCACGGCCGTCCTGGCGCTGCTTCTGGCGTTGCTGGCATTGATTGCCGTGGCCATCGCCGGGTGGCAGATCTGGCGCATGCAGCGCACGCGTCACGCCAGTGCCCATGAGGTCCGCGCGCTTTCGCAGCGGGTCACCGGCATGCAGCGCACGCTGCAGAATGGCGTGCGGCAGCGCCAGGCGCTGAGTGACGCGCTGGACAAGGTCAACGGTGCCAATCAGGACCTGCGCCAGCAGGTCGCCGGCCTGTCGCAGCGTGCCGACCATCTGGAGGGTGCCGTGGCCAGCCTGTCGCGGCGCGCCGTGTCCGGCCACGAACAACTCTTGCTCAACCAGACCGAGCTGCTGCTGCGCATGGGCGAGGCGCGCTACCGGCTGTTTCACGAGGCGCGGGGCGCGGCACAGGCCTACGCGCAGGCGGAAAAAACCCTGGAGGGGCTGGATGATCCCTCCTATGGCGGTGTACGGCAGAGCATCGACAACGAGCGCCAGGCACTGCTGGCTGCCCAGCCGCAGCAGCGCGACGCGCAGCTGGCCCAGCTCGGTACGTGGCGGACGCAGGCGATACACTGGCCGTTGCAATCGCAGCACGCGGCCAAGACATCGCATGCAACGGGCTTCTGGGCCCGCGTCTGGCACGCGGTGTCCAGGGTGGTGCGTGTGCATCATGATCGTGGCGCGCCATTCGCGGCCGCCGATGCGCATCTGGCGCGCGAGTTGACCGCGCTGGATCTGGCGCAGGCGCAGGCCGCGCTGCTGGCCGATGATCAGAGCGCTTTCCGCCAGGCATTGAAGCGCGCCGATACGGCGCTGGGGCGCAATTTCGATACCCGGGATGCGGCCGTGCAGGCGGCGCGGGCCCGGCTGGCCAAGTGGATCAAGAGCAAACCGTCCGCCGCGCCCGAACTCGGCGCCGCGCTGCAGAAACTGTCCAACCTACGCAGCGTCAATGGCACCGATGACAGTGGCCCGGCCACGTCATCGTCCACCGGTGGCGGTTCGCCATGAGGGTGTGGCGCTGGGTGCTTTTGCTGATCGTGGTCGCCGCCCTGGCCGCGGCAGGATGGCACTGGATTGCCGTGGATCCGGGATACGTGTTGGTGCGTCTGCGGGGCTGGCGTGTGGAAACCACGCTGGTCACCGCGGTGCTGCTGCTGTTGCTGCTGTGGTTTGTCATCACGTTGCTGTGGCGTCTGGTGCACTGGCCGTTCGGCGCGGTGACACGGCGCCATCGCCGCACCAGCCGCAAACGGTTTACCGAGGGCATGCTGGCCCTGGCCGAAGGCCGTCATGCCGAGGCCGAGCGCGCGCTGGGGCGCGCGGCGCGACATGCACCACTGCGTGGACCGGCGCTGCTGGCCACGTCCGAGGCCGCCGCGCGCCGCGGCGATATGCCCGCTGCACTGCAGGCGCTGGATCGCACCGTGACGGTGGCGCCGCAGGCCGCACGCGTACAGCGTGCCAGTCTCCTGCGGCGTGATGGGCGCGCAGGCGATGCCGTGACCTTGCTGGCCAGCGAAGCCGATGCCGGCGCACTGTCGCCGGCAGGCTGGCGCGAGCTGGTGCTGGCCGCACTGGATTGCCACGATGCCCGCCGCGCCCGTGCCAGCCTGGAACCGTTGCGCAAGAGCGGCGCCATGGATCCGAAGACGTTCGCCACGGTACAGAACCGGGTACTGGTACTGGCCCTGCAGCAAGCGGTGGATGCCGCGGCGCTGGATGCAATGTGGTCCGAGCTGCCGCGCGCACAACGCAGGGTGCCCGCGGCGGTGGATGCCTACGCACGGCGCAGCGCGCATTTCGGTCGGTTGATGCCGGCCATGGACGAAGTCGAATCCACGCTGCGTCGGCAGTGGTCCGGCGAGCTGGCCGAAACCTGGGGGGCGCTGGAAGGCGGCGACGTGGAACCACGCCTGCGGCGTGCCGAAATCTGGCTGGACAAGCATCCGGCTGATGCCGGCCTGCTGATCACCCTGGGCCGCCTGTGCGCCCGCCTGCAGCTGTGGGGCAAGGCGCGCGAATACCTGACGCGCGCGCTCGCCACCACGCCCGAACCGGCCGCATGGGAGGTGCTGGGCGATGTCTACGTCGGCCAGGGCAATGCGATGTTGGCGCAGCAGTGCTACCGCAATGCCTTGCGCCTGACGCGGCACGAACCGACCGAACCCCTGCCCGGCGAGCACGCGGTGGAGCGCGACATGCACCCGGACGTGGAGCAGCGCAGCGAACATGGCGTGCCGCATCTACCCGACGAAAAACAGGATGCGCGAACCGAATCGTAGGGCGTATATGGACTCCTCCTCCTACGCAAGCGTAAACGATGGGAAAGTGGCACCGCGAACGTATATACGGCTTCATGTTGGGAACCGTCGTTCCCGAGCCTAGATGGGTTGTTCGCACTGGAGCTGTCTTATCGGATCATCGACGCGTCGTGCGTCTGCGCCCTACGCGACGTTTGCTCCAGCGGGTGTGGGCCTTTTTTCCATCTTCCGATTGCGCTGCGAGATGTGCTTCCGTGCGGGTGAATCAAACGGTGTGACCTGATCTCAAGGTGATGGCTCTAGACGATGATGGCCTGATTCATCAGGCGGCGGCGGGATCGGCCCTGCGCCCGGCGGGGTGATAAGGCCGGTTGTGCTTGATCACGGCATAGATGATGCGCGCCAGGCGATTGGCCACGGCCACGGCGACCTTGGCGTCGAGTTTGCCGGCATCAAGCAGGCGCCGCGCGAACAGGCACAGGGCATCATCGCGCCTGCGGCAACGCACGAGCACGGCGTGCGCGCCTTGCACCAGAAGACGGCGCAGGTACGGGTCGCCCCGCTGGGTGATGGACCCCAGACGCCGCGTTTGCCCGCTGGAGGACTCTTTGGGCGTGAGACCGAGGCTGGCGGCAAACTGGCGGGCATCGGCGAAGCGCTCCACCTGCGGGCCGATCTCGCCGGCCACGGCGGTGGCGGTGATCAGACCGACACCAAAGATGGTCTCGACCTGTGTGGCCACGGCAGAGGCCTTGAAGGTCTCCTTCAACTGACGGTCCATGGCCTTGATATGCGTACGGACCTGATCCAGATGCTCCAGCGCCAATGCCACGCTGTGATGCAGTAACGCGTGATCTCGCCGGTGTCATCCTGGCCATCGGCGGCCGCATGCACGCGCTGTATCAGGGCCTTGAATCCGGCGTCACCCTTGCCGCCCACCATGCCACGCTCGGCCAGCAGCCCGCGGATCTGATTGATGCACTGGGTCTGCTGGCCGATCAGCAGCTCGCGCACCCGATGCTGGGCGCACAGATCCTGCTGCTCGAGCGTCTTGACCGGCACCGGGCGTACACGACGGTCGCAATACACCGCGTAGATCGCATCGGCATCGTTGCCGTCGGTCTTGTTGCCGTGCCGTGCCTTGTTCACGAACTGGGCTGGAAGCAGCTCAGTGGCATGGCTCCGCTGGCGCAGCTGGCGCGACCAGTGATGGGCGCTGCCACAGGCCTCCATGACGACCGTGCCGCGCGCCGTGTGCGCCTTGGCAAAAAACTCTTTGAACTGTGCACGGGTGTATGTGCGCTGGGCCAAACGCTCGCCGTGCGGGCCGAACGTGTGCACCTGAAACTTGGCCTTGGCCAGGTCCACGCAGTACACGCGCTGTGACGGCTGGGTGGTGTGGGCGGTAGTATGCATGTCGGACTCCTCTTCGCTGACAGGTAGGTTCTACGGAACTCCTACCCTAAAGGCACATCGATGCCGTCCTGGCGGGGAGGAGTCCATCCCATCAGATCAAGGAGCTGCGCGACGGATCCGCCTGCTTGCGGGAAAAATCCCACCTCCCGGCAAGCAGGCGGCTCCGTCGCGTCGCTCCTCGAGCCGCCCTACCTGTTTGGGGTCACAGCATGGTGAGGTTGGCGTAGGCCAGCACCAGCCATTTGCTGCCGGCGTCCTCGAAGTTGACCTGCACGCGGGTATGCGCGCCGCTGCCCTCGGCACTGACCACGGTGCCGTGGCCGAAGCTGGGATGTTGCACTTCCTGACCCAGATGCAGTGGCGGCGTGTCGTCGTCGAGCAGTGGTGCGGACTCGGCGAAGCGACCGGCGTAGGCGGGATGACTGACCTGCACGCGCGGCCGCACCTCGTCCAGCAGCTGCGGTGGAATCTCCGCCAGAAAGCGCGAGGGCCGTGCCAGTGACTCGGTGCCGTGCATGCGCCGCGATTCGGCGTAGCTGATGATCAGGCGTTGCCGTGCACGGGTGATCCCCACATAGGCCAGCCGGCGCTCCTCTTCCAGCCGGCCCTCGTCCTCCACCGAACGGTGGCCCGGGAACAGGCCTTCTTCCAGCCCCACCAGGAACACCACGGGAAATTCCAGCCCCTTGGCCGAATGCAGCGTCATCAGCTGCACGCATTCCTGGCCGGCTTCGCCTTGCGCCTCGCCGGCTTCCAGGGCGGCGTGCGACAGGAACGCCGCCAGCTCCGACAGGCCCGCATCCAGGTCCTCCTGCGAAAGCTGGAAGCGGCTGGCGACATTGACCAGCTCGTCGAGGTTTTCCACCCGCGTTTCGGCGCTGCCGCGGGTATCGCGCTGGTAATAGGCGCGCAGTTCGGTGGTCTGGATGGCGTGGTCGATCTGTTCGGAGAGGGTCAGGTCGCCGGCAAATTCCCGCGCCATCGCGTCGATCAGGCCGAGAAAGGCCTTCAGTGCATTCTTCGCCCGTCCGGCCAGCGTGTTGGCAGTCAATTCGGCCAGCGCCGCGTCCCACATGGACGCGTCCTCGCCACGGGCGCGGCGGCGCAGCGTGTCCAGGGTGCGACTGCCGATGCCGCGTGGCGGCGTGTTCACCGCGCGCTCGAATGCGGCATCGTCGTGGCGGTTGGCGGTGAGGCGCAGATAGGCCAGCGCATCCTTGATTTCGGCACGCTCGAAATAGCGCTGGCCGCCATAGACGCGGTACGGCAGATCGCGCTGGATCAATTGCTCCTCGAAATTGCGCGACTGCGCGTTGGAGCGGTACAGGATGGCGCAGTCGCTGGCCACGCCGTCGCTCTCGATGTGCTCGGCGATGCGTTCGACGACGAAACGCGCCTCGTCCTGCTCGTTGTAGGCAGCGTACAGGGCGATGTGTTCGCCGTCGCCGCCATCGGTCCACAGCTGCTTGCCCAGACGCCCGCCGTTGCGTTCGATGACCGCATTGGCGGCCTTGAGGATGGTGGCGGTGGAGCGGTAGTTCTGTTCCAGGCGGATGGTCCGGGCGCCGGGAAAATCGGTCAGGAACTGCTGCACGTTCTCCACCCGCGCGCCGCGCCAGCCGTAAATGGACTGGTCGTCGTCGCCGACCACGAACCCATGGCCGCTGTCGCCGGCCAGCACGCGGATCCAGGCGTACTGCAACGCGTTGGTGTCCTGGAACTCGTCGATCAGCAGGTATCGCCAGCGCTCGCGGTAGTGTGCCAGTACCTGCGGGTTGCGAAGCCACAGCTCGTGCGCACGCAGCAGCAGTTCGGCGAAATCCACCAGCCCGGCGCGGCGACAGGCCTGCTCGTACGCCTTGTAGATCTCCACATAGGTACGTGTGAGCGGATGGTCGCGGTGCTCGATGGCGTCCGGGCGCTTGCCCTCGTCCTTCCAGCTGTTGATGGTCCATGCAGCCTGGCGCGGGGGGAAATGCGACTCGTCCAGCCCCATGCCCGCAACCACGCGCTTGACCAGGCGCTTCTGGTCGTCGGCGTCCAGGATCTGGAAGGTTTCAGGCAGGCCGGCTTCACGCCAGTGGCGGCGCAACAGACGGTGCGCGATGCCATGGAAGGTGCCGACGGTGAGCCCGCGCGTGCCCTGCGGCATCAGCCCGGCCAGGCGCGCGCGCATCTCGCCGGCGGCCTTGTTGGTGAAGGTGACGGCGAGGATCGACCATGGCGAGACACGTTCCACCTCGCACAGCCAGGCGATGCGATGGGTCAGCACGCGGGTCTTGCCGGAGCCGGCGCCGGCCAGCACCAGATAGTGTCCGGGCGGCGCGCTGACTGCTTCGCGCTGATGGCTGTTGAGGTCGTCGAGCAGGTGGGAGACATCCATCGCGTCATTGTAGCCGGCGCGGCAGAGACGGCAGAACCGTCAATTTCAGAGCCGCATTGGAAATTTCCGCTGGCGCACATGAAAACGCCGCTGCACATCAGCAGCGGCGTTTCCGGCGGCTTTTCTTCACAGCCGTCGCAGGGTGGTCCGCGCGCTACGTCTTGCGACCGCTGGCGATGCCCCCGATCAGGATCAGGCCACCCACCACGATACCGGCGATGCCCAGCCATTCCGGGATGGGCTTGTCGTGCGAAGCCTTCAGGGAGACCGAGCCGACCTTGGCCACGGTGTCGGTGCTCTGATAGCTGCCTTGCCCGGCGACGACCCAGATGCCGGCGGCCAGCAGGATGACGCCAATGATCACGAGTACTATGCGCATGGATGATGTGCTCCGTTCAGGTCGCCCGAGCATAGCAGGCGCAATCACGGTGTCACTCCCGGATCGGACAGGCGTTCAGCAAGTTGACCAGGGCGTGAAAACGCCGCGCGGAGACACTCTGTCGGAAGGCTTGTCACCGACCACGACGGGGATGAAGTGGCCCCGGGAGAAGGGGAAGCTCCCGGGGCCGGGATGTCGAACCTTGGGGGCATTCGACATCGGGGGTCACTCAAGGAGAGAGAGTGATGCGAACACCGTTGCGTGTGCTCGCAGAAATATGGACAGGGCGGCGAGGGAAAAGTTCCGTGGGCGATACGTGCCGCAACGCGGCGCAGATCGGCGGCACAAAAAAACCCCGAGGGAGGGGATGCCCTCGGGGGGAGATCGACCGGGGCTGGGGAGAACCCAGGTCGAGTGGATCACTCGGGGAGGAGAGTGATGCGAACGTCATCGCGCCCGTTCACTGATATGGACCGTGTGCGTGGTCGGAAGTTGCAGGGGGGGCGATGTGAGGTGGCGCGCTGTTCAGACGATGGGGCGGCGATACGCGTACCCACGCGTGCTGCGGCGTATGACGGCCATGAAAAAGCCCCGGACGCAGGGAGAACGTCCGGGGCGGCTGATCCGGACCAGCGGGGAGAAGGCCCGGATCAAGGGGGCGATCCAGGGAGGTGGATCGCCCGGGTGCCGTTGCGAGCACCCGACGGGTTGGACGTCCCTGTGCAAGAAAAGTTGCATGACGTATGCGTGCTGCGACATGACGCCGCACAGCGACCCATGCCGTCCGGAGGATTCAGTGTGCCTGGTTCCAGTTGGCACCCACGCCGACCTCGACTTCCAGCGGCACCTTCAGTTCCGCGGCCGCGTTCATGCGCTGGGCGACGCCGGCACGGATGGCGTCGACGGCATCCTCGCGCACCTCGAAGACCAGTTCATCGTGCACCTGCATCAGCATGCAGGCGTCGTCGCGCTCGCGCAGCCAGGCGTCCACGGTGATCATGGCGCGTTTGATGATGTCGGCGGCGGTACCCTGCATGGGCGCGTTGATGGCGGCGCGTTCGGCGCCGGCGCGACGCGCGGCATTGCGCGAGCCGATCTCGTTCAGATACAGGCGGCGGCCGAACAGGGTTTCCACGTAGCCGTCGCGACCTGCCTGCTCGCGGGTGGCATCCATGAATGCGCGCACGCCGGGATAGCGGCTGAAATAGCGGCCGATGTAGTCACTGGCCTCGCCACGGTCGATGCCCAGCTGGCGCGCCAGACCGAATGCGCTCATGCCGTACATCAGGCCGAAGTTGATGGCCTTGGCGGCCCGGCGCTGATCGGGCTGGACCGCTTCCGGCGCAACGCCGAAGACTTCCGCAGCGGTGGCGCGATGCACGTCCAGACCCTCGCGAAAGGCGCGCAGCAGGCCTTCGTCGCCGGACAGATGCGCCATGATGCGCAATTCGATCTGCGAGTAGTCGGCGGCCATCACGCACCAGCCCTCGGGCGCGATGAACGCCTCGCGGATGCGGCGGCCTTCCTCGGTGCGCACCGGAATGTTCTGCAGGTTGGGTTCGGACGAGGACAGGCGCCCCGTGGCGGCCATGGCCTGGTGATAGCTGGTGTGCACGCGACCGGTGTGCGGGTTGACGATGTCGGCCAGCTTCTCGGTGTAGGTGGAGCGCAACTTGGCCAGGCCGCGGTATTCCAGGATCAGCCGCGGCAGGGCGTGCGCGTCGGCGATGGCGGCCAGTGCTTCCTCGTTGGTGGAGGGCTGGCCCTTGGGTGTCTTCACCTTCACTGGCAGTTCGAGCTCATCGAACAGGATGGCCTGCAGCTGCTTGGGCGAGTCCAGGTTGAAGGAACGGCCGGCTTCGCCGAAGGCCTGTTCCTTCAACGCCTGCATGCGCTTGCCCAGCTCCTGGCTCTGCGCGCGCAGGGTGTCCGCGCTGATCAGCACGCCGCGCTGCTCCATGCGCGCCAGCACCGGCACCAGCGGAATCTCGATGTTTTCGTAGACGGCGCGCAGCCCGTCTTCGCGCTGCAGGCGTGGCCACAGTGCCTGATGCAGGCGCAGGGTAATGTCGGCATCTTCGGCGGCGTACTGGCCTGCGGTGTCCAGATCCACCTGGTCGAAGCGGATCTGCCTGGCGCCCTTGCCGGCCACGTCGCTGTATTTGGTGGTCTGGTAGTTGAGGTACAGCCGTGCCAGCGAATCCATGTCGTGACGGCTGGCGGTGGCATTCCAGATGTAGGACTCCAGCATGGAATCGTGGCGCAGGCCGGCCAGCGTGATGCCGTAACGGCTGAGCACGTTGATGTCGTATTTGGCGTGCTGGCCCAGCTTGGGGCGCTGTGGATCTTCCAGGATGGGTTTGAGTTTTTCCAGGACCGCATCGCGATCCAGCTGCTGCGGTACGCCGGGGTAGTCGTGCGCCAGCGGGATATAGGCGGCTTCACCGCTCTCCACGGCCAGCGAGATGCCCACGATCTCGGCGCGCATGGCATCCAGCGAGGTGGTTTCGGTGTCGAAGGCGATCAGCTCGGCCTGCCGGATTTTCGCCATCCAGCGTTCCAGCCCGGGTTCGTCGGTGACCAGAGTATACGTGCCCGGCCGACCCAGCGCGGCGTCGGGCGCGGTTTCGTCGGTGGCGTCGGCCAGCGCGCGGGTAGCCTTTTGCGGCGCCTCGCTGCCGATGGCGTCGCCATCGGTGTCCAGTTCTTTCAGGGCCGCACGAAACTCGTAGCGCGTATAGAAACTGCGCAGCGCTTCGACATCCGGCGCACGGAAGGCCAGATCGGTGGGGCCCTGGTCCAGCGCCACGTCGGTCTTGATGGTGACCAGCTCGCGGGAAAGCGGCAGGTGCCCCACTGCGGCGCGCAGGTACTCGCCGATCTTGCCGCCGATGCCCTCGGCACTGTCCATCACCGCATCCAGCGAGCCGTATTTTTCCAGCCACTTGGCCGCGGTCTTGGGGCCACACTTGGTCACGCCGGGCACGTTGTCGATGCTGTCGCCGGTCAGCGCCAGGAAGTCGATGATCTGCTGCGGCGGCACGCCGAATTTCTCGCGGACACCTTCGGCGTCGGTGGTCTTGCCGGTCATGGTGTTGACCAGCGTGATGCGCGTGTCCACCAGCTGGGCGAAATCCTTGTCGCTGGTGGAAATCGCCACGTCGATGCCGCTGGCGGCGGCCTGTCGCGCCAGTGTGCCGATGACATCGTCGGCCTCCACCCCTGCGACACGCAGGATGGGAAAACCCAGCGCGGCGACGATGTTCAGCATCGGTTCGATCTGTGCGCGCAGGTCATCCGGCATCGGCGGGCGGTTGGCCTTGTACTCGGCGTACATCTTGTCGCGAAACGTGGGGCCCGGTGCGTCGCTGACGAAGGCCACGTAGTCCGGCGCCGCCTGGCGCGTGGCGCGCAGCATGTTGACCACGCCCAGCAGCGCACCGGTGGGTTCGCCGGCGCGGTTGCTCAGCGGCGGCAGTGCGTGAAAGGCCCGATACAGGTAGGACGAGCCGTCAATCAGAATCATGGAAGTCATGCGTTCAATTCTCGCATGAGGCAGTACGTATGCATCATCTTCATGGCGGTTGGCGCTATGCTGACCGGGCGAAGAAGTGCCGTAGTCGGTCCGTGAACAGGAGAGTCGCCATGAAAACCGCATCCATCGTTGTGCTGGGCATCATGTTCGCAGGCGCGGTACAGGTCGCGAACTCCGCTCCGCCACCCGACAAGCCGCTGAACACCAATCTGCCACCGTCCAGCGTACCGCCTGCGGCGGGCACCGCGCATGCGCCTGCGACCCACGATGCACGGGGCGACTCCGCGCCGCACGTGACCGTGAAAACGCAAGGCGACAAAGTCATCGAGGCCTACAGCCGCGGCGGCCATGTCTACATGGTGAAGGTGACGCCCAAGCACGGCGTCCCCTATACATACCGCGTCAACGGCAACGGCGCCCTGGAGCCGGAAAACGGTGCTCCGCCGGTGACGCCGGCGATGTACACCGTGCTGCAGTGGGGTGCGCCGCCGGCACAGAAAAACGGCGACAACGACAACGACGGCGGGTAGGCCGCCGCCAGCGTGACCGATGCCACAAGTACGTGACCTTGTGGACCTCGCTGGCGAGCGAAAAGCCCGCGTCTGACCGGTCGTTCCGGCCGTTCGGTGCCCGCTCTCCGGCCTTGTTCCGGCCTAGGAGCGTGGGCGGCAGAAATCTTTGGGCTGCGATTGTGCTCTCATCCATAGGCTGAGCCTCTCGAAAGGCTTGCATAGAACAACTATGCGCACCTTTCGAGAGGCACATCCTATGGCGATAGCCCAATCTCGCTTTCCAAAGTTTCTACCGCCCACGCTCCTAGTGCCGGAAATGCCGCATCCCGGTGAACACCATCGCCATGTCGTGTTCGTCGGCGGCGGCGATGACTTCCGCATCACGCATGGAACCGCCCGGCTGGATCACGGCGGTGATGCCGGCCTCGGCGGCGGCATCGATGCCGTCGCGGAACGGGAAGAAGGCATCCGACGCCATGACGCTGCCGGTGACGGTCAGCTTGGCCTCGGCGGCCTTCATGGCGGCGATTTTTGCGCTGATCACGCGGCTCATCTGCCCCGCGCCGATGCCGATGGTCTGGCCGCCGTGGGCATAGACGATGGCATTGGACTTGACGTACATGGCCACGTGCCAGGCGAACAGCAGGTCGTGCAGCTGGTCGGCATCGGGCACGCGCTTGCTGACCACTTGCAGATCGTCCACCAGCAGCGTGTCGCGGTCGGTATCCTGCACAAGAAGGCCGCCTTCCACGCGCTTGTAATTGACGCTGTCGGCCGGTTGCTTCGGCCACGCCCCGGTGGCCAGCACGCGCACGTTGGGCTTGTGGCTGAAGGCCTGCAGCGCGTCTTCGTCCACTTCGGGTGCCAGTACCACTTCCACGAACTGCTGCGCCAGCACGTGCTGTGCCGTGTCCAGATCCAGGGCCTGGTTGAAGGCGATGATGCCGCCGAAGGCGGACGTGGAGTCGCAGGCGAAGGCACGATCATAGGCGTCCATCAGATCCTGGCCCAGCGCCACGCCGCAGGGATTGGCGTGTTTGACGATGACGCAGGCCGGCACCGTCTCGAAGGCCTTGACGCATTCCAGCGCAGCATCGGCATCGGCGATGTTGTTGTACGACAGCGGCTTGCCTGCCAATACACGTGCGGTGGCGACGATGCCCCTGGCTGGCGCATCGGCTTCCACGTAGAGCGCGCCACCCTGATGCGGGTTCTCGCCGTAACGCAGCGTCGCCGCACGCTCGAAGTTCAGATGCAGGGTGGGGGCGAACGGACCCTCCTGCGCCGCACCCGTGCGTGCGCCCAGCCAGTCGGCGATCATGCCGTCGTAGCGCGCCGTGTGGGCGAAGGCCTTGGCTGCAAGGCGCCGGCGCAGCGCCAACGTGGTGCCGCCCTGGGTGCTGATGGTATCGATCAGTTCGGCATAGTCGGCCGGATCGGTCACCACGATCACGCGGTCCTGGTTCTTGGCCGCGGCGCGCAGCATGGCCGGGCCTCCGATGTCGATGTTCTCGATGGCCTCCTCCAGGCTGCAGTCCGGGCGCGCGACGGTTTGCGCGAACGGATACAGGTTCACCACCAGCAGGTCCAGCGGCTCGATATCATGCTCGCGCATGACCGTGTCGTCGACATGCCGCCGCCCCAGCAGTCCGCCGTGGATGCGCGGATGCAGGGTCTTGACGCGGCCACCCATGATTTCCGGAAAGCCGGTGACATCGGCCACGTCACGCACGGGGACGCGTGCGTCGCGCAACGCGGAGGCACTGCCGCCGGTGGAAATCAGCTCCACGCCCAGTGCATCCAGCCCCTTGCCCAGGTCAAGCAGCCCGCGCTTGTCCGAGACGCTGATCAGTGCGCGCCGTACGGGTGTCAGGCTGGCATCAAACATAGTCGCTGTCCGTCAAGTCAAAAACGGGAATTATAAACCCCACGGCGCATGGCCGGGGTGTTATGCAGAACGCTGCTATAAAGAGGCAGGGCGGCTCAAGGAGCGGCCCGACGGGCCCGTTTCCGGGTGCAGAATCAGATCAGGCCGTGACAGGCCAGCTTCTTGCGCAGGGTGGCGCGGTTGATGCCCAGTGCCGCGGCGGCGCGGCTCTGGTTGCCGTCGTTGTGCGCCATGACTTCGCGCAGCATGGGCGCTTCGACTTCGTGCATGAGCAAAGCGAACAGCCCCTCGCTGCAAGGCGTGTCACCCATGTCCTGAAGATAGCGGCGCACCGTCTGCGTGACTACTTCGCACAGCGGACTCTGCGTCGTCATCTTGATGTCGCTGTGGGTTCGGGATGCGCTCAGGGCGTTCACTGCCAGTGTCCTGCGTGAGGGTGCCGGTATGTATCGGCGGTACTCGCGGTCATCTTGAGTTGCGGTATCGCCACATGTGCGATGGGCAACCCGGCGAACGAGCGAGTCGACGAGTGTACCCGGCTTGGCCCGTGTTTTTAAGGGTGGCAATGCGTGTACCTGCCATCAGCGCGGTGGACGCTGGAAACCGAACTCGAAGGCGACAGCGTCCTGCCCCGGATCCTTGACCTCGAATGTCAGCGCCGCGTCCGTTCCCGGCGCCAGGCCCGCGGCGCGCACGCGTTTGTCGGCAATATACTCGGACGGCCTGAACCGGCGCATGGCCACACGCTGGTCATCGAGATTGGACAGGGTGATGGAGACGATCGGATACGGTTGCGCGAATCGCGCATCGTTGCGCAGCGTGGCACTGATCAGGAGCGCACCGGGCACGGAGGGATGCGGCCGCACGTCCCGCGAGATCAGGTGCAGTTGCGGCAGGTCCGGGACCACCGGCAGACGGCAGCCCAGCGTGCGGCACACGTCGGCCAGTACCGGACCGGTGGTGGCATTGCGGATCAATGCATCGCGTTTGGCCCAGGCCAGTTGCGCGCCCAGCAACGCGGCCAGACACAGGCAACCGAAGGCCCAGCGCAGTGTATGGCGCGGCCGCCTGGCGCGGGCGTTATGACGGATGAATGCGGGCGTGGGCTGCGGTGGACCGGATGCGTCCGGATCCTCGGACAGCGGTGGTTCCTCCGGCTGTGTGCGGGCGACCGCCATGATCAGCATCGGCGCTGAAGGACTGGCGGCATGACACGGCAGGTCGTCGGAGGGCTGCGGTGGAAGTTCTTCGGCGAGGGTGGCAATGGCGTCGAACGTGGCGCCGCAACGGCCACAGCTCACCGTGCCCCGAGACTGCGCCACGGTGGGGGCATCCAGCGAGAAAATGGTCAGACAGTCGGGGCACTGAGTATACATGACGAAATCGCCCGGTGGCCGCACACTGGGAAGGATGTGTCAGCTTAGCGGAGGGGCTGTGCGAAGGTTCCCTGGATCGCTCATCGTAAAGGATATCTGCGAATCGGTGACACCTGCGCGGACAGGTTCAGCGTGTCTTTCCGCTGCCGGCAGATGGCGCCGCGTGTTTGCGGCGGCCGCTGATACGGACCCAGTCTTCGCGCACGGCGACCTCCAGCTGGTCGAACCAGGGTGCGAACCGTTGCAGCAGGGCCTCATGCTGATCATGCAGAATGCCCGAGATGGCGAATGGTGCTCCGGCAGTGGTCAGCGTGGCGAAGCGCGGCGCCAGATCGTGCAGTGGTCCGGCGAGAATATTGGCGACAAAGACTTCGCCGGGAATCTGCGGCGCGTCATCTGGCAGATGAACCTGCAGACGTGTCGCGACCTCGTTGCGCGCAGCGTTGTCAGCCGTGGCCGTGATGGCCTGCGGATCGTTGTCGATGCCGATGGCGCGCGCCGCTCCCAGCTTCAGTGCGGCAATGGCCAGCACCCCGGACCCGCAGCCGTAGTCGATGACGGTGGTGCCTTCGAGGTCCTGGCCGTCCAGCCATTCGAGACACAACGCCGTGGTCGGATGGGTTCCGGTGCCGAAGGCCAGGCCGGGATCCAGGCGAACCACCACGGAGTCTGCAGCGGGTGCATCCGGGTGGTTCCAGGGGTGGATCCAGAGGCGCCGACCGAAGCGCATCGGCTTGAACTGGTCCATCCACACGCGCTCCCAGTCCTGGTCGGCGACGTCGCGGAAGCTGATCTGCTCCGGCGACAGCGCCGGCACGCGCGCATGGATGGCGTGCAGGAGCCCGGGACGGTCGGTGTCTGCCTCGAAAAGGGCGTCAAGCACCATCGACGGCCACACCGGCGTCTCGCCGACGCCGGGTTCGAAGATCGCCTGCTCGTCGGGTGTGTCGACATCGGCATCGCGCAGCGTAACCGACAGGGCGCCCAGTGCTTCCAGTGCGATTTCGACGGCCGGCTGTTGCGCGGCGGTCAGGGTCAGGGAGAGTTCGAGCCAGGGCATCGGAATTGGGAATGTCGAGTGCGGAATCGGAGGGTGACTCAAGGAGCGACAATGACGGAGCGGCCTGCTTGCGGGAGGGCTGGTTTGTTCAAGGCAAGCAGGCGGATCCGTCGCGTTGCTCCTTGATCCGCCCTACTGGCTTTGCCCGAGTCCCGCGTCCTCACTCGCCGCCCAGCGTTTTCTCGCGGCGTTCGGTGATGCGCTTTTCCAGGTAGTGGATATTCTGGCCACCGCTCTGGAACCCGCCGTCGGCCATGATGCGCTGCTGCAGCGGAATGTTGGTCTTGATGCCCTCGACCACCATTTCCGACAGCGCGATGCGCATGCGCGCAATGGCCGTGGCGCGGTCTGCACCGTGCACGATCAGCTTGCCGATCATGGAGTCGTAGTTGGGCGGAATGCGGTAACCGTCGTACAGGTGCGTATCCACGCGCACCCCGGGGCCACCCGGTGCCTCGAACCGCTTCACGGTGCCGGGGCTGGGCATGAAAGTGTCCGGATCCTCGGCGTTGACTCGGCACTCGATGGCGTGGCCGTCGATGCGGAGGTCCTGCTGACGGATGGACAGCTTTTCGCCGCCGGCGATCAGCAACTGCTCGCGCACCAGATCGATACCGGTGATCAGTTCGGTGACCGGGTGCTCGACCTGGATGCGCGTGTTCATCTCGATGAAGTAGAAATTGCCGTCCTCGTAGAGGAACTCGAACGTGCCCGCACCGCGATAGCCGATGCGGATGCAGGCATCGGTGCACACCTTGCCGATCTCGGCACGCTGCTCGGGCGTGATGCCCGGGGCCGGCGCTTCCTCGACCACTTTCTGGTGGCGGCGTTGCATGGAGCAGTCGCGCTCGGCCAGATGGATGGCATTGCCTTGGCCGTCGGCCAGAACCTGGATTTCCACGTGGCGCGGATTTTCCAGGAATTTCTCCATGTACACCTGGTCATTGCCGAACGCGGCGCGCGCTTCCGAGCGCGTGGTGGCCACCGCATTGCCCAGGTGTGCCTCGGTGTGCACGACGCGCATGCCCTTGCCGCCGCCGCCGCCGGAGGCCTTGATGATGACCGGGTAACCGATCTCGCTGGCGATCTTCAGGCTCTTGTCCACATCCTCGTCCAGCGGCCCGCCGGACCCTGGCACGCAGGGGACGCCGGCGTCCTGCATGGCACGGATCGCCTCCACCTTGTCGCCCATCATGCGGATGGTCTCGGCCCTGGGGCCGATGAAGACGAAACCGGACTGCTCCACCTGCTCGGCGAAGTCGGCATTTTCCGAGAGAAAACCGTAGCCCGGATGGATGGCACTGGCGTCGGTGACCTCGGCGGCGGCGATGATGGCCGGGATGTTGAGGTAACTCTGCGCGCTGGGGCCGGGGCCGATGCAGATCGTCTCGTCGGCCATGCCGACATGCTTGAGATTGCGATCCACGGTGGAATGCACGGCCACGGTTCTGATACCCAGCGCATGGCAGGCGCGCAGGACGCGAAGGGCGATTTCGCCGCGATTGGCGATGACGACTTTGTCTAGCATGGGATTTCCGGGACTCGAGTAGTGAGCCGGGACCCGGGCCCCGGGTCCCGCAGGTGTTCAGGCAATCACGAACATTGGTTCATCGAACTCCACCGCCTGGCCGTTCTCGACCACGATGGCAACCACCGTGCCGCTGGCGTCGGCCTCGATCTGGTTGAACATCTTCATGGCTTCGATGATGCCCAGGGTGTCGCCCTTGTTGACCTTCTGGCCTTCCTTGACGAACGCATCGGCGCCCGGTTCGGATGCCGCATAGAACGTGCCCACCATGGGCGCCTTGACCACATGGCCCTCGGGCAGCCCGGTGCTGCTGTCCTCGGCCGATGCCGGCGGGGTTGCCGTCGATGCCGCCTGGCCGGCGCCTGCGCCTGGTGCAGCCGGCGCGGGCGCGGTCGCCTGCACGGGCACGGCCATGTGGCCGCCCCCCTTGGGCGCGCGCGACAGGCGGACGGTTTCCTCGCCCTCCTTGATCTCCAGTTCGGACAGGTCGGACTCCTCGAGCAGGTCGATGAGTTTCTTGATCTTTCTCAGGTCCATGGCGGGCACCTTGTGGGGAGTGCGAAAGGTTGAAGGGTCAGGCCGGCAGGCGATTGAGCGCGGCTTCCAGCGCCAGCCGGTAGCTGTCGGCGCCGAAGCCCGCGATCACGCCGACGGCAAGATCGGAAAAATACGAATGATGCCGGAACGTCTCGCGCGCATGCGGATTGCTCAGGTGGATTTCCACGAACGGGATCTCCGCAGCGCTCACGGCATCGCGCAGGGCGATGCTGGTGTGGGTGAATGCCGCCGGATTGATCAGCAGCATGTCGATGCCCTCGCCACGGGCCTGATGCAGGCGCGCCACCAGTTCGTGTTCGGCATTGGACTGGAACCATGTCAGATCGTGTCCCGCGGACTCGGCCCGCTGCACCAGCGCGGTATTGATGTCGGCAAGGCTCTCGTGGCCGTACACGTCCGGCTCGCGTACGCCCAGAAGATTCAGATTGGGTCCGTGCAGGACGAGCAGCTTGGCCACGGTGATCCAGGGTGATGGGGCATTGGCGAGCCCGGAATGCGAAGTGTGCGCGTCACGGGGCAGCTTGTCCAGATCGGTGAAGATCGGCGACGTTCATCGATGTTTGAATCACAAAGCTCGGTTCGGCCGGCCTTGATGATGCAGGGTCGCCTCAGCTCGTGACACGTGTGGCGCCACGCCCAGGCGTCGCCTGCGGGTGGCGCTTGGCGGCAACCCGGCCTGGCATTGGCCGCCAGGCAGCGGCGGTCAATCCAGCCACCAGTGCAGCTGGCTGGGCTGCAGCGGCCCGTAATACGTGGCCTTGATGCGCCCGTGCTTGTCGATCAACACGCTGAAAGGCAGCACGTCCAGGCTGTCGCCAAAGATCTCGGCGGGGTTGGGCGTTGCTTGCGACCCCAGCAGGACCGGGTAGCTGATGTGAACGTTTTCCAGGAAGGCACGTACGCGGCCCGGGTCATCCAGGGCGATGCCGATGATCTGTGTGCCGCCGCTGCCATAGCGTGCCTGTGCCGCGTTCAGGGCCGGCATCTCGCGGCGGCAGGGCTGGCACCAGCTGGCCCAGAAGTTCAGCAGCACACGACGGCCACGCCATTCGGACAGGTGATGCGGACGCCCGTGCATGTCCGGCAGCGTCAGGTCCGGCGCCGGATCGCCCCGCCGCAGCCCATCCACTCTGTCGCGGGGACGCACGGCGGTGGCGCGGATCCATGATTGCGCCAGATCGCCGCCCCAGGGGGTGCTTTCCAGCGCGCCCAGCAGCGCCGGCGGCGGCCGGTGCTGCACGAAGCTGGCGATGACCACTGCCGCCAGGCCCGCCGCCAGCGCGCCAAGAAACCACAGGATGCCCGCGTGCTTCATGTGCGCAGTCTACGTCTCAGTGGATCGCTGCGTCCACGCGCCTGACGAATGTCCTGGCATTCTCGAAACCGATCAGCCGCGCGCTGCGCACCTCGCCGCCACCGGGGGCGAAGAACATGGTGGCCGGGGGGCCGATCAGGTCGAAGCGATGCAGCAGCGCCTTGTCCGCAGCGGTGTTCGCGGTCACGTCCACCTGCAGCAGTTCGACATTGGACAATGCCTGTTGCACCTCGGCATTGGTGAACGTGCGGTGTTCCATCTCCTTGCAGCTCACGCACCAGTCGGCGTAGAAATCCAGCATCACCGGCGTGTGCCGGGACGCGGCGTTCTGCAACGCCTGATCCAGCTGCTTGACAGTGGCCACGCGGCGAAAACGCAGCGTGCGTGCCGCCGCCGAGCCGGGGCCACTGCCGCCCACGCCCTGCAGCGGCTGCAACAGGTTCTGCGACCCCGCCGTCACGCCGACGAGTTCGGCCGCGCCGAACAGCAGCATGATCACACCCAGTGCCTTCCATAGCCGGCGCCACCCCGATCCATCCGCGGGCACGCGTTCCAGCGCGCCCATGTAGATGGCACAGGCGACCAGCAAGGCGCCACTCAGCAACATGATCCACACGGTGTCGAGGATGCGCGACAGCATCCAGATGGCCAAGGCGAGGAACAACACGCCGAAGACCGCCTTGACCGTGTTCATCCAGGCGCCGGCACGCGGCAGCAACTTGCCTGCGGCGGTGCCGAAGATGACCAGCGGCACCCCCATGCCCAGGCTCAGCGCGAACAGCGCCACGCCGCCGAAGACGGGGTCATGCTGCTGGCCGATATACAGCACCGCGGCGGCCAGCGGCGGCGCCACGCAGGGGCCCACGATCAATGCCGAGAGCACGCCCATGACGGCCACGCCGGCCAGTGAACCGGATCTTTGCTTGTTGCTGACGTTGGTCAGCTTGTTCTGCCACGCAGTGGGCAGCTGCAGTTCGTAGAAACCGAACATGGACAGCGACAGCAGCACGAACAGCGCGGCAAAGCTCCACAGGATCCAAGGCTGCTGGAATGCCGCCTGCAAACTGGTGCCGGCAAGTCCCGCGGCAATGCCCGCGATGACGAACACCACACTGGAGGCCAGCACGTAGACCACGCTGAGCACGAAGGCGCGCGCGGTGGAAATGGCCTCGCCGGCGCCGGCGATCAGGCCCGAGAGAATCGGCACCATGGGCAGCACGCATGGCGTGAAGGCCAGCAGCAGCCCGGCACCGAAGAATGCCAGCAGGGCCAGCCAGCGGCTGTGGCCGGCGAGGCTTCCGGCCAGTTTCTGCGTGGCCGACTGGTCCTGTTTCAAGGCGGGCGTGGGGGTGACGCGGCCCCCGGCGGCGCCGGCCGATGTGGGGGGGACGGGGGCCGGGCTGGAGGCTGCATGGGCTGCGCCGCCGGCAGGCAGGTCCACCTTGATGGTGCGCGTCATCGGCGGATAGCAGATGCCGTGCTCCTTGCAGCCCTGGAAGCGCGCCTTCAAGGTCAGCATGCCGTGCGCCGCGCCCTTCAGCGGCACCGGTACCTGCACCTGGTTGAAGTAGACGATGGCGTCGCCGTTGTGCGCATCATGGTGCGCGATACCGGTGGGCCACTGCGGGGCGCCCAGCTGCAGACCCGGGCTCCCCGTCAGGGACAGCTGCGTCTGGTCGCGATACAGGTAGTACCCCCCGGGCATGGTCCAGCGCAGCAGGAGCTTCTGGGGCGAGGTGGCGATGGCCTCGAAACGGAATGCCTGCTGCGGCGGCAGCGCGGATTGGTCGCCGCCACTGCCCCTGCCTTGGCGTGAAAGCAGGGAGTGGCCGCCCGGCATCGCCCCGCCGGGGGCGGTGGAGGAGGTCTCGGCCCGCGCGGCGCCGGCGCCCGCGGCGGCGGCCGGTATCGGCAGATTCAGGACTTGCGTGATCGGTGGATAGCAGATCTTCGGGTCGACTTCATGGCATCCCTGGAACACCATCGAAATCTTCAGTTTGCCGCCACTGGACGTGGCCGTGTACGGCAGCGTGGCATCCAGCGAGTTGTGGTAGATCTCCACGTTACCCAGATACTCGTCGTGCTCTTTTGTGCCGTCAGGCAGCTTGATCTTGCCCAGCTTGGCCGCGTGATCGAGATTCTTCACGTGGATGCGGCCGCGGTACATGTAGTAATGCGGCGCAATGTCCCAGTGCAGCTTGACCACACCCGGCTGGCTGGCGTCGGCGGTGAGGTGGAACGCCTGTTTGGCCGGCAGCAGGCCGTCATTCCCGGCGGCAGCGGGCACAATGCTGCCCAGGGATGTCAGCAGCACGGCGACGAAGGCAAGGGCGACAAGGCCCGGGCGGCGCAGACTCATGGACACTCCAGCGAAGGCGGCCAGCGCGATGCGGCCGCTTGAAAACCTGTGCATTATGACCGGCGATCGAGGGTCACGCTTTCAGGTGGTGTTGTCGACCACCCATTGCAGGTAGGCCGGCAGTCCGGCGGTGATCGGCAACGCGATGATTTCCGGCACATCGAACGGATGCATCTGGCGGATACGTGCCGCCACGGCATCGAAGCGATCCGCGGTCGTCTTGATCAGCAGCTGATGTTCTTGTTCCTCTTGCAGCCGGCCCTGCCAGCGATAGGTGGAGGTGAGACCGGGCAGGCGGTTGACGCAGGCGGCCAGGCGCTCCTCGACCAGCGCGTGGGCGATGCGCGCGGCGCAGTCGGCGTCGGGACACGTGCACAGGGTCAGCAGGGTCTGGGGCATGACGATTTCTCCGCGCAGTAATGGAGCTCAGGGTACATGGGCGGATCCCTGAGCCATGGCGTCGGGCCGGGCAGGGCCGCTTCTTGCGGGGGCCCTGCTGCCATCGCCTGAACATCCGTCGACCGGCACCCCTTGAAACCCATCCACACGGCCCAAAATCGCAGTGCAGTCGGCGTGGAGACCTTGCATTGGGTTGCTGCGTCGCTAAAATTGGCACTCATTACCGCCGAGTGCTAACAAGGCGGTGATTTTCCTTTCAACATCAATCATTTGGTGGAAAACGTCATGAGCAAACTGCGTCCGCTGCACGATCGCGTCATCGTCAAGCGCCTGGAAGAAGAGAAAGTCTCCTCCGGCGGCATCGTCATTCCCGACTCGGCCACCGAAAAGCCCATCCGCGGGGAAGTGCTGGCTGCCGGCGACGGCAAGATCCTGGACGACGGCAAAGTCCGTCCCATCGCCGTGAAGGTCGGTGACAAGGTGCTGTTCGGCAAGTACTCCGGCACCGACGTCAAGGTCGACGGCGATGAGCTGCTGGTCCTGCGCGAAGACGACATCGTGGCGGTGATCGAGGGCTGATTCGCCTCTCGCCCCACGCGCACACCACTATTTTTCAAGGCATTTCTTTCAAGGATTCAAGATCATGGCAGCTAAAGAAGTACGCTTCGGCGAAGACGCCCGCGCCCGCATTCTCAAGGGCGTGAACACCTTGGCCAATGCGGTCAAGGTGACCCTCGGTCCCCGCGGCCGCAACGTGGTTCTGGAAAAGAGCTACGGCGCGCCCACCATCACCAAGGATGGCGTGTCCGTCGCCAAGGAAATCGAACTGGCCGACAAGTACGAGAACCTCGGCGCGCAGATCGTCAAGGAAGCGGCGTCCAAGACCTCCGACGTCGCCGGTGACGGCACCACCACAGCCACCGTGCTGGCGCAGGCGTTCATCCGCGAGGGCCTGAAGGCCGTCGCCGCGGGCATGAACCCGATGGACCTCAAGCGCGGTATCGACAAGGCCGTCATCGCTGCCGTCGGCGAGCTGAAGAACCTGTCCAAGCCCACCGCCGACGACAAGGCCATCGCCCAGGTCGGCACCATTTCGGCCAACTCCGACACCAACATCGGCGACATCATCGCCGAGGCCATGAAGAAGGTCGGCAAGGAAGGCGTGATCACGGTCGAGGAAGGCTCGGGTCTGGACAACGAGCTGGACGTGGTCGAGGGCATGCAGTTCGACCGCGGTTACCTCTCGCCGTACTTCATCAACAACCAGCAGAGCCAGCAGGTCGAGCTGGAAGATCCGTACATCCTGCTGCACGACAAGAAGATCTCCAACGTGCGCGACATGCTGCCGGTGCTGGAGTCGGTCGCCAAGGCCGGCAAGCCGCTGCTCATCGTCGCCGAGGAAGTCGAGGGCGAGGCGCTGGCCACGCTGGTGGTCAACACCATCCGCGGCATCGTCAAGGTCGCCGCCGTCAAGGCGCCGGGCTTCGGTGACCGTCGCAAGGCAATGCTGGAAGACATGGCGGTGCTGACGGCCGGTCAGGTCATTTCCGAGGAAGTGGGCCTGCAGCTGGAGAAGACCACCATCGACGACCTGGGTCGTGCCAAGCGCGTGGTCATCACCAAGGAAAACACCACCGTCATCGACGGCGCGGGCGAGGCCGACAAGATCCACTCGCGCATCAGCCAGATCAAGGCGCAGATCGAGGAAACCTCCTCGGACTACGACCGCGAGAAGCTGCAGGAGCGCGTGGCCAAGCTGGCCGGTGGCGTGGCCGTCATCAAGGTCGGTGCCGGCACCGAGATCGAGATGAAGGAGAAGAAGGCGCGCGTCGAGGACGCCCTGCACGCCACGCGTGCGGCGGTCGAGGAAGGCGTGGTGCCTGGCGGTGGCGTCGCCCTGATCCGTGCGCTGACCGCGGTCGAGGGCATGAAGGGTGACAACGAGGACCAGAACCACGGCATCGCCATCACCCGCCGTGCACTGGAAGCGCCGCTGCGAGGCATCGTTGCCAACTCCGGCGAAGAAGCCTCGGTCATCGTCAACAAGGTCAAGGAAGGCACCGGCAACTACGGCTACAACGCGGCCAACGGCGAATTCGGCGACATGATCGAGTTCGGCATCCTGGATCCCACCAAGGTGACCCGCACCGCGCTGCAGCACGCCGCATCGGTGGCCGGCCTGGCCATCACCACGGAGGCCCTGGTGGCCGAGCTGCCCAAGAAGGACGATGGTGGCGACGCCGGTGCCGGCGGCGGCATGGGCGGAATGGGTGGCATGGGCGGCATGGGTGGCATGGGCGGCATGATGTAAGCCTCTGCTCCCGTACGTTCAGTACACTCGCAACACCCTCGGAAACCCCGCTTCGGCGGGGTTTCCTTTTTCTGCGGTGCGGTGGCGGCATCGCGCGTACAATGGCCGGTCACTTTCACGGAGGCACGCATGGCACTGAGCTCCACCATCTACAAGGCCGAGCTGTCCATCAGCGACATGGACCGGCATTACTATGCCACGCATGCGCTGACCCTGGCGTGTCATCCATCGGAAACCGAAGAGCGTCTCATGGCGCGCGTAGTGGCCTTCGTCCTGTATGCCGATGAGCGGTTGGCGTTCGGTCGCGGCCTCAGCGACGAGGATGAGCCGGCCCTGTGGCGCAAGGACTACAGCGACGAGATCGAGCTGTGGATCGAGGTCGGCGAGCCGGACGAGACGCGTCTGCGCAAGGCCTGCGGCCGCGCTCGGCAGGTGGTGGTGATCAACTACGCTGGGCGCAGTGCGGATCTGTGGTGGGACAAGACCGCCAAGACGCTGCAACGCAATCGCAATCTTACCGTGCTGGCCATCGACGAAGCCGCCATGCAGCATCTGGCCGATCTGTGCAATCGCAGCATGCGCCTGCAATGCCTGATCCAGGACGGCGAACTGCAGGTCATCGGCGGCGACACCACCCTGGCCATTCGTCCGATGGCCCGCATGGGCGACTACGCCGTCGCCTGACCTTCGCGAGGCAAGCGTTCAGTGGCCGGCCTGGGCCGCCTTCTGCGGACTGGTATGGGCTGCGGTGGTGTTGCTGGTGGGCTGCTGCTGCGCCGCCATGGCTGCGGCCTTGGGCCACAGGGCATCCAGCTTGCCCTTCAGGCGCAGCTCGGCCACGTTGATCATGCCCTTGTCCAGTTGCTCCTGTTCGGCGGTTTCCCTGGGCCGTGGCGCGTCGGGTGCACGGGTCAGGTTCTCGAGTTTTGGTGCCACCACATCGGTCAGGGCAAACCAGGGATCGTCGTGGATGCGGGTATGGGCCAGCAGCATGCCGGGCAGCGCCCAGGCGGCGGTGTTCTTTTTCACTGCCGGGGCGGTGTGCAGCTGCGCGGTGTCGATCAACAGGTAAGGGACGCGTTGCACCAGAAATCCCCGGCCGTCCTTGAAGCCGGCCGCCTGGAAGGCGGGAACGATGGCCGGCAGGTGATCGCCGAAGAACACGATCAGCGTGGGGCGGTTGCGTTTGGCCAGGGTGTCGGCCAGTCGACCCAGCTGCTGGTCCGCATGGCGGATGTGATAGATGTAATTCTGCAGCTGCGTCCTGGCATCGCCCGTAATCGTGGCGGGTACGGGGATGGCGTCACGTTCCCTGGTGTCGATGCCGTAATCCTGATCGTAGGGGCCGTGGGCCTCGATGCTGATGCCCAGCACGAAGCGCGGTGGTCCGTCCGGCTTGAGCTGGCGCAGCAGCTCATCGGTGAAGGACTTGTCGGACATGTATTTGCCATCGTGCACTGCATCGTTGGCGGGGAAGTCCCCTTCGGAAATGAACCTGTCGAATCCCAGCGCCTTGAGCGCGGAGACGCGATTCCAGAAATGCGGGTCCCCGCCGTGCACGGCCAGCGTCTGGTAGCCATGACGTTTCAACAGCCGCACGATGCCCGGGATGACCTTCTGGTCGAGCTGCAGATACGGAAACATGATGTTCTTGAAATAACGCAGCGGCAGGCCGGTCAATACCTCGAATTCCGTGCGGATGGTGCCGCCACCGAAGGTGGGCGAGTGCATCCACCCCGAGGTGCCGTGCTGCGCCAGTCGATGCAGGTTGGGCATGAAATCGACGTTCTTGTCGTAGCCGTTGAGCGTGGTGGGATCGAAGAACGACTCGCTGAGGATGACCACGATATCCGGTTGCTGCTCCGTGCCGGGCGGCGTGGCCTGCTCGCGCCGGCGCATGGCCGGATCGAGGCTGGCCATGAACTTCAGCGCCGCATGGACATTCGGTTTTTCCTTCCTGGCGCCGTACTGCAGGCGGTACAGCATCAGCGCACTGATCAGTCCGGTATGCCTGGTGGTGGCCTTGGCCGACCAGGCCTGCATGCCCAGAACCTTGCGGCTGTAGACCACCTGCCAGAACGGCATGGCGGCCAGCAATGTGCCCAGAGCGAGGAGCGTGACCGAGCCCAGCAGCAGGCGGGATCGGACCGCATGACGCCGCATGACGGGCGGTTCGTAGCGCACCAGCGCCACGAGCAATGCAACCAGCGCCACGATCGCCAGATACGGCCAGGGGCTGTGCGGCAGATACCCGCTCAGCAGCTCGCCACCGCCGTTGCCCACTTGCCCCACCATGCGGAAATCTTCCGGCGCCAGCGGTGCGCCCAGATTCTTCACCTTCAACGCGTTGATGCCGTACAACAGGGCCTGCAGCAGGAATGCGAGCACGAACGACAGCCAGGCGCGGCGTGTCAGCGCCAGCAGGACCAGGGCCAGCAGCAGGCCCGGCAGCGCATTGCAGAACATACGCCAAGGGGCACTCCAGATGGAGGCCCACTTTGGCGTGTGCCATAACGCGGCGGGCACGATGCCGGCACCGCCATCCATCACGCTGGTGCACAGGATGAAGGCCAGTGCCAGAAGAAGCAGCATGATGACGCGGAGGACCAGCGGACGCCGGGCGAGACGGGCTGGGTTGAATGATTGCGGCATGGGGCAGGGATCTCATGGCCCGGCGGAGGGCGTGCGTTGAAATGTAACCAGATGGTCCTGGATCGGAAACATTATACGGTTTTGCCACAGGTCCGCTCCGGCGTACTCACAGTGAGTTCGTGCATGTCCGTGGCGGTTCAAGACAGACCCGTTTCAGTTGCACTGCGCGTGGACGTGCATGCAAGCAGACCAAGCACCATGCGTGATGCCTGATCGATCCGCATAATGGGCACATGAGTACGCCCGTTTCTGCCGATATCGACACCCTGCTGGCGTCGCGTCATGCCGACCTCGAAGCGTGCTGCGCGGAGGCCGGCGTGCCCATGCGCGACGATCCTGAGGCCGCGCTGCACATCGACCGCACCCTTCTTGCCAGTGATTTCGCCTTCGATGTCTGGCAACGGCAACCGCAGCTGCTGACCGGGCAGGGGCTGGCGCGGCTCGGAGATGCGGACGATGCCGCGAGCCGGTGCGGTCATCTGCGCTTGCCCGCGGACGAGGCCGGGGCGATGTGCTGTCTGCGTCGCTTCCGTGATGCCGAGGCGCTGCGCCTGGTGTATCGCGACGTCAATGGCATGGACCGGCTGGAAGACACCCTTGCGGCCACATCGGTGCTGTACGAGACCCTGCTGGAGGCGGCGTTGCAATGGTCCGAGCTGGCGCTGGAACCGCGCTACGGGCGACCGCGCGATGCGCAGGGGGACGTGCAGCGTCTGGTGGTGATCGGCTTCGGCAAACTGGGCGGCAGCGAGCTGAATTTTTCCTCCGACATCGACCTGGTGCTGGCCTTCGCCGAATCCGGCCAGACCGACGGCAGGAAGTCGCTGGACAACAGCGAGTACTTCGCGCGGCTGGGACGGCAGCTGATCCGGTTGCTGGCCGAACATACACATGACGGCATCGTGGCGCGGGTCGACATGCGCCTGCGCCCGTTCGGCAAGGCCGGGCGGCTCGCCTTGCCGTTTGCCGCCATGGAGCAGTACTACCAGCGTGAGGGCCGCGACTGGGAGCGCTATGCGTGGATCAAGGCGCGGCCGGTGGCTGGCGACCTCGAAGCCGGTGCGCAGTTGCTGGAGATGCTGCGCCCCTTCGTGTATCGCAAATATCTGGACTACACGGCGTTTGCCGGTCTGCGCGAGATGAAGACGCTGATCGACGCCGAAGTGGCGCGCAAGGATCTGTCGGAAAACCTCAAGCTGGGGCCGGGCGGGATCCGCGAGATCGAGTTCATCGTGCAGCTGATGCAGCTGATCCGCGCCGGACGCGAACCGTCGCTGCGCGTGCGCGGCCTGTTGCCGGCGCTGTCCGCCTGCGAGGCGCGCGGGCACATCGGCGGCGACAGTGCCGCACGATTGCGGCAGGCCTATTGCAGCCTGCGCCATGTGGAAAACCGGGTGCAGATGTTCCGCGATGCGCAGACCCACGACGAGCCGGGCGAGGCTGCCACCCGGACCCGTGTGGCCCTGGCCCTGGGCTATGCGGACTGGGCGCAGCTGCTTGCGCACCTGGACACCCAGCGCAAGGTGGTCACGGAGGAATTTGCCACCGTCATGGTGCCGCAGGCGGGCCGTGATGCCACCGCGCCCGAACCGGACGCACAGCTCTGGACCGCGGCAGAGGAGGGCGAGCTGACGGTGGCGTCCTTGACGCAGGCCGGGTTTGCACCGGCCGATGCCGTGGCCGATGCCCTCACCAGCATGCAGCAAACAGCCGCGGTGCGCGCCATGTCGGCACGCGGTCGCGCGCGTCTGCATCGGTTGATGCCGCAACTGATCGCTGCCGCGCGCGAGACCCGCGCCCCGGGCACCTGCCTGATCCGCCTGACGCGCCTGGTGCAGGCGGTGGCGCGACGTTCGGCCTACCTGGCGTTGCTGGAAGAGCAGCCCACCGCGCGCCGGCGCCTGGCCGATCTGTTTGCCGAGCGCGCTTTTCTCGCCGAGAGCGTGATCGCGCATCCGCTGCTTCTCGACGATGTGCTGGACCCGCGCATCGATCAGCTGCCGATGCGTCGCCGCGACATTTCCATGGAGCTGCGCCGCTCCCTGGCCGTGCTTGACGAGCGTGATCCCGAGCGCGAGCTGGAACGGCTCAACGAAATGCAGGCCAGCATTGCGTTCCGGCTCGGGCTGGCCTTCAACGACGAGCGGGCCGGTGCGGCCGCGACGGCGCGCCGGCTGGCCACGCTGGCGTCGGCGGTGCTGGGCGCACTGATCGTTCTGGCCAAGCGCGAGCTGCAGGCACGTCATGGTGCACTGCCGGGCGAAGGCAGCGGTTTTGCCGTACTGGGCTACGGCAGCCTGGGCGGCGAGCAGCTGGGGTTCGCCTCCGACCTGGATCTGGTGTTCGTCTACGATGGCGAGCGTGCCACCCTGCGCAGCGACGGCGCGCGGCCGCTGGACGGTCTGCATTGGTATCAGCGCCTGGCCCAGCGGGTCATGCACTGGATCGCTGTGCTGACGCGTGCCGGACGGTTGTACGAGGTGGATACGCGGCTGCGTCCGGATGGCTCCAAGGGCTTGCTGGTCACCAGCCTGGACGCCTTCACCGCCTATCAGCGCAGCCGGGCGTGGACATGGGAACACCAGGCATTGTTGCGCGCCCGCCCGGTCGCCGGCGACGTGGCCCTGGGCAAACAGCTCGAGGCCGTCCGCCGCACGGTGCTGATGCAGCCACGCGACGCCTCGCAGATCCGTGTCGAGGTGTCGGCCATGCGGCGGCGCTGGCGCGCCACACGGGATCGCTCCAATGCCACGCTGCTGGACCTCAAGCAGGGGCGGGGGGCATTGCTGGATATCGAGTTCCTGCTGCAGGGACTGGTGTTGAGTCATGCCAGTGCCCATCCGGATATTCTCGCAGTCACAGCCAACGATGCGCTCATCGATACCTGCGCGCAGGCGGGGCTTCTCGATGATGCACAGGCCGACACGTTGCGCCGCGCGCACGACCTGCTGTTGGCGCAGTCGCTGGATTGCACGCTGGACCGGCGCTCGCGCGTGGTGCCGCGCACTGCCGAGCTGGAGCGGTTGTGCGCGGAGGTGGACGCCGTGGTCGGCGCGCTGGATTATGATTTCGGCTGCACGGCGCCCGCGGGCTGAGGCACGTGGCTGGGGTCTCAGCCCGTGTGCAGGTGCAGGCGTTGCGCGACCGCATCGGCGATGCGCGCGGTTTCGCGCAGCGGCGTCTGCCGCGGTGGCGCCTGTGCATGAGCGTCGTGCAGCAGGCCGCGCTGGCGCAGCGCCGCATGGAAGCGCGCCAGGCGCGTGGGCAGATGCGCCGGGGCCAGCGTGTGCACGGCGCAACCCACGGCACAGGCTTCAGATAGCATATTCACCGAATCCGGAGTGACCAGCAGCCGGTCCGCCCACGCCAGAATGCCGGGGTACGGATTGGCGCCATCGCCGGGATGGCGCCAGATCAGGCCGGGCAGGTGGGCGACCGCGTTGGCCACCGCATCTATCAGGGCAGGCGGCGTGCGCCGCGACGCGACCAGCATGATGCTGCCGCCTTCGCGCTCGAGCCGCGCACGAATGCTGTGCAGCAACTCTTCGCGGAACGCGGCGTCCATGGCGATACCGCGCCGGGGTCCACCCAGCAATACGCCCAGCCGTGGCGACGGCAGCGCGGCAAAGTGACGGAAGGTGGCGCGTGCCGCATCCAGCCAGGCATCGTCGACGGGATGCAGCGAGCCCAACGGCCGCAGGACATTGCTGCCCTGGACCGCATCGTGTCGGGGGGCGATGAGCAGATCCCAGTGTCTGCCCGGGATGCGGGGGTCGAGGATCTGCACCGCCTGGCAGCGGCCGTTGGAACGCTGCCGCAGAAGTCGCGTATACAGGGCGGCCGCGCGACCGCAACCGATCACCAGCGGTGGTGGCGCCGCCTGCAAGACGCTGCGCGCGTCCTTCGGCAGCGCGTGTGCGGCGGCGAGCGTCAGGCGGGGCGCCAACCAGGACCACGGCGCGTGCGGGTCCACGGTCAGGGCGTGCGCGTGGCGGCGCAGCGCCGTGGCCAGGGCATCCGCCTGACGGACATTGCCGGCGGCACCGTCGGTAATCACCCAGCAGTCCGCCTCAGACGCGTTCACGGAAGGCTCCGTCCATTGTTGATGCCTGCTGCACAGTGTGTTTCCGGCGTTGCGCCATCGTTGGGCCTACACTGTCTGGATTGACAGCATGTCCCCCACGGCTGCGCACGGCGCATCCGCGGGTGTCCGATTTCATCCAAGGAGAGACTTCCATGCGTACTCTACGGTATCTGGCCGCTCTGGCGCTTGCACTGACCGCGACGGCGGCGTTTGCCGCGCCGCACACCTACACCATGGATCCGGGGCATACCCAGGTCATGTTCACCTGGAGCCATTTCGGCTTTTCCAACCCTACCGCCAACTTCAACACCGTCAACGGCACATTGACGTATGACCCGGCGCATCCGGCGCGCTCGTCGGTGCAGGTGAGCATGCCGGTCTCCAGTATCGACACGCACGTGCCTGCCCTGGATGAGCACCTGAAGTCGGATGACTTCTTCAATGCCGGGAAATATCCCACGGTGACGTTCAAGAGCACCAAGGTACGTGCTGCGGGTGCGCACCGGCTGACCGTGGTCGGCAACCTGACCGTGCACGGCAAGACCCACCCGGTCACGTTGCACGCCACACTCAACAAGATGGGCATGCAGCCGATGGAAAAGGCGCCCGCCATCGGCTTTGCCGCCAGCGGGACACTGCAGCGCTCCTGGTTCGGCGTGGACAAGTATGTACCCATGGTCAGCGACACCATCCATCTGCGCATCACCGTCGAGGCGCTGCACAAGTCCAAAAAGTAAGCGCGCTCGAAAATCGCAGGGCGGGCAGCGCAGGGACAGCGTAGGGCGGATCAAGGAACGCCGGTGGCGGATCCGCCTGCTTGCGTTGAACCCGCCTACCTTCCCAGGCGGATCCGCAGCGTTGCTCCTGACCGAAGAAAATCCCCTTGCGGGAATGATCCGCCCTTCCCGGTATCGACGTGTTCCGCTGGCACGTTACCGCGTGATCGGACGGACAGCTGGTATCATGCGCGCGTCCTGGACCATGATGCCTCGCTGGAGATTCCATGTCGCGCCCCGATCCCACGGCACAACGCCTGATTCCCGCCAATGCCGAGAACCGTTACGAAGTGACCCACGCGGATCTGCCGCTGTCGTGTCCGATGCCTGGCATGTATCTGTGGAATTCGCATCCTCGGGTCTATCTGCCGATCGAGGGTGACGGCGGCGAATCGGTCTGCCCGTATTGTGGCGCGCACTACGTGCTGAAAGACTGAGCCCGGCACGCCATCGCGGTGTTTGAGAGGGCAACGCGGCCGGGTGTGTGCAACCCGGGGCCACAAAGCTGGCAAGATGGCCTTCAGGGCAGTGCCTGCATGATGATGGCGCTGCCCGTATGCATCGCGCATTGCCAGCCGAGGTCCAGCGTTTCATGACGGTTTCCCAATCCACGTCCAAGCCACGGCGGTTGACGGTGGTACAGCTCATTCCCGCGCTGCATGCCGGCGGCGCGGAACGCAGCGTGCTGGAAATCGCGCGCGCCCTGGTGGCCGACGGGCATCGGTCCGTGGTCGTCTCTGCCGGGGGACGGATGGTCGGTCAGCTGCAGGACGAAGGCAGCGAGCATGTGACGCTGGATATTGGCCGCAAGTCGCTGCTCACTCTGTTCGCCGTGCGTCGCCTGCGTGCCGTGCTGCGCGAGCTTGACGCGGATATCGTGCATGCACGTTCGCGGTTGCCTGCCTGGATCGGGCGCCTCGCCTTGCGTGGAATGCATCCGGCGCCGCATTTCGTCACCACCGTGCACGGGCTCAATTCTCCTGGCCGCTACAGTCGGGTGATGATCAGTGGCGAGCGCGTCATCGCCGTGTCGCAGACCGTGCGCGACTACGTCATCACGCATTACCTGCAGACCGATCCGTCGCGGCTGGTGGTGATTCCACGCGGAGTCGATACCGACGCGTTTCCCTACGGCTATCGCCCGGACGATGAGTGGACGGCGCGCTTCCGGCGGGATTTTCCCGGCATGACGGATGCGCCGCTGCTGGTGCTTCCGGGCCGAGGTACGCGACTGAAGGGGCATCACGATGCGCTGGAGCTCGTCGACGGCCTGCGCGTGCGTGGGGTGCAGACGCAGCTGCTGCTGCTGGGCGTGATCGAACCGGGCCGCGAGGCGTATGTCGAGGAACTGCGTACGCTGATCACGCGCCGCAAGCTCGGCGATCGGGTATTCTTGAGTGCGGCGCGCGACGATGTGCGTGACGTGTTCGCCAGTGCCGCGTTGATCCTGCAGTTGTCCAACAAGCCCGAGGCGTTCGGGCGCACGGTGGTCGAGGCGCTGGCGCTGTGTCGTCCGGTCCTGGGCTATGCCCACGGCGGGGTGGGGGAACTGCTGTCGGAACTGTACCCGGCCGGACGTGTGCCGCCGATGGATACCGAACGCCTGATCGAGCGCGCTGCGGAGTTGCTGCGTCTGGCGCCGCCGATTCCGCCGCTGGAGCGCTACCGCTTGCTGGACATGCAGCGCGACACGCTGGCTTTGTATCGTTCGGTGGCTGGATCGGACTGAGTGCGCACCGCGGTGATCGACGGCCTCCGCCTGAAATGGCAGCCTGTATGTACAGAGGTTCCCTAAATGACCTTCGCCAAACGCCTCTCGGTCGCCTGGCGTTCGCCGCTGTTGCCCATCTGGCTGATCATGCTGCTGCTGCCATTTGGCCGCAGCGCCGAGCTGGGCACGCTTGTCTGCCTGATCGGCACGGTCATGCTGTTTCTGCGCGAGCCGCGCGCGCTGTGCGGACATCCCGGCGCGCGTTTGCTGCTGTGGCTGTTCGCGGCCTATGTGGGCGCGGCGCTGCTGTCGACGCCGGATGCAGTCAATGCGTCGAAAAGCTGGGTCACCGTAGCCGGGTTGCTGCGGTATGCCCCGTTGGGGGTGTACATCTGTTTCGCGGTGCGGCGGCCGGGCCGCCTGCAGGCCTTGATGCTGGCCACTGCGGCACTGGTTGCGGTGTGGACGCTGGATGCCTGGGTGCAGATCGTCACTGGCTGGAGTATTGGCGGGCATGCCGCCCCGGAACGCATTTCCGGCATCTTCGGTGCGGACAATCTCAAGCTGGGCCCGATTCTGGCGGTGATGTCGCCTTTCGTGCTGTGGGCGGCACGCCATTACCGCGGCCGGATCGCACTGGCGGGGGCATTCGTGCTGTTGCTGGTGCCGGTACTGATGGCCGGATCGCGCTCGGCATGGTTGATGTATGCACTGGTGGGGCTGGCGTTTGCATGGCGTGAAAGCCGCTCCGCCGCCCGCTTCGTGCTGTGGTGCGCCGGCGCCGTGCTCGCCGGTGTATTGGTCGCGGGCATCGCCTGGCACGTCTCGTCGCGGTTCCATGACCGCATGCAGCGCACGTTGCTGGTGTTTACCGGTTCGTCGGGTGCGGTGAATACGGCGACCAGCGGTCGGCTGGATATCTGGCGCGTGGCGGGACGCATGTTCGCGGCGCATCCGCTCAACGGCGTCGGGGTGCGCGATTTCCGCTATGCCTATCCGGCCTACGCGTCACCACACGATCACTTCGTCACTGCCGAGTCCTGCGGACCGGGGCAGGGTGCCTGTCATCCGCATCAGCTGCTGCTGGAGGTGGCGGACGATACCGGCGCGCTGGGGCTGTTGCTGTGGTTGGCCGGGGCCGTGCTGGCACTGCGTGCCTGGCGAGGCGCGGGCACATCGAGGCGTGCCACCGCGTTTCCGGTGAGCGTGGCGCTGGGTGTCATGGTGTTTCCGCTGAACACGCACCTGGCCTTCTATTCGGCGTGGTGGGGGCTGGTGTTCTGGTGGCTGCTGTCGCTGTGGTGTGCCGCGCTTTACCTCTGGCCCGACACGCTTGCGGAGGCCGCATGAGTTCACGGCAACCGCTGTCGCTGGTCATCATCACGTTCGACAACGCCGACACGCTGGATCGGTGTCTGGCAGCTGCGGACTGGGTGGATGACATCGTGGTGCTGGATTCCGGTTCCAGTGACGCCACCGTGGAGATCGCCAGGGCGCACGGGGCACGTGTGGCCGTGCATCCGTTCGATGATTACGGTCCGCAGAAGCAACGCGCCATCGACATGGCGCGTCACCACTGGGTGCTCAATCTGGATGCCGACGAGATTCTTTCGCCGGGGACGCGGCAGGTCATCGAATACGCGCTCAAGGCACCGACAGTGGCCGGGTTTCGCCTGCCGCGGCGCGAGCGCATGTTCTGGGGTCTGCAGCATCGGGCGAGCCATCGCAACGCGCATCTGCGCCTGTTCGATCGCCGCCGCGGGCGCATGAACAATGTGCCCGTGCATGCGGCAGTCGAGGTGGATGGACCGGTACGTACGCTGTGGCGCGCGGATTTCATCAATGATGGCGATGCCGATATCGCCACCCGCGTGGACAAGATCAACCGCTATTCCAGTGGCATGGTGGCACACAAGCTCAGGCGCCGGCAGGCATTCACCGGCGTGCGCATGGTGCTGTACCCGCCGGTCTTCTTTGTGCGCCAGTACCTGTTCAAGCGTTACTTCCTCAGCGGCTGGGCCGGTTTCGTGGCCAGTGTCTGCGGCGCCTTCTATGTGTTCCTGAAGTACGCCAAGTTGCACGAGGCACGCCGGAAAGGCGGAACGGCGAGGCAGGAATCCGGCACGCGGCAGGACGGCTGATACCGGCCCTGGTGAAAAGGCACGCGCCGGTCGCCACGGCTCGCATACCTGGACCGGCTGTCACCGTTCGTGGCTGTTCGGGACCCGCGTGTGCCGGTAGAGATCCGGCTCGCCGGGTGGGCGGGTCTTGAATCGCTTGTGCGCCCACAGGTATTGCGCCGGCGCCTCGCGCACCATGGACTCGATCATGATGTTGATGCGCGCAGTGTCGGCGCCGGCGTCGGTGCCCGGGAACTGCTGCAGCGGCGCGCCCAGGCGCAATGCGTAGCCGCCGGTGCCGGGCAGGCGGCGATGGAAGAACGGGATCACCACCGCACGGGACATGCGCGCCAGGTGATGCGTTGCGGTGATGGTGGCCGCTGGCACGCCGAAGAACGGCACGAAACGGCTCTGCTTGCTGCGCATGTCCTGATCCGGCGCGTACCAGAGCGTGCCGCCGGATTTGAGGTAGCGTACCGTGGCGCGCAGGTCGTCCTTGTCGAACATGGCTTCGGCATAGCCCAGGCGCGCGCGCAGGATGACCCATTCCAGCACGGGTGAATCCATGGGGCGGTACATGCCGGCAATCGGCAGCCGCTGCGAGACCAGCCGTGCGCACATTTCCAGATGGGAAAAGTGCCCGCCGACCAGCAGCACGCCACGTCCTTGCGCACGCGCCGCCTCGAGATGCTCCATGCCCTCGATCTGCATGGGGATGCGTGCGAAGGCGCGCGCGCTGGCCATCCAGCCCACGGCGAACTCGATCAGCATGATGCCCAGGTCGCGCATGTGCGCGTCCAGCAGCGCGCGCCGGGCAGCGGTGTCCAGATGCGGAAAGCACAGTTCGAGGTTGCGAGCAGCGATGCGCCGACGCTGATTGCGCAGCAGGGTGGCCGTGGCACCCACCGCCCGGCCCAGCGCCATCCAGCCTGCGAACGGCAGCTTGGCGATCAGCCACATGATTCCGACCCCCAGCCAGGCGGGCCAATGACGTGGCGCCAGCAGGGAGCGCTGGAAGGGAGGGCGGCGGGCGGAAGACATGAGCGGCGCATTGTAGCAATCGCGAGGGTTCATGCCGCTCTTGCGCGAGTCGCCCGGGCGGGGCCGTTATACTCCAGCGTCGATCCTGCACGGAATTCATCTTGCGACTGCTCTACACACTGGCCATGTATCTGGCCACGCCTTTCCTCGTGGTGCGCATGATGGCGCGTGGCGCGCGTTACGGCGACTACCACCTGCGTTGGCGCGAGCGATTCGGTTTCTTCGATGCGCCCTCGTTCGGGCGATCGATGTGGGTGCACGCGGTGTCGCTGGGGGAGGTCAATGCGGCGGAACCGCTGATTCTGGCATTGATGGCGCGTTATCCCGAGCGCGCCATGGTGGTCACCACGGTCACCCCGACCGGGTCGGAGCGGGTGCGGCAGCTGTTCGGCGACCGGGTCTTCCATGTCTATCTGCCGTATGACGTGCGCGGTGCGGTGCGTCGTTTCCTGAGGCGCATCAAGCCGAGCTTCGGCGTGATCGTGGAGACCGAGATCTGGCCCAACCTGTACTTCGAATGCGCGCGCCAGGACGTTCCCTTGATGATTGCCAATGCGCGCCTGTCGCCACAATCGCTGCGCGGCTATGCTCCGGCACGGGGACTGGTGCGCGAGGCACTGCGATGTCTGCGTTACGTGGCAGCGCAATCGCGCAGCGACGCCGCGCGCTATCGTCTGCTGGGCGCGCAGCCGGCGGGGTTGACCGTCGCCGGGAATCTGAAGTTCGACATGCCCGTACCGCATGGCGCCATGCGTGAGGGGGAGGCTTTGCGGCAACGCTGGGGACCCGGGCGTCCGGTGTGGATGGCGGCCAGCACCCACGATGGCGAGGATGTGCAGATCATGCGCGCGCATCGTGAACTGTTGCGCTCCTTGCCGGATGCATTGCTGCTGATCGCGCCGCGTCACCCGGAACGCTTCCGCTCCGTGGAACAGGCGTTGCGCGACACGGGGTTTGCCACCGGCACGCGCAGCGTCAACCGCGAGCCGGGCCCGGACACGCAATGCTTCCTGATCGATGCGATGGGTGAACTGATGCCATTCTTTGCCGCCGCCGACGTGGCCTATGTGGGCGGCAGCCTGGTGCCGATCGGGGGGCACAACGTGCTGGAGCCGGCTGCGCTGGGCCGGCCTGTGCTGGTGGGACCGCACACGTACAATTTTTCCGGCATCACCCGCGCACTGCTGGACGCCGGCGGCGGCATGCGCGTGCGCGACGAGCGGGAACTGGCGGCGCGGGTTCTCGAACTCATGCGCGATACTGCGACCCGTCAGCGGATGGGCCGGCACGCGCTGCAGGTGGTCGAGCGCGAACGCGGGGCCGTGAAGCGGGTGATGCAATTGGTGGAGAAGATCGCCGGCTGACCCAGCCAGCGGGTACCGGAGTTCCGCAGGCGGCGATCCCGCACGGGACCGACGGGAACGGTGCGGATCAGGGGTTTTGCTGCCCCGGTTGCTGCTCCACCAGCAAGGCATTGACGGCGCGCAGGTTGTCCGGGCGCAGGTTGCCCGCTGCCTGGCGCAGCAGCAGTTTGTCCAGGATGAACTGGTGGCGGGCCTGCGAATACTGCTGTTGCGACTGGATCAGCGTGCCCTGCGCCAGCAGTACCTCGACGATGGTGCGCGTGCCGACCTTGAAGCCGGCGCGGGTCGCGTCCAGCGCGCTCTTGGCCGATTTCACGGCGGCCTTGGTGGCCTCTACCTGGCTGATGCCGGCGATCGCCGAGCGGTAGTAATTGCGTGTATTGCGCACCACCGCACGACGCTGCTGGGTCTGCGAGGCCTGTGCCGAATCGCGCTGGTCGATGGCCTGGCGCACCTGGGATTGCGTGTAACCGCCGGAAAAGATGGGCACCGTCAGGGTGACGCCGAAGGTCGTGGACGCCGGACGATTGCCGGACGCTCCCAGACCGCCGTTTTCCGCCCAGGATGCCGACTTGCCGTAGCTGACCGATGCCCTCAGCGTGGGCAGGTGGCCGCCACGGGCGGCACTGATCGAGTGTTCGGCGGCGTCGACATTGTAGGTCTGCGCCTGCAGCGACGGGTTCTGCACCAAGGCCGTGTCCACCCACTGCTTCTGGCTATGCGGGCTGGGCGGCAGCAAGGGCAGGTTCTGGGTGAGCACCTTGAGATTGTTGCTGGGCGTGCCGGTGATCTCGGTCAGCGCCTCGCGATCGTCCGCCAGCGTGTTGCGCGCGGCGATCACGCTCGACTTGGCCGCGTCATATTGCGCCTCGGCATCCTGCACGTCGGTGATCGCCGACAGTCCCACGTTGAACCGCTGCTGCGCCTGCTCCTGCTGACGCTTCAGCGAGGCGGCGTTGGCCTCCTGGTATTTCAGCGTGTCCATGGCCTCGAGGACATTGAAGTAGGCGGTGGACACACGCACCATCAGGTTCTGCTCGGCCGCGCGGAACGAGGCATTCTGGGAGTCTTCCTGGGAGTGCGCGCTTTTCAGGTTCTCGAACTGGGTGAAGTTGAACAGGGTCTGGCTGAGGTTGGCCGACAGCTGCCGGGTGCGGATATAGCCCGTGTTGTTGGTGATATAGATGGGTTGGCCATTGGCGCCGGTGACGGGGTTGCCGTTGGCATCGGTGGCGACCTGGCTGCTGCCGTAGCTGCTGCCATTGTTGGCTTGTTGCAGACTGAGCGAGCCGTCGATCTGCGGCAGAAGCTGTGAACGTGCCTGCACCACGCCCTCGCTGGCGATACGGTCGCTGGCCGCCGACTGTGCCAGCACGGGATCGTTCTGCAGCGCGGCGCGATAGGCGCCGAGCAGATCCTCACCATGGGCAATCAGCGGGCTTGCGATCAGTGCCAATGCAATCGGAAGAAGCCTCAAGCGCGTCACATGCTTCATGGGTGAAGAATCCTTGTGGGTGGATGCGCGTGTCAGAGCCGGAACGTTTTCGGCGGTGCGGCGTGGACAAGATAGGGAAGATCCGTTTCGAACAGGCTTTCCTCGCGGAAGCGGTCGCCGTCCTCGCGATGCACCACCAGCGCCTCCATCACCGGCGACATGCCGCGGATCACGAACGCGCGTCCACCCGGTTCAAGCCAGTCCAGGAACCGCTGCGGAATGGCCGCCACCGCGCCGGTCACGGCAATGGCGTCGAACGCATGCTGCGGCTGGAAATCGGTGATGGCGTCGGCCACCTGCAACTCGATGTTGTCCAGTCCCAGGGTGTGCACACGGCTCTGGGCGGAGGCGACGAAGTCGGCATGGATGTCCACGCTGGTCACGTGCGCCGACAGATGCGCCAGACAGGCGGTCATGAAGCCCGATCCGGTGCCGATCTCCAGGACACGGTGGTCGCGCTCCAGTGCCAGGGCCTGCAGGAGGCGTCCCTCGACCACCGGTTTCATCATCACCTCGCCATGTTCGAGGGGCAGGGTGAGGTCGGAGAACGCCATGGTGCGGTAGGGCCCGGGCACGAAGTCTTCGCGGCGAACGTTGCCGAGAGTGTCCAGCACGCGGGTGTCCAGCACCTCCCACGGACGGATCTGGCTCTCGATCATGTTGTAGCGTGCCTTGTCGAAGTTCATTGCCATGTCGGCTACCTGCAAGCTGAAAAAAGACTCGAAATGATACGGTCCCGCGAATGCCACGACAACGCCAAGGCTGCAGTGTCCGGCGCGTACGGCGAAGTGCCGGAAGTCATCGGCGGGGGTTGACGAACGTCATGCTGCGCCCTGGTGGGCCGTCCTGATGCGTGGAGCATTGACCGGGGTGGCCGATGCTGCAGGCAACAGGCGGGACGCGGCTGTCACCTCTGCATGCAGCTGCCGGTCGAGCTTGCGCAGGCGGTCGGGCAGATCGCTGCGCCCCTGACTGGCGGTGGCTGCACACAGCCATGCAAGCCAGCGTACCAGCTGGGCGCGTTCGACCACGCGCAGGGGGCGGATGGTCTCGCGCGCGGCAAATGCGTGCTGTCGCGGGTGCCCCCGGGCGCCGTCGATCCATCCGGCGAATGCCCGCATTGCAGTGCGCAAAGCGGGGGACAACGTGGTGTGGGGGCAGCTGGTTATCATGATGCGCTTGAACCGGTGACCTTGGAAATAAATGAACCAGTCCGTATAATAATGGCTGAAGTATGCGATGTGAAGATGCCAGCATGAGTGCCCCCGTTCGAGCGCAGGGCCCCGGTCGCCCCAAGGACATGGAAAAACGCGCTGCCGTTCTGCGCGCCGCCAAGCAATTGTTTACCGATCAGGGGTTCGAGGGCACCAGCATGGATGCCGTGGCGCAGGCCGCCAAGGTCTCCAAGCTCACCGTGTACAGCCATTTCGGCGACAAGGATACCTTGTTCCGCGAAGCCATTCGGCAACGCTGCCAGGAACTGATCCCCGACGACCTGTATACCCAGCAGGACGGCGTGCCGCTGCGTCAGGCCCTGCTCAATATCGCCATGCACCACGTGCGGCTGGTCACCAGCAGCGAGAGCCTGGGTACCTGGCGGGCCATTACCAGCGACATGCGCAGCGGCAGCCCGCGCCTGGGGCGCATGCTGTGGGACGCGGGTCCCGCCCGCACGCACGCCCTGGTAGAGACTTTCCTGCGCTGTCGTGTGGAGACAGATGGTGATGCTCTGGAGATTACGGATGTGCCGCGCGCCGCGGAGCAGTTGCTGGCGCTGATCAAGGGCGATCTGCATTTTCGCTGCATGTTCGGTTGCGTGCAGAATGATTGCGCGCAGTTCGAGGCCGATCTGGTGGCGCACACCGAGGCCGCGGTGGACATGTTCCTGCGCGCCTACGCCCCCCGCGGACGCACGTAAGCGCGGGGGCTGGGCCCCATTCATGTGAGCTTCCCGCCAGGCCGCCTACACTGCCCTCACAGTCAGGCGCGCGGCGGCGAGGGGGTTCGTGCGGCCTGATGCATGCAATCATCCGCTGTCAGAGGAGATCGTTCATGGCATCGAAGAAGCCGTTTCTTACCGATATCCAGACCATCCGCAAACGCGCCCGCGAACACATCGAACGCGGCGCCGTCACCGATGGCTACAAGGCCGATCGTCCACTGGTGCTCAAGGTCCTCAATGAAGCGCTGGCCACCGAGCTCGTCTGCGTCTTGCGCTACAAGTATCACCACTACATGGCCAAGGGCATCCATGCGCAGAGTGTCGCCGCGGAATTCCTGCAGCATGCGCAGGAAGAGCAGGATCACGCCGATCGTCTCGCCGAGCGCATCACGCAGCTCGATGGTGTGCCCAATTTCTCCCCCGAGGGCCTGCTCACGCGCAGCCACTCCGATTATGTCGAGGGCGAGGATCTGGTGGACATGATCAAGGAGAACCTGATCGCGGAGCGCATCGCCATCGACAGCTATCGCGAGATCGTGCAGTTCGTGGGCAACGATGATCCCACCACGCGCCGTGTGCTGGAAGATATCCTCGGGCAGGAAGAAGAGCACGCCGAAGACATGGCCACGCTGCTGGAGGAGCTGGGCAAGAAGGGCGAGCCAGCCAGGACGCAGGGGCGGGAAAAGGCCGCCGCCACGAAGACGTCCAGCGGCAAGAAAACGGCTAAAAAGCGCTGAGCCGGAAGGGACGCGGCAATCCCGCAGGGGTGGCCGTGCCCGACGCAACCCCCGTCGCGGTCGCTGCCTGAGTCGCCCCGCGACGGGCCGCGAGGCCGGCGCGGGATGCCGGCTGCGCGGTCAACTCAATGTTCGGCGTCGTACCGCTCGATACCCGAGAGGATTTCGCGCGCGGCATCCTCGGTGCCGACCCAGCCCTCCAGCTTCACCCATTTGCCCTCTTCCAGGTCCTTGTAATGCTGGAAGAAATGGCCGATGCGTTGCAGCCAGTGCTCGGAGATCTGCTTGATATCCTCGATGTGCGCATAGCCGGCGAAGATCTTCGACGTGGGGACCACCACCAGTTTTTCGTCGGAGCCGGCCTCATCGGTCATGCGCAGCATACCCACCGGACGGCAGCGGATCACGGCGCCGGGCACCAGCGGGAGCGGCAGGATCACCAGGGCGTCCAGGGGGTCGCCGTCACCGCCCAGGGTCTTGGGAACGTACCCGTAGTTGCACGGATAACGCATCGGTGTGGACAGCACCCGGTCCACGAAGATGGCGCCGGTGGCCTTGTCGACTTCATATTTGACCGGCTCGGCATCCTTGGGGATCTCGATGACGACATTGATGTCATGGGGGACATCGCGGCCAGCACGGACCAGTTCCAGACTCATGCATACGCTCCAGGGGATTTGCGGGGCAGGGAAACGCGCAAGGATACGACAAACGCTGCTGCACCGCAGCGTGCGGGTGGCGTGAGGCGATGAAGGAGGCCGCGTGGAGAAAGAGTCAGCAGTACGGCCGTTCGCGCAACCATTTGGTGGCGATCCACTTTTCCCCGGCGGTGACCGGCAGGCCCGCGTGCAGGGAACTGCGGTCCCCGCTCTGGTAGGCGAAGTACACTGCGGACCCCCGCAATGCGGTGACGGTGAAGTCGGCCTCGGGGAAGTGCGTGCCTCCACCGCCGGGCGGCGTGTTCAGATACATGATGACGCTGGCAATGCGCTGCCCGCCGCGCGAGGTGACCTTCTTGAACCCATCCTGCTGCGGGCTGAACCAGTCGAAGTGCGGCTGGTATTCCTGACCCACGCGGTAGTTGAGGATCTGCAGGCTTTCGCCATGGCTCACGGGCATGTCCAGCAGGGTGGCCAGACGATGTTCGATGCGTGCCACGAGCTCGGTTTCGCCCAGATTGAAAAACATGCCGTCACTGGTGCGGTATTCGTCGATCTGATGACGGCCCTCCGCATCCAGGGTCTTGGCGCGTTCCATGCGCGGCCGCGCTTCCTCGATCAGCTGGTCGCATTCCTCATCCGAGAGGATGCTGTCCAGAACCCGCAGCTTCGGAGTCTCGATGCAGCTGGTGACGCGGATGTGCCGGTCGTCGATATCCATACCCGGGGGTTGTGGGTGGCGCAGCTTTCTGCTCTGCGGCGAGCTCAACGACAGATCCATGGCGATCGCCGGGTTGTTGAGCACCTTGGCGACAATCCTGCGGCTTTGCCGGGCCTCGTAACCTGCGTCCTTCATCTGTTGCAGAAGACCGGGGACGTCCTGGCCCGAGCGTGTCACCTTGATGATCCAGTCACGCAGGTTCTTGCTGATTTCTGGGGGGCGCTCGCTCATGGTCGATTGTGGCAGGGAATTTCGCTCATCGTAACTCAATCGCAGCCTCCACAAGAACGCGCAGTGCAGACCAGACATACTCGTGCCTGGTCTGCACTGCGCTTGCGGTATCGCCGTCAGTGCAGCAGCGGGATGATCAGCAACGCCACGATGTTGATGATCTTGATAAGCGGGTTCACTGCGGGTCCGGCCGTGTCCTTGTACGGGTCACCCACGGTATCGCCGGTGATGGCCGCCTTGTGCGCTTCGGAGTTCTTGCCGCCGTGATTGCCGTCCTCGATGTACTTCTTGGCGTTGTCCCACGCCCCACCGCCCGTAGTCATGGACACGGCCACGAACAACCCGGTGACGATGGTGCCGATGAGCACGCCGCCCAGCGCCCGCGGCCCCAGCACCAGACCGACCACGATCGGTACTACCACCGGTAACAGTGACGGGATCACCATTTCCTTGATGGCCGAGCGGGTCAGCATGTCCACGGCGCGCGAATAGTCCGGCTTGGTGCTGCCCTCCATGATGCCGCTGATCTCGCGGAACTGCCGCCGCACCTCCTCGACCACGGCCCCGGCGGCACGGCCCACGGCTTCCATCGCCATCGCGCCGAACAAGTACGGGATCAGGCCTCCGATCAGCAGACCGATGATGACCATATGGTCGGAGAGGTCGAACGTGAATGTGCGGCCCAGGTCCACCGTGAGGTTGTGCGTGTAATCGGCAAACAGCACCAGCGCGGCCAGTGCCGCCGAGCCGATGGCGTAGCCCTTGGTCACCGCCTTGGTGGTATTGCCCACTGCGTCCAGAGGATCGGTGATGCCGCGCACATCGGCCGGCAGCTCCGCCATCTCGGCGATGCCGCCGGCGTTGTCGGTGATGGGGCCGAACGCATCCAGTGCCACGATCATGCCGGCCATGGAGAGCATCGCGGTGACGGCGATGGCGATGCCGTACAGGCCGCCGAAGTGATACGCGCCCCAGATGGCCGCGCAGACCGCGAGCACCGGCCATGCCGTGGCCTTCATGGACACGCCCAGGCCGGCGATGATGTTGGTGCCGTGCCCCGTCGTCGATGCGGCCGCGATGTGGCGTACCGGCTGGTATTCGGTACCGGTGTAGTACTCGGTGATCCAGGTGATCACGCCGGTGAGCAGCAAGCCGATCAGCGAACAAAAGAAGATGTTGCTGGTGGCAATCACGCCACCGCTGTCTGGGTGCAGGCCGTGCGGGAACAGGGCCTGGCTGATGAACCAGAAGGCAATGGCAGCCAGCACGCCGGAGACGATCACGCCCTTGTACAGTGCACCCATGATCGAGCCCCCCTCCTTCACCCGCACCGCGAAGGTGCCCAGGATGGAGGCGATGATCGAGGCCGCGCCCAATATCAATGGATACAGCACTGCATCCGGATTGCTGGCAAAGGTCAGTCCGCCCAGCAGCATGGTGGCGATCACCGTGACGGCATAGGTCTCGAACAGGTCCGCAGCCATGCCGGCGCAGTCGCCCACGTTGTCGCCCACGTTGTCGGCGATCACCGCTGGATTGCGCGGATCGTCCTCGGGAATGCCGGCCTCGACCTTGCCCACCAGGTCGGCTCCCACATCCGCTCCCTTGGTGAAGATGCCGCCGCCCAGGCGTGCAAAGATGGAGATCAGCGAGCTGCCAAACGCCAGTCCCACCAGCGCATGCAGCGCCGCTTCGTCGGCCATGCCGGTGTGCCTCAGGATCAGCCAGTAGCCGGTCACGCCCAGCAGGGCCAGCCCCACCACCAGCATGCCGGTGATGGCGCCGCCGCGGAAGGCGACGTTCATGGCGGGTCGCACGCCGTGGCGCGCCGCCTCCGCGGTACGCACATTGGCGCGCACCGAGACGTTCATGCCGATATAGCCGGTGGCGCCGGACAGGAGGGCGCCGATGCCGAAGCCGATGGCCGTGGGCCAGTTGAGAAACAATCCGATCAGGATCAGCAACACCACGCCGGCGATGGCGATGGTCGAATACTGACGGTTGAGGTAGGCGCGTGCGCCTTCCTGGATGGCGGTGGCAATCTCGCGCATGCGCTCGTTGCCGGCCGGTTGGGCCAGCACCCAGCGCACCGAGATGGCGCCGTAGACAATGGCGATGACCGCGCAGATGAGCGCGATCCACAATCCGTACTGCTGCAGCATCGAAACCTCCCCGAATCTTGGCTGCCGTCGGATGGACGGTTTGCGCAGTATAGACATGATCCGGGGCATGGGCTGTTGTGCGCCGCAGCGAGCGCACTCCGACCACGGCGATGCAGGGCGTCAGGCGGTTCGTGGGGTGAGAAGCGAATTCGAGCGTCTGTCCCATGGAACGACGATGCCGCGGTGATCAGTTCCGTTTCGAGGCTTTTGGCTTTGGCCCCGGGTCAGGGAATGCGACAACTGATGCGCCGTGCTTTCGCACTGCGTCGGCAGCCACGGGACGCGACCAGTGGCGGCTGCCGTGGCGCTGTCGCCAGTGCTGGTCGCCATGCTGCAGGTGGATCCGCTTGGAACAATACATGGCAGCATCGGCAGCCGCCATCAGCTTGTCCCAGTTTTCGCCATGGTCGGGATACAGCGCGACGCCGCAGCTTGCGCTGACCTGCGCCTCGATTCCGTCCATGCGCAGACAGTCGACAATGCCTTCCTGCACCCGCCGCACGATCATTCTGGCCACCGCCGCCGAGTCGATACCCGGCAGCAGCATGATGAATTCATCACCACCGTAGCGGCAGCTTGTGTCGCCCGCACGCGCGGTAGTGCTGATGCGTTCGGCGACGCGTTGCAGGAGTCTGTCGCCGGCTAGGTGGCCGTAGCGGTCATTGACGGCCTTGAAACCGTCCAGGTCGAACAGCAACAGCGCAATCGTGTGGCCGCAGTGCCGGGCATGTGCCGCAGCGCGCTCAAAACGATCCATCAGCAGGTTGCGGTTGCACAGGCCGGTCAGGCTGTCGTGATTGGCAAGATAGCGCGCACTGGCTTCGAGTTCAGACAGCTGCGCGATTTTGTCTCGCAACCTGGCATTGTCACGTTCCAGTTCGATCTCACGCGTCGAAGGTTGTGGCGTGCGGCTGTGGCGCCGTGTGTCGACAATGCGCCACAGACGGCGGATCTGTTGCAGCGGTGTCAATGGTGTGCGCACATCTGCGGACGGCGCACGGGTTCGCGGGGTAAAGCTGTCTTCGGATCCGTCAGTGCAGCTGGACATGGGGTCTCCCTCTCGCGATGAAGCACCAAGCAGTGTTTCTTTCAGGCCGATTTCTCAGGCCGATTTCTTTACTCGAACCTCACTCACCCAGGTTTTCAAGTCAGGTTGTCCTGGCGCGTCGTTCCCCATGCTGGCGCACACCGCGCGTCAGGCGAGTTCAAAGCAAAGTACATTGTGAAAAGGCAATCCAGGTACTGCCGGGCACATTTTTTCCAGATTCCACATGTACGGGTGATGAAATATCAGTAAAAGCCGTACATATGGCGCCTCTGAAGCTCGACCGACCATACTGATGGCATTGTGTATGCGATGTGAGTCAATCCAGACGGTAGTCGAACTGGGCCTGAAACGCCTCGGCGAATTCGGCGGCACTGAAACGCTGATTCTGCGTGCCGGGGTGCTCCACCTTCAGCGCCCCCATCAGCGAGGCCATGCGGCCGGCCGTTTCCCAGTCCTTGCCCAGCATGATGCCGTGGATCAGCCCGGCGCGGTACGCATCGCCGCAACCGGTAGGATCGGTCACGTGGCGCACCCTGGCCGCCGGGATCTCGCGCGTCTTGCCCTCTGCATGAATCACCGAGCCATGCGGTCCGCGCGTGACGATGTAGGCATCCACGCGATCGGCAATCTGCGTGGCGCTCCAGCCGGTGCGTTCCTGCAGCACCTGTGATTCATAGTCGTTGACGGTGACGAACTGGGCCAGTTCGATCATGCGGCGGAACTCCGCGCCGTCGAACAGCGGCATGGCCTGACCGGGATCGAAGATGAAGTCGATGCCGCGGTCGGCGAATTCCGCGGCGTGCTGCACCATGGCCTCTTTCGAATCCGGCGCGACGATGCCGAAGCTGACGTCGGTCACGTCGCGCACATGGTTCTCGTCGGAGCGCATCATGGCGCCGGGATGGAATGCGGTGATCTGATTGTCATCGAGGTCGGTCGTGATGAACGCCTGCGCGGTGAACAACTCCGGCAGTTCCTTGACGCGGTCCATGCGCACGCCCAGCGCCTCGAAGTGCTCGCGGTACGGCGTGAAATCCCGGCCCACGGTGGCCATCGGCAACGGCTCGGCGCCCAGCAGCTTGAGGTTGTAGGCGATGTTGCCGGCGCAGCCGCCGAACTCGCGGCGCATGTCCGGGACCAGGAATGCCACATTGAGCATGTGCACCTTGTCCGGAAGGATGTGGTTCTTGAAGCGGTCCTGGAACACCATGATGGTATCGAAAGCGAGCGAACCGCAGATCAGAGCAGACATGCGCGAAAACCTGTGAGTGTGACGGGGGAAAATGGACATGTCCGGTGCGTGGCGCGGCGTGGACACGGGGGTGGCAAAACGGCGAGATGGTACCGCGTGCTCGCCGGGATGCGAAATGCGCGGCGCCCCGGCACAGGCGAATGCGGTCACGCCGCAGGCCGCCCGGGGTGGTTCGGGCTCGCGGGAATCCAAGCAAAACAAGGCTTTCTTAACGTTTTCACGCTTGCGCGAGGCCTCCCGCGAACACTAGACTGCCCGGCTTCACCTTCCCTTCACTCAGGCAACGGCGCGCAGCGCAATGTTCAAGAAGTTTCGCGGGCTTTTTTCTAACGATATTTCCATCGATCTCGGCACGGCCAACACGTTGATCTACGTGCGTGGCCAGGGGATTGTCCTCAACGAGCCATCGGTGGTGGCCATCCGCCAGGAGCGCGGCCCGGGCGGCCCGCGAGCCGTGGCAGCCGTGGGGGGGCAGCCAAGCGCATGCTGGGACGCACGCCGGGTAACATCGTCACGGTGCGGCCGATGAAGGATGGCGTGATCGCCGACTTCACCATGACCGAGGCGATGCTGCAGCATTTCATCAAGCAGGTGCACAAGTCGCGCATGCTGCGGCCCAGCCCGCGCGTGCTGGTGTGCGTGCCGTGCGGCTCCACGCAGGTCGAGCGCCGCGCCATCAAGGAATCGGCCGAAAGCGCCGGCGCGCGCGACGTGTTCCTGATCGAGGAGCCGATGGCCGCGGCCATCGGCGCCGGCATCCCGGTGCATGAGGCGCGTGGCTCGATGGTGCTTGACGTGGGGGGCGGCACCTCCGAGGTGGCGGTGATCTCGCTCAACGGCATCGTCTATTCGCAGTCGGTGCGCACCGGCGGTGACCGTTTCGACGAGGCCATCATCAACTATGTGCGGCGCAGCCACGGCACGCTGATCGGCGAGTCCACGGCCGAGCGCATCAAGCTGGAGATCGGCTGTGCCTATTCGCAGAGCGAGGTGCGCGAGATCGAGATTTCCGGACGCAATCTGGCCGAGGGCGTGCCGCGCATGTTCACCATCAACTCCAACGAAGTGCTGGAAGCGCTGCACGAGCCCCTCTCCGGCATCTGTGCCGCGGTGAAATCGGCACTGGAGCAGACCCCGCCGGAACTGTGTTCCGACGTGGCCGAGCGCGGCATCGTGCTCACCGGCGGCGGCGCGCTGCTGCGTGATCTGGATCGTCTGGTGTCCGAGGAAACCGGTCTGCACGTGCAGGTGGCAGACGATCCGCTGACCTGCGTGGCCCGCGGTGGCGGCAAGGCCCTGGAACTGATCGACCAGCACGGCAGCGACTTCTTCGCCGGCGAATAAGATGCGTTTCATGTCCCGCGCCATCCGACCGCTTGCCGGAGCGCGGAAAAGGACATGGGCATGAAAGCCGAGGGTGCGACGCTGTTTTCCGCCTCCATGGCGGGCACGCTGCGTCTCATGGCGTACATGGCGGCGGCCTGCGTGCTGATGGTGCTGGATTACCGCAACCACTGGCTGCAGAACGTGCGCTACGAGGCCGCCGTGGCCGTGGTGCAACCGCTGTATCACCTCGCGGGACTGCCCGCGGACGGATTCCACGCGGCGCGCGTCGCGTTCGCCAACCGCGAACGCCTGACTCGCGACAACCGGCAACTGCGCGAATCGCTGCTGCTGGCCAATGCGCGACTCAACCGCATGCGCGCGGTGGCGCGGCAGAACCAGCGCCTGAAGCAGCTCCTGGATACCCGGCACAGTCTGGACATGCGCGTGCAGCTGGCGCGGTTGATCGATGTCGATGTGGGTGCGTTCGGCAACCGCATCGTGCTCAATGTGGGCGCCAATCAGGGGGTCACTGCGGGGCAGCCGGTGATCGATGCCAACGGTGTCATGGGCCAGGTGCAGGAGGTGTTGCCCGATACCAGCCAGGCCATGCTGATCACCGATCCGAACAGCGCGGTGCCGGTGACCGTGGAGCGCACCGGGCTGCGCAGTGTGGTCTATGGTGGGCACGGCCTGCATCAGCTGGATCTGCCCGATATTCCCGTCACCGCGGATTTGCATGCCGGCGACAAGCTGGTGACGTCGGGCCTGGGCGGGCGCTTTCCGCCCGGTTTTCCGGTGGGCACGGTGCGCAAGGTCAGCACGGATCTGTCCGGCATGTTCCTGGATGCCAAGGCGACGCCAGCGGCGGCGCTGGCGCGCAGTGGCGATGTGTTGCTGCTGCGCGATCTGGCGCCGCCGGTGGGGCCGCCTGCTCCGGCGGCATCGGTGGGGCCACCGGCGCGCCTGGCGCCGTGGGCCGCGGGTGGAGAATCGAAACCATGAATCGGCAACGTGTCGCCCGGTTGGTGTTCTTTTCCACGCTGCTGCTGTCGCTGCTGCTGATGCTGGTGCCATTGCCCGAGCCGCTGCGGCCGTTCAAGCCGTACTGGCCGGCACTGGTGCTGATCTACTGGTCGCTGGAATCGAGCGACCGGGTGACCCTGGGGTTGGCGTTCTGGGCCGGCCTGGCGGCGGACGTGGTGGACGGCGCCTTGCTGGGCGAACAGGCCCTCCGCCTCTTGGTGCTGGTGTTCCTGGTGCTCAGGTTTCGCCCGCGCTTGCGCTTTTTCCCCATGTGGCAGCAGGCACTGGCGGTGCTGGCCCTGCTGGTCAACGACCGTATCGTGCAAGTGGTGGTGCATGTCCTGGCGGGTGATCCGCTGCCCAGCGCCTGGTACTGGCTGGCACCGGTGGTGGGGGCGCTGTTGTGGCCGTTCGTGTTTCTGCTGCTGGACAGCTTGCGGGCCCGCCTGCGCATGCACGAGGCATGAGCAGGCGGCGGCGGACATCGATCAAGGATCAGCGGCGCGAGTCGCATCTGTTCCGTGTCCGTGCATTCAGTGGCTTCGCGCTGATCCTCCTGTGCATGCTGGTGCTGGCGGGACGGTTCGTCTATCTGCAGGTGATGCAGCACGCCGAATACACGGTGCAGTCGGAACACAACCGGGTGCGTCTGCGGCGGCTGCAACCGGCACGCGGCCTGATCTATGACCGTCACGGCACCGTGCTGGCCGACAACGTGCCGGCGTTCCGCCTGGATGTGATCCCCGAGCGGGTCAAGCACATGAACGCCATGCTCGAGCGGCTGCGTCGCTACGTGCCGTTGAGCCCGTCCGAGATCAGCGATTTCAGGCACAGCCTGAAGCAGCACCGCGCGTTTCAGAGCGTGCCGCTGAAGCTGCATCTGAACGAGGACGAGATCGACCGGTTCGCAGTCAACCGCTGGCGCTTTCCCGGCGTGGATGTGGTGCCGTACCTGACGCGGCACTATCCGCTGGGGGCGCTGTTTGCGCATTCGGTGGGGTACGTGGGGCGCATCAACGACCGTGAGCTGCAAAGCGCCGATCCCTCGCTCTACGATGCCTCCTCGCATATCGGCAAGAGCGGTATCGAGCAATATGACGAAAAGCGTCTGCACGGTAAACCGGGATATCAGTTGGTGGAGGTCAATGCCGACCAGCGTGTGCAGCGGGTGCTGGAAACCCATCCCCCCACGTCGGGACAGAGCATCTATCTGACCCTGGACGCCAAGCTGCAGAAGGCGGCGTACAAGGCGTTTCATGGCCGCGCCGGCGCCGCAGTGGCGATCGATCCGCGCAACGGTCAGGTGCTGGCGCTGGTCAGCGTGCCCAGTTACGACCCCAATCTGTTCGTGGGCGGCATCAGTTCCGTGGATTATCGTGCGCTGCTGCACGATCCGCACAAGCCGCTGCTGCATCGCGCCATCCGCGGGCGCTATCCGCCGGGCTCCACGGTCAAGCCGTTCATCGGGCTGGGCGGGCTGGAGCTGGGGTTGCGCACGCCCAGCGACACGGTGATGTCCACCGGCATCTTCCATATTCCGGGACAGTCGCGCGGCTACCGCGACGATCAACGCGGCGGTGCCGGACGCGTGGATCTGGTGCAGGCCATCGCCAAATCGGTCAATACGTATTTCTACAAGCTGGCCCTGGACATGGGCATCGACCGCTTCAGCCACTGGATGGCGCGGTTCGGATTCGGCAAGCCCACGGGCATCGATCTCGAGGGCGAAGGCGGGGGCGTGCTGCCGTCGCGCGCCTGGAAGCGAGCGCATCGGCATCAGCCGTGGTATCCGGGCGAAACCGTGATTGCCGGCATCGGCCAGGGGTATTGGGTGGTCACGCCGTTGCAGCTGGCGCATGCGGCGGCCACCATGGCCAATCATGGCGTGCCGTATCGTCCGCACCTGTTGCTGGCCACACGCAACGGTGTCGACGGCAAGCGGCGGAATATGCCGGCCGTGAAGGCGGGGGCATCCCTGGTGGATAACGAGACGGACTGGCAGACGGTGCTGCAGGGCATGATCAATGTGGTCAACGGGGGCCCGGGCACGACCGCGCGGGGCCTGGGCAAGGGCTTTCCCTATGTGATCGCGGGCAAGACCGGCACGGCGGAGCGTTATTCCCGTACCACCAAGGCCTACCAGAGCCACAGCAATCTGGCGGCGCTGGCCAAGCGTCATCGCGCCCTGTTCGAGGCCTTCACGCCCGCCGAGCATGCGCGCATCGCGGTGGCCGTGGTGCTGGAGGCGGGTGCCTGGGGCGGCTCGTCCGCCGGCCCCATCGCGCGCCGTATCCTCGATGCCTGGGCCAGGGAGCAGGGGCTGCCGGACGACACCAGCGACGAACGGCCGCTGACGCCATGATCGGCGCGATGACATCACGCCTGCGACGCTTCTCGCTGCGCATCTGGTCGCGACCACGGCTGGATCTGCCGCTGATCGGCGCGTTGTTCCTGCTGGCGATGGTGGGGCTGGCGACACTGTACAGCGCTGGCGACGGGAGCCTGCATCTGGTGGTCGGCCAGGCGCTGCGCTTTGCCCTGGGCGGCGCGATGCTGCTGCTGGTGTCGCGCATCCCGCCCACCACGCTGCGCACCTGGACACCGTGGCTGTACGCGTTCAGCACCGCCCTGCTGCTGGTGGTGGCGGTGATCGGCGAGGGGCAGGGTGCCAACCGCTGGCTGAATCTGGGCGTGGTGCGCTTTCAGCCCTCGGAACTGCTGAAGCTGACCATGCCCATGATGATCGCCTGGTATCTGCATCCGCGGCAGCTGCCGCCGTCGTGGAAGCACATCGCCATGGTGGGCGTGCTGATTGCCGTTCCTGCGGGGCTGATTGCCGAGCAGCCGGATCTGGGCACGGCACTGCTGGTGGCGGCTGCCGGCGCCTTCGCGCTGTTCCTGTCCGGCATGCGCTGGTGGCGCATCGCCCTGCTGCTGGCGCTGGTGGCCGCGGCGGCGCCGGTGGGCTGGCACTTCATGCACGATTACCAGCGCCAGCGCGTGCTTACCTTCCTCAACCCGGCCTCCGACCCGCTGGGAGCCGGCTGGCACATCATCCAGTCGAAGATCGCGGTAGGCTCGGGTGGCGTCTTCGGCAAGGGCTGGCGTCATGGCACGCAGTCGCGGCTGGAGTTCCTGCCCGAACACACCACCGATTTCATCTTCGCGGTGTTCGGCGAGGAGTTCGGGCTCATCGGCGCGCTGGGCCTGCTGGCGCTGTACCTGTTCATCATCGGGCGCAGCCTGTGGATCGCCGCGCAAGCGCGCGATACCTACTCCCGCTTGTTGTGCGGCGCCATCGCCATGAGCTTCTTCGTCTATGTCATGGTCAATGGCGGCATGATCACCGGCCTGCTGCCCGTGGTCGGTGTGCCGTTGCCTCTGATCAGCTACGGCGGCACGTCGGCGGTCAGTCTCCTGACCGGTTTCGGCGTGCTGATGTCCATCTATTCGCACCGCAAGATGCTGACCTAGGGCTGGAAGCTTTCTGCCGCCCTCGCTCCCGGCCGTGACACGGGAGCTCATCAGGATCCGGGTGTCACTTGAAGGATGCATGATCAGCGCGCAAGCTGGGCCTTGAGCTGGTTGCGCGGGTTTCGTCCGATGGGTAGCAAAGCACTTGCCTACGTCTTGCTCGCGGTACTTCTGTCGTTTTCTGCCGCAGCGTCGCCGCAGTCGTACAGTCCATCGTCGCTGCAGCTGCTGCACGCCATCCGGCAGCAGCCGACACTGCTGGCCCGCTACGTGTATCTGCAGGACAGGATGCCGTCGTTGTCTGCGGCCGATCAGCGCCTGGCTGGCCAGTTCCTGTCGTTTTCGCAGGATGAGCTGGGCCTTTATACCCAGGCGGTCCTGAGCTTCCCGCTGCAGGCAAGGCTGCCGAGGGACCTGACGCTGCCGGATACGGCGCACTGGGTGGCGAAGGATGCCGTTACGGCCATCACCCGCCGCGCCCGTGGCCGGCATATCGTGATGATCAACGAGGCGCACCACAACGCCCATACGCGTGAGCTGACCCTTGCGTTGTTGCCGCATCTGCGGGCGCTCGGATTCAAGTACTTCGCGGCCGAGGCGCTGACCGACAATGATCCGGGGCTGATGCAGCGGGGATACCCCACCATTGCCAGCGGGACCGAATACATGCGTGAACCGGTCTATGGCGATATCGTGCGGGAGGCCATCCGGCTGGGCTTCACCATCGTGCCCTACGACTTCGACAGCGGCCTGGGCCAGGCGCGGGAAAACGCACAAGCCGAAAATCTGTATCGCGCGGTGTTCGCCAAGGATCCCCAGGCGCGTCTGGTGGTGCACGCAGGGTATGCACATATCGACAAGGCTCCAGGCCGCCTCGGACAGATCAAGCCGATGGCCATGCAGTTGCGGGCGCGCACCGGATTCGACCCCCTGAGTATCGATCAGACCGAGTTCCTGGAAACCGGCTGGAACAGCGCGGATGCCTATCATCGGCTGATTGGCGCGTTTCCCACCGATGTGCCGGAAGTATTCGTCAATCGTTCCAGCGGCACGACGTGGAGCGACCGCCCGCAGCTGTACGACATGAACGTCGTGCTGCCGCGCGCGCTCGACATGCGTGCGTTCAACGAATACCACAGGACAATCCGGGTCGACGACGGCACGCGTTTTTCGTTTACTGCGCCGGCGCGCGACCAGCTGTTCCGGCCGAACTGGCTCACGCTGGGGGGGCAACGTCGGCCATTCGATATCAGCAGCAGAGTGTGCCGCGAGCATATTCCCTGCGTGGTCGAGGCCCGTCACGCCGATGAGGTAACCGATGCAATCCCGGCCGATCGTTTTGCGTTCATGCGCGCCAATTCCTCCACCAGGCTTTATCTGCGCCCCGGCCGTTACCGCCTTCGCGCGGTCGACGTGAATGACAAGACGCTCTCCACCCGGCCCATTCGGATCGCGCAGCACTGACAGTCGGCATGCGGGAGGTGTGCCCGCCACGGTCTTCGCAACGCTCCATTGCGAGGATGTACCACAGCGTTTGTGCGGGCGCGCACACCTCGGGGCTTTCAACTTTTTGCCGGACTGCTAGGCTAACGGCGTCTTTTGCAGCGCGCGCGGAACCCACTGCCGATGTCTCCTTTCATGCGTCTTCTGGCCGTCCCGGCCCTGTTGCTGGGCCTGGTGCCCGTGGCCGGTGCGCACGCGCATCCGGGGCAGGCCAAGCTGGTGCACCAGGTCGTTGCTGCGACCGGCAAGAGTGCCGCGCAGCTCAACGCGCTGCTGGACGGCGCGCACAAGCAGCAGAGCATCCTGGATGCAATGAACCGGCCGGCTGAATCCAAATCCTGGAAGGAGTACCGGCCCATCTTCATGACGCAGACGCGCATCGACGACGGGGTCGCGTTCTACCGCCAGCACCAGAAACTGCTCGAACGCATCGGCGCGCAGTACAACGTGGATCCGGCCTACCTGGTGGCCATTCTCGGCGTGGAAACCAATTACGGCCGCATCACCGGCCACTACAAGGTGCTCGATGCGCTGGTCACGCTGGGTTTCTACTACCCCTCGCGCGGCAAGTTTTTCCGCGCCCAGCTGAAGACGTTGCTGGAGCTGCCGCGGGACAAGCTGGGTGGGCCGCTGGATTCACTGACCGGTTCCTACGCCGGTGCCCAGGGCTGGCCGCAATTCATGCCGGACAGCATCCGCGCGTTCGGCGTGGATCAAAACCACGACGGGCGCATCGACCTGCACGATTCGCTGCCCGATATCCTGGGGAGCGTGGCCAACTATTTCCACGCGCATGGCTGGGCCCCGCACCAGCCGGTGAGCGCGCGCGTGCAGGTGGATGCCGATGCACATCCGGTCAGCGCCAAGGGCAGCAAGCCGCGCCAGCCGCTGGAGCAGTTCGAGGCGTGGGGCTACGCGCCTGCACGTCACATCAACCCCGGCCTGCCCAGCACCCTGCTGAGTCTGGATGGTGCGGACGGGCCCCAGCACTGGCTGACATTCCACAATTTCTACGTCATCACGCGCTACAACCGAAGTCCCATGTACGCCATGGTGGTGCACCAGCTCGCCGAGGCCATCACGGCGGCCAACCAGCACGGGGCTGACACTGCGCAACAGGCTCCATGAGCAGGTGGGCGTGGGCGATCGCCGGATCGGCGCTGCTGGCACTGGCCGGCTGTGCCGGGCAGCATGCCCGGCCGGCACGGCACGCCGCGCAGCCGGGCACCTCCGCTCCGGGCAGCGCATCGAGCCATTCCGGGGCATCGCGGGGGCCGCGCGACAACCTGAACCTGCCGCAGTCGCAACGGTATCGTTTGCACCATGACACGGGGCCGGATGGCACCCACGTGGACATCAGCAAGCTTTCCGAACCGGTGCCGCGGCCCGAACCGCGCTCCAACTACGGCAATACATCGCCCTATACGGTGCTTGGCACCACCTACCATGTGCTGGCCAGCGACAAGAACTACGACAAGCGCGGCATCGCCTCCTGGTACGGGAGCAAGTTCAACGGCTACATGACTTCCAGTCTGGAGCCGTACGACATGTACAAGTTCACCGCGGCCAGCAAGACACTGCCTCTTCCCAGCTGGGTGCGCGTGACCAACCTGAAGAATGACAAGAGCGTGATCGTGCGCGTCAACGATCGCGGCCCGTTCGTCGCCAATCGCCTGATCGACCTGAGTTATGCCGCGGCAGTGCGCATCGGGATCTGGCCCAAGGGCACCGGCCTGGTGGAAGTGCAGGCGATCGATCCGCGACATCCGCAGGAACTGCCGGCGCCGCCCGTGGTCTCAACGCGCGATCACCCGGCGGGCAGCGCACACGCCATCTGGCTGCAGATCGGTGCATTTGCGGATACCGGCAACGCCGCGCGCGTGGCCGCGAAGCTGCGCCAGGCCCATCTGGGCCCGGTGCACACGTCGCGGGTCACGGTGCACGGCCGTCGCATCGAGCGCGTGCGGTTGGGCCCGTTCAGCGGTACCGCCGCCGTCGACCGGGCCTCGGCTGCCGTGGCGCGACTGGGTCTGCCGCAGCCGCAAGTCGCGGTAGACTAGGCGGATTGTTTTTGCCCGCCGCTGTCGCGGGATGACTGTTTGCATGGCAGGTCCACGCGACCTGCATTCCTGATCCATCGAACCCCCATCGGAATAGTGTCCAAGATGAGTCTGATCCGCCGCATGTTCAGCCTGGTTGCCGCGTCCACCCTGGTCGCGGGCGTGGCCATCGCACAGCCGCAGGCGCTGCCCACCACCAACGCGCAGCAGGCCAAGACCACGCCTGGCGCGCCGACCGTGCCAGTGCCGCCGCCGCCCACGTTCAAGGCGCGCAGCTGGGTGCTGATGGATGCCGCGACTGGTCGCGTGCTGGTCTCGAAGAATCCCAACAAGCGCGAAATCCCGGCCTCCCTGACCAAGATCATGAATGCCTACGTGGTCGGTGCGGAGATCGCCCAGGGCAAGGTGTCGATGAACGACAAGGTGCGGGTCAGCACGCACGCCTGGAAGGCCGGCGGCGCAGGCACGGATGGCTCCACCAGCTTCCTCAAGGTGCACAGCCGGGTGCCGTTGAACGACCTGCTCAAGGGCATGCTGATCCAGTCGGGCAACGATGCGGCCATTGCCCTGGCCGAGCACGTCGGCGGCAGCGAGCAGGGTTTCGTCTCCCTGATGAACGCCTACGCCCAGCGCCTGGGATTGACCGGCACGCATTACTCGGATGCCTCCGGCTATCCGGTCAAGGATCACTACAGCACCGCGCGTGACACGGCCGAACTCTCGCGTGCGCTGATCCATGATTTCCCCCAGATCTATGCGATTGCCAGCATCAAGCACTTCAAGTGGAACGGCATCGACCAGAACAACCGCAACCTGCTGCTGTGGCGCGATCCCAGCGTGGATGGCGTCAAGACCGGGCATACCGCCGGCGCCGGCTATTGCCTGGATGCATCGGCCAAGCGTGGCAATTTCCGTCTGATCGCGGTGGTCATGGGCACGCCCAGCGAGCAGGCCCGCGCCAACGATGCCGAGACGTTGCTCAATTACGGCTTCCGCGCGTTCGAGAATCACCAGCTGTACGCTGCCGGCAAGGCCTTGGCCACGCCGCGGCTGTGGAAGGGACAGGCCGATCAGCTTCCGGTGGGCGTTGCCCGGGATGTGATGGTCACCGTCAAGCGCGGCGACTACGGCAAGCTCAAGGCCAGCATGGACTTGCCCAGCACGTTGGTGGCCCCATACAAGAAAGGCCAGAAGGTGGGCACGCTGAAAGTCACCCTGAACGGCAAGCCGCTGCTGTCGCGGCCGCTGATTGCGCTGAAGGATGCGCCGCAGGGCGGTTTCTTCTCGCGCCTGTGGGATGCCATCGAGCTGTGGTTCCACCATCTTTTCGGTGCAGGCAAGAGCTGAGACAGGAGGCATCATGCGCAACGTCGACGATATCCAGCCGGATGATCCCGCCCAGGGGTTCCAGTTCCCCGGCACCTTCGAAATTGCTGCCATGGGAAACGCCGGCGCCGACCTGGAAGCTCGTGTACCGGCGCTGCTGGAAGGGCAGGGCCTCACCGTGGTGCCCGATTCGATGCGTTGCCGCGCCTCGCGGGAAGGGCATTTCGTGTCGGTGCATGTGCGCTTCGAATGCCCCTCGCGCGAACTGTATCAAGCGGCCCACGCGGTGCTGCGCGCCGAAGACGACATCCGCTACACCCTCTGATCCGTAGCGTACTGCTTCACCTGTGGGAACCGTTCGGCGGCGCGACCGCCGGGCGCTGCGTGGTTCAGACAGGGCAAACTGAAATATCGCTGGCGCGTTGAGATCGCCGTCTCGTGCCCTCATCCTGATCAGGGCTGGCGTGTCGCACTGGCTGCAATGCGTTTTTCCCCACCTCGGAACATCGTCACCCCGCCATGTCACAACCGTTGCTCATCCGCCGCCTTGGCCGGCAGCCGTATGAACCCGTCTGGCAGGCCATGCGCGCCTTCACGGATGCGCGTGACGCCGACACGCCGGATGAGTTGTGGGTGCTGGAGCATGATCCGGTGTTCACGCTGGGTCAGGCCGGCAAGTGGGAACACGTGCTGATGCCGGGCGACATTCCCGTGGTGCCGGTGGACCGCGGCGGCCAGGTGACCTATCACGGCCCGGGCCAGATCGTGGCCTATCCGCTGATCAATCTGCGCCGGGCGGGCGTGGGGGTGCGCGACATGGTCTGCCGCATCGAGCAGGCGCTGATCGACACCATGGCGCGCTGGGGGATCGAGGCCACGCGCCGCGAAGGCGCGCCCGGCGTGTACGTGGATGATGCCAAGGTGGCCGCGCTGGGTCTGCGCGTGCGGCGCGGGTGCTCGTTCCACGGCCTGGCATTCAACGTGGACATGGATCTGGAGCCGTTTCATCGCATCAATCCCTGCGGTTACAAGGGATTGGCCGTGACGCAGATGGTAGACTTGGGCGTCTCATCGCCAATTGACGTGATCGAGGACGTTCTCATCGCTGCCTTGTGCCGCCAGTTCGCCTTCACACCCGGCGCGGCGCCCGCCGATATTCCCTTTCTTGCCGAACTTGCCGCCACATCGGCGGTCTCCAGTTGAACCGCTTATGACAGATTCCAGCACGCAATCATCGAAGTCCATTCCGCTGTCCGTGGTGGACAAGCCGGCAGTGCAGAAGCCTGCAGTCGACAAGCAGGTGGCCGGCGACAAGATCGCCCGCAATCGCGCCGGATTCGACGCCGACGCGCCGACCCTGCGCAAGCCGTCGTGGATCCGGGTCAAATTGCCGCGCGGCAATGCCGTGCAGCAGCTCAAATCCAAGCTGCGCGACAGCGCGCTGGTGACGGTGTGCGAGGAAGCCTCGTGCCCCAACATCCACGAATGCTTCTCCAAGGGCACCGCCACCTTCATGATCCTGGGCGAAGTCTGCACGCGGCGCTGCTCGTTCTGCGACGTGGCGCACGGCCGGCCGCAGCCGCCGGACACGCTGGAGCCGGCGCGCCTGGCCGAAACCATCCGCGACATGGGCCTGAAGTACGTGGTCATCACCTCGGTGGACCGCGATGACCTCAAGGATGGCGGCGCGGCGCATTTTGCCTCCTGCATCCGCGCCGCACGGCACGAGAACCCGCACCTGCAGATCGAGATCCTGACGCCCGACTTCCGCGGCAAGGGCCGCATGGAACGCGCGCTGGAGGCGCTGGCCGAGTTTCCGCCGGATGTCTTCAACCACAACCTGGAAACGGTGCCGCACCTGTATCGGGAAGTGCGCCCCGGTGCCAGCTACGAATGGTCGCTGGACCTGCTCAGGCGCTTCAAGGCGCAGCATCCGGCCATCCCCACCAAATCCGGCATCATGCTGGGCCTGGGCGAGACCGAGGACCAGGTGCTGGAAACCCTGCGCGACCTGCGCGCGCACGATGTCAACATGATCACCATCGGCCAGTACCTGCAGCCGTCGGCACATCACCATCCCGTTGTCCGTTACTGGACGCCCGAAGAATTCGATCGTCTCCACGACGCCGGCATGGACATGGGCTTCACCCATGTCGCTTCCGGTCCACTGGTACGCTCGTCCTATCATGCCGACGTGCAGGCTCATGCCGCCGGCCTCGTCGAGGTAGCCTGAATGACCCTGCGTACCGTTTTCGTCCTGCTGCTGACTCTGGTCACCGCAGGTGTCCAGGCTGCGCCTGCCGCACAGAAGGCGAAAGCCTGTCCCGCCTCGGCCAATGCCGCCAGCGTGGCCGCGCCGTCGCCGAGCCTGTCCGCGATTGCGCCGGGCAAACCGGTGTCGTTCAAGGCCGATGCCTCCCAGGGCGCGGCGGCACTGCTGTCGGCGCGCTTCCTGACGCGCTTCCACTACGATGCCGAGCCGCTGGACAACACGATGTCGAAGAAGATCTTCGACGCCTATCTGAAGTCGCTGGACAGCGACAAGCTGTTCTTCACCCAGGCCGATATCGACCACTTCAAGCCGCTGCGCACCAAGCTGGACGATGCCATCTGGGAGCAGGACCTGTCCGGCCCGATGGCCATGTTCAGCCTGTACGTCAAGCGCGTCACGCAGCGCATGAACTTCGCGCGCTCGCTGCTGAAAAACGGCTTCACGTTCAAGAGCGACGAGACCTACGACTACGATCGCGACAAGGCCCCGTGGCCCGCCGACGAGAAGGCGCAGGACGCGGTATGGACCAAGCGCGTGAAGAACGACTGGCTGCGCCTGAAGCTGGCCGGCAAGAAGCCCGCGGCCATCCGCAAGACGCTGAACAAGCGTTACGAGGGCTACATCAAGCGGATCCGCCAGCTGGATACCGAGGATGCGTTCCAGACCTTCATGAACGCCTATGCCAATACCACCGATCCGCATACGGACTACTTCAGCCCGCGCGCGGCGAAAAACTTCAGCATCACCATGAAGCTGTCGCTGGAGGGCATCGGCGCGGAGCTGCAATCGCGCGACGAGTACACACAGATCTACAGGGTGGTGCCGGGCGGCCCGGCGGACAAATCCGGCAAGATCCACACCGGTGACCGCATCGTCGCCGTGGGCCAGGGGCAGTGCGGTCCGCTGGAGGACGTGATCGGCTGGCGTCTGGACGACGTGGTCGACAAGATCCGCGGCAAGAAGAACACCACCGTGCGCCTGGAGATCATTCCCTCCGCGGCCGGCGTGGACGGCAAGCACAAGATCGTCGACCTCGTGCGCAAGAAGGTCAGTCTGGCCGACTCGGCGGCCAAGAAGAAAATCATCGACGTGAAGGATGGCAAGACCACCCGCAAGATCGGCGTGATCGAGCTGCCGTCCTTCTATCAGGATTTCGGTGCCCGCAGCGCCGGCAACAAGGATTACAAGAGCGCCAGCCGCGATGTTGCCAAGTTGCTCAAGGAGCTGAAGAAAGACCACGTCAGCGGCGTGATCGTAGACTTGCGCAACAACGGCGGCGGTTCGCTCAGCGAGGCCACGCGCATGGTCGGCCTGTTCATCAACAAGGGCCCGGTGGTGCAGGTGCGCGACAGCCGCGGCAGCGTGGACGAGGAAAAGGACAAGCAGCCGGGCATGGTCTGGAGCGGGCCGCTGGCGGTGCTGGTCAATCGCGGCACGGCGTCGGCATCGGAAATTTTCGCCGCGGCGATCAAGGACTACGGCCGCGGGATCGTCATCGGCGAGCCCACCTTCGGCAAGGGCACGGTGCAGAACCTGATCGACCTGAATCGGTTTGCCGATCCCGAGTCCGACAACAAAAAGCCCAAGCTGGGCGAATTGAAGATGACCATCGCCAAGTTCTTCCGTATCAATGGCGGTTCCACGCAGCTGCGCGGCGTGACCCCGGATATCGAATTTCCGCGCAATGGCGACGCCAAGGAATTCGGCGAATCCACCTATGACAACCACTTGCCGTGGTCGCACATCAAACCCTCGCCGGGCTATACGCCGGTGGCCAACCTGCAGCCGCTGATTCCGCTGCTGGAGGGCATGCACGACCAGCGCGTGGCCACGTCCCCGGCCTGGAAGCTGATGCTCGACGAACTGGCCGAGTACCGCAAGAACCGCGACCGCACCACCGTGTCGCTGAACTACGCCAAGCGCAAGGCACGCCGCGATCATTTCGAGGCGCTGCAGAAATCCTTCAAGCAGCGTCACAAGAAGATCAACGGCGATTCCGCCGACAACGTGGAAGTGGAGCTGGACGACGGCCTGCAGCCGGGCGAGCGCAACATCAAGGCGCAGGTCAAGGACGAAAAGAAGGCCAAGTCGGCCACCGACGAGATGCTGGACGAGACCGCGCATATCGTCTCCGACGAGGTAGACCTGATCCACAACCGGCCCAAGCTGGCGCGTGATGCCATTCCCTACAAGGAGAAAGTCGCCAGGACGCCGCCAGCGTCGCACCCAAAGCCGAATGGTTCCTGATTCCGTCCAGCTACCCACAAAAGCAGAAAACGCCCGGCATGTCCGGGCGTTTTCATGTGCGGCATTCCCCCGCGTAGGGCGGATCAAGGAGCAACGCGACGGATCCGCCTGCTTGCGACAATGGCCCATCGGTTCCGCTAAGCCAGGCGGCTCCGTCGCCTGGCGCGGCCTACCTGTCCCGGGCGGGGATGCGGTCCCTACGCCATGTAGCGTTGCTGCAGGAAGCGGAACATCGCGCGCAGGCCCATCGCCTCGCCGCCGCGCGGTCGGCCCGGGCGGTCGGCGTCGTTCCAGGCGTACACGTCCATGTGCATCCAGTTGACCGCGTCGGGCACGAAACGCTGCAGGTACAGCGCGGCGGTGATCGCGCCGGCATGGCGCGAGGTGCTGGAGTTGGTGAAGTCGGCCAGCGGCGATTCCAGAAGACGCATGTAGGGCTGCCACAGCGGCATGCGCCACATCGGGTCGCGGGTCTCCTCGCAGGCCTTGAGCGTGGCGTCTGCCAGGGCGTCGCGATTGGCGAACAGCGCCGGCAGATCCGGTCCCAGCGCCACCCGCGCCGCGCCGGTGAGCGTGGCGAAATCGATCAGCAGGTCGGGCTCGGATTCCCCGGCATAGGCCAGTGCATCACACAGGATCAGGCGGCCTTCGGCATCGGTATTGTCGATTTCCACGGCGTGCCCGGCACGGGTCCGCACCACGTCGCCCGGTCGCAGCGCCGACCCCGAGACCGAATTTTCCACCGTCGGCACCAGCAGGGTCAGGCGCACCGGCAACCCGGCCTGCATCACCAGCCGGGCCAGACCGATGGCGTGCGCCGCGCCGCCCATGTCTTTCTTCATCCAGCGCATGCCGCTGCCGGTCTTGAGGTTCAGGCCGCCACTGTCGAAGGTGACGCCCTTGCCCACCAGGGTCAGCCGCGGCGCGCCGGCCTTGCCCCAGGTCAGCTCTACCAGCCGCGGTGCGCGGTGGCTGGCGCGGCCCACCGCGTGGATGGTGGGAAAGTTGGCATCCAGCAGGTCATCGCCGACCCACTCGCGCACCTTGGCGCTGTGGGTGCGGCCCAGGTCCTTCACCGCCGCGGCCAGTTGTTCCGGGCCCAGATCCTCGGCCGGCGTGTTGACCAGGTCGCGCACCTGCGAGGCCGCATCCACCAGAGGCGTCAATTGGCCCAGCGTGGCCGTGTCCACGACCAGCTGTGCGGGATCGCGGCCGGACGACCGATAGGCGTCGAACCGGTACGCTCCCAGGGCCCAGCCCAAGGCGAGAAGCGTGGCGTCCAGCTCGATGCCTTCGTCGGCCAGACGATAGCGGCCCAGCGGCAGCTGCGTCGGAAGGCCCGCCAGCGCCCACAGCGGATCGGCCGGATCCACGCCCACCAGGACCCGTGTCACGGCACCCTTGGTGTCGGGGAGCAGGGCAATGCTGCCTGCGGAAGGCTCGAAGCCGCAGCCATCCAGCCAGCGCCGCGAGGCGGCATCCAGGCGCCGTCGGCAGGCATCGAAATGTTCGCGGTCCACCATTTCCAGGGGAATGGCCGGGCGGCCGCCCTTGTTCTCGATCAGTGCCATGAGGTTGTCCGTTCAGCTCGGCGCCCTAGGATACCGCGCCACGATTGCGCGCTGCAGCGCCTCCGGCCGGAGGATTCAGGCCGCCACGTGACGTTCCAGCCACGCTGCCAGTTGTTCCAGATCATGCAATTCCAGGTCCGCGGCCGGCATGTCCTCGTTCCAGCGCAGCCGTTCGCGATTCATCCACGCCGTGCGCAGCCCCGCCTCGCGCGCGCCGACCACGTCGCAGAGCGGATCGTCGCCGACGTGCAGGATCTGCTCCGGCGCCAGTTGCAGGTGCGCGCAGGCATCCGCGAAGATGCGCGCATCCGGCTTCAGTGCGCCGCATTCCCTGGCGCTGAAGCTGGCGGCGAACAGGTGATCGAGTCCGATCAGGCGCAGATCCGCATTGCCGTTGCTGATGCTGATCAACGGCCGTTGCCGCTGCAGACGTTGCAGGGCCTCCAGCGCGTCGGTGTACAGCTCCACGCCGTTGCGTTCGGTGAAATAGATGTCGAAGGCCTCGTCGATGCGCGCATCGGCCACCTCGCAGGCGGCAAACGCACGCACCAGGCTCTCATGACGTTGCGCGCCGAAATCGTGGGCAATGTCCGGGCGGTCGGCAGCCACGTCCTCGCGCAGCGTGCGCATGGCCGCAATCGGATAGCGCTGCGCCACCTCTGGGTAATGCGTGCCCAGCCATGCGTCCAGCTGTTGCTCGGCACGTTCCAGCGCCGGCATCACCGGCCACAGCGTGTCGTCCAGGTCCAGCGAGACGGCGCGGATGTCCCAGTTTGCTGTTGATGCGTTCACGCGATTGCGTCGTCCTGCAGCTTCGTAGGGTGGCTCAAGGAGCGTAGCGACGGAGCCGCCTGCTTGCGGAAACGTCGCGAGCTTGCGGCAAGCAGGCGGATCCGTCGCGTTGCTCCGCGATCCGCCCTACTCAGGTAGCGGATTCGCACAGACGCTCAGGAACCCTCGCCGCCGCCATTGGCCTTGCGTGCGGCCGCCTCGCGCGCCTGCTCCGCCTTGTGGCGCCGGCGCTTTTCCGCCAGGCGCTGGCGCGCGGCGATAGTCCGTTGCGAGGTCGGTGCGGAGGCGGACTGGCTGGCATACGTGGCGCCTGCCGCGGCCGTCGGACCGTTGTGCGTGATGCGGCCCACTTCATCGGCGATGCGAGACATGCGCCGGGCCTGCGCGTTGGCCAGGTCGAGGCCATCCTGGTAGGGCAGCAGCTCGTGCTGCCGCATGATCTTCTGCGCCGGCTTGCTCTGCATGTAACTGATGAACTGCTGCACTTCGGCGGCCTTGGGATCGTCCGGATTGCTGACCACGTACACCGGCGTGTACAGCGCGTAGCTGCCATCGGCCACGTTGGCCGGCGTCGGCTTGACGCCGTCGATGGCCAGCATCTTCAGCTTCCTGTTGTCGTGGGTCCCGGACATCGTGCTGGCGCCCAGCCCCTTGGGGTCCAGGGTGATGCCCACTTCCAGCTGGCGCACGTTGATGTACAGCCGCGGTGCCGCCACGGGCTGGTTGCCGCGGCCGAACAGCAGACGGCGCATGCTGTATTCCACGCCATCGGTGGGGCTGGCCACGGCGTACAGGTCGATCGGCTGGTCGCGGCCGCCCACCGCTTTCCAGTTCTTGATCTTGCCGTAATAGATGTCGTGGACCTGCTTCAGGGTCAGCGAATTCACCGGATTGTCGCGGTTGGTGATCATCACCAGCGCATCCCAAGCCACCGGAGTGAAGGTCAGCGGTTGTTCTACCTGGCGCCTGGCATCCGGGCCGCGCAGGCTGCCGCCGATATCCGCCGAGCCGTGCGCCACGGCATCGATGCCGGAGACGGTATTGAACGGTTGCAGCTGGATACGGGCGTGCCCGCTGCGATGCCATTTGTGCGCCACGTCCGTGATCAGGCTGCGGGCGGAACTGATGTCGCCACGCCAGACCATGGTCGCCTTGCCGCTGGCGCCGGCGGAACCGGCCAGCGCCGGGCCGGTGGTCGACACGATCAGGGCGAGAATACAAAGCAAGCGGTACGTCATGACGTCAGTATCTGCGGCAGGCAAGAGAGGCGCCGATTATGCGGCCGGAGCGCCTCGAGGTGTACGCGATTGCGTCACGTTCTTTCAAGGCGTTCAGCAGGCATCGGCCGGGCGCGCCGGCCCGTATATCGACGCGGGCATGATAGCCCCGCAGGGGCCCCGGGGGATAGCAGGGTGCCTGCGGCGTGTGGCTTTTTTCGAATGCGCCATGGACCCGGCGCGGTCGGTTTTGCAGGTGGCATCGGCGGTCCGCGCGGTGGCCGGCGGGCCGCGCCGCGGCGGCAAAAAAGCGCTTTACAACCTGCCCCCGCGGGGGTAGTGTGACCGCACGCTTTGATCACAACATCTTGTGTTCCGGAATCGTCTGAAGCCACTATCTATGGTAAAGGCCCCGGATGCTGCGGAGGGGCGCATCAATGAGATGGCGGCGTGGACAGTGTGTCAGCACCCGTATTCGTGGCCGCGCCCCGCGGCCATGGCGGGCGTGGGTCGGCGCGCCTGCAGCCTGCGCGCCGTCGATGCCCTGGCGAGCTGAAAAAACACCAACAACCAGACACGAGAAATTCTAGAATGACCATGGAGGCCAGTTAAGTCGATGAGCACGGTGCCAGTTGAAGCCATGAAGCGCGACGCCACCCAGATTCCCCTGCAGCCCGCATCGCAGGACATCTGGGACAAGAAATACCGGCTCAAGGCCAAGCAGGGCCAGCCGGTGGATGTCGAAGTGGACGACACCTACCAGCGTGTCGCGCGCGCGCTGGCCGACGTGGAGCGCACGCCCGAGCTGAAGCAAACCTGGTACGAGAAATTCCTCTGGGCGCTGCGTCACGGTGCCATCCCGGCCGGACGCATCACCTCCAACGCCGGCGCGCAGGCGCACAAGCCCAAGACCTCCACCATCAACTGCACCGTGTCCGGCACCATCACCGATTCCATGGACGACATCCTGGAGAAGGTGCACGAGGCGGGCCTCACGCTGAAGGCCGGGTGCGGCATCGGCTACGAATTCTCCACGCTGCGCCCGCGCGGCGCGTATGTCTCCGGCGCCGGCGCCTACACCTCCGGGCCGCTGTCGTTCATGGATATCTACGACAAGATGTGCTTCACCGTGTCCTCGGCGGGCGGCCGCCGCGGCGCGCAGATGGGCACCTTCGATATCGCCCATCCGGACGCGCGCGAATTCATCCGCGCCAAGCGCGAGGATGCGCGCCTGCGCCAGTTCAACCTGTCGCTGCTGATCACCGACGAGTTCATGCAGGCGGTCAAGGCCGATACCGACTGGCCGCTGGTCTTCCCGGTGCACATCAAGGAGCAGGACGAGGTCGACCTCACCGATCCCGAGGCGGTCATCTGGCGCGAGTGGCCCACCCGCCACAACTACGTCAGCCGCGACGACGGCCTGGTGGCCTGCAAGATCTACGGCACGGTGCGCGCACGGCACCTGTGGGACATGATCATGGTGTCCACCTACGACTACGCCGAGCCGGGCTTCATCCTCATCGACCGCGTCAACGAGATGAACAACAACTGGTGGTGCGAGCACATCCGCGCCACCAACCCGTGCGGCGAACAGCCGCTGCCGCCGTACGGCTCGTGCCTGCTGGGCTCGGTCAATCTCACGTTGTTCGTGCGCGATGCCTTCGGCCCCAAGGCGCGCTTCGACTTCGAGTCCTATCGCGAGGTGGTGAAGATCTTCACCCGCATGCTGGACAACGTGGTGGAGATCAACGGCCTGCCGCTGGAGCAGCAGCGCAACGAGATCATGAACAAGCGCCGCCACGGCATGGGCTTCCTGGGCCTGGGCTCCACGCTGACCATGCTGCGCACGCGCTATGGCACGGACGAGGCCGTCGCATTCACCGAGCAGGTGGCGCGCGAAATGGCCGTGGCCGGCTGGGAAGTGGCGCTGGAGCTGGCCGAGGAAAAAGGCGTGGCGCCGGTGCTGGCCGAGGAGTACACCGTCACCGCCGAGATGCTGCGCAAGCGCCCGGAAATGGCGCGCGACGGCTACAAGGTTGGCGACAGCATCCGCGGCAGCGTGCTGCACGCCAGATACAGCCGCTACATGCAGCGCATCGCCGAGGCCGCGCCGGAGCTGGTGCAGAAACTGGCCGAGACCGGCGCGCGCTTCACCCACCACACCTCCATCGCGCCCACCGGCACCATCTCCCTGAGCCTGGCCAACAATGCCTCCAACGGCATCGAGCCCAGCTTCGCGCACCACTACTCGCGCAACGTCATCCGCGAGGGCCGCAAGACCAAGGAAAAGGTCAATGTATTCTCCTTCGAGCTGCTGGCCTACCGCGCGCTGATCAACGCCGACGCCATGCCGTTCAGCGACGATCCGCGCGAACGCCTGCCGGACTATTTCGTCGCCGCCGACGACATCAGCCCCACCGAGCACGTGGACATCCAGGCCGCCGCGCAGAAATGGGTGGATTCGTCCATCTCCAAGACCGCCAACGTGCCCACCGACTATCCCTACGAGGATTTCAAGGACATCTACGTCTACGCCCACGAAAAGGGCCTGAAAGGCTGCACCACCTTCCGCTTCAACCCGGAGGCCTTCCAGGGCGTGCTGGTCAAGGAGTCGGATCTGGCCAACACCACCTACCGCTTCGAGCTGGAAAACGGCGAGACCGTGGAAGCCAAGGGCGGCGACGAGATCGAGTACGACGGCGAAACCCACACCGCCGCCAACCTGTTCGATGCACTGAAAGAAGGCTATTACGGCAAGTTCTGATCGGGGCGTGCCGCCGTGACACACCCGATGCCGCTTCGACCCCACGGCCACTGCCAACAACTCCTCGGGAGGGGAATCACATGTCCGTCGATCCATCCGTCATCAGCGTCGGTCCGGAACCCGACAAGAAGTCCGTGGGGGACAGCGTATCCACCGATACCACCACCATGCCGCAGCCGGCGCGGAAACGCCCTGCCGGCACCCGAACGGGCAAGAAGGGGAAAACATTCCCCGCCACGAAAACGGCCGCAAAAAAGTCTTCTGCAAAGAAGGCCCCCAAGCAGAAGCCCTCCACGAAGACGGTTTCCGTGAAAAAGGCGGCCGGCAAAACCCCGACCGCGAACAAGGCGGCCGCGGGCTCACCGGCCCGCAAAGCCTCCACGGCCAGGAAGGCGGCGGGCAAGGCCGGCGCGGCGAAGAAAACGCCGGCAAAAAAGATGGCGGGCAAAAAGGCTGCGGACAAGACAGCTGCAACCAAAAAGACCGCGGTAAAGAAGGCCACGGGAAAGAAGACCGCAGCCAGGAAGACCGCCGCCGGGAAGAGCACCAGGAAGGTCGTCGCCAGCCGGCCATCGCAGAAGCGGCTCGCCGCGAAGGAAGCCGAGGCCAGGACGTCCGGCAGCAAAACCGCCGCGAAAAAGAACACGAGCAAGTCAGCCGCCAAGAAGTCCACGGCAAAGACGCCGGCGACAAAAAAATCGGCCACGAAGAAAGCCAGCGTGAAGAAGGCCGGCGCGAAGAAGGCCGGCGCGAAGAAGGTTGTCGCCAGCAGACCGTCGCAGAAGCGGCTGGCGGAAAAGGAAGCCAGCGGCAGAAAGCCGGGCGGCAAGACCTCCAGCGCAAAAAAGACGGCCAGCAAGTCATCCGCAAAAAAATCGAGCGCAAAGAAAGCCGGCGCGAAGAAGGTTGTCGCCGCCCGACCGTCGCAGAAGCGCCTCGCCGGGAAGGAAGCCGGCGGCAAAAAAACCGGCGTCAAAAAAGCCACCGCAAAAAAGACCACGGGCCGCAGGGCCGGCAAACGCAACTGACCACAGCAACCCGGATTCATCCGCGCAACGACGTGCGAAGAACTTCCGATCCGCGTCATTCCGGCGCAAGCCGGCATCCACGTTGACCTTCGTCACGACAACATGGATCCCGGCTTCGTGGCGGATCGCGCCGGAACATCGGATGCAACGTACTGCGCAACGCAACCGGCGCATTACCCCCCCAAGCGGGGCGAGGAACCCACATGACCATCAAGATCAACAGCAAAATCAGCAACTACAGCGTCGTCAAGCCGGACGAGGCGAAACCCGAGACCGCCCCGTCCACCGACACCGCCACGCAGACCGGCAGCGCCGAAGTCATCCAGATGCACGAGAGCGTGGAGCGGCCGGAAAGCCTCATCGGCGCCACCTACAAGATCAAGTCGCCGCTGTTCGAGCACGCGCTGTACGTCACCATCAACGACATCGTGCTCAACGCCGGCACCGAATACGAACAGCGCCGCCCGTTCGAGATCTTCATCAACTCCAAGTCCATGGACCACTTCCAGTGGATCGTGGCGCTCACGCGCATCATGTCCGCCGTGTTCCGCAAGGGCGGCGACGTCACCTTCCTGGTGGAAGAGCTCAAGGCCGTGTTCGACCCGCGCGGCGGCTACTTCAAGGCGGGCGGCGTGTATATGCCCTCCATCGTCGCCGAGATCGGCGCGGTGGTGGAGCAGCACATGACCATGATCGGGTTGCTGAAGGCGCCGGATTTGAGTGACGGGGCGCGGGCGCTGATTGCGGAGAAGCGGGCGGCGTACGATGCGGCGCAGGGTGGGGGCAGTGGTGCTGCGGCATCTGCTGACGATGAAAGTGCCGATGCGTCGGGCGGGGATGCCACCAGCTTTCCTGCCGGGGCCACGTTGTGTGCCAAGTGCAGTACCAAGGCGGTGGTGCTGATGGATGGGTGTCAGACTTGTTTGAATTGTGGGTATTCGAAGTGTGGGTGATTTAACCTAAGAATTAGACGAAGCGCACACAATTGTGATGAAAAGTTGCTCAGTGACTGCCGTTTTTAGGAGTGAGTATGAGTATTGTCCACCTGCGCCAAATAAATGCTCACATGGAAGATTATTATAAGGACCTGATCGATCTCTCTGATATTGATGATAAGAAGCATGGCAATGATGTGATTGATCAGCATTTTCGAACGAGAGCGTTGGCTGCTTACGCAATAAAGAGTTTGGCAGAAGTCGGATACGATGTATCAGCTGACTGCGTGACAGACGGTTATGGCGACAATGGGGTTGACGCAATATTTTTTAGTAAGAGCGACAGAGTTATTTATTTAATTCAGTCTAAGTGGTCGCAAGACGGGTCAGGCTCTATTAGCGTTGGAGATGCTCAAAAATTTCAGCAAGGTTTCAGGGATCTAATTAACGCTAGGTTTGAACGATTCAATACTAAAGTTAAAAATAAACAATCTGAATTAGACGAGGCCCTAAATGACGCCAACACAAGGATAGTGATGGCGGTTGTATATACTGGTACGCAACCAGTTAGCGATGGCGTAAAAAATATTATTAGCGATCTTACTTCTGAAATTAACGATACTTCTGAAGTATTGGTATTTAAGATTTTGAGGCAAAGCAACATCTATAATTCAATTGCTCGAGGGGCCGACTCTCAGCCGATTGATGTAGAGTTAGCGCTTCATTCGTGGGGCCAAGTTAGAGAACCATACCAAGCTTATTATGGTCAGGTATCAGCAGTTGAGGTTGCGGGTTGGTGGAACGAGCACTTCCCGCATATATTTTCACCAAATATAAGGGTCTATCTTGGTAATACAGATATAAACGACAGTATGATCGATTCTGTCATAAATTCTCCGGAGAAGTTCTGGTATTTCAATAACGGAATTACAGCGTTGTGTGCAAATCTTTCCAAAAAGCCAATTGGCGGTGCAGGGAGAGATATGGGTGTTTTTGAGTGTAATGATTTCAGGATCGTAAATGGGGCGCAGACGGTCGGCTCAATTGCCGCTGCGGCCGATAAAAACCCAGAGCAGATAGAGCACGCAAAAGTGCCTATTCGTGTAATTTCATTGGCCAATACACCCGATGATTTCGGCAAGGATATTACTAAGAATAACAACACGCAAAATCGCATTGATCGTCGAGATTTCGTGGCTCTAGATGAAAATCAGGAACGGATAAAGAGCGAGCTTGTCTTGGACGGCGTTAGCTATGTCTATAAGTCTGGCGAATCCATTCCTCCGGGGGAGGATGGTTTTGATTTAGTTGAGGCTACGATTACGCTGGCTTGTGGTAGCGATAATATCACTTACGCGGTGCAGGCAAAACGAGAAATTGGGCGGCTGTGGGACGATATTACCAAAGCGCCGTATAGGGCATTGTTTAATGATGGGCTAGCAGGGCCAAAGTTATGGAGAATGATTCTTGTTATGCGTGAGTTAGATAAGTTTCTCGTGAGAAAAAGTAAGAATGAGGAGGGTCGGAGAAGATTGTGTGCTATCCATGGCAATCGCCTTGTATCCTTTATTGCTTTCTCTGGCCTTGACGATAATGTGGTTGACGGATTCGGGAAGTTGGAAGATTCGGAGCGGAGCGACATCGAAGATGTTGTTAATAAGGTCTATGAGTCAGTCTTCGCCAGTATCGAGCATAACTATCCTGACTCCTATCCGGCGAGTCTTTTCAAAAATGTATCCAAATGCCAACATATTTACTCTTTGATGTGAAGAAGCAATAAAAAGGTGTCAGATACCGAGGTTTCCCCACAGTTCCTCTCGAAAAAATCAGCAACTTGAGTTGCAAACACCGTTTTCCCGTGCAGCTCAAATTGTCCCTGACACCGTTTTCCAAATAGAAGAGCCTACATGAAATCGCCTCCAGTAATCTCAGAAACCGCTTTTAATTGTCCTCACTGCGGAACATTTACTACACAGTATTGGTTTAAGTCCTTTGGAGGCAGTTACTCAGAGGACATGCGAACCCCAGGTATCCCCGATTCGAATTTCGCGGACCGAATAACTAATGATCGAAGCATTCCTGATGAAATGAAGCCGGGCCTTCTTTCTTGGGGCGAGAAAGTGATGCGTAAAAAGCCTTTTTTTGAGAAGAGCGAAGAAGCTCCTTACAACCCGCCAAAGTTAGATAACTGCAATTTTTCTCGCTGCTATAACTGTAAAGACGTCGCTATTTGGGTTCATGATCAAATGGTTTACCCGGAGGCACGAATAGATATTGAACCGAACCCGGATCAACCGCCAATTGTGGAGCAGTTGTTTAACGAAGCGCGCTCGATTGTCATGAGTAGCCCGCGTGGGGCGGCAGCGCTACTTCGTTTGTGCATTCAGCACTTGTGTGTTGAGTTGGGAGAGAGCGGTAAAAATATAGACAAAGATATTGGCAGTCTTGTCTCGAAGGGTATGAACCCTTTGGTTCAAAAGGCGCTAGATGTAGTGCGGGTAATCGGGAATGAATCCGTGCACCCGGGTGAGATTGACCTGAACGATAACCGCGATACTGCCGTGCAACTATTCAGTCTCGTAAATCTGGTATGTGAACAAATGATTTCACACCCGAAGCGTGTGGAGGATCTGTATCAAGGGCTTCCCGAATCAAAGTTGAAAGGCATCGAAGTCAGGGACGCACAAGCAATCGACGGCGGTAAAGATCAATGATAAGAACCGAAAAAGGTGCTAGGAAAAAGGTGCCAAGAAAAAGGTGCCAGGGACAATTTCGGTAGCAAAAACAGCGTCAGTTTCGCTTTCCCAAAAAAGGTGTCAGGGGCTGAGGTTTCCCCACGAATTCACGCTGTCATCCGAGTCTGCGCCAACACATCGGCGGGCAGCGATCGAAGTCGAGCCAGCCACATATACGTTCGCTCCGTAGGCCAGGATCTGACCAGTGCCTCGCGCCCGATGCGCATGAGCGAGTAGATTCTTCGCCGTGAACATCCAGGCGACAGCCAATCATCGATGCCAGTGGCCTGGCCGGCCAAGCCGGCGAGCCAACTGGCAGACGCCGCCAGCACATGAACCAGGGGCAAGATCTCGACAAAAACGGGGTCAGGTTCACTTATTGGGGATTGAATCCAGAGCCGAGCGAGGCGGAGCATCGGGCCTCAGCGGTTTGGACATGGCTTCACAGGGAATGTCGAAATGAGTCGAATGCTTTTGGTTGCGATCGTGCTTTGCGGGCTGGATCTGGTTTCTTGTCGAGCAACAGCCGGATCATCCACGCGCGGTGACGCAGCGCCCCGGCTCCACGGCATCGATCAATGGCAGCCGACGACCGCTGCGGCAATGACGGTTCCACTGCGATGGGCGCCGTTACTGCAGCCAGATGCATTCGCGCGCCGAGGACGAGTTCTTCCTCAACCAGTGTCCGAGGACCCGCAAGGACGGCGATCACGACGGAATATCGTGCGAAAACGACGCGCGCCTTTGATCGAAAAAGGGGGCGGAGGCAATTAAGTCGGAATAATTGCCTCCGCCCCCTTGGGTAAGATCAACTGCCTCCGTCGCCTGGGTGACGACTTGTCGCCTGCCGAGCAGACGGTTCCTCATAGCATTGCAATCCGGCAGCGCGTGACGTGCCTCCGACATAGCCAAGCTCTCGCCGTGCGGCGGCGTCGTTCAGGGTGAATTCGCGCCCGATCATGCGCACCATCGAGCGCGAGATCGGTGGGTCGCCGTCGTTCCGCCGGATGGTCCAGAGCGTGTCGAGCAGCCGGCCAATGGCCGAGGCGAGCCAGTAGGGCATCGAACGCAGCTTGTGCACGGACAGGCCTTGCAAGCCCGCGAGGGAAGCCACGAATTCACGGAAGGTCTGTCCCTCCTGATCCCTGATGAAGAAGGCGCGACCGCCTGCGCCGCGTTCAAGCGCACACTGGATGGCTTCGACCACATTGTCCACATGGCACGTGGCGAAGGGGTAGTCGCCGTGGTCGATGAAGGCGAATTGTCCGGATCCGATTGCGTCGGGAAGCGCACGGCTGAACGGATCGCCGGGCCCCCAGATAGCCGGCGGGCGAAGTGCGATCGTGCGAAACCCGGGTCGGCCGGCGGCCAGGACCCGTTGCTCGGCCCGTGCCTTGCTCGCCAGGTAGGCGCAGAAGTGGTGCGGGAACGTCGGCGCGCTTTCATCGGCGTGGCGGACAGGCGTGCCGCCGTCATCCATGACGATCCCAGCCGCGCTGATATAGACGAATGTCTTCGCACCGACGGACTCGGCCGCCTTCAACAGGGCCTCGGTGCCGTCGACATTGGTGCGGAAGAACGGTGTGCGAGGCCCCCCCTCTGTCACGATAGTTGTCCGCTTCCTTGAACCACCAACCCGGGGCGGGCAGGACCTACTCGTGACCCGATACAGCCAAGAACTCAAACAGCAGATCGTAAAGAAGATGATGCCACCCAGCAGCCAAAGCGTGGCCGCCATCAGCCGTGATACCGGCATCTCCGAGCCGACCTTGTACGCTTGGAAAAAGCAGCTGAGAACCGAAGGATACGTCGTGCCCTCCAAACCTTCCGCCCCGGATCATTGGGATACCAAGACCAAGCTGGCAGCCGTGATCCGCACCGCCACCATGAACGAGGCCGAGCGCTCAGCGTACTGCCGTGAGCACGGCTTGTACGTGGAACAGCTCGATGCGTGGAAACAGACCTTCGAGGCGATGGATCCGTTGGGGCCGGCCACCAGCAAGGCCGACCTCGCCGCCATGCGCAAGAAGAACCGAAAGCTGGAAAAAGAACTGCACCGCAAGGACAAGGCGCTGGCTGAAACAGCCGCGCTGCTGACCCTGTCAAAAAAAGCCAGTGCCATCTGGGGCACCGACGAGGACGCCTGATCCCCGCGTCGATGAAACAGATGGCCATCTCACTGATTGATGACGCCGTGGCGGTCGGCGCACGGCGCCACAAGGCCTGCGATGTGCTGGGCATCAGCTGTCGCACGCTGCGCCGCTGGCGAGGCGCCGAGCGCCTTGGTGATGGACGCAAAGGAGCGCCACGCCGCTGTCCTCATGCCCTGAGCGATGCAGAAAAGCAGCGTATTTTGGACGTGTGCAACAGCACGTCATACAAGAGCTTGCCGCCCTCGCAGATCGTGCCACGACTGGCGGACAAGAACACATATTACGGCTCCGAATCGAGCTTCTACCGGGTGTTGCGCGAGCATGCACAGGACAACCACCGCGGCCGAGCTCACGCCCCGCGCAAGGTTGCCAAGCCCAAGTCATGGTCCGCCAGCGGCTCCAACCAGGTGTGGTCATGGGACATCACGTATCTGCCCGCCAGCGTGCGCGGTCAGTTCTATCGCCTGTACATGATGATGGACATCTACAGCCGCAAGATCGTGGGCTGGGAGGTCCACCATGAAGAATTGGCGGCCCACGCCGCCGAGCTGATGGACAAGGCCTGCCAGCGTCACCGTGTTGCGCGTGATCAGCTGGTGCTGCACGCCGACAACGGCAGCCCGATGAAGGGCGCGACCATGCTCGCCAAGTTGCAGGAACTGGGCGTCGTACCATCCTTCAGTCGGCCCTCGGTCAGCAACGACAACCCTTACTCGGAGGCGATCTTCAAGACCCTGAAATACGTCCCGAGCTACCCGAGCAAGCCGTTCCAGAGCATCGACGCGGCGCGGCAATGGGTGCAGCGCTTCGTGACTTGGTACAACACCGAGCACCGCCACAGCGGCATCCGCTTCGTCACCCCGCAGCAGCGCCATGAGGGCGAAGACCACGCCATCCTCAACGCGCGCAAGGCTGTCTACGAGGCGGCCAAGCGGACCATGCCGGCGCGTTGGCGAGGGCGTGCAGTACGCAACTGGACCCCGGTGGGCAGCGTCTGGCTCAACCCGGACACGCCCGCCGATGACCTATCTCAAACCGTGCCGCTAGCGGCATGAAAAAGCGGACAACTTTGTTGACAATCACCGGGCCCGGAAAAGCGGAACATCGCCGCCGCATGCACCACCGCGTCAATCGCGGGCACCGCCAGCGGCGCGGCGCTTTCCAGGTCCGCATCGACAGGCGTTGCGCCCATGGCCTGCACCTTGGCGCGAGACGACGCGGAGCGTGTGAGGGCGAATATCTGGTGGCCCTCATCCACGAGCTGCGGGATCAGGCGGCGACCGAGCAGGCCAGTGCCCCCGGTGACGAGAATGTTCATCGTGATCGGCTTTTCGATTTGGAATTCAGGATGGACCGCAAGGCGCTCTCGCGGATCTGCTCCAGGACGGTCGATGCGGGAGGCGGCGCCTTGCGTAGCCGAGCCGTGACGTGCAGCAGGGAGGCGGCGTTCGCGGATGCCCACATGAGATCGGCAGCCGCCTCGACCGTCGGCGCGAGCCGGCCCGCGGCGGCGATGGCCGCGATGCGCTCGATCAGGAGCGCAAAGGCCTGCTCGGCCGCGGGGATTTCCGCGCCGTCGAGAACGCGGCTCATCATCACCGCGTAGAGGCGCGGGCGCGCCGCCGCGAAGCGCACGTAATCATCCCAGCCCTCGCGCAACGTCGTCACGGGATCGGCGGATGGGGCAACCGTCTTCTTGCTGTCGAGGAACTGGTCGAAGGCCTCCGCGATCGCCGCGCTCAGAAGCCCGTCGGCGCTGCCGAAGTGATGGTAAAGCGTCGGCGCGGTGATGCGCGCAATCGCGCAGACTTTGCGCGTCGAGAACTGTGTCTCGCCGTCTTCCTCCAGAACCTTCAAGGCCGCATTGAGCAGAGTGTGACGGGTATCCATGCCGCGAGTATAGCGGTGCTATACTTGGCGGTCTATAGCGACGCTATACAAAGCAAAAAGGGAACCGAGGCAATTAAATAAAGATGATCTCCTTCCGCTCTGCCGCCCTTGTCTATGGGTCAGGCGTAGCCGAACAGCGGCGGAAACACCACCACGACGAAGGCCGCCCACAGGGCGTACACCGGCAGGTAGCGGGTCTGCCAGCGCTCCAGTGCCGCGAACGGACCGTGCCCGCGCAGGAAGCGCAGGTAGAGCCCGGCGGACCACGCCAGGTTAAGCAGCAGGATCAGGTTCTCGCCCAGGGCGGCCACCCGGTTGGGGCTGAAGCCGAATTCGGAGATGCGCGCGGCGATGGCCGACAGCGCCACCGCGTCGGCCAGCAGTGCACTGATCACGAGCACCACCCGCAGCACATCGAAGCCGCCCGGCGGCGCGTGGCGGTCGCGCGCGGAAATGGAGTACAGCAGCAGGCAGACCACCAGCACCAGCAGCAGGTCGAAGGCGATCAGCACGTTGCGCTGGATGGCGACGCCATGGCCCGTCCACAGCCAGGTTCCCAGAAAGGCGATCAGCACGACGGTAAAAAGCGGCGTGAACAACTGGGTCAGCACTGGCGCCATGTTCTCGATCACGCGCTGCTTGGCCTCCACCAGCCAGGCGGCGACAAGGATGGCTGCGGCTGCGCCGCAGGGCAGCAGCCATGCCTGGAAAAAGGGTGCGACCTTGATGCCGATGGCCTGGAACATCAGTCCCATGAACGCCATCAGCACGGCGCCGCCCAGGGCGATCAGCGTGTAGTAGATGAACAGCTCGCCGGAGAAACGGATGAAGTCCATGCGCCCGGCATCTTCGCGCCAGCGGCCGCCGGCGTAGGCGATGCCCACCATCAGCCACAGGGCGATGGGCAGGTGCAGGGCCGTGAGCGCCCCGGTGCTGCCGCCCGGCGTCCAAGGGCCAATGTTGACCAGCACCGCTGCGATCAAGAACGGCAACGGCAGCCAGCGCACCGTGGCGGGGGCGAGCCGACGTTTCCATGCGAAGTAAGCGGTCAGCAGCGGCAGGACGAACAGGCCCGCGTTGCGGGTGTAGACACCGGCGTGGGTGTCGATGGCGATGCCGAACAACGCGGGCAACTTGACGAGGACGGCCGCCAGCACGGCGAGCCCGAAGGCGACGATGGTGTCCCTGCGTGCCGCGGCCGCGGATTCTCCGGCGTTCCCGGACGACATGACCAGTTGCTTCCACAGGCGCTCCGAGTGCTCGCGCGCGAACTCGCGCGAAAGGGCATCCAGGTTGCCCATGCGCTTGACCGCCACCAGGAATGCCTCGTCGGTGGCCAGGCCGGCCTCGGCCAGCCCCGCGATTTGCGCGCGCAAATGGTCCTCCAGCTCCGCCACGTCCACGGCATGGATGGCCTGCCGATGTCCGAGATAGCTGCGCCACTGGTCGATCTGCTGTTCCAGCGACATCATCCGGTCAGGCGTGGGCACCTCACACGCTCCCCGCCAATGGCGCGATGGGGTGACCCGGCGGAGAGGCGGACAGTTCGCGCCACAGGCCGCGCAGCGTGGCATCCACGGTTTCCCACTGGGTGCGATCCGCAGCCAGCTGCTCGCGGCCCATGGAGGTGATGCGGTAGTACTTGCGGCGGCGACCGGTCTCGGCCACTTCCCAGCGCGCCTGCACGTGGCCCAGACGCTCCAGCCGGTGCAGCACGGGATAGAGCATTCCATCCGTCCATTGCATGCGCCCCCCGGAGAGTTCGCGCACGCGCTTGAGGATGGCGTAGCCGTAGCTGTCCTCCTCGGCCAGGATCGCCAGCACGAGGGGCGTCGAACAGGCGGCCATCAGGTCCTTGTTGATGTCCATGGATCCTCACCGGGCGCGTTGCGTCGTGCCGTGAATGCATGGCTGCACTATACATGGAAGTGCAATGTATACCAGCACTTGTTTTCGCCCCTGGGAGGCCGCGCTGCCCGCAGCCGTCATGCGGATATACGCACGATTGCTCCAGGGCGGTGCATCCGCGATTTTCGGGCAGCGGCGGAGGCCGGGCCGCTGCGGATGGCCTCAGCCGTCGCCGCCGAATTCGGCGTAGGCGCGTACCGCTTCGGCGGCATACATCAACGACGGGCCGCCGCCCATGTAGACGGCCACCGCCAGCGTTTCCATGAAGTGCTCGCGCGGCACTTGCATGCGGCACAGCGCCTTGACGTGGAAGCCGATGCAGCCGTCGCAGTGGCCGGCAACGCCGATAGCCAGTGCGATCAGTTCCTTGTGCAGTGCGGGCAGTGCCCCGGGGGCCAGTGCCGCCTTGGCCATGGCCGAGAAGCCGTCCAGCGTGTCGGGCTGTGCGGCACGCAATGTGGCAATGGCCTGGTTGAGGTCGGCGGTGAGGGTCTTGAATGAAGGTTGCGACATGAGGGCTCCGGCAATGATGGATGTCGTGGTGGGGGGGGGCGATCGCTCGCTCGGGTGGAGGCTCGCGTGCTGCCCTGCCTGATGGTGCCGGTCATTCTGGCTGTGGCGCGCGGGTGGCGAGGCGACTCAAGTCAAGAAAGGGCATGATCGTGCCCCGTATCGAATCCGGCGATGGCCTGCTATATTTCAATATTCATTGAAATATGAAATATGTGTCCATGAGCGAACGTCCGCCGGTCATTCCGCCGTTGGTGGAGGAGGCGGCCCGCCTGTTGCGGGCCCTCGGTCATCCGCGCCGCTTATTGATCCTGTGCGCGCTGCACGAGCGCGGCGAGGCATCCGCGGGGCAGCTCGCCGAGTCGCTGCAGATGGGGTTCTCGTCGCTGTCGCAGCATCTGGCGTGCATGCACGAGGAGCGGCTGCTGAGCCGGCGTCGCGACGGTCGCCATCAGTTCTACCGCATCGCCGCCACGCCCAACGGCAAGCTGGGCGCGCTGGTCTCGGACATCTGCAGCAGCGATGTGGCCGGCGAAGGATCCCGGGAGCGGGGCGCAGATGGCGCGCAGGCCTCCGTCGTGCAATGCGTGATCGGAACCGCCCTGGCCCGCGCCGGTGCAGCCACGCCGGCCGCCGCCGATGCCGGCGGCACGACGTGGCCCCGGATCCGTGCCGCCGGTGCCATCCACGACCTGCCGGATGCGTCCTACCGGCCGGATCCGGCGCAGAGTCCGCGTGCCGTGTTCAGCCTGGGCCGGGCTGCGCCCGCAGCGGAGCGCATGCATCCGGGACTGATGCGGGTGGCGCGTGCAGTCAATCTTTACGCCGGTGCCGGCGTGCCGGCGCGGCAACTGCAGCTGATGCTGGTGGTGCAAGGCGACGCCGTGGATGCGTTGCTTGACGATGACGGCTACCGGCAACGCCACGGCGTGGCCAATCCCAATGCCCCCCTGGTGGCGGAACTGACCGGCGCCGGCGTGGAGGTGGCCGTGTGCGGGCAGACGCTGGCGCAGCGCCGGTACGCCCCCGAGTTGCTGCTGCCGTCCGTGCAGCTGGCGCTGTCCGCGCTGACCGCCACGATCGAGCTGCAGGGACGCGGCTATGCCCTGGTGATGCTCTGACATGCCGGCCATGCTCGCCCCGGACCGGGGCCTGTCGCTGGGCCCGTTCCTGTTTCCGGCCGATGTGGTGGTCCTCGTGCTCGCCGTCGCCGCGGCCACCCTGGCGGGCGGCGCACTGCGCCGGCGAGGACATCTCGCGGCGGACGGACCGCTGTGGTGGGTGCTGCTCGCCGCGTTGCTGGTGTCCAGGGTGGCGTTTGTGCTGGCGCACCATGCGCAGTACGCCGGGGCGCCGTGGAGCGCGCTGGACATTCGCGATCGCGGGTTCGACCGCTGGACGGGGCTTGTCGTCTTCGTTGCCGGCACTCTGTGGCTGTTCTGGCACCGCCCGCCGATGCGCACAACCCTGGCTGTCACGGCGGGAGCGGGCCTGGCGACATGGCTGGTCGCGACCGTGGCGCTGATGCAACTGGCCGCCGCCACGCGACGGCCGTTGCCCGCACTGACCCTGCACGACCTGCAGGGACGGCCCGTGCCGCTGCAGCACCTGGTCGGCCGACCGCTGGTGATCAACCTGTGGGCGACATGGTGCGGCCCGTGCCGGCGCGAGATGCCGGTGCTGGTGCGCGCCCAGCAGCGCGACCGCGGCGTGACGTTCGCCTTTGTCGACCAGGGCGAAGCGCCCGACACTATCCGCGCGTTCCTGCAGCGCCTGCCCGCACGTCCGTCGCACCTGCTGCTCGACGACGGGCGCGATCTCGCCCGCCACTTCGATGTGCGCGGCTATCCAACCACCCTTTTCGTCGACTCACAGGGCCGGGTCCGCGACATTCACGTCGGCGTGCTCTCCCCCGCGACGCTGGCCGATGCATTGCAGCGGATCCGTCCTCCAGCCCCATCCACTCCGGGAGAAACACAGTGAGATACACGCTTCTGGCCATGCTGGCCCTGCTTTCCATCGCCGCCCTGGCGGCCTGCGGCCAGGCCGCCGATGCCTCGCGTTCCGCCGCCGTGCCTGCTGCCGTGAAGGCGCTGGGTGCGCAGGGCATCAACGTGCAGTCCTCCATGGACGCGCCGGCGGGCTACAAGGGTTACATGGCCACGTACCGGGGCCATCCGATACCGGTGTACCTGTTGCCGGACGGCAAGCACGTGGTGGTCGGCACGCTGTTCGACGCCCAGGGCAACGACCTGACCCAGTCGGCGCTGGCGGCAGCGAAGCCGGGGCTCGGCCAGTCCGCCTGGGCCCGGCTGGGCAAGGCCACCTGGATCGCGGAAGGGCCGGCCGATGCCAAGCGCATCGTCTACGTGTTCACCGACACCGAGTGCCCCTTCTGTCACAAGCTGTGGCAGGCCATCCAGCCGGACCTCCGGCAGGGCCATGTCCAGGTGCGCTATATCCTGGTGGCGGTGATCAAGCAGGAGAGTCTGCCGCGGGCGGCGACCATCCTGGACGCCACGGATCCGAAGGCGGCGTTCCGGCGCCACGAGAGCGACTTCGGGCACAGCCCGATCCAGCTCGAGAAGCCGGTGGCGGACGCCACGCGCAAGAAGCTGGCGGCCAACACGCAACTGATGTCGAAGATGGGCATCCAGGGCACGCCGGGCATCGTCTACAAGGACGCCCGCGGACGCGTGAAGATGTTGCAGGGCATGCCGCCGGGGCCTCGCGTGCAGGCGATCTTCGGCGGCGCCGGGCACTAGGCAGCGGGCCGGGGCAGGTCACCTGCGGCCGTTCCAGGCGGGATGGGTGAGACGCCGCCGGATGGGACCGAGGGAACCTCGTTCCACCTGATCCCCGTACGCGCGTGCCACGCGATGGTCGTGGCCACGCCTTGCAGTGGAACCATCCCATGGCGACAGCGCGGAATCCGCGCTGCAGCGTGTCTTCCGCCACGCTTCCGGGTGAGCAGAAATCAGACTGTTGCAGAAGCGTTACCGCCACGTTTCAGCGGGGCCAGGTTGACTGCGCGTACGTTGAGCGACAAGGGCGGTGGCTTCATGGTCCTGCGTCCCGCTGGCGCTTGATGACATACATTGCGCGGTCGGCATGCGTCAGCAGGGCCTCCGGTGTGGTTCCGTCTGCGGGGAAGCAGGCAATGCCGATGCTGACATCCAGCCGGAATTCTCCGTCGAGCAACGAGTAGGGCAGACTCAGGCGTGCCCGGAGAGTGTCGATGACGGCACGGGCATCCTCCGCATCGCGGCATCCCGGAAGCAGGGCGACAAACTCGTCGCCACCGATGCGGGCCACGAAATCATCCTGGCGCAGCCCCTCCTGCAGCCGCCGGGCCACGTCGCGGAGCAGGCGGTCGCCCGCATCGTGCCCACCACGGTCGTTGGCCTCCTTGAAGCCATCCAGGTCCAGATACAGCACGCCTAGGCCATTGTCGGTCTGGGCCGCGTGCGCGAGGGCGTACTGCAGTTCCAGTTGCAGGCGGTGGCGGTTGGGAAGTCCGGTCAACGGATCGTGGCTGGCGCGGTGCTCGAGCTCGCGTTCGGCGCGGCGCAATTCGGTGACTTCATGGCCCACGCCGATCCGTACACCGTGCTCCGGCAGCCAGCAGGCCGACCATTGGATATCCACGCTGGAGCCGTCCTTGTGGATATAGCGATTGCGGAAGTGGCGCTGCAGCATGCCGCCCATGATCATTTGTGCTTGCTGCAAGGTCTTTTCACGGTCATCGGGATGAATCAGGTCGAATATGGGGCGACCCAGCACTTCATCGGGAGCGTAGCCGAAGGTACGCTCGAACGTGGCATTGACGAACAGCAAGTGGCCCTCCGCATCGACAATGCAGACCGCATCGGGCATGAAGTCCAGCACGTCGGAGAGCGGCGGCAGCGTGGCGATCATGAGATTGGCGGTCCTTGGCCAGAACCCGCCACCATGCCGTAAACGCTGCCTGGATTCAATGCATGCGGATCATCACGCTGCGAGGGCAGCGGCGGCTGCAGGTGCTCTCCTGGCGCGTGAAGAAAGGACTCTTCGCGCAACGGACAGGAAGACGCCAGAGCATGTTCACCTCGCGCCCGGTTCCCCTCGGGCGCCGGCTTCACCGGCCCTCGCGTGGGCCAGGAGCGTGGGCGGTAGAAACTTTGGAAATCGAGATTGGGCTATCGCCTTAGTGATGTGTCTATCGAAAGGTGCGCATAGTTGTTCTATGCGAGCCTTTCGAGAGGCTCAGTCTATGGATGAGAGCACGATCGCAGCCCAAAGATTTCTGCCGCCCACGCTCCTAGCAGGCTGTTGAAATTCGCCGTTGGTGCGTCTGACTTTGCGAGGATCGTTTTACCATAAGGTCTCGCTGGATTTGACGGAGCCATGGGATGCGCGGAGCGGACATTACGCAGGAATCGTTGTTCACGGTGGCGAAGCTGGACGACTTCGTACCGACGGATCATCCCTTGCGTGCGGTGCGCACGCTGGTGGATACCGCGCTCAAGCGTATGGACGGCTTGTTCAGCACGCTCTACAGCGACTACGGCCGCGCCTCGATCGCGCCGGAGAAGCTGATGCGCGCACAGTTGCTGCAGCTGTTCTATTCGATCCGCAGCGAGCGGCTGCTGATGGAGCAGTTGCGCTACAACCTGCTGTTTCGCTGGTTTGTCGGCTTGGCTATCGACGATGTGGTGTGGGATCACTCGGTGTTCTCGAAGAACCGCGACCGACTCAACGACAACGCGGTGGCGAGCGAGTTTTTCCGCGAGGTGGTGCGGCTTGCTGAGCGCCGTGGCCTGATGTCCGAAGAACATTTCTCGGTGGACGGCACGCTGCTGCAGGCATGGGCCTCGCACAAGAGTTTCCAGCCCAAGGACGCGCCGCCGCCTGGCCCCGGCGGCACCGGGCCGCGCAACGCACCGCCGGACTTCAAGGGGCAAAAGCGCAGCAACGACACCCACGCTTCCACCAGCGATCCGGACGCGCGGCTGTACCGCAAGGGCAACACCGGCGCGCAGCTGAGCTATCAGGGTCACCTGCTGATGGAGAACCGCCACGGCCTGGCGTGCGACGCCCGTCTGAGCCTGGCCACCGGATATGGCGAACGTGAAACGGCGTTGGCGATGATGGGCGATCTCAAAGGACGAAGACGGCGCACGCTTGCGGCCGACAAAGGCTACGACACGGCAGACTTCGTGGCCGGATGTCGGAAGCACCGCGTCACACCGCATGTCGCGCAAAACACGACCAACCGGCGTAGCGCGATCGATAGCCGCACCACGCGTCACAGTGGCTACGCGGTAAGCATCAAGATCCGTGCGTGGATCGAAACCCACTTCGGCTGGATCAAATCCGCTGCCGGCATGCGACAGGTCAAGCAGCGCGGCCATGCACGCGTGCAAGCGCTGTTTCAGATGGCCGTGGCGGCCAGCAACCTGATCCGCTTGCGCGGCCTGCTGGCGGCGGAGCTCAACGGATGACCCCGACGACAGGGAAGGTGCGTCCGGGCAGCGCGAAAAACGCTGCAAAGCCATACGAAAGCATTTTGGGGGACGAATATCCCGCACCGAAGACACGACGCAGGATGGGTGATCTCGACGTCTTCATGCGAATTTCAACAGCCTGCTAGGCGCTGCTGCTCTGGGACGCGGCAGCATGATCGCCACCGTTCTGGCCATTGGCCGCAGGCGCGATCTGCAAGTGATCGACCACCTGCTGCACGCCGGCCTGGGAGCGCGCAATTTTCACGGCACGCTGCCGGGTGTCCTTGTCGGGCACGGTACCGCTCAGCGTCACCACCCGGTTCCGTACCGTCACCGAGATGGCGGACGTGCCGAAATGGTCCCGGTTGACCAGCTTTGCCTGCAGCGTGCGGAACAGCATGGCATCGTTGACGGTCTTGTCGACCGCCTGCGATGCCTCTTGCACTTTCTGCCGCGCGGCCTGCAGCCTGGACTCGGCCTTGTTCAGTTTTTCCTGGCTTTTCGCCAGTTCCGCCTGCTTCGCGTTGACCTTTTTCTGCGCCTGGTTGCGGTTCTTCTGCGCTTGCTGCAGTTGCTCGTTGGCGTGCTTGTACCTCTCCTGCGGGGTCTGCGAGCAGGCGGTCAGTGCGCCGGCGGCAATGCCAAGGATGAGCGACAGGACGAGCAGTCGGGCGGTGGATCCGTGTGTCATGGGTCATTCCCTCGCAGCGTCACCATGCAGTGAAATTACCACGTTCGCGGCATGCCCGATGCTTGCGCGCATGCCCGTGTTCATGAATATCCGTTGCCAGAATACCCGGCGCAGTGGCAAAAAAAGGTGACGGGTTTGCATGGTTGCCTGACGCCGCTTTACCGGCACCGGCGTCTGCTCCCGGCGCGCCTCTTCGCTGCACGGGGCAGTGCTGTCAATAGGTCATGAATTGCCGCAGCGCGTCCACGGCCTGCTCGACGGTGTAGTGATCCGACGCCGGGCCGATTTCGATTTCTGCCATGGAATGGTGGGCCAGGGGGGCTTCGCTGAAGGCATCGAACAGCCACACCTTGTGCTCGGCGGCAAACCGGCGGTGGCGCGTGGTCAGGTCCGTTGCGGAGCCCGCCAGCCACACCTGGAACGCGTTGGTATGCGGTGGATCCGGATGCACCGTCAGGCCCGCAAGATCGCCCAGCGCCGCGGCCAGCGTGCGCGCGCGCCGCACGAATTCCGGCAGGCGCGGTGCGCGTGTCTCCAGCCCCTGCAGTGCGGAAATGGCCTGCGGATAGGCGGTGAACAGGTCACCGCCGTAACGGGTCTTCCATACCCGCAGCGCCTCGATCCATTCCGGCGTGCCTGCCACCATGGCGCCGCCGAGGCCGCCCAGCCCCTTGTAGTACGAGACATACACGCTGTCCGCCAATGCGGCCAGTTCAGCCTCGCAGATGCCGTAGCCGGCCGCGGCCTCCCAGATCCGTGCGCCATCGAAATGCAGCGGGATGGCGCGGGCCCGGCACCACGCGGAGATCTCCCGCAGCGCGTCCATCTCCGGCAGCAGGTGGCCGGCGCGGCGCAGCGGCAGCTCCACCACCACCGCGGCGAGCGGTTCGGTGATGGCAGCCAGCGCCGTGGCCGTGAACGGCATGAACCGCCCCAGGCGGATGGCGTGGAGACCGGCCACGCATTCGATGGCCCCCGCTTCGTCCATGCCGATATGGCTCAGCGGGTGGATGACGACGTTGCGGCAGCCGCGTGATTCGGCATATGCGCGCAGCACGCAGAGCTGGGCGGTGACGCCCTTGATGAAGAACAGGCCGGCCCGTTTGCCGAGGCGCTCGGTGGTGGCCTGCTCGAGCCGGGCGATGGCACCGCCGGCTCCGTAGAGGTCGATGGCATCCTCGGCGGCCGCATGTGACGCAAGATGCCTCAGGGTGTCCGCAGCGGTAGGTGGCAGCTGCCGCGAGAGCACGAATCGGCAGGCCTGCTTGATGTCGCGGTCGGGTGTGTTCATGGGTCGAAGGACGTGGCGGGGAGGGGCGGTGACTCGTGACGGCCGTGCCCGGCCAGGGCCGGCGGCGTCAATCCGTGGACGACACGATGTACTGTTCCAGCTTGCCGTTCGGTAGCGTGTAGGTGGTGACGGACAGTGTCTTCGTGGCGAACGAGACCCGGTAGGCGCGCATCTGCATGCCGCCGCGCTTGTGCGTGCCGTGCGGGACGAATGCCGTAGGCGTGCCCAGCGGCGCCAGGCTGGTCCTGTAGTCATGCAGGGCGGTGGCATCGAAATAGGCATTGCCGTCGGCGCTGAACAGCGTGCGGTCGATGTGGCCGTGCTGCAGTTCCTTGAAGATGCGCCGCGCCTGCGCCAGGGCTTTTCCCGCCGCCGGGTCATGCTGCGCGAACAGGGCCTTGGCGATCTTGCGCGCGATCACGCCGGAGGTGCCGACCGCATCCTGGTTGGTCAGGACCACCACGGCATCGCCGTTGTCCGGAAAGACCAGATTGGTGTCGGTGAAGCCCGAAACCTCGCCATCGTGCGAAATCATGCGATGGCCGTCCAGACGGCCGACGAACACCCCCAGACCGTAGCCCGAGCCCAGTCCGTCGTTGAGCCGCACCTCGGTCTGCATGGCGTGCCATGAGGAGGGCTTGAGCAGGGCGTGGTGCAGCATCGCCATGTCCCACGTGGCGAGATCGCGCGACGTCATGGACAGCTCGGCCATCGCGGACAACCAGTTCACGCCTTCCTTGGGCGCGGGACGCAGCGGTCCCAGCGCATAACGATGGTAGCCGCGCGCATCGCTGGCAGGCAGTGCATGCAGGTTGTTGTTGTAGACGTCCTGCATGCCCAGCGGCTGGAACACGTGCTGCTGGAGAAACTGGAACGGTGTCTTGCCGGTGAGCTTTTTAACGATGGCGCCGGCGATCACGTAGTTGGTGTTGCTGTACTGCCACTTCGCGCCCGGGGCGAAATCGAGCGCCTTCCTGGCCGACGTATCCATGATGTATCGGGGTGTGGTGGCCTTGAGCATCTCCGGCGGCACGTAATCCTGCGGCCAGTAATCCTGATAGCCGGAGGTGTGCGACAGCAGTTGCCGCAACGTGATGTGGTCGGCGTCGGTGAGATGGGGGAAATATCTGCCGACCGTGTCGTCGAGGCTGAGCCTGCCCTGCTGTTGCAGCATCAGCACCGCGGCGGCGGTGAACTGCTTGCTGATCGAGCCGATGCTGTAACGCATCGAGGGTGTCGCCGCGGTCTTCGGATCGAGTCGCGCGTTGCCGTAGGCGTGCACGTAGGCGATCTTGCCGTTGTGCACGACGGCGATGGAGGCACTGGGCACCCCGCTGTTGGCCAGCGCCGCATGCGCGATCTTGTCGATCTTGGCGGTGGGCACAGAGGATGCCGCGGAGGCGACGGGGCTGGCCAGAACCAGCAGCACAGCAAGTGAGGCCAGGACGTATGTGACGCGGCGACAGGGCATGGCTGGACTTCCTTGGCAAAGAGTACAATGCAGGACAATAGCATCCGCGTCGGCAAATCCCGCCTCGGGAGGTGCGTTCAAAGAGGGGTGCCAACCCCGCCCGCGTGATCTGTGCGCAGCGATGAAAGAGCCGGGGTCATCCGATGGCCCCGGCTCTTTCATCATGGATTCCGGCGAAACCGGCGCGTGCCGCCGATCAGCTCTCGCGGAATCCCTTCTCGATGCGTTCGCCGATGCCCGGGTCGATGTTGCGCCAGTATTCGAAGGCGCGTTCGAGCACGGGCTCGGTGACGCCGTCCTTGAGGTGGCCGATGACGTTGGAGACCAGACGCTCCCGTGCGGCATCGTCCATCACCTTGGTGACCAGCGCGTTGGCCTGGCCGAAGTCGTCATCCTCCGCGTGCAGCGTGTAGGCGGCACGGACCATGTCGCCGGAAGATTCCCAGGTGCCGGTTTCCGGATAGCGCTCGGTGTCGGCCTTGGGACCGCCCTTGGAGTTGGGCGCGTAGACCGGATCGGAGACGTTCTTGATGCGCATGGCGCCGTCCTTGTTGTAGCTGTGCACGGGCACCTGCGGCGCGTTGACCGGAATCTGCTTGTAGTTGACGCCCAGCCGCGCGCGGTGCGCATCGGCGTAGGAAAACACGCGCGCCAGCAGCATCTTGTCCGGGCTGATGCCGATGCCGGGCACCAGGTTGTTGGGCTCGAACGCGGCCTGCTCGATCTCGGTGTGGTTGTCGGTGGGGTTGCGGTCAAGGGTGAGCTTGCCGACCCGGATCAGCGGGTAGTCGCCATGCGGCCACACCTTGGTCAGGTCGAACGGATTGAAGCGGTAGGTTTCGGCATCCTTGAACGGCATGATCTGCACGTGCAGCGTCCAGCTGGGATGGTCGCCGCGCTTGATGGCGTCGAACAGGTCGCGCATGTGGTAATCGCTGTCCTCGCCAGCCATCTTGTCGGCCTCTTCCTGGGTGAAGCACTCGATCCCCTGATCGGTCTTGAAGTGGTACTTGACCCAGAACTTCTCGCCCTCCTCGTTGATCCACATGTAGGTGTGGCTGGTGTAGCCGTTCATGTGGCGCCAGGTGCGGGGGATGCCGCGGTCCCCCATCAGCCAGGCGACCTGGTGCGCCGATTCCGGCGACAGTGTCCAGAAATCCCACTGCATGTCATGGTCGCGCAGGTTGTTGTCGGCGCGGCGCTTCTGCGAGCGGATGAACTGCTGGAACTTCAGCGGGTCGCGGACGAAAAACACCGGCGTATCGTTGCCGACCATGTCGTAGTTGCCTTCGCTGGTATAGAACTTCAGCGAGAAGCCGCGCGGGTCGCGCCAGGTATCCGGGCTGCCGCGCTCGCCGGCCACGGTGGAGAAACGCGCCAGCACGTCGGTTCGGGTGCCCGGCTGGAAGACCTTGGCCTTGGTGTACTTGCTGATGTCGTCGGTCACTTCGAAATGACCGAAGGCGCCGCTGCCCTTGGCGTGCGGCTGGCGCTCGGGAATGCGCTCGCGGTTGAAGTGGGCCATCTGCTCGATCAGGTGATGGTCGTGCAGGACGATGGGGCCGTCGGGGCCGATGGTCAGCGAATGCTCGTCGCTGGAGACTGGAATGCCGGCTTCGGTGGTGGTGGGCTTGCGGTCATTGTTTGTCATCTCGGTTCTCCATTGGCGGGATGCAGGAAGGGGAGTTGCAGTGCGGTCACGCCGTGTCGCGGGGGTGCCGGCGGCCGCGCCCGGTGGGCGCGGCGGTGCCGGTGGATCCGATGCACGGCGTGATGATCGTGCAGGGTCATGGGTGTTCCGGATGCAGCGTCATTGCTCGAGCTTAGTCCTGGCAAGGCAGCGCAAGACAGTTGATTGTTCTTATGGCAGAAATAGCGTCTGGCTATGGACACTGGGTGATGGTCCTTCTTTCATCAATCACGTTTTGCGCCCGGAGCCCGTTGTTTCGAGGCGCCGCGAAGAGGTCGGTCGTGTGCCGGCTGGCGCCAGATCACGAAGGCGGTGCACACGTGGATGACCACCACGCGCTTTCCGGATTCATGCCGCTGCTGGCGGCTTTTGCTGCTGTGGATGGGGCTTCGCGAAGCGGCTCCGTTCGCCACGCCAGCCCGTCCGGCGGACGCGGGTGCTTCACGGGTGCGTGAGACGGAAAGGCATCCGCTCCAGAATAGGCATTGCCGGTGAATCTCACGTAAAGTCGCTGCTTCGCGTGGTGCGTGGAAACCCGTCTTCCCGGTCAACGCAAGAGGTGCATGATGGCGATCGCGAGCAGCCGTGCAGCGCACGGAGACGTCCGCAATGGTGACGTGGCATGGGCCGTGGTCGGTCCGGGCAACATCGCCGGCACGTTCGTGTCTGATCTGCAGCACGTGCCTGGCGCGCGGCTGGCGGCGGTGGTCTCGCGCAGCGCACGGCGTGCCCGGGCCTTTGCGCAGCGCTTCCATGCCGAGACGGCGCATGAAAGCGTTGCCGACATGCTGGCGCAGGCGGCGGTGGATGTGGCGTATATAGCCACGCCGCATCCGGCGCATGCCCTGGCAGTGCGCCAGTGCCTGGAGGCCGGGGTGGCGGTGCTGTGCGAAAAGCCCCTGGTGTTGAACGCGGCGCAAGCGGCCGAACTGGTCGCGCTGGCGCGGCGGCGGGGCGTGTTCCTGATGGAAGCGATGTGGAGCCGGTTCCTGCCGGCCGGCCGGGCATTGCACGAGATGCTGGAGGCGGGCGTGGTGGGAGAGCCGCGGGCGTTGTTCGCTGATTTCGGTTTCCGGGCAGAGGTCGATCCGCAGCACCGGCTGTTCGATCTCGGTACCGCCGGCGGCGCATTGCTGGATGTGGGCATCTATCCACTCGCCCTGGCGTCGCAGGTCTTCGGCGAGCCGGCGCAGGCCACCAGTCTGGCGCATCTCGGCGAGACCGGCGTCGACGAGCAGGGCGGCTACGTGTTGCGCTACGGCAACGGCGCGCTGGCCATGCTGTACAGCGCGATCCGCACGCGCACGCCGTGCGAGGCCGTCATTTCCGGCACGCGGGGGCTGATCCGCGTCGCAGCGCCGTTCTATCGGCCGCAGACGCTGGTCGTGGAACGCCCCGGTGCGCAGCCGGAGCGCATGGACTATCCGTTGCAGGGCAACGGCTACGGCTATGAGGCGATGGCGGTGATGCAGGCACTACGCGACGGCGCCACCGAATCCGCGATCATGCCGCTGGACGAAACAGTGGCCATCGCCCGCACCATGGACCGGCTGCGCGCGCAGTGGAAGTTGCGTTATCCGCGGGAGGTCGAGCGCTGAGCGACCTCCACCGGATTCGCGTGGCAGATGCTCAGTGCGCCTTCGGCCACGCCAGTGTGGCCATGACCGGGAAATGGTCCGACGGGTAGCGTTTGCCCTGATGGGTGGTGACGGTGCGCACGTCCTTTGCGCGCAGCCCGCGATACAGGATCCAGTCGATGCGTCGCGTGGGGGAGCCGGTGAAATTGTGGAAGGTGAGCTTCGGACCTTCATGGTGCGGCGCGCTCAGCCACGCATCATGCAGCGCCGCGGTCAGCCGGGCGTGTACCGGACTGGCGGGCGTGGCGTTGAAATCCCCGGTGAGCACGAACGGAATATCCTCCGGCAGTTCCTTCATGTGCTGGAGAATCTCCGCGGCGCTTTTCATGCGTGCTGCGACGTCCTGTTTGCGGTAGGGCAGGTGGGTGTCATAGAAGTAGAAGGTCCTGCCGCTGGCCTTCACCTTGAACAGCGCCCAGGTGACCATGCGCGGGTAGGGCTGCCCCCAGGAGATGCTGCCGGGCTTGCGCGGCGTGTCGGACAGCCAGAAGTTGCCGGATTTGAGTACCTTCAGGGTGTCCTTGCGATAGAACACGCCCATGTGCTCGTCGCCGCTGCCGCCGCGACGGCCCTCGCCGAACCAGGCGTAGCCGGGCAGCTTGCCGACGATGTAGTCGCCCTGACGCTTGTGCAGCTCCTGCGTGCCCATGACATCGGGATGTTCCTCGCGGATGGTGCGCACCATCAGGTCGCGGCGATGCTGCCAGCTGTTGATGCCGTCCGATTTCAGCGGCACGCGCACGTTGAAGGTCATGACGCGCAACGGTCTTGCGGCGGCCGGCATGGCGATCGATCCCATCGCGGCCAGACTGAAGGCGCAGAGCAACCAGCGGGAAAGGGGCATGGACAGTCTCCTGAGACAGAGGGGGCGGATGATCTTACGGCATCGCCGCCGCGCCGATCAGGGACGGCTTTCCCGCAGTGCGTCACGTGTTGCGTGCTCTCCCGCGGTCCGTGCCCTTCGTGGAGCGACGTGACGTATCGTCAATCCAGATCCAGCTTGCGATTCTCGCCCATGTCCGGCTGCTCACCCGTGGCCCGTGCCTTCAGGTAGTCGAATGCCACCACCATGCGCGAGGACGGGGCATCCCAGTATTCGGCCTGGTCCACGTGCACCTTCAGCAGCTGCAGTTGCGGGTCGTCCTTGCCGTCGGGGAACCACACCTTGACCATGGCGTTCCAGTGCACGTCGATGGCGGCACGGTCGTCGATGCGCTCGGCGCGGCCCGCCATGGAGACGAAATTGCCATCGTCGACGTTGCTGAAGGCCACATTGACCTGATGATCGGCGTCCACCTGCTGTGCCTTGGGCGAATCGGCGCGGGTGAAGAACCACAGGCAGCCGTCGTCGAAATCGTTCTGGCACAGGCCCATGGGCCGGCTGCGCAGACGTCCCCGGTCTTCCGTGGTGAGCATGCCAATGCGGCTGTCCTTGATGAGGTTCCAGATGGTCTGGCGTGCGTCGTCTCGGCTGGACATGGTGCGGCTCCGTACGGATGAATCCCCACTTTTCCACGCCCACGGTGAACATGGAGCGAAGCACGCACCGACTTGCCCGCACGGTTCAGCCGGGCGACACGCGCGGGCGCGGACGCATACATGCATCTCACCTTTGCGCAGTCATGCTGGACTCTGCGGGAACGGGGCATATCACATCCCAGTGGAGGAATGACGCCATGCCATACAAGAGCATCAGCCAACTGCCCGATTCAGTGCGCGGCCCCCTGCCCAAGCACGCCCAGGAAATCTACAAGGAGGCGTTCAACGACGCCTGGGACGAATATGCCGATCCCGACGACCGGCGGGGTGACGCCTCGCGCGAAGAAACCGCCCACCGCGTGGCATGGTCCGCGGTGAAATCCTCCTACAGCAAGGGCGACGACGACAAATGGCACCGGAAGTGAATGGCAAGGGGCCCGGCCGCTGGCGTTAACGGCAGGCAACCGGGCGCCGCGCAAGGCTTGCGGCGTACGCCGTTTGTGTTCTATCAAAGGTGAATCACTGACACGTGGAGAGACATCATGGCTGGACACGACCGAGTGGATTGGAGCAAGGCTCCGGACGAAGCCAGGGCATGGGCCATTGACAGCGAAGGCAAGGCGCAATGGTTGCATTGGGACGTGGAAAGCAACCATTACGATGATCAGGGCTGGGTGCAGCCCGGCAGGAGTCAGCAGATACCGAGCCCCGCCACGCCCGCAGAGACCTTCGACTGGGATACCAGCACGGACTGGCGCAACAGCCTGACGTTCCGCCCCTGAGCGCGGCAGAGCCGCGGGCGTCGCCGGGCTCGCCGGCCACACGGGCAGCCGTTGTAGCGCAATGCGGCGGCCAGCCGGGAGCGCCGGGCAGCGGCATATGGAAGATCATCGGTGGCGGCATGCATGGGCCCGCTTGGACGATTCTGTAGGGTGCCGTGGCCGCGCAGTCATCGCATGACATGAAGAGAGGCCGGTCGCAGGCGGCCGGCCTCGGGATCATGAAACGCGGTGGGTCGCGCCAGGCGACTCAGCTGGGCCTGTTCTTGCCCCGTGGCTCCTGGCTGCCGCCTTGCTTGTGGCCGGAGGGTTGCTGCCCCGGCTTCTGGCCGGCCGGCTTGCCGGGAGCGCGCATTTGGTCCTTTCCGGACTGATTGGCGGGTTTGTGGTCTTGCGGTTGGTGTCCCATGACCGGGTACCTCGGTAAGCGCGGAATGCGCACGTTGATAGTGAGCGCGCCCGCATGAACGGGTGTCGAGCCGATGCCGTCCATAGCCTGAACACACTGCCCCCAAGGGGCTCCCGGTTACGATATCTTCAGGAGAATACGTCAGCGGATCCGGCGAGGTGCTCCGCGGCAGGGCGGCGTCGAATACTGAGGCCACTCCGGGCTGCGGCTTGTCAGCCGCAGGCGATGGCGACTAATCTCGGTGGTGCGGCATCTGCGGGTGGGAGCGGCGGATGTCCTTGGGGTCGATCAGGGGCCGGCCAAGTATTCACTGCGAGATACGGCCGCTGCGTGCGCGTGCAGTCCTGGCGTCATCGTCCCGGCCGGGGGAGACACGGCGATGAAGAGTCGATATGCGAAGCGGTGGGCATGCGTGCTGGTGCCGGCCCTGTTCTGTGCTGTCTGCGCGATGCCCGCATGGGCCGGGGCGGGCAATGGGTCCGATCCACCCGCACCCGGGACCACCGGTGTGGCCACGGCAGTACCGGATCTTCCGGTGCCGCACAGCCGGCCGTGTACGGTGCCGTTGTTCACGGATGTGGATTTCACCAACTTCACACCCAAGACGTTCAGCTACACGCCGCCGGCGCGCTGCCGCGGCCCTTGGGCGCGGGTGGTGCTGGAGGCCGATTATTCGGTCAGCGCCGGGCGCCAGTTCGACCGCACGGCCAGCATCTGGCTGGGCGACGTGAACGTGTTCTTCGGCACCACGCAGGAACCCTCGGCGGAGGTGGCGCCCCAGTGGCATGTGCAGCGCGACCTGACCGATTACAGCGCCTGGCTGCGCAAGTCGCATGACGGCCGCACGCTGCTGGGCAATATCGTCAACAGCACCTATACGGGGGTGATCACCGGCAGTGCCAAGCTGGTGTTCTATCCCGGCCCTGCGCCGCAGGTGCCGGACGCGGTGGTATCGCTGTCGAGCAATCCGGATGGCGATGTCAACAACGTCAGCCCCGGTACCCCGCAGGCCGGACGCACGCTGACCTTGCCGCGCAACATGGTGGCCATCTACATGGACGTGTTCGCGCAGAGCCAGGCCAGCGACGAGTTCTGGGAATTGTGCGTGCCCGACAGCGTGGCGGACCAGTTGCAGTCCTGTGGCGGCTCCGGATTCCGCCAGACGCTGGTGTACATCGACGGCCAGCCTGCCGGCGTGGCGCCGGTGTATCCGTGGATCTACACCGGGGGCGTCAGTCCCGCACTGTGGCGACCGATCCCGGGCGTGCAGACGCTGAACTTCAAGCCGTTCCGGATCAACCTGACGCCATTCGCCGCGCAGCTGGACGACGGCCAGCCGCACACCATCGATCTGGGCGTGACCCATGCCGGCGACCATTTCGCTACCGTGGCCAATCTGCTGATCTACCAGGATCCGCACCGCAGCACCATCAGCGGTGCGCTGCAGCGCAACACGCTCACGGCCGACCCCGGGCAGACCGACAGCATCGACCACACGGGCAATGGCCAGACCACGGTCAGCACCACCTCGACGCGCGATTTCAGCATTGCCGGCTACGTCGACACGTCCCATGGACGCGTCGACACCAGCGTGCACCAACACGTCGACTTCAGCAGCGTGCAGCACTTCACCATCAGCGACACGCAGTTCCGCCAGCAGTTGAACCAGCTCACGCGGGTGCACGTGCAGACCACGGTGAGCGGACTGTTCGGCCTGATCCGGGAGCAGACACGGCGCAACTATCGCTTTCCGCTGACGTTCGACTACAACGACCATGTCGGCAATGACGGGCTGGAAGCCCTGGACATCAGCGCGACCCAGGCCTACCTGCGCACGCGGCAGCGCTATTTCGACGGCCGGCTGGTCTTTCAGGATACCTACCGCAATGCGGTGACGCCCGCGGTGCACTACAACTTCGATGCCTCCGGCAACCTGACCTCCGTCGACCCCTGGAGCAGCGCCGAGCATGTGCATTACGACAACAGTGACCTGCAGTGCTTCGACCGGCGCATCAGGAGCGATCACTACGACCTGACCACGGTCACCGATGGCACCGGCTGCAGGGGTGGGCACAACCTGTACTTCTGGACGCCGTTGATGAACCTGGGATCGGTGAGCCTGTTCCGCGGCAATCCGGCGGCGTCGTGGCGCTGGTGAAATCGGTCACCCGGTGAGCGGGAAGGCGGATCAAGAAGTGCCAGTGACAGATCCGCCTGCTTGCCGACAGTCCACCTGCCTGCGTTTCCGCAAGCGGGCGGCTGCGTCCCTTGCCTCAAGGCCGGGTTCTTGGGCGCCCGGCCGGCGCGTCCGTCACACGCGGTGGCCCGTGCTGCGCTGATGGGGCGCCCTGGATACTTGTCATTCATCATATTATATGCTGCTATGACGCCGTTGCCGGAATCCGGCCCATGCTGAACAGGAATCCATGATGATGAGAGCACGATGGGTGGCGGGTCTTCTTTGTGTATTGCCTTTGGCATATCCCGCGGTGAGCGCGGCTGGCAGTGCGCACCGATCCACGTTCGGCACGCTGAGCGATGGCCGCAAGGTCGAAGCCGTGACTCTGAGCAATGCCCATGGCATCCGGGTGCGGGTGATTACCTACGGTGCGCGCGTGCAGTCGATCGTCACGCCCGACCGCAACGGCAAGCCGGCCGACATCGTGCTCGGTTACAACACCATGAAAGGGTATCTTGCGAAACGGCAATATTTCGGCGCCACCGTGGGCCGTTATGCCAACCGTATCGCTAAGGGTCGCTTCTCCCTGGATGGCAAGGCCTACCAGCTCACGATCAACGACGGCCCCAATTCGCTGCATGGCGGCAAGAAGGGGTTCGACATGCAGTTGTGGAAGGTGGTCAAGACCACGCCCGGCAAGAACGCATCCGTGACCATGCGCTACATCAGTCCGCAGGGCGACCAGGGGTATCCGGGGCGCCTCACGGTGAATGTGACCTACACGCTGGGCGACAACAACCAGCTGACGATCGACGAGCGCGCCACCACCAACAAACCCACCATCGTCAACCTGTCCAACCATACCTATTGGAACCTGGATGGCGAAGGCAGCGGCAGCGTGATGGATCAGCGCCTGATGATTGCCGGGGCCTCCATCACGCCGGTCAACAAGACGCAGATTCCCACCGGGGAAATCCGCTCCGTGGCCGGAACGCCGTTCGATTTCCGCCACGCCAAGCCGATCGGGCAGGACATTCGTGACGGCCATTCGCGGCAGCTGTTGCTGGGCCATGGTTACGACATGAACTGGGTGATCAGCCGCAAGGCGAGCGCCAGGCCGCGTCGGGTGGCGCGGGTCGAGGATCCGCACAGCGGACGGGTGCTGACACTATATTCGAGGAAGCCGGGCCTGCAGTTCTACTCCGGCAATTTCCTGGATGGCACCACGGTGGGCAAGTCCGGTCACATCTATCGCCAGGGCGATGCCTTCGTGCTGGAGCCGCAGCTGTTTCCGGATACCCCGAACCACCCGTCTTTCGGATCGGCGCGACTGGCACCCGGGCAGACCTACGAGAACCGCATCATCTATCGTTTTTCGGTGGACAAGGCGCATTCCATGGCGCCCTGAACGACAGGGCCGGGCGCGCACTGACGCCCTGTCCGAACATCAATCACTGTGCTGAAGAACAATGGGTGACACGGCCCATGGAGGCAAGCCGACGCCGTCTTCAAGCATGCCACCGCAGCCTCGGGGAAAAGAATGAAACACATCGCAATCGCATTGTTGATCGCTGTCTGCATGGCTCTGGTCGTTCCAGCGGGGCATGCTGCCCCGGCCCGGCGCTGGGCCAGGTCCAGGGCCGATGCCTGGTACGCGCAGCAACCGTGGGTCGTGGGCAGCAACTACGTGCCGTCGGATGCCATCAACGAGCTCGAAATGTGGCAGGCGGCGACATTCGATCCGCAACGCATCGATCAGGAGCTGGGCTGGGCGCAGAAACTGGGCATGACCACCATGCGCGTGTTCCTGCACAACCTGCTGTGGCAGAAGGATCCGAAAGGATTCAAGCAGCGCATCCGCACCTTCCTGAAGATTGCCGCCAGGCACCACATCAAGCCCATCTTCGTGCTGTTCGATTCGTGCTGGGATCCGGATCCGAAACTGGGTCCGCAGCATCCGCCCATCCCCGGGGTGCACAACTCCGGATGGGTGCAGGCCCCGGGCGCGAAGATGCTGGACGACCCCTCCAGCTACGCGAAGCTGGAAGCCTACGTGAAGGACATCGTCGGCAGCTTCGCCCACGACAAGCGCGTGCTGGCCTGGGACGTGTGGAACGAGCCGGACAACCCCGGCGGCGGTGACTACGGCGCGCAGGAACCGAAGGACAAGTTCCAGCGTGTCGCGACGCTGCTGCCCAAGGTCTTCGCGTGGGCCCGCAGCCAGCACCCCGATCAGCCGCTGACCAGCGCCGTCTGGCATGACGGCAGCTGGGCACACTCGAACCTGCACAACCTCAATGCCGTGGAACGTACGCAGCTGACACAATCGGACGTGATCTCGTTCCACGAATACAACTTTCCCGAGAAGTTCCTGGCGCGCATCAAGCAGCTGCGCACGTACGGCCGGCCCATCATCTGTACCGAATACATGGCGCGGAGCGCCGGTTCGACCATCGACAACGAGTTGCCCATCGGCAAGCGCCTGAACGTGGGCATGGTCAACTGGGGTTTCGTCAAGGGCAAGACCCAGACCAACCTGCCGTGGAATTCCTGGCAGCGCCCGTACACGCTGCAACAGCCGACCATCTGGTTCCACGACCTGCTGCACAAGGACGGGACGCCTTACCGCAAGCGCGAAGCACGGATCATCCGAGCATTGACGCATTCACCCAAGGGGGAGGTGCCATTGAAGGCGCTGACACCGGCGGCTGGCATGCACATGAGAGCAGCAACGCACTGACTGCCCGCGGGTGATCACTGCCTGAGCCGTTGAGTTGAATCCGGGCAGGCGGCTGTTCTCGCTCGTCGGTGTGGAAGGGCTGAGCCGGCCACAGCGGAGGCTGGAGCGGGCATTGGAACCGCCTATTCCAGTCGATTATATTATGGTATGACAAAACGGAAACTTTATGGCATGGTGTCACCACGTCGAAGTAATTGACCCAGGCGCATCCATTGTCCACACATCCATTGGGATACCCGGGTATCCAACCTTGAAGAGGGGAGGCACAAAATGAACGGCACCCGTTACTCGGTTTCTTTGCTGGCGGCCATGATCGCGGCATCGTTGGGCCAGGCGCAGGCGGCGACGCCCTTGTCGGCATCGCAAAATTCCGCCAGCGAGGGCGCTCAGACGACAACATCGTCCAATACCGCCGCGACCAAAAAGAAGTCCCGGAAGGCCAAGGCAGCATCGTCCGCAGAGAAATCGGCGACGCAGCTGGAGACCGTCACCGTGACCTCGTCGCTGATGAAAAGCCTGCAGAGCGCGCAGACCATCAAGCGTGATTCCCGCATGATTGTCGACGCGGTGGTGGCCGAGGACATCGGCAAGCTGCCGGACAACAGCGTGGCGGACGCGCTGCAACGCGTCACCGGCGTGCAGGTTGCACAGGGTTTCCAGGGCGAGACCAATTCGGTGGTGGTGCGCGGCCTGCCCAACGTGGTCACGACGTTGAACGGACGCCAGATCATCAGTTCGGGCGGGCGCCAGTTCGCATTCCAGGATCTGCCGGCGACGGCTGTCAGGGCCCTGAAGGTCTACAAATCGACCGGAGCCGACATGGTGGCCGGGGGCATTGCCGGGACCGTGGATATCGATACCTTCCGTCCGTTCGACTTCAAGGGCAAAAAGATCGCCGCCACGTTGACCGAAACGCACCAGAAATACGGCAACCATACCGATCCCACCGCCAGTTTCCTGGTCAGTGACCGCTGGAAGACCGATGACGCGGGCGAGTTCGGCGCCCTGCTGAATGCCGGCATCACCACGCTGCACTATGACTACAACGTCTCCTATGTGGACGACAACCTGACGAGTGTACTCACGGATGGGTCCGGCAATCCGGTGCGCACGAACAACGGCAACCTGGTGGTCGGAAACAATCAGTATGGCGCCAACTACAACGTTGGTTATCGCCAGCGTCCGGAGACCAACTACGCTCTGCAATGGCGGCCCAATGACAACACGGAGATCTACATGGAAGGTCTCTACACGTGGAATTCGGACCACTACAACCAGACGTACTATTTCTCAGGGCCGCAGAACCGCGTGCCGCCTTCCCAGTTCTCGGTGAGCGGCAGCTGCTTTCCGGACGGGCAGAACGGCTCGCCTTATGAGGGGCAAACGATCTGTCCGCTGACCAGCGCGCAATTCACCGGCAACTACTATGCGGCCACCAGCACCCAGGCACGTCAGGAGCACGGTCACAATATCCAGAATTCCATTGGTGCGAAGTGGCATAGCGGCGATCTCAAGCTGTCCACCGACCTGAGCCGCACGTCCTCGAGCTACGAGGTCAAGAATTTCGTCATCGACACATTCATCGATGCATACAACCAGCCGCTCACCACCTACTACAAGTATCCCAATACCTGGGGGCTTGCCGGCAACACGCAGCGCGACCCGTCCCAGTATTACCTGAACGGGCTGTATCAGCAGTGGAACAACAACGCGGCAACGCAGGATGCCTGGCGCGGCGATGGCAACTACTACATCGGTGGCAACTTCTTCAGCTCGATCGATTTCGGGCTGCGTTATGCTAAAACCGATACCACGGCCCAGGGCGCCCAGTTCGATCAGTTTCCTCCTGGCGGCGCCTACCTGCCCAACGGTGCTCCCAATCCAGCCAACAATGTGTTGGCCCGCTTTGGATCTTCGTATTTCTGTCCGATCCCACGTGACGGTTCCGTTGCCGACGGTGCCCTCAGCGGGTGCTACGACTATCTGATAAACAACAAGAATGGCCTGCGCAATTATTACGGGTTGGCGGATGGCAAGTTGCCCTCGCAGAAGGGGCAGTTCTTCAATATTGGCGAGAAGGTCTATTCGGCCTACTTCCAGATCAACTACGCCAATGACTTGTTCGGTCTGCCGTACAACGGTGTGATCGGTTTGCGCGTGAACAAGGTCAAGCGCAATCTCAATGCCTATGATTTTGACACTGCGACCGGTCTGTATTCGCCGACCAGCCAGGGGACCGACGAAAACAACGTCTTGCCCAATGCCACGTTCAACCTGCACCTGACGAACGACCTGAAGATGCGTCTGTCGGCAGGCAAGACCATCTCCTATCCTGGCTTCGGTCAGCTCAATCCGTCGCTGACATTGAGCCCGGCCACCGCCAATACCATCGCCACCGGCGGGGGCGGCAATCCGAACCTGAAACCCATCAAGTCCGACAACTACGATGCTTCGCTGGAATGGTATTTCAGCGACGTGGGCTCGTTGACCGGGGCTGTCTTCTATCATGACATCAACGGCTATATCGAGAACTATTCCCGCGAGGAAACCATCAACGGCACCAATTACCTGATCTCCGGTCCGCAAAGCTCGGGTCAGGGGCATCTGGATGGCGCGGAACTGGCCTACACGCAGTTCTTCACCTTCCTGCCCGGTCCGCTGAGTGGCCTGGGCCTGCAGGCCAACTACACGCGTATCCAGAGTGCGCTCAAGACGCCGAACCCCACAGGTGACGGTTTCATCACCCGGCCGTTCCAGAATGTGTCCAAGAACAACTACAACCTGATACTGCTGTATCAGAAGTACGGCGTCTCTGCACGGCTTGCCTACAATTACCGCAGCCGTTACCCGGAGTTCTTCCTCGCAGGGGGAAATGTGATCGGCGGTAACGCGCAGATGCATGATCAGTCCGCCAACATGCTGGATTTGTCGCTCAGCTATGACCTCACGAAGAATCTCACCGTGGTGTTGAATGCCACGAACCTCAATCATGCGGTCTTCCACTCCTACGCGGGATCCGGCAAGGCGTTGCCGCAGGATCTGCGCTATCAGGACCGTTCGGTCGGATTGGGGGTGCGGCTCAAGTTGTGAATCCGGTTGCTGACAAGGCCACCTGTCCGACCGCACCGGCATTGCGCCGGTGCGGTCGGACAGGTGGATACCGTCGGAATCAGCCGCCGTTGCGGTACGTGTTTGCTCTTCTCATGGCAGTCGGTGCGCTGGTTGCGTCGGCGCCGCTGGCGGCACACCCGGCGCCCGGGGCCACGTTTGTCAATCCGTTGTTCAAGGGTGGCGATCCCTGGGTGACCCGGTACCGCGGGGTCTATTACTATTCGGCCTCCAACTGCGGTATCGCCGATATCTGCGTCAAGCATGCACGCACCTTGACCGGTTTGGCCAAGGCACGTTGGATCGGCGTATGGAACCACGCCGACGCCAGCACTCCGAATGCGCACGATGTCTGGGCGCCCGAGCTGCATCACATCAAGGGCCGCTGGTACATCTATTATGCCGCCGACGATGGCGACAACGACCACCACCGGTTGTACGTCCTGAGTGCCGACAACCCCCTGGGGCCGTTCAAGGAGGCGCATACCGGACTGCCCCACGGACGCCTGGAGGACTCCACCGACCATTGGGCCATCGATCCCGATGTCTTCACGGCCGCCGATGGCAAGCTGTATCTGACCTGGTCGTGTACCAATCATTCCGATGCGCGCTTTCCGCAGCGCATCTGCCTGGCACGCCTGCGCGATCCGACGCACATCAGCAGCCCGACGGCATTCATCTCCACGCCGACCCGGCCGTGGGAGACACGCGGCAAGCCCATTCAGGAAGGGCCCGTGGGGTACACCCGGGACGGGCACACCTACATCACCTATTCGGCAAGCGCCAGCTGGATCGCCAATGATTATGCGGTGGGGCTGCTCGCGCTGACACCGGGGGCCTCGCCCCTGAATCCCTCCTCATGGACGAAATCCGGCCCGATCTTCGATCATCATGGCGGGGTCTACGGCCCGGGTTCGGTGGTGTTCGTGCCCTCCCCGGATGGCACGCAGTACTGGAATCTCTACCACGCCATCGACCGCACGACGTGTTCGCCCGCATATGACTGCAGGGACATTCGCATGCAGCGGATGCACTTCGATGCAAAGGGCGCGCCCGTTCTCGGTGATCCCGTCGATCCCGGCGTCCCGCTGCACGTGCCCTCGGGTGATGAAGGTGCCGTGGCATCGGGGTCTGCGGGAAGTGGGCGCTGGATCGGTGCCTGGAGCGCGTCCATGCTGAAGGAGCCGATCCCGCCGGCGGTCTACAGGAAACAGCCACAGACCACGCCCGCTCTGGATTACCAGACGGTGCGCATGATGCTGCAGTCGGGGGCACCGGGGTCGCGTGTACGCATCCGGATCTCCAACCGGTTCGGGACGCATCCGCTGCACATCGACGCGAGCAGTATCGGCAAGCGTGCCAGGGCTGCTGGCCCGGCACTGATCGGATCCAGCCTGCATGCCTTGCGTTTTGGTGGTCGGCGCCAGGTCACGATTCCAGCCGGCGCAACCTACCTCAGCGATCCGGTGCATATGTCGATCCGGGCCGGTGAATCGCTCGGGGTCAGCCTGTTCGTGCGCGGCAAGGTGACACCGCGCACGTGGCATCCGGATGCCAGGATGCGTAACTATATTTCGGCCAGGGGCGACTTTACCCAAGCAGCCGACATGCCCGTGCAGAAGCGTATTGGCGGCGACGACTGGCTGTCGGGCATCGAGGTCACGGCGCGGGCGGGGGTGGGCGTCATCGTCGCCCTGGGCGACTCGATCACCAACGGCTATCAGTCCAGTGTCGATGCGAATGCGCGCTACACCGATGCGTTGATGCGGCGGCTGCGCAAGGCAGCGGGGCATCAGTGTGTACGCACCGTGCTGAACGAAGGCATCGATGGCAATCAGGTGGCGGCCTATCACGGCACATACGGCACCGGGCAAAGCATGGTGCAGCGTTTCGACCGCGATGTACTGGGACAGAGCGGTGTCCATGACGTCGTGGTGCTGGGTGGCATCAACGACATCGGTGAACCGACCATGGTGGCCAGGGCGCGCGGCGGCCGCATCGACGCTGACACCACCGCGCGCCACGTGATCCAGGGGCTGCGTCAAATCATCCGCAAGGCGCACGCCGCCGGCCTGCGCGTCTACGGGGCCACGCTGACGCCCTTCACAGCGGCGTCCGGCGCGTATTCCACGGCCGGCGAGCAGGCGCGGCAACAGATCAACACCTGGATTCGCCACAGTGGGCAGTACGATGCAGTGATCGACTTCGACGCCGCCATGCGTGATCCGGCGCATCCCGAACGTATCCGCCCGGAGTACGACAGCGGCGATCACCTTCATCCGAACGATCGTGGCTACAGCGCCATGGCGGCCGCCGTGCCGCTGCGTCTCTTTGGCTGCCACTGAGCGCAGCGCCGCCCCCGCGCGGCGCTGCGGCCATGACGATCGCGCACGTTCACGGCGGCGCAACGGGGCGTCCCACGCACTCCTCCGCGCGTTTAAATGCTGCGGTGGTCGGCCGCATGCCCCCAGGTCATCCTGAGACCAGTCTGGCACCGGCGCCGGCGCTTTCCCCTGTACGAGATGGTCAGCTGCGCCGCCAGCGGGTGTTCAATGCGTGAGCTGCGCGCGGGCCGGCAACGTGCCGCTGCCGTAGCGAACCTCGCAGCGACCGTGTGCGCCGCGCATGCGCGTTGCCGCCATGTACAGATAACTCCCGCTCGCATTCAAAGGCAGCAGCGGTGAACTGTAGCCGGGACAGCCGGTTTCACCTTTCTCCTTGTCATAGCCGCCGGTCGGGCGGACCACGAACGGCGCAGCAATTTTCCGCCACGGTCCGTTGCCCAGATGGGTGTTGATCATCAGATCCCGCCCCGAGGCATGCTTGATCACCTTGATGTGACCGTCGCTGCCGGACACGATGCGCTGGCCGGAGACGATCAGCGTGCCGTTCTTGCCACCGGCCGCAGACCATGCCAGGTACGGCGTGTGCAGGAAGTGCTGACCACTGCGTGTCTGCACGCGATGTCCGAGGTTCGAGGCAGGGCGCCAATCCAGGCCGTCCGGCGAGGTCTTGAAGTAGACCGAGCACGTCTCGTCCGGGTCAAGGCTGGAACCGGGGCCTAGCTTGCAGTCCTCGAAAGTCATGGCGTAACGGCCGTTGGGCAAATGTACCACCGTCGCCATGCCGGGGCGCTGCGTGTTGTCCTTGATGGCCACATCACGGACCTCGTGCCCCCAAGTGCGACCGCCATCGGAGGACACCGTGTGCGCCAGGATCTGGCTGTAACCGTGGGCCGACGGCCGTTCATCGGAGAAATAACACGCCAGGTCGCCATTGCCGGCGATGGCGAATGCCGGTTCCCAGATGCCGTGCCCCGGAGTCTTGCCCATCTGCGACTCGGCCGCGCAATCGCTGCGGTAGTGCCAGCTCTTGCCGTGGTCGCGACTGACGAAGACTTCGATACGCTGTTGCCTGAAGTCGCCACGGCGCCATGCTGTGCCGGCAGCCAGCAAGGTGCCGGCGGGCAAGTCGCCGACGGTGCGCGAAAGCTCGAAAAGCGTGGGCGCACCGATGTCCCAGTTCCTGCGTGTGGCATGGACGGTGCTGATCGGCCCGGGCGACCACGTTTTGCCGTGGTCGGTCGAGCGGTAGACGGGAAAGTCGGCAGTGGCCGGATGTGGCCGGGTCAGCGAAAAGGTGGCCAGCAACGTGCCGTTGGCACGGCCGCTGTGCGCAAGCCGGATGACGCGCGGGTAGCCGGCATCGTCATGCGGGTGGCCGGCCCGGCGCGGTGAGTACAGCACATGGGCCCCGTCGCTGGCCGCGGCGCCGGCCGGTACCGGGGGCAGCATCAAGGCAACCAGGGCAACCGCCGCACCGGCCTGCAGCAACGGTCGACGTGCGTATCTGGAACAGATGGCTGCAACTGGCATGGCTTTCTCTACCGTCTGCGACAACAGTGTCGAGCCTGCAGACTAGAATTAGTATTATTTAATGTCAATTGAGGGGCGGTTGCCTGATGCAAGGCTGCATCGGTTTCATGGATCTTGGTGGAATCACCGCGGAGGATCTGGCAAAGGGTCTGGCAAAAAAAAACGGCCGGATGTTCAGTCCGGCCGTTTCCTGCGTCTGGATGAGGTCGGGCGTCAGCGGCCGAGCTTGCGCAGCGGCTTGCCGGCCATCAGGTTGCGCTCGATCTTTTCCAGGGTGACGTTTTTTGTCTCGGGCACCAGGAAGATGGTGATGACCAGGAACACCACGTTCAGGCCGCCGTAGAGCCAGAACGTCGCGGCATTGCCGATGCCGTTGAGCAGGCTCAGGAAGGTGGCGCCGACGACGAAGTTGGCGATCCAGTTGGTGAATGTGGAGCAGGCGATACCGAAGTCGCGACCCTTGATGGGCTGTATCTCCGAGCACAGGATCCAGATCAACGGTCCGGCGGACATCGCGAACCCGACGATGAACATCAGCAGCATGGCCACGGTGAAGATCTGCTCGCCATGGGTGTCGATGCCCAGATGCATCATGGTGCCCACGATCCCCAGGCCGATCGCCATGGCCACAAAGCCGATGTACAGGATGGGTTTGCGGCCCCAGCGGTCGACCAGGCCGATGGCGATGAAGGTGGCCAGCACGTTGGTCAGGCCGACAATCACGGTGAACCACAGCTGCGACTCGGTGTTGTAACCCATGCCCTGGAAGATGCGCGGCGCGTAATACATCACCACGTTCATGCCGGTGAGCTGCTGCACGACCTGCAGCAGGACGCCCAGGCCGACCGAGCGACGGAAGTTCCTGTTCTGCAGAAACATGTGCCAGCCCCGCTGCGGAATCTTCAGCTGTTCGGCGATGTCGGCCTCTTCCTGCTCCACCTGCTTGGGATCGCCGCGCAGCTTCAGCAGGACGCGGGTGGCTTCCTCCTTGCGTCCGCGCATCATCAGCCAGCGCGGACTGTCTGGCAGGATGAACACGCCGAAGAAGAACAGCACGCCGGGGATGGCAATGATGCCCAGCATCCAGCGCCAGTCTCCGGTGTAGCTGAAGGCGGCGTCGGACAAGTACGCCAGGACGATGCCGATGGTGATCATCAGCTGGTACAGCGAGACCATGGCGCCGCGCAAACGCTCCGGTGCGATCTCGGCCAGATACATGGGTGCGGTGAACGACAGCGTGCCAATGGAGACGCCCAGCACCAGCCTGGCGGTCAGCAGCATGGAGACCGACGGGGCGAGCCCGCACCAGATCGATGCCGCGGCGAACAGCAGGGACCCGAACAGCAGCGACTTCTTGCGACCCAGCCTCGACGACAGCCAGCCGGCACCGACCGCGCCTGCCGCGGCACCCAGCATCATCCAACTCACGACGTGCTCAAGCGTACTGTCGGAGATGCCGAAATCCTTCTGGATGAACTGCTGGGCGCCGGAGATCACGCCGATGTCCAGACCGAACATCAGCCCGGCCAGGGCCCCGAGGACGCAGGTGAAGATGGCGGTGGCCTTGGGGTGGGCAGCGATGGCCGTGGACGTTGTACTGTTCATGTGTTCCTCCCGTGGCGGCGCATCGTGTGATGGCTTGGCCGTGTTGTCGGATATGTTGCTTTCGAATGTGGCGTTGCGGTCGGCCTGCGCCAGTTGTTCTCAGTCTTCTGGATGACGCGTGGAAACCCGGCCATCTGCTTTTGCCGGCAGCCCGGCGAAGCGCGGTTCGGGTACGCCGTGGTGTGCGATCTCGCAGGCGCGGAACACGGCTCCGGCTTGCGGATCATCGCGCAGTTTTGCGGAGCCAAGCCCTTCACTGGCACTGGTGATGTATAGCGTATCCAGGCACCGGTTTCCAAATGCCATGCGGGTGGGCTGCGGTGTCGGCACCTCGATGACGATGTCCCTCCGGCCATCTGCGGTGTAGCGCACGATGTGGCCGGCGCCCCAGTGCGCGCTCCACAATCCGCCGTCGGCATCGATGGTGGCGCCGTCCGGATGGCCGTCACCGGCGCCCATCGCGACGAAGGTGCGCGCCTTGCCGATTTCGCCGCTGGCCGCATAGTCGCAGGACTGGATGCGGCGGCTGGGCGTGTCGCAGAAGTACATGGTGGTGCCCTCGGGACTGAAGGCCAGGCTGTTGCTGATGGCCACCCTGTCCAGCGGCAGGCGCTCGACAGAGAGATCCGCGTTGAGGCGATAGAAGCTGCCGAGCGGTTGCTGCGCCCCACCGTCCTGCGGTTCGTGCAACGTGCCGAACACGAAGCGCCCCTGACGGTCGCAGGCGCCGTCGTTGAGGCGCGTCGGCAGGTCGGGTTCGACGTCGGTGATTGGCTGCATCCTGCCGCTGGCGGGATGGAAAAACGCCAGCTTCGAAGCCAGTCCCAGCAGCAGCCAGCCGGGCGTTTCGCACAGTGCCAGGCAGGCGAGCCGTTCCGGCATGGCCCAGGAGCGCAGTGCGCCTGTCTCGGGCTGGTAGCGCCACAGCGTGGAGGCCTGGATGTCCGTCCAGTACAGCGCCTGATCGCGTGCGCACCAGAGGATGCCTTCGCCCAGCACGTTGCGCGTGGGTACCGCGCGTGCGGCCCGTGGCGTCACGCCCAACCGCCGTCGACGATGAAATCCTGACCGGTGCACATGCGGCTGTCATCGGCAGCCAGGAACAGCGCGGCACGCGCCAGATCCTCGGCCAGGAGATGGCCGGGCAGGCATTGCTCGCGTGCGATGGCGGCTTCGCCGTTTTCATCCAGCCACAGCCGGCGTTGCTTCTCGGTGATGACCCAGCCGGGGACCAGCGCATTGATGCGGATGTGTTCGCGGCCCAGGGAGCGGGCCAGGCCGTTGACCAGGCCGTGCACCGCGGCCTTGGCCATGGCGTACATCGGGTAGTCGGGGTTGCGCCGCATCCAGCCCGTGGATCCCAGGCAGACCACCGAGCCGCCGCCCAGGCTGCGCATGTCCGGCAGCACCGCCTGTGTGGCGAAATACTGATGGCGCAGATTGACGGCGACGTTGCCGTCGAAGTCGGCGGGCGTGGTGCTGTCGATGGTGTGCCGCATGTCGTTGGCGGCGTTGTTGATCAGTGTCGCGATGGGTCCGACATGTTCGCGCGCCCGGACGATTGCCTTGTCCAGCGCATCCAGATCGGTGACGTCGCACTGGAGGAAATGCGGCGCGTGCGTCACGCCCTGAAGCTGCGTCATCAGCTGGTCGGCGCCCGCCTCGTCGATGTCCAGGAAGGCGACACGTGCCCCCTGACGGGCGAAGTGCTCGACGAAGGACGCGCCGATGCCGCTGGCGCCGCCGGTGATCAGGACGGCACGCTCGGCCAGGCTGGGATAAGTGGCGTAGTCAGGCATGAAACCTCGGGCTCGGGTGGCGGGGGATTGCGAGGTCACCATTCGGCAACGCTGCCGTCGTCGTGGCGCCATAGTGGATTGCGCCAGCGGTGGCCGACGGCGGCACGTTCGGCGACGTAGTCCTGGTTGACTTCGATGCCCAGGCCGGGGCCATCGGGGATGCGCACGTAACCGCCCTCGTAGGCGAACACGTCGCGGTCGGTGATGTAGTCGAGCAGGTCGTTGGCGCCGTTGTAGTGGATGCCCAGGCTCTGTTCCTGGATGAAGGCGTTGTGGCAGACGGCATCGATCTGCAGGTTCGCGGCCAGCGCAATCGGCCCCAGCGGGCAGTGCAGCGCCAGGGCCACGTCGAAGGCCTCGGCCATGGCGGCAATCTTGCAGGTTTCCGTGATGCCGCCGGCATGTGAGGGATCGGGCTGGATGATGTCCACACCACCCGTGGCCAGGACCCGCTTGAAATCGTAACGGGTGTACAGGCGCTCACCCAGGGCGATGGGGGCGGGCGAGATCGCGGCCAGTTCCGGGATTGCCTCCAGATGGTCGGAGAGGACCGGCTCCTCGATGAACATCAGCTTGAATGGCGCCAGCTCGCGCATCAGCACTTTGGCCATCGGTTTGTGCACGCGGCCGTGGAAGTCCAGCCCCAGGCCCACGTGCGGGCCCACGGCGTCACGCACCGCCTGCACGTTTTCCAGTACGCGCTCGACCTTGGCGTGGTTGTCCACGTACTGCATTTCCTCGGTGGCGTTCATCTTCACCGCCGTGAAGCCACGTGCCACGGCCTCTTTCGCGGCGCTGGCCGTGTCCGATGGGCGATCGCCGCCGATCCAGGAATACACGCGGATCTTCTGCCGCACCGGCCCGCCCAGAAGCGTGTGCACGGGCACGCCCAGATCCTTGCCCTTGATGTCCCACAGTGCCTGGTCGATGCCGGCGATGGCGCTCATCAGGATCGGTCCGCCGCGATAGAAACCGCCGCGGTGCATGACGCTCCAGTTGTCCTCGATATGGCGTGGGTCGCGGTCGACCAGATAATCGGACAGTTCGTCCACGGCCGCGGCCACGGTCTGCGCACGGCCTTCGACCACAGGTTCGCCCCAGCCGCTGATGCCGGCATCGGTATCGATGCGCACGAACAGCCAGCGGGGCGGAACCAGATAGGTGGTCAGTCGGGTGATTTTCATGCAGATGTTCCGGAGAGAGTGTCTTCAAGATCGTGCCAGGCGCGGCCGAAATCGGCGGCGCGACGCCCCGTCTCTGCAGCATCGCGGCCAGGAGCGTACAGGGCTGAACCGATACCGAACCCGGCGGCACCGGCGGTGATGTAGTCCGTCATGTTGTGCGGCGTGATCCCACCGACCGGCAGCACCGCCGTGTGTGCGGGCAGGACCGCGCCCCAAGCGCGCAAAACCCTTGGCGGAATCTGCTCGGCGGGGAACAGTTTCAATGCATCGGCGCCCGCGGCCAGTGCGGCGAAGGCTTCGGTGGGCGTGGCCACCCCCGGCACGCAGAGCAGGCCGGCGCGTTTGGCGGCCGCAATCACCGTGGTGTCCGCGTGTGGCATCACGATCAGGCGGCCGCCAGCGGCGGCAATGGTTGTCACCTGGGCGGCCGTCATCACGGTGCCCGCGCCGATCAGGCAGCGGTCGCCCAGCGCCTGTGTCATGCGTGCGATGCTCTGCATCGGGTCGGGCGAGTTCAGTGGCACTTCCAGAATGCGAAAGCCGGCGTCGGCGACCGCTGTCCCCACATCCACCGACTCCCCGGGCGTCAGGCCACGAAGAATGGCGACCAGGGGCAAAGGCTTGAGCCAGTCATGGATGGCATTCATGTGGGGGTGTCCTCGACAGCAGTGGGGGCGATGGCAGTGACCAGCCCGGCGCGTTCGGCGATGCACCACAACCCACGGGCGGCAGCACCCTCAATGGGCGCGTCGGCCGGCACATCGAAGCAGGCGAAGGCCTCACGGTAGCGTGCGCACAGGGACGCCTCGCCGATCAGGTGGATGGGTGTGGCGCCATGGATGCGGCCCGCGGCAAGCGCCGCACGGATCTCTTCGCCGATCAGGAGGCCGGACAGGTAGCCGGGGGCGGCAGCGGCGGACAACTGGCCGCCCAGGATCATCGCCCGCACCGCAAACAGGCGGCTGGTCAGCCCGGCGGCACCACTGCCCAGAATGGCCTGTACGCCGTGGCGGAAGGCGGCCTGTTCCCCCGACGTGATGCCCGGTTGTTGCTGCATGCCCTCGCTGAGGATGGAGTGCGTGCGCAGCAATGCGAAGAGCTCACCGGTCATGCAAGTGCTGAAGTCGACCACCTTGCCATCGCGCAGCGCGACCCATTTGCTGTGCGTGCCCGGCAATACCAGCACGGCGTCGCCTGCCAGCGCCGGCTCCAGGGCCAGGGCCCCCACGATCTGGGTTTCCTCGCCGCGCATGACATCCGGCGCTCCGGCATGGTGCAGTCCGGGCACGATATGCAGATCCGGGCCATCGTTGCGGGGTACGCAGGTCAATGCGGCGCCCAGTTCTGCCGCACCGCAGGGGAGCTGCAGATATGGCACTTCGCGCCAGCCGCCGCGGCTGCCGACCATGCCGGCAGCAATCAGTGGCAGATGCGGCCAGTCGCTGCAGATGTCGGCCAGCGCGGCCTCGAAACCACCTTCCGGTAGTTGCCGTATGCCCCACGGGCGCGAACGCGCCTCCAGTACCGTGCCGCCGCCCGCCATCAGATAGGCGCGCAGGCTGCTGGTGCCCCAGTCCAGGCCGATCAGGTGCGGCGCCGGTGTCACGATGGCTTCCCGGATGCATGCTGGCGCTGGCCGGTCATGTTGGCGCGCGAATCGACCACCAGGCGTTTCATGGCCCGACGCGCGGCCTCGGGCTGCTGGCGGCGGATCGCATCGACCACCTTCTGATGATGCGGCAACGAATACTTGAAATCCCCCGCGGTGCGCGCGGACAATACGAAAAAGGCCCCCAGCGCCGTCTCGATGACGGAAAACAGCGACACCAGAAGTTCGTTGTTGGTGGCCTCCAGTACGGCTTCATGCAGCGCCAGGTCGGCCTCGGCCCAGGCATCCAGGTCGGTTGCGGCCGCCATCGCGGCGTAGGCGGCATCGAGTTTCTCCTGCTGCGCATCGGTGCGTTTCTGCGCGGCTGCCGCGGCGGCGGCCGGTTCGATGATCTCGCGCATCTGCGCCAGCTTGTCGACAAAGTCGTCGGTCGGCATGGAGGCGCAACGCCAGGCCAGCACATCGGCATCCAGCTGATGCCAGAACCGCTTGTCGCGTACCCGCGTGCCCACTTTGGGGCGCGCCTCCACCAGCCCCTTGGCGGACAGCACTTTCATGGCTTCGCGCAGCGCGGTGCGGCTGACCTCCATGCGTTCGGCCAGCAGCTCCTCGCGCGGCAGCACCTCTCCCGGGCGCAGCTCCCCGCCGACGATGCGTTGCCCCAGTTCCTGCAGCACCTGTCCATGCAGATTGCGTACGGCAATCGGTTTCATCATCGTCTTCATCTCCCCTGGGATGGCACGCGGACACAGCCAATCGCCGCTGGCAGAGACAGCCGGGCGAAGGAGCGGGCGTGTGTGAAGCTATTTGTCATACAAATAGCTTATATCAGACTCGATGCAATGCGTCATCCGTTGTCGCACGTTTTCTGCAATGCGAAGGGGCGTATTGCGCGCCGGCGCCAGTGCATCGATGTAGCGTTACCACCGCATCAGCCGCCTGCACGGCCGGGGCGATCATTGCTTCACGTTGCTGTCGTCTGCGTCGTTGTTGTCCGGCATGTCCGGGACGTCGGGCCGTCGCTGCGGGTGTTTCTGGCCGAAACGCCGGTCCTCGTCGCGATCACGATCATGGTGCTGACCGGGAATCTCTTGCGGGTCGGCTGGGGTATCCGGTTTGTCATGCTGGTGGGGTGTGGTGCCCATGACGCTACTCTCGTCGGCGGTCGAGGCTCCAGTGTGCCGGTTGCGGTGTGAACATGCGATTGCCGGCGCCGTCCGCCGGCAACGTGATAACCTGCATGTAAACGTATACATCGCCTCCCCGCCCCCCCTTTGACCCACGAGACTCTCATGCGCTTTCCTGGCCGAGGAATCGGTATTCTTTGCACGCTGTTCTGGCCGATGATGGCGGTGCATGCGGCGCCGCCGTCGGCACATGGCCGCGGGGCGATGGAGTCGAAGATCGACGCGTTGATGTTGCGCATGACGCTGCAGGAAAAGGCCGGGCAGCTGACCATCATCGGCGCCGACCGCAAGGATCTGCAAAGCCTGGTCCGCCATGGCGAAGTGGGTGGCACCAACGGCGTGTTGCCGGGCAAGGACGTGGCCGCGTACACCCGCCGCATGCAGCATCTGGCGATGCAGTCGCGGCTGAAGATCCCGCTGCTGTTCATGGGTGACGTGGTGCATGGTTTCCGCACCGTGTTGCCGGTGCCGCTGGCAATGGCGGCGACGTGGAATCCGCGGTTGGTGACGCAGGCCATGCACGCGGCAGCCACCGAGGCGACAAACGCCGGTGTGGACTGGACCTTTGCGCCGATGGTGGACATCGGCCGCGACCCGCGCTGGGGCCGCGTGGTGGAAGGTGCCGGCGAGGATCCATATCTGGATGCGGCCATCACCGGCGCGGCCATCCGTGGTTTCCAGGGCCGGACACTGGCGGCCCCCGACACCATGCTGTCCACGGCCAAGCACTTTGCCGGCTACGGCGCCGTGCAGGCGGGGCGTGACTACAACTCGGTGAATCTCTCACAGCGGCAGCTGCATGCGATCTACCTGCCGCCGTTCAAGGCAGCGGTGGATCACGGTATCGGGTCGGTGATGGCGGCCTTCATCAGCTTGAACGGCGTGCCGGCCACGGGTGACGGTGCGCTGATCAATGGCATCCTGCGGCGTGCCTGGGGCTTCGGCGGACTGGTGGTGTCCGATTACGACGCGGTGCCGCAATTGCAGCTGCATGGCATTGCCGACTCCGAGGCGCAGGCGGTGCGCGAGGCCATCAATGCCGGGGTGGATGTGGATCTGCACAGCGGCACCTACCTGAAACACCTGCCGCAGCTGGTGCGCTCGGGCAAGGTCTCCAGAGCCAGGCTGGACGCTGCCGTGCGCCATGTGCTGGAGGTCAAGTACAAGCTCGGTCTGTTTGCCGATCCATATCGCTACGGCGGTCGCCACGGCGATTCCCCGATGGCGCCGCCGTCGGCGGCGCATCGGGCGCTGGCGCGCAAGGTGGCGCGACAATCCATGGTGCTGCTGCGCAATGTCGACCACGCCCTGCCGTTGCGCAAGGACCTGTCCAGCATTGCCGTCATCGGCCCGCTGGCCGACGATCACGACGACCTGCTGGGGCCGGTGCATGCCGAGGGCGAGCCGGGCGAGACGACAACGGTCCTCGACGGCATCCGCGCCGCCGTATCCAGCGGCACGCACGTTCTGTACGCGAGGGGGAGCGGGATTCGCGGGCATGACGATTCCGGTTTCGCTGGCGCTGTGGCCGCTGCGCGCAAGGCCGATGTCGCGGTGCTGGTGGTCGGCGAGAGCGAAGCCATCGTGGGCGAGGGCGACAGTCGCTCGCATCTGCGCCTGCCGGGGAATCAGCTGGATCTGGTCAAGGCCGTCGAGGCCACGGGAAAACCGGTGGTCGTGGTGCTGATCAATGGCCGGCCCTTGGCCTTGCCGTGGATCGCCACACACGTGCCGGCGCTGCTGGATGCCTGGATGCCGGGCACGGCGGGCGGGTCGGCGGTGGCCGACGTGCTGTTCGGCAATACCAATCCCTCGGCGAAACTGCCGGACACCTTTCCGCGCGATGTTGGCCAGGTGCCGTTGTTCTATGCCCATCTGCGTACCGGCCGGCCATACAACCCGACCGACAACTACACCACGCATTATGTGGACGTGCGTAATACGCCGCTGTTCCCGTTCGGCTACGGCCTGAGCTACACCACGTTCCATTTCGGCGCCGTGCATGTAAGCACCGACTCCATGCCCTGGAACGGCACGCAGACGGTATCGGTGAAGCTGACCAATACCGGCAAACGCAAGGGAACCGAGGTGGTACAGCTGTACGTGCATGACACGGTCGCCAGTGTCAGTCCACCGCTGCGCCTGCTGCGGCGCTTCCGTCGCGTGACGCTGGTGCCGGGACAGAGCCGCAACGTCACATTTCACCTGAAGCGGCATGACCTGGCCATCTATCAGCGTGACCTGAAGCGCGAAGCCGAACCGGGGACATATCAGATCTATGTCGGCGGCAGTTCGCAGGCCTCGAAGCACGCCGACTTCACGTTGCAGCCGGCACCCTCGACCGCGCGATCGCACTGACCCGCCGGAGGTTTCCTCGATGCTCGAACTGGACGATGTCGAAATCACCTGTCCGTACTGCGCCGAACCGATCTCGGTGCTGGTGGATGCGTCGGTGGGCGATCAGGCGTACATCGAGGACTGTTCGGTGTGTTGCCAGCCGATGCAGGTCACGGTGCAGGTGGGCGATGACGGGGTGCACGTGCAGGCACGGGCCGAGGACGAGGTATGAGCCCTCAGGATGGTGCCCCCGGCGCGGCGATGGAAATGCCGGCTGATGCCAGGGCGCCTCGCGTCGTCTGATCGGTATCGGGCGTGACCGGCCGGGTCAAATCCCACAGCACATGCGTGTCGAATCCCTCTGCGGCGGCATCCTGCGCTGTCCACAGCACGCACACATCCCGTGCCAGCCCGCAGACGTAAACGCTCTCGACTTCGCGCTCGCGCAACCAGCCAGCGAGCCCCGTGGTGGGGCGGCTGCCGTCGGGCGCGTGATTTTCGCGAAATGCGCTGTAGGAATCGACTTGGCGGTCGGTGCCCTTGCGCAGGATGAGATGGACCGGGGACCAGTCGATCGTCTCGTGCAGCGCGGCGCCGGCTGTGCCCTGTACGCAGTGATCCGGCCATAGCGTCTGCGGCTGACCGTGGACCATTCTTTCCTCGAAGGGCTCGCAGCCCTCGTGCTGCGAGGCGAACGAGACATGGCCGTGTGGATGCCAGTCCTGGGTGGCGACCACGTGCCGGAAGTCCCGCGAGACGAGCAGGGCATTGATGTCGTCCATGATGCGGTCGCCTTCGTGGCAGCCCAGTGGGCCGCCGGGCATGAAGTCCGGCTGCATGTCGACGACGACGAGGGCGGCGTGCTTGGAAACGGTAGACATCACATTGGGCTGCATGGGAACTGCATGCATTGTAACGAGTGCGAAGATGCGCTCCGGCAGGACTGTTCAGGTTCGGTCAAGCGCCGCCGGCAATGCCGGAGGAGCTATGATGTGCACGGATGCCATTGCAGTTTGCACGGACCGAACATGAATCTCGATTGGCTGAACATGGGGCTGCCGGGTGTATTCGAGGCCGGCGCGCTGTCATTCCTGGTCGGCCTGATCCTGCACGCGCTGATCCGGTGGCTCGGCCGCGGCGAGGGCTGGACGCATGCCCATGAGATCGCCTGGTCGTTCCTGGCGACAGTGGTGCTATCGGCCGGCGCCGATATCTGGCACCTGGTCTATCTGGGCGTGGTGCCCATGGAGTCGCCGGTCACCATCCAGCGCGTGCTGGCGAACATCCACGACCCGGACTACCTGGGCATGCGTGTGGTGTTGGAAGTCATCGGGGCGATGGCCGGCGTGATGGTCGGCTGGGTGGCGTGGACCATGATTCCCCGACGCGGGAAGACTTCATCCGCCCCCTGAGATGGCCACGACCGCGGCGCCGGGCGTGCACGGGAGTCGTCGGCACGCGTTCAGGTGCCTGCCGCGGCAGCGCACGGGGTGCCGCCGGAAGACCGGCCAACCGGGCGGCGCTGCATCATGGCGATAGGGATCAGTTGCGCTGTCCGAACCACATGCGGGCCATGGTGGTATCGCGCCGCCCCCACTGATGCCAGAACGCTGCCACGGCATGGAACAGAGCCAGATACAGCATGACGCTGCCCAGCGCCACGTGGTAAGACATCAGCGTGTGCCCGGTGTCCTTGTTCTTGTCCAGCAGCGTGGGAATCGGGATGCCGAGAAAATTCAGGCTGTGGCCCCCTGCCTGCTCCATCAATACGCCCAGGATGGGCTGTACCAGGACGATGAGCAGCAGCACCCAGTGCACCAGGTGCGACAATCCCTTCTGCCACATGGGCAGAGGCGGCTGCACGCCTGGCGTCCTGTTGACCAGACGCACCCACAGATGCGGCACGAAGACCAGCAACGCGGCGATGCCGAACTGCATGTGCGCATACATCATGCCGTTGCGCAGTGCCGAACCCTTGGGCGCATAGCCGTGGAGTTCGATCATGAGCAGTGCGCCGATCACCAGCAATGCAGTCAGCCAGTGCAGGGCGCGCAGCCACCATCCGTAACGTGCCGAGTCGGTCATGCGGGCAATCTCTCAGGGCGAATGAGATCCGAGCATAGTCAAGAGCAGCCTCGGTGGCTACTTACCATGCGCTTACGGATCGCAAGAGAACCTTTCGCGCCTGCATGGGCGGCGGTGTTGCCGGTGCATGCGACGCGCACCGCAGCGGCGTAAGATCACCAGGCTGGACGATTCAAACCCGGACGGCATCTGGCGCATCAAAGGATCTGAAGAGACGCCTGCGGCGTGCCATTCTGCATGAGGAACACACCATGTTCGGTTTCATGATGTTGATCACCGCCCTGATCGGATTCTGTATCCTCGGTTCGATTCTGGGGCTGGTATTCAAGCTGGTCTTCGGCCTGATCGGCGGCCTGTTCACCGTGCTCGGCGGTCTCGTGGGGCTGGGCCTGGGCGCGCTGGTACTGCTGGCGGTGGTACCAGTGCTGGCCGTGGCGCTGCTGCCCGTGTGGTTGCCGGTGCTGTGCGTGGGGCTGGTGATCTGGCTGGTGGTACGCGCGTCACGGCGCACGCCACCGCCACCGCATACCGTGCACTGATTCGGTCGGAACGGTCTCTTGCGTCGGGATTTCCGGCGTGAGTCAGTGCGCCACCAGCATCGGGATGTCGCCGTGAAGGAACAGATGCCGGGTGGCGCCACCGAGTACCATTTCGGAGATGCGCGAGCGTCCCCAGGCGCCCATGACCAGCAGGTCGGCCTGTGCTGCATGGCAGGCATCAATCAGTGCCGGCCCGGCAGCGCCCTCGGGGTTGAACGGTTCGATCTGCGCGCGAATGTCCCGTCGTTGCAGCCATTCGGCCAAGTCCGAGGGTACGCGAGACAGGGATTCTCCACCCGCGGCCATGCGGCCTTCGAGTACCAGCACCTGATCGGCATGACGCAGCAGCGGCAGCGCGCCGCGCGCTGCCAGCGCCGATTCGCGGCTGCCGTTCCAGGCCAGCACGATGCGCCGTCCCGGCTCGGTGGTGCGCGGCGTCTCGGGAATCACCAGCGCCGGGACACGGCTGCCGAACACGCTGCGTGAAACCATACCAAAGCCGATCGGCACATCGCCGCGATCGGAGCCGCGCTGCAATACCAGAAGGTCGTAACCGGCCGCGACGTGGCAGAGCGCCTGCACGCTCTCCCCGCGGGCCACGAGCCAGTTGCCGTCCAGTTGACGGCGCCCCAGCTGCGCGTGATACCAGGCGCCCAGCTGCTCGGCCTCCTCGCAGCGCTGCGCGGTTTCGTCCAGCTGGTAGGTCACGGTCTCCGGCACCGAGAACGCAGCGGGCGGAATGGGGACCACGCACAAGGCATCCAGCCGTGCCTGCAGACGTTGGGCAAGGAATGCTGCGGCGTGCAAGGCCGGCGTCTCGATAGCGGCACAGGGCATGTGCAGCAGTATGTCCAGTGCGTGCGGAGTCGGAGTGTGCGCGTTCATGGACGGGCCCTCATGCGTTCGCCATGCCAATTCTAACGCCCGGCGGGGTCGCCGGGCGCGCGCAGACAAAAAGGCCCCCGGATGCCGGGGTCCGAACACCACTCTGGTCGACGCGGCGGAGGGACAGGGGCCGCCCGGGCCGCCTACATGGGGTGCCACTCCGGGTCCGGATCGTCGATCTGCGTCGGATTGCGGTGAAACGGCAGTGTTTGCGTGATGCGCATGAGACGCCTCCTCAATGCAGTGCGAACACAAGCCCCAGCAACAATGCGCCAATGGCCAGGCTGACGCGCAGTGGTTCGAAGTTGCGTTCGAGTTCGTGGTCGGTGGTGGGTCGGGACATATCGCTTCTCCGCGGGTTCGAGGTCCATATCACTGCATGCGCAGGGCCCGGCGCGGTCGGCGTGCTGGCAGGACGCGGGCCGGTTGTGGCAAAACCATGGCGCTTGGCGCGGGATGCTTGCGTCACGGGGCCGACACATGCACGCTGCAAATGTCCCAGCCCATCGATCCCGGGGAGAGGTTATGGCCCGTCATATCGCCATCGTCGAGGACGAACCGATGATCCGTGCCAACTATGTCGAGGCGTTGACGCGCTTCGGTTACGAGGTACGCGGTTACAGTTCGCGCCAGGACGCTTCGACGGCCTTCGCCGGCCGGCTGCCGGAACTGGTGATCATCGATATCGGCCTGGGCGATGAGCCCGAAGGCGGCTTCGACCTGTGCCGTGAGCTGCGCGCGCAATCGGCCACGCTGCCGATCATCTTCCTGACAGCGCGTGATTCGGACTTCGACGTGATTTCCGGTTTGCGTCTGGGTGCGGATGACTATCTGTCCAAGGACACCAGCCTGCATCAGTTGGCGGCGCGCATCGCAGCCCTGTTTCGCCGCATCGAGTCGTTGAAGGCGCCGGCCTCCAGCGAGACCGTGATCCAGCACGGTCCGCTGAAACTGGAGTCCGAGCGCATGCGCATCACCTGGGATGATGTCGAGGTGCCGTTGACGGTGACTGAATTCTGGATGGTGCACACGCTGGTGCGTTTTCCCGGGCACGTGAAAAGCCGCGATCAGCTGATGCGCGAGGCTGAACTGGTGGTCGACGATGCCACCATCACCTCGCACATCAAGCGCATCCGCAAGAAGTTTCTTGCCGTGGCACCGCAGTTCGATGCCATCGATACGGTGCACGGAGCGGGGTATCGGTGGAAGACGTGAGACCCGGCAACGGGGACATGCTGGCAATCGGGCGCAGGGTGGCTCAAGGAGCGTCAGCGACGGAGCCGCAGGCTTGCGGGAAAGCAGGGTGACGAGCGGTAAACAGGCGGATCCATCGCGTTGCTCCCGCCCCAAGGAAGTCCCCTTGGGAGGTTGATCCACCCCTACCAAAGACTGCCCCTTCCTGCTCGTCCACATTGGCCCGTCAATGCCCCTTCGCCGCCAACTGCTCCTGGTCGCCCTGTGCACGCTGGTGCTGCCGCTCACCGGCTGGCTGTATGTGCGGCAGATGGAGTCGCTGCTGCGTCAGGGGCAGGCGCAGGCGCTGATTGCCTCGGCCCGTGCGCTGGCGCGGGGCCTGGCGGCAAGCGGTGATGCGCTGCCGGCGCGCGGACATGGCTGGTATGTGCAGTCGTCCACGCAGTCCATCACTGTCGACGGATATGGCGATGACTGGGCGCCGCTGACGCCCTGGATGCAGGGTTTTCCCGGCCATGGGCAGCTGTTGCTGGCGCACGACGCGCAGGGCATGTATCTGTTTGCCAGGGTCGCCGACGCCACACGTACCCGTGCCGATTCCGGCGACGCCGATGCCATGCGCGCCGATCACGTGATTCTGGAACTGGGGCAGGGTGATCATCGACAGGCCTACCTGATTGCCAGTGCAGCGCCGGGGACCTTCGAGGCGCGGGCGCTGGGTCTTGCAGATCCGCAATTTCCGCCGGCCTTGCGCGGGGCATGGCAGGAAGACGGCAGTGGTTACAGCATCGAACTGCATTTTCCTGCGCAGCTGCAGCCGGATGCACTGGGTATCCGTGCCTACGATGCCGGGCAGGCGCAGCCCCCACGGACGGCGGTGGACATGCATCCGCTCTTGCGCGATTCGCCGGCACTCTCCGCGGATCTGGCGCAACTGGCGCCGCCCGGCACCCGGACGCGGGTGCTGGCGCCGGGCGCGTGGCGTCTGGCGCAAAGCGGCAACCTCACGCTGCCGGGTGGGCATCAGGGCCCGGGCTGGCTGGCCGCCGCCATCTACCGGCTGCTGATCGCCGCGCCGCTGCAGCCAGCGGTGCCGTGGACCGACGATGCGCCGCGCATCTCCACGCCGGAAATCATGCATGCGCTGCGCGGCAAGCCGGATGCCGTCTGGCGCGCGAGTGCAACGGGCAACGGCGTGGTCCTGGGCGTGGCGGTGCCTTTGCGCGAACACGGCCAGGTACGCGGCGCACTCAGCCTGGAGAAGGCCAGCCAGTCTGTACCGCTGCTCGCCAACCGTGCATTGCTGACCTTGCTGCTGGCCTCGCTGGCCGTGCTGCTGGTCGCCGGCGGCGTGCTGTTCGCGTTTGCCACGCGCCTGAGTCTGCGCCTGCGACGACTGCGCGACGCGGCCGAGCAGGCACAGGCCAATGAGGGTCGGTACGCAGGCCGTTTCCCGCTGACCGACGCCGCTGACGAGGTCGGCGACCTGTCGCGCAGTTTTGCCCGGCTGTTCGACGCAGTGGGCAACTACACCGATTACCTGCGCACGCTGGCCTCCAAGCTGTCGCACGAACTCAACACGCCACTGGCCATCGTCAAGTCGTCACTGGACAACCTGGAGCACGCCCTGGGTGGCGAGCTGAACATGCCCGACGAGGCGCGCCCGTATCTGCAGCGCGCCCGCGACGGCGCCGCGCGGCTGGGTGCGCTGGTGCGTGCCATGAGCGCCGCCACCCGCATGGAGCGCGCCATCGCCGCTGCCGAAGCCGAGGATGTCGACCTGTGTGCCGTCGTGCGTGGCTGCATCGAAGCCTACCGGCCGTTGCTCGGCGAACGCACGCTGGAAACCGATCTGCCGCAGGCGCCATTGCCCCTGCACGGCGCACCCGAGCTGATTGCGCAGGCGCTGGACAAGCTCGTCGACAATGCCTTGTCGTTTGCGCCGCCCACAGGCTGGATTCGCATCGCGCTGCACACCACGGATTCCGGCGCAGCGCTCACTGTCGCCAACCAGGGTCCGCTGCTGCCCGATGCCATGCAGGGCCGCCTGTTCGATTCGCTGGTCAGCCTGCGCGAGACCTCCGCGCATGGCGCCACGCCGCATCTGGGGCTGGGACTCTACGTGGTGCGCCTGATCGCCGAACGCCACGGCGGCGAGGCCGTCGCGCGCAACCTCGATGGCGCGGACGGCGTCGCCTTCACCCTGCACCTGCGCGGCATGCCACGCCAGCGCATGGTCGATGCCAAACCCGCGTAGGGCGGATCAAGGGCCCCGCACTTGATCCTGTTTCTCGATCACATCTCATCGAAGCCAAACTCCACCGGCAAAACGGACTCCTCACATCCGTCATCCCAGCTTTCGCTGGGATGACGGGTAGGGAGAGGCTGTCTTGGCGACCGTCTCCGTGCACCAGAAAAATGTGATCAAGAGACAGAACCCGATCCGTCGTGTTGTTCCCGACCGAAGGAAGTCCCCCTGTGGGATTGATCTATCCAACGAAGCTCTCGATGATGCGGTGAGGGCCGGGTGCCTGCTATCTTCGACGGCCCCTTGTTTTCGGCTTATCGCAACGTGATCTCGCAGTCCGACTTCAACGACCTGGCCGCGGCCGGCCACACTCGCATCCCGGTGGTGCGCGAGGTGCTGTCCGATCTGGATACGCCGCTGTCGGTGTACCAGAAACTGGCCGACGGGCCGTACACGTTCCTGTTCGAGTCGGTCGAGGGCGGCGAGAACTGGGGCCGGCATTCCATCATCGGCCTGCCGGCAAAGCGCGTGTTCAAGCTGCGTGGACATACGCTGGAGACCGAGGACTTCGGCGAAGTCACCGCGTCACGCGAGGTGGCCGATCCGCTGGCCGAGATCGAGGCGTTGCGCACCAGCTACGACGTGCCGCACCTGCCGGATCTGCCCGCCTTCACCGGCGGTCTGGTCGGATATTTCGGCTTCGAGACCATCGGCTACATCGAGCCGCGTCTGGCGCAGTGGGAGCGCGAGGATGAGCTGGGCACGCCTGACGTGTTGCTGATGCTGGCCGAGGAGCTGGCCGTGTTCGACAGTCTCAAGGGACGTCTGTACCTGATCGTGCATGCCGATCCCTCGCAGCCGCAGGCGTGGGCGCGCGCGCAGCGGCGGCTGGAGGAACTGGTCTATCGCCTGCGTCACTCCGGCTCCACCTATCCGGAAAACCTGCATCCGCAGCCGCTCGAGGAAAGCGACTTCAAGTCCTCGTTCACGCGGCCGGAATTCGAGTCGATGGTGGAGCGCGCCAAGGAGTACATCCGCGCTGGCGACATCTTCCAGGTGGTGCCCTCGCAGCGCCTCAGCGTGCCCTTCAGCACGCGGCCGGTGGATGTATACCGCGCATTGCGTGCACTCAACCCGTCGCCGTACATGTATTTCCTGGACCTGGGCGAGACGCAGATCGTGGGATCGTCGCCGGAGATCCTGGCGCGGCTCAAGGACGGCAAGGTGGTGGTGCGGCCGCTGGCCGGCACGCGCCGCCGCGGGGTCGATGCCGCCGAGGACCGGGCGCTGGAGGCCGAGTTGCTGGCCGATCCCAAGGAGCGCGCCGAGCACCTGATGCTGATCGATCTGGGGCGCAACGATGTCGGTCGCGTCAGCGACATCGGCAGCGTCGAGGTCACCGATGCGTTTGCCATCGAGCGTTATTCGCACGTCATGCACATCGTGTCGCAGGTGCAGGGCACGGTGCGTGATGGGCTCAACTACATGGATGTGCTGAAGGCCACATTCCCGGCCGGCACCCTGAGCGGCGCGCCCAAGATCCGGGCGCTGGAAATCATCCAGGAGCTGGAGCCGTTCAAGCGCAACATCTATTCCGGCGCCATCGGCTGGATCGGCTGGTGGGGCGATGCCGATACCGCCATTGCCATCCGCACCGCGGTGATCCACGACGGCCGCCTGCACGTGCAGGCCGGTGCCGGCATCGTCTACGACTCCGACCCGGCCACCGAGTGGGAAGAAACCATGACCAAGGGCCGCGCGCTGTTTCGCGCCGTGGCGCAGGCGGCCGGAGGGTTGTAGGCGCACCGGCAATCCCTGTGGATAGGCGGGTGTATAAAGGCGTTCATCCGCAGGTGTTGCGGTTTTTTTGCCGGACGGGTGGGTTTTTTGGGAGAGAGCCATGCTGGTAGTGACGACGGAAAACGTGCCCGGCCAGCGGGTGCGCGAGGTCAAGGGCCAGGTATTCGGCCTGGTGGTACGCAGTCGCGGACTTGGCGGCAATGTGATGGCCGGTCTGCGCTCGCTGGTCGGCGGCGAGATCCATGAATATACGCAGATGCTGGAAGAGGCGCGGCGGCATGCGCTGGACCGGCTGGTGACCAACGCCGATGCCATGGGTGTCAATGCCGTGCTCATGATGCGTTTCGATTCGGCGGAAATCGGCCAGACCATGAGCGAGATCGTGGCCTACGGCACCGCGGTGGTGCTGGAACCGGCACACTGAGAGCGGCATCGAATGCTGCGCAAGACGCTTTGCATCCTCGGTGCGTTGTGCCTGCTGGCTGCTGCCGCGGCGCTGCTGACCGGAGCGGGGGCCGTGTTCGTGCCGCAGTTGCTGCTGTCGGGGCTGATCCTGCTGGTGGGGCTGGCCGTTGAACGCTGGCGTTACAAGCCGGTGCGTCGCCAGCGCATCGATCCGGGCTGGCAGGATACCGGCGAACGCTTCGTCGATCCGGAGACCGGCGCGATCACGGCAGTGTATTTCGATCCGTTGGCCGCCGAGCGCCATTACATCGCAGTGGAAAACAAGGCGGATGGGGTGCGTAGGCGACCGCCGTGACCGCTGCGCTCATCGCGGTTCGGATCATGCAGCGTCCTGAAGCGTCGCCATGCATGGCCACGCCCCCGAGCCTTGGTGCTATGCTTCGCCCGCCGGCTGCGGTCGGCGAGACAGCAAGCAACGTCTTCAGGGCGGGGTGCAAGTCCCCACCGGCGGTAGGTTCATCGAGAACAAGCCCGCGAGCGCTTCCGGAGGGTATCGGAAGGTCAGCAGATCCGGTCCGAATCCGGAGCCGACGGTCATAGTCCGGATGAAAGAAGACGGCCACGCGCAATCCAGTCGGGTTGACGCGCAGCCTCATGCCTTGGGGCGTTTTTCGTCTTTCACATCACGTGACGGGAAACGTTTCAATGAACCAATCTGCTACGCGTTCCGCGTGCATCCTCAAGACGAGGGCGCGCTGACATGTTCACCGGCATCATTCAGTCCGTGGGCCGCATCGGCAGCCTCGAGCGCCGTGGCGGCGACGTGCGGCTGACCGTGCAGGCCGGCGCTCTCGATCTTTCCGATGTGCAACTCGGCGACAGCATCGCCGTGGCCGGCTGCTGCCTGACCGTGGTGGCGCTGGAGGGCGAGGGTTTCGCCGCCGACGTGTCCAACGAATCCTTGTCCCTGACCACGCTGGGGCAGCTCGTTGCGGGCGATCCTGTCAATCTGGAAAAGGCATTGCGCCTGGCGGATCGCCTGGGCGGGCACCTGGTGTCCGGGCATGTCGATGGTCTCGGCAAGGTCGTCTCCGCGCGCGCGGACGGGCGTTCGCAGCGCTGGACATTCGAGGCTCCCGACGCGCTGGCGCGCTACGTGGCGCACAAGGGCTCGATCTGCATCGACGGTGTCAGCCTCACCGTCAATGCGGTCGATGGCAGCCGCTTCGGCATCAACCTGATTCCGCATACGGTGGCGCACACCAGTTTTTCGCGGCGCCGCCCGGGGGATGCAGTGAATCTGGAGGTGGATGTGGTAGCGCGCTACGTCGAGCGGCTGCTGTCCGCAGGTGAGGCGCCTCGGCTGGATGAAGCGTTTCTCAAGCAGCATGGTTTCGCCTGATCCCGCGGCGCAATGCCCTGCCGCATGACGGGCAGAGCAATCAATTCGACCTCGAATCCAGGCTCTCGTCGTCTTGGCGAAGCCGGGGGTGACGGCCCCTCCATTTTTCAGCGAAGCGAATCCATGACATTCAACACCATCCCCGAGATCCTCCAAGACATCCGCGCCGGCCGCATGGTGGTGATGCTGGACGACGAGGACCGCGAAAACGAGGGCGACCTGATCATGGCCGCGCAGAGCGTGCGGCCCGAAGACATCAACTTCATGGTGCGCGAGGCGCGCGGCCTGGTGTGTCTGGCATTGACCGAGCAGCGCTGCCGCGAGCTGGGTCTCAAGCCCATGGTCAGCGACAATACCTCGCCGTACCACACCAACTTCACCGTCTCCATCGAGGCGGCCGAGGGCGTGACTACCGGCATTTCCGCTTATGACCGCGCACGCACCGTGCAGGCGGCGGTGAATCCGCAGGCGCGGCCCGAAGACCTGACCCAGCCGGGCCACATCTTTCCGCTGACGGCGCAACCCGGTGGCGTGCTCAGCCGCGCCGGCCACACCGAGGCGGCCAGCGATCTGGCCGGGCTGGCCGGCCTGGAGCCGGCCGGCGTACTGGTCGAGGTGTTGCACGAGGATGGTTCCATGGCGCGGCGGCCGGAGCTGGAAGCGTTCGCGAAGAAGCACGATCTGAAGATCGGTTCCATCGCCGACCTGATCCGCTACCGGCTGGAAACCGAAAAGACGGTCGAGCGAGTGCACGAGTCGGATGTGGACACCGAGATGGGCGCGTTTCACCTGGTGGTCTACCGCGACCAGTTGCGCCATGGTCTGCATTTCGCCCTGACCCGCGGTGATGTGAACGGCGAGGCCCCCGTGACCACGCGTGTACACGTGCGCAACACCTTGTCCGACGTGCTGCACCTGAAGCGGGACGATCTGGGCCTGACGGTCACCGCTGCACTCAAGCGCATCGCGGAGGAATCACGCGGCGTTCTTCTGGTGCTGTCCGGCGAGGACACCCCCGATGCCCTGCTGGGGCGCCTGAACGGCGAGGCGCATGCGAGCGACGACGACAGCGAGCAGCAGGCATGGCGCCAGTTGGGGCTGGGCGCGCAGATCCTTGCCGACCTCGGCGTGCGTCGGCTGCGCGTGCTGGGCACGCCGCGCAAGCTGGTGGGACTGGGCGGGTTCGGTCTGGAGGTGGTTGAATACGTTTGACGCAGCAGTGCGCACCGACCCATGCACGGCATCAGGACAGGGCAACCATGCAACCTCTCGACATCCAGCTGATCGCCCCCTCGGGCTGGCCGGCCGCCGACGCCGTGGCGCGCGGGGTGACGTGGTTGCGCGGCATGGGACATCGGGTCTCCGGCGCCGATTCGGCCGCCCGCCGCCACCTGCGGTTTGCCGGCAGCGATGCCGAGCGCGCGGCAGACATCAACCGCCTGGCCGACCCGGACCGGCCGTTGCCGCAGATCGTCATGGCGGTGCGCGGGGGGTACGGTATCCATCGCATTCTGGATCGGATCGACTACGCGGGGTTGCGCCACCGCCTGCACGGCAGCCCGTGTGTGATCGTCGGTCACAGCGACATGACCGCGTTGAGCATGGCGTTGCTGGCACGCGCCGACCTGATCACCTTCCAGGGGCCGATGCTGGCCTACGACTTCGGCGCCGATGGCATCAGCGATTTTACCCACACGGTGTTCTGGACCACCGTGTGCGCCGCCTCGCACACAGCGCGCTGGCAAACCCATGAAACCCGTCGAATCCATGCGGCGGACGGCATCGACGTGCATGGCACGCTGTGGGGCGGCAATCTGGCAGTCATGGCCAGCCTGGCAGGGACGCCTTATCTGCCGCAGATCGACGACGGCATCCTGTTTCTGGAGGATGTGTTCGAGCCGGCCTACCGTATCGAACGACTGCTTTACCAACTGCACCACGCCGGCGTACTGCATCGTCAGCGTGCGATCGTGCTGGGCGATTTTTCCAGCTACCGGGCGGACGAGTACAGCAATGCGTATCATCTCCAGGCCATCATCGAGCATCTGCGCCAGATCAGCGCCGTCCCGGTGATCACCCGCATGCCTTTCGGCCACTGCCGTGACAAGCTGACCTTGCCGGTGGGCGCGCGCGCGCGTCTCACCGTGGAGGACGGCACGGCGGAGCTGGCTTTCGCCGGATATCCCCACGTGACGGCGCAGGCGGCGCGCGCGTCGCAAACCCCGTAGAATACGCGGCCCCGCAAGGAATTTGAGTCGACATGAATATCATCGAAGGTGATTTCGCCACCCCCGAGGGCCGCTTTGCCATCGTCGCCAGCCGTTTCAACGGCTTCGTGGTAGACGCGTTGGTGGGCGGTGCGCGTGACGCACTGGTGCGCCATGGCGTCGACGACGATGCCATCGACCTGATCCGCGTCCCCGGCGCGTGGGAACTGGCACCGACCGTGCAGCACGTGGTCGATGCCGGCGAACATGCCGCGGTGATCGCGCTGGGCGCGGTGATTCGTGGCGCCACACCGCATTTCGACTACGTGGCCGGCGAAGCGGCCAAGGGCCTTGCCGCTGCGGCCGGTGACAGCGGGGTGCCGGTCGCCTTCGGCCTGCTGACCACCGACACCATCGAGCAGGCCATCGAGCGCGCCGGCACCAAGGCCGGCAACAAGGGCGTGGACGCCGCCATGGCCGCGCTGGAAATGGTCAACCTGTACGCCAAGCTGTGATGGCGAGCAGACACCACGACGGCATCGATCACGCTGCGCGTTCGCGCGCGCGTCGGCGCGCCCTGCAGGCGGTCTACGCCTGGGAGATGGGAGGCGCCGGCATGGACAAGGTGATCGAGCAGTTCCGCCACGAGCAGGACATGGCCATCGCCGATTTGGACTATTTCGAGGATCTGTTGCGCGGTATCGAAAGCCACTGCGCCGAACTGGATGCGGGCCTGAAGCCGCATCTGGACCGCGAGGTGGCGCAGGTGGATCCCATCGAGCGCTCCGCGCTGCGCCTGGCTGCCTACGAGCTGAAGTTCCGGCCCGACGTGCCCTATCGCGTGATCCTCAACGAGGCGGTGGAAGTGACCAAGCGCTTCGGTGCCGAGCACGGCCACACCTACGTCAACGGCGTGCTGGACAAGCTGGCCGGCGAATGGCGCCAGAGCGAAAAATCATTGTAGGACGGCTCAAGGAGCGACAGCGACGGAGCCGCCTGCTTGCGGAGACGTCACGTCGTTTGCGGCGATCTCGTATTGCATGCAGGCACTGATCGGCGCCTTGGCGCAGAGAGTAAGGTTATTAGCGGCACGCAGGCGGATCCGTCGCGTTGCTCCTGAAGGAAATCTCCTTGCGGGTTGACCCGCCCCACCGGATTTGCGTTTCCCCACTTCCCGGCTCCCGACATGGAATTCGACCTCATCGACCGCATCCGCCAGCGCACGGCCGCCTCCCGCGACGACGTGTTGCTGGGCATCGGTGACGACGCGGCGCTGCTGCGCGTTCCCTCCGGCCAGGATCTGGCGGCGGCGGTGGATACGCTGGTGGAGGGCGTGCATTTCCCGCGTGGGACGTCAGCTGCGGATCTGGGCTGGAAGGCGCTGGCGGTCAATCTTTCCGATCTTGCCGCCATGGGGGGCACCCCAGCCTGGGCATTGCTGTCGCTGACCTTGCCGCAGGCCGACAACGCATTTGTCGATGCCTTTGCCGAGGGCTTTGCACAATTGGCACGCCCATACCGGCTGGCGCTGGTCGGCGGCGACACCACGCGCGGGCCATTGAGCGTCAGCGTCACGGTGCATGGCTTCGTACCCAGCGGGGCGGCACTCTGCCGCCGCGGCGCGCGCATTGGCGACGCGATCCTTGTCACCGGCACCCTGGGCGATGCCGCGGCCGGATTGTGCTGTCTGGATCATCAGCATCCGCGTGCAGGCAGGCTGTTGGAAGCGCCGGCGAGCACCCGCGAGACATTGATCGCTCGACTCAACCGGCCGCAACCGAGGGTGCGCGCCGGCACGTTGCTGCGCGGGCGCGCCTCGGCCTGTATCGATGTGTCCGACGGCCTGCTCGCGGATCTGGGGCATCTGTGCGCGGCCAGCGGTGTCGGCGCGCAGATCGAGGCGGCCACGCTGCCGCAGTCATCCGCCATGTTGACCCTGTTCGACGAGGGCCAGGCACGGGAAATGGCACTGTCCGGTGGCGACGATTACGAACTGTGTTTTACCGCATCGCCGGAACATGCGGCGGATATCGGTGCGGACCTGTCGCGGTTGGGGTGCGCCGCGACGCGTATCGGCCGGATCACTCAGGAGCCGGGTGTGCGGGTGCGGGATGTGGATGGTCAGGTCCTGGCGCCGGCTGCGCACGGCTGGGACCATTTCCATTCATGAGTGCAAAGACCGTTCTCAGTCCCGCGCAGCGTCGCGCGTTGGTGACGCATCCGGCGGGCTGGATCGCACTTGGTTTCGGCAGCGGTCTGGCGCCCATGGCACAGGGCACCGTCGGCTCGGCGGTGGCCATCGCGCCGTGGCTGGCATTGCGCCTGTTGCCGATTCCTGCGTACCTCGTGGTGCTGCTGCTGGCTTTCGCCATCGGCACCTGGGCCTGCGATGCGGCCGGCATTCGGATCGGCGTCGAGGACCACCGCGCCCTGGTGTGGGATGAATTCGTCGGCCAGTGGCTGGCGCTGCTGCCGGCCATGTTCGCGCCATGGTGGGCGGTGCCGATCGGCTTTGTGCTGTTCCGCCTGTTCGACGTGTGGAAGCCATGGCCCATCGGTTGGCTGGACCGGCGCGTCAAGGGCGGCGCCGGCGTCATGATCGATGACGTGGTGGCCGGCATCTTCGCCGCCCTCGTCCTGGCCCTCATCCTGTCCGTGGTGTAGGACTCCGTTCGGGCGCATCGCCCCCGCACGCGGATGGCCTGTTGTCGGGAGCAACGCGACGGCTCCGTCGCTGATGCTCCCGGGCCGCTCCACGCGCCCTCGCCCGCATGGCTTCATTGTTGGGGGGAGGCGAGGGCGGAGTCACGTCACCAGTGCGGCGCAAGGATCACAATCCCTGCGACCCGCCAGCCAGCGTCCATGCGGCGAGCGCGATAAACAACAGCGCCGCGGCCACGCGCGTGGCGCGCAGCGGCAAACGGCCGGCGAAGCGCGAGCCCAGCCAGACGACCGGCACATTGGCCAGCAGCATACCGGTGGTGGTGCCGGCGATGACCTGCCACAACGGATGATAATGCGCGCCCAGGACCACGGTGGCGATCTGCGTCTTGTCGCCCATCTCGGCCAGGAAGAACGCGATGATGGTGGCCACGAACACGCCGTGTCGCGAACCGCGTTCGGCAGCATCCTCGTCTGCGCGATCGGGAATCAGCGTCCAGATGCCCATGCCCAGCAACGAGGCGACCACCGTCCAGTGCAGTATCTGTGGCGTCAGCCATTGCGCCAGCAGGTCGCCAGCGGCACCGGCCAGGCCGTGGTTGACGATGGTGGCGACCAGAATGCCCATGCATATGGGCCAGGGGCGCCGGTACTTTGCGGCCAGGATCAGCGACAGCAACTGCGTCTTGTCGCCCATTTCTGCAAGAGCGACCACGCCGGTCGAAATCAGGAAGGTCTGCACGGAATCTCCACGGGGCCGGGATATGGACACGAAGGCTCGCACGCGCCGCCCGGCCCGGGTCGGTGCATGCAAACCAGCGGTCTTGCCGGACAGGACGGTGCGACCTGTCGCATCCGCCATGGCCGGTGGGCCAAGTGTGTTGACGGATGCACCGCGCCGTCTCGGCTGCGGTTGGCTACTCCCCGATGGAGTGAGCGCCAGCGTAGCCAGAGCAATGCGGTTGCGCAAGGGCAACGCAAAAAAGGCGGCAGGTGCAGCCCGTTTGCATGCTCCGGTTTCACGCCCCGTTTTCACCCTCGGGAGCATAATGAGCGGTCTTCCCGCCAAGCCTTCTAAGGAGTCTCCCATGCAATACCGCCGACTGGGCCGCAGCGGCCTGAAGCTCTCCGCGCTGTCGTTTGGCGCCTGGGTCACCTTCGGCCAGCAGGTCGACATCGACAATGCGCGCGACATGCTGGCGCTGGCGCACGACCACGGCGTCAATTTCTTCGACAACGCCGAAACCTATGCGGCCGGCGAAGCCGAGCGCGTGATGGGCGAGGCCTTGCAGCGCCTGGATCGCCCGCGCGACAGCTATTGCGTATCCAGCAAGGTGTTCTTCGGCGCGTCCGAAGAGCCGTTGCCGACGCAGAAGGGCCTGTCGCGCAAGCACGTGCGCGAGGCCTGCGATCAGGCGCTGGCCCGCCTCAAGGTGGACTATCTGGATCTGTATTTCTGCCACCGTCCCGACCCGGACACGCCGGTCGAGGAAACCGTGTATGCCATGGATACCCTGATCCGTCAGGGCAAGGTGCTGTACTGGGGCACCTCCGAGTGGCCGGCCGAGCGCATCCGCGAGGCACATCTGATCGCCCGGGCGCATCACCTGCATGCACCGAGCATGGAGCAGCCGCAGTACAACCTGCTGCATCGCGACCGCGTGGAAGACGAATACGCGCCGTTGTACGACGAGTTCGGGATGGGCACCACCATCTGGTCGCCGCTGTCCTCGGGGCTTCTGACCGGCAAATACAACGATGGCGTGCCGGATGATTCGCGCCTCAACCAGCCCGGTTACGACTTCCTGCGCGAGGCGCTGCTGGAAGACGACGGCAAGATGATCAAGAAAGTGCGTGCGCTGAAACAATTCGCCGATGAGCTGGAGGTCTCGCAGGCCATTTTCGCCATCGCCTGGTGCCTGAAGAACCCGCACGTGTCCACCGTCATGCTGGGTGCGAGCAAGCGCAAGCAGCTGGAGGAGAATCTCACCGCCATGAACGTGGCGGACAAGATCGACGACGACATGCTGACGCGCATCGACCAGGTATTGGCCGACGACTGATCCAATGATGTCACCACCTCCTTGGGGAGGGCGGGTCAATCCCGCAGGGGGGCTTCCTCTGGTCGGGAGCGCAAGCGACGGGTCCGCCTGCCTGCCAATGGGTCAGCGCGTTCCCCGCCAGAAGGCGGCTCCGTCGCCAATGCTCCTTGAGCCGCCCTGCGACGCTTGCCAACAAGTCGGATGGTTTCTCGCAACAAGCGGCTCGTCGCGTTGCTCCCGATCGCAGGAAGTCCCGTCGCGGGATTGATCCGCACTGCGACGATGGGCGCGTGGAAGGCTTGACGCGTAAATGATAATGGTTACTATTTACATCCATTCATTGATTGCGGAGCCCTTCCATGCCTGTCCTATCGCTGCCCGCCACTGCCGCTGCCATCCCGCAGCATGACGATTCCCCGCGGGCCACCCCCTCGTTCGCGCGCACGGTGCGTCGCATGGCCAGCCAGCGGTTGTTGGCCGGTGGACGCGAGCTGGTCATCGAGCATCACGGCAACGAATATCACCTGCGGGTGACGCGCAACGACAAGCTGATCCTGACCAAGTAGATGTTCGGGGGAAAGTGCGTGCACGGGCTCAGTCCGCGTCGCTGCGTACCTGCGCATGGCTCATCAGGGCAAAGATCACGCTGCCGCCGATGAGGTTTCCGGCCAGCGTGGGCAGGGCGAAATGCACCACGTACGCACCCATGCTGATGGACCCCTCCATGACCAGGTAAAGCACCTGCGCCGAATCGACGATGATGTGCGTGAAACCGCCCATGCCGATGATGTAAGTGATGATCGCGATGACAGTGATCTTGGCGTGTTCGGCGGCCGGCACCAGCCACACCATGGTGGCGATCAACCAGCCGGCGGTAATGCCCTTGGTGAACATCTGCAGTGTGGATAGCTGCATCACGCGGACTCCGAGTCCGTGCAGGGCATGGCCTACCGCGGGAGACAGCTGCTGCGTGGAGGCCACCACGAATGCGAAGATCGCCACGCCGACAAGATTGCCCACCAGGACCACCGACCACAGCCGCGCGATGCAGCGCAGCTTGTACCAGCTGGGTGCGGTCATCAGCGGCAGCACGGCCGTCAGCGTGTTCTCCGTGAACAGTTGCTGGCGCGCCAGGATCACGATCAGGAAACCCACCGGATAGCCGAGGCTGTCAAGCAGGACTCGCCAGGGAGTATCCGGAAGATGGGCACGGATCAGGCCGCTGATCAGCATCGAGAATCCCATTGACAGCCCAGCGGTCAGCGATGACCAGATCAGCGCCGATGTCCGCCGCGCCAGTTCGGTTTCGCCCTGCATGCGGATGGTTTCATGCAGCACCGTCGCGCTGGGCGGGAGCTTGTGTTCGACGTCGTGCTTTTCCTCCTCCGAAAGCGAGAATCCGCTCGAATGGTCGTGCTCCAGATCGTCTGCTTGCGGCGTGTCCTTGTCGTTCTCGTGTTCGCTCATATCGCGGGATGCCATCGCCGTCGGGGACTTGATCTTACCCCGGAAGGATCCGGCAACCGCGTGGCCGGAGACCGCGGTGTTTACGTCATGGGCTGGGTGGAGGGATGGACCGCGTCGGGAAGGGCCGAACATGCACGTGCAGGGGCGCTGTCCGGGGCCGTCCGGCGTGTCCGGGTGCGTGTCCGCGGACACTATCCGTGGACACCGCTCTATCCCCCACCGTATGTAAATCAGCGGCTTGGGGCTTTTTCTCCGTTGGCACGCGGCTTGCAATCGATAGCTCATGTGCTATTTCACCTGCAACGGACCCCCGGCATGATGCGTGATACCTCGGCGCAGGATCGCCTGATCGATGTTTCCAGCCGCAAGCGCCGGCGTCGCTGGCTGTTGATCGGCGGTGGCGTATTGCTGCTGGCGCTGATCGCGTTTCTGGTTCCAACTTTGAAGCGCTCGCTGTCGGTGGATGCGTCGGTCAGCGCTTCGCGCTTGTCCTTTGCCACCGTCAAACGCGGTCCGTTCGTGCGCGATGTGGCGGCGGAGGGGCGGGTGGTCGCGGCAGTCAGTCCCACGCTGTATGCGCGCTCGGACGGCGATGTCACCCTCAAGGTCAAGGCCGGCGACACAGTGAAGAAAGGCCAGGTGCTGGCGGTGGTCGACAGTCCGGAACTGACCAACAAGCTGCTGCAGGAGGAATCCTCCCTGGCCAGCATGAATGTGGACTATCAGCGTGCCAAGATCGACGCGCGCAAGCAGCGACAGAAGCTGGAGGCCGCATTCGAGAACGCGCAGATCGACGCCAAGACCGCCAAGACGGATTTTGGCCGCTACCAGGCCGCATTCAAGGGCGGGGCGATGTCGCAGTCGGATGTGGATCACGCGCAGGACAAGTTGAACAAGACGCAGATCACGCTCAAGCATGCACGCGAGGACCTGGATCTCGATCGCCACAGTCTGGATTTCGACGTCAAGGCCAAGAAGCTGCTGCGGGATCGCCAGGCGCTGCTGGTCAAGGATTACAAACGCCAGGTCAGGGCCCTGCATGTTGCTTCGCCTGTCAGTGGCCAGGTGGGTCAGGTGTTCATCGCCCCGCAGGCCACCGTCGCCAAGAATGCCAAGCTGCTCTCGGTGATCGATCTGTCCGCCCTGCAGGTGGAAGTCGAGGTGCCGGAGAGTTTCGCGCGTGACCTGGGGGTGGGCATGCCGGCGCAGATTTCCGGCAGCGGCAACACCTGGAAAGGCGCCGTGGCCGCCATCTCGCCCGAGGTGGTCAAGGGTCAGGTGGCCGCGCGCGTGCGCTTCGCGGGGAAGAAGCCCAGCCAGCTGCGGCAGAACCAGCGCCTGTCCGTGCGCATTCTCCTGGACCACCAGAACAACGCACTCACCGTGGACCGCGGCTCCTTCGTGGACGAAAGCGGCGGACGCTACGCCTATGTCGTGCAAGACGGTGTGGCGGTGAAAACGCCGGTGCAGCTGGGGCCCAGCAGCATCGACAAGGTCGAGATTCTCAAGGGGCTCAAGCCCGGGGACAAGATCGTGATCTCCGGCACCGACAATTTCAACGGCGCGGCACGTGTGGCGATCAGTCAATGACGCCGGAAAAGGCGGCGAAAGCGCGGCAGGTTGGCGTTTGCCACCCCGCACCATCCATTTCAAAAGCGAGGAATCCACCATGCTGAAAATGACCCACCTGTCCAAGGTCTACCGCACCGAAGTGGTGGAGACCTACGCCCTGCGCGATTTCTCCATCGACGTGAAGGAAGGCGAGTTCGTTGCCGTCACCGGGCCATCCGGCTCCGGCAAGACCACGTTCCTGACCATTGCCGGCCTGCTGGAAACCTTCACCGGCGGCAGCTACGAGTTGGACGGTACGGATGTCAGCCATCTCAACGACAACGCGCGCTCGAAGATCCGCAACGAGAAGATCGGCTTCATCTTCCAGGCCTTCAACCTGATTCCGGACCTCAATGTGTTCGACAACGTCGAGGTGCCGTTGCGCTACCGCGGCATGAAGGCCGCCGAGCGCAAGCAGCGCATCATGGACGCGCTGGACCGGGTGGGCCTGACCTCGCGCGTCAAGCATTACCCGGCGGAGCTCTCCGGCGGGCAGCAGCAGCGCGTGGCCATCGCCCGCGCGCTTGCGGGCAGTCCGCGCCTGCTGCTGGCCGATGAGCCCACCGGCAACCTGGATACACAGATGGCCCGCGGCGTGCTGGAACTGCTGGAAGAAATCCATCGCGAAGGCGCCACCATCGTCATGGTCACCCATGACCCCGAACTGGCCGCCCGCGCGCAGCGCAACGTGCACATCATCGACGGCCAGGAGGTGGATATTTCCGAAGAGCCGCGTTTCACCCCCACACAGATGCCGCAGGAGCACGAAAAGACCCGGGCACAGCGATGAACTGACGCCGCCGCTGCGGAGAGAGGGCGCGACGGGGACGGGATCCCCAGCCGGCAGCCTCGGGGGAGGTTGACAACAACCCGTTGCCGCCCTCTCTCCGCAGCGGCGGCGTCGCCGGTATTTTTTTGTCTGAGGAATATCGAACGTGTTTGCCTACTATCTCAAACTGGGCCTCAGAAGCCTGCGCCGCAATCCGGCGTTGACCGCATTGATGGTCATCACCATCGCCTTTGGCGTGGCGGCCTCGATGACCACTTGGTCGGTATTCCGCGCGGTGTCCGGCGATCCGATTCCGCAAAAGTCCGCGCGGCTGTTCGTGCCGCAGATCGACAACTGGGGGCCGCAACGTGGCGACAAGACCGGCAATCCGCCGGAAGCCATGGATTACACCGACGCCGTCAACCTGATGCGAGCGCATCGTGCCCGCTACCAGTCGGCGTTGTATCGCATCGGGCCTTCGGTGGTGCCCGCACAGATCGGGCATCATCCCTTCAATGCCGGCGGTCACGCCGTGTTCGGCGAATTTTTCCCCATGCTGGATGTGCCCTTCAAATATGGCGGGCCATGGAGTGCGCAGGATGATGCGCAACGGGCGCGCGTGGTGGTGATCAGCAGCAAGCTCGACGACAAGCTGTTCGCCGGCGGCAACAGTGTCGGCAAGACCATCGACATTGACGGCAATGATTTTCGCGTCAGCGGTGTACTCGACCACTGGAATCCGCAGCCGCGCTTCTATGACGTGGTCAACAGCAGCAGTTTCAATGCCGACGAGGAAGACCTGTTCGTGCCGTTTACCACGGCCATCGACGCCGGCATGGACAACCAGGGCAGCACCAACTGCTATGCCATGCCGGAGGAGCCCGGATTTGTGGGCCTGCAGCATTCCGAGTGCGTGTGGATCGCGTTCATGGTGCAGCTGGACGGCGCCGCAAAGGTGAATGCGTACAAACGCTTTCTGGACGGCTACGCACGTCAGCAGCAACAGGCCGGGCGTTTCACCTGGGCCCCCAACAACCGCTTGCGCAATCTGCCGGACTGGCTGGCCTACGAGCACGTGGTGCCCGATGACACCCAGACATCGTTGCTGGTGGCGCTGGGGCTGCTGCTGGTGTGTCTGGTCAACACCGCCGGCCTGCTCCTGGCCAAGTTCCTGCGTCGTTCGCCCGAAATCGGCGTGCGCCGCGCGCTGGGCGCGTCACGTCGCGAGATCTACTCCCAGTTCCTGATCGAGGCGGCCATGGTGGGCCTGGCCGGCGGCGTGCTGGGCCTGCTGCTGACGGGGCTGGGCGTGCTCGGTATCGGCTGGGTGATGCCGAGCGACATCGCCGCGCTGGCGCGCATTGATGCCTCATTGCTGGGTCTGACCCTGTTGCTGGCGATCGTTGCCACCGTATTGGCCGGCTTGTATCCCACCTTTCGTGCCGCGCGGGTGCAGCCCGCCTGGCAGCTGAAATCCAATTGAGGCCCGACCGATGAGCATGCATCCCATTCTGGCGGCCTTGCGCAAGCACAAGTCGGGCGTCGTGCTGATCGCCCTGCAGATCGCCCTGACCCTGGCCATCGTCTGCAACGCTGTGTTCATCATCAGCCAGCGCATCGAGCGGGTGAACCGGCCCACGGGCCTCAACGAGAACGACCTGTTTCTGGTCACCCAGCAATGGGTCGGGGCGCCCACCGGCGCGGATCCGGACAGCGTGGAGAAAACGGACAGCCTGCAGCAGAAGGACCTGGCCACCCTGCGCCGGATACCGGGCGTGGTCTCGGTCACACCGACCAACTCCCTGCCGCTTCTGCAGTCCTCGTGGAACGGTGCCGTATCCCTGAAGCCGAGCATCCGCTTCAAGGACAAGTCCAGCTACCGCATGACTGCATTCTATTTTGTCGATCAACACGGGCTGGACACGCTGGGCCTGAAACTGGTCGCAGGACGCAACTTCAGGGCGCTGGACGTCATGCACAAGGCGGCGCGGGCAAGCATCGCGCCGCCGGCAATCATCATCACGCAGGCCGTGGCAAAGACATTGTTCGACGATGGCCAGGCGTTGGGCAAGACGGTCTACCTCAATGGGCAAAGCAAGCCGTCGCGGATCATCGGCATCGTCGCGCGCATGCAGACGCCGGGCCTGGGCAACTTCGCGGATCCGTTCGCCTACAACTCGGTGCTCGTCCCGCAGCGTCTGGATGCCGGCTTTTCCCGATACGCGGTCCGTACGCGGCCCGGACAGTTGACGGCGGTGATGCGCAAGGTGGCGCCAACCCTGTACAAGGCCGACCCGCTGCGCGTAATCGGTAGCGACGGCGTACGTAGCTTCGCCGACATCCGCGCCGACGCGTACAAGGGCGACCTCGGCATGGCGATCCTGATGAGCATCATCTGCCTGATCCTTATTGCCGTGACCGCCGCGGGCATCGTCGGACTGACCAGCTTCTGGGTGGGCCAGCGTCGCAAGCAGATCGGCGTGCGCCGTGCACTGGGCGCGCGCCAGGTCGACATCCTGCGTTACTTCCAGATCGAGAACCTCCTGATTGCAGGGGGCGGCGCCGTACTCGGCATCGTCCTGGCCGTGGGGCTCAATCTGTATCTGATGCAGCACATGGCCATGAATCGCCTGCCGGTCACCATTGTCCTCGCTGGCGTGGCGCTGGTCCTGGTGCTTGGGCAAGCCGCCGTGTTCCTGCCCGCGCGCCGCGCAGCCAGCGTGCCGCCGGCGTCGGCGACCAGGACCGTGTGATGAGTGCAGGTGTCGCCCACGGAAAGCGAGCCATAGCAGGAAATATCCTCTCCAGCCCCCGAGTCCGCCCCGTCATGCCTTGTGCCGCAGGATCAATCTGATGTTTGGCTACTACCTGGATCTGGCCTTTCGCAGCCTCAGGCGCAACCGGGTGCTGACGGCGCTGATGGTGTTGGCCATCGCCGTCGGCATCGGTGCGAGCATGACCACGTTGACGGTATTGCATGTGCTGTCGGGTAATCCGCTTCCGGACAAGAGCGCGTACCTGTATCGCCCGCAGATCGACCCGCGCGACATGATCAATGCCCGCCCGAACCAGGAGCCGCCGGACCAGGTCACCTGGATCGACGGCATGAACCTGCTCAATGCCAAGCGTGCCGACCACCAGGCGCTGATGACCGGCGGCCGGGTGGCGGTGCAACCGGGGGACTCGACGCTGGATCCGTTCTACGAGAACGCGCGCTACACCTCGGCCGGATTCTTCCCGATGTTCGCAGTGCCGTTCCAGTACGGACATCCATGGAGTGCAGCGGAGGATCAGGCCCGGGCACGAGTGGCAGTGATCAGCGCGGCATTGAACGACAAATTGTTCGGTGGCAAGGACAGCGTCGGACAGACGGCGCGTTTTTCGGGCACGGCGCTGCGCATCGTCGGCGTGCTCGGCGACTGGCGGCCCAATCCGCACTTCTATGACCTCACGCTGGGAAGCTTCAACGCGAACGAGGGCGTCTACCTGCCCTTGTCCACCTCGCAGGACCTGAAGCTCGAGCACGATGGCAACAACAATTGCTGGGGCAACGGCGGCGGTGGCATGCACCCGACCCACAACGCCCCCTGCGTGTGGTTGCAGTTCTGGGTGCAGCTAGATGACCCGGCCAAGGCCACGGCGTACAAAACGTTTCTCATTCACTACTCCAGAGAGCAGAAGGCCCTGGGCCGATTCCAGCGATCGCCGAACGTGCGCCTGCGCAATCTCATGCAATGGCTTCACTACGTTCAGGTGGTTCCGGACGACGTGCGTTTGCAGACGTGGCTGGCATTCGGTTTTTTGCTGGTGTGCCTGATCAACACGGTCGGCCTGATGCTGGCGAAATTCATGCGCCGCACGGGCGAGCTTGGCGTCCGCCGCGCGCTGGGTGCGTCGCGGCGCGCATTGTTTGCGCAACTGCTTGTGGAATCAGCCGTGATCGGCCTGTTCGGCAGCATTTGTGGCTTGCTGCTGGCCGTCCTGGGACTGTGGCTGGTGCGCCAGCAGTCGGACAGCTATGCCGCACTGGCGCATCTGGACCCGACGATGTTGCTGATCACCTTCGTGCTCGCGATCGGCGCCAGTCTGCTGGCCGGCCTCCTGCCGGCGTCGCGCGCCTGCCGGGTTGCACCCGGGCTGCAACTGAAGAGCAACTAGACCGGAGCAGCCATGATGGAACTTCGACCGATTCTCTCCACACTGCGCCGGCACAAGGTGGTCACGGCGCTGCTGGTGCTGGAAATCGCACTGAGCTGCGCCATCGTGTGCAACGCGGTGTTCCTGATCGGACAGCGGTTGCAGCGCATGGACTTGCCCAGTGGCATCGCCGAGCACGAACTGGTTCAAATCCAGCTGGGTGACATCGGCAGCAGCCCGGATGCCGTGGCGCAGACGCAAACCGATCTGGCTGCGTTGCGGCAGATTTCCGGCGTCAAGCAGGTGGCTGTGGCCAGCCAGTTGCCGTTCGCCAACGGTGGTTCCTCGAATGGCGGTATCAAGCTCAGCCCGCAGCAGCAGCAGGATACGCTCAACGCCACAGAGTATTTCGGCCAGAATTTGATGCCCACGCTGGGTTTGCATCTGGTGGCTGGACGCGCTTTCCGGCCGGATGAATATGTCGACCTGGATAGCGCGGTCGCGGCGCTGCACAGCGGCAATCTGCAGGGGATGCCCCGCGTCCTGATCATCACACGCACGATGGCCGATCGGTTGTGGCCGCATCAGAGTGCACTGGGCAAGACCATCTACCAGGGCAAGGGCGTACCATTCCGGGTCATCGGCGTGGTTGCGCATCTGGCACGACCGAACAACCTTCAGCTCGGCATCGAATACAGCACCGTGTGGCCGCTGCGCATGACCGCAGCCGAAGGCGGCAGCTATCTGATCCGCAGTGCGCCCAAGGATCGGCAGAGGGTGCTGAAAACAGCGCTGGCCAAACTCAAGTCCCTCGACCCCAATCGGGTGGTGTTGGGAAAGCGCACCTACGATGAGGCACGCAAGGCATTTTTCGGGCCCGATCGTGCCATGGCCGGCATGCTGGCGGGTGTGATTGCTGCGCTGCTGTTGGTCACTGCACTCGGGATCGTCGGGTTGGCGAGTTTCTGGGTGGCGCAGCGGCACAAGCAGATCGGCATCCGTCGTGCGCTGGGCGCCACGCGGGGCAACATCCAGTCCTACTTCCAGACCGAGAATTTCCTCATCGTCATGTTCGGCATCGTGCTGGGCATGGTGCTGGCCTACGGCATCAATCTGCTGCTGATGCAGTACTACGAACTGCCGCGTCTGCCGTGGACCTATCTTCCGGTGGGGGCGGTGGCACTGTGTCTTCTGGGTCAGGTAGCGGTATTGGGTCCGGCCATGCGCGCGGCACGCGTGCCGCCGGTCGTCGCGACCCGGACCGTGTGATGAAGGGTCAGCCTGACATGGCAACGACCGGGAAGCGCCGCGACAGCAACGAGGTGCGGACATATGGCGGCGACCGGATGCCCGTGACGAACGATGCGTCGCAGCGTCCCGCCGACGACCGGGACGTCCCCATGCGGCATGGCAGATTCTCGATCCCGCGTTCCGCAGGAGCGACCTGATGTTCGGCTACTATCTCGATCTGGCCTTGCGCAGCCTCAAGCGCAACAAGGTTCTGACCACGTTGATGGTCGTCACCCTGGCCGTGGGCATCGGTGCCTGCATCACCACGTTGACGGTGTTGAGGCTCTTGTCCGGCGATCCCATTCCGCAAAAGAGCGCGCGGCTGTTCTCGCCGCAGCTCGATCCGTTCGGATCGACACTGACGGCATCCGTACCGAAGCGGCCGCAGACGCTGATGAGCTACCGCGACGCCATGGCGTTGCTGCAGTCGCACAAGGCCCAACGGCAGACCGTGACGGTCGGGACGGCGATCAAGATCGCTCCGACGGGGACCCAGCGGCATCCTTTTTTCAGCGACGGTGTGATGACCACGCCGGATTTTTTCCGCATGTTCGATGTGCCATTCGAGTACGGCAGCAGTTGGGACGCTGCCGATGAAACCAGCAGCGCACGCAAGGTGGTGATCGCCGATTTTCTCAACCAGAAGCTGTTCGGCGGCGGCAACAGCGTCGGCCGCAGCATCCGCATCGAGGAGCACGATTACCGCATCGTCGGTGTGCTCCGGCACTGGGCGCCGCAGCCGCATTTCTACGTGATGGGATCGCGGGGAGTCTATGGCGAGGGCGATGGCGTGTTCGTGCCGCTGTCGACGGCCCTGGACGACGGCATGCAGCCGGCTTCGCTCAATTGCTACGCCAGGGGTGACTACAGCCAACTGAAAACTGCGCCCTGCATGTGGCTCATCCCCTGGGTGCAATTTGCGCATCCGTCGCAGGCGAGTGCCTACAAACGCTTTTTCTCCAATTACGTGGCGCAGCAGGTCAGCGCCGGGCGGTTGTATCGCCACGATATTGCGTTGCCGGATCTGATGCAGTACCTGCGCAAGATGAAGGTGGTACCCGACGATGCGCGGCTGCAGGCGCAGCTGGCGCTGGGGTTTCTGCTGATCTGCGTGGTCAACACGGTGGGCCTGCTGCTGGCCAAGTGCTTGCGCCGCTCGCGCGAGATCGGCGTGCGCCGCGCGCTGGGTGCCACGCGTCGCGCGATCTTCGCGCAGTTTCTCACCGAGGCCGGGGTCATCGGCATTGCCGGGGGCATCCTGGGTCTGATCCTGGCGTTATTGGGTTTGTGGGGCGTGCGCCAGCAGCCGGCCGATTACGCCAAGCTGGCGCATCTGGATCCCGGCATGTTCGCGTTCACCTTCGCGGTGGCGCTGGTGGCCAGCCTGGTCGCCGGCCTGCTGCCGGCGTGGCGTGCCTGCGTGGTGGCGCCGGCGCCACAACTGAAAAGCACCTGAGGTCATGCGCATGGATATCCGACCCATTGTCTCCAGTCTGCGCAAGCACCGCATTCCGGCGCTGCTGATCGTTCTGGAGATTACTCTGGCCTGCGCGGTGATGTGCAACGCCGTATTCCTGATTTCGCAGCGTGTCTCCAATATGCATCTGCCCAATGCCATCGACGCGCAGGGCATTTCGGTGGTCTCGGTGGATGGCACCGACCCAGAGCAAGTGGCCGACAGTATTCCGCGCGATCTGGCCGCCCTTCGCGGCATCGCCGGCGTACATGCCGCAGCGGACGTGAACACCATGCCGTTGAGCCGCAGCGGCTTTGGTACCGCCGTGTACCCGACGGCCGCGCGCAAGAGTTCCAAATACGTGACCCAGTATCTGATGACAACCGGAGGAGAAAAAGCGTTCGGCCTGCATTTGCTGCGCGGGCGTTTCTTCACCAGCCAAGAATATGCCGGTTCGGGGCTCAGCAGCGGATATGTGTCCACCGGACATGTGGCCATCGTGACCCGCAGTCTTGCGCACAAGCTGTGGCCAGGGCAGAGCGCCGTGGGCAAGGTGCTGTATGCGATCGACGACAACAGTTACACCGTCGTCGGCGTCGCCGCTGATGTGCTGGCGCCCAGATTGTCCAGCAGCAAGGAAAGGGGCAATTACGACAATGTCTTTTTCCCGGTGAAGCCGGTGGCGAACCTGGACACATACATACTGCGCAGCGCCCCCGGGCAGAGACAGGATGTCCTGCGCCGCGCAAAAAAGGTGCTGACGCAGCTCGAGCCCAGCGCGGTGATCAGGGGGCAGACGTACACGAAGATGCGCACCACCTATTTCGCCAACGCCACCAGCATGATCTGGATTCTGGTGCTGGTGTGCATCGTGATGCTGGGCGTGACCGCCTTCGGCATCGTCGGGCTGACCAGTTTCTGGGTCACGCAGCGACGCGCGCAGATCGGCATCCGCCGCGCCCTGGGTGCACGGCAGAGCGATATCCGCAGCTACTTCCAGACCGAGAATTTTCTGCTGGTGACAGCGGGCGTGGTGCTGGGCATGGCGCTGGCGTGGACCATCAACCTCTATCTCATGCGCCACTACGAGCTGGCGCGCATGCCATGGCTGTACCTGCCGGTGGGCGCCTTGGCCCTGTGGTTGATCGGTCAGATGGCCGTGCTCGGCCCGGCCGTGCGTGCCGCACGCGTACCGCCCGTGGTGGCGACAAGGGGAGCGTGAATCCGATGACGGATACCAGCGACGATGTCGGGCGGATCAAGGAGCAACGCGACGGATCCGCCCTGCGCGTTATCAGCAAACGTGGATCGATCTTGGCGCCAGCGATGCGCGCTGTCGCGGCAAGACGAACGGCACAATTCCGGAGGCGATTGAACTGATGTTTGGTTACTACCTCAACCTGGCGTTGCTCAGCCTGAAGCGCAACAAGATGCTGACTGCATTGATGGTGCTGGCCATTGCGGTCGGTATCGGTGCCAGCATGACCACGCTGACGGTGATGCATCTTCTGTCCGGCGATCCGTTGCCCGGCAAGAGCGGACATCTGTTCTATGCGCAGGTGGATCCCAACCCGACCGACCAGGCCAGCCACAAGGTTCCGCCCGATATGCTGGACTATCGATCGGCGGTGGATCTCTGGCAGGCGCACCGCGCCGACCGCCAGGCGTTGGTCGTGGACAGCACGGTCAAGGTGCAGGCGCCGGATGCGAATCTGCCGCCGCTGATGTTGCCGATGCTGTCCACCACCGCCGGTTTCTTTCCGATGTTCGATGTGCCATTCCAGTACGGTCGGGGCTGGAGCGCGGACGACGACGCCAGGCATGCCCGCGTTGCCGTGATCTCATCGGATCTCAACGACCGCCTGTTCGGCGGCGCGGACAGCGTCGGCCGCACGCTGCGCCTGCGCGGCAGCGACGTGCGCATTGTCGCCGTGCTGGCGCCGTGGCGGCCGTCCCCCCTGTTCTATGACGTGCGTGGCGGGCGTTTTGCCCAGGGCCAGACCGGGGCCTTCTATGGCAAGGCACAGGATGTGTTCACGCCGTTCAACACCGGCCTGGACATCAACGACGGCAACTTTCAGCAATTCACCTGCTGGCATGTTCCCAAAACACCCGGGCACCTGAAAAATGCACCGTGCGAGTGGGTGGGCCTCTGGGTGCAGCTGGATAATGCCGCGAAGGTGGCTGGTTATCGTCGATACCTGGCCCATTATGCGGCGCAACAGAAGTCGCTTGGACGCTTCAGGTATGCCGAGACCCGGCTGAGAACGCTGATGCAATGGCTGGACTTCAATCGCGTGGTCCCCGGCGATGTGAAGCTGCAGACCTGGTTGGCGTTTGCATTTCTCGCCATCTGCCTGTTCAACACAGTGGGTCTGTTGCTGGCCAAGTTTCTTCGGCGCGGCGGCGAAATCGGCGTGCGTCGCGCGCTGGGTGCCAGTCGCGGGGCGGTGTTCGCGCAATGCCTGGTCGAGGCGGGTCTGATCGGTCTGATGGGCGGCATCGGCGGATGGCTGATGACTCTTCTTGGCTTGTGGCTGGTGCGTCGCCAGCCAGTAGAGTATGCGGACCTGGCACACCTGAATGCCACGATGTTCCTTCTCACGTTCGTGCTATCGGTGGCCGTCAGTCTGCTCGCCGGGGCGTTGCCCGCGCTGCGTGCCAGCCGCATTACGCCTGCACTGCAACTCAAGACGCTGTGAGGATGACCTCCATGCAGTTCAAACCCATCCTGTCTGCATTGCGCAAACATCGTCTGGCCACCGTGCTGATCGTGCTGGAGATCGCCCTGGCGTGTGCCGTGCTGTGCAATGCCTGTTTCCTGATTTCCAATCGGCTGGCGTTGATGCACATCGACAGCGGGGTAGACGACGCGTCCCTGGCGACGATCCAGTTGACGGGCTACGACAAGGACAAGGCAAGCGATATCGACGCGCGCGCACTTGCGGCGATGCGCGGCATCGCCGGCGTCAAATCGGTCAGCCTGCTCAACTCCATTCCCTTTGGCGCTCGCCGCGGCACGGCAGGCATCACCACGGACGCGGCAGGCCGGCATTTCGGCGGCGTGGTGGATTTCTACGTTGGTGGCCCCGGGAGTTTTCAGGCGCTGGGCCTGCGCCTGGTGGCGGGCCATGCGCCGCAAACCGGCGATTATCAACCTGTCAGCAGTTTCGTGCCGGCACAATCATCCGTGCAGATCACCCGCGCTCTGGCAGAGCATTTGTGGCCCGGCGCCAACCCGCTGGGCAAGGAATTCTGGGTGGACAAATCGCGCTTTCGTGTGGTCGGCGTGGTGGCTGCGCTGGTACGACCGACACCATCGGGCTGGTCGAGGGGCGAGCGTGAATGGTCGGTTTTCGTGCCGGGGCAATCCGGACCCAATTTTTCCGGCAGCTATCTGCTGCGTGCCGATCCGGCGGATCTGCCGCGCGTGATGCGTGATGCCTTGGCGAGCATCGCCAGGAACGTACCGGATGCGGTCATCGATCGCGAGGACAGCCACATGCTCGGTCGGTTGCGGCGGGACTCCTTCGCCAAGGACCGCGCCATGACCGACATGCTGGCGGGAGTGATCGCCGCATTGTTGCTGGTCACCGCGCTGGGCATCGTCGGCCTGGTCAGCTTCTGGGTGGCGCAACGGCGCAAGCAGATCGGCGTGCGCCGTGCGTTGGGTGCGACGCGCGCCGACATCCTGCATTACTTTCAGACGGAAAATTTTCTCATCGTCACGATCGGCGTCGCCTTGGGCATGGTCATGGCGTTCGGCCTGAATGTGTTGCTGATGCACGTCTACGAGCTGCAGCGCCTGCCCTTCGTCTATCTGCCGATCGGCGCACTGGCGCTGTGGGTACTGGGCCAATTGGCGGTGCTGGCGCCGGCGTTACGCGCTTCCCGTGTGTCGCCGGTGGTGGCGACTAGGACGGTGTGATGGGTGCCTGGGATGGACAAGCTCTGGTAGGACGGATCAACGAGCATGGCGACGGATCCGCCAGTTTGGCGGCAATCGACCGACCTTCCCGCAAGCAGGCGGCTCCGTCGCTGGCGCTCCTTGAGCCGCCCTACGCGGGGTTTGCGGCCATTCTCCATTCCCGGTTTGACGGAGTTCCGTGATGTTCGGTTATTACCTTGATCTGGCGTGGCGCAGCTTGTGGCGCAGCAAGATCCTGACCGGGCTGATGGTGCTGGCCATCGGCCTGGGTATCGGCGCCAGCATGACCATGCTGACGGTGCTGCACGTGATGAGCGGCGATCCGTTGCCGGGTCGTAGCGGGCATCTGTATCGCCCGTATCTCAACCCGTTGCCGCTGGATTTCAAGCAGAGCGATTTCGGTGGCGATCCTAGCCGCATGATGACGTGGCCGGATGCCATGGCGCTGCTCAGGGCGCACAAGGGGGTGCATCAGGCGGCGATGGCGGGGGGTGGTCTTCTGGCGCTTTCGAACGTGGCGGGAGTGCACCCGAAAACCGTCGAAGGTCGTTTCACCACGCGTGATTTTTTTGCCATGTTCGGTGTGCCCTTCGTGCATGGGCATGCCTGGTCTGCGGAAGATGGCGCCCGGCGCGCGCACGTGGTGGTGCTGACACAATCGCTGGCGCATCGCCTGTTCGGCGGCCGGCAAGCGTTGGGCGGCACGGTGAACCTGGGAAAACATGAGTTTCGCGTGGTTGGGGTCACCCCCGATTGGCATCCGCGCCCGCTGTTCTACACGGATAGTCATATCCCGCATTTCAGTGCGAAGGATCAGTTTTTCATGCCGCTCTCCACGGCCATGGATCTGCATTTTGAGGTGCATTCCACGTCGTCATGGGGCGACAGCATGACATCGACAAAAACCAGTCCAAAGACAAGCTGGCTGCAGTTCTGGGTACAGCTGGACGACCCGGCGCAGGTGACGGCCTATCGCAAGTTTCTGGTCGATTATTCGGCGCAGCAAAAAGCGCTGGGGCGCTTCGAGCGGCCGGCCTCGGAGGCGAAGCTGTACAGACTGATGGGGTGGCTTGATTACGAGGGCCTTATACCCACTGATGTGCGTCTGCAGGCATGGCTGGCATTGGGTTTTCTGTTTGTGTGCATGGTCAACATCGTGGCGTTGCTGCTGGCCAAATTCCTGCGCCGCGGCGGCGAGATCAGTGTGCGCCGTGCGCTGGGTGCGCAGCGTGGGGACATCTTCGTGCAGTTCGGCATTGAGTCGGCGCTGATCGGATTGGCGGGCGGCGTGTTGGGGCTGGGCATCGCCGAGGCCGGACTCTGGAGCGTGCGTCAGCGTCCGGATGATTACGCGCATCTCGCACACCTGAACCCGGTGATGCTCGCGGGCACGTTCGTGCTGGCGGTGGTTGCCAGCGTACTGGCCGGATTGCTGCCGGCCTGGCACGCATGCCGGATTGCGCCTGCGCTGCAACTGAAGGCACTGTGAGGGCCAGGTACATGCAACTGCGACCGATCCTCTCCAGTCTGCGGCATCACAAGCTCACGGCGATCCTGCTGACGCTGCAAGTGGCTTTTACCTGCGCGATTGTCTGCAATGCGGCTTTCCTGATTACGCAGCGCGTGCGGCGGGTCACGGTCCCCAGTGGGCTGGACGAGGGCTCGGTCTCGGTGCTTTCCGTGGATGATCTTCAGGCCGGTGCTAATCCGTTGAGTCTGCACCGGGCGGACCTGGCATCCTTGCGCCGCATCCAGGGTGTGCAGTCGGCCGCCATCATCAGCTACGTGCCGCTGGCCAATTCCCAGCACTCGTCGGGCGTGTGCGCCAGCTTGGCGGCCGTCCACGCATTCATGACGGCAAAGTCCATCCATGTGCCCGGGTGTGCCAGTTCGGATATCTACAAGGGGGGCACGGGTGTGGTGAAGACTTTTGGATTGCATCTGGTTGCCGGGCATGACTTTGCCGGGGAAGATTTCGTGCCGGAAAAGTCGGACAGCGCCGGTGACACCCCTCCAGGGGTCATCATCAGTCGCGCCCTGGCGCACCGCTTGTACCCGCACGGTCATGCCCTGGGGCGAAGCGTGTATTTCGATCAGGCAGGTTTTCTCAAGGGCCAGGCGACACCGATCATGGGTGTGGTTGCACATTTGCAGCGGGGAAACCTGGGCAAGACTGCAGAGAATGACCAATCCATGCTGGTGCCGGTCGTGCCCAACCGCGGCGACGTGCAGTTCATTCTGCACAGCAAGCCGCAGGACCGTGCGCGGGTTCTCAAGGCGGCGGTCTCCGTGCTGGAAAAGCGGCGGCCCGAGCGTCAGGTTTCAGCGGACGATGCACAAACCTACGCACAGATCCGCACCGCCTATTTCCAGCGCGACACCACCATGATCGGCATGCTGCTGGCCTCGGCCCTGGGGCTTTTGTTCGTCACCGCGCTGGGCATCGCGGGGCTGGCCAGCTTTTGGGTGCAGCAGCGCCGCCGCAGCATCGGCATCCGCCGAGCCATCGGTGCCACGCGTGCGGACATCCTGCGCTATTTTCTGACCGAGAACTTCCTGATTGTCACCGGTGGTATCGCGCTGGGCCTCGTGCTGGCCTATGGACTCAACCTGTGGTTGATGCGGCACTACGAGCTGTCACGCTTGCCGTGGATATATCTGCCGATCGGCGCCGTGGCCTTGTGGCTGCTGGGCCAGTCTGCCGTCCTGGCCCCGGCTCTGCGTGCCTCGCGCGTGCCGCCGGTGGTGGCGACGAGGACGGTGTAATGACTGGTTTGCACGCCAATTCGCATACCATGGCAACGTTTTTGCGCGCAGGCGCATCCAATAGGGCATGGATTCCAGCGACATGAGAACTGTTCTCGTCATCGACGACAACCCGCACGTGGGCGAGGCGCTGTCGCTGCTGTTGTCGCTGCACGACATCCGCCCGTTAACGGCAATCAGCGCTGGGGAGGGGCTGGCGGTGCTGGATGTGGAAAACGTCGACCTAGTGATCCAGGACATGAATTTCAGTGCCGACACCACCTCGGGCGAGGAGGGCGAGGCGCTGTTTCGGGCGATACGCAAAAAGCATGTGGATCTGCCGGTGATTCTTCTGACGGCGTGGACGCACCTGGAAACCGCGGTGGCGCTGGTCAAGGCAGGGGCGGCCGATTACCTGGCCAAGCCGTGGGATGACGACAAGCTGTCGGCCACGGTGGAGAACCTGCTGGAGTTGTCCGAGTCGGCACGCGAGGCGCGGCGGCATCGTCTGGATCGCATGCGGCATCGGCAGGCCGTGGAGCAGCGCTACGACCTGGACGGCATGGTATTCGCCTCCGATGCCATGGCGCGCACGGTGGAGCTGGCCGGGCAGGTGGCGCGTTCGGACGTACCGGTGCTGATCACGGGGCCCAACGGGGCGGGCAAGGAGCGCATCGCGCAGATCGTGCATCGCAACTCAGCGGTGAGCGGAGGGCCGTTCGTGGCGGTCAATTGCGGTGCGCTGCCCGCGGAGTTGATCGAGGCGGAGCTGTTCGGTGCGGATGCCGGAGCATACACGGGGGCACAGAAGGCCCGCGAGGGGCGTTTCGAGATGGCCGACGGCGGCACATTGTTTCTGGACGAGATCGGCAATCTGCCGTTGTCCGGGCAGGTGAAGCTGCTGCGCGTGATCGAGACGGGGCGTTTCGAGCGGCTGGGGTCCGGGCGTTCGCGTCAGGCCGAGGTGCGTGTGGTCAGCGCCACCAACGCCGATCTCAAGCGCATGATTGCCGACGGCACGTTCCGCGAGGACCTGTATTACCGCCTGAACGTCATCGAGATCGCCCTGCCGCCGCTGGCCGAGCGCAGCGATGACATCCTGCCGCTGGCGGAATATTTCCTGGGCGGGCGCGGACGGCTGACCGAAGCGGCGTGCGAGGCGTTGAGCACTCATGATTGGCCGGGCAATGTACGCGAGTTGAAGAATGCCATCGAGCGCGCGCGCCTGCTCGCCCCCGATGGGGTCATCGAGCCGCAGCACCTGAACCTGCCGGAGTCGCGGACGCCGTCTGCCCGCAGCCTGGACGAACCCTCGCGCGAGGCGGTGGACTATGCGTTGAAGGCGGCCGATGGCGTGGTCAGTCGCGCGGCGCAGGCGCTGGGACTGTCGCGGCAGGCGCTGTATCGGCGCATGGAGCGTTACGGCATCGAGTCGTCGTGATTGTGTGGCAAGCAGGCGGATCCGTCGCTGGGTATTCTGATGCGGCACATGGGAGGGCAAGCGCATGCACAGCAAACGGTTCATTGTGGAGGCATCGATCGGGTGTTTGCTGGCTGTCGCGGCCACGGTCTGCGCGGCACCGCCACCATCGCACACGGTGACGATTCCGCACGACAGCAGCTGGATTCCTGCGCGGTCCGTATCGGCGGCGGGCGCATCCGTGGATTTCAGCCACGATACGGACGCCGTGTCGCAGTTCCATTTCAAGCCGGACCGGCCGCGGGTCCAGGACACCCCGCCACCGGTGGATCCCGCCGCGGTGGGCCGCATACCGGAAGAATCCGGCAATGATGCCTTGGCGCCGCAGGGCTGCCTGTCCAATCCGCAGCAACAGAAATGCCACTGACTCGAACATGACGTTGCGCGGTATGCATTGTCAGGGCGCGACCGCATGCGCATGACCTCACTGCAAGGGCGATTGGCGCTGGTATTGCTGCTGAGCGCTGTGGGATCGGTGCTGATCTATCTGGGGGTGACGCAATGGCCATTGCCGGCATTGCTGCGCGACATGGCGGCGTCCCCGGCGGCAGTGTCCCCGCAGCGTGCCTGGGTCACCACGCCGTTGGGGGGCAGCCTGGTCACGGCGTTGTTGATGGTGCCGCTGCTGGTGTGGCTGAGTGGGCGTGTCATCCAGCCACTGGAGCGGATGCTGCGTGCACTGGAAGGCAGTGTGGCCAGTTATCGTGACGGCGATTTCAGCTTTTCCATCGCCGTGCGTCGCAACGATGCGCTGGGGGATCTGCAGCGCATGCACAATGCCCTTGGGCAGACCTTGCGCGAGCAGCGTCAGCAGCTGGTGCAGCGTGAGTTGCTGCTGGAAACCGTGGTGCAGCACACGCCGGTGGCGCTGCTTCTGGTGGACCGCATGGATCACGTGACGTACGCCAACGTGGCTGCACGGCACCTGTTCAATGAAGGCCGCGCGCTGGCAGGCGAGAAGTTCACGGCAGTGTTGCAGCGCCTGCCGGAGACATTGCAGGTGGCGGTGGGGTCCGGCGAGGACACGTTGTTCAGCGTGGACATGGACGGCAGCGAGGAAATGTTCCACGTCTCGCAGCGCCTGTTCCGTCTGCAGGGGCGGCCTCACAGGTTATATCTGCTCAGGCGCATGACGCGCGAGCTGGCGCGTCAGGAAGTGGCGACGTGGAAACGGGTGATCCGCGTCATCAGCCACGAACTCAACAATTCTCTGGCGCCGATTTCCTCGCTTGCGCATTCGGGCGCGGAGCTGGTGCGTCGCGGCGACCTGGAGCGCCTGCCGGCGGTGTTCGAGGGCATCGGCGATCGTGCGCGGCATCTGCATACCTTCATCTCCGGTTACGCGGGCTTCGCCAAGTTGCCGACACCGCGGCTGGAGGATGTGGAGTGGGCGCCGTTCCTGAAAGCTCTGGCATTGCAGTGCCGATTCCGGCTGCTGTCGGATGTCGGCGGGAAGTGCGCGCGCATGGATCCGGCGCAGATCGAACAGGTCCTGATCAATCTGATCAAGAACGCCCATGAATCGGGCAGCGCGGCGGATGAGGTGTGCATGCGCATTCGACATATCGGCGGCCGATGGCGCATTGACGTGCTGGATCGCGGACCGGGGGTCAGCGAGGCGGTGTGGGAGCAGGCGTTGTTGCCGTTCTATTCCACCAAGCGCTCCGGCACGGGACTGGGACTGGCGCTGACGCGGGAAATCGTCGAGGCGCATGATGGTCGCATGGTGCTGGCCAATCGCGAGCATGGCGGCTTGCGGGTCAGCCTGTGGTTGCCGGATCGCAAGACCTGACATTGCCGCTGCTTGGCGGCCGTGCATGTACGCCACGGCGGTGTGCGTTCCTTCGGCGTCGCCCCACCGGCCCTTGTCGCAGCAAGTTGATGCGGGCCACCTGCGAGAGCGTGTCTGGCGAGCGCCGCACATGGCTTTTGTCCTTCGCGGGCATGCTTGATAATGCATGGATGCGACCTTGTTGCGAGGTCTTTTTTCCACGTTCCGGATATGTCTCGCCGTGGTGATCGGTCCGGGGCGCCGGACCCTGCGGCTGTGGTGCGCTCATGAATACTTTCGTCCCTTCACTGGCAGCGACGACCGCACTGAACGCGCGCATGATTTTCGTGACCGAGTTGGCGCGGCGGCTGCATCAATACGGCACTGCGGCGCCCCGGCTGGAAGATGCCATCAGCCGCGTGGCGCAACGTCTGCGGATACGCGCCGAGATATGGTCCAGCCCCACTGCCATCATCGTCTCGTTCGCGGATCTGGCACAGGGCGAGGAGACCCTGGCGCAGGTCACCGAGGTGATCCGTCTTGTCCCGGGAGACGTGAATCTGACGCGCCTGTGCGAAGCTGACGCCGTCGCCAATGGTGTCATCGATGGTGACATCAGCATCGAGGATGGTGCGCGGCAGTTGCGTCTGATGGCCCGGTCGCCGAGCACCTCGCAGCGCGTGAACATGATGATCGGGTTCGGCTTGACGGCAGGTGCCTTTGCCGTTTTGCTGCGCTCCTCGTTTGCCGAAGCGGTGTCGTCGACTGCCATCGGCATCGTCATCGGCATGGTGATGTTGTTTACCGCCGGACGCCCGCGTCTTGCTCCGGCGTCGGAGGCCTTGTCGGGCATCGCCGCGACGTTGCTTGCCACGCTGATCGCGATCTGGGTCTGGCCGTTGCACGTCAATCTGGTGATCTTGACCTCGCTGATCGTGCTGGTTCCCGGCATGGCCTTGACCACGGCCGTGCGCGAGCTGTCGGCACAGCATCTCGCCTCGGGGGTGTCACGCCTGTTCGGATCGTTCACCGTGTTCCTGAAGCTGATATTCGGCGTGGTCACGGTCAATGCGATCATGGGCTGGTTTGGTGTGCGGCTGCCGAGTCTGGTATCGATCCCCGCCCCGCAATGGATGCAATGGCCCGCATTGGTTCTTGGCGGTCTGGGTGTCGCCATGGTTTTTCTCGCCGAGCGGCGCGATTGGCCGCTGGTGGCATTGTCGGCGATGGTGGGGTATCTGTCGGCCCATTACGTCGGCCTGGCTTTGGGAGCTGGCACCGGCGTATTCGCCGGCGGCCTGTTGCTGGGCGCGACGAGTAATGTGTACGCCCGTGTGATGCGCAGGCCAGGCGCACTGATTCGCGAACCCGGCATCATTTTGCTGGTGCCGGGTAGCGTGGGATTTCGCACCATTACCTATCTGGCGGGAAACAACGTGGACACGGGGACGCATACGGCCATTCTTCTTGTGACGCTTGTGGTCGCCCTTGTGGCCGGACTGCTGTTCGGCGATCTTCTGGTGCCCCCGCGGCAGTCGCTCTGACGCCATGCCGAGTGAGCAAAAAAAACGCCGGCACTGCCGGCGTTTTTTCCCCTGCGATCGGACGACCGATTACTTGATCAGCAGGTCTTTTTCCTTCTTGCCGGCCTTGAGCGCGTCGTTGAACCAGCGCGGACGCTTGCCACGGCCGGACCATGTCTGGGCCGGATCGGCAGGATTGCGGTATTTCGGCGGAACCTTGCCGGTACGACGGGTCTTGCGACCTGTGCGATTGCCGAATACGTCCTCGAAGGTGAAACCTTCGGCCTTGATCATGTTCAGGACTTTCTCGCGCAGTTTCGCGACTTTATTCTTCTGCAACTCGTCCTGACGCACCTGTGCCTTGGTGATCAGGTCGGACAGTTGATTATGATTGAGGTTCTTGAGGTCCACTGCCATGGGTCCGCTCCGATTATGTACTGAATAAAGAATTCAAAGAGGCTGGTGCGAGGCACCGATCATCCTTTGCTTTGCAATTCTGGCGCAAATGCATTAACGATGCAAAACAAGAGCTGCATCTGCGATATAGGGTGCATTCATGAAAAAGGCAAGTGACGACGCATCGCTCACCTTTTTTTCTGCCGCGTAGAGGCTCCATCCTCTACCTCGGGTGCTGACGCAAAGCCCCTGCAGAGCTGGCGATTTATTCCGTGGGAGATAACAACTGCAGCAATGCATCCCGGTCCAGTGTGCGGTTTTCACTTTCGCTGCGGGCACGGTATTCGAATGTCCCCTGGGAGAGACCGCGTTCACTGATGACAATGCGGTGCGGAATGCCGATCAGTTCCATGTCGGCCAGCATCGGTCCGGTGCGCAGGCCGCGGTCATCCAGCACGGTATCGATGCCGCGCGCAGTAAGTGTGTCGTACAACGATTGCGCCGCGGCGTGCACGGCGTCGCTGTTCTTCGCCGCGATCACGCAGATCGCCACTTGCCATGGCGCCATGGCGTCCGGCCAGATGATGCCGCGCTCGTCATGGCTCTGCTCGATGGCCGCAGCGACGATGCGGCTGATACCGATGCCGTAGCAGCCCATCAGCAGCGTGCGCGCCTTGCCCGATTCGTCGGTGACGGCGGCTGCCATGGCGCGAGCGTAGGCATCGCCGAGCTGGAACACGTGTCCGACCTCGATGCCACGGGCGATCCTGAGCGTGCCCTGGCCATCCGGTGAGGCATCGCCGGTGACCACCTTGCGGATATCCGCCACCTGGGTGATGCGTGCATCACGCGACCAGTTGGCGCCGGTGTAATGGCTGCCGTCGACATTGGCACCGCAGACGAAATCGGTCAGTGCGGCCGCAGAGCGGTCGACGATGATGGGCACTGAGTCCGGCAATCCCACCGGACCGATGGAGCCGGGATGGGCGCCGGTAGTGGCAAGGACATCGCTCTCGCTGACCAGCACCGATTCACCGAATAGTGCATCCAGTTTGGCGGCCTTGACTTCGTTGACGGCGTGATCACCGCGCACGCACAACGCCACGGGGCGGCCGCGACCACGCACCAGGATCGTTTTCACGCAGCGGCTCGGGTCGATATCGAGAAACGTGGCTACGTCCGTGATGCTGGTCTTGCCAGGTGTTTCCACACGCTTCAGTTCTGCACGCGGCTCGGCAGGTTCCTGCGCGGGCGCCACGGCTTCGGCCAGTTCCACATTGGCGGCATAGTCCGACGTGTCGCTGTACGCAATGGCGTCTTCGCCGGAGTCGGCAAGGACCTGGAATTCGTGGCTGGCCTTGCCGCCAATGGCGCCGGTATCAGCCTGCACTGCGCGAAAATGCAGCCCGAGCCGGCTGAAGATGCGGCTGTAGGCGTCGTACATCTTCTGGTAGGTCTCGGCCAGCGATTCCGGGGTGAGGTGGAACGAGTAGGCGTCCTTCATCAGGAATTCGCGCGCCCGCATGACCCCGAAGCGCGGCCGGATCTCGTCGCGGAACTTGGTCTGGATCTGGTAGAAGGTGCGCGGCAGCTGCTTGTAGCTGTTGAGCTCATGCCGGGCGAAATCAGTGATGACTTCCTCGTGGGTGGGGCCGTAGCAGAACGACTGTTCCTTGCGATCCTTCATTTTCAGCAGCTGGCCACCGAATTTCTGCCAGCGGCCGCTCTCCTCCCACAATTCGCTGGGCTGGATCGAGGGCATTTGCATCTCGATGGCACCGGCGCGGTTCATCTCGTCGCGGACCACGTTCTCCACCTTGCGCAATACGCGCAGGCCCAACGGTGTCCAGGTGTAGATGCCGGCGGCCAGCTTGCGGATCATGCCCGCACGCAACATCAGCCGATGGCTGGCGATTTCCGCATCGGCAGGCACTTCCTTGACGGTGGCGAGGTGAAACTGACTCAAGCGCATGGGGACGACTCTTGACTTGAAGAAATGATGGGGCATCGCAGCAGCAACCATGGACAGCGTGTAGTGCATGTCCATGGCCGTAGTCGATGGCGTTGCGTTGATCCGACACCACGTGGGCAGCGTACCGGGTGTGCGTGGCCGGACCGGCACCCGGTGCGCAGGAACAGGCATGCAATGCCTGACCTGTCGATCCGGATGATCGACGATGAACGACTGGCGGGGTCGGCCTGCATCCGCAGAGTGGATACCTTGCCGATGATCCCCCGGGGCGAACTCAGGGCCTCCCTGGCACGGTCATTGTAAATGACCCGGCCGGAGGCGCACAGAGGTGTCGGTTGCGGCTCAGTGCTTGCAGTACTGGTGGTATTGACTCTGCTCGCGGCGGAGCTGTGTTTTCCGGTCCTTTGCGGATATGGCGTGCAACTTGCCATTGGCGCCGGATGTGTTGAGCGCCTGATTGCCTTTCAACAGCGCGATATTGCTGGACAGGCGCTCGCACACGCTTTTGCGATTGCTTGACGTGTCCGCCACCGGCGAACTGCCCGATGCGCCCTGGCCGTTGCCCGTCTTGGTGACTTTGGCAGATGCCTGCATCGTGCCGTTTTTGGAGACACTGGTTGGCGCCGACGACTTGACGTGTACTTTTGAGTATTTCACGCCTTGCGGGGGGGGCGCGTCGGCGTAATGCACGGTGCCGGCGCTGTCGGTCCACCTATAGACCTGCGCCCAGGCGGCAGCCGGAACGATGACAGTCAGCAGGACGAGCAGTGCGATCAGTTTGTTTTGCATTGGAGAATCTCCCACCATCCCTTGGAGCCATGCAGGCCATGCGCTGTGCGGCGCGGTCTTAAACAAGGCGACAATACACTACGTGTTGCGTGTGATCCGATGACGCGACAGCGCTGCCATGGCAGTTGCAATGGCTTCTGTCTCCACCATGCAGGCAGCGCGAAGGCAGCATAGTCCAGATTGTCCCGCGTTGCAGTCGGGATTCCGCCGCAGTCATCATCCGGCCCATGCCGCATGTCACCCCCCGCTCTCGTGTGCAGGCGAGCCCGGACGATGCTTTACACTGCAGACATCGCCACGCGAATGACTGACAACACACCATGAACCCGTCCAATTCAACCTCGACGCGCCGGGCGCGCGGTATTTATCTGCTGCCGAACCTGTTTACCACCGGTGCCATGTTTTCCGGCTTCTACGCCATCGTGGCGGGGATCCAGGGGCATTTTGCGGCCGCGGCGATCGCCGTGTTCGTCGCGGCATTGCTGGACGGCATGGACGGGCGGGTGGCGCGCCTGACCGGCACGCAGACCGATTTCGGTGTGCAGTACGACTCGCTGTCCGACCTGGTCAGTTTCGGCCTGGCGCCAGCGCTGGTGATGTACACCTGGTCGCTGTCGGTGCTGCGCGATTTTGGTCCGCTGTGGGGCAAGATCGGCTGGGCGGTTGCGTTCATCTATGCCGCGTGTGCCGCGTTGCGTCTGGCGCGATTCAATACCCAGGCGGGCGTCGCGGACAAGCGCTATTTCCAGGGTCTGGCGAGCCCCGCGGCTGCCGGATTGCTGGTCTCGTTCATGTGGGCCATGCTGCATGCCGGCGTCGGCGGCGCGCAGGTGTGCTTTCTCACTGCCTTGCTGACACTGGCCGCCGGCCTGCTCATGGTCAGCCGGGTGCGCTATTACAGTTTCAAGTCCTGGCCGCGGCAGGACCGGGTGCCGTTTCTGTGGGTCATCGTGGCCCTGTTGATCCTGGTGTTGCTGGCCGTCGATACCGCCGATGTGCTGTTCGCCATTGCGCTGGTGTACGTGATCTCGGGGCCGGTGATGACGGTGATGGGCCGCGCATCGCATCGACGTCGCGTGCGTCGCGGCAGGGATCACGTGGAGTAGGTCCCGGTGGCAGCGAACCTCGCGCATCGCGCTCGCCTGCTGCGGGCCATGGGGGTGACACCGATGCAGCTGCGCACGGTGGCCGATGCCGTGCCGGTGCGGCACGATACGGGTAGTGTCGAAGACAGCAGCGCGGATGCCCTGGTGGATGTGGCGCTGGTGATTCCGGCCGGCGTGGCATCGCCGCACCTGGACCTTCTGGGGCGCGCCATGACCGCTTTCGGCGCACGTTTCGCCCGCGCCGCGCGGCTCACGGTGGCAGACGGCACGGTCACGGCGGCGATTCCTGCGGCCAGGGCGTATCTTGCGTTCGGCGAAGCGCAGGCGCGGGCGCTGGGCCGCGACCTGGATGCTGCCGTGATGGCACACGCCGAGGTGGTGCTGGTGGATGGACCGGAGCAACTGGTCAGTGCACAGGGCAAGCGCCGCCTGTGGGTGGCCGTCAACGCATTGCGACGGCGCTGGCGACAGGGGCATCGGTGACATGGTTGCGGTGGTCAAGCCGGCACAGCCGCACATGCGCCCCATGCAGCGCGAGGACCTGACGGCGGTCTCCGCCATCGAGTCGCGCGCCTACGCGTTCTACTGGAACCCCGGCATTTTCAGCGATTGCCTGAAAGCCGGCCATGCATGCTGGGTCTTGGCCGACGAGACGATCATCTACGGGTACGGCGTGCTTTCCAGCGGCGCCGGTGAGGCACATATTCTCAACCTGTGCGTGGCACCGGAATATCAGGGCATGGGGCATGGTCGCCGCATCATGCGTCGGCTGCTCGACCTGGCGCGCTGGCTAGGTGCCGAGCGCGTGTTTCTGGAGGTGCGCCCGTCGAATCCGGTGGCGCTGCGCCTGTACGAGAGCGGCGGCTTCAACGAGGTGGGGCGGCGACCGCGCTACTATCCGGCGAAAAACGGGCGCGAGGATGCCATCGTCATGGCGCTGGAACTGCTGCCGCCGGATATGTCCTCGCTGCAATGAGGATACGTTGCGTGGCCGGGGTGTCCGTTGGTGCGGGATGGCCGGGGGTGATTTCGATCGCTCGGCCAGCAGACGGCTCCGCGCTGCGCGCTTGAGCCGCCCTACTGCTAGCCCGTAGGGCGGCTCAAGGAGCACGGCGACGGAGCCGCCTGCTTGCGGGGAGGGGCGGAACAGGCCAGGGATGCCGATTACAAGCGGTCGCGTTGTTCGTGCAGCACGTTCCGCTGATTTTCCCAGTCGACCAGCCGCTGGCGTTCCTGCGCCACCACGTCGGCAGGTGCATTGTCGACAAAACGCGCATTGCCCAGCTTGCCTTCGCATTTCCTGATCTCGGCCTCGACGCGGCCGATCTCCTTGGCCAGGCGTGCCTTTTCCGCATCCAGATCAATCAGGCCTTCCAGCGGGATCAAGACCCGCAGGGTGCCGACCACGCTGGCGGCAGCGGCCGGTTCCGGTGTACCCGGATCCATCCATTGCATCGATTCGATGTGGCCGAGGAATTTGATCTGGGCCTCGAATGCCTTGGCACGGCGGCGATCATCGGCATCGCCGTCGGCCAGCAGCACATCGATGGCCTTGCCGGGCGCGAGGTTCATTTCGGCGCGGATGCGACGGATACCGGTGAGCACTGCCTTGAGCCACTCCACGTCGGCTTCGGAGCCAGGGTAGGGAATGAAATTGTCCTGGTGCGGGTACGGACGCCGCATCAGCGTGTCACCCTCGATGCCCAGTTTCGGCGCCACCGATTGCCAGATTTCCTCGGTGATGAAGGGAATGATCGGATGCAGGGCGCGCAGCACGGATTCGAGCACCACCAGCAATGTGTGCCGCGTGGATGCGGCGGCCGCTTCGTTGTCGCCCTGCAGCGCCGGCTCTTCGACATTGCTCAGGGCAGGCTTCGACAGCTCCAGGAACCAGTCGCAGTAGTCGTTCCAGACGAAGGCGTACAGCGCCTGTGCCAGATGGTCGAAGCGGTAGCTGGTGAAGTGCTGATCGACCTCGGACAAAGTGTGCCGCAACCGTGACAGGATCCAGCGCTCGGCCTCGGTGACAGGCTCGGCCTGTTTCACTGGCGTCGCATCGCCGGACTCGCCCTCCACGTTCATCAGCACGAACCGCGCCGCGTTCCACAGCTTGTTGCAGAACGCCTTGTAGCCTTCGGCGCGGCTGATGTCGAAGTTGATGGTGCGGCTGTAGCTGGCCAGCGCGGCGAAGGTGAAGCGCAGCGCGTCGGTGCCGATGGCCGGGATGCCCTCCGGGTACTCCTTGCGGATGCGCTTCTCGACCCTGGCGCGCACCTGCGGGATCAGCAGCGATTTGGTGGATTTTTCCACCAGCGGCTGCAGCGCGATGCCGTCGATCAGGTCCAGCGGATCCAGCGTGTTGCCCTTGGACTTGGACATCTTCTTGCCTTCGGCATCGCGCACGATGGCATTGATGTAGACCTCGCGGAACGGCGCCTTGCCGATGAAATACTTGGTCGCCATCACCATGCGCGCGACCCAGAAGAAAATGATGTCGAAGCCGGTGACCAGCACCGCGGTGGGCAGGAAGACCTGGTCCTGCTGCCAGTTGGCGACGATATCGCCGTGCGCGTTCCGCACCGGGCCGTCGGCCGGCCAGCCCAGCGTGGAGAAGGGCCATAGCGCGGAGGAGAACCAGGTGTCCAGCACGTCCTCGTCCTGCCGCAGTGTGCCCACGGGTTCGGTCTGTGCATGCTTGCGTGCGTCGGCCTCGTCCTCGCCGACGAAGATGTTGCCGGCCTCGTCGTACCACGCGGGGATGCGGTGGCCCCACCACAGCTGGCGGCTGATGCACCAGTCCTGGATGTTATCCAGCCACTGCGTGTAGGTGCCGGACCAGTTCTCCGGCACGAACCGGATCTCGCCGGAGCGTACGGCCTCCAGCGCCGGTTCGGTGATCGCCTTGCGACCGCCGGGCCGACCATCGTCGAGTGTCTCGCGGGTCAGGTCGACGAACCACTGGTCGGTGAGCATCGGCTCGATGACTGCGTCCGAGCGCTGACTGATGGGGACCTGCAGCGTGTGTGGTTTTGTTTCGACCAGCAGACCGGCGGCTTGCAAGTCGGCAACGATTTTTTCTCGGGCTTCGTATCTGTCTAGACCTTGGTACTTGTGGGGGATCTTGTTCAAGGAATCAGCGGCGCTGATTCCTCTCTCAAGAGCTTCCATTGCTGATGTGCTGACACCGCCATCTTTTGCGTCATCGTCCCCACCAAGTACTTTAGCGCAAAGATTGAAAATATTGATCGGCTTCAAGTTGTGCCGCTGGCCGATGGCGTAATCGTTGAAGTCATGCGCCGGGGTGATCTTCACGCAACCGGTGCCGAACTCGCGGTCGACATAGTCGTCCGCGATAATCGGGATTTCACGTTCGGCCAGCGGCAGCCGCAGTTTCTTGCCGACCAGGTGCGCGTAGCGCTCGTCCTCCGGATGCACCGCCACGGCCACGTCACCCAGCATGGTCTCCGGACGCGTGGTGGCAATGACCACGGATTCGTCACTGTCCACGACCGGATAGCGAATGGACCACATGTGGCCCTCGCGCTCCACGTTGTTCACTTCCAGATCCGAGACCGCGGTGCCCAGCACCGGATCCCAGTTGACCAGACGGTTGCCGCGGAAGATCAGGCCGGCGCGGTACCAGTCGATGAACACCTTGCGCACCGCCTGGGACAGGCCCGGGTCCATGGTGAAACGCTCGCGCGACCAGTCCGCGGCCACGCCCAGGCGACGCATCTGGTTGGTGATGGTGGAGCCCGATTCGTCCTTCCATTGCCACACGCGCTCGACGAAGCCCTCGCGGCCCAGCGCGTGCTTGTCGGTATTTTCGGCCGCCAGCTGGTTCTCGACGATCTTCTGCGTGGCGATGCCCGCGTGATCACTGCCCACCTGCCACAGCGTGTTGTCGCCGCGCATGCGCCGGTAACGGATCAGAATGTCCATCACGGTCTGCTGGAACGCATGGCCCATGTGCAGCGTGCCGGTGACGTTGGGCGGCGGCAGCAGGATGCAGTACGGATCGCCGTCGCCGGTGGGCTTGAAGCAGCCGCTGTCTTCCCAGCGGGCATACCACGTCGACTCGATCTGACCGGGTTCGAAACTCTTGTCCATGGGCGGCTCGTGCTGGCGGCATGAATGGAGCCGCGGGATGGGATCTTGGTAATAGGCGCAAGATTGTACGGGCGGGCGCACACTGACAAAAGCGCTGAGGTGGCGCGCAGGCAGGTAGGGTGGATCAAGGGGACGTCGAGAGCGACGGATCCGCCTTGCTGGCGGGAAAATAGGGTGATTACTGGCAAATAGGCGGATCCGTCGCGTTGCTCCTTGATCCGCCCTACGTGGTCATGTGGCTTTGTGGATACGCCGGCCCGGCCTCGTGCACGGTGTCGACGAGGACCTTGACGTGGTCGGGGTCGACGCCGGGGGTAATGCCGTGGCCGAGATTGAAGATGTGGCCGGGGTGCGGGCCGTAGTCGGCCAGCGTGGCGCGCACTTCGCGCTGGATGACCTCGGGCGAGGCGTAGAGGACGGACGGGTCCAGATTGCCCTGCACCGCGGTACGCGCGCCGATGCGCCGGCGTGCTTCGTCCAGGGTGATGGTCCAGTCCACACCCAGCGCGTCGCAGCCGGTGGCGGCCAGGGCTTCCAGGTGGCCGTTGGCGCCCTTGGAGAACAGAACCACGGGAAGATTGCAGGTTGCCGGGTCGGCTTTCAGGGCGTCCACGATCAAACCCAGATAGCGCAGCGAGAAAGCCTCGAACAGTGCCGGCGGCAGCAGGCCGCCCCAGGTGTCGAACACCATCAGCACCTGCGCGCCGGCAGCGGCCTGCGCTTTGAGATAGGTGGCCACCGCGCGGGTCACGGTATGCAGCAGCGTGTGCATCAGTTTCGGCGTATCCCACGCCATCGCCTTGACCCGCGCGAAATCCTTCGAGCCTTCGCCCTGGACCATGTAGCAGGCCAGGGTCCACGGGCTGCCGGAGAAGCCGATCAGCGGCACGCTGCCGTCCAGTTCGCGGGCGATGGTGCGCACGGCGTCGGTGACGTAGCGCAGGTCGGTTTCCGGATCGGGGACCCCCAGGCGCTGGATGTCTGCGGCGCTGCGCAGCGGGCGTTCGAATTTCGGTCCCTCGCCGGCGACGAAGTGCAGCCCCAGGCCCATGGCATCGGGAATGGTCAGGATGTCGGAGAACAGGATGGCCGCATCCAGGTCGAAGCGGCGCAGCGGCTGCAGGGTGACCTCGCAGGCCAGCTCCGGGTTTTGCGCCAGTGCCATGAAACTGCCGGCCGTCTCGCGCGTGGCGCGGTATTCGGGCAGGTAGCGGCCGGCCTGGCGCATGATCCATACCGGCGTGGTATCCACCGGCTCGCGGCGCAGGGCGCGCAACAGCCGATCATTTTTCGGTGTGGCGGTTGATTCAGCCATGTGGCGAGTCCGTCCCTTTGGCAAACATGACCTTGAAACCGCGTTTGATCTGCTGGTCGCGCGCGCTTTCGAATGCCTTCAGTGCCTCGCCATGGTCCAGGTAGACCTGTTTCTTCAATGTGACGCGGCCGCCCTGGCGCCCGGATTCGCGATTCAGCAGCCAGCTGCCCAGCAGGTCCTGCTGCAGTTCCAGCTGCACGTAGCGGGGCGCCTCGCCGGGAGGCGCGTTGGTCTGCATGTAGATGCGCATGGGGGCAGTGTAAGGCGTCGGGTGTAGCCGGGCATTGTACGGGGAGCTTGGCACCAGCGGCGAGCGGTAGTGCATGATCCAAAAGCGGGGCGGGCGCGTAGACAATCCCATCATGGCCGTATTGCTGCGAACCTTGAATGTGCATCTGCGACGCGGATTGCCCATGGCCGCGTCAGTGGCGGGCGTGGGGCCGCATGCGGTGGGGTGATTGGTTATGATGGCGACTGATCAATCATCGACCAGGGTGACGCCGTTCCGGGCGCGTCGAATTGTGGGCATGTCAGTCAAAAAGGGTGCCGGGGAGGCGCGTGCCTGGGCGCAGCTGATGGAAGCTGTCGCGCAGCAGCGGGACCGCGACAGTTTCATGCAGATCTATGATTATTTCGCGCCACGGCTGAAGCACTATCTGATGGGACTTGGGGTGCAGGCCGAGGCGGCGGAGGAGCTGGTGCAGGAGGCGCTGCTGCGATTGTGGCGCAAGGCCGGGCAGTTCGATCCGGCGCGGGCCAGCCTCTCCACGTGGCTGTTCCGAATTGCGCGCAACCTGTATATCGATCAGGTGCGCCGGGATCCGGGCTGGCAACAGGTCAGCGACGGCCTGGAGCAGCTGGATCGGGAGCAGCCGCGACAGCAGCGTTCCGAGACCGAGGCGGCCGCCGAGTACGCGGAGCTGCGTCAGGCCATTGTCGAACTGCCTGCCATGCAGGCACGGTTGATTCGCATGTCGTATTTCGAGGCCAAGAGCCACAGCCAGATCGCCGCGGAACTGGACATGCCCCTGGGGTCGGTCAAGTCGCGATTGCGCAAGGCTTTCAGCCGGCTCAGCCGGCGCGTGAGGAAGGGGCCATGACGCCTGTACATCATCTCGATGACGCCACGCTGGTCAGTTATTCGGCCGGTGCCCTGATGACTGCGACGCGGGTGGTGGTTGCCACGCACCTGGATGCATGCGCGGTTTGCCGCCGGCGTCTGTTGCTGGCTGACCAGGTGGGCGGGGTGTTGCTTCAGCGGCAGGAGGCGGACGAGGTCGGCGCACGAGCGCGCAAGGCAATGCAGGCGCGCCTGGACGCTGAACCGGCAAGCGGACCGGAGCCCGGGGCGATGCCCGTGCAGCATCCGCGTCGACAGGATCCGGATCGGTTGCCGGAGGTGCTGCACCGGTATTTCGGCACATCCTACAGCGGCTTGCGCTGGCGCACGCTGGTGCCGGGCATGCGGCGGATCCGCGCCCGCGGGGTTTCAGGCGGTGACCTGATCTTGCTGAGCATCGCGCCGGGCAAGAGCATGCCCATGCATGGTCACCAGGGCAATGAGCTGACGCAGGTCCTGAAAGGCGCGTACGACGATGATCTCGGCCATTTCGGTCCCGGCGACGTTGCCGATCTGGATTGCGACGTGGAGCATCAGCCGGTGACGGCCGCGGGCGAGCCATGCATCTGCCTGGCCGCGCTGGATGCGCCACTGCGTTTCCCGGGACGCATTGCGCGCCTGCTGCAGCCGGTTTTCGGATTCTGAGCCGGAGAAGGATCGACGCGGGGTCAGTGGCTAGTGTACTGCTTCACATTATTTGACCCATTCAGAGCCAAGCGCACGGGGCATGGCAAGGCGCAGCGCGCCGCCAAGGGTTGTCCCTTGGCAAGTGTTGCAACGCCGCCATGGCCCGTGCGCCTGGTTCCCGAAGGGCGCGCCGCTTGGCGCCCGTCTGCCGCGGCGCATCCGCTTGAAAAGGAACCACCTTTGCGGCGCGAATGCACCTTGCAGCCGAACGCCCAGCGACTCGCTGAATGGGTTAAATAGTGCGAAGCAGTACACTAGGAGCGTGGGAGGTAGAAACTTTGGAAAGCGAGATTGGGCTATCGCCATAGGATTGCCTATCGAAAGGTGCGCATAGTTGTTCTATGCAAGCCTTTCGAGAGGCTCAGCCTATGGATGAGAGCACAATCGCAGCCTAAATATTTCTGCCGCCCACGCTCCTAGGCGGAAGGTTGCAGAACCTGCCGGACGTCGGCTTCGGCCACATCGTCGATGATCTCGGCACGGCCGATGCCGCGCCACAGGATCAGGCGCAGCTGGCCGCCGCGGTTTTTCTTGTCCAGGCGCATGTGGGCAAGCAGCGCGTCCGGATCGGCGGGCGGGGGTGCAGTGGGCAGGCCTAGGTGGCGCAGCAGGGTTTCGAGTCGCCGGGCATCGGCCGCATCGGCCATGCCCAGTCGCGCGGACAACTTCGCTGCCTGCAGCATGCCGATGGCCACGGCCTCGCCGTGCTTCAGCGTGCCGTAGCCGCAGGCCGTTTCCAGGGCATGGCCGAAGGTGTGACCGAAGTTGAGCAGGGCGCGTTCGCCGCGCTCGGTTTCGTCACGCGCCACCACGCCGGCCTTGAAGGCGCAGCTGTGCGCGATGACTTCGCTCAGCGCGTCGCCGTCGCGCCGGTTCAGCGGCTCGACGAGGGTTTCCAGCCGGTGCAGGAAGTCGGCGTCGCCCAGCGCACTGTGTTTGACCGCTTCGGCGAGCCCGGCTCGGTAGTCGCGTGCATCCAGTGTCTGCAGCGTATCGACATCGGCCAGAACCGCACACGGCTGATGAAAGGCGCCGACCAGGTTCTTGCCGGCCGGCAGGTTCACGCCGGTCTTGCCGCCCACCGATGAATCGACCATGGCCAGCAGGGTGGTCGGCATTTGCAGCACGTCGATGCCGCGCATCCAGCAGGCGGCGGCAAAGCCCGCCGTGTCACCAACGACGCCGCCGCCCAGCGCGATGACGCAGGCATCGCGGGTGGCGCCCATGGCGGCCAGCGCCGCGAAGATGCGCTCGACCTGCTGCAGGGTCTTGAACGATTCGCCGTCCGGCAGGATCAGCGTGTCCACCGTGCGGTCGTGCAATGTGCTCTGCACGCGCTGCAGGTACAGCGGCGCCACCGTGCTGTTGCTGACGATCAGCACGTGTCGGCCGTGCAGTGCCGTCTGCCAGCGCTCGGGGGCGCCGAGCAGGCCGGAGCCGATCCAGAGCGGGTAGCTGCGCGCGCCCAGGTCGACCTGAAGTGACTGCAGACTCATGCGGCCTCCGTGTGGATGCGTTGCCAGTGGCTGTCGATCAGCGTGCGCGCGCGCGCCGTGGCGGCGCTGACGCGTTCATGCTTGCCGGGCACCGCCAGATCGGCCAGCTCGCGGTACAGCGGTTGCCGGATGGCGGCCATCTGCTGCAGCCGCTGCTCGCGATCGTCTCCGGCCAGCAGCGGGCGCGCCGTGTCATGCACCAGGCGCGACAGCTGGTGACTGACGCTGGCCTGCAGCCACACCACGAAACCGCGAGCGTGCAGCCGCTGCCGGTTTTCCGGGTCCAGGACCGCGCCGGCCCCGGTGGCCAGGACAATGCCGTGCCCGGTGCTGCACTCGTGCAGCAACGCGGACTCGCGGCGGCGAAATCCCTGCGTGCCCTCAATCTCGAAGATGGTGGTGATATCCACTCCGGTGTGGCTCTCGATGACCTGGTCCAGATCCAGGAAGTGCAGGCCGTAGTGCGCCGCAAGGCGCTTGCCGATACAGGATTTGCCGGCACCGGATGGACCGATCAGGAATAGATTGGATGACGGATTCATGCTGGCATCATAGTGCGGCGTGGACTCTGCAACGTGAGCGCTGAAAAGGAAACATGCATCTCCATGAGAGACAGGTCAAACACAAAAGCGGCATACCCGGGGAGATGCGCATGAGTCGCACGCTGATCGCCGGCTGTGGCGATGTGGGTCTGCGGGTGGCAGTGCGGCTGGCTGGACGCGGCTCGGCGGTGACTGGCTTGCGCCGCTCACCCGGAGAACTGCCGCATGGCATCGACACCCTCGCCGCCGACGTGCGTGAGCCGCGCACGCTGATCGACCTGCCGGCCGATGTCACGCGTGTGGTGTACCTGCCGACGCCGGACGTGCGCACGCCGCAGGCCTATCAGGCGGTGTTCGTCGATGGCCTGCGGAATCTGCTGGCGGCGCTGGATACCGCCGTGCTCGAGCGCGTGGTGCTGATCACCTCCAGCGCGGTGTATGGCGATCACGACGGCGCCTGGGTGGATGAGCATGCACCAGTCGATCCGCCGGGTTTCAACGGCCGCATCCTGCACCAGGCCGAGCAGTGGTTGGCAGTGCAGCCGGTGACCTCCAGCGTGCTGCGTCTGGCCGGACTGTACGGGCCCGGACGCACGCGTCTGTTCGACCGTCTACGCAGCGGCAAGGTCCGGGTGCGGCGCGAGCCGCCGTTCTGGAGCAACCGCATCCATGTCGATGATGCCGCCGCAGCCATCCTGTGCGTGCTGGATGCGCCACAGCCGCAGCCGCTGTACCTGGGCGTGGACGATACGCCGCTGCCGCTGGCCGAACTTTACGATTATCTGGCAGTGCTGCTGGGTGTGCCGGCCCCGGCAGCGGGACCCGCACCGTCGGGCGTGGGCAGCAAGCGCCTCAGCAACGCCCGGCTGCGCGCGGCTGGATTCGAGCCGCGCTGGCCCGACGCGCGAGAAGGTTATGCATCTCTGATCGGCGTCGCGTAGGATGGATCAAGGAGCGCCAGCGACGGATCCGTCTGCTTGCCGATGATCATCCTGCCTTCCCCGCACGCTGGCGGCTCCGTCGCGTTGTTCCTCGAGTCGCCCTGCTGGAACGTTGTGAATTTCCGGCAACGGAGACGCCGTGGGGACACATGACGCCGTGATAAAATTGCGCCGCAGCCATCCTCAAAGGTGGTGCGTTTCGTGATGCTGGAATACATCACGCAGCGCGCAGCCTGTCACCGGCGACCCCACGCATGCTGAATCCCGAAATTCTCGAGACCTTCCAGAACCTGCTGGCCGAGGCGAAGGCGTCCAGCGATCCCGAGCCCACGGCCATGACGCTGTCCACCGCGGACGGCACGGGACGCGTCTCCTCGCGCGTGGTGCTGCTCAAGGGCATCGATGCACAGGGCCCGCGGTTTTTTACCAACTACCTGAGCGACAAGGGCGTGCAGCTGGATGCGCATCCGCAGGTGGCGCTGAATTTTCACTGGAAGCATCTGCGCGAGGGCGTGCAGGTGCGCCTCGAGGGACGTGCGGAAAAGCTGCCTGCGGCCGATTCGGATGCCTATTTCGCCAGCCGGCCACGCATGAGCCAGATCGGCGCCTGGGCATCTCTGCAATCGCAGACGCTGCCGGACCGCGACACGTTCGAACGGCGCCTGCAGCGGTACGAGGCGCAGTTCGAGGGGCGCGCGGTGATGCGCCCCGAACACTGGGGCGGGTTCGTGGTGGATCCGCAACTGGTGGAGTTCTGGTATGCCGAGGCCTACCGCCTGCATGATCGCGTGCGCTGGGAGCAGGTCGACGGCAATTGGCAATCGAGACATCTCTACCCCTGAGTGCATCGCCATGAGTTCATCGCAACCGGCCCTGCGCATGGCGCAGGAGCATTTCACCCAATCCACTTCAGGCCGCGGGTTGATCGAGATCACCGAGCACGTGCGTGATGTGGTGGCGCGTGCGGGTATCGGCACCGGCATCGTGCAGGTCTTCACGCATCACACCAGCTGCTCGCTGATCATCAGCGAGAACGCGGATCCCACGGTGTGCGACGATCTGCAGCGCTTCTTCGCGCGGCTGGTGCCGGATGGTGACGACCTGTTCCGCCACGATGCCGAAGGCCCGGACGACATGCCCGCACACGTGCGTTCCGTGCTGACCGGCGCGAACGTCTCGATTCCGCTGGAGAACAGCGCGCCGGCACTGGGCACCTGGCAGGGCGTATTCCTGTGGGAACACCGTACAAAGCCGCACCAGCGGCGCATCAGCGTGACCGTGCTGGGGTCATGACGGCGGTCGCCGGCGTATTTCCGCAGCGCATCGTCTGTCTCACCGAGGAACCCACCGAGGTGCTCTACGCCATCGGCGAGGAGGAGCGCATCGTGGGCATTTCCGGCTTCACGGTGCGGCCGCCGCGTGCGCGCAGGGAGAAGCCGAGGGTGTCGGCGTTCACCAGCGCCAAGGTGGGAGAGATCCTGAAACTGCAACCGGACCTGGTGATCGGCTTTTCCGACATCCAGGCGGACATTGCGCGGGCGCTGATTGCGGCCGGTGTCGAGGTGTGGATCAGCAACCATCGCAGCGTGGACGGCATCCTGGGTTACATCCGGCGTCTGGGCGGGATGATTGGTGAACCGGCAAAGGCCGCTGCATTGGCCGATCGCGCCGCGGATCATGTCGAACAGGTGAAGACAAAGGCCGACAAGCTTCCGCGCCGGCCGCGCGTGTATTTCGAGGAATGGGACGAGCCGGCCATCAGCGGCATCCGCTGGGTGGCCGAATTGATACGCATCGCCGGCGGCGACGACGTGTTTCCCGAGCTGGCCGCCGAATCGCTGGCGAAGAACCGGATCCTGGCCGATCCGATAGAGGCGGCGCAGCGTCGGCCGGACATCGTCATCGGCTCATGGTGTGGCAAGAAATTCCGCCCCGAGCGAGTGGCAGCGCGCGCGGGCTGGGCCGATGTGCCGGCAGTCCGCGATGGCGAACTGCACGAGGTGAAATCGCCGCTGATCCTGCAGCCGGGCCCTGCGGCGCTGTTCGACGGGCTTGATGCGCTGCACGGCATCATCGCCGCCTGGGCGGAAAAGAATCCGGCGCAAGGCGGCCCAGGATCGGAGGGCGGCTCAAGGAGCGCCAGCGACGGAGCCGCCTGCTTGCAGGACGCATAGGGCATTTGCGGTTTCTGCAAGTCAGTTGACCAGGAAATCCTGCTTGAACTGGATGTGCTGCGTGGCCGCGCCTTGCGGCGTGACATCGAGGTCGAAGCGCAGCGTGCCGCTGGCGGGAACATGGAAGGTGCCCAGATAGGACACGCCGTTGTCGTCCTTGATGGTGCGCACGTGGATGGGAACAACGCTGCCGTTGCCGGCCATGGCGCGGGCCGTGACATCCGCCGCGATGCTGGGTGCGGCGACGCCCTTGCCGCGTGTCACCACCACGTTCAGGAGCCCCTGTGACGGTGTGTGCTGCACGCCCAGTCGTCTGGCCGAGATGATCGGCAACGCCGTGGCGGAAATGGCGTTGTAGCGAATGGTCAGGTTGCCGGTGTGCATGACCCCCTGCGCAGCCAGGGCCACACCAGGCAGGGCGATGAGCAGCGTCAGCGATGCTGTGGCGAGGCGACGAAAAAGATGACGCATGACGGACTCACGATGGTGGGCGTGTCGTCATGGTAGCGCCAACGCGATGGCGCGCGTTGGCGGTCATCGTGTCGTTTCAGCCGCCCATCACCAGGCGTGCGCCGAGATCGATCAGCGGCTGGATCAGCAGGATGCGGATCAGCAGCAGGATCAGCATGGCCACCATCGGCGAGAAATCCAGCCCGCCCAACGTCGGCAGGCGTTGCCGCAGAGGCCGCACCGCGGGCTCCACGATGGCGCTGACCATGCGGATCACCGGATGCATGGGGTCGGTGCCCAGCATGCTCATCAGCGCCCAGACGAAGATCAGGATCAGGTACAGCACCGCGATGAAGTCCAGCAGTTCGGCCAGCCCCATCAGCAGCAGGCCGCCGACGCCGGGCGCCACGCCAGTGAGCGCGAACAGCAGCAGCAGCTTGACGATTTCCAGGCCCCAGGCAATCAGCGCCGCGGCGATGTTGATGCGCCGCCAGTTGGGCACCGCGCGGCGCAGTGGCGCCAGCACCGGATTGGTATAGCGGTACAGCATCTGGCTGACCGGATTGTGGAAATCGGCGCGGCAGGCTTCCGCCAGCAGGCGCAGTACGAAAAGCCCCATCAGTGCGCCGAAGATGAAACTGACCAGCAGGGTGCCGGCATTGGCCAGATAGCTCATCGACGCCCCTTTGCGCTGGTTCCGTGCGGAACAGGCATCATGCGCAGTGGCAACGGGTCGGGCCATGCGCCGGTTCGCCGGATATCAGTCATTGTCGTCGGCCAGCTCCGCACCGCGGCGGCGGGCGGCGTCGACGGCGCGCGCGGCGATGGCGGCCAGACCGTCGTCGTTGAGGCTGTCCAGTGCGGCCTGCGTGGTGCCACCAGGGGATGTGACGCGTTTGCGCAGTTGTTCCGGTGACTCGCCGCTTTCCACCATCATGCGGCCTGCACCCATGCAGGTCTGGGCGGCCAGTTGGCGTGCAGTCTCGCGTGGCAGGCCATGTTTCACGCCCGCGGCCTCCAGCGCCTCGACCATGAGGAAGAAGTACGCCGGGGCGGAGCCGGAAATGCCGGTGACGGTATCGATCAGCGCTTCATCCGGGATCCATGCGGCCACGCCGGAGGATTCGAGAATCATTTCGGCCTGCTTTTTCTGCTCTTCGCTGACCTTGCTGTTGGCCACCATGCCCGTGGCACCTGCGCCGATGAGCGCGGGCGTATTGGGCATGCAGCGCACCAGTGCGGGTTCGGTGCCCAGCCAGCGCGCGATCTGGTCCATGCGGATGCCGGCGGCAATCGAGATCAGCAACGGCCGGGTCTCGGCCACGCGATCGCCGATCTGCTTGCACAGCTTGGGCAGGATGTTGGGTTTCACCGCCATCACGACCGTATCGGCCTCGGCGATCGCTTCCAGGTTGTCGGCGAAGGTAGCCACGCCGAATTCGTCGGCCAGCGCATCGCGCAGTGAGTCGTCGGGATCGGCGACGTTGATGTTGTCGGCGCTGTGGCCGTTGCCGATCAGGCCGCCGATGAGGCTGCGTGCCATATTGCCGCCGCCGATGAATGTGATGCGATTCATTGCACGTCTCTCCTGAAAAAGCGGGTGTCAAAAGATGCCGTGTAGCGCACAGAAAAGAATGCACGCCACGGCGATGCCGTGGTTATACTGGCATTGTCATCCGGCTCCAAGGCGTCGCTCGCGACGCTTGTGGGACTTCAGCGCCCTAGGGTAACCCGGGGGCGGGCTCATGGCCTAACCGGATGTCCGTCAACAGGCAAGGGGGGATTTTTTTGTATGGATATCGCCGAACTGCTGGCCTTTTCGGTCAAGAACAAGGCGTCCGATTTGCATATCTCGGCGGGCCTGCCGCCGATGATCCGCGTTGATGGCGATGTGCGGCGCATCAATATCCCGGCGCTGGAGCACAAGCAGGTGCACACGCTGATCTACGACATCATGTCGGACAAGCAGCGCCGCGATTTCGAGGAATTCCTGGAAGTCGACTTCTCGTTCGAGATTCCGGGCCTGGCGCGGTTCCGCGTCAATGCCTTCAATCAGAATCGTGGCGCGGCAGCAGTGTTCCGCACCATTCCCTCCGAGGTGCTGACCCTGGAGGATCTGGCCACGCCACGCATTTTCCGCGAGCTCATTGAGCAGCCGCAGGGCCTGATCCTGGTCACCGGACCCACCGGTTCGGGCAAGTCGACCACGCTGGCGGCGATGGTCGACCACATCAACAAGAACGAATACGGCCACATCCTCTCGGTCGAGGATCCCATCGAATTCGTGCATACCTCGCAGAAGTGTCTGATCAACCAGCGCGAGGTGCACCGTGACACGCACGGATTCAACGAGGCATTGCGTTCGGCGCTGCGCGAGGATCCGGATTACATCCTGGTCGGCGAGCTGCGCGATCTGGAAACCATCCGTTTGGCGCTCACCGCCGCGGAGACCGGGCATCTGGTATTCGGCACGCTGCACACCAGTTCGGCCGCCAAGACCATCGACCGCATCATCGACGTGTTTCCCGCCGGCGAGAAGCCGATGGTGCGTTCGATGCTCTCCGAGAGCCTGCGCGCGGTGATCGCCCAGTCGCTGATGAAGAAGGTCGGCGGCGGGCGCATCGCCGCACACGAAATCATGGTCGGCATCCCGGCCATCCGCAACCTGATCCGCGAGGACAAGGTGGCGCAGATGTATTCGGCTATCCAGACCGGCCAGCAGCATGGCATGCAGACGCTGGATCAGTGCCTGCAGGATCTGGTCAAGCGCGGCCTTATCTCGCGGCAGATGGCGGGTACGTATGCCAAGAACAAGGACGCGTTCAAGTGAGGCAGGGGCGCCGGCCCCGCGGTTGGGGCCCCGTGGCGAAGCAAGCGGTTGTTGCGACAATTCAAATTTGAGGGGTTTGGCGAACGAGCTCCGGGTAGGGACAAGCCGAGCGCGCTTTCCCGTATCCCGGGTGCCGGACGCCGGGTCCCGGGAGCTCGAAGATGGCAGACGTCGATTTCACCTCGTTCCTGAAGTTGATGGTGCACAAGAAGGCATCGGACCTGTTCATCACCGCGGGCATGCCGCCCTCGATCAAGGTGAACGGGCGCATCATGCCGGTGACGCAGGGGCCGCTGACGGCCCAGCAGTCGCGCGACATGGTGCTCAATGTGATGACGCCCTCGCAGCGCGAGGAGTTCGAGAAGACCCACGAGTGCCAGTTCGCCATTTCGGCCAAGGCGGTGGGGCGCTTCCGTGTCTCGTGCTTCTACCAGCGCAACTGCGTGGGGATGGTGCTGCGTCTCATCGAGACCAACATTCCCACCATCGAGGAGCTGAATCTTCCGCAGATCATCAAGCAGCTGGCGATGACCAAGCGCGGCATCATCATCTTCGTCGGCGCGACCGGCACCGGCAAGTCGACCTCGCTGGCGTCGATGATCGGCTATCGCAACCAGAATTCGACCGGCCACATCATCACCATCGAGGATCCGATCGAGTTCGTGCATCGCCACGAGGGCTGCATCATCACCCAGCGCGAGCTGGGCATCGATACCGATTCCTGGGAGAACGCGCTGAAGAACACGCTGCGCCAGGCGCCGGACGTGATCATGATCGGCGAGGTCCGCACCCGCGAGACCATGGAATACGCGATCAACTTCTCCGAGACCGGTCATCTGTGCCTGTGCACGCTGCACGCCAACAATGCCAACCAGGCCATCGACCGCATCATCCACTTCTTCTCCGAGGACCGGCGCCAGCAGCTGTTCATGGATCTGTCGCTGAACCTCAAGGGGATCGTGGCGCAGCAGCTGATCCCCACGCCGGACGGCAAGGCTCGGCGTGTGGCCATGGAAGTGCTGCTGGGGACTCCGCTGGTGCAGGATTACATCCGCCAGGGCGAAATCCACAAGATCAAGGAAGTGATGAAGGAGTCCACCAACCTGGGGATGGTCACATTCGACCAGTCACTGGTGGAGCTGTACCACGCTGGCGAGATCAGCTACGAGGATGCGCTGCGCCACGCCGACAGCGCCAACGAGGTGCGCCTGCGCATCAAGCTGGCGCAGGGGGGCGATGCGCACTCGCTGTCGCGGGGCCTGGACGGGGTCGATCTGGTCGAGACCAGCGACGAACGGACGCACCGGTTCTGACGGTGTCGCCGACAGGGATTGATCCACCCGACACGGAGGGGATGTTGGCGCGATGGCCTCCGCAACGAAAAACGCCCCGTCCAGCGGGGCGTTTTTCGTGATGCCTACGGCGTGGCGTTGGCGCTACTTCATGCGTATCGTGGTGCTGATGACCAAGCCACGCCGGTCGATCCTGGCGTTGGCATCCATGCTCTTGATGTCCTCGGCCTGGCGGTGCATCTCCGCCATGCTCTGCTTGAACTGCTTGGCGCTGGCTGCGGCCTGCCTGGCCTCCTTGTCATCCGCACCTGCAGTGGCGCGCAGGGCCCGGGCCTGCATGTAGCCGCCCATTTCCTTGCTGAACAGGTCGACCAGCTGTGCGTACATGGGCCCGCTCACATGCCACTTGAACATGGTGCCGGCGTTGCCCTCCGGTGCATTCAGCAGATCGTCCAGCCGCTTGTTCTCACCTGCACCCACGCCGATGGCGATGGCATGCTTGTTCATGGCGATCCAGGCCGGGCCACCGGTCATGGCGACGAACTTGCCGGACAGGGCCACCGGCTTGCCGTCAGTGGTCAAGTGAGCCTTTGCCAGCGAGGGCATCACCGTCTGGGCAATGGCGATCAGTCCCTGCGGGTTGGAGGAGCCGATGACGATCGCCCCCGTGGCCTGCGGCTTGCCGTTGGCCGCATTCTTGCCCAGTTGCTGCAGACTGATGCGCAGGCCGCGCAGATCACCGAAGGGCGGAATGGCGGTCTTCTGCAGGCTCTGGCGCAGCTTCACGAAACCCGCGTTCATCGACTGCAGCCGGGGACAGCTGAAGGGTTTTTTCGCGACCGCAGCGGCCTGGGCATCCCAGAAAGCGCGCAGCTTGGGCAGCGGCAGTCCGATGGCCAGATCCAGAGGCGCATCCAGATCACCGCCCATGCCGGGCAGCGCCACCTTGACGCCGGACAGGGCCTTGGTGATGTCCGGCGCCAGATCGGCCTCGAACTTCGTGCTCATGTGCTTGGCATCGAGCGCGCTGTAGCCGAAGCTCAGCTGCGGCACGCGCGCTGCCATCCGGGCCAGATCGGCCTTGCAGGAGGCGGGAAATGCCGGCTTGCCGGACTTCTGCAACAGGGCGGCGAGCATCGGATCGGTTCCCGATGTGAGCAGTGCCGGCAGTTTGGTGGTGTCCAGGTAGCCGATGGCGTACGGCAGGTAGTCACGCTGGTCGGCCAGTTTCTTCAGCCGGCCGCTGTCCTGCGCGCTTTTCTTCGGGCGCCGGGTGCCGAGCACCTCGCCCAGCAGGGTCTTGCCCGCATCGGCGGGCACCAGGGCGATCACGGCCTGCTTGTGCTCGGTGGCAATCACGGCCTGGACCCCGGCGCTGCCCAGGGTGGTGTGCTGATAGCTGACGCCATCGAATTTGGAGACCTGGAAGGTGCGGCCGTAGGCGGTTTCCAGGCGCTTGATGAAAGCGTGAAACTTGGCCGTGTCGGACAGCTGGGCGCGTATCACCGGACTCAAGCCGATGCCGTACATGGCGGACAGGCCGTGCAGGTCGAAGCCTTCGGTGGCGCTGATCTGCTGGTAGGTCTTGCCCTTGAACTCCGTCGCCAGAGCCTGCAGCAGGTTGGCTTCGTCGGTCTTGCCGTCGTTGCGCAATGTGTCCGCGGCCTGATTCCACTTCTGGATCTGAAGGGGCAGCTGGTCATTGAGTTTCTTCAGCAGAGCATTCTGCGTGTCGTTGTCCAGCGGCTTGAGATTGGCTATCAGGAACGGCGTATTGGCTGGCACGAAGGCCAGGGGAGCGTTCTGATCCTTGTGACTGCAGGCCGTGGCCGCAAGGATGCAAAGGGCCAGAGCGCCGGCGCGAAGAGTGCGTCCCATCATGGTGATACCCCCAAGGTTGGCAAAGAATTTGCGGCGCCATTATGCCTGCTTGCCGGGCGCCGTGCTGGGCGGGTGTGGCGTTATTCCAGTCAGCGCCCCAGAACCTCGGCCAGCGTGGCCATGCGCACGAAAACCCCGTTGCCCACTTCTTCCAGGATGCGTGACTGCGGCCCGTCGGCCACTTCCGGGGCGATTTCGATGCCGCGGTTGATGGGCCCCGGATGCATTACCAGGCACCCCTCGGCAGCACGCTTCAGGCGCGTTGTATCCAGGCCATACTGGCGGAAATAGGCCTGTTCATCGGGCAGCCGCGTGGCGGCCATGCGTTCCTTCTGCAGGCGCAGCATGATGATGGCGTGGGCGTCCGTGATCGCATCGTCGAACTGCTCCACAAAGCGGCATTGCGGGAAACCCGCGGCCGGCGGCAGCAGGGATGGCGGACCGCACAGACGCAGTTCGCGCACGCCCAGGGCGGTCAGCGCATGGATCTGCGAGCGGGCCACGCGCGAATGCAGCACGTCGCCGCAGATGGTCACCGTGAGCTTGCTGAAGTCGGGGTAGTGCTGGCGGATGGTCAATGCATCCAGGAGGCCTTGCGTGGGGTGCGCGTTTTCACCATCCCCGGCGTTGATGACGGCGACGCCGCTCATGGCATGGCGCACCATGAACTGCGGCGTGCCCGATTCCCTGTGGCGCACGATGATGGCATCCAGATGCATCGCTTCCAGCGTGTGCAGGGTATCCAGCAGCGACTCGCCCTTGTTGGTGGACGAACGGGCGATATCGAAGTTGATGGCGTCGGCGCCGAGGCGTCGTGCAGCCAGCTCGAACGAGGTGCGGGTGCGCGTGGAGGGTTCGAAGAACAGGTTGAGCACGGTGCGTCCGGCCAGCAGGTCCAGCTTGCGCGTGCCGTGCGCGCACGCGGTGCGCAGGCGCTCGGCGCGGTCCAGAAGGCGGTGGATGCAGGCGCTGTCCAGACCCTCCAGGGTAATGAGGTGACGCAGGCGTGAGCTCATCTGGGGTCCTCTGAAAATCTCTGTGCGGGTGTCACCGGTTGCTGCAGCCAGCTATCCAGAATCACCGCAGCGGCGTCGGCATCGATGCGCTGCGCATGCCGCCGCCGCCGCGCTCCGCTGGCGCGTGCGTCGGCGAAGCGGCGTGCCGCTTCCTGTGACGAGTGTCTTTCGTCGATCAGGTGCACGGGGCGCCGGTAGCGCTCCTGCAACTGCCCGGCAAAACGTCGTGCGATCCGCGACATGGGCTGCTCGCCGCCATCCAGAGCCAGGGGCAGGCCCACGATGAGCGCGTCCGGCTGCCATTCACGCAGCAACGCATCCATGCGGACCCAGTCGGGGTGGTGATCACGCACCGGCAGTGTGGTCAGGGCACGGGCGTTGCCGGTCAAGTGATTGCCCACGGCCACGCCCAGAATGCGTGTGCCCAAGTCGAAGCCCAGCACGCAGCTCATGCGTGCCCGGCGTAACCGGCCAGATGCGCCGGATCGATGCCCACCAGATGAGTGGCGGCGTTCCAGCGCTGATCCAGGGGCGTGTCGAAGACCACGCGGCTGTCGGCGGTGGTGGTCAGCCAGGCGTTGTCCTTGAGCTCGCGTTCCAGTTGTCCGGCGTCCCAGCTGCAGTAACCCAGCGCGACGATGGCGTCGGTCGGGCCTTCGCCGCTGGCCATGGCCACGAGGATGTCGCGCGACGTGGTCACCGACCAGTCGCTGTCGAAGCGGTAGCTCGATTCCCAGTTCGATCCGTCACGGTGCAGCACGAAGCCGCGTTCCTGTTGCAGCGGCCCGCCGGTCAGTACCGGCTGCTCGTTGATGTCCGCATCGTCGCCGGATAGTTGCATCTGTCCCAGGACGTCGCCCAGGCAATAATCGGACAGGCGATTGACCAGCAGGCCGATGGCGCCGTCCTCGTTGTGCTGGCAGAGCAGGGTGACGCCACGCTCGAAGTTGGGGTCGGCGAGGCCCGGCATGGCGATCAGGAAGTGGCCGGCGAGTTGAGTGGAGGTTTGCATGTGGGCATTGTACGCATCGCCGTTGCCGGCGGGGTGCTGTCAGTGTCGCAAATGGACATGAACGGGGGCGCGGAGGCCATGGGGGGATCTCCCGGGCCGCCACTTCAAGGCCTTCTTGCGGCACCTTGGACGCGCCTCGTGTGCTTGCGATCCCTCGCCGCAGCCATGGCGATGACTTCTCGCTGCGTTGCGCCAGCTGCGGCCGGTGCACTAGCGTGTTTCCAGTGTACCGCCGCGCAGGAACTGGTAGGTGCGCGTGATGTACAGCAGGTCCACATGTTCCCCGGTGTGCGGAATGGGCGGGAACGGGCCGGCCAGGCGCACGATGCGCTCCGCGTCCGAGTCCAGCAGCTTGCGCCCGGAACTCTGGATGACGTCGATGCTGTGGATGCTGCCGTCGCGGTTGAGGCCCACGGTGAGGATCAGCTGGCCGGTCAGGCGCCCCTTGCGTGCGGTGTCGGGGAAATTGATCGTGCCGACCCGCTCCACGCGGCGCGTCCAGGCACGCATGTAGGCGGCGTAGGCGTATTCCCTGGTGTTGGCGGAGATGAACTTCTTGCGCGGCCGCTTGGCGTAGGCACGCGACTCGGCATCCACCTCGGCGGTCAATCGCGCCATTTCCAGCTGGCGCTGGTCGCGTTTTGCCGGAGGCAGGTTCTGCTCTGGATGCGCGCGTTGTCGCGGCTCGCTGCGCACCGTTAAGTCGCTGACCGCACGGGTGGTGACCATGCGCGGGCCGCGCTGCGGCTGCGGTCGCGTCGCGCTCGCATGTACCGGATGCGAGGCGATACCCGGGTCGGGTTTGACCAGCGGGCTGGAAAACGGCTGTGACGGCTTGTGTGCCTTGTCCCTGTTGCCGCCGCCGCTGTTGTTGGCCTGGGCCAGATAATCGGCATGCGTCGGCGCCTGCCGGTTGGCGGTATTGACCAGGGTCACATCCAGCGAGGGCAGGGTCGCTTTGGGTTTGGCGATGACGAAAGTGACGCCGAAGATCAGCAGCGCGTGCAGGATCAGCGAAAACAGCACGGTGGCGCCGAGCATGTCGGCGCCGGACGCGGGGGGCGTTGACGGGGTGGTTGCGCTCACGTGTCCTGCTTTTCGATGGCGTCATACATCTGGCCCGCGATGTTAAGGCCAAACGCGGCATCCAGTTCACGTACGCAGGTCGGGGATGTGACGTTGATCTCGGTCAGGTAGTCGCCGATCACGTCCAGGCCCACGAAAATCAGGCCGCGACGCCGCAATTCCGATGCCACCTGGCTGACGATCCAGCGATCGCGATCCGACAGTGGCACGCCCTCGCCGCGTCCGCCGGCCGCGAGGTTGCCGCGGAACTCGTCGCCCTGCGGGATGCGTGCCAGGGCGTAGGGCACCGCTTCGCCGTCCACGACCAGGATGCGCTTGTCGCCGCTGCTGATTTCGGGGATGAAGCGTTGCGCCAGCGTGAAGCGATGTTCCGTGCCCAGCAGTGTCTCCAGCATGGAGTTGAGGTTGGTGTCGCCGTGGCGCACGCGGAAGATCCCCTGTCCGCCCATGCCGTCCAGCGGCTTGAGCACCACATCGCCGTGTTCCGCGACAAAGGCCTTCAGGGCGGCGGCATCGCGCGAGACCAGGGTGGGGGCGCAGCACTGCGGAAAGGCCAGCGCAAACAGCTTTTCGTTGCAGTCGCGCAGTGCGCGCGGATCGTTGACCACGCGCACGCCGGCGTCGCGCGCACGCTCCAGCACCATGGAGTCGTAGATGAATTGGGTATTCACGGGCGGATCCTTGCGCGCCAGCACCACATCCATTTCGCGCAGTTCGCGCCATGCCGCCTCGCCGGGTGTATACCAGTCCTGCGGGTCGTCGCGCACCGTCATCGGTGTGAGGCGGGCCCAGGGCCGACCGTCCCGCAGTGCCAGATCGCTCTGCTGCATGCACAGCATGCGGTGACCGCGACGCTGGCCTTCCAGAAGCATTGCGAAAGTGGTGTCCTTGACCGTGTTCACGGTCTGTATCGGATCCATGAGGACGGCGACGTTCAATGGCATGGGTGGATATCCTGCGACAGGTGAATAGGTGATGGTTTCCGGCTGCGGCGCACAGTTTGTGCGTGCCGCCGCGTGCCAAAATGATCCGGAATCGGCGTCGATGGCAGCGTAGCGCAGTGTGCGATACGCGGACAGTCGGTCAGCGTCGCGGGCATTCTCTTGACAGCTTTGATAAACAAGCGTTAAACAGCATATGATGAGGTGACATGACACGGACCCGTGCCGCGGTGGTCTTGCGGCTGGTCGTACAGTCAGGCGGATTGGGTGTCTGGCCTGCAAGCGGGTACCCTGCGACACATCACAGAAATTCCTGAGCCCCATCCGGGCTGCAGGGGGGGGCGGTAGTGAACGATACGGGCAATAACGGCAGTCTGGCTGGCATGCGGGTCATGGTGATCGATGACTCCAAGACCATCCGGCGCACGGCCGAGACGCTGCTGAAGAAGGAAGGCTGCGAGGTGCTCACCGCAGTGGACGGCTTCGAGGCCTTGTCCAGGATTTCCGATCTCAAGCCGCACATCATCTTCGTCGACATCATGATGCCGCGGCTGGATGGCTATCAGACCTGCGCGCTGATCAAGAACAACCAGCAGTTCCGCGGCACACCCGTGATCATGCTGAGTTCCAAGGACGGTCTGTTCGACAAGGCGCGGGGCCGCATTGTCGGCGCCGAACAGTATCTGACCAAGCCGTTCACGCGTGAGGAGCTGCTGGACGCGATCCGGCGCCATCGTGATACGCAGTAAAGACGCACCTGTGCGCATCTAGGGGATTCAATGGCACACATTCTCATTATCGACGACTCGCCCACCGACGTGCGGGTGTTCACCACGTTGCTGGAGAAGTCCGGCTATCGGGTGTCCAGCGCCAGCAATGCCGAAGACGGCATCGAACAGGTCAAGTCGCACAAGCCGGACCTGGTCATCATGGACGTCATCATGCCCGGCATGAACGGCTTTCAGGCCACGCGCACGCTCAGTCGCGACGAAACCACGGCGCACGTGCCGATCCTGATCATCACCACCAAGTCGATGGAGACGGACCGGGTCTGGGGGCTGCGGCAGGGGGCGCGCGATTTCGTCACCAAGCCGGTCAGCGAGAAGGAACTGCTGGCACGCATCGACAAGCTGCTCGACGAGGCCGCCTGAGGCGTTCATGGAGACGGAGCTGACCCCATTCGAAATGCTGGCCGATTACGAGCGCCGCTCGCTGGCCCATGAAGCCGGACAGCCTGAACAGATCGAAACCCCCGGGCTGATGCGCAGCATCGCGTTCCGGGTCGGGGAGCGCGCGTTCGCCAGCAGCATCGGCGAGATCAGTGAATTGCTGACCATGCAGCCGCTGACGGCGGTTCCGGGCACGCAGCCGTGGCTGCTGGGGATTGCCAACATCCGCGGCAATCTGGTGCCTGTGGTGGATCTGGGCCAGTTCCTGTTCGACGAGCGGACGCACCTCTCCGATCGCAGTCGCATCCTGCTGATCCGCCAGCATGGCGGTCAGGTTGGCCTGCTGGTGGACGACGTGCTGGGACAGCGCAATATTTTCGAGGAACAGCGCGCCGAGGCGCGGGGTGAGGACGACGAGCGCCTGTCGCGTTTCGTCGAGGAAAACGTGATGGTGGGGGATCAGTGTCTGGGGCTCTTCGGTATGAGCCGCTTGGCGCGTGCTCCGGACTTTCTGCAGGCCGCGCTCTAGTGTACTGCGCCGCCCTATTTGACCCTTTCAGCGAGTTGCCGGGCGTTCGGCTGCAAGGCGTATTCGTGCAGGAAAGGCGGCTCCTTTTCAAGCGGATGCAACGTAGCAGACGGGCGCCCCGGCAACTCGGCCTTCGGGAGCCAAGCGAACGCGCCATGGCTGCGTTGCAGCGCTTGCCGAGGGAACAATCCTTGGCGGCGCACTGCGCCTTGCCCGGGTGCATTCGCTTGGCTCTGAAAGGGCCAACTAGGGCGGCGCAGTCCACTCGCGGCGCGACACAAGAGCCGATGGTGAGGTTAACGATATGAGCACGACAGCAGGGGGCGTGGGCAAGGAAGGTGGTTACACCTGGTTGGTGGTGTTGCTGCTGGTCTTCATCGGCGTGGCCGCCGGTGATTTCTTCATGCTCAACCAGAAGAACGGCGAGGATCGCCAGGCCGTCCAGTTGACCACGCAGGTGCAGGTGCTCTCGCAGCAGACCGCGAAGTTTGCGCTGGAGGCATCCAGCGGCAACATCGATGCGTTCAAGGAGCTGGAAAGCACACGTGACACCATCGACTCGTCGGTGCGGCGGCTGGCCAAGGGCAATGCCAAGACCGGCCTGCCGGCGTACGGCGACAAGCCCATCACCAGCAAGTCGGTGGCGGCATTGACCAGCGCATGGAACAGCCTGGATGCCGACATCGGCAAGATCCTGTCCAACAAGTCGCTTGTGGTGCAGTCCACCCAGGAGGCGCAAACCTTCTCGCGCCAGATGCCGGTACTGAACTCCTTGATGAGTCAGGTCGCCAAAATCCTGCAGCAGGGCGGAGGGTCCTCCGGCCAGACCTACACCACGGCCCGCCAGATGGTCTCGGCCGACCGCATGATCCGGCGCGTGCAGGAAATCCTGCAGGGCGGGGAAAATGCGCAATCGGCCGCCGATGGCCTGGCGCGCGACGCCCAGCTGTACGGGACCGTGCTGACCGCCCTGCAGAAGGGCGACAGCGACATGGGCATCCGCGACATCAACAATGCCAATGCGCAAAAGATCCTCGACCAGATGCAGACCAAATGGAATGCGCTGAAGGATCCGGTGAACAAGCTGGTCGCCGCGTCGCCCAATCTGCAGGAAGTCAAGGACGCCGGAAACCAGGCGTCGCTGGATTCGCAGACCGTATTGCTGCGCGCCAATGCACTGGCCGAGAAGGTCGCCAAGCTGCCCACGCAGAGGTTGTTCCCGAACGTCTGGTGGGGCCTGATCGGCGCCGCCGGCGCAGTGGCATTTGCCCTTCTGCTGGTCATTACCCTGGTGCGCGATCAGCGTCGCCGCCTGGAAGCCACCGCGGAGCTGAACCAGCGCAACCAGGAGGCCATCATGCGCCTGCTGGACGAGATGGGCGCACTGGCCGAAGGCGATCTGACGGTGAAGACCACCGTCACCGAGGACATCACCGGCGCCATTGCCGATTCCATGAATTATGCGGTGGACGAGCTGCGCCGTCTGGTGGCCACCATCAACGAGACTGCCGTGCAGGTGTCCGCGGCCGCCCAGGAGACCCAGGCCACCGCCATGCATCTGGCCGAGGCCGCCGAACATCAGGCGCAGCAGATCACCACCGCGTCCGCGGCCATCAGTGACATGGCCACATCCATCGACCAGGTCTCGAAGAACTCCTCCGAATCGGCCGACGTGGCGCAGCGCTCGGTGCAGATCGCATCGCACGGCGCGGAAGTGGTGCGCGAGACCATCCAGGGCATGGATTCGATCCGCGACCAGATCCAGGAAACCTCCAAGCGCATCAAGCGCCTGGGCGAATCCTCGCAGGAGATCGGCTCCATCGTGGAACTGATCAACGACCTGGCCGAGCAGACCAACGTGCTGGCACTGAACGCCGCGATCCAGGCCGCTTCGGCCGGTGAGGCGGGCCGCGGTTTCGCGGTCGTGGCCGATGAAGTGCAGCGGCTGGCCGAGCGCGCCTCCAACGCCACCAAGCGCATCGAGACGCTGGTGCAGACCATTCAGTCCGATACCAACGAGGCGGTGAGCTCCATGGAGCAGACCACCGCCGAGGTGGTCGCCGGCGCGCGTCTGGCGGAAGATGCCGGCACTGCCCTGGGCGACATCGAGCGCGTGTCCAACGACCTGGCCGAGCTGATCAACAACATTTCCGCGGCCGCGCGCCAGCAATCCTCGGCAGCCACCAACATCACCTCCACCATGAATTCGATTCAGGAGATCACCTCGCAGACATCGCTCGGCGCCAGCCAGACGGCCGAATCGATCGGCAACCTCGCCGAGCTGGCCAATGATTTGCGCCGCTCCGTGGCCGACTTCAAGCTGCCCGGCTGAAAGGAGCAAACCATGATGTGTGCACAGGGGACATGGTTTGGCGGCGCGAGCGTCGGGGGAATATCTGTTCCCGAGAGTTGCGCATGAAACTGGACGATGACACCGACTTCACCACGCTGAGCTGGGTCAAGGACGAACTCGACCAGACGCTTTCACGCGCGCGCCAGTCGCTGGAGGTGTACGTCGAGGCGCCGGCCGATACGGGCGCGATGCGCGAGTGCGCCAATTGCCTGCACATGGTGCACGGCACATTGCGCATGGTCGAGCTGTATGGCGCGGCGATGGTGGTGCAGGACATGGAGCACCTGACCGGGGCCCTGCTCGAGGACACCGTCGCCGATCGTGACGAAGCCTACAGCGCATTGATGCGCGGTCTGGTGCAGATGCCGGATTATCTGGATCGGCTGCACAGCGGGCATCGCGATATTCCCATCGTGCTGCTGCCGCTTCTCAACGAACTGCGAGCCAGTCGTGGCGAGGAGCTGCTGCATGAATCGTCATTGTTCACGCCGAACCTGGAAGCTTCGCTGCCCGCCGATGCGCCGGGTGCGCAGCCGGCGCTGACAGCGGATGAGCAGAAGCGCCGCGTGGCCATTCTGCGGGCGCAGTTCCAGCAGCAGCTGCTGACCTGGTTCCGCGGCCAGGGTGGCCCGGCCAGCCTCGCCGGCATGCGCGATGCCATGGACGCCCTGGCCGCCTGTTGCCACACCCTGGCGGCGCGTCGCCTGTGGTGGATCACTGCCGGTGTCCTGGATGGTCTGCGCAGCGGCGCACTCGAGGCGCACGGAGCGGAGGTCAAGCAACTGATCGGGCGCGTCGATCGCTACATCAAGGCGCTGATCGGACACGGTGAACCGGTCCTGGTCGACCCTGACGTGGAGGAGCTGATCCGCCGGCTGCTGTACTACGTGGCCATGGGCGGCGAAGGCAGCGACCGTCTCGATGAGCTGCGCCACACCTATCGGCTGGATGGTCTGCTGGCGCAGGATCAGGAAGTCGAGCACGCCCGCAGTGCCATGGCCGGTCACAACCGCGCCTTGCTGGATACCGTGTCGCAGGCCATCAAGGAGGATCTGCTGCGCGTCAAGGACGGGCTGGACATGTTCCTGCGCAAGCGCGAGCGGACTCCGGCCGAGCTGATGCCACAGGCCGAGGTACTCAACCGGGTGGCCGATACGCTGGGCATGCTGGGTCTCAGCGTGCCGCGGCGAGTGGTCAACGAGCAGCAGCGCCTCGTGCAGGATCTGGCGGATCGCAACGACATCCCCGACGACGACCTGTTGCTCGACGTCGCCGGCGCCCTGCTGTATGTAGAGGCATCGCTGGATGACCATATCGAGCGCCTGGGCGCGGAGGCCTCCGGTGGCGACGAGTCCATGCGATCGCTGCCACGCAGCGAGGCGCGTCAGGTGCTGGAAGCATGCATGCGCGAGGCCGTGGGCAACCTGGCCAGGGTCAAGGAGGCGGTGGTTGCCTTCATCGAATCACCATGGGAGCACGCCCACCTGCATGATGCTCCGCATCTCCTGGAAGAGATTTCCGGCGCCCTGGGCATGCTCAACGAACAGCGCCCGGCCGAACTGCTCAGCGGCGTGAGCCGGTTCATCCACAACGAGCTGGTCGTCGATCAGCGCATTCCCACCGTCGAACAGATGGACAAGCTGGCCGACGCGCTGGCTTCAGCCGAGTACTACCTGGAGGCCGCCCGCGAGCATCGCGGCGGGCTGTCGCACATCCTCGATGTGACCGAAGGCAGCCTGCGCGGGCTGGGCTACTGGCCCATGCCGGCACGACGCGAGGCAGAGCTTGCGGCCGATGCCGAGACCGACGTGTCGGCATCGGAGCATGCACCTGTCGCCAATGCTGGCGAAGATTCAAGCGACCACCCCGGAACGGACGAAACAGCCGATTCGCGCGATGCGGCCGAGACGCCGGATTCCATCGGCAGCGATGGTGCTGCTGACACGCAGCCATCCGAACCGGATCTCGATGGTCTGACACTGGCCGAGACAGTCCCAGACTCCGGTGCAGAGGACGCGGACGAGGGTTGGATCGAGGTCGAGGACAACGTCCGCGAAATGGTGCCGGTGCCGGACGACATGGCGCTCAATGCCGGCTTCCAGGGAACGGCCGACGAGATCGACCAGGACATCCGCGAGGTTTTCCTGGAAGAGGTGCAGGATGAAATCGATGCGCTGCGCCGCAGTCTCGAGGCGTGGGACGCGGGCAGTGACGCTATCGAACAGCTGGCGCCCGTCCGCCGGTCGTTCCATACCCTGAAGGGGTCGGGTCGCCTGGTCGGCGCCGAGACATTGGGCGAACTGTCCTGGCATGTGGAGAACATGCTCAACCGTGCACTGGATGGAACCATCGAGCCGCACGCAGGCGTGCGCGCGCTGGTCGAGCACGCAGTCGTGGCGCTGCCGCAGTTGTTGTCGGCGCTTGACCACGGCAGTGTGCCCGATGCGCCGCTGATGGCGATCGTGGAAGCTGCCGACAAACTTGCCGAGGGCCATTCCGATGCCCGCGTCGAGGATTTTGCCGACAGGCGCACCCAGGCCGTGCAGCGCAAGGTCAAGCGGCGCGTGCGTGCCGATGATGTGGATGCGATTCCGCAATCCACGCTGGCAGCAATGCGTGCAGAGGACGAGGGGGCACCGGGCGGCAACGGCGGGGCAGACGGCACGCAAGAGCAGGAGTCACCAGCGCTCGCAGATCCAGTTCTGCTGGAGATTCTCGGCAGCGAGATCGAGATGCATCTGAACACCATCCGCGCGCACATGGACGCGGCGGATGCATCGGGCATGATCATCGAGGAACCCGTCCTGCGTGCGGTGCACACCCTCAACGGTGCCATCGCCATGGTCGAGGTGCCGGTGCTGGCGCAGGTCCTGACGCCGCTGGAAAGCTACGTCAAACGCCTGTGTGCCGCGCGTGATCCGGTGCCGGGCGAGGGGCTGCAGGCATTGCGCGACTCCGTCGACCTGATCGAGCAGGTGGCCGCACAGCTCGATGCGGAGCGTCCGCTGATGCCCGACTCCGATGCATTGGCGGCGCGATTGTGCGAATTGCGTGACGGCCTTCCCGAACCCAATCTGGCGCATGTGCTGTATGGTTCCGTGCCCGAGGATGATGGTGAAGCCGATGCCATTCCGGCGGATATCGAAGGCACGTCCGGCGACGAGGCCGGGGCGCCTGCGGATGCAACGGAGGACATGGACGCGGCCACGCCTGCGGACGAGATGCCCGCCGACAAGTCCGGTGCCGAGTTCGCCGCTGACTTCGGCGAACGCGAGGCCGCACAGTCATTCCTCGATGATGATGTGACGTCCGATAGCGTGGATGGCGATGAAGAAGGCGCAACGGCAGACACCGCGCCGATGCCCGATGGGCATGTTGTCGACGAAGCTACCGAAGCCGACGAAGCCGACGAAGCATCTGGGGCAGCTGGCACTGCCGCCGCGCCCGCAGACCAGGATGTGGCGAAGGAAGGTGATCCATCGGGTGCCGACGCCGAAAAGGAGGTCGATGCAGAGACGGCTGGCGGCAGCGATTCCACCCGCGTCGCGGAGTCCGCTGCCCACGCAGGGCTCGAGGCAGGGCGCGAACCGGAATCCGATGGCGCCGGGACCGTGGACAGCGATGACCACGGGGCCGCGATGCGTCATGCCATCGATGACGTGCCGGAATCCGCCAATGCGCCGGATGACGAGCCCGCCGACCTTGCCGATGATGCAGATTCCGTCGAGCTGATCGACGACGAGGTGACCCCGATCTCCCAGGAGACGACAGCGGATACTGAATCCGAATCCGAATCCGAATCCGCGTCGGAGCCCGCACTGGGGCCATTGCCTGCGGATTTTGCCTTCCCGGACGATGCGCAGCCAGAGGGAGCACTGGACATGCCGGATGTCGACGAGGATCTGCTGGAGGTCTTCGTCGAGGAAGCGCGCGATATCCTCGATCATGCCGATGGCGTGATGGCGCACTTGCGTGAAGCGCCGGACAATCGCGCCCATCTGTCCGATCTGCAGCGCGACCTGCACACGTTCAAGGGCGGTGCACGCATTGCCGGTTTTGGCGGGCTCGGCGACACGGCGCATGCCATGGAGACGTTGCTCGATGTGCTCTCCGCCGGGCGAATGGAGGTGGACGCGACGGTGGTCGAGTCGCTGGAACGCGGCTTCGACCTCCTCCACGCTCTGGTGCAGCGCGTGGTCAACCGCCAGGCCATCGCCACGCCCGCACGCGCCATCCAGTATCTGGAAGCACTGGCCGGGGGGTCGGTGGAACGGACCGCATCCGAGGCGGCACTGTCCGCGCCGGACGCCGAAGTGGCGGACACGGCCGCAAGCGATGACGCGGCGACCGCCTCCGTGGCGGCAGTGGAACCCGCGGAGCGGACGCCTCGTCCCGCGTTGTTGCCGGAAGAGCCGGAAGGCCAACCGGCGCCACAGGAACTGATCCGTGTGCGCGCCGATCTGCTGGACTCATTGGTCAACTATGCCGGCGAGGTCTCCATCTACCGCTCGCGTCTGGAGCAGCAGGTCAGCGGTTTCCGCTTCAATATCGCCGAATTCGAGCAGACCGTGAAGCGGCTGCGCGAACAGTTGCGCATGCTGGAAATCGAGACCGAAGCGCAGATCATCGCCCGCTATCAGCATGAACAGCGCGAGACCGGCGACATGACCGTCTTCGACCCGCTGGAAATGGATCGTTTCTCGCAGTTGCAGCAATATTCGCGCGCACTGGCCGAGTCGGTGGCCGATCTGGTGTCGCTGCAGACCATGCTGGACGACAACACACGCCAGTCCGAAACCCTGCTGCTGCAGCAGTCGCGCGTCAACTCGGATCTGCAGGAAGGGTTGATGCGCACCCGCATGGTGCCGTTCGATTCGATGGTGCCGAGCCTGCGCCGTACCGTGCGCCAGGCCGCCCAGGAAGTGGACAAGCGGGCCCAGATCAAGGTGCGCGGCGCGCACGGCGAGATGGACCGCAATCTGCTGGAGCGCATGAAGGCTCCCTTCGAACACATGCTGCGCAACGCACTGGCACATGGCATCGAGTCGCCGCAGGAGCGCCGCGAGGCCGGCAAGGACGAAGAAGGCCTGATCCGCATCGAGGTGGGCCGCGATGCCACCGAAGTGGTCATCCGCATCAGTGATGACGGCGCCGGCATCGATCGTGATGCCATCCGCCAGAAGGCCATCGAACGCGGCTTGTTGCGCCAGGACGCGCATCTGTCCGACCGTGACCTGTTCGGCTTCATCCTGGAGAGCGGGTTCTCCACCGCACAATCCGTGACGCAGTTGTCCGGCCGTGGCGTGGGAATGGACGTGGTTGCCAATGAAATCAAGCAGATGGGCGGCACGCTGGCGATCGAGTCCGAGCACGGCGAAGGCACCACATTCGTCATCCGTGTGCCATTCACGCTGGCGGTGACACAGGCGATCCTGGTCAAGAACGGCGATGCCACATTCGCCATACCGATGACCTCGGTGCAGGGCGTGGCACGTGTCGGCAAGGAGGATCTGGCCGAGCGCCTGCACAGCGACAACCCCTCCGTCACCTACGGTGGCGAGGATTACGCCATCTACGATCTGGCCGCCCTGATTGGTGTGCCGGCCAGTCAGATCAACGACGAGAGCCAGCCGCCGTTGCTGCTGACCCGCAGCGGCGATCTGCGTGCGGCAGTGCGGATCGATCAGGTGCTGGGGTCGCGGGAAATCGTGGTCAAGTCGGTGGGCCCGCAGGTCAGTTCCGTACCGGGGATCTTCGGTGCCACAATCATGGGCGATGGCTCGGTGGTCATGATCCTGGATCTTGCACCGCTGGTGCGCCACGGCGCGGCGCGCATGGCACCAGCCGACCTGGAGGCCGAGGATGCGCCGGAAACGCCGGAGGCGCGGCGCGAGGATGATGCGGCGCAGCCGCTGGTCATGGTGGTCGACGACTCCATCACCATGCGCAAGGTCAGCAGCCGCATCCTGGAGCGCCACGGTTACGAAGTGGTCACGGCGAAGGACGGCATGGATGCGGTGGAGAAACTGCAGGAGCGCATTCCCGATCTGATGCTGCTGGATATCGAGATGCCGCGCATGGACGGCTACGAGCTGGCGACCTACATGAAGAACGATTCACGTCTCAAGGACGTGCCGATCATCATGATCACCTCGCGCACCGGCGGCAAACACCGGCAGCGTGCGCTGGATATCGGCGTCAATGCGTATCTCGGCAAGCCGTACCAGGAGCACGATCTGGTGGCCCACATTCAGGACTTTCTGAGCGCACCCGCCAACTGAGGGCATTGCGATGAGCGCAGACAACCCGCCCAGGACCGATCCGCCCGCGGTGGCGCTGTTGTTCGAAAGTACACAGCAGAGCGCGCACCTGCGTGAAGCATTGCTGGCGTTGGGTGCGGACATCGTTCTCGAAGGCCCGGCGACGGGTGTCGACGGCGAAGCGCTGGCGGAAAGCAGTGCCGATGTGGTGGTGATCAATCTGGATGCGGCGGTCGAACCCCACCTGGACCGTATCCAGGATGCTCTGGACGCGTCGGGGCAACGCGTGGTGTACAACGATGGCGACGCCTCGGGGCAGCTGTCGGGATGGGACCAGGCGCGCTGGGCGCGGCATCTGGCTGCAAAACTGATGCACCAGTTCGATACCGACCCGCCGCGGCCCGAAGGTGCGCGGCCCGTGCAGGTCAGTGCGCCGTGGGCGCCAGATACGGACGTGGTCACTGGACAAGCGGCGCCACCTGACGCATCGGCAACGGCAGACGACGAGGCGGGCAGCCTTGCGGACCAGTCCGTGGAAGCTTCAGCGCAAGCCCGGACCGCCGAGAGCGAAGCACTGGCTGGCACACTGGGTGCCTTGATGGCCGAAGGCAACGGTCTTCTGGCCGAGCTTCAGGCCGAAGACGCATCGGCTTTTGCGCAGCCAGCAAGCCGCGCGACCAATCCCGGTGCCGATCCGGAAGGCCGGGAAGGCATGTTCGATTCCGATGCGCCGCTGGATGCGGTAGTGCAGGAAAACGCCGGTTCCCGAATCTCCACGGCGGCTGGGTTGGAACCTGCGTCCGGGCCCGGGCCGGATACGCAGGATATTGCGCTGCAGCCATTGTCGCTCGTCGAACCCGGCGATGAGGCGGGCAAGATCGACGCGGGCAATGCCGATTCTGCCGTGTCCGAATCCGATCCGCCCACGACCCGGCGTACGGGTTCCTCGTCACCCGACCCGAGGACCGCCGGCACTCCCGACTGGGAGACGTTTCAACCGAATGCGGAGCAGGGCGGCCCCGGGGATGGCGCAGCCCGTATCACGACGACATTGCCGCAGGCACCGGAGTGGGAGCTGGTGGGGACCGACACCGCGACCGCCGAGGCCCAGCCAGGGGAGGACATTCATGTCCATCCGGGACCACACGATGATCCGCCGCTGGATCCGGTCAGCTTCGGGATCCACAAGGTGTCGGCCGCGGAGTATCTGACCCCGCCGGGGGCGGATGCGGCCGATTCCCCCATCGAACCGGGATTTTCGCTGGAACTGGTCTCGCTGGAGGACGCCGTTGCGCCGACCATGGTGGAGGCGTCGGCAAACGGGATTTCCCGGGAGGAGTCCAGTGGCCTGCGGCGGCTGGTGGTCATCGGTGCCACCGCGGACAGCACCGACTTGGTCGCTGACTTTCTCCGCGGCCTGCCGGCGCGTCCGGATGCGCCGATGCTGCTGATCCAGCATCAGCAAGCCGCGTCGGCCGAAGCGTTGCGTGCGCACTTGGCCGAAACCACGGATGTGCCTGTCAGGATCGCCGAAGATGGCGCTGCAGTTTGTCGCGGCGAACTGACGGTCATCCCTGCCGGGCGGTGGCCGTGCGTCGATCGGAGCGGCCGGATGCGGCTTGAAGCCGCTGCAGACAGCGATTGCGATCCTTCCATCGACGCGGGGTTTTCTGCAGTCGCCGCGGAGTTTGGTGCCGACGCACTGGCCATCCTTCTGGTCGATGACGCCAACGACGCCGTCGCCGGTGCGCAGGCGATCCATGATCGTGGCGGGTGCGTGTGGCTGCATCATCAGGAAGGCGGCAAGTCTTCGTTGATGGTCTCGATGCTGCGCCAGGAAGGGCTAATCGATACCGAAGGCACCCCGGCCTCTTTCGCCAGCCGATTGCTCGACGACGCGGGTGCGCTTTGAGCGCACGTCCCTGACATCTCGAACCGGGCGAAATCCGGCATACACAGCAGGCAGCAGGCGACATGCATGAGTGACCACCATCTTCCCTCCGAAATCCGCGGCGTGCAGATCCCCATCACCGGAGGGCGCCTGCTGCTGCCCAATGCCAGTGTGGCCGAAGTCATCACCATGCCCACCGCGCAGGGCGTGGAAGGTGCCCCCGACTGGTTGCTGGGACGCATCGGCTGGCGCGGCTGGCGGCTGCCGATGTTCTCGTTTTCGGTGATGATCGGACTGGCCGATGAGGAATTGGCGCTCAACTCCCGCGTGGCCGTGATCAAGGCGCTCGGCGGCAACGAGCGCATGCCGTATCTGGCGCTGGTGACGCAGGGCTTCCCGCGTCTGACCACGCTGAGTCAGGACATCGTGGTGCCGCTGGATGACGGCGCGTCGCGGCCCATCGGCGTCATGCAGCGTGTGAGGGTGCGTGACGAAGAGGCGATCGTGCCGGATCTGGGTGCAATCGAAGCGCAGGTCAACACGGCGCTCGAAGCGGCCGAAGTCGCTTGATGCTTTTCAGCTCGCCTCTTGCCCCGTTCTCGGGCTCCTGACTCAGATATCGCCGAACAAGGCCTGCAATGCGGCCAGCGCCGTCAGGCCGGCGCTCTCCGTGCGCAGGATTCGCGGACCCAGGTTCAGGGCCTCGAAGCCGGCGCTGCGCAGCGTGGCAAGATCGTGCGGATCCAGGCCGCCTTCAGGGCCGGCCATGACCACCGCGCCCTGGGCCAGATCCGGCAATTCGCGGGCTCTGCAGCCTTCACCCGGCGTCAGCATCAGCCGCTTGACGGCTGCGTCCGGCAGGGTGCCCGTCCAGTCCCGCAGGGTCTGGACGGGCTCGACCACGGGAATCCGGGCCCGACCGCATTGCTCACAGGCACTGATGACCACACCGCGCCAGTGCGTCAGCCGCTTTTCGGCACGCGCGGAATCCAGCCGGACATCGCAGCGCCGTGTCTGCAGCGGCACGATGCGCGTGACGCCGAGCTCCGTGGCCTTCTGCATGATCAGGTCCATCTTCTCGCCCCGCGCCAGCGCCTGCGCCAGCCCCAGCCGCAGCGGTGATTCGTTGTCCAGCGGCAGGCGGGAGTCGACCGTGACGAGGGCCTCGCGCTTGCTGGCGGCGGTCAGGGTAGCCGGATAATCGTGACCGTCACCGTTGAACAGGATGACATGATCCCCGCTGCGCAGACGCAGCGCACGCATGGCATGTTCGGCAGCGAATGCCGGCAGGACCTGCTCGCTGCCGGGGGCAAGGTCGGTATCGACGAATAGACGGATCTGGCGCATACCACGCAGTGTCGGCAAAAACAGCCTTCAGCATACCTGCTGTCGACACGCCACATGGCATACTTTTGCCGATGTGGAGACCTGAGCCAAGCCGCCTCGCCGATCATGCGCGAGCACATCGCGGACACGCCTCATGAACGGCTCCGCGGAGGTCACTCGGGCGCTGCGCGCCAGCTGGTGGATCGCGGCGATCGCCTTTCTCAGCGGTATCGGAGGCGGCGTCGTGTTTCCGATTCTGCCGATACTGGGCGTGCAACTGGGATTGTCGTCCGTCATGGTGGGGCTGATCCTGGCGGCCAACCGCATCACGCGCATCTTCTTCAATCCCTTCACGGGGTCGCTGATCGACCGTTTCGGCGCCCGCTGGCCAGTGGCGATCGGACTGTTTCTGGAAACCGTGGCGGTACTGGCGTTCAGCGTGGCCCTGTATTCGCATGTGCCTGTCGCCTGGTTCCTGACTGGCCGCGTGATCTGGGGAATCGGCTCATCGCTGATCCTGGTGGGAGCCATGGCGGCGGTCATGGTGATTTCCACCGCCGACACGCGTGGTCGGCTGACCGGGCGCGTGCGCACATCCATGACGCTGGGTCTGCCGGCGGGCATGGTGATCGGCGGCGTCATCGCCGATGCGGCGTCCTCCAATGCGGCCTTTCTGACAGCCGCGGCCCTGACGTTGCTGACCGGGCTGTTCGCCTTGTATGCCATGCCACGCGGTGCGGCACCGGCGCCCCACGCGGATCGGGCAGAGCACCGGGGGCTCGGTGTGTGGCGGCAACTGCTGGCCATGCCTCTGCTGCAGGTGGTATGCGGCGCCAATGCGCTGATCTTCTTTGCCATCTCGGGCATTCTCCTGGCGACGCTGGTGGTGCTGGTCGATGCGCGCGGCCTGCACGTGTTCGGTTGGGGCAGCCAGGCCAGTGCGGGATTGCTGATGGCGCTTTTGATGGTGTGCAGGGGGGCTGCGGCGCTCACCTCGGGCGCGTTCCTGGATCGTCGCAGTACGCGTACCGCGCTGCTGATACCTGCCGCCGTGCTCACCTGCGCGGGCTTCATCGGCCTGGATCTGGCAGGAGAGGCCTGGACGGTAGCGCTGGCACTGGTCGCAATCGGCCTGGGCAGCGGAGCACTGACCATGCCCCTGCTGACGCTGATCAGTGATGTGGTACCGCGCGAACGTCAGGGACGTGCCATGGGCATGTATCAGGTGTACGGCGATATCGGCGGCAGTCTGGGGCCGATCGTGGGCCTGCAGCTGGGCGCGATGGTCGGTTACGGGCCGATCTACCTGGCCGTGGCCGGTGCCATGCTGGCGGCAGCGATCCCGCTGTACTGGCTGGTGCGTCATGAGCGCGCGCAGGTGCCGCCCCAGACCTGACACGCGCCAAGGGTGGGGTGCCGGTTCTGCGTAGGGCGGTTCCGTCGCTCATCGCTCCTTGAACCGCCCTACGTCGGACTTTGTCTCCTTGCAGATCACCGCACGGCCAGTTCGATGCCCTCTTTGGCCACGGTGACCATGTGCTCGATATCGCCTTCCTCGACCACATACGGCGGCATGAAATACACCACATTGCCCAGCGGGCGCAGCAGCACTTCACGGGTCAAGCCATGCAGATACACGTGCAGCCCGCGGCGTTCCGCGAGCGGGTAGGGCTCCCGGGTCTGCTTGTCGGCCACCAGTTCCACCGCGGCGATCATGCCGGTCTGGCGCACGTCGGCGACGTGCGGATGGTCGCGCAGCGATGCCAGTTGCCGGCCGAGGTGCGCCGCCAGGGTGCGGTTGCGTTCCAGCACGGGTTCATCGCGAAAGATGTCCAGCGTGGCCAGCGCCGTGGCGCAGGCCAGCGGATTGCCGGTATAGCTGTGCGAGTGCAGGAACGCCTTGCCGCTGGCGTAGGCGTCGTAGAACGCCTCATACACACAGTCGTTCGTGAGTACGGCCGACAACGGCAGGGTGCCGCCGGTCAATCCCTTGGAGAGGCACATGAAGTCCGGTGTCACGCCGGCATCGCCGGCCTGTTCGCAGGCGAACATGGTGCCGGTGCGACCGAAGCCCACCGCGATCTCGTCGGCAATGAAATGCACGTCGTACGCGTCGCACAACTGGCGCAGTCCGGTCAGGTAATCCGGATGGTACATGCGCATGCCGCCGGCGCACTGCACCAACGGCTCGACGATGACGGCACATGTTTCGTGCGCATGCGTCTCCAGCAGTGCGCGCAGATCCTCGAGCTTGCGCCGCGCCACGTCGGCAGGCGTCTCGCCGGGTTCGGCAGCGTAGCTGTCCGGTGAGGGCGCAATGATCGGCTCCAGCAGCAATGGTGCGTAGATGCGCCGGTACAGGGCCACATCGCTGACCGACAATGCGCCCAGCGTTTCACCGTGATATCCGCCGCTCAGCGAGATGTAGCGGGTGCGTTCGCCGTGGCCCCGATTGAGCCAATAGTGGAAACTCATCTTCAGCGCCACTTCCACCGCGGCCGAGCCGTTGTCGGCATAGAACACGCGGTTCAGTCCATTCGGGGCGATGTCCACAAGTCGTTCGGCCAGTTCGACGGCGGGTTCATGCGTCGTGCCCGCGAAAATCACGTGCTCCAGCGTCCGGGCTTGCCTGGCGAGCGCATCGGCGATACGCGGATTGGCGTGACCGAACAGGTTGACCCACCAGGAACTGATGCAATCGAGATAGCGCCGGCCTTCCATGTCGAAAAGCCATGCCCCCTCGCCGCGTGCCACGGGTAACATGGGAATGGTTTCGTGGTCGTGCATCTGCGTGCACGGATGCCAGACGTGGCGCAGGTCACGTGTGGCCAGAGCCTGGTTTCTGGATGGTGTGGTGTCGGAGGGTGCAGTGGTATTGGTCATGCGCGACATGATCCCGTGTCCGGGGATACGGACTCAAGTGCCATCCGGGTTCTGTGACCCGGTTGCAGCGGCGTGCCCATGCCGGTGACATCTGCTCCACGGCGGCTGTGGTGGCGACTGCTGGCGTGGCTGGTGCTGGCGCTGCTGGTGGTGTTCTGTCTGTTGTGGTGGTTTCCGGCGAGCTGGGCGTGGTCGCTGGCGCGTTCGCACCTGCCGCACACGCAACTGACGGCGCCCTCGGGTACGCTCTGGAACGGCCATGCCGATGTACTGCAGATTGACGGGCAGCCTGTTGGGGCACTGGACTGGCACATCGGCCATGCGGCATTGCTGGGCAATCTGGCGGGGGATGTCCGTCTGCGATCCGCACGCTGGTCCGGCCATGCGCATTTTCTTCGCAGTGGTACGCACCAATTCGATTTCGACCATGTGCAGGCCACCATGCCGGCGTCACTGCTGGGAGCGCCCGAATGGCTGCGGGGTCTGCGTCCCGGGGGTATGCTGCGGGTCGATGTCCGCCATCTGCGGCTGCGAAACAACTGGCCGGTGCAATGCGCGGGCGCTGTGCACTGGCGTGATGCGACGCTCGCGGATGCGCGAGGGACGGCCGACCTCGGTGATCTGAGCGCCAGGGTCGGCATGCGTGCCGGCACCACGTTGCAGGCCGTGTTCAGTGACAGCGGCACGGGTCCGCTGGCGGTGCATGGCAGCGCCACGGTCACACCGCTTGGCTGGCGCCTGCAACTGAACATGCAGCCGCGCGGCAGCCATCCTTTGCTGCGCCGCATGCTGGCGCGATTCGGCGCTGTGGACGCCGAAGGCCATATCCTGGTGCAGCGCCATGCCGGATTGTTTTCACGGAGATCGCAATGAACGAACAAGACACCACGCCCGCCTCCGTGGCCGAGGCGTTGGCAGTGGCCCGCGAGGCCGCAGCCCAGGCCGGTGAGATCATCCGGCATTACTGGCGCCAGGGGGTGGATGTGGAGCACAAGGCGGATGCCAGCCCGGTGACCGTGGCCGATCGTGAGGCAGAGACTGCCATTCGCCGGATTTTGTCGCGGCGTTTTCCCGATCACGCCCAATGGGGCGAGGAGCACGGACGTGAGGGCGAAAGCGATTATCTGTGGCTGATCGATCCGCTGGACGGCACCAAGAGTTTCGTACGGCGTACACCGTTTTTCTCCACGCAGATTGCGTTGATGTATCGCGGCGAGCTGATACTGGGCGTCTCCAGCGCGCCGTTGTTCGGAGAGACGTTGTGGGCCAGCCGCGGCGATGGCGCATTTGCCGATGGCACATCCATACATGTTGCCGATATCCGTGACATGCGGCAGGCCTCGATTTCCACCGGCAATATCCGCACGTTGGCGCAGAGCCCGCGATGGAGCGTGCTGGCCAGGCTGATCGGCGACACCGATCGCATCCGCGGCTACGGGGATTTCTGCCACTACCATCTGCTGGCGCAGGGTAGTCTGGACCTGGTGATCGAGTCCGACGTGAATATCCTGGACATTGCCGCGCTTGCGGTCATCGTGCGCGAGGCCGGCGGGGCCTTCACCGATCTGGATGGCGGTGCGCTGGATCTGGAGACTCGCAGCGTGCTGGCCGGCGTACCGCCCTTGCATGCCGAGGCGTTGGCGCGATTCCAGACCGCACCGTAGGTCGGTGTCGATCGGCGCGAAGCCCGACGTGGCGAGATGACCGGTATCGCATGTCGGGCTTCGCTGCGCTCAGCTCCGACCTGCCTGAGCTCGGCCTTTCGGGTGCTTCTTTTGCCTGTCGACCCATCGCGTACAATGTCCTCATGGCTGTGAAATATCCAATCACGCACGCGCGACGCATCACCGGGAGCAGCCGATTCCTGAGTTGCGAACAGGTCGATCTGGAATTTTCCAACGGTGAACGGCGCACCCACGAGCGGCTGCTCAACTCTGGTCTGGGCGCGGTGATCATCGTGGCCATGCGCGATGCGGACACCGCGATCCTGGTGCGGGAATACGGGGCGGGGCTGGACCATTACGAACTGGGCCTGCCCAAGGGGCGGCTCGACCGGGGCGAGACCACCGAGCAGGGTGCCGAGCGCGAACTCAAGGAAGAAGCCGGGTTCGGCGCGCGACAGCTGGATATTCTCGGTGCGCTGTCGCTGTCCCCGGCCTACATGACGCACATGACCCACGTGGTGCTGGCGCGCGACCTGTATCCCGAGCGCCTGCCCGGCGACGAGCCGGAGCCGCTGGAGGTGGTGCCGTGGAAACTCTCCGATCTGCACACGCTGATCGCGCGCGACGATGTCACCGAAGGGCGCTCCATCGCTGCCCTGTTCATGGCGCGGGAATACCTTGCGGGTCGTTATCGTCCGTGAATCCGCCTGTCGAATATGCACGCGGTGTGGGTGGTGCGGCCGTTGCCATTTGCATTTTTGAAAAAGGAAGCTTTCGTGTCCGACGCATCCATGCTTGACGCTGTCATCGACCTGGCGCGCCGCGCCGGTGACGCCATCCTGGCGGTCTACCGTCGCGATTTCGAGGTCGAGCACAAGGACGATGATTCACCCTTGACCGCAGCCGATCTGGCGGCGCACCGCCTGATCGTGAATGGGTTGCGCACCTTGACGCCCGATGTACCGGTGCTGTCCGAAGAGTCGGCGCACGTTGCCTGGGAGGAACGTGGCTGCTGGACACGCTACTGGCTGGTCGACCCGCTGGATGGCACGCGTGAATTCGTCAAGCGCAATGGCGAGTTCACCGTCAACATCGCCCTGATCGATGAGCATCGCACGGTGATGGGCGTGGTCCTGGCACCGGTGACCGGCGATCTCTACTATGCCAGCGCCGGTGACGGGGCCTTCCGCCAGGTGCAGCCGGACACCGAGCCGCGACGGCTGCGCACGCGTGCGCCCGAGCCGCCGCTGGTGGTGGCGGGAAGCCGTTCGCACGGCAGCGAGCGGCAGGCGCAGATGCTTTCCGGTCTCGGTGAATACGAGGTAGTGGCGATGGGCTCCTCGCTGAAGTTCTGCCTGATTGCACGCGGCGCGGCCGATCTGTACCTGCGTCCGGGCCCCACCTCCGAGTGGGACACCGGCGCCGCCCAATGCGTGCTGCAGGAAGCCGGCGGTGCCGTGCTGGCGCTGGATGGGCAGCCTCTGCGCTACAACACGAAAGCCTCGTTGATCAATCCGGAATTCGTTGCGGTCGGGGATGCCACTGTCGACTGGACTGCACGCCTCAACCATGTCTCGTGACAGCGGCTGCATGACCCAAAAAGCACCCTCGTCCATGGATGCGTTGCTGGCCATCATGGCGCGCCTGCGCGATCCCGAGGGTGGCTGTCCCTGGGATCTCAAGCAGGATTTCGCATCGGTCGTGCCGTATACGCTGGAAGAAGCCTACGAAGTGGCCGACGCCATCGATCGCCAGGATTACGATGATCTGCGTGACGAGCTGGGCGATCTGCTGCTGCAGGTAGTCTTCCATGCGCGCATGGCCGAAGAGCGCGATCTGTTCGATTTCGCCGATGTGGCCGCGGCCATCGGTGCCAAGATGGTCCGCCGCCACCCGCACGTATTCGGCGACGCATCGGTCTCCGATGCGCAGGAACAGACGCGCGCCTGGGAAACGATCAAGGCGGCCGAGCGGGCCGGAAAAGGCGAGGCCGATGACAGTGCGCTGGCTGGCATCGCCCGCGGTCTGCCGGAATATCAGCGCGCGTTGAAGCTGCAGAAGCGGGCCGCGCGTACCGGTTTCGACTGGCCCGCCCCGGGGCCGGTGCTGGCCAAGCTGGCCGAGGAACTGGACGAAGTACGAGCCGAGTTCGAACAGGGCGGCGGCGCGCAGCGCATCGAGGAGGAAATCGGCGACCTGCTGTTCGTGGTGGTCAACCTCACCCGCCATGCCGAGGTGGATTTCTCGCGTGCACTGCGCCGTGCCAACGCGAAGTTCGAGCGCCGTTTCCGGCACATGGAATCATCGGCACGGGCCGATGGGCGATCTCTTGCGGACTTCACCCTGGAGGATCAGGAAACGCTGTGGGCACATGCCAAGCAGGCCGAGAAAGCCGCGTCCGGGTAATGCGATCGGCGTAAAAAGGCCGACGGAGATCGCTCCGTCGGCCTTGCGTCGTCCCTGACCCATCCTGATGCCCTCGGATGCCGCTCAGGGCTTGCTGTTGTGCTTCATTTTCGCACGCCATTTTGCGTGCATCCGGTCGCGCTGATTCAGCTGTTTCAGGCTCTCGTCCAGCGCCTTGTGCAGGGTCGAGATGGCGGCCGAGGTGTTTTTCGGCTGCATTTGCACGCGTGCCAGGTGCTCATATGCAAAGTGACGCACCTGCGGATTTTGCGTCTGCTGCAGCACATTGCGGTACATGGACTGGATCTGGCCGGTTTTTCCCTCCATCCGGTACAGGCGTTCCAGGCGATGCATTGTGCCGATGACGGCCATTGCCGGCGAACGATGCCCGTGACGCCGGTGTGCATCGTGGCCACGCCAGTGGTGCTTGCCGTGCATGTCGTGCCGGTGCATGCCCGATCGATGCTGCATCATGTGGTTGGAGGGCGCCCTCTGCGCCGGGGCGACGGATGCCGGCGGAGGTGGTGCGTTCTGCGCAATGGCCAGCGAGGAGCCACCGCAAACCAGGGCGGCACCCATTGCAGCGATAAGCAGCTTGCGATTCATGGTCAAACTCCGTTCGGGGGTGTGAGGATGAAAACGCATGACGACGAACTCGGTTGACCCGGGCAGACCGCCGGAGATGGCATGCTGCAGGATGCCTGGGCGCGATCAGTGGCCTCGTACGTGGCCTGATCCGGTACGGGCAGCTGCATGCGATGGCGCCGGCAGCGGGACACCGGCCTTCACCGGGATACCGAAATCGGGAGTGCCGTCAGCGGTCCAGTGGAACGGCTGCATGCGTGGCGAGCGGCGCGAGCCGCATTTTTCGTGGGCGCCGGAGTTGGCGTGGTAGATGATCCACTGCTGACTGCCGTCGGGAGAGGTAAAGAAGGCGTTGTGTCCCGGTGCATAGACGCTGTGGGCGGCTGATTCGGCGAAGACCGGATGGTCGGACTTGCTCCAGCTGTCAGGTTGGGTGAGGTCGGCACTGGCGTGCGCGGTCAGCATGCCCAGGGCATAGTGATCCGACCAGCAGGCACTGGCGGAATAGGTCAGGAAGACCTTGTCGCCCGGCCCGTGAAGGAATTCGGGCGCTTCCATGATCTTGCGGCCGCCGTACATTTCCCAGGGATGCGTGGGGTGCGCGATGTCAACCTGCGGGGACGACAAGGTCCACGGGTTGCGCATGGGGGCGATGACCAGATCGCTGTGGTCGCCGATATATGCCGAGTAGACGAAATACAGCTGGTGGTGCAGCTTGAAAACTGTGGGATCGATCCCGCTATGGCGCGTATTCAACATGCCCTTGTCGACCCAATGGCCGCGGGTCGGGTCATCCGAGGTGTTTCTCAAGACAAAGATGTGGCGGTGCGCATCGTCGTCGTGCGCCTTGCTGGCGGCGGTGTAGTACAGATACCAAGCGCCGTGGATGTAATGCAGTTCCGGCGCCCAGATCGAGGTTGAATTGGGCCCCGTGGCAGGTTCCCGCCAGACCACCGTGGACGGTGCCTGGGCAAGCTTCGCCATGTCCCGGGTTTTCCACAGGGCGATCCGGTTTCCCAACGTGTTGGTGTAGTAGTAGATGCCGTTGCGCTGCGTCACCCAGGGATCGGGGCCCGAGGGCAGCAGCGGGTTGGTGAACGTTTCGCTGCCGGAGGGCAGCGCGCATGTGGTCCATGGCGCAACCAGCAACGTGATGGCGAGTGCGGTGAGCAGCCGGAGTGACATGTATGGATGGCCTCGGGTGGCGACAAGGAGACTGTCATCGAGGCCTATGTAAACATATGGTATGAATAAACCACATCGGCATTCATGCCCCGTATGCCCACGTGCCCATGTGCCGCGTTCAGCCGTGGGCGGCGCGGGCGCCGGCAGTGCGGGGAAAGCGCGCCATGATGGCGCGGCACATGGAGGGCAGATCCATACCGCCCATGCTCAGCACCTCTTCGCGGCTGCCGTGTTCCAGATACGCGTCGGGCAGACCCAGATGCAGGATCGGCGTGTGCATGTCGTGTGCGGCCAGGCATTCGGCGACTCCCGAGCCGGCGCCTCCCGCCACGGCGTTGTCTTCGAGCGTGACCAGGCCGCCGTGACTTTCCGCCAGCTCCAGCAGAAGCGCTTCGTCCAGAGGTTTGACGAAGCGCATGTTGACCAGCGTCGCATCCAGGTCCGCCGCCAGCTGCGCCGCCATCGGCAGCATGGCACCGAACGAGAGCAGAGCCAGGCCATGCCCGCGACGGCGCAGTTCGGCCTTGCCGATGGGCAGGGTTTCCAGCGCCTCATGGATGGCCACGCCGGGGCCGCTGCCGCGCGGGTAGCGCACGGCAGCCGGGCCGGCGTGGCGGAAGCCGGTAGTCAGCATGGCGCGGCATTCGTTTTCGTCGGCTGGCGCCATGATCACCATATTGGGCAGGCAGCGCAGATAGGTCAGGTCGAAACTCCCTGAATGCGTGGCGCCATCCGGGCCGACCACGCCGGCACGGTCGATGGCAAAGGTGACGTCCAGGTTCTGCAGTGCCACATCGTGCACGGTCTGGTCGTAGGCACGCTGCAGGAACGTGGAATAGATCGCCACCACCGGTTTGGCGCCTTCGCAGGCCATGCCGGCGGCCAGTGTGACGGCGTGCTGCTCGGCGATGCCGACATCGAAGTAACGCCGCGGATATTCACGCGAGAAACGCACCAAGCCGGAGCCTTCGCGCATGGCCGGGGTGATGGCGTACAGCGAGGCATCCGCGGCGGCCATGTCGCACAGCCAGTCGCCGAACACGTTGGTGTAGCTAGGCTTGCCCGGCTTTTTCTTCTCCACACCCTCCTGCGGGTCGAATGGGCCTACGGCGTGGTAGGCAATCTGCTCGCTTTCCGCCGGAGCGTAGCCTTTGCCCTTGGTGGTGATCACGTGCAGCAGCTGCGGACCGGGCAGGTCCTTGACCGTGCGCAGCGCGGCGACCAGCGATTCCATGTCGTGCCCGTCGATGGGGCCGGTGTAGTGGAAACCCAGTTCCTCGAACAGCGTGGAGGGGACGAACATGCCTTTGGCATGCTCTTCCCAGCGCTTGAAGAAGCGTCCGGCGAACGACTGTTTCGGAATGGCCCGCTTGGCGCGCTCGCGCCAGCTGTTCAGGGTGCGGCTGGCCAGCAGGCGCGCCAGCATCTTGGTCATGGCGCCCACGTTTTCGCTGATCGACATGCCGTTGTCGTTGAGGATCACCAGCATGTCCGGTTCCACGTCGCCCCCGTGATTCAGCGCCTCGAAGGCCAGGCCGGCGGTCATGGCGCCGTCGCCGATGACGGCGACGACCTTGCGCGCATCGCCGCGACGCTGGTTGGCGATGGCCATGCCCAGCGCGGCCGAGATCGAGGTGGACGAGTGGCCGACTCCGAATGTGTCGTAATCGCTTTCCTCGCGTCGCGGGAACGGCGCCAGGCCATCCTTCTTCTTGATGGTGGTGATGCGTTCGCGGCGACCGGTGAGAATCTTGTGCGGATAGCATTGATGACCCACGTCCCACACCAGGCGGTCGTTGGGCGTGTCGTAAAGCCAGTGCAGGGCCACGGTCAGCTCGACCACGCCCAGCCCTGCGCCGAAATGGCCGCCGGAACTCGCCACGGCCTCGATCAGATAGGCGCGCAGTTCGTCGGCGATGTCCTGAAGCTCGGATTCGGGCAGAGAGCGCAGATCGACGGGCGTGTCGATGCGCGCCAGGCGCGGGAAACGGTTGAGGTCGATCATGCGGCTCATTTTCGCACTAAAGCGTGTGGGATGTGTGTAGCTGGAGCGCGTTCGCGTGCATCGCAGGCTGCTTCCGATCGTCATGTTGCCGGGCCGGCGTGGCCATGACAGGCGCAAAGCGGGGCAGGCCGCGGGCAATGGAGCGCGGTACGTTCAGACCGGCCTGCGGTCACGCGGCAGATGGTTGACCAGGAATTCCATCTGGTCGGCCAGGATATTGCGATTGGACAGGATCAGGTGCTCCACCCAGCTGGGGCGGAACGGCACCGCCAGCAGCGGCATGTGCGCCTGCTGCGGCGTCCGGTTGCCCTTGCGCATGTTGCAATGCGTGCAGGCGGCGACCACATTTTCCCACTCGTCGCGGCCACCCTTGGAGACCGGCAGGACGTGATCCCGGGTCAGTTCATGGCGATGAAAGTGGTTGCCGCAATACAGGCACAGATGCCGGTCCCGCGCAAACAGTGTGGCATTGGAGAGCGCCGGCGCCGGATCCAGCGTGCGATGCCGGCACTGTCCGGTGCTGGCGATGATCGGGTGCAGGCCGAGGACCGACTGTTCGCCGGTGTCGCGTCGCGTGCCACCGTGCACAGTCAGGCACGGGTCGCCCAGGGTCCAGGCCACCACGTCACGGACATACAGGCACACGGCGTCCTGCCAGCTGATCCAGTCCAGGATGCGGCCGGTGACATCCAGCGCCAGCAAACGCGTGGAATGCAGGTCCGGCGCGCGATGAGTGACGTCTGTCAGCATGCGGAGTGTCCTTCACGGTTTCGAGACAGCGGCCCTGCCGCCTGTGCGAATCGATCAGAGAATCCTTTGTCTGAGCATAGCGGAAAATGAAGACAGTGATGCGCATCCGGTTGGACATGGGCCGAGGGCGCCGGATGGGGCATTACGTGTTGCCGGGCAACACTGATATCATCGGGCGTTCAACGCGACTGATCGCTGATGCATGAGGTGTGCACCGCGGCGACTGATGAGGATTTGAACGTGGCAGAAGTGATTTTTTATGAGCGTCCGGTACCGCTGAATCGTGCCGACCACCGTGATTTGCGCATCCGCCCCATGCCGGGTGTGGGCTTTGCCTCCAAGGCGCACTCCGTGCCGTTGACTGGCGTCGAGTTCATCCAGGCGGCACGTGACTTTCCCATTCTCTTCGCCGGGAACAGCGAAGCCGATGCGGGCCCCATGGCTCTGCTGGGATTGCGCGAGAGCGAAAACCTGATGGTCGACGAGGACGGCACGTGGGAGCAGGGCGCCTACATTCCCGCGTTCATCCGGCGCTATCCATTCGTCCTGGCGGAGAAGCCGGAAGGCCAGGAGGGCGACGATTTCACCGTCTTTCTGGATGAAGCCTATGCGGGCTTCAATAAAGACGAAGGCGATCGCCTGTTCAACGAGGATGGCAGCGATACCGAGATGCTGCAGAACGCCGTGCGTTTCCTGGGCGAATTCCAGGATCAGGTCAAGCATACGCAGGCGCTGATGGCGCGGCTGCGGGAGCTGGAATTGCTGGAGGCGCGCTCGATTCGCATCGAGAGCAGTCAGGAAGGCAGCAAGAACCTGGTGCTGAACGGCCTGTACGTGGTCAATGAGGAGAAGCTGCAGAAACTCGACGCGGACGTGGTCCACGACATGTTCAAGAAGGGCCAGTTGGCCTGGGTGATGGCGCACCTGATGTCGCTGGGCAACATCGAGCGACTGGTGGCGCGCTTGAACAAGCACACCGCGAGCGAAATGGAACAGGCGGCAGATACGGCGTCCACTTCCACCGTCAACTGAGCGTACGCGACGCATGCGTAAAAAAAACGCCCTGGTATCGGCCTGATACCGGGGCGTTTTCATTTGCCGCACCGCATGCGCACTCGCTGACCACGCACGATCCCCGAAGCCGTGCGCTGCAGCCCCATGTCTCAGCTCAGCGCAAGGGCTTGCTCATGCGCACCAGATCCACGTCGTAGCCGTGTTTCTCGTACAGGGAGCGTGCCCGTTCGTTGCCTGGAAAAACCGCCAGGGACATCAGGTGGCAGCGGTGTTCGGCAGCCCATTCCTCGGCATGGGCCAGCAGCGCGTGGCCGGCGCCGCGGCTCTCGAAGCTGCGGTCCACGGCCAGATCGGAAATATGGCAGTTCACGCGTCCGTTGAAGAAGTCCGTCACCTTCTGCAGGTGCATGAATCCGGCACGCTGCGCATCGCTGTCCTCGGCCACGAACATGAAGCTGTTGGCTGGCTGATCCTGCAGGTGATGATGCAGGTCGCGACGGATGCCCTCGATGCATTCGTTGCGCCGCCGCCACGATGGCAACTGGAAATCCACGAAGCGTGATACCAGTCCGATGATGAAGTCATCGTCATCGGCGTCGGCGAGGCGGATGAGGAATCTGGAGTCGGTCGAATCGATCATGATGTGTGCTGAACAGAGCGGGCCCTGTGGCTTTCTACACCCAGTCGCAACGCGAGGGAAGCACGGCGTGGGACCGCCACGACAGATGCCTCCGTGCGCGACATCGTCGCAGCGGAGACGAGCCTCGCCCGCACGCGGATCGGGCCGTCCTGGCAGGAGCGCCAGGACGGCCCGAACGCGGGAGCATCGTGCGGTGCGGGGCTACGCCATGTTGGACGCGGCGAAGTCCCAGTTGACGAGGTTCCAGAATGCATCGATGTATTTGGGCCGCGCATTGCGATAATCGATGTAGTAGGCATGCTCCCAGACATCGATGGTCAACAGCGGCTTGTCGGAGCCGGTGATGGGCGTGGCCGCATTGGACGTGTTGACGATGCCCAGCGAGCCATCGGAACGCTGTACCAGCCAGGTCCAGCCGGAGCCGAAATTGCCGGCAGCCGAGTCGCTGAACTGCTCGCGGAACTTGTCCACCGAGCCGAAGGCCTTGGTGATGGCGTCAGCCAGCGTGCCGTCGGGATCGCCGCCGCCGTCCGGGCTCATGCAGTTCCAGTAGAAGGTGTGGTTCCACACCTGCGCGGCATTGTTGAACGTGCCGCCCTTGGCCTGCTTGATGATGTCTTCCAGCGAGGCGTCGGCGTATTCGCCGCCTTCGATGGCCTTGTTGAGCTTGGTGACGTAGCCCTGATGATGCTTGCCGTAATGGTACTCGAGCGTCTCCGCGGAAATATGCGGCTCGAGGGCGTTCTTTTCGTAGGGAAGTGGGGGAAGTTCAATCGCCATGAGTACAGTCTCCTTGGGCTTTGGGCTTTGGGCGGAAGATGGGACGGCGCCGCGGCCGACCCGTGTTCAGAGCGTGTCGCGCCTTGCCGCGATACACTATCGAGCTGTTGGCGCCAAGGCGCTGCCCTGTTGAAGCATGCTGCAAACCTATGGACGTTCTCGATCGCATCAAGGCCACTCTCGATGCCCATTCTATCGTGCTCTTCATGAAGGGCACGCCAACATTTCCCATGTGCGAATATTCCAGCCGTGCCGTTGCTGCGCTGAAGTCGGCCGGGGCCCGTTACCATGCGGTGAATATCCTTGCCGATCCCGAGATCCGCGCCAGCATGAAGGCCTATGCGAACTGGCCGACCTTTCCCCAGTTGTTCATCCAGGGTGAGCTCATCGGCGGATGCGACATCATCGAGGAGCTGCTGGCGGCCGGCGAGTTGGCGCGGATTGCCGCGGAGTTGCATGAGGCTGGCGCGTGACGGCGCTGGAGACGGCGCAGCTTCCGCGACAGTGGGAGCCGCGGGAGGGCGCACTCGCCACGCGCGTGGTGCTGATCACCGGTGCCAGTGGCGGTTTGGGAGCCGCTGCGGCGCGCGCCTGTGCCGCAGCGGGCGCAACGGTCGTGCTGGTGGGGCGGCGCACGCGTGGACTGGAAGCGTTGTATGACGCCTTGATCGCGGCAGGTGCCCCCACGCCGGCGATCTGTCCGCTGGATCTGGAAACCGCCACGCCGGCGCAGTTCGGGGAATTGATGGACATGATCGAGCGGGAGCTCGGTCGCCTGGATGGCGTGCTGCATGCGGCAGCTCATTTCGACGGGCTGACGCCGTTGGGACAACACGCGCCGGATCAATGGTTGCGCACGCTGCAGGTGAACCTTTCCGCACCGTTTGCGTTGACCCAGGCGGCGCTGCCGCTGCTGGAGAAAGCGCCGGACGCCTCCGTGGTCTTCGTGCTGGACGACATCCAGCGCATGCGCCGCGCGCACTGGGGCGCATACGGCGTGGGCAAGGCCGCGCTGGAAGCGCTCGTGTCCATCTGGCATCAGGAGAGCACTGATGGCACGCTGCGCGTCGCCGCGCTGCTGCCGGCACCGATGCGTACGAAATTGCGGCGCATGGCGTGGTTCGGTGAAGCGACACAGGAGTTGCCCGACCCCGAGGCGACAGCGCAGGCCGCGGTCTACCTGTTGTCGACCGATGGGGCAGCGGCACGCGGCTGCGTACTGGATTTGCGTGCCCCGCAGGGCGGATCAAGGAGCGATAGCGACGGATCCGCCTGCTTGCCGGATGATCGGTTTGCTTCCCGCAAGTAGGCGGCTCCGTCGCGTTGCTCCTTGAACCGACCTACAACTGTCGCTTTCAACCGAAGAAGTCCCTTGCGGGATTGAGCCACCCTGCTGATCCTCGGCCCCACCCAACTCTCGATTCGCTGCGGAGCACCACCCCATGGAAGCCCAGATGACCACGGTCTCGGCCGGTATCCTGCTGTTCCTGATCATGGATCCCATCGGCAACGTGCCGTTTTTCCTGTCGTTGTTGAAGGACGTGCCGCCGCGCCGGCGGCGGACGGTGATGGTGCGCGAGCTGCTGATTGCGCTGGCGGTGCTGCTGGCGTTCCTGTTTGGCGGCCAATATCTGCTGCGCGCGCTGCAATTGAAACAGGAGTCGGTGAGCATTGGTGGCGGCATCGTGCTGTTCCTGATCGGCATCCGCATGGTGTTTCCGCCGGTCGATGGCGGCATTTTCGGCAAACCGGGCGAAGGCGAGCCATTCATCGTGCCCATGGCCATCCCGGGTGTGGCCGGCCCGTCGGCGATGGCGGCCTTGTTGCTGCTGACCAATTCGCAGCCGGGGCATACCGCGCAGTGGACCTTGGCACTCGTGCTTGCCTGGCTGGCCACATCGGCGATTCTGCTCAGTGCAACCTATCTTTTTCGCTGGCTCGGCCCCAGCGTCCTGACCGCCATGGAGCGGCTGATGGGCATGCTTCTGATCGCACTCTCGGTGCAGATGTTCCTCGGTGGCGTGGCGTCCTATTTGCATGGCGCCGGTTTCTAAGGAACCTCTGATTCAATCAGAGGTTCCCCGGCACGTCTTCCCGTGGCTGTAACATTGTTCCCCCATCATGGGGCACGTACCATATGCACCGTGTCGACCTGCGGCCGTTCAAGTGGCCGATGTTGCTGCCCGAGCTTTTGTGGGGCCGTGTCGCGGTGATCCGCAACAGCGTACAGTCCGAAAGACCGCAGCCTGCAGAGGTTCCTGAGGGAGAAGGCCATGCTCAGCGTTGAAAAGACCCTTGACGAACAGATGCCGTGGTTGGCCCAGCATCCGTTGCTGCGCCGGCCCGTGGTGAATCTGCTGGGGCGCCTGGCGGACGAGTCCGGATTCAACCGGACGCTGGACGAGCTGGACGGCCTGGAAGGCTTCGATTTTGTCGAGCGCGCCCTCGAACAGCAGCGCGTGACCTATCGCGTGACGTCCCGGGAACTGGAGCATATTCCGGTGGAAGGCCCGCTGCTGGTGGTGGCCAATCACCCCATGGGGATGGTCGATGCGCTGTCGCTGCTGCACATGATCGGTTCGGTGCGGCCGGACGTGCGTTTTCTGGGCAACAATGTGCTGTCCATGATTCCGCAGCTGGCGAAACTGCTGCTGCCGGTGGACGTGTTCGGCAAGGGCGCTGCCTCGCGTCTGCGTGGGATCTACCGCGCCATGGATCAGGGACAGGCACTGGTACTGTTTCCGGCGGGCGAAGTGTCGCGCATGGGGCCTGCGGGCGTGCGTGACGGACGCTGGTCGGATGGTTTTGCGCGTATTGCCATGCGTTCGGGAGCATCGGTACTACCTGTCCACCTCGCCGCACGTAATTCGGCGGCGTTCTATGGCATGTCCATGCTGGCCAAGTCGCTGGCCACGGCGATGCTGCCGCGCGAAGCAGTCTCGCGCAAGAAGCGACGTATCGATTGCAGCGTGGGTCAACTGATTTCCGCCGACGAACTGGCGCAGCGCAGCGACTCTTCGCCGCGCAAGGCCGCCAAGCTGATGCGTCGGCATGTGTACCGGCTGGCGCACAGGCGCGGCCTGATCTTCGGCGGCCAGGCGCCGCTGGCGCACCCCGAGCCGGTGGAACGGGTCCGCGCGGATCTCGATGGTGCCGAATTGCTGGCTGATCTGTCCGACGGCAAGCAGGCCTATCTGCTGCAGGGCTCCCGCGACAGTGCGGTGATGCGTGAAATCGGCCGATTGCGCGAGCTGACCTTCCGTCGCGTGGGCGAGGGCACGGGATCTCGGCGGGATCTGGAAATCTACGACACCTATTACGAGCACCTGGTGCTGTGGGACCCCAAGGCGTTGCGCATCGTCGGTGCCTACCGCTTCGGTCATGGCGGCAAGATTCTCGCCGACCACGGCATGAAGGGCCTGTACAGCGCCAGCCTCTTCGACTACAGCGAGGCCACGGCCGAGCGTCTGGCCACGGGCCTCGAGCTGGGGCGCAGTTTCATTGCGCCGGCCTACTGGCGCTCCAGGGCACTGGATCAGTTATGGCAGGGGATCGGCCTGTATCTGCAGCGCCATCCCGAGATCCGCTTCCTGTTCGGTCCGGTCAGCCTGTCGGTCAGCCTGCCGCGCGAAGCGCGCGAGTGGATCGTGGCCGCGCACCAGCATTATTTCGGCAAACCCGGCCTGGCCAGTGCACGCATGCCGTTCCAGGTGTCGCCGGTGGTCAAGGCGGGGGTGCGTGCAGCGCTCAGCGGACTGTCGCCGTCGGCGGGTCTGGGACGGTTGAAGCATCATCTGGATGCGCTCGGCGTGACCATGCCGGTGCTGTATCGCCAGTACGTGGATCTGGTCGATCCGGCCGGGGTGCAGTTTCTGGATTTCGGCGAGGACCAGGGGTTTTCCGGCTGTGTCGACGGACTGGTGATGCTGGATCTGGACCATCTCAAGCCGGGCAAGCGCGCGCGCTATCTGGGGAAGCGCTGAGCGGCTGAGCCAAGCTCACCATGGCAGGAAGGGAGGTGCGTCCGGGGCGGCGCATGAAAGGCATCTCGGGGGAGATGTTGTGAAACTGTCATATTTTTGATGTAAAATTCCCATTAACCCAAGGGCCTCCATTGCGGGCCGTGCGGGTATGGGTATTTCAGGTGCGGGGATCAACAGGCGCGATCGGTTTGGCGTGTAATGCGGTGACGCGAGGCGTGTGGCCGCATGGTTCTCGCGAAGATTTCAACGTTGCGACTCAAGGGTGTAAGAGATGATCAATCGAATTCGCGCAAAGGCGCTGCCATTTGCCATTGCCTCGCTCCTCGCGGCGACGCCGGTTCTGGCGCAGAACGTGACGTCTTCCTCGCTGGGCGGTACGGTCCTGAACAGTCAGGGCAAGCCCGTGGCCAGCGCTACCGTGCAGATCGTGCACGTGCCATCGGGCACCACCAAGATCGTCACTACCGACTCCCAGGGGCACTACAACGCGCAGGGGCTGCGCGTGGGTGGTCCGTTCGAGGTGATCGTCTCCAAGGCGGGGATGCAGCAGACCGAGCGTGACAACGTCTACCTGCAGCTGGGCCAGAAGAGCGACATCAATCTGCAGATGAGCGCCGAGGCCGCCCAGGCCAATGCGCAGAACGTAGGTGGCGTGACCGTGTCCGCCAGTGCCCTGGCGCAGTACTTCACGCCCGCCAACAAGGGCATGTCGACCAACATCTCGCAAGAGCAGCTGGAGGCCACGCCGCAGGCGAACCGCTCGATTGACGACATCGCGCGCCTGGATCCGCGTGTCATCGTGACCAACCAAGGTGACGGCTCCATCTCCGCGATGGGTCTGCCCAATCGCTACAACAACATCAGCGTGGACGGCGTGTCCGTGGGCGACCCGTTCGGCCTGAACGCCAACGGGCTGCCGTACCAGAACAGCCCGATCTCGACCGGACACCATCGCCGAGTACAACATCTCCACGGCCAATTATGACGTCAGCTCCGATACCGTCGGTGCCGACATCAACGCGGTCACAAAGTCCGGTACCAACAGTTCCACGGTTCGGTCTACTACGTCGTATCCAGAAGGCATCCTCGATGGTGGGGAATGCCGGCTGGCTGGATTCCAGCGATTCGGGTTACGACTATAACGGCTTCAACAAGAACTGGACCGGCGGCTTCACGGTGGGCGGCCCGATCATCAAGGACAAGCTGTTCTTCTTCCTCTCCGCCGAGAAGCAGGAGGTCACCAACATCGGTGCCGATTCCTCCAATGGCCTGGATCCGAGCCTGACGGGCGCATCGACCTCCAACAAGTTGTCGCCCGCCGACCTGCAGAAGGTTCTGGACATCGCCAAGGGCTACGGCATCGACACCGGCGGCTTTGGTGGTAGCACCGGCGTGACGCTGGAAGACAAGCGCTACCTGGCAAGATCGACTGGAATATCACCGACAATCATCGTCTTGAGCCTGAGCTTCAACCGCACCAAGGAGACGTTGCCGCAGCTGCTGGGCAACTCGTCGAACTCGGTCGGCGTGACCAACTATCGCTACACCAAGTCGATCAAGACGGACAACATCTCGCTCGAGCTGTACGACGACTGGAACGAGAACTTCTCCACCGAGACCAAGATCGGCTACCAGCACTACGTGCAGGACACCAACGTGCCGACACAGGCGCCGCAGATCTCGGTGTCCGTCGATGGCTACGGCTCGCCGCTCCGTCAATCTGGGCGAGGAGCAGTACCGCGACTACAATGCCATCGACACCAAGAAGCTGACCCTGTTCTTTGCCGGCACCTACTATGCCGGTGATCACACCATCAAGGGCGGCGTCTACGCCGAGCGCACCAAGATCTACAACCTGTTCGGCCGTACCGAGTTCGGCGCCTATTCGTTCGACACGATCAACGACTTCGCCACCGGCAACTACTACAGCTACAACCTGTTCCAGCCGGCACCGGGCTACACCCTCAACGATGTGGCCGCGCAGTGGACGTACACGCAGTACAGCCCGTTCCTGCAGGACACCTGGCAGGTCAACAACAACCTGTCGGTGCAGTATGGCGTGCGCGTGGACATTCCCGACGCGAATCACAAGCCGCTGTACAACGCGGGCTTCAACCAGGCGTTCGGTTACCCCAACAACACCACGATGAGCCCGAGCCACAAGGTCGTCGAGCCGCGCCTGTCGTTCAACTACAGCTTCGACACCGACCGCATGATGCAGCTGCGTGGTGGTGCGGGGCTTTTCCAGACCTTCCCGCCGACGGTGTGGATGACCAACCCGTATCAGAACAATGGTATGACCGTGGCGACCTACAAGTCGTATGATCCGTCCACGGCCCCGTTCAGCCCGGATGCGCACAACCAGAACATCCCGGCCGGCGGCGGCGACGATCGTGGGCGACGTGGACACCATCTCGCCGAACTTCAGGCTGCCGACGTACTGGAAGGAGAGCATCGGCCTGGATCGCGAGCTGCCGTGGTGGGGCATGATCGGTACCGTGGAGGCCGAGCAGGTCCAGGCGCGCGACGCGATCTATTACCAGGCGCTCAACCTGGGCAATCAGACCGGCACGTTGCCGGACGGGCGTCCCGAGTACTGGACCCTCCCGGGCGCCTATCCGCGGGCGCACGGCCAGTACCCCAACGCTGGAGCAAATCCGGACTTTTCCAACTATTCGACCCTTCTGACCAATACCGGCAAGGGCAAGACAGACAGCCTGACGCTGGCGCTGAGGAAGCCCTTCTCGCCGCAGTCCGACTGGGCTGCAAGCGCAGCGTTCACGCTCACCCATGCCACCGAGGTCAACCCGGGCAACAGCTCGCAGGCGTCCTCCGGCTACAAGTACGTGGTGCGCACAGTGCCGAACGAGGAAGTGGCCGGTATCGCCGATCGCAACATTCCGCGCAGCGTGAAGCTGTCGCTGGACTGGCGGCACAAGTTCATCGGTGACTACTACACCAAGGTCTCTGCGTTCTACTCCGGGCATGACGGACTGCCGTACAGCTGGATCTTTTCCGGCGATGTGAACGGCGACGGCATCAGCTACGAAGATCCTGCCTATATCCCGACGATCAACGATCCGAAGGTGTTTTTCGCCGACTCCAGGGGCAATGCCGCCAGCAGCCAGCTGGTCCAGCAGTTCCAGGACTTCGTCTCGCACGATTCGTATCTGGGCTCGCACCGTGGCCAGATCGCCAACCGCAACGGCGCCCATGCCCCGTGGGTGAACATGCTCAACGTGAGCTTCCAGCAGGAAGTGCCGGGCATTTTCCCGGGCAACAAGGGCATCGTACGCCTGGACATCTACAACTTCCTCAACATGCTCAACAAGAACTGGGGCGATGTCCGCTACCTGCAGTACAACACCCGCAACCTGGCCGGCTACGGTGGCGTCAATGGCCAGAACCAGTACATCTATGAGCTTCCTACCGACCAGAACGGCAACTATCAGCCCGAGCAGTACCAGACGGAGGATGCCGGCAGCAACCCGACCCGCGTGATCTCGCGCTGGTCCGCCATGCTCACCCTGAAGTACACGTTCTAAGCGCTCTCGTTCGAGACCTGCATGCAACCGGCGCCCGTGAGGGCGCCGGTTTTTTTCCGCCTTCCGCACCTACGGGTTGAATTGGCGGAAGCGCCCGGCGGTTACAATGAACGAGACTGGTGGGGGGATATATATTGATGTTCATGACAGATCCTCGCCCGGCACGCGCCGGGAATCCGGTCGCCCGCTGCTGTCGATACGCCGGCACAATGATCATCATGCTGGGGATGCTGATGGGCATGAGGGCAATTCCGGCCCGTGCCGCGGGTCACACACACGACCGGAACGTGCTCTGGCGCATCGTGCACACGCAGTGCATGGCGGCGGCCGCGCGACGCACGCCGCCTTCGCCCTGCACGCGGCTGTGGCTGGATCAGGGCGCGTTGCGTGGCTATGCACTGTTCAAGGACCGCCGTGGACCGGCGCAATACCTGCTGATTCCCACGGCGCGAATCAGCGGTATCGAGAGCCCCGCGCTGCTTGCGCCGGGTGCGCCCAACTATTTCGCGGCCGCGTGGTCGGCCCGGCATTATGTGGGAGCGGCGCTGGGCCGCGATCTGCCGCGTGATGACATCGCCCTGGCCGTCAATTCCCGCCGCGGCCGTTCGCAGGATCAGCTGCATATTCACGTCGACTGCGCGAGCCCGGCATTGAAGGCGACGCTGGCCCGGGTGGCACCGCACCTGAATACCCACTGGCGCTGGCTGGCGGCGCCGTTGCACAGGCATCGTTACCGGGCCATGCGTGTCATGGGTGCTTCACTCCGAGTCAATCCCTTCCGGCTGCTCGCCCGCCGATTGCCGCGCGGGCAGGGCATGGGGGCGTGGACCCTGGTGGTCGCCGGTCACACGTTCGGGCACGCGCCAGGTTTCGTGATTCTTGCCGCACACGCCGACAAGCACGATCCCGCCAGCGGGGAGGAACTGCAGGATCACAGCTGCGCCGTGGTGCGCTCGCACTCTCACACGTCGGCCCACTAGTGCGCATTGCTCTTGACCCTGGGGCGCCGGATAAATCATTCTTTTCTGTTGCCCGTCCGTATGCGGGCTGCCCACCCACATGCCGCGATCGCGGCCAGGAGACCCGCTTCCCATGAATGACGCCCGTTCCAGATCGACGTCGCCGCCCACGGTCAGCGCCCGTATCACCCCGACCGGTGGCCTGGATGTGCTGTCGCGACATGAAGTGACGCGGCTGCGTGATGTCAGCGGTTCGGGCATGCATGCACTGCTGCGGCGTTGTGCGCTGGCGGTGCTGACCTCGGGCAACATGAGCGATGACCCGCGTTCCATTTTCGAGTTGTACCCGGATTTCGACATCCAGGTGCTGCAGCAGGATCGTGGCATCAAGCTCGAATTGACCCGGGCCCCGGCGCGGGCGTTCGTGGACGGGCAGATCATTCGCGGCATCAACGAGCTGCTGGTGTCGGTGGTACGCGACATCGTGTATGTATCCACGGAGCTCTCGCGAGGCGGGTTCGATCTGGATGCATCCGAAGGCATCACACATGCGGTCTTCGAGATCCTGCGCAACGCGCGCATTCTGAGGCCGCAGGTCGATCCCAATCTGGTGGTGTGTTGGGGCGGGCACTCCATCTCGCGCGAGGAGTACGACTACACCAAGGATGTGGGTTACCAGCTGGGGCTGCGCGGTCTGGATATCTGCACCGGCTGCGGCCCGGGCGCCATGAAGGGCCCCATGAAGGGCGCCACCATCGGCCACGCCAAGCAGCGGCATCGACATAATCGTTACATCGGCATCACCGAGCCGGGCATCATCGCCGCCGAATCGCCCAATCCGATCGTCAACAACCTGATGATCATGCCGGACATCGAGAAGCGTCTGGAGGCGTTCGTGCGCATCGGTCACGGCATCATCGTGTTTCCGGGCGGAGTGGGGACGGCCGAGGAAATCTTCTATCTTCTGGGCATTCTGTTGCATCCGGAAAACAGGGATGTGCCGTTCCCGCTGATTTTCAGCGGCCCCGCCGATTCGGCTCCGTATTTTCAGCAGATCGACCGCTTCCTGCGCCTGGCCCTGGGGGACAACGTGGCGAAGCACTACGAGATCGTCATTGACGACCCCATCGCCGTCGCTCACGCCGCGGTACGTGGCGTGGAGCGGGTGCGCCATCATCGTCTGGATACCAAGGATGCGTTCTTCTTCAACTGGACGCTGAACATTCCTCTCCTCTTCCAGCAACCGTTCGAGCCCACGCACAAGGCCATGTCCGAGTTGGCCATTCATCGCGACCGCCCGCAGCATGAACTGGCGGCCGACCTGCGTCGCGCGTTCTCCGGCATCGTGGCCGGCAACGTCAAGGAAGAGGGCATGAGGACCATCGAGGAGCACGGACCGTTCCAGATCGACGGCGATCCCGAGATCATGCACGCCCTGGATGAACTACTGAAGGAGTTCGTGGCGCAGAACCGCATGAAGCTGCCCGGAGGCAATGCCTACGTGCCGTGCTACCGGATCGCCAACAGTTGAGCCGGAAAAGTCCCGACTGTCCTTGACAGCGGCGGCGCGGATCGCGAAACTACCGCGCTCAGCGCCCGAATAGCTCAGCTGGTTAGAGCACCTGACTGTTAATCAGGGGGTCGTAGGTTCGAGTCCTACTTCGGGCGCCATTACACGGTTTCAGGGCATCCCACACAAGCCCAAAACCACACTGAACCCCGCGCCGTTGCGGGGTTTTTTGTGTCTGGGGGTTTCATGCCGTCCCGTTGCAGCCCGTGATATGTGAGAGTAACTTTGAGAGTAACAACGGCATTCGCGCCGCTGTGCCGGGGAGTTACTCTCAAATGCTGACCGATACCAAGCTGCGCAAGCTCCAGCCGAAAGCCCGCCTGTACCGCGTTTCAGACGAAAAAGGGCTGAATTTGGAGGTGCATCCCAACGGCGGGCGCTACTGGCGGCTGCGGTATCGGCACGCCGGCAAGCAAAAGATGCTGAGCCTGGGCACCTACCCGGACACGTCTCTGCGGGGCGCTCGCGCTGCAAGGGACGCTGCGCGCAAGCTGATTGCCGAGGGCACCGACCCCAGCGCCAAGCGCCAGCAAGACAAGCTGACGGCGCACATGGCGTCTGAAACAGCATTCGAGCTGGTGGCGCGGGAATGGCTGGCCGGTCGCAGCGAGCTGGCAAAGACCACGCGCGCGAAACTGGAATGGCTGCTGGGCACGCACGCCTACCCGTGGATCGGCAATCGACCGATAGACGAGATTACGGCGCCGGAGTTACTCGCAACGCTGCGGCGCATCGAATCGCTGGGCAAGCTGGAAACCGCGCAACGGCTCAAGCGTGTATGCGGGCAGGTGTTCCGCTATGCCATCGCCACGGGCCGGGCAGAGCGTGACCCGTCCGCCGACCTGCGCGGCGCGCTCAAGACCAGCAAGGCGCGCCACCATGCCACCATCACCGAACCGGCGAAGGTGGGCGGCCTGCTGCGCGCCATAGCCGGCTTCGAGGGCAGCTTTGTCGTGGGCAGTGCCTTGAAGCTGGCGCCGCTGGTGTTCGTGCGTCCGGGCGAGCTACGCAAGGCCGAATGGTCGGAAATGGATCTGGACGCCGCCCTGTGGCGCATCCCCGGCGAGAAAATGAAGATGGGCGAGACGCACATGGTGCCGCTGTCATCGCAAGCCGTCGCCATCCTGCGCGATATCGAGCCGCTGACAGGCTCAAGACGCTACGTGTTCCCCAGCGCGCGCACAGCCGACCGCCCCATGTCGGAGAATGCCGTCACGGCTGCGCTGCGCCGTCTGGGGTACGCCGGTAGCGAGATGACGGGCCACGGCTTCCGCTCCATGGCGTCCACGCTGCTACACGAACAAGGCTGGCCGTCCGACATCATCGAACGCCAGCTCGCCCATGCCGAGCGCAACACGGTCAAGGCCGCTTACAACTACGCTGAACATATGCCCGAGCGGCAGAAGATGATGCAGTCGTGGGCGGACTATCTGGACGCATTGCGCGAAGGCGCCGACGTGCTGCCGTTCAAGCGCAAGGCAAGCTGACTTAAGTTTGCGAAATACATCACCTGAGCACACTGAATGTTCCACGAGAATGTTCCACGAAATAAACTCGTTTTATCAGTCTGTTACCTTTGCTTACAGGATTGGCTTAGTCACGCGCACATAGTAGGTATCGCCTATTCCATAGGCGCCATTGCTTTCCCAATGGTGCGCATGGAGAACCGGGCGATGCAGGTTTTCGCACGGACCACACCACGGTGCGAAAAATCCGGTATTAAATAAGCATCGCCTGATTCAAGGCCGCCCAAGTCTCCCCATGCAGGTGTGAGAGGGCGAACCTAGCACGAGGCGATGCCATGAGAGTTCAGAACGTTCCACCTATAGCGAAGCTCGAGCGGCTGCCCGCCGTCATCGAACGCACCGGGCTTTCCCGCAGTTCCATTTATCGCAACGAAGCCGCCGGCACGTTCCCCAAGCGCGTGAAGCTAGGTAAACACGCGACCGCTTGGGATTCCCGCGAGATAGACCGCTGGATTGCCGAGCGTATCGCGGCATCGAGGGGTGGGGCATGAGTCCGCGCGACCATCAAATTGAACCTAGTCCTAAAAAGGTCCGCGGTCTGGGCGTTGCCACTGCCGAACTCCGCCAGAACATCCTGAGCGCACTGGACACCGCCGACAAACCCGTGACAGTCCGGCAGGCGTTCTATCTGGTGAGCAGTGCCGGAGACGTGGACAAAGACACCACCGGATACCGCAAGGTCCAGCGGCAATTGCTGGCCATGCGTCGCGAGGGGCTGGTTCCCTACGGCTGGATTGCCGACAACACGCGCTGGCGCATCCGCGTCAACACGCACACCGGCCTGAGTGATTTTCTGGAGGAGTCCAGCCAGCTTTACCGGCGCGACCTGTGGCAGAACGCCGAGGAGCGGGTGGAGGTTTGGTGCGAAAAAGATTCCATCGCCGGCGTGCTGCAAAAGGTCACCAGCGAGTACCGTGTCGACCTGCTACCCGCGCGCGGCTATTCCAGCGAGACGTTTGCCTATCAGGCTGTTGAAATTCGCATGAAGACGTCGAGATCACCCATCCTGCGTCGTGTCTTCGGTGCGGGATATTCGTCCCCCAAAATGCTTTCGTATGGCTTTGCAGCGTTTTTCGCGCTGCCCGGACGCACCTTCCCTGTCGTCGGGGTCATCCGTTGAGCTCCGCCGCCAGCAGGCCGCGCAAGCGGATCAGGTTGCTGGCCGCCACGGCCATCTGAAACAGCGCTTGCACGCGTGCATGGCCGCGCTGCTTGACCTGTCGCATGCCGGCAGCGGATTTGATCCAGCCGAAGTGGGTTTCGATCCACGCACGGATCTTGATGCTTACCGCGTAGCCACTGTGACGCGTGGTGCGGCTATCGATCGCGCTACGCCGGTTGGTCGTGTTTTGCGCGACATGCGGTGTGACGCGGTGCTTCCGACATCCGGCCACGAAGTCTGCCGTGTCGTAGCCTTTGTCGGCCGCAAGCGTGCGCCGTCTTCGTCCTTTGAGATCGCCCATCATCGCCAACGCCGTTTCACGTTCGCCATATCCGGTGGCCAGGCTCAGACGGGCGTCGCACGCCAGGCCGTGGCGGTTCTCCATCAGCAGGTGACCCTGATAGCTCAGCTGCGCGCCGGTGTTGCCCTTGCGGTACAGCCGCGCGTCCGGATCGCTGGTGGAAGCGTGGGTGTCGTTGCTGCGCTTTTGCCCCTTGAAGTCCGGCGGTGCGTTGCGCGGCCCGGTGCCGCCGGGGCCAGGCGGCGGCGCGTCCTTGGGCTGGAAACTCTTGTGCGAGGCCCATGCCTGCAGCAGCGTGCCGTCCACCGAGAAATGTTCTTCGGACATCAGGCCACGGCGCTCAGCAAGCCGCACCACCTCGCGGAAAAACTCGCTCGCCACCGCGTTGTCGTTGAGTCGGTCGCGGTTCTTCGAGAACACCGAGTGATCCCACACCACATCGTCGATAGCCAAGCCGACAAACCAGCGAAACAGCAGGTTGTAGCGCAACTGCTCCATCAGCAGCCGCTCGCTGCGGATCGAATAGAACAGCTGCAGCAACTGTGCGCGCATCAGCTTCTCCGGCGCGATCGAGGCGCGGCCGTAGTCGCTGTAGAGCGTGCTGAACAAGCCGTCCATACGCTTGAGCGCGGTATCCACCAGCGTGCGCACCGCACGCAAGGGATGATCCGTCGGTACGAAGTCGTCCAGCTTCGCCACCGTGAACAACGATTCCTGCGTAATGTCCGCTCCGCGCATCCCATGGCTCCGTCAAATCCAGCGAGACCTTATGGTAAAACGATCCTCGCAAAGTCAGACGCACCAACGGCGAATTTCAACAGCCTGCTATGAGGCCGCATTGCAAGCCCGGCAAGACGGGCGGCGCACCTTCATCTACTACTGCGGCGATCTGGACCCGAGCGGCTGGCACGCCAGCAAGGATCTGGAAAAGCGGCTGCGTGGATTTTGGGGCGGTATCAGCTTCGAGCGTATCGGCGTGCTGCCCGCGCATATCGACACCTACCAGCTACAGACCCGAGCGACCAAAGGCAGCGACACCCGCACCAAAGGGTTTTATGCCGAACTCGGCAGCGGTCACCCCAGCGTGGAGCTGGAGGCCATGCACCCGGATGTTTTGCGCGGCATGGTCCGTTCGGCCATTGAACGGCATGTTGACCATGATGCCGTCGCGCAGTTGAAGATGGTGGAACAACTCGAACGCGAGTCACTGCGGAACTTCCAGACGGGTCTGGCAGGGGGTGTGCAATGACCGCTGGAGCGCAGACACTCAAACTCACTGGCAACCGCTGCCGCTGCCCGGCGTGTGGCGAACACTTCAACGGCACGGCGGGTTTCGATTTTCACCGCGTGGGCGAGCATGGCGTGAACCGCCGTTGTCTGACCGTGGCGGAAATGACCGCCAAAGGCTACGGCAGGAATACGGCAGGGTTCTGGGTCACCGACTCGCACGCGCAACGTGCCGCCAGACGCACGGCAGGCGGGGTTTCAGGCGCACGCGCCGCCGACCCTGTGCCGACCGCTTCCGTATCTGCCCATGCCGCCGCACTGCACGAGGCCGGTCATGGGCGCCGCTGAGCAAGTGGACCCGGCGCACCTGGACGCCTACAGGTTCCTGCGCGCGCTGGGCGAGCGTCACACGTTCCAGACGTTCGATGATCGCAAGGGCAGCAAGCGCAACGCGCTTTCCCGCAAGCTGCACGGCACGCTGGCCGAACATGCCGACACGCTGGCACAGTTGAACGGGCAGGGCGCGGGCGTGTACGTCATGGTGAACGCGGGCGACGGCAAGGGCCGCAAGGCAGGCAACGTGCGAGCCGTGCGCGCGCTGTTCGCTGATCTTGACGGCGCACCCTTGCAGCCGGTTCTGGACGGTCCGCTGAAGCCGCATATCGTGGTCGAGACATCCGCCGGGCGGTGGCATGCGTACTGGCTGGCCGATGGCATCCCGCTGGACCAGTTCAAGCCGCTGCAACAGGCCATAGCGCAACGGTTCAACAGTGACCCGAGCATATGCGACCTGTGCCGTGTGGCGCGGTTGCCGGGGTATCAGCACATGAAGCGCGCGCCGTTCCGGTCGCACATCGTCACACTGTGCGATGGTCCGCGTTACTCGCATGCCGACGTGGTGCAGGCATTCCCGCCGATCACCAAGCCCAACCCCGCCAGCGCGGCGCGTGAGTGTAAAGGAATTACACCAGCCACCGTGCCCACGCTGGCCGATACGGTCCCGGAGGGCAAACGCAACAGCACGCTGTTCAAGCTGGCCTGCGGGTTCGTGCGTAAGGGTATCCCTACTGCTGGAATCAATGACCGCCTGCAACGGATCAACGCCGAACGCTGCCAGCCGCCACTATGCGCCAGCGAAGTGGACACCATCGCCAGCAACGCCAGCGCGCAAGGTTCCCAAGGATTCGCGCAGCTCACGCACGCATTGATGGATTCCCCGGAGTGGAAAGCGTTACCCGCCGCATCCATCGCCATCGTGCTGGCGTTCTTTCGCCACTACAACGGCAGCAACAACGGGCGTCTGGCTGTGCCGTGGCGAGACTTTGAAGGGCGACACGGGATCGACACCAGCCGCCGCTTCTATCGCTACCTGCGCCGAGCCGTGAATGCAGGCATCCTGATACAGGCCAGCAAGTCACGAAATGGACAGAACGGGCGCATCCCTGCCTTCTACGCCATCGCCGACAAGTGGCTAGCCCATGTGTCAAAACAGCACATGGCGCCAAGTGTCAAAACAGCACACTTAAATAGATAAGCAGTAAGAGACAGCTTGAGGGTTCTGCACCATGACGGCACGAAAAATGACGCCACAAATACGCGCCGCGCTCGCCGCTGCTGATCGGTCGCCGGGCTGGAACATGCGAGCGGACACCATCCGCCGCTTCGACGTGGGTACCTGCGCCCTGTACGTCGTGCCCTATCGTCGCTGGGCGTATCGCCGGCAGGAACAACAGGGCGAAGCATGGCGACAGGCGCACGGCATCGCGTGACGGGTGCCTGCTGAGGGCTTCTGCGTGGTCGCTGGGCGCCAGCATGCATGGCGTTGCGCCGACTGGCACTCATAACGCGCCGGTAGGGGTGTCGAATCTCTATCGATCCTGGCCTTATGACCGACTGCCCATCCGTTTTTTTGCGCGGTCAGTTCAGAAAATCCGGTTTTTCATCTGGGGCCGAGACATGACAAAGACTCGAGTTATTGCCCGCATCCGCGCGGGCGCGAGTGACTTTGACGGCTTGCCGCCGTGGGCGGGTGCATACCTTGCCCGTTGTCGCATGCGGCAATCCATGCAGCGGGTTGTATGTGGCGCGCGCCGTCGCAGTGATGGGAAGCCCTGCCAAGCCATGAGCATGCCCGGCAAGCGGCGCTGCAAGTGGCATGGCGGCTGTTCCACGGGTCCACGTACTGCCGAGGGCAAGGCCAAGGTAGCGCGCAACCTGCCGCGTCCCTGCCGGCATGGGGCCGATTGCGGCAATGTCCCGCGATAAAAAAACAGCGGAAATGCTCGCCTGACAGCAAACTAGAGCGATCTGCTGGCCGTAAAGTAGGGTGAAATACGGGCCGGAGGACCAACGGCGCCGGGTCTATGCTTCGCGTCGCTGCTAACAGGACAGGAACAGCGGGACGGTTTAGGGAACCATAAAACGGCAAGTTCATCCCAAGGCGACAACGGCGGATCACGGCAAGGTTGCGTCAAGGTCGCGGTTAGATCACGGCGAGGTAGGGGGCATGCGGAAACTTCACGATCCATGCGCACCAGACCGACCGTTCCCGAAGCTTCGCCCGTCCACAATTCAGAATCTGACCCTGCGGTATGGCAAAAGGCGAGGGTCACCAAGCGCATGTGAGAGTAACTTTGAGAGTAACTTTCGAGGTTCGCGCATATCACATTCAATGGAAACAATCACATAGGCCAACTATGCGGCGCCTACTTCGGCGCCATCTTCGAAAAAAGCCGGCATGTCATTGCCGGCTTTTTCGTTTCCGTGACGGGATTTCGGGCGCGCAGCCGCCGGATCACGAACGCTTCCCGCTACAATATCCGGATGCCTCTGATTCAATTGCTCAATGTCGACTACAGTGTCGGCGGTCCGTTGCTGCTCGACGGTGTCGATTTCACGCTGGAAAGCAACGAGCGCGTGTGCGTGGTCGGGCGCAACGGCGCCGGCAAGACCACGCTGCTGCGCCTGCTCGACGGTGAGATCGTGCCCGACGATGGCGAGCTGCGCGGCAGCGACTCGATCCGCGTGACACGGGTGGCACAGGCCGTGCCGCAGGACATGCACGGCAGCGTGTTCGACGTGGTCGCCGGTGGCCTGGGTGATCTGGGCGCGCATCTGGCCGCCTTTCATCACGCCGCGCACGAGGGCGATACCGACGCCATGGCCGTGGCGCAGGAGCACATCGAGGCCGGCCATGGCTGGGATCTGGAAGGCCGTGTGACGCAGACACTAACCCGCCTGGAACTGGACGGAGAGGCCGAATTCGCACGCCTGTCCGGCGGAATGAAGCGGCGCGTGTTGCTGGCGCAGGCGCTGGTCGCCGATCCGGACGTGCTGCTGCTGGACGAGCCGACCAACCATCTGGACATCGAGGCCATCGACTGGCTGGAGGAATTCCTGCGCGGGTTTTCCGGCAGCATCGTGTTCGTCACCCATGACCGGCGATTCCTGCGCGCCCTGGCTACCCGTATCGTGGAGATCGATCGCGGCCAGCTCAGTTCCTGGCCCGGCGACTACGACAACTATCTGCGCCGCCGCGAGGAACGCGCCCACTCCGAGGCGCAGGCCAACGCCGCCTTCGACAAGAAGCTGGCGGCGGAGGAAGCATGGATCCGCCAGGGCATCAAGGCGCGGCGCACGCGCAACGAGGGCCGCGTGCGCGCCCTCAAGGCATTGCGCAACGAGCGCGCCGAACGCCGCGAGGCCTCGGGCAATGCGCGCATGCAGCTGGCCGATGCCAAGGCGTCCGGGCGCAAGGTGATCCAGGCCAAGGCCATCAGCCTCAGCTTCGGCGAACGCCCGATCGTGCGCGATTTCTCCACCACGGTGCTGCGGGGCGACCGCATCGGCATCATTGGCCCCAACGGCGCCGGCAAGACCACGTTGATCAAGCTGCTGCTGGGACAGCTCGAACCGCAATCGGGCGAGATCAAGATTGGGACCGGTCTGGAGGTGGCGTATTTCGACCAGCACCGCGCGCAGCTGGACGACAATCTTTCCGCGCTGGACAACGTCGCCGAAGGCCGCGAGTTCATCGAACTCAACGGTCGCCGCACACATGTGATGGGTTACCTGCAGGATTTCCTGTTCACGCCCGAGCGTGCGCGGGCGCCCATCACGCGACTGTCGGGCGGCGAACGCAACAGGCTTTTGCTGGCGCGCCTGTTCGCGCAGCCTTCCAACGTGCTGGTCATGGACGAGCCCACCAACGATCTGGACGTGGAAACCCTGGAGCTGCTGGAAGATCTTCTGGCCGGCTACAAGGGGACGTTGCTGCTGGTCTCGCACGATCGGGAATTCATCGACAACGTGGTTACCAGCACCCTGGTGCTGGAGGGGGGCGGTCATGTTGGCGAATATATCGGCGGCTATGCCGACTGGCTGCGGCAGCGCGAGAGGACACCGGGGCGACCGGAGGTTAAGGGCATGGCCGCCCCGACTGCACCAGCGGCCTCTCAGCCTCCGCACGCGCCGGTCCCGGCCCCTCCGGCGCGCAAGCTCGGCTACAAGGACGCGCGCGAGCTGGAGCAGTTGCCGCAGCGCATCGACGCCCTGGAGGCCGAGATCGCCGAACACACCCGGCGCATGAGTGATCCGGCGTTTTATCAGGGCGACGCCGGGGAGATCGCACGGGTCAGTCAAGACCTGGAGCGTGTGCAGGAACAGCTGGATGAGGCCTACCGGCGGTGGGAGACACTGGACGGCTGATACATCGATGCATCGCGTGCGCCTCCATTTTCCGCGCTTTCTGGCATGAAAAGTGCATGAAGAAATAGGGTACGCAGAGTGCGCGAGTGTCTCCTGCGGCGGGTCAACTGGCCGTGACATGCAGGGCGGGATCAAAAGAGTGCCGTTCTGAAGACGCCGGTTGCGGTCGCAACCACCTCGCAATGTCGCCGTGGTTGTTGCCCGTTGCCGTAATGGATGAACCGTCCCATGCCCCATGTCCGATAATCCACAACCGGAGCGAGCCGCAGGTGACCCGCCGGCGCGGAGCATCCCGTTGGTGACGGATTCGCTGCATCGGGATCGTGATCGGTCGTTCTGGCTGGGGCTTCTGTATGCGGGCTTGTCCGCCTACTGGGCCGTGGCTCCGGGCATCCTGGTCTATGCTGCGCTGACCGGTGCCCATGGTCACGGCAACTGGGTCAATGCCATCGCGGTCGTCGCTCTCAGCGCCATGGTGGTGATCTATCTGCTGCGCCGGATGATCGTCGAGGCTCCCTCCCGGGAATGGGTGTTTTTTGTCTGGAATACCACGTCGTTCATCATTATCTCGGTGTTGTGCGCGCTGGACGGCGGTATCGGCAGTCCCCTCACGTATTTGTTCGCATTGCCGATGTTATATCTGGCGATCGGCTACCCGCTGCGTACCGCGCTCATTTGCGGAGCCACGGGCCTGTGCTGCTATGGGGCGTTGCTGTGGATCGCGCCGGGGCCGGAGCCATTGGGCCAGGTGCTGTTCCAGTCGTTGACGCTGGGAGTGGGTTTTCTTCTGGCCATTCTCGGCGGCCGCAACCGCGACCAACAGGATCGTGCGTTGGATGCGTTGCAGCGGCAGCTGGAATCGCTGGCCATGACCGATGAATTGACAGGGTGCCTGAATCAACGCGCATTCACGGTGGCGCTGCAGCGTGAGGTCGGACATGCCGCGCGTTACGGCCACGCATTGTCGCTGCTGTTGATCGATATCGACCACTTCAAGGGCATCAATGACCGTCATGGGCACCTTGTGGGTGATGCGGTGCTGCGCAAACTGGGGTTGATCCTGCGCAGGACCGCGCGCGAGACCGATTGTGTCGGACGGCCCGGCGGCGACGAACTGGCGTTGTTGATCCCGGAGACCGATGGTCCCGCGGCACTGATGCTGGCCGAACGGCTGCGCCAGCAGGTGCACTCGGCGGTGCTGCCGATCGGCATCACGCTGAGCATCGGCATCTGCGCCATGCCGTCGACGCAGGAACCGGCCGCCGAGTTGTTCCGACGTGCCGATGAGGCGCTGTACGCGGCCAAGCGGCGCGGTCGCGATCAGGTGGCGCTCTGGAACGACCTCCACGTGCGGTCGGCGCATGACGCTCCGGAGGCTGTCGCCGGCGAGTTCGTGCGCCGGGCATCGCCCTGACTCGGGACCGAGCAGGGCGATCAATCCACAGCGGGATTCCTTATCGCTCAGAACTACCCCGCGGAGCGCCCTGCTTGCGGGAAAGCGGGGCCGGTTCCGCTCACCGGCGGTTCCGTCGCTGATGCTCCCTGGGCGCGCGCTGCGATTGCCATGGTCTGCTTATATGTCGTGCTTGTTCAGCGTGCATCCATTGCCCTGATAGGTGCGCCAGCGCCTGCGTGAACCCTTGCGTGCGTCTTCCTCGGCGGGCACGACTTCCAGTACACGCTCGAAGCTGCGTTGCGGCACGGAGTCGCGCAGGTTGATCAGCAGTGGCCTGTCGGGCGTCTCCACGCCTGGTGGCACGATGAGGATGGCGGTGTCCGGATCACTGTCTTCGCCGGCCAGTTCATGCGGGATGAAGGCGTCTTCGTCGAACGCCCACAACAGGTCGTCCAGGCGTTCGGCTTGGTCGAAATCGCGGGCCAGGATCAGTGTCGGCTGACGCGCCGCACAGGCACGGCGCGCCAGCTCGCACACCAGCAGCAACGGCTGCTCGCGAAACCGCGGTTTGTCGATCAGGTAGAAATCTGCACGCATGGTAATGGAGAGTCAGGACGCAAGCGCGAGGGGCAGGTGGCAAAGCCGTGGCACGTCTCTCCCCCGTCTCACGTCGATGCACTCACTTCTGCTCCGGGCTCCGGTCCATCAGCCACTGCGACAGCAGCGCCACCGGGCGGCCCGTGGCCATGCCCTTGCGGCCGTCGTCCCAGGCGCTGCCGGCAATGTCCAGGTGTGCCCAGCGCTGGCCTTCGGTGAAGCGCGACAGGAAGCAGCCGGCGGTGATGGCGCCGGCGGTCTTGCCACCGATGTGGGCAAAATCGGCAAATCCCGATTCCAGCTGCGACTGGTAGTCGTCCCACAGCGGCAGGCGCCAGGCGCGGTCCAGCGTGTGCTCGCCAGCGGCCAGCAGTTCGTCTGCCAGGTCGTCGTGCTTGCTCATCAGGCCGCTGGCATGCTTGCCCAGGGCCACCAAGCAGGCGCCGGTCAGCGTGGCGGCGTCGATGATCGCGGTGGGCTCGAAGCGCTGCACGTAGGTTAGTGCATCGCACAGGATCAGGCGGCCCTCGGCGTCGGTGTTGAGCACCTCGACCGTCTGGCCCGACAGCGTCTCGACCACGTCGCTGGGACGATAGGCATCGCCGTCGGGCATGTTTTCCACCGAGGGCACCACGCACACCAGGTTCAGTGGCAGGTTCATTTCCACTGCGGCGACGAAGGTGCCGAGGACGCCCGCGGCACCGCACATGTCGTATTTCATCTCCGCCATGCTGGCGCCGGGCTTGATGTTGAGGCCACCGCTGTCGAAGGTGACGCCCTTGCCGACCAAGGCATACGGTTTGTCGGCATCGCCCGCGCCCTTGTATTGCAGCACGATCATGCGCGGCGGATTGGCCGACCCGCGGCCCACGGCGAGCAGCGAATGCATGCCCAGCTCGGCCATTTTTTCCGGTTCCAGCACGTCGATGGAGACACTGGCGTGACGGTCAGCGAAATCGGACGCCTGTTCGGCCAGCCATTTCGGATTGCAGATGTTGGGCGGGGTGTTGCCCAACTCGCGCGCGAACCGCACGCCGCTGGCCATGGCGGTGGCCTGCGCTACTGCTGCCGCGGCGTCGTCGCCGGCAGCAAGGGCGAAGCGTTGCCAATTCACGGGCTTGGGCGTTTCCTTCTTGTGGATCGTGGCGGTGTAGCGGTAGGCGGCATGATCGGCCGCCAGTGCGGCGATGCGCACGCGCCACGTGCTGTCGCGACCGGGAACCTCGAGTTCGCTCAGCCAAGACGCGGCCCCATCCACGGGCAGCTTTGCCAGGGCCTGCGCGGCTTCCGTGCAGGCGCGCTTGAAACCGGCAGCGGCGAAGGTTTTTTCGTCCCCGAGCCCGACGACGAGAACGCGCGCGGCACCGATGCCATCCAAGTCATACAGCACGTGCGTGCTGCCGGTCTTGCCGGTGATGTCGCCGTGCTCGATGCGACGCTTGATGGCGCCGCCGGAGGCGCTGTCGATGCGCGCCGCGGCGCTGGAAAGTACGCCGTCCGCGTACACGCCCACAATGGCACAGGGCGTCTCGGTGGATTCGGGGGCGGAGGAGATCAGGCTGAATTCGAGCGTCATAAGGATCCTCTGAACATGTCTGTGCAGGCGCCATCGGCTCTGTCGGCACACAGACCAGGGTGCAATGGGGAAGGCAGGCGGGCTGCTTGTCGAACCATTGTAACGCGGAGATGCGGACAGACAGGGCCAGCCCCATTTTGGATGTTGCGTATCGGGGTTGATGCCCTGGCCGGCAACCTGCGGCGTGCATCTTGCCAAGGGCACCGGCCCCGGCTTGCACCACGGACCCGACCTTGCGAAGCAGCGGGGGCGTGGCGCCTGGGCGGACGTGCGCCGGAGAACCTGCGGGGAAGCGCTTCAGCGAGTCGCGGCGGGGCCCGCGCAACGGCGGGACCGGCTAGACTTGGATCGTGTCGTGCGGGATGCATGTCCCGGCGGATGACGAAAGCCATGGAACCGTGTATCGCATGCTGCAAATCCTCGACCGTTACTTCCTGCGGGAACTGGCCACCAGCGTGGTGGCGACGCTTATCGTGCTTCTGGTCATCGTGACCGGCGGCACATTCGCGCATGTGCTGCAGCAGGTGGCCGGAGGCAGCTTCCCGGCGAGCGTGATGTTCGAGGTGCTGGGGCTGAACGTACTGGCCACACTCAGCGCGGTGTTGCCGCTGGCGGTCTTCGTGGGCGTGCTGGTGGCACTGGGCAGGCTGTGGCGCGACAGCGAAATGCACGTGCTGGCATCGTCCGGCATGGGTCGGCGCGGCCTGCTGCGCCCGGCGCTGTATCTGGCTGTGCCCATGGCGCTGCTGGCAGGAGTGGTGTCGCTGTGGCTGGGTCCGTGGTCGGTGCGCACCTCGCACGCGGCCATCGCCGATGCCAACAAGTCGGTGATTGCCGCAGGTCTGGAAGCCGGGCGCTTCACCGAGCTTCCGGGCAAGGGCGGCATTATTTTCGTCGATAGCATGAACCATGCCGGCACCCGGCTCGGCAAGGTGCTCATTGCGCGGGAGCAGCCCGCCACGGGCACGCATCCGGCGCGCCTCGATGTGGTCACGGCCACCCACGGCAAGCTGTATCAGGAGGACAAGGGAGGCATGCGGTTTCTGGGATTGTTCGATGGCTGGCGCTTCCAGATTCCGCTGGGCCAGCCGGCGTGGCGGCGCATGAAATATCGGCGCCAGGATGTGGCGTTGTCCAGCGTGGAACCGGGCGAGGACAGTGAGAGCGGCAATCCGTTGTCCGAGGTGACTACCGCCACCCTGTTCGGACAGCCTGGTGCGGATGCACGTGCCGAGCTGGCCTGGCGCATCACCTCGCCGATCACCGTGCTGGTGCTGGTGCTGCTGGCGCTGCCGCTGGCCCGGCAGTCGCCGCGCGAGCCGCGCTATGGCCGCCTGCTCATCGCGGTGCTGGGATACTTCCTGTATGTCGGCCTGGTATCGCTGTGCCGGGTCATGATCGCGCAAGGCAAGCTGCCCGATGCCACGGTGCTGTGGGTGTTGCAGACACTGGTCGCCGCGGGCGCATGGTGGTTCCTGCGCCGGCAATACCGGCCGTGGAAAAAGGCGGAAGCCAGGGCATGATCAGGATCAAGCGTTGTGACCGGCTGATCGCCAGCGCCGTCATCGGCACGCTGCTCATTGTCTGGCTGGTGCTGGTGGGCTTCGATGCCCTGACCCAATTGATACGCCAGCTCGGCGATGTCGGCCAGCACGGCTATACCATCACCGATGCCATCATCTACATCGCCCTGACCTTGCCGCGGCGCATGTACGAGTATTTCGGCAATGCGGCCCTGATCGGCGGGCTGCTGGGACTGGGTGGTCTGGCGGCCAGCGGCGAGCTGACGGCGCTGCGCGCGGCCGGCATGTCCAAGTTGCGCATCGCCGCGTCGGTGGTGCTGATCGTCGGCGCGTTGACGGTGCTGGTGGTGCTGATGGGCGAAACCGTGGCACCGGTGGGCGACCAGCAGGCGCAGGCGCTGCAGGTGCGCAGCCGGTCGCACAGCCTGGGCCTGTCCAGTGGCGGCGGCTTGTGGGCGCGCGACGGCAACCACGTCATCAATGCGCGCAATGCCATCGCCGTGCGCCACGAGGGCATGCCTTCGGTGCAGCTGTCAGATGTGCGCCAGTTCACTCTCGACAAGGGCGGGCAGTTGACGCGTTTCATGCATGCACACGATGCCAGCCACCAGGGGCAGCACTGGATTCTGCACCAGGTGCGCATCAGCGATCTGACCGGCCATGGCGTCGTGGCCCGGGAAGTGGCCAGCCTGCCGTGGCAAACCAACCTCAATCCGCGCGTGCTGGAGCAGTCGGTGGTGCATCCGGAATATCTGTCCATGCGCGACCTGCTGCGCAACATGCATTATTCGCGGGCCAACGGGATCAATGCCGGTGTCTACTCCAACGCCTTCTGGGCGCACGCGTTGTATCCGTTGAACGTGCTGGCGCTGGTGCTGTGCGCCATGCCGTTTGCGTTCGGTGCATTGCGCTCGGGAGGCTTGGGCAAACGCCTGTTCGTGGGCATCCTGCTGGCCATCGGCTGGTATTTCCTGCAGCGGGTGATCACCAATACGGGGACCGTCTACGGTTTGTCTCCGCTGCTGGCCAACCTGCTGCCGGCGCTGGGCCTGTTGGCGGTGGCCGGGGTGTATTTTCGCCGACACGGCTGAAGGCGCTGGCGCGGCGAAATCAAGCGCGGCGCCGCAACTCCGTGCCCGTCAGCAGATCGTGCAGCGCGCGGCGCCGCGGGTCCAGCAGCGCTACGGCGAAGAATGCCGTCCAGGCGAAAATGGGCGCCAGCAGCGTCATCCCGGCTGGCCATACATGACCCAATTCCAGCAACGACAGCGGCGTGGCCGCCACGGCAAAGCGCGCAGTTGCACGGCCGATGCCGGGGCGGTTGCCGGCGCTGGTGCACACGTGGATGCGCCACGGCCGCATGCCCAGCGTCTGTCCGCCACGCACCCATGACAGCAGGAAGTAGGCAGCCACGGCGGCGAACAGGGTCAGCCGATACCACGTGGCGTCCGCATGCAGATGTCCGCGGGTGATCAGCAGGCACAGCATCACCGTGACCATGGTGACGGCAAGGACCGCCAGCAGGTCGTACGCCAGCGCCGCCAGCCGGCGCCACAAGGGCACGCGCAGCGTGGACTGGATGAACGTTGTCGTGCGCATGGGCTTGCACCGGGCGGTCGTCGCCGCCAGCATCGGGTCATGAATGAAGCTGCCAGTATCGCCGAAGCGGATCGCCGCGGCATCGAGGTGTTCATCGAGCGTATCTGGTCCGAGGATGGGCTGGCCGAGCGTACGCTGCAAGCCTATCGTGCCGATCTCACATCCTTGGCGCAGTGGCTGGCGGCTCGCGGCGGTACCCTGGAGCACGCCACGCGCGAGGATCTGTCGCGCTATTTCGGCGAGCGTCGCGTCTCCATACGTTCCATGGCGCGGCGCCAGTCCGCATTCCGGCGCTATTTTGCGCACACGGCGCGCGAGCATCCGGGGTTCGAGGACCCCACGCTGCTCCTCAGCCGGCCGCAGATGCCGCGTGGCCTGCCCAAGGCGCTGAGTGAACGCGACATCGAAGCGCTGCTGACTGCCCCCGACGTGGAGACGCCGCTGGGGCTGCGTGATCGCGCCATGCTGGAGCTGATGTACGCATCGGGCCTGCGCGTATCGGAGCTGGTGGATCTGCCTTTGGCCGGTCTCAATACACGTCAGGGCGTGTTGCGGGTGACCGGCAAGGGTGGCAAGGAGCGGCTGGTGCCGGTGGGGGAAACGGCGCTGGACTGGATCGAGCGCTATCTGGCGGATGCCCGCCCGGCACTGGCGCGCGGTCGCCAGCCGCTGGCGCTGTTCCTGTCCAATCGTGCCGCCGCCATGAGCCGGCAGATGTTCTGGATGCTGGTCAAGCGGTATGCCATGCAGGTGGGTATCGCCGCGACGCGCATTTCGCCGCACGTGCTGCGGCATTCATTCGCCACGCATCTGCTCAATCACGGCGCCGATCTGCGTGCGCTGCAGATGCTGCTGGGTCACAGCGCCCTCAGTACCACGCAGATCTACACGCTGGTGGCGCGCGAAGGTCTCAAGCGCATGCACGCGCAGCATCATCCGCGTGGCTGATGAAAAACGGAGCGACGAATCTGCGACAATATCCTTCCACCGGCCGGGTGCCGGTCTTGATACAGCCGGTGCTCCGCGCCCGAGGTCGATGATGTTGAACAAGTTTCTTTTCCTGCTGGCCGGTCTGGCCTGCGTCGCGGCGGCCCATGCCGCGGATCACGCCCCGGCCAAGGCGTCCGCGGTGGTGCATCAGGCGTTGGCACAGTTGCAGGCTCCCGGCCCCGTCAGCAATATTCAGAAGTCGCCTTTGCCAGGCTTCTATCAGGCTCTGACGGGCGGACGCCTGATCTACGTCAGCGATGACGGTCGCTATGTTCTGGATGGCCGCGTGCTCGATGCGCAGAAGCAGGTGGATCTGACCCATCGGCGCATGGCCTCGATCCGGCGTCATATCGTCGCCGATATTCCCGCGGCGGATACGCTGGTCTTTGCGCCCAAGCACCCCAAATATACGGTGACGGTGTTCACCGATGTGGATTGCCCGTACTGCCGTGCATTCCACAAGAACATCAAGCAGATCAATGCCGATGGCGTGGCCGTGAATTACGTATTCTGGCCGCGGACCGGCATTGACGCCTATCCCAGCGGCAAGCCCACCGACTCGTACCTGAAGGCGGTCTCGGTGTGGTGTGCCGCGCATCGCAAGTCCAGTTTCGATGCGGCCATGGACGGCAAGACCGTGCCGTCCAGGAAATGCAGCAACCCGGTGAAGCACACGTTCATGCTGGGCAACCGCATCGGCGTGGACGGCACGCCGACCATCGTCGGGCCCACGGGCGCCGTCCTCGGTGGCTACCTGACCCCGGAGCAACTGCTGCATGCGCTGCAGCAAAACGACGCAGAAAACGCTGGTTGAAAAGGTCTGATCGCCGCAGGATGGCCCACGGAGCACGACGGCATCCCTGAGCGCCAGCCGGACGGGCAAGCGGATGGTTCTTGTGCGAGTCCAGCCGTCCTGCCTCTGCCGGCGAGAGCCCAGGCGATGTTGCAGATTTCATGTTGCGTCGCCGCATCCGTTACCATGGGCGTTTCCCCCCTGCAGCACATGCCGGCATGATGGCTCTCGACGGGCGCAGCGCCCTTTCGCCGTTTCGACTGGAACGGCTCAATACCCAGCTTGAGGCGATCCACAGCGGCACCCGGGTGACCGCGGCGTGGTTCGTGTATTTCATCGATGCCGGGACGGCCATCGACGGGGATGCACGCGCGCGTCTCGACGATATCCTCGAGTTGCAGGCAGCCGCGCGCGAGCCGTTGGCCGGCGATGCCACCCAGCTGTACGTGGTGCCGCGCCTGGGTACCATCTCACCGTGGTCCAGCAAGGCCACCGACATTCTGCATCGTGCCGATATCGCCATTGAGCGTGTGGAACGTGGGGTGGCCTACCGCCTGGAGCGCTGCCCGGATGCCGGTTCCGATGCGTGGCGTGCGCTGATGGACGTGCTGCACGATCCCATGACGCAGTCCGTGCTGGATGCAGAGGCGGACGCCGGTGCCCTGTTCCTGCATGGCGAGCCGGGCGAATTGCGGCACATCGAGCTGGGTGACGATGCGCATGCCGCGTTGCGCGCAGCCAATGGCGCACTGGGTCTGGCGTTGGCCGACGACGAGATCGCGTACCTGGCCGACGCATATGCCGAAATCGGTCGCGACCCCACGGATGCCGAGCTGATGATGTTCGCGCAGGCCAACTCCGAGCACTGCCGGCACAAGGTCTTCAATGCCAGCTGGACGGTGGATGGCGAGGCGCAGGATGACAGCCTGTTCGACATGATCCGGCACAGCCATGCGCAGTCGCCGCAGGGCACGCTGTCCGCCTACAGTGACAACGCGGCAGTGATCGAGGGCTACGCTGGCTCCCGCCTGAGTCCGCAGGCCGGGGCCGGGGGTGTGTGGCGCGCGCAGCCACAGGAGCATGTGCCATTCGCGATCAAGGTGGAGACCCACAACCACCCCACGGCCATCGCCCCGTGGCCGGGAGCGGCCACCGGCGCCGGCGGCGAGATCCGCGATGAAGGTGCCACGGGACTGGGCGGCAAGCCCAAGGCGGGCCTGACCGGCTTTTCGGTGTCGCACTTGCGCATTCCCGGTCTGCTGCGCCCCTGGGAACAGGACCGGCCGCTGCCCCCGCGCATGGCCACTGCGTTCGAGATCATGCGTGACGGCCCGCTGGGTGCCGCCGGCTTCAACAACGAATTCGGCCGGCCCTGTCTGGGCGGCTACTTCCGCAGTTTCGAAGTGGAAAACGGCAGGCCCGGCGTACGGCGCGGCTATGACAAGCCGATCATGATCGCCGGTGGACTGGCCAATCTGCGCGAGGGGCATGTGCACAAGCGCAAGCTCGAGGCGGGCGACAAGGTGGTGGTGCTGGGCGGGCCAGCCATGCTGATCGGCCTGGGTGGTGGTGCGGCCTCGTCGCTGCATTCGGGCGCCTCCACTGCGGAACTGGATTTCGCCTCGGTGCAGCGCGACAACCCGGAAATGGAGCGTCGCTGCCAGGAAGTCATCGACGCCTGCTGCGCACGCGGCGCGGCCAACCCGCTGGTCAGCATTCACGATGTGGGGGCCGGGGGGCTGTCCAACGCGATCCCCGAATTGCTGCATGACGCCGGTGTCGGTGGCGACATCGATCTGGCGGCGGTTCCCTGCGACGATCCGCAGCTCACGCCGATGCAGCTCTGGAGCAACGAGTCGCAGGAGCGCTACGTGCTGGCGCTGAAACCCGCCGATGTGGCCGAGTTCGAAGCGATGTGCGTACGCGAGCGCTGCCCGTTCGCCGTGGTGGGGACCGCGCGTGCGGAGCCGCATCTGCAGGTGATCGATTCGCGCAGCGACAGCACCGTGGTCGACCTCTCCATGGACATGCTGTTCGGCAAGCCGCCGCAGATGCACCGCGACGCCACACGCAAGAAGCCGCGGGTGGACCTGGTCCCGGATCTGTCAGGCATGGAGCTGACCGAGGCGTTGCAGCGTGTGCTGCGTCTGCCGGTGGTGGGCAGCAAGTCGTTCCTGATCACGATCGGTGACCGCAGTGTGGGTGGCCTGTGCGCGCGCGATCCGATGGTCGGTCCGTGGCAGGTTCCGGTGGCCGATTGCGCCGTCACGCTGACCGATTTCGAGGGCTATCACGGCGAAGCGATGGCCATGGCCGAACGCGCGCCGGTGGCACTGCTGTCATCCGCCGACGCCGCCCGCATGGCCGTGGGTGAGGCCGTCACCAATCTGGCCGCCGCGCCCATCAAGTCGCTGGGCGATATACGGTTGTCGGCCAACTGGATGGCAGCGGTCAACCATGATGGCGAGGACGCCGCGCTGTTCGATGCGGTGCGCGCCGTGGGTCGCGATCTTTGCCCGCAGCTGGATATTTCCATCCCCGTGGGCAAGGACTCGTTGTCCATGCAGGCCCGCTGGGACGATGCGGAGGCAGGCGAGCAGCAGACCGTGGCACCGGTGTCGCTGGTCATCACCGGCTTCGCCCGCGTGCATGATGTGCGCAATGCTCTGACGCCGCAGATCAAGCTGGACCGCGGCAAATCCGATTTGTGGATGATCGATCTGGGAGGCGGCCGTGATCGTCTCGGTGCGTCGGCACTGACCCAGGCATTCAATCGCGGTGGCGGCGTGCCGCCGGATCTGGACGACCCCAGGCGTCTGGCCGCGCTGTTTGCACTGGTGCAGGAGGCCAACGAGGCCGGCATGTTGCTGGCCTACCACGACCGTTCCGATGGCGGCATCATTGTCACCTTGCTGGAAATGGCCTTCGCGGGGCGTTGCGGTCTGGAAGTGCACCTGGACGGCTGGGCCGAGACGACCCTGCGGGCGCTGTTCAACGAGGAGCTGGGCGCGGTCATGCAGGTGCCGGTGGCACAGCGGGAAGACTTCGAGGCGCTTCTGGTCAAGCATGACCTGGCGGCACTGGCGCATCGGGTCGGGTCTCCGCGCGAGAAGCTGGGTATCAAGCTGCTGCTGGGTGGCGAGAAGACCGCCAAATGGAACTGGCAGGAGTTGTTCTCGGCCTGGAACGAAACCAGCCACGCCATGCAGCGACGCCGCGACAATCCGCTGACTGCCGATGTCGAGCGCGAGTGGCGCATCGACGACGACGATCCCGGCATCTCGCCACGGGTGCGTTTCGATGCCAACGAGGATATCGCCGCGCCGTACATCAACCGCGGCGAGCGCCCACGCGTGGCGATCCTGCGCGAACAGGGCGTCAACGGCCAGGTGGAAATGGCCGCAGCATTCACCCGCGCCGGTTTCGACGCCGTGGACGTGCACATGACCGATCTGCTGGAGCGTCGCCATCGTCTGGTCGATTTCAAGGGCGTGGCCGCGTGCGGCGGCTTTTCCTACGGCGACGTGCTGGGCGCGGGACGCGGCTGGGCCACGTCCATCCTGCACACGCCGATACTGCGTGAACAGTTCGCGTCGCTGTTCGCCGATCCCGCACGTTTCGCCCTGGGGGTGTGCAACGGCTGCCAGATGATGTCGCAGGTGCGCGAGATCATTCCCGGAAGCAGGAATTGGCCCGCGTTCCTGCGCAATGCCTCAGAACAGTACGAGGCGCGTCTGGTCACGATGGAGGTGCTCGATTCGCCCAGCATCTTTCTGCAGGACATGCAGGGCTCGAGGCTGCCAGTGGTGGTGGCGCATGGCGAGGGCCGCGTGGAATTCCCGCGCCAATGCAGCCCTTCGCGCAGCGGCGCCTGCCTGCGTTTCGTCGACAATCGTGGCAAACCCACCGAGCGCTATCCACTCAATCCCAACGGTTCGCCCGGCGGCATGACCGGCTTCAGCGCCGCGGACGGCCGCGTCACCATCATGATGCCGCACCCCGAGCGCGTGTTCCGCAACGTGCAGCTGTCGTGGCGTCCCGATGGCTGGGGCGAGGACTCGCCGTGGATGCGCATGTTCCGCAATGCCCGTCGCTGGGTGGATTGATTCCGTCGCACAGCGGTGTTGCTGGCAGAACACGTTTCTCGCGCAATGGACGACAGGCATACTGCGCAGATGAACGATTCCGCCCGGCACCGCGACGCGACAGCCCCTCAGCTGAGCATCATTATCGTTGCCGCTGACAGTGGCCCCTCGCTGCGCGAGTGCGTGGAGCGTGCGCTGACCGGGGATGTTGCCGCCGAAGTAATCGTGCTGGACAACGCATCCAGCGACGGCATATCCCAGGCCGTCGAGCGTGAACATGCCCATGACGCGCGTGTGCGTGTGATCTACAACCAGACCAACCTGGGTTTTGGCGCTGCAGCAAATCGAGGCGCAGCACTGGCACGCGGCGAGGCCCTTCTGATCCTCAATCCCGATTGCCTGCTGCGGCCCGATACCGCCGCGCGTCTGCTGTCAGTCCTGCACGAGGAGCCCCGTGCGGGCCTGATCGGCGCCGTGGTCTGTGACGCCGATGGCACGCCCGATCCGGCGTCGCGGCGCCGCGATCCCTTGCTGCGTCGCTCCCTGAACGCATTGACGGGCCGTGCTGCATACGAAACCTCCGACCCGTCCTGCGCGGGCATCAACATTCCCGGTCCCATCCCCGACTCCGTCTCCGACGAGGAGGCGGTTTCGGGAGCGTTGATGCTGCTGCCACGCGATCTTTTCGCAGGACTCGGCGGATTCGACGAGGGATATTTCCTGCACTGCGAAGACCTGGACCTGTGCCGCCGCGTTCGCGATACGGGGCGTCGCGTGCTGCTGGTGGGCGATACGCGGGTATTGCATGCCAAGGGTGGATCCAGTGCACATCGTCCGGTCTTCGTCAGCCGCCACAAGCACCGCGGCATGTGGCGCTGGTTCCGCAAGTTCGACCCGGCGGCCCGCAATCCACTGTGGCGAGCGGTGGTATGGGGTGGGATCTGGCTGCATTTCCTGCTGGGTCTTCCTGCTGCGTGGCGTTCACGGCGGACGGCATGATCGCGCCGCGTGCCCCCTGCCGGCGTACACTCGAAAACACGCGTTTCGGGAGAGTGGGCGCCATGCGGGCATCAAGTGTCCTCGTCACGCCGATTGCGGGCATGGCTGCAGCTGCGGCTGTGTCGGCTGGCACGCAGGCATGGATGGTCCCGGACAGGCGATGATCCGGCCGATTCTGAAAATGGGCGATCCGCGCCTGCTGCGTATCGCATCGCCGGTGCCCGCGGCGATGTTTGCCGGAGACGAGCTGGATGCGCTCCTCGGCGACATGTTCGACACCATGGCGCACGCAGGCGGAGTCGGTTTGGCGGCGCCGCAGATCGGCGTCGACCTGCAGGTGGTGATTTTCGGCTTCGAGAGCAGCGTACGCTATCCCGACGCGCCGGCCGTACCGCCCACCGTCCTGTTGAACCCGACGATCACGCCGCTGTCCGATGACGTGCAGGCCGGTTGGGAAGGATGCCTCTCGGTGCCCGGACTGTGGGGCGTGGTCGAGCGATACATGCGGGTACGCTACACCGGCATGGATCCACATGGGGCGCCGCTCGAACGGGAGGTCGATGGCTTCCATGCGCGCGTGGTGCAGCACGAATGCGACCACCTCATCGGCCGGCTGTATCCGTCCCGCATCACGGATTTCGCCCGGTTCGGGTTCACCAGCGTACTGTTCCCGGACAGCGCCGGAGCGGCGGACGTGTGAACTGATGCGGGGTTATTCTATGTGCATGGCGTCACCATGGTGGCGATGCCGTGAGGGTCTGACTGGAGGGTGGCATGGCGGTTGCGGATGCGACGCCCATCATGGGAGCGGATACGGTGGCTCCCCCCATCGACGAGTCGCGCGTCAGTGCGCTGCTGGTGGAGCGTGGGCGGCTGAAGGAATCGGACATGGCGCGCGCACGGCGCCTGCTCGACGAAACCCCGGACGGCACCCTGACCGCGCTGCTGGCGCGTCTGGGGCTGGTCTCCGAGCGTGATCTGGCCGAAGCGTGGGCCGAACTTCTGAACGTTCCGCTGCTGGCGGCACGTGATGCACCGGAATTGCCCCCGGCCGATGCCGACCTCTCGGCGCGTTTCCTCAAGCAGCATCACGTCGTGCCCATCGATATCGCAGGCGATGCGCTGGGCCTGCTGGTGGCCGATCCGGGCGATGCCTACGCGGCGCACGCCGTGGCGCTGGCGACGGGGCGAGAGGTGGCGTTGCGCGTGGGTCTGCGCAGCGAGATCGACGACCTGATCGAGCGCTACTACGGCCAGGGCCGCTCGGCCATGGGCACCATCGTGGAAAACCTGGACGGCGGCGTGTCCGTGGAGGAAGACGTCGAGCACCTGCGCGACCTGGCCTCCGAGGCGCCGGTGATCCGGCTGGTCAACCTGATCGTGCAGCGCGCGGTGGAACAACGCGCCTCGGATATCCATATCGAGCCCTTCGAGAACCGGCTCAAGGTGCGCTACCGCATCGATGGTGTGCTGCACGAGGTGGAGGCGCCGCCGGCCAGTTCCACCTCCGCGGTGATCAGCCGCGTGAAGATCATGGCCAAGCTCAATATTGCCGAGCGCCGCCTGCCGCAGGACGGGCGCATCATGCTGCGCGTGCAGGGCAAGGAGCTGGATCTGCGCGTCTCCACGGTACCCACGGCCTTCGGCGAATCGGTGGTGATGCGTCTGCTGGACCGAGAATCGGTGATATTCGATTTCTCCTCGCTGGGATTCACCGACGCCTTCACCGCGCGCTTCACCGAGGTGCTGTCGCGACCCAACGGCATCCTGCTGGTCACCGGCCCCACGGGGTCGGGCAAGACCACCACGCTGTATACGGCGCTCTCGAAAGTGAACACGCCGGACGTGAAGATCATCACCGTGGAAGATCCGGTGGAATACCAGATCGAAGGCATCAACCAGATGCAGGTCAAGCCGGCAATCGGCCTGGACTTTGCCGGCGCCCTGCGCTCCATCGTGCGCCAGGATCCGGACGTCATCATGATCGGCGAGATGCGCGATCTGGAAACCTGCCGCATCGCCATCCAGTCCGCGCTGACCGGGCATCTGGTGCTCTCGACGTTGCATACCAACTCCGCCGCCGGCGGCATCACGCGGCTGCTGGACATGGGGGTGGAGGACTACCTGCTGGTATCCACCATCAACGGCATCCTGGCGCAACGTCTGGTGCGCCGGCTGGATCCGGAAACGGCCCAGGAATACGAGGCCATGCCCGAGGTGACCCGGGAGTTCGGGCTCGAACGCTTCACCGACGAATCGCCCATCCGCCTGTGGAAACCGGGCACCAGCACGGCCAATCCCACGGGGTATCGCGGCCGTCGCGCCATCATGGAGTTTCTGACCATGAGTGACCCGCTGCGCCGCCAGGTGATGCAACGCGCCAATGCCGGCGACATCGAGCGCATCGCGCGCGAGGAAGGCATGCGCACCATGTACGAGGACGGGCTGGCCAAGGCGGTACAGGGCGTGACCACCATCGAGGAGGTGCTGCGTGTCACGCAGGAGAGCTGATCCGGGGTTGCGGGTCCTTGCATCATGACCCAGTACCGCTACCGCGCCATTTCCGCTGCCGGTGAGGTGCTGCAGGGCCAGATGGATGCTCACGGCATCGAGGATGTGGTGGCGCGGCTGCAGGATCAGGGGCACACGCCGCTGGAGGCCGTGCCGGCCAGCGATGCGGCGCCCTCGTCGACCCTGGCGGCGTGGTTCAGACGCGGCCCGTTCAGCGGTGATCAGCTGGCGCAGTTCACGCATCAGCTGGCGACATTGCTGTCAGCCGGACAGCCGCTGGATCGCGCGCTGGGTATCCTGCTGGAACTGCCCGAAGGCGAGCGCGCGCAACGTCTGGTCGAACGCGTGCGCGACAGGGTGCGTGGCGGTGCCACGCTGTCGCAGGCGCTGGACGAGGAACATGGCGTGTTTCCGCGTCTGTATGTCAGCCTGGTGCGCGCCGGCGAGGCGGGCGGGGCGCTGGACGAAACGCTCAGACGCCTGGCCGATTATCTGGAGCGGGCGCAGGCGTTGCGCGCCAGCGTCATCAATGCGCTGATCTATCCGGCCTTCCTGATGGTCGGCGTGCTGGGATCATTGGTGCTGCTGCTGGCCTACGTGGTGCCGCAGTTCGTGCCGATCTTCGCCGACATGGACGTCCCCATTCCGTTCATCACCAAAGTGGTGCTGGGCATCGGCACCTTCGTTCAGGACGGCTGGTGGATCATCATCCTGGCAGTCTTGGGCGGAAGTATGTTCTGGCGGCTGCGCCTGCGCGATCCGGATGCGCGCCGCCGCTATCATGCCTGGCTGCTGCACATGCGCGTGCTGGGTCCACTGTTGCTGAAGGTGGAGACTGCCCGCATTGCCCGTACGCTGGGCACACTGATCAGGAATGGCGTGCCGCTGCTCAGCGCACTGACCATCACCCGTCAGGTCACCGGCAATACGGCGCTGGATGCGTCCCTGGGCACCGCCTCGGCCCTGGTCAAGGACGGAGCGGGCTTGAGCGTGGCGCTGGCCGAGGCTGGCAGCTTTCCGCGTCTGGCGTTGCAGATGGTGCAGGTGGGCGAGGAGGCCGGCGAACTGGACACCATGCTGCTGAAGGTGGCCGAGACCTTCGACCTGGAGTCGCGCCGCGCCATCGACCGTTTGCTGGCGGCGCTGGTGCCCACCCTGACGATCGTCATGACGGTGCTGGTGGCGTTCATCATGTCCTCCATCCTGCTGCCGCTGCTGAGCCTGACCAGCAATATCCATTGATTGTCCCACCGGAGGTTGTGTGAATACATCGCATGTCATGAGTCCAAGCACCGCGACGTCCAGAACCGGACGCTCCCGTGGTGCGCGGCCGCATCCCGCGTCCAGTCGTTTTCCCCCCCGCCGATGCCGCATGTCCGACAGGGTCTCCACGCAGGGCTCGCGGTTTTCCGCCGGCTTTACGCTGCTGGAAATGCTCGCCGTCATCGTGCTGATCGGCATTATCGGCGCCATCGTCGTCACCCAGGTGGGCAAGAACGTGGACAAGGGCAAGTACGGTGCCGGCAAGGCCCAGGTGCAGGTGCTCAGCCAGAAGATCGAGAATTATGCGCTGGACAATGGCGCCCCGCCGCCCAAGCTGCAGGATCTGGTCACCCAGCCACCCGATGCCAGCGGCTGGATGGGCCCGTATGCCAAGCCCTCGGATCTGACCGATCCGTGGGGGCATGCCTTCGGCTACCAGTATCCCGGCAAGCACGGCAATTTCGATCTGGTGTTCTACGGACAGGATGGCAAACCGGGCGGCACGAAGCTGAACAAGGATTTCGGTAACTGGCAATGAGCGGCGGGACTCGGGGTTCGGGAGTAGAGCGGCGCACCAACGTGCGGTGGGAGCCTGGGGCGTTTCCCCGGGAATCGGGCCGCGTGCGCGGCTTCACCTTGCTGGAGATGCTCGCCGTCATCGTGTTGATCGGTATTGCGGTTGCGGCGGTGTCAGTGGCGGTGAGCCACAGTCTGACGGGGGCGCGGGTGCGGGCCGCGGGTTCGGATCTGTCGGCGGCATTGCGCTATACGCGGGCGCAGGCCATCGTGCATGCGCAGCCCGAAGCGCTCAGCGTCGATGTGGCCAACCGCAACTATCGGGCGCCGGGTCGCTCCGCGGTGAGCTTGCCCGGCGGCATGCAGGTGCTCGTCACGAGCGCCCCGCAAGATCAGAGCGCCGGCCACGTCGCGCGCATCCGGTTCTTTCCCGATGGCAGCTCCACCGGCGGGCGTATCACGCTCAGACGTGGCAAGCGGGAATGGCATATCAATGTGGCCTGGCTGACCGGTGCCGTCAGCATGGTTGCACGCACGAGAACCTGACCCATGCGTCGCGTTGCACATGGCTTCACGCTGCTGGAAGTGATCGGCGCCATCGCGATCCTGTCGATCTGCTTTGCGCTGCTGCTGGAGGCCATGGGTGGGTCGCTCGACCTGACACGCAAGGCCGCTGACCGCACCGAGGCGGCATCCTGGGCGCGTTCCAAGCTGGATTCGGCGTTCGTCATGCGGCCGCCGCAGCCGGGTGTGACCAGCGGCCGGTTCGACAAGCGCTATCGCTGGCAGTTGCGCGTGCGCTCCTGGGGGCCGGCCGGGGCGTCCGGTGCCCGCGGCCAACCAGGAAATCTGCAGACGCTGGTGCTGTACAAGCTGAACCTGACAGTCTCCTGGGGACAGGGGCGACGCACGCATGCGGCACATTTTGCCACCCTGCGCGTGGCCAACGCGCCCTCGGGCGGGCATCCGTGATGCGCGTGCGCGGCTTCACGTTGCTGGAAGTACTGGCCGCCATGGCGCTGCTGGCACTGTTGCTTGTGGGCATCTGGTCGGGGCTGCACGCGGCCACGGGTTCAGTGCATCGCGGTGAGCGGCTCATCCAGCGCGAGGATGGCCAGCGTGCGGCGCAGCGTTTTCTGCGCCAGGAGATTCAACAGGCGCGGCCGTTGCCCTTTGCGCACACGCTCAACGGCGATGACACGGTGTTTCGTGGCCAGCCGCGCCAGCTGACCTATGTGGCGCCGTTGCCGGGCTACCTCGGCAAGCTCGGCCCGCAGTTGCAGCAGGTGCGGCTGGTGCCGGCCACACACGGCAAGGGACTCGCACTCGAGGTCACGCTGAGGATGCTGCCGCCGGACGGCAGTGCGCCAAAAGCCATCGGCAAGCCGCAGATTCTTCTGTCCGGCATCCGCAGCGGGCATTTCGATTATCGTGGGTTCGATCCCCGGGGCCGGTCGCAGCCCTGGTCGGGGCGCTGGAGCGACAGTGCGCAATTGCCGGCACTGGTGCGTCTTCATCTGGTGATGAACGACGGTTCCATGTGGCCGACCCTGGTGATTGCGTTGCGCGTGGATGGCAGCGCCGTGAATACGGTGACTTCGCCATTCTCCGGGGCACTGCCGTGATGCGACGACGTCAGAATGGGGTGGCGTTGCTGATCGTCCTGTGGGCGTGCGCCCTGCTGGCGATCCTGCTGGGAGGTTTCGCCATGCTGTCGCGCACCGAGGCGCTGCAGGCGCGCTATGAGTTTGCACACACGCAGGCGCTGTACGCGGCCGAAGCAGGGGTGGCCCGCGCGGTGTACCAGTTGCGTGGCGTGGCTCCGCAGCAACGCTGGGTGGCGGATGGGCGTACCTATCCAATGCGGTTCGGTCCGGCGAAGCTGCGTATTGCCTTGACCGATGCCAGCGGCAAGGTGGACCTGAATGCCGCGACGCCGCAGATTCTCACAGCCTTGTTCCGCGCCCACGGTCTGGATGATGCCAGGGCGGAGGCGTTGACTGGAGCCATCATGGACTGGCGGGACCCTGATGACGCCAGGCGGCCGCACGGGGCAGAGGCGCCGCAGTACCGGTCCGCCGGGCGCGATTACGGCCCGCGCAACGGGCCGTTCCAGACGCTGGCGGAATTGCAGCAGGTACTGGGTGTGACCCCGGCGCTGTACCGCAGATTGGCGCCCGACTTGAGCGTGTGGTCCGGGCGCAACATTCCCGATCCGGCCTTTGCCTCGGCCGCGGTGCTGGCGACGTTGCCGGGCATGGATCTCGAAACGGCTCGCCAGTTCGTGGCCCGGCGACGGGCGAGCAGTCGCGCCGACGAGGCGAACCTGAGGCTGCCCGATGGCCGTCCGATGTCGGCAAACAGCGGTGGCATCGTGGACAGCATCCGCTCGGTGGCCACGCTGCCGGATGGCACGCGCGCCATCGTGCACTGCACCATCCGCTTGCAGGGCACACGCACGGTGGGCAGGCCGTACGTGATACTGGATTGGCATCAGGGGGACCGGGATACGGCCTCGGCCGAGACCGAAGCGCCCCGGGCGAATCGGGCTCAGCCGGCGCGATAGCGATTGATGACGGTACGCAGATCGTCCGCGGCGCGTGCCGCAGAGGCGGCGAAATCCGTGTCGCTTCCGGCGTAGAGAATGGCGCGCGACGAACTGATCATCAGCCCCGTCCCATCCGCGGTCGCGCCGCTGCGCACGACCGCCTGCACATCGCCGCCCTGCGCACCGATGCCGGGCACCAGCAGCGGCATGTCACCGATGCGCCCGCGCACGTCGGCCAGCTCCTGCGGGTAGGTGGCGCCCACCACCAGCGCGCAGTTGCCGTTGTCATTCCAGTCGCGGGCGATGGTGTCGGCCACGTGCTGGTACAGCATGCGGCCACTGTCCAGATGCAGGTCCTGCAGGTCGCGTGCGCCGGGATTGGAGGTGCGGCAGAGCAGGATGACGCCCTTGTCGGTTCGATCCAGAAACGGTTGCACGGAATCGCGCCCAAGGTAGGGATTGGCGGTGACGGCATCCGCGTCATAGCGATCGAACGCCTCGGCGGCATAGCGCTCTGCAGTGGAGCCGATGTCGCCGCGCTTGGCATCCAGGATCACCGGAATGCCCGGGTGGACCTCATGGATGTGCGCGATCAATCGCTCCAGTGCATCCTCGGCACGCAGCGCGGCGAAATGTGCAATCTGGGGTTTGAAGGCACACACATAAGGTGCGGTTGCATCGACGATGGTGCGGCAGAAGGCGAAAACGGCGTCATTGGCATCGCGTAATGTTGCGGGAAAGCGCGCCGGATCCGGATCCAGACCGACGCAGAGCAGAGTGTCGGCGTCGCTCCAGCGTGTACGCAAGCCCTGCATGAAGTTCATGATCGCTCCCTGTGTTGCGGTGTGCTTCGAAGCCGTGTGGCGCAATCCAGCCTCTGGCGCGGGTGGGGCACACGGCGCAGCCCGGCGCCGGCACTGCGTGGCCGCGGCAGTGCTTTACTCGAATGGCGTCCCGTCTTCGTGAAGATAGGTCCAGCGTCCGTCGATGGTGCGTCCGCGCATGCCCTCGTCGGGATAGTCGACTGCCTCGTGCTCCTTGCGGCTGCCGATCTCCAGGTACAGCACGTCGGCACCGCTGCGGTTGACCAGCGCGTGGGCGTCGCCGGTGCCGGCGGGAAAGCCGGCGCACATGCCGGGGCCGAGCGCGGTTTCGCCGGCGTCGGTGACCAGTATCGGCGTGCCCTGGAGGATGTAGACGAATTCATCTTCCAGGGTATGGGCATGGCGCAGCGCCGAGTGCGCGCCTGGCCCCAGCCGCGCCAGATTCACCCCGAACTGGGTCAGGTCGAAGGCGTCGCCGAGGGCGCGGCGGGCGCGGTCGCCCATGCGTTCGGCGAACGGTTTCGGATAGTTGGAGCCAGTGCGTTCCCGCAGGTCCCGGGGATCGATCGCGACGGGATGTTCGCTCATGGTGTCGCCCTTGAACGTTGGGATTGGTGCAGCGAGCGGGCGCGGTCGGACACAGCGCCCCCCAGCCGTGGTCGTTGTCGTGCTCAGGCCAGCTTCTTGTATTTCACCCGCTGTGGTCGTGCGCCTTCCTCGCCCAGGCGGCGCTTCTTGTCGGCTTCGTACTCGCCGTAGTTGCCGGGGAAGAACTCCACGTGCGATCCGCCCTCGAAAGCCAGGATGTGCGTGGCGATGCGGTCCAGGAACCAGCGGTCATGGCTGATCACCATGGCGCAGCCGGGGAACTCCAGCAGGCCGTCTTCCAGCGCGCGCAGGGTTTCCACGTCCAGGTCGTTGGAGGGCTCATCGAGCAGCAGCACGTTGCCGCCCTGCAGCAGCGTCTTGGCCAGGTGCAGGCGTCCGCGCTCGCCGCCGGACAAGGAACCCACGCGTTTCTGCTGGTCGGTGCCCTTGAAGTTGAAGCGGCCGACGTAGGCGCGCGACTGCAGCTCGTAGTTGCCGATGGTGATGATGTCCGAACCGCCGGAGACTTCTTCCCAGACGTTCTTGTCGCCATCCAGTGCCGCACGCGACTGGTCGACGTACGCCAGCTTGACCGTGTGCCCCAGCTTGATCTCGCCGGAATCCGGTTCTTCCACGCCGGTGATCAGCTTGAACAGGGTGGACTTGCCTGCGCCGTTGGGGCCGATCACGCCGACGATGGCGCCCGGCGGCACCTTGAAGGAGAGATCGTCGATCAGCATACGGTCGCCGAAGGACTTGGACACGCCCTTGAACTCGATGACCTCGTTGCCCAGGCGCTCGCCCGGCGGTATGTAGATTTCGTTGGTCTCGTTGCGTTTCTGGTACTCGACCGAATTCAGTTCCTCGAAGCGCTGCAGGCGCGCCTTGCCCTTGGACTGGCGGCCCTTCTTTGCCGAGCGCACCCATTCCAGCTCGCGCTTGATGGACTTCTGGCGTGACTTCTCCGCAGCGGCCTCCTGTGCAAGGCGCTCGTCCTTCTGTTCCAGCCAGGACGAGTAGTTGCCCTTCCAGGGGATGCCGCGGCCGCGGTCCAGTTCCAGGATCCATTCGGCGGCGTTGTCCAGGAAGTAGCGGTCATGGGTGACCGCGACCACGGTGCCGGTGAAGTCGTGCAGGAACTGCTCCAGCCAGTCCACCGATTCGGCGTCCAGATGGTTGGTGGGTTCGTCCAGCAGCAGCATGTCCGGCTTGGACAGCAGCAGCCGGCACAGCGCAACGCGGCGCTTCTCGCCGCCGGACAGCGGGCCGACCTTGGCATCCCACGGTGCCAGACGCAGCGCGTCGCCGGCCACTTCCAGCTGGCGCTCCAGCGCGTGCGCGTCATTGGCCGCCAGGATATTTTCCAGCCGCTGCTGTTCCTCGGCCAGCTTGTCGAAATCCGCGCCTTCCTCGGCGTAGGCGGTGTAGACCTCTTCCAGCCGCGCCTGCGCCTGCAGGATGTCGCCGACGCCTTCCTCGACCACTTCGCGCACGGTCTTGTCCGGATCCAGCTCCGGTTCCTGCGGCAGGTAGCCGATCTTGGTGTCCGGCTGCGCACGGGCTTCGCCCTGATAGTCGTTGTCGACGCCGGCCATGATCTTCAGCACCGTGGACTTGCCCGCGCCGTTCACGCCCAGCAGGCCGATCTTGGCGCCGGGGAAGAAGCTGATGGAGATGTCCTTGATGATCTGGCGCTTCGGCGGCACGATCTTGCTGACGCCGTTCATGGTGTAGATGTATTGCATGGAGACTCCGATGGGCCGTGCCGCGTCTGCCGGTAAGGGCGCGGCGTAGGAAAACGCATCATTATAACCGCTTGCCGGCCCTGATGATTCCGTTGTGGCCAGTACGGCAGCTATACTTCTTCATTGGCCAATTTCACGGGGTACGTGCGCATGTTTTCCGATTCCATGACCATCGCCGGCTACGACGACGAGCTGGCCAGGGCCATTGCCGACGAACGTCGGCGGCAGGAAGATCACGTCGAACTGATCGCCTCGGAGAACTACGCCAGCCCGCGGGTGCTGGAAGCCCAGGGTACGGTGCTGACCAACAAGTATGCCGAAGGTTACCCGGGCAAGCGCTATTACGGCGGCTGCGACTATGTCGACGTGGCCGAACAGCTGGCCATTGATCGCGTGAAAAAGCTCTTTGACTGCGACTACGCCAATGTGCAGCCACATTCGGGCTCGCAGGCCAACCAGGCGGTGTACTTCGCGCTGCTCAAGCCGGGCGACACCATCCTCGGCATGAGCCTGGATGCTGGCGGCCATCTCACGCATGGCGCCAGGCCGAACCTGAGCGGCAAGGCGTTCAACGCCATCCAGTACGGTGTGGACGACAATGGCCGCATCGACTATGACGCGGTGGAAAAGCTGGCCGTCGAACACAAGCCGAAGATGATCGTGGCCGGCTTCTCCGCGTATTCGCAGATCATCGACTGGTCGCGTTTCCGCGCCATCGCCGATGCCGTCGATGCGTATCTTTTCGTGGACATGGCGCACGTCGCCGGTCTGGTCGCGGCTGGTGTGTACCCCACTCCGCTGCCGCACGCGCACGTGGTCACCTCGACCACGCACAAGACCCTGCGTGGTCCGCGCGGCGGCATCATCCTGGCGAAGGGAGCCGACGAGGCGCTGGTCAAGAAATTGCAGTCGATCGTCTTTCCCGGCATCCAGGGTGGCCCGCTGATGCACGTGATCGCGGCCAAGGCGGTGGCGTTCAAGGAAGCGCTGGAGCCGGAGTTCAAGACCTACCAGAAGCAGGTGGTGAAAAACGCGCAGGCGATGGCCAAGACGCTCATCGAGCGCGGGTACAAGGTGGTCTCGGGCGGGACCGAGGATCATCTGTTTCTGCTGGACCTGATCGGCCGCGACCTCACCGGCAAGGACGCGGAAGCGGCGCTGGGGCGCGCCAACATCACCGTCAACAAGAATGCCGTGCCCAACGACCCGCGTTCGCCATTCGTCACCTCCGGATTGCGCATCGGCACACCGGCGGTCACCACACGCGGTTACCGCGAGGCCGACTGCAGGGACCTCGCCGGCTGGATCTGCGACGTGCTGGATGCGCCCGACGATGATGCCGTCATCGACGAGGTGCGCACCAAGGTACTGCAGCAGTGCCAGGAACACCCGGTCTATGGATGAAACGAGACCGATGCGCCGCAAGGATCGAGGGAAAGCGCACGTATCCGATCCTCGTCTCTCTTTTCTCGGCACGCGTTACTAGACCCATGCATTGCCCCTTCTGCCAGCACGAAGACACCCGCGTGATCGATTCGCGCCTGACCGAGGATGGCACGACCGTCCGGCGGCGACGCGAATGCCCACAATGTGGCGAGCGCTTCAACACGTTCGAAACCGCCGAGCTGAAGTTGCCGGCGCTGATCAAGAGCGACGGCCGGCGTGAGGCCTTCGACGAGCGCAAGCTCTCCACCAGTTTCGCGCGGGCGCTGCAGAAGCGTCCTGTGGCCAGCGATGCGGTGGCCTCGGCGGTGCGTGCGGTGATGCACGGCCTGCGCACCAGCGGCGAGCGCGAGCTGCCGTCACGACACGTCGGCGAGCTGGTGATGCGCGAGCTGAAGCAGCTGGATCAGGTGGCCTACGTACGCTTTGCCTCGGTCTACCGCCGCTTCGAGGATGTGCACGCGTTTCGCGAGGAGATCGAGAAACTGGAACGTGATCTGCCCGAATTGCAAGGCTTGCAATTGCCGCTGCTGGACGAGGCCAAACGTAAATCCGGAAAATGATTGCAGTTAAGGGCCCCCTCGATCGCGGCTGGAGAATGGATGTGGGCGATGTTCTCGAGCATTGACCATCAGCACATGGCGCGCGCATTGCGCCTGGCAGAGCGAGGCCTGTTTTCCACGCAGCCCAACCCGCGTGTCGGCTGTGTCATTGCACACGCCGGGGACATCGTGGGAGAAGGGTTCCACGTGCGAGCCGGAGAGCCGCACGCCGAGGTATTCGCATTGCGTGCGGCGGGCAGTCTTGCGCGCGGGGCCACGGCCTATGTGACGCTGGAACCGTGTGGCATGCACGGACGCACTCCACCGTGCGCGGATGCGCTGATCGCAGCCGGAGTGGCGCGAGTAGTGATGGCGGCTGAGGATACCTCGCAGGCAGGCGGTGCCGGATTGGCGCGGTTGCGTGACGCCGGAGTTGCCGTCGAGACGGGCCTGATGCGCGAGGCGGCGCGTGAACTCAACGTGGGATTCTTCAGCCGTATCGAACGTGGCCGACCATTCGTGCGCGTGAAGCTGGCGATGAGCCTGGATGGCCGCACGGCGTTGGCCGATGGCACCTCGAAGTGGATTACCGGGGAGGCTGCGCGTGCCGATGTGCAGCGCTGGCGGGCGCGCAGTTCGGCCATTCTTTCCGGCAGCGGCACCATCATCGCCGACAACCCGCGGCTTACCGTGCGTCTGGCCGATGACACCCATGTGGTACCGCCCCTGCGGGTCATCCTGGACAGTCGTCTGCGTACTCCGGATGGCGCGAATGTTCTGGACGGGTCGGTACCGACGTTGCTGCTGCATGCGCCGGATGCAAAGCCCGTGGGCGGGCGTTTTTCGCTCGTGGAGTGCGAAAGCGTTGCAGTCGATGACGGTCGCCCGGATCTTCATGTGATGCTGCAACGTCTTGCCGCGCGCGGCGTCAACGAACTGCACGTGGAAGCGGGTGCCACCCTGTGTGGAGCGCTATTCGTCGCCGGGCTCGTCGACGAATTGTTGTTGTACGTGGCACCGGTGCTGCTTGGCGATACAGCGCGTCCGTTGTTGCATCTTCCACCGCTCGCGGGCATGACCGAGTGTTGGCAACTCGAAACCCGGGACCGCTGCGTATTGGGAAACGACGTGCGTTTGCGTCTGCGTCCAGGCGCATGTAGGGCGGATCAATCCCGCAAGGGGATTTCCGTTGGTCAGGAACGCCAGTGACGGATCCGCCAGCTGCCGTCAGTTGATTTGCTTCGCCGGCAAGCGTGTTGAAGTCAGGAGCGTGTTCCGCAAGCAGGCGGCTCCGTCGCTGCCGCTCCTTGAGCCGCCCTACGGGCAGTCGACAAGGCGTTCAGGCAAGCGGCCCGCTGGTTCGCGGGTTGTTTCGACAGGCCGCGCACGGTCGCGTAGAACGCCTTCCAGTTGTCGCCGGATTGCGCGAAGAGTGCGGCGAAGGCGGGTACCCAGTGGTCGTAAAGGCCGAATGGCAGGAGTTTGGCGTTGTTGAGCGGAGTCTCCATCCAGCTCCAGTAGTCACGGTGGCCGTGCCAGGTGTCGAGCAGGCGCGCGTACTGGAGGCGCATGTGGTCGAAGATGGCCTGCTTGCGGCGACGCTTCTCTGCATTGGGCAGGTTGCTGCCGTACAGGGTCTCGAGACGCGTGCGGGTGGCCAGCACCAGGGTCGTGAACTGGCGCTGGCGACGTTTTGCCGTTGGGTCGCCGGCCTGGAGATGCTCCGCGCGATGCCATTCACGCAATCCCTCGCGTTGCACGAAGGTGGCGAAGGACTCGTCGAATGCGGTATCGCCTTTGAGGTACAGCTTCTGATGCGCCAGTTCGTGAAAGATGGTGCCGACCAGCTGGTCATCGCTCCAGCGGTTCATGGTGCTCAATACCGGATCGGCGAAATGGCCCAGTGTGGAATAGGCGGGCACGCCGCCAATGTAGACATCGTCGCCGCGACGCTTGAGCGCGCGTGCCTGGGACTGCGCTCGCTCGAGTGAATAGAACCCCTTGTAGGCGACACACCCGGCAAACGGAAAGCAGTGCAATACCGGCTTGAGCGACAACGCCGGGGTGGCGAACACGTTGTACATCACGAACGGCCGCTGGATGTCGGCGTATGTGGTGTAGCTGCGGTTGCGCGGCAGGTGCAGGTGAGCGGAGGCGAAACGGCGCGCCCGCAGCGCCAGTTGCAGGCGCTGGCGCAAGCGGGGCGGGGTGGTGTTGCTGGCAATGACTTGCGGGATCGGCGTGCGCCTGGCCAGCAGGCTGGCTTCGCCATGCGCCAGGTGCGCGTAATAGCTCAGCGTGGAGCAGCCGACCAGCGCCAGGGCCGCGAGCGCTGCCAGCGCAGCGCTCCGTGCAGAGCGATGCAATGTCCAGTGCGTCCCGGGCCGCAACGGGAGCCGCTCCGGGTCAGCGCGGCCCGCCGCTGCCAGTTGTCACAGGCGCGGAGGATGGCAGCGGGCTGGTGCTTGCGGCGGCGGGTCCGTCATGTGTCATGCCGCGGTCGGTGGAGTTGCTGTCCATGACGCCGTTGATGCCGCTGCCGGACTGGGCGCTGGCTGGGGCCGGGATGGACGTTGCTGGTGCGGCGGATGCGGCCGGAGCGGGCGTGGAGCCGGGCGCGGAGGGTGCAGATGATCCGGCGCCTGGCGGTGTGCCGCTGGAGCTGGCGGAGTTCGGCGTGGTGCCTGCCTGGATGCCCAGTGCCTGATCCAGTGCGGCGTCGAAACGTTGTGGATCCTGGATTTGCGGCGCGTGTCCGAGATTGGGCAGTTTGATGAGGGTCGCGTCGGGGATGGTGCTCGCTGCCTCCACTTCCAGCTTGCGATAGTTGCCCAGCCTGGCGGCGACGGTCGGCGGCGCCATATCGTGCCCCAGTGATGTATGGTCATTCTGACCGATGATCAGGGTCGTGGGCACACGGATGTTTTCCAGTTCATGGACCACCGGCTCGGTGTAGATCATGGCGTAGGTCTTGGCTGCGGCCCATGCCACCTTGTCGCGACCCGGTCCCTTGTACATGCCTGCCTGCAGACGCGCCCAGCGTGCATACGCGGGGGTCCATGTGCCGTTGTAGTAGAACTTCTTCTGATAGGCGCGGATGCTGGCGAGGTTGGTTTTCCGGGTCTTGGCATACCAGTCGTCGATACTGCGCCACGGCACGCCCTTGGCCTGCCAGTCCTCCAGCCCCATCGGGTCCACGAGCACCAGCTTGTCGACACCGCGCGGGTACATCAGCGCGTAGCGCATGGCCAGCATGCCGCCCATGGAATGGCCGATGACAGTGACGGCTCCGATCTTCAGCGAACTCAGCAGGTCGTGCGTGTTGGCAGCCAGCTGCTGAAAACTGTACTGGTAGCCGGCGGGCTTGCTGGATTTGCAGAACCCGATCTGATCCGGCGCGATCACGCGGTAGCCGGCCTTGGTCAGCGCCTTGATGGTGCCGTGCCAGTAGTTGCTGCAGAAATTCTTGCCGTGCAGCAGCAGGGCTACCTGGCCGTTGGGGCTGGTCGGTTGCACATCCATGTATGCCATTTGCACGGCTTGGCGCTGACTCTTGAAGCGATACCTTTGCACCGGGTAGGGATAGGTGACCTCTTCGAGGTCCGGGCCCAGCGGCTGTACCGCTCCCGTGCCGGCCATGGGCGGTTGCGTTGCCGAGGTGAGGGCCGCCGGTGACGCGGTGCTTGCCGCTGGGGCCGGCGTCGATGCAGCGGTGTCGGCATGGGTGGGCGTGCTGCTGGTCGGTGGGGCATCCTGGGCTGTGGCCCGCGCCGCGGTTGCGGCAAGGCCCAGCCCGCAGGCCGCGCTCAGAAACAGGACGAAGGCATGACGCTGCATGACGTGCTCCGGAAGAACGAATGGGGCCGAACCAGGCGCCGAGCGCGCCCGTTCGATGCACGCAGCATGATGGGTGGTGCGCCTTATGGCCAAACTTCGCTTGAGCCGCAACCGCCCTCGCCGCACAATCGACAGTTTGCGGCTGTCGGCACCCTGTGATTTGGCGCTACCCTGACATGCCCTACCTGTACAGAAACCGACGGATCGGCTCATGCTGCTGATGATCGACAACTACGACAGCTTCACCTTCAACCTGGTGCAGTACCTGGGTGAATTGGGTCAGGACGTGCGCGTGGTGCGCAATGATGTGCTGGATGTGGATGCCATACGCCGCATGGCGCCCGAGCACATCGTCATTTCTCCCGGCCCCGGTACGCCGGACGATGCGGGCGTGTCGCTGGAGCTGATCCGCAAGCTGGGCGGGCAGATCCCGATTTTTGGCGTGTGCCTGGGTCATCAGGCCATCGGCCAGGCGTTCGGCGGCACGGTGCAGCGGGCGCGGCAGATCATGCACGGCAAGACATCACCGATTCGTCATACCGGTGTCGGCGTCTTCGCCGGGTTGCCCGATCCGTTCGAGGCCACGCGCTACCACTCGCTGGTGGTGGCGCCCGATTCGATTCCGGATTGTCTGGAGCTGACCGCGTGGACGGAACGTGCCGATGGAGGGCCGGACGACGGCCGCGTGGACGAGATCATGGGTTTTCGCCACCGCAGTTTGCCCATCGAGGGCGTGCAGTTTCATCCCGAGTCGATCCTGACGCGGCACGGTCACGACATGCTGCGCAACTTTCTGCAGGCGGCGCTGCCGCAGGCGGCCTGAGACTCCGTTCCACGAGGCAATCATTGATATGGCGATGACTCCGCAGGAAGCGCTCAAGCGCACCATAGAGCACCGCGAGATCTTCCACGACGAGATGATCGAGTTGATGCGCCAGATCATGGCAGGCGAGGTCAGTCCGCTGATGACCGCCGCCATCATCACCGGCTTGCGCGTGAAGAAGGAGACCATTGGCGAGATCACCGGCGCGGCGCGCGTGATGCGCGAACTGGCGACGCCGGTTCCCGTGCAAGACAGGGCGCATCTGGTCGATATCGTGGGTACCGGCGGCGATGGTGCCGCCAGCTTCAATATTTCCACCACGGCCATGTTTGTTGCTGCGGCGGCAGGGGCGAAAGTGGCCAAACACGGTGGCCGCAGTGTCTCGTCGAAGTCGGGAAGTGCCGATCTGCTGGAAGCGCTGGGTGCGCGCATCGACCTGACGCCGCAGCAGGTGGCCAGATGCCTGGATGAGACGGGCATCGGCTTCATGTTCGCGCCCAATCATCACCCGGCGATGCGGGTGGTGGCACCGGTGCGCCGCGAGATGGGGGTGCGGACACTGTTCAATATCCTGGGGCCGCTGACCAATCCGGCGGGCGCACCGAACATCCTCATGGGCGTATTCCACGAAGACCTGGTGGGTATCCAGATTCGCGTGCTCGAGCGTCTCGGCGCCTCGCATGCGCTGGTGGTCTATGGCCGCGACGGACTGGACGAGATCTCGCTGGGCGGGGCCACGCTGATCGGCGAGTTGAAGGACGGCGTGATCCGCGAATATGCCATCGAACCGGAAGATTTCGGCCTGCAGATGGCCTCAAGCCGCAACCTGCGCGTGGACGATCCCGGTCAGTCGAAGGCAATGGTGATGGAGGTGCTGACCGGCGCTCCGGGCGTGCCGCGCGATATCGTCACCTTGAATGCGGGTGCGGCGCTGTACGCCGGCAATGTGGTCGCATCGCTGGCCGACGGCATGGAGCGGGCGCGGGATGCGATCATCAGCGGCGCCGCGCGTGCGAAAATGGAGGCTTTCGTGGCCGCCACGCAGCAGCTTTCCGGCGTCCCATCCTGATTCGTACCCCGACGCAGGCCTGACTGTGGACATTGCATGAGTACCATTCTCGACCGCATCCTCGCCCGCAAGGCCGAGGAGATCACCCAGCGGCAGGCGCGGACCTCCATCGACGAGCTGCGGGCCCGGTGCGCGGGCATGCCCGACACTCGCGGGTTCGCCACCTCGCTGGAAGCATCGATGGATGCCGGTCGCCCGGGCGTCATCGCGGAGGTCAAGAAGGCCAGCCCCAGCCAGGGCGTGATCCGTGCCGATTTCGATCCGGCGGCGATTGCGCGCAGCTATGCGGCCGGAGGGGCCAGTTGCCTGTCGGTGCTGACCGACGTGGATTTTTTCCAGGGGTGCGATGCCTATCTGCAGCAGGCGCGCGATGCCTGTGCGTTGCCGGTGCTGCGCAAGGATTTCACCATCGATCCGTATCAGGTGTTGGAGGCGCGTGCCATCGGTGCCGACTGCATCCTGTTGATCGTGGCAGCGCTGGATGACGCCACGTTGCTGGAGCTCAGCCTGGTTGCCGCCGAGCTGGATCTGGATGTGCTGGTGGAAGTGCATGACGCGGATGAGCTGGAGCGGGCGCTGGCCGTGCCGGCATCGCTGATCGGCATCAACAACCGCGATCTGCGCACGTTCGAGACGCACGTGGACACCACGCTTGCGCTGCGTGATCGCGTTCCCGGCGAACGCGTGCTGGTCACCGAGAGCGGGATCAGTACGCAGGAGGATGTGGCGCAGCTGCGCGCCGGTGGCATCGGCGCCTTTCTGGTGGGCGAGGTCTTCATGCGCGCTGCCGACCCTGGTGTCGAGCTGCGCCGGCTGTTTTTCGGGCACTGAAAAAGATGGATGCACCAGGGGGCATGCTGCAGGCGGACGCAGCGGCGCATCGTGTCGTGCTGTTCGATTTCGACGGCGTGTTGCTGCGCGGCGATGCGTTTGCCGAGTTCGTGCGGGCGCGCTTCAAGCGCGCACGGTGGCGGCTGGGTCTGGGACTGCTGTTGGCGTTGCCATTGTTGCCCAGCCTGTTGCTCACCCGGCGCTGGGTGGAGCGGGCGCTGATATTTGCCGTGCTGGTGGGTGTATCGGAGCCGAGATACCGGGCACTCGCGCGCGAGTTCGGCATTGAGCTGGCACGTCAGCCCGGCCGGTTCCATCGCGCCGCACTGACGAGGTTGCGGCAGCACCTGGCTGAGGGCGATCGCGTGATCGTGGTCACCGGATGCGAGGACCACCTGGTGCGCAGCCTGTTCCGCGAGCTGGGTCTGGCCGACCAGCCGCTGCTCGGCTCGCGGCTCACGCCCGGGCGGTTGGGCATGCGCGTGACTTTGCACAATGTGGGCGTGCGCAAAGTCGAGTCATTGCGGACGCTGGGCGTGGTTCCGCCATGGGACGTGGCGTACGGCGATTCCGACTTTGATCTGCCCATGCTGCGCGAGTCGCGCGAGGTGGTGCTGGTCAACGCCTCGCCAGCGTGGTGCAAGCGCGTCGAGCGGATACTGGGGCGCAGCGTGACGCGGGTGGACTGGCACTGAGGCCGGTGCGTGCGGCTCGTTGCCTGCGATCATGCGTGCGTCATCCTGCGTGCATATATATGCGCCACTGCAGATGCAGCTTCGCCGCATGCATCGATGGCGGTTCAACGCGTGCCCAGCACCACGATGGTCTTGCCGGAAACGTCGATCATGCGCTGCTCCTCGAGCTGCTTGAGGACCCGTCCGACCATCTCCCGCGAGCAGCCGACGATGCGGCTCAGCTCCTGCCGTGAAATGCGGATCTGGGTACCCTCCGGATGGGTCATCGCGTCCGGTTCCTCGCACAAGTCCAGCAGCGTGCGAGAGACGCGGTGGGAGACATCCATGAACGCCATCCGCCGCACCTGACGGGAGGTCTGCAGCAGGCGCTTGGTCAGCTGCACGCTGATGGAAAAGAGCAGCCTGGGGCACTCCTCGTGCAGTGTGGAGTCGAACAGCTGGAACAGTCGCTCGTAACTGATTTCCGCCAGCTCGCAGGGCGTGCGGGTGCGGACCAGGGATTCGCGCTGCGACTGTTCGACGAACAGCCCCATTTCGCCAATGAACTGGCCCCGGTTGATATAGGCCAGAATCAGTTCGCGTCCGTCCTCGTCCTCGGTACAGACGGTGACCGACCCCTCGATCACGAAATACAACGTGGTTGCCGGATCCCCCGGCCGCATGATGGCGGTCTTGCTGGGGTAGCGCCGACGGTGGCATTGCGCCAGAAAGCGTTCCATCGACGCCGGGTCTGCCGCCAAGCCCTGCGGGGCTTGCTGTGACATGAAGTTCTGCTGTAGCAAATATTTTAATTGGGCCACGGAAATGCGTCCGATAGAACTTGAAAGAAGTAACGGGCAACCTGTGTTTTCCCCAATTGTCCGCGCCAGGACCAGCGGCCTCGCCCTTCCCGCATGGTACACAACTACGGTGCCGGATGGGCGGGGCCTCATGTTCGGCCCATTCAGGTCTGCGCGCAGGTCCGCGCGGACTGCGTCTTCAAATCATGGGGTGCATGGCGCATAATCCACGGTTCGATGACCGGCCGTGCTGTCGATGTCGAAACAGATCAGGCCGCGGACCTGCGCGTTCGCGGATGCGTCCCTTGCGGGGATTCACGAGTCCGCCGCCATCACTTCGTGCTGCCGTCCAACGGCCCACAGGAGCAGTCGTGGTCAAACCGATTCCGCGCCTGAGGCTCCAGGGTTTCAACAACCTGACCAAGGCCTTGAGCTTCAACATCTATGACGTCTGCTACGCCGTTTCCAGGGAACAGCGTCAGCGCTACATCGAGTACATCGATGAAGCCTACGACGCTGATCGCCTGACCCAGATCCTCACCGACGTGGCCGACATCATCGGCGCCAACGTGCTCAACATCGCGCGTCAGGACTACGATCCGCAGGGCGCCTCGGTCACCATCCTCATTTCCGAGGAGCCGGTGGTGGACAAGCTCGGCCGCGATTCGATCTCCGGTGCCGTGGCGCATCTGGACAAGAGCCACATTACCGTCCATACCTATCCGGAAACGCATCCGCACAATGGCATCGCCACCTTCCGTGCGGATATCGACGTGGCCACCTGCGGCGTGATCTCGCCGCTGCGCGCGTTGAACTACCTGATCGACAGCTTCGAGTCCGATATCGTCATCATGGATTACCGCGTGCGCGGCTTCACCCGCGACGTGAAGGGCAAGAAGCACTACATCGACCACAAGATCAACTCGATCCAGGATTACCTGGCGCGGCACATCCGCTCCAAGTACGAGATGTTCGACGTGAACGTGTACCAGGAGAACATGTTCCACACCAAGATGCATGTGAAGGATGCGGACCTGGATACCTACCTTTTCGAGGCCAGCGCGCACGATCTGTCGTTCAAGGATCGTCGTCGCATCGAATCGCTGCTCAAGCGCGAGATCGAGGAGCTGTTCCACGGGCGTAACCTGGTATAGGCGGGGTCCGCGGGGCAGGGCTGGCGGGATCGATCTGCGGCGGGAGGCAGGCGACCGCGGCCGATCCGCGTGTTCCTCGGGACGGGGGCCCGGGCTCCACGACTCGGCGGAGCGGCGCCACGTGTGGCCGCGCACGCGTCGACCATGGGTGATGGTCAGATGCGGTAGGCAACTGCCTTCATGACCTTCGATGCCGTGTGCATGAGTGCGGCGACCGGCATGGGCAGCCGCTGGCCGCCCCGCTGCTGCGCCTGTTCCGCATGCCGCGCCTCGTCGGATTGCATCTGCTCCAGCACGGCGCGTGAACGTGCGTCGACATCGGGCAAACGGCGCAGATGATCATCCAGATGCGCTTCCACCTGGCGCTCCGTCTCGACCACGAACCCCAGGCTGACGCGATCGCTGAATGCCGCAGCGGCCGCGCCGATGCTGAAACTGCCCGCATACCACAGTGCATTGAGGCGGCTGGGGTGACTCTGCAGTTCGCGCAGGCGCTGTGCGCACCATGCCAGGTGATCGGTTTCCTCGCGCGCCGCGTGCAGCAGGTGGGCCCGGGTATCGACATGTTTGGCCAGCATTGCCTGCCCCACATACAGCGCCTGCGCGCACACCTCGCCCGTGTGGTTGATACGCATCAGCCCCGCCGCATGGCTGCGCTGCTCGTCACTCAGCTCGGCGCTCGGATGCAGATTGCCGGGCGACGGGCGTCGCGCCAGCGGCGTGCCGCCAATGGCCTCCATGGCGTGTTGCATGCGGATCAGGGCGCGATCGAGACGATTGAGGGTGCGTGCGGTCATGTTCGCTCCGGTTGTCGGGGGTGAGGGTTGTCCATGGGGCACGGGATATTATCCAGTCGGCGCCCGACTGGCAGATGAAGTGGCTGGTACCTGTGGCAGGAGAGGATATCGAGGTTTTGCTCCACATAAAGGTGCGTACCGGCAGATCGGCATGCTATAGTTCGCGTTCAGCACGCCGCCACCCCGGCGGAGTTGCGCGAGGCTTGGCTTTCCGCTATTCTTTCGCGCCTTTCGTTTTGACACTTTTCCGCTCGCCTTCCGAAGGGCGGCCAACAGGTATTTTCGAGATGAAGACGTTCAGCGCCAAGCCTGAAAGCGTCAAGCGCGACTGGTTTGTGGTCGATGCCACGGGCAAGACGCTCGGTCGCCTGTGCACCGAGCTGGCTCGTCGCCTGCGCGGCAAGCACAAGCCCGAGTACACGCCGCACGTGGATACCGGCGACTACCTCGTCGTGATCAACGCCGACAAGATCAACGTCACCGGTCGCAAGATGGATGACAAGCTCTATCACCGTTTCACCGGTTATGTGGGCAACCTCAAGACCATGACATTGCGCGACATGCTGGCCAAGCATCCCGAGCGCGTGATCGAGATCGGCGTCAAGGGCATGTTGCCGAAAAATCCCCTGGGCCGTGCGATGTACCGCAAGCTCAAGGTCTACAATGGCAGCGAGCATCCGCACACCGCACAGCAGCCTCAGGCGCTGGAAATCTAAGGGTTCAACATGGCAACTCAGCAAGCTCAGAACTATGGCACCGGTCGCCGTAAATCCTCCGCCGCACGCGTGTTCATGCGCAAGGGCAGCGGACAGATCGTGGTCAACGGCAAGCCGCTGGACGAATTCTTCGGCCGCGAGACCTCGCGCATGATCGTTCGCCAGCCACTGAACCTGACCGAGATGAACGACACGTTCGACTTCAAGGTCACCGTGACCGGCGGTGGAACCACCGGCCAGGCCGGCGCCATCCGTCTCGGCATCTCCCGCGCGCTGGTGGAATATGACGAGACATTGAAGACGCCGTTGCGCCGCGCAGGTTTCATGACCCGCGACGCCCGCGAAGTCGAGCGCAAGAAGGTCGGTCTGCACAAGGCCCGCCGCGCCACCCAGTTCTCCAAGCGCTGATCACCGCGCTCGGACCCTGCCGCGCCATCAGTCAGAGCAGCGCGGCAGGCAAAGATTGGGAGATCGTCTAACGGTAGGACTGCAGACTCTGACTCTGCCTATCCAGGTTCGAATCCTGGTCTCCCAGCCAAACAAAAGGCCCCGCTTCGTGCGGGGCCTTTTGTTTGGCTGGAAGGAAGGCAGGCGGACTGTCTGACCGTCGGATTGGACGAAGCCCACAGCCCTTCATGATGGCTTCCGCTGCCCGGGGGCGCGTCCGTATCAACCGACCGGACGCATCGGAACCGTTCCTTTCACGGGTTCTTGCGGGGAGTCCGGGTGTGTCCGCCCCAGAGTGATGTTTTTCGAGGCGCGGACGTAGCGGTTGGCGTATGTCCAGATTTCACCCGTCTGCGTGATCAGCACCGTCCAGTAGAGATCCGATTCGGGGCCGTAATCGATCAGGATGTGGGCGAAACCTTCGCCTTTCGGGGTGTTCATCGGAATGGGGGGGTTGAGCTGCAGCATGTGGGATATTCCTCGATGTTTTTGCCGCATTTTCGTCCCGGTTACTTACATTGATGCTGAATACGGAGGGCGCCGGCTTTGTCCGGGAGCGGGGAGTTCGGTTGTGTTCAAGAATCTGGCGACGATGTGTCGCATGCGGTTGCCGTGGATCAACTGCAACGCCATCGGACGCCTGCTGTTGGGTATGTCCTCGCTCGCCTCAGCCCCTCTCTTGCCACCGGCACTAGCAGCAGACGGCGACGCGCGATGCAAGCGCCGTGCCGCCATTTGCCGGCCGCATGCCGTGCGCTGGGGCGACGGAGGCAGGGTACTGCAGTGTGGCTGATCCGTGAGGGTCGGGCGTGTTACAGGAGCGCGTCGCCGACCAAGACGATGTCGGCAGGTCGTTGCGCGAACACGCCATTTGCAACGACCCCGGCAATGCAGTCCAGCTCGGTTTCAAGCGCGGTCGGATCAGTGATGGACAGGCCATGCACGTCCAGGATCCAGTTGCCGTTGTCGGTGACCACGCCCTCGCGCCACACGGGATGGCCACCCAGTTTTGCAATCTGCCTCGCCACGTGACTGCGTGCCATGGGAATCACCTCCACCGGCAGCGGAAATCGTCCCAGCACATCCACGCGTTTGCTGGAATCGACGATGCAGACGAACTGCTTGCTGGCGGCTGCCACGATTTTTTCACGGGTGAGCGCAGCCCCTCCGCCCTTGATGAGACGTTTGTGGGCATCGCATTCGTCGGCGCCATCGATGTACAGCGGCAGCGGCCCGACGGCATTGAGGTCCAGCAGCGGAATACCATGACCGCGCAACTGTTCGCTGGATCGTTCGGAACTGGAAACCACGCCATTGATGCGGTGCTTGATCTTTGCCAGTGCTTCAATGAAGAACGCGACGGTGGAGCCGGTGCCGACGCCGATGACGCTGTCGTCTTCGACATAGCGGATGGCGGCTTCGCCGGCGCGGCGCTTTTCGTCGTCTGCGGTCATTTATCTGCACGGGCGCATTGGGAAAGGCACAAGGATAGCGCAGTGCGCCCAGCGGGCAGAGGTCTGCGTCAAGCCTGCGACCAGGGCGCAAGTTTCTTTTCCAGCATCACATGGTCGAGCGTCACGTACCTGGGCAATCCGTCGCGGCCGAACGGTGGCGGAGCCTCGCCCCGGATCAGCGGCGCCAGATAGCGGCGTGCCGCTGCGGTGATGCCGTAACCGTCGCGACGAATGAAGCTGGCGGGCATCTTCTTCTCGCGGTTGGCAATACGTTTTAGCGCCACCGGCTCGATGCGCCAGCGGTACGGTGCGTCCGAAGTGCGCACGATGACGGGCATCGTGCCGTTCCGGCCATCCAGCGCGTAGTCCACGGCGGTCGTGCCCACCGCCACGGCTTGCTCCACGTCCACTTTCGAGGCCACATGCCGCGCCGAGCGCTGCAGGTAATCCGGTACCGACCAGTGGCACTTCAGGCCCAGTGTGTCCTGCACCATGCCGGCGAGCACCGGCGCGGTCCCGCCCAACTGGGCATGGCCGAAGGCATCGCGCGCGGCGCTTTCGGCGAGGAAATGCCCGTCGGCATCGCGGATGCCCTCCGAGGCGACCACGGTGCAGTAGCCGACCCGATCCACGATGCCGCGCACCTTGTGCAGAAAATCGTGCCGATCGAATGTGCGCTCGGGGAACAGGATCAGGTGCGGCGCCGCATCGCGCTCCTCGCCGGCCAGCCCCGCAGCGGCGGCGATCCAGCCCGCGTGCCGGCCCATGGCTTCGAGGATGAATACGCGGGTGGAGGTGTCGGCCATGGAGGCCACGTCCAGACTGGCCTCGCGCACGGCCAGTGCAGTGTACTTGGCCACCGAACCGAAACCGGGACAGCAATCGGTGACGGCCAGATCATTGTCGACGGTCTTGGGGACGCCGATGCAGGCGAGGTCATGACCCATGGAACGGGCTACCTGCGACACCTTCAGCGCGGTGTCGGCCGAATCGTTGCCGCCGTTGTACAGGAAATACCGGATGTCGTGGGCGCGAAAGACATCGATCAGGCGCTGGTATTCGGCGCGCCGCTCACTCGGGTCCCCCAGCTTGTAGCGGCAGGAGCCGAACGCGCCACCGGGCGTGTGGCGCAGCGCAGCGAGATCGGATCTGGAGATTTTCGCCGCATCGATCAGGTCCTCGCGCAGGGCGCCGAGAATGCCGTTGCGTGCGGCCAGCGGCTTGACGCCGCGAGTGCGGGCCGCCGCGATCACGGCGGCGGCCGTGGCATTGATGACGGCCGTCACGCCGCCGGACTGTGCATACAACAAACCACCTTTGGACATGAGCCACTCCATCGAAGCCGATATCGCAGAGTCTGCACCGGCAGGCCCGGCGTGTCATTTCGGCGCGCCGCGGGCTGCCCCGTGGCGTGTCGCGCATTGATCTGCCTGTGGTTTCACCTGGCGCCCGCATGGTTCGGAGAAATCCTTTGTATGGACAACTAGATACAGGCACCCGGATGCAGCATTCGATTGACTCGCCGGGCGCCAGACGCTACCTTCATGCGCCATTGTCCTGTAGTTCCGTCCGGGCGCCGAGGTGGCGTCGACGCGGAGCATTGTGGAGCATTATGCGACTCGTCCTACTCGGTGCGCCCGGTTCGGGCAAAGGCACCCAAGCGGCCCGTCTGAAAGAGGAACTCAACGTTCCCCACATCTCCACTGGCGAAATGCTGCGTTCGGCCGTGGCTGCCGGCAGCGAGCTGGGGCTGAAGGCCAAGGCTGTCATGGATGCCGGCCATCTGGTCTCCGATGACATCATGCTGGGGATCCTCGAGGACCGTCTGGAAGAGCCCGATGCCGCCAACGGCTTCATCCTCGATGGCTATCCGCGCAACCTGACCCAGGTCGAAGCGCTGGACAGCCTGCTGGAGCGCCTGCACATGCCGCTGGATACGGTGGTGAAGCTGGAGGTGCCCAGCGAGGAGATCATCAAACGCTGCGAAGAGCGCTACGAGGCCGAGGGTCGTGCCGACGACAACCCCGAAGTGGTGCGCAAGCGGCTGCGGATCTATGCCGAACAGACCGCGCCGGTGGCCGACTGGTACGACCAGCGCGACATGTTGCGCAGCGTCGATGGGGTGGGGTCGCTGGATGCGGTGTTCGCGCACATCATGAACGCTCTGGCGGCGGCCGGGCTGACTGCCAACGGCTGACGGGTTCTGCGTCATCTCTGGCTGCACGGTTCCCTGTGTGGTGCTTCGTGTTCCTCGAGACATTCAGCAGAGCCCGGCGTATCTGCCTGGGCCACGTGCCGCGTGCCGCCACGGAATGTCGACGTTGGCCAAACGTCACATCGCAGCCATGACCAGTCCACCTTGTTTCCACAGGGGACGCGTCGGCAGGGTTGCGCCCGTTTGAAAATGAACCACCTTCCTGCGCGAATGCGGCCTGCAATTGCGCACCCGGCGACTCGCTGAATGGATCAACCAATGGGAAGCACCACATCACGCATGCGTCTGCATATTCTCGGCATCTGCGGCACCTTCATGGGCGGCGTGGCCGCTTTGGCGCGCGAGCTTGGGCACACCGTCGAAGGCAGCGATACCAACGTCTATCCGCCGATGAGCACGCAACTGGCGGCGCTGGGCATCACACTGACCCAAGGCTATGACGCGACGCATCTCGATCCCGCGCCGGATCAGGTTGTGGTCGGCAACGCCATGACGCGCGGCAATCCCTCCGTGGAGTACATGCTCGACGCAAAGCTCGACTACATCTCCGGGCCGCAGTGGCTGGGTGAGCAGGTGCTGGCCCGGCGCGATGTGCTGGCGGTGGCCGGGACGCACGGCAAGACCACGACGAGCAGTTTGCTGGCGCATCTGCTGCAGTGTGCCGGGATGGAGCCCGGGTTCCTGATCGGAGGCGTGCCGGGAAACTTCGGGGTGTCGGCGCGGCTCGGCAACGACAGCGGCGAAAAGGTGTTCGTGATCGAAGCGGACGAGTACGACACGGCGTTTTTCGACAAGCGTTCCAAGTTCGTGCACTACCGCCCGCGGGTGGCGATCCTCAACAATCTGGAATTCGATCATGCCGACATCTTTCCGGATGTGGCGGCCATCCAGCGTCAGTTCCATCATCTGGTGCGCACGGTGCCCGGCAACGGACGGTTGATCGTCAACGCCGAGGATGCGCGTCTGGCCGAGGTGCTCGAGATGGGATGCTGGACACCCGTGGAAACCTTCGGCATCGAACGCGGCGACTGGCGCGCCCGACTGCTGGAAGAGGACGGCTCGTCGTTTGCGGTGCTGCGCGGTGATGCAGAGATCGGGCGCGTGCACTGGTCTCTGCTGGGTCGCCACAACGTGATGAACGCGCTGGCGGCCCTGGCGGCGGCGACGGCGGCGGGCGCCGACCCTGTGGCGTCGTTGTCCGCATTTGCCGGGTTCGCCAACGTAAAACGGCGCATGGAAGTCCTGGGCGAGATCGACGGCGTGCGCGTATACGACGACTTCGCCCATCATCCCACCGCGATTGCAGCCACACTGGCCGGTTTGCGCGCGCGGGTGGGGAAGGAGCGCATCGTGGTGGCGCTGGAGCCACGCTCCTATTCCATGCGACACGGGGCCCATGCAGCGCAGCTGGCGCCGTCGCTGGTCGACGCGGATGCCGTGGCGCTCCTGCAACGGGCCGACGTGCCGTGGGACGCGCATCGCGTGGTGGACGCCCTGCACTGTGAGGGCCGCGTGGTCGACGACATCGAGGCCCTCCTGGCGGGACTGAGGGAGTCGGTACGGCCGGGGGACCACGTGGTGTTCATGTCCAACGGCGGCTTCGAGGGCGCGCCGCGGCGTTTCGTCGAGGTGCTGCGCGACAATCCGCGATCCGCCTGATCCCGTTGCGGCTGCGGGCGCAGTCGTCATGCGACTCTCTGCGGGAGGCGGCGCCTTCTGGCGCGGTCCAGGGGGGGGTACAGGCGGGCGGGTCGAGCTGCGAATCCGCATGATCGAGGGACCGGCCGTCTGCGCGCCCTGTTCCTCACGACTCGCCACCATTCCTTCATGTCCTCCATGACAGGGGTCGACGTCAATGGCTGCGCAGAGATCGGCAAACAGATCGGCAAAACGGCACTAGACTGGCGGTATGGCTTCTTCCAGTGTCCTGCTCGATGACCTGCCCTTGTTTCCGCTGTCCAGCGTGCTGTTCCCCGGTGCGCAGTTGCAGCTGCGCATTTTCGAACCGCGGTATCTCGACATGTTGCGCGAGTGCGCCCGCTCGGGCCTGGGGTTCGGCGTCTGCCTGATCCTGGAAGGTCGCGAAGCGGGAGGTACTGCGGTGCCGGCGGCCGTGGGAACGCTTGCCAGCGTGGCGGATTTCTACACGTTGCCAGATGGCCTTCTGGGCATCACCGCGGTGGGCGGCGAGCGATTCCGCGTGCGTCAGGCACGCGTGCGCAGCAACGGGCTGGTTCGGGGAGACGTATCGTGCTGGGAACCGGAGACGTCCGTGCAGGTCCCTCCCGAGCTGGCGCTGCTGGCGACGATTCTGCAGCGTCTGGTCGAGCAGATGAAACCGGATTGGCAGCACGAGTCGCATGCGCTGTACGACGATGCCAGCTGGGTGGGTTTTCGTCTGGCCGAACTGCTGCCGCTGGATCCGTCCGAGCGTCAGGCCATGCTGGAAACCACGGATCCCGTGCAGCGCCTGAGGGAGCTGCGCGACATCTTGCCGCGCTATCAGCGCGAGTGACAGCGATTCATGACCGTACGCCATATCATCGCAACCTTCGCTCCCGTCCCCTCCGCCATACTGTGCAGACCGTTTTCCACGCTGTGAGCAAGATGTCAGACAACAAACAGGAACATGCGCTGGTCGCCCTGGGACACCGTTACTGGTTGCCGGTCTACCGGCCACGGGAGGTGGTTCTGGATCATGGCAGGGGATCGCGGGTATGGGATACCGCAGGGCGGGGCTACATTGATTTCGGCGCGGGCATCGCCGTCAATGCGCTGGGCCATCAGGATGCGGATCTCAAGGCCGCGCTGAGCGAACAGGCGGACAAGCTGTGGCATGCCAGCAACGTGTTCTATACCGAGCCGCCGCTGCGCCTGGCGCAGGAGCTGGTGGAGGCCTCCGGATTCGCCGAGCGCGTCTTCCTGTGCAATTCGGGCAGCGAAGCCAACGAGGCAGCGATCAAGCTGGTACGGCGCTGGGCGACCGATCAGGGCCGTGCGCCGGACAAGCGCGTGATCGTCACGTTCGAAGGCTCGTTTCACGGGCGTACCCTGGCAGCGGTGACGGCGACGGCACGGCCGGCGTACCAGGCCGGGTACGAACCGTTGCCCGGCGGTTTTCGCCATGTGCCGTTCAACGATGTGGCCGCGTTGCGCGATGCCATGGCTGCAGGTGATGTTGCCGCGGTGATGGTGGAACCGGTGCAGGGCGAGGGTGGGGTGATTCCTGCCGCGGAGGGCTTTCTGTCGCACGTGCGTCGTCTGTGCGATGCACACGAGGCGTTGCTGGTTGTCGATGAAATCCAGTGCGGCATGGCGCGCACCGGCGTCTTGTTCGCACACATGCATGACGGGGTGCGGCCGGACATCATGACCCTGGCCAAGGCTCTGGGCGGCGGATTGCCTGTCGGCGCCTTGCTGGCCGGACCCGCCGTCGCCACGCGCATGCAGGCCGGCGCGCACGGCAGCACATTCGGTGGCAATCCGCTGGCCTGTGCCGTGGCGCGGGTGGTGCTGCGCAAGCTGGCGTCGGCCGGGATCGCGCAGAACGTGCGGCGCCAGTCGCAGCGGTTGCACGCGGTATTGCGGTCGATCGATGAAGAGCACGGAACCTTCGATGACATTCGGGGCCGTGGATTGATGCTGGGCGCCGGGTTGTCGGCGCGCTATCGCGGACGCATGTCCGAATTGCTGGATGTGGCCGCCGCCCACGGCCTGCTGGTGCTGCAGGCGGGCGCGGATGTGCTGCGCCTGCTGCCGGCGTTGAATATCACCGACGCGGAGATGGACGAGGGAGAGCGCCGACTGCGCGCGGCGATTGCAGCATGGGTGCAGGGTTGAGCCGACTCCATGCTGTTGCAATGCTGCCCCTGCAACGCCAGATCAATGCGTCCGAATCATCGTTCCTGAGGAGATCTTTACCGTGAAATATCTGCATGCCATGGTACGCGTCCGTGACCTTGATGAGTCCCTGCGCTTCTGGTGCGACGGACTCGGGCTGACCGAGGTCCGCCGGAATGAGGTGCCCAAGGGACGATTCACGCTGATCTATCTTGCGCCGCCGGAGAATCCCCAGGCCGAGGTGGAGCTGACCTACAATTGGGACGGCGACGAGGGATACGGGTCGGCGCGCAACTTCGGCCACCTTGCCTTTGCGGTGGACGATATCTACGCGCTGTGCGAGCACCTGCAGGGGATGGGCGTGACCATCAACCGGCCACCCCGTGACGGGCACATGGCGTTCGTGCGCTCACCGGATCTGATTTCGGTGGAGTTGCTGCAGAAGGGCAATGCGCTGCCAGAACGCGAACCGTGGGCGTCGATGTCCAACACCGGAAGTTGGTGAGAAGTCGTCTGCGACGCCGATCCCCCCGTCGGCGTCGCATGACCTCAAGCGACCAGGGACGGCATCACCGCGCGCGCCGCATCCAGTGTGGCATCGATTTCCGCGTCGCCGTGTGCCGACGACATGAAGCCGGCTTCGAATGCGCTTGGGGCCATGTAGACTCCGCGCTCCAGCATGCCGTGAAAGAAGCGCTTGAACGCCTGCATGTCGACGCTGGTGGCCTCTTCGAAGCTGGTGACCGGTCCGCGATGGAAAAACAGGCCGAACATGCCGCCGACACGGTGCGTGCTGAAGGGGACCCCCGCGTCGTCGGCCAGTGTCTGCAGGCCGGTGGTGAGTGTTTCCGTCTTTCGCGCTAGGGCGTCGTGGAAGCAGGGTTCGCGTACCAGCTGGAGGACCGCAAGCCCCGCCGCCATGGCCACAGGATTCCCGCTCAGGGTGCCGGCATGGTAGATCGGGCCGGTGGGCGCGATCTGCTGCATCAGGTCGCGACGACCGCCGAAGGCACCCACCGGCATGCCGCCACCGATGATCTTGCCGAGGGTGGTCAGGTCCGGGGTCACGCCGTAGTGCGTCTGCGCACCGCCAGCGGCGACGCGGAAGCCGGTCATCACCTCATCGAAGATCAGGATCGAGCCGTGCCGGGTGCACAGGCTGCGCAGGCCGTGGAGATAGCCGTCGACGGGCGGAATGCAGTTCATGTTGCCCGCCACCGGTTCGATGATGAGTGCGGCGATTTCGTGTCCCTGCGCGGCGAACAGCGCCTCGGCAGCGGCCAGGTCGTTGTAGGGCAGGGTCAGGGTCATGTCCGCGGCGGCCTTGGGTACGCCCGGTGAATTGGGTACACCGGAAGTCAGCGCGCCGGACCCGGCCTTGACCAGGAAGCCATCGGCGTGGCCGTGGTAACCGCCTTCGAATTTCACGATCAGCCCGCGTCCCGTTGCGCCGCGCGCCAGGCGAATGGCCGACATGGTGGCTTCGGTCCCGGAGTTGACCATGCGCACCATGTCGATGGACGGCACCATGTCCACGAGGGTTTCGGCCATGGCGACTTCGTCGGCACACGGCGTGCCGAACGACAGGCCGTTGCCGATGGCGCGCGCCACCGCCTCGCGGACCGCGGGGTGATTGTGGCCTGCGATCATGGGTCCCCAGGACCCCACGTAATCGATGTAGCGCTTGCCTTCCACATCCCACAGACAGGGGCCATCGGCGCGGGCCGTGAAGAAGGGTTCGCCCCCGACTGCGTTGAATGCGCGCACCGGTGAATTCACGCCGCCGGGCATCAGCCGGCTGGCACGCTGAAAGAGGTCATGGTTGCTTTGGGTCATGCGGAACTCGCAGTTGGGGCATGTCCGTGTCGGAACATGGGTGTCAGGGGAACATGGATTTCAGAAAAGAGCGGCGAAATTGCGTGCCGCGGTGGCCGGGTCCGCTGCATCGAACACGCTGCTGATTGCGGCCAGCATCTGGGCTCCAGCTGCCAGCAACCGGGCGCCATTGTCCGGGGTCACACCACCGATGGCTACCCGTGGCAGCCCCAGTTTGGCGCTGTCCTCGAGCAGGGAGACGTGCGCACGCGTAGCGTGCGGGAGTGTCGGTGAATCGAAGAACGCGCCGAAGGAGATGTAGTCCGCGCCGCACGCGGCAGCTTCGTGCGCCAGATCGATTGAGGCACGGCAGGACAGGCCGATCAGTGCCTGCGGCCCAAGTCGCTGTCGTGCCCGGGCGATCTCCTGCGGATCGCCCAAGTGCACGCCGTTGGCGTCGCAGGCTGCGGCTAGCTCGATATCGCCTTCCACGATCAGGGGCACCCCGGCATTGCCGCACAGCGCGGCCAGTGCGGTCGCTTCGCGGCGTCGACGGGATGTGTCGAGCGTGGTATCGCGATATTGCAGCACGCGCGCGCCGCCGCGCAGTGCAGCCTCGCATACGATTAGAAGATCGTCGCGGGGGCCGTTGGTGATGGCGTAGAGACCGCGTCGAAGAACGCGTGCAGAGGCCTCGGGATTCATGGAAAAGCTCCTCGTACGGGTGCAGTGGCCGCGTCGACCTGCGACAATGGACAGTCCACCTTAGCTGACCCTAGCCAGATCTCATGACTGCGACCGACACCCAGATCATCATGCGCAAATGGATGTGTGTGGTTTGCGGCTTCATCTATGACGAAGCCGAAGGCCTGCCCGATGAGGGCATTCCTCCGGGCACGCGCTGGGAAGATATACCGGACACTTGGACCTGCCCGGATTGCGGGGTGACCAAGGACGACTTCGAGATGATCGAACTGGATTGACCCCGGGTCGGCCGCAGGACACGGCGGTGCCCGCTTCACGCCCCATCCCGCCATGGTTTTGACGTATTCGGCTGTTTCCATGAACCCGTCCGACTCACGCGGGAGAATCCACCATGAAACAGTTCGTGCCCTTTGATGACGCCTGGTTCGACCATCCGGAGCAGATGCCATCGCGGCTGGTGCCTTATCAATGCGGGGTGCCATGCCGTCACCAGCGAAGTCAGTCTCCAGCACCCCGCGCGGGCATGAATCAGGCGGAACGGCATTCCTCACGTGCAGATGTCTCCAGGCCGCACCTGGGGTTCACTGGACGGCGCCGATCGTGCCCTTGATCTTCAGCGTGTCGCCCTTTCTGGCACCGATCGCCGCCGCCGTTCCCCCGTTCAACTCCAGCACGTAGCGCGCCGGCACATTGCTGGGGAAGGTGGGGCAGGGGTTCGTCCTGCAGGGTGCAGCGTTCAATTGCATGGCCACCAGCTTGCGCTGCTGGTCGAAGAACAGGATGTCCAGTGGAATCAGCGTGTTCTTCATCCAGAATGATTGTGGATAGCTCTGGCGGAACACGAACAGCATGGCGTGGTTTTTTGCCATGTGCGTGCGAAACATCAGGCCGCGCTCGCGCGTCGCGTCCGTCGTGGCCAGCTCCGTATTGAATGTATGGCCATGCAAGGTCACGTGGATCTCGCCCGGCGGCAGCGGCGCCGCGGGATCCGGTCGGGTTACGGAGGAGCAGGCAGCGAGCGCCAGCGTCATGACCGTGAGCAACACAAGACGTTTCATGCGGTGTCTTCCTCGCTGGGGATGCCGGACGGAGCCCACGAGTCTAGCGTGCCGTGCCGGGGGCATGATCGCCTCCGAGAAAAAAAGTTGGCGTGACCTCTTCCCGTCGGCGCGATCCAGGCGTATCATCGGCGGCCCGCAGTCGCTCAAAGGCGCTTGCCGGCCCTTCGGAAGAAAGTTTCCAAAGGGTATTGACGGCAAGGTGTTTGGATGTAGAATGTGCGGCTCGCTTGAGACGAAAGGTTTCGGGCAGAAGCGGTCGGAAGGCGGCTTCGAGGATGATCTTTGACAGTGTGCGCAGGTGACTTGTGTGGGCGCCTTGCGGAGGATGGAAACGTCCAATGATGCAAGCGTCCAAACCTTTAACCTAAGTGATTTAAGCGATTAGATTGCGGGTTGGGTGACGGACCTTCAGAAAGATCGACAGCCCTTCGGGGTTGTCAAAAACTTCAAGTGAAGAGTTTGATCCTGGCTCAGATTGAACGCTGGCGGCATGCCTAACACATGCAAGTCGAACGGCAGCATGAGAGAGCTTGCTCTCTTGATGGCGAGTGGCGGACGGGTGAGTAAGGCATCGGAATCTGCCCTGTTGTGGGGGACAACCCGGGGAAACCCGGGCTAATACCGCATACGACCTACGGGTGAAAGTGGGGGATCTCTTCGGAGACCTCACGCGACAGGATGAGCCGATGTACGATTAGCTTGTTGGTGGGGTAACGGCCTACCAAGGCGACGATCGTTAGCTGGTCTGAGAGGATGATCAGCCACACCGGGACTGAGACACGGCCCGGACTCCTACGGGAGGCAGCAGTGGGGAATATTGGACAATGGGGGCAACCCTGATCCAGCAATGCCGCGTGTGTGAAGAAGGCTTTCGGGTTGTAAAGCACTTTTATCGGGGAAGAACACGATGGGGCCAATACCCCCATCGGCTGACGGTACCCGAGGAATAAGCACCGGCTAACTCCGTGCCAGCAGCCGCGGTAATACGGAGGGTGCAAGCGTTAATCGGAATTACTGGGCGTAAAGCGTGCGTAGGCGGTTTGTTAAGTCTGTTGTGAAAGCCCCGGGCTCAACCTGGGAATGGCAATGGATACTGGCAAGCTAGAGTGTGTCAGAGGATGGTGGAATTCCCGGTGTAGCGGTGAAATGCGTAGAGATCGGGAGGAACATCAGTGGCGAAGGCGGCCATCTGGGACAACACTGACGCTGAGGCACGAAAGCGTGGGGAGCAAACAGGATTAGATACCCTGGTAGTCCACGCCCTAAACGATGCGAACTGGACGTTGGTCTCAACTCGGAGATCAGTGTCGAAGCTAACGCGTTAAGTTCGCCGCCTGGGGAGTACGGTCGCAAGACTGAAACTCAAAGGAATTGACGGGGGCCCGCACAAGCGGTGGAGTATGTGGTTTAATTCGATGCAACGCGAAGAACCTTACCTGGTCTTGACATGTCCGGAACTTGGCAGAAATGCCTTGGTGCCTTCGGGAACCGGAACACAGGTGCTGCATGGCTGTCGTCAGCTCGTGTCGTGAGATGTTGGGTTAAGTCCCGCAACGAGCGCAACCCTTGTCCTTAGTTGCCAGCACGTAAAGGTGGGAACTCTAAGGAGACTGCCGGTGACAAACCGGAGGAAGGTGGGGATGACGTCAAGTCATCATGGCCCTTACGACCAGGGCTACACACGTACTACAATGGTCGGTACAGAGGGTTGCCAAGCCGCGAGGTGGAGCCAATCCCTTTCAAAGCCGATCCCAGTCCGGATCGGAGTCTGCAACTCGACTCCGTGAAGTCGGAATCGCTAGTAATCGCGGATCAGCATTGCCGCGGTGAATACGTTCCCGGGCCTTGTACACACCGCCCGTCACACCATGGGAGTGGGCTGCTCCAGAAGCCGTTAGTCTAACCTTCGGGAGGACGACGACCACGGAGTGGTTCATGACTGGGGTGAAGTCGTAACAAGGTAGCCGTATCGGAAGGTGCGGCTGGATCACCTCCTTTCGAGTATGGCGTGACATCCCCGCAAGACGCCCACACAAGGCACCTGCATCCAGAAATTGACCGACCCGAGAGGGTCGTGTTGACGTCCCTTGAGTCCTTATACGGGGCTGTAGCTCAGCTGGGAGAGCACCTGCTTTGCAAGCAGGGGGTCACCGGTTCGATCCCGGTCAGCTCCACCAGTTTGAACTTCGGGTTTCGCCCGAACCTCCGGGTCTGTAGCTCAGGTGGTTAGAGCGCACCCCTGATAAGGGTGAGGCCGGAGGTTCGAGTCCTCCCAGACCCACCATTCGACCTCTTGTCGTGATCCTCCGCTTGGCTGTGTTGTGTTTATACGCGGATCCCTCCGCGTAGAGCGAAGATCAAGAATCGCACATCCATGTGCGAACTCATCGAGAAGCGTCGTCTCATGGGCAATCACGTATCGTTCTGGATGCTGCGCACACAGATTTGAACGACGCCCGGGCGCTGCAGCCTGTGGTGTGATCTTTGACAATGTGAACGAGTGACAAGCGTCTTGGAGCAATCCAGGATGTGTCGTTGAGGCAAGTAAGCAAACGTTGTTGGGCCAGTGCCTTCAATGCGGAAACGTGTTGGGGTTATATGGTCAAGCGACAAAGCGCATACGGTGGATGCCTTGGCAGTCAGAGGCGATGAAGGACGTGGCAGCCTGCGAAAAGTGTCGGGGAGTTGGCAACAAGCTTTGATCCGGCAATGTCCGAATGGGGAAACCCACCTCTTAGGAGGTACTGCATGCTGAATACATAGGCATGCAGGGCGAACCCGGGGAACTGAAATATCTAAGTACCCGGAGGAAAAGAAATCAACCGAGATTCCGCAAGTAGCGACGAGCGAACGCGGAGCAGCCCAAAAGCACTGTACATTTTAGTCGAACACTCTGGAAAGGGTGGCCATAGACGGTGATAGCCCGGTAGGTGAAAGGGTGCATGGTGTGAAAAGTGAGTAGGGCGGGGCACGTGAAACCCTGTCTGAACATGGGGGGACCATCCTCCAAGGCTAAATACTCCTGACTGACCGATAGTGAACCAGTACCGTGAGGGAAAGGCGAAAAGAACCCCGGAGAGGGGAGTGAAATAGACCCTGAAACCGTATGCGTACAAGCAGTGGGAGCCCCTTCGTGGGGTGACCGCGTACCTTTTGTATAATGGGTCAGCGACTTACTGTCAGTGGCAAGCTTAACCATTTAGGGGAGGCGAAGGGAAACCGAGTCTTAATAGGGCGCATAGTCTCTGGCAGTAGACCCGAAACCGAGTGATCTATCCTTGGCCAGGTTGAAGGTGCGGTAACACGCACTGGAGGACCGAACCCACATCTGTTGCAATAGATGGGGATGAGCTGAGGATCGGAGTGAAAGGCTAATCAAACTCGGAGATAGCTGGTTCTCCTCGAAAGCTATTTAGGTAGCGCCTCGTGTGAATACTGTTGGGGGTAGAGCACTGTTATGGCTAGGGGGTCATCGCGACTTACCAAACCATGGCAAACTCCGAATACCAACACGTAATGCACGGGAGACACACGGCGGGTGCTAACGTCCGTCGTGAAAAGGGAAACAACCCAGACCCGCAGCTAAGGTCCCCAAGTTCTAGCTAAGTGGAAAACGATGTGGAAAGGCATAGACAGCCAGGAGGTTGGCTTAGAAGCAGCCATCCTTTAAAGAAAGCGTAATAGCTCACTGGTCGAGTCGGTCCGCGCGGAAGATTTACCGGGGCTCAAGCTAGACACCGAAGCTCGGGGTGCACGGTCTTTGAGGCTGTGCGCGGTAGAGGAGCGTTGTGTACGCCTGTGAAGGTGGATCGAGAGGTCTGCTGGAGGTATCACAAGTGCGAATGCTGACATGAGTAACGATAAGGGGGGTGAAAAGCCTCCCCGCCGAAAGCCCAAGGTTTCCTCGCGCAACGTTCATCGGCGCAGGGTGAGTCGGCCCCTAAGGCGAGGCAGAAATGCGTAGTCGATGGGAAGCCGGTTAATATTCCGGCACTTGTCTGTAGTGCGATGAGGGGACGGAGAAGGTTAGGTCTACCGGGCGATGGTTGTCCCGGGGAAAGGCGGTAGGTGGTGATCTTAGGCAAATCCGGGATCACATACACCGAGCACCGAGACGAGGCTCCACGGAGCCGAAGTGACTGAGACCACGCTTCCAGGAAAAGCCTCTAAGCTTCAGCTACAGAGAAACCGTACCGCAAACCGACACAGGTAGGCAGGATGAGAATTCCAAGGCGCTTGAGAGAACTCGGGTGAAGGAACTAGGCAAAATGGTACCGTAACTTCGGGAGAAGGTACGCCCCTTTTGGTGGTGACGTGCGTCACTGAGCCATGAGGGGCCGCAGTAAACTGGCCGTTTCGACTGTTTATCAAAAACACAGCACTGTGCAAACACGCAAGTGGACGTATACGGTGTGACGCCTGCCCGGTGCCGGAAGGTTAATTGATGGGGTCAGCCGCAAGGCGAAGCTCTTGATCGAAGCCCCGGTAAACGGCGGCCGTAACTATAACGGTCCTAAGGTAGCGAAATTCCTTGTCGGGTAAGTTCCGACCTGCACGAATGGCGTAACGAAAACGGCGCTGTCTCCACCCGAGACTCAGTGAAATTGAAATCGCTGTGAAGATGCAGCGTTCCCGTGGCAAGACGGAAAGACCCCGTGAACCTTTACTACAGCTTCACACTGAATGCTGAGTTCATCTGTGTAGGATAGGTGGGAGGCTTTGAAACCATGACGCCAGTTGTGGTGGAGCCACCCTTGAAATACCACCCTGATGTGCTTGACATTCTAACCTCGGCCCGTAATCCGGGTCAGGGACCGTGTGTGGTGGGTAGTTTGACTGGGGCGGTCTCCTCCCAAAGCGTAACGGAGGAGCACGAAGGTACGCTCAGCGCGGTCGGACATCGCGCACTGTGTGCAAAGGCATAAGCGTGCTTGACTGCGAGATCGACGGATCAAGCAGGTACGAAAGTAGGTCTTAGTGATCCGGTGGTTCTGTATGGAAGGGCCATCGCTCAACGGATAAAAGGTACTCCGGGGATAACAGGCTGATACCGCCCAAGAGTTCATATCGACGGCGGTGTTTGGCACCTCGATGTCGGCTCATCACATCCTGGGGCTGTAGCCGGTCCCAAGGGTATGGCTGTTCGCCATTTAAAGTGGTACGCGAGCTGGGTTCAGAACGTCGTGAGACAGTTCGGTCCCTATCTGCCATGGGCGTTGGAGATTTGAGGGGGGCTGCTCCTAGTACGAGAGGACCGGAGTGGACGTTCCGCTGGTGTTCGGGTTGTCATGCCAATGGCATTGCCCGGTAGCTACGAACGGAAGTGATAACCGCTGAAAGCATCTAAGCGGGAAGCACGCCCCAAGATGAGATCTCCCGAGCCTTCAAGGCTCCTGAAGGACCCAGGTAGACCACCTGGTTGATAGGCGGGATGTGGACATGCAGCAATGTATTGAGCTAACCCGTACTAATGATCCGTGCGGCTTGACCATATAACCCCAAGACGTTTTAGCGACTTGACGCAAGTCCCTTTGCGGGAAGCAGCAGCCATCCATGGCTGCACTCCTCGAAAAGGCGCCTCACCGACACATCACTGAGCTTCCGGACGCTTGTCACTCGTTCATATCCCATGCGGATCCGCCGCGTCTCGCGCGGATCCCACCCCTTCCCTGGCGGCCATAGCGCTGTGGTCCCACCCGATCCCATCCCGAACTCGGCAGTGAAACGCAGCTGCGCCCATGGTAGTGCGGCTCAAGCCGTGCAAGAGTCGGTCACCGCCAGGGACCTATATCCAAACCCTCCCCCGCATCGGGGAGGGTTTTTTTTTAAACTTTCAGGTGCAATTCCTTGCCGCATAAGGCGGGCGTGCGCGCTTTGTCCGGGGGGGGCAGCAGGCGCACAGGGTCGGGGGGCCGGGTGGGTATGCTCTTCGCGCCTTCCATACGCAGGCGCTGTTACCCTTCGCGCGATGAAATCGCGTTCCACCACCCGGCCTTGAAAGCGCTCCCTCACTGGCTATATGGAGCAGCGCCCATTCTGGCCTGCGTTGGCGGAAGCGTCGATGCGACTGCCTATATGACGTTGGGCAAGGTGTTTCCAGCCAACATGACGGGGAACACAGTTCTTTTGGCCATTGCGGCGGCGACCGGCAAGATGGCAGCCCTTCAGCGCACCGCAGTGGTGCTGCTGGCGTTTTGCCTGGGTGTATGTCTGGCTGCCGCATCCCTGCGAAACAGGCCCCCGGGATGGCAGGGTCGCGTAACGTGCATGTTCATTTTGGAAGCGCTGTTGCTCGCAGTCGTGGCGTCGTGCATATGCATGTGGGGACCGCAGCCTGCGGACTCGCTTCCCGTGCTTTTTCTGGGCGGCACGGCGGCTCTGGCAATGGGAACCCAGAGCGCCATCGTACGTCACCTGCATGTCAGCAAACTGCGGACCACGATCATTGCCGGGACGTTGGTGGAGACCCTGGCCGGCTGTTTTGATCGTTCCGGCCCCAATGACGTCCGTGAGCCACCGCGGAGTGTACTTGCCGGGACATACGCCGCATATGTCCTTTCTGCCGTGGCCGCGGCTCTGGCCAGCCGATTTTGGCCGCGACTGGCGATGTTTCTGCCGCTGCTGGCGCTGGTGGTGTTGCTGGCCTATCGCGCCGTGGCACGCCGTTATGCAGAGTCGTCGGTGAGATCCGCAGGATGACCGTTGGGGAGCCTTCACACGCGCATGCTAAGGTTTTCCCCGTGTCTGCAGAGCGAGCTTCCCGCACCGCCCGCATCGCGGACGGCGTCTTTCAGACAGTGTTCTGCAGCGTTTCTTGCCGATTCTTGCTATGCGCATCCGACGTGCGCGGGAACAACCGGATGGCGGGGAGAAGCGGCGGTATCGCGGAGGAAGCATGACGGAAACCGTAGATGTGTTGGTCGTGGGTGGCGGCATCAATGGCGCAGGCATTGCGCGAGACGCGGCGGGACGAGGTCTGTCGGTGACATTGTGCGAGCAGGACGATCTGGCGGCGCATACTTCGAGCGCCAGCACCAAGCTGATCCACGGCGGATTACGGTATCTGGAGCAGTACGAGTTCACGCTGGTGGCCAAGGCATTGTCCGAGCGCAAGGTATTGCTGCGCCTGGCGCCGCATATCAGCCGACCATTGATGTTCGTGCTGCCGCATGAATCGCATCTGCGGCCGGTATGGATGATTCGCCTGGGCCTGATGCTCTACGACCGTCTGGGTTCGGGGCACAAGACACTCAAGGATTCAAAATCCATCGATCTGACGAAACATGAGGTCGGCAAGGTGCTGCAGTCACGCCTCAAGCGTGGTTTCGTGTATTCCGATGGTTGGATGCAGGACAGTCGCCTCGTGGTGCTCAACGCCATGGATGCGCAGCGCCGCGGCGCGGCCATCTTCACCCATACGCGCTGCGAGAATGCCTATCGTGATGGCGATGTGTGGCGCGCCACCCTGCGTCGCGACGGGCACACTTTCACGATCAAGGCCAGGGCGCTGGTCAACGCGACCGGCCCGTGGGCAGCCACGTTCATTGCGGATGTACTGAATGGCACATCGCCCCATCCGCTGCGGTTGGTCAAGGGCAGCCACATCGTGGTGCCGAGGCTTTTCGACCACGGATATGCCTATCTCTTTCAGCAACCGGACAAGCGCATCGTGTTCGCTATCCCTTACGAGCACGATTACACCCTGATCGGCACCACCGATGTCGACGTGGACGACGAGCCGGGCGACGTGCAGATCAGCGAGGATGAGATCCACTACTTGTGCGAGTCGGTGAATCGTTATTTCCGCAAGGACGTGCATCCTGAGGATGTGGTGTGGAGTTACAGCGGAACCAGACCGCTGGCCGGTGGCGATGAAGAGAATGCATCGGAGGTGACGCGTGATTACCGGATTCACGTCGATGACGTGGACACTCCTGCGCTGGTCCATGTGTTCGGCGGCAAGCTGACGACCTTTCGCCGCCTCGGGGAGGGTGTGGTGAATCGGCTGGTCAAGCGTCTGGATACGCGCGCGAAGCCCTGGACGGCAAAAGGGCCCGTGCTTCCGGGCGGTGATTTCGACACGATCGATGCATTGGTGGATGACTTGCTTGCGAGCCGTCCCTGGTTGCAACGCCCCCTTGCCGAACGTTATGCACGTAGCTACGGCAGCCTGAGCCGTGACCTTCTTGGCGACGCCACGCAACTGGAAGCGTTGGGCGAATGCTTTGGCGAGGACCTGTATCAGGCCGAAGTGGACTATCTGATCGACCACGAATGGGCGAGATCAGCGGAAGACATTCTTTGGCGTCGCAGCAAGCTGGGCTTGCGGGTCCGTGCCGAAGATGGCGAACGGCTGCAGACCTACGTCGAGTCGCGCATCGACAATGGAGAGCGGGCACCGGAGATGCGCACGGCCTGACGCGCAAAGATCCCACTCACGAGAGGCAGCGCATGAAAGACAAGTACATCCTCGCCATCGATCAAGGGACCACCAGTTCGCGCGCGATGTTGTTCGACCACGACGGGCATGTGGCGGGGACGGCACAGCGCGAAATCGAGCAGATCTTCCCCAGGCCCGGCTGGGTCGAGCAGAAGCCGCACGAGATTCTGACCAGCGTGCTGAAGAGCATGACCGACGTGATGCATGACAGTCGCGTGGATGCCACGGATGTGGTCGGCCTGGGGATCACCAATCAGCGCGAGACCACCGTGGTCTGGAACAAGAATACCGGCGAGGCCGTATGCAACGCCATTGTCTGGCAGTCGCGCCATTCCTCGCAGGTCTGCCAGAGACTGCGGGATGCCGGGCATTCCGGGATGGTGCGCAAGAAGACCGGCTTGCTGATCGATCCGTATTTTTCCGGAACCAAGCTGAAATGGATTTTCGAAAACGTCGATGGCGTGCATGAACGCGCCAGGCGCGGCGAACTTCTGTTCGGCACGATCGACACCTGGCTGATCTGGAATTTCACCGGTGGCAAGGTCCACGTTACCGACGCCACCAACGCCTGCCGCACCATGTTGTACAACATCCACGAGCTCGGCTGGGACGATGAGCTTCTGGAGATGCTGGACGTGCCGCCCGACATGCTGCCTGAGGTGCGTTCGTGCAGCGAGGTCTACGGCACACTGGAATCGAAGCACCTGTTTGGGCATGAAGTGCCGATATGCGGCATTGCCGGTGATCAGCAGGCAGCGCTGTTCGGGCAGGCCTGCTTCGAGGCCGGAATGGCCAAGAACACCTATGGCACTGGCTGCTTCACGCTGCTGCATACGGGAAAAGAGGCCGTGGCATCCGACAATGGCTTGCTCACGACCATCGCCTGGCAGCTGGACGACACGGTCGAATATGCACTTGAAGGCAGCATCTTCGTTGCCGGTTCGGTCATCCAGTGGCTCCGGGACGGGCTGCGCATGCTTGGCAAGGCCGGTGATTCACAGGCCTATGCCGAACGCGCCAAGGGCAATGATGGGGTCTATCTTGTCCCGGCCTTCACCGGCCTCGGGGCGCCGCATTGGCAGAGTGATGTGCGCGGCAGCATGTTCGGCCTGACACGGGGTACCACCAAGGAGCACTTCGTGCGCGCTGCGGTGGAGTCGATGGCCTACCAGACATGCGACGTGCTGGAGGCGATGCAGGCCGATTCGGGCATCGAGTTGAAGGAACTGCGTGCCGACGGCGGGGCGATTGCCAACGATTTTCTGGCGCAGTTCCAGAGCGACCTGCTCAACGTGCCGCTGGAACGCCCCAAGGTCAACGAGACGACCGCACTCGGCGCCGCCTATCTGGCGGGATTGGCGGTCGGGTTCTGGAATGATCGCAAAGAGATCAGCGATCTGTGGGAGCTGGACCGGCGCTTCGAGCCGGAGATGAGCAATGACCAGCGCGAGAAGTTATACGACGGCTGGAAACGTGCCGTAAAAGCCACCATGGCCTTTCGTGTGGACGACTGACCGCCGTGGGTGCAGGTGCCCCCAGCATGTCGATCAACCGGTTCCGGGTGCTCATGTTCACCGTGGGTTGCGGGCGTCACGAAGCGGATAGTCTTGGCCTGAAGTGGTGCAGTGGGACCGGGCGGTGGTTCGCACTGGATCAGCTTCAGCGAGCTGGTGCCGGAGCTGAAGATCGGGAGGAACCGGTACGCCTGTCGAAGTGCCTGTGCCTACTCCAGGCCGAGAATGAACTCCCATTCTGCCTCGTTCACCGGCATGACCGACAGGCGGTTGCCTTTGCGTACCAGCGCCATGTCCGCCAGTGCCTTCTGCGACTTCAGCTCATCCAGCGTGATGGTGCGCTTGAGTTTGCGCACGAACGCGAATTCGACAAGGATCCAGCGCGGCTTGTCGCGTGAGCTCTTGGGGTCGAAGTGCGCGTCGTCCGGGTCGAACTGGGTGGGGTCGGGGTAGGGCTTGCTGGCCACGCGGGCGATGCCGACCACGCCCGGCGGCGTACAGTTGGAGTGGTAGAAAAGCACGCGGTCGCCGATGCGCATGTCGTCGCGCATGAAGTTGCGCGCCTGGTAGTTGCGCACGCCGTCCCAGGGTTCGCTGCGGTTGCGCTTCAGGTCATCGATGGAAAAGGCGCCCGGTTCGGATTTGATCAGCCAATGCTTCATGGGGTGGTCCTGTCAGTTGGCGCAGACGGCTCCGGCATGGGATCGGCACGACAGTCGATCAGTTCCTCGTCGGTGGCGACATAGTCCAAAGGGACATCCCATGCGGCAGGAATCAGGGCGCCCAGCTCCTGGAAGGCGTAGCCGATGCCGACCAACAGAGGCGAGGCAGGCCGAGTCAAGTTTTTGAGAAACGCGAAGCTGCGGTCGTAGAACCCGCCACCGTAACCGAGCCGGTTGCCATGGCGATCAAAGCCGAGCAGCGGCACCAGCACGAGATCCAGCGCAGCCGCGTCGAGGCGTTCCTGCCCCGTGCCACCGACTGGCTCGGGAATGCCGAAGCAGTTCGCCTGTACGGGGTCGCCGGGTTCCCATGGGGCAAAATCGAGATGCCGATTCTGGCCGATCACAGGCAGGAACAAGTGTTGCCCGCGTTGTGCCAGCGGTGCGATCGCCAAGTTCAGGGGGAGTTCGCCATTGCTGGCCCAGTAGCCGGCAATATGCTGATCCACCAGAAATTCGGGCAGTTGCTCGAGCTGATGGCGCAGACCTTGCGCGGCACGCATGCGTTGTGGCGGATTCAACGCCTGGCGGCGCGCCGACATCTGCTCACGCCATTGACGGCGTTGTTGTCTGGATGACCTCAAGAAGCCCCCGTGCTGGTGCAGTTGCCCACAACACGCAGCGCGTGCGGCGAATAGAGAGGGGTGTTCTCCACAATGCCGATGCCTGCCAAACGACCTTGATCCAACGGGATCAGGTGGGTGGACGCACGTGACCTGAAGGCTTTCCGCTCGTGGCGGACGTGCGCACCGGTCACGGTATTGTCGACCCAGGTCGGTGTTTAGGAACAAGGCAAATGTAAGAGCAAGCTGTCGTACACCGCAGAGAACACCTTGGAGGGCATTTTACTCCCTTGCGCATCTTTCGCCAGCGATGCGTGTCGTGGATGTCGCGCGGGTTCAGGTGGGGGCGTCCGCCGGCGCCACCAGCGCCTGCTCGAGCTTGCGCCGCAACGCGCCGAGGCTGTCCTTGAGGGCTTGTTCGCGTTCCTTGCTGCGCTTGTCCACATCCAGAAAGTCGTGCGTGATGCTGACCGCGGCGAGCACGGCGAGGCGATCGAAGCCCGGGCTCCTTGCATTGCCGCGAAGCTCATGCATCTTGGCATCCAGGAATTGTGCAGCGGCAATCAGCCCGGGGCGTTCCTCGGGCTCGCACGCGATGAGGAATTCGCGATCCAGAAGCTTGATGGTTACCGGCTCGGCCATGGCAGATGTCCAGGGTAGGTGTCAGAGGAAAATACGGAATGTCAAGAGCCGGGATTTTCCAGCGATTTCAGCCGCTGGATCATGGCCTCGACCCGGGTACGCGCCTGCTCGTTGCGCGACAGCAGGCTGGCACGTTCGCCGGCCAGTTGTTCCTGGCTGTGCAACAGGCTGCGGTTCTCCTCGCGCAGACGTCGCACTGTGCCCAGAAGCTGGTCGAAGGCGGCGTCCAGGGCCTCGATTTCCTGTTTCACGGGGTCGTCTGCGTTCATGCCTGAGGTACCGAAATGGATCGATGCTGCATTATTGCCTTTTGCCGTCGTGGTTGCACACGCTTCTCCCGGGGCTGGTATGGGGTCCGGCGCCGGCTCATGATTGCGGCAGATTGAGCGCCGGGTGGCTGCGTGCGTGATGCCGCTGGCGGTGTTGCAGGCAGAATGCTAGGCATTCGAATGCCTGCTTGGGCCGCGACAACCAGTGTCCCTGGATGATGTCGCAGTCATGCTCCTGAAGGTAGCCGACCTGCTCGATGTTCTCCACGCCCTCTGCCACCACATTCAGGCCCAGGGAATGGCCAATGGCGATGATGGTGGCGGTGATGGCCTCGTCATCCGGTTCGGTGGTGATGTCGTCGATGAATGTCTGGTCGATTTTCAGTGCGTTGATGGGCAGACGTTTGAGGTATGCCAGCGACGAGTAGCCGGTGCCGAAATCGTCGATGGACAGGGTGACGCCGATGGCGCGCAGCTCGCCCAGCGTGAGCATGGACTGCTCGACATTGCCCATCACCATGCTTTCGGTCAGTTCGAGTTCCAGCAATCCCGGCGGAACGTGATGCAGGGCCAGGATGCCGCGCAGTACATCGGGCAGTTCCCTGCGCTGCAGCTGCGCCATGGACATGTTCACGGCCATGCTCAGATTGTCGAGCCCCGAGCGTCGCCACGCGGCCAGATCCGCGCAGGCCTGATTGATCACGAAATTGCCGATATCCACGATCAATCCGCTGTCTTCTGCCAGCGGGATGAAGACCCCGGGAGGGACATTGCCGAAACGCGGACTGTGCCAGCGGAGCAGGGCTTCCACACCAATGATCTGCTGTTCGCGCAGTGCCAGCTTGGGCTGATAGACCAGACTGAGCTCGTCGCGTTCCAGTGCGCGGCGCAGGGCGCTGGCCATGGTGGCGCGCAGCCGGGCGTCGGCGTCCATGTCTTCGGTGTACATCATCCAGGTATTGCGGCCACGTTCCTTGGCCTGGTACATGGCGGTATCCGCATGCTTGATCAGATCGTCGGGGATCGGGCTGTGCTCCGGGTACAACGCCACACCGATCGAGGGCGAAATCAATATTTCCTGATGATTGTCCAGCAACACCGGTTCGGTAAAGGCGGTGATGATCTTGGTGGCGACGGCTTCGACATCACTCGTGTTGTCCACATCGCTCAGTACCATGGTGAACTCGTCACCCCCCACACGGGCGACGGTGTCATTCTCGCGCAGACATTGACGCAGCCGTCCACCGGCGGCTTTCAACAGCCGGTCACCTGTGGCATGGCCCATCGAATCGTTGACGTGCTTGAAACGATCCAGATCCATGTAGAGCACGGCCACGCGGGTGTTGTTGTGCCGGGCCTGAAGCACGGTGTCGCTGAGGCGCTCGCTGAGCAGGGTGCGGTTGGGGAGGCCGGTGAGCATGTCGTAGTTGGCCAGGTAGCGCAGTTCCTGCTCGGCACGCTTGCGGTGCGTGATGTCGCTCATCACGGCCACGTAATGGGTGCGCACGCCATTTGCGTCCAGCACCTCGCTCATCTCGATCCGGCAGAGGAACTCGCTGCCATTCTTGCGTCGTTGCCACAGCTCGCCGTGCCAGTGACCGGTGGCCTCCACTTCGCGGCGCGCATGTTGATAGTGCTCGTCGGTCTGTTGCACACAGTTGAGCAACACCGCATCCTTTCCGACCACATCGTCGGCGCTGTAGCCGGTCATGCGCGTGAACGCCGCGTTGATCGAGACGAAATGATAATCGAGCCCTGTCACGGTGACCGCCTCGGCCATGTTGCGGATGACTTCCGCGGCGATGCGGCGCTCGCGTTCCTCGGCGCGGCGCCTCGTGGTTTCGTGCGAGGTGCCCGAAAGGCGGACAGGGTGCCCGGACGGGTCGCGTTCGGCCACCTTGCCGCGTGAGCGCACCCAGATCCAGCTGTGACGGGGGCCGCGCACGCGAAACTCCGCTTCGAAGTGGTCGGTGCTTCCGGCCAGGTGGGCGTCCACAGCCTCCTGTACCAGCACCAGGTCCTCCGGATGCACGACATAATTGCGCCAATCCTCGACGCTGATGCTGCTCTGGTTATGCTTCGACTGATGGCGGTGACGTGCATGCAGGCGGTGCAGCTGACCGGCGGCCAGGTCGATATCCCAGAATTCATCACCCGAGCCCCACAAGGCCGTGCTCAGCCGGGCTTCACGCTCCAGCAATTGATGCTCGTGGCGGCGGCGCACGGCGCGGCGCGCACGTATGATCAGCCCCAGGGCAATGAGCAGCATCAGCAACAGCAGCACGTAGACGCACAACATGGCGCGTGATTTCCACCACGGCGGCACGACAGTCAGTGCCACGCTTTTGATGGCGCCGTCGAACGGCCCGTCGCGGGTGCTGCCGCGCACCTGGAACTGATAGCGGCCGCTGTCGAGGTTGGTGTAGGTGGCGCTGTTGCGGGTTCCGGCATCGATCCATTTCCTGTCGAAACCCAGCAGGCGATACTGGAACCGGTTCAGGTGTGGCGCGGCGAAATCCATGACCGCGAAATCGAAGCGGATGGCCATGTCTGCGGCATGCATGGAGACATGATGGCTGTCGGGCCGAGCGCTGGCATCTGCACCGACGCCGACCTGAATGTGCGTGATGGCGGCCTTGGGTTTGACGGCCCCGGCCGTGAGATCGCCCGGATGCACCTGACTGATGCCGTTGATGCCGCCAAACAGCAAATGGCCGTCAGTGGTCCGCATGCATGCGCCGGTGTTGAATTCCATGCCCTGCAGACCATCGCGCATGCTGAACACGCGGGTCGCACCGCTATCCGGATCGAAGCGTGCCGCACCCAGGTTGGTACTTATCCAGAGGCGGTTTTGCGCATCCGCGCGCATGCAGTAGATCGTATTGTCGGGCAGCTGATTGCCGACCAGATACCGCTTGAAGTGGGCCCCGGCAGCATCGACGTGCTCGAGCCGGCTCAGACCGGTCTGCGTGCCGATCCACACATTTTCTTCCGGGTCCTGGTAGATCGACAACACCACGCGACCGCTGAGCGAGTCGCGACGACCGGCGCGTTCGCGAAAACTGCGCAGGCTGGCTTGCCGCGGGTCGTACATCGACAGCCCATCGGCGGTGCCGATCCAGATGCGGTGACTGGCATCCTCGGTCAGAGTGACCACGGTGTCGTTGGCGAGACTGTCCGGTGCGCCTTTGCGATGGTGATAGACCTTCATTGGCTGTCCAGGAACGGCGTGCAGCAGACCTTTTCGGGTCAGGCCAAACCACCAACTGCCGTCGTGGGCATGCAGCAGGCTGAATACGGCCATGTGGCCAATATCCGGTGCGCCCCGCGGCGTGGGTATATCGGCCCTGGTCAGACGGCGGACGTGCAGCGTACGGATATTGATCGAGATTGCGCCGTACAGCGTCGCCAACCACAGATGGGTGGCATCTGCGCGCTGTATGCCGAAGACCAGGAGGTCTTTCATCTCGGTGGCGCTGAACACGCGCGACAATTGCGGACGCAACGAGGTGAATTGTCGCGTCGCCGGCGTATAAATGCGCACTCCGGCACCATTCAGGCCAATCCAGTAACGGCCCTGCTTGTCCTGATACAGGGCGCGTACATTGTTGGCGGTGGTCGGATCCCCATGGGCCGTCGGGTCGAAAATGTACTGGAAGGGCGTGCCGTCGGGATTTGCATAGGCGGCGCCACGGGCGAGGGTACCGAGCCACAACAGCCCCGAGCGGTCGACCATCAGCTGGGTGATGCTGACGTCCGGGACGCTGCCGGGAACGTCTTTGTGCGGTGTCAGGACGCGCGCTTCAGTGGCGCTGCGGTTCAGACGCACCAGACCCAGATTGCGCACGGCCAGCCAGATGCGATGCTGGTGATCGGTGGTGACGGCACGGACCGCGTGGTTTCCCTGATGGGCAGCGCCGGCTTTCGGCCAGATCCGCCTGCTCGATCCATTGCGGGTGTCAATGCGATACAGCCCCGAATCGGTCCCGGCCAGGAGGGTCGTGTGGTCGATGCAGTCCAGGGTGTCCGGTACCAGATCCGTGTGCAAGACATGCGTCTGCGCCGCATTCCTTCCGAGGACCACGATGACGCCATCGGAAAGAGCGTAGTGCATCCCGCCGGGACAGGCAGTCAGGTGAAGGTTGCGACGCGGGGCCTTTTTCTGGCGCTGCCACAATTGCTGCGCCGATGTGTACGGCGGATCGGTGGCATAGATTCCCAGCGGCGTGCCGATCCACAGGCGCTTGCCGTTGCCGCCGAGCAGCGCACTGACGGTGTCGAAATGCTCGCTCCAGTGCCCCGGCGGTCGTGTCGCGCGGTTGCGCTCGGGATCGAACAACACCAGCCCGCCGGATCGGCTGCCCACCCACAACCGGTGATGTCCGGCATTGGCCAACGCCGTGATCAGGTTGTTGGGCAGACTGCCTGGATGATCCGGGTTGTGATGGAAGCGCTTGATGCGATAGCCATCGAAACGGTGAAGACCGCCTTGTGTGCCCAGCCAGACAAACCCGCGCGAGCCCTGGAAAATGACCGAGACGCCATTTTGCGACAACCCCTGCGCGCTGCCGATACGCTGGAAGTAATAGTCGCGCTCGCGTGCGTGTCCATGCGCTTGCGCAATCCGCAACAGTGCCAGCAGGACGCACATGCCGAAATACAGCATTCCCTTTTGCGTTTGCTTCGCTGCATCGCGAGTATGCATATCCTTCCGCACATCAGTTCCCCTGTGGCGAGTGTAGGCAATCCGCCCCGCGGGTGCCAGAATGACGGCCTGTTTACCGACACCCGTGCCGCCATGAACGCGCCCGTATCCCACGCCGACCTCGACGCCACCGTGACGCATATGCACCTCGGAGTCACTGCCAGTGAATTACATGGCTCCCTTGCCGGCTATCTGTGCGGGCATGGAGACGCTGATGGAGCCAGCGTGCTCGACGTCCTGCAACTTGAAAGTGATGACGCCCATGTGCGCGACGACGATCATGCCGTGCTGGCGCAGCTGCATGATCAATGTGCACGGGGTCTGGATGATCCGCAGCTTGGTTTCCAGCCACTGTTGCCGGGCGAGGACCAAACCGTGGAAGAACGTGCCGAAGCGCTGGTCGAATGGTGCCGCGGATTCCTCGGCGGGTTCGGGCTGGCCGGCCCATCTGCCCGCGAAAAACTGTCTGCCGACAGCCTGGAGATCATGTCCGACATCGGCACCATTGCTGCCTCGCAGCTGACGCACGGTGATGCCGAAGAAGACGAGCAGGCGCTGACGGAGGTGCTGGAGTTCGTGCGCGTGGGCGCACTGTTGATGCGTACCGAAACCGGAACCCGCGAATCGACGCCCGGCGCAGACCAGCCGACACTGCACTGAGTCTGGCAATGCACTTTCCTGTTCGCCGCGTGCGCTGGTCGGCAAAAGGATCCTGCGGGTGATCTCTGCTGCCGAATTTGCGCGTCGCCGCCGACAACTGATGCGCATGGCCGGAGATGATGCGGCCATCGTCGTTGCCGCTGCGCCGGAACGCGTGCGCAGTGCCGATGCGACTTGGCCCTATCGGCAGGATTCGGACTTTCATTATCTGTGCGGCTTTCCCGAACCGGATGCCGTGCTGGCATTGTTGCCGGGCAGGGCCTCCGCGGAGGTGGTGCTGTTCTGCCGCGAGCGCGATCCCGAGCGCGAACCCCTGCACGGCCCGCGCATCGGTCACGAAGTTGCTGCAGCACGTTATGGTGTCGACGATGCGTTTCCCGTGGAGGATATCGACGACATCCTGCCCGGCATGCTGGAAGGCCGCACGCGCGTGATCTGCCATTTTGGCCGCGAGCCGGAATTCGATGCGCGCCTGCTGGTCTGGATGCGGCGACTGCGGGCGTTGCGGGGCGGTGGCGTGGTGCCGAAGGAACTGGTCGATCTGGGACATTTGCTGCACGACTTGCGACTGTACAAATCGCGTGGCGAGCAGGCACTGATGCGGCGCGCGGCCGAAATCGCTGCGCAGGCGCATGCAGCGGCGATGCGCGCCGCGCGCCCCGGGGTGGGCGAATACGAAGTGGAGGCCGAGTTGCTGCGTGTGCTGCGCGGCAAGGGCGCCGTGCTCTCGTTTCCGCCCAGCGTGGCCGGTGGCGCCCGTGCCTGTATCGCGCATTACCAGGCCAACCGCGAGATGTTGCGTGATGGTGAACTGGTGCTGATCGATGCGGGGGCGGAGGTGGAGTGCTACACCTCGGACATCACCCGCACGTTTCCTGTCAATGGCCGGTTCACTGCCGACCAGCGCAGGCTCTATGACATCGTGCTGGACGCACAGCGTGCCGCGATCGATACGGTGCGACCGGGGTGCGCTTTCAGCGATGCGCATGACGTGGCGGTGCGCGTGGTTACCGAAGGCCTGTGTGCATTGAAGCTGATTCACGGTGGGGTGGACGCGGCCTTGGCGAGCGGGGCGTACAAGCGCTTCTTTGCCCACAAGACCGGCCACTGGCTGGGCATGGATGTGCACGATGTCGGTGACTACCGCGTCGCCGACGCGCCGCGCATGCTGGAACCGGGCATGGTGGTCACGGTGGAGCCGGGGCTGTACATCCCTGCGGATGCCCATGACATCGAGGCGCGCTGGCGGGGGATCGGGATCCGCATCGAGGATGATGTGGTCGTCGGTCGCAATGGCCCCGAGTTGCTGTCCAAAGATGTGCCGCGTGAAGCCGAGGCCATCGAGGCGCTGTGCGCAGGGCACACCTGAGCGCCGCCGCACATAGGTTGCTGTACCGCCCAGGGAGCAATGCCACGCCGCGGCGATCCACCGCGCGATTTCCGCCGTGGATGACACTCCGGGCGGCGTATCATTGCCGACAGTACGCCAGCGGCCCGGAACGCTCCCATGCCCACTGCAGAGTTTCTTTCACGCATCCAGTTCGGCTTCGTGATGTCGTTTCACATCCTGTTTCCGGCCTTCACCATCGGGCTGGCGAGCTGGCTGGTCTTTCTGGAAGCCCTGTGGTTGCGCCGGCGCACACAGATGCTGCGCGAGTTGTACTTCTTCTGGCTCAAGGTGTTTGCGGGCTCGTTCGGGCTGGGAGTGGTCTCGGGGATTGTCATGAGCTTCCAGTTCGGCACCAACTGGGCCGGGTTGTCGACCGTGGCGGGCAACGTGCTGGGGCCGTTGCTCAATTACGAGGTCATGACGGCCTTTTTCATGGAAGCCACATTTCTGGGCGTGATGCTGTTCGGCTGGAACCGGGTGGGGCACCGGCTGCATTTCCTGTCCACCTGCATGGTGGCGGCCGGCACGCTGCTGTCCAGCTTCTGGATCCTTTCGGCCAACAGCTGGATGCAGACGCCGGCCGGGTACGCGGTAGTGGATGGGGCGATTCGCGCGACCGATTGGTGGGCGGCCATCTTCAATCCATCGTTTCCCACGCGTCTGGTGCACATGGTGCTGGCATGCTTCCTGTCCACCGCGCTGGTGATTGGCGGGGTCTCGGCGGCCTATCTTCTGCGGGGTCGCTGGGTGGACAAGGCGCGCTTGATGCTGCGTTGCGCGCTGCTGTTCGTGGCCATCGTGATTCCGTTGCAGATCGTCGTCGGCGACATCTCCGGCCAGGTCGTTCGCGAATATCAACCGGCCAAGCTGGCGGCGATCGAGGCGCGCTGGACCACGGAGCACAACGTTCCGCTGACACTGTTTGCGTGGCCGGACGAAAAGGCCGAGAAAAACGATGACGCCATCGACATACCGCATCTGGGCAGTGTGATCCTGACCCACAGCTGGAGTGGCGAGGTGAAGGGTCTGAAGGACTTCGCGCCACGCAACCGGCCGCCGGTGGCACCGCCTTTTTTCAGTTTCCGCATCATGGTCGGCCTGGGTTTGCTGATGCTGGCACTGGCCGCGGTGGGCCTGCTGCTGTGGTGGCGCAGGCGCCTGTTCGACAGCCGCTGGTATCTGCGCGTCTGGATGGCCATGATGCCCGCCGGTTTCATTGCATTGCTGACCGGCTGGTACACGGCCGAAATCGGCCGTCAGCCGTGGGTGGTGTACGGCGTGTTGCGCACCATCGACGCCGTCAGTCCGGTGCCGGCCTCCAGCGTGCTCACGTCATTGATCGTGTATTTCGTGGCCTACGCGATCCTGTTCGGTTTCGGCAGCGGATATCTTCTGAAGGTGCTGCGCAAGGGGCCGGGCGAGGCGCCGGAGCGTTTCGGACCGGAGGTGAGCGGGTCGCGACCGTTGTCCGGTGTCAGCGAGCGCAACGTGGAGGATGCGTCATGAGCCTGGCGGGTGTCCTGCCGGTGGTGTGGTTCTTCATCATCGGCTTCGCCATCATGATGTACGTGTTGCTGGACGGTTTCGTGCTCGGCATCGGCATCCTGTCACCGTTCGCCGACGACGAGGCGCAGCAGGAGCTGATGATGAATACGGCCGCGCCCATCTGGGACGGCAACGAGACTTGGCTGGTGATGGGGGGCGCCGGCCTGATGGCAGCCTTTCCGAAGGCCTATGCGACCATCCTCTCCAGCCTGTATCTGCCGATTCTGGCGATGCTGATCGCGTTGATCTTTCGTGGCGTGGCGTTCGAGTTCCGTTTTCGCGCGACGCGCACGCGGCGGATCTGGGCGGTGGCGTTCCATCTGGGGTCCGTGGTGGCCGCCTTTGCACAGGGGTTGATGCTGGGCGCGATCGTCCAGGGCATGCCGCTGCAGGGCGGCAAGTACCTGTCCGGTGCGTTCGCCTGGTTCAGTCCGTTCGCGGTCATGACCGGCATGGCTCTGGTGTTCGGTTACGGCCTGCTGGGAGCGACCTGGCTGGGACTGAAGACGGAGGGGCGGCCGCAGCGCATCGCACGCGACCTGACCCGTCCCCTGATGCTGGCAGTGATCGCCTTCATGATCATGGTCAGTGCATGGCTGCCGTTTCTCGATTCCCGCCTGATGTTGCGCTGGTTCACCGGCCCCGATTTTTTCTATCTGATGCCGTTGCCGGCAGCGACCGGGCTGGTCGCGGTGATGCTATGGCGTGCGGTGCTGTCCAACCGTGACGTGGCGCCGTTCGTGCTGGCGTTGAGTTTTTTCGCGCTCGGCTTCATCGGGCTGGTGGTGGGCATGTGGCCCGACATCGTGCCGCCGTCGATGACGCTGTGGGACGCAGCGTCGCCTCCATCCAGCCAGGGTTTCGTGCTGGTCGGGGCGATCATCATGATTCCTGTGGTGCTGGCCTACACCGCGTTCTCGTATCGCGTGTTCCGCGGCAAGGTGCGCGCCGGCGAGGGCTATCATTGACTGTGACCACCCACGGCCTCTCGCGCAGGGCGCCGCAAGCCTCAAGGGATGCGGGCAACGGAGCCGCCCGCGGCCCGCAAAGGGATGTGGGTCACGGCCAGCGGGCGGCTCGATCGTATCGCGTTCCGCCGCAGAAGGTCGGACGAAATTGATCCGCCCTGCGGGGCATCGCGGTTCTCAGCCCAGCGTGGCGAATGCGTCGCGTGTGAGATTCTCCGGTGCGTCCTCCGTGCACACCACGTCGTCCTCGATGCGGATGCCGCCGTACTGGCGGAACTGGTTGACCTTGTCCCAGTTGACGTCTTTTCCCTTGCCCTCGTTCCTGAGGTCTTCCAGCAGCATGTCGATGAAGTACAGGCCCGGTTCGATGGTGCAGACCATGGTCGGCTCCAGCATGCGCGTCTGACGCAGGAACGGATGTCCCTCGGGCTGGGCGAGGGTGTCGCCCTGCGCATTCTTCATGAAGCCGCCGACATCGTGCACCTGCAGGCCGATGCTGTGACCCAGCCCGTGCGGGAAGAAGGCGCGGGTCACGCCCGATTCCACGGCACTTTCCGTGGACATGCGGATGAACTCGTGTTCCTTCAGCACACTGGCGAGCATGTGATGCGCCTCGACGTGCAGCTGGCCGTAGTCCTGGCCATCACGCACCTTGTCGCACAGTGCCTGCTGCATCTGGTCGACGGCCTCGATCAACGGCTGGAACTCGGCGGCATCCGCGGTGGCGTGGGTGCGCGTGATGTCGCTGGCATAGCCGTGGCAGCCGGCGCCGGCATCGATCAGCAGGCTCAGGCTCTGTGCCGGCGGAGTGCGGTCGAAATTCATGTAGTGCAGGATCGCGCCGTGGCGATTGACGCCGACGATGCTGGAGTAGGGCAGTTCGGCGTCGATCTGATTTGCTGCTTGCAGGTAGGCCATATGAATGCCCAGCTCGCTCTCGCCCACCTGGAACGCAGTCGCGGCAGCGCGATGCGCCTGTGCGCCAATGGCGTTGGCGCCGCGCATCAGTTCCAGTTCGTATGGCGTCTTGTAGGCGCGGTGGTAGTGCAGGTAATCCAGCACCGCCTGCGGGTTGTTGGGCTCCGCGTCACCGACGGCGTCGTGGTCTTCGCCCAGGATGGCACACTTCTGCAGATGCTTCGGCAGATGGGCGCGTGCGTCTTCCGGCTCGCGGATGACGACCAGATCGAACTGATCGACCCAGTAGCCGCTGGGGGCTTCGGGTACCACATGCCAGTAGTCGCGTGGCTGCAGGAAGATCAGCCGCGGTGTCTCGCCCGGCGTGTAGACCAGCCAGCTGCCCGGGGCGGTGGTGAGTGGCAGCCAATGCTTGAAGTGGGGATGCACGGCAAACGGATAGTGCATGTCGTCCAGGAATTTCAGCCGCGGCTGGCCGGCGGCCACCACGAGGCTGTCGCAGCCGCCGGCTTCCAGCGCGGCGTCCGTGCGCTGGCGCAGGGTCTGCAAATGCTGGGGATACAGGACGGCGAGTTGATCGTTCATGATGGTTCCCTGGAGGCTCAAGACCCCCATGGTGCCTCGGGAGCTGCCATGAATCCAACCGGCAGGAGCGGGATGGGGCGGCCAGGGCACGGCGCGCTTCAAGATCGCTGCGTCGGTTGTCCGTCCTCCAGCCACGTATCGAGTATCCGTGCGTCGTCGGGCGCAATGGCGATGATGCGAAAGCCGGCCCAATGCTGACCCGGGACGCTGGCCGGTTCATGCCATTGTTCCTGCACGCCGACCTGGATGGTCCGTCCCCCGCCGGTGGTGCGCGGCAAGTACATCTGGAATTGGTAAATGGCTTCATCGCGCGGTTCACGGCGTGTGATCAGCATCATGCCGGTGCGCGACAGGTTGCCGATGTGACCGATGTTGACCTCGGCGATCGCGTCATTGACCGGAATGGTGTCCTGGATCGGAAACCGTGGTGCGCGGCGTTGTTCCGTGGATTGCATCAGCCGGCTCCCCGTGCGGTGGTGGTGGTGGCGTCCGGCTGGCCGGCGAACTGTCTGAGTGTATCGAGAATACCCTTCCACGCCCGGTCAAGCAGCGGCTCGGGCGCGTCGCCGGGCAGGCGGGTCCGACCATTGGCAACGTTGCGTGCCAGAGCGTTGATGGATGTTTCGTCGCATCGGCTGCCGCGCTGGTTGAGCATCAGGCAGCGACCGGTGCGTGGCGAATACCAGGCCAGTTTCTGGCGCACCCGGTGGCCATCGGCCTTGGTGACCATGAGGATGCTGCCGAACGGCAATTGCAGTAAGCGGTCCAGCGCGGCCTGCTCATCCTTGTTCAGCGGCTTGCTGCCGGGCGAGCGCGAGACCGGTTGCTGAGTCGTGCGGGTGACGGCACGGCGCTGCCGCAGGCGCCGGGTGAGGGCGTCGTCATCGGCGGACGCGTCGGAGGGCTCTGTCTGCGCGGATGCATCCGGCGCGACGCGCGTGGCCAGATGAGTCGCCTCGTCACCGTGAATACCGACCTGGTCGAGACCCGATGCGATCTCGGCGCGCAGCTCCGTGCGCTCCGCATCGCTGGCCTCGCGCGCGGTGAAGCGCAACAGCTGGTCCGTGACGCGCATGCGGCGGCGGAAGGCATCGCTGCGTTCGCCCGAGCGTAGGATGGTCAGCGACAGGACGTCGGTCCATGCCTGCTCCAGCATGGTGTTGACCAGCTCGGGTGCCACGCCGCCGGCGATCCGTTCGTCGATCAGCTGGCGCGCACGACTGCGTGCCATTTCCAGCCGCTCGCGGCCGCGGGCCGCCTCGACATGGCGCTTTTCGGCCATCTTTGCGCGGTGGGCGATGGTCTCGACGTATTCGTCGATGTCCCGTCGTACGTCATCGAACACGCCGTTGTCGCCGTCGTACTCGTTGACGACGCGGTGCGTCAAAGCCCGCAGACGCTTGGACAGCGCCGGATCCGGCTCGCCCTGATCCAGCCATTGGTCGGCCGTCTCGATGAGGCTGTTCAACAGGCGCCTGGCCGGGTGTTCATGGCGACTGAAAAAGTTGTGATCCACCATTGCGGCGCGCAGCACCGGTACCTGCAGGCGCGCCAGAAGCGACTGGGTGCTGCCACCTGTTTGCAGGTCGTGGCCCAGATGCTCGAAGAGCATGCTGACCAGGTCGATGGTGTCATGTTGCTGCGGACTCAGCTGCGGCGGCGCGCCGGCGCTGCCGAATTCGCTCAGCTGCGCCATGAGTTCCTGGCGCAGATCCTTCATGGAGCGCGGCATGGCGCGGCCGTCGACCATGCGTGCGGTCGGCGTCTTTACCTGCAGGTCTTTCAACGCGTCGAGAACGTGCGTTTCCGGAACCTGCGGGGCAGAGGTGGAGGATTGGCTGCCGAGTGCTTCGCGTTGCTTCGCGAGCAGGTCGCTGAGCACGCTGAAGGCGGCGGTGCAGCTGGCATGTTCCTGTTCGCCGGGCGCCAATTGTGATGCACCAGGCCCGGCGGTGGACGGTGCGCCCGCTGCGGGTTTCGATGGTGGTTGATCGCGTGCATCGGCATCGGCATCGGCATCGTCAGCCGCAGCCGCAGCCGCAGGCGCGGGCCGCGTCCGGGGCGCGGAGGCTGAGTCCGTCCGCCGCGGCATTGCACCCTGCAGATCGGGCAGGATGCGTTGTTGTACCAGCCGCGTATTGATGTCTTCGTACATGGTTCGCAGCACAGGGCCCATCTGCTGCTCCAGCATGCGGAAGAGCAACTGCCGGTCTCGGGACGGAAGGTCCAGTTCGGCGGTGGCCTCGCGGAAGGCCAGGGTGATGGCCCGTGGTCCGAACGGCAGCTCATCGGCGTTCAGCATGGGCGAGGCCTGCAGAACCGCCACGCGATAGCCGAGTTCGAACAGCGGCATGCTGGAGCGCGAATTCAGGCGTGCGGCGATGTCGTCCAGGAGCACACTTTCCTCGAACTGCTGCGGATCGACCAGCTCCAGCGCATTGAAGGCCTCCGCACTGTCTGTGCTGGCGGCAGCGATCGCATTGGCCTCCGGTGCCCGTGTCTGGTCGATTTTCGAGAGCACACGTGGCGCCACCCGGGCACGGGCACGCTGGATCTCGCGTTTGCTTTCCAGCAGCGACTGCTGCTCGGTACTGTTGAATGATTGATCAGCAAGCCGGAACAGTTCGTCGCAGGCCGCATCCAGCACAGTCTGAATGTGGCGTTGCAGGTGCGTATCGCACACGGTGAACATGTCCGACCACAACTGGCGCGCGCGTTGTGGCAGAGCGGCAACGCCGGCAGAAATGGATGGCGCGGGATCGCGCTGGCGTTCGCGTCCTTCGGTGTGCATGCATGCAGTCCCCTGGTTCCCGGCTCGCATTGTATGCCGGGTTGAAGGCGCCGTGCATGTGTCGCGTTTTTCAGCGCCGGGAGCGTGGGCGCCGGAAACTGCACGGAGCGAGACCGGGCGTCGCCATGGAGGGATGACGGGACGGCGCGCCGCGCTGCTCGTTACCGCTCAGGCTCCTGGGGCAGGAACAGGCTGATGGCGTCGTTGAGGAAGCGTTGTCCCAGCACGGTGGTGCGGATGCAGTGGCCTTCATCGGTCAGCCAGCCGTGCTCGACGGCCTCAGCACAGACCGGCGCAATCACGTCCGGGGCCAGTCCGGTACGCTGGGCAAACTGGGCCCGTGGCGTGCCATCGATCAGTCGCAGGGCGTTGAGCATGTATTCGAACGGGAGTTCCTGCACGGTGACGATCGAGTTCCCGCCGATGCGGGCAGGATGACTGGTTGCCTCGAGATAGGTGCGCGGGTGGCGGCTTTTCCAGCGCCGGTGGATCCCGTCGGTTGTGGTGAGCTTGCCGTGCGCACCGGCGCCGATGCCCAGATAGTCGCCGAAGCTCCAGTAATTGAGGTTATGCACGCACTGTCGTCCGGGACGCGCGTAGGCGGAAACTTCATATTGCGCATAGCCGGCGTCTGCCAGAGGCGCCTGACAGGCTTCCTGCATGTCCCAGGCGGCGTCATGGTCGGGCAGCGGCGGCGGCTTGGCGGCAAACGCGGTATTCGGTTCCAGGGTAAGCTGGTAGTGCGAGATGTGCGTGGGGGACAGCGCCAGGGCGCGCTTGATGTCGGCCACCGCACCGGCCAGGCTCTGCTGCGGCAGGGCGTACATCAGGTCGAGATTGAAGTTGCTGTAGCCCGCGTCCTGCGCTTTCTTGACGGCCGATTCGGCCTCCGTGGCCGAATGGATGCGGCCCAACCGGCGCAGCATGGCATCGTCGAAACTCTGGATGCCGAACGACAGCCGGTTGACGCCGGCGCGCAGATAATCCTCGAAGCGCCCGTGTTCCACGGTGCCGGGGTTTGTCTCCAGGGTGATCTCCGCATCATGGGCAAAATGCAGCCGACGAGCGGCGCTCTCCAGAACGCGTCCGATCAGGTCCGGGTTGAACAAACTGGGCGTGCCGCCGCCGAAAAACACACTGACGATCTCGCGCTTGCCCAATGCATGGCCGAAGTCGTTGAGATCGCCGTCCAGATCTGCCAGCAGGGTGTCCACGTAACGGGCATAGGGCGGTTCGCCCCGCAGGCCGTGCGAATTGAAATCGCAGTACGGACACTTTTTCACGCACCACGGCATGTGCACGTACAGCGCCAGCGGCACGTTCGCGGGAACGGTCTTCTGCCGCGATGGCGCACTGTCGCGGTTTTTCAGCGGCGCGACGGGAGGGGAGGCGTGTGCGTCAGCCATCAGCGCACTTTCGCGTGCATGGACGCTGCGAGCCGGTCACGCAGCAGGCGCAGCGCCTGTCCGCGGTGACTCAAGTGGTTCTTCAGTGCAGCGTCCAGTTGCGCCGCGCTGCGGCTCTGTCCATCGGGCAGGAACAGCGGATCGTAGCCGAAACCGTGCGTGCCGCGCGGGGCATCGAGCACCGTGCCCCGCCAGCAACCCTCGGCCAACAGCGGCGCCGGATCTTTTGCGTGACGCAGCAGCGCCAGGGAGCAGATGAAAAAAGCAGAGCGTTTGGTGTCCTGCAAGCCGGCCAGTTCGTACAGCAGTTTCGCGTTGTTGGCAGCATGGTCGCCATGCCGGCCGGCGTAGCGTGCCGAATACAGCCCGGGCGCGCCAGCAAGCGCCGGCACGCACAGGCCCGAATCGTCCGCCAGCGCGGGCAGGCCGGTGACACGGGCGGCATGGCGTGCCTTCAGCAAGGCGTTCTCGACAAAGGTAAGACCGGTTTCCTCGGCATCCTCCACGCCCAAGTCGGATTGCGCGACCAGGTGGATGTCGAGATCGCCCAGCAACTGGCGCAACTCTGCCAGTTTGCCGGGATTGCCGCTGGCCAGGACCATCGTTGTTGTCATCTAAGTGGCACCCCGCGAAGCAAGGAAGAAACAGTGATCTCCCCGCGCATGGCAGGGAGCACGAAGAAAGGGTTTTGGCTGCAAAGCGCTGAGGAAACCGTCATCCGTGCAGATCGCATCCGTGTATTGCTCAGCGCCCCAGTGCCTCACGCTGTGCCGCGACCAGTTCGCCGACACCCTTTTCCGCCAGGTCCATCAGGGATGTCATCTCCTCGCGGCGGAAGGCGTGGCCCTCGGCGGTGCCCTGGATTTCGATGAAGCCGCCGCCGTCGTTCATGACCACGTTCATGTCGGTATCGCAGGTCGAGTCCTCGGCGTAATCCAGGTCCAGCACGGGCTCACCCTGGTACACGCCCACGGACACGGCAGCCACGGCGCCGAAGATGGGGTTGCGTTTCAGGTTGCGCTTTTTCATCAGCAGGTCCACGGCGTCCACCAGTGCCACATAGGCGCCGGTGATGGCGGCTGTGCGGGTGCCGCCATCGGCTTGCAGCACGTCGCAGTCCAGGGTGATGACGCGCTCGCCCAGCGTGGCGCGATCCACGCAGGCGCGCAGGCTGCGGCCGATCAGGCGTTGGATCTCCAGGGTGCGGCCACCCTGCTTGCCGCGGGCAGCCTCGCGCTGGTTACGTGTGGATGTGGCGCGCGGCAACATGCCGTATTCGGCCGTGATCCAGCCCTCGCCTTTGCCGCGCAGCCATGCCGGCACGCGATCCTCGATGCTGGCGGTGCACAGCACCTTGGTCTCGCCGAAGCTCACCAGGACCGAGCCTTCGGCGTGACGGGTGTAGTGACGCTGGATGGTGACGTTGCGCAATTGATCGGAAGCGCGGCCGCTGGGACGCGTGATGCTGGACATGCGGGGAATCCTTGGGATGGTCGGGCGCGCCGTGTGGGCGCGCGCATGATGAATGTCGTCGTGCCGTGGCTGATATCCCGCTTGGGATCGACGTCAGCGCAGTTTACCATTGACGCCTTGCCCGGACCCGGAAATCACGCATGATTCGCAGCATGACCGCATACGCAACGACCGAGGCAGAGAGTCCGCTGGGGACGCTGGTGTGCGAGCTGCGTACGGTGAACCATCGTTATCTGGAGCAGAGCCTGCGGCTGCCCGAGGAATTGCGCCTTTTCGAGCCGGCCCTGCGTGCACGCGTCACGGCACGTCTTGGGCGCGGCAAGGTGGACCTGATCATTCGCCTGCGCGGCCAGTCCCCGTCGCGTTCGATGGAGGTGGATCATGCGTTGCTGGCGCGCCTGGGCGAGCTGGCGCTGGATATGGAGGCGCGTTTTCCTCGCCTGCGCACAGAGTTCACCGAGTTGCTGGACATACCGGGCGTGCTGCGTCAGCCAGAGGTGGATCAGGAGGCGTTGAAGACGGTCTTGCTGGCGCTGCTGGATCAGGCGCTGGATGGACTTGTGGAGACACGTGAACGGGAAGGCGCGGCCACCGCGGCGTTGATCGGCGAGCGTCTGCAGGGAATCGGCGATATCGTGCAGCAGATGCGCGAATGGCTGCCGCATATCCGCGCCGGATTGCGTGAGCGTCTGCATGCACGGCTGGCCGATATCCAGGCGTCGGCCGATCCGGGACGACTGGAGCAGGAGCTTGTGCTGCAGCTGTCGCGCATGGATGTGGACGAGGAAGTGGATCGTCTGGCCGCGCACGTCGTCGAGGCGCGCCGGATACTGACCCTGGACGAACCGGTGGGGAGGCGTCTGGATTTCCTGATGCAGGAGTTCAACCGCGAGGCCAACACGCTGGGCTCGAAGTCCGTGGATACGCGCAGCACCAACGCCGCAGTGGAGCTGAAGGTGCTGATCGAGCAGATGCGCGAACAGGTGCAGAACATCGAATGAATGTTTTTCCACAAGCATTGATCCCCCGGCTTCAGGAGATGTTCCGGGTTCACGAGATGCTGGCGTGACCAGATCGAAGCCCGGCACGCTGTTCGTGGTGGCAGCGCCCTCGGGTGCCGGCAAATCCACCCTGGTCAACGCACTGCTGGAGCGCGAGCCCGGCATTTCTCTTTCGGTGTCGCACACCACGCGGCCGCCGCGGCGGGGCGAGGAATACGGGCGGCATTATTATTTTGTGGAGCGCGCCGATTTCGAGCGCGAGATCGCCGAGGGCATCTTTCTCGAGTATGCCGAGGTGCACGGCAATCTGTATGGCACTTCGCGCACCACCGTGGAAGGCCTGCTGGCACAGGGGTGTGACGTGCTTCTGGAAATCGACTGGCAGGGGGCGCAGCAGATCCGCAAGTTCGTGCCCGGCTGCATCAGCGTTTTCATCCTGCCGCCGTCCCGGCACGAGCTGGAGCGGCGCCTGCGGGGTCGCGGTTCGGATGCCGAGGAGGTCATCGCGCGGCGGCTGCGCAATTCGCGCGAGGAGATCGCGCATGCGTCCGAATTCGATTGCGTCATCGTCAATGACCGGTTCGAATCGGCGCTGGACGAGCTGCAGTCGATCGTGCACGCAGTGCGTGACGGAGCGCCGCTGGAGTGCGAACGACATGCCTCGTTGATAGCCGAATTGCTGGATGTCGCGGCGCCTGCGCAATGAGGTATCGGCGCAGCGCAGGCGGCAAGGATTGAGCGATGCACGGCCTGGCGAGGCGTCTTCCAGGATATTTTTGAACCCATGAGTCTGCTAACCTGACGGCCATGAATGCATCGCCTTCCAAGCCCACGGATCCGCTCGTCACGGTGCGTGGCCTGAGCACGTCACTGGGTGGCAAGGTCATCTTCGATGGCCTGGATCTGGAGATCCCACGCGGCAGCATCACTGCCATCATGGGCCCCAGCGGTACCGGCAAGACCACCTTGCTGCGGCATATCACCGGACAGTTGCGTCCGGACGCGGGGCAGATCGTGGTCAATGGCGAGGATGTGCCCAAACTCAAGCGGGACAAGCTGTTCAAGCTGCGTGAGCGCATCGGTTACCTGTTTCAGAATTCGGCGCTGCTGACCGATTTCGATGTCTTCGAGAACGTGGCGTTCCCCTTGCGGCAGCATACGAAGCTGCCGGACGTGTTGATTCGCGACATCGTGCTGACCAAGCTGCAGGCCGTGGGGCTGCGCGGTGCCGCTCGGCTGATGCCGCACGATCTCTCCGGCGGCATGGCGCGGCGCGTGGCGCTGGCCCGAGCGATCGTTTTCGATCCCATGCTGATTGCCTATGACGAGCCGTTCGTGGGCCTGGACCCGATCGCGTTGAACCAGGTGTTGAGGCTGATTCGCACACTCAACGAGACGCTGGGGATCACCAGCATCCTGGTGGCGCACGAGCTGGCGGCCATCAGTCAGGTGGCCGATCATATCTGCCTGATTGCCGGCGGCAAGGTGGTGGCGCAGGGGCACCCCAACGAGATTGCCGACAACGGTTCGCCGTGGACACGGCAGTTTTTCGGCGGCGAATCCGACGGCCCGGTACCGTTCCACTATCCTGCCCGCGATTACGCCGAAGATCTGGGCCTCGAGACTCCCGCATGAACGTAAAAGTGCCGCGTGGCAATATCCTGCTCGACGGGCTGGGCCAGATCGGTGATGCCGGCCTGTTCCTGCCCACCCTGCTCAGGGCTGTGCCGGGCAGCCTGCGCTATATCCGCGAGATTCTGCGCCAGCTGTGGTTTGTCGGCGCAATGAGTCTGGTCATCATCATGACCTGCGGACTGTTCGTGGGCATGGTGCTGGCCCTGCAGCTGTATCATGTGCTGGCGATCTTCGGCGGTACCGCGTCCACAGGCACGGTGGTGGCGCTGGCCGTGTATCGGGAACTGGGGCCAGTGGTCACGGGATTGCTGTTTGCCGGGCGTGCGGGCACGTCGATTACCGCGGAGATCGGTTTGATGCGTGCCACCGACCAGCTGTCGGCGATGGAGATGATGGCGGTGGACCCGATTGCCTATGTGGCCACGCCGCGTTTTCTGGCGGGGGTGATCGCCATGCCGCTGCTGTGCTGCGTGTTCTGCGCGCTGGCGATTTTCGGTGGTCATCTGGTCGGGGTGACCTGGCTGGGCATCGACAACGGCACCTTCTGGTCCAACATGACAGCCAATGTGCATGTCTGGCAGGACGTGATTGAGGGCGTGCTCTTCAAGGGACTGGCCTTCGGCGCCGTGATCAGCCTCATTGCCGTGCACCAGGGCTACACCACGCCGCCGACCAGCGAAGGCGTGGCCTACGCCACCACGCGAACCGTGGTGGCGTCCTCCATCGCTATCCTGGCGCTGGATTTCGTGTTGACGGCGTTCCTGTTGTGACTCCAATGACATCCGCACCGATTCCCGGCAGCCGCTCTTGCGCAGCAGCTTCCTGCCACCTGTTGAAACCGACCTATCGAGGACAAGTGTCGTGACCCAGAGACGTTCCTATGCCATCGGCACCGGCCTGTTCATCCTGCTGGGCTTTGCCGCGCTGGCCTATCTGGCCACCCAGACCACGTCGCTGGCCAACTTCAGCCAGGGCAGTTCGTATTCGGTGACGGCCAGTTTCCAGAATATCGGCGCGTTGAAAGTACGCGCGCCAGTGAAAATGGCAGGTGTGCGCATCGGTTCGGTCACGTCCATCGATCTCAAGCCGAAGACGCTCGAAGCCGTGGTCACCATGTCCATCGACAAGCGCTACAACACGATTCCCAGTGACTCTTCCGCATCGGTGTTAACGGCCGGTTTATTGGGTGATCAATACATTGGCATCCAGCCCGGCGGCGCGCCTGACAATCTGAAGAATGGTGACAGTTTCATCCTCACCCAGGATGCCATGCAGCTGGAAAACCTGATCGGCAAGTTCATGGTCGGAGGTTCGTCCGGCAAGAACAAGAGCGCCAAGCAGTCGGGCGCCAAGCAGACATCCTCTGGCACCAGTCAGTGACACGTTTTCAACGGAGAATCGAAATGCATGTGCGGACCCTGATCTTTACCATGGCGTGCGCGCTGCTTGCGGGCATGGCCCCCGCGACGCACGCCGCAGCCGCTAACCAGCAAACACAGACCCCGGAGCAGGTGGTCAAGCAGATCAGCACGCAGCTCGGCAACGCCATGGATGGCAAGCGTGCGGAGTTGCAAAACAACCATAAAAAACTCGTTGGCCTGATCAACAAGATCCTTCTGCCGCATCTGGATGTCGACTATGCGGCGATCCTGGTTCTGGGGCGTCATGCCCGCGAGGCCACGCCGAAGCAGCGACAGGAATTCGCCAATGCATTCTACAAGTCGCTGACCAGCCGCTATGCCAAGGGATTGACCAGTTACACCAAGGGCAAGGTCCATGTGCTTCCGTTCAACGGCAAGCTGGATCCGCGTCATACCGTGGTGCGCACCCGGGTGGCCATGAACGACGGCAAGCACATCTCGGTGGATTACGTCTTCCGCAAGACCGGGGACGGCCAGTGGAAAGCCTATGACGTAGTCATCGAAGGGATTTCCTACATCACCAACTACCGCTCGCAGGTCGATGCACAGATCAAGAAGGAAGGCATCGATGGACTGATCAAGCAGTTGCAGGATCAGGGGGCCGGCGCGTTGAAGCAGATGGACAAGGATTCGAAGAGCTGAGCGGCATGAGCGACCCGGCGGCATACCAGTTGAGCACCGACACGTCCTCCTGCACATTGAAGGTGGCCGGTGCGATGACCTTTGATACCGCGCCGCATCTGTATCCCGAGGCGGAGAAGATACTGCAGACACAGACCATCGAGCGTCTGGACCTGCATGCGGTGGAGAGGGCGGACAGTGCCGGCTTGGCGTGTGTGCTGGCGCTCAAGGCGCAGCATCACGCACGCGAGCGCACGCTGGAGGTGCTGGGGGCGCCGGAGGGCCTGCGGTCGCTGGCGCAGGTCAGCGGTACATTGACGTGGTTGCCGAAAACCGCGGAATCTGCCTGAGAGACCCTGCGGGGATCTGATCGAGGTGGTTCCGGCCTGCCAAATCCCGCAAAAAAAGCCCGGCTCTCGCGCCGGGCTTTTTTTGCGGAATGCGCGGAGCGCAGGGGAGCTTCAACCGCCGGATGCCGAGGCGGCGGACGCAGGCGATATCTGGCCACTGCCGTGCGTCGCGTTCGACGCGCCCTGACTGCTGCCGGTCGGACCGCCGTGCGTCTTCTGGTACTGATGCTGCTCCTTCAGCAATTGTTCCGGATCGAATCCCTTGCCGTTGTCCTGCTGCAGGTTATCGATCATGTTGTCCGGCGGATTGCCGTTGTAGAACATGTAGATGCGATGCTGCCGATAGGCGTCGCGAAGGAACGCATACGGATCGTAGGCGGAGTTGATGAAGTTTTCGGCATCCATGGCGCCGGCGCGGATACTGACCAGATACAGCAGCTGCGGCAGATACTCCTGCCCATATTCGTAGCTGTGATTGCGTGAGTAATATGAGAGGGGATCAAACAGATAGCTGTCCACCGGCAGGCGCCAGACATTGCGCATCGTGGTCGGTCCCACAAACGGCAATACCAGATAGGGTCCGTCCGGGATGCCCCAGCGCGCCAGCGTGATACCGAAGTCCGTCTCGTGATCGGGGATGCCCAAGTGGCTGGCAGGGTCGAAGAAGCCGCCGAAGCCCAGGGTCAGGTTGATCAGGAAGCGGCCCGTATTCTGTGCGGCGTCGCCGACATGCGCCTGCAGCAGATCGTTGCCGATGGTGATGGGCAGCCGGATATTGGAGAAAAAGTCGCTGATCGAGCGTCGCACCGGGGGGTTGGTGATCTTGCGATAGCCGATCGCCACCGGCCGGATTGCCACTTTGTCCAGCTCCTGGTTGAACGTGAACATGCTGCGGTTGAATGACTCGTAGGGGTCATCCGTGCGCGGCTGCGGTGTGGTGGCGCAGCCAGCAAGAAGCACGAGGCAGGTCAGCGCGATGATGCGGCTCGGAATGGAGACGTGAAATGGGCGCATGATGGTCTGGGTGGGGGCGGGAAAAGGGGAAGCAAACGTGTACCCAACAGTTTAATATATATCCGTCAGTGGATACCATCCTTGCGAGCTTACTGTTGCGCCGTCGGGGTGATCCGTTTCATCGTGATTGCCACGCGAGCCCCGCCGCGGATACACTTGTCAGATCCGCAAACTTCATTTTGTTCAAGGACTTTTGAATGGCCCGCATTACCGTAGAAGACTGCCTGGGCGTGGTCGACAACCGTTTCGAGCTGGTGTTGATGGCCACCCGGCGTGCGCGTCAGCTCGCCAATGGCGCCGATGCCCTGGTCGACGCCCAGAATGACAAGCCATCCGTGGTGGCCCTGCGCGAGATCGCCGAGCGGCGCATCGACCAGGCCGCCATCGACGATATCGATCGGGCCGAACGCGAGCGCGTAGAGCGTGAGGCGCTGGAATGGGCCGCCTCCGAGATCGACGAGGATCTGGCCAAGGCGTCAGAGGACTGATCATGACCGGTCGCGTTGCAGGTGCGTGGGTGCAAGCGGGGATGGCAGGTTGCCGCGTGTATGGCAGCACGACCGGGAGCACGGCGGCCTGAGCGGCCGGCGCGCGGAACCATGAAGGCGTTGGACGAGGCGACGCCAGCAGCAAGCCAGATGCTGCCTGAAGGCATGCAGACGCTGCAGGACAGTCTGCATTACCTGCCCCCGGAACAGATCGAACAGGTCCGTCAGGCGTATCTGACCGGCGCGCAGGCGCATGCGGGACAGACCCGCAACAGCGGCGAGCCATACATCACCCATCCCATTGCCGTGGCGCAGATTCTGGCTGACCAGGGCATGGATGCGCAGACCATCGTCGCCGCGATCCTGCACGATACGCTGGAAGATACGCCGCTGCCGCGGGATCAGATCGAGTCCGTGTTCGGCGCGACCGTGGCCGAGCTGGTCGATGGCGTCACCAAGCTGGAAACAGTGCATTTCTCCAGCCGTCAGGAAGCCGCCGCGGAAAGTTTCCGCAAGATGCTTCTGGCCATGGCGCGCGATCTGCGCGTCATCCTGATCAAGCTGGCGGACCGCCTGCACAACATGCGCACACTCGGCGCCAAGGAGCCGGCCTCGCGGCGGCGCATCGCGCGCGAGACGCTGGAGATCTATGCGCCCATCGCGCAGCGTCTGGGCATGAACAAGCTCAAGGCGGAATTGCAGGACCTGGGGTTTCGCGGGCTTTACCCGGATCGTCATCGCGTCATCGCCGCGCGTATCCGCAGTGCGGTGGGCCATCGGCGAGAGGCCATGGGGCAGATCGACAGCGCGCTGGAAGCGCGCTTGCACGACGAGGGCATCCCTGCGCGTGTCGTCAGTCGCATCAAGTCGCCGTACAGCATCTACACGAAGATGCGCAACGAGCACAAATCCTTCGATGATGTCATGGATGTCTACGGATTCCGCGTGGTCACCGACAGCGTGATGCGCTGCTATCAGGCCATGGGAGCGATCCATGCGCTGTATCGCCCGGTGGAGGGCCGTTTCAAGGACTTCATCGCCATTCCCAAGGCCAATGGTTACCAGTCGCTGCATACGGTGCTTCTGGGGTCGTTCGGTGCGCCGATCGAGATCCAGATCCGCACCACCGAGATGGACGCGGTGGCCGAGCGCGGCGTGGCCGCGCACTGGATCTACAAGTCCGACAGCGGGCCCAGCAACAATGCCCACGCCCGCGCGCGCGAATGGCTGGCCAGTCTGGCCGATCGCCAGGCGGGCACCACCTCGTCGATGGAGTTCATCGAGAACGTCAAGGTGGACCTGTTTCCGGACGAGGTCTACCTGTTCACGCCGCGCGGCGACATTCTCTCCCTGCCACGCAATGCGACAGCACTCGACTTCGCCTATGCGGTGCACACGGATGTCGGGGACCATGCCGTGACTGCACGCGTGGATGGCAAGCTCGCGCCGCTGCGCACGCCGTTGGTATCGGGGCAGCAGGTGCGCATCATCACTGCGCCTTCGGCGGCGCCCAATCCGGGCTATCTGAAATTCGTGGTGACCGGCAAGGCGCGTACCGCCATCCGGCATTACCTGAAGCATCTGCAGCACGAAGATGCCGTGGACTTCGGTCATCGCATGCTGGACCGCGCCCTGGATGCGCGCAGTGCCACACTGGAGGCCATACCAACGCCGGTGCTGGAGGCTTATCTGAAGTCCCAGGGCCTGAACAGGCTGGAGGAGTTGCTGGCCGATGTTGCCCTGGGCAACCGCATGCCGGGGCAGGTTGCCGCGCAATTGCTGGATGCGTTGCCCGGCGATGTGGCGCATGTCACCCGCGAATCGCGGCGCACCAGCGAGGACAAGATACGCATCGCCGGGACCGAGCGCGGTGTGCTCAGTTTCGGCAACTGCTGCCATCCGTTGCCCGGCGATGACATCATCGGGTATCTGTCCGCCGGCAAGGGCGTGGTGGTGCACCGCACGGAATGCCCCAACGTGGTCGAATTGCGCAAGTCGCCGCAGCGCTGCGTGGATATCGAATGGGATCGCGAGGTGCGCGGCGACTACAAGGTCGAGCTGCGCATCGAGGTGCTGAACCGCCCCGGCGTGCTGGCCACGGTGGCCGCGGCGATTGCCGAGGCCGATTCCAATATCGAGAACGTCGAGTACATCGAGCGCGATCTGAGTGCGGCGACCCTGCTGTTCGCCATCGAAGTGAAGAACCGCAAGCATCTGGCCGATGTGATCCGTCGCGTGCGTCACGCGGGCGTGGTCAGCGGCATCTACCGTCACCCGCTGTAACGGGTCGCTACAAACTGGCAACCGAGGAATGTCGCATGCCCCGCAAGATCATCAATACCGACCACGCTCCGTCGGCCATCGGCCCGTACGTGCAGGCCGTGCAGGTGAACGACACCGTCTACCTCTCCGGCCAGATCCCGCTGGATCCATCCACAGGTGAATTGGTCACCGGCGATATCGACGTGCAGACCAGACGCGTGTTCGACAACCTCGATGCCATCTGTGCCGCCGCTGGCGGTTCGCTGGGGCAGCTTGTGCGCCTGGGTATCTACATGACCGACCTGAGCCATTTCGATACCGTCAACAGGCTCATGGAACAACGTTTCACTGCGCCGTATCCATCGCGAGCCACGGTCCAGGTGGCGGCGTTGCCCAAGGGCGCGCATATCGAGATGGATGCCATCATGGTGCTGGACTGAGAGCATTATCCTACGCCGCACGACGGCGGTGTCGCATGTCGTGGTGCTCCGCCCTCGGGTAAGCTCTGGAGCATGGCCCGCCCGCGCTTGAAGACTACGCACCCCCGCCTTGGCGATGATGCCGGGCGCCAGCCGGTGACCGCATTGTCCGGTGTGGGACCGGCGTTGGCGCGATCGCTGGCACGGCTGGGGCTGGAGCGTGTGCAGGATCTGTGGTTCCACCTGCCGCTACGCTACGAGGATCGCACCCGTGTGGTGCCGATCGCGGATCTGCGTATCGGTGACCGGGTGCAGATCGAGGGGCTGGTGGACGCCGTGGAGAGCGGCTTCCGCTTTCGGCCGCAGCTGAAGGTGACGATTGCTGGCGACGATGGACGCATGCTGCTGCTGCGCTTTTTCCATTTTCGCCGCGCGCAGGTGGAACAGTTCCGCGTCGGGATGCGCCTGCGCTGCTTCGGCGAGGTCCGTCAGGGCATGACCGGGGCGGAGATGGTGCATCCGCAATATACGCGTATCGCGTCTGCGCACAGTGCCCTGGAAGCATCGCTGACGCCGGTGTATCCCGGCACCGAAGGATTGGGGCAGAAGCGACTGGCTACCCTGGTCAAACGGTCATTGGACATGTTGCCCGCGACCGATCGGCTGGAACTGATTCCGGCGCCATTGTTGCAACCGGCGGACTTCATGTCGTTGCGCGAGGCGTTGCTGACCGTACACCGGCCACCACCGGATGCCGACCTGGTTGCGCTGGCGCAAGGGCGCCATGCTGCACAGCAGCGTCTGGCGCTCGAGGAGCTGCTGGCGCAGCACCTGAGCATGCAGCGAGCGCGCCACCGGGTGCGCAGCCACCGGGCGTGGGTATGCAATGGCGAGAAACGGATGTCTGCGCGTTTGCTGCAGACGCTGCCGTTTGCCCTGACTGCTGCGCAACAGCGAGTGAGCGCCGAGATCGGCAGGGACATGCACCAGCCCCGGCCCATGCTGCGACTGGTGCAGGGCGACGTCGGCAGCGGCAAGACGGTGGTTGCCGCGCTGGCTGCACTGCAGGCGATCGGGTCCGGTTGTCAGGTGGCGCTGGTGGCGCCGACCGAATTGCTGGCCGAGCAGCATCTGCGCAGCTTCCGCACCTGGTTCGAGCCCCTGGGGCTGGAGGTGACCTGGCTGGCGGGCAAGGTGCAGGGACGCAAGCGCAGCGCGGCACTGCAAGCCGTTGCCCACGGTGCGCCGCTGGTGATCGGGACGCATGCGCTGATGCAGGAGGCTGTCACGTTCGAACGCCTGGGGCTGGCGATCATCGACGAGCAGCATCGTTTCGGTGTGCACCAGCGTCTGACATTGCGCGACAAGGGCCGCAGCGAAGGCATCGTGCCGCATCAGCTGGTGCTCACCGCCACGCCGATTCCGCGCACGCTGGCCATGAGTGCGTACGCGGATCTGGACGTGTCATCCATCGACGAGCTGCCGCCTGGGCGCAAGCCGGTGCGTACCGCGGCGGTGTCGGCAGCGCGCCGGGACGAGATCGTGCAGCGCATACGCGTGGCGTGTACCGAGGGCCGGCAGGCGTATTGGGTCTGCACATTGATCGAGGAATCGGACCAGTTGCAGGCGCAGGCGGCCGAGGCGGCCTACGCTGAACTGGCCGAGGCGCTGCGCGGGCAGTCCGTGGCCCTGGTGCATGGGCGCATGAAGGCGCGCGAGAAGCAGGCAGCGATGGATGCCTTCAAGGCCGGCACGGTGCAGGTGCTGGTGGCGACCACGGTCATCGAGGTGGGGGTGGATGTACCCAATGCCAGCCTGATGGTGATCGAAAACGCGGAACGCCTGGGCCTGGCGCAGCTGCATCAGCTGCGTGGCCGGGTGGGACGCGGTGCCGTGGCGTCCAGCTGCGTGTTGATGTATCGCCCGCCCCTGTCGGCCACGGCGCAGGCGCGCCTGCGCGTGATGCGTGAAACTAGTGACGGTTTTCGCATTGCAGAGGAGGATCTGCGCCTGCGCGGCCCCGGTGAAGTGCTGGGCACGCGCCAGACCGGTCAGCTGAGTTTCCGCGTCGCCGACCTGGCGCGCGACGCGCATCTGCTGCCCCTGGTGCACCGCATCGGCGAAGACATGCTGCGTGAGCACGCCGAGCGCGCGGATCACCTGATGCAACGCTGGATCGGCGGCGCCGCACGCTACGTCGATGCCTGATTGCTTCACGCGGGGTGCTCGGGGGGAGGGCATCCTAATGTACTGCTTCGCACTATTTCACCCATTCAGCGAGTCGCTGGGCGCACGGGCCATGGCGGCGTTGCAACACGTGCCAAGGGAACAACCTTGGCGGCGCGCTGCGCCTTGCCATGCCCCGTGCGTTTGGCTCTGAATGGGTTGAATACTGTGAAGCAGTACACTAACGAGGCGTTGAGTTCTCGCCGCGGCGCCATTGGGCCCGCAACCGGCGTGTCTCCACCCACTGCCAGGAGATCAGCGCCGGCACGCCCATGACGAGCTCGCGCATGCGCTTGATCAGCGACAGTGCGATGCTGACGTCCGTCGGCAGGCCGACCAGATTGCCCACCAGAATCAGCCCGCCTTCCTGCACCCCGAGGCCGGCCGGCACGAAGAAGATGAGCTGGCGCAGTGCCTGGGTCACGGCTTCGATTGCAATGGCGATGCCGATGCCCACCGGGTAACCCAGCAGGCGCAACGCCAGCCAGGTCTCGAAACTGCCCACGACAAGTCCGAGCAATTGCAGAAAGCTGGATACGAGAAGCCGCCTGAACCGGGCGTACATCCCGCGTATCTCCACATCCAGGCGTTCTCCGTCGATGAGGGCCGCCAGCCGCGACTTGCCACCCAGCACTCTCTCGGCCAGCGATTCGAGCCGCGAAAACAACCGTCCGTGACGCAGCAGCACGATCAATGCGATCGGCAAAGGCAGGGTGGCGCTCAATCCCATCAGGATCGATTTTGCGAGACCGGTCGTCGGGGTCAGTTCAATCAGCAGAATCAGTCCCAGGGCGGTGAACAGATACTGATTGATGAAGTTCAGCAGGACTTCGATGATGACGCTGGCGGCGGCAACGGCATCGTTGACGCCGCGCCATTTGAGCAGCCGGATGCCGACAAGCGCACCGCCGACGTTGGCCAGCGGCAACAGGCGGTCACATGCCTCGCGCACCAAGGCGATCCACAACAGGGCGGGCACGTGGCCGCGCCGGTGCGGATCACGCGGCGCCAGCAGCACCCACCAGCCGATGACGTCCGGCAGCAGCGGCAGCACATGAAACGGGACCAGCCATGCAAGTCCCCAGCCGGCATGGTCGATGGCGCCGAATATGGTTTGCCAGCCTTGGTGCACGATCAGGGCGATCGTGGCGGCAAGGCCCAGCAGGCCGATGACATAACCGAACCGTTTCATGCCGGTACGGCCCCGGCATCGGCAAACCCGCGACACATGGTGCCGTGCGCGTGGATCGTCTCGCGCACCCGTGGCGACAGCAGCGCGGCCAGTTCATCGCTGTGCCGGTAATGCCTCATGCCCAGACTGAGATCGTTGCGTGTCGCCGGGTGCAGATACACTTCGGACAGGCCGTGGGGGAGCCGTTCCAGGATATCCAGCAGCACGGCTTCATCCATCGCACCGCTATGTCGGAGGCCGAATACATGATCGTTGTGGATGATCCCGGTTCTGTCCAGGCGCCGACGCATCAGGGCCAGCCACGGCCCGAGCCATGGGCTATTGCCCGGTTCCGCCGGCAGGCGCACCGCGCGCAGGCCGAATTCGCCGCCGATGGAGAGTAGCAGCGACAGGATGGTGGGATGCAAGTGGAAGTGCTTGTGCGCGTTGACGTGATCCAGAGGCAGCCCGGTGGCGGCAAACGCCTCGAACTGGGCGCGTATCTCGGCCGCCAGCTGCCGCCGTACGTGGGGCAGGAAAAAATACCGCACGCCGTTGCGCACCATGGCACTGTTGAACTGGCCGCGGGCATCGACCAGAGCCGGAATGCGTTGTGCCGGCAGGGTGGCGTTGCCATCGGCCAACACCAGGTGCAGGCCCACGGCAAGGCCCGGCATGCGGCGCGCGCGCCTCACTGCATCGGCCGCCGCGGGCGCAGATACCATCAGGCTGGCTGCACACAGAACGCCCTCGCGATGTCCGCGCTCCACGGCCGCGTTGACCGCTTCGTGCAGCCCGAAATCATCGGCAGTGAAAATCAGCCGCGGCTTGCGGGCAAGCCGGCCTCGATGCGCGCCCTCGCCCCCGGATGGTTTCATCGTCTGGAGGAGGTGGCCGGGGCGAGGAGACAGGGCGAGGAGCCGTTCGAGAACCGCCGAGCGCGGTGCCCGCGGGGTCTGCTGCAAACGGCGGGAGTCGTCATCAAGCCGTATTTTTGCCGGGCACGCTCCAGCGGGAGGCGTTCACGGACGCTGGGGCCTCGCTGCACTACCCACGTGGGCATGTCCAGGCGGGCCGGTCGCGTCCGGATGAAGGAGCCACGCGGGTCTCGCACAGCGGGTTCAGGCTTCGCGCGCGCGCAGAAAGTGGAAAAACTCCACGCCCTCGCGCAGTCGCCGCTTCATCATCTCCCTGCTGGCCAGCATTTCCTTGAGGATCTCCCAGATCTTCGACGGCCGGAAGTAGAAGCTTTTGTAGAACGTCTCCACACCGTGATAGATGTCGTCCTTGGACAGGTGCGGATAGCTGATCAGCGCCAGCTGCACGCCCTTCTCGTTGACCAGATGGTGGGCTGCCTCGTTCTCCTCCAGCCAGCCTTCGCTCACGGCCTGCTTGTACAGCGAGGTGCCCGGATACGGGGCCGCCAGTGAGACCTGGATGGTGTGCGGATTGATTTCCTTGGCAAAGCGGATGGTCTTGGCGATGGTGTCTCTGGTCTCGCCGGGCAGCCCCAAGATGAAGGTGCCATGGACCATGATGCCGAGCTTGCGGCAATCCTCGGTGAAGCGCCGTGCGATGTCGGTGCGCAGGCCCTTCTTGATGTTGTGCAGGATCTGGTCGTCGCCGGATTCATAGCCCACCAGCAGCAGGCGCAGGCCGTTTTCCTTCATGATCTTCAGCGTTTTGTACGGCACGTTGGCCTTGGCGTTGCACGACCAGGTAACGCCCAGCTTGCCCAGGCCGCGGGCAATCTCCTCCACGCGCGGCTTGAAGTCGGTGAAGGTGTCATCGTCGAACATGATCTCCTTGACCTCGGGCATGTTGTCCCTGATCCACTTCACTTCTTCCAGCACGCTTTCGCTCGAGCGCACGCGGTATTTGTGGCCGCCCACGGTCTGTGGCCACAGGCAGAACGTGCACTTGGAGCGGCAGCCGCGGCCGGTGTACAGCGACACGTACGGGTGCTGCAGATAGCCGATGAAGTACTTGTCGATATTCAGGTCGCGCTTGTAGACCTTGGAGACGAAGGGCAGGTCGTCCATGTTCTCGATCATGGCGCGTGCCGGATTGTGCTTCACGTTGCCGTCTTCCGGTCCGCCGTCCTTCACCGTGTAGCTCAGGCCCATGACCTTCTCCAGCGGCCGGCCCTCGGCGACTTCCTTGCAGGTATAGTCGAATTCCTCGCGACCCACGAAGTCGATGGCGGGCGATGCTTTGAGGGAGTCCTCCGGATCCACCGCCACCTTGGCCCCGACCATGCCGATGAGGATGTCGCTGCGTCGCTCCTTCAGCAGTTCGGCGAACCTGGCGTCCGTGGGAAACGAGGGCGTGCTGGTATGGATGATGACGAGGTCGTAGTCGGCGGCGATTTTCAGCGTTTCTTCAACGCTCAGGTCATCGGCCGGCGCATCCAGGACGCGCGAGTCGCGCACCATTGCTGCCGGCTGCGCGAGCCAGGTCGGATACCAGAAGCTCTTGATTTCGCGTTTGGCCTGGTAGCGCGAGCCGGCGCCGCCATCAAAACCATCGAACGAAGGCGCCTGCAGAAAAAGTGTTTTCATGGACACGGACTCCGGAAAATCAGATATGGGACGTGGGATCGCCATTTCTTGCATGAAGCACCTGGCCTTGCCATTTCACCCGCCAGCCAGCCAGCGCAGTCGCCCATTCCAGCAGCGACAAGGTATCCCGTAACGGGACCAGCAATGCATCATGCCATGGTGCTTCGCCTTGACGGAGCCGCCGTTGTACAAGGTTCAGCGCCAGCCTGGCGCCGCCGCCCAGAACAGCCAGTGCGATGGTCGGCATGCTGCACGACAAGCATAACCCCAGCACGAGCATGGGCGAGGTGAAGCACACGCATGTCATCACGAAGCGCCAGGGCGCGATCGCGCGGATGGTGCGCAGCCAGCGCAACTCGTGCGCCCACAGTGTGGACAACCGCGTTTCACTGATTTGCGTGCCGACCATCAGGTCCGAAAGTATCGTGCGCAGCTTGTGCCGGCGGGTCAGTTCGCCCAGCATGAAATCGTCCGCCAGCGTGTCGCGCAGCACTCGGAAGCCGCCGATGGCAGTCAGGACGTCGCGCCGCAGGGCGATGGTGGAGCCGAAGGCGAAACGCCGCGAACCGAAGCCCGCGGCCAGCTGCACGGACGGATTGAACCAGTCGTCGATGAATAACCGACCCAGCCGCGGCCAGAGCCCACGCCCGGCGATGCCGCGATACAGGCAGGTGACAATGCCCACGTCTGCATCGGCCAGCGGCGCGGTGACACGCAAGAGATAATCGTGCGGTACCCGGATATCGCTGTCGGCAAGCACCAGCCAGTCATGTCTGGCGTGCGGCAGCATGTTCATGAGATTGCTCACTTTCAGGTTCGCGCCATGGACGCGCGCGTCGACCACCAGGGCCATGTCCCGCTGCGGAAATTCCCTGCGCAGACGCTGCACGATGGCAATGGCGGGGTCGTCCGGATCGCGGACGCCGAAGACCAGTTGGTACTCGGGGTGGCTTTGCCGGCAGAAGCTGCGCAGGTTTTCGTGCAACTGCGGCTCCACTCCATGCAGCGGCTTCAATACGCTGACTGCCGGCAACTCTGCTGAAGTGCTGCTGCATGCAACCACCGGTGCTCGCCGCATGCGCACCAGAACCGCCAGCAGGGCGACGCAGGCGTAGCCTGTCGCAACGACGATCAAACCGGTGCCGAGCCAGGACGTGGCGTCGGTGGTGATCCAGGCGAGTGACATCTCTCAGAAACCCTGTGCGCAAGCGGTCGCAGGTGGCGTCGCGACGAAGGGCGTGCAATGGCCTGCCGCAACGCGCGCGCGCGTTCGCGAGCCCGATATTCCGATGCCAGATGCAAAGGCTGATGCGCCGGCGGCTCGCCGGCAGCGCGCATCTTGCCAGCCCACCCAGCCGTGGCCGCGCCAGTCACCACCGTCTGCAAACCGTATGCGCATCATGCCGCCTGCGTCCATTGGTCGGAGGTTTCCAATGCTACAGACAAAACCGCGCCATATGACGGGGAGCTGCCGGTTTGCCCGTCTAAGCCGCCGTGACGTAGGCTCGCCGCAGACGAAACGGACGCGGGATGTTCCCGAATGGGCTGGATAGCGGATACTTGGAGTTGGCTGGTCATGACCGTCCCGGCGTGCATGTGGCTGGGTTTGCTGCTGCTGCCCTGGCGGCCCTGGAGCACGCGCGAGCACCTCGAGGCCGATCCCGCGTTGGCGCCCACGGTCGACCTCGACGAGGTCACCGTCATCATTCCGGCTCGCAACGAGGCCGATGTCATCGGCGCCACCCTGGACGGATTGCGTGCGCAGGGTCCGGGCCTGCACATACTGGTGATCGATGATCAATCCGATGATGGCACCGCGCGGATCGCCGCGGCCTGTCCGGGGACGCGCGTCATCACGGGCCAGCCCCTGCCGGATGGCTGGGCGGGCAAGCTGTGGGCGCTGGAGCAGGGCATGGCACAGGTGCGCAGCCCGTTGACGCTGTTGCTCGATGCCGATATCCAGCTGCGCCCCGGCCTGCTGGCGGCATTGCTGGCGCACAAGAAACATCAGTGTCGGCACATGGTCTCGCTGATGGCGGACTTGCGACGTACCAGCGGCTGGGACCGCCTGTTGCTGCCGACGTTCGTGTACTACTTCAAGTTGTTGTATCCGTTCGCCTTGTCCAATACGCGTTGCCGGCATGTCGCCGCGGCGGCAGGAGGCTGCGTGCTGATCGATACCCACGTGCTGCGGCAGGTGGGTGCCTTTCAAGGTCTGCGCGATGCTCTGATCGACGACTGCACCCTGGCGCGGCAGGTCAAGAATGCAGGTTGCGCCCTCTGGATCGGCCTCAGCCGGGATGTGGTCAGCCAGCGCCCGTATGGGACATTGCGTTCCATCCACGATATGGTGACGCGTTCGGCGTTCACGCAGCTCGGCTATTCTGCGGGGCTGCTGCTGGCGGTCACGGCGCTATTCGCGATTGCCTATGGCGTGCCGCTGGCAGGACTGGTGTGGTTGCGTGCTTGGCCGTTGGCATTGGTCGCGGTGCTGGCGATGCTGCTCAGCTATATCCCGGTCTTGCGCTATTACCGCGTGTCACCCGGCTGGGCGCTGCTGTTGCCGTGCAGTGCATTGTTGTACCTGGGAATGACCTGGAGCTCGGCGATACGCTACTGGCGCGGTGTGCGCTCGCGCTGGAAGGGGCGGACGTATGGCACATGATCCGCCGTCCGCGCCGGCATCCGTGGTGCAATGGTGGCAGCGTTCCGGCTGCCGAAACGTCGTTTTTTCCGGAGTTCCTGGTCATGCCCCCAACCCAACTGCTGATTGATACCGATCCAGGCGTGGATGACGCATTGGCCCTGTTGATGGCGCACGCGCATGCCGACGTGCGCGCGCTGACCATCGCCGCGGGCAACGTCGGACTCAGGCATACGGTGCGCAATGCCTGCACCTTGCTGGACCTGATCGATGCCGGGACGCCGGTACATCCGGGCTGCGCCACGCCACTGGTGCGCCTGTCCACCGAGGATGCCGCCGGAGTGCATGGTGCCGACGGTTTTGGCGATGTCGGCTTCGAGGCACCGCACCGGCAGCCGGCCGATGAAGGCGCGGCCCAGGCATTGATCCGGCTGGTGCATGCGCATCCGGGCGAGTTGACGCTGGTGGCGCTGGGTCCCTTGACCAATCTTGCCTTGGCGCTGCGACTGGATCCGCAGCTGCCCCGACACATCCGGCGCCTGGTCATCATGGGCGGCGCCGTCACCGGCCACGGCAACACCGGCACGGTCCCCGCGGAGTTCAACATCGGTTTCGACCCCGAAGCCGCGCATGTGGTCTTCGAGGGGTTCCCCAGCTTCGACTTGGTGGACTGGGAGGCCACCTTGCGCCACGCATTCGATGGCGACATCTTCGATCGCTGGTTGGCAGCGGGCGACAAGCGTGCAGGATTCTTTGCTCGCATCTTCGCCCACGCGCGCGACTACAATGCGCGCAACGGACGTCATGGCGTGATTGCCGCGGATGCTCTGGCCATGGCGGTGGCACTGGATCCCGAGATGGTCACGCACGCCGAAACGCGCCATGTCGGTGTGGAAATGGATGGCCATCTGACACGCGGTGCCACCGTCGTGGACTGGGAGCAACGTCTGGGGCGGCCGGAAAACGCGCGCATCGTGATGGCGGTCGATCAGGCACGTTTCAGCGCGCTGGTGGCCGCGGCACTCGGCGCCTCCTGATATCTCCGTTGCTCACCGCCGGTCGCTCGGCACCGAACCGCGGGGTGGGCATGCCGCATATTGCGGCGCCTGCGAATGTTGGCTACACTTCCCGTCTTTATTGCCCAGCTTTTCTTCGGAGCGCCTCATGAAGCCCGAGATTCATCCAGATTACAAGCCGGTGGTGTTCCAGGATCTGTCGTCCGATTTCGCATTTCTGACGAAGTCGACGATGGGCAGCAAGGAAACCATCAAGTGGGAGGATGGCAACGAGTATCCGCTGATCAAGGTGGATATCTCCAGCCATTCGCACCCGTTCTACACCGGCAAGCAGAAGACCATCGATGCCGGCGGCCGTGTGGACAAGTTCCGCCGTCGCTATGGCAAGGGCGGCTGAAAAACAGTCTGCCTCCGCGACCACCGTCGCGGCTCTCAGGTCAGGTGATCCCATCACGCCGTGAAGCAAGGCTTCGCGGCGTGATTTTTTGTGTCCGCGAGACGTTCAGGCCACGTATTCACCCCGATGTGCGATAATGGCGAGCTGGTGAGTGCTTCGCCCGGTTCGACCCATGCAGCGTACAGGTCGGGGCAAGGCGCACGGCGCTGCCGAGGGGTATTTTCCCCCGGCAAGCGCTTCAAGCCGCCGTGATCTGTCTGTTTGGCTGCCGCAGGGCGCGTGGCTGAATGCACCGAACAGGGGCGGAACACTACACCAGCGGATGGTCCCTCATCCGTGTGCACGCCGCCTTCACCGGCGTTGCTTCACAACTCTTCCTCACGCCCGATGGCGCAGGCATGCAAGCGCTCGCTCCGGGTTGATTTTTCAAGGAGTTCGCCGTGTCCGACAAGACCGTCAAGCTGGTCGACGAAGCCAGCAACAAAACCATCGAGATGCCCCTCGTCGCCGGGACGCTCGGCCCCGAGTGCGTGGATATCGCCAAGCTGTTCAAGGAAACGGGTCACTTCACCTACGATCCTGGTTTCGCTGCCACGGCCAGTACCAAGAGCGACATCACCTTCATCGACGGTCAGAACAGCGAGTTGTTGTATCGCGGCTACTCGATCGAGGATCTGGCGCAGAAATCCAGCTTTCTGGAAGTGTCCTACTTGCTGCTCAACGGCGAGTTGCCGACCAGGGACGAATTCGAGACCTTCGAGCATCACGTCACGCATCATTCCATGATGCATGAGTCGCTGAAGAACTACTTCCGCGGCTTTCATCACGATGCACATCCGATGGCCATGCTGTGCGGCGCCGTGGCGTCGTTGTCCGGTTTCTACCATGATGATCTGGATATCACCGATCCCGAGCAGCGCAAGATGTCGGCCATCCGCCTGATCGCTAAAATGCCGACGCTGGCGGCCGCCGCCTATCGTTATTCCATCGGCTGGCCATTCCGCTATCCGCGCAACAACTTGGGTTACGCCGACCGCTTCCTGCACCAGATGTTCGAGGTACCAAGCGAACCGCTGGAGCTCAATCCAGTGGCCGCCAAGGCGCTGGACATGCTGTTCATCCTGCACGCCGATCACGAGCAGAATGCTTCCACCTCCACGGTGCGTCTTGTCGGTTCCACCGGCGCCAATCCGTATGCCTCGGTCTCGGCCGGCATCGCCGCATTGTGGGGGCCGGCACATGGCGGCGCCAACGAGGCGGTGCTGCGCATGCTGGAAGACATCGGCACGCCGGCCAACGTGGAATCGGCCATCAACCGGGCCAAGGACAAGGACGACAGCTTCCGTCTCATGGGCTTCGGTCACCGCGTCTACAAGAGCATCGATCCGCGGGCCAAGATCATCCGCAAGACCTGCCACGACGTGCTGGAGCAGCTCGGTTCGGCCGATCCGCTGCTGGATGTGGCGCTGAAGCTGGAAGAGAAGGCGCTGCAGGACGACTACTTCGTGGAGCGCAAGCTGTTCCCCAACGTGGATTTCTATTCCGGCCTGATCTACAAGGCGCTGGGCATCCCGTCGGAGATGTTCACGGTGATGTTCGCCATCGCCCGCACCTCAGGCTGGATCTCGCACTGGATCGAGCAGCACGAAACCCCGGGCAGCCGCATTGGTCGGCCGCGCCAGGTCTATACCGGTTCCGCCAAACGCGACTACACCGCCATGGACAAGCGCTGATCGAGCTGTCCATCGCACCCCCAGGAAAACGCCCGGCTGGTCCGGGCGTTTTTCCCGGCGGAGAATGAGCAGGATGCTGCTGCAGGTCTTGCGGGTGTGTGGGATGGGGCGCAGCTGCAGCGATGTGAAGTGCAGCTCGCGTCGACGCAGGGATGCGAGGCGTTATGCTGCAATCACGATTGCGTCACAAGCATGCCAGGTCATCACACATGTCATCCCGCTCTGATACTTCGCACGATACAGGCGCGTCCGCCAGCGCGGACGAGAAGAGCAGCGCATCCGCGCCGCAGGTGGAACGCGAGACGCCGCAGGAAACACATTCGCGGTCTTCGTCCGACGGCTGCATGATCGTCGGCATCGGCGCCTCGGCGGGCGGGCTGGAGGCCTTCAGGAAATTTTTCTCGCACATGCCCGCTGACTGCGATCTGGCTTTTGTGCTGGTGCAGCACCTGGCGCCGGATCACCCCAGCGTGCTGGCCGAACTGCTTGACCGGACCGCGGACATGCCGGTGGTAGAGGCAGAGGATGGCATGCGGGTGGAGCAACGGCATGTCTACGTGATTCCACCGGATGCCACGCTGACCATTGTCGATGGCTGCCTGAAGGTGGAGAAGCCCGCGCCACCGCGCGAGAACCGCTGGCCCATCAACACGTTCTTTACCTCGCTGGCACAGGATCAGGCCGATTGTTCGGTCTGTATCGTGCTGGCCGGCACAGGCAGCGACGGAGCGAAGGGGCTGCGCGCCGTCAAGGATCATGGCGGGCTGGCGCTGGCGCAATCGGGTTTCGATCATGTTGCCATGACCGGCATGCCGGCCAGCGCCGCCGCGACCGGCCTGGTGGACAGCGTGTTGCCGGTGGAAGACATGCCGGAGCGTTTGCTGGCCCACCAGAGGCAGATGAAGATGGTGCAGCAGCGCACGGATGCAGATGGTGTGCGCGAGGATCTGGGTAAACGCCTCAAGACCATCTGCGAGTTGCTGTACGCGGAAACCGGCCACGATTTCAGTCAATATAAGCAAAAAACGCTGTTGCGGCGCATCCAGCGCCGCATGCTGGTGGTGCAGGCCGACACCGAAGCCGATTACGTCGATTACCTGCGCAACCACTCCGAGGAACACCAGTTGCTGTTCCACGAATTCCTTATCGGGGTGACGGAGTTCTTCCGTGATCCGGAAGCGCTGGATGTGCTGAGTGCCGTGGCCATTCCGGCGATCCTCGAGAACAAGGCCAATAACGAGCGCATACGCATCTGGGTTCCCGGCTGTGCCAGCGGCGAGGAAGTGTATTCCATCGCCATGCTGTTGAGCGAGCAGATGGAGGAGGACGAGCGCGGACCGAAGGCGCAGATCTTTGCCACCGATATCGATGATCGGGCCATCAATGCAGCCCGTGCCGGCCGCTACCGGTCGCCGCTGACCGGCATCTCTCCGGAGCGGCGCGAGCGCTGGTTCACCAGGGAAAACGGTGAGTATTGCGTGGACAAGCAGATCCGGGACATGTGCATCTTTTCGGCGCACAATGTCACCCGGGATCCGCCGTTCTCGCGCATCGACCTGATCTCCTGCCGCAACCTGCTGATCTACCTCAATGCAGACCTGCAGCGGCGGCTGGTGCAGTCATTCCATTACGCGCTGCGCAGTGGCGGCTTTCTCCTGCTGGGCGCCTCGGAACGCCTTACCCACGATTCCAACCTGTTCAAGCAGATGCACAAGAAACAGCGGCTGTATGTGCGCCGCGAGGTCCGTCAGACGCGTCCGCGCGATCTCTCCAGCGCGCAGCGACCTCCCGTGGACCATGCGTCGCACCACACGCCCCCGCCGACAACCCGCAGCGCTGAAGATCGCATCGAGCGGTACGCGCGGGAAATGCTGGAGCCATACTCGCCCGCCTACGTGATCATCAACGCCCGTCACGAGGTGCTGCGTTTTGGGGGTGATACCGGGCGCTATCTCGCGCCGTCGAGTGGTGCTGCCAGCCTGAACCTGTTCCAGCTGCTGGGACGCCCGCTACGCGCCGTGGTACGTGAAGCAGTGCTGCAGGTATGCGCCGGCGGCAAGGGCCTGATACGCGAGGGGTTGAGCTTTTCCAGCCACGGACAGGACCGGCCGCTGCGCTTGATCGTGGAGCCGCTGCCGGGGGGCGACGATGCCGCTGCCGCGATGTGCGTGGTCGCGTTCAGTGAAATCGAATATGCACAGCGACCGACCGAAGACGCCGGAAAGATCGCACCTGGCGGTGAGCGCGCGCGTATCCGCGAGCTGGAAAAGGAACTGCGCAGCACGCGCTCTCAGCTCAATGTGGCTGTCGACATGCATGAACGCACCAGCGAGGAGCTGAAATCGGCGAACGAGGAATACCAGTCCGTCAATGAAGAACTGCAATCGGCCAACGAGGAGCTGGAAACCTCCACCGAGGAGATGCAGTCCATCAACGAGGAGCTGCAGACCGTGAACGTGGAGCTCAACAGCAAAAACGAGGAGCTGAACCAGGTCAACAACGATATCAGCAACCTGCTCGACAGCACGCACATTGCCGCCGTGTTCCTGGACAAGGAGCTCACTATCCGCAACTTCACCCCGGATACGACCGAGGTGTTCCACTTGCGCGAGGGTGACAAGGGCCGGCCGCTACCGGAGATTGCTCCACGCATCGACTATCCCCAGCTGAAGGAGGACGCGGCACTGGTGTTGGAGAAGATGGAGGTGACCGAACGAGTACTGCACGGCATCAACGGCAGGTCGGCGTTCCTGATGCGCATGCGCCCGTATGTTACGGGGAGCGACGCCGTCGACGGTGTGGTGATGACCTTCGTGGACGTGACGCACACTCAGCGCCGCGCTCGCGACGCCCGGCTGGCTGCCATCGTCAATTCGTCGCGGGATGCCATTGTGGGGTTTTCCCTGGACGACAGCATCTCTAGCTGGAATCCTGCCGCAGAGCGCATTTTCGGGTTTTCGGCCGAGCAGGCGATGGGCCAACCGCTGAGTATGCTGCGCCCATCCGAGCCGACGGAGGCCACCCGGGCGTTCTTCGACAGCACGCGCCCGGAACAGCGGCTGGCGGAATTCGAGATGATGTGGGTGCCTTCCGAAGGCGAGCCGGTTCCACTGGAAATCAGTTATTCGCCGGTGCGTGACGATGATGGCACGCTCATCGCGGGCAAGCTGATGGCCCGCGACATCACCGAGCGCCGGCGCGCGGAAAAGCATACGCGGATGATGCTGGCCGAGCTCAACCACCGGGTAAAAAACACCCTGGCCAGCGTACAGGCGATCGCCTATCAGACTCTGGCCATCTCGCCGGATATGGAGGCTTTTCGCGAAAGCTTCCTGTCGCGGCTGCTGGCGTTGTCACAGACCCACAATCTTTTGGCACAGGGTGAGTGGAACGGCGCGTCGTTGACGGCCCTCATCGAAAACGAGCTGGCCCCGTATCAACGCGATGATGGTAGGGTCCACGTCACGCTGGAGGGCGACGACATCACTCTTGCACCCAAGCAGGCGCTGGCCTTGAGCATGGGCCTGCATGAACTGGCCACAAACGCCGGCAAGTACGGGGCCCTGTCGGAAGCCGACGGTCAAGTAGCGGTTAAGTGGTGGACGCGCACAGTGGGGGAGTGGGAACGATTGCACCTGCAGTGGACGGAAACAGGTGGCCCCGCCGTGTCGCCTCCGAAGAAGCGCGGCTTCGGATCGCGGCTGATTGACGAGGGGCTTACATACGAACTTGGTGGCGAGGTCGACCTGCAGTTTCCGTCCAGCGGAGTGACCTGCCGCATTGAGATTCCGCTGCGCTGAGGCGCCGGCTGAAGGAGTAAGTAACACGATGTCTGCATCCACTGTCGAGTCACCCCGCATTTTGTTCGCCGAAGACGAAATGTTTGTGGCCATGATGATCGAAGACCGATTGACCGACGCGGGCTACCGCGTCATCAAGGCGGCGCGTCTCGACGCCGCCCTGCAGGCGGCCGAATCGGCCGACCTCGATGCCGCCATCCTGGATGTGAATCTGGGTGGCGAGCACAGCTATCCGGCCGCCGATGCGCTGCGGGCGCGCAAGATTCCGTTCTTCTTTTCCTCCGGATATGGTCGTGAGGGGCTGGACGAGGCCTATCGTGACGACGCTGTCATCCAGAAGCCCTATGACACCAAGGCACTTCTGAAGGCTCTGAACGCCTGCCTCGGAAACGCTTAGGGGCTGCAGAAGGGGGCGGTTGTCCTGCTCCACGCCGCAGAACGTCCTGCCGTGGGACGTCGATTGCCACCCACCTCTGGATCGCATGAACAAAGCCGATGACTGAACAGAACCGAAAACTTCATCTGTTGCTGGTCGAAGACGAGATGCTGTCGGCCCTCATGGTCGAGGATCTTCTGGTCGATGCAGGCTACCGGGTGAGCAAGGCGGCTCGGCTGGAGCAGGGGGCCGCCTTGGCCAGAGAGGCGGATATCGACTTTGCCATTCTGGATATCAATCTGGGCGGCGCCGTCAGCTTTCCCATCGCCACCGCACTGAGTGCACGCGAAGTCCCCTTCGTGTTTGCATCCGCCTATGGTGGCGAGCACATCCCGCACCCGTACAAGCATTACCCCATGCTGCACAAGCCCTATGACAGGAAGGGCCTGTTGCAGACGGTCGAAAGCTGCCTGCAAAAGGCCAGGAAAGTGCGTGAGGGCGCGGCTTCGAGGCGCCAGCGGTTTGTGGCTGCCGAAAGGACGATGAAGCCGCAGGGCGACTGAATCCCCCCGGGGGGCTTGCTGCGGCCCGCGCAGTGCGACGCCCTCGGCCGCCTGCTCATGGTGCCCGTTGCGGACGCAGGGAGACGGGTTTTCCCCGATGCTCCATGGTTGCGCCGTCCGGGGCGGGTTTTCTGTTCTGCGGGCTGGAGGCGTATTTCTCAGGCGCAGGTGGGGGCCAGGCGACCATCATTGCCGTGCGCATCTCCGGACGCGTCGTTCAGGAGGGTTTCCAGTGCGCTCAGTGAGGCACGCTGCATGGGCCGTTCGTCGATGCGATCCAGGGGCGCCTGGCGCAGGCCATCAACCGGCATCACGGTCAGGTCGAACGGCACATCGTCGACGCTGAACAGGAACACCGGATACGCAATTTGCCGATCCGGCGTCAGGCGCAGTTGCCGTGACTGGGTTTCGTAGGGAATGGCCTGATCCTGCAGGAAGCGCGGCACCGCCTCACTGTCGTCGCTGAATAGATGCAGGCACACGGCCGAATGCGCATCGGCGGTGCCATCCAGCACCGCGCCCACCAGGCGCGGTCGAAATGCGGCCAGGAACCGCATCGCTTCCTGCGCGGCTTCACGCCGGATCTGCAACGCCTGCGGCTGACTGTCGCTCTGGAAAATCCGCTGGTGTTCGCGCAGTGCCTGCTCGATCTCGCTGTTGCGCGGCAACGCCTGCGTGCCGGGCATGCCGAGACGTTCAGCGGCCTTGGTCTTGGCGTGGTGATAATCGCGAATGCCGTGCTCGCTCATCAACCGTGCCGCTTCCTGGGCGATACGGATCCGGTTGCGTTGTGCGCGATCGTGCGCATGAATCCGGTGGTGGTCGCCTCGTGCCATGGCTTGTCTCCGCGGGTCGTGCACACCTCCGCAGACTACCCGAGAACACTGTTTCTGCCAAAGCGTCCGTGCCCGAGCGCGAATCGTGCCGCCGTCAGAAGATGTCGTAGGCGTTCTGCTGCGCCTTGTCCTGCTTGCGCTGCTGCGCCGCCTGACGCAATTTGTCCACGTTCTCGACCTTGAAGTATTCCTCCATGGCGTCGGGATCGCCGGAACTGGTCGGCAGGCCGGTGTTCTTGTTGATCAGCACCTGAGTGATGCCGGGCGGTGCCGGCAGCGTCGCCGGCGGCTTGCCCTTGAGCACGGTCCCCATGTATTTCATCCAGATGGGCAGGGCGGCGGTGGCGCCGAATTCGTGGTTGCCAAGCGTACTGAAATCGTCGAAGCCGACCCACACGACGGTCACGAGATCGGTGTTGAAACCATCGAACCAGGCATCGCGCTGATCGCTGGTGGTGCCGGTCTTGCCGGCCAGATCCTTGCGCCCCAGAGCCATTGCCGCATGGCCCGTGCCATGGCGGATCACGCCCTTCATCAGCGAGGTGATGAGGAAATCGTTGCGCGGCGTGATCACGCGTGGTGCCAGACGCGGTTGCGGCTGCATTTCGGCGGCCGACGAGGTCGCCGCGGCAGGCGCCGGAGCGTTGGCGCTGCTGGAGGCTGCGGTGGGCTGCAGCACGCTGTTCAGTGCCAGCGGATTGGGGGCCGATGATGCGGCGGGAGGCGCATCCGTATCCAGATCCAGCTTCGTGGGATCCTGCAGCTGGCGTGCCTGACAGTTGCGGCAGGCACGCAGCGGATCGGCCTTGTACAGCGCCTTGCCGTCACGGTTGTCGATTTCCGAAATGAAGTACGGATCGACGCGGAAGCCGCCGTTGGCGAAGATGGCGTAGCCGCGGGCCATGCTCATCGGCGAGACCGAGGCGGTCCCCAGCGCCATGGTCAGGTTGTTCGGCAGCTGGTCCAGCGAAAAGCCGAAACGCGTGATGTAGTGCCGGGCATAGCGCAGGCCGAGCGCGTCCAGCAGGCGTACCGAGACGAGATTCTTCGATTCGATCAGGGCGGTGCGCAGGCGGATCGGACCGTCGAACTTGCCGTCGTCGTTCTGCGGTGTCCAGCGGCCGTTGGGCTTGGACGGGTCGGGCAATACCACCGGTGCATCGTTGATGATCGAGGCGTTGGTGAACCCGTGGTTGAGCGCTGCCGTGTACAGATAGGGCTTGAAGCTGGAGCCGGGCTGGCGGCCGCTTCCGCTCATTAGCACGCGGTTGAATTTGCTGCGCTCGAAGCTGAAGCCTCCGACCAGCGCGCGGATCGCGCCGTCTTCGGGCTTGAGTGAGACCAGTGCGCCATTGGCAGCGGGGACCTGGGCCAGCGTCCATTTGCCCTTGTCGTCGCGCATGACGCGAATGACGTCGCCGCGCTTGACCACGGCATCGACGCTTTTCGGAGTTCTGCCGGGATAATTGTGGTTGACGTAAGGCCGCGCCCACTTGACCGCGGCCATGTCCAGCGTGATGTCGGTGTCGTTTTGCAGATGCACGGTGGCATGCCTGGCGCCGCTTTGCGTCACCAGCCCCGGCTGGATTCCGGCAACAGTGTCGTAGCCGGACAATGCCTTGTCGAAATCCTCCGGCCCGGCCTGCGGCGGCAACTGCACGTGCGCCTCGGGGCCGCGGTACCCGTGCCGCGTGTCGTAATCCATCAGGCCCGAGCGCAGGGCATGCTCGGCGGCTGCCTGGTCCCTGGAGTCGATGGTGGTGTGGATCACGTAACCATCGCTGAGGGCGGCATTGCCCAGACGCTGGAGCGCTGCCTGGCGCACCATTTCAGCCACATACGGCGCGTGGACCTTGACCGGCGGCTCGTGCGGCGACGCGCTGATCGGCTCGGCCAGTGCCTGTTTGAACTGCGCCTGGTTGATGAAGTGGTTGGCCAGCATCTGCCGCAGCACGTAATTGCGTCGGCGGATGGCGCGTTTGGGATCAGAGACCGGATTGGCCGCAGACGGTGCCTGATACAGGCCGCCGAGCATGGCGCACTGGGCGATGCTCAGCTGGTCCAGCGTCTTGCCATAGTAGTACTGCGCTGCGGCGGCCACACCGTAGGAACGATGGCCCATGAACATCTTGTTGAGGTACAGCTGCAGGATCTGGTCCTTGCTCAGCGCGTTCTCGATACGGAACGACAGGAACATCTCTTCCAGCTTGCGCGTGTAGCTCTTCTGTGGACTCAGGAAGAAGTTGCGTGCCACCTGCTGGGTGATGGTGGACCCGCCCTGCACCTTCTTGCCGCCCGCAAGAACCACATGGATGGCCGCGCGGAACGTGCCCTCCCAGTCCACGCCGCCGTGATGGTAGAAATCCGAGTCTTCAGCGGCGAGCACGGCATCCTTGAGCCGCGTCGGCACATTCTTGATGTCGACGGGATTGCGGTGCATTTCGCCGAAGCTCGCCAGCAGTTTGCCGTCGGCGCTGTACACGCGCAGCGGTACCTGCATCTGCACGTTCTTGAGGGATTGCACCGGTGGCAGGCGTGGTGAAATCAGCCAGTAGGCGACGCCGAAGGCTGCGACCGCCAGCACGATGCCGGCCAGCGCGAGCACCAGCGCATAGCGCAGCAGACGCTTGAAGATGGGCATGTAATCGGGACTTGTTGTGAAAGAGGAAACGGCAATGAGCGCAGCCGAGTATAGAGGGGGACGACGGCTAAAGAGAAACGCTGCTCGGTCGATGCAGTACGTGCGCTCGATCACAGCTTGACAGCTCGCGGGCCGCCAGACTCGACACTGCCTGTCGCTTTTGTGTCATAACCGGCGATAGGATTGGCGGTGTCTGTCGGGGGTGAGCTGGACAGGCGGCACATTCGCGACCCATGTGGCAGCGGCGGTGACGATGCCGGGAAGCATGGGGCATGCCCAGATGGCGTCAATTAAACAACCGTTGCCAATTCGTTAAGTTTCCTATTTAATGTTGTTGCGCAGCTTTCTCTCCTAAGAGCGCACAGGGGAAGGGGGAAATCGTGGGATTGCTTACTCCCAAGACACCATCGTTGATCGGCGTCGACATCAGTTCCACGGCCGTCAAGCTGCTGCAGCTGAGCCAGTCCGGCGGACGCTTCCGTGTGGAGCACTACGCCGTCGAGCCGCTGCCACCCAATGCCGTGGTGGAAAAGAACATTGTCGAAGTCGAGGCGGTCGGTGATGCCGTGCGCCGCGCACTCGCGCGCTCCGGGTCCAAGCTCAAGCATGCCGCGGCGGCGGTGGCCGGCTCCGCGGTGATCACCAAGGTCATACCGATGCCGTCGGACCTGACCGAAGACGATCTGGAGGGGCAGATCCAGGTCGAGGCCAACCAGTACATTCCCTATCCGATCGAGGAAGTCAGCCTGGACTTCGAAGTGATCGGTCCGATGCGTGACAACCCCGAGATGAGCAATGTGCTGCTCGCGGCCTCGCGCACCGAGAACGTGGACATGCGCGTGGCCGCGCTGGATCTGGGCGGCCTCAGTGCCCGGATCGTCGACGTCGAGGCATTCGCCATGGAAAACGCGTTCGGCCTCATCGCCGATCAGCTGTCGGTGGCGCGCGACGCGCTCATCGCCGTGGTCGACGTCGGCGCCACCATGACCACGCTGGCGGTGCTCAAGGGGCAGCGCACCATCTATTCGCGGGAACAGATCTTCGGCGGCAAGCAGCTGACCGACGAGATCATGCGCCGGTACGGGCTGTCCTACGAGGAGGCCGGCCGCGCCAAGCGCCAGGGTGGTCTGCCCGAATCCTACGACGCCGAACTGCTGTCTCCATTCAAGGAGGCCATGGTGCAGCAGATCAGCCGCTTGCTGCAGTTCTTCTTTGCCGGCAGCGAGCATGGCAAGGTCGACCAGGTCGTCATCGCGGGGGGCTGCGCCGCCATCGAGAACGTCAGCGAACTGGTCGAGGAACAGCTCGGGGTGCCCTGTTGCATCGCCAATCCTCTGGCCCAGATGTCGCTGGCTCCTCGGTTGCAGTCGAAGACTCTGGCAAAGGACGCCGCGGCCCTGATGATCGCGGCCGGACTGGCGATGAGGAGCTTCGACTGATGGCGCGCATCAATCTACTGCCCTGGCGTGCGGAACGCCGCAAGCAACGCGAGCGCGAGTTCTACATGCAGCTGGGTGTGGCCGCAGTGGCGGGCATCATCGTCATCCTGCTGTGGGGCGCCTGGATGGGCGCGCGCATCGACAACCAGAGCCAGCGCAACGCGTATCTCCATGGAGAGATCAGGCAGCTGGACGCAAAAATCTCCAAGATCAAGGACCTGGAAAAAGTGCGTCAGCGCCTTCTGGCGCGCAAGGGCATCATCGAGCAGCTGCAGGCCAACCGTTCGCAGATGGTGCATCTGTTCGACGAGATGGTGAAGACCATTCCGTCCAGTGTGCGCCTGACCGCGCTCAAGCAAACCGGAAATTCGCTGACGCTGAAAGGCGTGGCCCAGTCCAACGCCAGCGTCGCCCGGTACATGCGCAATCTGGAAGCCTCGCCCTGGATGAAGCAGGTCGATCTGCACAAGACGGAAAACAGGCACGACGGCACGCGGACGCCCTATACGTTCGGGGTCACGCTCACGCTGACCAAACCTGACCTTTCCAAGGATCCGAACGCCTCGCCGGCGTCCGCGACGACATCGGCAGAGGCCTCTGCCAGCGCGATGCGCATGAAGTCATCGCCACAATCCGGCGCCCGCGCACAGGGAGGGTCCCGATCATGAGTTTCGTCGACGACCTTCGCAACCTGGATCGCAACAATGTCGGTGGCTGGCCGAAATCGGTCAAGATCTTCTTTATCGGCCTGTTGTTCGCCGCGCTCGTGCTGGTCGGCTGGTATTTCCATGTCAGCAATCAGCAGGACGAACTGGCCAGTGGCCGACGCCAGGAAGTGCAGCTCAAGAGCGAGTTTGCCCGCAAACAGGCCAAGGCGGCCAATCTGGTCGAGCTGAAAAAGCAGCTTTCGCAGATGCAGGACATGCTGCGCACCCTGCTGCGGCAGTTGCCCAGCAAGACGGAAATGCCTGCCCTGCTGGTCGACGTCTCGCAGACTGCGCTGGCGTCCGGCCTGGATACCGAGCTGTTCGAGCCGGGTCCGGAAACCACCAAGGAGTTCTACGCGGAAAAGCCCATCAAGCTGCGCATGACCGGAACATATCACCAGTTCGGTACGTTCATCAGCGGCGTGGCTTCGCTGCCGCGGGTGGTCATCCTGACCATGCACAACGTATCGCTCAAGCCCGCCGAAGGCACCAGCAAGAACGGCGAGCCGCCGGTCGGCTCCAGAAAGCTGACATTGCAGGGCACGGTCAAGACCTATCGCTATCTGGACGAGGAAGAGAGTGCCGCCGAGGCGAACAGGAAAGGCAAGGGACGGGGAGGTAAATGACCATGCGCTCCACGATCGCTCGCATTCTCATGATCGCCGCCGCCGGTGCGGCACTGGCCGGGTGTACCCGCGGCACCGACGATCTGCATCAGTGGGTGGCCCAGCAGAAAGCCAGGAAGGGTGAACCGTTGCCGCCGCTTCCGGTGGTCAAGACCTTCGAGAGCTTCACCTACAACGACCAGGGCAAGCGGGATCCGTTTGCGGTCAGTCCGGAATCCGTCAGGAACAATGCCCAGTCCGGTCCACGGCCCGATCAGAATCGGCCCAAGGAACCGCTGGAGTCCTTTTCGCTGGATAGCCTGAAGATGGTCGGCACCATCGGCACCGGCAAGAACACGATCGCCCTGATCAGTGACCCGACCGGGGTCATTCATCAGGTGCGGGTCAACGAGTACATGGGGCAGAACTATGGTCATGTTACCGACATCAAGCAGGACCACCTGGACCTGGTCGAATTGGTGCCGAATGGCAATGGTGGCTGGATGGAACGCGATGCGAGCATCTCGCTCGGCGAGCAATGAGGACCCATCGGGGGTGATGTACATGACCATCAACAACACACATCGTCGCGGTGGCGCATTGCATAGTGCCCGTGGCTGGCTGTTCGCTGTGCTGGCGCTTGCCGCGTTGCTTGTCGCCGGCAATGCCGCGGCCACGAGCACGCTGAACAACGTTGACTATCAGGCGCTTCCGGGCGGCCGGGTGCAGTTGCGCCTGACCTTCGCCGGCGGCCAGGTGCCATCGCCGAAGATCTTCACCACGCAGGAACCTCCGCGCATTGCGGTGGACTTCGCCGATACGCATGACGCGTTCGGCAAACGTCATCTGGATATCGAGAAAGGGTCGACGTCCGGGGTCTCCGTGGTGTCCGCCGGGGGCCGCACACGCGTGGTCGTGGAGCTGATTCGCCAGGCCAACTATCACACCAGCACGCGGGGCCATTCCCTGCTGCTGACGGTATCCAACGGCACCCAGCCTGCTCCGGCGGTCGCGGCAGCCAACGTCGATCCCACCAAGACCCTGCCCACCCCCGCGGGTGCGCCCGCCGTCACCGGTGTCGAATTCCATCGCGGACAGGATGGCCAGGGACGTGTCCTGATCAACTTCAGCGGCTCCGGTGCGCATGTGGACGTGTCGCGGTCCAGCGACTCCGATACCAGCGATGTGGATCTGGACCTCAGCAATGTCGACGTGCCGCAGAAATTCGCCAAACGACTGGACGTGGTCGATTTTGCCACGCCCGTGACCACGATCGAGACGCATCCGAAACGGGGCGCGGGTGCGCACATGATCGTGCACGTCAATGGCCGCGTGACCACGTCCTCCTATCAGACGGGCAAGCAGTATGTGCTGGAAGTCGCTCGCGCCAGGAAGCAGAGCGAGGAGCAGAAAAACGGCATCATCGGCAAGTCCGACAAGCCGCACTACAAAGGCAAGCCGGCGACCTTCAATTTCCAGAACATTCCGGTGCGCTCCGCGCTGCAGTTGATCGCGCAGGTGTCCAACCTGAATATCGTGGCCTCCGACAGCGTCAGTGGCAACGTCACACTGCATTTGATCAACGTGCCGTGGGATCAGGCGCTGGATGTGATCCTGCGCGCCAAGGGCCTGGACAAACGCCGCAGCGGCAACATCATCTGGGTGGCGCCGCAAACCGAGATTGCCGCCTACGAGCAGAACGTGGCCGAGGCCCGCCTGAAGGCGCAGGATGCCGCGCAGCTGCAGTCCGCCTACATTCCCATCAGCTATGGCAAGGCGGCGGACATCGCCAAGCTGCTGACCACCGGCAGCCTGCAGGGCGGTGGTGGTGGCGGTGGTGGTTCCAGCGGCGGACATTCGCGCGGATTCCTCTCGCCACGCGGCAGCGTGTCGTACGATCAGCGCACCAATACGCTGCTGCTGCACGACACGCCGGAGAACATCGAGAAGATCCGCAAGCTGGTGGCTGTGCTGGACAAGCCGGTGCGTCAGGTCATGATCGAGTCGCGCATCGTCGCCGCCAGTGACAGCTTCGAGCGCAACCTGGGCGTGCAATGGGGCGTGGACGCCTTCCATGTCACCAGTGGCGGGCATCGCTACATTGCCTCGGACACGCAGCAAAACACGTCCAGCCTCAATGACAGCCTCAATTCGGTGGCCGGCGGCACGTCCAACACGCTGACCTACCCGGGTGGCCTCAACGTCAACCTCCCCGGTCCTGCGGCGGGCTCTCCCGCCGGGCGGATCGCGCTGGGCATCCTCAGCTCCAGTTATGACGTCAACCTCGAACTGGCCGCCGCGCAGACCGAAGGTCGCACCGAAATCATCTCCAGTCCCAAGGTCATTACCGCCAATCAGCAGGAAGCGGATATCCAGCAGGGCGAGCAGATCGGCTATGTGACATACCAGAACTCCACCGGCGGTGGCGCGCAGACCGGCACGGCGACCGTGCAGTTCAAGAACGTGGTGCTGGAGCTGAAGGTCACTCCCACCATCACGGCCGACAACCGCGTCTTCCTGAAGATCAACGTCAAGAAGGATGCGCTGGAGAAATTCATCGACAATCCCGGCGGTGGCCAGGTGCCGCAGATCTCCACGCGTTCGATCAACACGTCGGTCCTGATCGACAACGGCCAGACAGTGGTCCTGGGCGGCATCCACGAAATCACCAAGACGGATTCCACCGTGAAGGTGCCGGGGCTGGGCGACATCCCGATTCTCGGCTATCTGTTCCGCAGCAAGGATCGCCAGAACAACAAGGCCGAGCTGCTGATCTTCGTCACGCCGCGCATCCTCAGCGAGACCGGCCGCTGACCGAGGGTTTCCCGCAGGCAGGCAAGGGGGCGGCTTCGGTCGCCTCTTTGCGTTTCGGCCGTGACACCATGGCGTGGCGCCGCGGGCCGCGGGCGGCCCCATGCCCGTGGCATGCACGGGAGTTAAACTTGCGCCTTCTTTTGCTGTCCCACAGCGAGTGCCAACGTGACACCCAAGGACATCATGACCATGACCGAGCCCCGGGAATCGGGAACACTGCAATCGTCATTCAACCGGCTTCGCGAACAGCTGGGCGAAGCCATCATCGGTCAGCCGCACTTGGTCGAGTGCCTGCTGATCGCACTGCTCGCCGACGGCCATCTGCTGGTGGAGGGCGCGCCGGGCCTGGCCAAGACCACCGCCATCAAGGCGCTGGCTGCGCGGATCGAGGCGGATTTCCATCGCGTGCAGTTCACGCCGGATCTGCTGCCGGCGGATCTCACCGGCACCGATATCTTTCGTCCGCAGACCGGCGCGTTCGAATTCCAGAAGGGTCCGTTGTTTCACAACATCGTGCTGGCCGATGAGGTCAATCGCGCTCCGGCAAAGGTCCAGTCCGCGTTGCTGGAAGCCATGGCCGAACGGCAGATCACCATCGGGCGCCGCAGCTGGCCATTGCCGTCGCTGTTTTTGGTCATGGCGACCCAGAACCCGATCGAGCACGAGGGCACGTTCGCGCTGCCGGAGGCGCAACTGGATCGATTCCTGATGCACGTGTCTCTGGATTATCCGGATGCCGATGCCGAACTGGCCATCCTGGAGTTGGCGCGCAGGCAGGCACGCGAGACCCTGCATGAGGCGTCGCGGGTGGAGCCCATATTGACGCCGGAAGATGTTTTCGCGGCCCGCGAATCGGTGCTGGATGTGCACGTGGCGCCACCCCTGGAGCAGTATCTGACGCAGCTGGTGCTGGGCAGCCGCGATGCCGGCGCGTATGACGAAGAGCTGGCGGGCTGGATCGAGTGGGGTGCCAGCCCCCGTGCCACCATCGCCCTGGATCGTTGCGCGCGCGCGCACGCCTGGCTGGCCGGCCGCGATTACGCCTTGCCGGACGATGTGCATGCCGTGGCCTACGAAGTCCTGCGCCATCGCATCCTGCCCAGCTACGAGGCCGAAGCCGCGGGGATCTCGTCGAACCACATGATCGCGCGCCTGCTGGAGCGCGTGCCTCTGCCGTGAGCGCACGCCGGCCCGTTTCCGCTGCACCCGGGTTCAAACAGGCCGGGTCCGTGGCATCCAGCCCACATCCGGCGACAGCGGGGGTGGATGCCGATGGTCGCACCCGCGTGCGGCTTGACGATCTCCTGGCGCTGCGGCTGCATGTGCCTGCACATGAACGTCTGCGCCGCACCGCCGTGCGCACCCGTGATGCCGGTACCCACGCGGGGCGCACGCGCGGGCGGGGCATGGATTACATGGAGTCACGCATCTACCAGGCCGGGGATGACGTGCGTCAGATCGACTGGCGCCTCACGGCGCGCAGCGGCCGCATGCATACCAAGCTGTTTCAGGAAGAGCGCGAGCGCAGCTTCATGACGCTTCTGGACACCAACGCAGCGTTGCGCTTCGGCACCCGGACACGTTTCAAATCGGTGCAGGCCGCTCGTGCCGTTGCCCTGGCGACGTGGCAGGCGGTGCGCGCCGGCGAGCGCGTCGGGGTGATGGGGTTTGGTGGCACCCGACAACTGCTGAAGCCGCGCCGCGGACAACGTGGCGCGCTGGGCGTGCTGGGTGCGCTGGTGCGTTGGGATGGCGAGTCCAGCGGCGAAGCGGAAACGTTGTCCGATGCATTGCGCCGTGCGGCTCGCGTGATGCGCGGTGCCAGTCAACTGCTGCTCATCAGCGACGGCCATAGTGTCGACGAGGCCGCGCGCGAGCACCTGCTGCAGCTGCGGCGGCGCACCGACGTCAGCGTGTTGATCGTCGCCGATGTGCTGGAACTGGCCGCGCCACCTCCCGGCCGCTATCCGCTGGTGCTCGGCCAGCAGCACGTTTACATGGACCTGTCCGCCGCTGCCACGCGCGAGGCATTCCGCCGATCCATGCATGCCGACGTCGCACGCCTGATCGAGCTGTGCCGCAGTGTCGGCGTGCGGCAGCGCGTGATCAGCACCGTCGACGATCCATTGCCGGCCGTGCAGGCGCTGCGTCGGGGGCGGGCATGAGCGCATTGTCGACCCCGCCACACGCGGCGCCGGCGCACGGCCCGCCCCTGCGTGACATTCACATGCCTCCCGCACCGTCATGGTGGCCACCGGCTCCGGGGTGGTGGATGCTGGCAGGGCTTTTGCTGTTGCTGCTCGTCCTCGCTGCGTGGCTATGGGCGCGTCGCCGCCCTCGCGTGCATCGCTGGCAGGCGGCACGGCAGGAGCTTGATGCCGCCGAAGCGCGCTACGCGGCGGATGGCGATGGCGCGGCGCTGGCCGCCAGCGTGTCGCAGCTGTTGCGCCGTGCCGCGCGCCTGCACAACCGCACTGCGGTCACCGACGGTGGTGAGCCTTGGCAAGCCCTATTGCGCGACCTGGCGCCGGACCGGCCCTGTGCCGATACGCTGATCGCGTTGCAGATGTCCATGTACCGGCCGGATGCGGGCATCGACAGTGCCACCGTGCTGCCGGCCGCACGGCGCTGGTTGCGCCGCGCACTGCTGCGCAGGCCCCGCCGTGTTTGAGTTTGCCTGGCCATGGGTCTTCGTGGCAGCGCCATTGCCGTGGTTGCTGTGGCGCTTTCTGCGTCCGTTGCAGCCCGCCGTGGCGTTGCGGTTGACGCCGCACACGCTGCCTGCGGCACGTGCATTCCCGTCGCGACGGTTGCGTTCGGTGCCTGTCTTGCTGATTGGCGCGTGGTTGTGCCTGCTGCTGGCGGCAGCGCGCCCGCAGTGGGTGGGTCCGCCGCAGGCGCTCAAGCGCTCGGGGCGGGCCATGATGCTGGCCGTGGATATTTCCGGATCCATGAATCTCAAGGACATGCAGCTGGGGGGCAGCACGGTCAGCCGGTTTGCCGCGGTCGAGGCCATTGCCGGCGATTTCATCTCGCGTCGCCACGGTGATCAGGTGGGGCTGATCCTGTTCGGGTCGCGCGCCTACATGATCACGCCGCTCACCTTCGACCTGAGCGCCGTGCGTGCGCAACTGGATGGTGCCGCAGTGGGGCTGGCCGGACGCGAAACAGCCATCGGCGACGCCATCGGCGTGGCGGTGCGCAGGCTGCGCAACCTGCCCGCCCGCTCGCGCGTGCTGGTGTTGCTGACTGATGGCGTCAACAACGCCGGCAGCATCATGCCCCAGGCCGCCGCTCGTATCGCCAAGGCGGCAGGTGTGCGTATCTACACCATCGGCATCGGTGCCACGCAGATGTATGTTCCCGGATTTTTCGGCATGCAGACGATCAACCCTTCGGCACAGCTTGATGCACACATGCTCAAGCACATTGCCAAAAGTACCGGCGGGAAATTTTTCCGCGCCACGGACACGGCGCAGCTTGCCGAGGCCTATCGCACCATCGGGCGCATGGAGCCGGCGGTGCATGCGCAGGTGATGCGACGTGCCCACCGCGAACTGTTCCGCTGGCCACTGCTGGCTGCCTTGCTTCTGGCGACACTGGGCTGGGCCGCTGGCCGGGCGCTGTGGCGTCGGCGGGAGGCGCGTGCGTGAACGCATTCTGGCACAGCCTGCATTTCCTGCACCCACAGTGGCTGTGGCTGCTGGCCGGAGTCCCGCTGCTGATAGCGCTGGCGTGGCGCCGGGGCACCGCGGAGACCGCGCTGTTGCGCATGGTCGATGAGTCATTGCTGGCGCACGTGATCGAACGCCACGGGGTGCGTCGTCGCTGGCCTTTGCCTGCGGCAGTGCTGGGCTGGATATTGCTGAGCCTGGCCATGGCCGGCCCGGCCTGGCGCAAGGTGCCGCAGCCCCTGTATGCCAATCAGGCCGCACAGGTGGTGGCGCTGTCATTGTCCCGGCACATGCTGGTGCGCGATGTGACGCCTGACCGCCTCAGCCGCGCGCGCTACAAGATCCACGCCCTGCTGGATGCCAACGCGGACGGGCAGAACGGCCTGGTGGCGTATGCCGGCGAGGCCTTCACGGTGGCGCCGCTGACTTCCGATGCCCACGCCCTGAGTGATCTGCTCAACGATCTTGATCCCGGGACCATGCCGGTAGCGGGCAACGATGCAGCGGCGGCCATCCAGCGCGGCACAAAACTGCTGCAACATGCCGGACGTGCCCACGGTTCGCTGGTGCTGGTGACGGACTCTGCCGCAGCCCACGCCGTCTCCGCGGCGCGTGCCGCACATGCCGAGGGCGTCCGTGTATCGGTCCTGGGGGTGGGGACGGCGCAGGGCGGGCCGGTGCCGCAGGCCCGGGGTGGATTTGTCCGGAATGCACAAGGCAATATCCGTATGGCGAAACGCGACGATCACATGCTGCGAAAGCTGGCCAAAGCCGGTGGCGGCGTGTACGCGCCAATGACGGACGGACCTGCGGATATCCGGACACTGAAACACATGCTGCGCTCCCATCTGGCCGATACCAGTACCGATCAGGCGAGCCACACGCGCTGGGTGGATGAAGGCCCGTGGCTCTTGCTGGGCCTGCTGCCGCTGGCGGCGCTGATGTTCCGGCGGGGCTGGCTTCTGCTGCTGCCCCTGATGGTCATGCCGTTGTGGCCGCAACCGGCACAGGCCGGCACGTTCAGCAACCTCTGGCGCCGTCCCGACCAGCAGGCAGCGCAGGCGCTCAAGGAGGGACATCCCAAGCGCGCGCAACAACTTGCCCGATCACCGCAATGGCGCGGTGCGGCGGCATACCGCGCCAAGGATTATGCGGCGGCGATCCGCGCGTTCGACGCACAGCATGATCCACGCGCGCAATACAATCTGGGCAATGCGCTGGCCAGGGCGGGGCATTACCAGGCCGCGATCAAGGCGTATGACGCGGCCCTCAAGGCCGATCCCGGCAATGCCGACGCGGCCGCCAACCGCAGGGCCGTACGTGACTGGCTACGCAAGCAGCGGAAGAAGCACAAGCCAAAGGGCGGCAAGAACGGCAAGCAGCAGAAGGGTGGCCACGACCAGAGTGGCAGCAAGGGACAGAACGGTGCGCACGACGGCAGCCAACCCGCCCATGCGGACACCCAGGGCCACTCCAGCAGAAACGGACACGCGCACCAAAATCGGCAGCACCAGGGGGAGACGTCCGCTGCCACTGCCGATCAGGCGCGCAAGCAGCAGGCACAGGCGCGCAAGGCACGCAAGGCGCTGAAGGCGCGCATGGACCAGGCGCTCGGGCACGGTGGCAGAAAGTCCTCGAAGGCCTATGCACTGGGTCAGTCCCGGAAACAAGGTGCGGGCAACAAAAGGCGTCTCCCTGACAGCATGGAAAAGTCGCTGCAGCGAGTGCCGGACGATCCGGGTGGTTTGCTCAGGCGCAAGTTCCAGTTGGAATACCAGCAGCGCCATGGCGGAGGTGGGCAGTGAGCAAGCAATGGGCCCGTTGGCCAATGCCGGGATTGTTGCTGGCGGTTTGCCTTGTGGCGGCGGTCACCGCACAAGCAGCGGCGGCGCAGGTGACGGCCTCGCTGAGCCAGCATGCCATTTCACTTGACGATACCGTGACCCTCACCGTGACAGTGACCGGCCACACGCAGGGGTCGGAGCCGGATTTCGGCGCGCTGGATCAGGATTTCCACGTGCTGAACACCGGGCGGACGTCCAGCATGCAGATCGTCAACGGTCAGCGGAGTTCCTCTCTGCACTGGTCCCTGACTCTGCAGCCGCGGCATGCCGGTGTGCTGCATGTCCCGTCATTGCAGGTGGGTGGTGCACATACCCGTGCGCTGACGCTGAAGGTGGCGCCGGCATCCACGCATGCCCGCGGGGGCCCCGGTGACCCGGTCTTCCTGGAGGCGACACCCAGCACGACGACGCCCTACATCGGCCAGCAGGTCACGCTGAGCGTGAAGCTGTTCTACGAACCCAGTCTGGCCAGTGGCAGTCTGGGCCGTCCGCAGGCAGATGGGCTGGATGTGCGGCAGTTGGGGCATGATCAACGCTACCAGACGCGCCGCAACGGTCGCGCATATCACGTCGTGGAGCGCCAGTTCGCCTTGTTTGCGCAACACCCGGGCAGCATTCAGGTGGCGGGCATCGACTTCAGGGGACAGGCGTTGGACAGCGGCGGCATGGGTGGTTTTTTCAGTCAGGGGCGCACCGTGCAGGCGCGCTCGGCCGCATTCACGCTGCACGTGCGCAAACCAGCGGCAAAAGCCGGCACACCGTGGATACCGGCGCGCAATCTTGCGCTGACTCTGCAGGGGGTTCCGCAGGACGGGAAGGTGCAGGTGGGTGAACCGTTGAACCTGACCCTCACCGAGCTCGCGGTCGGCATCCCCTTCGAAAGTCTGCCCGAACCGACACTGCCGTCATTGCAGGGTGCGCAGATCTACCCGGACAAGCCGGAGGGAACCACGCAGAACGACAGCGACTGGCTGATCGGCAAGCGCACGCGCAGTTTTGCCGTGGTGCCGACGCATGCTGGCACGCTGACCATTCCGCGCATCACGCTGAGCTGGTGGAACGTGGTCAAGAATCAGCAGGAAACAGCCAGCATTCCGGCGCATACGCTGACCGTCAGCGCTGCGCCGGGCGCCGCATCCAGCGTGCAGAACCGCCTGCCCGCAGCGCCGGTGGCATCCTCCTCCGGACCCGCCGCGGCCGCGTCGTCATCAGCAGGCGCGGCATTGGCCGGGCCCCCACCGGCCGCACCGCGGAACGCTGCAGGTCGCGCAGGATCGTGGTGGCGGCGTCTGGCGCTGGCTGGCCTCGGGTTATGGCTGCTGTCGGCCGCCGCGGTGGTGCTGGCAGTATTCTGGTTGCGGGCACGCCGGCGGCGCATGGGCCGGTTCGCGGCGGAAGAGACGGCGCGGGCGCAGCCGCAGACCGGGCGTGGTCGCTATCGCAATGCCTTCCTGGCGGCGGTGCGCGCTGGCGATGTTGATGCCCAGGCCAGAACGTTGCTTGCGTGGGCGCAAGCGGAGCGCTCGCACATCACCCATCTGGGCGCACTGCAGGCGGCATTGCGTGACGCCGGGCAGCAGTCGGTGGTTGAATCGCTGCAGCGGCGGCGATTCAGCACCGCGGGCGGCGACATGCCGCCGGCTGATCATGTGGCGGCGCTGTTCCGGGGCGGCCTGCGGTGGCGCGACGCCCAACCCGATACGGTGTCGCCGTTGCCGCCGCTGTATCCGCGTCGATAAATCATGCGAACCAGCACGCGCGGCGCGGGTCGAATCAGGATGTCACTGAAATGGCACCCAGGGACCCTGATATTCTGTGCCTGCACGTAGCAGGTCAGATCCATGGGCAGCACTTCAATACGGCGTGAGCACACACCAATGGACTCGCTGGAAGACATTTCGTTTGCGTATCTCTTGCAGGATCTGACCCTGTTGCTGCGCAAGCATTTCGACCGTCGCGCCGCGCGCTATGAACTCACCCGTGCGCAATGGCGTGCATTACGCATGCTCAACAAGCGGCAGGGCATCAGCCAGGCAGAGCTGGCGCAACTGCTGGATATGGAGCCGATTGCCGTGGGCCGGGTCATTGACCGTCTGCATGCGGCCGGGTTTGTCGAACGGCGTGCGCATCCCGGCGACCGGCGACGCTGGCAGCTGCATCTGACTGCGCGCGCAGAAGGCGTGATCGACGGCATGGAACAGATTGCGCGCAGCATCCGCCGCGACGCCACGCGTGGTCTCGAGCGCACGCAGCTGCTCGAGGCGCTGGGGGTCATCGAGCACATGAAGCGCAATCTGCAGGCGCTGGAGACCGATGCCCCCATGCCGGTGATCGAGCCGGAGCGCCCGGCCGGCTGATGAATGCATCGGTCCATGTGGCCCATCCGGCGGGTGGCCGGGGCTGACAGGGGGCGGCTTGTGCGTGGGTGGTGGGCGATCCGAAGGCCTCACCGTCCCCGCTTCAGGAATTTTCCGCTTTCAGAAGGTCGCGGATTTCCCTCAACAGCACCACGTCCTCGGACGGCGCTGCCGGCGCTGCCGGCTGCTCTTCCTTCTTGCGCTGCATGCGGTTGATGCCCTTGACCACCAGAAATACCACGACAGCGATAATGAGGAATGTCACGATGGTGTTGACGAACGCGCCGTAATGGACGGCGACCTCCCCCTTGCCGTTGGCACCTCCCGCCTTGAGCTCCCATTTCAGTTGCGCGAAACGCACGCCCGCCGTCGCCAGGCCGATGGGAGGCATGATGACGTCGTTGACAAGCGACTTGACGATGGCCGTGAAGGCCGTGCCGATGACGATGCCTACCGCCATGTCGATGACGTTGCCCCGCATCACGAAGGCCTTGAACTCGCGCACCATGCTCATCTGCTCTCTCCTGTGGATGTCTGCATGGCAAATGTAGCGCAAGGGGCCTTCGGGCACGTGCGCACAACTTGTCACCGGCTCTGTCTGTCCGCTGCACACGACGGCTGGTTGCCTGTGCAGGCGGCGCGACGCAGCCTGCGCACAGAATCGGTCCCCGGCCTTTTTGCACCGGGTATCGACGTGTTCAGACGATCGTGGTTTCCAGCGTGGCGATTTGTTCCAGTTCGGCGCGGACATGATCCCCACGGACCAGAGCGGCAACGCCGGCCGGGGTGCCGCTGAAGATCAGGTCCCCCGCCTTGAGCTCGAACAAATGCGAGAGTTCGGCAATGATCTCCGGCACGCTCCATATCATGGCGTCCAGGGTGCTGCGCTGGCGTTGCTCGCCGTTGACGTGCAGGTCCAGGCACGTGTCTGGCGTGGGCGCGGCGTGGGCCACCGTGCGCAGTGCCGAGATCGGCGCCGACTGGTCGAACGCCTTGGCGGTGTCCCATGGCCTGCCGCCGGCCTTGGCTTTGCCCTGCAGGTCACGCCGGGTCAGGTCCAGGCCCACTGCATGGCCGAAGATCAGCGCATCGGCCTGGTGCGGTGACAGGTTGCGCCCGCCCGCGCCCAGTGCCACCACCATTTCCACTTCGTGATGCAGATCCCCGGTGGCCGGCGGGTAAGCCACATCCGCACCGTCGGTCACCAGCGCATCGGCCGGTTTGGTGAAGAAAATCGGGTTGCTGCGCTCCACCGGCCCGCCCATCTCGCGCGCATGGTCGGCATAGTTGCGGCCGATGCAGAAAATGCGGCGTACCGGAAAGCGCTTCTGCGAGCCGATCACTGGGACACTGACGACGGGGGCAGGATCGAAGACGAAGGACATGACAGGCGGTCTGTGGGGGACGGGGGCCCATTGTAACGGCCATATGCGCGTTGACGGTGCCGCTGGTGCAGGGGCAGGAATGAGGCAGCTGCCCTGATCCCCTGCGCGGGCGGCACTGGGTGGAACCGCGACCGATGCAACTTCGGCGTCTCAAGAGTAATCTGCGAGGCGGTGACAGCAACCGGGGAGATGACATCTGTCACCAGTGATGATTGATGAGCGACGCTGCCGCTGCGGTCGTTGTTGCTGCACCCTGTGCAGGGTCAAGGCAGTATCTCGAAGTCACCGCGGGGAATATCTTGGACGAAAGCGATCTGCTCAAGGAGTTGCGCATCGAGCGTGCGCAACGCGACGACCACGACGACAGTCCACGGCGCTGGCCGTGGTTTGCCGGTGTAGGCGCCGTGGTCGTGTTGCTGCTGGCCGGTGCGGCATGGTTCTTCTTTGCTGCGCGGCCGATTGCGGTGACCACGGCGCAGGCTGCATCGCCGGCGTCCGGCGATCAGGCGGCTGCGGTACTGCAGGCGACCGGTTACGTCACTGCACGTCGCCAGGCCACGGTGTCGGCGCAGATCACCGGCACGTTGACCGAGGTCCTCATCGAGGAAGGTGATCACGTCAAGAAGGGGCAAGTGCTGGCGCGGCTGGAGAACAAGGCGCAGCGCGCCAGCCTGGACGAAGCGCGGGCGCAGGTGGCGGCAGCGAAGGCCCAGGTGGGGCAGGACCGCGCGCAGCTTGACCAGGCAGTGCGCGACATGAATCGGCAGAACGATCTGGTGCAGGATGGACTGGTATCGAAGCAGGTGGCGGAACAGGCCCGTACCCAGGTCGCCAATCTGCGCGGACAGCTGGACGCGCAACGCAAGCAGGTGGCCGCGGCCCGGGCGCAGCAGGAGTTCGCGCAGGTGCAGTTCGACTACACCGTGGTGCGCGCGCCGTTCTCTGGCGTGGTCACGGCCAAGGCCGCGCAGGTGGGCGAGATCGTCTCGCCGCTGTCCGCGGGCGGCGGCTTCACGCGTACCGGCGTGGGCACCATCGTCGACATGGATTCGCTGGAAGTGGACGTGGACGTCAACGAGGCCTATATCGGCCGCGTCAAGCCGGGCATGCCGGCGCAGGCGGTGCTGGATGCCTACCCGGACTGGACCATTCCCGCGCATGTCATCGCCATCGTGCCGGCGGCTGACCGCAGCAAGGCCACGGTGCCGGTGCGCGTGGCGCTGGACAGGAAGGATGATCGCGTGGTGCCGGACATGGGCGCGCGCGTGAGCTTCCTGGAGGCCGAGCCGAAGGCAGGCCGCCAGGCTCCGTCGGGTGCGCTGATTCCGGCCGATGCAATCGTCAAACGCAATGGCCACACAGTCGTGTTCGTCATCGAAGGAGACGTGGCGCGGGCGCACCAAGTCACTCCGGCCAATGGCAGCTATGGCGACCTCAAGCGCATTCCATCGGGGCTGGCTGTTGGCACACAGGTGGTCGTCAGGCCGCCGGACACGCTCACCGACGGTCGCCATGTTCGCATCAAGAAAAACGCTTCGTCCTGACAACCCAACGAGGGCACGCCCATGAGTACGCTGATCGAGATCGACAACGTGAGCAAGGTCTACCAGCGCGGCAGGCAGAAGGTGGAAGTGCTGCACCACATCAACCTGTCCATCGCCGAGGGCGACTTCCTTTCGCTGATGGGGCCGTCTGGCTCCGGCAAGACCACCTTGCTGAACCTGATCGGCGGGCTGGATTCGCCGACCGGTGGCAGCATCGAGGTGGGCGGCAAGCGCATCGACCGCCTGGGCAGCGGCGCGCTGGCCAGATGGCGCGCATCGAACGTCGGGTTCATCTTCCAGTTCTACAACCTGATGCCGATGCTTTCGGCGCAAAAGAACGTGGAGCTGCCGCTGCTGCTGACCAAGCTGTCCGCATCCAAGCGCAAGCGCAACGCCGCCATCGCATTGAAGCTGGTGGGCCTGGAGGATCGCACGTCGCACAAGCCCGGCGAACTTTCCGGTGGACAACAACAGCGGGTGGCGATCGCCCGTGCCATTGTCTCGGATCCGGCGCTGCTGGTCTGCGACGAGCCCACCGGCGACCTGGACCGTCAATCCGCCGAGGAAGTGTTGACCCTGCTGCAGCGGCTCAACCGCGAGCACGGCAAGACCATCGTCATGGTCACGCACGACCCCAAGGCAGCCGAGTACGCCACCCACGCGTTGCATCTGGACAAGGGTACGCTGGTCGAGCAGGCCGTGGCGTGAACGGTTCCGGCTCCAGTCTGCATGATCCGGCGAGTCGCCCTCGCGCCACCACGCGGGAAGGGCGGACAGCGTCCGCCAGCTTGTTCGGCAGGTTCCTTCCGTCTCCGCGAGGTGACGCATCATGAAATATCTGCATCTGATCTGGGCGGCGTTGTTCCGCCGCAAGACCCGCACCATCCTGACGCTGGTCTCGATCGTGGCGGCGTTCCTGTTGTTCGGCATGCTCAATTCGGTGCGCTCCGCGTTCACCTCGGGCAGCCAGAGCCTGGAAGGTGTCAGCCGGCTGGTGACATCGTCGCGATATTCCATCATCCAGCCGGTGCCGCTGGCGCTGAAAGATCAGATCCAGCGGGTGCCCGGGGTCAGCAAGGTGGGCTATGCCAACTGGTTCGGCGGCGCCTACCAGGACCCCAAAAACATCGTGTTCACCTACGCGATCAGCCCCGAGTATCTGGATCTGTATCCGTCCATCGAGCTGTCGCCGACCGAGCGCAAGGCATTCGACGCAACGCGTACCGGTGCGGTGGTCGGCGCGACGCTGGCCAAGCGCTATGGCTGGAAAGTGGGGCAGCAGATTCCATTGCAATCGAACATCTTTCCGCAGAAGGATGGCAGCAAGACATGGACGTTCGACATCGTCGGCATCTTCAAGGCAGGCAAGGGCGCGCCCAACGGGATCGAACAGTCGTTCTTCCTGCACTGGAAGTATTTCGACGAGGGCAATGCCTTCGGCCAGCACAGCGTCGGCTGGTACGTGGAGAAAATCGCGGATCCGGCCCATGCCGACAGGGTTTCCCAGGCCATCGACGCGCTGTCCGCCAATTCCGCGCACGAGACCAGGACGCAGACCGAGCAGGCGTTTCAGGCATCGTTCGCCAAGCAGATCGGCAATATCGGGTTGATCGTGGTGGCGATCATGGGGGCGGTGTTCTTCACCCTGGTGCTGCTGACCGGCAACACCATGGCACAGGCGGTGCGCGAACGGACTTCGGAGCTGGCGGTGTTGAAGACCATCGGCTTCTCCAACTTCAGCGTGCTCTCCATGGTGTTGGCCGAATCGGTGCTGTTGCTGTTGATTGGTGGCTGCATCGGCCTGGGTGTCGCAGCATTGCTGGGGCCGATCGTCACCCATGGCAGCGGCGGCGTGATCAACATGCCGCCGTTGGGTTGGGGTACCTGGTTGCTGGGTCTCGTGACCATGTTTGTGATCGGCCTGCTGGTCGGTGCATTGCCGGCAATTCGCGCCATGCGCCTGAATATCGTTGATGCACTGGCCGGACGTTGAGGAGATCGGGTATGCACACTTTCAAGCGTTTCATGGCCAATCTGGGGCTGCTGCTTGTGCTGATGGCCGGGCTGGTCGTCTGGATCCAGCTGCCGTGGATTGCGGTACTGGCGCTGGCGATACTGGGGGGTGTCGCCATGGTGGCCACACGCCGCGGTCGCCAGGCGCTGTCGGTGACGCGCGTGGGCATCAGTACGCTGGGCCAGCGTCTGGGTGCCTCTTCGGTGATCGTGGTCGGTATTGCAGGGGTGGTGGCAGTGCTGGTGGCACTGCTGGCGATGGCCGGCGGCTTCCAGGCCACTCTTGCGCAGACCGGCAGCGACGACACCGCGATCGTGCTGCGCGGCGGCTCCAACGCCGAGCTCAATTCGGTGCTGACCCGCGACGATGTCAATGTGATCGAACAGGCGCCGGGGGTGCAACACAATGCCAGGAACGAACCCATTGCCTCGGCCGAAAGCGTGGTGGTGGCCAATATCCCGAAGAAAAGCGACCCGTCCGTCGAGGCCAACGTGCAGATCCGCGGCGTGGATGCGCGGGCATGGGCGCTGCGCCCCAATGTGAAGATCATTGCCGGACGGCGGTTCAAGCCCGGTCTGCGCGAGCTGGATGTGGGACAGGGCGCAGCGCGTCAATTCGGGGGGCTGGAGGTGGGCAAGACGCTGCGTCTGTCGGGCAAGCAATGGACCATCGTCGGCCACTTCGCCGCCAACGATTCACACGATTCCGAGTTGTGGGGCGATGCGCAGACGGTGGCCTCGGCCTACCGGCGCGGCAGCAGCGCACAATCGGTGACCGTGCGGCTCGAGTCGCCGGCGACGTTCGCTGCATTCAAGGCGGCGCTGGCCAGCGATCCGCGCCTGAAGGTGGATGTCAGCACCACACGCGACTACTTCAATGCGCAGTCCGAACAGCTGACCAAGACCTTGCGCATCGTGGGACTGGTGGTGGGTGTCATCATGGCCATCGGCGCGGTCTTCGGTGCACTCAACTCCATGTTCGCGGCCGTGGCCGGGCGCGCCCGCGAAATCGCCACGTTGCGCGCCATCGGTTTCCGCGGGATGCCCGTGGTGCTCTCGGTGATGCTGGAAACCATGCTGCTGGCGCTTGTCGGCGGCGTTCTGGGTGGATTGATCACGTGGATGATTTTCAATGGCTACACCGCCTCCACGCTGGGCTCCAATTTCAGCCAGGTCGTGTTCCAGTTCCAGGTGTCGCTGGCGCTGCTGTGGAGCGGTCTGAAGTGGGCGCTGGCCATTGGTTTTGTCGGCGGCCTGTTTCCTGCGATGCGCGCCGCGCGGTTGCCGGTGACCACGGCCCTGCGCGAGTCGTGATCATTTGAGCGGCATCATCGGTGCGTGTGCTTGTCCTCGACCACCACGAACTCGCCTTCCAGCACATCCGGCTGCGCGCCGGAGGAGTCTGTCGCTCCAGTCGATTTTGTATCGCCTGCGCGTGTACGCTGCATGGTCGGCTGGTGGGAGAGCTTCCACTGCCTGATCAGCAGGAAGACGCCACCGACCGCAAGCAGCACGCCGGCCACGATCAGGCCGAACACGGCAAAGAACCCCAGAACCGCCAGCCCGATGATGGACAGCAGGATGCGCACCAAAGTGTTGCGCGGTCGGTTGGCGGGTGGCAGGACGAAACGCATATCCGGCGTACTTTTTCGCGGGCTGAACACGTACCATGAGGTCTTGTCGTGCGCGAAACAAGTGCCCATGAGTGAAGACATTGCTGCCGGCGTGCTGTGCCGGCTGTCGGATATCCCGGATGGCCAGGCCATCGAGATCAGCCGCGATATGGCAGGAGAACCCGTGTCGCTGATTGTCTGGCGGAACGCGCAGACGGTTGCCGTGTACCGCAATGTGTGCCCGCACACCGGCCGTCGGCTGGACTGGGCACCCGGAAAGTTCCTGCTCAAGGACGGCGTGCTGGTGTGTGCCGCGCATGGCGCCAGCTTTGCCGTGAACAGCGGCGTTTGCATCGGCGGGCCGTGCCGCGGGGATCAGCTGGCTGAAGTGCCGGTCATGGTGCAGAGCAACACAGTTTATCTGGCGGTGCAGACGCCTGATTCCGATTGCGCCTGAACATCGAGCAGAAGGGCGCACCCATCCGCCAGACAGGTGTTACATGTCGCAGGGCGGCTGGCTGGAGACGTCATGCGTGTACCCACATTCCAGGTCAGTGCATGGAAGCTCGGGGGGTGGGGTGTTTCATCGGGGCGGCGCTGGCTCCGGGTCCAATGTTGGCGCGCAGGAACGTGAGCACTCCCTTGTACAGATCCACACGGTCCTCGGGACGATAGAAACCATGGCCTTCGTTGGTCTTGTATAACCAGGTGTGCGCGATGTGGTGGCGCTGCAGTGCTGCATGCATGTCCTTGCCCTGCGCCGGCGCCACGCGCCAGTCGAGGCCGCCGACGATCAGCATGACCCTGGCTTTCAGCTGGGCGACATGGTCGATCGGCGAGCGCGCGCGCAATATCCGTGGATCGGTGCCAAGGGCGCGCTTCAGGAAGGCCTTGCCATAGATGGTATTTGGAGTGTCGGCGGTGTGGAACATCATGCCCAGATCGTAGACTCCGACGTAGCCGATAGTGCACTTGTACAGGTCCGGCTGCTTGACCGCGCCTTCCAGCGCCGCATAGCCGCCGTAACTGCCGCCAAAGATGCAGATGCGGTTCGGGTCGGCGATACCCTGCCTGATGGCCCATCGCGTGGCGTCGGTGACGTCGTCCTGCATCTTGCCGCCCCACTCGCCGTACCCGGCATGCTCGAAGTGATAGCCGTAACCGCCCGAGCCGCGATAGTTGACCTGCAGCACCGCATAGCCGCGGGTCGCCATGAATTGTACGTAGGGGTCGTACCGCCACCAGTCGCGGATGCCATAGGGGCCGCCGTGCACGAATACCACCAAGGGCAGCTGCTTGTCGCGCTTGTGACCGGGCGGGTAGCTGATGTAGCCGTGCAGCTCGAGCCCGTCGCGGGCGGCAAAATGGAACGGCTGTTTGCTCGCCATGCGTGACGGGTCGATCCACGGTGCAGCCTTGAACAGTGGGGTCAGGGTGTTCGCCTCGTGCTTGTACAGGAAATACTGGCCGGGGTCCGTGTCCGCGCCCACCCATACGACTGTTTTGTTGCCGTCGCGCGAGCCGGAGACGAACTCGACGTCTTCACCCGGGAACTGCTGCATGAGGGCGACCTGCGCCTTGGCGGCCGGCGAGTCAGGGTAAAACAAGGCCAGGCTGGGCCGGCCATCGGTAAAATTGATGCCGATGAAGTGGTGTCTGGCAAGTCCGTAAACAAAGTCCGACGGTGTGACATCAGGATTGCTCCAGATCTGCTGGAGCTTATGGCTGGACGGCGTCCAGATGCACACGCCGAAACCATGGCCGGAGCAGGTGAAATAGGCGATCGAATCATCGGCGTTGAACGCCCAGGGATAATCGCGGTTCTTGCTGGCCTGCGGCATCAGCTGCCAATGACCATCGGCAGCGTGACGGAAGACTCGTGCCTCACCTTTGAGGTTCTTGCCGTAGGCAAAGCGCACATGGCCGGCGTGATCGGCGACAAATTGCGCCTCTCGTATCGGTGCGGTGGCAATGCGCTTCTTGTGGGCGTTGCGCACGTTCAGTCGGTACACGTACGACATGGTACCGGCCGAGCCGCTGGCCTCCCAGTTGTCCACGGAAATCAGAACATGGTCGGGGTCGCCCTTGATCGTGCTCAGGAAATGCGCGCTGCCGTACTCGGCATGGCCGTGATTGATATGCGAGCCGGTGCTCCTGTGTGGCATGCGGTAGCCGTAAAGCATGCGCGCATTGCCGCCATTGGCGTCGACGCCGTAGAGCTCTCCCGTCGCTTCTGGCGTATCCAGGCCCCCTTGATGCTGGGTGACGGTATACAGCACGCGCGTGGAGGAGGCCCACCAGAAGTTGAGCACGTCGTCGCGGTCGCGGGGACGTATGAGATGTCCCTTGTGATCCGGAAGATGGATCAGGGCGAGGACGGTATGCCCCTTGACCACCGCCGTGGCGGCCAGATAGTGCCCGTCCGGCGAAATTTTCACGTTCTTGTACTGCATGTGCTTCGCCAACTTTGGCAGCGAAACGGGCGCAGCCTGGACCACGCTCGCGCTCATGAGCATGAGTACAAGCATGCAAGTGCGACAAAGATGACGCATGAATTCTCCCCTGGAGGCGTGTCGAGTCGACTCGCCTCGGCCCGTTTACATTAGCAAATATCCAATGCCCGCGTTGCAGGGCGAAATGCGTATCAGATATCTGCCTGCTGGTGGGGTGGCTATAGGCAAACAGGCAGATCTGTCACTGACGTTCCTTGATCTACCCGGCAATTTCCCGTTGCCCAGTTGCCGACTTTTCATCCATACAGCAGATTGACCATCGCCAGGGTGATGGCCAACAGGATCAGAGTCAGCGGCGTGCCGACACGCAGGAAGTCGGAGGATTTGTAGCCACCGGGGCCGGCCACCATCATCAGCGCCGGATGGCCGGAGCTGATCAGGAAGGTGTTGGACGAGGAAATGGCCACGATCAGCGCGAATGCGGACGGGTTGCCGCCGGTGGCCACCGCCACGCTGATGGCAATGGGCACCATCATCACCGTGGCGCCGACGTTGGACATGACCTGTGAGAACATCAGCGTGAGTACGGCGATGCCCAGCTGCAGGGTCCACTCCGGGGCGCCCTGCGAGTAGTGCAGGATTTCCTGCGCCAGCCACGCGGCAGCGCCGGTGGAGTCCATGGACCAGCCCAGCGGAATCAGGCAGGCGGTGACGAAGATGGTGCGCCAGTTGATGGCGTTGTAGGCCTCATCCATGTTCAGCACACCGGTCACCAGCATGCCGATGGCGCCGCTCATCATGGCCACCGGCAGGTCCAGATTGGTGAACAGTGCCAGGCCCATGGCGCCGAGGAAGAAGCCCAGCGCCTGCCAGATCTTGCCGGGGCGCTGCTCTTCCTTGGGCACGTCGGTGATGACCACCAGATCGCGGTTGTCCTCCACCAGCGACAGGTCGCGCCAGTGGCTGTGCAGTACCAGCGTGTCGCCGGCGCGCAGGTTGATGCCGCGCAGATCCTCGCGAAACACCTGTTCGCCGCGATAGACCGCCAGCAGCGAAATGCCGAAGCGCTTGCGCAACCGCAGATCGCCGATGCGCTCGTTGATGAAGCGCGAACTGGGTGGCACCACTGCCTCGGAAATGCCGGCGCGGGTAGGATTGAATAGGTCGCCCAGCTGTTTCATGCGTGTGGACACGCGGCACAGCTGATTGTTGGCGAAGGCGTTCACGGCATCGCGATCCCCCTGCACGCCGAGGATGGTACCAACCCAGATCATCTGGTCGATGGGCGGCGCCATGCGCGACTCGTTGCCGTTCTTCATCGCCAGGATCAGCGGCGCGCCGTGCAGTTGCTCCACTTCACCCATGCTCATGCCGACCAGCGGGCTTTCCGCGGTCACGGTCAGCTCGGCGGTATCGCCGGCGATGCCGTAGGTCTCGGCGAAGTAGCTTTCGGTGCGCCCCGGCACCACCTTCTTCTGCTCGGTCTCGCGTGCCGGCAGGAGCTTGCCGGAGAAAAACACGAAGTACAGGACGCCCACGACCGCCAGCACCAGACCCACCGGGGTCACACTGAACAGGCCGAAGTTGGGGATGGTGTGCGCGCCTGGCGGCAGGTTGCGGTTGGCACTGGCGATCAGGTCGTTGAGCAGGATCAGCGGCGAGTTGGCAATCAGCGTGGTATTGGTGGCGGTGAGGATGCAGAAGGCCATCGGCATCAGCAGCTTGCCCAGCGGCACGCCGGTGCGCGCTGACAGGCGGCTGGACAAGGGGATCAGCAGTGCCGCCAACGCCTGGCTGGGGATGATGGAACTGAAAATGCTGGCGGTGCCGTTGATCACCGGTCCCAGTCGCGATTCCTCGCCGCGCGCCATGCGCATCACGAAGCCGGCGGTGTAGGTGAGCACACCGGCGCGATCCAGACCCGCGCCCATCACCATGATGGCCATGATGGCGATCACCGCATTGCCGGCGAACCCCTGGAATACCTGTTCTGGCGGAATCAGCCCGGTCAGGCCGATCACCACCACCACCAGCAGCGCCACCATGTCGGCGCGAACCCACTCCAGCACCAGCATCAGCATGGTGAATGCCACCAGGCCGAGTACGAGCATCATGTCTGGGCTTAAGCTGAGGCCGGCGTCCATGGTTGTGTCTTCGTTGCGGTGAGTGGCCGGTCAGCGGCGCAGGTAGATGAGGTCCCGTACCTCGTGGCCCAGCCGCAGGCCGCGGTGTTCGAAGTGGGTCTGTATGCGCCACGACGGGCGCGCGGAGTAGTGTCCCGCCCCGGCCTGATTGAGCCAGTCCGGCGCGGCTTCCATCACCTCGAGCATGTGATCGGCATATTCGGCCCAATCTGTTGCCAGATGCAGCAATCCGCCTGGTGCGACCCGGCTGGCCACCAGCTCGGCCCACGCCGGTTGCACCATGCGGCGCTTGTGGTGGCGCTTTTTCGGCCAGGGATCGGGAAACCACAGGCGCACCTCGGACAGCGCACCCGGAGCAATCTCGTGCGCGAGTACCTCCACCGCATCGTGGCGGTACACGCGCACGTGGTCGGCGCCGAGTCCGGCCAGCGTGTTCATCAACCGGCCGACGCCGGGGCGGTGGACCTCGATGCCGATGAAGTCGCGCCCGGTGTCATGTTCCGCCGCCCAGGCCAGCGCCTCGCCGTTGCCGAAGCCGATTTCCAGGACGCGTGGGGCCTGGCGAGCGAATATTTCGTCCAGATTGCGTAGGGACCCGGTGTAGTTCAGCCCGAAGCGGCTCCAGTGCGCGTCGAATGCGCGTTGCTGGGCGGGGGTGATGCGGCCTTCGCGCAGCACGAAACTGCGGATGGGGCGGTGCTGCGGGGCCTGCGTTTCGCCGCGGCCATTGCGCGCTTCACTCATACCGGATGTCCACGGGGGTATCGATACCGCGGTCAGCACGGGACAGGGGCCGGCCACGCGGGCCTGACCGAGCGATGGGGAACGTGCGATCGTGTCCGGGGCGATCGCCGTACAGCGAAACGAGGGATGGAATCTGCATGCACATAGTGTAGCGAGGTCGTGGTCGCTGTGGGACAAGGCATCGGCCGCATTCTTGTTGCGGGCGTCACTTTTTGGCCACTCCGCTGGCGTCTGTGTCCGTCTCCTCAAGGCAGCGTCGCCTGGGTGTTCTGGCCGGGCAGCATATGGCCGCCCCTTGCCACGCGCGCCCAAACCGGCTTAAATCGACGCTGCCAGCGGGTGTAGTTCAATGGTAGAACCTCAGCTTCCCAAGCTGATGGCGTGGGTTCGATTCCCATCACCCGCTCCACATCTCTCCCCATCGCCGCTCGGCCACCGCACAGATGCCCGGTGGTTGCATCTTGCGTGCGTCAGAAAAGGGATCCTCCCAACCGGGTCGGGTCGGGCAACGGCTCTTAACCCCGGAATCGCTCCAGTTTAACGGCGCCTTAAGCGGGGCAGGTTTATACCTGAGTTGCTGCAGGAAACGCTGGCTGCCGATCATGTGTGGCATTGGCGCTCCCTTCAGCCGGGGCAGTTGTTTTCGGCCCGGGCACTGCGACCTCCCACGGAGGCGTTGCCCGGGCCTTTTCTTGTCGCTGTCTTGTTCGCGAAAGCCTCCCGTCGGCCTCTGTTCGCCGCCGAACCGGCTTTACGGTTAAGCTTGTACGAGGCCGGCGAAAGCGCCTGGCGCCGCGAGGATTTGAGATGCGCGTACTGGTGATTGAAGACAACAATGATCTGGCCACGAATGTGGGCGACTATCTGGAGGATCGCGGCCATGTCGTGGATTTTGCCGGCGACGGCGTGACCGGGCTGCATCTGGCGGTGGTCCACGATTTCGACGTGGTGGTGCTGGATCTGACGCTGCCCGGCATGGATGGGCTCGAAGTGGCGCACAAACTGCGTCACGAGGCGCACAAGCAGACGCCGATCCTCATGCTCACGGCGCGCGACGCGCTGGAGCAGAAACTCACCGGGTTCGAATCCGGCGCCGATGACTACATGACCAAGCCGTTCGCCCTGCAAGAGCTGGGCGCGCGCCTGGAAGTGCTGGCGCGGCGCGGCAAGGGGCCGCAGAGCCGGGTCCTGAAGGTGGGCGACCTCACCTACAACCTGGACACGCTCACGGTGACGCGCGGCGGCACGTCCATCCAGCTCAATCCCATCGGTCTGAAACTGCTGCAGGCATTGATGGATGCCAGCCCGTCCGTGGTCACCCGCAAGGAACTGGAGCAGAAGGTGTGGGGCGAGGAACTGCCCGACAGCGATTCACTGCGCGTGCATATCCATGGATTGCGCGCGGCCATAGACAAACCGTTCGACAAGCCGCTGGTGCACACGCGTCACGGCATCGGTTATCGGATGGTCGATCCCGATGCAGTCCCGACGTAGACTCCGCTTCCGCCTGATCGTCTCGTTTGCACTGTTTGGCCTGGGCCTGAGCGTCCTGTTCGCCATGGCGGTGATGTATGTACGTGGCAAGGTGGAGAACGAGTTGGTGACCTCGGCGCTGCAGCGCGACGTCGACCGTGCCGTGGAACAGGTGCACAAGCATCCGGACAAGCCCGTCAGCTCGGAATTGCTGCATGCCTGGATGAAGAGCGAGCGCACGCTCTACAAGATGCCGCTGCCGTGGCAGCATTTCAAAAGCGGCGTGCACGACATCCACGAGATCGGCGACGACGGCAAGATGCACCACTACAAGCTGGCGGTGCAGCGCAAGTACGGTCTGATCGGATTCATCCGTTACGACGTCAGCCGCGACGAGCTGGGGCGCCAGCAATTGTTGATTGCGCTGATCGCGGCAGTGGTGTTGTTCAGTCTGCTGTCCCTGATGCTGGGGCGCTGGCTGTCGACCCGCGTATTGCGCCCGGTGACGGATCTGGCACAGCGTCTGCGCGGGTTTCGGCAGATCGGCAAGGCCGAGCCGTTGGCGCCGCATTTCGCCGACGACGAGGTGGGCGAACTGGCCAGCGCCCTGGATGACTATTCGGCACGGCTGACCGCGCTGGTGGAGCGTGACCGGGAGTTCAATTCCGATGTCAGCCATGAGCTGCGCACGCCGCTGGCGGTGATCGCCAGTACCACGGAGCTGCTGCAGACATCGCCCGATCTGACCGACAAGTTGCGCGAGCGGCTCAAGCGCATCGAGCGTGCCTCGCGTCAGGCCACCGAGATGATCGAGGCGCTGCTGCTGTTGTCGCGCGCGGAGCGCCGCGGGCCTACGTTCGGCGAGATTACCGATGCAGGCAAGGTGGCGGCCGACGTGGTCGAGAGCCAGCGCCCGCAGTTGCGTGGCCGGCCCATCGACGTGGAGCTGGTCGACGCGCAGTCTCTGCAGGTCAACGCACCAGCGTCGGTGCTGTCGGTGGTGTTGACCAATCTGATCGGCAATGCCATCAAGTACACCCGCGAGGGCGAGGTCAAGGTGCGCATCCTGGAGGACCGCATCACCGTCGAGGACACCGGGCCGGGGCTCACTGCCGAGGAAGCGGAAAACCTGTTCGAGCGCGGCGTGCGCGGCGAGGGAGCGGACGATGGTGGCGCCGGCCTGGGGCTCGCCATCGTGCGCCGGCTGTGCGAACTCTACGACTGGGACGTATCGCTGTGCCCTCGCGAGGACGTCGTCGGCGCCGTGGCGGTGCTGCGTTTTCCCACTCGACGTTGAAAAACGCCGGAATCCTGCAGGGCCGCTCAAGGACCCCGGACTTGATCCGGGGGACGGAGCCGCCTGCTTGCGGGGGAATATCCACCCTTTTCCCAAGCAGGCGGATCCGTCGCTGGCGCTCCTTGATCCGCCCTACCCGGAATGTAGCCGTCGGTTGGCCGAGCACCAGCAATGACCGACGCCGTCATGTTGGCTCATCGCGGTCACATTGCGCTCAGCACCGACCTGCGCTTTACGCTTTTCCCGAGCCCCGAGCCCCGAGCCCCGAGCCCCGAGCCCCGAGCCCCGAGCCCCGGAGCTACAGCGCTTCCAGCCAGCCCCACTTGTCTTCGGTGCTGCCGTCGAACAGGCCAAAGAACAGCTCCTGCATGCGCAGCGTGATCGGACCGGCATCTCCGCTGCCGACCTGCTTGCCGTCCACGGAGCGCAGCGGCGTGACTTCGGCGGCGGTGCCGCACATGAAGACTTCATCGGCCAGATACAGATATTCGCGCGGCATGTCGCGCTCGATCACGGTCAGGCCGTTGTCGCGTGCCAGGGTGACCAGCGTCTGCCGGGTGATGCCCGCAAGAATGGAAGCGCTGGCCGGCGTGGTATGCAACTCGCCGTCCATGATCAGGAAGAGGTTTTCGCCGGCCCCCTCGCTGAGCAGCCCCGTGTTCGCCAGTGCGATACCTTCGCCGAAGCCCAGTCGCCGCGCCTCGCGCGCCACCAGTTGCCCGGAAAGATAGTTGCCGCCCGCCTTGGCGCCGGCGGGGATGGTATTGGGCGCGAATCGCTGCCAGCTGGAGACACAGGCGTCGATACCGTGCTTCAGGGCTTCCTCGCCCAGATACGGACCCATCGGCCATACGGCGATGGCGACATCGGTAGGGCACTCGGCGGACAGCCCGAAGCCGCCCAAGCCGCGGAAGGCCACCGGGCGCAGATACGCCTGTTTCAGGTCATTGCGCGCCATCACTTCATGGCACGCCGCCGTCAGTGCATCGATGTCGTACGGCATGTCGATGTCGTGCACCTTGGCCGACAGAGCCAGGCGCTTGAGATGGTCCTGGAGACGAAAAATGGCGGCGCCGTCAGGCGTCGGATAGCTGCGGATGCCCTCGAACACCGACGATCCGTAGTGCAGGGCGTGCGCCATCACGTGCGTCGTGGCGTCGGCCCAGGGTTTGATCGAGCCGTTGTGCCAGATCCATTCGGGGTACTGCTGCGGCATGGTCGAACTCCGTGAGATAACGCACCATGATAACGCAGGGACCGCCGAAACCGCTGCGGTCACGGCGCCAGCCACATGCAGCCGCTGTCATCGATGATGTCGAAGATGGTGCGCCCACCCATGCCGGTATCGGACATGCCCGTTTGCACGATCAGCACCCGTGCCGGAGAGGTCGCCGGGACCGGGGCATCGCTCCACGGCCACTGATCCGGCGGGTCATCGGTCTGCGTGGCGATACTGGCCAATGGCTGGTGCACCAGCGTCATCAGGCGTGTGACGTCGGCCACGCCCTGGCGTTGGTGAATCCCGCGCCATTGCATCAGTGCGGCCAGCGCGTTGGCATCGTGTCTTTCGAATGCGTCGACTACGCGTTGCTGCAGCGCCTTCACCGTTTGCGCGCAGGTCAGCGGTAGCGGCGATGGCGCCGCGTGTGTGTCGTCCGTGGTCGCGGCAGGCGTGGCATCCAGATTGGCGCAGGGTTGATCCGTGAACACCGGTGCGCCGCTTGCAGACACGCAGTGATGGATCGTGTTCTGTGCCAGGGCCGTAGACGATGTCGTCATCAGCAGAAGAAAAAGAAAGACTCCGCGCCACATGCGTGCAGCTTAGCCGATGCGGCGATCGGTACGACGGTGTAGGGCGGCTCAAGGAGCGAAGCGACGGAGCCGCCTGCTTGCGGGAAAGCAGGGGTGTTTCAGGCAGGCAGGCGGATCCGTCGCGTTGCTCCTGACCAAAGGAAATCCCCTGGCGGGATTGATCCGCCCTATTCATCGAACGCCTGCTTGTGGGTAAGCAGGCGTGTTCTCGGCAAGCAGGCGGATCCGTCACTGGCGTTCCTTGATCCGCCCTGCCATCACTCGAGGAGCGTCAGCCCAGCCGTTCCAGCATGGCCAGCGTGGCCTTGGCGCGGTTGAGCGTGTACACGTGCAGCGCCGGTGCGCCGCCATCCAGCAGGCGCCGGCACATGCTGCCGACGATGTCCGCTCCCAGCGCACGCACGCTATCGGCATCGTCGCCGTAGGCCAGCATGCGCTTGACGATCCAGCGTGGAATCTCCGCGCCGCAGCTTTCCGAAAAGCGCCGCAGCTGGGTGAAGTTGGAAATCGGCATGATGCCGGGCACGATCGGCACATCGATGCCCATGTCCCGCACTTCGTCGACAAAGCGGAAGTAGGCATCGGCATTGAAAAAGTATTGCGTGATGGCGGCATCGGCGCCGGCATCGACCTTGGTCTTGAAGTGCCGCAGGTCGGCCAGTGCGTCGTCGGCCTGGGGATGCATTTCCGGGTAGCAGCCGACTTCGATGTGGAAATGGTCCCCCGAGTGCTCGCGGATGAATGCCACCAGTTCCGCGGCGTAGCGGAAATCGCCGGGTTCCGCCATGCCCGAGGGCATGTCGCCACGCAGCGCCACGACGCGGCGGCAGCCCATGGCGTGGTAATCGTCCAGCAGTGCCGCGATCTCCGCCTGTGTGCCTCCCATGCACGACAGATGCGGTGCCGCATCCAGACCCGCGGTCATCAGCGTCTTCACCGTCTCCGGCGTATACGAAAGCGTGGATCCACCCGCACCGAAGGTCACGCTGGCGTATGCGGGCGCCAGCGACCTCAACTGTGGCAGCGCACGGTCGAACTGTGCCTTCTGGGCCTCTGTTTTGGGCGGGAAAAATTCCAGTGAGATGGCGGTCATGCGCGATCCATAATTGATATATATCGCTTCATCGCGATAAAAGAATAATGGGGCAGGTGCGCGCGTGGTGCAAGCCGCACCGGAGGCCTTCATGGCGATGACCTGTCCGGGTCCTCCCGTTGCCTCACTGCTGCGCAAGGGCTCGCTGTCGACAGCGTGCCAGGTTCGCCGCGTCGGGCATGCCGCGACGGATCCGTCCGGAATTGGAGACCACGAGGCCGATGCCGCCCACCTCGGTCGAATTGCTGCAGAACGTCAACGTGACATTGCTGCCGGGCGCGCTGCCGTTGGCGTGATAATGGATGCGTTGGCGCCCCTTGGATCCGATGATCACGGCGTCCGCAGTCAAGCCCCGATGCACATGGATCGGCATGCCGTCCGGCGCGCCATCATGATCACGGTCGTAGGCGATCAGCCAGCCCCGCCCCCAGCGGATGCCCGCCCGGCAGTGGCGCCCGTCGCGAGTGGGGCACATGACCGTACGCGTATCGGCGTTCACAGCCTCCAGACGTGCCATGCGCAGTCCCTGCAGCAGGTCGACTTGTGCCGCGTTGAGGGATGTGTGCACCGTCAGGCGGTGAAATGCGGGTGCGGCAAGGCCCATCAGCACCGCCATCACGGCCAGCGCGATCAGCAATTCGATCAAGGTCACTCCAGCCTGCAGTCGATGTCCTGTGGACACGGTGGCGCCTCCTGCGCGAACCAGGGCCCATCGTGCACCCGGGAGCGTGGTCGCAAGCAGCAGGCAGGTGCGGCAACCCGTGTCAGTGAACGCCGGCACGGCATGTCATCCACGCTAGTGTGCTGCTTCACTCTGTTTGAACCATTCAGAGCCAAGCGGACAGGTCAGGACAAGGCGCAGTACGCTGCCCAGGGGGATTCCTTGGCAAGTGCTGCAACGCGGCCATGGCCTGTCCGCTTGGCTCCCGAAGGGCGAGCCGCTGGGCGCCCGTCTGCCGGGGTGTATCCGCTTGAAAAGGAACCACCTTTACGGCGCGAATACGCCTTGCAGCCGCACGCCCAGCGACTCGCTGAATGGCTCAAACAGGGTGGAGCAGCACACCAGTCTATAATTCCTGCCTGGTCGACCCCATGTGCTGTCCATGACCGAACGCTTTCAGCTAGTCGCGCCCTACCAGCCCGCAGGCGAACAGCCGCAGGCCATCCAGCGCCTGACCGACAACTTCCAGGCCGGCCTGGCGCATCAGACGCTGCTGGGCGTCACCGGCTCGGGCAAGACCTACACCATCGCCAATGTCATCGACCGCATCCAGAAGCCGACGCTGGTGATGGCGCCCAACAAGACCCTGGCGGCGCAGCTGTACGGCGAGTTCAAGGAATTTTTCCCGCACAACGCGGTGGAATATTTCGTCAGCTACTACGACTACTACCAGCCCGAGGCCTATGTGCCGGCGTCCGACACCTTCATCGAGAAGGACGCGTCCATCAACGACCACATCGAGCAGATGCGTCTGGCGGCGACCAAGTCGCTGCTGTCGCGGCCCGATGCCTTGATCGTGTCCACGGTCTCCGCCATCTACGGCCTGGGCGACCCCGAGGACTACCTCAGCCTGCGCCTGATCCTGTCCATCGGCGAACACATCGATCAGCGCAAGCTGCTGCGCCAGCTCACCGAACTGCAGTACACGCGCAACGAGATGGAATTGCGCCGCGGCACCTATCGCGTACGCGGCGAGATCATCGACGTGTTCCCGGCCGAATCGGAGACCGAGGCCCTGCGCATCGAATTGTTCGACGGCGAGATCGAAAGTCTGGCACTGTTCGATCCGCTCACCGGCGAGGTCAACCGCCGCATCCCGCGCTTCACCGTGTATCCCAAGACCCACTACGCCAGCACCCGCGAGAGCGTGCTCAATGCCATCGAGACCATCAAGGTGGAACTGGCCGAGCGCCTGGAATGGCTGCACGCCAACAACAAACTGGTGGAAGCGCAGCGGCTGGAACAACGGACCCGTTTCGACATCGAGATGATGGCCGAAGTGGGCTACTGCCAGGGCATCGAGAACTACTCGCGGCATCTGACCCGGCGCCAGCCCGGTGAACCGCCACCCACGCTGTTCGACTACTTGCCGCCGGACGCGCTGCTGGTGATGGACGAGTCGCACGTGACCATTCCGCAGCTGGGCGCCATGTACAAGGGTGACCGCTCGCGCAAGGAAACCCTGGTGGAGTTCGGTTTCCGCCTGCCCTCGGCCATGGACAATCGGCCACTGCGCTTCGAGGAATGGGAACGCCGCGCGCCGCGCTCCATCTACGTCTCCGCCACGCCGCGCCACTACGAAGCGGAAAAATCCGGCGACAACGTCATTGAGCTGGTGGTACGCCCCACCGGTCTGGTCGACCCCGAGGTGGAGATCCGCCCCGTGCGCACCCAGGTCGACGACCTGCTGGGGGAGATCCACAAACGGGTAGCGCAGGGCGACCGCGTGCTGGTCACCACGCTGACCAAGCGCATGGCCGAAAATCTCACCGAATACCTGGCCGAGCACGACGTGCGCGTGCGCTATCTGCACTCTGACATCGAGACCGTGGAGCGCGTGGAGATCATCCGCGACCTTCGTCTGGGCGAGTTCGACGTGGTGGTCGGCATCAACCTGCTGCGCGAAGGCCTGGACATGCCCGAAGTCTCGCTGGTGGCCATCCTGGATGCCGACAAGGAAGGCTTCCTGCGTTCCACCGGTTCCCTGATCCAGACCATCGGCCGCGCCGCCCGCAACGTGCGCGGCAAGGCCATCCTCTACGCCGACACCGTGACCCGTTCCATGCAGGCTGCCATCGACGAAACCGACCGCCGCCGCGAGAAACAGGTGGCCTACAACGAAGAACACGGCATCACCCCGCAGACCGTGGTGCGCCGCGTCGCCGACATCATGGAGGGCGCACGTGGCGAGGATGTGATGAGCAAACGCGGTCGCGGCCGCGGCAAAGCCGCCGAGCGCAAGGTGGCCGAACAGCAAGCTGAATACGCGCGCATGGATGCCCGCCAGGCCGCTGCCATGCTGAAGAAGCTGGAGTCGCGCATGTACAAACACGCGCAGGACTTGGAGTTCGAGGAAGCCGCCAGGGTGCGCGACGACATCAACATGCTCAAAGAGCAGGCATTGCGTTGAATCCGGCTTGTCGGTTCCCCGGGGCTCTGCTACGATTCGCAGCCCTTTCGGGGCGATTAGCTCAGCGGTAGAGCACTACCTTGACATGGTAGGGGTCACTGGTTCGATCCCAGTATCGCCCACCAATAAAAACAATCACTTAGGCCACCTTCGCGGTGGCTTTTGTGTGTCCGTTGCCTACAAATTGCCTAAACCGGCTCAAATGAGCAGGATTCGGGCGGTTCTGCTTTTGTTCGCTCTGGACGCTGTGGCGGTGCGTTTCCGGCCGGCGGTTGCCGGCCGGATGTTCTCGCTATCGCACTTCATCGCGCTATGCGATAGCTCAACGTGTATTCTGATGGCGCTGATTGTCAGTTCAGGTCACCCGTTCGCAGTTGTTGGATGCGTGTCTTGTGATGGCTGGGGCTGCGTCGGCTTCGCGTCGACGGGGTCCGGCTATATTGGGCATCGTTAACCGGACCGACGGCCGCAGCGTCGCTCAACATTCGTTGAGTTGCGCTACCGTTTGTAGGCGCGTGCGCAGGAAAATATAACCGGACGCATGGGGCCGTACACAATAGGGGGGGGGCTATATGAATCGTCGTTACTTCGTGACGTGTAAGCGCTGGAATGGTGATGCTACCGAGATCTCCAGTCGCGCCTTCGGTCGGTTTTACGATCAAGGTGGTGCCGAGCAACGAGCTAGCGAGCTATTCGATGCTCCCGGGTGCGAGATTTTGTCGGTACGTCCCGAGACAGACTTCGAGGCTTCACGGTACAAGGTGTATCGCTTCTTGATCCGTGCATTCCGGATTTTTGTAGCTCTAGCTATTGCCTTATTCGCTTACGCTTGGCTCAGCGGTTCAGGCCCAGATCTCGGTGACACGCCACTGGGCAATCTCACGCTAAACAAAATATTTTCCGCTCTTTTTCATGTGGGCCTTATTCTTGGAGCGGGGTGGTTATGCGTGACAATTGCATTCGGTGAGGCGCCACAAGATGACTGCTAGCTGGCGCTGTTCGCGGCCTAGCAATTCGTTGCAGTCTGACGCCCACTGGCTATGTCGGCAGGCGGCTGCTGAACTCAGACGCAAGCCCTTAATCATGAGAGGAAAGGCCATGAGACAACTCACTGTACTTCTAGGCGCTCTTTTGTTTGCATCTACGGCAACAGCTGGTCATGGCGTTGTAGTTGTGCACGGTTTCAAAGATATGTCTTGTGGCGCTTGGGTGGCGTCCGTGAGCAATGAAGCCGCTCGCGCCCAGTATCTTGCATGGTTTCGTGGATTCGTCTCTGGCGTCAACTTCGCCAATCCAAAGCACCAGATTGCTCTCGCCCAAATGCCAAGCAACGATACATTGTCGCTTTACGTGGACAAGTATTGTCGCCAGAACCCTCTTGCCAGCTTTCCCGGCGCCGCATTCCAGTTAGTGAAAGATCTTCGCGGACACCCGTAGCCGGGTTACCACTTACCCATGCGGACGCGCTGCGCGAGCCTTTTACAGCGTCAGAAAATTCCACCATCGCGCGCGCGCACTTGCGGCCAAAAATTCCCCTATCACGGCCACCAAGCGGGCTTGGTTTTGTGCGCAGCCCGCGTTTTTTCGCGCTGCCGGCGTTCTTCTGCCGTCCAGTACGCTGGGCGTTTGGCGACTTCATCCAGCAGTAGCCGTTCCAGTGTCCGGCCCAGGCACTCGGTTGGCTGGCGTTCGGCGTGGAGCAACCGCACCAGCTTGGGACAGCCGTAAAAGCTCAGGCGTCTGAAGCCGGCGTTTGTCATTTTCTGCCGGTACTTGGCCAAACGTTCGGCGTTTTTCGACTTCGGCATGTCATTCATCCTCGCTGCTGGGCATGTAGTCGGCACAACGGTGTTTTTGCTTCGGGTAGTGCATGCGGTACATGTCGGTGGGCTTCAGCCCGCAGTGGCCAGCGCCGCCGGCCGGGTTCACGTCATCGGGCACGTAGTGCGTACAGGCGGCGCAGTGAATGCGTGGCCGTGGCACATACTTGCCGGCCTTTCGCACATGGCACCATGGGCAACCCAGCACGCGCGGCATGCCGTTTATCTGCGGCATCAGGGCGGCCACCTCAGGCGCAAGCCAAACAGGCCCGCAGTGGACGCACAGCGCTGGCGCGGTCTCATCGACCGGCACATGCCCTGCCATGCGCTCGGCAATGACATCAGCGGCGCGCACGTAGGCGTGCAGGACGTTATCGGGCAGGCTGTCGCATGTGGCCACGTCGGCGGCGGGTAGCTGGTGGATCAGGTCAGAGTCGACACATTCCGCATCGGCGGCGGCCAGCAGTCGCGTGTAGGTTTCAGCTCTGCCCCCTTGCGACTCTTGCGACGCTTGCGACTTTTTGGCCGTTTCAGGTGGACGTGTCGCAACTGTCGCAGGTGTCGCAGCGTATCGATGCATTTCCCTACTTTCTCCGGCGCGCGGTGTAGCAGCTTGGCAAGGTGACCCATTACGCGCTCCCTTCGATGGTCCAGACACGGCGGCGGCGTTTGTTGTCGATCACTGCCCCACCGTCGACCGGAGACGCCCAGCCGCAGCGCTCCAGTTCCTGCATGGCCGCGTCGAACACCTGTCGGGTACGAATGCAGTTCGGTCCCAGCCGCAGGGCTTCACGCGAGTGCAGCAGCGTGATGCGTTCCTTGTGACACCAGTCCAGCAGTGCTTCGGCATGCTTGACCTCAGCAGGCACGGCAGCAGTGCCCACAATGCGCACGGCTTCGCCCAGGTGATACCCCACCAGTGCGGCCGCGTGTTCGATGGTCTGGCGTTGAATCACGCCCGCGTCGGGATTGTCGACAAGGGTCAGCACGCCCGCAATGCGGAGCACTTGCGCGCCGCCCTTGCTCGCCCATGCGTGGATACTGGCAAACTCGCCATGATCGCGCATATCCGCCTCCATGGCGTTGTGTACGTCCGTCCAGTACGCCTTCGCGTCGGGTGTCAGGGTCAGGTCGCGTGGTTCCAGCTGGTTGCGTGTGCCTTGACGCAATGACGGTTCCCGCTCCAGCAGGGCACGCATGCGTGACCAGTACCGCACCATGGCCGGATCGGCGGACAAATCCGCTTCGACATAGCGGCGGGTGCCAATCGTCGATTGCGGCCACGCCAGCAGGCAACGCGGCAGAAAGCCTTGCCCGATCAGCAGCTCATCGGACAGGACGGCTTCGGCAATGACCGGCTGCACCATGAGATGCAATGCCAGACGGCGCCCGTAGAATTTGCCGGCTCCGTCGCCTGCACGTACCCGATCAAAATTGCCGTGATCCCATAACTTGGACATGCTGGCCGCTGTCTTTGTGCGGTTGTCGCGGTTCATCGCATGACCGCCCAGAAAGTCGCCGCCATCATCGGAAAACAGGCCGATACTCGGCTGTCCGTGAATCAGTTGCTTGTGCACGCCTTCCAGCGTCGGTTCGGACACCAGCAGCAACGGGATTAGCGGCGGCTCGGGCGCAGCCCCAAGCGCTTGTAATGCGGCCTTGATCCCTGCCGCATCCTTGCCCTTGCCGCCGGTGGCTTTACGCACAGCAGCTTCATGCGCGCGGAGTTCCAGATCATGCTGCGCGCGGTCCAGTTGATAGCGCTCGCTATTGGCGCGTTCGTGTTCGTTGTGCGCATGCAAGGCCCAGCCGTCGGCGGCACTTTTGCGCTCGCCCGATGCGCCGATGGTGACGTGCCACAGACTCAGCGGATCGCGTCGCCCGTCGATCACCACGTTTGCGTGTGCCTGTACGGCCAGACTGGCCGCTGCGAGTACCGATTGCCCGCACAGCGCAGCGGGTGCCTGCACCACGGCTTGAATGCGCTGCACGGCATTGCCCAGCACCTCGCACAACGTCTCGACCGGATAGGGCGCAGCGGGCGGCAGTGGACGGCGCAGCGGCTCCGGTTCGATGATGCGGATATCGGCGTGGCTGGCTTCGGATTCGACCATCTCCAGCGCGCGCACTGTGTCGGCGGTGGCGTCGGGATGCTGTACCAGCCAGTCGGCACAATCGCCCTTGGGCGGCAATGTCTGCACGATATCGGAATGGATCAGACGTGTGCCCGGCAGCTTGGCCAGGACCGCTTGCGCATAGTCCATGCCTTGTTTGTCGTTGTCCGGCCACATGGCGCTTTCGCGGCCCTGCACACTGGACCAGTCCGCAGTGTCCGCGCTTTGCGCTCCGCCGGACGTGACGGCTGATATCCCCAGCTTCGCCAAGTCATCGGCGCATTGCTCGCCTTCCACAATTAGCAGCGGATCGGTTTCGACCAATGGATACGGCGGTCGGTACAGCGGCCAGCCGTCTTTCGGCCGTTCGGGCCGGCGTTTGACGTAGTGTGCGCCGGCGCAATGCATGGGCAACACAATCTTGCCTTTGCTGTCGCACTTGTGGGCTTGTCGCAGCCGGGTGCGGTCGGAGTCGGAAAGGTCCACCCAGTTCGGATACTTCAAACGCACCACGCGGAACAACTCACCCCCGGCATTGGTGTCGTACCGATGGCAGCCGGTTACTTTGAAGCCTGCATGGATGGGAACATCAAACAGACGCGCCACAGCGGCACGTGCGGTTTCGGGCTTTGCGGGTTCAGATGCGGCAGTCATTGGCGTACCTCCAAACCGATCAGATCGCGTACGGCTTCCTTGAAGTTCGAGCCGGTGATGCGCTGGTGAAAAGCAACAAGGTCGCCTTTGGCATCGCAGCCGTGGCACCTGAAACCGCCGGTGCGCAGGTTGGCCGATGCACTGGCGTTGCGGTCCGCATGAAACGGACAGCGACACGATGCCCAGCCGTCGGCGTTGGGCTTGCTCAGTCCCTCGACGTGCGCGGTGTAGTAGCCGGCAGGGTCTGGCAAGCGGTCCCGCCAGTTGTCGGGAATATGTGTGCTGCGCGTGGTGCCGTATAATTGGGCTACGGATTTCAGATAAGCGCTGTTTCCCAATGGACCCCTGCAGTTGGCGCTGTGGGGTTTTTTGTTGCGCCGACTCACGCCGCTGCCCCCTTTGCAGTGGTACGGCGTTCGATCAGATCGGCCACCAGCGCGCGCGTGGCGTCGGGGTCAAGCCCGGCGATGCGGGCGGAAATGATTTCGTCAGCTTCGTAGTCTGGCCAGCCGATAGCGCGGCGCGTGGGGTCGGGTGACAGCTTGACGGCGGGCGGAATGAAACCGTCCACAATGGCACGATCAAGGCCGGAATCACTCAGGCCAAGCCGGCGCAACAATTCAGGTCTGCGGATGATTTGAAGCATTGCGAATCCTCGCTGCGGGTCATGGTGCTACTGCACCGTTAGCGAGGATTTTTGGGGCTTGGGGTTAGTCAATCACTGACAGCAGGTGGTCCAATTTCAGGGGCTGGTGTCACCATGCTCGGTCAGGTTTTCATCTATCCATGCCCAGCGCTTCCGTTCGTGCCTCACGTAGGCCGTGATGGCGCGCTCAGGGTCGTGGTTGGGATGATCGGCGGCTTGATAGCAGATGCCGACAATTTCCCGGAAAGCGCCGGGATTGGTTGTCTTGGCTGCGAACGGGTAGTCAGGTATTGGCGGGTAGTTGCCGCTTCTCAGCTGGTCATCGCTCAGTTGATTGAAGTGTGTTTTGTTCCAGCCGTCCAATAACGCATCATCAATCCACGAAACAGGCCACGGGCTGGCGAGATGCGGACGGGACTGCTTCCCGTGCATGCGGTCCAAAGCAGCATGCGTGATGCCTTCCAAGCGCTCTACCTCGTCACGTAATTCTTGCGGGTCGGAATTATCGGGATATGTCGACTGCATGGGGTCGGTCTGCCAATCTTCGGCCAGTCGATCCGAGTGCGCTTCGTCCAGTTGCCACGCCGCCGCCCCGTCTGCGGGATCGGTACCTTGATCCAGCCGCTTGATGGCGACAGCCAAGGCATGCGCCGCCTTGGCGATATCCTGCAATCGGTTGCGCACGTCAGCCATGGGGACAGATTGTGCGGACCAAGCGATGCGCGGAAGCAGCCGTTCAAGCTCGGCAATTTGTTCCTCGGTGACGCCCCGCCGGCGTAGCTGCCGCTGTTGCTCCTTCGTGAATTGCTGGTGCATGCGCGCCTTCTCCACGCCCTTCAAAAGATCGCCACGGCAACGGGTGAAGGTGTCCCGCTTTCGGCTGGCCGGCCTAGCCGTGGCGTAACCATTTTGTCCTATGTGCAACCCAAACGCGCGTATTGGTTTCGTGGACGCCATCACCAGACATCATTAATTTAGTGCGGCTCAAGCGCGCGTATGAATCACCTCGCGCGCGCACTTGCGGGCGAAGTTTGTGCGTCCTCAGCGCGCGCGTACTGGCCACCAGCTTCGGCAGGTCAAGCCGTGACGTAACCCGAGTGCCCTACAGTGCGAGCGCGGCCAATGCCTCGCGTGCAACGTCCTGCCGCAGTTTGCCGTAGTGCTGGGCAATCATCTGCAAACTGGTGCCGCTGATTTTTGCGACGGTGTGCAGGTCGCAGCCGCCCACTACCAAGTCGGCAATGGCGCAATGGCGCAAGGTATAGGCGACGGTGTCGCGTGGCAGGTCGGCCGCCTCGACGGCATGGCGCACAACGTCTTTCCATGTGGTGGCTGTCCACGGCGCACCATCCCAGCGGGAAAACAGGGGCGCGGTCGGCAGCTTGCCGCTGGCGGCTTGCTTGAGTATGTCCACGGCGGACGGTGGCAGCGGGATCGTGCGGCCGGCTCCGGCCTTGTCCTTGCGGATAGTCAGCAACTTGTTGCGCTTGTCATAGTCACCCACACGCAGGGCGGCCACGGCACCGACACGCAACGGCAGTTCAGCCAGCGCGCGCAGGAACGGTTGTGCATCCTCGCGGGCATGTTCGATCAGGCTTTGCCGTTGCTCGCGGGTCAGGTAGCGTTCGCGTCGACCAGAAACGCCCTTGATCGGCTTGAGCGGTTGCGCCCATGCTTGATCGGTAGCCACGTATCCCTCGGCTTGCGCCTGCCGCAGTGCGGCACGCAAAAAAACCATGTTCCGATTGATGGATGCCGGCGCCCGCTTGCGCGGTGGTGCTAGTGGCGCCTTGTTGCGGCAGTGTTTGCCGCGCTTGGGTTGGGCAACCGGCTTGCGCTCCATGCGCTTGCGCCAGTCGGCCACGTCGCCGCGCTTGAGTTTGTCCACGGGAATGGCGGCCATCTTGTCGTTGACGACGAACCGGCGCACGTAGCCGGCCATGTTGTCGGCGGCGGTGTCGCCCTTGTCGGGGTCATCGCGTAGCGATTGCATGTGGCGTTCGCAGGCTTCCAATACCGTGATGGGGTGCAACGGTCCGCCTGCATCCAATCCCTTGAACCACGCCTCGGCCGCCTTGCTGGCAGCGGAAAACCGCTCATTCGGCGGCAGGTGGTCAAAGGCACCCAACGCATGGCGGACCTGTTTCTTTTCCACGTAGGCGCGCGCATACCAAGTCTGCGCGGTCTTGCTCTTGCGCAGGCCGACATGCTGGCCGGTGTGCAGCTTGTGCCAGTGAACCGCACCGCGAACGGGCAAAGCCTTCTGCCCGGAAACCGTGGTGATTGTCGCCTTGCCGCCCATGTCAGAACCCCCGGTTTCTGCCTCAAAACAGGCCGTTGCCTACAGATTGCCTAAAGTATATGGGGTGCTATGGTGGCTGTAAACGTCTAAGTTACTGATATTTTTATTTTATGGGGTCTCCTGAAACCTATAAAAAATACCTTGACATGGTAGGGGTCACTGGTTCGATCCCAGTATCGCCCACCACATGAAATTACCAGAACAGCACGCTCATTCAGGGCGTGCTGTTTTTGTATGGGAGCGATGGTGAAGGAGTCCAGCTCCCGGTAATCGTCGTGGTTGCTCCAGAGCTGCTGGTTTCTTGTCGGGAAATGCATGCCGTTCCCTTTTGTTGTAAATGCCGTGCTGGCTAGGTATCGTTACCTCAACATGGGGCGTGCGATTGCCATCCAGGACATGGGGTGCAAGGCAGTCGGCGCCTTCGGTTGCACAACGAAGGCTGGTTGCATGCGGGGTGAGGTGTGCTGAAAGGGCGGGCGACGTGCATGAGCAGTATGTCCATGTGGCTTGCTGTCGCATTGCTGTTGGGGGTGGCATTACCGCTGCGTGCAACGACGCATGGGCCTTGGAATGCGACCGTTCTGGCTGGGGGTGTCGGGATGAAGAAGCCGCTGCCTGCCGCGGCGAGCGTACTCGCCGCACACTCCAGTTGGAGCGAGGCGGCCTGGATCCATCCACGACAGATTGCCGCAAAGCGGCAGCTGATCGCGGGACTGGGCGATCCACAGGGAGCGGGGCGTTACTTTTTTTCCGATCACGGGCGGCTCGGATTCTGGTGGGGTCACGGCCACGCGCTGATGTCGCATGCACGACTCACGGCCGGGCAGTGGGCCCAGGTGGGTGCAGTTGCCAACGGCGATCAGCTCTCGTTGTATCTGAATGGCCATGTTGTTGCTCGTGGGTCGGCACGTCATGTACGGATGAAGCCCACAATGGTGTTGGCACCGGTCACGCAGCCTTGGCGCGATGCCGTGCATTTCAGCGGCAAAATTGCCGGCTTCAGCGTGGCCGACGGAGCTCTCGACGCTAACCGGTTGCGCAAGCTTGCCGGCTCGAAACCAGGCGGCTTGACCCGCTTTGCGCCCGCCTCACCCCACTGGCCGGTGCAGACCAGGCAGATACAGGGCCAGGTGACTCCGCAATCGCCCTCGACATTGCCGCACAGCAAGGCGCCATTTTCCCGACCGGCAAAGCGCGCCTTGGGCGCACATCCGGCGCTCAAGGCGCGCAACGCTCATACGTGGACCCTGCAGGATTGGACGTTGGCGTCGGCCACGAGACTGCCGCGGGCCACCGGTGCCGCGCTGTCCAATGTCGGGTATGCGACTGGCAGTGCGTGGTATGTGGCGAGCGTGCCAGGGACGGTGCTGACGACCCTGGTCGACGGTGGGGTGTATCCGGATCCGGGCTATGGCCTCAACAACATGGCCATTCCCGAATCGCTGCATATGCACGACTGGTGGTATCGCACCGTATTCAAAGTGCCGGCGAATCTGGCCGGAAGACAGTTGCGACTGACCTTCAACGGAGTCAATTATTCCGGTGAGGTATGGGTCAACGGCAAACGCATCGGGCATACCAAGGGTGCGTTTGCACGTGGCGTGTTCGACGTCACGGGGGATCTCGTGGCCGGGCATGACAATGCCGTGGCAGTGCGTGTGTCGCCGCCGCCGCATGCCGGCGTGCCCAACGAGGAATCGCTGGTCGGCGGTCCGGGCGAAAACGGCGGCATGATGGAGCTGGACGGCCCCACGTTCCTGGCGACAGAAGGATGGGACTGGATTCCGTCCGTGCGCGATCGCGACACGGGACTGTGGCAGAGCGTGGTGCTGCGGGCGAGCGGTGCAGTACGCATCGGCGCCACGCATGTGGTGACCTCCTTTCCCGCGGCTGATCACAGTCGCGCCGATGTGCGGGTGGATGTGCCATTGCACAATTCGGGAGCGTTGCCCGTACACGGCATGTTGCATGTGGCCTTTGGTGATGTACATGTGAACAAGCCGGTCACCGTGGCGCCAGGCAGCTCGGTTGTGCATCTGGATCCGGCAGATATTCCGCAGCTGGTGGTGCGGCATCCGCATCTGTGGTGGCCAAACGGTTACGGCAAACCGTACCTCTACTGCATGCACGTGCGTTTTACGATGGGCGGGGCCACTTCGGACCAGGCACAATTCCGCTTCGGCATCCGCGAGATCAGCTACGAGCTATCGTTGTTCGATCAGAAAGGACGGCTGCGCCGTGTGCTGGTCAATTTCGGAAGAGAAGGTCGGCGACACACGCGCGTTGTCGATATCCGGCACAAGGCGATTCTGAAAACGCCGCATGGCTGGGCGTATTCCCTGCTTCCGGGTGCGCAGCATTCACCAGCGGTGACTGACCTCGAGGATACGCGCCTGACGCCGTATCTGGCCATTCGTGTCAACGGTGTGCGCATCGCGGTGAAGGGCGGCAACTGGGGCATGGACGACTGGCGCAAGCGTGTGTCGCGCAAACACCTGGAGCCGTATTTCAAGCTGCAGAAAAAGGCGCACATGGACGTGATCCGCAACTGGATCGGCATGAGCACCGAACCGGCGTTCTACCAGCTGGCCGACGAGTACGGCATGCTGGTGTTCAATGGCTTCTGGGAGTCCACCCAGAATGGAAATATCGAACCTCAGGACGATGCACTGTTCATGCGCAACGCGCGGGACGTGATCCGGCGCTATCGCAACCATCCGTCGATTGTCCTTTGGTTCGGACGCAACGAGGGCGTGCCCCAGCCATTGCTGAACAAGCGTCTGGATACGGCGGTCGCAAAGCTTGATGGCACGCGCCTGTACATGCCCAGTTCCAACGATATCGATCTATGGACAAGCGGGCCCTACAACTACCGTCCACCCCAGGATTACTTCAACAAATTGGCGCGCGGCTTTTCCGTCGAAGTGGGTACCCCGTCCTTCCCCACACTGGAAGCCTTCAAGGCCATGATGCCCAAACCCGATCGCTGGCCGATAAGTGATGACTGGGCGTATCACGACTGGCATCAGAAGGGGAATGGCGACGTCAACACCTTCATGCGATCGATGGCCACAAAGTTCGGCAAACCCACCAGCTTGGGGGACTTTGCGCGCAAGGCGCAAATGATGAACTACGTCACCTATCGTGCCATTTTCGAAGGCTTCAACGCGCACCTGTGGAGTCAGAACAGCGGCCGCCTGCTGTGGATGAGTCATCCCGCTTGGCCCAGCACCATGTGGCAACTGTATAGCCACGACGCTGACACCAGCGGTGCGTACTTCGGCGCCATGAAGGGAGCCGAGCCGATCCACGTGCAGATGAACCTTCCTGACCGCAGCATCGCCGTGATCAACAATACGCAAACGGTGCGCTCCCACGTGGCAGTAAAGATCGCGGTCTACGACTTGCTCGGCAGGCAATTGGCCGACGACGCGGAAACCGTCGATGCGCAGGCGGGAGCTGTCACGGCAGTAAAGACATCGCTGCGTCTCAACGCCATGGCCAGACGCCATGGCCTGATTTTCGTGGCGCTGCAGCTGCACGCCGCCGGCGGCCAACTGTTATCGCGCAACTTTTACTGGACGGCCCCCAAGCCGCATGATCTTGAGCGTCTGGACGACCTGGCGCAGGTGAGGTTGCAGGCTGTCGCTACCTATCGAGGTGATCATGCCTTGACTGTCCATCTGCGCAACGTCTCACACCACGTGGCGCTGCAGACCAAATTGACGCTAGTGGGTACGAAGGGCAAACGCATCCTTCCAGCGTATTACAGCGACAATTACGTGAATCTGACACCGGGAGAAGAACGCACAATCACGATTTCATATGATGCTGACCGGCGTCCGGATGGTGCCCGAGTCGAGCTGCGTGGCTGGAACGTTCACAAAGCTCTCGTTGTGGTTCCGCTGCGCGGGATCAGGACGGCCACGGGCCCAGGTACGTAAGTTCGCGGACGCAGAGAGGTTCCAAAACGTCACAGGTAGAGCCGTGGCGTTGTTCCAAAGTGGAATATGGATCACGCAAAAAACTTATGGAAATGCGGTTTCGCATGAGGTATCGTTACCTAGAGATATCGTTACCTAAATGACGATTACTTCGCGGTGCAGGCCGCTCCACGATGCGTGGTACGTGGGGGCAATGAAGATCTTCAAGGTTCGTACCAAGCCACTGTCACCGTGACCGCTGTGATCTTGCTTTGGAGTATGGAAGAGCGTGTAGGTCGATCTGTTTTTGGCAACGTTTCAGGGGACACCCCTGTGGCACGGAATCAGAGCGATCTAAATTCGCCAGAAGGATGCAGTCCGACTGAGAACCACAATCTGATTGGGGACCACAAATGAAACAGCTACCACATGTATCAGCCCGCAAGCCGTTATACGTTGCGCTGACTTTGGCAACCATGTCGTTCGGCGCCTATCTGGGATCTACCGATATTGCGCTCGCCGCACAGGCAGGCACATCCACTGCTGCCGCGCAGGCAAACGCGCCAACCGCGGCCGCGACAACGGCATCCTCGCCGACACCGGCCCCCGTGCAGACGAAGACAAAGAAGCGGCAGGCCTCGAACAACCCGACCAAGCTCCAGACAGTCACGGTCACCGGGTACCGCCAATCGGTCGACAGCGCACTGCTCAAAGAGCGTCAATCCAATTCCATCATCTCGGTCATCAACGCGCAAAGCACCAGCCAGTTTCCGGCGAAGGACGTCGCCGATGCGCTGCAACACCTGCCGGGCGTGATCATCACTCGCAATGGCGGTGAAGGGAAGAACGTGAGTATCCGCGGCTTGTCGCCTGCACTGAGTCTGACGGAGCTGAACGGGAACTTCATCGCGAACGCACAAGCGGAAGCAGGTGGTCTCACAAGATCATTCAACTACCTGTTGCTGCCAGCGAAGATGATTGCCAGCGTTGATGTGTACAAGACTCAGGAAGCAAAACTGGACGTCGGCGGTATCGGCGGCACAGTCATCTTGCATACCAGGCGCCCGTTGGAGATGCCGGCAAACAAGGGATTTGTGTCGGTCAACGCGGTGTCGCTGGACACCAAGGGGAAAATTGAGCCACGTGTAGCGGCAATGTATTCATGGCATGACAAGAGTGACAGATTTGGTGTCTTGGTTGGCTTGGGATATGAAAAGCGCGATGTCAGAGACTATCTGGCAAACGCCTCCAGCTGGCATTGGTGGAGCGACAAAGCCACTTCCCCTGACAATTTCGCCGGGGACCCGCCGACCCTGGTTTCCGGTAATCCAGTGTCTGACCCGCAAAATGTCGCGTACTGGCCGAATGGTGGTGTCGTTGATCAATCCGGGAAGACCTACAACGGCTATTGGATGCCACAACAGATGTCCCTCGATCAAAGAACCGAGCGCCGCCGGCGTGAGAGTACCCAGGTCACCGTACAGTTCAAGCCGACCAGAAACTTCTTGCTCACGGGGAACTATTTCCGCTTCGCATTCAGCAACGATAATGTCAACAACACTCTCGAAGTCCCGGAATGGGGCTTGCCTGGCGGTACGTCATTCGCGAATGATCAAGGCCGACAACTGGCGCCAAATGGGCTGACGTTCGATCCATCCCACAGCATCGTCACGGGAGCAAAGTATCTGCAGCCGGCAAAGGGAACCGGTTGTGCGGCACTGGTGAATCCAGTGACTGGCGCGCAGCGGCAGCCGTCCAACGTCTGCTCGCAACAATATCCATGGATAACGGGTAATTACGATCTGCAGTCCGCCAAATCGCAGTCACTGAACATCAAGGGCGAGTGGTCTGCGGGAATGCTGGATGCCTCATTCAATGTGGGCCGCACTTGGTCCAATGGAGGCCCGCGCGTCTCGTACAGGGCGTCGGTGAAGCCCCGGGTGTTCGAGAATGGCCAGTGGGTCAATGGAAATCAATCGACACAGTGGAATATCGCAGGAAAGCCGTCGATAGAAGTGTCGCCAGGGGTTCTGCAAAATCTGCGGTCTGGTGTGGGTCAATTTGATCTTGGCTCGACGGGTGCAGGTACTGGCACCACAAAGATGGCGCAAAATTTCGCACAGTTGGATTTTACTTTGACGCCTGATATAGGATGGATGGACTCTTTGCAGTTTGGCGTAAAATATACCGATACAAATGGTAGTCAAACTAGCATCCAACAACGGTGGCTGTGTCCTGGGACGACTGAACAGTACCAACAGTGTGACCCCAATGCCGGCAACTTGATGCCACAGTTCATTCTTCCGCATAGTCTCAAGACCAACACCAAGGCGTTCAGTACCAACGTTTTCCCGGCGATTAATTACCCTGTTTATTACGCATACCTGAATAATAAATATGGTGGGTTGAAGGAAACCAACGAACCCCAGAATTTTGGAGGTATTCGCGAACAGGACGAGTCTGCATACTTGCAGCTGAATTACGACTACGGACCGCTGCGCGGTAATGTAGGCGTTCGCTGGGTACGGGTGCTTCAGGACACGAATATCGGAACCCAAGTTGAGACATTGAACCAAGAGTACTATCAGACCGTACCAGGGCCTACGGGGCAACCATTATTTTGTCCCCCGACGGGCGTCAACAAGGTGGGCGGTCCGTGTGCCCCCGGGGACTTCCAGTACAAGCCATCGTCCGTGTGGGATGTCAAATCAGTGGCGCTGACACACAACTACAGGTCGTACAAGAAGCTCTTGCCAAGTGTCAACATCGTTTACAGTCTGCCGCACGATATTCAGCTACGTGGCGCGTGGTCCGAAGCGATGGCACCCCCGGGATATGGGGATCTGCTGCGGACTGGATCCGTCCAACACGTAACCGCGGCTTATTATCATGATCGAGCCCAGTTTGGCGCGGCGCTACCAGGATACTATGGCTCTGGCGGCAATCCGGCCCTGAAAGAATACACGGCCAAACAATACGATCTGGCAGCCGCCTGGTACCCGACATCAGGAGCCGTGCTGAGCGTCGACTACTTTCACAAAAATGTGCAGAACTTTGTCGTCCCGGTAACTTTGTCCAACGAGGCGATCGACTTCAATGGCCAAAAAGTCACGGCGATCTCGTATGGAACGATTGGCAACGGGCAGTCTGGTACATCCAAGGGGTTCGAGTACTCGGGACAGTACACTTTACCGATGGGTTTGGGTGTATTGGCCAACTACACGACCGATAACACGAGTTCGACCAACGTCACCGTGGGAAATCAGGTAGTCGGCACATCCAAGCTGGTCGGAAGTGCGAAATACGCAGGAAACCTGTCACTGTTTTACCAGAAGCATAATCTTTTGGTGCGCGTGAGCGAAAACTGGACAGGCCCCGTGATTGACGGACTGGTATCGGGATTGACGGAGTACCAGCAGCCGTACAAGCAAACCGACCTGAACGCACATTACGATATCAGCAAGCACCTCACTGTAACTGCTTCGGTCCTCAATCTGACGCAGTCGATGCAGCGCAGCAGGATTGGTAATGATACGTCGGCACGCCTGGCCCAGCTGGAGTACAGCGGTCGTCAGTATTATTTGGGGTTGACATACAGCCTTGGTGATAGTCCGTAAGGGTCTTGGCCAGCGGCGGGTTATGTGCCCGCCGCTGGCCAAGCGGACACGGAATGGACAGTGCTGTGCGGGAACGACATCGGAGCTCGCTCACCTGATGTATGGATTGTAGCCATACCCATTGATGTCCCGGGGGCCGGTCAAGATTCATATGAACCTATCGAGCTCCCGGGAGCATCCCAATTTCCAATATGAGGGGTTTCAATGAAAAAAATCTCGAAACGTCTTTCTCGTTACCTGATGACGGCCGGGTCGGTAATGTGTACCACGTCAAAGCGAACTTCACCGAATAATCGGCTCGACTAGGTGCTTGCATTGCTACACATAAAACGTGGATGTTGTCACCAAATTTAGTGGAGCACTTGATCCTCGCGTAGTATCCATCCGTCCAAAGACCCCCTCCCCACATCGCAACTTTTCTTGACCTGCTGCCGAAGCCTCAACACTTCTCGTGTCGTCAAGCATTTTATCGATGTCAATAACCGTTCGTCACGGTCTCGGTCGGGTCCGAGTGCAAAAGAAAGTGCACATGCTCTTCATCCGTTCCGACCCCATTAACTTGGATTGGTGCGGTGCCGCGATCGCAGACGCTTCTCTTTCAGCAGTTCGTCTACGGATTTGCCAAATATGGCGCGTCGGTATTTCAATGAAAAAACCGACGGGTTCAGAAGAACTGTGACGTTGTTTGTTCTTGCGGATGTATTGCTCATTCCAAAATCTTACGCCGCAAGCAGCGAGGGATTTTACCCTAAAAGATTATTAAGATCACGAAGGAGTTCACAGTGATATTTCCCCGAGAAAGTAAAGTGATCCTTGCCGTAATCTCGCTGCTTGCATGCCTCGCGGTTGCTCAAGCACAGACGCAAAGTCCGGCAGCTTCGAAAAAAAAGCCAGTAGACTACGCCAATGGCTTGGTGGGCACTGCTCCTTTAAATAAGCAAAAGCTAATTGGCAATGCGCCGCCTCCCGGCGAGCAGCTGTACTCCGGATTCACCTCGCCCGGCGCCCAGCTGCCGCAAAGCTCCACCGACATCGCGCCGATCAACGCCAACTTGGCGGTTGATTATCCGGCCGGCGTCGCCTCCCCCTACTATTATCCCAACCCGACCATGATCGGCTTTACCGGGGGCGGCCGGGCCGGGCGCGGCGAGCCGACGATCATGCCGGTGGTGGGCGACTGGACGGTGCCGCCGCAGTACACCCAGTCGTTCTACGACAAATCCCGCGAAAAGGCCTCGCCCGGTTACTACTCGGTCTATCTCAATACCTTCAAGACCCGCGCCGAAATGACCGCCACCCAGTGGACCGGACTGTTTCGCTTCACGTTTCCGCAAAGCCACAAGGCGCACGTGATCGTCAATCTCGGCCGTCACGGCGGCACGGTCCAGGTGATGGGCAATCATACCGTGTGCGGTCAGATGGGGCACGACAGCGACGCGCGAGACGGCGGCTACTTTGTGGCCACGTTTTCCCGCCCGTTTCGCGCCTACGGAACATTTCGCCAAGTCGACAGCAAGCAGGCGCGCAAGTATTCACCGGCCGTCGGTTTCAAACAGGTCAAGAAAAACACGCGAAAAATTTCCGGCCATTACGCCGGCGCCTACCTCTCTTTTCATACCAAAAAGGGCGAGAAGGTGCTGATGAAGATCGCCCGCGGCCACAGCTACGCCCAAGCCAGGCAGCGTCTCAAGGCCGAGGACCCCGGCTGGAATTTCCAGCGCGTGCACGCTCAGGCGCGGGCCACTTGGGCGAAGAATCTCAATCTGATCCAAGTCCAGGGCGGCACCGCCAAGCAGCGCATGCTGTTCTACTCCACGTTTCTGCACTCGTTTGCCAGCCCGCGGCTGATCGCGCGCAAGGGCCAGAAGTTCACCAACATGCGCGGCAAGGTGGTCACGGCCAAGCATGACCGCTACGGCCCCGTGCCTTTCTGGGATACCGGCCGCAATCAGATCGTGCTGCTGGAAATGCTGGAGCCCAAGGTGGTCAAGAACATCCTGCGCTCGGAGCTCGATATGGCGAAAGAATCGGGGTTCATGGGCACCTCGTTTCATGGCGACAACGCGGTCTTTCTGTATCTGGGTTCATGGGAACGCGGTATTCATTTTGACTGGGCTTCCGTCTACAGATACCTGCGCAAGAATGCCATGGATCCCAAGGGCCCGCGCACCTATCTGGCCGAATACAAGAAAAACGGCTGGATTTCGGACTTCATTCCCAAGGTCAATCCCGACCCGCCTTATGCCGGCGGCAAGGCGGGCGTGGCAACCACGCTGGAATACGCCTGGGACGATCATGCCATGGCGATGTTCGCCAGGAAATTGGGCAAGACCGCCGACTACAAAATGTTCCTCAGGCGCGCGCATAACTACAGGAACGTGTTCGACAAGTCCGACGATTTCATGCGGGGGCGGCTTGCCGATGGCAGCTGGATCACGCCGTTCAATCCGCGTGAGCCGTACTACAACTTCATGATGAAGGAGGCCTCGGGCTGGTCCACTTTGTGGCTGGTGCCGCAGGACGTGCAGGGCCTCGCCAACCTGCTGGGCGGACAAAACGCCTTCGATGCCAAACTGGACAAGTTCTTCAGCACGCCGTATCACCCCAAGGGCATCTGCCGCGACTGTACCGGAGTCATCGGCCAGTACGTGCAGGGCAACCAGCCCGACCAGCAAGCGGCCTATCTCTACGATTGGGGCGGTCAGCCGTGGAAAACCCAGCGCCTGGTGCGCAAGATCCTCAAAAACATGTACGGCAGCGATGCCAGCGGGTATGCCTATCCCGGCATGGACGACCAGGGCTCCACCTCATCCTGGTACACGATGAGTGCGCTGGGCTTTTACCCTGTGGATCCGTCCAGCCCCGACTACATCCTCGGCAGCCCGATTTTCAGCGATGCCAAAATCCACATGGGCAATGGCCATACGTTCGAGATCGTGGCGAAGAACAACTCGGCCAAGAATATGTATATTCAATCGGCGACCTTGAACGGGAAACCGTGGAACAAGCCGTGGTTCAGTCAATCAAATATCAAAAATGGCGGAAAGCTGGTACTTGACATGGGACCGACGCCCAATAAAAAGTGGGGTAGTGCCCCGAATGCCGCTCCGCCGTCGATGTCAGATCCAGACAAGGAATGATGCCGGCATCGTTTAACGGGGCCCGGAATCTGGGCAGTGCGACACGTGTCGTATCGACAACATCGTGTTAAATCGACAGTCTTCACCACGAGTAAATGCGACTATGGTGCGCAGAAAAACCCTTCAACTCGCCGTGCTGACCCTCTGCGGATGCATGTCGTTCGGTATGGCCCATGCGCAGAATATCAACACGTTGAGCGCAAAGCAGCAGAAAGCCGGGTGGCACTTGCTGTTCAACGGCAAGAACCTGAAAGGTTGGCACTCGTATCTGGAAAAAGTCCCGGCAAAAGACTGGTCGGTTCGGGACGGTGCCATCGTGCTCAAGAAGAATAATCATGACCAGCTAACCCGTTTCCAGGATCTGGTCACCAACGGCGAGTTCAAGAACTTTGATCTCGAGCTGGACTGGAAAATGAAGCCCTGTGTCGACAGCGGCATCATGTTCTACGTGCACGAATCCCGCAAATACAAGTATACCTTTGAAACCGGTCCTGAGATGCAGATAGCGGATTTGGCGTGTACCAAGCCGGACAGCCGCGTGCTGAAGGAGCGCGCCGGCGACATCTTCGATCTGGTCCCGGTCGGTGTGGAATACGTCAAGCGAGCCGGGCACTGGAACCACTATGAAATCATCTCCAACAAGGGCCACCTCAAGCTGTTTTTGAATGGGCACAAAGTCATCGATACACACCTGTGGGATGCGCACTGGTGGAACTTGGTGGCCAACAGCAAATTCAGTGCCATGCCTGGATTTGCAACATTCCACGAGGGGCATATCGCCTTGCAGGGCACGGAGGGCAAAGGTCAGCCCGGTGTCAAAATATGGTTTCGTAATATCAAAATCAAACGACTTTGAATCAATTCGGGAAAAATCATGATATTGAATTTCCATCATGTCACGTACCATAAAAAAATCTGCCAACGTTCCCTGTGGATAGCGGGCCGGTCGTTGGGTATTGCGATCATGATCGGTTCCCTCGGCATCGGGTCAGCGTGTGCGCAGACCCGGGGCCATGCCGGCAGCGGCGGTGCGCCGGTCTCCAACTCTGCTTCCCTGGTCAATCCTTTGTTGGGCACCGGCAGCGGTGGCAAGGTCACCGGCGATGTGGACACCTTTCCCGGCGCGGTGGTGCCGTTCGGCATGCTCAGCTGGAGTCCCACCACGCCAACACGGCCGGAGGGTGGGGACTATTTCTACAAGGATTCGAAAATCTCCGGATTCAGCCTGACGCATGTGTCTGGCCCGGGCTGTTCGTCCGGTGGCGAAGTCCCGATCCTGCCGACGGTCGGTCAGGTGGGGACGCATCCGGGCAAGTCCACCGAGCCGTTCAGCCACAAGCACGAACATGCCAGCCCCGGGGTGTATCAGGTAACGCTGGCGCCGGGTGGCAGTGCTCCGATCGCGGTCAAGTTGTCCGCGACCACGCGCAGCGGCATCGGTACGTTCCATTTTCCGGCTACCGGGCAGGCCAACTTCCTGTTCAAGGTATCCGATGCGCAGCAGAAAACCTCGACCAACGAAGTGCATGTGATCGGCCACAACAAAGTGGTTGGGTTGGACACTTCCGGACACTTCTGCGGCACCGCCAGCTCGGAGACGACGTATTTCGTCGCTGAGTTCAACCGGCCCTTCAAGACCCACGGAGCCTGGAGCGCTGGCCATACTTCGTCCAAGGACGGCGCAGCGGGAGCCGGAACCGGCGCCTGGGTCAGCTTCGATACCCGCACGCATCGCACCATCAAGCTCAAGGTGGCTATTTCATACGTCAGCACGGCCGATGCCTGGGCCAACCTGAAAGCCGAAGACGCCGGCTGGAGTTTGCCGGAGATTGCAAAAAAAGCGCATCAGGCCTGGAATCAAGTGCTTTCGCGCATTTCTGTGGCCGGTGGCAGCAACAGCCAGAAAATCCAGTTCTATACCGCGTTGTACCACAGCCTGCTGCATCCCAATGTATTTTCCGATGCCAGCGGCACGTATATTGGCTTCGACGACAAAGTGCATCATCTGGCCAAGGGACAGAAGGCCCAGTACGCCAATTTCTCGGGATGGGACATCTATCGCTCCGAAGTGCCCCTGCAGGCGCTGCTGCTGCCTGAGCGTGTCAGTGACATGATGCAATCGTTGCTCAATGATCAGGCACAGGGAGGCTGGCTGCCCAAGTGGGGCTACGACAACGATTACTCCGGGGTCATGAACGGCGATGCCGCCGACCCCATCATTGCCGAGGCCTACACATTCGGGGCACGTCATTTCGATACCAAAGCGGCACTGAAAGCCATGATCAAGGGCGCGACCAAGACGCCGGCTGATTATCGCCGGGGGCAGTCCTGGTATCAGGAGCGCCCCGATCTGAAGGCGTACATGAAACACGGTTACGTGCCCAAAGACGCCTCGGAAACCCTGGAATACGCACTGGCCGACTTCGGTATCGCGCGCATGGCCAAGGCATTGGGACAAGCCTCGGTGTATCAGCGTTTCCTGACGCGCTCGCAGAACTGGTCGAATATCTTCGATAGCCATGCGAGTTTCCGCGGCCATAGCGGCTATATCGAACCACGTACGGCGAAGGGCGCGTTCCCCGTCGGACCGGCGTTCCAGATCAAGTCCAAGGCCTACGGCCAGGCCGGCTTCGAAGAAGGCAATACCATCCAGTACACCTGGATGATCCCGCAGAACCTGCATGGACTGATCCATGCGATGGGCGGCAATCAGGATGCGCTCAAGCGTCTGGACGAGATGTTCACACAGCTCAACGTCGGCCCCAACAAGCCGTATTACTGGGCCGGCAACGAACCCGATCTGAACTTCCCGTGGATCTACGATTACGCAGGTGCGCCATGCAAGACACAGCAGATCGTGCACCGCCTGATCCGCAAGGTGTACTCGAATAGCCCCGGCGGCGAGCCCGGCAACGATGATCTGGGTGCCACCAGTTCCTGGCTGGTATGGGCGGACATGGGCATGTTCCCGGAAACCCCGGGCACGGCGGTGTTGACGCTGGGCGCACCGATCTTCTCGCATGTGACGCTGCATTTGCCGCATGGCCGCACGCTCAATCTTGCGGCGCCGCAGGCTTCGACCCACGCCTATGTGAAATCGCTCAAGGTCAACGGCAAGGCATGGCACAAGGACTGGTTGTCTGCAGACATGTTCCTGGGCACCAGCGCACCATCGTCGTCCGGCAACAGTTCGCACAGCACGACACTGAACTTTCAGATGAGCAAGCAGCCAAACAAGACGTGGGCCACGAGTGAGGATGATGAACCGCCCTCGTATCCAGCCCGTGGCGAGCTGAACACGCCATAGACTCCTGCACCAACACCCGCGCAGCACAGCTCATCCAGGGGCGGCATCCATCGCGATGAGGGGGCTGTGTTGCCGGTGGTGTAGTGATAGCAGCGAAAAGTAGAGTCCATCCCGAAACCGGGAAGTCTCCATGCGCAAGTGAATGTTTTCAGAAAGCCAGAGTGCGGGGATCTGCAGGGAGCGCAGGCCGACATGGCCGTGACTGGGATGGCACGCAAGCACGGCCTCAGCGCGGCCGCATTCTGTCAATGACGCTCCAGGCGAGGCGTTGGAGAGGCAGCGTCTGCGCGAGCTGAGACATGCGAACACGCGCCTGAAGCGGACGCGGATGTGAGCCTGGATGATGCCGGGCTGAAGGAAGCGCTGAGCCTGACCGGCGCGCGCGTGGCTCGTGCGCTGCAACAATTATGCGAGTGGCGTGGAGAGCTCGATGCCATGCGCAGCGACAATGGCCCCGAGTAGGCCCGGGGTGAAAGCCAATGGCATTGAATGCAATTCATCCAACCCCGACGCCCGCACCGAATGCAGGCATCGGGCAGTTCGATGGCCCGTTTCCTGTCGGAGTGCTGGACGCTGGCAATTCGAAACACCACACCATGCCGGGCGTATCATCGCGCACTGGATCCCGATCTGCTAACGAGCACGCACCCATAGCACCATCGTTCATCTGTCACCGATGGAATTCAAGCAGCAACGGCAGGTGTCAAAGCCTCTACTTTTAAACGCGACCGGCTGAGGGGCATGCCTCCCACGATCAGGTGCTATCAGCGCTCCGCATGGAGACGGTGTCTGGCTGGGCAGTCGAATGATCTGTATCACGACGATCGTGTGGTCGCTTTGAGAGCCAGTGGCGCGAAAATGCCACCCTGCACCGGGCGTGCTTTGAAGGCCACGCGATGCCCGGTCAGGGTGCTGTACAGGTCGCTGAAAGGCACGCGCTGGGGCGTGGTGTTGGCATAAGCGTAGACGCGGTCGATCAATTGCTGCTTGATCGGCTCGTCGCTCAGCCAAGCGGCAGTGAACAGAGCCCAGTCGGTTTTGGCGTAGCTGTGCGGCACTTGCAGTGGCAGGCCGAAGGGATTGCTGGTCTTGACGTACCATGCGGCCTGCATCTTGCGGATGGCGTCGGGAATCAGCCCGGTGCCCAGCAGTTGGTCCGCGAATCCGTTGTACAAGGTGCCCCAGGTGCCGTCGCCGCCGCCTGCGCCGTTATAGGTCAGGTCTAGATGGTTTGCCGACGGGTCGCAAGCACGGTCGGTCCAGAACGTCATGTACTTTTCGGCCAGCTTCCGGTAATGCTCGGCTTGAGCGGAGCGGCCGGCAGCGGTGGCAATCTGGCCCATGGCAGCTACCGCGACAATGCCCTTGATCGCGAGATTGACACTATGCGCGATGGAGCCGGCGAAGTCGTCGGTCTGATTCTGAAAGCCGGGGTCGGGAAGATTGCGCGTGAGGTAACCGGCCCACTTCTCCAAAATCCCGTAATGCGCAGCGGCGAACGCCTTGGCATCCGCAGTCGGCGCCCGGCGCAGATAGGCGGCGGCCAAGATCAACATGTTGCCCGATTCCTCCACCGGCATGTCCTCTTCCTTGCCGTCATTGTGTCCGGTGGCATTTGGGTAGGACGCGCCCAGGTCGTGCTCGGCAAACGCCTTGGGCCAGCCACCCTTCTCAGCATAGGCAAGAAGCGGTGTCAGCAGCAATTTCAAATAGCCGGGGTCCAGGTAGATCCATACCGGAGCGGCGGGGTATGCGATATCCACGGTCGAAACGTTGCCGTCGCTGGAAATCTCCTTGATAAACCCCCAAGGCGTGCCGTCCGGCCCCTGTACCAGCTCAGTGCCGCCGTAGGCCTGCCGCAATGCCAGTGAACACAGGCCTTCGTAGGTGCGGCCACCGACCTCGCGCGCATCACTGACGATGCGGGTATCCAAGGCGTCGGCTCGCTCTGATGCGGCGTTTGCGTCCCGATGAAAGAATGCCAGCATGTCCTGCCAGTCCTTGAAGTAGCACATCCACAGCGGTGCCAGGGGCTTGCCGAGATAGTTGATCGCCGGATTCCGCACATGGCCGATACAGAATGTGGTGCGTGTGGCGCTTGCGTCGAGCCGGTCCAGATCGATGCTCAGGCCCAAAACGGGTGGATGCTTACCGATGGTGCGGGCGGCGCCATCATTACTCCCGCTCAATGTTCCGTGACGCGCGAATTGGCCGCGCACTTCAGTACCCTCACCGGATTGTACGCTCAGACGTGGGTGCTGGCGGGTCGCCCAGACGATATTGCCCCAGGCGGCAAACTGTTTCTGTTCGGTCAGCGGTCGCGGCTGATCGAGCCTAAGCGTCCAGGCCTCCATGCCGTTTGCCTTGGCCAATTGCCAGGTCACCGGCTGTTTGTGATCGCCGCTGACCCAATCACCGGCGATGTCCATGTAAAGCTGGACCTTGTGGCGCTGACCGTCGATGCTGCGCGCGCTGACGTGGATATAGCTCAGTGGCATGGATTGCCGTTTCAGATCGCCGGGCTCGACTGGCGAAAGGAATTCGACCACCAGCGCGACGCCTGCGCCCTGCAGTTCGAAAGACGACCGGGTCGGAGTCATCTTGAGCGCGGTCTGATCCAGTGCGCGCGGAAAATCCTCGATGGTGTGCCCCTTGCCGTGATTGCCGTCGGGCACGTTCAGGGTCAGCTTCGGATCGCCCATGAATACATAGGCGATACCGTCGATGCGCACAATGCCGGCCATTTCCGTAGTGCTGCCCTGCCAAAACTGCGGCCAGGTGCCAGGAAGCAGGGTGGCGGGCAACCAGACACTTAGATAAGGCTGGCGCACTGCAAGTGGCACCGCAGGCGGCCGGATCGGCGTGGCGTTGAGCGTCGTGGGAGCCGGTTCGCCGTTCGAGGCTGCGGTCGATGTGGCGGTATGACCCGTGGGTTGGGCATCGGCCGATCGATAAGGAAGCACCGCGGCGGAGACTGCCGAAAGGCCGGCAAAGGCAGACCAGCGCAGCAGGTCCCGCCGCGAAAGCTTGGCTGCATCGATGGAGGGCAGCATGGACTGAACGGGATTGGACTTATGATTCTTGGACATGGCGCGCTCCTGACTCGACTTTGTCGCGATCATGGGCAGCGCCATGACTGGGTCGCATGGGTCCCCATATGGCGCGCCACCTGACGCTTGCTTCCGGCTGCTCTCCCAAGGGGTCCTCTGAACAAGTCTGTGCAGGTGTCACCGATTCTGTCTGTTCGCATGACAAGTCGCACTGGCGAAGGCAGGCTGGTTGCCTGTCGAGGCAGTGCAACGCAGGCATGTGGACAGACAGAACCGGCCCCATCTTCTTGATTTCAAACGCACCATGGGCACTTCCTTCGGTCGCTTGGGGTGATGTCCAGATGGCCCGCACGCTGCGCCGCGCGTCTTGCCAAGGCAACCAGTCTTGGCTGCACCACGCACCATACCGTGCGAACCATCTGGACATCATCCCACCTGTACAGACTTGTTCAGAGGATCCCAAGGGAAAAGGTTCAAGCCTGGATCCGCTGATGCAGGTTTTTCGCATTGTCATGGCACTCATCTTGTTCAATCGAATCAAACCAAAAGTCTTGAAGGAAGAATGGATCTCGCTCTATTGAAATTGTTACCCCGATGGGGTAACGTTACCCGAAAGGTGTGGAGATTAATAGTACTCGTCGTTTTTGCGTGTGATCGACACGTTCGAATGGGGCATTGGGCAAGGCGCAAGAGGAACGCTTCTTGTCGAGGCGTCGGTCTAATACATTGTATGCACAATATGTTTCTCCCATTCCGCTGGGACTATTACCGATGCAAGCGCGTCTAAAAACATAAATTCTCGTTGGGTGCCCCATGGCGGATGCGTTCGTCCCTCCCCTGAACGCGTCCGTTGTGCGGGCATTTTTTTATCCATTGCACACGTCGATGCAACGCTCGAAAGGCCATCCAGGGTCTAGTCGGGTCGGCGACGTGTCGTGGACGAGGCACATGCATGTTGTCCAAGGGAGAAGACATGCCTTCACGTCGCGATATTCTCAAGATGATCGGCACCGTAGCGGCTGGAAGTGTTGTTCCTGTCGGCTTACCGACATCGACTTCAGCACTTACCTCGCCTGGGCGGCGCTATACAAGCCATCGTCCACCACCGAGCAAGCGTGCCTTTGTCAGCACTGCCGTAGAGCAGCGACTGCAAGCGGTCAAGGCCTCCATCGCCGATCCCAAGCTCGCATGGTTGTTCGAAAACTGCTATCCCAACACGCTGGATACCACCGTCAAGCTGGACACCCTCGACGGCGTGCCGGATACCTTCATCATTACCGGCGATATCGATGCCATGTGGTTGCGCGATTCGTCCGCGCAGGTGCAGCCGTATCTGCCGCTGACCAGGCAGGACGCGCATCTCAGGCGCCTGTTTCGCGGTCTGATTCATCGGCAGACGCGCTGCATCCAGATCGATCCCTACGCCAATGCGTTCATGCCAGACCCGCATGCACATACCAACCTGTCCTGGGCACAGCATGATCTCACCGAGATGAAGCCCGGTGTCGCCGAACGCAAGTGGGAGATCGATTCGCTGTGTTATCCCATTCGTCTGGCGCATGGCTATTGGAAAGCCACCGGCGATATCTCGCCCTTTGATGAGGACTGGCGCGGAGCGATGCACAGTGTTGTTGCGACGTTCAAGGTTCAGCAACGCGAACACGGTCGCGGTCCCTATCATTTCCAACGGGCATCGCCCAATCCGACCGATACGCAGTTTTTGGGCGGCTACGGTAATCCGACGCGACCCAATGGCATGATCCACGGCATGTTCCGGCCGTCCGATGATGCATGCATCTATCCGCTGTTCGTTCCCGGTAATCTGTTCGCGGTTGCGAGCCTGCGGCAATTGGCGGCGATGTCGCGGCAGATTCATCATGATGCCGATTTCGCTGACGAGTGTACGGATCTGGCCAGGGAAATCGAACATGCGCTGCAGCAATATGGCCATGTTCGGAGCAGGGCGGGCGCCACGACCTGGGCCTACGAAATCGACGGCTACGGCAATCAGCTGTTCATGGATGATGCCAACGCTCCGGGGCTGCTCAGCCTCCCGTATCTGGGGTGCTGTGATCGCGACGATGCGCTGTATCAACGCACCCGCGCAGCAGTACTAAGCGATCACAATCCGTACTTCTTCAGCGGTGATGCCGCTTCCGGTATTGGCGGTCCGCATGAGGGTCTGGGCATGATCTGGCCGATGTCGATTATTTTCCGGGCATTGACCAGCGACAGCGATGCCGAGATCCGGCGATGCCTGACGTGGTTGAAGACCACGGATGCAGGCACCGGCTTCATGCACGAAGCGTTTGACAAGAATGACCCGAAAAAATTCACGCGCCCCTGGTTTGCCTGGGCAAACACGTTGTTCGGGGAATTGATTGTCAGACTTCATGAGAAGCGACCGGATTTACTGCGCGTTTGATCCATCTGTGCGCCCTCTGGAAAAAGCGGCGGGTCACGATTCGTTTGCACACCACATCATTGATATCTGGGACGCTGTTCACAAGGTGCACATATGAGTATGAGGTCACGGTACTGTATTTTCATCATTTTTGCGGTGTGCGGGTGCGTATTGACCGGGTCTTCGGCATTTGCGGCCGGTGCGCGCGCGGACATTCAAGCTTCGACGAAGCCGGCTGAGGCGGGAAATCCGGTGTTCAAGGGCTGGTATGCCGACCCGTATGCCATTGTCGCGCAGGGCCAGTATTGGATCTATCCGACCTATTCGGCGCCCTATGCGAAGCAGCTCCACGTCGATGCCTTTTCTACGCCGGATCTGGTGACCTGGACCAAACATTCACAGGTGCTGCATAGCGGCGCGATCAAGTGGGTTCACAAGGCGCTGTGGGCACCATCGGTGGTCGCGAAGGACGGTCGCTACTACATGTTCTTCGCTGCCAACGACATCCACAGCGACAAGGCTTTGGGCGGCATCGGGGTTGCAGTGGCGGACACGCCAGCGGGGCCATTTCACGACCTGATCGGCAAGCCGCTGATTGGCCGTTTCCACCATGGCGCGCAGCCGATCGATCCATCCGTTTTCCGTGATTCGCACGGCACGTGGTATCTGCTCTATGGTGGGTGGCACCATCTCGACATCGCCCGGCTCAATGACGACTTCACATCGGTCGTGCCGTTGCCGGATGGTTCGCGGTTCAAGGACATAACCCCTGCGCACTACGTCGAAGGGCCCACCATGTTCCGGCGCCACGGCACGTACTACCTGATGTGGTCGGAAGGTGGTTGGGGCGGGCCGGGGTACTCAGTGGCATATGCGATGGCCAAGTCACCGCTGGGTCCGTTCAAGCGGGTCGGCAAGATCTTGCAGTCGAACCCGCACGTGGCAACCGGTACAGGTGGCAATACGGTGATCCACGCACCACACAGCCATGCGTGGTACATCGTCTATCACCGACGGCCGCTGGGCGAGACGGATCCGAATCATCGCGTGATCTGTATAGAGCGCATGTATTTCGATGACGACGGTCGTATCAAGCCTGTGAAAGTCACATTTCATGGCGTGGCTGCGGATCCGGTTGAAAAGAAACGCAACCATTCCGCTCAACGCCATCAGGGGATCCCATGAGAAGGTATTCGATATTCAAACCGCTCGACGAATGCTTTCGACGACGGACATCGCAACGACAAAGGCAGCCTGTGCATGTCTCCGGATGTCTTCGGTGCGTCGGTCTTTCTTTTCATGGCTCGTGAGGGAACTGACCATTCGTGGTTCCGGGCAGCATTCGATTTTGGCTGGCGTGTGCTTCAGGGGACCACTGGCATTCCTTTTCGAGATCATGAATGTTGATTCAGCATGAAGGTAGCGTTATTCGTAGTATCTTGTGGATTGTTTTGGTATCGTTACCTCAATGTGCTTTGAGCTTGGGTGGGGAGTATCCATGAAGCGGGTCGGTCTGAAGAATTGGTCCATTGCGGCGCCAGCATCGACGTTCGCGGCTTCGAGTCGCGGCGCTGGTGCGGTTGTGGAATGCTTACGGCAGGGGGCGGGCAGGCGTAGGCATGACGATGCTACTGATGATCGCAGGGTCATTCGTGCCGGATCCGTGGTGACTTGCTTTGGCGTGGCGACGATATTGGCACTGTCATTGCCTCTGCAGGCTCATGCCTCGCATGAAGCAGGATCACCAAGCTCGCGTCGCACGGTATTCTCGACATCGTTCGAATCCCGCCAGCCGGTTCCGCTGAAGGCGGTCGGCAACACCGATACGCAGGTCGCCGTGGTGCCCGGACCCGGTAAAAAAGAAGTGTGGACCGCCAAGCCGAACGTAGGGTTTCATGGCATCCAGGCGCTGCGCTACAGCGGGCGCGAATCGACAACCGGGCAGCTGACCAGGCGTGCGCTGTTTCACGTCCGGATTCCGGTCGACCGGAACACCCGGCTCTCCTACGTCATCCTGCCGGTGGGCGTGAAGGGGAAACAGCCGCAGCCGTCAGCCCACGTGATTGTCGATCTAGCGTTCGCTGATGGCAGTCATCTTTCCAGGCTGCAGGCTCACGACCAGCATCATGTGCCTTACACCGCCCGCGGTGAAGGCCAGGCGCGGATCCTGTATCCTGATCAGTGGAACGCGATTGACGTGAATGTCGGCGCTGCGGCCCAGGGCAAGACGATCACCGGCACCGAGCTGGTCACCCAGGCGCCCAAGGGAGATACGCCATTTCACGGATATATCGACGATATCCGCGTCGGCCCGACGCCGAAGGTGTCGCATCCGGATCCGGCCAGCTACGTCGATACCCGCCGCGGCAGCAACTCCAATGGGCGATTCTCCCGCGGAAACAATTTTCCCGCCACGGCGATGCCGCACGGTTTCAATTTCTGGACGCCAACCACGGCGGCCGGCTCCAGCTGGATCTATCAGTACCAGCAGAGTAACGGCCCGGACAATCATCCACGTCTGCAGGCCTTCGCGCTCAGCCACGAGCCCAGCCCGTGGATGGGAGATCGCCAGACCTTTCAGGTCATGCCGGCGCAGGATGGTTCCGGTCCGCCGCAATGGAGCCGCAAGGCGCGGGCGCTCGGCTTCACGCATGCCCATGAAATCGCACGGCCGTATCTATACAAGGTGCGCTTCGACAACGGCATGAGCGGCGCCATGACGCCCACTGATCACGCCGCGATGATGCAGTTCACCTTCACCCATGGTCACGGACAGCTGATTTTCGACAACAAGGACAACCGCGGCGGTATCACGCTGCATCCCGCCAAGCGCAGCATCAGCGGCTATTCGGACGTGGCCAGCGGTCTGTCCACCGGTGCTACGCGGCTGTTCTTTTATGCGACGTTCGACCAGTCTGTCGTCGGCAGCGGTCATCTGACCGGTCACAAGCGCGATCATGTCGCCGCCTGGTTCGGGTTTGCGACGCCCGCTGGCAAGCGCACCGTGACCATGCGCATCGCCACATCGCTGATCAGCGTCGCCCAAGCCAGACGCAATCTGGCGATGGAGGTCGGCAAAGCGTCGTTCTCCCGCCTCGAAAAGCGTGCCCGCAATGCGTGGGACAAGCAGCTTGCCGTCATCGATATTCCCGGGGCCGCCGACCGCTCCAAGACCATTCTCTACTCGAACCTGTATCGCCTGTTCCTGTATCCAAATCAGGCGTTTGAAAATATCGGCAGCACGCAGCATGCGCAGATGCGCTATGCCAGTCCGTTTTCCGCGGCAGTCGGTTCGAGCACGCCGACACACACGGGGGCTGCAGTGAAGATGGGGAAGCCGTACGTCAACAACGGATTCTGGGACACGTACCGGACCGTGTGGCCGTTGTATGCGTTGCTGACGCCAAAGCAGGACGGCCGCATGATCGATGGCTTCGTACAGCAGTACCGCGACGGTGGCTGGATCGCGCGGTGGTCATCGCCGGGCTACGCAGATCTGATGGTGGGCACGAGCGCCGATGTGGCCTTCGCAGATGCCTGGAACAAGGGCATCCACAATTTCGACGTCAAGTCGTTTTATCAGGCTGCGCTCAAGGATGCGACCGTGGTCAGTCCAATTCCGGGTGCAGGGCGAAAAGGCCTTGAGACCTCGATTTTCAAGGGATACACGGACACATCAACTAATGAGGGCATGTCTTGGTCCATGGCGGGCTATCTCAACGATTTCGGACTGGCCGAACTGGCTCAAGCTCTCGCCAAGCACCCGCCACCCCACGATCCGTACGCCTCGCACTACGCCGATGATGCGCGCTATTTCCGCAATCGGGCCGATGATTTCGTGCACCTGTTCGACAAGCAGGTCGGCTTCTTTGTCGGACGCAAGCCCGACGGCTCCTGGCGTACTGATGCCGAACATTTCGATCCATTCGCCTGGGGCGGTGACTACACCGAGACCAATGCGTGGAACATGGCATTCTCTGCCGTACAGGACGGTCTCGGGCTGGCCAACCTCTATGGTGGGCGTGCGGGGCTGGCGAAAAAGCTCGATGCCTTTTTCAACGCGCCGACGATCTATCACGTCGGAGCCTATGGTGGCGTCATCCACGAGATGCGCGAGGCCCATCAGGTGCGCATGGGCCAGTACGGGCACAGCAATCAGCCTTCGCATGCCATCATCTACATGTACGACGTCGCTGGTCAGCCGTGGAAGACACAATCCAAGGTACGCGACGCGCTGTCGCGGCTGTATATCGGTAGCCAGATCGGGCAGGGCTATCCCGGGGACGCGGATAATGGCGAGATGTCGGCCTGGTGGTTGTTCAGCGCGGCGGGTTTTTACCCGTTGCGCATGGGCACGCCAACATATGCCATTGGCGCGCCGTATTTCCCCAGGATGATCATCCACCTGAAAAACGGCAAGCGTATCGTCATCAATGCGCCGAAGGTCAGCAACCGCAACAGATACATCCAGAGCATGACGCTGGACGGCAAGCCCTACAGAAAAGTCTATCTGACTCAGGCCGATCTCGAGAATGGCGCCACGCTGGATTTTCGCATGGGGCCAAAGCCGTCGCGCTGGGGCATGGGTGAAAAGGCGGACCTGCCGTCACTGACGACGGGCTCTCAGCCGCCGAATCCGCTGGACGATCTTGTGGATACCGCTCACGGAAAGATTCACGCGATCGGCATCACGGATTCGGCGGCTCTGACCGACAACACGTCGGATACCGATGCGATCCTGAAAAGTTCATCTGCGGGCATTGACGTCGAGTTCGAATCGCACCCGCAGAGCGCCGAGATGTACACGCTCACCTCCGCCGGCAAAAACCAACCGGGAGCGCCGGCTGCGTGGACACTGCAAGGCTCGAATGATGGTCACGTCTGGCACACGCTGGATACACGTTCAGACCAGACATTTCCGTGGCCGCAGCAAACCCGGGCGTTCGGCGTGACGCATCCGGGCCGCTATTCACATTATCGACTGCGGTTTGGTTCCCGTCGGGGCGCCCATGTTCGGGCGCTGTCTCAGATCGAGCTGCTGGGACGCCCGCAGGCGGAAAAAACGCCAGCATCGCAGCCATGACAGGGGAAGGTGGGGAACATCGATTCAGAGAGCGCGGAGCAGACGCGTGCGGGGAAGATGCGGGGGATCGTCGACAACGGGAAGCGCTTCGTTTGTTTACGAGAAACGCCACACGGGGCGTACATAAAGGTTTGAATCGTCCAATCCGCTGATCAGCAACGCCGACTTTATCTTTTTGGAGAATGCATCAATGAGTTTTCTGTTGCGTATTGGCGTAGGGCTTGGCGCCATCGGTATGGCGTTTTCCGCATCGGCGGCGCCCCCGACGCATGCCGGGAACGGTACTCACCACGATCTTCGGGTGATGACTTTCAATGTGCGATATCCCTCTCGCGATGATGGTGTCAACGTGTGGCCAAAGCGGCGCAGCCTCATGGTCAAGGTCATTCGCAAACAAGACCCAGACATTCTTGGCACGCAGGAGCTGTATGAACGACAGGGCAGATATTTGGCCAGTCATCTCAAGCACTACACATGGTTTGGTTTGGGGCGCAACGGAAACAACGATGGCGGACATTCGAACGAACACATGGGCGTGTTCTATAAGACCGCCCGCTTGCGGGTGATCAATTCCGGAAATTTTTGGTTGTCGGACACGCCTGATGTACCTGGGAGCAATACCTGGGATCAGCCTTTTCCGCGCATGGTCACGTGGGCGGAATTTCAGGTCAAGGCCACGGGCAAACGTTTTTATTACTACAACACCCACCTTCCGTATCGTGCCGGCGACGGTTATCTGCGCGAACGCGGTGCGAAGATCATTCGCAAGCGCATTGCCAAGGTTCCCGCGTCGCTACCAGTCATTCTTGCGGGCGACTTCAATAGCGCTCCGGACAAGCCCACGCATGACATCCTGACCAAGGCTTTGCAGGATGCATGGGAGTCTGCTCCGATCCACCATGGGCCCCCCAAGACGTTTCAAGGTTTTACGGGCCATCCGACTGAACGTATCGACTGGATCTTGTATCGCGGTTTGAAACCTGACGATGTAAGCACCATCACCACCCACCATGGTGCGGTTTATCCCTCCGACCACTTTGCAGTTGTGGCGGACTTTTCCTGGCATGCGGCGCATTAGGGTTCCATGCGGATCATGCCATGCGGCCATGGGCCGGCAACGTCCTGACATGTCAACCCGCGCTGGGTCTGACGGGCGGTGACAGACCCTTCCCCGAATGTATGCGGGTATCGCTGCATGCGCGTTCCGGGAGCCGGGCCTGACCTGCGGAGATCACAGATGTACATGTTTCGTTCTGTATTGACCTCGGCCGGCGTCATGACGCTGGCCATGTTTTTGGCATCACCGGCGATGGCTGCCACGCAGCGCTCCGCCCCTTCATTGGTGCGTGATCCGTTGCACTATGTCAATCCCATGATCGGTACCGGCAAGGGGGGCAAATCAGTCGGCGACATCAATACCTTTCCCGGCGCCACTGTGCCGTTCGGCATGATCGAGTGGAGCCCCGACAACGGCAATTATGCCGGCTACAGTCATGCCGGCGGTCCGATCAAGGGCTTCAGCCTCACCCACGCTTCAGTGGGCTGCGATGCTTTTGGCGTGGTCCCGATTCTGCCGATGGTCGGCAAGCTGGGCGATGCGCCGTGGAATCACCGCGAGACCTTTTCACATCGCAGCGAACACGCCGGTCCGGGAGCCTACGAGGTCACGCTTTCCGATTCACACGTGAAGGTCGCGCTGGGGACGACCACACGCGCCGGGCTGGGCCGGTTCACGTACCCGGCCAGTGACGCGGCCCATGTACTGATCAAGGCCGGTGACAGTCTTTCCGGTGACAGCCATACCACCGTGCACGTGGTCAACGATCACGAGGTGGTTGGCTCCACCACCACGGGTTGGTTTTGCAGCGAAGGTGACGATAGCTACACGGTTTACTTTGCCATTGACTTCGACCGACCGTTCACCTCGCACGGCACATGGAATGGCAAACACGCGAGCCCCGGCGCGAGCAACGCGCAGAGCCATCATGGCGATCACATCCGCAACAAGCCCGGAGCCGGCGCCTGGGTCACCTTCGACACCCGCAGGCACTCTGTGGTGAAGATGAAAGTCGCCTTGTCCTATACCGGTATGGCCGGTGCGCGCGGCAATCTGCACGAGATCCGGGGATGGGACCTGGCCACGGTGCGCAATGAGGCGCGCCAGGCATGGCGCAAGGCGTTGAGTCGCGTTCGCGTGGGCGGCGGGAGTCAGGCGCACCTGACCACCTTCTACACCGCCCTGTACCATTCGTTGACCCATCCGAACGTCTTTGACGATGCGGACGGGCGCTACATCGGTTTCGACGACAAGATCCACCGTGTCGCCAGGGGTCATCACCAGTACGCCAACTTCTCCAGCTGGGATACCTACCGTTCGCTGGGGGCACTGCAGGCTTGGCTGTTCCCTCATCGGGCGTCGGACATGGCGCAATCGCTGGTCAACGACGCGGAGCAGGGTGGCTGGCTGCCCCGCTGGCCCTTGGAGAATACCTACACGGGTGTGATGAACGGCGATAACAGTGTTCCGCTGATCGCCGGCATGCATGCCTTTGGTGCCACCCACTTCGATGCCGATGCGGCACTGAAATACATGCTCAAGGGTGCCACCAGGGTCGAACCGGCGCACTGGGGCTACATCGAACGCCAGGGCATCGACGACTATGTGCGCATGGGTTATGTGCCCAATGATCGCGCCACCGACAAGCACACCCGCTACGGTGCCTCGGAGACCCTGGAATACGCCATCGATGATTTCGCCATCTCGCGCCTGGCCAGGTCGCTGGGCCGTCATGCCATCGCCGCCACATATCTGAAGCGTTCGGGCAACTGGCGCAATCTTCTGGATCCGGGCACAGGTTACCTGCGCCCGCGCAACAGCGATGGTCACTTCCCGTCCGGGCCGGGTTTCACCCCGCCACCGAAAGGCCAGTTCGGCCAGGATGGTTTCGACGAAGGCAACGCAGCGCAGTACCGCTGGCTGGTGCCGCAGGATATTGGCGGACTGGTCAAGGCCATCGGCGGCAATGCCAAGGTCATTCCGGCGCTCGATACGTTCTTCCGGAAGCTCAACGTCGGTCCCAACGAGCCCTACCAGTGGAGTGGCAACGAGGTCGATTTCGCGACGCCATGGCTGTATGACTACGTTGGCCAGCCGTGGAAGACACAGGCGCTGGTACACCGGATCCAGAATCAACTGTTCAAGCCCACGGTCGACGGCCTGCCGGGGAATGACGATCTGGGTGCGCAATCGTCCTGGTATGTGTGGTCGGCGCTGGGGATGTATCCGGCCACGCCTGGTACCCGCGATCTGGTCGTGAACAGCCCGCTGTTTGCACACGCCCGGCTGAAACTGGGCAACGGCCACACGCTGGATATTTCGGCTCCGGGCGCGAACCAGACCGGCGCCTACATCCGCGGCATGTCCGTCGACGGCAAGCCGTGGCATCGGGCCGTGCTGCCAACGAGCATCGTAGCCCTTGGCGGTACCTTGCACTTCAGCCTGCAGAAAAAGCCGGACCGTCAATGGGCGACCAGTGCGAAGGCTGCGCCGCCATCCTATCCCGCCCCTGGCCGCCGCTGAGCGGGCGTGCCGGTTGATGCCGGCGAAATAAGCGCCGGGCCAGCGTGCCGCGACATGTCAGCGGGTGCCGTGGCGCAACTTCAGCGCCACGGCGGAGTTGGATTTAATTTCCATCTGGCGCAAAGGATGGCGGCGCGGCGTCAGGCGCTGTCCCCCAGTGTTTATCGGGCTGCTTGCCCAACGTGTACCGCAGGTGTCCACCGTGCGCCACGAATGTGGCCGGAAGCCAGGGCTTGTCGTGGTTCTTGCCATCGACATCGAGTTCATGGACGTACGGCATGTCGGATGCCGCGTTGGCCGCATCAATCACGATATTGCCGTTTGCCCGATGAATGGTGATGTGGGGGAACAGCGGACTACCCAGCAGCAGATCTGCCGTGCCCGGAATTTCCGGGTACATCCCCATGGCCGCCCAGACATACCAGGACGACATTTCACCCAGATCGTCATTGCCCGGGATGCCATCCGGAGCGTTTTTCCAGATCTTGTCTTCGACGATGCGCACCGCTTTCTGGGTTTCCCATGGCTTACCCGTGTAGTCGAACAGCCACGGCGTTTCCACCGATGGCTCATTGTCCAACTCAGCGTGCAGTGGCCCTGCCTTGGTCAGCGCCCAGCGACCATCCCTGGTATGGAAGAAATCATCCAGACGCCTGGCCGCCTTCGCCTTGCCACCCAGCTTGTCGAACAGTCCGTGCTCATCGAACGGGACCATCCACAGGTATACCGAAGCGCTACCCTCGACAAAACCATCGCCGGTGTCTGGTGTGAAAGCCGGCCAGCTGCCGTCGGCGTTACGGTTCTGGATATAGCCGCCGTGCGCGGTTGCGTTCGGGTTGAACAGATTCTTCCAGTAGCCTGAGCGCTTGAGAAAGCGCTTTTCACCGGCCGTATCCCCGACGCGTCTGGCCAGACGTGACAGCGCAAAATCGGCTGTGGCGTCTTCCAGGGTTTCTCCGGCACCGCCCCAAGCATGCGATTTGCTCGGGATGTAATGGAGTTTCATCCAGTCATCCAACGATGGCCGCTCACCGACACATTCGACGTTGCAGCCGGCGTCGCTGAGATCGTGCGCAGTGACGTGTGTAGCGGCTTTTTCGAGCGACGCGTAGGCGTCCCGCATGTCGAAATTCCAACCGCCGAATGCCACGATGTCGGCCAGCGCCGGTGCAGCGGGATCGCCGCTCATCACATGCGTGCCGCCGGAGTTGTGGGTCCAGCGGTCCCACTCGCCGTGATTCTGTCTGGCTTGATTGAACAAGGACTGGGCGATATCTCCGCCCCGTTGGGGGTAGAGAAAAGTGACCAGTTGCAACTGCGAACGGTACACATCCCATCCGGAGAAATTGGCGTATTGCACCTTCTGAGTACCCTGGATGCGATGGATTTTCTGATCCATGCCACGATACTCGCCGTTGACGTCACTGAAGACGTTGGGGTGCAGCAGCGCGTGATAGAGCGCGGTGTAGAAGGTGGTGCGCTGGTCCAGCGTGCCTCCCTTGATATCGATGTGGTTCAACGCCCTGTTCCAGGCACGGTGTGCCTTTTTTTTCACAGCCGACAATCGTGTGCCTTGTGGAATTTCCGCTTTCAGGTTGGCTTTGGCATTGGCCAGGCTGACATAGGAGATCCCCACGCGCATGTTGACCGCATGCTTTGCCTTGCCGGAAAAGCTGATCCAGGCACCGGAGCCCCTGCCTGCCGGCGGCCACCCTTTCTTGCCATAGGTGGTGCCACCGGAGGTCGATGTGCCGCCCCTGTGGACACTCGTGTTGTGCCAAGTGCCGGTGGCTTTGAATGGTTGATCAAAATGGGCGACGAAATACAGCGTGTAATAGCTCTTCTGATCGGCTTTGGAGAGGTAACCGCAGAAATTGCCGCTGGTCACCGAGCCAGTCACCGTACGTGATGCCCTGTCTACGCTCACATGCGCATCGCTGCTGCCGACTTCCGAATCCGATGCGCGGATCAGAAGATTGGCAGGCTTGCCCTGCGGAAAGCTGAAACGCCCCATGCCGCTGTGCAAGGCCGCGGTCAATTGAACCTTCACACCGTTGGCCAGACGAACCCGGTAATCGCCCGCACGGGCGGTCTCATTGCCATGCTTGAAATCGCTGGCGTAGAGACTGTCCTTGGTATCGGTCGAAGGCGATGACGTTACTGGAACGGTCACCGGCATGAACGGCACGTCGCCGCTCAAACCTGCGCAGCCGGCCCCGGATGCATGCGTGAGACTGAAGCCACGGATGCGCCTCGCGTCGTACGCATAGCCGCTGGGCGAGGCTGTATGGCTATGCTTGCCGCGCGTCCCTTCCGGACTCCAGGCCAGCATGCCGAATGGCATCACCGCACCCGGATAGGTATTTCCGCCGTTGCTGGATCCGATCATCGGATTGACAAGGTCGACGGGTGATGGCGACTGGGCAAAGGCTGCGGGACAGGCCAGGCAAAACGGCAGGATGAAGGCGATGAGCGACGCGCAAGGCGGTAGAGGCTTGCATGTGCTCGAACCCCGCCGGCGGATATCCAGAACACGGCGTCGTCCTGAGGTGCTCTTGTACGGAAACGCGTCATGCATCTGTCGAAGACTCCGCATTGGTATGCTCGGCGAGAGCATCCAGCATCATGTAGCAGGTGCTGATGGTGTGGTAATCGGTCTTTCCGGCGGGACTTTTCTCATCGTTGTATCGCCGGTTGTCACGGCTGAGGATCCGGTACCAGGCGCCGTGCCGGTGGTCGACCAGATGGTTCCAGCTGTACGCCCACAAGCGGTTGTACCAGTCCAGGTATGCGCTCTCGCCGCTGCGCGCTGCCAACAATGCCGCTGTGGCCGCGGATTCGGATTGCACCCAATAATACTTGTCGGTGTCGTTGAAACCGCCTTCGGTGTCCAGCCCATAAACCATGCCGCCGTGGTGCGCGTCCCAGGAGAGCGCCACGGCGTTGTCGAACATCGCGCGTGCCTTCGGCAGATGCCAGTCGGCAGGCGCATGTCGGTCCAGGGTCAGCAGCATCCTGGCCCATTCCGTCTGGTGTCCGGGCTGATACCCCCAAGGGCGGAAAATGTTGCTGTTGTCGCCCTTGTTGTACTCCCAGTCGATGCTCCAGTCATGGTGGTAGTGCTCCCAGATCATGCCGCCCGACAAAGCCGCCTGACGGTTGACCATGTTGTCGGTGAGCAGCATGGCGCGCTCGAGATATCGTTTTTCGTGGGTGGCCTCATAGGCCGCCTGCCATGCTTCGCAGGCGTGCATATTGGCGTTCTGGCCGCGGTAGTCGCTGACCGTCCACTCTGCGCTGGCTTCGTCGGCATACAGCCCGTAACGCGCATCCCAGAAGTGCGTTTCCATCAGGTGCCAGGTTTCGTCCAGCCACTCGGCGGCTTCGCCGATGCCGGCCTGCAGCGCCCGCGCGTAGGTCATTGCGACAAAGGCGAGGCCATAGCAATGGTTGGTGGCATCTATGACTTCCCCGTTACGCAACTGCCATGCATAGCCGCCGGAGTCGGGATTGCGGTGGGCATTGCGCAGGTAATCCAGGCCGTGACGCGCGGCGTCGCGGTAGGATTCTTCGCCGAACATGTGCCAAGCCAGGGTGTAGTTGAGGACGAAGCGGCTGCTGCTGACCAGGTGTCGAGTGTGGCGGTCGTAAATGTGCCCGTCGTCGCGGAAGAAGTGGAAGAACCCGCCTGCGGGGTCGATGCAGTGTGGGTGATAGAACTTGAGGGTGTCAGCGACGTGCCGCAGCAAAAACTCACGCGTGTGGAAATCGGGATGCGGCGCGTCGTCTGCGCTTTGCTCTGCTGTCATGCCTTTTGCTCCCAGCGGCGGCGATTGGAGTTGCTTTGCCGGGGGCTGGCGCAGTGGCTTTGCTGCCCCCGGTGTATGCCGAGGTAAGGTTACCACAGCTCTGCCGGGAGCTCGATGAAAAAATCGCAAGAGGGCGGTATGCAGCCTCCTCGGTCGTTGTATCTTGGAATTTCGAATGACTGTTGTGGTCGTCATTCCGCTTTTTTTGCGGGAGTGACGCATCCTGAAATGTCGATTTGTCAGCCGCGACTATGTTTTCGGTGGGGGAGCCGATGACTCCCGCCTGACGAGCGTATATTTCATGATTTGATGGTTGTCGCTCCGTGACGCACCGTCGCGCGTTTGGCGGATTTCATCGATCATGAGGCGGATGGCCGATCGGCCCATGGCTGTCACCGGTTGATGAATGGTGGTGAGCATCGGCCATATGGTGGTGGCCACGGGCGTGTCGTCGAAGCCGGTGACGGTCAGGTCGTCGGGAACGTGCAGGCCCATGCCATGGGCCACGGACACCGTTGCGGCCGCCATGTCGTCATTGCTGGAGAAAATCGCCGTGGGGCGGTCTTTCAGTTCCAGCAGTTGCTTGGCGGCAATCAGGCCGGAACGATAGGTGAACAGTCCCGCGGCCACATATTCGGGGGGGACCTCGATACCCGCTTCTTGCATGGTGGCGAAGAAGGCATGTTCGCGCAGTTTCGCCGGGGTGTGTTTGGGGTCGCCCTTGATGAAGCCGATGCGACGGTGGCCCAGTTTCAACAAATGCCGGGTCATGGCGCGGGCGCCATGATCATCGTCAATACGCACGGAGGTCACCCCGCTAACTGGTGCGCCTGTGGCAACGGCGACAATGGGAATGCCGGCGGCATCCAGTTCGCGTTTCGTTTGACGTGAATCGCACAGTGGAGGCGGAAGAATGACCCCATCGACGCCGGCGTCCAGCAGGCGCCGCATGGCGGCGCGCTGGCTGCGTATTCCGCCGCAGGTTTCCACCTGCACCTGAATGCCGCTGTGGCCGCTTTCCTCCAGTACGCCGATCATCAGCTGATTCAGATAGGCGGCGCTGGGATTGCTGTACAAGACGCCGATGCGGGCCGAGTTGGATGTGCGCAGTGAACGACCGGCCAGATTGGGACGGTAGTTGAGGTGCTGGGCTGCTGCCAACACGCGTTTGCGCATCTCGGCGCCCACACGCGGGTTGTCGTTCATGACGCGCGAGGCGGTCATGGGCGAGACTTGCGCTCGCTTGGCGACATCCAGGATGGTGACCGAGCGGGGTGTATGGCGTTTACGTGGCGGCATGGCGGTCGAAGGCTGAGTTCGGGAATGGCACGGTCATGTGGGTGAAACGTGCAGAGGCCGTCTTTGCATTGCAGCGCATGCATACGACGCGTGCGCGCCCGCATGTGTTGCGTATGGACCTCTCATTTCCGTTTCCGTCGGGCTGACGCTAACCGGACATCTTCCAGGGCCTGGTGCGCCGCAGCGTGATCCGTGATGTTCAATGTGAAAGCTTACCTGTTTGCTCGCCGATCGTCCCGGATACCGCAACCCCTTCGGCGTTCAGGAAATTTTCGACGCCAGCGGGATCGGGCATGGCGCTGAACGAGCCCACTCGGCTGACAGCGATTCCACCGCAGGCGGCCGCAAACCGCAACACCGCATCGCGGCGGCTCGCGTCATCGATCAGGGGCTTCAGTGTATCCGCCTTGGCCCCGGCTTCGTTCAAGCCATGCAGCAGGCCACCGACGAAGGCATCACCTGCGCCCGTGCTGTCACGGGCGGGGACGTCGAACGAGGGCAGGGTGCCGCTGGATTGCGGCGTGAACCAGCGGATCGGTGCAGCGCCATCGGTGATGATCAGCCAGCGCGCGTGTCCATGCCAGAGTTGCTCGAATACTCCCCGTTCACTCTCGTGGTGTCCGGCCAGAAATGCCAGTTCATCTGCGCTGAGCTTTACCACGTCCGCTGCATGCAACGCCTCCCATACGCGCGGCAGAGGGTCTTCGCCGTGTGGCCACAAGGCCGGGCGCAGGTTCATGTCGAAGCTGACCAATGCGCCGCTGGCTCGGGCGCGGCGCATGCCGTCGAGCGTTGTGGCCGCGATATCGGCCTCGGTCAGGCTGTTGGAGCACGCATGGAATACCCCGGCCCCGGCGAACGCCGCGGGATCGAAATGCTCGCTGCGAAACAGCAGATCCGCAGCGGGCGGCCGGTAGAAGCTGAAGCTGCGCTCACCTTTGCTGTCCAGCGAAACGAATGCCAGTGCCGTGTTGGCGCTATCGGTACGGCGCACGTAGCGTGTATCCACCCCGGCCTGATCCAGGCTGTGCAGAAGGAAATCGCCAAACGTATCGCGGCTCAGCATGCCGACAAAGGTCGATCGGTCGCCCAGCCTGGCCAGTGCGACGGCGACGTTGGCGGGCGCGCCACCGGCGTGGGGGACATAGGCCGATGACGCCTGGATGTCGGCCGGCGCCTGGACATGGAAATCGATCAGCGCTTCGCCGAAGCAGAGAATGCGTTTCGTGTCACTGTTTTTCATGCCAGCTTCGATCCTTTGAAACCGTAGAACACGATGTAGGCATAGCACAGCAGTGGCAGCACGAAGGCGTGATGCACACCGATCTGATCGGCCAGCCAACCTTGGGCCACGGGTATCAGCGCGCCGCCGACGATGCCCATGATCATCAGGCTGGAGGCGCGCCCCGTCAGGGGGCCCATGTCCTCGATGCCCAAGGTGAAGATGGTGGGAAACATGATGGAGTTGAACAGACCGATCAGCACCACTGTCCACATCGCGAAATCGCCATGGGTACTCATGGTGGTGATGACCAGCGCACCGGCGACAATGGCGAAGATGCCCAGTAGCGTGCGCGGGTTCAGGGCCTTCATCAACAACCAGCCGATGCCGCGGCCGATCATCGCGCCGCCCCAGTAATAAGCGACGTAATGAGCCGCTTGTGCTTGCGTGATGTTGCCGATTTGCGGCAACGAGATGTAGTTGATCATGAAGCTGCCGATGGATACCTCGGCGCCCACATAGACGAAGATGGCAATCACGCCGAACGCCACGTGCGGATGGCGCAGGGCGTCCATGAAACTGTGCCTGTGTAGCGTCGCAGCGCCGCCGGTCTGCCGGGGTTCGTCCTGCGACTCCACCGGTGGCAGCCGGAACAGCCAGATGGCGATCGCCAGCAGCACCAGCACGATCGCCAGCCCCAGGTACGGTCCCTGCACGAGGCGCGCCTGCGCCAGATGGTAGGCCGCCTGTTTCACGGCGGGAAGCTTCGCCAAGGCACTGGCGGACAGGACCGTGCCAGCGAGAATGAGCGGTCCGATCACCAACGGCCCCAGTACCGTGCCCACGGAATTGAACATCTGCGCCAGATTCAGTCGGCTCGATGCAAGGCGTGGTTCGCCGAGCAGGCTGACGTACGGATTGGCCGCCACCTGCAGACCCGTGATGCCGGTCGCCATGATGAAGAAACCAACCAGGAACAGGGGGTACGACGCGACGGCTGCGGCCGGCAGGAACAGCAGTGCGCCGAGCGCGGTCACCCCCAGACCGGCGATAACCGTGGCGCGATAGCCGATGCGGGCCAGCACCGCGCCGCAGGGCATCGACATGATGAAATACGCGCCGAAAAAGGTGAACTGAACAAGCATGACCTCGAAATAGTTCAGCGTGAACAGTGATTTCAGGTGCGGAATCAGGATGTCGTTGAGCACCGTGACCAGTCCCCACATGAGGAAGACGGCATTGATGACGACAAGGGCGGTACCGGTGCTTGCGTTGGAGCGGGTCATGGGCGGGAAGTCCTTGGGCATCGTGGATGCTGGGGCAGCATTGGCCGATTGTAGACGCTGGGGCCGCGGGGCGGCGACCGCACAGGCCACGACAAATGAGATAACGTTACCCCCAAATGGACGTGGATGAAAGCATTGGCCGCAAGCGCCGGTTGGCGGGGTTTCGCTGGCGTGGTGCGTCAGTCGTTGAGCACGCAGGCATGAAGCGGATGCGTGTGCTCGCCATCCATTGCCTTGCTTGATTTCAAGATAATCAGGCAATTCCGCAAGCCACCTCCACGGCCCCCCGGTTGGATGTTGGACGCTAATCTGACCCGGGCGGAATTCCACCGCGCTGCGATGAAAGAGCGGACGATTCACTACTGCCTGCAACGCGCGAGATCTCGTTTTCCGATTGATTCACCTGCCACCCATACGCTGGCGTATGCTGGTGGCTTGCGCCGTGTTGTTGCCGAAGGGTGCGCGTCCTGCAGGAGTATTTCGATCCATGAACAAAGCCGATGCATTCGACCTGACCGGGAAGATCGCCGTGGTCACTGGCGCCAGTCGCGGCATCGGTGCCGAGATCGCGAAGCTGCTGGCGGCATACGGCGCGCACGTCATCGTCTCCAGCCGCCGCAGGGACAGTTGCCAGAAGGTGGTCGATGCCATCATCGCGGACGGCGGATCGGCCGAGGCGATGGCCTGCCACATCGGCGAGATGGAGCAGATCCAGGCGTTGTTCCAGGCGCTGCAGGAAACACACGGCAAGCTGGATGTATTGGTCAACAATGCCGCCACCAATCCGTATTTCGGTCCCATCACCGAAACCGAACCCTCCGTGTTCCAGAAGACCGTGGACGTGAATATCCGCGGCTATTTCTACATGTGCACGCACGGCGCGAAGCTGATGGCCAGAGGTGCAGGCGGTTCGATCATCAATGTCGGCTCGGTCAGCGGAGTGGTGCCGGGGCATCAGCAGGGGATCTACTCGATCACCAAGGCGGCGGTGATTTCCATGACCAAGGCGTTCGCGGTGGAATGTGCCGAATCGCGCGTACGCTGCAATGCATTGCTGCCGGGGCTGACGGATACCCGGTTTGCCTCGGTACTGGTCAATACGCCGGCCATCCTCGAACAGGCCATGGCGCATGTCCCCATGCGGCGTGTGGCCCAACCTTCGGAAATGGCCGGTGCCGCGTTGTATCTGGCCTCGGGCATGGCGTCCTACACCACGGGCGCCATAGTGAATGTCGACGGTGGATATCTGGCGGTCTGATATGTGCGGGGAGGGCAAGCACGGCCTGCCGGCCACGACGGTTCAATCGCAGACGGGAGAAGGGCAATGACCACGATCAATCGACAGATGCGTCTCAGGAGCCGGCCCCAGGGCCTGGTCGAGCGCGCCAACTTCGAGCTTCATGAAGAGCCGCTGGCCGATCTGGCCGAAGGGGAGGTGCGCGTACGCGTGTTGTACCTGTCCATGGATCCGACCAACCGTGTGTGGATGAGCGACATGCCCCAGTACATGCCGCCGGTCGCCATCGGCGAGGTGATGCGCGGTCTGGGCATCGGGCGCGTGACAGCGTCCAGGACCGATCAGTTCGCCGAGGGCGATCTGCTGCAGGGCCTGCTCGGCTGGCAGGAATACGCAGTCATCCACGAACGCGACGCCAAGGACTACGTGAAATTACCCGCCGAGCCACCACTGCCGCTGCCCACCATGCTGGGTGCATGCGGTCTGAGCGGTATCACTGCGTATTACGGCTCGACCGAGATCGCGCCCGTGAAGGAAGGCGAAACGCTGGTGGTTTCGGCGGCCTCCGGGTCAGTGGGCTCGATCGCCGGGCAGATCGCGAAAATACGTGGTGCGCGGGTGGTCGGCATCACTGGCGGCCATGCCAAGTGCAGCTATCTGCTCGAAGAGCTGGGTTTCGATGCGGCCGTGGACTACAAGGCCGATGACTTTCGCAACAAGCTGAAGGCCGCGACGCCCGATGGCGTGCACGTGAATTTCGAGAATGTGGGCGGCGAGATCATGCGTGCGGTGCTTTCGCGCATGGTCATCGGTGGCCGGGTCGCGCTGTGTGGCGTGATCTCCAAGTACAACGAGCGCGCTCCCGAGGATGATTTCAGCGTCGCCATCATGAAACGCCTGACCATTCGCGGCTTTCTCGCCTTCGACTACGCACACCCGCAGGAAGCCGTGCAGGCATTGACCGGCTGGATCGCGGACGGGCGTCTGAAAACCGAGGAAACCGTGGACGACGGTCTGGAGAACGCGCCGGTGGTGCTCAACCGGCTGTTCGACGGGAGCCACCGCGGCAAACTGGTGCTGCGGGTCGATCCCGGCGCCTGATCTCGCGCTCCAGGCGGCGGCCGGTAAAACGCGCCAGTGCATATACACCGTGGCTTTACACTGCACGTGGAACAATGAAGCTCCAGACGGGCGAGGACAGTGCCCGTGGCTTCAAGGGAGAGGGCCTTGAACTGCACCAGGCAGCCGTACGATGAGATGTATCTGGCCGATGGTTCCTTGCGTGATCACTATGCGTGTTTCGCGCGTTGGCTCAGTGACACCGATACCGAGCGCATCGCGCAGAAGCGGCGCCAGGCGGAGATTTCCTTCCATCGCGTCGGCATCACCTTTGCCGTCTATGGCGAGGAATCCGGCGGCGAGCGCCTGATCCCCTTCGACATCGTGCCGCGCATCATTCCCGCCGGGGAATGGAGCGTGCTGGAGGCGGGGCTGGTGCAGCGCGTGCGTGCGCTCAACATGTTTCTGCACGACGTGTATCACGAGCGGCGCATCCTCTCCTATGGCGTATTGCCCGAGTCGATGGTGCTGCAGCATCCGCAGTACCGCCGGCAGATGGTGGGGCTGGACCTGCCGCAGGAAATCTACGCGCACATCGCCGGCATCGACATCGTGCGCGCCGGCGCAGGCGAGTACTACGTGCTGGAAGACAATCTGCGCGTTCCCTCGGGCGTGTCCTACATGCTGGAAAACCGCAAGATGATGATGCGGCTGTTTCCCGGCCTGTTCGCCACGCAGGCGGTGGCCCCGGTGGAACATTACCCCGATTCGCTGCTGGAAACCCTGCACTCCGTCGCTCCGGACGGCCAGGACGAACCCACCGTTGCGGTGCTGACGCCGGGCTCGTTCAATTCCGCATATTTCGAGCATGCGTTGCTGGCCCAGCAGATGGGCGTGGAGCTGGTCGAAGGCCAGGACCTGTTCGTCAGCGACGAAACCGTGTACATGCGCACCACACATGGCCCGCGTCGGGTACATGTGATCTACCGCCGCATTGACGATGATTACCTCGATCCGACCGTGTTCCGCGCCGATTCGGCACTGGGCGTGCCGGGCCTGTTCTCGGCCGTGGCCGCGGGCCGGGTGACACTGGCCAATACCTTCGGCACCGGCGTGGCGGACGACAAGTCGATCTATCCGTACGTGCCGGAGATGATCCGCTTCTATCTCAGCGAAGATCCCATTCTTCTCAACGTGCCGACCTACAAGCTGCGCCACGAGGACGACCGGCGGTACGTGCTGGAGCATCTGGCCGAATTGGTGGTCAAGGAGGCGCAGGGCGCCGGCGGGTACGGCATGCTGGTGGGGCCGGCCGCCAGCAAGGCCGAGATCGAGCAATTCCGCCAGCAGATTCTGGATGCGCCGGAGCGCTACATCGCGCAGCCGACGCTGGCGTTGTCCACGTGCCCCACGTTCGTGGATTCGGGCATTGCGCCACGGCATATCGATCTGCGTCCCTACGTGCTCTCGGGCAGCGAAACCGTGGTCATGCCCGGCGGTCTGACGCGCGTGGCGCTGCGCGAGGGGTCGCTGGTGGTCAATTCGTCGCAGGGCGGCGGGACCAAGGACACCTGGGTTCTGGAGGGTTGAGGCGATGCTTTGTCGAACAGCCAGCGATCTGTATTGGATGGCACGTCACGTGGAACGCGCCGAGAACACCGCCCGCCTGGTGGATCTGACCCAGCGCATCGCGCTGCTGCCGGAACGTCTGGATCCGGGCAAGGATTCGGTCAGCAGCTGGCGCCGCGCCCTGGATGCTTTGGGCCTCCTGGCCACGTACACGGAGGATGTCGGCGAGGTCGAGGTTTCCAAGGTCATGCACTACCTGACGCTGGACCCGCGCAACCCGTCTTCGATCTATCGTTCCCTGCAGCAGGCGCGCGAGCTGGGTCGGGCGCAACGCGGCGCCATTACCGCGGAGATGTACCAGGAGCTCAATACCTCTTGGCTGGACGTGCACGGCATGGATGAAGAGACCTCGGCAGAGGAGGGCCTGTCGTCGTTCCTGGAGTGGGTGAAACTGCGTTCGGCGGCGTTTCGGGGCGTCACCATGGGCACCATGGGGCGTGAGGAAGGCTACAGCTTCATGGCCCTCGGCACCTTCGTGGAGCGGGCCGACAATACCGTGCGGTTGCTGGACATCAAGTACGCTCAGGCTCAGGACACCGATGTGCATGAAGAGCGCAACTTCATCCAGTATTACCAATGGAGCGCCATGTTGCAGGCGTTGTCCGCGTTCGAAGTCTATCGTCGCGTGTACCGCGATGCGGTCAGTCCGTTGCATGTGGCCGAACTGCTGATCTTTCGCCAGGACATGCCGCGCTCGCTGGCGGTGTGTTGCCAGACGTTGCTGGACATCCTCACGGATCTTGCCGATGACCCGCATATCGAAGCCGTGCGCCTGGCCGGTGCGCTGGCCTGCGAGATCCGCTACGGTCGGCTGCAGGATGTACTGGAGGAGGGCCTGAAGCCGTTCCTGGACCGTTTCATGCGCCAGCTGGACGGCATCACGCGGGAAATCGTGAACGAGTTCATGACCTCCACCGACCCGGGCGTCAGCATGACGCAGAATCAGTCGCAGCAGACCGGCGCGATGGTAAACTGAGGGTTCCGGTTCGCCCATCGCGCCGCATCGCCACGCACCTGATGACGTATTGCCTCGGCCTGAATCTCCAGCAGGGTCTCGTTCTCGCCTCCGATTCACGCACCAATGCCGGTGTCGACAATGTCGCCCGCTTCCAGAAGATGCGCGTGTTCGAGCGCACCGGAGACCGGGTGCTGGTGGCATTGTCGGCGGGCAACCTGTCGGTGACGCAGAATGCCCTGAGCATGCTGGAACTGAAGGCCCGCAGTCAGCCCGATGCGCCATCGATGTGGAACGTCACCTCGATGTTCGAGGCGGCGCGCCTGCTGGGTGAAGCATTGCGCCAGGCGCGTGCCATGGACGAGGATTATCTGCGCCAGCGCAACATCGACTCGTCAGCCACGTTCATCCTGGGCGGACAGGTCGCGGGCGAGACGCCACGCATGTTCATGGTGTATTCGGAAGGAAATTTCATCGAGGCGCTGGAGGACACGCCGTTCTTCCAGATTGGCGAAATCAAGTATGGCCGGCCGATGCTGGAGCGCATCGTCACCCGACAGACAAGTCTGGGCGATGGCGTCAAGAGCGCCCTGATTTCGTTCGACACGACCATCCGTTCCAACCTCTCGGTGGGCGCGCCGATCGATCTGGTGGTTTACCGCGCCGACAGCCTGTGTCTGGATGGCAAGCGGCGCCTGATGGAAGACGACCCCTATCTGCTGCGCGTCAATGAGGCGTGGGACACAGGCCTCAGGGGCGTGTTCGAAACCTTGCCGGACAGCGGCTGGGTGGCGGACTGATCAGCCGAACAGCTGATGAATCCAGTCGTGCAGCACGCCGCCGGGTTCCAGCGCATGGCCGATCAAGTCACCGAACGCCAGATGCAGCGTGGCCCAGGCTGCGCATGCCAGCCCGTCGGCGAGCAGGAAACGCCAGGGTGGCAGGCGCGACATGCCGGCCAGCAATGGCATCAACGCGCGCACCGGTGGAAACAGCCGGCCACCGAAGATGGCCAGATCCCCACGTCGCTGCAGCATCTCCTGTGCCCGGCGCGACCACTCGGGTTTGTAGGCGAACGGGCGCATCGCAATAATGCGCGAGCCGTGACGCATGCCCAGGGCGTATGACAGTGCATCGCCCGCAAATGCGCCGATAGCGGCCCAGATGACCAGTGGCGTGACGCCGATCTGCGCCGCGCCCGCGCTGGTGCCGATGGCCACGAGCATTGTCGATCCGGGTACGAACGAGCCGACCACGGCCAGGCCTTCGATGAATGCCACGGCGAACACAAGGGGCCCGGCCCAGAACGCGTGCGCGGTAATGAAGTGGACGATATGGTCGATCACGCACTGCGCTCCGCGCGGGGCGGAAGCGGGGCGGAATGTGCAAAATCTTGGCGTCGCAAATCGATCACGGCGTCGACCGGCAAAGAAAAGAGTCTAGTGTACTGCTTCACCCCGTTTTGAGGCGTTCAGAGCCGGTGGACGGGCGGGGCAGGCGCTGTGCACCGCCAGGGCTGGTCCCGTGACAGGCACTGCAACGTCACCACGGGCCCGTCCACCCGGCTCCCGAAGGGCGCGTTGCCGGGTGTTCGTCTGCTGCGCTGCGTCCGCTTGAAAGGACATCCCTCTCCTGCGCACACGTGCCTTGCAGCCGAACTCCGGCGAAACGCCGAATGGGGCGTCAGGAGCGAAACACTAAACTAGTCTAGCCGATTCGTGCTTAGCGGCCGGCGGCCCGGGCCGTTCATGTTCAGGGTCGGCGTGGTGCCCGAAGGCCGGCGGAAATCCGTGGGGCGCCGGCAGCACTGTCAGTCATCGGGAAACGCCGCCGCCAGCCAATCCGGGACGGGCAGGTTCTTTTCGCGCAGGAATGCCGGGTTGTAGAGTTTGCGCTGATAGCGCATGCCACCGTCGCAAAGCAGGGTGACGATGGTATGGCCCGGTCCCAGCTGCCGGGCCAGCCGGATGGCGCCGGCCACATTCACACCGCTGGAACCGCCCACGCACAGGCCCTCGTCGGCCAACAGCGCGTGGGTCAATGGCACCGATTCGGTATCCGGGATCGAATAGGCCGCGTCGATGGGGGCGTCCTCGAAGTTGGCGCTGACTCGGCTGGAGCCGATGCCCTCGTTAATGGAGCCGCCATCGGCTTCCAGCTTTCCGTTATTGATGTAATTGGCCAGTGCCGACCCCGCGGGGTCGGCGAGGGCGATGCGGATGTCGGGGCTGCGGCTTTTCAAGGCCAGGCCGATGCCGGCGAGCGAGCCGCCGGTGCCGCTGGCGCAGACAAAGCCGTCGACCTCGCCATCCGTCTGCTCCCAGATTTCCGCGCCCGTGGTACGTTCATGCACGTCGCGATTGGCCGTATTGTCGAACTGGTTGGCGAACCAGGCGCCGTCGGGTTCGCTCGTGGCGAGCTCCTCGGCCAGCTTGCGAGCGACATTGACGAAATGGCCCGGATCGGCGAATTTCGCCGCCGGTACCAAACGTATCTCGGCGCCGGTCACGCGCAGCGCGTTGATCTTTTCGGCGCTCTGCGTCTCCGGCATGACGATGATGGTGCGATAGCCGCGGCTGTTGCCCAACAGTGCCAGGCCGATGCCGGTGTTGCCTGCGGTGCCTTCGACCAGTACGCCACCGGGGCGCACCAGATCCTGCTTTTCCGCATCGTCCAGAAGGCCCAGGGCGGTGCGGTCCTTCACCGACCCGCCCGGGTTGAGGAATTCGGCCTTGCCGAGAATGGTGCAGCCGGTGAGTTCGGAGGCCTGGCGCAGGCGAATCAGCGGCGTGTTGCCGACAGCGTCGGCGAAGTGCTGGCGTATATTCATTGGCGAGACATTTTTTGGATAGTTGGAGGCGGACCGGTCTGTGCCCGGTCCGCCTGTCTGGGCATCAGGATTGGGGCGGGCGAACCAGCCGCAGATACGGCTTCACCGTGTTGAACCCCTCCGGATAGCGTTCGCGTGCCTCCTCGTCGGACACCGACGGCGCGATGATGACGTCGTCGCCTTTCTGCCAGTCCACGGGGGTGGTCAGCTGGCGGCCGTCGGTGAGCTGCAGGGAGTCCAGCACGCGCAGGATCTCGTCGATATTGCGCCCGGCGCTGGGCGGATAGGTCAGGGTCAGTCGGACTTTCTTTTTCGGATCGATGATGAACACGGAGCGTACCGTGACCTTGGCGTCGGCCTCCGGGTGGAACATGCCGTAGAGCTTGGCGACCTTCAGCTCCGGGTCGGCCAGGATCGGATAGTTCACGGCCGTGCCGCCGACATCGCAGATATCCTGCGCCCAGCTCTTGTGATCCTCGACGGAATCGACGGAGAGGCCGAGGATCTTTGTATTGCGCTCGTCGAACTCGGACTTACGGCGCGCGAAGGCGCCCAGCTCGGTGGTGCATACCGGCGTGAAATCCTTCGGATGCGAGAAGAACACTACCCAACTGTCACCGATGAAGTCATGGAATGAGATCGGACCCTCGGTGGAGTCGGCTTGGAAATCGGGGGCGGTCTGGCCCAGTTGCAGGCTCATGGCGATACCTCGTTCAGTGTGGTGGGAAGTGTTGGTTCGGATACGGCGCGTCGCATAGTCATGCCGCTGCAGCCACAGGATGCACGGTGGCGCCCGTAGCTGCGCTGAACCAGTCGAGCGACGATGACAGAGCGGCCACCTCGCCGATGATGAGCAGTGCCGGAGCGTGCACGTCATGCCGTCTCGCCAGCACGGGTAGATCGCGCAGCTGGCCGTCGACGACGCGCTGCGTGGGCATCGATCCGTTTTCGATCAGCGCAAACGGCGTGTCCGGGGAACGGCCATGGGCCAGAAGGTGCCGGGTCAGTACATGCAATTGCGCCACGCCCATGTAGATGGCCAGCGTCTGGCGCTCCTGCGCCAGCGCAGGCCAATCCAGGGTATCCAGGGATTGCTTGCAGTGCGCCGTGACCAGGCGCACCGATTGCGCGTGATCGCGATGGGTCAGAGGAATGCCGGCATAGGCGGCGCAGGCGCTTGCTGCCGTGATGCCGGGGATGACGCGATAGTCGATGTGATGGGCACGCAGGACCTCCAGTTCCTCACCGCCCCGGCCGAAGATGAACGGGTCGCCACCTTTCAGCCGCACCACGCAACGGCCGGCGCGGGCGTGTTCGACCAGAATTCGATGGATGCGCCTTTGCGTGGCCGCATGATCCTCGCCGGGATGTTTCCCGGCATCCACGCGCTGTGCATCGCGGCGTGCCATGTCCAGAATCTCCGGTGCCACCAGGCGATCGTGCACGATGACGTCAGCCTGATTGAGCGCGCGCAGGGCATGCAATGTCAGCAGTCCGGGATCACCCGGCCCGGCGCCGACGAGCAGCACTTCCCCGTGCGGCGAAGGGACGGGCGGCTCCTGAAGCGCTTTCTGCAGCGTTGCCTCGGCCATCTCGGATCGATGCTGCCGCAGCTGCCGCGCCACGGGCCCGTCATGCAGCCAGTCGTAGAAGCGTCGCCGCTCCGCCAGCCGCGGATAATGCGACTTGATCTGCGTGCGATGCCGTTGCGCCATGGCCACCAGCGGCCCCAGCGTGTGGTCGAGTAACTGCTCCACCCGTTCCCGCAGACGCCTGGCGAGCATCGGCGCCGCGCCTGCCGTGGAAATGGCGATGATCAAGGGCGAGTGATCGATGATGGCGGGGACCTGAAAGCTGGAGAGCCGCGGATCGTCGACCACGTTGGCAAGGATGCGCCGCTGCGTGGCCGCCTCTGCGATCTCGGCATTCAGTACGTTGTCGTCCGTGGCTGCGACCACCAGCCAGGTGTCGGCGAGCCAGTCGGCGGCGAAGCGTCCGGCGCGATGGCCGACACGTCCGCGCGAGATCCACGCCTGTATGTCCGGATCGAGCGTCGGCGCCCCGACCGTGACCTCCGCGCCGCATGCCAGCAATGCACGCACCTTGCGTGCGGCCACCATGCCGCCACCGACCACCAGGACGGGGCGGTCGTGAAGATCGGCAAACAGCGGATACAGGTGCATGGCGAATGCGCTCGGCGGTGCGAAAGGAATCCACACGCTAGCGCGGCAGCTTTCCTGGCGGAAATGAGCAGTCGTGGTTCCCATATGCCGTTGGGACATGAGTATTGGAATAGCTTGTATTCCATAGTGTTTTGGATGGATAGACGTCCGAATGATTCGGATGGACGATGCGTCCGATGGCTGCTATACATGGGGTGCACCAATCGCAAGTCCATCCCGATGTCAACGGAGAAGCTGTCATGAAAACCATCCTCGCCAACCTCGTCCCCATTCGCCGTTACGGCTGCAAATCCATTGGCATGAACAACCTTGGCACGCTCAGCTTTGCCATGGCGCAGCAGCAATCGCCCGGGGGTGCCACTTCATGACACTGACACAGTTGCGCTATATCGTTTCCATTGCCGATTCGGGCTTGAACATCACCCTGGCCGCTGAACGTATCCATGCCACGCAGCCGGGCGTCAGCAAGCAGCTCAAGCAACTCGAGGGCGAACTCGGCTTCCAGGTCTTCGCACGCAAGGGCAAGAGCCTTCACGCGGTCACTCCCGCCGGGCAGCAGGTCATCGGCCGCGCCCGCGCCATTCTCGAGGAAACCCGCAGCATCCGTTCGCTGGCCGCCAATCTGCGCGGCGACGAGCGCGGCGAGCTGACCATCCTCACCACCCACACCCAGGCGCGCTTCGTGCTGCCCAGGGCGGTGGGCGCCTTCAAACAGCGCTATCACATGGTCGGGTTTCACCTGCGTCCCCACGGCGACGCCCAGGTGATGAGCCTGTTTGCCGGCGGTCAGGCGGATCTGGCCATCATCAGCAGTAGCGGACCCGCCCCGCTGGGCGGCATGGCGGTTCCCTTGTACAGCTGGCAACGTGCAGTGGTGGTGCCGCGCAAGCATCCCTTGGCTTCGCTGGGCCGTGCGCTGCGCCTGGGGGATCTTGCCAGTCAGCCGCTGGTCAGTTACGACTCCTCGCTGCGCCAGGATTCCTCGTTGCGCCAGACCTTCCTCACCGCGGGCATGCAGCCGCGATTTGCCTGCACCTCCGGTGATGCCGACCTGATCAAGACCTACGTGCGGGCGGGCCTCGGTGTGGGCATCCTGGCGGAAATGGCAGTACAGGCCGAGGACGCCCGCGATCTCAAGGTGCTGGATGCAAGCCATCTTCTGCCGCCATGCACCACGTGGCTGGTGCTCAGGCGCGATCGCGTGATGCGCGGTTACACGCTGACGCTGGCCGAGTTGCTGGCGCCTCACCTGGACCGACGCGACCTGCAATCCGCGCTGGCCGGAGACAGCGAACCGGACTGGCCCGCGCCGCCACAGTGGAGCGAATTGGTCACGCGCATGAGTGACGTGGCCAAGGTGGCTTGAAGAGAGAAAACCCGCGTTTCTCGCAGGGCGGATCCGTCGCGTTGCTCCTGATCCGCCCTGCGCTTGGGTCAAGCATATTCTCAGACATCCAGATGCAGTCCGCATTCGCGCTTGATGCCGAAGAAGCGCGTCTCTTCATCGCGCATCCCCGATTGCCGGGCCCGCGTGGTGTGCACGTCGCCGATCGATACATAGCCCTGCTCCCAGAGTGGGTGCCAGGGCAGGTCGTGGTGCTTCAGATACTGTCCCACATCGCGGTCGCTCCAGTCGGCGATGGGGTGCACTTTCCAGCGGCCGTTGCGCTGCTCCAGAAATGGCGTGTCGACGCGGCTGGAGGATTGCTCGCGTCGCAGACCCGCGAACCAGGTGCCGGCGCCGAGCTGCTCCAGCATGTCGCGCATCGGCTGCACCTTGGTCAGATGATTGTATGCATCCAGCCCCTGCTCGCCTTTTTCCCACAGGCGTCCATGGCGTGCTTCCAGCCAGGCCGGTGACAGATCGGGGCGGGCAATCTGCAGGTTCAGGTCCAGGCGCTGACGCAGCTGGTCGATGAAGGTGTAGGTTTCCGGGAACAGGTAGCCGGTGTCGATCAGGATGATGGGGATGTCGGATTGGTGCTGCGTCAGCATGTGCAGCGAGGCGGCGGACTGGGCGCCGAAACTGGACGAAAGCACGTGGGCACCGGGCAGATGCCCGAGTGCCCAGTCGATCCGTGTATCGGCATCCTGCGTGGCGAGCCACGTGTCGAACCGTGCCGGGTCGTCGATCGTGTCGTTGCACATGTTGCCATTCATGCGATCAGTTCCAGAGGAATGCGCCGTGGCGGCGGCGTCACGATCTCCTGGCGCACCAGGAAGTCACCGAAACCCTCCCCGTCGCCGCGCTCGCCGGCGAAGCGGGCGAACAACGCGTCCAGCGCTTCCAGGATCTGTGGGGTGGCGATGTTTTCGCGGTAGACGCTGTTGAGACGCTGGCCGGAGAAATCCGCGCCCAGGCGCAAGTCATAGCGGCCGATGGCACGGCCCACCAGCGCGATTTCGCCCAGATACGGGCGCGAGCAGCCGTTGGGGCAACCGGACAGGCGCAGCAGGATCGGCGCGTCGCCGATGCCGTGCTTTTGCAGCAACTGTTCCACCTCGGGCAGGAGCGTCGGCAGGAAGCGTTCGCTCTCGGCCATGGCCATGGCGCAGGTGGGCAGGGCGACGCAGGCCACTGCATGCAGGCGCACGGCGCTGGCGCGGGTGTAGCCGTCGAGGCCGTGTTCGGCCACCAGCGCGTCGATACGCGCGCGGTCCGCCGTGTCGACGTTGGCGATGATCACGTTCTGGTTGCAGGTCATGCGGATATCGCCGGCATGGACGCGGGCGATTTCGCGCATGCCGATCTGCAGCCTGCGATCGTCTCTGTCGACGATGCGGCCGGATTCGATCTGCAGGGTCAGGTGCCAGCGGCCGTCATGACCTTCGGCCCAGCCGTAGCGGTCGCCGTTGTACTCGAAGCGATAGTCGCGTGGCGGCTGCAGCTTGAAGTCGAGGCGGGATTCCAGCTCGGTCTTGAACCAGTCCAGACCGCGGTCATCCAGCGTGTACTTGAAGCGCGCGTGCTTGCGGTTCTCGCGATCGCCGAAATCGCGCTGGATGGCGACGGTATGCCACGCGAGGTCCAGCAGCTGATCGGGTGTCACGAAGCCGATCACGTCCGCCAGTTGCGGGTAGGTCGCCGCATCGCCGTGCGTGGCGCCCATGCCGCCGCCAACCGCGACGTTGAAGCCGACCAGTGCGCCATTCTCGATGATGGCGATCAGGCCCAGATCCTGCGCGAAGACGTCGATGTCGTTGTCCGGCGGAATGGCCAGACCGATCTTGAATTTGCGCGGCAGGTACGCTTCGCCGTACAGGGGCTCATGTTCACTGGAGTCTTCGACTTTTTCCCCGTCCAGCCAGATCTCGTGATACGCATGCGTGCGCGGCGTGAGGTGGTCGGAGAGCTTGCGCGCCCAGTCCAGCGTTTCCCTGTGGGCCTGCGATTGTACCGGGTTGGCCGAAGACACCACGTTGCGGTTGACGTCTCCGCAGGCGGCCAGGGTGTCGATGAGCGTGGCATTGATGGCGGCCATGGTGGCCTTGAGATCGCTCTTGATGACGCCGTGCAGCTGGAAGGTCTGGCGCGTGGTGATGCGCAGGCCGCCGCTGCTGTAGCGCTGCGCGATGTCGTCGAACGCCAGCCATTGCGCGGGACTGAGCACGCCGCCGGGCAGGCGCGCGCGGATCATGAACTGGTAGTCGGGCTCCAGTTTCTGCCTGCGGCGCTCCTCGCGCAGGTCCCGGTCGTCCTGCTGATAGCTGCCGTGGAACTTCAGCAGTTTGGTGGAATCGTCGCTGATGGCGCCGGTCAACGGATCGGCCAGATCCTCGACGATGCTGCCGCGCAGATGGCGGCTGTCGAGTTTGAGTTGTTCCATCTCGGTGGGTGGAGTGGTCATGATGCTGTCCGGATAGAAAAGCTATCGTTTTGTGTAGGGCGGCTCCGTCGCGTTGCTCCTTGATCCGCCCTACGTACCTGATGGCGTGGTTGAGTCTTGTAGGGTGGCTCAAGGACCAAAGGGACGGAGCCGCCTGCTTGCGGGAACCTTGGATGGCTGGCGACAAGCAGGCGGATCCGTCACTGGCGTTCCTTGATCCGCCCTACGGTGCATCGGCCCCAAGGGGTATCGGTTTCAATACACATCGCGGGCGTAGCGACCTTCAGCCAGCAAGCCGTTCAGATACGTGGTGGCGTCTTCGCGGCTCTTGCCACCATGCTCGGCGATGATGTCGATCAGTGCCGCGTTCACGTCGCGCGCCATGTGCGTGGCATCGCCACATACGTAAAGGTGCGCGCCGCTGGCCAGCCAGTTATAGAGGTTCCGTCCGTGTTCGCGCAGGCGATGCTGCACATAGAGCTTGTCGTCCTGATCGCGCGAGAAGGCCACGTCCAGACGCTGCAGCGCACCGCTTTTCAAGGCCGCCTGCCATTCCAGCTGATAGAGGAAATCGGTGCGCCGATGCCGGTCGCCGAAGATGAGCCAGTTGCGACCATTCGCACTCGTGGCCTCGCGCTCCTGCACGAAGGCTCGGAACGGCGCCACGCCGGTGCCCGGACCGATCATGATGATGTCGCGGTTCGGGTCGGTCGGCAGGCGGAAACGCTCATTGGCCTCGATGAACACCGGCACCCTGTCGCCCTCGGCGAGGGCGCACAAGTGGTGTGAAGCAACACCCCAGCGATCTTCCTCACCGCTCCTGTAGTGCAGACGATCGACCGTGAGGTGGACTTCTTCTTCGCCGTACCGCGGACTGGAGGCAATCGAGTACATGCGTGGAGCCAGCGGGCGCAGGGCAGCCACCAGCGCGTCGGCGTTCCAGTGGGCGGGGTACTGTCGCAGCAGGTCCAGCAACGGCGTGTTGCCGAGCAGCGTGGTCAGCGCATCGCGTGCATCGGGTTCGAGCAGCGCCCTGAGCGCGTCACTGTCGGCGCGCTCGGCATGCGCGGCCAAGAATGGCTGCGTGAGTCCGGTCAGTTCGCGCTTTTGGCTCAGCCATTCCGACAGGCTCCGGGTCTCCGGCCCGACGGCGACGGCGCTGCCGCCGTCCAGGTCCAGCGTGTCCAGTACCGCATCCACGAGCGCAGACGATTGCGTTGGCCATACACCGAGGGCGTCCCCAGGCTGATAGGTGATGCCACTGCCTTCCAGCAGCAATTCGATATGCCGTACATCCTTGTCACTTGCATTGGCGACGATGCGTTGGTTGACCAGTACCTCGGCCTGGAACGGATGCTGGCGCGTCCATGCCGTCCGCACCGGATGCAATGGCGTGACCACGCCGTCGGGCATGGCCTGCCCGGAACGGGCGGAGTTCTCCTGCAGCAGCGCGCGGGCTTCGGTCAATGCCGTTTCGGTCCACGGATTGGCCACGGTTTCGATATCCACATCGGCGTCGCCGCGGGCAAACAGGCGCCGCGCTCCTAGTTCGGCCAGGCGTTGGTCGACCTTCTGACCGATGACACAAAATTCCGGGTAGCTGGTGTCGCCCAGTCCCAGCACCGCATAGGCCAGCTTCGGCAGCCGGGGCGCGCGGCGGCCATGAAGGTGTTCGAACAACGCCCGCGAATCATCCGGCGGCTCGACCGTGTCGCCCGTGCTGTGGGTGCTGATGACCACGTACAGCAGACGCTCGGTCTTCAGCTCGTGCAACGGATAGGCATCGGCACGCAGCAGACGCACGGTCATGCCTTCGGCTTCGGCGCGCGCAGCCAGCTGCTCTGCGACCCGCTTGGTATTCCCCGATTGACTGCCGTACAGCACCGTCAGTTGCAGCCTTTCGGCCGCAGGATGCGGGCTTGGCAGCGCGGCCCCTTCCGGAGAGCTTGCGGCGGCGCCTGCCATGTAGCCTGACAACCAGTGCAGCGCCGCGGCGTCCAGCCCATGGACCAGCTGCGCGGCCAAAGCGGTTTTCTCCGCGGAGAGCGAAGGAACGGGAAGTGCGGATAGCTGTGTCATGCCGACATCGTTTGGACGTCCAAATGGAGGCGTGATGATAGGCGTGACCGGGCCAGACAGGGAAAGGACGAGCCGGCATGGGCTTATAACCGGCCACGACTGGGGTATGGCCGGTTTTCCGACGGAAAGGGCGTGGAATGCCTGGCTAGCGGCGCCAGGAAGTCCGGCTTGATGGCTCACTGGATTCAGCCAGGGATTTTGCGTCATGTCGCCCTGGATGATGAACATCGGGGATGCTTTCTGCAGCCCGAAGACGCGATAGAGATGGGGGTGCGGTGCAATCACGATCTCGCCATCTGCGACGCCGATGAGGCATGCTTGCCGCTTCCGAGCGGGGGCGTGCATGTTCCATCTTCACTACGACACCGATCTGGCCCGCCTGGCCGATGCGCTGGCCGTGCGTTTGGCGCAGCGTGATCCGGCGGATCTGCTGGTGCCGCAGACGGTGCTGGTGCCGCAGCCGGGCCTGCAGCGCTGGCTGGTGCAGCGTCTGGCCGAGAGGCATGGCGTGGCCGCCAACCTGGAGTTCATCGCACCTGCGCAGCTGGTCTGGCGAGTGTTGCGCGCGGCGCATCCGGAGTTGCCGGAATCATCGGCGTTCGACCGCGAGGTGCTGCGCTGGCGGATTCTGGATCGACTGCATGATGACCATCTGCCCCCGGCGTTGCGCGATCTGGTGGGCGAATCCTCCTCGGCGGTGCGGCGATTCGAGCTGGCGGCCCATCTGGCGCAGTTGTTCGAGCGTTATCAGGGCTATCGGCGGGATCTGCTGGAAGACTGGGAGCGGGGCAAGGAGCCTGACGATCCGCAAGCCGAACTCTGGCGTCGGCTGGTCACGGTCGACGAGCTGCCGCGCAGCGCGCTGCTGGGGCGGTTCCTGGAACGGCACACGCCGGACGGCGCACCGGTGCCGCCGGGTCTGCCGGCGCGTCTGTTCGCGTTCGGCATCATCAACGTCTCGCCCGACGTGCTGCGCGTGCTTGGCGTGCTGGGGCGGCATTGCGAGCTGCATTTCTTCCTGCCCACGCCGTGTCGCGAGTACTGGGGCGATCTTCCGGACCGCCGTGATGCCGCCGTGCAGCGCGGCGAACTGGTGGGCGGGCTGTTCGACGAATTGCCGAACCGGCTGCTGGTGTCGCTGGGTGCGGTGGGGCGCGATTTCGTGGCGCAGCTGTTCGATTACGATCAGGTGCAGCCGGATTTCGAAGACCTTCCCGACGACACAGAGCCGCAACGCGCCACGCTGCTGCAGCGCGTGCAGGCGGACGTGATCACGCTGGCGGCGCCCGATGACGCAGCGAAGCTGGCCACCGTTGATCCCGCCGACCGCTCCCTGCACGTGCACGTATGCCATTCGCCGTTGCGCGAGGTGCAGGTCTTGCACGACCAGTTGCTGGACCTGCTGCAAAACGATCCGCAGCTGGAGCCGCGCGACATCGCCGTGATGGTGCCCAGGCTCAGCGCGTATGCGCCGTGCGTGGAGGCCGTGTTCGGCGCCCCGGCGTACGACGATGCGCGCCGCATTCCCTGGACCATCGCCGATCGGCCGGATGCGGAAACGCATGCGCTGGTGGCGTTGTTCCTGCGTGTGCTGAATCTGCCCGCCTCGCGTCTGACCGTTGCCGACGTGCTGGAAACGCTGGCGGTGCCGGCAGTGTTGCGCAGTTTCGAGCTGGACGAGAGTGCGCTTGCAGCGCTGGGCGACTGGGCGCACGACGCCGGCATCCGCTGGGGCGAGGATGCGGATGATCGCGCCGCGCACGACGTGCCGGCCTTCGAGGAGTACAGCTGGCGCTTTGGTCGCCGGCGTCTGCTGCTGGGGTACATGAGCGGGGATGCGGCCGAGGGCCGCCTGCTGGATGGCATCGCGCCGCTGACCGATATCGAGGGCGCCGACGCGGCCGCGCTGGGCGCGCTGTTCGGATTGCAGCGGATCCTGCTGGACCTGCGCGCAACGCAACGCCGCAGGCACACGCCCGACCATTGGCAGGTGTTGCTCAACGGCACGCTGGACCGGCTGGTCGCGCGCCCCGAAGGACGCGACGAAGAGCGCGCCATGGAGGCCATTCGCGACGCCCTGCGTGCGCTGGGCGAGCACGCCGCCACGGCCGGCTTCGCACAGCCGCTGGACTGGATGACCGTGCGTGCCTTTCTCACCGAACAGCTGCAGGGCAGTACGCCGCAGCAGCGTTTTCTTGCCGGCGGTGTGAGCGTGTGCGGGCTGGTGCCGCTGCGCAACGTGCCGTTCAAGATGATCTGCGTGCTGGGGCTGGATGCCGACTCCTTTCCGCGGCGCGATCCGGTCGATGCGTTGAACCGGGTGTTGATCGACCGGCTGCAGGGACGGCGCAAGCCCGGCGACCGCTCGGTGCGCGAGGATGACCGTTATCTGTTTCTGCAGACGTTGATGGCGGCCACCGACACGCTGTACCTGAGCTACACCGGCATCGACATGCGAAAAGCCAGTGCCATCGAGCCTTCGGTGGTGCTGAGCGAGCTGCTCGATCACGTTTGCGAGGGCTATTTCAGTGATCCCGAGGCAGCGCGCAAGGCGCTGGTCACGCAGCATCCGATGCAGCCGTTTTCGCCGCGCCTGTTTGCGCGCGATGGGTTCGCACGCGACGGGTTCGCGCGCGATGGGGCTCAGGACGAAGCCGATCCGCATGTATTCACCTATCGTCACGAATGGCTGGCCGCGACCGGTGCCGGCCCGCGCAGGGACACGCTGCCCACCTTCGTCGATGTGCAGTGGTCACCGCGCGAAGATGCCGATGCGGTGGAGCTGGGCGCGTTGCAGCATTTCCTGCGCAATCCGGCGCAGGCGTTTCTGCAGCGGCAGGCCGGGCTGTCGCTGTCGGACGCCGCCGCCGTGACCGACACCCGCGAACCGCTGACCCTGGACGGTCTGCAGAGGCATCAGCTGGATGCGGCGCTGGCGCGGCATGCCCGCGACAGCGTCGATGCACTGGGCGATGCCTTGCGGCCGCTGCGCGCCCGTGCGCTGTTGCCGCCGCTGGAATGGGGGCGGGTGGAGTTCAATGCCACGCTGGATACACTCGGCCCGGGGTTGCGGCGATGGCGTGACTGGCGGGATCGCCATGCTGCATTGCCGCCGCGCCGGTTCCGTCTGGAGCTGGGCGAGGGGCGCATCCTCGAGGGCGTGCTCGACGACCTGCACGAGGGCGGCTACAGCGCCTGGATCGGCAATTCCGGCAGCGCCGGTGGCTGGCTGCGCTGGTGGCTGGGCGCGTTGGTCATCACCGCGCTGGACGGACCGACGCCGTGTCGGGCCTGGGGCCGGGATCAGGGCAGGAGCTCCGCGTGGGGCCTGCCGTGGCAACCAGCGATGCCGGATCAGGACAAGGCACACGAGCTGCTGGCCGGGCTGCTGGACATGTATCTCGATGGGCAGCGTGAACCGTTGCCGTTGCCGCCGCGCACCGCCTTTTCATGGATCAGCAAACAGTTCGGCGATCACAAGCCATGGACCGTGGAAAAAGCGGCCGAGGACGCCTGGACCGGCGGCTTCAACGGCTACGCCGAAAGCAGCGACCCATGGTTTGCGCTGGCGCTTCGCGGCCGGCCGTTGCTGGATGGCGGCGAACTGCAGGCGCGTTTCGAGGAACTGGCTACCCGCGTGTACATGCCCCTGTGTCAGGCGCTGGCCGATGGAGGTGCGCCATGATCGAGCCGCTGCAGAACATCGCCGACACCGACATGGCCCTGCGCGTGCCGCTCAAGGGCGTGCGGCAGATCGAGGCCAGCGCCGGCACCGGCAAGACTTACACCATCGCCGGCCTGTACGTGCGTTTGCTGGTCGAAAAGCAACTGCATGTACGCGACATTCTGGTGATGACCTTCACCAAGGCCGCCACCGAGGAATTGCGTCAGCGCCTGCGCAAACGGCTGCGGCAGTGCGCAAAGGTGGCCGCGCATCCGTCGTGGCTGGAAGCGGACGCGCCACCACCCGAAGCATTGACGGACGAGGAGTGTTGGGCGCTGGTCTTGCTGCGGCGCACGCTGCAAAGCTCCAACCAGAGCGCGGACAGTCTGGCGCGTCGGCTGGACCAGGCTGTGCAGGGCATGGACGAGGCCGCCATCTTCACTATCCACGGTTTCTGCCAGCGCGTATTGCGCGAGCATGCGGCGCTGATCGAAAACGTCAGCGGCGAGGTGGCGCTGGAGCCGGGCGATGATGATCTTCTGAAGGAGTTTGCCGCCGATGCGTGGCTGCGACTGGCATCGAACGACGATGCGGCGTCGCGCAAGGCGCTCGGGAAATTCGGCAGCGATCCCGAGGCGCTGGCCAGGACGCTCGGGGACCTGGTCGATTTCAGCGGGCGCATCGAGCCTGCCGCCACCGGCAATGCATCGGAACATCACGAAAGTCCCACTCCTGATCGTCATTCCGGCGCACGCGGGGAGAGTGCAGGGATGGACTCGGCTTTGAGGAGCGAGGAAGGCCGGAACCCAGCGTCTTTGGCCGCCGGAGACATGCAGGCACTGGGTCCCGGCCTTCGCCGGGATGATGGCAGTGAGGTGGGGAGGTCACGACCCTTCGCCACGCCGGATAGCGACAGCATTCCGCCGGACCCCAACACGCTGCGCGAGGACCTGGTGGATGCTTGGGTGGAAGGTGGTGACGAGGCCGTGGCGGTGTTTGCGGAAGCCTTCAAGGCAAAACACCTCAACGGCCGGACATACGGGGTGAGCAGCCTCGATGAACTGGAGGACATGCAGCAACAACTGCTGGGAGGCGGCTGGCCCGGCGTCAAACGGCTTGAAAAGTTTTCGGGCAGCAAATTGGCGAACGCGCCGAACAAGGGCAAGCCCCCATTTCCCGGACATGCCGCTTTCGATGCCATCGCTATGTGGCTGGAAGCCGACAGGGCATGGCAGGCGCATGTCGACCGGCAGACGGCGGTGGTGCTGCACGATCTGATCCACGATGCCCGCGACTGGCTGCGCACACGCAAGCGCGAGCTGGCGCGCATGTCCTATGCCGACCAGATCGAGTGGGTGCATGAAGGTCTGGACGATGGCCCGCGCGGCGACACGTTGCGCGATGCCCTGCGCAAGCAATATCCGGTGGCGCTGGTGGACGAATTCCAGGACACCGATGCCCGCCAGTTCGCGATCTTCCGGCGTCTGTACGCCGATCACGGTGCGCTGTTCTGCATCGGCGATCCCAAGCAATCCATCTACGGCTTTCGTGGCGGCGACGTGCATGCATATCTGCGTGCGCGGAAGCTGGCGGCCGAGTGCTGGCGGCTGGACCGCAACTACCGTTCCGCGCCGGGGCTGCTCGCGGCCTGCGCGGGCCTGTTCGGTGGCCGCGAAGACGTCTTCGTGGAGCCGGGCATCGCCTTCGAAGAGGTCAAGCCGGGGGGCCACGTCGACGATGGCGCACTGCGCGCGGGCGGGCAGCCGCTGACGCCCATGACCGTGTGGGAGCTGCCCGGCGATCTTGCCACCAGCAACAAGGACATCGTCGAGCAGGCCATGGCCGATGCCTGCGCCGGTGAAATCGCGTGGCTGCTGGCCCCGCGTGCGGTCACGCTGGGCGGCGATCCGCTGCAGCCCGGCAGTATCGCCGTGCTGGTCGACTCCAACCGGCAGGCCATGCAGGTACAGGACGCGCTCGCCAAGGCCGGCGTGGCCGCCGTGTGCCAGCGGCGCGAGAGCGTCTTTGCCTCGGATGAGGCGACCGAACTGCGGCAGATTCTGGATGCGCTGCTGACGCCGCGACATGCCGGACTGGCACGCGGTGCGCTGTCCACGCGCCTGCTCGGCCGGCGCCTGAGCGACCTGCGCAGCATGCAGGACGAAGATGCCGACTGGCGCGCCGAGCTGGACGACCTGCGCACGCGCTGGCTGGAACGCGGCGTGCTGGCCATGATCGAGCGCCTTGGCGAGCAGCATGCTGCGCGGCTTCTGGCCGAACCCGGCGGCGAGCGGACCTTGAGCAACCTGATGCAGCTGGGTGACGCCCTGCAGGCCGAAGCGCGCCGGTTGTCCAGCGCGCACGCCCAGCGCGACTGGCTGGCTCAGCGCATGGCGCTGGCCGATGCGTTCAACGAAGACGAACAATTGCGTCTGGAAAGCGATGCCGATCGCGTGCAGATCATGACGCTGCATGCCAGCAAAGGGCTGGAGTTCGACCTGGTGTTCCTGCCGTTCGCCGCCTACATGCAGGCAAGGATGCCGGGCAAGGGCGCGTTCGCGCGATTTCATGCGGGCGATGAGCTGGTACGGCGTTTCATCCTCAACGACAAGGGTTCGCGCACCGAGGATGAGCAGGCGGCCCTGGATGCACACCAGCACGAGGAGCTGGCCGAAGGCGTGCGCAAGCTCTATGTGGGTGTGACACGCGCGCGCCATGCCTGCTGGTTGAGTGTCGGCGCGCCGAAGAACAGGTCGGAGCAACGGGTGCTCGACTGGGTGTTGGAACAGGGGCTGGAGCCGTTGATGCAGCGTGCCGGACAACAGGTGCAGCGGGTCGAGCTGCCCGTCGGAACACTCCCGCGTCGCCAGCCGGAACCGGATACCTCTCCCCGCCATGCACGCACGTTTGTCCGCACCCTGGATCGCGACTGGCGCAGCCACAGCTTCTCGCGTCTGGCCGAGGGTGGGCACGACATGCCGGTGGTGCCGACGCTGACGGAAACAGAACGCGGCGAACGCCTGCCCGCACTCGCCGGCCTGCGCGGCAGCCGTTTCGGCAGCGCCGTGCACGATGCGCTGGAGCACGCCGATTTTTCCGACTGGGCCGCCGATCCCGTGCCAAACACGCAGCGAAAGGGCGTGGCGCGCGCGTTGGCCGGGCAGGGGCTTTCCGGTCCCGCAGCGGAACAGGCGGTGACCGACCTCATCACCACCAGCCTGCGCACGCCGATGCTGGACGATCTGAGTCTGGCCACATTGCCGCCGGCACAGTACCGCGCGGAGATGGAGTTCCATTTCGGCATCGCCGGCGTCGATCCACGCGCGTTGCTGACCCTGCTGCATGAACATGGCTATCAGACCCACCGGCAGTCGTTTGCGCATGTCGGCGCGCGGCTGGCCGGACTGATGAACGGCATCATCGATCTGGTGTTCGTGCACGATGGGCGCTGGTGGATCGCCGACTACAAGACCAACCACTTGGGCGACCACGCCGGCGACTACGCACCCGATCGTCTGCACGAAGCGGTGCGCGCCAGTGATTACGACCTGCAGTACCTGATCTACACCGTGGCCCTGCATCGCTGGTTGCGTCGGGTGCTGGGGGACGATTACGACTACGCACGCGATTTCGGCGGCGTGCGCTACCTGTTCCTGCGCGGCATGGGTGCGGGCGCCGCCGGCAACGGCATCTACGCCGACTGTCCGCCGGAGGCCTTGATCGAGGCGCTGGATCGCCTTCTGCACGCGCCGGAGGTGGCGGCATGAAGAGCAGAAGTGAGGCGGGAGACGTGAGAAGTGAGGCGGGCGCGGCTGGCGTTGATACGCTGCAGCGTCTGGCCGGGATCGGTGTGCTGCGCCCGTTCGACGTCGAGATCGGGCGTTGTCTGCTGGGTCTGGATGCCGAGGTTGATCCGGCGCTGGGTCTGGTTGCGGCAACTGCGTCGCTGGCTGTGTCGCAGGGCCATAGCTGCCTGCCGCTGGAGCATCTTGCGGACGTGCTGGCCGAGGCGTGTCCGGAAGGCGTGCATCTGCCCGCGTTGCCGGATGTGTCGATGCTGACGGTCGCATTGAAAGCCAGTCGCCTGGCCGAACCAGCGCGCGACGAAAGCATCGTACCGTTGCTTTACGACGGGCGCGGCAACGTCTGGCTGGGCCGCTATTACCATTACGAGCGTGACGTGACGCGTGTGTTGCACGGCCTTCTGGCACGCAATGCCGAAGCTGTCGATGACGACGCCTTGCGCGAGACATTGCGCCCATTCTTCAAGCTGGATGCCGAGCAACCGGACTGGCAAGCCGTGGCCGCGCTGACCGGTCTGCTCTCGCCGCTGACCGTGATCACCGGCGGTCCCGGCACCGGCAAGACCACCACCGTGCTGTGGCTGCTGGCCGCCTGGATCGGGCAGCGTCTGCGCGCGGGCGAGCCGGCGCCGCGCGTGCATCTGGCCGCGCCCACCGGCAAGGCGGCGGCGCGCCTCGGCGAATCGTTGCGCCTGCGCGTTGCGGAACTCGATGTGCACGAGAGCGTGCGCGCGGCCATCCCGCAGACGGCTTCGACGCTGCATCGCCTGCTCGGCGTGCGCCGCGGCAGCAGCCGCTTCCGCCACCATGCCGGGCATCCGCTGGATACCGATCTGGTGGTCGTTGATGAAGTCTCCATGGTCGATCTGCCGTTGATGGCCAAATTGCTGGTAGCCCTGCCATCGACGGCGCGCCTGGTGCTGCTGGGCGACCGCGACCAGTTGGCTTCGGTCGAAGCCGGCAACGTGCTCGCGGCCGTGTGCGCGGCCGCGGTTGATGGTGCGATGTCGCCGCCACGTGCGGCGCTGGTCGGATCCGTGACCGGCGTTCCGGTTGCGGCGGATGCCGACGCCTCGCCGTTCGCCGACGCCGTGATCGGCCTGCGCCGTTCGCATCGTTTCGGCGACGACAGCGGGCTGGGCCGTGTGGCCGGGCACATTCGCGATGGCGACGTGCAGGCGTTGCGCGCGGGCTTGTCCAGCAATGCGTTTGCCGGCGTGCGGCTGGATCCGGATGCCGCGCAGCGTCCTGCGGACGTTCTGGTTGCACGGCACCTGGAGCGTTTCGCCGCGCTGGCTGCATGTGATGATCCGCGGCTGGCGCTGGAACGTTCCGGTTCGCACCGCATTCTCACCGCGTTGCGCGACGGCCCCTCCGGCAGCCGCACGCTCAACGCCGCCTTCGAGCGGGCCTTGCGTCAGCATGCGGGCATCGCGCCGGAGCAAACCGATTACCCGGGTCGATTGTTGATGGTCACCCGCAACGACTACGGAACCGAGCTCTTCAACGGCGACATCGGCATCGTGCTGGCGGACGTGGAAGGCACGCTGCGCGCCTGGTTTCCCGCCGCCGATGGCGGCGTGCGCAAACTGGCCCTGGCCGCATTGCCGGAGTGCGAAAGCGCCTATGCCATGACCATCCACAAGGCGCAGGGCTCGGAGTTCGACGCGGTCGACATCGTGCTGCCGCAAAGCGATGCACGCGTGCTCGGTCGCGAACTGCTCTATACCGCCGTTACCCGCGCTCGCCACAGCGTCACCCTGATCGCGACCGACGCCACCCTGCACCACGCCGTCACCCGCAGCACCCGTCGCTACAGCGGCCTGGCCGCGATGCTGCATCGGGATCCTGCTGCGACGTGAAAGCCGGGGCGGGGATGCATGCCTGCACCCGGCTCGGATGCGCGTCTTCAGGTCGTCTACTTGAACATTCGCGGATGAACTTGAGTGCGCGTGGACATAGGAATACGGTGGATGGCGCAACAGCAAAAAGCCGGTTCCGTACACGGCGGCGGGTTTGTCGTCCGTCGTACCTTGCCGGCCACCACCAGGGTACAGGCCCCTTTTCTTCCTTTAGGGACGCGAGCGATGGCGAAAATCAAGGTCGAGAATCTCACCAAGATATTCGGGCCGCACCCGAAGCAGGGGTTGCGTTTGCTCGACGCGGGCAAGAGCAACAAGGAGATTCGCGATGCCGGATATGCGGTGGGTTGCGCCGATGTATCGTTCGAGGTCGAGGAAGGCGAATTCCTGGTGGTGATGGGGCTCAGCGGCAGCGGCAAGTCCACGTTGATCCGCTGCCTCAATCGCCTCAACGAACCTACCCGCGGCCACTTGTACATCGACGGCGAGGACATCACGCAGTTCGATCGCGAGCAATTGCTGAAGTTGCGCCAGCACAAGATCAGCATGGTGTTCCAGCATTTTGCGTTGTTCCCGCACCGCACGGTGGTGGACAACGCGGCCTATGGATTGGAAATCCAGGGCGTGGACAGGGATGAGCGCCGCCGGCGCGCCAACGAATCGCTGGAACTGGTGGGATTGAAAGGCTGGTCCGAGTCGTATCCCGGGCAACTGAGCGGCGGCATGCAACAGCGTGTCGGGCTGGCGCGCGCGCTGGCGGTAGGGCCGGACATCTTGCTGATGGACGAGGCGTTCAGTGCGCTCGATCCACTGATCCGGCGCGACATGCAGCACGAGATCATGCAGCTGCAGCAACGCGTGAAGAAAACCATCGTGTTCATTACCCATGACCTGGACGAAGCACTACAGGTGGGCGACCGTATCGTGCTGATGAAGGACGGGCGCGTGGTGCAGATCGGCACGCCCGAGGAGATTCTGCACAATCCGGCCAATGCGTACGTGGAGCGTTTCGTCGAGAACGTGGACATGTCGCGCGTACTCACCGCGCACTCGGTGTTGCAGCGTGCACGCGTGCTGGCATTCCCAAGCGATGGCCCGCGCACGGCACTGCGCAAGATGGCCGACGAGGATTACGCCAGTCTGCTGGTGGTCAAACGCGATTACACGCTGCTGGGAACGGTCAGCGCGGAAGCGTGCAGCCAGGCGGTCAAAGACGGCCTGGACACCATCGAGTCGCTGGTGGAGGAAACCCCTGCCGTGCCGATGGACGAACCGTTGATGCGCATCATCGGCATCCTGGCGGACTGGCGCTGGCTGCTGCCGGTGGTCGATGCCGATCGCAAGGTGCTCGGCGTGGTCACGCGTGCCGGCGTGCTCACGGCGCTGGCTGAAAACAACGAACCGGGCCAGCAGCAGGTCGCGGACAGCGAAACGGAACGGAGCGATGCGGCATGAATTTCATGATTCCGAAATTTCCGCTGGCACACTTGACCGATGTCGCGCTGGACTGGCTGACCCGCAACTTTTCCTGGCTCACGCAGGCGCTCAGTCACGGCGTTTCGATCCTGATCGATGGCATCGTTGCCGGCTTGTTGTGGGTCCCACCATGGGTGTTGATCATCATCGTGGCAATCATCGGCTGGCGTGTCTCTGGGCGCCGGGTGGGCCTGTTCACCGTGCTGGGCCTGCTGTTCCTGTGGAATCTGCGCCTGTGGCATCCCACCATCGAGACCTTCACCCTGGTGTTGATCTCGACCCTGATCGCAGTGGCCATCGGCCTGCCGCTGGGCATTGCTGCGGCGCTCAACAGGCGCACCTCGAAAGTGGTGATGCCGATCCTGGATTTCATGCAGACCATGCCGGCATTCGTGTACCTGATTCCGGCCATTCCGTTTTTCGGTCTGGGTGCGGTCTCGGCCAGCGTGGCCACGGTGATCTTCTCCACGCCACCGACGATCCGGCTTACTGCGCTGGGTATCCGCCAGGTGCCGGGCGATCTGATCGAAGCGGCCGATGCATTTGGTTCCTCGCGCAAGCAGAAGTTGTTCAAGGTGCAGTTGCCGATGGCCGTGCCGACCATCATGGCGGGTGTCAACCAGACCATCATGCTGGCGCTGTCGATGGTGGTGATCGCCGCCATGATCGGCGCCGGCGGACTCGGCGGCGAGGTCTGGCAGGCGATCCAGCGCCTGCAGCCGGGCAAGGGGTTCGAGTCGGGCATCGCCATCGTGATCCTGGCGATGATCCTGGATCGCATCACCCAGCGTATCGGCAGCGGGTCGTCCGCGTCCGCCAGCAAGTGAGTTTTTTTGTGCAGACACACACAGGGTTTTCCACGGGAGTCATCCGATGAAAGACATCATGTCCATTCGCTCCAGTACCGCAATCATGCTGGCGGCGGCCATGGCTTTTGCCGTGTCCGGGTGTTCCAACAGCGGCAATTCCTCCGGTGGCGGGTCGCAGGCAGCCGGCGCGTCCAGTTCCGCAGCGTCTTCCGTGAACGGTGGCACGGCGGCCAAGCCGAAGGCCGGCGGCACCATCAAGCTGGTCTACGTGGAATGGTCCAGCTGCACGGCGGCCACCAACGTGATGAAAGACGTGCTGCAGGACAAGGGGTACCGCGTGAAGACGGTGTCGGTCAGCGGCGCGGCCATGTACACCGCCATTGCCAACGGCGATGCCGACGCCACCGTCTGCGCGTGGTTGCCGACGACGCATGCCAATTACTACGCCAGGACCAAGGACCGGTTGAACAACCTGGGCCCGAACCTGGACCACGGGACGCGGCTGGGGCTGGTGGTGCCCGATTACGTCACCATCGATTCCATTCCCCAGCTCAGGGACCACGCGGACAAGTTCCAGAACCGTATCGTCGGCATCGACCCCGGCGCCGGCGAAATGGGCCTGACCCAGAAAGTCATCAAGCAGTACAACCTGCCCGAGAAGCTGGTGGCCGGCAGCGGCGCGACCATGACGGCCGCGCTCAAGAGCGCGATCCAGAACAAGAAGTGGATCGTGGTCACCGGCTGGTCACCGCACTGGATGTGGGCGCGCTGGAAGCTGAAATACCTGAAGGATCCCAAAGGCGTGTACGGCAAGCCCGACAACATCGACACGCTGGCGCGCAAGGGGCTGAAGAAGGACCACCCCGGGGCATACGCGATCCTGGACAGTTTCCAGTGGACCCCGGACGAGATGCAGCAGGTCATGGCCGACGCGCGCAAATCCGGAAGCAGCCCCTCATCGAGCGCCAGGCAGTGGGTAGCGAGTCATCCGGCCAAGGTGGCGCAGTGGACCGGCGGCGCTCACTGACGCACGTTCAATGCAAGCTCCCGCCGGGCGCCGCATGGCTGCCCGGCGCCTGCACATGAAAAGGACCGGCATGCACGGACCCACCCGTACCTTCACGCTTGCGCTGTGCGTTGCCGTGTCGCTGGCTGTTTCTGGTGCGGCGCTCGCCGCGGACACTGGCCACGGGTCATCGGGCGAGAGCGACCAGTCGGCCATGGCGGCCAGAATCGATGCCATGCAGAAGCAGATCGACGCGTTGCAGAAGCAGCTGGATGCCATGCGCGCGAAACAGGCACGTGCAGATAAGCGGCAGCACAAGGTCAAGCAAAAGCTGGCCAGCATCGAGAAGCAGAAAAAGAAGAAGGAAACATCGACAAGGAAAAAGGAGGGCATCAAGTTCGGGGGTGCGATGCGGTTCCAGTACAGCTACGAGGACTACAACCACAACAATGTGCGTCGACGCGGCGATATCGATTTCGACATCTTCCGCCTGAACATGCGCGGCAAGGTGGACAACATCGAGTTGCAGGCCGAATGGCGCTGGTTCCAGTACATGAGCGCGATCAAGTATGCCTGGCTCGGTTACGATTTCAGCAAGACCTCGCAGCTGCAGGTGGGCATCACGCGCATTCCGTTCGGCAACCAGCCGTACGACTCGCACAACTACTTCTTCAGCTCCAACTACTACCTGGGCCTGGAGGACACCTACCATGCCGGGGTGGAGTACGTGTATTCGGGCGATCCATGGAACGTGCAGCTGGCGTTCTTCAAGAACGATGCACAGGGTGGAGTCGGCACCGGCGCCCAGCGCAAGGACAGCTATTCCTACAACGTGGTCGGCGTGCGCGCGCCGAGTGAGGGCAACTTCGCCCAGCCGATGACTCCTGCCGGCAGCATCGATACCAGTGCCGCGCGCGTGGCCTACACACTCAAGCCCAATGATGACCTGAAGGTGGAGCTGGGCGCATCCGGATTGCACGGTGGCCTGCAGGGGCTCGATTCCAGCCTTGGCGACTACGCTGCCTATGCGCTGCACATGGATGCGGACTACAAGCACCTGAACGTGCAGGCGCAGGCCGCCCGCTATCGGTACAACGTCGTTGGCGGCGCCGTTCGCCTGGCCGTGGGCGCGTACGATTTCTACGATTCCATCGCTGCCAGGGCCGATTCGTACACGTTCAACCTGAAATACCACCAGCCGGTGCAGTGGGGGCCGATCCACGGCCTGGATTTCTACAACGACTATTCGCTGGTCACCAACAAGTCCGGACAGTTGCCCAGCACGTTCATGGATGTGCTGGGAATTGGTGTCTCGGCAGGCGACCTGTATACCTATTTCGATTTCGTCACCGCGCGCAACCAGCCGTTCATCGGCGGCAGCATGGCCGGGAATGGCAAGGTCGATCATCGACTCAACATCAACTTCGGATTCTATTTCTGACGGCCGGGGTGCGGTGGATGATGTCCACTCTGGCTCTGGCGGGCAGGTCGATCACGGGTCAGTAAGACGCGCCGGCGTTGACACCATGCCGAGGCCGGGCTAGTTTCCGGCATTCATGAATGAACCGGGTGGCCTGCAGGCAACTGCCGGTCGAGTGTGCGACATGAGCACGACGCACTTTCAACAGTGACATCTCGCGCCGGGCCACTTCGAAGGGCGCGCAGCGCCCTTTTTTATTGTCTGAATACAACTGACCATGATTGAAATCACACTCCCCGACGGCAGCAAGAAACCCTTCGAGCACCCGGTGACCGTGCAGGATGTCGCGGCATCCATCGGCGCCGGCCTGGCCAAGGCCACACTGGCCGGCAAGGTGGACGACGCCCTGGTCGATTCCAGTTTCTCCATCGACCACGACGCCCGCCTGGAAATCGTCACCGACAAGAGCCCCGAGGCGCTGGAGATCCTGCGCCATTCCACGGCGCATCTGCTGGCGCAGGCCGTGCAGCGCCTGTATCCGGGCGCGCAGGTCACCATCGGCCCGGTCATCGACAACGGCTTCTATTACGATTTTGCCTACGAGCGTGCCTTCACGCCCGAGGATCTGGAAAAGATCGAGGCGGAGATGAGGAAGATCGTGGGTGAAGCGTTGCCGGTCACACGCACCGTCAAGGAGCGCGACGAGGCGGTAGCGTTCTTCCGCGGCATGGGCGAGGAGTACAAGGCCGAGATCATCGAGGATATTCCGCCCGGCGAGGAGCTGTCGCTGTATACCCAGGGCGAGTTCACCGACCTGTGCCGCGGCCCGCACGTATCCAATACCTCCAAGCTGCGCGCGTTCAAGCTGATGAAGGTGGCCGGAGCCTACTGGCGCGGCGATTCGGACAACGCCATGCTCACGCGCATCTACGGCACGGCGTGGATCAACGACAAGCAGCTCAAGGCCTATCTGCACCAGTTGGAAGAGGCCGAGAAGCGCGATCACCGCAAGATCGGCAAGGCCATGGAGCTGTTCCACCAGCAGGATGAAGGCCCGGGCATGGTGTTCTGGCACCCCAAGGGCTGGGCGCTGTGGCAGCAGGTGGAGCAGTACATGCGCGGCGTGTACCGCAATTCGGGGTATGCCGAGGTGCGCTGTCCGCAGATCCTGGACGTGTCGCTGTGGAAGAAATCCGGCCATTGGGACAACTACCAGGACAACATGTTCTTCACCGAGTCGGAGAAGCGCGAATACGCGCTCAAGCCGATGAACTGTCCCGGCCATGTGCAGATCTACAATGCCGGCCTGCACAGTTATCGTGACCTGCCGATCCGTTACGGCGAATTCGGCAGCTGCCACCGCGACGAACCCTCTGGCGCGCTGCACGGGCTGATGCGTGTGCGTGCGTTCACCCAGGATGACGGTCACGTGTTCTGCACGCCGCAGCAGATAGAGTCCGAAGTCACGGCATTCCATCGTCAAGCCATGAAGGTGTATGCCGATTTCGGTTTCAAGGACATCGACCTGAAAATCGCGCTGCGCCCGGAAGATCGCATCGGCTCGGACGAGGTTTGGGACACATCCGAAGAGGCCTTGCGCGCCGCGTTGCGCGCAGCCGGTGTGGAGTGGGGCGAGTTGCCCGGCGAGGGCGCTTTCTACGGGCCCAAGATCGAATACCACATGCGCGATTCGATTGGCCGTGCCTGGCAAGTGGGCACCATGCAAGTGGATTTCTCCATGCCCGAGCGACTGGGTGCGGAATACGTGGACGAGCACAGCCAGCGCCGGCACCCCGTGATGCTGCATCGCGCCATCGTGGGTTCCATGGAGCGTTTCATCGGCATCCTGATCGAACACCATGCCGGGCTGTTTCCGGCCTGGCTGGCTCCGCAGCAGGCCGTGGTGCTCAATATCACAGATGCACAGGCCGACTACGCCGGTGAGGTGGCGCAAACCCTTGTCGACAAAGGTTTCCGCGTGGAGGCCGATTTGCGCAACGAGAAGGTCGGCTATAAGATTCGCGAGCATACGTTGAGCAAGGTGCCCTATCTGATCGTGGTCGGAGATCGCGAAAAGGCGTCGGGCACCATCGCCGTGCGAACCCGTGCGGGGGAGGATCTGGGCAGCATGCCGCTGGCCGACTTCACCGCGCGACTGGACGCCGAGGCGCATCCTTGATCGATGCGTCCGGTATTTTCATGACATCTGCTGGGAGGACGAGGTATCGCCACCACCGACAACAAGAGTAATCGCCGTAACCAGGACATTCGCGTGCCACGCGTGCGCGTCATTGCCGCGGACGGCGAGCAGGTCGGCATTCTGTCGCGCGACGAAGCACTGGAAATGGCCCAGGACGCGGGGCTCGATCTGGTCGAGATCCAGCCCAACGGCGATCCGCCGGTGTGCCGCATCATGGATTTCGGCAAGTACAAGTTCGAGCAGCAGAAGAAGGCCAACGCGGCGCGCAAGAAGACCAAGCAGGTCGAGATCAAGGAAGTGAAGTTCCGTCCAAATACGGACGTGGGCGATTACAAGATCAAGCTGCGCAATGTCTTCCGCTTCCTCGAAGAAGGCGACAAGGTCAAGGTGACCATTCGTTTCCGCGGCCGCGAGATGCGTCATCAGGAACTGGGTCACGAGCTGGCCAAGCGCGTGCAGAACGATGTGGGCGAAGAAGGCTCCGTGGAGCAGTTTCCGCGCCTGGAAGGGCGGCAGATGGTGATGATGATCGCGCCGAAGAAGAAAACCTGAGGCCAGACGCCGCGAGAGGCGGTCGTGTGCTGCACGATGCGCCTGTGTGCGTTCTGCAAGCCGGCGGGCACTGTCCGCCGGCTTTTGTTATCTGCATGTATTCCATCGCGCGCGAATTCATTGTAAAATTTGCGGTTCGGCCCGTCTGGAGGGGTCGCAATCAACCGATCCGGGCAGGACTGGAAAGCGCCGATGAGGCCGCCTGGGACCGTCAACTAGAGAAAAATGGAGCATTTTCATGCCCAAGATCAAGACCAATCGGGCCGCCGCCAAGCGGTTCCGCAAGACGGCCACAGGCCGCTTCAAGGCCGGCCATGCCTTCAAGTCGCACATCCTGACCAAGAAGTCGACCAAGCGTAAGCGCGGTCTGCGTGCGCCCAATCATCTGCGCGACTGCGACAGCAAGGCGGTCAAACGCATGCTGCCGTATTCCTAAAAAACAGGTCAGGAGTAGACACCCATGGCACGAGTCAAGCGGGGCGTTGTCGCCCGTCGTCGTCACAAGAAAATCATCGGCCGCGCGAAGGGCTATTACAATGCCCGCCGCAAGGTGTTCCGCGCCGCCAATCAGGCCGTCATCAAGGCCGGTCAGTACGCCTATATCGGCCGCAAGCAGAAGAAGCGCCAGTTCCGCTCGCTGTGGATCACGCGCATCAACGCCGCGGCGCGTCAGTTCGGCCTGTCCTACAGCCGCCTGATCAACGGTCTGAACAAGTCCGGCATCGAGGTTGACCGCAAGGTGCTGGCCGATATCGCCGTGCACGACATCAAGGCGTTCGGCGCCATTGCCGAGCAGGCCAAGCTGGCGCTGGACGGCAAGAGCGCTGCGCCCGGCAAGAAAGCCGCGCCGAAGAAGGCCGCCGAGACAAAGGCGACGCCCGGAAAAGCCGCGAGCAAGAAGTCTGCCGCCAAGGGTGACGATCTGACCCGCCTCGATGGGATCGGTCCGAAAACTGCCGAGTTGCTGCACGAGAACGGCATCGACAGCTTCGCCGAGCTGGCCGGGACCAGTGTCGAGAAGTTGAGTGAACTGCTGCACGAGGCCGGCAGCGGCTTTGCATCGCACGATCCGGCCACGTGGCCGAAGCAGGCCAAGCTGGCGGCTGCCGGCAAGTTCGATGAACTGAAGGCGTTGCAGGACGAGCTCGAGGGCGGTCGCGCCGCCTGACATCCGGTTCGGCCGATCACCGCGGCAGACATCGGGTTTCCTCGAATGGGGAAGGGCGCAAGTCCTTCCCCATTTGCGTTGCAGCGGACCGCCCATGTGCACTGATGTATTGTTTCTTGTTTCGGGCCAGCCAATGGGGCGGCCTTGCAGCGGACGTCGAGATTGATGAGCGATACCGAATCCCTGGTTCACGCAGCACTGAATGACATCGCCGCAGCGGACAGCCTTGATGCGCTGGAACAGCTGCGCGTGGGGTTGCTGGGCAAATCCGGCTCCATCACCGGGCAGCTCAAGCAGCTGGGCAAACTGCCGGCCGCCGAGCGCAAGGAGGCCGGGGCCGCGATCAATCGTGCCAAGGCCGAGGTGGCCAGGGCACTGGGCGAGCGCCGGCAGGTGCTGGAGCAGCGGGCACTGGACGCACGGTTGGCGTCGGAGCGCATCGATGTCACATTGCCCGGCCGCAATGCCGGCCGCGGCGGCCTGCATCCGGTGATGCGCGCGCTCGAGCGCATGGCAGATATCTTCGCGCGGCTGGGGTACCAGCGTGCCGACGGTCCCGAAATCGAGGACGACTGGCACAACTTCGGGGCGCTGAACTTTCCGCCGCATCACCCTGCGCGCGCCATGCATGACACCTTTTATTTCGATGACGGGCGGTTGTTGCGCACGCATACCTCGCCGGTGCAGATACGCGCGATGAAAGACCGGCAGCCGCCGGTACGCATCATTGCACCGGGCAAGGTCTATCGCAGCGATTCGGATCAGACCCATTCGCCGATGTTCCATCAGATCGAGGGCCTGCTGGTCGACGAGACCTCGAGCATGGCCGACCTCAAGGGCACCCTGACCACCTTCGTTCGCGCGTTTTTCGAGCGCGATTTCGAGATGCGCTTCCGACCCAGCTATTTCCCTTTCACGGAGCCTTCCGCCGAGCTCGACATCCGCTGGGACACCGACGACGGACGCGAGCGCTGGATGGAGGTACTCGGATGCGGCATGGTGCACCCGAATGTGCTGACGAATGTGGGCATCGACCCGGAACGCTATACCGGCTTCGCCTTCGGCATCGGCGTGGAGCGGTTCGCCATGTTGCGCTATGGCGTGCACGATCTGCGTGCGTTTTTCGAGAACGATCTGCGGTTCCTCGGTCAGTTTGCCTGAGAACGGGCGAAGCGATGAATACGCCGATGTCCGTGGCTGCGAGACGTGCAGTCCGCACCTGCATGACGATCAAGGTTCTTGTATGCCCCGTCTAAACTCCAGCAACAGTTCATTTCGCGGGAACGGGCCTCGCCGCGCGTTCTGTTTGCCGATGCCCCATTGCCCATTCCCGGCGCTTCAATCATGAAATTCAGCGAAAACTGGCTCCGTCAACTCGTCGATATTCCCGCCGACCATGACACGCTGGTGCAGCGTCTGACCATGGCGGGGCTGGAAGTCGATGGCGTCGACGTGGTGGGCGCGCAGCTCGACGGTGTGGTGGTGGGCGAGATCGTCAGTACCGAGCCGCACCCGGACGCCGATCGGCTGCAGCTGTGCATGGTCGATGCAGGGCAGGAGGCGCCGGTACAGATCGTCTGCGGCGCGCCCAATGCCCGGGTCGGGCTGAAGGCGCCACTGGCCATGGTGGGCTCCACCTTGCCCGGTGCAATCAAGATCAAGAAGGCCAAGCTGCGCGGTGTGGAATCCTTCGGCATGCTGTGTTCGGCCAGGGAGCTGGGCGTGGACGCCGATGCATCCGGCCTTCTGGAATTGTCCGGCGAAACCGTCCCCGGTACGCCGCTGGCTGATGCGCTGGGTCTGCCCGATGCCAGCATCGAAATCGGCTTGACTCCCAATCGCCCGGATTGCCTGGGGATGTGGGGACTGGCGCGCGACGTGGCTGCGCAGTTCGGCGGGCAGTTGAAGATCGAAGTGCCCCCGCCGGTGGAGGTGACCGGTGCCGCGCGGCGCGAGGTGCACCTGCAGGCCGGTGCGGATTGCCCGCGCTATCTGGGCCGCATCATCGAGGGTATCAACACGGGCGCAGCGACGCCGCCGTGGATGGCCGAGCGCCTGCGCCGCGCTGGTCTGCGGCCGATCAGCGCGGTGGTGGATGTGACCAACTACGTGATGCTGGAAACCGGGCAGCCACTGCATGCCTTCGACAACGCCAAGCTCACGGGCGCGATCCGGGTGCGTCACGCGGCCGAAGGCGAGCAGCTGACGCTGCTCGACGGCAACGAAGTCACCCTGACCCCCGACTTTCTGCTCATTGCCGATGACGAGGCGCCGCTGGCCGTGGCCGGCATCATGGGCGGCCTCGAGTCCAGTGTCACCGATGCCACCCGCGACGTGTTTCTGGAAAGCGCCCACTTCGCCCCCCGGGCCATTGCGGGCCGGGCGCGCAAGCTGAGCCTGCATACCGATGCCTCGCATCGCTTCGAACGCGGCGTGGATCCACAACTTCCGGCACGGGCGCTGGAACGCGCCAGCGCCCTGCTGTGTGCGATCGCAGGCGGGCAGGCCGGGCCCCTGCTGGGTGCGGAGCAGCCCGCCGACGTACCACGCAACGCCCCCGTGGTCCTGCGCCGCGCGCGTCTTGCACGGGTCCTCGGCCTGCACATTGCCGATGAAGAGGTTGGGCGCATTCTCGGCGCGCTGCAGCTCGAGGTCACCGAGACCGACGATGGCTGGTGCGCCAAGGCGCCCAGCGCCCGTTTCGACATCGAGCGCGAAGAGGATCTGATCGAGGAAGTGGCCCGCATCCACGGCTATGAACACATTCCCACCCATGCCCCGCGGGGCGAGTTGGCGCTGGAACCCGATCCCGAGGCTCGGCTGAAACCACTGGACCTCGCCCGCCAGCTGGTGGCGCGCGATTACCAGGAAGCCGTCTGCATGCCTTTCGTCAACGCCGACTTGTTGCGGAATTGGCATATGCATGCGGCTGCGGTGCCGCTGGCCAACCCGCTGTCTGCCGATCTCGCCGTCATGCGTCCCTCCCTGCTGCCTGGGGTAGTCCAGGCATTGCGCCACAACCGCGCACGTCAGCAGGAGCGCGTGCGCATGTTCGAGATCGGTCATGCCTTCACGGCTGCGCAGGCCAGCGGCGAGGCGCCGCCTGAAGCGAGCCGGCTGACGTTCGCTGCTTGCGGCACTGCCCACGATGAACAGTGGGGCCTGGATGCGCGCGAGGTGGATTTTCACGACATCAAGGGTGACTTGGTGTCGCTGCTGGCGATGGCCGCACAAGCCCGCGACTGGCACTTCGATAGCCGGGATCTTCCCGCATGGCTGCATCCGGGCCGCAGCGCGCGCATCCTGCGCGGCGACGTCCCCCTTGGATACGTGGGCGAACTGCATCCGCGTACGCGCGTGGACCTGGACCTGAATTTCGATGTGCAGGTCGCCGAGCTGGACCTGGATTTGCTGTTGCCACGTGCCCTGCCACGAGCCAAGCCCGTGGCGCGTTTCCCGTTCGTGCGCCGTGATGTCGCCGTGGAACTGCCCGAAGAGGTCACATGGGCCCGCGTCGCATCCAGCGTGCGCACGGCGCTGGGCGCGCGCCTCAAGTCACTGCGGCTGTTCGATCGCTACGTGGGCGAGCATCTGGATGCCGGTCGAAAGAGTCTCGCTATGGGCTTGATTTTGCAGGATGAATCCCGCACTCTAACGGACGAGGAAGCGGATGTGTGCGTGGCCGATGCGGTGGCGGCGCTGCAACGCGATTGCGAAGCGAAGTTGAGAGGATGAGATGGCTCTGACCAAGGCGGAAATGGCCGAGCGGCTTTTCCTCGATGTGGGTCTCAACAAACGTGAGGCCAAGGAGTTCGTGGATGCCTTCTTCGAGGCGGTGCGCGAGGCACTGGAACGTGGCGAGCAGGTGAAGTTGTCCGGGTTCGGCAATTTCGATCTGCGCCACAAGAACCAGCGTCCCGGGCGCAATCCGAAGACCGGTGAGGAAATTCCCATTTCGGCTCGACGCGTGGTGACATTTCGCCCGGGCCAGAAGCTCAAAGTGAGAGTGGAAGGCTATGCTGGACCCAGGGAGTAACGCCGAGCTTCCCGCCATCCCGGGCAAGCGCTACTTTGCCATCGGCGAGGTCAGCGAGCTGTGTGGCGTGAAGCCGCATGTGCTGCGCTACTGGGAGCAGGAATTTCCCTCGCTCAAGCCCGTCAAGCGGCGCGGCAACCGGCGCTACTACCAGCGCCACGACGTGCTGATGATCCGTCAGATTCGCTCGCTGCTGTACGAACAGGGCTTCACCATCACCGGTGCCCGCGCGCGCCTGGATGGCGAAGAGGCGCGCATGGAGAGCAGCATGTCGCACCAGATCGTGCATCAGGTGCGCAAGGAGCTGGAGGAAGTGCTGACCATCCTGCGGCGTTGAGAATACCGCTTCCGCCGCTTCGCCCATTGCTGTTAGAATGGCGCGCTCGGTTTGCCGTATGTCGGGGCGTAGCGCAGCCTGGTAGCGCACTACAATGGGGTTGTAGGGGTCGCGAGTTCGAATCTCGCCGCCCCGACCATCACGGCACATCTCAAGAAACGGCGTTCTCCTCACGGAAGCGTCGTTTTTTTTTTGCCCGCACGCCGTTCTGGTCGCAATGGTTCCGCCGCCGTATGATGGTTGCTTCTTACGCTGGGGGTTTCGTCATGCAACGCACGTCCTGGATTCTCACTGCCGCCATCGCCCTGAGCCTGGCCGCATGTTCGTCCTCGCCCTCCGGCGACCGGCAGACGCATGCGGCGAATCCGCCGGCGCCGGCCGCAACATCATCCACGCCGGGAAGGCAGGCCGGGAAGAAGATCGGCCTGGATTTGTCCGCCATCGACCACAAGGTCGAGCCCGGCAACGACTTCTTCAAATATGCCAACGGCCACTGGCTGAAGACGGCGAAGATCCCCGCGGACCGCTCCAGCATCGGCTCGTTCCTGACCGCCTACAAGAAGGCGCAGAAAGAGACGGCCGAACTGATCCGCAACGCCGCCAAGGGCAATCCGCCGGAGGGCAGCAACAAGCGCAAGATCGCCGATTATTATGCGGCGTACATGGATACCTCGGCGATCGACAAACACGGCTTGAAACCGCTCAAGCCGGAGTTGAGCGCCATCGAGGGCATTCATTCGCGCAAGGATCTGGCGCGGGTGCTGGGCAGCCGCTTGCGCCAGGACGTCGATCCGATCAACGCCACCGATTTTCATACCGAGCACCTGTTCGGCCTGTTCGTGGCGCAGGGGCTGACCGACCCCTCGCACAACATCGCCTATCTTCTGCAGGGCGGGCTGACCATGCCCGGCCGCGATTATTACCTGTCCAGCGACAAGGCCATGGCCAGCGCGCGCAACAAGTACAAGACCTACATCGCGGCCTTGCTCAAGCAGGCCGGCACGCATCACGCCAAGGGAATGGCGAAAAAGGTCTTTGCTCTGGAAATGAAGATTGCCAAGGCACAGGAAAGCCTGGTCGCTAGCCAGGACGTGCACAAGGCCAACAACCTGTGGAAGACCTCCGAGTTCTCGCGGAAAGCCCCGGGCATGGACTGGAATACGTATTTCAAGGCGGCGGGCCTCACCGACCAGAAGATCATCGACGCCTGGCAACCCTCCGCCATTGCCGGCCTGTCGAAACTGGTTGCCGACCAGCCGCTCTCCGACTGGAAGGCGCTGCTGCGCTTCCATACGCTGGATCACTACGCTTCATTGTTGCCGAAGACATACGCGGACCTGGCCTTCCAGTTCCACGGCCACACCCTGCAGGGCGTGCCGCAGCAGCGTCCACGGCAGAAACGCGCGGTCGCGGCCACCAGCGAGGCGCTGGGCGATGCCGTGGGCCAGATCTACGTCAAGAACTACTTTCCGGCGTCGGCCAAGAAGCAGGCCCAGAAATTGGTGCACAACCTGATCGCAGCCTTCCACACGCGCCTGGACAAGCTGACCTGGATGACACCGGCCACACGCAAGAAGGCCGCCGCCAAACTGGACGCCATCAGGGTTGAAGTGGGTTATCCCGACCACTGGCCCTCATATGCGGGGCTCGAGATCAGTGCCGATGATCCGCTGACCAATGCCATGCATGTCAGCAAATTCCACTATCAGCAGCGCGTCGCGACGCTTGGCAAGCCAGTCAACCAGGACCATTGGTGGATGACGCCGCAATTGGTCAATGCCATCAACCTGCCGCTGCAAAATGTGCTGCAATTTCCAGCGGCCATCCTGCAGCCGCCGTTCTTCGATCCCAAGGCCGATCCGGCGCGCAACTATGGTGCCATCGGCGCAGTGATGGGCCATGAGATCAGCCACAGCTTCGACAACATGGGCTCGCAGTTCGATGCCAAGGGTCGCATGCACAACTGGTGGACCCCGGCCGACACGAAGCACTTCCAAGCCGCCACCAAGCAGCTGGCGCATCAGTTCGACCAGTATCAGGCGTTGCCCGGCCTGCACGTCAACGGCACCCAGACCCTGGGCGAAGACATCGCCGACGTGTCCGGTCTGACCATCGCCCACGTCGCGTACCACAAGTCGCTGCACGGTAAGAAGGCGCCGGTGATCGACGGCCTGACCGGCGACCAGCGATTCTTCCTCTCATTTGCCCAGACCTGGAAAAGCAAGATGCGTGATGCGGCCCTGCGCCAGATCGTCAACACCAACGTGCACGCCCCGCCGCAGTTCCGCGCGCAGACGGTGCGCAACATCGACGCCTGGTACAAGGCATTCAACGTCAAGCCGGACCAGAAGCTCTATCTGGCGCCGGACAAGCGCGTGCACATCTGGTGACCCTCCACATCTGGTGACCCTCGATGGGCCGGTGACGTAGCGGATCCGGCCACGCAAGGGGATTCGCAGATGGCTGCCGGGCGCAGCGAAGCCACACATGAGGCCCCGCATATTCGACATGCCGGCCTTCGCTGCGCCCGGCACGGACCGCCATCGCGCCGGCCTCGACTTTCGCTCGGTCAATACAGGAGGCGTGTGCGCAGGGTGCCGGGAATGGCGTGCAGCTGCGTGCGCAGCGCGTCGGCGTCGTCGGCCGAGGTGGCCACGTCGATGACCACGTAGCCCAGGCGCGTGCTGGTCTGCAGGTATTGCGCGTCGATGTTGACCGTCTGCCTGGAGAATAGCTCGTTGATGCGCGAGAGCATGCCGGGCTCGTTGCGGTGGATGTGGATCAGGCGCTGGCTGTCCGGATGCTCGGGCAGGGAGACTTCGGGAAAATTCACTGCTGAGAGGGTCGATCCGTTGTCGCTGTAGCGGATGAGCTTGGCGGCGACTTCCATGCCGATGTTGGCCTGCGCTTCCTGAGTGCTGCCGCCCACATGCGGGGTCAGGATGACATTGTCCATGCCGACCAGCGGCGATTCGAAGGCTTCGTCCTTGCCCTTGGGTTCGCGCGGGAAGACATCCACTGCGGCGCCGGCGAGGGCCCCCGAGTGCAGGCGGTGGGCCAGTGCCTCGATATCCACCACGCTTCCGCGAGAGGCGTTGATGAACACCGCGCCCTCGCGCATCTGATCCAGCTGCTCCGCGCGCATCATGTTGCGCGTGGCGGGCGTGTCCGGCACGTGCAGGGTCACGATGTCCGCGCGTGCCAGGAGATCGTCCAGGCTGTCCGCGGCCTCGGCATTGCCCAGTGCCAGCTTGGGTTCGATGTCATGGAAGATCACGCGCATGCCCAGACCCTCGGCCAGCACGCCGACCTGCGTACCGATATGGCCGTAGCCGACAATGCCCAGAGTCTTGCCGCGTACCTCGTAGCTGCCCTCGGCGGATTTCAGCCAGCCGCCGCGATGACAGGCGGCGCTGCGCGCGGGCACGCCGCGCATCAGCATGATGGCCTCGGCGATGACCAGCTCGGCGACGCTGCGGGTATTGGAGTAGGGCGCGTTGAAGACCGGTGCGGCGATGTCCTGTGCCGCTTCCAGGTCCACCTGGTTGGTGCCGATGCAGAAGCAGCCGATGGCCATCAGCCGCCGTGCATGCGCGATGACTTCGGCATCCAGCTGCGTGCGCGAGCGCAGGCCGACCATGTGCGCATCGGCAATGGTGTTCAGCAGGTCCTCCCGCGGGAGTGCCTTGGCGTGATGTTCGACGCGTGTATAGCCGGCGGTGTGGAAGCTGTCCACAGCCGTCTGGCTGATGCCCTCCAGCAGCACGATCTTGATGTCCTCGCGGGGGAATGATGTGTGCGTCATGGCCACTTGCCTGATGGAGTCGGATGTGCGCATCGACTATGCCAGAGCTGCAAGTCGCACGGAAATGCCGCGCCGGAATGAGCGTGCGATGCGTACACCGTTAAACTGATGTGGCATCCCTCCCCAAGGTGACCCGTTGTCATGCCGAGTGATCCGATTGCCGAACTGCAGGCGTTGTTGAGCGCCGAGCGCGTCCTCGATGGCGCCGATGATCTGCTCCATTACGGCCGCGACTGGACACGCCAGTTCCCGCCCGCACCCAGCGCCATCGTTTTCCCCCAGCGGGTCGAAGAAGTACAGGCGCTGGTGCGCTGGGCGCGCTCGCGGCGAATTGCGCTGGTGCCGTCCGGGGGCCGTACCGGCCTGTCCGGCGGCGCGGTGGCCATGCACGGCGAGGTGGTAGTCAGTTTCGAGCGCATGCGTCGCGTGCTCGATTTCGATGCCACTGACCGCAGCCTGACCGTGCAGGCCGGTGTCACCACGGAGGCGGCGCAGCGTGCGGCGCAGGAAAACGGGCTGTTCTACCCGGTGGATTTCGCCAGCCGCGGGTCCAGCCAGATCGGCGGCAACATCGCCACCAATGCCGGGGGGATCAAGGTGATCCGCTACGGCCTGACGCGCGACTGGATCAGCGCGCTGACCGTGGTCACCGGTACCGGCGACGTGCTCAGGCTCAATCGCGGACTGGTCAAGAACGCCACCGGCTACGATTTGCGGCATCTGTTCATCGGCTCGGAGGGGACGCTGGGTCTGGTGGTCGAGGCCACGCTGCAGCTCACCGATCCGCCGCGTGCGCCACAGGTCTTGCTGATGGCGGTGCCGGGCATGGAGGATCTGATGCAGCTGTTCACGCTGTGTCGCGAGAAGCTCACCCTGACCGCCTTCGAATTTTTCACCGACCGCGCCATGGTTCGCATGGTCGAGGCGGGCGTCACCGATCCCTTCGATGCCGCCGCACCGTACTACGTGCTGGCCGAATTCGAGAGTGACGATGCGGACGTACAGGAGGCCGTCGAGAAGGTCTTCGAAAAAGCCGCCGGCGAGGGCTGGCTGAGTGACGCCGTGCTCAGCCAGAGCGAGGCCCAGGCGGCCGACCTGTGGCGGCTGCGCGAAGGCATCTCCGAGACGCTGGCAGCGCACACGCCATACAAGAACGATGTATCCGTGCGTATCTCGCGTGTCGCGCCGTTTCTGCAAGACATGACCGCGCTGCTGGAACAGGAATATCCGCAGTTCGAGGTGGTCTGCTTCGGTCATATCGGCGACGGCAATATCCACGTCAATGTGCTGAGACCGGAGCATATGGCCATGGACGCATTCACCGCGGCCTGTGGTCGCGTCACCGGCTTGTTGTGCGACGTGCTGGAAAAACACGGCGGCAGCATCTCGGCCGAACATGGTGTGGGCTTGCTGAAGAAGCCGTATCTCGATCACGCGCGCACGCCGGCCGAGATCGGGCTGATGCGGCAAATCAAGCAGGTATTCGATCCCGATGGGATCCTCAATCCGGGCAAGCTGTTCGATTCCTGACGGCTCGTCCTGCGGAAGGACGGGTTTTCATGGCGCTTGGCGTTATGCTGTGAGGTCCTTTTCACGACCGGAGAGACCATGCACACCGAACGCCGCAGCCTGTACCCCGAGATCGAGCCATACGACAGCGGTACCCTGAAGGTCTCGGACGTGCATGCTTTGCATTATGAGCAGTGTGGCAATCCGCAGGGCAAGCCGGTGGTCTTTCTGCACGGTGGCCCGGGTGGTGGCTGCACGCCGAAGTGCCGCCGTTTCTTCGATCCGCAGGCCTACCGCATCATCCTGTTCGATCAGCGTGGTTGCGGACGCTCCACGCCGCACGCCGAATTGCGCGACAACACCACCTGGCATCTTGTCGCCGACATCGAACGGCTGCGCGAACATCTGGACATCGAGCGCTGGCAGGTGTTCGGCGGATCCTGGGGGTCCACCTTGTCGCTGGCTTACGCCGAAACCCATCCGGACCGGGTCAGCGAACTGGTGCTGCGCGGCATCTTCATGCTGCGGCGCTGGGAGCTGGAGTGGTTCTACCAGAAGGGCGCCGATGCCATCTTTCCGGACACTTGGGAACATTTTCTCGAGGCGATTCCCGAAGCCGAACGCGGCGACATGATGAGCGCCTACTATCGCCGGCTGACCAGCGATGATCCACAGGTGCAGGCAAAAGCCGCCCGCGCATGGTCCATATGGGAAGGCGCCACCAGCTTCCTGCACCCCAACGAGGAGCATATCGCCTCCAGTGGCGAAGACGCGTTCGCCATCGCCTTTGCGCGCATCGAGTGTCATTACTTCGTCCATGGCGGATTCTTCGAACACGACGACCAGTTGCTGCGCAACATCGACCGGCTGGCGAAGATTCCCACCGTGATCGTGCAGGGCCGCTACGACGTGGTCTGTCCGATGCGCAATGCATGGGATCTGCATCGTGCACTCCCGCATGCCGAGTTGAGCATCACGCCGGATGCCGGGCATTCGTCCTATGAGCCGGGCAATGTGCATGCGCTGATCGAAGCGACCGACCGCTTTCGTTGATTGCGCCAGCGGATATGCCGGTGTCCGGATCGATCCAGGTCTGGTCTGTGCCCGGTCCGTATGCACCAGAAAACCGGGATCGATGCCGCTGGGGTCGTGGCCGTCCACAAGGTAGGCGTGGTAGTGCACGGGATAATCATCGCCCAATCGCGTGGCCAGTTGCTGCAGGACCGGGGGGGGGTTCGACTTCTTCGGTGGCCAATACATCCCGCAGTTTCAGTACGCTGCCGATGTATGCCGACAGCCGTTCGACCGTGGCTTTCAGCTCGGCTGCCGTAGGTGTGCCCTGGTCACCGCATTCGTAATAAGTCGCACAGACCAGCATGTTCAGGCTGCACACGCGCAGGATATCGGCTCCGACGGCAGCGTCGGCCATCAATACGCTCAGTCCCAGTTGCTAACACGTCTGTTGCTGAAACGCAGGGCGGCTCAAGGAACGTCAGTGACGGAACTGCCTGCTTGCGGGAAATGATCCTGTCTTTCGGCAAGCAGGCGTATCCGTGGCGTGGCTCCTTGAGCCATTCTGCGGGTCATGGTGTGGGCAATCAGGCTTTGGTGCCGAAGATCTTGTCGCCGGCGTCGCCCAGGCCGGGCAGGATGTAACCGACCTCGTTGAGATGTTCATCGATGGAGGCGGTGTAGATCTCCACGTCCGCATGCGCGGTGGCGACGCGTTCCAGCCCCTCCGGCGCAGCGACCAGGAACAATCCCTTGATGCGCGTGCAGCCGGCCGCCTTGAGCATGTCGACGGTGGCGATCAGCGTGCCGGCGGTCGCCAGCATCGGATCGACGATCAGCGCGGTGCGCTCGTCCATGCGGCCGGTGAGCTTTTCGTAGTAGGCGATGGGTTGCAGCGTGGCCTCGTCGCGCTGCAGGCCGACCACGCTGACCTTGGCCGCGGGGATCATGTCCAGCACGCCGGGCAGCATGCCCAGGCCGGCGCGCAGGATGGGCACGATGGTGATCTTGCGGCCCTTGATGCGTTGCACCGTGAGCGCACCGGCCCAACCCTCGATGCTGCGGGCCTCCGTCTCGATGTCGCGCGTGGCCTCGTAGGTGAGCAGCGCCGCGACCTCGCCGGCAAGCTCGCGGAAGTGCTTGGTGCTGATGGCGGCTTCGCGCATCAGGCCGAGCTTGTGGCGGATCAGGGGGTGGTCGACTTCGGTGATGTTCGTCATGCGTGCAAGCATACGGCAGCAGCACACTCATGCGGCATTGCGCCCGGGCGGCACGAAAAAAGGCGCGTCCAGGATGGCGGACGCGCCCTTCGAGACGAGTGTGTGAAAAACCCGCTTACGCCGCTTCGGCGGCCTGCTTGCGCGGGCCCTCCAGAAGCGCCTTGCGCACGGCGCCGATGATCAGGTCGACCTCGGCGCTGGTGACATTGAAGTGCGGGGTGAAACGCAGCGAATTGGTGCCGCCGTGGATCACGCCCAGACCGTGCTCGCGCAGGAACTCCTCGGTGGACGAAGCGCCGTAGCATTTGAACTCCGGCGACAGTTCACAGGAGAACAGCAGTCCGGTGCCCTGCACCTTGGTGATGAGCCCGCCCAGTTCGTCCTTCAGCGCGTTGAGCTTGTCGACGAATTCCCGGCCGCGCTCGCGGATGTTGTTGCGTACCTCGTCGCTGAGCAGGTCCAGCGTGGCGCACGCCACGTCCAGTGCACGCGGATTGGCGGTCATGGTGTTGCCGTAGATGCCCTTGCGGTACAGCTTCGCGGCGGCCTCGTTGACCGCCAGCACCGACAGCGGATACTGCCCGGCGTTGAGCGCCTTGGAGAAGGTTTCCATGTCCGGCGTGTCCAGCGTCTCGAAGCCGGGATAGTCGGTCAGCGACAGCACGCCTTGGCAGCGCAGGCCGGCCTGGATGGAATCGACCAGCAGCAAGCTGCCGTGCTCGCGGGTCAGTTCACGCGCGGCGGAATAGAACTCCGGCGTGACGGCGCGGCCCGGGTCGCCTTCGCCCATCACCGGCTCCAGGAACATGGCCTCGATGAACCAGTTGTTGGCCTCGGCATCGGCGTAGGCTTCTTTCAGCTGTTCGATGTCATAGGGCTCGACGGTGAGCAGCGTGTCCTCGTGGCGGTAGCTGGCCAGGTTCTTCTGGTAGGTCTTGCGGGTGGAGTCCGAATACAGCGCCGGCTTGTCGGTGCGGCCGTGAAAGGCGCCCTTGACCACCAGTCGCTTGATGGTGCGACCGGCGTAGCGACCGTCCGTGTCGGTCATGGTGCGGGCATTGACGTCCACGATACGCGCCGCCAGGCCCACCGATTCGGAGCCCGAATTCAGGCACATGTAGCGCGCGTACGGATTGGCACCGCGGCGGCGTCCCAGTTCCTTGTTCATGGCGCGCGCGAAACGCAGCTGCGCAATGCTGGGCGACATCACGTTGGCCATCACCTGTTCGCGGCTCATGGCCTCGCGGATCTGCGGCTGGTTGTGGCCGAAGCCGAGCATGCCGTAGCCGCCGTTGTCATGCAGCACCGCGCCCTTGAGCGTGACCAGCCAGGGACCGCGGGCGGCGGCTGGCAGGTACGGGTTGATGGCATCGTCCGGATAGAAGTTGATGAAGCCGGCCTGTGCCTGTTCCAGCTGGTCGTTCTCGTCCAGCTTGAGGAAGTCGCTCATCTCTGCGCGCAGCTCCCTGTGGCGCTTCACGGCGGCTTCGATCGCTTCGCCCAGCTTGGGATCGGTGGCTGCCATGCGCTCGATGGCATCATCGGGCAGGCCGGTGGTGCGGGCCTTGCCGCCGAATTCACGCAGTTCACGCAGCATCTCGATCAATTCCATGGCGTCCTCCTTCAAGGCTTCTTGCGCGGGTTTGATGTGCTTCAATGCGCGCTAAGTGGTTATATGCAAAGGGAAATATCCGGCAATCATAACATGTGGCCGGTCCCGGCGTAACCCCCGACAGGACAAGGACTGGAGCGTGGCACCCGAATGCGGAAAATCGCCCTCCCTCCGGAGCGCCGGGGCGTGGATGAAACGTTCCAGCCACGTTCGCGGCGAGGCATGGTCATCTGCGCTGCCACATGACGGCTGTCACACCGATGCCGTGATGCTGGCAACTGCCTCCCGGCCCGGGATCGCGACATGATGCGTGGCATGGAGGAGACCACCATGCGCACTTTCGATGATTCCCCGGTAGCCGCGTTGTGCGGCGTCAGCAAACGGTACGGACGCCTCGCGGCATTGGCCGATCTTGAGCTCGAGGTTCGCCGCGGCGAGCTGCTTGCTGTTCTGGGTCCCAATGGCGCAGGCAAGAGCACCAGCATCGGCTTGCTGCTGGGCCTGATCCGCGCCGATGCCGGGCGGGTGGAATTGTTCGGCCGAGATCCGCAGCAGATCGACGCGCGGCGGCGCATCGGCGTGATGCTGCAGTCGGCGGCATTGCCGCCCACCTTGCACGTCGACGAATTGTTGCGTCTGACGGCCAGCTATTACCCGCAGCCGCGCACCTTGCCCGAAAGTGCGCAACTGGCGGGCATCACCGATCTGCTGAAACGCCCCTACGGCAAGCTGTCCGGCGGCCAACAGCGTCGTGTGCAGTTTGCGCTGGCGCTGTGCGGCCGCCCCGAACTGGTGTTTCTGGACGAGCCCACAGCGGGCATGGACATCGAGGCGCGGCAGAAGTTGTGGGTGGTGATGCGTGCCCTTGTCGCCGATGGCTGCTCCGTGGTGTTGACCACGCATTATCTGGAAGAGGCCGAGGCGTTGGCACAGCGTGTGATCGTGCTGGGTCGCGGCCGCGTGCTCAGCGAGGGCAGTGTCGATGCGCTGCGTTCGCGCGTGGCGCTGACACGTATCCGCTGCGTCAGCGATCTGTCCGCGGATGCAGTGGTCGCATGGCCGCAGGTGGAGAGTGCCACTCGCGAAGAGGGGCATTTGTGCGTGACCAGCAAGCGCCCGGAGCAGGTGTTGCGCCGGTTGCTGCAAGCGGATGCGGCTTTGCGCGAACTGGAGGTGCGCCGCGCCGGCCTGTCCGAGGCCTTCACCGATCTGACGCGTGAAGATGCAGATCCATCCATCGAGCAGGAGGCTGCCTGATGAACACCACCGTATCCACACCCGTTGCAGTGACGACGACCGGCATGCCGGCACGGCGTGTTCTGGGCGCCTACCTCGCCGAAGCGCGCAGCGAATGCCTCCGTTACATGCGGGCCCCGGCGTTCATGCTGCCCATCATGCTGTTTCCCGGCATGTTCTATCTGCTGTTTGGCGTGCTCATGAATGCCCACAATGGTCCGCAGGCGGCGCGGTATCTCCTGGCCAGCTACAGCGTGTTCGGCGTGATGAGTCCGGGCCTGTTCGGCTTCGGCGTGTCCCTGGCCTCCGAGCGTGATGGCGGCCTGTTGACATTCAAGCGCGCGCTGCCAATGCCGCCGGGCGCCTATCTGCTGGGCAAGATGCTGATGGCGATGGCCGCTGCTGCGGTGGTGGAGATCCTGCTGATGACCATGGCGGTATTACTGGCGCACGTCGCGCTGAGTGCGGCGCAGGCGGGCGCCCTGTTTCTGAGCGGCGTGCTCGGCGTGTTGCCGTTCTGCGCGCTGGGCATGTGGGTCGGCACGCTGATCAAGGGGCAGGGTGCTCCCGGCGTGCTCAACCTGATCTACCTGCCGATGTCGTTCCTCTCCGGCCTGTGGTTTCCCCTCTCGGCCATGCCGCCCTTCCTGCGGCAGATCGCGCCGCTCTGGCCCAGCTACCATCTGAACCGCGTCGCCATGCATGCGGTGGGCATGGAGCATGGCGCGTGGCTGTCACATGTGGCGGTACTGATGGGTTTTGCCGCCGGCTTCCTGCTGCTGGCGGCACGGCGCCTGCGGCGGGTCGGGTGACGTAGAATGCGAGACAGGACGGTCAGCGGAAGAGACAGCACCATGCGCAAGTGGGTGGCCGATTTTTTCACGCCAGCTCCGGATTCCCTGGCTGCTTGCAGCATCCGCAAGGGCAAGTCGCCCTGGGTCGATGCGGTGCATCTGCTGTGGTCCGTGTGGGTGTTCGTCACGCCCCTGTTCGATCACTTCACCTGGCGCTGGGCGGCCATCACGGCGCTGTCCTATCCGCTTTTCCTTGTGCTGTACGCCAAGTGTTTCCTGGATGATCGCCGCAGTGTGTGGATCTATGCGCTGATGCTGGTGGTGCTGGCCATGGCATTGCTGCCCTGGTACCCCAGCGGCTTGAGCTATTTCATTTATGGCTGCGTGATGCTGAGCGCCTGCCGCTTCACCCTGCGCCGCTACATGCTCGTATTGAGTGCCCTCAACCTGGCGTGCCTGGCCGAGGCCTGGTTGCTCCATTACCCCTGGCAGGCGGTGATTTCGCTGCCGATCATGAGCTTCATCATCGGCCTGATCATCTATGCCGAACGCACAAACGAACGCAAGGACGCGGAGCTGCAGCTTTCCCACGACGAGGTGCGTCGCCTGGCAGCGACCGCAGAGCGTGAGCGGATCGGCCGCGATCTGCACGACCTGCTGGGCCACACGCTGTCGCTGATCACCCTGAAGCTGGAGTTGTCGCGCAAATTGTTCGAGCGCGATACCGCGGCCGCGAAACGCGAGATGGCCGAAGCCGAGCGCGTGGCGCGACACGCGCTGGCAGAGGTGCGCAGTGCGGTCAGCGGCATCCGCGCCACGGATATCGCGGCCGAGCTGGCATCGTCGCGGCTGCTGCTGGAGTCCTCCGGTGTACGGCTGGATTACGATGCGCCTCCGATTGGTTTGCCGTCCGAGGTCGAGCGTGCCCTGGCCCTGGTATTGCGAGAGGCGGCCACGAACATCACCCGCCATGCCCGTGCCGGTCGCGCCAGCATCGTCTTCACCCGCGAGGCACGGACGCTGGTCTTGCGCATCGAGGATAACGGCCGCGGCGGCATCAGCGACAACGGCAATGGCCTGAACGGCATGCGCGAACGGGTGGGCGCATTGCAGGGGACGCTGAGCATGGATTCGCCGAAAGGCCAGGGCACGCGACTGCTCATCCGGGTACCGCTTCCGGCGTTGTCGTTGCTGTCCAGTGCAGATGCACCACAACCTGACGCGGACCCGGAGCGTCGCGCCGCGTCGGGACGGCCGGCCGCATGATTTCGGTGCTTCTGGCCGAGGATCAGGGGATGGTGCTGGGCGCGCTCTCGGCCCTGCTGAACCTGGAGACGGACATCGAGGTGCTGGGCTCGGCGCCCGACGGTGAAGCCGCGTGGCGCGAACTGCAGCGCCTGAAGCCGGACGTGCTGGTCACGGATATCGAGATGCCCGGACTGACCGGTCTGGAGCTGGCCAAGCGCGTGCAACGGCACGAGTTGCCGATCAAGGTGGTCATCGTCACCACCTTCGCGCGTCCCGGTTTTCTGCGCCGTGCCCTGGATGCGGGCGTCTGTGGCTATCTCCTGAAGGACGCGCCCGCGGAGAATCTCGCCGAGGCGTTGCGCACCGTGCATCGCGGCGGGCGCGCCATCGATCCGCAACTGGCGCTGGAAGCGTGGTCCGAGGCCGACCCGCTGAACGACCGCGAACGGCAGGTGCTGCGGTTGGCCGGCGAGGGCCAATCCGCCGGCGAGATCGCGGCAAAACTGCATCTGTCACACGGCACCGTGCGCAACTACCTGTCCGAGGCCATTGGCAAGCTGGGGGTGGGCAACCGCATCGAAGCCTATCGTCTGGCGCGGCAGAAAGGCTGGCTGTGAATCGACGTCCAGCGTAGGACAGCTCGAGCGCGCAGTGCGGAGCCACCTGCTTGCGGGGGGCGCCGCTTCGTTCGCCGAATCTGCCTGTGGACCGTTTACGGCAAGCATGCGGCTCCGTCGCGTTGCTCCTGACCTCGGGTCCCACGAATTTCTTACCGAAGGACATTCCCGCCGGGCTTCGGTCAGAATCCCCCTTACGGGATGGATTCGCCCTGCGCCCAATGGCCGAGGCCATCGCGGAGATTTCCCAAAGGTCGATATCATTGTTCTTCTTGTCGATGCAGTTGCCTGACCGTGAAAAAAAGCGACTTCCAGTTTGATCTTCCACACGACCTGATTGCCCAGGCGCCTCTGGCACAGCGTTCGGCCAGCCGCATGCTGGTGCTGGACGTGCCGGCCCGCCAGTGGCAGGACGATCAGGTGCGCGCATTGCCGGACTGGCTGCGGCCAGGCGACCTGATGGTCTTCAACGACACCCGCGTATTGCCGGCGCGCCTGTTCGGTCACAAGGAGTCCGGCGGCGCGGTGGAAATCCTCATCGAGCGGGTGCTCGGATCCCACGAGGCACTGGCGCAGCTGGGGGTCAGCAAGAAGCCGAAACCCGGCGGGCGCATCGAACTCGAAGACGGCACCGCGATCACGGTGCTGGGACGTGACGGCGAGTTCTTCAATCTGCGTTTCGACACCGACGAGCCGCTGGAAAAGGTATTGCTGCGCGTGGGTCACATGCCGTTGCCGCCATATATCGAACGCGCCGACGCCGCTGAAGATGCCGAACGCTACCAGACGGTATTCGCGCGGCAGCCGGGCGCAGTGGCGGCGCCGACAGCGGGTCTGCATTTTGATCAGCCGTTGCTGCAGCGCCTGCGCGAATCCGGAATCGACACCGGGTACGTGACCCTGCATGTGGGTGCCGGCACCTTCCAGCCGATGCGTGCCGAATCCGTGGCCGATCACGTGATGCATCGCGAGTGGCTGAACGTGGGCGCCGATCTGGTGGAGCAGATCCGTCGCACACGCACCAATGGCGGGCGCGTCATTGCCGTGGGCACAACCGTGGTGCGCGCCCTTGAAAGCGCCAGCGTGGGTGGTGAACTGCATCCGTTCGCGGGGGAGACGCAGATATTCATCGTGCCGGGATACCGGTTCCAGAGCGTGGACGCGCTGCTGACCAATTTCCATCTGCCGGAATCGACGCTGCTGATGCTGGTCTCGGCCATGGCCGGCCGTGACTTCATTCTCGATGCCTACCGCCACGCGGTGGCCGAGCGCTATCGCTTCTTCTCCTACGGCGACGCCATGCTGATCCTGCCGCACGGGAGATCCTCGTAGATACTCTGTTTCCGGTCAAGCCTCAGCGACGTGAATATCGCTGAACAGCTTGATGGAGTCGAAGGGTTCATTGTTGCGCATGCAGGCCCAAGCGCCGGTGAGGTATTTGCGCATGATGGCGGCGATACCCTGCATCTTCTTCTTGCCGCGGCCTTGCAGAGCCACGTAGAAGGCATGGGCGCGCGGATCGTGGGCGGAGGCACTCAGGGCAGGCATGTACAGCGCGCTGCGCAGATACGCATTGCCGGCCTTGCTCAGCCGTGGCGCTTTGTGCACGCTGGTCCCGGACTGCACGATGCGCACGTCCAGCCCGGCATGGCGACTCACTTGCGGAGCCTTGAGGTCACGCGGCAAGACGCACAGCTCGGCCAACAGGGCGATCGCCGATGTCTGGCCAATTCCCTTGGCGGCAAACAGGTGCGTGTAGTGGGCGGTCAACTCGCTCGACGCGCGGATCTGCTCCATGGCCGCTGCGGTCAACCGTGCAATGCGCGCATCAAACGTGTCGATGGCCTCCACCTCATCGTCCAGCAACAGGGGCAGCGTGCCGTGTCGAGCGCGCAGTGCATGGAGTCGGTTCTTGGCTTGGGTGCGCGCAGCCACAATCCGATTGAGTTGACGGCCGATGTCACGCAGGGTCAAGTGATGTGGCTCTGGAGCCACCCAAAGCGTGGGTTTCAGGCATTGGCCGTACTCGGCCAGCAAGGCGGCATCTGTCGCGTCGGTCTTGGTCTGCGTTAGCTTTAACTTGGCAAAGTGGTGGTAACTGCGCGGGTTAATGACGGCCACCGGCAAGGAGGCCTGCATCAGCGCAAGAGCCAGGTCAAAGTAGTACGCCCCGGTTGCTTCGAGCACCACGCACGTGGGCTTGAGTGTGTGCAGTTTTTTGACCAGTTCGGCGTGTCCGGTCACCGTCTGCTTGAACGATGTCGTGCCCAGCGTGCGCTCGTGTGCGCGCCACGCCATCACGGCCGATTTGGCTCCGATATCGATACCGACATATGTCGTGCTCATGGACTGACACCTCGCTGGATATGCGCAAGAATGTTCTCAGGCTCCCCGACCTCGCATTTGATGCCGCTGCGACCTTGTGATGCGAAGTCCGGCTCACATTGAACCGGCTTCCGGATACTCCACGCGGTGGGCAATGAGGCGGGGGGGCGCTCTACGTACGAGGTCGAGATCATCTCGCCTCCAGGGTGGTACGGCCTACCCGGGAACTGGAACACCATGCATCATGCTGGGTCGCATCTCCAGCTGACACAGGCCCACTCTCTCTTGCTTGTGAATGGGGGTGAAAATACGGGCAAAGCCAACATACAAGGGTGGCTCAAGGAGCGTAGCGACGGAGCCGCCTGCTTGCGGGAACATCACCAATTCGTGTTTCGCAAGGCTTCGGCGAACAGGCGGGTCGGCTTGCGGGAAACAGGATGATCATTCGCCAGCAGGCGGATCCGTCACTGGCGTTCCTTGATCCGCCCTACGCGACTTCATGCTTTATTCCGAGTCCCGAGTCCCGGGACATGACGAATGCTCTCTTGCCCCCGATAATGCCGCGATGACTTCCCTGCCATTCGACATCTCCGCCACCGATGGCGCCGCGCGCCGCGGCCGGCTGGCCTTCGCCCGCGGCACGGTGGAAACGCCGGCCTTCATGCCCGTGGGCACCTACGGCACGGTCAAGGCCATGACGCCGCGCGACATCGAGGAGGTCGGCGCGCAGATCATCCTGGGCAATACCTTTCACCTGTTCCTGCGCCCGGGCCTGGACGTGATCGGCGAATTCGGCGGCCTGCATCGCATGATCGGCTGGGAGCGGCCGATCCTTACCGATTCCGGCGGCTTCCAGGTGTTCTCTCTGGCACACAAGCGCAAGATCACGGAAGAGGGGGTGACGTTTGCCTCGCCAGTGAATGGCTCCAGGGTCTTCCTGTCGCCGGAGGAATCGATGCGGATCCAGGCCGTGCTGGACTCGGACATCGCCATGATTTTCGACGAGTGCACGCCGTATCCCGCGACGGAAAAACAGGCGTCCGACTCCATGCAGCTTTCGCTGCGCTGGGCGGAACGCTCGCGGCGCGCGTTCGACGACCTGGGCAATCCCAACGCGCTGTTCGGCATCGTCCAGGGCGGGGTGCATGAGACATTGCGGCGGCGTTCGGCCGAATCGCTGGTGGATATCGGCTTCGACGGCTACGCGGTGGGCGGTCTGGCCGTGGGCGAGCCCGAGGACGAGCGCAACCGCACGCTGGACCATACCTTGCCGCTGCTGCCCCGGGAACGGCCGCGATATCTCATGGGCGTGGGCCGGCCGGAAGACATCGTTGCGGCGGTCTGTCGCGGCATCGACATGTTCGATTGCGTGATGCCCACGCGCAACGCCCGCAACGGCTTCCTGTTCACCGACACGGGCACGTTGCGCATCCGCAATGCAAAATTCGAACGCGATACGCGCGTCATCGAGGAGGGCTGCGATTGCTACACCTGCCGCAGCGGTTTCAGCCGCGCCTACCTGCGGCATCTGGACAAGTGCAACGAGATCCTCGGCGCGCACCTGTCCACCATGCACAACCTGCGCCATTACCAGCGGCTGATGGCGGGATTGCGCAGGGCAATCGAAGGACGAACGCTCGATGATTTCGTGGCCGCCTTCCACGCCCGCCGCACCGGTGCCAAACAAGCGTAGGGCGGCTCACGTAGGGCGGCTCAAGGAGCCGCAGGCGACGGAGCCGCCTGCTTGCGGGGAACCATCCTGGTGCTGCCATCCGCACGGGACTTCCGTCGTCGAGGCAAGCAGGTGGATCCGTCACTGCGTTCCTTGATCCATCCTACGTCTGCGACCGAACGAATAGGCTATTCGTGCGGTCCCTTATACATCGGCCCCGGCCTCATGCCATAATTCACGGTCAATTCAGTACAGCGCCGGCCTGCGCGGGGCGCGCACATCCATTCAAGAGAGTTTTATGAATTTCTTCATTCCCAACGCATACGCTGCCGCCGGTGGCGGTTCGGCCGGTGGCGGCTACGGTTTCATCATCATGATGGTGGTGCTGTTCGGTCTCATGTATTTCATGATGATCCGGCCGCAGATGAAGCGCCAGAAAGAGCACCGCAGCATGCTTTCGGCCCTGGCCAAGGGCGACGAGGTGGTGACCAATGGCGGAATGGTCGGGCGTGTCACCGAGCTGGGCGAGTCGTTCATCAGCGTTGAAGTGGCGCCGAACGTCACCATCAAGGTGCAGAAGGGCGCGATTTCGCAGGTGCTGCCGAAAGGCACGCTGAAATCCGCTTGAGGGGGCGGGTCCGGCACACGGACCTTATCGCAGCAAACTGCGGCGTCGCCGCGGGTCATGATGGAATCAAGGCATGAGTGATTTTCCACGCTGGAAATATGCGCTGGTAGCCGTAGTGCTGCTGTTCGGCATCATCTACGCGTTACCCAACGCTTTCCCGCAGCAGCCTGCGGTCCAGGTGTCGGCCAACAATGGCAGGACGGTAAACGACGCGCTGGTGACAAAGATTCGCGGTGCCTTGCAGAAGGACCACATCACGGTGGGCAAGATCAGCACCGATGCCCAGGCAGGGACGCTGCTGGCGCGCTTTCCCAATACCAGCGTGCAGCTGCAGGCCTACGATGTTGTCAAGGACACGCTGGGCAACAACAACTACAGTGTGGCACTGAATCTGGCCTCCACGGTGCCGTCGTGGCTGCGCGCCATCCATGCCAACGCCATGCCCATGGGCCTGGATCTGCAGGGCGGTGTGCACTTTCTGATGGAAGTGGACCAACAGTCGGTACGCGATCAGCAGGCGCAGCTGTACACGCAGGATCTGCGCGCCGTGCTGCGGCAGAACAAGATCCGCTACCGCTCGGTCTCCAGGCTGTCCGATGGCGTGGGCGTGCGCGCGGTGCTGCGCTCCGCGAATGATCGCGACAAGGCGCGCAATCTGCTCTACAAGGAATATCCCAAGCTCAAGACCGAGACCAGCAGCAAGGGCGACGACTACATCCTGACCGCGAAGCTCAGCGACAACGCGCTGCAGGATATGGCGCAGAAGACCATCCAGCAGAACGTCGGCACGCTGCGTAACCGCGTCAACCAGCTGGGCGTGTCCGAGCCGGTGATCCAGCAGCAGGGCAACGATCGCATCGTGGTGGATCTGCCCGGTATCCAGGATACTGCCGAGGCCAAGAAGATTCTCGGCGCCACCGCCACGCTGCAGTATCACCCCGGCTACGGCACGCGCGCCCAGGCCGCGGAGGCCGCGCGCACCGGCAACGTGCCGCCGGAAGCGGATCTGTATTACGACGAGCAGCACCAGCCGGTGCTGGTCGACAAGAAGGTGATCGCCACTGGTGATGAGCTGGTCGACGCATCTTCGGGCTTCGATCAGCAAAGTGGCACGCCGGATGTCTCGGTCACCCTGAACGCGGCCGGCGCGCGCAAGATGCTCGAATACACCACTGCCAACGTGGGCAAACCCATGGCCGTGCTGTACGTGGAGCACATTCCGCAGACCAAGATAGTCAACGGCAAGAAGGTGAAGACGGTCACGGTGAAGAAGCACGTGATCAACGACGCAACGGTGCAGAGCCCGTTCGGCAAACGCTTCCAGACCACGGGGCTGGGTAGCCCCAAGCAAGCCTCGGAGCTGGCGCTGTTGCTGAAATCCGGTTCGCTGGCCTCTCCCATCACCATCGTCGCGCAGCGCGTCATCGGCCCCAGCCTGGGCCAGGACAACATCCACAAGGGCGTGCGCGCGGTGATTCTGGGACTGGCGCTGGTGCTGCTGTGCGCGGCGATCTACTACAAGCTGTTCGGCATCGTGGCCGACATCGCGCTGTTCTTCAATCTGGTGCTGCTGGTGGCGGTGATGTCGATGATCGGCGTCACCCTGACCATGCCGGGCATCGCCGGTATCGTGCTGACGCTGGGCATGGCCATCGATGCCAACGTGCTGGTCTGTGAACGCGTGCGTGAGGAATTGCGCAACGGTTCCACGCCGCTGGCCTCCATCCGTGCCGGCTACGAAAAGGCCTGGTCGACCATCCTGGATGCCAACGTCACCCATCTGCTGGCGGCGCTGGCGCTGATGACCATGGGGTCGGGGTCGATCAAGGGCTTCGGCGTGACGCTGTTCATCGGCATCCTGACCTCGCTGTTCACCTCGGTGACGGTCACCCACGCCATCACCGCGTTGATTCACGGCAAGCGCAAGCTCAAGACGCTGTCGGTGTGAGCGTGTCTGCAGGCATCGCAGACGATGTGCGCTGCCGGGCGGGCGCTGCCGCGTCGCGGCCGGTCGATGTTGCCATTGTTACGGGTGCCGGACGTCTCCGGCGCGCATTCGTGTTCAGTCGAGATCCGGTAACGGCGCCGGTCGGCTCGCTATAGGTCGAAAGTCCTCTATGGAAATCTTCAGTCACAATCTCAACCTCAACTTCCTGGGCCTGCGCCGTTTCACCATCGCCCTGGCCGCCTTCCTGATGGTCGCCTCGGTAGTGCTGATCTTCACCAAGGGGCTGAACTATGGCCTGGATTTCACCGGCGGTGTATCCATCCAGGTCAAGTATGCCCAGCCGGTCAAGGTGGCGCAGGTGCGCGCGGCACTGAACAAGAGCGGTTTTCAGGGGGCGGTGGTGCAAAGCCTGGGCGGCACCCGCGAGCTGTCGATCAGCATGCAGGCCAAGGATGATCCGGCGGCGCCCAGGCACAGCAACCTCAGCGCGGACAAGATGGCGGACAAGGTCACCGCCGATGTCGCCAAGGCGTTGCGGGCCGGGGGGCAGAAGGTCGACGTCAAACCCAACGGGTTCGTCGGCCCACAGGTGGGCAAGGAACTGCGCAACAGCGGCATCTATGCGGTGATCTTCGTCATCATCGGAATCATGGGGTATCTGTGGATCCGCTTCGAGCGACGCTTCGCCATCGCCGCGCTGATCACGGAGGTCCACGATGCGCTGGTCACCGTGGGCATCATCGCGCTGGTGCAGCGCCAGTTCGACCTCACCGTGCTGGCCTCGGTGCTGGCGGTGGTCGGCTATTCCATCAACGACAAGGTGGTGGTGTTCGACCGCGTGCGCGAACTGTTCCGGCTGGCGCGCAAGGCCGAGCCCGAGGAAGTGCTCAATCGCGCCATCAACAACACCCTGTCGCGCACCATCATCACCTCCGGGTTTACCGCCATCACCATGGGCGCGCTGTACTTCTTCGGAGGACCCGTGGTGCACGGTTTCGCCATCACCATGCTGATCGGCATCCTGGTGGGTACGCTGTCCTCGATCTTCATCGCCAGTCCCATCCTGCTGTGGCTGGGCGTGTCCAAGAAGGACCTGATGCCGGTGACCAAGGACAATCCGGAGCTCGCGCGGCGGCCCTGATTTCCAGTGGTGCCGAGTTGGGCTGACCGATCCACAAGGGCTTTCTGACCGAAGGCTCCGTGAGACTTTGTGCCTGAGCCATGCGACGGCCCACCTGCCGGCGGGTGACGGCTCGGCGTTCTCGCATGGCGGCGCGGGTATCGCTCTGTCTCCCGCATGCAAGTGTCCTTGTCGCTACACCTCTCGAGCCGGACTGCATCCGAAGCCCGGCGAACCGGCATGGCGGGATTCAACTTTCTGTGGCACCAGCCGATACGCACCGGGTAAAGATGGAATTTTCCGGATTCGGACGTGCACCATGCTGGTCATTGTTGGCTCGATCATCGTTCTCAGCTGTGTCTTTGGTGGTTTCGTGCTTGCGCACGGCCATCTGGCCGCACTGTGGCAGCCATTCGAGCTGTTGATCATCGGCGGAGGCGCACTGGGCGCGTTCATCACCTCCAACCCCGGGCACATCGTCAAGGGAGCCTTCGGCGAAGCGCTGAAGCTGCTCAAGGGCCCGACCTACCGCAAGCAGGATTTCATCGATCTGCTGGCGCTGCTGCACGACTTGTTCAACAAGGTGCGCAAGGAAGGCATGATGGCGCTGGAGGAGGATATCGAGGATCCCGAATCCAGCGCGTTGTTCCGCAAGTACCCGCGACTGGTCAAGGAGCATCACCTGATCGAGTTCCTCACCGACTGCATGCGCCTGATCGTGGGCGGCAACATGGATCCGCACGAACTCGAACACCTGCTGGACGTGGAGCTGGAGACACACCACGAGGAGCAGGAAGCTCCCGCACACGCGGTGCAGAACATGGCCGATGCCTTGCCCGGTTTCGGCATCGTGGCGGCGGTCATGGGCATCGTCATCACCATGTCGTCGCTGGCCGGTCCATCGGCGGACATCGGCGAGCACATCGCCGCGGCCCTGGTGGGGACTTTCCTGGGCATTCTCCTGTGCTACGGCTTCGTCGGTCCGGTGGGGTCGGCGATGGAGGCGCGTGCGATCGAGGACGGCAAGCCGTTCGAATGCGTGAAGGTGGCGCTTCTGGCGAATCTTCGCGGCTACAACCCCAAGGTGGCCGTGGAATTTGCCCGCAAGACGCTGCCGGCCAAGGCGCGCCCCAATTTTCTGGATCTTGAAGAGCATCTCAAGGCGGCACGCTGAGGTCGAGCCATGAAAGAGAATGGACCGCCACCGATTATCGTTCGTCGCGTGAAGCGAACGCGCGGCGGCCGCCATGGTGGCGCATGGAAGGTTGCCTATGCCGACTTCGTGACTGCCATGATGGCCTTTTTCCTGGTCATGTGGTTGTTGGGGATGGGTACCAACAAGCAGCGCGGCGCCATCTCCAAGTATTTCAACGATCCGAGCATGACCCAGGGCGTTTCCGCTGTGCCCCCCTCGGGCGCAATGGGGCCGGGTGGCGCCAGCGACAGCATGATCAAGCTGGGCGGAGCCATGGACCTGCCCAAGCCGCCGATCCATGGCTCCAGCCACGATCACGCCAAGCCATCACCCTTGAACGCCGAGGAGGCCGCCAGGAGACTGGAACACAAGCGTCTGGAGGCGTTACAGGAAAAACTGCACGCGGCCATCGAGCGCAGTCAGGCACTGAAGCCGTTCAAGGATCAGCTGTTCCTGGATATCACCCCCGCGGGCCTGCGCATCCAGATCGTGGACAAGAAGAACCGCCCCATGTTCGACACCGGCAGCGCCACACTCAAGCCGTACACCGCGAAAATCCTGCATGAGCTGGCTGGCTTCATCAATCAGGTGCCCAATCTGATCAGCATTTCAGGGCACACGGATGACGCCTCCTACGCCAACGAGCGTCATTTCAGCAACTGGGAATTGTCGGCGGACCGTGCCAACGCCGCGCGCCGTGCACTGGTGGCCGGGGGCATGCGCGTGAACAAGGTATCGCGGGTGGTCGGCCTCGCCGATTCGGTGCCGTTCGACAAGGCGCATCCCGGCGCCGCAATCAATCGGCGCATCGCCATCGTGGTCATGACCAAGGCGGCGGCCGAGGCCGCCATGTCGCCGCAGATGGCATCGTCCAGTGACAGGCGGGAGGCCGGCTTGCCATTGCCGGCCAAGCTGCAGTCCGCAACAGTGCAGATTCCCGCAGTGACCATTTCGCCGGTCGCCGCGAACGCCGCGGTGAAGGCTGACGGCGCCATGAAAAAACCGTGACTCGCCAGGTCGCATGACGCCTCGACAGGAGGTGCCCGAGGGGGCGCCCTCACCGCGGGTCCTGCAACTGTGCCGGCCATGCCGCGAACTTCTGGCGAAACGCGCCGCGTCGCCAGCGCCCGTTCGGCATGTATCCGGCGCCCGGGTGCACCCAGGCGCTGCGGCGACATAAGGTTCACTCATGGCATAATCGCATGATGAACATCACACCCGTCATCCTGTCCGGTGGCTCAGGTACACGCCTGTGGCCGTTGTCGCGTGAAGCGCATCCCAAGCAGTTTTTGGCGTTGTCGGGTGAGCACTCCATGCTGCAGTCCACCTGGCTTCGCGTGAGCGAACTGGCTGGCGGGAAGGCGCCGATCATCGTGTGCAACAACATGCACCGGTTCATGGTGGCCGAGCAGCTGATGCAGATCGGCTGCACGCCGCAGGCGATGATCCTGGAGCCGGTGGCGCGCAACACCGCTCCCGCCATCGCCACCGCCGCGTTGCATGCATGTGCCGGCGGCGATGATCCGCTGCTGCTGGTGTTGCCTTCCGATCACGTGATCCGCGACGAAGCCGGATTTCGCGACGCCGTGCGCAACGCGCAACCTGCGGCGGAGGACGGTGCGCTGGTGACCTTCGGCATCGTGCCCGCCACGGCGGAAACGGGGTATGGCTACATCAAGGCCGCCGCAGGCGAGGGTGTCCGTGCAGTGCGGCAATTCGTGGAAAAGCCCGATCAGGCCACTGCCGAGGCCTACGTGGCCTCCGGCGAATACGTGTGGAACAGCGGCATGTTCCTGTTTCGCGCATCGAGTTACCTCAAGGAGCTGGAGCGGTTGCGCCCGGACATCTTCGCGGCCTGCGAGGCTGCCGTGAAAGAAGCGCGCGCCGATGCCGATTTCCTGCGGCTGGATCATGCGGCATTCGCCGCAGGCCCGTCCGAGTCCATCGACTACGCGGTCATGGAGCACACCGATGCGGCACGCGTGCTGCCGATCGACGTGGGCTGGAACGATGTGGGCTCGTGGAAGGCGCTGTGGGACGTGGCCGAGCACGATTCGCGCGGCAATGCGCATCAGGGTGACGTGATGGCGGTGGACTGTCGCGACAACTACGCTTTCAGCGAGCGGCGTCTGATCACCATGATCGGCATGTGCGACACCGTGGTGGTCGATACCGACGATGCCGTGCTGGTGGCGCACAAGGACCAGGTCCACAAGGTCAAGGACATCGTCGCTCGCCTCAAGGGTGATGAGCGCGGCGAGGCGGTATTGCATCGCAAGGTCTATCGGCCATGGGGCGCATACGATTCCATCGACATGGCCGCGCGATTCCAGGTCAAGCGCATCACCGTCAAGCCCGGTGCCACGTTGAGCCTGCAGATGCATCATCACCGTGCCGAGCACTGGGTGGTGGTCAGCGGCACCGCCCGTGTCACCCGCGGCGAGGATGTGTTCATCCTGGCCGAGAACGAGTCCACGTTCATTCCGCTGGGAACCAAGCATCGTCTGGAAAACCCCGGCAAGGTGCCTCTGGAGCTGATCGAGGTGCAGTCCGGAAGCTACCTGGGCGAGGACGATATCGTGCGCTTCGAGGATGTCTACGGCCGCTGACGGGCGCGGTGGGCAGCAGGGCGCTGTAGGGCGGATCAAGGAGCGATGAGCGACGGATCCGCCTGCTTGCAGATAATTATCCGCCGTTCTCCGCGAGGGACTTCCTTCGGTCTCGGCAAGCAGGCGGATCCGTCGCGCCGCTCCTTGATCCACCCTACGGGCGGGCGGCCAGGTCGAGGTAGGTGGCATGCAACCGGCGTATCTGCGGCGGCAGCGCGTCCGGCGCGCCGTTGTTGTCGATGATGTCGTCGGCCAGTGCCTGGCGCTGGGCGTCCGACGCCTGTGCATCGAGCATGCGTTGTGCCAGCGCCTGATCGATGTCGTCGCGTTGCATCAGGCGGTCGCGTCGCAGTGCCGCGTCGGCGGCGACCACGACCACTCGGTCGACCCAGTCGTAGCGCGGCCATGTTTCGGCCAGCAGCGGAATCGACAGAACGCAGTAAGGCCCCTCGTCGTTGTCGGCGAGCTGGCGCAGGTGCTGGTTGACCAGCGGGTGCACGATGGCTTCCAGCTGCTTTCGTGCGGCGTCGTCCTCGAAGACCCGTTTGCGCACGGCGGCGCGATCCAGGCTGCCGTCCGCGCGCAGCACATCGGACCCGAACTGCTTCACGATCTCGGACAGTCCCTGCGTCCCCACGGCGACCACTGCGCGTGCGGCATCGTCCGCATCGTGCACGTGGATATCCAGATCGCGAAAGCCCCGGGCGACCGCACTCTTGCCGGATGCGATGCCGCCGGTCAGGGCGACCACAAAGCCGCGTTTGCCGTTCACGCGCGTCCTCCGGCGATATTGTCGATGGCCGCGTCATCGCGGTGACTGGATCTCGTCATGGCGCCAGCATCATGGAAGCAGTACTCCGAAACAAGCGCTCAGCGCATGCCGACCATCTGCAGGTAGGCCTGCAGCAGCTGCGGCCCGGCCATGAACCAGATCCACCCCGCCACCGCAATGAACGGCCCGAAAGGGATGGGTATCTGGCGGTCACGCTTGCGCAACACCATCAGGCCGACGCCGACGACAGCGCCCACCAGCGAGGAGATCAGCACGGTCGGAAGGATCGCCAGCGGCCCCATCCACGCGCCCAGCGCACCCAGCAGCTTGAAGTCGCCATAGCCCATGCCTTCCTTGCCAGTGGTGAGCTTGAACAGCCAATACACGCTCCATAGGCTCACGTAGCCGATCGCAGCGCCGAGGATGGACGGGCCGGGTGCCACGAAAAAGCCGGACAGCGACAGCAGCAGGCCCAGCCACAGCAGGGGCAGGGTGATCTGGTCCGGCAGCAGCTGGGTGCGCACGTCGATGCCTGCCAGTGCGATCAGTGACCAGGTGAGAAGCAGGCCCGCCACGGCCGCCGGGTGCGGGCCAAAGCGCAGCAACACCAGTGCGCTGAGTACGCCACAGATCAGTTCCACCAATGGGTACTGCGCGGAAATGCGGGTGCGGCAATAGCGGCAGCGGCCGCGCAGCACCAGCCAGCTCAGCAGCGGGATGTTGTCCAGTGCGGAGAGGCGGTGCTTGCATGCGGGGCAGTGCGACGGCTCGCGCACCAGATCGGGTGGGGCGGGCGGCGCGCCCTCGTCCAGCTCCAAGAGCTCCTGCGCATCGCATCGCCAGGCATGTGCCAGGCGCGCCGGCAGGCGCAGGATCACCACGTTGAGAAAACTGCCGACCAGGAGTCCCAGCACACCGGCCAGGGCGATCCAGACGGCAAATGGAAGGTGCGGCATGCGTGGTACCAATAAAGCGTGACGAACCCGTCATGCCCTCATCCCGGCGAAGAGGGGATGGCGGCAGCCGGGTTACAGGGTGTCAGGGATGGCAAAGAGGCGGCGACGGTCCAACGGGAGGCGCGGCCGGCGGGAGGCGACGCTGCATCAGAACGTGCCGGCGAGCTTGAAGATCGGCAGGTACAGGGAAATCACCATACCGCCCACCAGCACGCCCAGAATCACCATGATGATCGGTTCCAGCAGCGTGCTCAGCGTGTCCACGGCATTATTGACCTCTTCCTCATAGAATTCGGCCACCTTGAACAGCATGTTGTCCAGCGCACCGGATTCCTCGCCGATGGCGGTCATCTGCACCACCATGTTGGGGAACACGCCGGTCTGGCGCATGGCCAGCTGCAACTGGTGGCCCACCGCCACGTCATCGCGCATCTGTTTGACCGCTTCGCCGTAGACGATGCTGCCGGTGGCGCCGGCCACTGCATCCATTGCTTCCACCAGAGGCACGCCGGCGCGGAAGGTCACGCCCAGCGTACGCGCGAAACGGGCAATGGCGGACTGGCGCATGATGTTGCCCATGACCGGCATGCGCAGCATGAAGCGGTCCAGGAAGTGGGCGAACTTCAGCGAGCGTTTCTTCGCCATCACCAGTGCCACCACGCCGCCGATGATGGCGCCGATCACCACGTACCAGTACGACTGCATGAACTTCGAGGCGGAAATCACGATCTGCGTGGGCGCAGGCAATGCCGCGCCGGCGTTGGTGAACACCTGCTGGAACACGGGCACCACGAACAACAGCAGGATCATGCTGACCAGCAGCGCCACCACCAGCACCATGATCGGGTAGAACAGCGCTTTCTTGATCTTGGACTTGATCGCTTCCATGCGCTCCTTGTACGTGGCCACCGTATCCAGCACGGTGTCCAGCACACCGGCCGATTCGCCGGCCTGCACCAGGTTGCGGTAGAGCTCGTCGAACTGGATCGGATACTGGCCCAGCGCTTCATGCAGGGACGAGCCGCCCTCGATATGCGTCTTCACATCCACCAGCATGTTCTTGAAACGCGGATTGCGCTGGCCGCCGGCGATGATCTCGAAGGCCTGCACCATGGGCACGCCCGAGGCCATCATGGTGGCGATCTGGCGACTGAAAATGGCCACGTCGCGCGGCTTGACCGTTTTTCCGGCAGCGCCGAACAGGGGCTTGGGCTTCTCGCGCACCTGCTGCGGGTTCATGCCCTGGCGACGCAGCTCCGCCTTGACGAGCGAGGCATTCTTGGCCTGCATCTCGCCCTTCATCTTCTTGCCGCGCTTGTCCAGCGCGGACCACTCGTATACGGCCAGCTTGCTCACTTCGGCACGGGAGGCGCCGAGTTTGCGAGCGTTTCTGGCATCAGCAGCGGCAGTCGCCATGCGCTTTGTTCCCCCAGCCATTGTTTGTTTTCATGCGCCACCCCGCACCCGCAAGGATGGAGAGTGCATCAATCCTTGGTCACACGGTTGATCTCGGCCATGCTGGTCACGCCCTGCATCACCTTCAGCAAGGCCGAGTCGTGCAGGTCGTTGATGCCCGCCTTGCCCGCCACTTCGGCAATCTGCATGGCGTTGCCGCCTTCCAGCACGATCTGCTGGATATCCTCCAGCATCGGCATCACCTGATAGATGCCCACGCGGCCCTTGAAGCCGTCGTTGCAGCCATCGCAGCCATGCGCCTTCATGATCCTGAAGCCCGTGTCGATCTGTTCCTGGGTGAAGCCTTCGGCCAGCAGCGCATTCTCCGGCAGCTCGTGCGTTGTCTTGCAATCGTGCAAACGCCGCGCCAGACGCTGGGCGATCACCAGGGTGACCGACGAGGTGATGTTGTAGGGGGCGATGCCCATGTTCATCAGGCGCGCCACGGTTTGCGGCGCATCGTTGGTATGCAGGGTGGACAGCACCATGTGGCCGGTCTGCGCGGCCTTGATGGCGATCTCCGCGGTTTCCAGGTCACGGATCTCGCCGACCATGATCACGTCCGGATCCTGGCGCAGGAACGAGCGCAGTGCAGCGGCGAAGGTCATGCCGCGCTTGACGTTCTGCTGCACCTGATTGATGCCGTCGACGCGGATTTCCACCGGATCTTCCACCGTGGAAATGTTCAGGCCGTCATCCTTGTTGAGGATGTTCAGCGCCGTGTACAGCGACACCGTCTTGCCCGATCCGGTGGGGCCGGTCACCAGCACCATGCCGTAGGGTTTGTGGATGGCGTCCACGAACAGGCGCTTCTGGTCTTCCTCGTAACCGAGCTTGTCGATCCCCATCTTGGCTGCCGAGGCATCCAGGATGCGCAGCACGATCTTTTCGCCGAACAGCGTAGGCAGCGTGCTGACGCGGAAATCGATGGCCTTGGTCTTGGAGAGGTTCAACTTCAGGCGCCCGTCCTGCGGTACGCGGCGCTCGGCGATATCCAGCCCGGCCATGACCTTCAGGCGCGATGAAATCCTGTTGCTCAGCTGAATCGGCGCCTTGGCGTGCTGACGCAGCAGGCCGTCCATGCGCAGGCGCACGCGGTACTGCGATTCGTACGGCTCGAAATGCACGTCCGAAGCGCCGCGCTTGATGGCATCCAGCAGCACCTTGTTGACGAACTTGACCACCGGCGTGTCGTCGGCGACGTTGGTATCCACTCCGCCGGAGGCATCGCCGGTTTCCATGTCGCCGGCTTCCAGCTCCAGGTTCTCCAGCGACTCGTCATCCATGCCTTCCATGGTGGTGGACTGGGCCGCCAGGGCATGTTCGATGGTGCGTTCCAGCTGCTGCCGTTCCACCAGCACCGGCTCCACCAGGCAGTTGGAATGGAACTTCACCTCGTCCAGCGCATGCGACTGGGTAGGATCGGCCACGCCCACGAACAGACGCTTGCCGCGCTGGAACAGCGGCAGCACCTGATGCTTGGTGATCAGCGCCTCGGTGACCACGGTCATCGGCAGCTGCGCCACGTGCAGGCTGCTCACATCCAATAACGGGATGCCGAACTCGGCCGAGGTCACCTGGGCGATGCGGCTGCTGTCGACAAGGCCATGCTCCACCAGCCATGTGGCCAGCGGCACGCGGTTCTTGGCTGCGTCCTGGACTGCCTTGCGCGCATCGGCCTCCGGCAAGACGCCGTCAAAAACCAGACGGCGGGCCATGCCGGTCAGGCCCAGGAGCGCAGGGGGCTGCATCTGAGTTGCCATGAGAAGAGTGGTCTAATCCCCCGAAATCATGAATAAATCTACAGCAAAAGAACCCTTTTGGGCAGCCTGTCCATGGTTGTCGGCCACACAAGCTTCAAGCTTGAACCGAACTATATGGCCTCTGCCGCGAACCGCGTCACGCCTTGGAGCGATGAAGGCCGGGAAAGTGGGTGTCGCAGTCACGCCGCCGACCCGGAAGGTATCCGCAGCACGTGGCGCACCGCGGCGATCACCCGTTCGGCATCCGCATCGCTCAGCGCCGGCGACAACGGCAGGCTGACCGTCTGTCGCCCGCGCCGCATGGCGTGCGGCCACTGCGCAGGCGTCCAGCCATAGCGCTGCTGGTAATGCGCATGCTCCGGCAGGGAAAGATAATGCACCCCGGTGCCGATGCCCGTCTGCTGCATGGCCTGCAGAAACCCGTCGCGATCCATGCCGCAGACACTCGGGTCCACGCCCACGGTATACAGATGATATGCATGGCGGGTGTCGGCAGCCGGTTCGGCGGGCAATTCAAGCGGTGTATCGGCAAGGGCCTCCTGATAAAACGCCCACAGCGCCTTGCGGCGTTGCCAGTTGGTCTCGACCCGCGCCAGCTGATGCAGGCCCAGCGCCGCCTGCAGATCCATCATGTTGTACTTGAAACCCGCCTCGGTCACTTCGTAGTGCTTGTAGCCGCTGTCGCCGAAGCGGTGCCAGGCATCCTTGCTCATGCCGTGCAGCGCCAGCACGCGGGCCCGCGCCACCTGGTCGGCATCGCGGCCGATCAGCATGCCGCCCTCGCCGGTGATCACGTTCTTGGTCACGTAGAAACTGAAGCAGCCGAATGCGCCGAACGTGCCCGCCTTGCGGCCATGGAACGTGGTTTCGATGGCGTGCGCGCAATCCTCGATGACGACAAGGTCATGCTTGCATGCCAGCGCCATGATCGCATCCATCTCGCAGGGCCGGCCGGCGAAATGCACCGGCAGAATGGCCCGCGTACGCGGCGTGATCGCCGCCTCGATCGCCCTCGGGTCGATGTTCTGCGTCAGCGGATCGATATCGGCCAGCACCGGCGTGAGGCCGGCGTGGATGATGGCGTTGGCCGTGGCGCAGAACGTCATCGGCGTGGTGATGACCTCGCCGCCCGGTTCCAGCTCCGCTGCCAGCATGCTCACATGCAGCGCCGCCGTGCAGGAGTTCAGTGCCGCCACGTGCTGCGCGTCCGTCCTCTGGTACGCGGCAAAATCGCGCTCGAACTGCGCGACCCGCGGCCCGGTGCCCAGCCAGCCCGAGCGCATGCACGCCACCACCTCGGCAATGTCGTCCTCGCCGATCTGCGGCGCGCCGAACACCAGAAACGGGGGCGTGTCTTGCGTGTCTTGCGTGTCAGCCATGTGCTTAGCACCCGGCAAAACCGTCATCTCAAACCACTCCGGCATTTCGCGCAAGTGGTCCATCCTCGCGGAACACTCGCCCGTTTGCCCGGCATGGCGTTTGCATCGCGCATGCATGTGACGGGCCGCGTCGGAAAGTCACCTCCCGCAATGGCCTCATGCCCGGAAGTGGCTGTGTTGAAGAAAGCCCTGCAGGCACCGGCGTGGTGGGATGCGCTGCCGCGTCCCAAACCACCGCCGTCTGGCGCAAACTTCGCGCTATCATCGGCCGCATTCCAAAAAGGGAAATCCTCCTTGACCCGTCTCAGCATCATCCTGCCCGCCAAGAACGAGGCGCCGGCACTCACCGACGTGCTGCCGCGCCTGCGCGTGCTGCACCCGGATGCCGAGGTCATCGTCGTCAACGATGGTTCCACCGACAACACCGCAGCGGTGTGCGAACAGCACCAGGTCCAATGCCTGACCTCGCCGTACTCCATGGGCAACGGTGCGGCCATCAAGCGCGGCACGCGCGCTGCCAATGGCGACATCCTGGTTTTCATGGACGCCGACGGCCAGCACGATCCCGGCGACATCGCCCGTCTGCTGGCGCGCCTGGAGCAGGGCTATGACATGGTGGTCGGTGCGCGCGACTGGGAAGGCCAGGCGGATGTCGGCCGCGGCATGGCCAATACCCTGTACAACTGGCTGGCCACCCGCATCAGCGGCCACCAGATCCGGGACCTGACCTCCGGCTTCCGCGCCGTGCGGGCAGACAAGTTCCGCGAGTTCCTGTACCTGCTGCCCAACGGGTTTTCCTATCCCACCACCAGCACCATGGCCTTCTTCCGCAGCGCCTACGGGGTTGCCTATGAGCCTATCGATGTCTCCCGGCGCGAAGGCACCATGAGCCACATCAGGCCGGTCCGCGACGGGGTGCGCTTCCTGCTGATCATCTTCAAGATCGCCACGCTGTACTCGCCGCTGAAACTGTTCGTGCCCGCCAGCGTGGTGTTCTTCCTGCTGGGTTGCCTCAACTACGCCTACACCTTTCTCGACCGCGGTCGGCTGACCAACATGAGCACGCTGCTGTGGAGCGCGGCGGTGATCATTTTCCTGATCGGGCTGGTGTCCGAGCAGATCACGGCGCTGATGTATCGACGCGATGCCTGAGCAGCGGCGGATGCGCATCCTGATCATCACCCGCAACCTGCCTCCGCTGGTTGGGGGGATGGAGCGGCTCAACTGGCACATGGCAGAGGAACTGGCAAAGACAGCCGAGGTGCGAGTGGTCGGGCCCGCAGGATCCGCCGCGCTGGCACCCGCCAACGTTCACATCGTGGAATCGCCGCTCAAGCCGCTTTGGCGCTTTTTGCTGGGCGCGCAATGGCAGGCCTGGCGCCAGGCACGTCGCTGGAAGCCGCACTGGATCATCGCCGGAAGCGGCCTCACCGCGCCGCTGGCCTGGCTGGCGGCGAAGGTGTGCACGGGGCGCACTGCGGCGTACTTGCATGGTCTGGACATCGCGTTGGCCCACCGCTTCTATCGCGCCGTGTGGCTTCCCGCCATCCGTCGCATGGATCGAGTCATTGCCAACAGCAGCGCCACCCGGCAGCTGGCGCTGGATGCCAATGTGAGGGACGAGAAAATCGGCATCGTCCACCCCGGCGTGGAGCTGCCAGCGCACGCGCCCGATGCCGACGCCATCGCGGCCTTTCGTGCCCGGCATACGCTTGCCGATGCAGCGGTGCTTTTGTCCGTGGGGCGTATCAGTGAACGCAAGGGACTGCGTGAATTTGTGACCGATGTCTTGCCCCGGATCATCGCAGTCCGTCCGGATGCGATCCTGGTCATTATCGGAGATTCGCCCAATCAGGCGCTGTATGCCAAAGCGCAAAGCCGTGAGAGCATCCAGTCAGCCGCCGACAGCGCCGGCGTTGGCAAGCACCTGCGGTTTCTGGGCGTCATTACGGATCGCGAGCAACTCGCGGCAGCCTACAGCGCCGCCAGTGTGCATGTCTTCCCGGTGCGTGAACTTCCTGGGGATCCGGAAGGATTCGGCATGGTGGCGGTGGAGGCCGCTTGTTACGGCACGCCCACGGTCGCCTACGCGACAGGTGGCGTGGTCGATGCGGTGGCGGAAGGCAAGTCCGGTTATCTCGTGCCATCCGGAAACAGCGCGGGATTTGCGCAGGCCGTCATGCAACTGCTTGCGAATCCCCCGAGTGCTGCGGCACTGCACGCGCACGCCGCCCGTTTCGCCTGGCCCAAGTTTGGCCAGGCCATACTCGGGAAACTGCCCAGTCGTGGACGCTTCGATGAACACGCACAAGCCTGAGCCCGCGGTATGGTTCCCCGCCGTGCGCGCCGGAACAGGCACGGACGTATTCACCGAGCGCCTGGTGGAAGGATTGAACAAACGGGGCATTCGTGCCGAAATCACCTGGTTGCCGCTGCGCGCCGAATATGCGCCGTGGACCGTCCCGGTTCCGGAACCGCCTGCGTGGGCAAACGTGGCCCACGTCAATACATGGCTGCATACCCGTTTCCTGCCGCGGTCGCTGCCCATCGTCGCCACGATTCACCATTCCGTGCATCACCCTGATTTGCGGCGTTACAAAGGCTTCGCACGCGCCGCCTACCACCGATTCTGGATCGCACCCAATGAGCGCCGGGTGATGTGCAGGGCGGCAAAAGTCTGCGCCGTCAGCAAATTTGTTGCACAAGCGGCGAAGGAAACGCTGGCAGATGTTTCCATGGACGTGGTGTACAACGGAATCGATACGGACCGATGCCGTCCCCGTGAATGGCGTCCACCACACAACCCGTTCCGCCTGCTGTACGTGGGAACGTGGAGCAGACGAAAGGGCGTAGATCTGTTACTTCCGATCATGCGCGAGCTGGGCAACGACTTTGAACTGCACTATACCGGAGGCTTTGGCGCTGCGCGGGACAAGCAAAGTATGCCGGGAAATGTGCACGATCTGGGTCGACTGCACGGTACCGAGGAGGTCATTTCCGCAATGCAAGGTGCAGACGCATTCTTGTTTCCCTCGCGAAGCGAAGGCTTGCCACTTTCCGTATTGGAGGCGATGGCCTGCGGTCTTCCGGTGATTGCAAGTCGCGGGTCATCGTTGGTGGAAATCATTGATGATGGCGTGACGGGGATCCTGTGTTCTCAGGATGACGTAGGAAAATTCATCGTAGCCTGTTCTCGAATGCGCAAAGAGCCTAGTTCGCTGAGATCAATATCGAAAGCGGCGAGGAGCGATATCGTAAAGCGTTTTTCCATAAACAGGATGGCTGATGCCTATGTGCAGGTTTATATACGATCTATATTTAAATGCGAATTGGGGCAGTGACCTTGTCGCTCCCATGATCAGCTTCCTTAATATGTTGATGGTCAACGGCATAGCATCGCCAGTATTGCTGATATGAAAATCCTATTCGTTTTGCCCAATGCTGCAGCAGGCGGCGTCGGGCGTATCAGTTTGAACCTTATTGAACAATTCACACAAGAAGGCATTGAATGCAGGCTCGCATTACGACGTTGTGACGGTGAGCTTCTTGAGGAAGCCCTGGCGTTGGTGCCGGTGGCCGAATTGGCGCCTAGAGGAATGCATCAATTTGTTCCAGGGGTGTGCAAAGTTATTAAACGATGGCAACCCACACATGTGGTCACGGCGTTTGCGGATGTGGCGACACTGACTTGGGCAGCACTCCGTTTGATAAAAAATCAAGCGCGATGGATCCACGGCGTGCACAGTACGCATGGCCGAGTGATCGCTAGGCCGGGACTGCGGGCCAGTTTACGTTATCGAATCGACACCAGACTTGCAGGTTTCGTATATCGTCGCGTCGACGCCATTGTTGCCGTCTCGGAAGGCGTGCGATCAGAGATACTAGGGCAATTCAGCGTAAAACCTTCCAAGGTGACGACTATATATAATCCCGTTGTTCCGGATGTCGCGTTGAGGGTTGTAGCTGAGCAACGCCATTCGGAAGACCAGCCGTTCCGCATCGTTGCCATCGGCAGGCTGGTGCGGCAGAAGGGATTCGATGTATTGATTCGAGCTATGTCGAATGTGCCGATGCCTTGGCAACTTGATATTTGGGGTGATGGACCGGAACGGTCGCAACTGCAAAAACTGATCTTGGACTCGGGGCTTGCATCTTTCATTCACCTGCGCGGGTATACGTTAGATCCATTCAATGTACTTCGGCATGCGGATTTGTTCGTGCTACCTTCCCGATATGAGGGGTTACCGACAACAGTAGTCGAGGCCTTGGTCTGCCAATGCCAAATCGTTGCGACTGACTGTCCGCATGGTCCGCGCGAGATATTGCAGGACGGAGAGCTGGGGCAATTGGTGCGAGTGGAAGACGCTGATGCTTTAACTTGTGCGATCGCTAAGGTCGTGACCGGGCAAACCCACATCGATTCACAGCGATTGTTGGCACGGGCCGAAGATTTTTCGGTATCTACGGCTGCTCAACAATGGCGCAAAGTGCTTCAAAAATGAATTGGGGCGCGGCTGTCATTTTCTAGTAAGGGAGATGCGGGTAAGCGCATGGTGACCGCGTAATCGTTTGGCGCCATTCGGGGCGAGTGTGGCGTCCAGGGCGTATGTGAGACGCGCTGTCAACCTCGTCTTGGAACATATTTCACGGATGTGCGCCATTCGTCCGGGAGGGTGGGGTGGAGCAACAGCACCATTCGAGTTCGCCCACGTGAATTCATAGTCGGATTGCTGTACAGTTTCCGGTGCTGTGGCGACGCGCTTTGTTACTACAAGAACATACAGCTCGCCGTAGGAACGTACATTGATGCGATTGCCATCCACAGGAAGTGAGACGCGGTACCAGTTTTTTATGTCGCACAGGTCCGCGAGAAAAACCTCGGTATCAGCGTAGCCATTTGTACGAGAGTAACAGCTAAAAAACAGCTCGGGCGAGAATTGGTAGAACCCATGTCCGCAAAACCCATTGGCGGGCACTGCGTGTAGAATTGTGCCCCCAATTTTACAGAGTGACGCGACGTTTCTTAATGCCTGCGCGATATCGAAAATGTGTTCTGAGCACCCGAAATCGATCACGGCGTCATATTGGCGTTTCAGTGCGGCAGGGAGTTCTTGGTTCATATCGGCGATAATATTCGCCCCTTCGTAAGGCGAATTGTCGATAGAGTCGACCTTGGACGCTCCGAAGTGTTTTGTCAGGAGCGGTTCACAGTAGCTGCCGCGAGCTGTACCAACCCATTTCCTAGATGCGTGCGGTCCTAGCAGGACGGCCAATCTTCCCAATGTGATTGTGTTGCCTAGTCCACCGAATTTCCGCGTGGCGTATCGAAGTAAATGGAGTGAGTGGGTGTCAATGCCCATGCGGTGTCTCGTAAGCCAGATTTTTAGAACGCGTTGGAAAATTGGCAGATCGTGTACGGCGGATGCAAAGGATGCCGATGCATGTCATCACCCACTCTGAACAGGCCAGCGCCAATGGCATACCATTGGCGCCGAATCTTACCGTCAGTATGACAGCAGCAATGACTAGCACCACCAATCCTGCAATTTCAAATGCGACCCGCATCCAAGGCTTGCCCAGAGCCATCAGGACGGTGCCGGTAGCCACACGCAACGCCATGCCTGGAACAGCAAGGCAAAGCCAGTGAATCATGTGCGCGATGCCGTGGTATTTGCTGCCGAACAACCATACGAATATTGGCGCGGCAAACCACAATGCTGCAGCGAGCACAAGGCTGTAAGTCAGCGTGGCGCTGAAGATCCAGCGTAAGAGATGGGCAATACGTTTGGGATGTTCCTGGCCGTCCCGGAACAGCCGTGGCAACGCCGCGAGCATCATCGCTATGATCGGGAGGGTGGCCGCGCCGATCACACGTGCTCCCACCGCATACGTGCCAGCGGAGGCCAGCGGCAATAATTTCGCCGCAAGAGTCTTGTCCACTTCCGTCGGGCTAGCTGACGTGATGTTGAGCGCCGCGTATCCAGCGGCTTCACGCAGTTCGCCCTTATGCGGAAGTCTCCAGTTCACCGGGCGCGCCCATGGCCCCGGCATCGTGAGTGTGGCGATGGCCAGCGCGACCAGCGAGGCGCAAAGATACCCGTAGCCATACAGCGTCAATGGATTGGTGGTGCGCAATGCAAAAATTGCGGCGGCTGAAAGCAGGCGCAATGCCAGTGGCAGCGTTGTCAGCATTTGCGATCGGGCTGTTCTGCCCGTTGCAAGATGTTCGGTAACTGGCAAGCTGAAGAGCGGTTGCAACAGCATTTCGGTGACGCCGATCGCAAGCAGTATGCCGATTGGCACACGTGCTTCATGAAGCACCAGGGTGCTGATCAACAGGTAGAGGATGAGCAGCGCGCTACCACATAGCAACGTACTCGGTACGGCGTAACGGAATATCCCTTCGCGGCGCGCCGGCTCGCGTGAAACTTCGCCCAGCAAAACAAGGTGGATGCCGAACGTAGAGAGGGTGCCAAGGATCACTGCCAGTGCCGCAACACCCGCGAACGCCCCGAACTGCTGTGGTCCGAGCATGCGCGCGACCAGGAGCAGTGTGCCGGCCTGCACAAGCAGTCGGCCACCCAGCACGAACGTGGTGCGGATGGTGGCGCGCGCAATCGGCCCTTTCATGTGGATGGATGTATTCCCAGATAAATGGGACAGATGTTGTTGCACTGTGTGATGCAGTTCATGATCGGTTGTCCAGTCGGCAAAACGGTGGAGCGGTCACGTTCCTTCAATCTGGATCACGCAGCGGGTAAACGCCGTAAGGCCCTCAGGATGGTCATGCAAGATGGAATGCAACACCGGTATGCAGACTTATTGAAAGTGTCTGCGCAAGCTGGACGGCCAGGGGCTTGGAGTGATGGTCGCTCATGGTGAACTACTCTAGCGCAGGGATTTGCGTTTGTGCGCCGTTACTGCTGAGGATTTCAAAAAGGTCAGGGTGCAGCCGCACACGACCCAGCGCCGCCCGTCAGCGCGATTCCAGCAGCGCCTGCAGATTGGCGATGCTGCCATCCAGACGACCCCCGATGTTGAGCGTCTTGAGTTGCTCCAGTGCCTGGTGAGCCTGCTTGTTCTCGCCGAGGACAATCAGCATGCGCACCAGAGTGATGTAGTAGTTGGGCTCGTCGGGCGCGGCGTGCACGGAGGCCTTGGCCATGCGCAGGCCAAGCGGCTTGTCATCGAGCACATTCCAGGCGTAATCGGCATATATGGCCAGAAGCCGCCCCCCCGGCTTCGGGTGCGAAAGCGCCGCCAGGAATGCCTGCACCATGCGCTGCTTGGGCAGCTTGCAGTCACCGTCGCGCTGACACTTGGCCAGCGAGGCCAGTGCACTGACGTCCTGCACACCCAGCGGGTTGGTGCGCAGCTTGCGGTCCATGCTGTTCCACCATTCGGCCTTGAGCGGCAGGTGCATGCGCGCGTTCATGAAGATCAGGGCCTGTTCCGGCAACACGGAGAAATCCGGCAGCCGCATGGCTTTTTCCAGCGGCGTGTAGGCCATGTTGGTAAACACGGAATCCGGATTGTAGTTGGAATACATGATGTAGCGACGGCCCAGGCCGTATTGCGCGCGCGGGGATTGCGGATTGCGTGCGGCCAGTGTCTGCGCCAGGCGCAGCGGGTTGCCCCAGGCGTAGGCGGTGAGGGCGGTCAGCCCGGTCCACAGGGCCAGGAGGCCGACCAGAAGAACATGGCGCGGCAGGAACCAGTTGCGGGCGGGATTGCGCCAGCCGGGCAATCGCGCATGGCCGCTGGCAAGCCAGGGCACCAGCGCCAGCATCAGCCCGAAGCTGGCGAAGTAATTGCGATGTTCGTAGATCAGTTCCAGCGGCAGGATGGTGCCGGTCAGCAGCTGGCAGCCGAGGAAGAACGCCAGTCCCAGCGAAACCAGTGGTGCGCGGCGGCGCAGTGCGAAAATGGCGGCAATCAGCGCGATCAGTCCCAGCGCGCTTGTGGCCGTTGTCCACGGCGAGAACAGGCCGGTCGAGATGGCAAAGTCGTCGTGATAGAACGACAGCACGTCCGGCGTGGGCACGAGCGTCCAGCCGATGTAGTCCATGACGATGCGCATTTCGCTGAGCAGGCGTTGCCCCAGCGTGTAGTCGCGACTGGCCCAGGCGCCGGGATGGAGCACGGCGGGCACTTCCAGGGCCAGTCCCGCGATCAGCGGCAGGACCAGGACCACGAGGAACAAGGCGATGATGCGCCAGTCGAGGCGTGGAGCGCGGCGGTCGGGTTGCGCCGATGTGGTTTCCGACGCTGTGGGGCCGGGGTGTTGTTCTGGTTGAGCGGCCGTGTCGGCTGGGTGCCGGGTGGAGGCATGGCGGATCCGTCGCGAGGCTCCCGACCGAGGGGACACCCTTGCGGATTGATCCGCCCTGCGGGGGGTGCCAAAGCGATACAGGATCCATTCGATCAGGAAAGCGTACAGCGGCAGCATCACCGCCGTTTCCTTGGCCAGAAAGCCGATGCCCGTGGCAAGCACGAGGCTCAGCGCGGCCAGGCACAAGCCCGATGCCGGCTGACCTCGCAGCATGCGATTGCGCCCGGCGACATAGCCGACCAAGCCGGCAATCACGAACAGGTTGGCCAGGCTTTCCATGCGCTGCACGGTGTACAGCACGGCGGTGAGGTTGATGGGCAGCAGCATCCAGGCGCTGGCCACAAGCGCGGCGATGAGGCCGATGCGTTTATGGGCGGCGACGCCGTCGTCCGTGGCGGACGGAGGTGTTCGTGACTCGGGCTGTATACGCAGCAGCATGCCGGTCAGGATGAAGATCAGCAGCCCGTTGAGCAGATGGATGGCCACGTTGGTCAACTTCATCGCGAACGGATCGAGGCCGCTGAAATAATAGTTCAGCGCGAATGTCAGCGAGGCCAGCGGCCGCTTGAATTCGCTGGCCGGCGAGGATAGCGCGGCCCCGGCCAGGTTGGGGATGCTCAGGTGATGGATCTGCAGCGCCGTGTTGTCGACGATATTGGGGTAGTCGTCGAACAGCCAGCTGCCGTACAGGCCGGACCAGTACACGGCCACGGTGACCAGCATGGCGGCAAGGAGCAGCCACCAGCCGGAAGCGCTATGGTTCCGGCGAGACTTCACGGGTTCTTGCGTATATGGAACTGGAGCCGCGTCACATTGGCGACATGTACGTCCGTCGACAACTTGAATCGGCTCCCGCCACGCATGGACTGGTTTCCGCCCTGCCAACTATTTTTCGTCATCGCGGCTTTCGCTTCTTCTATTACGCCAATGAGGTGAGCCCTCGAGAGCCGGTGCATGTTCATGTGTCCAAGGATGATGCGGAAGTGAAATTCCGGCTCAATCCGCCGGTACACGTCGCGTATAATGACGGCCTGAGCGCGATAGATATGCGTGAGTTGATGCAAGTCGTCGAGAATAACAAAGTTCGCATCGAGGGGGCATGGCATGGGTTCTTTGGTTGAAGCGACCACGATCCGTTTCGATGAGGACAGCATGTGGATCGACCTGTCCGATGGGCGCGTACTTGGCGTGCCGTTGGCATGGTTTCCGCGTCTGCTGCATGCAACATCCGCGCAGCGTGATGCGTGCCGGATCAGCTCCCGTGGCCTTCATTGGGAAGCCTTGGATGAGGATATTTCCATCGCCGGTTTGCTCAATGGATCGGGCGACCGGACCGTGGATCATCCGCGAGCGGCCTGACTCAGGTTTGCTCACGGCAGGACAGTGCGGTGCTCCGAAACCCTTTTCCCCGAACGATCAAGCTGTTTGGGGGAGAGCGGTTGTGTGCGGCGTGATCTCAGGTCGTCAAGCGGCCTCGGCGCGCTCGGCCTCCCAACCCTTGCACGCCAGCAATACAGTGCGCGGCACCGATTTTTCGCCGCTGCTGTAATACGCCACCATTCGCCGGGAGAGCCCGAGCGCCGTTGCCGCCGCCTGCAGCGACAGACCGTGGCGCGTGCGCCAATCGAGCAGAGTCGCGGTGTCCTCTCGACCTGTGGCCTTCAGCGTACGCAGCCACAAGGTATCGGCGCCAATGGCCACATCTCCCGGCCATTCAACGGCGTGGCCCCATTCGGCCACTTTGGCCCTGACAAACATGTCCTGTTTTTTCAGTGCGTCAAACGCCGGCAGGCGCACAAGATCACCAATATCCACATCGGCTGCGGTGCCGTCGTCCCAGGTCAGCTGCAAGTGAAAGTGCGCCTGGGGGCTGGCAATGCGGATGCTGTGCATGGTTTCCATCATTCACCCATTCAATCGGTGCCATTCATTACGCAAGTTCGACTGATTCTGCCCCGCCCAGGCAAGTGCTTCGCGCAGCACGCTCGAGGGTGCGGAACCAATGATGATGTGCAACGTATCGATGCCAACCGAACATCGAAAGCCATGGCCCTCAACATGGAAATGCGGCACGCCATGCTCGGCACCGTACACGCAAATCTTCCAACTGCCACGCCGCTCCATCGTCGTCATGATGCCTATTGTGGTGCAATAGTTGCACCCTTGCAAGCTGCCGAAGTATGCATTACTGCGGGCGGACGGTATGCGCTTGCTCTGTGGCAGCATCGGAGCGCAGCGTCCGCCGCAGGCGCTGCAACTCGTGCGGCCAATAGTTCTGGCGTTGCAGCACCCAGGCGTGGATGCGCGCCATGCCGTGGGCATCCTCGTACAGATGCGGTTTGAGCGTGTCGAAATAGTCCAGGTGTGCCAGTCCCAGGCGTGGATGACCGGCGGCGCCGAGCAGCGCGGCCTGTTTCAGCGCCGCGGCGTAGCGCACCTGCTGCGCCAGCGCGGTGTCGAAATCGTGCAGTGCCTGCTTGGGCTTGTGGCCGGCCAGCGCGATGCGGCCCTTGATGTACCAGGTGTTCTGGCGTTGTCCGGCAATCTTCATCAGTGCGGTGTTTTCGAGGGTTGCATCGGCCAGTGACGACAAGGTGCCCAGTGTCATCTGCGGGCAGGGCGGATGTGCGGTTTGCGCGATGGCGCGATCGAACCAGTGCACCAGCAACGCGCCTGTGTTGCGTGTGGTGCGCAGCGCGCGCTTGCTGGCGGCGAGCGTGGCGGCATCGATATGGCCGGTGCGGCATTCGGCTCCCAGCAGGTTGATGGCCAGCTGCGCCTGCGCTGGTTGCCTGGCCAGGATGGGCCGCAGCCGGGCGATGGCGGCATGCACATGGCCGTGCTCCAGCTCCGACTGCGCCGCATTGGCCTGTGCCCGCGGCGAATGTGGATTCAATCGCGCCCAGATCAACGCCTGTTGCTGCGTATTGCCCCACACGGATGCGCGCGCGTGCGTCATGAATGCCAGCGCCAGCAGCAGGCCGATGGCGAGGATCGGTTTCAGCGGTGTAATACGGCCGAGTGCCTGTTTTGACAGCGGGTTATTCGAATTGCCTGCGTCTTTTGTCCTCATGCCCGCTGTCGCGTCCGGCCGTTCGGGAACATTCATAAGAACCCGTTCGCCCTGAGGTATCGAAGGGCATTCCCCAAGTTTCCCGCGCCGTTCATGGTTCGATACGCCGCCAGGCGTACCCGGTGCTGAGCCTGTCGAAGCATCACCACGAACGGTTGGGGTATATGGGCGAATCGTCCTTTGAATCCTCTGCCGCACCCCGCACAACCACAACGCCAGCGGCCAGAACATCAGCATGGCGGGGATGTAGTTGCGGTGCTCGAAATACAGCTCCAGCGGAATGATGCTCGATTCCAGCAACTGCCCGGCGAAATAGAACAGGATGGCGAGTGCCACGGCCGGGTAGCGCTTGCGCACGCCAATGCCCAGTGCAATCAGCGCCGTTATGCCAAGAATCGCCGGCAGCGTGGTGGCCGGTGACCATAGCCGATGTCGAGGCTGCAAACTGGTCGTTGAACAGCCCGGAGGTGAACGGCCGCGGGATCCACAGCAGCCGCAGATAATCCAGCAGCACGCGCGGTTCGGTCAGCAAACGCTGGCCGATCGTCCACGGCCGACCGACGGAGGTGCCGTGGATCAGCGCGGGGCCGTAACGTGCGGCGAGAAAAGCCAGCAGCGCCAAGGTGGGAATCCCCGCCAGTATGCCCAACGTCCAGGCATACACACGGCGCGAGATCCGCGAACCCGGCACCGCCACGGATCGCTCGTCACCAATATCCTCGTCACGCGGGCGCAAAGCGCGTAGGGTGCCCGCCCGCCCGGCAGGCACGTAACGCAACTCGTAGGGCGGCTCAAGGAGCGCCAGCGACGGAGCCGCCTGCTTGCGGGAACTTAGGTTGACAGCCGGCAAGCAGGCGGATCCGTCGCCTTGCTCCTTGATCCGCCCTACGACGGGGCGACGCAACAGCGTCCATTCGATGACCAGCGCGAACAACGGCAACAACGCGCCATCCGCCTTGCTCAATAGTGCCAAAAGCGTGCCGCCGCCCAGACCCGCCAGCATCCACGCAATGCCGCGTTTGTGACGGCCGGAGAGAATCAGCCGTCGCCCACGCAGCCACAGCAGCAGGCCGATCAGCTCGAACGTGGCCGGCAGCATGGCTTCGCGCTGCACGATATACAGCGTGGTGGAGACAAACAGCGGATGCAGCATCCAAAGGCTGGCGCCCAGCAGCGCGGCCCAGCGGGCGCGTCGACGCAGTGCGTCAAGGTGTCTCGTGTCAGAGGCGATGCGGTCGATCAGCCGCAGGCCCAAGCTGCCACAGCAGGGCAAACAGCAGCGCGCCATTGATCAGATGCAGAATCAGGTTTGTGCGCAGAAACGGTGCGGGTGATGCGGGCCAGTTGTGCGCGTCGATCAGGAAGCTGAGCAGCGTCAGCGGCCGCCCGGTGGGGTCGGCGTGGCCGGAGGTGATGTAGCGCCAGAATGTGGGCCAAGTTGTGACAGGGACCCGATGCGAACCTAAAGCGGGAAGATTGGCGAAGTCATCGAAATGGAAGTCCCCCTGCAGTCCGGGCGAATACGCAAGACCATGCGACAGCGATGGCAGCTGACAACATCAATGCAAACAGCGAAACGACGCACGTGTTCATGGCACGATGGGTTTCTTAGAAACTTGGCCAGATCAAGAACATAAGCGAAGGGTCGCGCGTAGGCGACCCTTACTGCATAGTCCGACTTAGCTAATCAACTATTCTTAGTTGCGGCAGGACGAGGGGAGATATTTTTTATCGACGGTGGTGTGAGTTGTAGTCGCAGGACCAACTGATAGATCCGCCGCTAGCAATTGCCGACAAAGTAAATTTTGAGAGTCCAGAAGTCAACTTAGTGTTGGCTTGGTTCACCAAAAGTGGCCGTTCGATTGAGACCGGTTCCTTGACGCGTACCGATACCGTTGCCCAACCGACGCGACACGTACTTCCCATAGATTGATCGCAGGCGCAGCGATTCCAGCGACTGGCATTATGTCGAGGGAAAGTCCCGTGATTAGCATAGTATTCGGCTCACCGCCGTTTTGGCGCCACCAGAAAGTGTTGCGCCTCAGAGACCTGCGAGCGAATCAGATAGTTCTGATAAGCCGGAATGGCAATCGCGGCCAGGATGGCGATGATCGCGACCACGATCATCAGTTCGATCAGGGTGAAGCCTTTTTGCGTTTTCATGGTAGTCCCTCTTGAACTTGAGTGTGCTGACACGTGAGCGTGTAACGATGTTGCCCCCTGAGCCCCGGTCCCAAACCCCCGCAATGTGTGGGATCAAGACCCGTCTTCACCAGGAACGACCAGGAAGCTCACCGCAGAAAGTTGCACAATGTGTGCCACATCCCGCCGGTGGGCTATTTCCGCATATCCGTGGTGTGGGCCGTTGTGCATCCGGTCACGAAGCGGGCAATCCGTCCTCGTCCCGAGCGAATCGGTGGACGGAATGTGGCGCGACCTGTGACCGGGTGAAGGCCTGCAACGTCACAAACTGACAAAAATGGTCACTGTGGATCGCTTGTAACGGTCAATTGCGTGTGCCGCAGCCTCGGCGCCTTGCCGTCATTTTTCCGGACCCGTCGACGATACGCGGCGATGCTGCGGACGATCCATGCCAGGGCGGTGATTGCCACGAGGAACTCGAACGCCCTGAAAGGGATGGAATAACGTGGTTCCGCCTGCAGGGTGGTGTAGACGAAGGTGATATACACCAGCAGGCAAGCTACGGCGTCCGCTGCTGGCTGCCGCAAGGCCGGGCGGGAGTGCCGGCGCAGCAGGATCAGCATGACGCCGACGAGTGCCAGCAGCATCACCAAGCCATTGATGCTGTGGCAGAGGGCGGCCACCACGCGATAGAACGCGTTGTTCTGGAATGGCGAGTTGGCAGTGGGGAAGGTATAGATGTCCCCCTGTCCAATCTGAATGTTCCAGCCCCACAGATCGATCGGTTTGCGCACCGTGTACCACGCAAGAAAGTGCCAAGGGCGCCGGCGCATGCGATGGAAGATGGCGTTCAGCCCCCTCGCCGGCGACTGGCGCATCAGCGTGTATTCCTGCTTGATCTTCGCCAGGGTGTGTCTGCTGTTGGCGCTATCGGTCTGCATCATGGTCCGCCATGCCCGGTGATAGGCGGGCCAGGATCCCTGCACCAGATTCTGATAGGCGCGATCCGACGAGGATGAAGCGCTTGCGGGAAGCTGCATGTTGCGCAACGCCCACGCCCCGGGCAGCACCACGGAGCTGATGGCAAGGGTCAGCAGAAGCCGGCGGGGGACATTTTTGCGCGCTGCGAGTACCACGGCGAGAATCACGCCAAAAGGCAGTAGTACCGCATTGGTCAGTGCCGCCGCACTCAGCACCAGCCCGGCCAGGGCCGTCGTCCAGAGACGGGATCTGGCCAGCGCGCCTGCCGTCATCCACAGGCCCAGTGCGATCAGAAATCCCACCAATGTCTCGGTGAGGAGAAAGCTTGCGCCGGTGATGCTGTGGGGCCACAGCGCCATGAGACACCCTGCGGCGAGTGCCCAGCCGGGCTTCAGCCAGCGCCGACCCAGCGCGGCGCCCAGCCCCACCGTGAGCGCACCCAGCAGCGCCTGGGATAGCAGAACCGCGGCATACCAGGCAGGGCCGTCTCCGAGAAGACGCATCCACAGCGACAGGAACAACGGGTAGCCGGGGTCGCGATAATTGTCCGGGGCGACATGCGCCGCGCCGGGGCGGGCATTGGAAAATATGTCGTGATGCGTCAGGTTCCAGGCGTAGGCGTGATACTGGACGGCGTCGCCGCGGACGGGATGAACCACCATGGCGGTGCTCACGTAGTACCAGCGCAGCGCAAAGGCGCACAGCACCAATACAGTGATCAACGCGGGCCACAGCCAGACGCGTTTCGGACCTTCCGGTGTCGCCATCACAAGTGCTTCCCGATTTTCTTGCGATGAATGCTCTGACTCGCCAAATAGTCACGGATTGGCTTGAATTTGCCGCGATGTGCTGGCGACAAGGGCATCAACGACACGAGGAGGGCAGGTATTCCGCGGCCAGTTGTTTGCCCTTGCAGGTCCACTTGATGCTGCCGGCATCGGTGACGGGGGAGAGCAGCAGCTGGCTGTGGATGAGGGCGGAATTGGACTTGGGGCCGGCATAGCTGACAGCGATGAGGCCGTCGGTGACCTCGACTTCGGACACATAGGATCCGGAGATGGACGCGGGGGTCGGCAGGCCGGCGGATGTGTTGCCGGGCGGCAGATGGCCGGTGTCGGATGCAAAATCCCAGATCGCGGTCTTGGCGCCCGATGCCAGCACCATGCCCTCGCTGACCTGTGCGCGGATCAGGTAGTTCTGGTAGGCGGGAATGGCAATGGCCGCCAGGATGGCGAGGATGGCCACCACCACCATCAGCTCGATCAGATTGAAGCCCCTGCTGGCGCGCGCAAGTTGCATGCCTGGATTCCCCCCATCCGTTGATGGACATTTTGCAACACGCAGCATGATTCATACCATGGGAGCGGAGGGAACCTCTGATTGAATCCTGTGCAGGCAGCATCCTGTCCGGCACGCGCCCTGCGTGTTGGCCGTGGCGCGGCGCAGGCTGGTTGCCTTCGCAAGTCGCGGACAGCGCGCAGGGCGCGTTCCGGACAGGACCTCTTCTTTTGCAATCAATCGGTTGAGGCCGGTCTGTCTGCGCACAGGGCACCGATCCGCCGGCTTGACAGGCAACCAGCCTGCCGGCACCGACGGACCGGCACCCTGTGCGCAGACAGATCCGGTGATGCCTGTACAGGATTCAATCAGAGGTTCCGGAGAGCACCCGTGCCAGTACGTCGCGGGCGGCGGTGCGGGAAAAATGCCGCTGCACGTTCTGCAGGCCGCCCTCGGAGAGGCGCAGCCATAGTGCATCGTCATCCAGCAGGCGCTCGATGGCGGCGACGAACTCCGCGCTGTCGTCGGCCAGCAGCACGTCTTCGCCGTCGGTCAGCTGCATGCCTTCGGCGGCCACGTGGGTGGCGACGACGGGCAGGCCGTGGCTCATGGACATGTTGACCTTGCCCTTGACGCCGGCGCCAAAGCGCAGCGGTGCCAGCGAGGCGCGGCAGCGGTCCATGTACGGGGCCAGATCGGCGACGCGGCCGTGCATCTGGATGCCGTTTCCCTGCAGTTGCCGGCGCACGGTTGCCGACACGTCGCCGAGGACGTGCAGCACGAGCCCGGGGCGACGCGTGCGCAGCGCCGGCATGATCTCTTTGGCGGCCCAGGTCACCGCATCGGCATTGGGCGGATGGCCGAAGCCACCGATGAAAACAAGGTCGCGGCGCCCTTCGGCCGGTGCACGACGACCGTGGACGGTGTGGATATTGGACAACAGTTCGATGTGCGCCTCGGGCAGCTGGTCTGTCAGCAAGGCGTGCTCGTGCGGGCTGACCACGAAGGTGGTGTCGCAGGTGGCGATCAGGTGCATTTCGCGGCGGCGCGAGGTCTCGGCCTGTCGTGCCAGGGCGCGGTTGCCATTGAGACTGGCGGCGCGTTGCTCGCGCAGAAATTGCAGGTCCACGGTGTCGAACAGCAATGTGGCCTGCGGCGCGTGGCGTCGTGCCAGCGTGGCGTACTGGTCGGCCACGCCGCAGCGGCACAGCATCACCGCGTGCAGTTCGCTGCCGTGCCGGCGCAGCCAGCGCGCGGGGTCATGCACCCACGGCCGGCACAGCACGTGCACGCCGAGTGCGCCCAGCTGCGTGCGTTGCGCCGCGTCGGCGACGCCATCATCGGCAGCGAACACGACCTGCCAGCCCAGTGCGCGCAGGATGTCGAAGATGGCGGTGAGGCGCAGCGAGCCGGAGTCGCGTGCCGGGTCCGGGGTCATGCTGTCGATGATCAGGATGCGGCCGCGGGCGTGGCGGTCCAGCAGCGGTTCCAGCAGTTGGCCGGAGGCCGGTTGGGATGCCAGGCGTGCGGCCCATTTGTCGGCGAAGACCGTGCGGTGGCGCTCCTGGAACTGTTTCATGCCGGCGCCGAGGTCACGGCCGGCGCTGATGCCTTCGCAGTGGATGATGCGGCTGGCCGGTTCGTACATCACGCGGCGCCCCGCCTGCTGCACGGCAAAGGCCAGATCGGTATCTTCGTAGTAGCCGGGCGCATAGCGCGGATCGAAGCCTCCGACCTGCGTGAACAGCGCGCGCTCGATCAGCAATGCGGCGCCGGAGACGTAATCCACCTCGCGCCGATAGCCGTAGCGCGGATCGTTGGCGGATTCGAAACGGCCCACGTTCCACGTCGAGCCGTCGGCAAACACCAGCCCGCCCGCTTCCTGCAGGCGCCCGTCCGGGTAGATCAGGCGGCTGCCGGCGATGCCGCAACGCGGGGTGTCGGTCATGCAGGCGAGCAGGGCATCCAGCCAGCCGGGCGCGACCTGCGTGTCGTTGTTCAGGAACAGCAGGTACTCGCCCTTGGCCTGCGCGGCACCGGCGTTGCAGCTGTCGACAAAGCCCTGGTTCTGCGCCTGACGCAGCAGTCGCAGACCGCCGATGGCGGACAGGGTCCCGGTCGGATCCTGCGGGGAGGCATCGTCCACCACAATCACCTCGAAGGCCGTGTCCGGCGGGCAACGGCAGATCGATTCGAGGCACGCCAGCGTGTAGGCCAGCTTGCCGTGCATGGGGATGATCACGGAGACCGTGGGCGTGGCGCTGACCGGCAACGCATGTGGTGGATGGACGGTGTCGAGGGGCAGCACATCGAGTATCTGGTCTTCGACGGGCCGCCGGCGCAATGCGGCGGAAATGCGCTGCACGGTGCCCGCCCAGCCACGTTGCGCCAGGCTGCCGCGCACGCGTCCGGTCAGGTAACGCAGCCTGCGCCAGCGCCATCCCATTCCGGGGCCCGCGTTGTTGCCACCCGATTGCCCCACTTTTGTCCTCTTGTGCGTAGATGCGTGCGGCATTCTAGCCCGGATCTGCGCTCAGCCGTTCCGGGGAGTGGATGCCGCCACGCGTTGAAGCCGTCTGCACACGGCCCGCCGGATGCGGGAGCGAAGCGGCGCCGGCTGAACACATCCACTGCACCCACTGGCATGATGGGCGCCGCTCGCGTATCAATAGCGCCTTCACGTTTTTTGCACGGACTTGATCCTTGGCTTCCTCTTCCCGTTTCCGCTCCACACTGTCGCGTTCCTGGCCCTGGCTGCGCATCCCGTTCTGGCTTGGGCTGGGACTGCTGGCGGGCTTTCTGGTGCCCTACACGCTGGTGCTCAACGCGCGGGTGCAGACGCGGTTCAACGATCTGGTGTTTTCCGTGCCCACGCGGGTCTACGCGCGCGCGCTGCCGATCGAGGCCGGCGAGGCCATGCGGCCGGCAGCGTTGCAGCAGGAATTGACGTTCGCCGGCTATACGCGGGATGGACATGGCCATACGCCCGGCACGTGGATGCATCACGGCGATACCTACGTGATTTCCTCGCGCGGTTATGCCAGCCCGAGTGGGGGCGAGTTGCCGCAGCGCCTCCGCCTCACGCTGGGGCACGGGCAGATCGAGTCGGTGCAGAATCTTGCCAGCGGCAAGTCCACCGACACGCACCTGGATCCCGCGCGCATCGCCACGCTGTACGGCGCCAAGCAGGTGGAGCGGCGGCTGGTGACGCTGAAGCAGGTGCCGGGGTTGCTGGTCACCGGGCTGCAGGCCGTGGAGGATCGCGATTTCAAGCATCATTTCGGCATCGACGTGGGCGCCATCGCGCGCGCCGCGTGGGCCGATCTGCGTGCCGGTCACGTGGTCGAGGGCGGCTCCACGCTCACCCAGCAGCTGGTGCGCAACCTGTTCCTGGATCGCAACCAGACGCTGGTGCGCAAGGTCAACGAGGCGCTGCTGTCGGTGCTGATCGAGGCGCATTACAGCAAGGCGCGCATCCTGCAGGCGTATATCAACGAGGTGTTCCTGGGGCAGCAGGGCAGTCAGGCGGTGCACGGGTTCGCCGCCGCCAGCGAATTCTATTTCGGACGCCGTGTGCAGGAGCTGGATCCCGATCAGATTGCGCTGCTGGTGGGGCTGGTGCGTGGACCCAGCTACTACGATCCGCGCCAGCACCCGAAGCGTGCGCTGGCGCGGCGCAATCGGGTGCTGGAGCAGTTCCGTTCCACCGGCCTGATCAGCAAGGGCGTACTGCAGCATGCCGTTGCCGCGCCGCTGGGCGTGAAGGCACATCCGCAACTGCCGCGCGATCGTTTCCCCGCATTCATGGATCTGGTGCGCACGCAGATCACGGCCGATTTTTCCGAGGAACAGTTGCGCCACGGCGGGCTGTCCATCTTCACCACCCTGGATCCGGCCGCGCAGCTGGATACCGAGGATGCAGTCACCTCCACGCTCACGTCCATGGGCAAGGCCGGTGCGCATCTGCAGGCGGCGGCCGTGGTGACCGATGCGCACAGCGGCAGCGTGCTGGCCATGGTGGGGGGGCGCGATCCGCGCAAGCACGGGTTCAATCGCGCCATGTACGCGCAGCGGCCGGTGGGATCGATCATCAAGCCGTTCGTGTACATGGTGGCGCTGACCCAGCCCCGGCGCTGGTCTCTGGCGACCTTGCTGAATGACGGGCCGGTGACCTTGAAGCAGCCCGATGGCACGCTGTGGCAGCCGCAGAACGACGATCACAAGAGCCACGGCGAGGTGCCGCTCATGGATGCGCTGGTGCATTCGTGGAATCTGGCGACGGTGCATCTGGGTCTGGCCGTGGGGGTCAGGCGCATCCAGCGGTTCGTGCAGTCGTTCGGTATCGGCAACGTCAATCCCAACCCGTCGTTGCTGCTGGGCGCCGTCGATCTGGCGCCGCTCCAGGTGGCGCAGATGTACGAGTATTTCGCCGCCGATGGCCACGCGCTGCCGCTGGTGGCGGTACGCGGAGTGATGAACGACAAGGGGCAGGCCATCAAGCGCTATGCGGTCAAGCTGGGCCCGGGGGAATACCAGCCCGCGGCGGAGCTGACCACCTACGCCATGCAGCAGGTCACCGCGCGCGGCACGGCGCATGCCATTGGCCACTCGTCCCTGGGCTGGCTGCATGCCGCGGGCAAGACCGGCACCAGCGACGACCAGCGCGACAGCTGGTTCGCCGGCTTCACCGGCACGCGGCTGGCGGTGATCTGGATGGGCCGCGACGACAACAAGCCGACGCATCTGTGGGGCAGCAGCGGCGCGCTGCGTGTGTGGATGCATCTGTTCGCGCACCTGCCCACGCGGCCGCTGTCCGATGCGCCGCAAAACGGTATCGACTACGCCTGGATCAACCCGCAGACCGGGCATCGCACCGACCAGGGATGCAACGGCGCACAGCGCATGCCGTTCATTGCGGGACATGTGCCACAGCAAAGCGATGGCTGTTTCTGGCAGCATGTGCGCGGCATCTTCGGTGGCGGCGATGCCGACACGTCCGGTTCCACAGCAGGTCAGCCATGAGCAAGCGGTCCAGGGTTTTCGGTTTTCTCGGCATCTCCGTATGTGCGTTGGGCGCGGTGCTTGCGTCCTGCTCGCAGCCGGCAAAACGGCCGTCCGCGTCCACGATCCTCCGCCCCGATTACGACATGGTGGCCGCGATTCGTGCCGCGGGCCGGAACGATGATTCGGTGGTACAGGTGCAACCGGTCCGCGATGCCCGCACCCGTGCGTTCTTGCACACGATCCACGCCGAGGAACGGGCCGGAGAGTATGAAAAGGCGGCGCATGCGCTGGATGCCGCGCTCAAGCTGGCGCCGCATGCGCCTGATCTTTTGCAGGATCGTGCGGAGATGGCGGTGCGGCTGCAGCACTGGGACAGGGCCGTGAAGTTGGCGATGCGTTCCTGGACGCTGGGCCCGAAGGTGGGCAGCCTGTGCGCACGCAACTGGCAGACGGTGGTGGAAATGCGCAAGTTGCACGGCAACGCTGCGGGGGCGGCATCGGCGCGCAAGCAGGAGGCCAAGTGCCGGGTCGCGGGCGTGAAGCGCTATTAGGGAACCTCTGATGGAATCCTGTACCGGCATCTCCCGCGCCGTTCATGGTTCGATACGCCGCCAGGCGTACCCGGTGCTGAGCCTGTCGAAGCATCACCACGAACGGGTGTGAGTTTCGTAGGGCAGCTCAAGGAGCAGCGCGACGGAGCCGCCTGCTCGCAGGAAAGTGGGCCATGATCACGCCGCGTCCGTGAGTAGCATTCCAACTATCCCGCAAGCTGCCTGCAAGGGCGAATGGGACGTTCGGAGGCAGGTTACATGTCTGCGGAGGTCGGCAGTTTCGTAGGGCAGCTCAAGGAGCAGCGCGACGGAGCCGCCTGCTCGCAGGAAAGTGGGCCATGATCACGCCGCGTCCGTGAGTAGCATTCCAACTATCCCGCAAGCGGCCTGCAAGGGCGAATGGAAAGTTCGAAGGCAGGCTACGTGTCTGCGGAGGTCGGCAGCAGGCCATCGAGCTCGCAGGTGGTTTCGGCCAGGCGCAGCACCGAGCCCCGCGCGTACCAGTCGCCGAGCACGATGCGTCGCGCGGCCTGGCCGTGCAGGGTGAAGTCGTGCTGGCCGGGCCGGTGCGTGTGCCCGTGGATCAGGCGCTGCACGTTGGCCGCGGTCATGGCTTCTTCGACGGCATCCTGGTTCACGTCCATGATGGTGTCCATGGCGCTGCCGGTATGCGCCTTGCTCTGCTCGCGCGCCTGGGCGGCGACGCCGCGGCGCTGCTCCAGCGGCATCGACAGGATCTGCTGCTGCCAGGCGTCGCTGCGCATGGTGCGGCGCGCGTTCTGGTATTCCACATCATCGGTGCACAGCAGGTCGCCGTGCATCAGAAGGGTGGGCGTGCCGTACAGGTCGTGCACTGTGCCTTCGTCCAGCATCTCGAATCCGGCGCGCGCGGCGTAGTCCCGGCCCAGCAGGAAATCGCGGTTGCCGGCCATGAAATAGACCGGGGTGCCGGCATCGCGCACGGCGAGGGTGGCATGGGCGATGCGCTGCGGCAATTCGGCATCGTCATCGTCGCCCACCCACGCTTCGACAAGGTCGCCCAGGATGTACAGCGCGTCGGCATCGCGCACCATGTCGCTAGCCATGAACCGCTCGAACAGGTGGGTGATCTGCGGTCGCGCATCGTCCAGATGCAGGTCGGAGATGAAGAGCGTGGTCATGCAGTGTCCTGCGTTTTCGGTTGATGGAATCGCGTTCCACCGGCCGGGTGGATTAGGAGCGTGGGCGGCAGAAATCTTTGGGCTGCGATTGTGCTCTCATCCATAGGCTGAGCCTCTCGAAAGGCTTGCATAGAACAACTATGCGCACCTTTCGATAGACACATCCTATGGCGATAGCCCAATCTCGCTCTCCAAAGTTTCTACCGCCCACGCTCCTAGGAGGCGCCTCATGCGCCGGGTGTGCGGGGGTGACCGGCGGCGGGTGTGGATTTCCCGGAGGCGTCGGAGGTGTCTTTCTTGCTGTCCGGCCCGGCTTTCGCGGCCAGAGCGGCTGCGGCCGCGGTGGATGCGCTGGCGGGGGCTGCGCCGATCACCTTGGCGCTGTCGATGGTCACCAGCGGTTGCGGCACGTCGCCGGCGAACGGACCCTGCGCATGCGTGGGCAGCTTGCCGATCTTGTCCACCACCTGCATCCCCTTGATCACGCTGCCGAACACGGTGTAACCCCAGGTCAGGCCACTCTGGTCGTTGACGTAGTCCAGGCGCCGGTTGTCCACCAGGTTGATGAAGAACTGCGAGGTGCCGGAATCGGGCGCGGCGCCGCGGGCGACGGCGATGGTGCCGCGCACGTTGGACAAGCCATTGTTGGCCTCGGCCGGTACCGGCGGACGGGTGCGCTTGGCCTTGAGCTGGTCGGTGTAGAGGCCGCCCTGGATCAGGTAGCCGCCGATGACGCGGTGAAACGTGGTGCCGTCATAGAACCCGGAGCGCACGTACTGCAGAAAGTTGGCCACGCTCTTGGGCGCCTTGTCCGGCAGCAGGCGCAGGACGATGCGTCCCTGGCTGGTGTCCAGAGCCACCAGCGGATCGCTCACGGCCGGCGTCGCTGCGGCACTGCTGGCCGCGGCGGGCGTGGCAGCGCTCTGCTTTGCAGTGTGCGGTGGCGCGGCCGGCAGCAAGACAGGCAGTGCAAGCAGTGCGGTGGCGAGAAGAGTCTTCAGCATGGCGTGAATGGATCCGGGGAGTGCGTGCATGATAGCGCCGTGGCAGGCGCATGTTGCGCGGCGGCCTGTCGTCGGGGTGTCACGTGGTGCGCAGGGTCAGGTGCAGATCGAGTTCGCCCAGCAATGATTGCTCCTGAAGCAGATCGGCGTGGGTCAGCGGGTGGGCGTGCAGCCAGTCCGCGGAGATGACCAGTCGCAGCCGGTTTTCATCGCCCTCCAGCCTGATCTGCGGCAGGGGTTCGGCCCGCCGGCTGCGGTGCAGCAGGACCGCGATACGCAACAGGCCGATCATGTGACGGGCAGGTTCACGATAGCGCGGTGGCAAGGCGTCCAGCACGCTGCGGTCGGGTTTGCGGCGGTGGCTTTGGACCATCGCTGCCAGCAGCTGCTGTTCCTGTCGCGAGAAACCGGCCAGATCGGCGTTGCCCAGGATGTATCCGCCGTGACGATGATGCTGGCTGTGGGCGATGGCCAGGCCGACCTCGTGCACGCGTGCCGCCCATGCCAGCCACTCGCGCGCCTCGGGGCCAAGGTGCCAGCGCGGCTCCATCTGCCCGAACAGGTCCAGCGCCGCCGCCTGCACGCGGCCGGCCTGCGCCGTATCCACGCCGTAACGGGTGGCCATGGCCTCGATGCTGGCACGGCGCGGATCGGTGCCGCCGGCACGGCCGATCAGATCCCACAGCAGCCCCTCGCGCATCGCGCTCTCGCAGACCGCCATGCGCTGGATGTCCAGCGCATCGAAGGCCGCTTCCAGGATCACCAGCCCCCCGGCAAGGATGCTGCAGCGATCCTCGCTGACGCCGGGGATCTGCAGCGAAGCGATCCGGCCCTGGCGCAGGACGTCCTCGCGCAACGCGCTCAGGCCCTCGAGGGTGATGCCGTCGTCGTCGTCCGGCCGCATCTGCCTGATCGCGGCGCCGATGGATTTGGCCGTCCCCGACGATCCGAAGGCGTCCGTCCAGCCGTGCTGGCGAAAGTCCTGGGCAAACTGTTGCAACAGGATGCCGATCTCTTCACGCGCACGCTGCCAGCGCTTGCGGGTGAGTTTGCCGTCGGCAAAGAACCGCAGCGTGGAGGCGACGCAGCCCACCTGCACACTTTCGGCCAGTTGCGGCTCGAGGTGGCGACCGATGACGAATTCCGTGCTGCCGCCGCCGATGTCGACGACCAGGCGCGGTTGATCGCTGGCCGGCAGGGCGTGGGACACGCCGAGGAAGATCAGGCGGCCTTCCTCGCGACCGGAGACCACTTCGGCGGGCTGGCCCAGGCGCTGTTCGATGGCATCCAGGAATGCGCCGGAATCGCGCATCTGGCGCACCGTGTTGGTGGCGACGGCACGCACGCGGCTGGCCGGGATGGTCGCGATGCGCTGGCCGAACTGCGCCAGACATGTCAGCGCGCGCTCGCGGCGCTCGCAATCCAGCGTTCCATCCGCCTGCAGGCCGGCGGCCAGCCGCACGCTGTCGCGCAGCCGGTCGATGACCCGCGGTTCGCCGTGTTCGCAGCGCGCCACGACCAGATGGAAGCTGTTGGATCCGAGATCCACGGCGGCCATCAATTCGCCATCGCGGATCCGTGTGGCGGCCGGGTCGGTCACGGGCGGTATTCCATGCGCATCGGTCGATTGTGGCATGGAGCGCGTGATTCGCAATGTTGTCGGGTGGTGGAACCGTGGTGGAAGCTGCGACCTGCTCTTCGTCGCCTCCGCTTGGTCCTGCGCTTTGGAAGGCCCCTGCTTATGAGCAGATGTCCTTCAGCAGCACCTGCTGCGCCGCGAATGGCGCCTCGCCCTCTTCTGGCGCGACGCGGGTGTACCGGCCGTCGCTGCCCAGTTGCCAGGCCTGCGTGTTGTCGGCCAGGTAGTTGGCCAGGGTCTCGGTGTAGACGCGTTCGGCCAGGCCGGGATCGAGGATGGGAAAGGCGATCTCCACACGCCGCAGCAGATTGCGTTCCATCCAGTCGGCGCTGGAACAGTAAATCTCCGGACTGCCGTCATTGGCGAACCAGTACACGCGGCTGTGTTCCAGGAAACGGCCGACCAGCGAGCGCACGCGGATGGTTTCGGATATGCCGGGAAGGCCGGGGCGCAGGGTGCAGGCACCGCGCACGATCAGGTCGATCTCGACGCCGGCCTGCGAAGCGCGGTACAGCAGTTCCACCACGCCGCGTTCGTTCAGCGCGTTCATGCGGGCCACGATGCGTGCCGGTTTGCCGGCGCGCGCATGGTCCATCTCGCGCCGGATCTTGCGGATCACCGCGTCATGGAGGGTGAACGGCGACTGCAGCAGTTGCTTGAGTTGCACCACCTGTCCCAGTCCGGACAGCTGCTGGAACACCTTGTGCACGTCTTCGCCGATCTCCGGATGCGCGGTCATCAGGCCGATGTCGGTGTACAGGCGCGTGGTGCCGGTGTGGTAGTTGCCGGTGCTCATGTGCACGTAACGGCGCAACCGGTCCTGTTCGCGGCGCACGATCAACAGCATCTTGGCGTGGGTCTTGTGCCCGACCACGCCGTAGACCACCTGCACGCCGGCCTCCTGCAGGCGGTTGGCCAGCTGGATGTTGGCGGCCTCGTCGAAGCGCGCGCGCAGCTCCACCACCACGGTGACATCCTTGCCGTGGCGCGCGGCTTCCAGCAGCTGTTCCACCAGCGGCGAATCGCTGCCGACGCGGTACAGGGTCTGCTTGATGGCCAGGACCTGCGGATCCTTCGACGACTGGCGCAGCAGCTCGATCACGGTCTGGAACGATTCGTAGGGATGGTGCAGCAGGATGTCGCGATGCGCGATGGCCTCGAACAGGGTGCCGTACTGCGCCATGGCCGGACTCACGCGCTGGGTGAAGCTGGAGAACTTCAGGTCCGGCCGTTCCACCTGGTCGTAGATGGCCAGCACGCGGTTGATGTTCACCGGCCCTTCGCAGCGGTAGACGTCGTGTTCGCCCAGGCCGAAGTTGGTGGTCAGCATGTCGGTGATCGGCTTCGGGCAGTTGTCGGCGATCTCCAGCCGGACCGGACGCGCATAGCCGCGGCCGATCAGTTCCTCGGTCAGCGCCAGCGCCAGGTTTTCCACTTCGTCCTCGTCCACCACCAGCTCGCTGTTGCGGGTCACGCGGAACTGATACGAGCCCTTGACCTCGAAGCCGGGAAACATCTCGTCGGCGAAGTGATGCAGCAGGCCAGACAGGAACACGAAGTCGTATTCCGATGCAGCCACCTCCGGCGGCAGGCGGATGATCCGTGGCAGCGAGCGCGGCGCGCGCACCAGGGCCATGTGACCTTCGCGGCCGAAGGCATCCTGGCCATCCAGCACCACGGCCAGGTTCAGGCTCTTGTTGAGGATGCGCGGAAACGGGTGCGCCGGGTCCAGCCCCAGCGGCGAGAGCACCGGCAGGATCTCGTTGCGGAAGTAGCCCTGCAGCCAGCGCTGTTGCTTGGTGGTCCAGTCCTGGCGGGTGAGGAAGCGGATGTCCTGCTCGGCCAGCGCGGGCACAAGCTCGCCGAACCAGATGCGGTACTGCTCCGCCACCAGTTCCAGGGCGCGCTCGCGGATGGCGGCCAGCACCTCGCTGGTGGCGCGGCCGTCTGCGCCGGGGGTGGCATCGCCAAAGGCCAGGTGATGGCGCAACACGGCCACGCGCACCTCGAAGAACTCATCCAGGTTGGTGTTGGCGATGCACAGGAACCGCAGCCGTTCCAGCAATGGCGTCGAGGGATCGCGTGCCTGTGCCAGCACCCGGAAGTCGAATTCCAGCGCGGCCAGTTCCCGGTTCAGGTACAGATCGGGGTGACGCAGTGCGGCGTTCCCCGGGTCGGCGGTATCCGGTGTTGGCGCGTCTGTGTCGGCTGCAGTATTCACGTCGGGAAATGTCGCTCGATCAGGGAATGGTTGCGGCGTGCGGCCGTCTCCGGATACATGTTAATGGGTCTTTTCGTTCTTTCGCGCAGGTCGGCGCCGCCGCTTGTGTCGCTGGCCGCAGCGCCTCTGCCGCGGGTCGATCCGCCGGGCGGTTGCATCGGGGGTGTTTGCGGCGCAGGCGGTGGGGCTCGCATCAGGCCGCAGGCTCGTGGTCCAGCACGCGCGAGGCGTCGAACAGGCAGGTGAAGGTGGAGCCTTTGCCGATTTCGCTGCGGATGTCCAGGCGTGCATCGTGCAGGTTGAGAACGTGTTTGACGATGGACAGGCCCAGGCCGGTGCCGCCCAGGTCGCGCGAGCGGCTGGTGGAGACGCGATAGAAGCGTTCCGTCAGGCGCGCCAGATGGGATTCCGGGATGCCGTAGCCGGTGTCGGTCACGGAGTAGGCAGCGCCGGTTGCAGTGCGGTACCAGCGGATGCGGATGCTGCCGCCCGTCGGCGTATAGCGCACGGCGTTGCTGATCAGGTTGGACAAGGCGCTGTGCAGTTCCTTGTGCGAGCCGAACAGGTCGGCATCGGTCTCCACCTCCAGGCTGACCTCGTGACGCCCCTGGCTCAGCGCCAGCGCTTCCTTGCGCAGCATGGCCAGCATCGGGCCCATGGCCACGCGTTCCTCGGCGGTGCGCTGGTGCGTTTCCAGGCGCGACAATGTCAGCAGGTCCTCCACGATCTGGCCCATGCGCCGCGACTGCAGGCGCATCTCGTGCAGGACCTCGGCCATCTCCGGCATGTCGTCGGGATCCAGCAGTTCCAGATAGCCGTGGATGACGGTCAGCGGGGTGCGCAGCTCGTGCGAGACGTTGGCGACGAAATCGCGACGCACCTGTTCCAGGCGCATCATGTGGCTGATGTCGCGCGCCATGAGCAGGCGCTGCTGCGCGCTGAACGGAATCAGCAGCGTGTTCAGGTGCACGGCCTCATCGACGGGGCTGGGCAGGTCGTCGGCGGGCTCCTGCGCGCCCTCGGCCAGCCAGCGGCCCATGGCCGAGCCGCGCAGGCGCTCGCTGAGATATGCGCCGCGATCGTGCGGGCGCCGCAGTCCCAGCAGTCGCGAAGCTGCATGGTTGAACCAGCGGATGCGGCCATCGAGATCGAGCAGGACCACCGCGTCGGGCAGCGAACCGGCAGCGCCGCGCAGGTCGCGCAGCTGGGTGGCGATACGGCGCGAGCGGGTCATGAAACGGTCATGGCGAAGTTTGGGAATGCGCAACACGGCTTGGATCATGGCCCGGTGTTGATGACGAAGCAGAGACAACAGCACGACAATTTCGATGATGGCGGCGACTGCCAGTGCAACGGGAATGGCGCCGAGCCACGCGCCGATGGCCGCGGCCAGCCCCAGGCCCAGGGTCAGCGCGGCGGCAAGAATCCATTGTTTGCGGGGACCGATGTGCATGGCCTCAGTGTGTCACGCCAGGGCGTCACACACTGGCGGAGAAGCGATAGCCGGCACCACGCACGGTCTGCACCATCGCATCCATGTTCCAGGGTTCCAGGATCTTGCGCAGGCGCCGGATATGCACGTCCACGGTGCGTTCTTCCACATAGACACTGCCGCCCCAGACATGATCCAGCAGCTGTGCGCGCGAGTACACGCGCTCGGCATGGGTCATGAAGAAGTACAGCAGGCGGTATTCGGTGGGGCCGATGGCGACGTTGTCGTCACCGGCATAGACGCGGTGCGCGGGGCCGTCGATCTTCAGGCCGCCGATTTCCAGCACGCCGCTGCCGTCGTCGCCATGACTGCGGCGCATCACTGCCTTCACGCGCGCCACCAGTTCGCGGGTGGAGAAGGGCTTGACCACGTAGTCGTCGACGCCTGCTTCCAGGCCGTTGACGCGATCCATTTCCTCGCCGCGTGCAGTGAGCATGATGATCGGCACTTCGGCGGTCATCTCGTCCTTGCGCCAGCGTCGCGCCAGGTCCAGGCCGCTGGTGCCGGGCAGCATCCAGTCCAGCAGGATCAGGTCCGGCACGGTTTCGGCGATGGCCAGCTGCGCGGCGCGCGCGTCGGCGGCGTGCATGACGTCCATGTCGGCCTTGCGCAGCGCGAAGGCGACCATGTCGCGGATGGATGCTTCGTCTTCGACGATCAGGATGCGCTTGTGCATGCCGGGGGTTTGCCTCGATGTCTGTCGTCACCTGTGACACGGTCATTGCAGCGCCTTCGTGTTACACGGCGGTGACACTGGTGACGGCAGCGTCATCCGGCCGTCACCCGGCTGCTGATGAATCCTGTCCGGGACGATCGCTGCGGTCGGGATTGTCCGGGGTCTTCACGTGGCGCTTTTGCAGTTCCAGCAGCACGGGTGTCAATTGCGCGATGCTGGCCTGCACCCGGGCGCGCTGGTAATAGGTGAGGTTGGGCTTTTTCAGTACGCGGCGCAACTGTTCCATGGCGTCATACGGGCGGCCGGAGAGGTAGGAGGCATTGGCGAAGGCAACGGCGGCTTCGGCCGGATCGCCTGCGCGTTTGCTGGCGCGGCCATAGGTGGTGTAGGTGGCCGGCGTGTCGGTCTCGTCCAGCAGCGGCCGCAGCAGATTGGCCGCCTTGCGCGCCGAGGCCTTGCTGCCACTGCGGATCAGGGCGTCGGCGTAGGCCACGGCAATGGCGTGGTTGTCCGGCGCATTGGCGGACATGGCGGCGTAGCTGGCCAGCGCGCGCTGATCATGGCCCAGGCGCATTTGCGCATCGGCCATGGCCAGCTTCAGCGGCAGGTTGTCCGGATGCTTGTCGAGCAATGGGCCGAGCTGCGCGACCGCGGCCTTGGAGCGGCCGCTGAGATTCAGTGCCAGCGCATATCCGTAGTGGTTGGATGGCGTGTTGAAATCGGCATGATCGTGCAGGTTCTTGCGGTAATAGCCGATCAGCTGGGTCGGATCGCCGGACAGCACGCGGCTGCGTTCGCGCATCAGCAGGAAGGTGTCCAGGCCGTGCTTGCGGTCTGGCGCGAGAAGCGCGCCGGGGTCCTTGACGTACGGAATCGGGGCGGTGCTGTCGCTCCATTTGGCGACATCCGCATCCAGTGCCTGGCGGGTTTTCTGCTCCCGGGTCAATCTGCGCGCCCGCGCGTTGGCCTCGGCGATACGCGCGCCGGTGACCGGGTGGTCCTGCAGGTAGGACGGTGCAGCGTCGGCACTGTTGATCCCCGTTTCGTTCTGCATGCGCTGGAAGAAATCGGCCATGGCGTTCGGGTTGTAGCCGGCTTTTGCCAGAATGTCGATGCCCACGGCATCGGCCTCTTCCTCGTCCTTGCGGGTGAAATTGATCTGCCGTTGTTGCAACAGCCCCTCGCCACCCAGCAGCACCGCGCCGGGCGCATCGCCGCTGTGCTGGCCGGCCCCCGCGGCGATGGCGCCCAGCAGCACCAGGGCCATCAGTGGCGCATCCTTCTTGGATTGCTCGAATGCACGTTCCAGATGGTGTTGCGCGATGTGGCCGATCTCGTGGCCCATCACCGCGGCCAGCTCGCTTTCGCTGTCGGCAATGTCGATCAGGCCGGCATTGACGCCGATGTAGCCGCCAGGTGCGGCGAAGGCGTTGATGTCGTTGTCGTCGACGATGAAGAAGGTGAACTTCTGCTTCGGATCCGGGCTGGCCGCCACCAGCCGATAGCCGACGCTGTTGATGTATTCGTCGAGCAGCGGGTCATCCACCACTTTGTGCAGCGCGCGCATCTGGTGCAGCATCGATGCGCCGTACTGGCTGGCTTCGGCCGGCGAGATCAGCGCGCCGGCGGAACTGCCCAGATCGGGCAGTTTCGGGTCGTCCTGGGCCACGGCAGTACCGATCATGCTGACGGCGAGCAGGGCGCTTATGGCAAGGCGTGGGAGCATGGTGTGCATCGGCTGGGTCTGTCCCTTGGACCACGATAGCGCGGTGTCGGTTCACCCGCCAGAAACACCGCAGATCTTGTGTAGCCGGCCATCGATCCACATGTTGTGCTCGCCGGCGATGTTGCCGGCGCGGTTTGCCCGGAGAGCATCATGCCCAACATCGAAATCTACACCACCGCCGTGTGTCCGTATTGCGTGGCTGCCAAGAACTTCATGAAGGCCAAGGGCTGGACATGGGAAGAGGTGCGCGTGGATACCGATCCGGCACGGCGTGACGAGATGCTGGAGCGTGCCGACGGACGCCGCTCGGTGCCGCAGATTTTCATCAACGATCAGCATGTCGGTGGCTACGACGACCTGGTGGCCGCCGAACGCGGTGGCGATCTGGCCCGCTTGCTGGATGAGGCATCGTGAGCGGCGACACGCCGGAGGCGTTTGCCGATTTCCGCGAGCGCATGAATGCGCGCATCCTGGAGCAGGACAACCAGGCGGTGCGGCGGTTCTTTTCACTGGATCGGCAGGTGGCCGCTGCCGGGGCGCTGGACAGCCGCACCAAGGAGCTGATGGCGCTGACCGCGTCCATGGTGCTGCGCTGCGATGACTGTGTCAGTTACCACATCGGCAAGTGCCGGGACCTGGGGGTCGACCGCGACGCGTTTTTCGAGGCCTTCAGCGTGGGGCTGGTGGTCGGCGGCTCCATCGTCATCCCCCATCTGCGCCGTGCCGTGGATTATCTCGATCAGCTGGAACAGGGCGACGCTGCAACGCCGCCTGCCGGCGATGATGCGGTCGATCCGGCCGGCATCTGAACGAGCCCGGATACTCCGGTGTGTCACACCCGCTATAATGGCCGGTTTCCAAGGGAGCCTCTGATTGAATCCTGCACGGCATTCAATCAGAGGCTCCCAAGCGACCATGCAGCGCGCTCGAACGCGCCAAGTAAGGAGTAGTCCATGAGCAAGACCATCGCCGTGATCCGGGGTGACGGAATCGGCCCCGAAATCATGAACGCCACGCTGCGCGTGATCGACGCGCTCGATTGCGATCTGTCCTACGACTTTGTCGATGCCGGCATGGTGGCACTGGAAAAGCACGGCGATCTGCTGCCGCAGGCCACGCTGGACACCATCGCCAAACATGCCATTGCGCTGAAGGGGCCGCTGACCACGCCGGTGGGTGGCGGCTTCAGTTCCATCAACGTGCAGTTGCGTCGGCATTTCGACCTGTACGCCAACGTGCGTCCGGCGATCAGCTTTCCCGGCACCAAGGCGCGCTACGAGAACATCGACCTGATCACGGTGCGCGAGAACACCGAGGGCGCGTATCTGGCCGAAGGGCAGGAGCTGTCCGAGGACGGCGAGACCGCCACATCGCTGATCCGCAACACCCGCCGCGGCTCGTCGCGCATCGTGCGCTACGCCTTCGAGATGGCGAAGAAGAAGGGCCGCAAGAAGGTCACGGCCGTGCACAAGGCCAACATCATGAAGACCAGCTCCGGTCTGTTCCTCAATGTGGCGCGGGAGATTGCCAAGGACTATCCGCAGATCGAGTTCAACGAGATGATCGTGGACAACACCTGCATGCAGCTGGTGATGAACCCGTATCAGTTCGACGTGATCGTCACCACCAACCTGTTCGGCGACATCCTCTCGGACCTGTGTGCCGGTCTGGTCGGTGGACTGGGTCTGGCGCCCGGCGCCAACATCGGCGCCGAGGCGGCTATTTTCGAGGCCGTGCACGGCTCCGCGCCGGATATCGCCGGCAAAGGCATCGCCAACCCCTGCGCACTGCTGCTGGGTGCGGCGGACATGCTCGATCATCTGGGCATGGCGGAGAAGGGCACGAAAATCCGCCACGCCATCCGCGGCACGCTGGAGAACAACCGCGAAGTGGCCACGCCGGATCTGGGTGGCAAGGGCAGCACCGAGTCGTTCGGCGATGCGTTGGTGGTGCACGTCAAGGCCTGATGTCGCAGGCAATGTGATGAAAAAGCCGCGGCCGGTCCGCGGCTTTTTCCTGCGCAGAAACCTCTCGATGCGGCCGGCGTGACCGACCGACGTGCGTGCATCGCATGCGGCAGCAGCAGAAACCTTCTGCGGCAGGTGGACAGCACGGCCCGCGGCGGCAATGCGCCACGATCTTTCAGTCAGCGGCTATCGGGCGCGGGGGATTTGGCGCCCGATGTGATGCACAACCGTTCGCGCAGCATCGACGCGTCCAGGTTGAACAGTGCATCGAGCAGCAGTGGTTTCAGCGTGCCGGGTCCGCCGGCCTGTACCGCCGCGATTTCGCCGGCGACGCTGAAACAGCCTGTGGCCGCCTGCGCTGCGTCCAGGGTGTCGTCGGCCACTGCAAGAAAACACGCGATCACCGATGTCAGCATGCAGCCGGAGCCGATCATGCGGCCCATCAGCGGCCGGCCGTTGCCGAGCCGCACCGACTGGCGTCCATCGGTGACCAGGTCCTCGGCGCCGGTGACGACCACCACGCAGTGATGTTCGCGCGCCATGTCGATGGCACAGTCAGCGGCCTGCTCCACGCTGTGGATACTGTCGGCCGCGCGGTCCGATGCGGCGACTCCGGCCAGGGCCAGGATTTCGCTGGCGTTGGCTTTCAGCACGGTGGGTCCCGATTGCAGCAGCTGCAGTGCGGCCTGCGTGCGGAAGTGGGAGAGGCCGGCGGCGACGGGGTCCAGCACCCAGGGAATGCCGCGATCCCTGGCGATCCGGATGGCCTCGTGTGCGCAGTCGAGCCAGGCTGCGTCCAGCGTACCTGCATTCACGGCCAGTGCGCCCGCGATCGATGCGGCGGCCTGCGCTTCCTCGGCGGTATGCAGGGTCATCTGCGTTGCGCCGACCGCCGCAATTGCGTCGGCGGTATCATTTTGCACCACGAGGTTGGTGATATTGTGAATCAGGGGGGCGGATTGGCGTATGGCAATGGTGTGCGCCCAGACGCGCATCGCATGATCGGATGTCGTCATGGTGCAAGTGCTCGAGATGGCATAATCAACGGCTCAGATTGGCTGCAGGGGGCGGTCCGTGCGAGTTGGCAGGTTCAGGCGTCATCATGTTCTCGATGTGTGCATCGGCTGGCAAGGCGCCGCGCCGAGCACCCGGGCGCGGCTGTTGCAGGCATTCTGCTCGGGCATCCGTTTGCGCAGCCTGCTCGGCAATGCGGTGGCATTGCTGATCGTGGGCGGGTTCATCATAGTCCAGAGTCCGCGTGCGACCCACATCCTGTGGCTGGTGGCGGTGATATGGGGCGGATTTCTGCCGCGGGCGTACGCTCTCCGGGTGCGCCGCGCCGGGCGTTTCGAGGATGCACCTGAAGCGAAGGCGCTCGGTTTTGTCGCCATCAGCGCGTTCTATGGATTGATCTGGGGGGTGGGACCACTCCTGCTGTTGCCACACGTTGCGGGCGACGCCGTCGGCGTGCTGCTGATGATCATGGTTCTGGGCACCATCATGGGCCCGTATGCGGCGATGCCCGGCATTCTCTACGTGCGGCTTGCGACCACCGGTTCGCTCACGCTGGCAGCAGTGGCCCTGTACTGCAGCCCGACGGTGATTGCGGTCAGTGCCGTGATCGCGGTCTGGCTGGTGCTGCGCAGCGATGTCTGGCGGGGATATCACCGCGCGCTTCGCCAGCAACTGGAACTGCGCGAAGCGCTGGAGCAGCGGCAACTGGATCTGGAGCGCACCAATCACGCCAAGGAACTGCTCAATCGCAGTCTCAAGGTGATGGCGGAGACCGATCCGCTCACCGGTGCGGCCAATCGGCGCCAGCTCATGCAAACACTGGACACGTTGAGCGGATCGGTGGCGCTGATCGTTTTCGATGTCGACCGCTTCAAGGGGGCCAATGACGATTTCGGCCACCAGGCGGGAGACTCGGTGCTGGTGGAATTGGCCGGTCTGGCGCGAAATCTCCTGGGCGCGGATGATCTGCTGGCGCGGCTGGGCGGCGACGAGTTCGCCATGGTCCTGCCGAACAGGGATCGCCACGGGGCGTGGCAGATTGCCGAGAGTCTGCGCGAAGCGGTGCAGCAGCATGCCATCGGCACGATGGGAAAGCCGCTGCACGTCACGATCAGTCTGGGTGTTGCCATGATGGCCGACACCAGCGGATCGATAGATGCATCAACGGCGCTGGAGGAGGCCGATGCCGCCCTCTACATGGCCAAGCGCCGGGGGCGCAACAGGACGGCGATGGCCGGTGCCGCCGACGCCAGATATTGCGCCACCTGACGCGGCAGCAATCGGTGGTGGCGCGGTCAGGCTGATCCGCTTTCGATGCAGCGGTTCGCCAGGATGCGCGCCCGGAAGTGCCCCTGTAATCCTGTAATGCAAACCGTTTGCACGTCGCGCCGCCTGTCCACTTGCCCAGGGGGTGTGGACCGATCCCCCCCTGCGGTCAAAAGGGGTGCCGTCGGCGAACTTATGTGGCGAACAATTGCGACGGGTCGGCGAATGCCTTGAATTCCAGCGCGTTGCCGCTCAGGTCCAGCAGGAACATGGTGGCTTGTTCGCCTGCCTTTCCTTGGAATCGCACGTGCGGTTGCACCACGAAGTCGACATCCGCCGCACGCAGGCGATCGGCCAGTGCCTGCCAGTCCCGCATGGACAGCACCAGACCGAAATGCGGGACCGGCACGTCGGCGCCATCCACGTCGCTGTGGTGATTGCGTCCGGCCGCCTCCGGCGCCAGATGCGCCACGATCTGATGGCCGTGGAAGTCGAAGTCCACCCACGCGTCGGACGAACGCCCTTCAGCGCAGCCCAGAAGATCGCCGTAGAACGTGCGGGCCTCGCTCAGTGACGTCACCGGAAAGGCCAGATGGAATGGCGGCAGCTGCTTCATTGAATGAATCCATCAGGATGAAAGAGGGGCCCAAGGTTCAGGCGAACGGCCAGGGGCACAGGAAAATCAACCAAAGCGCAACCAGGATCAGCGCGTACTTGCCCAGCCGGAAGCCAAGCGGATGGCGTTTCTTGAGTTGCTTGCTGCGCTGGCTCATGCGGTGGTTCAGGGCGAACAGGCGGTTGATGGCGCCGGTGCGGTCGTCATCCTCGTTGGGCGAGGCGGTGATGGCGCCCATGAACGCGCCGACGCGGCGGTTGATCGCGGTCATGGCGCGCGTGCGCAGCGGGCGGTCGACATCGCAGAACAGGATCACGCGGGTCTGGTCGGTACGGTTCTCGGCCCAGTGCACGTAGGTTTCGTCGAAGACCAGGTCCTCGCCGTCGCGCCAGGCATGCATGTTGCCGTCCACGAAGATGCGGCACTCGTCCGAATTGGGGGTGATCAGGCCCAGGTGATAGCGCAGCGAGCCGGCGAACGGGTCGCGGTGGCGGTTGAGTTTGCCGCCCGGTGGGAGCAACGCGAACATCGCCGCCTTGACGCCCGGCATGCCTTGCAGCAGCGCCACCGTTTTCGGGCATAGCGCTTTTGCCGAGGGCAGCGGTTCGCCGTACCAGGTGAGGTAGAAGCGCTTCCAACCCTGCTTGAAGAATGAATTGAAACTGGCGTCATTGCGCTTTTCGGCGGCACGGATGTACCCCTCGTCGAACAGATGCATGGCCTCGTCGCGGATGGTGCGCCAGTTCTCGCGCAGCGCATCCAGATGCGGAAAGCCGCTGCGCTCCAGGATCGGCTGCGCCGGCACCGCGGAAAAGGCATACATCAGCAGGTTGTAGGGCGCGAACAGCGCCGAATGATCCACCAGCTGACGGTCGAAGCGCAGGCGTGCGCGGCCGCGCAGGTGCACGAGGAGGACGCACAGGACGAACAGGGCGAGCAGGCAGAACAGGATCAGGCGCACGGACATGGCTGGGCAACGGAACAGGACGATTCGCAGGTTGCCATGTTACGCCGTATGGCGTTGGCGTGAGGCCTGCGCGGCCCCGATCTTGGCGATTTGCGCCTGCACCAGCGCATTGTGCTGCTGGGGTGTCACCGGGACGTGGCGCGGTTCCTTGGCTTGCGCCTTGTGGCGCAGCGTGGCGATCATGTTGCTGGCCGGATAGTCGCCGCGCCCCAGGGCGCAGGCATCGCGCGAATGCAGGGCGTCGATGAAGGCACGGTCGTCGGCGTCCTGGGGGTCGAAATTGAAGCCCACGCGGCGTTCGAGGAACGGCATGATGGCGCCGCCGAACGTGAAAAACAGCTCGAAGTCGAAGGTTTCCAGCAGTCTCTCGACCACATCCTGTGCGTGCACGCTCTGGTTGCAGTAGGCGGCATGGTCAATCGGTTGGTAGCGTGTCTGCACCCGGCCGAAGTGATGATCCATGCGCTTTTCGTCCGGCAAGTCGTTCCACGCCGCATCGACCACCGCCGCCACATCCGGCCACAGCATATGACCATTGCGGCCGATGATATCCGAGCTTGCCAGTACGCCGTCAGGTGCCAGCGAAGCGCGCAGCGATCGGCACAACGCGCCCAGATCGTGCACGCGGTGAAAGAACTGGTTGACGATGATGACATCCTGCGGGGGCAGCTCGAACGGCAGTTCGCAGTCCAGCGTCATGAAGTGCATGGAGGTGGAGATACCGCAATCGCGCGCCAGATCCGATCCCGCCCGGACCTGGCGCGGATTGATGTCGGCGCAGGTGAACCTGGCGTCGATACCCTCGGCACGCAGCCGCATGGCCAGCTGGATTTCCATGCTGCAGATGCCTGTCCCTAGGCTCAGGACCCGTACCGCACCGCCATCCGTGCGCGCGGCCTGGCGAATCTGGCTGAGGTAGAACATTTCCGGCGAGTCGACGCGCAACATGCGCCCCAGTGGCTGCAGATGCTTGTGCGACCAGTAGTGGAAGATCGGTGGCAGTGTTTCGCCCGAGTGTCCCGGGGTGAGATTGAACGCCATGCGGTCGGCTAGCGCGCGCACCCGCCGCGATGCCGCCAGCGGCAGGACGCGCGCGGCCAAGGCCACCGCGCGCTGCCCGGCGAAACGGTGTCTGTAGATGAACTGCTGAACGCCCATGACAACCCCTCATGTCGGCGGTTTTCCGAAGTTACAACACTGTTCAGGAAAGCGCCAGAGCGCCTGGTTGAACGTGGTCTTGGTCAGAAGTGATCGACGGCAGCCATCTCCCACTCGCGCTTGAACGAATCCGGAATCCGATCTTCGAGCAGATCGCCGGGTTTGCAGTAATCGTAGATCTGGTCGTAAGTGAATGCCGTGTGATCCGGCCCGCGACGCATCATGTGCGCCGGTGTCAGCTGATCGGGATGGGAGCAGCCGACGACGCCCAGCAGCATCAGGAAGCTCTGGATGGTGTGCTCGTGATAGCGCCTGACGTGTTCGCCACGCTCTTCGACATCGACCGCGCGCGCGCGCTTGGGATCCTGGGTGGTCACGCCGGTCGGGCAGGTATTGGTGTCGCAGCGCAGTGCCTGGATGCAGCCGACTGCGAACATCATGGGCCGCGCCACATTGCATACATCCGCCCCCAGGGCCAGCTTGTGGGTGACATCGAAGCCGTTGACCACCTTGCCGCTGGCGATCACGCGGATGTCCTTGCGCAGGTCCAGGCCGGTCAGCACGCTGTGCACGAATGGCAGTGCCTCGTCGATCATCAGGCCGACGTTGTCGGACAGCTCGACGGGTGCGGCGCCCGTGCCGCCCTCGGCACCGTCGACGGTGATGAAATCCGGCTTGATCCCGGTCTCGATGATGGCCTTGCAGATGCCCATGAACTCGCTGCGCTTGCCGATGCACAGCTTGAAGCCGACGGGCTTGCCGCCGCACAGCTCGCGCAGCTTCGCGACAAACTCCAGCAGCCCCCGCGGTGTGTTGAATTCGGGATGACTGGCAGGCGACAGGCAGTCCTGGTGCGCCGGCACTTCGCGGGTCTTGGCGATCTCCTCGTTCACCTTGGCCGCCGGCAGCAAGCCACCGTGGCCGGGCTTGGCGCCCTGGGAGAGCTTGATCTCGATCATCTTGATCTCGCCCTTGGTCGCCTTCTCCTTGAAGTGATCCGGATTGAAGTTGCCGTCCTTGGTACGGCACCCGAAGTAGCCCGAACCGATTTCCCAGATCACGTCGGCGCCGTACTTGAGATGGTAGGGCGACAGGCCACCCTCACCGGTGTCCTGGGCAAAATTGCCCAGCTTGGCGCCCTTGTTCATGGCCATGATGGCCTGCGGACTGAGGGCGCCATAGCTCATCGCCGAGATGTTCAGGCGCGAGCTGTTGTAGGGGTGCTTGCACTGCGGACCGCCGATGGTGACGCGTTCGGCACCATCCTCCGCATCCTTGACGGCGATGGTGTGCGGCGCGAAGCGGTAGCCGGTTTCGTCCACGTCGTATTCGGTACCGAACGGATGCGTGCCGCCTTCGCCACGGCCGCGGGCCTTGATGAGATTGCGCTGCTGGCGGTTGAACGGACGGCCGCTCTTGTCGTCCTCGAGGAAGTACTGCCGGATCTCCGGGCTGATGAACTCCAGCATGTAGCGGATGTGGCCGATGACCGGATAGTTGGTCAACACGTTGTGTCGCGAGAACACGTCGTAGATGCCCACGCCGATCAGGGGCACCACCAGGAACAGCCAGTACAGGACGTTCACGCCGAAAACAAAGGAAAAGACGATCACAGCCGCCAGCACGAGCAGCGACACTATGTAGAAAACGTAACGCCACATGGCGATCTCCCTTGGTTGTGCGACGGATTCGAGGAATCGCCGGACGGAGGCATTCCCGAAACGTTCATGTTCGCACGCCGGATGTCATTAAGCGGTGAACGAGGCCGGGCCGGAAGGTAGGGCGGTTCAAGGAACGCCAGTGACGGAGCCGCCTGCTTGCGGGAAGATTGGGCCGTTCCAGGCGAGCAGGCGGATCCATCGCATTGCTCCCGACCGCAGTCCCATGGGGATTTCCTGCGGTCAGAAGCCCCCTGGGGGATTGATCCGCCCTGCGCGGCTCCCCAGGTCCTTGGCGTCAGAGATGTTCCGAGGCGAAGTCGGCCAGCCGCGAGCGCTCGCCGCGGCGCAGGGTGATGTGGGCGGCGTGTGGCCAGTGCTTGAAGCGGTCCACGGCGTAGGTGAGGCCGGAGGTCGTCTCGGTCAGATACGGCGTGTCGATCTGTTCCACGTTGCCCAGACACACGATCTTGGTGCCGGGGCCGGCACGGGTGATCAGGGTCTTCATCTGCTTGGGGGTGAGGTTCTGCGCCTCGTCGATGATCAGGTAGCGGCTCAGGAACGTGCGGCCGCGCATGAAGTTCAGCGCGCGGATCTTGATGCGCGAGGCCAGCAGGTCGTTGGTCGCCTGGCGCCCCCATGTGCCGCTGTCTTCCTGGTGGGTGAGCACTTCCAGATTGTCGGTGAGCGCGCCCATCCATGGCGTCATCTTTTCCTCCTCGGTGCCGGGGAGGAAGCCGATGTCCTCGCCCACCGAGACCGTGGCGCGGGTCATGATGATTTCGCGGTAGCGCTGCTGGTCCATCACCTGCGCCAGCCCCGCGGCGAGCGTCAGCAGGGTCTTGCCGGTGCCGGCGGTGCCCAGCAGGGTGACGAAATCGATCTCCGGATCCATCAGCATGTTGAGCGCGAAGTTCTGCTCGCGGTTGCGTGCACTCACGCCCCAGACGCTGTGTGCGGCATGGGTGTGATCATCCAGAAGGGTCAGGCGCGCCGCATCCTCGTCGCTGCGGTCCACGCGCAACTCGACGCTGGCTTCTCCCGGCAGATACAGGCACTGGTTGGGATACCAGCGTTCGTCCTTGCCCGGCTTCAGCTCGTAGCAGGTGCGGCTTTGTTCGGTCCATGACCTGACCTCGGGGTGCCGTTGCCAGAAGTCGGCCGGCAGTTCGGCGGCACCGGTGAACAGCAACGCGAAGTCGTCCAGGGCGCGGTCGTTTTCGTAGTCCTGCGCGGTGATGCCGGCGATGGTCGCCTTGATGCGCAGGTTGATGTCCTTGGTGACCAGGATCACCGGCGTCTCGGCTTGGCGTTCGCGCTCCTCGATTACCGCAGCCATGATCCTGTTGTCGGCCTTGCTGCTGCCGTTGCCGTTGGGTGGCGTGTGCTGGAAATACAGTCGCCCCACCGCTGCGCTGCGCTTGAGGTTCAGGCCGTTGGGGTCGTGCAGTGCCACGCCGTTTTCGAGGCGCGTGTCCGTGCTGCGCTCGATCAGTTCGCTGAGAAAGCGGCTGACCTGGCGGGCATTGCGCGCCACTTCCGAGGCGCCCTTTTTCTTTTCGTCCAGTTCCTCCAGCACCGTCATGGGAAGGAAGATGTCCTGCTCCTCGAAGCGGAACAGCGCGGTGGGATCGTGCAGCAGCACGTTGGTGTCCAGGGCGTAGATGCGCTTGCCGCGAGTCATTCTGATGGAACCTCTTCAGGTGGGTCCGCCAACGCACAGCCGTTGGTGGTGATGCTTCGACAGTGCCCGGCACAGGGTACGCGTGCGGCGTATCGAGCCATGAGCGGCGCGGCAGGGTCCGAGTGCCCTGCGATACGCGAAGGGTGCGAACGGACGGTGTCGATTCATGCCGGTATCGAGGAATGTGACCGGGCGATGTGGCGATGCCGGCTCATTGTGCGGGGATGGCGTCCAGTACGTCCTGCGCGTGCCCTGGCACCTTCACCTTGCGCCATTCGGCATGCAGCGTGCCGTCCGGGGCGATGAGAAACGTGCTGCGCACGATGCCCATGTGGGTCTTGCCGTAGAGCTTCTTCTCGTGGATCACGTCGAAGGCCCTGCACCATGTCTCGTCGGCGTCGGAGATCAGCGTGAAGGGCAGCTCGTGCCTGGCGCTGAAGTTGTGGTGCGAGCGCACCGAATCGCGCGACACGCCGATGACGTGCGCGTTGCGACGCTTGAATTGGGCGTGCAGGTCGCGGAAGTCGCCCGCTTCGTTGGTGCAGCCGGGCGTGTTGTCCTTGGGGTAGAAATAGACCACCACCCAGTGGCCCTCGAGATCGGCCAGCTTGAGTATGTCGTTCTCGCCGGTGGTGCCTGCAAGGCGCGGTGCCTTGTTGCCGACTTTGAGCATGTATCCCTCCGATGCGTGAGTGGCCGTGCGGCCGTAGGGGCATGATGACGGATCAATATTTCACCGGATCCATGATGGCGTCCAGATTCAGGCTGTCGCACAACTCCAGAAAATCGTCACGCAGGGCGGCGATATGGCTGTCGGCAGGGATGCCGATGGTGATCTGTGCCTGGAACATGTCGGCATGCGTCTGCATTGCCTGGTAGCGCATGGATGTCAGCTGTTCGATGCTGATCTGGCGCTGGGCGAAGAATGCCAGCACCTCGACCAGCAGGCCGTTCTTGTCCGCGGCGATGATCTCCACCACGTAGGGCAGCTGGCGGCTCTGGGTGCGATCGGACCGGGCGCGGTAGTGCACCAGATGCAGGTCCGCATTGTGGGCCATGCGGTTGAGCGCGTTTTCCAGCTTGGCGATCGCGTCCCACGGCCCGCGTGCCAGCAACACCAGCGACACATCGCCGCCGACGGTGCTGGCGCGAGCATCGGCGAGGCTGCAGCCGGCTTCGGCGACGCGTCGTACCAGGTCCAGAAGTGGTGAGCGCTGCGCCGTGGACAGCGTGTGCACGAGGAGATGATTGTCGTTGCCGGGACGCTGCGGTGAAGGGGGGTTCAAGGCGAAAGATACCTGGTGCGAAGGAGTCCCGGTGGTGCCCCCGGCACGCCTGCGTCGGGGAGCCGCAGAAGAGCCCATCGACGGAACGGGCGAGGTCAGCTTACTTGCCCGGTGGCGGAGCCCGCAAGTAACATCCGGAGTCGGAATCAGCCTGGAATTTTCCTTGAATATCAGTGGAAGCATATGCGCACTGGTCACGCCGTTCACGGCCGATGGCGCGCTGGATCTGCACGCCTTCGCGCAGCTCATCGACTTTCAGATCGAATCCGGCACCCAGGCCCTGGTGATCGCCGGATCCACCGGCGAAGCGCATTTTCTGCAGCCGGAGGAGTACGATCAGCTGCTGCGTCGTGCCGTCGAGCAAGTGGCCGGCCGGGTTCCGGTGATCGCCGGGACCGGTGAGGCGGGGACGGACAAGACCGTTGCGCTGACTCGACGTGCCGCCGCGCTGGGCGCGGACGCGGCCTTGGTGGTGACGCCTTATTACGTGCGTCCCACGCAAGACGGCTTGCGCATGCATTTCCACCACGTGGCCGAACACGGCGGCCTGCCGGTTATTCTCTATAATGTGCCCGCGCGCACCGGATGCGATCTCCAGCCCGTCACCATGGCGGATCTGGCGCGGCATCGGCGGATCATCGGAGTGAAGGAAGCCCGCGGCGACGCCGAACGCATCGCCGCGGTTGCGGAACTTGCGGACGCGGACTTCGTCTATCTGTCCGGCGACGACGGCAGTGCCCATGAGGCCATGCTGCGTGGCGCCGCCGGCACCATTTCGGTGGTGGCCAACATTGCGCCACAGGCATTCCGGAAATTGTGCGATGCTGCGTGCAATGGCGACCGCTCGCGTGCCGGCCACATCGCGCAGGTGCTTGCGCCCTTGATCGAAGCGCTGCAGGCAGGGCCGAATCCCACGCCGATCAAGGCGGTGCTGGCCGACGCCGGCCACTGCGGTGCCGGCGTCAGGCTGCCGCTGATCGAATTGCCCGCGGGACCGGCGCGTGCCCGGTTGCGCGACACACTGAACGCCGTCGCGGACGCATTGTCCATCGACTGATTGTCATCCAACGGAACCACCCATCCATGAAGAAAGTACTGATCGCCATGCTCGTCTCGACCGTTCTGCTGACCGGTTGCGGACTCTTTCATTCGAACAAGGACTGGAAAGGCGCCAAGCAGGAGAATCCGCTGGAAGTGCCGCCCAACCTGGATCGGCCGGATGTCAGCGATGCGCTGACCATTCCCAGCGTCAATCCGTCATCGGATACCGGGGCCGCGTCGCAGGCGGCCCCGAGCCAGGCCAAAGGCAAGGCGCTGGTGCTCAAGGGCGGTGTCGACAACGCATTCAAGCGTGTCGGCATGGTGCTGGAGCATGGCTCGGTGGGCGACGTCAGCCATCAGGATCAGGCCACGCATACGTATCAGGTGCAGGTGCCCAACGGGGCGCAGATCGCGCACAAGAAGGGATTTTTCGCACGTCACTTCAGCAATGTGCCGCACAGTGACAAGGGTAACGCCGATACATCGCAGTCCGGCACCTCGACGGTGTCGGTGCAGGTGTCTGCAAGCAGTGATGGCGGTAGCGTGGTCACCGCCGACGGCAATGATGCTGCCGTGGCCAAGGTCATGGCCGCTCTGCGCGCACGTCTGGGAGGTTGAGAAATACGGTGTGTCGGACGCGCCAGGCGGGGGACGCGGCTAGCGTTCCAGCAATGGCAGCTTGTTCGGCGTGTCTTCCCATTCCTTGGCGTCCGCCGGAGCGTCCTTGCGCTCGGTGAGCACGGGCCAGCTCTCGCACAGCTCCGCGTTCAGCGCCACGAACTGCTCCTGGCCGGCAGGCACGTCGTCTTCCGGATAGATGGCGTTGACCGGGCATTCCGGTTCGCACAGGGTGCAGTCGATGCACTCGTCCGGATTGATGGCAAGAAAATTGGGGCCTTCATGGAAGGCATCGACCGGGCATACTTCGACGCAGTCGGTGTACTTGCACTTGATACAGCTTTCGACAACAACGAAGGTCATGGCAATGCTCGATGAATTGACTGGAGCGGCTCATCGCAGGTCCGGGCAGAGCGACTCTTTTCGAACAGTGCAGCCATGGATGGCCGCTTTTGATGCTGCGTCGCGAGCGATTGTCTTGCGTCTGCCAAGAGATGGCTGCGACGGCGATCATGGATGAGTGCAAAAAAATGGTGCTCCCTACGAGACTCGAACTCGTGTTTTCGCCGTGAGAGGGCGACGTCCTGGACCGCTAGACGAAGGGAGCATGGCTGCATGAAGCGCGATAGTATAGCGAAATTCCTCTCTCCGGCAATGGCAATCGTGCGGCGAGGGCAATGCATGGACCACGTCAATCTTTTCGGGATATCAGTTTGAATCAGGAAACACGGAACGATGTGCGGCAACCGCTGGACATCATTCCCCGCGACCAGCACAGCGTTTCACGCAAGGACATCAGCAAGGCTGCGCTGCGCGTACTCTATCGCCTGCATGAAGCCGGCTACGCCGCCTACCTGGTCGGTGGCGCCGTGCGCGACCTGCTGCTGGGGGCGCACCCCAAGGATTTCGATGTGGCCACGGATGCCACGCCCGAGGACGTGCGCAGGCTGTTCCGCAACTGCCGGTTGATCGGGCGGCGGTTTCGCCTGGCGCATGTGCTGTTCGGCCGCGAGATCATCGAGGTGGCCACGTTCCGCGGTCAGGCGGGCGAGGGCGAGCGGCACATGGTGGATGGTCGCATCGTGCGCGACAACGTGTTTGGCAGCATCGAGGAAGACGCGGTGCGCCGTGATTTCCGCATCAACGCCATGTACTACAACATCGCCGATTTCAGCGTGCGCGATGAGGTCGGCGGCATGGAGGATCTCAAGGAACGCGTGTTGCGCCTGATCGGCGACCCGATCACCCGCTACCGCGAGGATCCGGTGCGGATGCTGCGGGCGGCGCGGCTTGCGGCCAAGCTGGATTTCCGTATCGATGACGCCGCCGCCGAGCCGTTTGCAGAGCTGGCGCCGCTGCTCACCGAGGCACCGCCGGCACGCCTGTTCGACGAGACGCTGAAGATGTTTCTGGGCGGGCACGGGCTGGCCAGTTTCCACATGCTGGAGAAGCACGGTCTGCTTGCCTCGCTGTATCCGCTGACCGCACGCACCCTGGCGCGTGGCGACATGGTGCTGCGGCAGATGATCGAGACCGGGCTGTCCAACACCGATGCCCGCGTGCGTCAGGACAAGCCGGTGACGCCCTCGTTCCTGTTCGCGCTGCTGCTGTGGGGCGAGGTCAGTACGCTGGTGGCCGATATGCGCGAGGACGGCATGGATCACACCCTGGCCTGGCAGCGCGCCGCGCATCGTATCGTCGCCGAGCAGGCGCAGCGCGTGGCGATCCCGAAGCGATTTTCCTTCGCCATGGAAGAGATTTGGGCGCTGCAACCGCGTTTCGAGATGCGTACGCGCAAGAAGGTCTTTCGATTGCTGGCGCATCCGCGGTTTCGCGCGGCCTATGATTTCTTGCTGCTGCGCGCGCCCGAATCCGACGACGTGCGCGCGCTGGGCGAATGGTGGACGCGGGCGCAGGAGTTGCCCGCCGAAGAGCTGTCGCAGGAACTGGCCGCCCTGAGCCAGGGCGGTGGCGGCAAGAGCGCCGCACCGGCCGGCAAGCGGCGCAGGCGCCGCGGCGCCCGCGGCAGGCGCAAGAAGTCCGAATCGTCATCGTCGACATCGGACTGAGGGCCCCGTGACGCAGGCATTTGTCGGTCTGGGCAGCAACCTTGGCGATTCCGAAAGCGAGATCCGGCAGGCATTCGGCGCGCTGGATGCCGTCGCGCAGACGCGTCTGGTGCGGCAGTCGCGTCTGTACCGCACGCCGCCCTGGGGGCGCGCCGACCAGCCGGACTACGTCAACGCCGTGGCCGAGCTGGAGACCAGGTTGGAGCCGATAGCGTTGCTGCGCGCCATGCTGTCGATCGAGCGCGACGCAGGACGCGTGCGCGACGGCTCGCGGTGGGGCCCGCGGACCCTGGATCTGGACTTGCTGCTGTATGCGGATCGGCTCATTCACGTCGATGGCCTGCAGGTCCCGCATCCACATCTGGCCGAACGCGCGTTCGTCTTGCTGCCGCTGGTGGAGCTGGCGCCGGAGTACGATGTTCCCGGCATGGGGCGTGTTGCGGCGCTGCTGCAGGGGGTGGACGCCAGCAACTGCCGGCCGTTGTCTTCGCAGCAAAATGACGCCGGGGCTTGAGTCGCGGCCACGCAGCCGCGGATAATCGCCTGTCCCCATCACGAGCACGTTGCGACCATGCCCTCCGAACCACCAGTCCGCAAGCAAGTCACCGTGCGCACGTTGCACCAGATGAAAGCGGATGGCCACAAGATCGCCATGCTGACGGCCTACGACGCCGGGTTCGGCGCGCAGCTGGAGCGTGCCGGCGTGGACGTGGCGCTGGTCGGCGATTCGCTGGGCAACGTGGTGCAGGGGCATTCCAGCACGCTGCCGGTGACGCTGGAGCAGATGGTCTACCACACGGCCGCGGTGTCGCGCGGGCTGACCACGCCGTTGCTGGTGGCCGACCTGCCGTTCATGAGTGATCGCGACGTACCGCACGCGATGGAAGCGGCGCGGCGGTTGATGGCCGAGGGCGGTGCGGCCATGGTCAAGATCGAGGGCGGCGCCGCGGTGTGTTCCATTATCGAGGCGCTGACCGCGCGCGATATTCCCGTGTGCGGGCATCTCGGGCTGACGCCGCAATCGGTGCACAAGTTCGGCGGTCATCGCGTGCAGGGCAGGACTGCCGAGGGCGCCGAGGCGATTGTTGCCGATGCCCGCGCGGTGGCCGCAGCGGGAGCGGACCTGCTGGTGGTGGAATGCGTGCCGGCCGAGCTCGGCGCGCGCATCAGCGCCGAAGTCTCCATCCCGGTGATCGGCATCGGTGCCGGCGCGCAGTGCGACGGCCAGGTGCTGGTGGTGTACGACATTCTCGGCCTGACGCCGGGCAAGCGGCCGCGCTTCAGCAAGGATTTTCTGGCCGGTCGCGGCAGCATCGCCGACGCCGTCGGCGCCTACGTCGAGGCGGTACGCGACGGCAGCTTCCCCGCTGCGGAACACACTTTCTGACATGCAGACCGTTGCCGACCCCTCCGCCTTGCGCGCCATCGTGCGCGGCTGGCATGCCCTGGGCCATTCGGTCGCGCTGGTGCCGACCATGGGCAACCTACACGCCGGACATTTCGCGCTGCTGAAGCAGGCGCGTTCGCGTTGCGACCGGGTCGTCGCCAGCATCTTCGTCAATCCCACCCAGTTCGGCCCCGGTGAGGATTTCGCCACCTATCCGCGCAGCCTGGCGCAGGATCAGGCCGGTCTGGCGGACCTCGGCTGCGACGTGGCATTCACCCCGGAGGTGGATACGATGTATCCGTTCGGCATCGAGAACGCCACCCGGGTGCACGTACCGCAGATCACCGAGATCCTGGAGGGCGCGCACCGTCCGGGACACTTCGACGGCGTGACCACCGTGGTGAGCAAACTGTTCCACCTGGTGCAGCCGGACATGGCCGTGTTCGGCCGCAAGGACTACCAGCAGTTGAAGGTGATCGAGCGCATGACGCGGGATCTCGGTCTGCCGATCAATATCGTCGGCGCCGAGACGCAACGCGAGGACGACGGCCTGGCATTGAGTTCGCGCAATCAGTATCTGTCCGCGGACGAACGGCGCACCGCCGCCCAGATTCACGTGACCCTGCAGCAGATGCGTGAACTCCTGGCGACAGGCAAGGATCGGTCGATGATCGAGCAGGCATCGGCCTCGCGCCTGCGGCGGCTGGGGTTCGAACCCGATTACGTGGCGATTCGCCGTGCCGCCGATCTCGCCGAGCCCGATACCGGCGAGGGCGAACACCTGGTGGGTTTGATTGCGGCACGATTGGGACGCACGCGACTCATCGACAATCTTGCATTGAGCTGAACCATTGCGCGGCGGGCGGGCAGGTTTGCCGGGCACGACGCACTGCACACGATGCAATTCCGGCTTCAGTGGCTGCTGCGACAGCAATGCACTCGGCGTATACTGGGCGGCTGGCCCCACCCGCAAGATAGACCTCATGCAACTGAACATGCTCAAAGCCAAGATCCATCGCGCCACGGTGACGCACGCCGAACTGCACTACGAAGGTTCGATCGCCATCGACGGCCTGCTGCTGGATGCCTCCGGCATCCGCGAGTACGAGCAGATTCACGCCTGGAATATCGCCAACGGCAAGCGGTTCACCACGTACGCACTGCGAGCCGAGGAAGGGTCGGGGATCATTTCGGTCAACGGCAGTGCCGCGCATCGCGCCACGCCGGGCGACCTGGTCATCATTGCTGCCTTTGTGCAACTGGATGAGGCCGAGCTGGCGGGCTACCAGCCCACGTTGGTCTACGCCGATGCCGACAACGGCATCAGCCATACCAATCACGCTATTCCCAAGCAGGTCGCCTGACGCAGAGGGATTCCGCAACCTGCGAGGGCCCGACATCGCAGGCGGCTCATGGATCCCGGACTTGATCCGGGGGACAGCGCCGCCTGTTTAAGGATAGCAACCCCAACTCTGCGCAAGCAGGCACGCCGGGCAGGGCGGATCAAGGAACGCCAGTGACGGATCCGCCTGCTTGCGGGGGAGGAGCATTCCTCCTCACAAACAGGCGGCTCCATCGCGACGCTCCTGACCGAAGGGAATCCCCGTGCGGGATTGAGTCACCCTTGTATGTTGGCTTTGCCCGTATTTTCACCCCCATTCACAAGCAAGAGAGAGTGGGCCTGTGTCAGCTGGAGATGCGACCCAGCATGATGCATGGTGTTCCAGTTCCCGGGTAGGCCGTACCACCCTGGAGGCGAGATGATCTCGACCTCGTACGTAGAGCGGCCCCCCGCCTCATCGCCCACCGCGTGGAGTATCCGGAAGCCGGTTCAATGTGAGCCGGACTTCGCATCACAAGGTCGCAGCGGCATCAAATGCGAGGTCGGGGAGCCTGAGAACATTCTTGCGCATATCCAGCGAGGTGTCAGTCCATGAGCACGACATATGTCGGTATCGATATCGGAGCCAAATCGGCCGTGATGGCGTGGCGCGCACACGAGCGCACGCTGGGCACGACATCGTTCAAGCAGACGGTGACCGGACACGCCGAACTGGTCAAAAAACTGCACACACTCAAGCCCACGTGCGTGGTGCTCGAAGCAACCGGGGTGTACTACTTTGACCTGGCTCTTGCGCTGATGCAGGCCTCCTTGCCGGTGGCCGTCATTAACCCGCGCAGTTACCACCACTTTGCCAAGTTGAAGCTAACGCAGACCAAGACCGACGCGACAGATGCCGCCTTGCTGGCCGAGTACGGCCAATGCCTGAAACCCACGCTTTGGGTGGCTCCAGAGCCACATCACTTGACCCTGCGTGACATCGGCCGTCAACTCAATCGGATTGTGGCTGCGCGCACCCAAGCCAAGAACCGACTCCATGCACTGCGCGCTCGACACGGCACGCTGCCCCTGTTGCTGGACGATGAGGTGGAGGCCATCGACACGTTTGATGCGCGCATTCCACGGTTGACCGCAGCGGCCATGGAGCAGATCCGCGCGTCGAGCGAGTTGACCGCCCACTACACGCACCTGTTTGCCGCCAAGGGAATTGGTCAGACATCGGCGATCGCCCTGTTGGCCGAGCTGTGCGTCTTGCCGCGTGACCTCAAGGCTCCGCAAGTGAGTCGCCATGCCGGGCTGGACGTGCGCATCGTGCAGTCCGGGACCAGCGTGCACAAAGCGCCACGGCTGAGCAAGGCCGGCAATGCGTATCTGCGCAGCGCGCTGTACATGCCTGCCCTGAGTGCCTCCGCGCACGATCCGCGCGCCCATGCCTTCTACGTGGCTCTGCAAGGCCGCGGCAAGAAGAAGATGCAGGGTATCGCCGCCATCATGCGCAAATACCTCACCGGCGCTTGGGCCTGCATGCGCAACAATGAACCCTTCGACTCCATCAAGCTGTTCAGCGATATTCACGTCGCTGAGGCTTGACCGGAAACAGAGTATCTACGTTGTGCCACCCTGCGTCAGATCGGTTTCCGCGTGTTGTTCAAGCGCCCAGGCCACATGCTCGCGCACGATCGGCGAGGCGTCATCCGTACGGGCCTTGAGTGCGTCCACCACGGCGTCCGAGCCGGGTGCGTTGCCCAGTGCCACGGCAATGTTGCGCAGCCATCCCTCGTAGCCGGTACGGCGAATCGCCATGCCCTCGGTGTTGCGCAGGAAGGTGTCCTCGTCCCACGCGAACAGGTCCACCAGCCGCGCACCGTCCAGACCGTGTCGCGGCGCGAAATCCGGCTCGTCGGTGTGCTGCGCGAACTTGTTCCAGGGGCACACCAGCTGGCAGTCGTCGCAGCCGAAGATGCGGTTGCCGATGGGTGCACGCAGCTCTTCCGGGATCGAGCCTTTCAACTCGATGGTGAGATAGGAGATGCAGCGGCGCGCGTCCAGCCGGTAGGGTGCCACGATGGCGCCCGTCGGGCACACGTCGATGCAGCGCCGGCAACTTCCGCAGTGCGCCGTGGCCGGCGCGTCCACCGGCAACGGCAGGTCGGTGAACAGCTCGCCCAGCATGAACCAGGAGCCGGCCTTCCTGCTGAGCAGCAGCGTGTGCTTGCCGATCCAGCCCAGCCCCGCATTGCGCGCCAGCGCCTTTTCCAGCACCGGTGCCGAATCCACGAAGGCGCGATAGCCGAAGTCGCCGATACGCGCGCGAATGCGTTCGGCCAGTTTCTGCAGGCGCTTGCGCATGAGCTTGTGGTAGTCGCGGCCCAGCGCGTAGCGCGCCACGTAGCCGCGTTCGGGGCTGTCCAGCAGCGACCAGCCATCGGCCAGTCCCGGCGGCATGTGATCCATGCGCACGCTGATCACCCGTGCCGTGCCCGGCACCAGGGACTGCGGTCGGCTGCGGCGCGTGCCATGACGCGGCATGTAATGCATTTCGCCGTACATGCCATCGTCCAGCCAGCGCATCAAATGACCCTCGTCCTCGTCCAGCTCGACGCCGCTGATGCCCACCGCGTCGAAGCCCAGCTCGCGCGACCATGCCCGGATCTCATCAGCCAGGGCGGCGCAATCCACGTCGGTTGGCTGCTCGTCGTTCATGGCGCCATTGTAAGGGCAAGGCATGAAGTCACCTCATGTTTGCCGGGCGCTCCGTATAATCGCGCTCATGCAGCCATCACTTGAAAACGCATTGTTTCGAGCCGAGCAGGTCCGGGCCTTCGACGCGTACGCCGTCGACGAACTCGGCATTCCCGGCTATACCCTGATGCAACGCGCGGCCGGAGGCGCCTGGGGCGCGCTGCGTGCGCGCTGGCGCAACGCGCGACGCATTCACCTGTTGTGCGGGCCGGGCAACAACGGCGGCGACGCCTGGGCCTTGGGCGCACTGGCGCTGGAGCAGGGATACGAGGTCCGGGCCACGGCGTTGGGTACCGATCCCGCCGGTGATGCGGGCAAGGCATTCAAGGCCTACAGGGATGCCGGCGGGCAGTTCGACGCATGGAGGGACAGCGCGACGCTGCCGGAGGCCGATATCTATGTGGATGGCCTGTTCGGTACGGGCTTGAGCCGCGCCATCGATGAGCCTGCGGCCGCGCTGGTGCGCGCCGTCAATGCCGCCGACACGCCGGTGCTGGCGCTGGATGTGCCTTCCGGTCTTTCAGCCGATACCGGCGTGTGCCTGGGCGATACCGTCCGCGCCGATCTGACCGTGACCTTTGTGGCCCTCAAGCGCGGCCTGTTCACGCATGAAGCCGCCGATCATTGCGGCGCCCGGCAGCTGGATCGGCTGGGTCTGCCCGATACGGCCTACAGCGGACAGGCGGCGGATGCGTATCTCCTGGCACCCGACCCGCTGCCGCGGCGCCCGCGCGCCAGCCACAAGGGTGAAAATGGCCATGTGCTGGCCATCGGCGGTGATGCCGGAGCCGGCGGCGCCATACGCATGTGCGCCGAAGCCGCGCTGCGTACCGGCGCCGGGCTGGTCAGTGTGGCCACGCGCGAGGCGCACATCAGCGCGCTCAATGCCGGGCGCCCGGAACTCATGGCCCATGCGGTCGAAACGCTCGAAGCACTGCAACCGCTGCTGCAGCGCAGCGACGTGTTGGCGCTGGGTCCCGGCCTGGGACAGGATGCATGGGGCCGCGGGTTGTGGCAGGCCGCGCTGGACGCCGGGCAGCCGCTGGTGATCGATGCGGACGCATTGAACCTGCTGGCAAAGACACCGCGGCGGCTGCACACGCAGGCGGTGCTGACCCCGCACCCGGGGGAGGCCGCACGCCTGCTGGACAGCGATGTGCCCACGATCCAGAACGACCGTTTTGCCGCCGCCCGCAGCCTCGCCGAGCGCTTCGGCGCAGTGGCGGTGCTCAAGGGCTGCGGCAGTCTGGTGGCGCATCCGGACGGTCGCGTGGCGGTCTGCACGCACGGCAATCCGGGAATGGCCAGCGGCGGCATGGGCGATGTACTCACCGGCGTCATCGCCGCGTTGCTGGCCCAGGGGCTGGATGCGTGGCATGCGGCGTGCCGGGGCACCGATCTGCATGCGCACGCCGGCGATACCGCCGCCCGGCGTGGTGAACGCGGCCTGATTGCCTCGGACCTGATCGAGACCTTGCGAGCGCTCAACAACGGCCCCGTCCATGCCTGACGTGGCGCAGTCCCTGAGCCTGCCGGACGAGTCGGCCACGCGCGACCTCGGCCAGCGGCTGGCGGCATCCATCAGCGACGGGCTGGTGATCTATCTGTACGGCGAGCTGGGCGCCGGCAAGACCAGCTTTGCACGCGCCCTGCTGCAAGCGCGCGGCGCGGGCGAACGCATCAAGAGTCCCACCTACAGTCTGGTGGAACCCTATGCACTCGACGATGGCCGGCGTGCCTGGCACCTGGACCTGTACCGCGTGGCGGATCCCGGGGAGCTGGAGTGGCTGGGGCTGGAAGAGCTGGGCGATCCGCGCGCATGGGTGCTGGTGGAATGGCCCGAACGCGGTGCCGGCGCGCTGCCGGCGGCGGATCTGCAGATTCGACTCGCCTACGAGGGAACCGGTCGACAGGTGGAGCTGTTGCCGGCGAGTGCCCGTGGCGAGACGGCGATCCATCGATTAAATACCTGATCCAGCAACGGAAAATAGCGCCGGCTGTCGCGCGAACCATCCCTTGCGCGGGCTGCATGGGGATGCGGCCGTGTGTGCAGTTGGCGTTCATACCCAAAGTGACGTCTGATGAAAGTGTTGCAGCATACGGATTGAAAAGGGAAAACTGCTTGCATTGGGGCCCTGTTTGGGAGTAAAAATGCCGCCATGCATGGCATGAACTGGCACAACAGGGTGTTTTTCTGGATCGCCGCGTTGACGGCTGCATGGGCGTGTCCGCTGCACGCCACTGCGGTCCGGGACGTACGTGTCTCGGCCAAGGCCGACCATACGCGTGTGGTGTTCGATCTGTCCGACGCGCCACATTACAAGCTGTTCCAGCTGCACCATCCGGATCGCGTGGTCCTGGATTTCGCCGACGCCACCTTGGCCAGTGGTTTCCAGAGTCCGGGCAGCAAGGGCCTGATGAGCGACGTGCGCACCGGGCACCACGGCAAGCATGGCGTGCGCGTGGTGCTGGACATGCGCTCGGGCGTGCATCCAAAAAGTTTCCGGCTGAAGCCCAGGGGCCATGAGGGGCACCGGCTGGTGGTGGACCTGTATCCCGACTCCAGCGCCGGGCGCAAGATGACGCGGCATTCCGTTGCCGTGGTGCCGGGCGGCGATCGCAAGGTGGTGGTGGCGGTCGATGCCGGCCACGGGGGCCGCGATGATGGCGCCACGGGCCCGAACGGGCTGATGGAAAAGACCGTCACTCTGGCCGTGGCCAGGAAGCTGGCCCGGCGCATCGATGCGCAACCGGGCATGCGTGCCGTCCTGACCCGTTCCGATGACGAATACGTGCCGCTGAAGAAGCGTTTCGAGATCGCGCGCAAGCACAAGGCGGATCTGTTCGTTTCCATCCACGCCAATTCCTGCCCCGATTATTGCGATGCGCGCGGCGCCTCCGTCTGGGTCCTGTCCACGCACGGCAAGCAGAGCGAAGCCGGACGCTGGCTGGCGCGCAGCGAGAATGCATCCTCGGATCTGGTGGGTGGCGTCTCGCTGGGCGACAAGAGCCACACGCTGGCCGCGGTGCTGCTGGATCTGTCGCAAGGCGCCAGCATGCAGGCGGCCAAGAACGTGGGGCACGACGTGCTGCACGCCCTGGGCAAGATCAGTTCGCTGTACAAGCGCAAGGTCGAGCACGCCAATTTCGTGGTGCTGCGTTCCCCGGACGTGCCCTCGATCCTGGTGGAGACCGCCTTCATCAGCAGCCACCGCGATGAACACTTGCTGGGCAGCAGTGCCTATCGCAGCAAGCTCGCCTCGGCCATCCTCAGCGGCGTGAAGCATTACTTCCGCACCACGCCACCGCCGGGGACATGGTTCGCTGCCCAGCGCGACAAGCGGCTGGGCATCCAGGTGGCCGCATCGCGCGCGGCATCCGATCATGCGAATTCGGTTGCCTCTCAGGCCGATGACGCGAATATCCGCGACGTGCATCGCGTCTCGCGTGGCGAAACCCTCTCCGGCATCGCGCAGCAGTACGGCACCACCATCCACGCCTTGAAGTCGGCCAACAGCCTCAGCTCCAACACCTTGCACGTGGGCGCCGTGCTTGCCATCCCTGCCAGCTGAGGCTGCGATCCAATCCTTGCCGGGTTTCGGGGTTGTGTAGGACGGCTCAATCCCACAAGGGGATTCCCTTCGGTCAGGAGCGTCAGCGACGGAGCCGCCTGCTTGCGGTAACCCACGCATCATCCCACCGATTGTCCGGGGCAAGCAGGCGAATTCGTCGTCATGCCCCGATCCGCCCTGCGATCCAATTTTCCTCCCCCGGGTCGCGTCGCGACGGGGCTGCGCAGTATCCTTGGGGGCCGTTTCCCGTACGTGCGCTCATGCCCTCCATCCGCCCGCTGCCGCCCGAACTGATCAACCAGATAGCTGCCGGCGAGGTCATCGAGCGGCCGGCGTCGGTGGTCAAGGAGCTGGTGGAAAACAGTCTGGATGCCGGCGCCACGCGCATCGACGTGGAGATCGAGGCCGGCGGCGCGCGGCTGATCCGCGTGCGCGACGATGGCGCGGGCATGGACGCGGACGACCTGCCGCTGGCGGTGACCGCGCACGCCACCAGCAAGATCGGCAGCTTCGATGATCTGGAACACGTGGCCAGCATGGGGTTTCGCGGCGAGGCGCTGGCCTCGATGGCATCCATCGGCCGTTTTGCACTGACCTCGCGCCGTAGCGATGCCGAAATGGCGTTCCGCATCGAGGTCGACGCCGGCCATCCGCAGGCTGCACGCCCGGCGCAGCATCCGCCGGGCACCAGCGTGGAACTGCGCGACCTGTTCTACAACGTGCCGGCGCGGCGCAAGTTCCTGCGCGCCGAGCGCACCGAGTTCGGCCATATCGACGAATTGCTGAAGAGCCTGGCGCTGGCCCGCCACAGCGTCGAGTTTCGCCTGCTGCACAACGGCAAGCCGGTGCGCGTGCTGAAGGCGGCGCCAGACGAGCACGCCGCGTTGGGGCGCGTGGGCAAGGTGCTCGGGGAGTCGTTTGCCGAACACAGCCTGCGGGTGGATCACAGGGCTGCGGGCATGCGCCTGAGTGGCTGGGTGGGACTGCCGACGGCCTCGCGCGGCCAGGCGGATCAGCAGTTTTTCTACGTCAACGGCCGTCTGGTGAAAGACCGCACCGTGGCGCATGCGGTGCGCCAGGCCTATGCCGACGTGCTGTTCCACGGGCGCCATCCGGCCTTCGTGCTGTTCCTGGAACTGGATCCGGCGGGCGTGGACGTCAACGTGCATCCGGCCAAGAACGAGGTACGCTTCCGGCAGCAGCGATTGGTGCACGATTTCCTGTTCCGCACCCTGCATGAACTGCTGGCGGACACGCGTGCCGGCAGCATCGCCTCGCAGCCACATGCGCCGTTGCCGGGCGCGCAAGCGGGCAACGCGGCAGCGATGTACGCTGCAGCACCCGCCATGCCGCAGCAAGGCAACTGGCGCGGGCAGGGCGGCCTGGCGCTGGGCGTGCGCGATGCGCCGCTGGCCGATTACGCCGCGCTGGCGGGCGAGACCCGTGCGCCGCACATGGCCGCACCCCTGCCAGGGGACGACGGCGCCGACACCGACATCCCGCCGCTGGGCTACGCGGTGGCACAGCTCAAGCACGTGTTCGTGCTGGCCGAAAATGCCCACGGCCTGATCCTGGTGGACATGCATGCCGCGCACGAGCGCATCACCTACGAGCGCCTCAAACAGGGCCGCACGGGCTCCAACCTGCGCACGCAGATGCTGCTGGTGCCGCTCGCGGTCCCGGTCAGCGAACGCGAGGCCGCGGCCGCCGAGGAACATGCCGAGGCATTGACCGCATGGGGCCTGGAGATATCGCGCACCGGGCCCTCCGGTATCGTGGTGCGACAGATCCCGTCATTGCTGGAAGGCGCCGACGTGGCCCAGCTCAGCCGCGACGTGCTGGGCGAGCTGGCGCAACATGGCAGCTCGCGGCGTCTCGAGGAACTGGAAAACGAACTGCTCTCCACCATGGCCTGCCACGGCTCGGTGCGCGCCGGTCGCCGGCTGAACCTGGCCGAGATGAACGCACTGCTGCGGGACATGGAGGCCACAGAGCGCTCCGGCCAGTGCAACCACGGCCGCCCCACCTGGGTGCAATTGGGCATGGCCGAGCTGGACCGCCTGTTCAATCGTGGCCGCTGAACGCCGATTCCTGTGCAGGGCGGCTCAAGGAGCGTCAGCGACGGAGCCGCCTGCTTGCCGGAAATGATCCCAGGTTCACGCAAGCAGGCGGATCCGTGGCGCTGCTCAAGACCGGAGGGAATCCCTTGTGGATTGATCCGCCCTGCGCGAGTCTGAACATATCCACTTTTGACACATCTATACTGCCCCTTCGCGTTGCCTGATCCGGAGTCACTGGATGATCCGTTCCATTGTTTTCGCCGCCACCGTCTGTTTGGGAGCCACCAACGTGCAAGCCGCCGATATCACCGTTCCAGCACATGAGGCGCAACACATCAAGCAATGGCGTGCGGCGCGCCGGAAGCGGCTGACCGCGCCCGATGGCTGGCTCAGCCTGGTGGGTCTGGACTGGCTGGAGAAGGGCGCCAACAGTATCGGCAGCGCGAAGGACAACGACATCGTCATCGCCACGGCGCCGCCGCATCTGGGTACCGTGACGTGGACGCCGGATGGCGCCGTGGACATCAAGCTCGAATCCGGTGCGCAGGCCAGCATTTCCGGGCAGTCCGGCATGCGGGCCACCCTGCGTGACGACAGCCATGAAAATCCCACCACAGTCTCCTTCGGTACCACCAGCTTCTACGTGATCGCCCGCAATGGCCGCAAAGGCCTGCGCGTGAAGGACACGCAATCGCCCACGCGGGAGCACTTCACCGGGCTGGATTATTTCCCTGTCGATCCATCATTGCGCATCGTCGCCAAGTGGGTGCCGTTCGATCCGCCGCGCGCGTTGCAGATGGGCAACGAGATTGGCGCCGTGGACAGCTTCCCCGTTCCCGGCAAGGCAGTTTTCCAGTACCACGGCCACAGCTACACGCTGTACCCGGTCATCGAGGAGCCCGGCGCGAAGCGGTATTTCCTGGTGTTCGCCGATGCCACCAGCGGCAAGGAAACCTATGGCGCCGCGCGCTTCGTGTACATCGACAAGCCCCACGACGGGCACGTGGTGATCGACTTCAACAAGGCCTACAACCCGCCGTGCGCGTTCACCCCGTTTGCCACCTGCCCGCTGGCACCGCCGGAAAACCGCCTCGGGTTCCGTGTCACTGCCGGCGAAAAGGCCTATCACGGTAGCGACTGAGCGCATGTCGGGCGGGCGGGGCGTTGGCGTAGTGACGTGCGGCCAGCACGTGAGGCCGTGACCGTGAAAGTCCTCCTGCTGTCCGACACACACGGCGTACTGGATGCGCGCATTGCCGACATGGCGGCGCAGGTCGACCTCATCGTGCACGGCGGCGACATTGGCCGCCTGTCCGTGCTGGAGACACTTCGATCCACGGGCCGCGAGGTGATCGCCGTACGCGGCAACAACGATTCGCCGGCCAAGTGCCATGACGAGGATGCCGCTCTCGCCGAACTGCCCACCCAGGCCCGCGTCGATCTTCCCGGCGGCCAGCTGGTCGTCGAACACGGCGACGCCCATCCGGCGCGACACCGCCACGCCCGCCTGCGTGCCGCACATCCCGACGCCCGTGCCATCTTCTACGGCCATAGCCACCGGCTCGTCATCGACCGCGAGGCACAGCCCTGGATCCTCAACGCCGGCGCCGCCGGCCGCCAGCGCACCCACGGCGGACCCGCTTGCCTGTTGCTGTCGGCGACACGACAGCGATGGGCGGTTCGACCACGAAGGTTCGAACTTTGAGGCTGGTGAAGGCGAAGAAGGCTCGGGCGCGTGAGTCAAATCCGACGTGTTGAGATCGAAACTAGTGGGGTGTCAGAGGCGAGATACCATAAGAACGAACTCTCGAGGGAAATGAAATGGTCCGCTCCGGCTTTGTAGCGCATCGCAGGAGATTTCTCGACCGGTTAGCGTCCCATTGGACTGGCAGCCGGCCACACTATCGTGCGCAACTTTTGAAGAGCATTGGCGACCTATTCGATCGGTTTATGGAAGAGGGACTTGCCGACCCGACGTTCCCTGAGCAATTGGCGAACGGCGTGGATTGGACTCACGAGCAGCGTTTGGCGGAAATGCTGCTGGCCGACAATCTTTGGCACTCCGGCTTTCACCTTTCGAGCAAGGCTACCGGCCCCGACTTTCTCGCCACCAAAAACGGGAAGTCCGTCTGGATCGAACTCATCACTCCACAGCCGTCAGGCATTGATCCTGGTTGGCTGGATCCCTCTCATGCCGGGGTCTTCGATTACCCGCACAAGGAGATCGCCCTCCGTTATACCGCGGCACTTAAAGAGAAGCATGCCAAGCTGGTTGGTAGCGATGACGGGAAACCCGGATACCTTGAGACGGGATGCGTAAGGACAAGCGATCCGTACGTCATCGCCATCAATCAGCATCTGCTCCAAAGAGCCTTCCGCGACCTCACTGGTATCAGTCAGATTCCCACGGCTTGCGAAGTGCTGTTTGCAATTGGCCCCCAACAACTGCATCTCGATCCACTGACGATGGCAGTAACTGACCAAGATCATGTCCACCGGCCCTACCTTCAGAAGTCCGTCCACGTGCAGGTGCCCACTGACAGCTTCCTTCATCCCAACTATAAGCCTGTGTCAGCAGTGTTCGCACTTGACCTAGTGCTGGATAAGTTCATAACTCCCGACAAGGGCCACGCCCTGATGCGAGAGGATCTCACCGCTATGGTTTACAACCCTTACGCAACTAATCCGCTCCTCCCCTGCTGGATACCGGCCCAAACTCACTGGGAGGCGAAAGTGACCTCCGGCATTATTGAGGTGGAGTCGTTGTAGGAACGATGGGCGGTCGAAGACGTCGGTCAGATCTCACTCTCGACTGACTACTCATGGCCGTAGCTCATAGATTGAATAGTGGAATTTAGAGGTGGCACGTAGTCATTTGTCGTTGACTTTCTTGCGGCGTTTCGCAGGCGCCTTGTTGGTGGCGATGAGCTGCTGCAGGTAGGCGATGCCTTCTTCTTCGGGGAAGAACGCGACCACATCGGCAACGGTGAGGCCGTAGCGTTTCCTGATGGCGAGAAAGTCGGCCCTGGCCTTGTCGAGGCGGTCGTCGCCGGTCGGTTCGAAGGTGCTGGCGTGTTCCTTGCGGTCGATGGCGGCGAGTTCTTCCTGGAAGCGCCGGAAAGCATCTTTTTGGACCGTCATGAAGTCGATGTCTGTTGCTGGTGATGAAGGGCGCGCATTGTCACATGACGCGACGCTGGGGCGAAGTCAGTGGGGCTGCTTCCCGCGGGATGCTCTGATTGCATCTGACCGAGTGGATCAGCGCGATGAAAAGGCGCGATTCAAGGCGCAAAACGCCGCCCATGGTGGTGCCATGAGCAAGTTTTGCAACGCCGAAACGCGTCTGTTCAGCCGCTGAGCCGCCGGTCACGATTCAATCAGAGCGTCCCCCCAGCGCCTTGCGGATGGCGGCGCGAGTGAGCGGCTCCATGATGGCGAAGCCCTTCTTGGTGGGGTGCACACCGTCGGACGACAGGCCCTTCTTCATCGCGCCCCCGGGCGTGGTCATGGCATCGAAGTAGTCGACGTAGGTGAAACCGTGCTGCTTGGCATAGTGCCTGATCCAGGTGTTGAGCCTGGCAATGACCGGAACCGGATCGACCCTGGTTTGCCAGGGGAAGCGGTCGGTCGGCGGCACCGATGCCATGATGACGCGGATCCCGTGGGCGTGGGCCAGTTCGGCCATACTGGCCAGGTTGCCTTCCACGGCTTTGAACGTCGAGGCACCGGTATTGCCGGCGATGTCGTTGGTGCTGGCCATGATGTGCACCACGGCCGGGTGCAGGTCGATCACGTCCTGGCGGAAACGCACCAGCATTTGCGGCGTGGTCTGGCCGCTGATGCCGCGGTCGATGCGGCCGTGGGTGAAGAACTGCGGATCTTTCTGCTTCCAGATTTCGGTGATGGAATCGCCCATGAAGACCACGCGCGGCGGATTGGCAGTGGGTGGCTTGAGGGCCTTGTTCTTGGCCCGGTAGTAGCACAGCTGGCCGAAGTCGTGGGCGTACAGCCAGGTATGCCATGGGCCCCAGCCGCCGGCTTGTTTCATGCTCGGCGCAGAGGCGCAGGGATGGGCGACGATGCCGATGGCCGGCGTATCGGCCTGGGCGGCGGTGGTGGAGAGGAGCAGGATGGCAAGAATGGCGAGGACTGTTTTCGGCATGGGGCGATCCGGGGGATGGAAGTGGGTGGGGGTGTATGCGCGGGTGCAGTCAGGCGCCCTTGAAGCTTGGCTTGCGCTTGTCCATGAACGCCTGGGTGCCTTCGCGCATGTCGGCGGTGGAGAAGCACAGGGCAAAGCCCTGGGTCTCGAAGGCCAAGCCCTGCTCGAGGCTGCATTCGCCGCCCGAAAGCACCGCATCCAGAATGCCGGCGGCGGCGCAGGGCGCGCCGGCGGCCAGCTGCGTGGCCAGATCGTCCACGGCTTCGTCCAGCGCCTCGGGCGCGACCACGCGGTTGACGATACCCAGTTCGCAGGCGCGCTGCGCGCGGATCTGTTGCCCGCCCAGGCACAGCTCAAGTGCCGCGGCGCGGCCGGCAAGGCGCAGCAGGCGTTGCGTGCCGCCGAAACCGGGAATCAGGCCCAGGCCGATTTCCGGCTGGCCGAATTTTGCCTTGTCCGAGGCGATGCGCAAGTGACAGGCCATCGCCAGCTCCATGCCGCCACCCAGTGCGTAGCCCTGCACGCGGGCAATCACCGGTTTGCCGAGGCGTTCGATGCTGCTCATCACGCGTTGCCCGAGAGCAGAGAATTGTTGTGCCTCGATGGGCGTGAAAGCGCGCATCTGCGCAATGTCGGCGCCGGCCACGAAAGCCTTGTCGCCGGCGCCGGTGAGGACGACCACGCGCACGGCGTCGTCCTGGGCGGCTTGGCCGAAGGCGCTGTGCAGTTCGTCCAGGGTGCTGCGATCGAGGGCGTTGAGTTTGTCGGCACGGTTGACGGTGATGGTGCGCACCGCGTCATTGTCGGCGACAAGCAGATGGCGATAGTCCATGACAAGGATCCTCAGGTTGCAGGCTGGCAATGGTAGCAGCGGGAACCTTTGCGCCACATAGCGATCACACCTGTGCGAGCTTTTTCGGCGTGTACACCTCCCGCGTATTGTTCAAAGGTCATGCCGCGCAGGCACAATGACCTCCGTGCGGGACCGAGACGGAGTGTTGGATGAAAGCAATCTGTGCCCTGACGATGTTGTGGCTGTTCTGCGCCACACCGGCCATGGCGCAGAGGAATGCTCCTGCGGTGGCCGCGTCCAGCCGCACACCGCCGCACGGCAGCATCAATCGGCACAAGCTGTCCTATGCCATCGGCTACCGCATCGGCAGCCGGTTTTCCGACGGTCATCCGGCGGTGGATATCGATACGCTGGTCAAGGCGCTCCGCGATGCCTATGCCAAGCATGCACCCGCCGTGTCCATGCAGGACATGGATGCCCAGCTCAGCGCTCTGGAAAAACAGCTGCGTACACGTGCCAGAGCCTCGTATCGCCATCTGGCAAAGGTCAACGCCGCCAGGAGCGCACAGTTCATGGCGCACAACAAGCAGCAGCCGGGCGTGGTCAGCCTGCCTTCGGGTGTGCAGTACAAGGTGCTGCAGCGGGGGTCGGGCGTGCATCCCACGCCGCACAGCACGGTGGTGCTCAACTATCGCGGTTCGCTGGCCAATGGCATGGAATTCGATTCCTCCTATGCGCATGGCAAGGCGGTGACCTATCCGGTGGACAAGATGCTCGCGGGCTGGCGCGATGTGCTGCCGCGCATGCGGGTGGGCGGCAAATGGAAGGTGTTCATTCCGCCGTCGCAGGCCTTCGGCATCCATGGGCAACTGCCGCGGATCGGTCCCAATGAAGCGCTGGTATTCGAGATCAAGCTGCTCAAGGTGAAGTGATTTCGCCTGCGTGGCGCGCCTGCGGATGAACGCAAGCGGATGCCGGCACTGCCCGGGCGCCACCGGGGCCGCGTGTTTGCGCTAGCATGTCCGTGATGCCCGAAAGCGAACCTCCGCCTCCACCCGAACCGCTGCTGCCGCTGACGCCGTGTGTCGGCGTGTGCTATCTCGATGCGGCCGGCCTGTGTGCAGGATGCCGCCGCACGGGCGACGAAATTGCGCGCTGGAGCGTCATGAGCAAAGCCGATCGGTTGCACCTGATGGAGCATGTATTGCCTCTGCGGGATCCGCCGTCGTGACGGTGGAGACTGCCGATCGCCTGCAAACGGCGTTGCATCCGGTGCATGCGCCGCCGCAGCCACCGGGCTGGAACCACACGCAGCTGCACGATCTCCTGGATGGCACGTCATTGCGGTCCGCCGCGGTGCTTCTGGGGTTGCGCGATGATGCGGACCGGCATGTGCTGTTGACGCGGCGCACCGACACCCTCAGCCAGCATGCTGGCCAGGTGGCGTTTCCCGGCGGTGCCGCCGACCCCGGCGATGCCGACGATCCGGTGACCACTGCGCTGCGCGAGGCGCAGGAGGAGATCGGGCTGGATCCCCGGACGGTCACGCCGCTGGGCTTTCTGGACTGTTTCGAGACCATCAGCGGTTTCTGCGTGACGCCGGTGGTGGCGCGCATCGAGGCCGATGCACCGCCGCTCACGGTGGACCCGGTCGAGGTGGCCGAAGTCTTCGAGGTGCCGCTGGAGTTCTTTCTGGATGCCGCCAACCTGCGCAACTACACCATGACCTGGCGCGGCCGGCCGCGGGCCATGGTCGAATTCGTCTATGGCGAGCACCGCATCTGGGGCGCCACTGCCGCCATGATCCACAACCTGCTTGAGAGGATGCGCGCATCTTGACCGTTTCATTGTCACCAATGCCATCGCCACTTATCGATACCGCCGCACTGGCCGCTCTACCACCCGGAGCCTGTCTGATCGTGGACTGCCGTTTCAGCCTGGATGATCCCGAGACCGCGCGCCGCGAGTATGACAAGGCGCACATCCCGGGCGCCGTGTACGCGCACCTGGAGGAGGACCTGTCCGATATGGACCAACTGCAACAGGGGCTGGGGCGTCATCCGTTGCCCGACGAGAGTGCTCTGGCCCAGCGACTGGGGCGCTGGGGCTGGACGCCGGGGCAGCCGGTTGTGGCTTATGACGCGGCCGGCGGGGCACTGGCTGCTGCGCGTCTGTGGTGGTTGCTGCGGACGGCGGATATCACCGCCGCGGTGCTCGATGGCGGCCTGGAGCAGTGGATCCGCGTAGGCCTGCCGCTGGCGGCACAGCACGAACCGCCGCTGCCGACGCAGGTGCAGATCGAGTTCGATGCCAACCAGAGCGTGGCCTCGGATGCGGTCGAGGTGCTGCGCGACGACGCACGCCGACTGCTCCTGGATGCGCGCGCGGCGCCACGTTTCCGCGGTGACCACGAACCCATCGATCGCATCGGCGGCCATGTACCCGGCGCGCGCAACCGCCCGTTCAGCGAGAATCTGGACGACGACGGCCGCTTCAAGTCGGTGCAGCAGTTGCGCGCGGAATTCGATGCCGTGCGTGGCGACGTGGCGGCGCAGGACGTGGTGCACATGTGCGGTTCCGGTGTCACTGCCTGCCATAATCTCCTGGCCATGGAACACGCCGGCCTGCACGGTTCACGCCTCTACGCGCCATCCTGGAGCGGCTGGGTCAGTGATCCGTCGCGCGATGTGGCTACCGGCGAGGCGTGAGGCCGGGACATTGCCGCCCCGGATTGGTGAGGGGATTTCCTGCTGCGGAGTGCTTCGTGCGAGCGGTGGATCGCCGCAGCGAGGCCGCGTGTGCCGGCATGATCGAGGCGGAGTGTCATTTGGTCCTGCCTTCAGGCAGTGCGTCGTAATCTGTGCAAACCGGTACTGCGGTCCACATCAGGAGCACCCAGATGGATGACAAGACGTACATTCAGAATGCGTATGGGGCGACGCTGGAGTCCCTGTTCCAGAATTTCCTGAGCGCCTACACCTCGGCGCAGGGGGAAGGGCAGCAGGAGACCGACGCCGAACGGCGTTTCTCGGCCGGGCTTGCCAATGCCCGGCAGGCCCGGGATCGGGCGCTGGCGCTTCTTTGACGTCGCGCACCCCGGAGAAGGCGACCATACGCGGTCAGCGTCTCTTGTACAGGTAATTGGCAACGATGGTGAACAGTCCCAGCACGGAGGCCGTGGTGGTGGTGATCAGCGCGATCAGCGTGGAATCGGAGAGCATGAACCAGCCGTGATGGCCACCGCCGAAACCGGCCAGCAGGACGATCACCACCATGGTCAGCAGCCACAGGGAGGTCAGACGGAAGATCTTGTCGGCATAGGCCTTGCGCGCTTCGATGTTCTGCTGCTCGCTTTCCAAGTCGAGTCTTTTCGCGTCGGCATCGAGTGCGTCCAGCTCCACCTGGGTCTTCTCGTCGGGCGTGGAAGACGCCGACAGGATGGCATCGCCGGCGTTGATTGCATCGAGGTCGACGGGAGCGGCTCCGCTCCGGCCGGTGGCAAGGACGTCGGTTTTTTCATCGGTCATGGCCGTGCCCCCATGAGGCGCACGAACTCCTCGCGGATGAGGGCGTCATCGATGTGCGGATTCTTCCTGCCCGATGCAGTCCACGTGCGCGCCCATGGCGTGCCGGGCGCATGGGCCATGTTGGACAACTGCGTGGCGCTGTAGCGGCCGTACACCGCTTGGATCCGGTCCATGAAAAGGATGAGTGCGCTGTCATGCACGCGCGGGGTGACGATCACGAACCCCTGACGATCATCCGTCGTGGTGGCGAAGCGGTGGATGGGGCCGCTGCCACAGGCCTTGAACTCGTGGTAAAGCGACACGACCACCGGTCCGTAGGACCAGGCCTCGACACTTTCGTCCAGAAGCGGGGCGTCGTACAACGCCAGGTGCCAGCCGTGGGCGACGTACGTCAGGCGCTGCAACTTGGTCGCCGAAAGCAGCGCCCGCTTGCGCCGAGCCGCACCGATGAAGTGATTGCCGATGGCCTTTGCCGGATGACTCATGTAGCGGAGAGTACGCCGCTTGGGCTCGGTGGGGTATATCAGGCGCCTTCGGTGAGCGGCGATGGACCAGCGTGCTGGCCCTTCAGGCGCGCGACCAGCGCCTGCAGCACGGCCTGCGTCGCCGGCTCGAACCAGGCGTCGAGAAACCGTTCCACCGGCAGGGCGTTGGTATCGGCAAAGGCCTGCGTCAGGTCGGCGCGGGCCATGGAGCGGGTGGCCAGCATGGCCGCACCGGGCAGCGCCAGCAGGTCATCCAGCCAGCGCCGGGCGCGCTGCGATACCTGTTCCACGGGCACCAGTTCGTCGACCAGGCCGATTTCCCGTGCGTGTTCGGCATCGATCATGGCGCCGGACACCAGCAGGCGTTCGGCGCGATAGGCGCCAATGATGCGGCGCATCGCCAGCTGGATGCAGTCGGGAACGATCAGGCCCACCTGCACTTCGTTGAGGCCGATCTTGAAGGGCCCGTGTGCCATCACGCGGTAATCGCACATCAGCGCCAGCACGGCACCACCGGCAGGGCTGTGCCCGGTGACTGCAGCCACGATCGGAATCGGTGCCCGCGCCAGGGCCGCGCACAGGGCGAAGAACTCGCCCCAGAACGCGCGCATGGCATCGCGGTCCAGTGTCAGCAGGACGGGAATATCCAGCCCGGCTGAAAACATGCCCTGCGATCCGCTGAGGATGATGCCGCGGGCACCCTCGTGCGGTGCACGTTCCACCGCCTGGCGCAATGCGGTGACCAGGGACGGATCGAGCGCATTTACCGGCGCCCGATCCAGCCGGATGTGCATGATTTCGCCGCTGCTCTGGATGTCGAGCATGGTCCTGCTCCTTTGTCGCAAGTCGACGCTTCAAGAGCCCTCAGCGTTCATCTGCCGCGGTCCAGCTGTAGTGCACGCTGTAGTCCAGCGTGGCCTTGCCATTGCCGGGGACTTTCACGTGAAACTCCAGCGTATCGGGCCCGGTCTTGCTCGGCGGCTGACTGGATGAGGTCAGGCTCCAGTTGTTCCAGCGATCGGGATGTTCGCGCACGGTGACGGTGTGCTCGGTCTTGCCCGCATTGCTCAACGTCACGCGGAACGACTCGTCCATGCTGTGCCGCGCGTTGTCGACACGAAATGCGGTGCGCTGGCGGTTGCCTGTCAGGTCGAAGGCCCGGCCCAGCACCAGATGCACCGCCCCGCCTTTGGGCGTGTCCCCGATGTTGCCTTCGCCGATGAATTCGGCGTGGCCGTCCTTGTCCAGGCTCAGTACACGCAGGGTGCCCGAGGGAAACGAATCGAAGGCCTTGAAGCGCAGGTCGCTGGTGACATGGTCCTGGCCGCTGCCGTTGCCGTAGTTTTCGCTGGTCATCGGCTGCGAAGGCTGAAAGGTGTTCCCGTTCTCGTAGTCCCAGGTGCGCTCGCAGTCCAGCGTGTGGGCCTCGTACAGCGGGCTTTGCGTGACGCTGTTGCTGGGCAGGTCGACGCGGCCGGGGAGGGTGAAGGTGCGGTAATCGCCCAGAGTATCCTGCTGCGGCGTGTTCTTGGCGCGCGCCATCATGGCGACCGGATGCGGCCCGGAGGACTGCGTGAAGTTGGGCTTGCCGGCCACCAGCTTGAGTTGTGCATTGTTCCAGTCGCGGCCGCTGCGATTGGCGATGCTGGCACGCGCGTGAAAGCGCATGCGGCAGCTGTGGTCGGGCTGCAGGGTGGCGCTGTAGGCGGCGCGCCAGCCCAGCCCTGCGGTCGGGTAGGTGAGGTTGGCCTTGACGCGGCCGCTGGCGCCGCTGTCCAGTTTCACCTGCAGCCGCGAACCGCCGCCGATCTGGCCGCCGGTCAGCCGCACGGCTGCGTAATTGCGCACGATGGTGGGGCCGAACACATCACCGCTGATGAGCAGACTGCCGTCGCCGCCGACGCCAGCCAGCGTGCCCTGCGCCAGGTTCTGGCCATTGCCGCCCTCTACCGTGACCTGTTTGCCGATGTGTCCCGTCAGCGTGCCGTTGTGGCCTTGCGACAGCAGCAGGCGTTGCGAAATCAGCTTGATGTGCCGACTGGACGGAAAACTCAGCATCACGGCCTCGGGATCCAGATAATCGGGCAGATTGCCGAACACGATGCGCTGGGTGCCCTTGCTCAATGCCAGTGCACGGGTCTCGTGAATCATGGCATGGCCGCTGTCCACAGCCTGGCCGGTGGGCCGGAACAGATTGGCATTGTCGCCGTTGTACAGCGTCAGGTCCGGTCCGTCGGCAGCGATGGCGGGCGCGGCACAGATAGCCATCAGGGCGATAGCGAGCAGGGTACGTGGCATGGCGCGTCATCCTCCGTGTAGAGACGGCGTCAATGATAGCGTTACATCGTGCGCGCGAAGTGAACCTTGCATCAGTGCCTCGCAGGTCCGTCGCGCGCGCTCTTGCATTCCGCGGCGCCCCGCGGTGTCAGCCGCCGGCGGCCTCGCGTACCGCGGCCGGCAGGGGCACGGGCTTGCCGGTGGACGGATCCATCCACACGGTGACCACGTGGCCGTCGCAACAGACCGTTTCCTGATCGTCGTCGACGATGCGGTGGCCAAGCGTCAATGAACTGTTGCCCATGCGCTGGCAGTCCAGTTCCACGCTGATGCGCGCCGGCCAGGCGATGGGGCGGCGATAGTTGAGCTGGCTGGCGACCAGTACCGGCATGGCGTGCGCATTGCGCCATTCGCCGCGGATCTGCATGAGCCATTGCAGCCGGGCATCTTCCAGGTAGGTCAGGTAGGTGGCGTTGTTGACGTGGTTGAACGCGTCCAGATCGCGCCAGCGTACCGGCATGGGTACGCGGATCAGCGTCGTGGCGGGCTGGCTGGTTTCCGCTGACGAGGGGGAGGCAGCGTCGGATGTGCTGGCGTGTGTCATGTATCGGTAGCCGTTGATTTGTCAGGCGCGTTTTTTCTTGCGCGCGGGTGTCCTGCTTGCCGGCAGGTGCGGTGCCAGGAACGCACCGGTGTGCGAGACCTTGCTGGCGACGATGTCTTCGGGCGTGCCGGTGGCGATGATGCGGCCACCGCCGTCGCCACCCTCGGGGCCCAGATCGACGATCCAGTCTGCGGTCTTGATGACGTCCAGGTTGTGCTCGATCACCACCACCGTGCTGCCGTTGTCGACCAGTTGGTGCAGCACGTCCAGCAGCTGTTCGATGTCGTGGAAGTGCAGGCCGGTGGTGGGTTCGTCCAGGATATAGAGCGTGCGGCCGGTGTCGCGGCGCGACAGTTCCTTGGACAGCTTCACGCGCTGCGCCTCGCCGCCGGACAGCGTGGTCGCGCTCTGCCCCAGCTTGATGTAGTCCAGGCCCACCGCGCTGAGCGTGTGCAGGCGCCGGGCAATGTTGGGCACCGGCTCGAACAGCTCGAGCGCCTCCTCGATGGTCATGTCCAGCACGTCGGCAATGGTGTGGCCCTTGTACAGGATCTCCAGCGTCTCGCGGTTGTAGCGCTTGCCGTGACACACGTCGCAGGCCACGTAGACATCCGGCAGGAAGTGCATTTCCACCTTGATCATGCCATCGCCCTGGCAGGCCTCGCAGCGGCCGCCGCGCACGTTGAAGCTGAAACGGCCCGGCGTGTAGCCGCGCGAGCGCGCCTCCGGCACTTGCGCAAACAATTCGCGCAGCGGCGTGAACAGGCCGGTGTAGGTGGCCGGATTGGAGCGCGGGGTGCGTCCGATGGGCGCCTGGTTGATGTCCACCACCTTGTCGAACAGATCCAGCCCCTGTGCCGTCTCGAACGGCGCGGGCTGGGCGCCGGCGCCGTTGAGTTCGGCGGCCAGCAGGCGGTACAGGGTGTCGTTGATCAGGGTGGATTTTCCGGAGCCGGAGACACCGGTGACGCAGGTGAACAGGCCGGCCGGAATGGTCAGGTCCACCTTCTTCAGATTGTTGCCGCTGGCGCCTTCCAGCGTCAGCATGAGTTGCTCGTCCGGTGTGCGGCGCTGCTCGGGTACGTCGATCCGGCGCTTGCCGGAAAGATAGGCGCCGGTCAGCGAGCGCTCGTTGTTCAGCACATCGTCGATCGAGCCCTGGGCGACCACTTCGCCGCCGTGCACGCCGGCGCCGGGGCCGATATCCAGGATATGGTCGGCGGTGCGGATCGCGTCCTCGTCGTGCTCCACCACGATCACGGTGTTGCCCAGATCGCGCAGGCGCGTCAGCGTGCCCAGCAGGCGTGCGTTGTCGCGCTGGTGCAGTCCGATGGAGGGCTCGTCCAGCACGTACATCACGCCCACCAGGCCGGCGCCGATCTGGCTGGCCAGGCGGATGCGCTGCGCCTCGCCGCCGGACAGTGAATTGGCCTTGCGATCCAGCGTCAGATAATCCAGGCCCACGTCGACCAGGAAGGTCAGGCGCTCGCGGATCTCCTTGACGATCTTGGCGGCGATATCGCCGCGCCAGCCTTCCAGTTGCATGTCGTTGAAGAAAGCCTGCGCGCTGTCGATGGCCAGCGCGCTGATGTGCGGCAGGTTGTGTCCGGCCACGAACACGTTGCGCGCGGAGCGGTTGAGGCGCTCGCCATGACACTCCGGGCAGGGCTGCTCGGCGATGTACTTGCCCAGTTCCTCGCGTACCGCGGCCGATTCGGTTTCGCGGTAGCGCCGTTGCAGATTGGGCATGATGCCTTCGAAGCGGTGCTTGCGGGTGACCTTGCCGCCGCGGTCGGTGAGATACCGGAAGGCGATGGTCTCGTTGCCGGACCCGTGCAGGACCACCTCGCGGGTCTTCTTCGGCAGATCCTGCCACGGCGTGTCGACGTCGAAATCGTAATGTTTCGCCAGCGACAGGATCAGCTGGAAATAGTGCGCGTTGCGCCGGTCCCAGCCGCGCACCGCGCCGCCGGCCAGGGAGACCTCGGGATGGCGCACCACACGATCGGCATCGAATACCTGGCTGACGCCGAGGCCGTCGCACGCAGGGCAGGCGCCCATGGGCGAGTTGAACGAGAACAGGCGCGGCTCCAGCTCCGGCAGCGAGTAGTCGCAGATGGGGCAGGCGTAGCGCGAGGAGTGCAGGTGTTCGGGGGCGTCCCTGTCGGCTGCTCCAGCGCCGCCTGCGCTCGCAGCACTCATGCGCCCCTGCCCAGCATCCATGTCGGCGACGATGGCCAGTCCCTCGCCGAGCCGCAGCGCGGTCTCGAACGACTCGGCCAGCCGCTGTTTCAGCTCCGCGCGCGGCCGGAAGCGGTCGATGACCACCTCGATGGTGTGCTTCTTGCGCAGCTCCAGCGCCGGCACGCTGTCCAGCTCCACCACGTGGCCGTCCACGCGTGCCCGCACGAAGCCCTGCGCGCGCAGCTGCTCGAACACCTGCACGTGCTCGCCCTTGCGCTCGCGGATCACCGGCGCCAGCAGCATCCAGCGCTTGTCCGCGTCCAGCTCCAGCGTGGCATCGACCATCTGGCTGACCGTCTGCGCTTCCAGTGGCTCGCCATGATCCGGGCAGCGCGGCGTGCCCACGCGGGCGAACAGCAGGCGCAGGTAATCGTGCACCTCGGTGATGGTGCCGACCGTGGAGCGCGGGTTGTGCGAGGTCGACTTCTGCTCGATGGAAATGGCCGGCGACAGGCCATCGATGTGGTCCACATCGGGCTTTTCCATGATCGAGAGGAATTGGCGCGCATACGAGGACAGCGATTCCACGTAGCGACGCTGGCCCTCGGCATAGATGGTGTCGAAGGCCAGCGAACTCTTGCCGGAGCCGGACAGGCCGGTGATCACGATCAGCTGATCGCGCGGCAGGTCCAGATCCAGGTTCTTCAGGTTGTGCGTGCGGGCGCCGCGAATGCGTATCGGGCTGCTCATGTGGTATCTCGGAACATGGGGGAAGTGGGATCGCAGTACGACGCCATGAACATGACGAAGCCGCAACCATGGCAACGTAATCGTGTCGCAAGATCTGCGATCGCGCGTTGAAAATATCAATGGTGAGGATGGTCAACAGGGCCGATTTTAACAGCCGGAATGTGGCCGGATCGTCGATATTCGATCGCTCGCCGCTGGACCGGGAGATCATTCCCCGGATGCCTGCCGACGTGCATGAAGCGGTGGCGTTGGGATGGCCGCGGTGCGTCCTCGACACATGGCGATGGTCGCCTGGCTGCAGAACGATCATGCCGAATGGCACAAGGCGCATGCCCGGCGAGCCATTCAGCCACGTGCGCCGCGATGCCCCGCTGTGTGGATGGGCGTGGGCCGGCGTTGCACAAGCACATGATACAGCAGTACAATCGCGGGTTCGCGCATGCCGCGAGAACCAACGGGTGGCCCGATGCATGCGGCCAACCCGAAATAAGAACTACAGAAGGATCCCATCATGTACGCAGTCATCAAGACCGGCGGCAAGCAATACCGCGTCATGCAGGGCGAGTACCTGCGCGTGGAAAAGCTTGAAGCCGATGTGGACAGCACCATCGAATTCGACCAGGTCCTGCTGGTCGGTGAAGGCGAGTCGGTCAGCGTCGGCACGCCGATGCTCGATGGCGCCACGGTGAGCGCCAAGGTGCTCAGTCACGGTCGTGCCGACAAGGTGCGCATCGTGAAATTCCGCCGGCGCAAGCACCACAAGAAGCAGCAGGGTCATCGTCAGCATTACACCGAAATCGAGATCACCGGCATCGCCGGTGGCTCCAAGTAACAGGAGTCCAGCACCATGGCACACAAGAAAGGCGTAGGTTCCAGCCGCAACGGTCGCGATTCCAACCCGAAGTATCTGGGCGTCAAGATCTATGGCGGCCAGGCCATCGAGGCCGGCAACATCATCGTGCGTCAGCGCGGTACCCGCTTTCATGCCGGCAATGGCGTGGGCCTGGGGCGTGACCACACGCTGTTCGCGCTGGTCGATGGCAAGGTCCAGTTCAAGACCCGTGGCAACAAGAACCGCAAGTTCGTCGACGTCGTGCAGGGCTGAATCCCACTTCGTCAGATGTTCGACAGAGCCCCGCCATGCGCGGGGCTTTTCGTTGCAGCATGGTTTGCGAAACTCGGGACTCGGAAATAAAGCGTAAGCCTTCCGTGCCCGTCATCCCAGCGAAAGCTGGGACCCATTTTGATCTTGTTACATCAGAGCGACAATGGATGATTCGCTTCGCTCACCCCTTCGGGGCCGTCCTTCGGACGTTCTGTGCGCAGAGCGCTTGTCCAGCTTTCGCTGGGATGACGAGCGTGCGTTGTCAGTCCTTAAATGCTTGTAACGTCCCGTATCATGCACCTGCGTTTCCCATTCCCTATTCCCGATTCCTGGCCCTCCAATGAAATTCGTCGACGAAGCAACCATCAGGGTCCAGGCCGGCAACGGCGGCAACGGCTGCGCCAGTTTCCGCCGCGAGAAGTACATTCCGTTCGGCGGCCCCAACGGTGGCGATGGCGGCAGCGGCGGCTCGGTGTGGCTCGTTGCCGATGAAGGCCTCAATACGCTGATCGATTTTCGTCACCAGCGCCAGTTCAAGGCCGAGCGCGGCCAGAACGGCATGGGCAGCGACAAGTATGGCCGCGGCGGCGAGGATACGTTGGTCCGCGTGCCCATCGGCACCGTGGTGGTGAATGTGGAGACCGACGAGATCATCGGCGATCTGACCCGTCACGGGGAGCGTCTGCTGGTCGCCAGGGGCGGCGAGGGCGGGCTGGGCAACATTCACTTCAAGAGTTCGGTCAATCGCGCACCGCGCAAGTCCACGCCTGGCACGGCGGGCGAGGTGCGTGAACTCAAGCTGGAGCTGAAATCGCTGGCCGACGTGGGCTTGCTGGGCTTTCCCAACGCCGGCAAGTCCACCTTCATCCGCGCCGTCTCTGCGGCCACGCCGCGGGTGGCGGATTACCCCTTCACCACGCTGCACCCGCATCTGGGCGTGGTGCGTATCGAAGCCGACCGCAGTTTCGTCATTGCCGACATCCCCGGCCTGATCGAGGGCGCGGCCGAAGGCGCGGGGCTGGGCATGCAGTTTCTGCGGCACGTGGCACGCACGCGGCTGCTGTTGCATATCGTGGATGTGGCGCCGATCGACGGCAGCGACCCGGTGGAACAGGTCCGCGCCATCGAGCAGGAATTGAAAGAGTTCGACCCCGAACTGCTGCAGCGGCCGCGCTGGCTGGTCCTGAACAAGGTGGACCTGCTGGAGGCCGAAACGCGCGACGCGAGACTCCAGGACGTCGTCGATCAGCTTGGCTGGAGCGAGCCCTGGTTCGCCATGTCGGCCGGGTTGCGTGAAGGAACGCGCGAGATCTGTTTCAAGGTGCAGCAGCTGTTCGATCAGCAGCGGGCCGAACAGCGTGACGCCGCACGTGCCGGGGATGATGTGCGCATGCGCGGCGAGGCCGGCGCGGGCGAAGACGCTTGATGGCGACGGGCCCGTGTCGCGTTCGGATGGAACGTACGACCACAAAAAAGCCGGCTTGCGCCGGCTTTTTCGGGCGTTGCCACGGCGAACCTTCAGTCCAGCGCGTGGATCTTCGCGTTGAGGCGGCTCTTGTGGCGTGCGGCCTTGTGCTTGTGGATCAGGCCACGCGCGGCGTAGCGATCCATCATCGGGATGGCGTTGGCGTAGGCTTCGGTCGCGGCGGCCTTGTCATTGGCTTCGATCGCATGGATGACCTTCTTCAACGCGGTACGCACCATGGAACGCGCACTGGCGTTGCGCACGCGGGTGTTTTCCGACTGGCGCGCACGCTTTTTCGCGGACTTGATGTTAGCCAAGGGATGACTCCGATTCGTCTGGGTGGGAAAAAGACGCTGATTATGCGGGGAAAATGCGGAGCCGTCAATGGGAAAGGCACGGGCCACAGGCGCGGCGCAGCACGCGGGAACCATGCCGCGGACGGAGTGGAAGCATGAAAACTCCCAGCCTGTTGCGCGGCGTGCTGTCGTTCAGCTCAATGACCATGGTGTCGCGCGTGCTGGGGCTGGTGCGCGATATCGCCATCAACACCACGTTCGGTGCTTCCGCCGCCACCGACGCCTTCTGGGTGGCATTCCGCATTCCCAACTTCATGCGCCGGCTGTTTGCCGAAGGCTCGTTCTCCACCGCATTCGTGCCGGTATTCACCGAGGTCAAGGAGACGCGCAGTCATGCTGATCTGAAGGAGATGATGGCGCGGGTGTCCGGCACGCTGGGCGGGGTCCTGCTGGTGATCACGGCACTGGGGTTGATCTTCACGCCGGATCTGGCGTCGGTCTTCGCGCCCGGCTCCATCGACGAGCCGCACAAGCTCGATCTGACCGTCAAGCTGTTGCGTCTGACCTTCCCGTTCCTGTGGTTCGTGTCGCTGACGGCGATGGCGGCGGGCGCGTTGAACAGCTTCCACCGTTTTGCGTTGCCCGCGCTGGCCCCGGTCATCCTCAATGTGTGCATGATCGCCGGCGCGCTGTGGCTGGCGCCGCAGCTGGGGACGCCGATCATGGCCATGGGCTGGGCGATCCTCGCCGGCGGTGTGGCGCAGCTGGTGTTCCTGTTGCCGGCCTTGCGCGGCCTGGATCTGCTGGCGCTGCCGCGCTGGGGCTGGCAGCACGCGGACGTGCGCAAGATCATGCGACTGATGGTGCCGACGCTGTTCGGGTCGTCCGTGGCACAGGTCAACCTGCTGCTGGATACGGTGATCGCCTCGTTGCTCGTGACGGGATCGCAGAGCTGGCTGTCGCAGTCAACGCGGTTCCTGGAGCTGCCGCTGGGTGTGTTCGGCGTGGCGCTGGGAACAGTGATCCTGCCCGCCCTGTCGCGGCATCATGTCGGCACCGACCGCGAGGGATTTTCCAGATCGCTGGACTGGGGGCTGCGCATCGCGCTGATGATTTCCCTGCCGGCGATGTTCGCGCTGCTGCTGTTGGCCAAGCCGCTGGTGGCAACGCTGTTCCAGCACGGTGCATTCAACGCCTTCGACACGCGCATGGCGACGTTGTCGATCCTGGCCTTCACCTGCGGTCTGCCGGCCTATGCGCTGGTCAAGGTACTGCTGCCGGCGTTCTACGCGCGTCAGGACACGCGCACGCCGGTGCGCGCGGGGGTGGTGGCGCTGGTGGCCAACATGATCTTCAACGTCGCGTTCATCGCGCTGCTGTTCCAGCTGTGGGCACCGCCCGCGGTAAAGCAGGAAAACTGGCTGGCCGGGATTGCCCAGGTTCCCGGCCTGCACATGGCGTTGGGCATCGCCGGTGCATTGTCCAGCTATCTCAATTTCGCATTGCTCTGGCACTGGTTGAGGCGCGCTGGCGTGTATCAGCGGCAGCCGGGCTGGGCGCGTCACATCGCGCGCCTGTTGCTGGCCTGCGCGGCGATGGCCGCGGTGTTGGTGCTGGGGCGCTGGATCTGGCCGGACTGGACCACCATCGGCACCTGGAAGCGCATCTGGCATCTGCTGGTCATGGTGAGCGCAGGTGGCGCCACATACGTGGCAGTGCTGTTTGCAGCGGGCTTTCGATTACGTGAATTGCGCGGTGTTTAGAAAGTCCGAAACAGCCCGCAGGGCGGCTCAAGGAATGCCAGTGACGGAGCCGCCTGCTTGCCAGAAGGTAGGGACGTCACCGCAAATTCCAGGGACAGGAAATGGACGTTCGTCAAGCAGGCGGCTCCGTCGCGTCGCTCCTGACCGGAGCCCCACAGGGATTTCCTTCGGTCAGAAGTCCCTTGTGGGATTGAGCCACCCTACTATCCATTCTGCGGTCCGCAGCAATGAGCGCTTCCTGAACTCGCCCCACGGAGCATTCCCTCCGGTCATACCTCGGGCACTTCCTCCGGTCGCACCACGGGCACTTCCTCCGGTCGCACCACGGGCACTTCCTCCGGTCGCACCACGGGCACTTCCTCCGGTCGCATCACAGGCATTCCCTGCGGTCACATTGTGCGGCGCAGCGCAACCGCTATACTCGGCGGATGATGAAGGTTTTCAGGGATGTCGCGGGGCCATGTGCCACCGCGTCCGGGAGTGTTGTGGCCATCGGTGCCTTCGACGGCCTGCATCTGGGCCATCAGGCGTTGCTGGAACGGGTGCGCGAGCGCGCCGCGAAGCTGCACGCCACGCCCGGCGTGATCAGCTTCGAGCCGTTGCCGCGCGAGTTCTTCGGCACGCAGCCTTTGCCGCGCCTGGGCTCGGTGCGGGACAAGTTGCAGGGGCTCGAGCGCGCGCAGATGGAACTGACACTGCTGCTGCGCTTCAACGCTGCGCTGGTAGCCATGCCGGCGGAGGATTTCGTGCGCCAGGTGCTGGTGGCGCGCATGGGCGTGCGCGAAGTCTGGGTGGGCGCCGATTTCCGCTTCGGACACAAGCGCGCCGGCGATCTGGATCTGCTCAAGCACATGGGCGCGTCGCTGGGATTTCGCGCCTGCGCAATGGATTCGTTCGATGTCGACGCCAGGCGTGTCTCCTCCTCGCGCATCCGCGAACTGCTGCAGTGTGGCGAGTTCGAGCAAGCCGGACAGCTGCTGGGTCGACCTTTCGCCATTGGCGGCCGCGTGGCGCGTGGCCGCGAACTGGGTCGCGAGCTGGGATATGCCACGGCCAACATATACCTCGGTCGGCGCATCAGCCCTGTACATGGCATATTTGCCGTGCGCGTGGGCTTCGACGATGGCCCCTGCGCATGGCCCGGCGTGGCCAGCCTGGGTGTGCGCCCGACCGTCAACGAAGTGCGCGAGCCGTTGCTGGAAGCGCACCTGTTCGACTTCGATGGCGACCTGTACGGTCGCCATGTGCGCGTGGCGTTCGTGGAAAAGCTGCGCGACGAGGTGAAGTTCGACGATCTGGACGCATTGAAGGCACAGATGGACCACGACGCCGATCAGGCGCGCGCGGTGCTGGCGATGGATACACAGCTGACCGGCGCCTGAGCACACATTGCAAATACCTCCCCCGATTCACGCATGACCGGCTTCTCGACGATGACCACCGATTACAAGCACACCCTGAATCTGCCGCGCACCGACTTTCCCATGCGCGGCAACCTGCCCAAGCAGGAACCGCAATGGCTGGAAAAATGGGAGGCGGCCGATCTGTATGGCGAGATCCAGAAGCGCACCGCGCAGCGCAAGCACATGTTCGTGCTGCACGACGGCCCGCCGTATGCCAACGGCAACATTCACCTGGGGCACGCGGTCAACAAGATTCTCAAGGACATCACCGTCAAGTCCAAGCTGATGGCCGGCTATCACTCGCCCTATGTACCAGGCTGGGATTGCCACGGCCTGCCCATCGAGATCGCGGTGGAAAAGAAATACGGTCGCGTGGGCAGGAAGCTGGACGCCAACGCCTTCCGTGCCAAGTGCCGGGAATATGCGCTGGGTCAGATCGACCTGCAGCGTGATGGCTTCAAGCGTCTCGGCGTACTGGGCGACTGGGAACAGCCGTACCGCACGCTGGATCATTCCTACGAGGCCGACATCCTGCGGTCGCTGGCGCGCATCATCGACAACGGCCACGTGGTACGCGGCTTCAAGCCGGTGCATTGGTGTTTCGATTGCGGCTCGGCGCTGGCCGAGGCGGAAATCGAGTATCAGGACAAGCAGTCGCAGGCGATCGACGTGGCCTATGACGCGGTCGATACGCAGGCGCTCGCCGCCGCGTTCAACGTGGAAAGCGGCACCGCGCACGTGGCGGTGCCGATCTGGACCACCACGCCGTGGACGCTGCCGGCGAGCATGGCGGTGAGCATCGGTCCGCAGATGGATTACGTGCTGATGGAAGGCCCGGAGCGCGGGGGCGGGCGCGTGTTGCTGGTGGTTGCCGAGGCCCTGGCTGCCACCGTGGCCGAACGTTACGGCGTGGAGTCGCTGAATGTATTGGGCCGCGCCAAAGGCGAGGCCTTCTCTGGAATGGAGTTGCATCATCCGTTCTACGAGCGCGTGATCCCGCTGATCGAGGGCGAGCACGTGTCCGATACCGATGGTACCGGCAACGTGCATACCGCCCCCGGCCATGGCGTGGAGGATTTCGACGCCTGCCGGGAACACGGCATCGTCGAGCAGCGCCCGGCTGCCGAGATCAACCCTGTGGACGCGCGCGGTGTGTACTTGCCGGGCACGCCGCTGGTCGAGGGCGAACACATCTGGAAGGCCAACGACACCATCCTCGGCCTGCTGCGCGAGCGCGGCCTGCTGCTGGCCAGCGAGACCATTACCCACAGCTATCCGCACTGCTGGCGGCACAAGTCGCCGGTGGCCTTCCGCGCCACGCCGCAATGGTTCATCAGCATGGACAAGGCGAAGCTGCGCGCCACCGCCATGAGCGCCATCGACGGCGTGCGCTGGGTGCCCTCATGGGGCCGCGAGCGTATCGCCGGCATGGTCGAGGGGCGCCCGGACTGGTGCATCTCGCGGCAGCGCACCTGGGGCGTGCCGATCGCGCTGTTCGTGCACAAGCACAGCAGCGAGCCGCATCCGCGCAGCGTGGAGCTGCTGGAGCAGGTGGCGCAGCGCGTGGAGCAGGGCGGCATCGACGCCTGGTTCGCGCTGGATGCGGTCGAGCTGCTGGGCGACGAAGCCGAGAGTTACGAGAAGGTCAACGACGTGCTGGACGTGTGGTTCGATTCCGGCGTCACCCATGCCTGCGTGCTGGATGCGCGACCGGAACTGCGTGCCAACGCCAACACCGGCGACTACCGTGTCATGTATCTGGAAGGTTCCGACCAGCATCGCGGCTGGTTCCAGTCCTCGCTGCTGACCAGTGCCGCCATGCACGGCCGCGCACCGTACAACCAGGTGCTCACGCACGGTTTCACGGTAGACCAGCACGGCCGCAAGATGTCCAAGTCGCTGGGCAACGGCATCGAGCCGCAGGACATCATGCAGCGCCTGGGCGCGGACATCCTGCGCTTGTGGATCGCCTCGGCCGACTACGCCCACGAGATGTCGCTGTCCGAGGAGATCCTGAAGCGCGTCACCGACAGCTACCGCCGCATCCGCAACACCAGCCGCTTCCTGCTGGCCAACCTGGACGGTTTCGACCCCGCGCGTCATCTGCTGCCCGTGGAGCAATGCCTGCCGCTGGACCAGTGGGCGGTGCAGGTCACGCACGACCTGCAAACCAATCTGCTGGTGGCCTACCAGCAGTACGACTACCCGCACATCGTGCAGCGCATCCAGAACTTCTGCACCAACGAGATGGGCTCGCTGTACCTGGACATCACCAAGGACCGGCTCTACACCATGCCCACCGATAGCCTGGGCCGGCGCAGCGCGCAGAGCGCCATGTACCGCATTGCCGAGGCTCTGGTGCGCTGGCTGGCGCCGATCCTGAGCTTCACCGCGGCCGAGATCTGGCAGAACATGCCCGGCGAGCGTGCTGATTCCGTGCTGTTCGAGACCTGGTATGAGGGTCTGGCAGCCGAGCAGGGTGATGCCACGCAGCGCGCCTGGTGGACCACCCTGCGCGCCATTCGCGAAACCGCATCGCGCACGCTCGAGACCATGCGCAAGAACGGCGACATCGGGGCCTCGCTGCAGGCCGAGATCACCATCTATGCCGATGCGCAGGTGCGGGGGCAACTGGCCGAGTCGGCCTCCGAGCTGCGCTTCTATTTCATTACCTCGGACGTGCACGTGGCGCGCCTCGAGGATCGGCCGGTCGATGCGCAGCGCGTGGAGCTGGAGGCCGGGGAGGCCTGGGTGCAGGCCAGCGTCAGCGGGGCGAACAAATGCGTGCGCTGCTGGCACCACCGCGAGGATGTCGGGACCAACGACATGCATCCTGAGCTGTGCGGCCGCTGCATCGACAACGTGGATGGCGACGGCGAAGCCCGTCGCTGGTTCTGAGCCCGCAGCTCCTGCTCGCGTAGGGCGGATCAAGGAGCCATGCGACGGATCCGCCTGCCTTGCCATGGACAATCCAACCTCCCCCAAGCAGGCGGCTCCGTCGCTACCGCTCCTTGAGCCACCCTACGGAAGACGCTGTTTCGCACTACCGTTGCTTTTCTCCAAGGACGCGACATGACCAGAAATAGACACGCGTTGCACTGGCTCTGGCTCAGCGCCGCGGTGATCCTCATTGACCAGCTCAGCAAGGCGTGGATTCGCCACCTCCTGGTGCCGGGGCAGATGGTCCCGGTCATCCCGCGCGTGCTCTACGGCACCCTCACGTTCAATACGGGGGCCGCGTTCAGCTTCCTCGCCGGGGCATCGGGCTGGCAGCGCTGGTTCTTCGTGCTGCTGGCGGTGGTCATCGTCGTGGCGCTTCTGGTGTGGCTGCTGCGCACGCCACGGGGCGAGTGGCGCGTGGCCCTGCCGCTTGCGCTGATCGTCGGCGGCGCCGTGGGCAATCTGATCGACCGTGTGTTCATCGGCCGGGTCACCGACTTCATCCTGGTGTTCATCGGGCGCTGGGCCTACCCTGCCTTCAACGCAGCCGATTCGGCCATCACCGTGGGCGCAGTGCTGCTGATTGCGTTCAGCTTGTTCAGCGGGTCCGAACGTCGCGGCGTGCGATAATGCGCAGCATGGATGTTCTTCTCGCCAACCCCCGTGGTTTCTGTGCTGGCGTCGATCGGGCCATCGCCATTGTCGAGCGCGCGCTGGAAGCCTTCGGTGCCCCCATCTACGTGCGGCACGAGGTGGTGCACAATCGCATCGTCGTGGATCGGCTCAAGCGCCGCGGCGCGCACTTCGTGGAGGAGCTGCACGAAGTGCCGGATGACGCCACCGTCATCTTCAGCGCCCATGGCGTCTCGCAACAGGTTCGCAACGAGGCCGCGCAGCGCGGCTTGCGCGTATTCGATGCCACCTGTCCGCTGGTCACCAAGGTGCACATGGAGGTGGCCCGACTGGGGCGCTCCGGCCGTGACGTGGTGTTGATCGGTCACGCCGGTCATCCCGAGGTGGAGGGCACCATGGGCCAGTGGAACGCGCAACACAGTGGCCGGATCCACCTGGTGGAATCCGTGGCCGGTGTGGAAAAGTTGCAGCCACAGCAGCCTGATGCGTTGTCCTACGTCACCCAGACCACGCTCTCGGTGGACGATACCAAGGCGATCATCGCTGCATTGCGCGAACGTTTTCCCGCCATCGAGGGTCCGCGCAAGGACGACATCTGCTATGCCACGCAGAACCGCCAGGACGCCGTACGGCTTCTGGCCGAATCGGTGGATGTAGTGCTGGTGATCGGTTCGGTCAACAGCTCCAACTCCAACCGCTTGCGCGATCTGGCCGAAAAGCAGGGCGTGCCGGCATACCTGATCGATGTTGCCTCCGATATCAACCTCGACTGGCTGCGCGACGCGGCATGCGTCGGTGTGACCGCGGGCGCATCGGCGCCCGATGTGCTGGTGCATGACGTCGTCGAACACCTGCGTGCATGGGGCGGCGGCAGCGTACGCGACCTCGACGGCGAACCGGAAAACGTCACCTTTGCGCTGCCGCGCGAATTGCGTGCCAGCCCGGCCGCATGAGCGCCCCATGCGTGCGCATGCGGCCAGAACTTGCCAGAACGTCGGCTGGCCCCTAGAATTCCGCCTCTTTCGCCGCAGTAGCTCAGTCGGTAGAGCAACTGATTCGTAATCAGTAGGTCGCCAGTTCGATTCCGGCCTGCGGCACCATCTGCAGAATCCGGCGTGCGCCCACGCGCCGGAACCATATTGAAGCCCGCCCACGTGCGGGCTTTTTGTGGTCCACGCATCCGTAGTGCCAGTGCCGCATGCAATGCGGCGTCGCGTTCAGGCAAAGGGCCTTACGCTTCCTGTCACCGGTGCCGTTGCCGGTTGCGTGAATCGATATCGACGCGCACCATGGTCGCTATTCAGCATTCGAGAATCCCCATGAGCAATAGTACCGAAAAGCGTTCGGGCCGGACCATCCACGAAAGCGGCCGTGCGGGAGATCTCCACTGGAGTGCCGTGATCGAACATTGCGATGATGGCGTCTACCGCATCTCGCGCATCGACGTGGATGGCGAAGCCGGCGACCGCTCCATCGACAACGGCGCCCACCAGACACTCAACGATGCGCTGACCGGGATAAAGCAGATGGTGACGGGGTCGTTCCCGAGTGCCGGCCCGAAGCCTGCATCAGGGACAGACGCGTAAGTACCGGCAGTTTGGCGCTGCAGGTAAACGCGCAGGTGCCGGTTGCAGGAGCTGCTTGAGCCGGTCCGCTCCGCAGTGCGTCCGCCCGGTCTGCGGGCGTTTGGCAGTCCACTTGTTCCTGACACGCGTTGAAACAGCGCTGCCCGCATGCGGGCGTTCGGGCGCGAGCACACCTGTTCGAGACCAGCGGGGTGCCGGCGCTGAGGTGGATATGTCGCACCCGCTGAGCGGAACTGCGCCCGATGGTTTCGCCGTCCACACGGCTGGGACATACTGGCCGGATGACCAATCAAGACGAGATTGCCGCGCTGCTGGGTACGGATGGGCCGTTTGCGCGCGAGGTGGTGGATTTCGCGCCGCGCGAGGCACAGCAGGCGATGGCGCGCGCGGTGACGCAGGCCATCGATGAGGGGCAGACACTGATTGCCGAGGCCGGCACGGGGACGGGCAAGACCTTTGCCTATCTGGTGCCGGCGGTGATGTCCGGTCGCCGCATCATTGTTTCCACCGGCACTAAGACGTTGCAGGATCAGCTGTTCTTCCGCGATCTGCCACGGGTGCGCGCGGTGCTGGATGCGCGTTTGAAAACCAGTCTGCTCAAGGGACGGTCCAATTACCTGTGTCTGTACCGATTGGATCAGACGGTCCGCGACGGGCATTTCAGCAGCCGTGAACAGGCGGCGCAGCTGGCGACCATTCGCGCCTGGTCGGCACGTACGCGGCGCGGTGACCGCATGGAGCTGGGCGAGATTGCAGATGCCTCGCCGTTGTGGCCTCGGGTCACGTCCACGCCGGAGAACTGCCTGGGCAGCGAGTGCCCGTTCTTTGACGATTGTTACGTGGTGAAGGCGCGGCGCGAGGCACAGGAGGCGGATCTGGTGGTGGTCAATCATCACCTGCTGTTTGCCGACATGGCGTTGAAGCAGGAAGGATTCGGCGAGATCCTGCCGGGTGCGGAGGCCTTCATCCTGGATGAGGCACACCAGATTCCCGAACTGGCCGGGCAGTTCTTCTCCGCCAGCGTCAGCGCGCGCCAGCTCACGGAGCTCGCCACCGATGCGTTGCGCGAGTGCGACGGCGTATCTGGCGCGGTCAATGTGCTGCTGGAGCCGGTGGAGGCCTTGCAGGCGGCGGTGCGGCAGTTGCGACTTGCAATGGAAATGGTGCCGGCGCGCGGCACGTTCGTGCAGTTGATGCATGCCGACGGCGTTGCCCGTGCCATGGACATGCTGCGTGGCTCGCTGGATGGGTTGACCGATGCTTTGGCCGGGCAGGCCGAACGCTCGCGCGGTCTGGGCCATCTGCACGAGCGCGCCGAGGCCGCGGGGCAGCGCTTGCTGCATATCGACGAACGCGATGGCGATACCGAGGTGCGCTGGTACGAAACCACGCCACGCGGGTTCAGCCTGCACGCCACACCGCTGGATCTGGCCTCGCCGCTGCAGGCAATGCGCATGTCCAGTCACGCCGCATGGATCCACACTTCGGCGACACTGTCGGTGGCCGGGCGGTTCGATCACTTCGCCATGCAGTTGGGGCTGGAGTCGCCGCAGACCTTGAGTCTGGACAGCCCGTTCGATTATGTGCGGCAGGCATTGTGCTATCTGCCCGAGGGTCTGCCGGCGCCGGCCGCGCGCGATTTCACGGAGCGTGTGGTCGACGCGGTGCGGCCAGTGCTGGAAGCATCAAATGGCCGTGCGTTCCTGCTGTTTACCTCACATCGTGCCTTGCGGCGGGCAGCGGAGCTGCTGGCCGACCAGGTGCCGTGGCCGCTGTTCGTGCAGGGCGATGCGCCGCGGCATCGGCTGCTGGAGGATTTTCGCCAGTCCGGTCACGGTGTGCTGCTGGGCGCGGCCAGTTTCTGGGAGGGCGTGGACGTGGCTGGCGAGGCGCTTTCCGTGGTGGTGATCGACAAGCTGCCGTTCGCCACGCCGGACGACCCCGTGCTGCAGGCGCGGCTTGAGGCGATGGCGCGGGCGGGCGAAAACCCGTTCATGGGCTGGCAGGTGCCCAGTGCCGTGATTGCGCTGAAGCAGGGCGTGGGCCGGCTGATCCGCGCGGTGCATGATCGCGGTGTGCTGGTGTTGTGCGATCCGCGCCTGACCACGCGCGGCTACGGCAAGCTGTTCCTGGCGAGCCTGCCGCCGATGCCGCGCACGCGCGAGCTGAACGCGGTGCGGCGATTTTTTGATTGAGCGAGCTCTGAGCGCGTTCCGGTCGTATGTGTAGCGCGGATCAAGGAGCAACGCGACGGATCCGCCCTGCCAATGCAACGCTGGGGCACGGGGCTCAATCGACCATGGCCAGCACGAACCCGTCCCAGCCCTTGTTGCCGACGGTCTGCACGGCGGTGGCGTCCAGCCGTGGTTCGGCGGCGATCAGGTCGAACAGGCGGCGGGTGCCAAGGATATCGGCGTCGTCGCTGTCGGCATCGAGCACATGGCCGTGGCGCACCACATTGTCGACGATAATGACGCTTCCCCGGTGCGCCAGCCGCAGCGCCCAGGAGACATAGTCGGCATTGCTGCGCTTGTCGGCGTCGATGAAGAAAAAATCGAAGGGACCGGCAGATTCCTCGTGCAGCACCGGCAGCGTTTCCAGTGCAGCGCCAGTGCGAATCTCGACACGTCCGGACAGCCCGGCGCGGTTGATGTTGGCGCTGGCGACTTCGGCATGGCGCGGATCGGCTTCCAGCGTGACGAGGCGACCGTCTGCGGGCAATGCGCGCGCCATGCAGATGGTGGAATAGCCGCCCAGCGTTCCTATCTCCAGGATGCGTTGCGCGCGATGCATGCGAACCAGCAGTTGCAGCAGCTTGCCATGGGTCGGCGAGACGTCGATATTCGGCAGACCGGCGGCCTTGTTGGCGGCCAGAGTGGCTTCCAGTACCGAGTCTGCAGGGATGGTTTTCTGCGCCAGGTAGGTGTCGACATCGGTCCAGTGTCGATTGTCCATGATGCATCTCCGGGAGAGGGCTGGGGATCACGATTGTCGATGCTGGGACGGACGCGTGCAGGAGGCGGTGCGTTCCGGGTCATGAGGCGGTCACGGATCGCCCTCGCCGGGTCCACGCGATACGGTGTCAATGCATCTGCGCAATGCGACAATCAACGCCATGAATCTTCTCGCCATCGAAACCTCTACCGAATCGTGTTCCGTTGCCTTGCTGAGCGGCGATACGTTGCTCGACCGCAGCGAGGTGGCCCCGCGCCGTCATGCCGAGCTGGTGCTGCCGATGGCCGAGGCGTTGCTTGCCGAGGCCGGTTTGCTGCGGTCGCAACTGGATGTAATTGCCGTGGGCCGTGGTCCTGGCGCTTTCACGGGCGTGCGTCTCGGCGTATCGATGGCGCAGGGCCTGGCATTCGCGCTGGGCGTGCAGGTGGTGACGATATCGTCGCTGGCGGCGCTGGCGAGCGGAGCCCCAGAGGGCGCGGCGGCGATCCTTGCGGTGATTGATGCACGCATGGGCGAGGTCTATGCGGGCAGCTATCGACGCCGCGCGGATGGAGGGCTGGAATCACTGATCGACGACTGTGTCTGCGCCCCGGATATGGTCGAGGTTCCGGCCCGTGAAACTGTCAGCGTGATCGGTACGGGGTGGTCCGCGTATGGCGATGTGCTGGCCCAGCGCCTGGCGGCGGCGCCGGCGTGGGCCGATGGCGAGTGCTATCCGCAGGCGCGCAATGTGGCGCGACTGGCCGCTCCGGTATTCGCCGGCGGTGGCGGCGAAGCGCCGGAGTTGGCGCTTCCGGTGTACCTGCGCGACAAGGTGGCGCAGACGCTGGTCGAACGCGGACGAGCTTGAAGAAGTAGGTGGCCTCAAGGAGCAAGGCACGGGAGGCGCCTGTTCGTGATCAATACCGTGTTTTCCGCAAGCAGGCGGATCCGTCGCCGAGTCTCCTTGATCCGCCGCACCTGGTCCTCAAAGCTGGCCGAGCAGGAGTTGCACGCCCAGGCTGCTCGATGCCACGGCGGCCCAGACGCCCAGTCCGAGCAGGATCGGCTTCGGGCCGGTCGAGGCCATGCGCCGCAGATCCGAGGACAGGCCCACTCCGCTCAGGGCCACGATGATCATGAATTCGGCACCATTGTGGATCCAGGGCTGCCAGGCGGCGGGGATGAGACCTGCCGTGCGCACTGCCGAGGCCACGAGGAACCACAGGATGAACCACGGAAAGATGCGCGCCAGCTTGAAATCCGCCGCACCGTGCTTCTTGTGTCGCCAGGCCTCGAGGAAGGCCAGCGCCAGGCACACTGGAATGATCAGCGTGGCGCGGGTGAGCTTGACGATGGTGGCGAAATCGCCGGCTGCCTTGCTGTAGCTGTAGCCGGCCGCGACCACGGACGAGGTGTCGTTGATGGCGGTGCCGGCCCACATGCCGAATCCCTGGGCGGACAGGTGCATCAGATGCCCCAGGAAGGGGAACAGCAGCACCGCCACCACGTTGAACAGGAAGATGGTGGAGATGGCGAACGCGGTGTCGTGGTCATCCGGCTTGATGATGGGCGCGCTGGCGGCGATGGCCGAGCCGCCGCAGATGGCGGTGCCGACACCGATGAGGATCTTCAGCTTGTCGTGCACGCCCAGCCAGCGCCCCAGCGCCCATGCTGCAACGAAGGCCGTGCTCATGGTCACTGCCGTGACGGCCAGCGACTGCAGGCCGGTATGGGCGACCTGGGTCAGGCTCAGGCCCAGTCCAAGGGCCACGATGGACCATTGCAGCACCTGTTTGGAGGCGAACTTGATGCCGGACCGGAAGGTTGCTGGAGGCGTCATCACGCTGCGCACGATGATGCCCAGAACGATGCCGAACACCGGGCCGCCGATCAGCGGCAGCCAGCCTCCGAGGATCAACGCGATCACGGCGATCAGGCAGGTCAGTGCCAGACCGGGCACGCGTTCGGCGAAACGGCGGGACGCCGTGGTTTGGGTGGCGGAAGATGTCATGTCCGAGGGCGTGGCGTGGTGGGTGGGATCCGGCCCCGTTTGGAATATGCCCTCCGGAACCATTCGCGTGAGCCAGCGAAGGGCGGTCTGCGCGTTCCCGCCGGGAGACCTTCGATCCATGTGGTGCAGAGGGAAGGCCCGCTGATCTTAGAGTGGGCATGCGAGAATAAAAATTTATAAATTGTGAATTTATGTATAAGATTATTTGATGATTGGCATCAGCCCCCGTCACCTTGAGGTCTTCGCCGCTGTGGCTGCCGGCGGCAGCGTGCGTGCGGCAGCAGCGGAGCTGCACCTGACCCAGCCCGCGGTGAGCATGGCGTTGGCAGAGCTGGAGCGGCAGCTGGGCGTGAAATTGTTCGACCGGATTCGCGGGCGGGTAAGCATCAATGCCCACGGGCGCGAGTTATTGCCGGACGCGCTGGAAGTGCTGCAGCGGCTGCGGGATTTCCAGCAGCAGGCCTCGGCGGGCGCGCAGACGTTGCGCGGCGAATTGCGTCTGGGCGCCAGCAATACGGTGGGCAATTACCGCGTGGGGGAATTGCTGGGCGGATTCGTCGAGGCCTATCCCGATGTCTCGGTGCGCCTCAGCGTGGACAACACCGAAGCCATCGTGAGCGGGCTTCTGGCGCTGGAAATGGATGTGGCCTGTGTTGAAGGGCCGGTCAACGATGCGCGGCTCGATGTACGTGCGTGGCGGGAGGATCACCTTGTCGTATGTGTGCGGCCGGATCACCTGCTGGCACGCACGCGCTGTCTGCAGCCGGCCGATTTCGCCGGTGTGCGATGGATCCTGCGCGAGCGCGGCTCGGCGACGCGGCGGCTCAGCGAACGCGCGCTGGAGCGGCTGCCGCAGGGCCACATGGTACTGGAGCTCGGGCAGGTGGAATCAATCAAGCAGGCGGTGATCGCCGGGCTGGGAATTGCCTGTCTGCCGGCGGTGGCGGTCACCGACGCTGTCGCCGCGGGTCGTCTCACGGTCTTGCGGACCCCGTTCCTGGACCTCACGCGGCGCATGTCGTTGGTGGTGCACCGTGCGCGTTATCACAGTGCCGTGGTAGCGGCCTTTGCGCGTTCGGTTACAGGGGATTCGATGGCGTCCTGACGCCGGACGGATCCGGCACGGCCTGGCGCAGAAGTGCCTCGACTTCATCGCGGCTGGCTGCGCGCATCAGGCGCGCGCCGAGCTTGCGCAGCGAGCGGCGTTCGAGACCGGACAGGCGGTCCCTGACGAGCAGCAACTGACTGGGATGCATGCTGAAATCGGTGAGGCCGAGCGCCAGAAGCAATGGCGTGAATGCCGGATCGCCGCCGATTTCACCGCACAGGCTGACCGATTTTCCGGCACGATGGGCCGAGGCGATGACATGGCCGAGCAGGCGAAGCAACGGCGGCTGCAGGGGGTCGTAAAGCGTCCCCAGCGCATCATTGTTACGATCGGCGGCCAGCACGTACTGGGCCAGATCGTTGGACCCGATGGCCAGGAAATCCGATTCTTCCAGAATGGCGCGTACGCCGATGGCTGCGGCAGGGACTTCGATCATGGCGCCCACTTCGATGTCTTCGGAAGGCTCGTGGCCTTCGTGGCGCAGGTCGCGTGCACACATGTCGATGAGCGTGCGAACCGACTTGATCTCGTCGACCTGGGTAACCATGGGTACCAGGATGCGCACCGGGCCGTAGGTGGCTGCGCGCAGCATGGCACGCAACTGCGCGGTGAAAATGGAGGGATAGCGCAGCGACAGCCGCACGCCGCGCACGCCCAGCGCCGGGTTGTCCTCGTCGCGCAGCGTCAGTCCGGCCGAATCGGCCTTGTCCGCGCCCAGGTCCAGAGTGCGGATGGTGACCGGCAGGCCGCCCATCCCCAGCACCAGCTCACGGTAGGCGTTGAATTGTTCCTCTTCGTCCGGGATGCCCTTGCGCTTGAGGAACAGGAACTCCGTGCGGTACAGGCCGATGCCGCAGGCGCCGCGCGCGCGCGCCTGTGCCACGTCGCTGGGCAGCTCGGCGTTGGCGAACAGGCGGATATCCACATTGTCGGCAGTCCGTGTGGGTGCTGTGGCCAGGGCGGCCAGGCGACGGCCCTCGCGCGCGGCGTCGCGCTGCCAGGCGCGGTAGCGCGACAGGTCGTGGGCGTTGGGGTGGATCACCACCTCGCCGGCTTCGCCATCCAGCAGGACCAGATCGCTGTCGCCGATGGCTGCCAGTGCGTCGTTGGCACCCACCAGCATCGGCAGGTTCAGGCTGCGCGCGAGGATGGCGCTGTGCGAGTAAACGCTGCCGCCGACGGCGACCACACCCAGCAACCCCTGGCCGGACAGGTTGGCCATGTCGGCCGGAGCGATGGTGTGCGCGATCTGGATCTCGCCCACGCGTGCAGCCAGCTTGCGCTCTTCGCGGCTGGTCTGGCGCAGCAGTGCGGCCATGACGCGGCCGATGACCTGATCGACATCCTCGCGGCGGCTTTTCAGATACGGGTCGTCCATCGCCTCGAACGCGGCGCTGAGGCGGTCGCCCTGGATTTTCAACGCAGCACCGGCGCGGCGCTTCTCGTGGCGCACCAGGTGGTCCAGGCCCCTGAGCAGCGAGACGTCCTCCAGCATCAGGGTGTGCGCATCGATGAACTCGCCGACCTCGCGCGCCAGATCGCCCTGCAGCTTGCCGCGCAACTGCTGCAGCTCATCGTGGGCGCTGGCGATGGCGGCATGCAGCCGTTCCAGTTCCGCGTCGACTTCGTCCGCTTCCAGGGGCCGCGGGTCGATGCTGTATTCGTTGGGCTGCACCAGACGCGCACGGCCCAGGGCCATGCCGCGTGCAGCGATGGTGCCTTCGAGCACCTTTCTCATGGCCACCGTCTCATGCGCCCTCGTCGAATTTGCGTGCGAACAGGTCGGCTACCGCCTCCACCGCGGCGTCTTCGTCCTCGCCGTCGGCACGGATGATCAGCGACGTGCCGTGGCCGGCAGCCAGCATCATCACTCCCATGATGCTGCGCGCATTGATCTCGCGCGTGCGGTCCACCAGCCATACGGTGGCCTTGTATTTCTGTACCAGCTGCACCAGCTTGGCCGAGGCGCGGGCGTGCAGGCCCAACTGGTTGGTGACGGCAATCTCTTGTTCACGCATGGTCGATCAGGATGCCTCCGCGACCTCCGCTGGCGGCAATCTCGGCGATCTCCTCCAGCGGTTTGTCGGCATAGTTGAAAACGCGCAGCAGCATGGGCAGGTTCAGGCCCGAGACGCAGCGCACATGGACGCCCAGGTCGCTCAGCGACAGGCCGATATTGCAGGGGGTGGCGCCGTAGAGGTCGGAGAGCACCAGAACGCCATCGCCACTGTCCAGGGTACGCACATGGTGCACGGACAGCGAGCGCATGTCCTCGGTATCGGCATCTGCCGGGATTTCGGCGGCGCGGACCTTCAGCGGCAGTCGCGGCATCACATGACGCGCCGCCGTGATCAGCGCGTTGCCGACGCCTTCGTGCGTCATCAGCAGGACTCCGACGCTCATGATTCAATCCAGTTCGCGATGAAAGGCGATGACGTCGCGATGATGCTGGCGGCAGTGCTCGGCCAGTTTCTCCACGAAATACACCGAACGATGCCGGCCGCCGGTGCAGCCCACCGACACGGTGACGTAGCTGCGGTCGACCATCTGGAAGCGCGGTAGCCATGTCTCCAGGAATTGCTTGATGTCCTGGAGATATTCGCCGACCTGCGGCTGTTTTTCGAGAAACTCGCGTACCGGCGCATCCTTGCCTGTCAGTGGCCGCAGCGGTGGTTCCCAGTGCGGGTTGGGCAGGCAACGCACGTCGAAGACGAAATCGGCATCCAGCGGCAGGCCGCGCTTGAACGCGAACGATTCGAACATCAGCGTCAGGCCTTCGGCGCGCGAGGCGAACTCCGTGGCGATCTGGCGCCGTAGCTGGTGCACGTTCAGATTGCTGGTGTCCACGACGTTTTCGGCGATGTCGGCCAGTGGCTTGAGCAGCGCGCGTTCCATGGCGATGGCATCGGCCAGCGAGCGGCTTTCCGCGGCCAGCGGATGGCGGCGACGGGTTTCGGAATAACGTTTGAGAAGCACCTCGTCGCTGGAGTCGACGAATACCAGGTGCACGTTGACGCCGCTGGCGGCCAGTGCCGAGAGCATGCCCGGCATGCGCTCGAGGTCCTCGCTGCGGACATCGATGCCCACCGCGATGCGCGGCAGGGTCTCGGGATGGCCGCTTTCCACGGCCTTGACCAGATCCGGCATCAAGGCTGCGGGGAGGTTGTCCACGCAATAGAAATCCAGGTCTTCCATGGCGCGCAAGGCGATCGTCTTGCCGCCACCGGACATGCCGGTAAGGACGACCACATGCACGTGGTCGGAATTGGGAGCGTGTTCGGTCATGGCTGAATCATCAGTTTTACCACGGTGGCAGGCGCTGCATCTGATTGGCCTGCCGATCGATGAATGTCTGCGCCGGATCGATGCCGGTGCTTCTGAGCATGTAGGTGCGCACGGCGGCCTCGGCCAGCACCGAGAGATTGCGGCCCGGCGCCACCGGGATGGTGATCACGGGAACCGCCATGTCCAGCACCTGACGCTCGCCGGTATCGCCGGTCAGGCGCGTCATGGCGTCGATTTCCTCGTCCTCGCGCAGCGGTTTCAAGTGTACGATCAGGCGCAGGTACTTGGATTTCTTCACTGCGGTATGGCCGAACATCTCGCGCACGTTGAGCACACCCAGTCCACGCACTTCCAGCAGGTTGCGCAACAGTTCGGGACATGTGCCGTCGATGACGTCCGGTGAGATCTGGGTGAATTCCGTGGCATCGTCGGCCACCAGGCGATGGCCGCGGCTGACCAGTTCCAGCGCCAGCTCGCTCTTGCCGGAACCGGATGCACCGGTGATCAGCACGCCGATGGAGTAGACCTCCATGAACACACCGTGCAGCGTGGTGCGCTTGGCCAGCGCCTGCGCCAGGTGGTATTGCAGCCACCCCAGGATCTCGTGACCACGCCGCGCGCTGACCCACAAGGGTGTGTCGGTTTCCTCGGCGGCCTCGCGCAGATCCGCCGGCACGCTCTGATCCTTGCTGATGATCAGCGCAGTCGGGTTGTAGGCAACAATCTTCTGCACCGTTTCCCACCGCTGGCGCGAGTCCAGGGCATCGAGGTAGCGCAGCTCCTCGGAGCCGATGATCTGCACCTTGTTGGGATAGATCACGTTGAGGTAGCCGACCAGCGATGGACGTCGCGACAGCGTTTCGCCCGGCTCCAGACGCCGCGATTCGCCGCTGACGCCGGCGATCCAGCGCAACGCCATGCGTTCCTGCACGTTTTCGAAAAGTTGGCGTGCGGTGATCTGTTCCACGGAAGAGCCGTCTGGTCGCTGGCGGCCGGATGATCGGCCTTGGAACGACCATTGTGCCAGTTCGCGGGCCGGGCGTCGCCGCGCGACGGTGTCACGTACCCCGGAGGCAGGGCGGCTCAAGGAGCAATGTGACGCAGCCGCCTGCTTGCGGGAGAGGCCGGGCTGCAATCAGCAAGCAGGCGAATCCATCCCTGGCGTTCCTCGCTCCGCCCTGCGGACGCGTTGGCGTCGGGATCAGCCCAGGCGGGCTTCGCGTGCTTCTTCGCGATGGTGATCGGTGAGCTTTTCCTTGTGCTTGCGCAGCTGCGCGTCGAGCTTGTGGATCATGGTGTCGATCGAGGCATACATGTCGCTGTCGGCGGCGGCGGCGTGCAACAGGCAGCCGCTGGCGGCCAGGGTACCTTCGGCCTTGTGTTCGAGTTTCTCCACGGAGAGGACGACGTTGAGGGAGGTGATGTGATCGAAGTGCCGGGTGAGGACATCGAGCTTGGACTGCACGTGATCGCGCAAGGCCGGGGTGATATCGATCTTGTGGCCGCTGAGCTGAACTTGCATGTGCGCCTCCTGGTTCTTTTTTTGTATGGACGCCGCGATGTGCGGCGGACGGAACACCGGCGATGCGTTGTCGATGCTCCTGATAATGCGAATGCGCAGACGTCGGGAAGTTCCCCTCGCGCCGGCTTCAGACGCGACGCTGGCGTTCGCTGGAACTTGGAATTCTCAATGCCTCCCGGTACTTGGCGACGGTGCGGCGCGCCACCTGGATTCCACGCTGGTTCAGATGATTGGCCAAGGCCTGGTCCGAAAGCGGTTTGCGCACATCCTCATCATTGACCAGTTTGCGCAGCATGGCCTGAATGGCGGTCGCCGACGCGCTGCCGCCATCTTCGGTGGACACGCCGCTGGAGAAGAAATACTTGAATTCGAAGATGCCGCGCGGGGTGTGTAGATATTTCCGGGTGGTCACCCGCGAAATGGTGGATTCGTGCATGTCCACCTCTTCAGCGACTTCGCGCAGCACCATCGGCCGCATGGCCTCCGGACCGTAGTCCAGGAAGGCGCTCTGCCGGCGCACGATGACGTTGGCTACGCGCAGCAGGGTGTCGGCGCGCGATTCCAGGCTTTTCAACAGCCAGCGCGCCTCTTGCAGTTGTCCGCGCAGGTAGCTGGCATCGTCGCGGCGCGCCTGGGAGATCAGCCCGCAGTAGTGCTGATTCAGTTCCAGGCGCGGGGTGCAGTCCGGGCTGAGGCTGACGTGCCATTGATCGTGGATGCGACGCACGTAGGCGTCCGGGGCGATGTACTCGACGGGCGTCGGGTCCAGCGCCAGGCCGGGGCGTGGGTCCAGCGTGCGGATCAGGGCGGCGGCCGCGGCGACCGATTCGACATCGACATGCATGCGCCGGGCCAGCCGGGCAAGATCGTTGCGCGCCAGAAGCTCGATATCCTCGGCGACGATGCGACGGGCGAGCGCGGTCTGGGCCGGGTCGGCTTCCAGCTGGTCCAGTTGCGCCAGCAGGCAGTCGCGCAGATCCAGGCTGGCCACTCCCGCGGGGTCGAAGCGCTGCAGCCTGCGGCGCACGATGTCGATTTCATCGTCGTCCAGCTGGAGCTGCGGCTGCAATGCGGCAATGACGGGTTCCAGGCCGTCGTGCAGGTAGCCGTCGTCGTCCATGGCATCGATCAGGGCCATGGCGATGGCATGTTCGCGTGGCGTGAACGGCGACAGGTTGAGCTGCCATGAGAGATGATCGCGCAGGTCCTCGGTGGCGGCGTTTTGCGGCTCGAATGTTTCGCTGCCGGCGTTGCGTGAGCCGGTCTGCGACATGTCGAAGTCGTCACGCGCAGGAACGTCCAGATCGCCCCAGTTGTTGTCGACCACGGTGGGCTCGGGACCCGCAGGCTCGGCCTCGGCGAGCGCGTTGGTGGACGTATCCGCATCTGCGTCCGGCTGCACGTCGTCGCTGAATTCCAGCAGGGGATTGGATTCCACCAGCTCGCGCAGCTCGGTCTCCAGTTCCAGCTGCGAGAGTTGCAGCAGGCGGATGGCCTGTTGCAGCTGGGGGGTCAGCGAGAGCTGCTGATTGAGTCTGAGTTGCAGGCCCGGCTTCATGGCTTGGATTCAGCCTTCACGCAAATCGGCGTGTGGTGACCGGCGGGTGGCGGACAAACAGGTGCCGGTGGTTGGGCCGCAGAGGGTTTTCGCATGGATTGGCGTGAAACGGGTCGGTCATGTCCTTCCTGGTTCCCCTGGGGGACACGTGGTTCATCCTACCCCGATGCCACAAGTGCGACCAGTGCATCGCCTCGCGTCCCGCCGGCTGGTTCAGGAACGCATCGGCCGGGGCCTCCTCAAATACGGAACTCGTGCCCCAGGTAGACTTCACGGACCTTCCTGTCGGCCAGGATATGAGCGGGCGTGCCACGGGAGATGACCTCGCCTTCGTTGAGAATGTAGGCGCGGTCGCAGATCCCCAGGGTCTCGCGCACGTTGTGGTCGGTGATCAGGACACCGATGCCGCGATCCTTGAGGTGGCGCACGATGCGCTGGATCTCGCCCACGGAAATCGGGTCCACGCCGGCGAAGGGCTCATCCAGCAGCATGTAGCGCGGCCGTGCGGCCAGGGCGCGCGCGATTTCCACCCGGCGACGCTCGCCGCCGGACAGGCTCACGCCCTTCTGGTCGGCAATGTGCGCCACCTTCAGTTCGTCCAGGAGGCTGTCCAGCTCGCGGTGGCGTTCCCTGGCGGGCAGATCCTTGCGCAGTTCCAGCACGGCCAGAATGTTGTCGGCCACGCTCAGGCGCCGGAACACGGATGGCTCCTGCGGCAGGTAGCCGATGCCCAGGCGCGCCCGCGCGTGCATGGGCAGCCCGGTGATATCGCGTTCATCCAGCACGATGGTGCCGTTGTCGGAGCGGATCAGGCCCACCACCATGTAGAAACACGTGGTCTTGCCGGCGCCGTTGGGGCCGAGCAGGCCCACGACTTCCCCTTCGCGGATGGAGAAGCCGAAGTCGCGCACCACATGGCGTGCGCGGAAGCGCTTTTGCAGTCCTTTGGCTGAAAGCATGGGGTCAGTTCGTCGAGCGCGCGGCGGCCGGTTGCATGGCGCTGCCGGCCGGCGAGGGCGAAGGAGTGTGCGTACCGCCTGCGGCAGCCGCCCTCGATGTCTTCTTCGGCGCCGGACTGGCCGCGGCCTGCTGGCGGGGCTTGAAGGTCAGATGCACGCGGTTGTCGCCATGACTCTGCGCCGACATGACGCTGGTGCGGGTGTTGTAGACCAGACGATCGCCGCTGGCGGAGCCGCGGCCCTGCAGCTTGACCGATGCATCACCGGTAAGGATGGCGATGCCCCCGGGAACGTTGTAGTCGATCCTGGCAGCATGGCCGTGCATGATGTTGCCGTTGTCATCCTCCTGCTGCACGCGTGCCGGCGAACCTGTGAGGACCACCCGCTCCACTTCCGAGCGCGCGTCGAAATACACGGTGCCGTGACTGCCAGTGGCCTTCAGCGTGCCCTGGGTGATTTCCACGTGGCCCTTGAGATGACTGGTGCCGTTGGGTTGCGCGGTGGCATCGGCCGAGCTGGCGTTGACGTTGACAGGCTTGGACCGGTCGCTCTGTTTGGCTGCGGCCGGCCCTGCGCACATGCCCAGGCACAGGCCGAGCAGCGCCAGTACCGCGAGCGCGGGGCGGCTATCTGTGCTTGGCGCCAGAACTCGGCTCGAAGGTGCCGTGAAAGTCATTGAGCATCTCCAGATACTTGGTGTTGAGGTTGGCACGCATGCCGACAGAGGACATTCTAGAGGTTCCCTGTCGCATGTGTGCCGGCGCGGCCGTGGCCAGCTTGTTGCTCTGCGGCCAGATGGTGACATCGGCGGTGTCCAGTTGTGCCGCAGGCGCATGCGGGTAGGCAGCGCGGTGCATGTGCACCTTGCCGCGCAGCTTGATGATGTTGCCGTCGGCGCTGACCCAGGCGTACTCGGATTTGCCCAGCCACGGCGTGGCCTTGCTGCCCTGTTTCGGCGGCAGCATGAAGTGCGGGGTGTCGACGTACAGCGAATTGTCGCCGTCGCGGCGTTGCAGGTACGGCGCGCGCAGGCGCGAACCCAGCTCGCCGTGCGGGCCGTATGACCACAGGATGAAATCGCGCAGCGTGTAGCTGGAGCGTGGCGGACCGGTGAACTCGTGCGGCGAGGCGGCCGGTTTCAACCACCACCACGTCGACCATACGAGGCCTGCAGCCAGGGCGAGCAGCGTCAGTGTGGTCAGCAGGCGACGATCACTCAAAGCCAGTGCTCCAGCTCTTCATCGAACGTGCCCTGGGCCCTGAGGATCAGGTCGCAGACATCGCGCGCCGCACCGGCGCCACCACGATTGGGGGTCTGCCAGTGGGCGCGGGCGGCCACCACCGGACGTGCATTGGCGGGGACCACGGCCAGTCCGGCCATGCGCATGGCACGCAGGTCGGTAAGGTCGTCGCCGACGAAGGCGGCCTGTTGCGGCTCGAGTTCCAAGGCGTCGAGCAGTTCGCGCAGGCAGGCAGCCTTGTCTTTCTGGCCTTGGTAGACATGGGCGATGCCCAATTCCTCGCCACGCATGGCCACGGCATGACTGATGCGCGCGGTGATGATGGCCAGTTCCAGGCCGCGGGCCTTGAGCCGCGTCATGCCGAGCCCGTCATGGGCGTGGAAGGCCTTGATTTCATTGCCGTCCGCGCCGACCCAGAGCTGGCCGTCGGTCAGGGTGCCGTCGACGTCGAAGGCGACCAGGCGCACGTTGGCGGCGCGTTGCATGACATCGGCGGGAATGGCGGGAATGGATGGGTTGGACATGGGTGTCGGATGTGTTGTGGCTTGGGCAACGCACGATGCTAGCAGGTGCGCGCCTGCGTCCAGAACGGCGCGGCAAAAGTGTCGAGCAGGACGGACAAAACGGGTAGGGCGAATCAAGGAACGGCAGTGACGGATCCGCCTGCTTGCGGAGACAGATCCTGCCTTCCCGCAAGCAGGCGGATCCGTCGCGTTGCTCCTTGACCGGCCCTGCCACGCTACAAACGCGCCGGATCACACCACGCGTGCGCGCAACAGGTCGTGGATGTTCAGTGCGCCCACCACATGACCCTCGGCCTCGGTGACCAGCAGTGCATGAATCTGGTGTTTTTCCATCAGTTGCGCGGCCTCGATGGCCAACTTGTCCGCCTGGATGGTCTTGGGGCCGCGCGTCATCAGCGCGGCCACCGAGCTGGCACGCAGGTCGATGTCGGCATCGTCGAGGGCACGCCGCAGGTCGCCATCGGTGAATACGCCAAGCAGATGCTGATCGGCATCGACCACGGCAGTCATGCCCAGCTGCTTGCGGGTCATTTCCATGAGGGCTTCGGTGAGGCCCGCCTCCGGTTGCACCCGCGGAATGCCCTCGCCGGTATGCATGATGTCGCTGATGCGCAGCAGGAGGCGGCGCCCGAGAGTGCCGGCGGGATGGGACCGGGCGAAGTCCTCCGAGGTGAAGCCGCGCGCTTCCAGCAGCGCCACCGCCAGTGCATCGCCCATGACCAGCGCGGCCGTGGTGCTGGTGGTGGGCGCCAGTCCCAAAGGACACGCCTCGGCCGAGACACTGGCGTCCAGATGCACATCGGCCTGTCGCGCCAGTGCCGATTGTGGATGACCGGTCATGGCAATCAGCACGTTCCCCTGGCGCTTGAGCACCGGCAGGATGAACAGCAGCTCGTCCGTCTCTCCGGAATGCGAGATGGCCAGCAGCAGATCACTTGGCGTGATCATGCCGAGATCGCCGTGGCTGGCTTCACCCGGGTGGACGAAGAACGACGGCGTGCCGGTGGACGCCAGGGTGGCGGCGATCTTGCGCGCGATGTGCCCGGACTTGCCCATGCCGGAGACGATGATCCGGCCACTGCATTGCAGCATCCGGCGGCAAGCTTCGGCAAAATCGCCGTTGATGCCCGCCAACAGCGAGTGGATGGCGGCCGCTTCGGTGGCGATCACGGTGCGACCGCTGCGGGTGAGGGCTGCGTCGCTGGGATCGGTATGGGCAAACGTGGAGCTGTCGGCGTTCATCGGGCCTCGCTTGGGCACAGCGGGATGGACTGTCATTATGTGGATTCTAGCAAGGCGCACCGCACTTTCCGGCCCGTCATTCCGGCGCCAGAGATTTTCCATTACCATTCCACAGTTGAGCCGTATTCTCGCACGGCAGCCTCCCGCCCCCATGATGCCGTTGATGCGGTCTCATGCATCGACGTCAGCGGCTTCGCTGCCGTGGCACATTCTTGGTATTTCAAATGGACGCATCCTACATCCAGTCACTGATCAAACAGGGCGTTGCCGACGCTGCCGTGCAGGTGCGCGGCGACGACGGCGTGCATTTCGAGGCCGATGTGGTCAGTCCGGTGTTCGCCGGCAAGTTGCCACTGGCGCGGCATCGTCTGGTCTACGCCACACTGGGCGAGCTGATGGGCGGTGAAATTCATGCGCTGAGTCTGAACACGCTGACGCCAGACGAGGCCACGGCGCGTGGCATCCACATTTCCTGAAGGAATCCGATGACGTCGCTGCCCTCATATTCAAAGGCTCTGTAAATGGCCAAGATCATCATTTCCGGCGGTGAGCCGCTGCGCGGAGACGTGCAGATCTCCGGCGCCAAGAATGCCGTATTGCCGATCCTGGCTGCGTGCCTGCTGGCGGACGAACCCGTCAGCATCGGCAATGTGCCGCATCTGCACGATGTGACGACCCTGATGGAGTTGCTGGGCCAGATGGGCGTGGAACTGGTGGTGGACGAGCGCATGAAGATCCATATCGATCCGCGCTCCACCGACAAGTTCTTTGCGCCCTACCATCTGGTCAAGACCATGCGCGCATCGATCCTGGTGTTGGGTCCGCTGGTGGCCCGCTACGGCCAGGCCGAGGTCTCGCTGCCCGGTGGCTGTGCCATCGGCTCGCGACCGGTGGATCAGCATATCCACGGACTGCGGGCGCTGGGCGCCGATGTCGTGGTGGAGAATGGCTACATCAAGGCCAAGGCGAAGCGCCTGAAGGGCGCGCGCATCGTCATGGACATGGTCACGGTGACCGGGACCGAGAACATCATGATGGCCGCGGCCCTGGCCGAGGGCACCACCGTCATCGAGAACGCGGCGCAGGAGCCGGAAGTGGTGGATCTGGCCAATTGCCTGAACGCCATGGGCGCGCAGGTGGAGGGCGCGGGCACCGCCACCATGGTCATCCACGGCGTGGAACGGATGCACGGCACGCATTACGAGGTGCTGCCGGATCGCATCGAGACCGGCACGTTCCTGGTCGCCAGCGCCATCACCAGCGGCTGCGTGCGCACCCGCAACGTGCGGCCGGACTCGCTGGACTCGGTCTTGTGCAAGCTGGAGGAGACCGGCGCGCACCTGAACACCGGCAAGGACTGGATCGAGCTGGACATGCAGGGCCGCAGGCCCAAGGCCGTGAACATCACCACTGCGCCGTATCCAGCATTTCCCACCGACATGCAGGCGCAGTTCACCGCGCTCAACTGTGTGGCCGAGGGCGTGGGCGTGATCACCGAGACGGTGTTCGAGAACCGCTTCATGCACGTGCACGAATTGCACCGGCTGGGGGCGGACATTCGCCTTGAGGGCAATACCGCCATCATCAGCGGCGTCCAGCACATGAGCGGCGCACCGATCATGGCTACCGATCTGCGCGCTTCTGCGTGCCTGGTACTGGCCGGACTGGTGGCCGGCGGCGATACCATCGTCGATCGTGTGTACCACATCGATCGCGGCTACGAGAACATCGAGGAAAAGCTGGGCACACTGGGCGCAAAAATCCGTCGTTTGCCGCACTGATCCGGGCCGATTCGAGGTGGCCGCATGACGTTCTACTGGCGTATCAGCTCCATTCCGGAACTGGCCGAAGTGCCCCCGGCATCACGCCGCGCCCGCTGGCGCCAGGCCCGGCAACACACGCGTCGCCGCGACAGCGCCGCGGCCGCCGCGCTGACGGCTGCAGCCGTTTTTGTCGTGGTCTACGTGGCCACCCTGGTGATCCGGCCGCAGGCGTCCGGGCTTGATGTGCTGGTCACGGTGATTGTCACCGCACTGGCCACTGTGGTGATCCAGCGCTGGCGGCAGCAACCGGCGGCACGCGCGTGGCTGCGTGAGCATCCCGAGCACGGCTGAACGCACCGAACCGGCCCAGTCGGACGGGTCAATCCCGCAAGAGGATTTGTGACCGAACGAAATCCCTGTGGGGCTTCGATCGGCAGCAACGCGCCGGGTCCGCCTGCTTGCGGAAATGCCGGGCGATCCTCGCAAGCAGTCGGATCCGCCACTGCGTTCCTTGATCCGACCTACGCCAACATCATCGGCTTATTGGGCCTTGTAGCTTTCCAGTCGCATGCTGATGTGGCCGCCGCTGCTTTGTGCGAGCTTGACCGGCGCCAGCGGATGCTGCGGTGCGTACCACGCGGTAAAACTGTTCTGCTTGTCGGTGCGTTGCACTTTTTTCGCATCGAAATGACCGGCGGGGACGCTGACCTGATCAGTGCCGGTCACCTTGAACTGCTGCGTCTGCACGCGATCGCGCACTGCCACGGGCAATGCCATGCGCGTCTTGCCGTCCTCGACCTCCAGCGCCAGTGCCAGGGGCACCGTGTGGCGCTCGACCAGACCCGGCGCCGGTGCATAGGTGTCGGTTTTTCCGTTCTCTGTCACGCGGACCTTGTGGCCGGCCCAGTTGACGTCGAGGTGTCGATGCTTGCTCTTGACCGTGGCGTCCAGCGAGTAGTCGTAGGCAAGCGCCTCCGGTTGATGGTTGTTCCAGCGAAACGTGGAGGTTTCCTTGACGCTGGCACCGAGCAGTGCAGCCAGTCCGTGGGTGCCGTGCAAATGCGAGGCATAGCGCCAGTTGCCGCGTGCGTCCCTGGACAGGGTCAGCGTGCTCTGTCCGATCACCGAGCCGTTGCGCTGGACCTGATACGTGGCCGTGAAGGGGTGCAGCGTGGTCGCTGCTGCTGCTCTGGCGCCCGGCAGACAACCTGCAAGAACAGCGAGGATAGGGAAGATATGTCGTATGCGCATGGCCGAAGTGTTGCCGGTCATACCTGAACGCGGCTTCACGGGCCCGCGGACGGCTCAATCGAACCGCAATGGTGCGTCGATGCCGCGACCATCGTGCAGCACCCGGTTGCCCTCGAGCGTGATGCGGCCACGGGCGATACCATCCACGACACGGGTCAGCAGCCGATGTTCCAGCGGCAGCAGGCGCTCGGCCAGCGTGGCTTCCGTATCGTCCGGATCGAGATCGATGAACGTCTGCGCGATCAGCGGCCCTCCATCGAGTTCGGCGGTGACGAAATGCACGCTGGCCCCATGTTCCCGATCGCCGGCTTCGAGGGCGCGGCGGTGCGTGTGCAGGCCGGGATATTTGGGCAGCAGCGACGGATGCACGTTGATCATGCGTCCATGCCACGGCGCCACGGCGTCGGCATCCAGGATGCGCATGAAACCGGCCAGCACCAGCAGTTGTGCGCCACTGTCGGCGATTCGTGCGAACAGGTCCAGATCGTACGTGCGGCGATCGGTGTAGCCGCGCGGATCCAGGGCCAGCGTGGCAATACCGGCCGCTTCGGCACGGCGCAGTGCCGCGGCATCGACGCGGTCGCTGGCCACCAGGCGGATATCCACCGGCAGATCCCCTGCATCGCGCGCATCGATCAGCGCACCCAGATTGCTGCCGCGGCCTGAGGCCAGCACGGCGATGGGCAGTGGCGCGATAGCGCGGCCGGTGTCGGCGGTTGCGGAGTCGTTCACGGCGTGATGCGTCCGTCGTCAGCTGATGTGCACGCGATCGGACCGTTCGCCGGCGGATACGACCTCGCCGATGACCCGCGCAGGCAGTTCCTGCCGTTCGAGAAAACCGATGACCGCGTCGGCGTCCCCGCGCGGCGCGATCACGGTGAAACCGATGCCGCAGTTGAAGGTGCGCCACATGTCCTCGCGCGCCACATTGCCCTCGCGCTGCAGCCAGTCGAACACGGGCGGAAGCGTCCAGGCACGGCTGTCCAGGCTGATTCCGAGCTTGTCCGGAACCACACGGATGATGTTGTCCAGCAGGCCGCCGCCGGTGATGTGCGCCATGCCGTGCACCGGTTGCGCCTCGAGCAGCGCCAGCATCGGTTTGACGTAGATCGTGGTGGGCGCCATCAGCGCATCGGCCAGCGACACGCCATCGAGGGACAGGTCCAGCGGCGATCCGGCGCGCGCGAGGATGCGCCGGATCAGCGAATAGCCATTGGAATGCGGCCCTGACGAGTCTACGCCGATGACGGCATCGCCTGCCTGGATGTGGCTGCCGTCCAGCAGGGCGCTCTTTTCCACGGCGCCGACACTGAATCCGGCCAGATCGTAGTCGCCATGCGCGTACATGTCCGGCATCTCCGCGGTTTCGCCGCCGATCAAGGCGCAGCCGGCCAGCTCGCACCCGCGCGCGATGCCCGCAACCACGGTGGCCGCGGTCTCCACATCCAGCTTGCCGGTGGCGAAGTAGTCCAGGAAGAACAGCGGCTCGGCACCCTGTACCAGGATGTCGTTGACGCACATGGCGACCAGGTCGATGCCGATGGTCGCGTGCCGGTCCAGCTGCTGCGCCAGCTTCAGCTTGGTGCCGACGCCGTCGGTGCCCGAGACGAGGACCGGTTCGCGGTAACGCCCGGCGATATCGAACAGCGCGCCGAATCCGCCCAGGCCGCCCATCACTTCCGGACGCATCGTGCGCTTCACGTGTGGCTTGATGCGTTCGATCAGGGCATTGCCGGCATCGATGTCGACCCCCGCGTCGCGGTAGGTGAGGGCGTCTTTGTCAGCAGTCATGGCGTTCGGTCAAAGTGAACCAAGCATGCAATGATAGACGTTCAGGCGGGTATTGGGCAGACTTCGGGGGTGAGTCGGTCCTGCCCGTCCGCGTTTCCCCTGGTCAAAAGCGTGCCCACCCATGCGTTCACGATTGCCCTCGATCCGACTGATACTACTGTTGCTGCTGGTTGCGTCGACAGCATCGGTCGCGCAGAACGCGCCAACCCCGCCGTACTCGGCCACTGTGCCGGTGCCGGATACATCCTCTGCCCAGCGCAACCACGCATTCGAAGTGGCGCTGACCCAGGTGCTGACGCAAACCGCGGGCCACGATCTCAGTCAGCAGCCGGGTTACGGCGAGGCGCTGGGCAAGGCGTCGAACTATGTGACGCAATACCAGTATCAGAAGGATGCGCAGGACGGCGGCTTTTCTCTTCAGGTCAGCTTCGATCCGTCATCCATCCACTCGCTGGTGCGACGGCTGGGCTCGGCGCCTGCGCCGACTCCCGCAGCGGGTCAGGCGGCGCCGGATATCGGCGGCAGCGGGACATTGTGGGTGGACGGGATCCACTCCGCGGACGCCATGGCCCGGCTGCTCGCCGCGCTGCACGATGATGCGCAGGTGGTGTCGGTGCAACTAGCGCAGGCGGGGGGGCATGGAGTGATGCTGCATCTGCAGACGCGTGTATCGATGAACACGTTGACGCAGGGTTTGATCTCCCAGGGTGTGCTTGCACCCGATCCCGCGGGGCATCCCGGTGCCGACGCCAGCGCCCGCTGGACGCGCTGAGCTGTCGCTGCGGGCGCTGCCTGACGTGCGGCGAAATGTGTCCATGGAATCCTCGTGGCGATGACTGATTCGGACACCTCCAGACGCTGGCAGTGGCTGGCAATCATTGTATTTCTGATCTTTGCAATCTGGCTGCTGGCCCCGGTGCTGATGCCGTTCGCCATAGCAGCCATGTTTGCCTATCTGGGAGACCCGCTGGCCGACCGTCTGCAGCGCTGGGGATTTGGCCGCACATTGGCAGTCACGGTGGTGTTTACGGTGATGCTGTTGATTGTCGCCGGCGCACTGCTTCTGCTGCTGCCGCTGCTGCAGCACCAGATCAACAATCTCATCCACAATGTGCCGCACTATCTGGATTGGCTGCGACTCACGGTATTGCCGTGGCTGCAGGTGCATCTGCGGCTGGACGCAAGAACATTCGACAGCCAGGCCATCACTGCTGCCATCAAGGCGCATATCGGGTCGGTAGGCACCGTGCTTGCAGCGATGCTGACGCGCCTGTCACGCTCGGGCATGGGCATGGTCGCCTGGATGACCAACCTAGTGCTGGTGCCGGTGGTGACGTTCTATCTGTTGCGCGACTGGGATGTGATGGTGGAGCGGATTCATCGTCTCGTTCCGCGCTCGGTCGAGCCGACCGTGGTGCGCCTGGCGCGCGACAGCGATCATGTGCTGGGGGCATTCGTGCGCGGACAGCTGCTGGTGATGCTGGCGTTGGGCATCATCTACGGCGTCGGCTTGACCGCGATCGGCATTTCCGTGGGACCGCTGATCGGCATGCTGGCCGGCGTGCTCAGTTTCGTGCCGTATCTGGGCTTCATGATCGGACTGATCGCCAGCCTGATTGCGGCATTGGTGCAGTACGGGGACTGGCTGCACATTGGTCTGGTGCTGCTGGTGTTCGCCATCGGCCAGATGATGGAGGGCTACGTACTGGTGCCGCGGCTGGTCGGCGGCAAGATCGGCCTGCATCCCGTCGCGGTGATCTTCGCGGTGCTGGCCGGCGGGCATCTGTTCGGCTTTCTCGGCGTGTTGCTGGCACTGCCGGCGGCGGCGGTCATCATGGTGCTGCTGCGCTATGGCTACGGGCGTTATCGCAATAGCGGCCTGTATATCTCCGGCAGCGAAACAGCGAGCAACGGCAGCCGCGCGGCCGATTCCATGGTGGGGGGGAACAATTCGGGGGCAGCGGATGAAGATGATCTGCCCCCTGGAGCTTGAGGTTTTGCAGGATCGATATGCGTGGAATTGAAATGCATCAGCAATTGCCGCTGACGTTGCGCTGGCCGCGTCGCCAGCGTTTCCAGCATTTCCATGCGGCCGGCAATACCGTGGCCCTGGCCGCTGCGCGGCATCTGGCATGCGAGGAGGACGCGCCGTGGGTGCTCCTGGCCGGGCCGGCTGGCAGCGGCAAGACGCATCTTCTGGTGGCCGCCTGCCAGGCTGCGCTCGACGAGGGGCGACGGGTGCAGTACCTGCCGCTGGCGCGTGTGGGCGACAACGCGACCGATGCGCTGCGTGGCAGCGGTGGGGTGGATCTGCTGGCGCTGGACGATGTGCAGTCCATTGCCGGCAATGCGGCAGCCGAACACGCGCTGTTCGATGTCTACAACCGCTGTCGTGCCGAGGGCGCGGCGATGTTGCTGGCGGCCAGCGCACCGCCGCGACAACTGGCATTCGATCTGCCGGACCTGCGTTCAAGGTTGGGGGCGTTGACGGTGGCGCTGCTCAAGCCCCTGGGCGAGGCGGCGCGACGCGACGTGCTGCACGAACACGCCCGGGCACGCGGCATGCAGCTGGATGCGACGGTCATGGACTGGCTGTTTGCGCACCACGCGCGTGATCTGGGGGCATTGCACGACCTGCTGGATCGCCTGGACGAGGCCTCGCTGGCGGCCAAGCGCCGCATCACCGTGCCGTTCCTGCGCACGTTCCTGCATCACCGCACGTCAGAGCGGGAATAGGCGCGTGGGGCGGATCCGTCGCGTTGCTCCTTGATCCGCCCTACGCGCTACTTTTCCCCAGTCCCGGGAATTCAGCCCCGCAGCAGTTCTGGCGGCAGCGTGGCGCCTGCCACCTTGACCATCGCCGGTGTCACCAGATGATTGCCGGCCATCAGGTGGCCGCTTTCGGGCAGGCCGTCACGGCCGGAGAAATCGCAGTAGTCGCCGCCGGCTTCGCGCACCAGCAGACAGCCGGCAGCCATGTCCCAGGGTTTCAGGCCGGGCTCGAAAAACCCGTCGTAGCGCGCACAGGCCACATAGGCCAGATCCAGCGCCGCCGAACCGGAGCGGCGGATGTCTTCGGCTTCACTGTCCGCCAGCAGGGCACGGGTGAAGTTCAGCTGGGCCTCCAGATGCTTGCGCTGGCGGAACGGAAAGCCCGTTGCCAGCATGGCGCCCTTCAGATCCTCGCGGCGGCCGACGCGGATGCGGCGGTCGTTGAGGAAGGCGCCGTCGCCCTTGCTGGCGGTGAACAGCTCGTCGCGCAGCGGATCATAGATCACGCCATAGACCGGTTCGCCACGCTCCAGCAGGGCGATGGACACGCAGAAATGCGGGATGCCGCGCAGATAGTTGTGCGTGCCATCCAGCGGATCGATGACCCAGCACAGCGGGCCCGAACCGGTCTGTCCCGATTCCTCGGCGAGGATGGCGTGGCGCGGATAAGCGCGCTTGAGTTCGCGCACGATCTCCGCCTCCGCCATGCGGTCCACGTCGGAGGCGAAATCCATGCGTTGCTTCTCGACCACGTGCACGCTGTCGATGCGGTTCATGTAGCGCAGGATGATGCTGCCTGCAGCACGCGCGGCGCGCACCGCGACATTGATGGCGGGTCTGGACATGGTCTTTGGGCGGTTTAAAGAACGGGTGTGGCGCATTCCTCGCGCCAGCGCGAAAGCATAGCAGAGCACCGGCGCAGCGCCCAGAAAAGAACGTAATCGTGTGCCAGCGGTTAGACTCAGCGGCTGGCAATGACGATGACTGACATGACGGTTCGCGATTCTTCCGCAGGCGTTCGCTTCGTTCTGGTGCGCACATCCCATCCCGGCAATATCGGCGGCGCCGCGCGGGCGATGCGCACCATGGGTTTGAGGGAGCTGGCATTGGTGACACCGCAGCGGTTTCCCGATCCGGAGGCCGATGCATTGGCCGTGGGCGCGCGCGACATGCTCGAGGTGGCCCAGGTACATGAAGCGTTGCCGGATGCCTTGCACGGCTGCCATCTCGTCATGGGGCTGAGTGCGCGCCGGCGCGGTGTGACATTGCCCGAATACACGCCGCGCGACGCGGCGGCGCAGGTGCGTCAGGCGCAGGCCCAGGGCCAGCGCGTGGCGCTGCTGTTCGGCAACGAGAGCAGCGGCCTTGCCAATGAGGAGCTGGCGCATTGTCACGCCATGGTGCGCATTCCCAGTGTGGAGGATTTCAGCTCGCTGAATCTGGCGCAGGCGGTACAGGTGATGGCCTACGAGTTGCGCATGGCGTCGCTGGATGCCGTGGAACTGTCGCCTCCGGGGCCGCGCGAGCTGCCTGCCGATGCCGCGCAGATGGAGCAGTTCTTCACGCATCTGGAGCAGACCCTGGAGGATATCGATTTCCACAAGGGACGCGCCGCGCACACCATTCTTCTGCGGCTGCGCAAACTGTTTCTGCGCGCCCGGCCGGAACAGCGCGAGCTGCGCATCCTGCATGGCATCCTGGCCGATGCCCAGCGGGTGGGGCGCATCGCTGCTGATCCGTCGTGCGATCGAGACCCGTAGCGCGGATCAAGGAGCAACGCGACGGATCCGCCTGCTTGCGAAAAAAAGTAGGACGGTCCCCGCAAGCAGGCGGCTCCGTCGCTGACGCTCCTTGAGCCGCCCCTCGCGACGCTGGCGTTTCGTCAATCCGGCGCGCGCTGGATTTCGTCGTCGTTGGCGTCGTCGGGAGGCGTGACCAGCACCTTGTCGATGCGGGCGCCATCCAGATCCACGATCTCGAAACGCACGCCTCGCCATTCGAAGGTTTCGCTCTCGCCGGGGATGCGGCCGAACGCGGTCATCATCATGCCGCCCACGGTGTGGAACTCGTGCTCGTCCTCGTTGGGCAGGTGATCGAGGCCCAGCAATTCGCGCAGGTCGTCGGTGCTGACGCCGCCGTCCACGAGCCAGCTGCCGTCGGCGCGGCGCACGATGGGGGACTGGGGCCCCTGGTTTTCGTTTCTGGCCATCTCGCCCACGCTCTTGCCGACCACGCTGGCCAGCAGGTCGTTGATGGTGACCATGCCCATGATGTCGCCGTACTCGTTCACTACCAATGCGATCGGTGAATCGGATTCGCGAAACTCCTCCAGCAGGTCCAGCGCGCGCACGGTTTCCGGCACGAACAGCGGCTTGGTCAAGTGCTGGAACAGGTCGCGGTCGCCGCGCACAATTGCGCCCAGCAGGCGCTTGATCTCGATGACGCCGATGACGTCGCCCTCGTCGTTGCGGTACACCGGATAGCGCGAGTAGGGAGTATTTTCCAGAATCTCCAGATTGTGCTGGCGCGAAGCGGCGGCATCCAGCCAGACAATGCGCGTGCGCGGCGTCATCACGCTGTCCACATCGCGGTCGCCCAGGCGCAGCACGCGGCTGACCATGTTGCGTTCGTCGGCGTCCAGTACCCCCTGTTCGGCGCCCTCGGCCACCAGCAGGCGGATTTCCTCTTCGGTGACCGCTTCACGATGGGCCTTGTCCAGGTGCAGCACCTTCAGGATTCCGGTACCAGCCAGGTTGAGGATCCACACGAACGGCGCCACGATCTTGGACAGCACCAGCATGGGTACCGCGATCTGCGTGGCGAGGCGTTCCGGGGCCACCAGGGCGATGCGCTTGGGCACCAGTTCGCCGATCACGATCTGGATCGAGGTGGCGACGATGAAGCCGACCACCCAGCCGATGGTCGTGGCGTGCAGGGCCAGCCACGACAGGTCCAGTTGCTCCAGTGCGCCGGCCAGCCGCTCGCCGATCGAGCCGCCGGTGACGGCACCGGTGCCCAGCATCAGCGCGGTGATCCCCACCTGCACCGTGGACAGGAAACGTTCCGGCGCGCTTGCCAGGGCGACCGCCACGCGGGCCCGGGCGCTGCGTTGCGCCATGTGTTTCAGGCGGCTCTTGCGCGAGGCCACGATGGCCATCTCCGACAGCGCAAAGAAGCCGTTGATCAGCGCCAGGAGGACGATCACTCCGAGTTGGATCAGCATGTGCGGAAGATCACTGCGGTTGGCGTGGCCGGTGTGTGGTCGATCCGGATCATGTGGTGGGTGGGTACACCTTGAGTTCGTTGATGCGGCCACGGTTGCCGCGGGTTGCCAGGTGCAGGGCGGAGGCGGCCAGTTCATCCGCGTCGATCCACGTGGCCGGATCGGCATCCGCCATCGCCTTGCGGTTGGCCGGCGTGTCCACGGCGCCCATGGGGTGCATCACGGCGGTGCTGATTCCTTTTGGCGCGAGCTCCGCCTGCACGCTCTTCATCCAGGCCGTCAGCGCCCCCTTGGCGGCGGCGTACGCTCCTACCGATGCGCCGCCATCCATGGCCGCCGCGGCGCCTATGGCCAACACGAAACCGTAGCCTTGACGCAACATGGCCGGCAGCGCCGCGCGCGTGGCATTGAAGGCAGTGCGGAAGTTGATGTCCAGCTGCGCTTCGAGCTGCACGGGCGAGGTGTCCGTGGCAGAACTCATGTCGAATCCGCCGGCGATATTGAGCAGCGCATCCAGTCGGCCCAGATGACTGACCGCCTCGCGGATGGCGCGTTGCGCGGCATCGTCGCTGACCAGATTGGCCTGCACCACCGAGTGCTTGCCGTATTCCTCGCGCAGGCGCCCGCTTTCGGCGTCATTGAAGGCGACCAGCGCTAGCTTCCAGCCGGCATCGTCGAACGCCTTGATGACATGGCCGCCGATGGCGCCGCCGGCGCCGGTGATGATCGCGGTATGTTGCGCCATGGGTGTGTCTCCTTGAGAAAGATGGTGTGGATCTGGTTCTCTAGGGAACCTCTGATTGAATCCTGTGCAGGCAGCATCCTATCCGGAACGCGCCCTGCGTGTTGGCCGTGGCGCGGCGCAGGCTGGCTGCCTTCGCAAGTCGCGGACAGCGCGCAGGCGCGTGCCGGACAGGGCCTCTTCTTGCAATCCATCGGTTGAGGTCGGTCTGTCTGCGCCCAGGGCACCCATCCGCCGGCTTGACGGGCAACCAGCCTGCCGGCGCCGACGTACCGGCACCCTGTGCGCAGACAGATCCGGTGATGCCTGTACAGGATTCAATCAGAGGTCCCTTGGCATTCAGAACGCGTCGCTGTCATTGGAAAGGGCATGTTCCAGCTGATCGCCGAGCGTGCTCAATTCGTCCACGAGACGATCCAGTTCCGTGCAGGTCAGCCGATCGTATGGGCAGTTTTCACACAGATGCAGATAGGGCGAACCATCCAGGTCGCTGACTGCCAGGTAGCCAGTGCGTTGCTCCCAGTTGAAGCGCAGGCAGCGCTGCGGATCCACCCCCGTGAGCGGACCCACCGGCGTGGAGACGCGCAGGAACTTGCGCCCCTCCTCGCCCTCCAGTTCGGCAAGATAGATGCCCTGGCGGCGCTCCTCGGGAAGGTCCACATCAAAGCTGATCAGGTAGGGATCGTTGTGCTGCAGCGTGTAGGTGCCGCTGACCTGGGAACGGATGGATTCAAAATGCTGCAGTTGCATGGGGGCGCGCTCCGGAATGCACTGGCGGACGGGGACGAGGATGTCGGCGATTGATGCGCTGCCAGCATGGTACCGTGCGCGCGTCGCGGCATCTAAGGGCTCTATGAACAAGTCTACACAGGCGGCATCCTGCGCAGAAAGCGTCGTGCATGTCGGACGGGGCCGCGCGCAGGCGGGTGACCGGTGCGTGGACAGGTTCGAAGTGGCCTGATGGCAGCATGAACACGGATTACTCCGCCATCTATCACGCCATCGCCGCCATCCCGCGGGGGCGCGTTGCCGGTTACGGCCAGATCGCCGCACGCGCTGGGTTGCCGGGGCGTGCGCGGCAAGTGGCGCGCGCGCTGGCACGCAACGACGATCTCGATCTGCCTTGGCATCGGGTGCTGCGTTCCAGCGGCCATATCGCCATCCCCGCAGGTACCCGCGGGTTTCGCGAACAGGTCAGGCGGCTGCGCGCCGAGGGCGTGGAGGTGCGCAATGGTCGCGTGTCGATGCATGCGTTCGGGCTGGATTTGGACCTGGATCGTGCGTTGTGGGGCATGTCCGACACCGCGTCCCGCTGAATTCGCACAGGGATGTCGCTCAGCCTTTGCTAGCATGCGCGCCATGCAATCATCGCTGGATATTCTTCGTCACGTCTTCGGCTACTCGGCATTCCGCGGCCGGCAGCGCGAGGTCATCGAACAGGTGGCGGCCGGCGGGGATGCGCTGGTCCTGATGCCCACTGGCGGCGGCAAGTCGCTGTGTTACCAGATTCCCGCGCTGATCCGCTCCGGCACCGCCATCGTGGTCTCGCCGCTGATCGCGCTGATGCAGGATCAGGTGGAGGCGTTGCGCCAGTTCGGCGTGGAGGCGGCGTACCTCAACTCCAGCCTGGAGCCGGCGGCGCAGGCTGATGTCGAACGACGCTTCACCGCGGGGGAGCTGAAGCTGCTGTACGTGTCTCCGGAGAGGCTCCTGTCCGGACGCTGCCTGGGGCTTCTGGCGCGCGCCGAGCTGTCGCTGTTCGCCATCGACGAGGCGCATTGCGTGTCGCAGTGGGGCCATGATTTCCGTCCCGAATACCGCCAGCTGACTGTGCTGCACGAGCGCTTTCCGGGTGTGCCGCGTATCGCCCTGACCGCCACGGCGGATGCACCGACGCGCCAGGAGATCGTGGAGCGTCTGGCGCTGGAAGACGCCGAGCAGTTCGTCGCCAGCTTCGATCGGCCCAACATCCGCTACCGCGTCTTGCAGAAGGACGACCCACGTCGACAGCTGGGCGACTTCCTGAAGGGTCATGCGGACGAATCGGGCATCGTCTACTGCCTGTCGCGAAAGAAGGTGGAAGCCACGGCCGAATGGCTGCAGACACAGGGTGTGAAGGCGCTGCCCTATCACGCCGGGCTGGATGCGGCGATGCGCGCCGAGCATCAGCAACGTTTCCTGCGCGAGGACGGCGTCGTCATCTGCGCCACGATCGCCTTCGGCATGGGGATCGACAAGCCGGACGTGCGCTTCGTGGCGCACATGGACCTGCCCAAGAGTCTGGAGGGCTATTATCAGGAAACCGGCCGCGCCGGCCGCGACGGGTTGCCGGCCGAGGCCTGGATGGCATACGGATTGAATGACCTGGTCACCCTGGCACAGTTCATCGAGCGCTCCGAGGCCGGCGAAGAACGCAAGCGCCTGGAACGCTCCAAGCTCGATGCATTGCTGGCCTATGCCGAAACCACCGCCTGCCGTCGCCAGCGTCTGCTGGGCTATTTCGGCGAGAGGCGTGACGAGCCGTGCGGCAACTGCGACAACTGTCTCCATCCACCGGAAACCTGGGATGCCACCGAGGCTGCGCGGAAGGCCCTGTCATGCGTGTACCGTACCGGGCAGCGCTTCGGCGTGGCCTATCTGATCGATGTCTTGCTGGGCAAGGACAGCGAGCGTGTGCAGCAAAGGCATCATGACCAGCTGACCGTGTTCGGCATCGGCGGGGAGCTGGACAAACGGCAATGGCACGGGGTGTTCCGGCAACTGGTCGCAGCCGGCTTCCTGGCGCCGGATGGCGAGGGCTACGGCACGCTGCGGCTGACCGATGCGGCCCGGCCGGTGTTGCATGGTGAACAGGTGGTGCAGCTGCGCCAGGAGGCCGATCGCGCCCAGCGTCGCGCTGCCCGCCGCACTTCACGCAGTGGTCCGGGAGAGCGACGCAGTCTGGATATCGCACCGCATGAGGAGCCGTTGTGGAACGCCTTGCGCGATGCGCGTGCCCGCCTGGCAAAAGAACAAGGCGTGCCGGCTTATGTCATTTTCCATGACGCCACGCTGCTGGCCATGCTGCGCGACCGCCCCGCTTCACGCGACGCACTGGCCGCCATCAGCGGTGTCGGCGAGCGCAAGCTGGAACGTTATGGCGAGACGTTCCTGGATGTCCTGCTGGATGCCTCCGCGAACGCGCAAGAGGTCTGAGCGAAGCCACAGGCTGTCCCCCGTGGCGGGCGGTGAACGAACTGGCCCGAGGTGCGATGCGTGTGCCATCAGTCGGCGTCTTCGGACTCGTGCGGATCGGTCGCTGGCTTGCGTTTTGGCACGTTCTGATGATCGTGGGGCGAGCCTTCACCAGGACCGTGCGGCTGAGGGTCGTCGGGATGAGGCTCTTCCTTTGAGTAGCCGGAATTGGATTGGCCTCCGGCATCAGATGTTCGTGGCGACTTGGACATTGGGGGGTCTTCATTTGGGCGAAGCGTCACCATGCATCGTTGGCGTTAAACGGCCACTGAAGGCGAGGCATACCTGCGGAGCGGACTGCGAGGTTCTGTCGCTTTCGCCTCGGGAAACAATCATTCTCGTTTTCGTCTCTGGGTAAGTGCCGGTCCTGCAAGGTGTCGTCCACGCGCAGTGAACGCAGCGCTTTCCCGTGGCATATCCCGATGCAATCATTTTTCGGATGGAGATAACCGTGTGTGGCCATCCCGCTGGAGGCGTCGTCCGGGCTGGCGGATGGCAACAACTATGTCGACGACATCAACCTGAAGCCGGAAGTGGCGTATCGGGCCGCTCTGGGTCTCCACTGGAAGTGGCCGGGGTTTTACCTTCACTCCGCGCGTATTCGTCGACCACATCCGCAACGACATCACCGGAGTGCTCATCGATTCAGCTATACCCGCGGCGTGTGCGCCGGCCCCGCCTGCCAAGGGCCGGTCGCCGACGTATATCTGCAGGCTCGCGGGTGCTCCAGATTGCGCCTCTGGGGCGGCAAGCGTCGCTGCAACTCAGTCGCCGTCGCGCGGCGCTTGCTGATCGGAGCTGTCGACGCCCGGTACCGCGGGATAGGGCCGATCGGGATGCGCGCCCTTCCAGAGCAGGTGGTCGAAGGCAACGGTGGGAATGTCGTCCTCGACGTGCCAGTCGTAGCCGCGGGTGCGCGCGGCCCACCAGCTGGCCGGCTGGATGCGGTGCCACCGCGGCATCGCCTTCGCCTGCGCGGACTGCGGCAGCTGCGTCGCGGTCAGCGGACGCGGCTCGACCGCGTTGTAGCTCCAGGCCGCGGCATCGCGATCGAACACCGACGCCATCGGCCGCTCATAGGCGTCGTTCAGGGTCATCGGACCGAAGCCCAGGATATCCTCGATGGTCCGTATCATGTTGACAGTGGTGTAGCGGTCGCCGATCACCGCGCGGTGCCTGACGTAGGGGCCGACGATGAAGGCCTCGCTGCGGTGTGCATCGACGTGGTCGGGGCCGTCCTGGGCGTCGTCCTCGACCACGAAGATCAGGGTCGATCCGGCGTACGGCGAATGCGCCACGTCCTGGATCAGTTTGCCCACCGCGTAGTCGTTGTCGGCGACCTCCAGGTTCGGTGTATCCACGCCATTGATGGCATCGTCAAAATTGCCCAGGTGATCGTGCATGAGACGCACCAGTTCCAGCGACGGCAGGTCGTGGTGCTGGACATAACCGCCGAACTCGCGCGCCCACTCGGCTTCGCGGTAGTAGTCCGGCATGCGGTTGTCGAAACCGCGGAAGTAGGGATCGGTGCGCGGGGCCAGGGTCGGGTTGGCGGACACGGCCACCTTGAGGTGTTGTGCAGCCGGGTTGGTGGCCAGCGGCGTGCCACCCCTGGATGGCGGATAGTCGTAGTTGTCCAGGTCGATGAAGAAGCCGTAGTTGCGCACGCTGAGGCCCGCACGCAGCGCGGCGTCCCACAGGTAACCCTTCTGCTTCTGCCCCCTTGGGCCATCCGGCGCGCCGACGTCGTTCTGGCCCGGCAGCAGATTGGGGGCGTGCGGATAGTGCGGGTTGGCCTTGCGCCGCGCGGCCAGGGTGGGGAGGGCGACGTTGACGTTGCGGTTGTCGCCTTCCCAGTCGTAGGACAGGCCGCCGAAGGCATAGTTGATCGGTACGTTCTTCTCGCCGGCGTCGGACTCGCGCGCCGCGGTGCTCCAGGCCCAGCCGTTGCCGCTGACCTCGCCGGTGTCGTAGAAGTTGTCGAGGTCGCCGAAGGCGTGCGCCAGCCGGTGCGCGTTGGGTGTGATGGTCTTGCCGAACTCGACCAGTTCCGGATCGCTGTTGCCTTCGCCAAGGTCACCCAGGATCTGGTCGTAGGAGCGGTTTTCGCGCACCACATAGATGATGTGGTGGATGTGCCGGTGCAGGAAGGCCATCATGGCGCGGTCCGCCGCATTCTCGCGGAAGCGGAAGTGGTTGTTGTGCGCAACCAGGTGGGTCAGCTGCTCCAGCGTCTCCGCGTCAGGCACCGGAAGCGTCAGCAATCCGGCGTGCGAGAGCTGCAGGATGTAGTCGTTGCGTGCACGGCAGTTTGCGTCTCGCTTCCGGTCATATTTGTTGCGCGAGCAATTGTTCGGGTTCGGGCCTGGCACGCTCTTGCCGTTGACGATGTACAGGTGGCGGCCGTCGTGGCCGACGCTGATGCTGTTGGGGTAGTAGCCGGTGGGGATCAGGGCGGTGACCTCCGGCCTTGTACTCTTCAGCGCCACCACCGCCACTGCATTGGTGCCGCCGTCGCTGACGTACAACCGCGTGCCGTCGGGCGACAGCGCCAGGCTGTCGGGAACGGTCCCGTGCACGTAGGTGGGCGCGCCGACCAGCGTGGCGGGCGCGGTGACGTTGACATTGTCGATCACCTTGCGCGTGGCGGTGTCGATCACCGCCACATTGGCCTCGTTGTCGCAGGCCACGTACAGCCGCCCGCCATCGCGGTCCAGGACCATGCGGTTGGGGTTGCCCTTGACGGCAATGCGGTCGAGCAACTGCGGGTGCCTGCCCACTCGCACCACGTCGATCTCGCGGTCGCGCTGGCTGGACACGTAGGCGGTCTTGCCGCGGAGCGCCACCCACAACGGGTACTCGCCGCCGGCCACGCCATTCCGCGTAGGATCGATCACGCCCGGTCGCAACGGCACGTCGCGCACCTTGCGCGTGCGCAGGTCGACCAGCGACAGGCTGTCGTTGTAGTAGTTGGCGACCACCAGCGTGCGGCCGTCGGCCGCGACCGCCAGACCGGCCGCCTCCGGGCCAACGTGGAGCCCCACGCCGCCCTTGTCCGCCAGCCAGCCCCCGGCCGGAATCAGGTGCCCCAGCTTGATTGGCCGACCTTGCTCCGCCCAGCGGCCGCGTCGGTGGGCAAATACATGCACATCGTCGTCATCGCCACCGGCGACGTAGAAATGCCTGCCGTCCGGCGCAAAGGCAATCCCCATGTAGGTGGCCGGCAGCTTCAGCACCTGGGTCTGGCGTGGCGTGCCGTGGCTGATGTCGTACACGAACACGTACTGGTTCGAGTACGCCGGGATCGCATGGATGCTCTTTGGGCCGAATATCTGGTTGTAGCCGCTGGTCAGCACCAGCAGCGTTTGTCCGTCCGGACTGATCGTGGTGGTGACCGCCTGGTTGGCGCGAAAAGCGGGAAACCGCTTCAGGCCCGGGTCCAGCGTCGCAAAGCGGGCGCCAGGCGCCGCGGTGGGCGTGATCGCCTGCCCGCTGGGGGTCCGCGACGCGGCTTGCCGGGCTGCTTGCGGCAAGGCATGTGGCCGGCGAGTCCCCGGAGCTGCGCAACCTGCTGCAAGACAGGCGACAAGAACCAGAAGCAGTACTTTCCCAGCGGCCTGCGACGCCTGCGTTTCGTATGGATCCGTCATTGGCTGAACTCAAGATGCGACATCGGCAGACCCCTTTATGGCATGTGCAGGTGACAGCTGCATGTGACGATGCGCACGCAGCCTGTCACTTCAACGAAAAGAGGACAGTCCGCGTACGGACGACTGGAAGACCCGACGACCCGAAAACCGGGCTCATCGCCATGGTTTCAATGCGTGAGGCAGAAGACAAACGTTCGTCGCCCGCCAGATGGAGGTTCGACTCATGAATGCTTCCACATAACAATGCACTCGGGCCGGCCGCAACGTCATCCTTCGTATCGTTCGGAAAACAATCTGAAGAAGAACAGATCGCGCAACTGATCAAGTTTTTTGATCTCAAACCTGTGTTGCGTACGTCCGAAGCCGGCTGAAACAGCCTGCTATCGGCAACAGGGTCAGGCTCAAGCGGCCTGGCCCCAGCGCCACGGTCTCCAACAAAACCGAGGCGGTTCAATGTCTGCCTCAGCTTCCCGCTTCTCGCTCTTGCCCCGCATAACTATCCGACGGATCAGATGCAGGCATTTCTGCAGACACATCCTGCGATGACACCACACAATTTCCGCCTCGTTGTTTGGCTTGGTACAGGACCAGATCAACCCGTTTCAGCAAAGTGGCGAGACTGTCACCATCCCGAATAATCGTGACGCCAAAAGACGCAGTGGCCTGCAGTAGCGGTTCGACAGGCACGTGGGCGATCGCCAAACGCAGACGTTCCGCCACCAACTTCACTCCCGGGGCGTCAACGTTGGGCACCGCCACCAGGAATTCCTCACCGCCCCAGCGGGACATGCATTCGTCTTCCCGCAGAAGTCCTTTGCAACGCTTCGCAACCATCTGCAGCACACGATCACCCGCGGGATGCCCGTGCGTATCGTTGATTCTCTTGAATCGGTCCATGTCAAACATGATCACGCCAGCGGGGGTCCGTTCGGTGAGGATGTCACGCAGCACCTGCTCGCCGAAGCGCCGATTCTGGAGTCGCGTCAATGGATCCCGATTCATCATGATTTGCATCCGGTCCCGTTCCAACGCCAGATGCTTGATCTTGCCGGCCAGTCCCCGCTGCACTGGTAACAGCACAACAACCAAGGCAATCGCCGGTCCATAAGCCATCAGCAGGTCCGTGCCCCTCGGCGTCCATAGTTCCAGCGGATGGACCAACAGGTAGACCAGCACAGGCAGGGCAATCAGGACCCACCCAAGCAGGATCATGCGGAACGCCTGCCAGGTCGGGAAAAAGATCATCACCATGACCATCAACGCAAGTAACAGCGAGGACACGGGCGGTAGAGTGCTGATCAACTGCAGCCCGGGGGTGACGGTCGCCTGCCACGTGAAAAACCATGCCGGAGCAGCGAGCGCCAGACCCGAAGTCAGCAGCGCTGTCCGGGCGATACCGATCACCCACCGGGGCCGCCGTATCAAGGCAATGAGCAAGCCTGCAAATATCGCACACATGCTGGGCGGTACGATCAGGTCCATCAATCGGTGGACGGGACTGAGCCAATGGATCGCAGTTGCACTACCGGCGGCAAACGCTCCCAACGACAACATGATCATGATTGCGCTATGGACATAGCGCTCATGGGGATCTTGTACTGGAATCTTCGTTGGCACCTTGAAGCAACCTGTGAAACAAGCAGGTAAGTGTATCGTGACGCTGCTCCAGACCAAGGGGCGTTCCCTGCGCCTGCATCAGCCGTGTACATCCATTGCATCGGTACCAACAAGTTGTGTGTTCGCTGCGTAGATGGGCATGGAACAGGCTGACGCCAGGCACGACTTTTGTCTTTAGACGGGAGGTGGCGGGAAGCGAAAGTCGGCAAGGTTTTACATCCGCCGGACCAGATCAGCGCGTTGGCACAAGGCCTGAAAGCACGGTTTGGCGACACGATCGCCGTGGCGTTGGTGCTGACCAAGGGGCCATTGGCTATGCGCCGACAGGTTTCGTCTGCAGATGAAGAGGCAAGATATGCAGAGTGTGTTCCAGGACGGTTCCAACGGGCACCACGCGGGCACCAACGTCCTACTGCTGGAAATGAAAAAGGCTTGCATCGCTGCAAGCCCTTGATTCATATGGTGGCCGGAGACGGAATCGAACCGCCGACACGAGGATTTTCAATCCTCTGCTCTACCAACTGAGCTATCCGGCCAAAGTGCTGCGTGCTGGTGCCGCGGCGCCTTGATGAAGAGCGGCGTATTAAATCGGTTGTGCCGTTCGGCGTCAAGTTCTGCCGGCCAGCCTCGGCCCTCAATTGTCCTTTTTGGCCTCGATTCGCACGAGGGCGCCCCGCGGGTCGTTTTCCAGTGAGACACTTGACGCCGATGATTACGTATGTAATACGTAGCGCACATTACAACTGTAATCGATGCCATGATTTCAATCAGTGCCGCGGAAAGCCAAGTGATGGATGTGCTGTGGGAGGCGTCCCCGCGCAGCGCCGAGGAGGTGGTGGCGCAGCTGCAGCCGCAGACGCAATGGCACGAGAAAACCATCAAGACGCTGCTCAACAGGCTGTTGCGCAAGGGGGCCATCCGCGCCAGCCGCGACGGGCGGCGCTATCTGTACAGCGCGTGCCTGACGCGGGATGCGTATCAGCGTGACGAGAGCCGCAGCTTCGTCGAGCGCGTATTCGGCGGAAAGGTGACTCCTTTGCTGGCGCAGTTCAGCCGACAGGAAACATTGAGCGACGAGGATATTGCCGAACTGCGCGCGCTGCTCGATGAGCTGGAGGACAAGCGCGGTGGGTGACCTGATCGTGCAATTGCTTTGGAGGGTGACGCTGGCGCTGCTGTTGATCCTGCTCGTGAGGCGACCTGTGCGGCGTCTATTCGGCGCCACTGCGGGATATCTGTTGTGGACGTTGCTGCCGCTGCTGCTGCTGGCCATGTGCCTGCCATCCTGGGGTGCTGCGATCGCTCCGGCCATGCGCGTCTCCATGTTGAGGCACACTCTGGTGCATGCCGGCGGAGGACCGGCTGCGGGCCACGGGGCATTTGCCTGGGGCAATGCGCTCTTTGCGCTGTGGGCAGTGGGATGTGTCTGCAAGCTGCTGCGCATGACGCACCTGTACAAAATCACGGTGCGCGGTTGTCGCCCGATGTCGGCCGCGGATGAACGCTATTGGACGGCGCGCCTCGCCGCGTTGTCCACCGCACGCCCGCCGATGCTGGCCTGGCATCCGCATGGTCCGGCAGTGCTGGGCATGCTGCGCCCCCGCCTGTTGCTGCCGCGCGATTTTCAGGCCCGGCATGCGATGGCCGGGCAGGACCTCATCCTGCGCCACGAACTTGCCCACCTGGCACATCGTGACGGCTGCTGGAACCTGCTGGCGGAGCTGTTGGCTGCGGTGTTCTGGTTCCACCCGCTGCTGCCGTTTGCACTGCGCCGATTCCGTCTGGATCAGGAGGTGGCCTGCGACTGTGTGGTGCTGTCACTGCATCCACGCGCCACAGGTGCCTACGGGCACGCATTGCTGAACGCACATTCCGGAGGTGCCACGGGCATCGCCACTCATTGGCTGGAAAAGCCGAAACTGAAGGAGCGCATGACCATGTTGAAACTGCATTCGATGTCATCGACCCGTCGCCGCCTGGGGCTGACGTGTGTACTTGCGCTGATGGCGGGGACGGTCTGGGCGGCGCAGAGTTCGCAGCGTCCGGCTGCGGACGCATCCCCCGCGGCCCACACCACACCGGCCACCAGGAATATCAGCGCGAGCAAGGGGATCAAGCCGCGCTATCCCGCGGAAGCGATCAAGAACAAGGAGGTCGGCACGGTGATCCTCAAGGTCAAGGTCAATGCGCATGGCCACGCCGAGCAGGTGCGACTGGCTGGGAACACGCCGGTTTATCCATCGCTGGCACAGGCGGCCATGGATTGGGCCACAAGGCTGCACTACAACCCCGCCATGCGCAACGGCAAGACCGTCGCCGGCTGGGCGCGGGTACCGGTGACATTTTCGATGAAGCCTGTGAGCAAGAAGTAGCGACTGGCCTTCAACCGCCGGCAGCCGCATCGGCTGCCTGCTCGCGCCGCAGAATCACGAACAGCATGGCCGGCAGGAACAGGAACGTGGAGAGCAGTACCGCGACCAGGCTGAGCAGCAGTACCTGACCCATGCCGGCGGTTCCCGGATCGCGTGATACCGCCAGCATGGCGAAGGCGGTACCGGTGGTCAGGGCGGAAAACAGGATGGCGCGAGCCGTGGGAGACTCAAGAAATTGATGCGCGCCGCGGCGCCAGTTCATGACGAAGTAGATGTTGAACGACACGCCCACACCCAGCAGCAGGGGCAGGGCGATGATGTTGGCGAAGTTGATGGACATGCCCGCCAGCCTTGCCAGCAGTGCAGTGAGCGCCACCGACATCAGCAGCGTGAGCAGCACCATGGTCGCGTCGCGTACGCGCCTCAGCACCGCGATCAGCACTACGGTGATGGCCAGGAAGGCGTAGATGGCGGCGTGCCGGAAGGCGCCCAGGATGGTATCGGCCGACTTGATGGTGGTAACGGCCGATCCCACGGCCTTCGGTGCCACGCGATGCACCGCTTCGACGAAGCGCCTGAGACCGGCAGCGGTTTGCGCTTTCGCGGTCGGGGTCACCTGGATGCGTACTTTCCCCGCCGGCGTGAACCAGTCGTTTTTCAGGTCGGGAGGCAGGTCGTGTTCGGTGATGCCCTTGGCCGACAGAGAGGAGGCGAGCATGGACAGCGTGCTCGGCAGGAACCGCGACAGTGCCTTGTTGGCTCTCAGCAGGGCAGCATCCGGCGCCCTGGAGAGGCGGTGCAGATCCTTGCCGATGCGCAGCAGTGGTGAATCGGCCGGGAGTTTGGCAGCGACACCGGCTACTGCATCGGCGGTGTCGGCGGCTGCGTGACGCAACTGTGTCACGTTCGGTGGTGGCTTGACGGATGGCGGGTTGGTGACCGAGTACATCAGGTCCGAAGCTTGCTGGATCTGCGTCAGCTTGTCGTTCTGGTGAGTCGGCACGAAGGTGGCGCCGGAGACGACCTGGGCCACTTCGGGCAGGGCGGAAAGTCTGGCCCCGAGCTTGCGTGCCGCCGCCATGTTGTCGGCCAGCACGTTGAGGCTCTGCGTGCTGGTAGCGGGATTGCCGGACAGCGCTTTCAGCGTGCGCATCGGCTCGCTGTCCTGTCGCTGGATATGCAGCGGGTTGCTGTCGAATGACAGCGTGGCCCCGCTGTACGCGCCGGCGACCGCAATCATGGCGAACACGGCCAGCATCGCCTGCCGGTGGCGTGCCAGCCATGCATCGGCGCGTGCGCCGCCCGGTAGGGCGGCCTTTTCGTGGCGCTCGTGCCTGGCCAGCAACGACAGCAGGGCAGGCAGTACCGTCAGCGTGCACAGCAGCGCCAGCCACATGCCCACCCCGGCGATGACGCCCAGCTCGGCCACGCCGCTGAATTGCGTAGGGGCAAAGGCCAGAAAGCCGCAGGATGTGGCCAGTGCAGCCAGGGCGATCTGGGCGCCGACGCGGCCGGCGGTGGAATGCAGCGTGCTGTCAAAATCACCGCTCCCGTCGCGCAGCGCGTGCCATCGCACGCCCAGCTGGATACCGAAATCGACGGCCAGTCCGACGAACAGGATGGCAAATGCCACCGACACCAGATTGAGCCGGCCGATGGCGATGGCAGCGAATCCGAAGGTGCAGATCAGCCCCACCGCCAGCGTGATCAGCACCGGCACGATCAGGCGCCAGGAGCGCAGCGCCAGCGTCAGCCACAGGAACATCAGCGCCATGCCGCACAAGGTGATCGGCACCACGGCATCGGTCAGCGAGCTGAACTGGGTGTCCGACAATGGAACCGAGCCGGTGTAATTCACTCTGGCGTGACCGGATCTCACGCCGGGCAGGGTGGCGATGGCGCGCTTGAGGGCGCGCGTTGCGGCGGCACCGGGCTCGAGCTGATCGTGGTGCAGGACCGGGTTGGTCACCACGAATTCCTTTCCGCCATTGGCGACTAGAGACGGCATCAGCAGCGAGCGCCAGGAGAGCGGCGTGTACCGTCCGGCCAGAGCATTTTCCAGAACCTGTGCCACATGATTCAGCGCGCCGTGATAGGCCGCCAGTCCTTGCGCCTGACCCATGCCGACGCCGGCGGCCATGAACTGCACGCCCTTGAACAGTCCGCGCGCGGACGGATCGTTGGCCAGCGGGCCCAGCAGTGGTTCGGCCGTGATCATGTGGTCGATCACGTGGGCAAGCTGATCGGGTGGCAGCAGCAGCAACCCCTCACGCTGCAGAAACGGGCTGATCGAGGGCGTGGATACGCGATGGAAGTATTGCGGTTCGGCGGCCAGCCGGCGCGACAATGCTTGCGCGGTCACCCGCGCCTGTTCCGGGGTCGACGCGCTCACCACGGCCACCATGGTGTTTTCCAGCTGCGGGAATACCTTGGCGAACTGGATGCTGTGCTGACGCCAGGGCAGGCTGGAGGAAAACAGATGATCGGTGTTGGTATCGATGCCCAAGCGCGCGTAGGCGGCGAGCGCGGCGGCCGCAGCCAGCAGCAGGGCCAGGACGAGCACTACCCAGGGACGTCGACCGCTGAAATCGACGATTCCAACCAGCGCCTGCCTCGGTGTCCTGATCACGAAACGCGCCTCCCGCTATTTTTCGTCCGGTGGCACATAACCTTCTGGTTTGGCGACCTCGCCGGTGCCGAACAGGAATTTTTCCATTTCGCCTTCGAGAAACGTGCGCGCCTCCGGGTCCATGGGGTTGAGGCGGTTCTCGTTGATCAGCATGGTCTGGTGTGACATCCATTGCCCCCAGGCTTCCTTGGAGATGGAAGCGTAGATGCGTTGTCCCAGCGGCCCCGGCCAGGGTGCGAACTCCATGCCTTCGGCTTCGCGGTCGAGTTTCTTGCAGTGGATGATGCGTGACATCGGTCAAGTTTCCCAGATTCGTTCAAGCAATGTACGCACTGGCGCCGGCAGGCCGAGGGCCCGGATGTCTTCGCGATGGCACCAGCGCAGGTCGTCATTATCGGCGATCGAGGGATGCGGTGTGGCGTCGGTGAAAAGCCGTGGCACCACTTCGAGACGATAATGGCTGAATACGTGCGTGAATTTTGTCAGCGCCTGGGCGCCTGCAATGCGCGCGTGCCGCGCCGCGAGTGCCGTCGCAGCGTCACTGTCAGCGGCCTCCGGCAGACTCCACAGACCGCTCCAGACGCCATTTCCGCGACGCCGCTGCAGCAGGATGCGATCGGACGTGTCGCGCAGCGCCAGCATACAGGTTTCTCGTTTCGGCAGCGATTTTGGCGGGCGCGGTTCGGGCAACTGTGCGGTCAGTCCGTCCCGCCGGGCAACGCAACCGTCGGCCAGTGGGCAGTTGCCGCAGTCGGGCTGGCTGCGTGTGCAGACGGTGGCGCCCAGGTCCATGATGGCCTGGGTGTAATCGGCCAGCGCACGGTGTGGCGTGTGCTGTTCCGCGTACCTCCACAATTGTTTCTCCACGATGCTCCGGCCGGGGTATCCGCCCACACCGTGGTAGCGCGCGAGGACACGCTTGACGTTGCCGTCCAGGATGGGGAAACGCAGTCCGTGCGCCTGGGCCAGGATGGCGCCGGCGGTGGAGCGGCCGATGCCGGGCAGTGCCATCAGCGCGTCGATATCGCGCGGCAGATGCCCATCATGCCGGGCCATGCATCGACGGGCCGCCGCATGCAGGAACCGGGCGCGGCGGTAGTAGCCCAATCCCGACCACAATGCCATGACCTCGTCTTCGGATGCCGCGGCCAGATGCTGCAGGGTAGGGAGCGCGCGCATGAACCGCTGAAAGTAGTCGATGACCACGCGGACCTGGGTCTGCTGCAGCATGATCTCCGAGACCCAGACCCGATAGGCGCTGCGCGGATGCTGCCAGGGCAGGTCGTTGCGCCCGTGTTGCGTGTGCCAGGCCAGCAATGCGTCGGCGACATCAGTCACGGTGTGGGGGCTCCCGGGGTCGCCGGCTTCGCAGTGCTGCTGTCCGCGGCGGGAATGTCGGCGCCGGTTCGTACCTCCAGCCCCTTGATGCTGACGCTGCCCATCTGCAGTTCGTCCGCCTGCAGCGTTCCGCTCACCGGCGGCGCGCTGAGCACATGGGCATGTCCTTCCGATCCCGAGACCTGCTTCCACCAAGAAGCCAGCTTCGTGGGAGGCAGCCGCAGGTCGGCCTGGAATCCCTTGCCATGGGCTTTGAAGTGCAGGCGCATGGGCTGGGTCGGGGTTGCGTCCGTGGTGGTCATCGCCAACGTATAGGTTTGCCCGGACGCGCGCTGCAAATTGCCGTTGAGCGTGGTTTGAATTTTTGCGCCGCCCGCCCATTCCGCCTTGCCGTGCAGCTGCATGTGCATGCCGTTGCCGGAGCGCATGGTCAGCCGCAAGGGATCGAACTCGATGCGTCGGGACATCTTTTGCGGGGTGGTATGCAACTGCAGGGAATATCCGGTTCCCGACCGCGTGTGCGCCGATGCGCTGAGTTCGAAAGGCGTTCCCGGATGCAACGCGCCGGTATGCAGTTCGATCCGTTTGGCAAGCAGTGTGCCGTTTTGCACCAGGGAACCATTGTGCACAGTGATGCCGGCGTCGATTCCCGGCAGCGTTGCCGTGGCGGCGGCCGGAGTCCGCTGCGCCAATATATGCCGCAGGCTGGCCAGATCCAGCCGCGGGGCATCCAGTTCCAGGGCGGAGATGGTGGTCTTGCCGCCCAGTACCGTGTGCCAGGGAACAATGAGGCGCACTCGCGTGGCCAGCAGCAGCGGAGACTGCGAGTCCTGCGGCGTCAGGGTCACCCCTTGCAGCACGACCCCGGGGCGCGGCCACAGGCTGGGTTGCGCCGGCGCCGCCAGCGACAGCTGCAGCCCCGCACTGTTTGCCGCGCTGCGCAAGGTGGCGGTGAAGCGCTGCGGCTGCAGCATCACGTACACGGCAATCAGCGCGGCCACGATGAGCAGCGCCGGGATCCCCGCGATGAGGGCGATCAGCCGGGTACGACGAGACATGACGTCGATGTGCCGCAGGTTTGCCAGGTTACGGCAGCGCGCAAGAGAGAGGGTTCAGTCGCATGCGCCGGGCGACGACGGGCCGCAACCATGGCGGGCTGATGGCTGCAAACATGCATCACGCGCCCATGGTCTTTGGCAGCAGGCCATCGACGAACGCACGCGCGTCGAAAGGACGAAGGTCCTCGATCTGCTCGCCCAGGCCGACGAAGCGGATCGGCAGGCCGAACTCGCGCGCCAGGGCGAAGACCACGCCGCCCTTGGCGGTGCCGTCCAGCTTGGTGACCACCAGCCCGGTCACGTTCACGGCCTGGCGGAACTGGCGCACCTGATTGATGGCATTCTGGCCGGTGGTGCCGTCGATCACCATCAACACCTCGTGTGGCGCGTTTTCGTCCAGCTTGCGCAGCACCCGCGAGATCTTTCCCAGCTCGTCCATCAACCCGCCTTGCGTGTGCAGACGGCCGGCGGTATCGGCGATGAGCACCTCCATTCGCCGCGCCCGCGCACCCTGCAGCGCGTCGAAAATCACGCTGGCCGAGTCGGCGCCCTGGGCCTGCGCCATCACCGGCACGTTGTTGCGTTCGCCCCAGGTGGTCAGCTGTTCCACCGCGGCGGCGCGGAAGGTATCTCCCGCGGCCAGCATGATCTGCTTGCCCTGGTCGCGCAGGCGATGTGCCAGCTTGCCGATCGTGGTGGTCTTGCCGACACCGTTGACGCCCACCATCAGCACCACGAAGGGGAGCGCGGTATCGACGTCTAGCGGTTGTTCGATGTCTTCGAGGCGCTGCGTCAGTGCCTGCCGCAGTGCCTCGAGCAGGGCGTCGGAATCGGCGAACTCGCGCTTGTGCATGCGGCGGCGCAGGTCTTCGACCAGTTCGGTGCTGGCGGTGACGCCGACATCGGCCGTGATGAGGACGGTTTCCAGCTCGTCCAGCAAGGCATCATCCAGCTTGGGATGGCGTGTGAAGACGCTGCTCAATCCCTTGGCGAAACCGCTGCCGCGAAGCCGCTGTCGCCAGCTCGGCGTGGGCTGGCGCTGTTGGGGTTGTTGGGGCTCTTGAGGCGAGATGGATTCGGAGCGGTCCGGTGGGGCCGTTTCCGCGGTCACCCCGGTTTCGGAAAGTGCTTCGGCCAGCGGTTCGTTGCCCGGCTCCAGGCTGGACGTGTCCACCTCGTGTTCGACCGCGCGTTCGGCCGGTGGCGACACCGTTTCGGCGTCCTTTTCCTTGTCTTTTTTCTTCCAGAATTTGAGCATGGCACCTGCGTCCACTTGTTCGGAGGCTCCTTGAATGGAGACAATCGGCGCAATGCTAGCATCCACTTCCCGACCCCAGGCTGAGCCAGCGTGCGCGCAATTGCGGAGCTTGCCGTGACTGCGCATCGCGGCAGCGGGCAGGTGCGCATCATCGGCGGCAGCCTGCGTGGCTCGCGTTTGCTGGTTCCGGCCAGGCCGGGATTGCGGCCGACCCCGGCACGCGTGCGCGAAACGCTGTTCAACTGGCTGCAACCGGTATTGCCGGGCGCGCACGTGCTGGATCTGTTCGCCGGTAGTGGCGCCCTGGGTCTGGAAGCGCTGTCACGTGGTTGCGCCACGGCTGTGTTCGTGGAACGCGATCGCGGGTTATGCGAAGCGTTGCGGAGCAATCTTGAACGCCTGCAGCAGAGCTCGGCCGAGGTGGTGCACGCCGATGCCATGAGTCACCTCGATATAGCCCCGAACACGTTCGACGTGGTTTTCATGGACCCGCCGTTTGCAGCAGACCTGTGGGCCGACGCCGCCGATCGGCTGGAGACGGGGGGCTGGCTCACACGCGATGCGTGGATCTACGTCGAACAGCCTCCGGGGGCTCGCATCGCGCTGCCCGGCACATGGCGCATGCATCGCGAGACCCGTGCAGGCCAGGTGAACGCGGCGCTGTATCGCCGCATGCCGGACGATCCGTTAAGCTAAGCGGGTTATCCGCGACGCGTTACCCCATGCCCGATTCCTCGCCAGCCACCAAGTCGCGCATTGCCGTGTATCCCGGCACGTTCGACCCCATCACCAATGGTCATGCCGATCTGGTCGCGCGGGCGTCACCGCTGTTCGATCGTGTGGTGGTGGCCGTGGCGATGAGTGCCGGCAAGGCGCCGTGCTTCGGTTACCAACGCCGCATCGAACTGGCACAGAAGGCCCTGGCCGATCTTGGCAATGTCGAGGTCATGGGCTTCGATACGCTGCTGGCGCATTTCGTGCGCAGGATCGGGGCGGACGTGATCCTTCGCGGGCTGCGTGCGGTGTCGGATTTCGAATACGAGTTCCAGCTGGCCAGCATGAACAGGCATCTGATTCCCGAAGCAGAAACCCTTTTCCTGACCCCCGCGGAACAGTACAGCTTCATTTCGTCCTCGCTGGTGCGCGAGATTTCGCGTCTGGGCGGCGATGTGGCGGGTTTTGTTCATCCTGTCGTGCAAGAGGCATTGCGCGAGCAGTGGAAGAATCCAGGGAACCCCTGAACGCGTGGACGCAGCTATCGCCCTTTGCTGCACGCCCGCAGGAACGACATCTGCGCCTGCCCGTTCGGAGCGCCCCGGAAAACGGCTGAAAGCCCTTTGGCCACAGGTTGCAACTCCAAGATCCCTCCGTTCATACACACCAAGGTGAGTACCATGCGCAAACTGGCATATTTCGCAATCATCGCTCTGGCCGGCACGTTGGCCCTGAGTGCCTGTGGCAACAAGCACAACCAGCCCAGTCAGCAACAATCGCAGGCCAAGGCGGGTCCGACCAAGCCGGCCGACAAGACCGATACCAAGGCATGGGATGCCTATCTGAGCTCCATCCTCAGCAAGCATCTGCAGGGCATGAAAGCCGACAGCCCGTTCGCCTACATGATCCCCGCCGGTGATTCAGCCGACGCCAAGGCGTCGCGTCAGCGTCAGCAGGACAACATCGCCACCACCGTGCAGCGCGGCGTGCTCCCGGGCAATCTGCTGGCATTCGCCGGCGCCGACTCGGCGACCACGGCCAATGTGGTGGTCAATGCCTTCAAGAATGCCCAGAAGGGCTCCATGAAGGGCGTGATCGTGATGTTCATCGGCGATCAGTCCGACAAGCAGCGCGTGGGCGCGGCGGTCGAGCCGACCGGCGCCAAATACCGCTTCGTGGCGATGTAATCTGCGCAGCAACTGTCTGTTTTACCTGTGAATATACCCGGGGCGCCGTGTCGCGCCCCGGGGCCGAGGCACCATGTCCCTGAAGATTCTCGATACCTGCGTCAACTGCGATGTCTGTGAGCCCGTGTGTCCCAACCAGGCCATTTCCATGGGCGAGGAGTATTACCTCATCGACCCGTCGCGTTGCACCGAATGCGTGGGCCATTTTGACGAGCCGCAGTGCGTGGAAGTGTGTCCGGTCGAATGCATCATTACCGATCCCGAGCGGGTGGAGTCGCGTGACATCCTCGAAGGACGCTATGAAGCGTTGACGCGCCGGAATTGACCCTCAGTGTCATCTGTCCGCGTGCTTCTGCGGGCTTGCCCTGTGTGTCGGCTTCCCCGACTGGCCGCGGCCGCGTGCCCGGTTCCCGTCTGTCGTTGCCCCTGGTCTCACCGTGAGGTCGTGGCCTCCTGCCTTCTTGTAAAGATATTCACGCAGCGGTCGATAAGGTTGCGCAGCCTGCGTGGCCCATGCCTGATCGCGCAGAGGTGAGATGCGCCGCGCACGGCATGTCGAGCGTATGGTGGTGGCAGCGACACGGCACCGTTTCCCTGCTGCGCGCCGGTGTCGGCAAAGGCGTGTGACGGCGGCGAGATGGCAAGGTGCCCCACATTGTCTCTGGCCGGCTTTTTGCATCTCCGGTGTTGCATGTCTTTTTGCAAACGTCGGCGTTGTCCGGCTCGAGCCAGCAGGAAAGCGGAAAAGGCGGGCCCTCCTTTATTCGGGGTCCGCCACACCAATTCACGGGATGTTTCGACTCACTCATCTGAAGGTGTCATTCATGCATTTGTGGTCAATTGCGGGGAACCGGGGCGCGCCTGAAAACGATGCGACGCCCGCCCTGACGGACCAGACACCACGCTGTCTCCCGCGCGGAGGCGTGGTGGGTGGCCGCTGCGTTGCCGGCCGCCTCGCCCCAGCGGCTGGCTGAGGCGCGATGAAAGCACGGAGGCTCTCCAGCAAAGTGCAAGTGGGTCCGGCGACATTGCTGGTGGCTGCGGGACTGCTGCTGATGGCCATCGCCGCGAGCATCGTGGTGTGCAACGAGCGCAATGTGCTCATTTACCGGACGGCGTCGGCCCGTCATGGCGGCGAGGTGACAGACCTGGGCCGCAACGCGGCTCCGGCTCCGGCGTTATTCGGGCGCATGGTGCGCATCACCGGAGTGCCGCACGTGGTCCGCCCGCCTGTCGATTCCATCTTCGGCGCGCGCGCCGACGCCACCATGCTGCAACGTGTGGTGGAGATGTTCCAGTGGCATGAGGTCAAGGTCGGCGGAGAAGCCAGCTATCAGCTGGACTGGCTGGATCATCCGGTGGATTGGCACCGTTTCGATCAGCCGCAGGGGCACGCCAATCCGTCACGGTTTCCGTTTCATGACGCGACATTCGTCGCACCGTCGGTACGCCTGGGAGGTTTCCACCTGAGCCCGGCAATGGTCCGCGCGTTGTTGGGGTTCCGGCCCTGCGAACCGGATCTTTCACGGCTGCCGGCCAACTTGCAGGCCAGCTTCCGCAAATATCAAGGCGCTCTGGTCAGCAGCGCGGATCCGGATTCGCCACGCCTGGGAGATCTCAAGGTGAGCTGGCTGTGTGTGCCGCTCAGGACCATCACGGTGTTGGCGCAAGTGAAGGGCGATCATCTGGTCGCGGCACGACATTCGCAGATCGGGCCAGGGTTCGAGGTGCAGATCGGCGACCGCTCGCTGAGCGACATTCTGCCGGATGTTCCGCCGCAACCCGAGGCGCCCTGGGTGTGGCGCATCACGGCACTGCTGCTGGCGTGGGCTGGTGCGTACCTGATATCACGCGGCTGGCGACGCCCGCAACTGGAACCCTTGGCCACTCTGGCGTTTGCCCTGGCGGTGGTGTTCGGATTCGCCGGCACGCTGTGGGTGGGCACGTTGTGGTTGCTGGGCGTGCTGATGCTGATGGTGACAGTGGCGGGCGTCGGGACCACGGCCTGGCTGTTACGTCTGCGTGCACGGGAGCGCCGCCGGCAGCATTGACGCGACCCTCCGCGCTTAGCTGGCGCGTGGCGCGTGGAGCATGGGGTTCATGGGTCGGTGCAGGGGTTGTCGAGCAGCCACAGTCCGGCAAACAGTTTCGGGTCGATGGAATATCCTTCGCCTGCCTTTTGCAACAGCCATCGGCCGGCGGTTTCCCGCTGCACTTCATGCACGATGATGTCTTCGCTGTCGTCGCCACCGCCCGGACCCACCTTGCGCAGACCCCGCGCGCGCACGAAATGCATGATTTCCGTACTCATGCCGGCCGACGAGGGGCCGGAGTGCACGGGATCCATGCGCTCACAGGTATAGCCGGTTTCTTCTTCCAGCTCACGGGTGGCGGCGCGCAGCGCATCTTCGTCCGCGTGCTGATCGAGGTCGCCCACCAGCCCGGCGGGCATCTCGATGGTGCGCTGCTGGATCGGAACGCGGAATTGCTCCACGAACAGAACGCGGTCCTCGCCGGTCACGGCGATGATGATCGTGGCGCCGCCTGGGTTGTTGCGCTCCACATATTCCCAGTGGCCGCGCTGTTTCAGGGTCAGCCAATGGCCGGCATGCAGGGTTTCGACGTCACAATCCGTGGATGGGTGCCTGTGGTTCATGGGATATCCTCGCATAGCGCGTGCAGTCGGGATCGGGTCAGAGGGCCAAAGCGCAGCTGTTGGCAGAGTGTATCGAGGTGAACCTGTGCGGGCCGGCGCCGGCGCAGCCCGTCCGGTGTGTCCGGCACGGGCGCGTCCAGGGCGATGCGGGTCAGCCGGCGACACAGACGCGCGGCGTCGGCATGTTCGCGCAGCCGCCGGGCGCACGAGGCGGCACCGCGCAGGCTCAGATAGGGCACCTCGTCGACGCGTTCCAGCAGGGCGTCAAGGGTGCCGAAGTGATTGAGCAGGGTTGCCGCGGTCTTGGCGCCGATGCCCGGGACGCCCGGGATGTTGTCGACGCTGTCTCCGGTCAGCGCCAGATAGTCGGCGACCTGGTGCGGCGCGACGCCCAGGCGTTCGAAGACGCCGGCGGGGCCCCAGTGGCGGTCCTTGGCAAAGTCCCACTGCCGATCGTGCTCGCCGAGGAGCTGGCCGAAGTCCTTGTCGGCGGAAACGATCACGCTGCGAAAGCCGTGCGCGCGCAGCGACCACAGCGCGCTGCCGATCAGGTCGTCGGCCTCGTATTGGTGATCGGAAAACACGGCGATGCCCAGCGCCTCGGCCACCTGCCGGCAGCGCACGAACTGGCGTTCCAGTTCCATCGGCGGCAACTCGCGATTGGCCTTGTATTGCGGGTAGATGGCGTTGCGGAAGGATGTGGTCAGCGAGGCATCGAAGGCCACGGCCAGGTGACTGGCCCGGGTACGTTCCACGAGGTCGCAGAGGAAGCGCGTGAAACCGTGCACTGCCTGGCTGGCATGGCCATCGGCATCGACGAATGTATCCGGCATGGAATGCCACGCACGGAAGACATACAGGCTGCCGTCGACCAGATAGGCCGTGGGCGCGCGTGCCGCGTTCACGGCGCCCATGTGCTGACGTGATCGTCCAGGCGCGGACGGTCGCGTTCGGGAACATCCATCTGCGGGGTACCCACGTGCACGAAACCGACCACGCGTTCGTGTTCCTGCAGGCCGAGAATATCTCCTGCGTCGGGATCGTAGGCAGCCCAGCCGGTCAGCCACTGGGCACCGAAGCCCAGCGCCTGTGCACCCAGCAGCAGGTTGTAGGCGAGGCAGCCGGTCGACAGCAGCTGTTCCTGGACTGGAATCTTGCTGTCCTCCTGCGCGCAGTTCACCACCGCGATCACCAACGGCGCGAAGGTGTAGCGTTGGCGCTCCTTGAGCTGCTTGGACTCGGGCAGGTCGGGATTCTTGCGCAGTTTCAGTGCAGCCAGCTTCTCGCCGAACGCGAGTTTGGCATCACCTTGCAGCACGATCATGCGCCAGGGCGCGAGTTTGCCGTGGTCGGGCACGCGAATGGCCGCACCCAGCAGTTTCTCCAGCGTTGCGGCATCGGGCCCGGGCGCGGCCAGCTGGCGGGACGGCGTAGAGCGCCGGGAGTTCAATGTGTCCAGAAGATCGGTCATGGGCTCCAACTGAAATATATGAAACACGCGGTGTACGGGTGATTTTTCAGACGTCTGCCGACAGTTTGAACGCATCCGGCAGCAGGGCGTCCGCCCGCAGGCTGAGGTGTTCGCCGGCGAGGTTGGCGAGAATGACTTCCAGGGCACCGCCGCCCAGCTCGATCAGGACCTGGCGGCAGGCGCCACAGGGCTTGACCGGCTCCGGGCTGTCGGCAATGACGGCCAGGTGGGTGAAGTCGCCGGGTCGGCATCCATGTGCCATGGCGTTGAAAAGCGCCGTGCGTTCGGCACAGTTGCACAGGCCGTAGGATGCATTTTCGACGTTGCAGCCGCGAAAGACCCTGCCATCGCGTGTCAGTACCGCGGCACCGACGGCAAATTGCGAGTAGGGCGTGTAGGCGCTTTGCCGGGCGGAACGGGCCTCTTGCACCAGTTGTACCTGGTTCATCCGGACTCCCATGTTTTCGAGGTTCCAGCAGTGCACTGGAAGACAGGCAGCGGGCAGATCAGTGTACCGGCATGACGCGTTGGTGTCGCCGCCTGCGGTACGTCGTCCGCTCGGGTAGGATCAACACACGGCGCTGCGCCCAGCGCATCCGTGTCCGTCACGTCGAGTCTGGGAGGGCCGCATGACCATCACCGTTGCCGCGTTGACTGAAACTGCCACCCACGAGCGGCGCGTGGCAATCACGCCGGATACGGCAGCCAGGCTCGAAGCTGCCGGCGCGAAGGTCGTGATGCAGTCCGGAGCAGGCGACGCAGCCGGGTTTCCGGATGCTGCATACGAGGGCGCGGCGTTCATGCCGGCTGCCGAGGCGGCTGCGGCTGCCGATCTGCTTTTCTGCGTGAATCTCCCCGACGCCGACATCGTGCGCGCGATGCGTGAAGGCACCGCGCTGCTTGGCCAGCTGCAGCCGCATGCGCTGGGCGAGCGGCTGCAGCTGCTGGCGACGCAGGGGTTGAGTGCATTCGCGCTGGAATTGCTGCCGCGCACCACACGGGCGCAGGCCATGGATGTGTTGAGCTCGCAGGCCGCGGTCGCGGGTTACCGCGCCATGCTGGTGGCCGCCGAGGCGTGCCCGAAATTCTTCCCCATGCTGACCACGGCCGCAGGCACCATCCGCCCCTCGCGCGTGCTGGTGATCGGCGCCGGCGTGGCCGGGTTGCAGGCCATGGCCACGGCGCGGCGGCTGGGTGCGCAGACCGAAGGTTACGACGTGCGTCCGGAGACGCGTGAACAGGTGAAATCGCTGGGTGCGAAGTTTCTCGAGCTGGGTGTGGATGCGGCGGGCGAGGGCGGCTACGCGCGGGAACTGAGCGAGCAGGAGCGCGCCCGGCAGCAGGAGGCACTGGCGGAGCACTTGCGCCAGGTGGACGTGGTGGTGACGACCGCCGCGCTACCAGGCCGCGCGGCGCCGCGCATCGTGACGCGCGCCATGGTCGAGGGCATGAAGAGCGGCGCGCTGATCGTGGACATGGCTGCCGCCGGTGGCGGCAATTGCGAACTGACGCACCCCGGTGAGCGCGTGCGGCATGGCGGGGTGACCATTCTCGGGCCGCTGCAGCTGGCGGCTGGTGCGCCGCTGCACGCGTCGCAGATGTATGCACGCAACCTGCTCAATTTCAGCGCATTGCTTATGCCGCAGGGTGTGCTGGCACCGGATTTCAGTGATGATCTGGTGGCCGCGACGTGTTTGTGCCACGCCGGCGAGGTGCGCTACAAGGCGTCCTGAGCGGGCGAGTGCCGGCGTCTACGGTCTGCCGCCATGGCCCGAATCGAAGCCGTCCTCGGCCCACTTCTGGCGCTGCTGCGGTGTCATGTGATGCCACTTGCTGCGCAGCGCCTGGCGTTGCGCCTCGGGCAGCGCCTTGAAATGGCGGTAGGCCGCACGCACCCTGGCGCGCTGCTGTGGGGACATGTGCCGATATAGCCGATGATTGCGTCGCGCCAGTGCGCGTTGCTGCGGCGTCATGTGCTGCCAGTGCCGAATGTGTTCAAGGATGCGCGCCTGGCGTTGCGGCGGCAGTTTCGACCAGCGTTCGGCGTGCTTGCGCAGGCGTTGTTGATGATGGGGCTTCATCCGCGACCAGCGGTCGTGGAATGGCGCCAGCATGCGCTGCTCGGCCGGGCTTAGCCGCGACCAGGGGATCGACTGCGCGGTGTCGGGCCGGGCCATGTGGTGCGCGGCCTGCGCCCTCACGGGCTGCATGGTGCACATGCTGCCGATCAGCAACAGGGAGACGGCAATGCGGAAACATGTGGTTCGCGACATGGGTGGGTCCTTTTACCGCGCCCGCTGGGGGGCCGGCTGGTCGGCCAGCCAGGCGTAGAAATCCAGGTTCTGCTCCATGCCCGGGTCGGTATCGCCGGGGTCGGGTGGCAGGTCGTTGTTCGTGCTGTGGGCGACTGACGCGGTTGCACCATGTGGAGGCGGCGTCTGCGCAGTCCGTAGCGGTTGCCAGAAGACGGCCACTGCAAGCACGCCCGCCGCCACTGCGCCGGCGGGCATCATCCATCGCTGGCGGTGCCGCGCAGTCGTATCGCCTTGCAGGGCGTCACGGCGGGCAGCGCGCAGACGTGCGGCCATATGGGTGTCGAGGTCGCTGGCGGCGTGCCGGTACAGTTGCCGTGCGCGGGCCTCGAATTCGGTCGTGGATGTCGTTTCAGGCGATCGGTGGTCGTTCATCGCCAATCCTCCAGTTGCTCGCGCAGCGTGTGCAATGCGCGCGAGAGATGGGTTTTCACGCTGCCCTCGGAGCAGCCCATGGCGCGGGCCGTGTCGGCCACAGGCAGGCCTTCCAGCGTGCGCAGCATGAATGCTTCGCGTTGCCGCGCCGGCAGTTTCTGCACTGCTGCCGTCATGGCGTTGTAGCTTTGGGCATCTTCCAGGCTCTTGTGAGGTCCGGGCCCGTGGTCGGGTGGCTCCCAGGCCGGCAGCTCGTCGCCCTCGTGATCGCGCCGTGTGCTGCCCAGCCAGCCGACCATGATGGATCGGACCTTGCGTCGCCGTTGCAGGTCGGTGATACGGCGGCGCAGGATGCTCCAGAACAGCGGCGTCCACTGATCGGCGCTCTTGTGCTGGTAGCTGCGCACCAGGCGCAGCATGGCGTCCTGCACGGCATCCAGCGCTTCCTCGCGATCGCCCAGCGCCATCTGCGCCATGCGCCAGGCGCGGCGTTCGATCTGTGCCAGAAATGCATCCATGGTCTCGGCGACAGGACGCTCGGTCGCACTTTCCAGCGTGTCTGCCGTGCCGACGATGCCGGTCATTGCCTCATCGCCTTGGGTCGGTTTGCCGGGTGCATTGCGCGATTCCTCGTTCACCTTTGTCCTTTTAACGCGTGACGGGCGGAATGGTTGACACTCGTGCGGCTGGTTTGAAGTCGGCCTGAACGCGCGACGCATTATTCCGTATGATGATCTGGCAACGAGCACCGTGGGGACGGTGCCGGCGGCACGCGGCAACGGGGAGGTACGATCATGCTCGACGGGTTTCTGGCGCTGTATATCTTCATGCTGGCCGCGTTCACCGGCTACGAGATCATTGCACGCGTGCCGGTGATCCTGCATACGCCGTTGATGTCCGGATCCAACTTCGTGCACGGCATCGTGCTGATCGGCGCCATGGTGGCGCTGGGACACGCGGACACGACCGCGGAAGTGATCATCGGTGTGCTCGGTGTCTTGCTGGGCGCGGGCAACGTGGTCGGTGGCTACGTGGTCACCGAACGCATGCTGGAGATGTTCAAGCCGGCGCGCAAACCCGATGCCGATGCGGACGAGTCGCCGTGACGACGTGGCTGCCGACGTTGATCAAGGCCAGCTATTTCGTCGCTGCGGCGCTGTTCATCCTGGGCCTGAAGCGCATGAGTTCGCCGCGCACGGCGCGCGGCGGCATTGTCTGGGCGGGGGTCGGCATGGCGCTGGCGATCGTGGCTACGCTGGTCACGCCCGGGCTGCATCATCGTGGCCTGATGCTGGCGGCGATCGTGGTCGGCACCGCTACCGCGTGGTTCTCCGGCAAGCGCGTGGCGATGACCGCGATGCCGCAGATGGTGGCATTGTACAACGGCATGGGCGGCGGCGCGGCGGCGGCCATCGGTGCCACCGAGTTGCTGGGTTTCTCCGCCGTACTGGCGATGATGCAGGCGCAGCCGTCGCTGCCGGGCGGCACGCAGCTGGGGCTGGCCGTGATCGGTTCGCTGATCGGCGCGGTGTCGTTCTCCGGATCGCTGGTGGCGTTCGCCAAGTTGCAGGGCTGGCTGGACCGGCGGCTGGTCTTTCCCGCGCAGCGGCTGTTGAATGCGCTGGTGCTGCTGGCCGCCGTGGCACTGGGTGCGTTGCTGGTGGCCGGGCAGCTGCAGCTGACGATCGTGGTCGTGTTCTTCGCGCTGGCGTTGCTGCTCGGGGTGCTGATGACGCTGCCCATCGGCGGGGCCGACATGCCGGTAGTGATTTCGCTGTACAACGCCTTCACAGGGCTGGCCGTGGCGTTCGAGGGCTTCGTGCTGGGCAACGAGGCGATGATCATTGCCGGCACCGTGGTCGGTGCCGCCGGCACGTTGCTGACGCAGCTGATGGCGAGGGCCATGAACCGTTCGCTGGGCAATGTGCTGTTCGGGAATTTTGGTGCCGCGGGGGCGAAGGCGCAGGACATCGACGGCGCGCAGAAGCCGATCGACGCCTCCGATGCGGCGGTGATGATGGCCTACGCCGAACGCGTGGTGATCGTTCCCGGCTACGGCATGGCGGTGGCGCAGGCACAGCACAAGGTCTGGGAGTTCGCCCGCCTATTGATCCAGCGTGGCGTGAAGCTGCGTTTCGCCATTCATCCCGTGGCCGGGCGCATGCCGGGGCACATGAACGTGTTGCTGGCCGAGGCCGGCGTCCCCTACGACCTGATCGCGGACATGGACGACATCAATCCGGAGCTGGCAAGCACCGACGTGGCACTGGTGATCGGTGCCAACGACGTGGTCAACCCCGTGGCCAGGACGGACCCGGGGTCGCCCATCTACGGCATGCCGATCCTGGACGTGGCCAGCGCGAAGAACGTGATCGTGATCAAGCGCGGCAAGGGCGCGGGATTTGCCGGCATCGAGAATGCGCTGTTCTATGCCGAGACCACGCGCATGCTGTTTGCCGATGGGCAGGCGGCGGCGTCGGCCCTGGTCTCGGAGCTAAAGGCGCTGGGCGACGGCTAAGGAACCTCTGATTGAATCCTGTGCGGACAGGACCTCTTGTTTTGCAATCAACCGGTGGCGGACGGTCTGTCTGCGCACAGGGCACCGATCCGCCGGCTTGACAGGCAACCAGCCTGCCGGCGCCGACGTACCGGCACCGTGTGCGCAGACAGTTCCGGTGATGCCTGTACAGGATTCAATCAGAGGTTCACTAACGCCGCGCGCGATGTTTCTGCCACAGGCAGGCCAGGACGCTCAGCATGACGCCTGCCAGCAGCATCAGCAGCAGCGTTGAGGAAAACGACATTTCAGCCATGCTCCACAGCATGCCGATACCCGCCTGTTTCAGCGCATAGCCGAAACTCAGGCCCAGCAGGCCCGCGATCTGCATGGCGGCCAGCAGCATGCGCACGTAGACCACGGCCAGGATGGTCGCCAGGGCAGAGAGTATCGCGGCGCTCCAGCGGGACCCGGCGACGCCGGCGGCGACGCTCCAGCCAATCACCACGCCGAGTGGCGCGATCAGCCAGATCAGCTCCGAGCGGGTATAGACGCTCAGCACCATCCACACCGCGCCGGCCGCCAGGCCGATCATCGCGGCACTGAGGATGGACAGCGCCAACCCCGTCCCGCGGCGCACAAACCCGTTTCGCGACATGCCTGCTCCATTTTCAGATCGCGGCACGGTACACCATGCGCGAACGGCAAACCGCCATGATAGCGGCGGACGGGTGCTTGATTGTGTGGCATATCGCCCCGAACTTTGCGTGCGTAACCGAGATGCCGTGTCCCGAGATGTGGAGGCTGCCCCGAGCCGCGAGGTGTTGAAAACCGCCTGTGCGGGGTGAACCATTACACTGGATACTTCATCATGGGCTTTTGCGGTTGCCGCGGCACCGCCTTGCTGGAATATGTAATGAGTGGCTTCAGTCTCAGCAGCGAACCGTTCACGCTCACACGCGACTGCGGGATGATCATGGTCCCGGTCGGCGAGCAGGTCACGTTGCCCGCCGGTCAGGTGGGCTATATCACGCAGGCGTTGGGCGGCAGCTTCACGGTGTTCGTCGAGGGCAACCTGTTCCGCGTCGCCGGCGCCGATGCCGATGCGTTGGGCAAGGAGCCGCCCGCGCCGATCGAACTGCCGCCGGATGCCGGCGACGAGGACGTCGAGCGTGTGGTGTGGGATCAGCTGCGCACCTGCTATGACCCGGAAATCCCCATCAACGTGGTGGAGCTGGGGCTGGTCTACGATGTCAGCCTGAGCCATGAGAGCGAGTCGGACCGGCGGGTCTACGTGAAAATGACCCTGACCGCGCCCGGCTGCGGCATGGGCGACATTCTGGTCGACGACGTGCGTACCAAGCTGGAGGTGATTCCCACCGTCACCGAAGCCGATGTGGACCTGGTGTTCGATCCGCCCTGGAATCACGGCATGATGTCCGATGCGGCCAAACTCGAAACCGGAATGCTCTGACTGCGTCTTCCTGCATGGAACGATGCTCCCCAGGCGGCGCCCTTTGGGTCATGGGCGTCGCCCGGCGACCCGGGCCGATAGAGCCGCGGAGAAAGCCGTTCGATCCGGCGAAACTGAAGTCCTGCTGACTGTCCGCACGGGCGTTTCCGCGGCGGCCCCGCGGCGTGATGGTGGTCACGCTTTGGACGTCTCCCGAACGTTGACGTGCGAGGAGCCGGTCCTCTAGGTTGGTGGTGTTCGAGCAAGGGGAGAACCTCGAACGGCTTCAGGGCACTAATCACCGTGTCGTACCAGATCCCGTTGTTGCTGCGCGCGACCATGGACAGAGGGGCGTGCCTTGGCGACAGCGATTCGAAGCTGCACGACTCACACGCCGCGGCGACCGCGGCGACCTGGGGAACTGGACGCGTCCGCGGCCCGTGCGGTCGGGTGCGGTCCAAATTTGGGAGAGCATTCGATGTCGAGCACCATTCGTATGAAAGCCCTGGCCAGCGCATTGATGTTGGCTGGTGTGTCCATGGGCGGCGCAGCCGCTGCCGCTCCCGCCCATTCGGCGCAGCACAGTGGCGCAAGTCAGGCGACGGCCGCAGTGGCGCATGCCACTGCGCTCTATCGCGGTGAACAGATTGCCGGCAATCTGCTGCTGTCGCATCCGATCCACGTGGTCATTGCATTGAAGTTGCGCCACAAGGCGCAACTGCACGATTTCCTGCACACGGCGCAGCTGCCGTACGCGCCAATCGTCAAGCGCACGGTGACTCCGCGGCAATTCAAGGCCGATTACTCGCCAACGCAGACTCAGGCTGCTGCCGTGGCGGCGTTTCTGAAAAAATCCGGATTCACTCATGTGAAGATCTCGGACAACCGCATGCTGGTCTCGGCGGACGGCAACGCCGGCGTGGCACGCTCGGCCTTCAACACCTCCTTCGCCAGGGTGCAGACTGCCCATGGCCGCATCGGCTACATGAATACCGCGGCGGCACACATTCCCGCCTCGTTGCAGGGAGCGGTGTTGTCGGTGATCGGCCTGCAGGACGTGCACCATGCGCACACCATGACCTCCAGCATCATCCACTCCGGGGTGCAGCCGCAGGCAGTGAGTGGCCACAATCCGACCGACTTTTCCTCGATCTACGGCGGCAGCGGGGTTCCCACTGCATCCGGTATTCCCGTGGGCATCATTACCCAGGGCGATATTTCCCAGACCAAGCAGGATCTGCAGACGTTCACCTCGCAGAACGGGCTGGCGAGCGTGCAGACCCAGACGGTGACCGTCAACGGCACCAGCTCCGACACCAGCGGTGTGGGCGAGTGGAACCTGGACAGCCAGGACATCGTGGGCATGTCCGGTGGTCAGGTGGGCAAGCTCATCTTCTACAACATTCCGACCCTCTCCAACGCCAACCTCACGGCGGATTTCAACCGCGTGGTCTCGGACAACAGCACCAAGATCATCAACGTCTCGCTGGGCGAATGCGAAACGTCGGCACAGAGCGACGGTTCGGCCTCGGCGGATGACCAGATATTCCAGCAGGCCATAGCCCAGGGACAGACCTTCTCGGTGTCCTCGGGGGATTCCGGCGCCGACGAGTGCAGCAACGGCGGCACCACGCCCAGCTATCCGGCCAGTTCGCCATACGTGGTTGCCGTGGGTGGCACCACGCTGAATGCATCCTCGAGCACCTACAGCAGCGAAAGCACCTGGAGCGGTACAGGCGGCAGCCCGAGCACGTTCGAATCGGCGCCCAGCTGGCAGTCCGGTTTCGTCACCGGCAGCATGCGCGGCGTGCCCGACATCGCTTTCGACGCCGATCCGAACTCCGGTGCCCTGGTCATCGTCAATGGTTCGCAGCAGCAGATCGGAGGCACCAGCCTGGCAGCGCCGCTGTTTGCCGGCAGTTGGGCCCGCATGCTGGCAGCCAAGGGGCAGGCTCTGGGTTTTGCGGCACCCCTGCTGTATCAGCTGCCGGCCGCGGATTTCCATGACGTGACCTCCGGCAGCAACGGTGGCGAGTCCGCACACAGCGGTTACGACTACACCACTGGCCGTGGCAGCCTGATCCTGAACCAGGTTGTCAATGACATCGGCAGCGGCTCCGGTGGCGGCGGCGGTACTCCGCCGCCGGGGGGCACCGCGCTGCAGAACGGCACCCCAATCACCGGTATTTCCGGTAGCCAGGGCGTGTTCACCGACACGTACACCGTGACCATCCCGTCCGGCGCCAGCAATCTGGTGATTTCCGAATCCGGTGGCAGCGGCGATGCCGATCTGTATGTGCGATTCGGTGCCGACCCCACCACGTCGACCTACGATTGCCGTCCCTACAAGAGCGGCAACAACGAGAGCTGCACCTTCGCCGCTCCGCAGGCCGGCGTTTATCACGTCAAGCTGCGCGGATACCAGGCGTTCTCCGGCGTCACGCTGGAGGCCAAGTGGGATACCTCCGGCGGAGGCTCCGGTGGCGGCAGCAATGGGGTCTTCGACAATCCGGCCAATGTCACCGTGCCGGATCAGGGGACGGGCACGTCGTCCGTCAATGTCACGGGCGAATCGGGCAATGCCCCTTCGAATCTGCAGGTGCATGTGAACATCCAGCATCCGTATCGCGGCGATCTGCGCATCACGTTGATCGCACCCAGCGGTGCATCGGTGGTGCTGAAACAGCCGGATGGTTCCGATGGCACCGCCAACGTGGACACGACCTACTCGGTCGATGCCTCGTCGGTCACGGCCAACGGGACGTGGAAGTTGCAGGTCGACGATGTGTACGCTGGAGACAGTGGCTACATCGACGATTTCAAGCTGACGTTCTGATCGCCGTTGACGGGCCATGGAGGCCTGATGATGTAAAAAAAGCCCGGCCGCTCGCGGCCGGGCTTTTTGTCGTGCAAATGTTACGCGAGCGATTTTGGAGGATCTCGAAAAAGCTCCAACTGCGTCATTCCGGCGAAAGCCGGACAATCGCTATGCGCGCAGAACGTCCGAAGGACGGCCTCGAAGGGGTGAGCGAAGCGAATCCTCCATTGCCCCTCTGATGCAGCAAGATCAAAATGGATCCCGGCTTTCGCCGGAATGACGAGCAAAAGCAGGGTCGTTCATGGCGCCGCGGTTACTGCAACAGCGAGCGCAGCATCCATGCGGTCTTTTCGTGATCCTTCAGTCGGCCGATGACCAGATCGGCGGTCCCTTCGTCATCGCTGTCCCCGGCTGCCTTGACCGTGGCGCGCGCCGTGGCGGCGGCGATCTCGTGCCCGTCCACGAGTTGTCGCACCATGTTCTGCCATTGCGGTACACCGGTTTCCTCGGCGATGGACGTGAGTTTGGCGAACTGGCTGTAGGATCCGGGTGCCGGCATGTCCAGCGTACGGATGCGCTCGGCCACTTCGTCCGCTGCGGTCCACAGGGCGTTGTACTGCTCCTCGAACATCAGGTGCAGGCTGTTGAACTGCGGCCCGGTCACGTTCCAGTGAAAGCTGTGCGTCTTCAGATACAGTGAATAGGTATCGGCCAGAAGTCGGGACAGGTGGCCGGCCACGGATTCACGATTCTCTTTGCTGATGCCGATGTCGATGGCCATGCAGGTTCTCCTTCTGTGGTTGCAGCAGCTAGGATAGTCGCCGGCGCCCATAGTTTAAAATGAATAATTACGATTTTATCGATAGCTTCAAGCTATCGAAGTCCCCGCGTATGTCCAAGCCCTCACCACAGTCCGAAATGCGCACGACACTGGCCGCCCTGCGAACCCGGCTGGGGGAGGTATGCAGCCGCGACACCGGCCGCTTCCTGAGCCGTCTGGGTCGCCTGCAACGCGAGCGTGCGCCCGATCCGCGGCGTGTGCAGGCGCTCGTGGATGCAGTCGAGGCGTCCATTGGGCGACGGCAGCAGCGTGCCCGCACCCGTCCGCCGGTCCAGCTGGACGAGTCGCTGCCGATCGCGCAGCGGGCGCAGGACATCGTTGCGGCCATCGGCGCGCACCAGGTCGTGGTCATCGCCGGTGAGACCGGCTCGGGCAAGACCACGCAGTTGCCCAAGTTGTGTGTGGCGGCCGGCCGCGGAGATGCGGGACTGATCGGTTGCACGCAGCCGAGACGGCTGGCGGCGCGCTCGGTGGCGCGTCGTGTCGCCGAAGAGATGCATACGCAGATTGGCGGACTGATTGGTTTCCAGGTGCGCTTCACCGAGCAGGTGGGCGACGCGGCACGCATCAAGTTCATGACCGACGGCATCCTGCTGGCGGAGACGCAATCCGATCCGTGGTTATCCGCCTACGACACGCTGATCATCGACGAGGCGCATGAGCGCAGCCTCAACATCGACTTTCTGCTGGGTTATCTGAAACGCCTGGCGAAGAAGCGTCCCGACCTGAAGATCATCATCACCTCCGCGACCATCGACACGGCGCGCTTTTCCGACCATTTCGACAACGCGCCGGTGATCGAAGTCGAAGGGCGGGCCTATCCTGTGGAGGTGCGCTGGCGCCCGCCGGAGGGGCGGGGCGAAGTCAACGTCGCCGAGCAGGTGGCCGCCGCACTCGACGAAATTTCCGCGGAAGATCCGCGCGGCGATGTGCTGGTGTTTCTTCCCGGCGAACGCGAAATCCGCGATGTGCATCTGCTGTTGTCACGGCGCCAGTACCGTCATACCGAGGTCTTGCCGCTGTACGCACGCCTGTCGGCGCGCGATCAGGACCGCGTGTTCAAGCCCGGCCGCGAGCGGCGCGTGGTGCTGGCGACCAATGTCGCCGAAACCTCGCTGACCGTGCCGCGCATCCGTTACGTGGTGGACTCGGGCACCGCGCGCGTGAAGCGCTACAGTCAGCGTCGTCAGCTGGAACGCCTGCACGTGGAGTCGATTTCGCAGGCGGCTGCCGATCAGCGCAAGGGACGCTGCGGCCGCGTGGGGCCGGGGATCTGCGTGCGGCTGTACGACGAGGCCGACTACACGGGCAGGCCACGGTTCACCGATCCGGAGCTGCTGCGCTCCTCACTGGCCAACGTGATCCTGCGCATGCTCAGCCTGAAGCTGGGCGAGGTCGAGGACTTCCCCTTCCTGGACGCGCCCGAGCCACGGGCCATCGCCGATGGTTATCGGCGTCTCGGCGAGCTGCAGGCGATCGATGAAAAGCGCCAACTGACCCCCGTCGGCCGCACGCTGGGCCGCCTGCCGATCGACGCCCAGCTGGCGCGCATGCTGGTGGAAGGCGCACGCTGCGGCGTGCTGCCCGCTCTCATCGTCCTGGTGGCGTTCCTCAGCGTGCAGGATCCACGCGAACGTCCGGCCGATGCACGCCAGCAGGCGGATCAGGCGCATGCCGCCTTTGCCGACCCCAAGTCCGATTTCGTCGGCATCCTGAACCTGTGGCGCGCCTATGCGGACGCACACGAGGAGCTGACCCAGTCGAAGTTGCGCGGCTGGTGCCAGCGGCACTTTCTGAGCTACATGCGGATGCGCGAGTGGCGCGAGCTGCATCGGCAGTTGCTGCTGGTGAGCAAGGACGTGCGCGACTGGGGGCCGCCAAGTGCGAACCCGGGGCGTGGCAATGATGTACGGCCCCGGGACAAGGCGGCGTCTCCGGACAATCGTCGCCCGGTGGCGGCGAAACGCGGCGGAGAGCGCCCCGGGCGTGCGGCTTTGGCCGATGCCGCGTCGGCAGCGCCGGGGACCGAACGGACCTACGAATCGATCCACTGCAGCTTGCTCGCCGGGCTTCCCACCCAGGTGGCCCACAAGGATCAGAAAGGTATTTTCCGCGGCCCGCGCGAACGCAAGTTCCAGGTGTTCCCGGGCTCGGCCCTGGCCAAGTCGCCGCCGAACTGGATCTTCTGTGCCCAGATCCTGGATGTGGGAGCGCGCGTATGGGGGATGTTGTGTGCGCGCATCGAGCCGCAATGGATCGAACGCCAGGCCGCGCATCTTGTACGCGCCAGCAGCAGCGACCCGCACTGGTCGCGCAAGCGTGGCCGCGTCGTGGCCTACGAGCAGGTGAGCTTGTTCGGGCTGACGCTGGTGGAACGCCGCGCGGTCACCTTCCAGCGGCAGGATCCGGCGCTGGCACATGCGATCTTCCTGCGCGAGGCGTTGGTGCGGTGCGAGATCGATGCCCGCGCGGATTTCATCAAGGCCAATGCGCGCGTGCTGCAGCAGGCCGCCGAACTGGAAGCCAAGCAGCGCCGCGAAGGACTGCTGAAGTCCGACGAGGATCTGGCGCAGTTCTTCCATGGCAAGCTGCCTGAGCGCATTGCCGGCAGCCGCGCGCTGGACGCCTGGTACCGCAAGGCGGCACCCGCCGCGCAGGCGACGTTGCGCTGGTCGCTGGAGGACGTGCTGGATGTGCCGCCCGGACTGGATGCGGCGGCGTTTCCGGCGGCGCTGGAACTGGACGGCCAGCGATACCGCTTGCAGTACCGCTTCGTCCCCGGCGATGCAGCCGATGGCGTCACCCTGCAGCTGCCGTTGTCGTTTCTCAACGCGTTGCCGGCCGTGCAATGCCAATGGCTGGTGCCGGGGCTGCTGGATGCCAAGGTGGCGGCGTTGATCCGGGGTCTGCCGAAATCATTGCGGCGCAATTTCGTGCCGGCCCCCGATTTCGCGCGTGCATTCACCGAGACCCGGCCACCGCACGAGATGCCGCTGGCCAATGCGCTTGCCGCGTTCCTGCAGCGCGCCACGGGCGTCGACATCGGCGCGGAGGCGTTTGCGGATGTCGACGTGCCGGAGCACTTGCGCATGCGCTTCTGTCTGCGCGACGAGCACGGGCACACGCTGTCCACGGGACGGGATATCCAGGCGTTGCGCAAGCAGTGGCGCGGTCGCGCGCGCGAGGCATTCTCGCGCCACGCCGATGCCGATCTGACGCGCGAGGATATCGAGGGGTGGGATTTCGACGAGGTTCCGGAACGCCTGCAAGCGGAAGGCGGCATCGAGGCGTTTCCGGCGCTGGTGGATCTGGGCCAGGCCGTGGCCCTGCGGGTGTTCGAACGCAGCGACGAGGGCCGCGCCGAGCATCTGCGTGGCGTGCAGCGGTTGCTGCGCATGGCGCTGGCGGGGGCGTTCAAGCGTGCCCGCCGGCAGTTGCCGATCGGCCACATGCTGGCGCTGAAGTACACGCCGATCGGCAGCATCGACAGCTTGCGCGAAGACATCGTGGAAAGCGCCTTCAGCGGTCTGCTGGCGGAGCACGCTCTGGACGTGCGCACCCGCGATGCATTCCAGGCATTGGAAACGGATCTGGCCAGCCGGCTGTTTGCCGCTGCCGTGGAACGCCTGAAGCAAGTCGAGCCCGTCATCGAGGCGCAGGCGGAACTCAAGCCGTGGCTCGACCCGCCGCTGATGGGGTTCGCGCCGGCCAGCTACGATGACATGCACGAGCAGCTGGATGCGCTGCTGACCCCCGGCTTTCTGCGGGATATGTCGGGCGAACGCTTGAGCCACGTGTGCCGTTACCTCAAGGCCATGCAGATGCGTGCCGAACGCCTGCGCCAGGACCCGGGCAAGGACCAGCAGCGCATGTTGCAGGTGCTGCCTTACTGGCGTGCCTGGTTGCAGCTCAGGGCCGAAGGTCATCGCGGCGAAGCGCTGGAGAACTTGCGCTGGATGATCGAGGAGTGGCGGGTGTCGCTGTTCGCGCAGGAGCTGAAGACCGCGCAACCTGTTTCGCCCAAGCGTTTGTCGCGCGCCCTGAAAAAGGCGGGCGATAGAGGGTAGGCCGCATCGGGAGCCGCCCCGGGGCCGATCGAGCGCTGCGACGCCTGCCGGTGTGGTCCCCCGGCGGCAACCTGCTGCGAGCTACTGTATGCGCTTGACCCGGGCGGATGTGTTGTACCCGTGCACGGTGAGAAGATAACCGCCCATGAAGCCATGCTTGATGGTGGCCTTGATGTGCGGAGTGCGCGGGATATAGAAGTCGCTATCGCCCACCACCTGCCATTTTTGTCCATTGGCGAGGGTGATGACGCTGCCATGGCGCCAGCCGCTGAACGTGCCCACCACCGTCGAGGTGATGCGATCCGGTTCCGACGCGCGATGATGCCTAGGCTTTTGCAGATCCCTGGCGCCCATGCGAGCGGCGGGCGGCGGCGCATTCTGATCCGGCTGCATGGCCTGCGGATGATTGCGCAGCCAGTGTTCCAGGGTCGCAAGCTGGCGTGGTGACAGCGTATCCAGCCCCGCGGCCTTGAAGGTCTGCGGCGCCATTTGCGCCTTCAGCGACGCGGCATCCTGCGCCAGCGCCGCGCCGGAGCCGCAGAGCAGCGCGAGAAGAATTAGTGACGTGAGTGTTTTCATGATTGCATGATAGCCATCAGTCTGTCCGTGGCGCCACATCGGCGTGTTCTCCGCCTGCGCGTCGCTCAGCAAAGGTGTGGCGGGGATCGCTTAGACTTGATCCATGATCGCCACCACCACCAGCTGCCCGTCCAGTCTCACGAAGTGGCGTGAAAAACGTCCTGCGCTGGCAACGCCTCTGCGCGAAGCCGGGCGGCTGGACCCCGCACGGCAGACGGAATGTCTCGTGGTGCTGGGTCTCCTGGACGCCCTCGATTGCGACGACCAGACGCTGGCTGCGGCATTGTGGTTCGAGGTGGAGCAGTGCGGGACGAGCCATTGGCTGGATCTGGCCGAATCGCCACCGCCTGCGCTGACGCGCCTGGTGGAAGGGCAGCAGGCAGCGGAGAAAGTGTGGTCGCTGCATGCCGAACACGGCGGCGGAAGCGAGGGGTTGCGGCGGTTGCTGCTGGCCATCATCCGCGATCTGCGCGTGGTGTTCGTGTTGCTGGCGCGGCAGCTGGCGCGCATGCGTGCGGCATCCGCGCTGCCCGCAGAAGAGGCGCGGCAGCTGGCCAGCCTGACTGCCGACATCCACGCGCCGCTGGCCAATCGACTGGGTATCTGGCAGCTCAAATGGGAACTGGAGGATCTGGCCTTCCGTTACCTGCAACCGCAGACCTACAAGCGCATCGCACGTCTGGTGGATGAACGCCGTGCCGATCGCGAGCGTTTCATCGCCACCTGCATCGGCGAGTTGCGTACCGCGCTGGACGCAGCCGGCATTCGTGCGGATCTGGCCGGCAGGCCCAAGCACATCTTCTCGATCTACAGGAAGATGCAACGCAAGGGGCTGGATTTTTCCGAGTTGTACGACATACGTGCAGTACGCGTACTGGTCGACGATGTGGCCGCCTGCTATGCGGTGCTGGGCGTGGTGCACGGGCGCTGGATGCATATTCCGGGCGAGTTCGATGACTACATCGCGCGGCCCAAGGGCAACCATTACCGCTCATTGCATACCGCCGTCATGGGGCCCGAAGGCAAGGTGCTGGAGGTGCAGATCCGCACGCACGCCATGCATCACGAATCCGAACTGGGTGTAGCCGCGCACTGGCGCTACAAGGAGGGCAGCGGCAACGATCCGGGGTTCGGCAAGCGCATCGCCTGGATGCGCGAGCTGCTGGAACATCGCGGCGACGACGACGCCAACCTGATGGCGGATTTCCGTTCCGAACTGGGCGAGGAGCGGGTCTATCTGCTGACGCCGCGCGGTGAAGTGATGGATCTGCGTGCCGGTGCCACGGTGCTGGATTTTGCCTATCACGTGCATACCGAGGTGGGCCACCGGTGCCGCGGCGCCAAGGTCAATGGCCGCATCGTGCCGCTGACCTTCCAGCCGCGCAGTGGCGACAGCGTGGAGATACTGACCAGCAAGGTGTCCGATCCCAGCCGCGATTGGTTGTCGCCGCACCAGGGCTATCTACACACTGCCCGTGCCCGCGACAAGGTGCGCAGCTGGTTCCGTCGCAGCGCGCACGAGCACAACCTGACCGCCGGCCGTGCTGTGCTGGAGCATGAACTGAAACGTCTGGCCGTACGCGATACCGACCTGGAATCGCTGCCCGGGCGCTTCGGTCTCAAGGATCAGGATGCATTGCTGGAGGCGCTGGCCCTGGGCGAGATCAGCACCGGCCAGCTGGCGCGCGTCCTGCACGAAAAAGAGGCGCCCACGCCGGAGGTGACCCAGTCCGCGTCGCCGGTCCGCTCGGCACGCGCCGAGGCCGGCGCCATCCGCATCGAAGGCGTCAGCGATCTCATGACGAGCCTGGCACGCTGCTGCCAGCCGCTGCCCGGCGATCCGGTGCGCGGATTCATCACCCGTGCCCGCGGCGTGTCCGTGCATCGCGCCGACTGTCCCAGCCTGATGCGGCTGGCAACACGGCATCCTGAACGCGTCATCGACGCCAGCTGGGGGCGTGCGCCGGCCAGCGCCTATGCGGTGGACATCCGTGTTCGCGGCTATGAACGCAAGGGCCTGCTCAAGGATGCCACCAGCGTCATCACCAACATGTCCTGCCCCATCGTGGCCTCGTCCAGCCGCATCTTCACGCGCACTGCGGAAGTGGACATGTTCTACACCCTGCGTGTACAGGACTACGGGCAGCTCTCCGCGCTTCTGGACCGGTTGGCCGCGCTGCCCAATGTGATCGACGCGCGCCGGGTGGGCGATTGAACGCTGCGGCGGCGATGGAGTCTCAATGGAGTGAGTCCATTACAGTGACCCACTACACTGATCGTCTGCCAATGATCGACACGAACCGACCGTATGAGTGAAAACGATTCCCGCCGCGATCGAAAGGAACCGACCCTGGGCAATCTGGATCAGCTGGATGCGTCCGCGGCGCGCCCGGGCGTACGTCCGGGGCAGCGCCCGGGGCAGCGGCGCACTCGCGTCAAGAAGAATACAGCGGCACAGACCCACCAGCGCGGGCCCGCCGACGAACACAGGATGGCCACCGGCCGTTTCACCCGGATGTTCTGGGTGCTTGGAACGCTTGCGCTATTGATCATTCTGGGGGCGCTGGCATGGTTCAATCAGGGTGCGCTGCGTGCATTGTTGCCCCCCACGCGCATGAATGCCTTGCTGAAACGGGCCGATACAGCGCTGGCCCGAGGCCATCTCGAGTCCACTGACGGCACAGGTGCACGTTCGCTTTACGAGGGCGCCCGGGCGCTGGAACCGGACAACGAACGCGCTCTCAGGGGCCTGCGCAAGGTCGGGCAGGCCGAACTCGCTCGGGCCCGCAAGGCGCTGGTTGCGCACCATTACGCGCAGGCCCAACAGAATCTGGGGAATGCCCGCGCCCTGCTGGGAGGCGGCAGTGCCGTCGAGAGCCTGGCGCAGAAAATTGCCCATGCGCAGCAGTCACAGGCGCAAACCAACGCCATCATCGAAGAGGCCCAGTCCCAGCGCAAAGCCGGCAACCTGAGCGGAGATCAGGGGGCCGCCGCGTTGTATCGCAAGGCCCTGGCCGTGGATCCGGCGAATGCGGTGGCGCGGCATGGTCTGGAGCAGGTAGGCGATGCGTGGGCTGCTCAGGCGCGCGCCGCGTTGCGCAAGGGCGATCTGGATGCCGCGTCGTCGCAGGTCGAGCGCATCGCCGCGGCCATGCCGCATTACGGCGATCTGCCCTCGCTGCGGGCCGCTGTGACCCAGGCGCGCAAGAAAGCCCAGGAGGTCACGCAGAAACACCTCGACGAAGCGCGTCGGGATATGCAGGCCGGACGCTTCACCGGCAGTGGGGACGACAATGCGCTGGCGCAGTACCGCGCGGTCCTCGAGACCGATGCTGACAACGCGCAGGCCAGGGCCGGCCTGGGACAGGTGGCGCAGGCTCTCGTGGTGCAGGCCAATGCCGCCATCGACAGCCAGGATTTCCAGCAGGCCTCGCAGCTGCTGACGCAGGCAGCGAAGCTGGCGCCCAAGTCGGCCGACCTGGCCGCCGCGCAGTCGCGACTGAAGAGCGTAAAGGCACAGGTGCAGGCGCCCTCGGCCGGCCCCGGCGGCGGCAATCCGGCATTGCCGCCGAAGCAGCAGGCGAAGATCGATGCATTGTTGAAGCGCGCGCACGCCGCCGCGCGCGCCGGTGACATCATGTTGCCGCCCGGCGCCTGCGCCTACGACCTGTATCGCCAAGCGCTGACGATCGATGCCAACAATCCGGGTGCACTGCAAGGGTTGCAGTCGCTGGCCGGGCGCGCCACCCAGCTGTTCCAGACAGCACTCAAGGCCGGCCATCTGGATCGCGCCGACAGCATGCTGGATACCCTGGAACAACTGGACCCCGGCGACAGCGCCCATGATGCACTGCGCCATCGCCTGGCCAGCGCCTATCTGGATCGTGCCGAGAAACGCATCGGCAACGGTGATGACGCAGGGGCCCGCAAGGACTTGCACGCCGCGCGTAAGCTGGCGCCGGAGTCGCCCCGCCTGCAGGCGCTGTCCATCAAGCTGGGCGGCGCCTGATTGCAGGGCGGCGGAGAGTCGCTTCCGAAGGCCGTACGGTGAGCCGGTGCGGTGTCACGGCGTTTCCGCGGCCTGGACAGGTGCGGAGGCGCTCCTCGCCGAAGCCGGCGCAGCGAACACGCCGAACATGGCCGCGTAGGATCGCACCATCAGGCTGGGTGCGCCGTAATATGCATTGTTGACGTACAGCTGCGAGATAGTGCCGTCCAGATACAGGGCGTCGCTGCAGTCCAGCCGGTCGCGGAACATGCGCGCGAAGCTGTAGAAGTTCACGGGGACGTTGCTGACCGCGAAGATCACCTGATTGCCATGTCGGGCACAGACTCCGCTGCGCCACTTCATGCTGTCCGAATGGCGGTGAAAGTTCGGGTTGATATGGCCATTGATGACCAGCATCGGGCCGGACTGGGTCGCCCAGCGCACGTGCGGATGTCGCGCTGCGTAGGCCTTTGTCGTTTCCACCGTGGCGCTGCCCTTGTCGTCGATCGCGAACACGCCGTTGGGCTGCAGCGAGAAATTGCCTGCATGCGGATCGCCATGTGCGGTGTTCAGCGGCACTAGGGTCTTGCCATTCTCCACATACAGCCCCAGCGGCGCGTTCTGGCGATCGTAAATGCCGGCGTTGGCCGCGAACAGCAGCTTTCGCCCGCGGCTCTGGCCCCAGCTGCGCAACGTTTCGATGCTGCCGAAGGCCTGGCCAGTCTCGGGGTTGTGCCAGTACAGGCGCAGTCTGTCCCGATCCAGCCGCAGCGTCACCACCTGATAGGTGCTGCCATCCAGCCGTATTTCGCGCGACCGCATGGATTTGGCCTGTTTGCCGCACGCCGGCAGCGAAAGGGCCGCCGCCAGCATCAGCACGACGCATCGGCCGGTCTTCCACATGTGGCGTAAGGCGGGAGGCTTGGTCATGTCTTGCATGGTCACATGCTGCGCGGTGTGCTGCAGGTCCGGGAGAGTGCCGTGGGATGCGTACAATACGCATTTTCGCCCGTTGCGCCCATCATGGCCTATACACCCATTGTTGCCACTCTCGGTTACGTGCTCTCGCCGGATCGCTCGCAGGTGCTGATGATCCATCGCAATACGCGTCGGGACGATCATCACCTGGGCAAGTACAACGGCCTGGGCGGCAAGCTGGAACCGGACGAGGACATCGCCAGTGGCATGCGTCGGGAGATCCGCGAGGAAGCGGGCATCGAATGCATGTCGATGCAACTGCGCGGCACCATCAGCTGGCCGGGGTTCGGCAAGCACGGCGAGGACTGGCTGGGGTTTATCTTTCTGGTCGATCGTTTTGCCGGCACGCCACACGAAGGCAATCACGAAGGCACGCTGGAATGGGTCGCGCGCCAGCACATGGACCAGTTGCCGATGTGGGAGGGCGACCGCCATTTCCTGCCGCTGGTGTTCGACGAAGATCCGCGGCCGTTCCACGGCGTGATGCCGTACACGGGCGGCCGCATGCAGTCGTGGTCCTTCTCGCGCCTGTAACCGCGTATGGCGCAGGGCGGCTCAAGGAGTAGGGCGGCTCGAGGAGCGTCAGCGACGGAGCCGCCTGCTGGCGTGGAAATTGATGGCGCAAGGCAAGCAGGCGGATCCGTCGCGTTGCTCCTTGATCCACCCTACGTTCCCGTATTGTCGGGCGTCAATGTGAGGTGGTGGGTGGCGGTGCCGGGCAGCAGCGGCGTGGGACGGCCGTGCACCCACGCCTGGTGCCCCGCGCCATAGAATGGTGACAGTGGATTGTCGCTCTGCCCGCCGGGCATGTGCAGATAGCTGTGCGCTTCGTTGCCGGGCTGGATGCCGAAACGCTCGGAGGCGCCAAACGCCGGTGCCTGCACGCGCGGCATGTAGTGATCGCCGGGCAATGGCTGATGCCGCATATCCAGCCAGTAACCGACGATGGGTGGCAGTGCCGCGGCCAGCGGATGGTCGATCTGCGCGATGTTGCGCTTGCCCCAGGTCTGTTTGTCGAGGCCGCCCGGTTGCGCGGAGAGCGACGTGTTTACCTTTCGGGCGGCCTCGACGAGCAATGCGTTCCAGCTCGGATAGCGCGGTGCCAGCATGTGCATGGGTTGCTTCTGCAGCAGTGCCCATACCGCCGCTTCGCTGCGCAGTGGCCAGCTGAAATCCGGGAAGCGCTTTTTCAGTCGCGCATTGAACGGCGCCAGCACATCCTTCGTCACCTGCACGCGAAACGCGCGCACGATACGGTAGGACACGCTGTGGATACCGGCGTGGCCGGACCAATGTGTGACGAGGCGGCGCATGGCATCCAGATGGTGATCGTTGCGGGTGCGCAGGGTCGCTTGCAGCAACGTGTGCCAACGCGTCAGAAATATCGCGTGATCGTCCAGCTGCACGGACAACAGGTCGCGAGGCTTGAAATGCGTGTGCGCACGCAGGTCGTTGCGAATCTGCTGCGCCCGCGCGCCCAGCGCGAAACCACCATCGCCCAGCAGCTGCAACCATGCGCCGCCGGTGGTGCGGTTGTTGGCCGTCCACAGGCGATCATCGGCTGGATTCTCGATGCGGGGAAACTGCGCCGGCCGGGCGAATCCGGTCCAGCCCGTGGCCGCTTGCGACCAGTCCGCGGGCATACCCGGATCGAAGCCCTCGCGCAGCGGCAGGGCATTGCCGGTGAGGGTCCAGCCGATGTTGCCGGCCGTGTCGCCGACCACGAAGTTCTGGGGCGGCATGCCGATGGTCGGCGCGATCGCCAGTGCATCGTGCACGTCTTGCGTCTGCTCCAACTTCAGCAGGTTCAGGTTGTGCGTACGCGGCAGCTGCGCGATCCAGGCCAGTGCCAGCGGTGTCCCCTCCGTGTCCCTGGCCATGATCGGACCCCAGCGCGTGTCGCGCACAGTTTCGTGCTGCGGCGCCTGTCCGCTGACCTCGATGGTTTCGTGATGCACCCGGAATCGCGCCCAGCCGCCGGGTACGCGGTACCGCGAGGGATCGCCGGGTTTGCGCAGGATGCGCACCCAGTCCATCCAGTCGCCGTAGCTGTTGGTGAAGCCCCACGCGATATGGCCGTTGCTTCCGGCGATCAGCAGCGGCGTGCCGGGCAGGGTGAGGCCGTTCAGATCGACCGCATGGCCGTTGCTTCCGGGATAGCGCATGCGGGCCCGGAACCAGATGTCGGGCACGCGCAGGCCCAGGTGCATGTCGTTGGCGACGATGGCCGCGCCGCCCGTCAGCGCGCCGGCAACGGCGAAATTGTTGCTGCCGGGGAAGTTGCCGGCCGCCAGCGTGACGCTTTCGTGGCCGGTCGGTGTGCCCTGGCGCAGGTTGATCACGGCTGCAGACGGAATCACCGGTGGCGGTGTGACCGGGCCTTGCAGCGGTGCTTCCCAGCGACCGTCGCGGCGGCCCAGGAACGAGACGAGTGGCGCCGGCAGGACGGCACGCAGGCGCGCCAGATTGAGCTCGCGCGTGTTGGTGCCATTGCCGTTGAGATCCAGGAACATGGCGTCGATGACCAGCAGGGTATCCTCGTCGCGCCACGGTGCGGGCGTCTTGCCCAGCAGCAGGTATTCCCAGGGCCGCACGCGAAGCTCCCGCAACCCCGCGTTGACGCCATCGCGGTACGCATCCAGCAGCGTGCGGCTGGACGCGGGCAGTTGCGCGATGCGGGCATGCGCGCGCTCGCGGAAACGGTGTCGCCGATGATCGCGATCCATCTTGATCGCCGCCGGTCCCACCAGCGCCGCCAGCTCGCCCGCGGCCGAGCGGCGCAGCAGGTCCATCTGGAAGAATCGTTCCTGCCCGTGCGTGAAGCCCAACGCATATGCCAGGTCCTCACGGTTGTGCGCGGTGATGGTGGCCACGCCCAGTTTGTCGCGGCTGATTTTCACCGGTGCAGCCAGTGCATGTTCGACCTGCACCTGGCCGTCCAGCGTCGGCACGCTGCCGGCCAGCAGATACCACCCGGTGCCGAAGACAATGGCGGTCACGATCAGCAGCGCCCCGCCCAGACACCGCAGCCAGCGTTTCATCAGTGGGTTGTCATGCAAGTGAATGTGCGCATTTCGCATCCGGACGTTGTACAGGGAAAATTCATCGAACTCCGTTTGGCCGGGGACGGAGGTCCTATCTATCTCCGCATCTCATCGAAATCCGCGAACCATCAGTAAAACCGGCTCTGCATGCTCGTCATCCCGGCGAAGTCCGGGATCCATTTTGACTTTGTAGCATCAGAGCGACAATGGATCCCGGCCTTCGCCGGGATGACGATTCGGAGGCATCACCGAGAGGGGGTGTACGTTTAAGGACACAAGTGGACTACCTCAACGGAGGCGTTCACGCGCTGGTCTCGATGCGCTCGACGCGGCGCAGACCGCGCGGCAGCAAGCCCCCGCGGCTGGCGCGGTTGCCACCGTATTCGACCAGGTCCGCCCACTTCAGGGTCAGCTTGCGCTGGCCCGCGTACAGCGTCACCGCACCCGAGTCCTCGGCCACCACGGCGATGCCGGCCACGCGCTCGTCCCCCTTGGTCAGTTTGGCCCTGGGGATCTCGATCAGCTTGTTGCCCTTGCCCTTGTCCAGTTCAGGCAATTCGGCCACGGAGAACATCAGCAGGTGGCCCTCGGTGGTGACCACCACGATACGGTCGCGTGCCGCGTCGCTGACGTAGGCCGGAGCCAGGACGCGCGCGTCGTCGGGCAGACTGATGATCTGCTTGCCGGCCTTCTGCCGGCTGGTCAGCGATTCGAAGCGGGTGAGGAAGCCGTAGCCGAAATCCGAAGCCAGCACCAGACGCTGTTCGTTGTCACCGGCAGCCACGGCGTCGAAGCGCGCCCCCGCCGGGGGGCTGAAGCGACCGGTCAGCGGATCGCCATTGCCGCGTGCCGAAGGCAGCGAATGCGCGGGTGTGGAATAGCTGCGTCCGGTGGAATCGATGAACGCCGCCTGCTGGTTGGTGCGGCCGCGGGCGAAGCCTGCCAGGGCGTCGCCATCGCGATAGTTGAGGCCCTCCGCATCCACGTCGTGCCCCTTGGCGGCGCGGATCCAGCCCTTGGTGGACAGCACGATGGTGACCGGCTCGGAGACCACCAGGGCGCTTTCGTCCAGCGCCTGCGCGGCCTCGCGCTCGACCAGCGGCGAGCGGCGATCGTCGCCGAACTTTTCCGCGTCCGCGGCGATTTCCTGCTTGATCAGTGTCTTCAGCTTGGCCGGCGATTTCAGCAGCACGTTGATGCGTGCGCGCTCGGCCTCCAGTTCGTCGGTCTCGCCGCTGATCTTCATTTCCTCCAGCCGCGCCAGCTGCCGCAGGCGCGTTTCCAGGATGTAATCGGTCTGCTCCTCGGAGAGATTGAAGCGGGCGATCAGCGCCGCTCGCGGATGGTCTTCGCTGCGGATGATGCGAATGACTTCATCGAGATTGAGATAGGCGATGCGCAGGCCTTCCAGCAGATGCAGGCGTCGCTCCACCTTGCCGAGGCGGTGTTTCAGACGCTTGGTGACCGTATCGGTGCGGAACTTCAGCCACTCGCCGAGGATGCCCTTCAGGTTTTTCACCTGCGGCCGGCCGTCCAGTCCGATCATGTTGAGGTTGACGCGGTAGCTCTTTTCCAGATCGGTGGTGGCGAACAGATGCTGCATCATCTCGTCGGTATCCACGCGCGACGAGCGCGGCACCAGCACCAGGCGGATCGGATGCGCGTGATCGGATTCATCACGCAGGTCCTCCAGCATGGGCAGTTTCTTGGCGCGCATCTGCGCGGCGATCTGTTCCAGCACCTTGGAGGGGGAAACCTGATAGGGCAGGGCGGTGATGACCACGCTGCCGTCCTCGTTGCCGTATTCGGCGCGCGCGCGCACCGAGCCGTGGCCGGTCTCGTACATGCTGCGCAAATCCTTACGCGGGGTGACGATCTCGGCGCTGCTGGGGTAATCCGGTCCCTTGACGTGCTCGCACAGCGCGGCGATGTCGGCACCGGGTTCGTCCAGCAGGTGAATGCAGGCGGCGGCCAACTCGCGCAGGTTGTGCGGCGGGATGTCCGTGGCCATGCCCACCGCGATGCCCATGGAGCCGTTCAAGAGGATGTGCGGCAGACGCGCGGGCAGCCAGTTGGGTTCCTCCAGCGTGCCGTCGAAATTGGGGCTCCATTCCACCGTGCCCTGGCTGACTTCGCCCAGCAGCACCTCGGCCACCGGATGCAGCTTGGATTCGGTGTAGCGCATCGCCGCGAAACTCTTGGGATCATCCGGCGAGCCGAAATTGCCCTGACCGTCGACCAGCGGGTAGCGGTACGAGAACGGCTGCGCCATCAGCACCATGGCCTCGTAGCAGGCACTGTCGCCGTGCGGGTGGAACTTGCCGATGACATCGCCGATGGTGCGCGCGGATTTCTTCGGTTTGGCACCGGCGGCCAGACCCAGCTCGCTCATGGCGAAGATGATGCGCCGCTGCACGGGTTTCAGACCATCGCCAATGAACGGCAAGGCGCGTTCCAGCACCACGTACATGGAGTAGTCCAGATACGCGCGCTCGGCGTAATCCTTCAGCGCGATCTGTTCGAAATTGGCTTGCAGGTTCATGGGCATGCGGGAAATCGTGAGATCAAGGCCATGATGGTGCCAGAAAGGCGCCTTCCCGCGTAGGGCGGCTCAAGGAGCGTCAGCGACGGAGCCGCCTGCTTGCGGGAAGCCAAGGCGCTTTCCGCAAAAAGCTTGCGGGAAATAGGCTGATTATCGGCAAGCAGGCGGATCCGTCGCGTTGCTCATTGATCCGCCCGGCGAGGCGGCTCAAGGGCGCTGGCGTTCGACGTGGATGCCACGCGTTTCCAGCTGATGCTGCACGCTGTCCGGCCCGGCCAGATGCGCCGCGCCGACCGCCACGAAGCGGGTCCCGGGCTTGTCCAGGAGCGCGGCAATCTGTTTCGCGAAGTTGTGGTTGCGATTGACGATCAGGCGCCGATACAGCTGCGGCGATTGCCTGCGCATCTGCAGATCACTGAGCTGCCCCAGCGTCTTCACATCGCCGGCTTGCCATGCGGCGACAAGAGCATGCAATTCCTGCTGTGCCTTGTCGAAATCCTTCAGCGTGGCGCGCAGGAAATCCAGCTGTACCTTCGGCGAAAGATTGGCCATGTAGCGGATCTGGTCGGCGGATGATTCGAAGCCGTGTACGGGTTTGCCCGCCTTTTTCATCTGCGCACGCAGCTGCTGGTCCACGCCTTTTTTCGGATCCAGGCCGGCCTTGAGCAATGGCGCCATGGTCAGGGTCACCGCAGCCAGCCATGGCCGCATCGGTTCCAGCGTGGCCACCCCGTTGGGCAACCCGGCTGTCTTCGCCGCCTGCTTCAGCAGCGCCCGGGTTGTCTTGTCCAGCTTGGCGGACAACGGATGCGCCACATCCAGTCCGTACCGCGCCACCAGCGCCTGCATGCGCGTCGGGTTGTCGTCGTTTTCCTCGACATACAGCGCCTGGCTTGCCGTCAGCGCCTTGTTCAGCTCCGCAAAGCGCCATTGGGCGTGGCCGGGCAGAAGATGCACCGTGCCGAACAGGTACACCGTGCTGTCGGCCTTGTGCACCACCCACAACGCCGGCGTCGCCAGCGCGGGGAGGGCCGTGAACACCAGCAGGGCCAGACCGAGACGGATCAGGCGGCGGGCGATGTGCATGATGATCTTCCCTGTGGGATCGACATGCGCAGCATAGCTGCTGCCTGTGGTCGCGGCAGCAACAGGCCATGCTCCCTCGATCCAGCAGCCAACAAGCCCCGTCGGCACCAGGCTGAGCGCTGCCCAAACGGGGCCGCGGGGACGGGCTCGGCAGCGCGTAAGGTATCGCTACAATGACGGCATGAGCGCGGACGACAAACTCAAGTTGTATCGCGACAAGCGCGACTTTCGCCGCACCGGCGAGCCGTCCGGTGACAAAGGCAAAAGCGGCAAGCACCCGCTGTTCGTGATCCAGAAACACGATGCCTCGCGCTTGCACTATGACTTTCGCCTGGAGGTCGATGGCGTGCTGAAATCCTGGGCCGTCCCCAAGGGCCCGTCCACCGACCCGAGCGAAAAGCGTCTTGCCGTGGAAACGGAGGATCACCCGCTGGATTATGCGGATTTCGAGGGCACCATTCCCGAGGACCAGTACGGCGGCGGCACGGTGATGGTCTGGGATGCCGGCAGCTATCGCAATCTCAAGAACACCGACGATGACGACAGTGTGTCCATGACGGATGCGCACCAGGACGGTCACATCTCGGTCTGGCTGGAGGGCCGCAAGCTGCGCGGCGGCTATGCGCTGACGCGTTTCAGGAGGGAGCGCGGCAAGGCGCAGTGGCTGCTGGTGAAAATGGACGACGAGGCGGCCGATGCGCGGCGCAATCCGGTCAGCACCGAGACGAAGTCGGTGCTCAGTGCGCGCACCATGGAACAGATCGCCGACGAAGACGACGATGCCGGCTGAGGACCTGTTTGCCGGGCTTACCGATGCCCAGCGGGAACGCGTGCGCAGCACGGCGCTGCCGGCGTGGATCGATCCGATGCTGGCCACCTTGTCGCATGACCCGTTCACCGACAGCGACTGGATCTTCGAGCGCAAGCTGGACGGCGTGCGGTGCCTGGCCTACATCAAGGGCGACACCGTACGGTTGTGGTCACGCAATAGGCAGCGGCAGGACGACACCTATCCGGAGCTGGTCGATGCACTCGCTGCGCAGACACACGGCGACTGCATCGTCGATGGCGAAATTGTGGCCTTTGACGGAAAACTGACCAGTTTCTCGCGCCTGCAGGGCCGATCCGGCATCACCGACGCGGCCAAAGCGCGGGCCAGCGGCATCGCCGTGTACTACTACCTGTTCGACCTTCTGTATTTCGACGGGCGGTGCCTCACCGACCTGCCATTGCGTGCGCGCAAGCAGCTGCTGCGCAAGGCGCTGCGTTTTGCCGATCCGTTGCGCTACACCCCGCATCGCAATACCGATGGGGAAAGCTATCTGCGCACTGCCTGCGACAAGGGATGGGAGGGTGTCCTCGGCAAACGCGCCGACAGCCCTTATGTCGGCACCCGGTCGCGGCAATGGCTGAAACTCAAATGCGTGCACCGGCAGGAGTTCGTCATCGGCGGTTTCACCGAACCGAAAGGCAGCCGGATCGGCTTCGGCGCGTTGGCGCTGGGTTATTTCGATGCCGGCGAATTGCGCTACGCCGGCCTGGTGGGAACCGGATTCGACGACGAGCAGTTGCGTTCGCTGCACAAGTCACTGACAGCGCTCGAACGCGAGCGCCCCGCATTCGATGACAATGCACTTGCCGCTGGCGACATGCACTGGGTGACGCCGGACATGGTGGCGCAGGTCGGCTTCACCGAGTGGACCGCCGACGGCAAGCTGCGCCACCCCCGGTTCCTCGGCTTGCGCCACGACAAGGCTCCGCAGGAGGTCGTACGCGAGGACACGTCATGAATATCGATGGACATGCAATCGAGATATCGAACCCCGACAAGGTGCTGTTTCCGCAGGCGGGCTACACCAAGAGCGATCTGGTGGGGTATTACCGCGACGTGGCCGACGTCATGCTGCCGCACCTCGAGGATCGGCCGCTGACCCTGCATCGATTCCCCGACGGCATCGCCAGCGACGGCTTCTATCAACAGAATGCATCCGATTATTTTCCGCAGTGGATCGCGCGTGTCACGCTGCCCAAGGAAAACGGCAAGGTGGTGCATTGCATGTGCAATGATGCGGCAACGCTGGTGTATCTGGCCGGCCAGGCCTGCATCACGCCGCATGTGTGGCTGGCCCGCGCGGATCAGCCACATCATCCCGACCGCATGATCTTCGACCTGGATCCGGGCAGCGACGATTTCGACACGGTGCGCGTGGCCGCACGCACCATGCGCCAGGTACTCGAGGATATTGGTCTTGAAACCTTCGTCATGACCACGGGCTCGCGCGGCCTGCATGTGGTGACACCGCTGGACGCCAGCGCGGATTTCGATGCCGTGCGCGAGTTCGCGCGCCATGTCGCGGAGGTGGCGGCGGCACGCGCACCCGGGGAGCTGACCACCGAGCAGCGCAAGAACCAGCGGGGCGGCCGGTTGTATCTCGACATCATGCGCAATGCCTACGGCCAGACCGCGGTCGCGCCCTATGCGGTGCGCGCACGTCCCGGAGCACCCGTCGCCACGCCACTGGACTGGGACGAACTGGGCGACGGCAAGCTGCGCGCGGACCGCTACAACATCGGCAATATCATGCGGCGCCTGGGACAGAAGCAGGATCCGTGGCGCACGATCGCAAGTCACGCGGCGGCGCTGGACGCGCACACGGATGCGCTGGCTGATCTTCGCAAAGACACTTGAGGCAGGGCCGCCGGCACGAGTGCATCGCACCGGCGATCACCGACGATCAGCTCGCTGACGAACAGGGCCTGCCACATGTCGGCGTTGATCGGTTGAATGCGCTACCCAATGCGGTCTCTCGAAAGCGCATTCCGACCTGGGTTCGGATGGTCGAAATCGATGACCCTGAAGACTCATGTCGCCGCCTCCCGCGCGTGGCGGTACGTTGGAACTACCACAGTTCAACGTCGCCCAGCGACAGGAGGCAGCCATGTCACTTTACGCAGCCATCGATCTGCATTCCAGCAACAGTGTGTTGGCCATCATGGATGATGACGGCAAGCCGGTGCTGCAGCGTCGAAGACCCAATGAGCTTGAACGCCTGCTCACCGATCTGGCGCCTTACAAAAATAACCTGGTCGGCGTGGCGGTGGAGTCCACCTACAACTGGTATTGGCTGGTCGATGGCCTGATGGATCACGGCTATACCGTGCGCCTGGTTAATACCACGGCGATCCCGCAGTACGACGGCCTTAAGCATGGCGACGATCACTCCGATGCCTTGCATTTGGCGCAGCTGATGCGCCTGGGTCTGTTGCCCGAAGGCTACATCTATCCGCGCGAGCAACGCGGCGCACGCGACCTGTTACGCCGTCGCTTCAGTTTGGTGCGTCAAGCCGTGCGACTGATGCTGTCGATCCAGTCCAGCTTCAGTCGCAGCACCGGCAAACAACTGTCGGCCAACAAGCTGCGACAGCTGTCGCCATCGCAGCTTGTCGACCTGTTTCCCGAGCTCTCCACTCGCTACGGCGTGCTGATTCAGTTCAAGCTGTGGCTGACAGTGCAAGATCAGATCACGGCACTGGAGCACTGGATCCGCAAGGATCTGGCGCGCCCGGATCTTCTGGCGCGTCTGCAAAGTGTGCCGGGGATCGGCCCGATCCTGGGCATGACGATCCTGCTGGAGAGCGGCGCCATCGAACGCTTTGCTTCGGTCGGCGACTATGCGTCGTACTGCCGCATGGTCGAAAGCGTGCGGCTGTCCAACGGCAAGCGGAAGGGTCACGGCAATCGCAAGTGCGGTAACCGGTACCTGTGCTGGGCGTTCATGGAAGCGGCCAATTACGCGGTGCGCTTCGATCCGCTGATCCGGCGATGGTACGAACGCAAACGCGCACGCAAGCACCGCATCGTCGCGATCAAGGCGGTGGCACACAAGTTGGCACGCGCCTGCTACCACATGCTGCACGAAGGCACACCGTTCGATCTCACACGCGCCTTTGGCTGATCACGCTGACGGTCGCAGGCCGGAAACGGGGTTTGGCTTCGAACCAGGACTCTGAAAGGTCGCGAACGTCGGCACCCGTGTTGTACGCAAGACCGCACGCGGACCGAGCCATCAAGGGGTGGGCCTTGAGCCCGTGATTCTGTGCCACGCGCGACGTGCACCTGGACGGGATCCGCGATGACCGATGAGTGTTTGGATAGCAGCAAGGGCCGCTGACGCGGCCTTAACCAGAACGGTGACTGACGCGATCTTCGCGCCGTATGAAACACAACGGCTGGTGGTCAGCGACAAGACGGGCACTTCTCCTCGGCATGACCGGGGAAGAGCGCGTGCGGCTCTATTGACTCAAACGGCGAAATGGTGACCCCATTGATTCTGGATGCGCACAGAAACGTGCTGGAGGACCTGCGGCGTGATGCATGAAGTCTGCGGCGCCCCATCGCGGGGCGTACAGAATCCATCAAATCGATTGGCGTTGCGGCGTCCGCTTCAATTTGGCAGCGGCATCGTACATTGACGCGGTTGAACTCGGCGTCGGTCGGCTCCTGCGGTTTAGCGGACGCAGCCGGCTGTTGATGCCGCAGGCCAAGGAGAGCAGCGAAGTCTGCCATGTAGACATCGTGATACGCTCCACACGTGAGGTTGCCAAGAATAGGGGATGAGTATATGGGGGCTGTTCAAAAAGACAAAGTAGAGCAGAAGCATAAAAATTGGCTGCGTTTTATAGGTGAAAATTATGCTGAGTGCTATAAAGGTACGCGGTCTTTTGTTTTGTCATTTTGTTTCGCTTGTGGCTGCCGTGTTGATGCAGATGTAGACCTGCTTTGCAGCAAATGCAAACGCGTCGCTTGTCGCGACTGCGGGGCATGTTGCTGCGGCCGCCTCAAATATGAAGAATGCCGCCGAAGCAACGAAATTCGAGATTGGGGCGCTGATCAGCGCGCCCAACGCATGACATATAACTTGAAAGCCGCGTTGGACGGAGCTATAGCGGCACGCAGCAAACAAAGGGAAAAGTAACGTGACTGATTAAAACGTTCTACAAAGCCGCGTCCGACGAGATGGATGCGGGCACCGTGGACAACGCGCTGCGAATAAAAAATTGCAGCCGACATACCCAACGCCAGCGAGATCGTTCAGCGTGCGAAATACATCCAGATGCGCGCACAGGAACTGTCCTTGGAGCGCACAAAAAACTCCGCACGTCCAACGGCGAACGATGTGCGGAGTTTTGTTAAACGATGGTGGGCGCTCCCGCTGAAAGTCGCGGGCGGGGCGGTTCATTGCCTTTGGCCTGCTCAATAGTTGCCTTACCGACCAACTGCTGAAGCTCTGCTTCAAGGGCGGCTGCGAGCGCAGACCGAGTTTCGATACATTCATCATTTTCGAGCTCCACCGTTTAGGCGGAACTAGTATTTCAGCAGAGTCCGCAGAGTGTAATGACTTTGATCGGACAGTAGCCGGACGTTACCGCGACAATCGCGGTGGGGGGGCAACGTTTGAGCTCAGAGGCGTATGGGGCGGCGGCCACTTTGCGGCAGAAAAATGAGTGACGGGGCAAACGTCCCCTGCAGCGATTGGTTAGATATCGAATGCATCTAGCTTCCCTTCAAGTGCTGCAGTGAGCGCACGCATTGACGAGCCCTTCTCTGCCAACAAAGCTTGATCTGGAGAGGAGCAGACTTCATTGGCCAAAGACTCCTTGACCCTACTAAGTAAACCCTTATTCCATGCTTTTCCTTGAGATTGGAAGCAATTTTTTACGCGATCAGACCACTTGAGCTTGTTGTTTCGAAACTCCTTGCAGTTAAGATTGACTCCAAACTCGGCGAGAATCTTAGGCATGTAAAGTGCTGGATTGATGCAGTCTTCCATTTCTGAATCATGCATGCCCTTACAGACAGCTAGGTGGCAATCTTTTACATCAAGAAGCTTGTCCTCCTGCGCGCTTTCAAATGCCTCGCGACCTGCAAGATCATTGTCCAAGTAAACATGAGACGCACACAGCGCAGATTGGATTTCAGTGAGCTTATGGCTCAGGTTACCGGATCCGGCGAGCCCCTCAATCGCCATTTCATTGGACTCCAGTTTGTCCGCGACTGAATGGGACAATTGGCCAAGGATTGCACTGAGCACGCGGCGATCCGATTCTCCCTCTACAACCAACACGACGCGTGCGTGTCTCAAATTATCGGAAGCACGGACCCCGAGTATTTCCCGAATTTCATCGATGGACTTCGCCGGGTTGGCGCAATTGTCGCAAACAAGAATATTGTTCCCAACCTCGATGCGATCGACAAACAGTGGGTTGTGCGTCGTCATGACAATTTGAGATTTAGTAGAAATCTCATTCAGTACGATACGAAGGCGATGGATGGCGCCAGGATGGAGATGGGACTCTGGCTCCTCTAATGCCATCACAGTCGCTGCTACGGTCTTTTCCGCCCCATACAGCAGGCTAATGGCAGCCAAGCTCTTTATCCCATCACCCTTTCGATCCAACGTTGTTGCAGTTCCATCATCAACGACGATTTCGCAGTCACGGCGCACGCTCCGATACCTCATTCTCTCCGGGACATCGACCTTCACCGAGTGGACGTCCGGCAAAAATTTTTTCAGGGTCTTCGTAATCTGCTTGGAAATGTCTTTAAGGATTGGCTTCTGCAGCTGCGCAATTTTTTGCATCGCGCCTTGGTAGTCTGGGTTGCTCTCCAGAACCGCAAGCTTTTGCTGCACCATTTGCGACACCACTTCCGCCGTTGCAGAACTTGTGCGGATTGCAGGAATATAGGTGAACTCCAAGTTGTCACCGACAAACCTCGCAATCTTATCGGCTTTCTTCGAGAGCGCGGGGCCGCCCGGTCCCCTTTTCAGTACTTTGAAGGCCGGATTGTGGTCCGGACCAATGCGGATTTCTATTGGCAGCGTGCCGTTCAGGTTGCTTCCGACTTCAGATTTAAAGGACGCGACTTCAGCACCCGTAAGGTGAAATTCAAGTCGTATAACTGATTGCCCCTTTGGTTTTGACTCTTGCAGGTCGATCGGAAAATCCGAGTCCCAGTCGTAGATGGACCGATATATGCGTCGGGCGGAAGGGTCCCTGAATCGTGACATTCGTGCGTACGTTGCAATCGCGCTCATGCCGGTATTCAAGGCATCAAGAAGATTGGATTTTCCCTCGTTATTCGGCCCGATGAGAATTGTTCTCCGAGCCACAGGAAGCTTGTTTGCTTCGCTGATGCTACGGAAATTTCGAACGCTAAAACTTACAAGTTGCATCGACGTCCCCCTCGATACCTAACGCCAATTCGGCCTCTCGATGAGGCGTTGCGGCCTAGTATTGCGCAGCGCAACGGGTCTGGGCAATCGGGGATTCCTGAAGACAACAAGGGGACCGCCCCGGCGACCATGTGGCTCGTTTCATACGAAGGATTGTTGCATTGCGTGCTTTCGCCGTAAGGATTTCGCACGGCAGGTTGAAGGTGTAACGGCAGCAGACGCCTCCGCACGGGGCAAACTTGGCTGGTTCAGGACGCACACTCGAATGTCCGCTGGTAGCCGAAGGGGGGGGGCTGCTGGCGAGGTATCACGCTCGCGTGCGTGTCTTGCTAGATGGGCAGGTATCCGTCAGGCACGTGAACTCGCCGCTTGGTGACGACGTATCCCCTCGCACGTGGAAACGCGATCCGCATGCGCGTCGTTTTGGTGCGCGGAGCCCGCCGATATCAAGCTGGTGGCGGGATCCGTTCGGATGCACATGCCGGCGGCGAGGTCCGATTCAGCAGCGTCGGGGCACATTGGTGACGCTTGTTTGCACGGAACTCGTGAGCGGACAGGAATGCGATGAATGAAACGAACGGCAATGGGAGCGACGACAGCGACCCGCGCTCGGAAGCCACGCAGGCGGAATCGAGATCGAAGAAGAGCGATGCGGGAGAGGTCGAGCGTGGCAAGCTGACCGGCTTGATGCTGCTGAGCCTGGGCGTGGTGTTCGGCGACATTGGCACCAGCCCGATCTACGCGTTGCGCGAATGCTTCAGCAAGAGCTACGGGCTGGCGACCACGCCCGGCAACATTTTCGGCATCCTGTCGCTGATCTTCTGGGCGCTGATCATCGTTATCTCGCTGAAGTACGTCATTTTCATGTTGCGCGCGGACAACGGCGGTGAGGGTGGCATCTTCGCATTGCTGGCATTGCTGGGGCCGTGGGAAAACCTCAAGCGCAAACGGCGGCATCTGCTGATTCTTCTGGGCGTGCTGGGTGCGGGGTTGCTGTACGGCGACATGATGATCACCCCCACCATCTCGGTGCTGAGCGCGATCGAGGGTGTAAAGGTGGCCGACCCGCATTTTTCCTCCTGGGTGATCCCGATCACGTTGACCATCCTGGTGCTGTTGTTTGCTTTCCAGAGCCGCGGCACAGAGCGTGTGGGACGGATATTCGGGCCGATCATGTTGTTCTGGTTCCTGTCCATCGCCGCGCTGGGGATCGCCAGCATCGTGCGGCAGCCGCGTATCCTGGAGGCAGTCAATCCGGCGTACGCGGTGGAGTTCTTCATCCGTAATCGTGGCGCCGGGTATCTGGTGCTCTCCGCGGTGATCCTGGCGATCACCGGTGCCGAGGCGTTGTACGCGGATCTCGGTCACTTCGGCCGGCCGCCCATCCGCTATGCATGGTTCGCGCTGGTGCTGCCGGCGCTGCTGCTGAATTATTACGGGCAAGGCGCGCTGTTGCTGGGCGGGGCGCCGGCGGAACAGCCGTTCTTCCACCTGGCACCGCCATGGATGCTGTATCCGCTGGTGGCACTCGCGGCGGCCGCCACCATCATCGCCTCGCAGGCCACCATCAGTGGCGCGTTCTCGCTGACTCGCCAGGCCGTGCAACTGGGGCAGCTGCCGTGGTTACGGGTGCAGCAGACCTCGGCGGAGACCCAGGGCCAGGTCTACGTGCCCACCGTCAACTGGGTGCTGATGGTCGCTGCCATCATTCTGGTGCTGCTGTTTCGTTCGTCCAGCAACCTGTCCGCCGCCTATGGCGTGGCGGTCAATTCGACCATGGCGATCACCACGGTGCTGGCGTTCAACGTAGCGCGCGAGCGCGGCGGCTGGAGCCGACCGGTGGCGCTCCTGCTGCTGGCGGTTTTTCTCTCGGTGGATCTGGCGTTTCTCGGCGCCAACGTGACCAAGATACCGGCTGGCGGCTGGTTCTCGCTGAGCGTGGGCGGGCTGTTTTTCCTCATCATGTGGACATGGCGTCGCGGCAGCACCTTGCTGGCACACCAGGTCGGCAAGGACGCGGTGGAGATGGAGGAACTGCTCGAGGCAATTGCCGAAAAAGCGCCGACGCGGGTGCCGGGCACCGCAGTCTTCGTCACCGAACGGCTGAGCCAAGTCCCGCCGATATTGCAGCATTACCTTGCGCACACGAAAACGCTGCACGAACAGGTGCTGCTGCTGACCGTGCTCACCGAACCGGTGCCGAAAACGCACAAGAACAAGCGCCTCGAGGTGAAACGCCACGATCGGGGCATCTGGCGCATCATCATCCATTACGGCTACATGCAGGGCGCCAACATCCCGTCCGAGCTGAAGGATCTGCAGATCGACGGTCTGCATGTGGATCTGGACGACATCACCTATTTCGTCAGCCGGCACACGCTGGTGACTGCCGACGCGGACGGATCATGGCGGCGCAGGATGATGCGCTGGCGCGACCGGCTGTTCGCCTACATGCAGCGCAACGAAGTGGACGCGTCGACCTTCTATCACATCCCTTCGGACGAGGTGATCGAGATGGGGTTGCGGGTGCGTATCTGACGGCCGGCGTATGACCGCCGGCACCCGCTGCACGCGGCGAAAACCATGGCTGTGCGGTGAACTTCGGCCTCGCCCCCTCACCTCCCGCAGGGATTTTCTTCGGTCACAACCCTCTCCCCCGAGCGAGCTCGGGGGAGAGGGCTTTCAGGCATCGAAATCCATCGTGTGTTGAACGAGTCAGCGCGGCACGCGGTACCCGCCGGGCACGCCATCCGGGCTGAGGGTCAGCTGCCACAGCTGATCGCGGCGGCTGCGGAAAACGGCTGCCGAGCAGGCAAGGTAGAAATGCCACATGCGACGGAAGCGTTCGTCATAGTTCTTGCTCAGCTCGGGCCACGCGGCATCGAAATTGTCGCGCCATGCGCTGAGTGTGCGGTCGTAGTCGGTACCGAAGTTGTGCCAGTCTTCGACCACGAACAGGCCTTCCAGTGCACTGGCCACCTGACTGGCGGCGGGAATCATGGAGTTGGGGAAGATGTATTTCTCGATCCACGGGTCCGGACGCGAGGGTTCGCCGTTGCTGCCGATGCAGTGCAGCACGGACAAACCCTCCGGCTTCAGGCAGCGGCGGCAGGTTTCGAAGTAGCTGCGGTAGTTCTTGTGGCCGACGTGCTCGAACATGCCGATGGAGTACACGGCGTCGAACTGCTCGTCCAGTTCGCGATAATCCTGCAGGCGAATCTCCACCGGCAGTCCCTTGCACAGCTCGCGGGCGAATTCCGCCTGTTCCTGGGAGATGGTCACGCCCACGGCTTCCACGCCGTAGTTTTCCGCCGCGTACTTGAGCGCTTCGCCCCAGCCGCAGCCGATATCCAGCACGCGCTGGCCCTTTTTCAATTGCAGCTTGCGGCAGACGAGGTCCAGCTTGGCAGCCTGCGCGTCGTCCACGTTGTCGGCCTGTGCCCAGTAACCGCATGAGTAGACCAGGCGCTTGCCCAGCATGGCCTGGAACAGGTCGTTGCCCAGGTCGTAATGGGCGCGACCCACTTCCCATGCATTGTCACCGCGCTGCATGTTGAGGAAGCGCGCCTTGAGATGCGCGATCAGGGTATCCAGGGTTTTCAGGTGTTCGTCGATGTGTGAACGCAGCAGCTTGGTGAAAAAACCGGGCAGGTCTTCCACGTCCCACCAGCCATCCATGTAGGCTTCGCCCAGGCCCAGCGAGCCGTGCGAAAACACGCGTGCGTAGAGGCGCGGGTCGTGCACCTGAATATCGGTGGGCGCATGTCCGTCGATGGTGATGCCGGTTTCGGCGAGCAGTGACCGGGCGCGGCTTTCCAGAGAGTCGTCACTCATGCGGTTCAGGATTCCTTGATGTCAGGTGCGCAGGCAATGGCGTGCGCTTATGCAGATATTCGAATACGACCAAGAATATTCATTTTGCCTGCTGTTTCGTCAAGACACCGTAAGTGACTGCGGTCAGTGTGTAGACCAGGTCCACCCCGGCCTCGCGCAACAGCGTCAGCATGCGATCGGCCTGATCCCTGGTGAGCACGAATTCGGCCCGCAGCGGCAGATCGCCGGCCAGTTCGAAGAAGCTGTCGTCGTGCAGCACGCCATGGCGACCGATGCCGGCGATGGCGCGAAACACCGAACCGCCGGCAAGGCCTTCCTTGTGTGCCCGCTTGAGCAGCCAGTCGTGCATGGGCATGCCGGCGTGGCGTGCCTCGGAGTGCATGAACAGGGTGAGATTCACGCCTTCGTGCATGTCGTGTCCGTTGGAACTCATGGTGAGCCTCCGAGAGTCAGTTGCGCAGGAACGCGCGGATGATGGCCATGCCGGCGATGGTCATGCTCAGCGACCCGATGACGTGCACGGCGACATGCGCCCCGAACCACAGATACTGCTGCCGCAACAGCAGGCTGGTGGCCTCGGCGGAAAAGGTGGAGAAGGTGGTCAGGCCGCCGAGGAATCCGGTGAGGATGAACAGCTGCGCCGCGGCCGGCAGCGCGCGGTAATGACTCAGGGCGCCGATGGCCAGGCCCATGAGCAGGCCGCCCAGCAGGTTGGCCGCAAGGGTGCCGAGCGGCACGGTGGGGAAGATCGGGTTGAGCAGGGCGCTGAACCACCAGCGCAGCAGGGCGCCGAAAGCGGCGCCGGAACCCACGGCGAGAATTGCGATGATGCCCATGAAGTATGCAGCTCCTGTCCAGGTGGGGACGCAGCGCGCACCATGGCGTGACCCTGCGCGTTCCGGTGTCGACGAGTGTAGTGAGGCACTACACCTGGGCAGGCATCATCAGCGTCGGGGCATCGCTGCCTCGGTGCGGTTCGTCGATGAAGCGGACGGGAGGTATGCCATCTCCTTTGGCCCGATGGTATCGAGTTCCGCGGGCAGCGTCACCTCTGTCGGCCAGATGTGCCTCCCGGCCATCATGGCGCGATGAACTGTGGATGTGCCGCGGCGCCGCAGGCGGCTCGAGGTGCTGACGCGGTTACACTGGGCGATTGCCACGGCATCTTCGTCTGTTGATCTGGAACGTCCTTCATGAGTCTTCGCATCGACAAGCACGCGCATGGCCTGCTGGCAGGGGTGCTGGCGGCGCTGGCGATGATCGCGCCATTCTCCATCGATGCGGTGTTCCCGGGCTTTCCCGGCATCGGGCACGCATTCCATGTCGACCCCGCTGCATTGCAGCAGGTCATCAGCCTGTATCTGCTGGCGTATGCGGGTGCCAGCCTGTTTCACGGCGCGCTGTCGGACACGTTCGGCCGCAAGCCGATAATGGTGACGGGCATGTGTCTGTACGCGCTGGCCTCTGCCGGCGCGGCGCTGGCAGACTCGTTCACCGTGTTGTTGATCTTCCGGCTGCTGCAGGGGGCATGCGCGGGTGCGGGCATGGTGGTGGGGCGCGCGATGATCCGCGACCGGTTGCAGGGGGCGGCGGCGCAGCGGCTGATGTCGCACATCATGATGATTTTCGCGGTGGCACCGGCGGTCGCGCCCGTGGTCGGTGCATGGCTGCTGGGGCTGGACGGCTGGCGCGGAATCTTCTGGGTACTGACCGGGTTCGCGCTGCTGATGGCGGTGAGCGTGGCGGCGCTGTTGCCGGAATCGCATCCGCCGGGGCAGCGCACGCGTTTCGTGCCGCGGGCCCTGCTAGCGGGATACGCGGAGATTCTGCGCGACCGCATGTTCTGGCCGCTGGTGATTGCCAGCACGGTGAATTTCGGGGCGTTGTTCCTGTATATCGCCTCGGCGCCGGCGATCGTGTTGCGGTTGCTGGGGCGCGGCCCCGACGGATTTCCGTGGCTGTTCGTGCCGGTGGTGGCGGGCCTGATGACCGGAAGTGCGCTGTCCGGACGCATGGCCGGGCGCATCAGCGCCCTGCGCACGGTGGGGCTGGGGTACGCGGTGATGACCAGCGCATGCCTGTTGCACGTGATACTGGGCGCGAGTCTGGCCACGCCGGCATTGCCCTGGTCGATGCTGCCGCTGACGTTGCAGGCGATCGGGGTGCAGATGGCGTTTCCCACCCTGACCCTGCTCCTTCTGGACCGCTATCCGCTGCGCCGTGGCGCGGTGTCTGCGCTGCAGGCGTTTTTCAGCCTGCTGTTCAATGCGCTGGTGGCCGGGATGCTGTCGCCGCTGCTGGCCGGCGGCATGCTGGCGCTGGGGCTGGGCGCCAGCGCGATGACTGTTCTGGGCCTGGTGCCCTGGGCGTTCTATGCGCGCAAGGCGCGACTGGAACCGGTGGTGGTGGCCGTGAGTTGATCCGGCAGGAGCCCGCGTTGCTGCAGCCAGGCGCGGGCGTTGTCGGCGTCATGAGTGAACCAGGCCTGGGTGGAACCGAGGCGGAAGCTGTACCCCCAGGTATCCATGTCGGCCATCAGGCGTGCGCTGCCGACCCCGGGCAGGCGGTCGGCCAGCAGGATCTGCAGGTAGCAGGCGGCATCTTCCTCGTCGACCGAATCGGTGGCATCGGTATGCACGCCGGCGCGGCGCCCGGGCGGCAGCACGATCAGATGACACGCTTCGTGCAGCAATGAATGCACGGGGGTGTCGTCGCGGGCATACACGGTGCAGCCGATGATGCCGGCCTCGGGCTCGCCCCAGTAGCTGCCGGGGATCGGCCGGGCAGCAGCGACGTGCACGAAGTCGAGGCCGTGTTCGGCCAGCAGCGCCTCGATCGCCGCCTTGGGAGCAGTACCGAGGCGCTGCACGTCGTCGTGGGCAGGCGAGCGATCGGGCATGGGCGTGAGGCCGCCGGGGTTTACTGGTGGGGGCTGCGGTTGTCCGGGAGCGACACGGACAGCTCCAGGACCTCATGGCCGCTGTCGCTTTCCAGGTTCACCTGCACGGCCTCGGGGTCGATGTTGACGTACTTGCGGATGACCTCGAGCAGCTCGCCACGCAGCAGCGGCAGATAGTCCGGCCCGCCACGTGTGCCGCGCTCCTGCGCCACGATGATGCGCAGGCGCTCGCGCGCGATGTTGGCGCTGTTCTGCGGTTTGCCCCGGAGGAAATCGAGAATACCCATGGTCAACCTCCGAACATGCGTTTCAGCAGGCCCTTCTTCGGCGCCTCGGTGAAGCGCAGCGGCCTGTCTTCGCCCAGGATGCGCGCCACGGCGTCGTTGTAGGCCTGACCGGCCACGGACTCGTCATTGAGGATGACGGGCACGCCGGCATTGGAGGCCGCCAGCACGTTTTCCGATTCCGGAATCACGCCCACGACCTTGATGCCCAGGATGTCCTCGACGTCGGCCACGCTGAGCATTTCGCCGCTGCCCACCCGGCCGGCGTGATAGCGGGTCAGCAGCAGATGCTGCTTGACCACGTTCTGGCCGCCCTCGGCGTGCCGCGTCTTGCTGGCCAGCAGGCCCAGGATGCGGTCCGAATCGCGCACCGAGGAGACTTCCGGGTTGACCACCACCACGGCGTGATCGGCGAAGTACATCGCCAGATGCGCGCCTTTCTCGATGCCGGCAGGCGAATCGCACACCACATAGTCGAAGCCGTCCTTGCCCAGCTCGTCCAGCACCTTTTCCACGCCTTCCTGGGTCAGTGCATCCTTGTCGCGGGTCTGCGAGGCGGCCAGCACGTAGAGGTTGTCCAGGCGCTTGTCCTTGATCAGCGCCTGCTTGAGCGTGGCTTCGCCGTGGATGACGTTGACGAAGTCGTAGACCACGCGGCGTTCGCAGCCCATGATGAGGTCGAGGTTGCGCAGACCGACGTCGAAGTCGATCACGGCCACTTTCTTGCCTTTCTGCGCCAGGCCGGTGGCCAGCGACGCGCTGCTGGTGGTCTTGCCCACCCCGCCCTTGCCGGACGTGACAACGATGATCTCAGCCAAGTGTATCTCTCCGAATTGAACGGTTGCCCTGTTGATGGATGATTGCTGTCACAAGCGTGCGATCAGCAGTTTGTCGTCTTCGAGCCAGCATTGCACGGACTGGCCCTCAATGTCCGCGGGGATCTGCTCGAACACGCGGTACTGGCCGGCAATGGAGACCAGTTCGGCGCGGAAGTCCGAGCAGTAGATGCGCGCGTCCTCGTCGCCCTGCGCACCGGCCAGGGCCCGGCCGCGCAATGCTCCGTAGATATGGATGCAGCCATCGGCAATGACTTCGGCGCCGTTGGCGATGGGTGCGCTGACGATGAGGTCGCGGTCGCGCGCGTAGATCTGCTGCCCGGAACGGACTGCGTTCTCGTGCCGCTGGGAACCGGCGTGGACGGGGGCCGCGCCTTCTTCGGCCGGCGCGTTGGATGCAGCCGGCGCCGCCGCAGCGGGCTGCGCGCCCGATGCAGGTTCGTAGGCGGCGCGGAACTTGGCGATCAGCGGCAGACCCATGCGTCCGGCCAGCGCCTCCATGTCGCTGCTGCCGTAGGCCAGCCCCACCGGCATCATGCCGGCGCTGCGTACGGCTTCCAGCAGGGCATCGACGATGCCGTCATCCGGCAACGTGGACAAGTGGCTCAGATCCAGCACCACGGAGGTGCGGCCGAACAGTTGTGGTGCAGCCCGCACGCGCCGTTCCAGTTCCTCGCACAGGGCGGCGGCGTCGGCGCGGCGGACCCGCACGCACGCCATGCCGACCTGACCGAAGCGCAGGTCGCAGGCAACATCGGTGATGTCCGGAGCCGCGGTCATCGAGCACTCCCGGCACTGCGCGACAATGCGCCGTGGTGAGCTTCACGTTCGCTCAGCCAGGGCACGTCGGGCAGCCCGCCATGCTTGAGGTAGGTGTCATCGACAAAGCGGAAGCTGGGCAGGTCCTTGGCCAAAAGGCTCACTCTGGGACCGCCGGCATGCATGGTCTGTTGTCCCACTTCATGAAAACCGTAGGTGCCGTGGAACAGCAGCGTGGCATCGTCGCGCGGCTCCAGAAACACTTCGCACGCGAGCAGCGGCACGCGGACTTCGGCATAACTCTGCACGTCGCAATAGAAGATCCGGCCCAGTCCATGACGGCGATAGGCATTGGCCACGACGATGCGGTCGATGTAGAGAAAGCGCGCGTAACTGTTCTGGAACCAGCGGAAATTGGGGCTGTCGTGCTCAGCGTGTTCGCGCAGCGCGATCAGGAAGCCGGCGACATGGCCGTCGACCTCGGCAATGCGGAAGTAATCCGCGATGTCCATGAAATGTCGCAGCTGCGCGCCGCTCATGGGAAGGATGCCTGTACCTGCGGCGTTGTTGAGCGCCAGCACAGCATCCAGATCGTGCTCTTGCACGTCACGGATGGCCAGAACCATTCGTTACTCCGTCATTGTCTTGCTGTTTTCTTGTATGTGGTGGTGTCGACCGTGCGCGTCTTTGCCGGTCCGGCGACCGGCGGGATTATCGCACGTTGTGCCGGTGCGCTGGCTAGTGTGCTGCATCGTCCGTGTGGCCCAATTCAGCGGCTCGCCCTGTGGGCGTGGGCGGACAGGCCGTGGCTGTCGTGTCGCAGCGCGCGCCGGGGAAATCTTCCTGGGGCGCCTTGCCGGACCTGTCCGCCCGGCTCCGGACGGGCCAGCCGGGCCACTGCCCGTCACGGTGCACGAATGCGCCCGTCTTGCGCAGATGCCGGTGTGGCCTATGATGCGCGCATGTCCGGAGCTCGCATCACTCACACGCATCTTCTGCGCTATACGGGCTTTTTCACTTACCTGTGCGCGGGCACGCCATTCGTGACGCAGTGGGTGGATCAGCGGCTGCACCTGCTGCATCGCCCCGATTTCACCCTGTTGCTGTGGGTGGCGTCCTACGTGGTGTTCGGCGTCATCTACTGGTTGTTGACGCGCAACCTGGGGTCGCAACGCTTCTGGGCGCTGAAATTGCTTGGCCTGGGCGTTCTCACGGCTGCGGCCGTTACGGTGGGTTGGGTCAGCCACAGTGGCCTGTCGGCCATGTTGATGGTGGTGGTGTCGGTGGTGCTGCCATGGCTGCTGCCGTTCTGGCTGGGCGTGACCTGGATGGCGCTGCAGAATCTGTCCCTGGTGGCGGTGTTTTCCACCTTTCCCGAGTTCGGGTTCGGTCTGGCGGTGCTGCAGACCAGCGTGTATCTGGGAATTTCCGTGCTTACCTTCGTGGTGTCGCTGGTGGCCAGCCGGCAGGCCGGTGAACGCGAACACCAGCGCCAGCTCAATTCCGAATTGCGCGCCACACGTGCGCTGCTGGCCGAGTCCAGCCGGATTGCCGAACGCATGCGGATCGCGCGCGAGCTGCATGATCTGGTCGGCCATCATCTGACCGCGTTGTCGCTGAATCTGGAGGTGGCCAGTCATCTGGCACAGGGGCAGGCGGGCGACCATGTCCGCGTGGCCCAGGGCACCGCCAAGCAATTGCTGTCCGACGTGCGCGAGGTGGTCAGCGAGCTGCGCCAGGACGATGCGCTGGATCTGACCCAGGCGCTGGCGGGGCTGGTGGAGGGCATTCCGTCGATCGATGTGCACCTGGATCTGCCGCCGCGTTTCGCGGTGGAGGATCCGCGCCGCGCCCAGGTAGTGCTGCGCTGCGTGCAGGAGATTGTCACCAATACGGTACGCCATTCCGGTGCGCGCAACCTCTGGCTGCGTTTCACGCATAATGCCCGTGGCGAACTGCACCTGTACGCCAACGACGATGGTCGAGGTGCGGCGGGGGTCGAGCCGGGCAACGGCCTGCGCGGCATGCAGGAGCGCCTGTCGGAATTTGGCGGCCGTGTGGATATCGCCACCGGCGAACACGGGGGGTTCAGTCTCACCGCCGTGCTGCCGCTGGATGAGCCAGTTGAGCGGGTCACGGAGCGCGCGCGGCCCAGCCGGGACTGCGTGAAATGAGTTCAGGACGTCACCACCGCTGTGGTCGGTGGCGCAGAAGCCGAGGATCGACATGATTTCAGTGTGTCTGGTCGATGACCAGAATCTGGTGCGGCAGGGCATCCGGTCGCTACTGGACCTGGCCGACGATATTCAAGTGGTGGAGGAGTGTTCCGACGGCAAGCAGGCCATCGAGACCATCCCGCGGCTGCGCCCGGATGTGGTACTGCTCGATCTGCGCATGCCCGGCGTCTCCGGCATCGAGGTGTTGCAGGCGCTCACCGCGCGGAAGGAATTGCCGCCCACGGTCATCCTGACCACGTTCGATGACGACCAGATGGTGCTTGCCGGATTGAAGGCCGGCGCGCGCGGGTATCTGCTCAAGGATGTGTCGCTGGAGCAGTTGGTGGAAGCCGTGCGCACGGTGGCGGATGGCGGCTCGCTGGTGGCGCCGGTGGTCACGCAGCGGTTGCTGGCCGGGGTGGATCGCATCCAGAACCGCTTTTCCAGCCTGGAAGAGCCGGATCCATTGACCGAGCGTGAAACGGAGATCCTCAGGCTCCTGGCCGGCGGCTACAGCAACAAGGAAATTGCCAATTCGCTGCGCGTTGCCGAGGGCACCGTAAAAAACCACGTCTCCAATATCCTGTCCAAACTCGGTGTACGGGATCGCACGCGCGCCGTGCTGAAAGCGCTCGAGCTCGGCATCGTCTAGCAAGGTGGGCGGGAGAACGGGGGTTGCGATTGTGCTCTCACCGACAGCTTGTGCCGTCCAAGCTGCCGCGGGCGCGTGTTGGCAGAGGCAGCGCGGGGGCTCCGCGCTGCAGTCGCGCCGCGCGCATGTGCCGCACGTGGCCCGGCGGAATGAGGGCGTTGAGATCGGCCCTAGCTCCCAGGCCCCCGAACCAGTACCATCAGTTGCTTCTGTGTCGCGCCGAGAAGTCGGTGTGGACTGATCTCCACAAGGCATGTCCGTCGAACCGCCAAGGTTGGCGTTGTGCAGGCCCGATTGAAGACGTTCGGAGAACTTTGGAATGATGCGTCTGTTTGAATTCATTGTTGCCCTGATCATGGTCGCCGTGCTCGCCGTGATCGTCGGGATTTCTTTGCCTGGAACAGGGCATGTGCAACGGTCGCTGGTGTTCAGCAAGAACATCCGTGACGTCTACGACCTGTTCAACAATTTCCGCCGCTTCCCCGACTACGCGGTCCTGCGCGCCTACGACCCGCAGATGGTGTATCACCTGCACGGCAAGGCCTACGGCCCCGGCGCCGGCATCAGCTGGACCAGCAACAACAGCAAGGTCGGCAACGGCAGCCTGAAGATCGCCTCGGCCACGCCCGGCTTCGAGAACGTCGAAGACCAGGGTGACGGCAAGATCGTGTGGACGGTGGACAACGATTGGCGCGGAAGCGACAAGCACTTCACCATCGACATGACACGCACCGGTCGACAGCAGAATCTGGTCAAGGTGACCTGGTCCTACGACGTCAAGTACGGCTGGAACCTGTTCAACCGCTACTCCGGTCTGTATATCCACGGCGCGCCGGATCAGCTGGTGCAGTACAGCCTGGACAATCTGGAAAACCTGCTGGCCTCGATTCCGCATATCGACTACAACATCCTCACGCCGGAAATCGTGCAGCGACCGCAGAAGCCGGTGTTGTTCGTCAGCACCACGGCCAAGCGCAGCCTGGAAGACGTGGCCGACGCCACGGATGCGGCGACCAAGAAACTGCATGCGGCGATGAAGAAGCTGGGTGTGAAGCAGGCCGGTCCGGTCACCACCTTCACCACCAATTTCGGTGACACCAAATACGATTTCGACGTCGCCATTCCCATCGACAGCAGCACCCTGAAGATCGATGGCACGTCCTATGAGCTGCAGGCACCCAAGCCGCCCAAGCTGGCCGGTGAAGGCCCCGCCAGCGGCAGTTCGGCCGCGGGCAGCAGCAGCACGGCCACAGGCAGCAGCGTGGCGAGCGCAGGGTCCTCGGCGGCTGCCGGGTCCGCAGCAAGTGGCAGCAGCGTGGCTGCAGCCGGCTCGGCACCGGCCTCGGCATCCAGTGCGGGCAATGCCCAGCCGGTACTCAAGCCGGGGACGCAGGATGAGCGTGGCCATCTGACCGTCACCAAGGACGGTGTGCAGGGCATGCTGGCCTTTGGCGGCAAGGCACTGAAGGGCGTCTGGAAGGGATCGGCAGCGGGTATCCCGCCGACCCGGCTGATGCTCCAGGCCTATGCCCTGACCCATGGTTACCATTTCGACGAGGTGGTCCACCGCCTGTACGATCAGACCATTCCGCCACCGGCGCCCAAGAGCGACAAGGGCAAGACATCCAAGACGGCAAAAGACAGCAAGCCGCAGCCGGCCGGCAACGATCAGGAACCGCAGACCGAATACGACGTGTATCTGCCGCTCAGCTGGGCGCCCGATGCGACGCCGGTGCAGCTGGAAGCGGAGCAGGGCAAGGGGCCGTTGGCCAACCCGCCGCCCACGGGCAACGGGTCACCCACGTCTGCGGGGAGTGCGCCGACGCCTGCGGGTAGCGCGTCCGTGCCTGCGGCCAGCGCTCCATCTTCCGCCGGAACGGCGCCGTCCATCTCCGGCGGTTGAGCACCAAGTTGCCGGCGTGACGTCACGTCACATTGCGGGAAAAAGTCATGAGGCCCTCTTCGCGCATGAAGAGGGCCTCATGCGTTGCACCGGAGCATGTCTGGGCGATGTCCCGCTGAAACCGCCCGCTGCGTTACGCTACATTGTTCGGGATGGGCGACGAGGCCTTGCGCACGATGATTGAAACCGAACAGCTGACCCGCCGATATGGCCACCTGATCGCGGTGGATGCGCTGACCCTGCGCGCCGAGCCGGGCAAGGTGCTGGGGCTGCTGGGGCCCAACGGCGCGGGCAAGACGACCGCCATGCGCATGATCTCGGGCTTTTTGCCGCCCAGCTCGGGAACCGCGCGGGTGTGCGGGTTCGATGTGCAGCGTGAATCGGTGAAGGCACGCCGGGCGTTGGGCTATCTGCCGGAAGGCGCGCCGGGCTATGTCGAATTGACGGTGCGCGAACTGATCGAGTTCACCTTGCGGGTACGCCGTCTGCATCGTGCGCGGGACCGCAACCGTTTCGACCGCGTCGTGCAGCAATTGCACCTGGAACCGGTGCTGGACACGCCGATCGAGCACTTGTCCAAGGGATTCAGGCGCCGCGTCGGGCTGGCGCAGGCCATTGTGCATGATCCGCCGGTGCTCATCCTGGATGAGCCCACCGACGGCCTGGACCCGAACCAGAAGCGCGAAGTGCGGCAACTGATCGACGCCATGGCGCGCGATCGCACCATCATGATTTCCACGCATCTGCTGGAAGAGGTCCATGCGCTGTGCAGCCGCGTGGTGATCATCGCTGCGGGCCGATTGCTGGCCGATGCCACGCCGGCGGAGCTGGAGGCCAGGTCGCGATATCACGGCGCGGTGTCCTTCAGCGCGGCTGGCGCTGGCGTGGCACGCGCCATGCTGAAGCGCCTGCCGCACGTGGCCGATGTGCAGGTGGATCCGCTGGATGGGCGCATGACGGTATTCCCCGTGCCGGGGAGCGACATACTGGAGCCGGTGCAGGAGCTGCTTCGTGCGCAAGGCCTGAAAGTTGCCGAGATCCAGCTGGAACGGGGGCGCCTGGACGAGGTCTTTCACCAGATGACCACTGCAGCCGAAGCCGCCGCATGAGTGCCGTGATGGCCATCATGCGGCGTGAGCTGCGCGCGTATTTCGTGACGCCGCTGGCGTACGTGTTCATCGTGATCTTTCTCATCGGCGCGAACGTGCTGACGTTCTATGTCGGCCATTTTTACGCGCGCGGGCTGGCGGACCTGCAGCCGTTCTTCGAGTTCCATCCGTGGTTGTATCTGTTCCTGGTGCCGGCGTTGTCGATGCGGCTGTGGGCCGAGGAGCGCAAGAGCGGGACGCTGGAACTGCTGCTGACCCTGCCGGTGAGCCTGACCCAGGCGATGCTGGGGAAGTTTCTGGCCGCATGGGCATTCATCGCCCTGGCATTGGCGTTGACGGGGCCCATCTGGCTGACGGTGAATTATCTGGGGCATCCTGACAATGGCGTGATCCTGGCCGGGTACCTGGGCAGCCTGCTGATGGCGGGCGCGTTTCTGGCCATCGGGTGTTGTCTGTCCACGCTGACCCGCAGCCAGGTGGTGGCGTTCGTGCTGACCGCGGCCATGTGTTTCGTGCTCCTGCTGGCAGGCGATTCCACGGTGCTGGACATGCTGACGGGCATCGTTCCGCCGTGGTTGCTGCACGCCATTGCCGCGCTCAGCCTGCTGACGCATTTCGAGTCCATTTCGCGCGGTGTCCTGGATCTTCGCGACACGCTGTATTTCGTTCTCAGCATCGTGTTCTGGCTGACTGCCGGGGTGATGTTGCTGGAACTGGGCAGGTCGCGCTGAGATGCGCCTGACAGTACGTCGCTCGTTCCTGCTCGGGCTGGGGCTGATGGCCCTTGTGGTGCTGTTTGGCACCTTGGTGTTGCTGGGCAATCAGCGGCTGCGCGGCGAACGGATCGACCTGACCGCAGACCATTTGTACACGCTGTCACCGGGGACCCTGCATATCCTGCGGCACTTGCGCGGGCCCATCCACCTGACACTGTTCTTTTCCGATCACGCGACGCGTGATCTGCCACAGCTGCGCAGCTACGAGCAACGCGTGCGCGAGATGCTGCAGGAAATGACCAGTCGCGCCAACGGGCAATTGCAGCTGAAAGTGGTGGATCCAGTGCCGTATTCGGACGACGAGGACCGCGCCTTCGGCGACGGACTGACGGCAGTTCCGGGCGGCAGCAACGGCGAGCGGGTGTTTTTCGGTCTGGCCGGCGTCAACGCCTCCGGCCAGCGATTGTCGATCCCGTTTTTCGATCCGGGCAAGGAGTCATTCCTGGAATACGACATCGCCAAGCTGATCTACGAACTCAATGCGCCGAAAAAGCCCACGGTGGGAGTGCTCAGCAGCCTGCCCATCGATGGTGATGCGTTGACCGGCACGCCTCCCTGGGCAGTGATGCGCCAGCTCAACCAGCTGTTCAACGTGAAGATGCTCAAGCAAGGTGGACTCAAGCACCTGGGCAATATCCAGGTGCTGCTGCTGATCCACCCGCAGCATCTGGATGCCGACACCGCGTACGCGCTCGATCAATACGTGCTACATGGCGGCCATCTGGTGGTGTTTGTGGATCCGGATGCCGAAATGGACGCCCGCGCCACGGGTTCGGTGACGCGCGTGATCGGCAGCAGCTCGGACCTGCCGCGGCTGTTCAAGGCCTGGGGCGTGGCGTTTGATCCCGATCGCGTGGTGCTGGATCGTTCGCGCGCCCTGTCCATTGCCCTGCACGACGATACGCAGCCGGTGCGCCACCCCGCGGTGCTCGGCCTGACGTCGTCCAATCTCAATCACCAGGATGTCATTACCGCCAGCCTGCAGAACATCAATCTGTCGTCGGCGGGCTATTTCGAGCTCACCCGCAACAGCCAGTCGCGGATCACGCCGCTGCTGCAGAGTACCGGTCAGGCCATGGTGGTCCCGGCCGAGCGCGTCCGCATGACCGAAGATCCCTCGTCGCTGTACGACGGCTACCAGCCCAACGGCGAACACTACGTTCTGGCCGCGCGTCTGAAAGGGCGTTTCCACACTGCCTTTCCGCAGCGCTCGGATCCGCATCACCTGGATGTCGCGGCGAAGAAGGAGCAGGTCATTCTGGTGGCCGATACCGATATCCTGTCCAATCGCATGTGGGTGCAATCGGCCCCGTTCCTGGGCGAAAAGCTGCTCAACGCATTTGCCAACAACGGCGACTTCGTGACCAATATCATCGATAACCTGAGCGGCTCCTCGGCGCTGTTGTCGATTCGCGGTCGCGCCATCTCGCAACGGCCGTTCACCCGCGTGCAGGCGCTCAGGCGCAGCGCCGACAGCGCCTACCGCGCCAAGCAGCGGCAGCTGGAAAGCGAGTTGGCCGAGACCGAGCGCAAGCTCAGCGCGTTGCAACCATCCAAGGGTCGGGGGCACGCGCAGGACACTGCGCGCAAACGTGAGATCGATCATTTTCTCGAGCGCAAGCTGACCATTCGCCGACAATTGCGTGATGTGCAGCAGCAGCTGGATGCCGAGATCGATGCGCTGGGACGCCGGGTCAAGGTGGTGAATATCCTGGGGATGCCGCTTCTCGTGGTGCTGTGGGGCCTGTGGTTCGCCTGGCGCCGTGCACGACGTGCCCGACGATGAGGCTCTTGCAGCTGCGGCATTTGCACGCATCCGCGGCGCAGCCGTTTCATCTCTGGTCTAATGCCGCGCCATGAATGTGCTGGTCTGGCTCGATCCGTGGGAATTCTCGCCCGTGTTTCTGGCGGTATTTGTCGCCGCCGCACTGCTGTATCTGCTGGGTTCGCGGCGGCATCGCCCCGGGGCCAGCAGGCAGCTCCGGTTCTGGCTCGGCATGGCGCTGATCTATATCGGCCTGAACACGCGGCTTGATTACTATGCGGAACACGAATTTTTCGTGCACCGGCTGCAGCACGTCCTGCTCCATCACCTCGGTCCGTTCCTGATTGCTTTCTCATATCCGGGGGCCACGCTGCGAGGCGGATTCCCCTTGCGCTGGCGGCGGCGCTGGATTGCGCCCTTTCTGCGCAGCAGGCCGGTGCAATGGCTGGCGCGCATCATATTCAACCCGTGGGTGGCCGGGTTTCTTTTCGACGCATTGATCTACCTGTGGCTCTATCCCCCGCTGCATTTCGTCGCCATGCTGGATGCGCACCTGTATCTAGTGATGAACTGGAGCGTGACCGTGGACGGCCTGCTGTTCTGGTGGCTGGTGCTGGATCGTCGACCCAAGCCGCCTGCGCGCCTGGGTGCCGGCATGCGGGTCCTGGTGCCCTTGTTCGTGGCGGTGCCGCAATTGCTGCTGGGTTCCTATATCGCCTTCGCGACCTCGGATCTGTATCCCATCTACAAGCTGTGCGGAAAGGCCTTCGCCAGTATCAGTGCGATCCAGTCACAGCAGCTGGGTGGGATCATCCTGTGGATTCCCGGCGGCATGATGAGCGCGCTTGCATCGATCATCGCCTTTCGCCACTGGCTGTCGCTGTCCACGCGGCAGCGCCTGCCGCGACAGGAAACGCGCCGCCGCAGGAAGCGTGGGCTGGAACTGGACCGCTAGATTTGCGGGGATCCCGTGGGCCGGGTGACCTTTTCGCTGCACGCCGCGGATTCTCCTGCCTGTGATCGAGCGGCGGCTGCCGCAGGCAGGCGCCGGGCGCAGGGGTCTCATGCGGGCAGGAGTCACATCCGGGCGTCCAGCCACGCGAATGGAGTGGTGGCATTCACCGGTCAACCGCGATCGCCTTCTTGACCGGGGCGAGCGCGGTTCCTACTGCGTGTCGCCGGAAGCGTTGGCCGGACGGCCCTTGAACCGCACCTCCAGCGTACTGCCGTCGGCCAGTTTCAGCGTGACCGGCACCATGTGCCCGACCTGCACGGGATGCTTCGCGTGCATCATCATCAGGTGGTAGCTGCCGGGCCGCAGCTGGATCCGGCCGTGTGGCGGCACGGTCAGTTTGGGTACGGCGATCATCTGCGACATGCCGTTCCTGACCCGGCTCCTGTGCAGCATGATGTTGCCGTAGAAGCGGCTGTGGGCGGCGACGATTACCGCAGGCCTGTTCCCGTGATTGCGGATGACGGCATAGCCGGCGCCGGGCAGGGCGCCCGGCAGGATGCGTATCCAGGCATGCGTGACCTTCAGCTGTGATGCCTGGGTCCGTTCCGTGTGGCGTCGCGCGTCGTGATGCTGCTGCGAGGTGGGGCCGGCGAAAGCCATCCCCGGGGCGGAAACGCCCAGAACCAGCGCGGCAGCCAGGATCGATAGCGGACGTTTCATGTCTTGCCTTTCAGGTCGACGAGAAGGTGCAGGTCATGCACGATCTGGCTGGATTTGCTGGTCGGCGTGATCAGCAGTCGCGCCCGCCCCTTGCGGTCGAACACATAGATCGCGGCGCTGTGATCCATGTCGTAGCCCCCATTGGGCGTACTCTTGCCCCTGCTGAAGGCGGCGCGGTACTTTTTCGCCAGCGCGGCAATCTGTGCGTGCGTGCCGGTGAGGCCGACATCATGCGGGTCGAAGGCGTTGACGTACTGATGCAGTACCTCGGGCGTATCGCGCGCCGGATCCACGGTGACGAACAGGAAGCGGATGTCCCTGGCCTGCTTGCCCAGACGCTGCAGCACCACGTGCATGCGTGACATGGTGGTGGGACACACATCCGGGCAGTGGGTGTAGCCGAAGTACAGCATCACCACCTTGCCCCTGTAGTGGTCGGCGGTGACCACCTTGCCGTTGTCGTTGGTCAGCTTGAAGTGCAGGTCCGGCATATGGCCGCGGATGCTGGTCAGCTGCCAGTTCGGCGCCGCCTGCTGCTGGCAGCCGGCAAGCAGCAGCACCAGGAGGACCGGCCAGAGCGCGGTGCGCAGGAGACGGCAGCGAAGATGGGCTACGGGTCGAATTTTCATGGTCTGTCAGGATACGCTGGCGAACCATGATTCGGTATGAAGGAGCCTGCTGGTGCGACATCATGTCTCGAGATCACTGGCTGTCGCGGTGGCGCTGGCTGGCGCCAGTGCCGTGATATTCGGAGCATTCGGCGCCCATGCGCTCAAAGGCGTTCTGCACGCGCGTCAGGCGGGTATCTGGCATACCTCCGTCAGCTACCACTTCTGGCACGCGCTGGCACTGGCGCTGTCCGCTGCGCTCCTGCCGGCAGGGCGTTATCGCCAACTGGCGGCGCTGTGTTTCGGCGCCGGCATCGTGCTGTTTTGCGGCAGTCTGTATGCACTGGCGCTGGGCGCGGCGCATTGGATTGGCATCATCACGCCGTTCGGCGGCCTGGCGTTCATCGCCGGATGGATCATTCTGGGCCTGGGCATGTATCGATGCGGACGGGATTGACCCCTTCTCTGGCGCCCTCTGTTTCCGTGCCGCGGGCAGGACGCATGCCGGGTCCAGCGAAGGTGACCTGGTCATGAACGTTGTCGATGATTGCATGCTGCAGCAAGGCATCTCGCGTTAAGGTGACGAGCATTGCAGACCTCGAGGAGATACAGGCACATGAAGCGATTTGTACTCACCGCTGCTGTCGCATGTCTCGCATTCGGTGCGAGCGCCGCGCAGGCGACTTCAAGCCAGTCCATGGGCACGTGCAAGCAGCACTCCAGCAGCATGCTGGACGCACTTGTCACCAAGCAGTTCAAGCAGGCGGGGGCCCATCTGGACAAGAATCTGGGCAAGAAGCTCACCACGCAGAAATTGGCGCAGATATGGAGCTTGCTGACCGACAAGGTCGGTGCCTACGAGTCCCGTGGCACGCCGATGGGCAGGTCGCAAAAGGGCATGTCCGTGGTCACCACGCCGATGAACTTCAAACGGATGGCATTGAAGGCGCGTGTCGCCTGCAATGGCTCGGGGCAGATTGCCGGATTGCGTTTCATGCCGGACCAGACAGCCAAAAAATCTGCAAAGTAACGGCTTGTCTTCAGGCAGATATTCAGGCACGCCGGGTGCGGGTGGCGACCACCATCGCCGCCTGACGGATTTTCGCAGTCGCGCGGCGTAACACGCTGCTTGCTCTGCACTGCGGAGCCTGCTGACACGGCACGGTCACGCCGCTGTCAACAATGCCATGCAGGATGGCGGCATGCACACCCTCCCTGCTTCCGGGCACGTACGCTCCCGGCCGCGCCTTGATCGCACAGCGCGCCTTGCCGGTGGGATGCTTGGTTTTTCTGCATTGGTGGCGCTGGCGGTGTGGGGCGTGCACTCCGGTTACAACGGGGGCAACGCCGTGCCTGCGCGCGCGCGGCCTGCACATGTGGCCGACGATCCGGCCATCCGTGATCTGGTGGCCTGGACCCGGGCCGACGGCCATCAGGTACTGATCGTGCCTGCCCCCTCGGGCCAGGCATTGCGTTTCTATGACCGGAGCGACGGGCGGCCCATGCGCACGCCCGGCCTGTCGGTGGTCCGCGCTCCCCGCTTTGAGGGGATTCATGCCTTGGCGCGCGTCGGAAACCTGTTGTTCGTGGCCGAATCAGGGCCGTCCCGCGTGCGGGTGCTGCAGTTGCCGCAGCTGCGGACGCGCGCCAGTTTGCCCTTGCCGCAGGCGCCGGTGGACATGCGGGTCGAGCGGGTGGGGGCGGCCCTGTACCGTCTCGATGTGCAGCTGAAAGCGGGCGCATCTTCGGCGCCTCGCATCACGCAGATCGATTGGCGCGAGCATCCCTCGCTCGTGGCGCGCCACTGAACATTGCCACTGGCCGTACGTGCCTGCTGGTGTGCCTGCCTGCGGTCGCCGGGTCGGGCGGGGTCAGGAGAGGGTCAGGGTTTCGTCGGCATCACCCAGCGGCACCCAGTCGTCGTCTTGATAGATGTGCAGCGGGCGAAAGCGTGCCTTGTAGTCCATCTTCGGGTGCCCGGCAATCCAGAACCCCAGATACAGGTACGGAATCTTTCGTCGCCGCGCCAGTTCGATCTGGCTGAGAATGCCGAACGTTCCCAGCCCGCGTGCCTGGACCGCCGGATCGAAGAATGTGTAGACCGCCGAGAGTCCCGTTTTGCAGACATCGGTCACCGCCACGCCCAGCAGGCGTTGCCCGAGACGCATTTCCAGAAATACGGTGGGGCTCCAGGGCGCCGTCATGAAACGCTCGAAGTCCTCGGGGTCGGCATCGTCCATCCCGCCGCCGCGATGCCGCGCACGCAGGTAGCGCACGTACAGCGCGTAGCGTTCCGCGTTGGAGCCGGGTGCCGCTTCAGTCACGCGCAGGTCGGCATTGCGCCCGGTACAGCGGCGCTGCGAGCGGTTGGGCCGGAACGATTCGACGGGGATGCGGCAAGGGGTACAGGCACTGCAGCCGGGACAGCGGGGTAAATACAGGTGCCCGCCGGCGCGACGGAAGCCGTGCGACAAGGCCTGGTCGTAGAGGCGATCTAGATTCGGTGCCGCCGGGTCGATGACCAGATTCTGCGCCATGCGGTCATCGAAATAACCGCAGTTGTGCGGCAACGTCTGGAAGAGGCGGATGCGTTCGGAGCGCATGACGCGCTCATTGTAGCTGCAGCGACGCAAACATGTCGGCACCCGCGAGACGTGTTGTCCGCGGCCGTACCGCCTCAGAACAGATGCATCGCCCGCATCACCATCACCAGCAGCGTACCCGCCACGGCAATCAATGCCAGCATGCGGATGCGGCTGGCCACCGGATTGCGTCCATTCTTCTGGACGCCTTGCATCTGCCGCGCCTCGGCCAGCAGTTCGGAATGCGCCGTGGTCGGTTCGATACCGATCTCGCGCAGCAGTTGCCGCGCCGGGGTCAGGTCCTCGGCGCGTTCGATCTGCACCGCCGGCCATTGATGCCTGCTGGCCCCGCGTTCGCTGTAGCTGTAACGGCTGTAGCTGGGTCGATTGTAGACCGAACGGTTGCTCACCGAAGTCTCGATGCCGTGTTCGGCCATCAGCGCGACGACGCGGTCGATGTTTTCCGGACGTGGAGATGAATAGATCTGACGCATGGGGACAATTCTACCAAAGGATTCCGCGAGGATCTCTTGGCAGAGCGGTTCAGGGGACCGCGCATGCCGTCACTCGTCGCGGAGCCGGATCAGGCCTTCCTGTGCGGTGGAGGCGACCAATGTGCCCTTGCGGTCGTAGATCGCACCGCGTGCCAGCCCGCGCGCGCCCTGCGCCGTGGGGCTGTCGAAGCTGTACAGCAGCCAGTCGTCCATGCGAAATGGCCGGTGGAACCAGATGGCGTGATCCAGACTGGCCATCTGCACGTTGTGCGACAGATAGGAGATACCGTGCGGCAGGGTCGTGGTGCCGATCAGGTGGAAGTCCGAGGCATAGGCCAGCAGGGCGCGCTGCATCATGGGCGAGGCGTCCGGCAGCGCGGAGGTGAGACGGAACCAGATGTGCTGGTAGGGCGGACGCTTGGTCGGGTTCATCTCGTCGCGTGGCCAGACCTGGCGAAATTCGATGGGGCTGTCCACGCCCAGCCAGCGCTGCAGCTTCACCGGCAATTTGGCCAGCTCGTCCGGCGCCAGGTGCGTTTGCGGCGCGATGTCCTCGGGATTTGGAACTTCGGGCATGGAGCTCTGATGCTCGAAGCCCGATTCCTCGATCTGGAACGACACCGCGCAGTTCAGGATCGGTTTGCCGTGCTGGATTGCCACCACGCGGCGCGAGGAAAAGCTGTGGCCGTCACGCGCCCGCTCCACGGAATAGACGATGGGCGCGTCGACATCGCCCGCGCGCAGGAAATAGCCGTGCAGCGAGTGCGCCTGACGCGCATTGTCCACCGTGCGTTGGGCCGCCGACAGGGCTTGGCCAAGCACCTGTCCGCCGAACACGAAGCGGGTGCCGATATCACGGCTCTGGCCTCGGAACAGGTTGTCTTCCAGCCGTTCCAGCTCCAGCAGGTCGGTCAATTCGGCAACGAGAGATTCGCTCATGGCGCATCCTTGGATGATCGGCCGACAAGTATAACGATGCCGTGTGGAAGGCATGGCAACGCACGTGCAGGCGCGTCGCCCTACGGTGCGATGCGTTGCAGATCGCATGCCGCAAGCACGGCATCCCAGGGAAACTGCGTTCCCGGATCACGTTTGCGGAACACCTGTCTGGATGCGTCGTCGCTGGCGGCAACGCTCGCGGTGTCCAGGTCCTCATGTCCGGCAATCTGGCGCAGGTTTGGATATGCGCGTTGAAGGTGGTGCAGCAATGCGGTCAGTTGCGTGACCTGCGCGCCGGTGTAGGCCTCGGTCATTGTCTGGCAGCGGGAGTCCAGCCAGTCGGGGTAGCGCCCGGTGTTGACCAGCTCGATGCCGATGGAGCGCTCGTTGTAGCCATGCGTGTGATGCGCAATGCGTGTGCCGGCGACGAAACAGTGCACGCTGCCGTCGCGGTCGATGTAGAAGTGCCCGCTGTTGCCGGTGCCGGCGTCATACAGCAGTCGCTCGCCGTAGCGACGTGCCATGGCCAGATCCGGCAGCTCGGTGCAGTGGATGACCACCAAGTCCACGGCCGCAATGTCGCGCTGCCGCAGCACATGTGCATAGGGGAGCTGCCAGTCGTGGATGTGCGGGTCGGTCATGCACGCCAGTGTACTGCGTCGCTCCGGGGGCACCATTCGGCGAGTGGCCGGATGCGCCTGTCGCGGCGTCGTCGGCACGTACCGGCTGATATCATGCGCGTCCTGCGGGAGGCGGTCCGACCCGTTTCCGGCTGATCTCATCTCCCACGGAGGCGCGGATGCTCGGCCACATCATTCTTTCCCATGGTTCGGACAGCGGGCCGGATGCGACCAAGGTCAGCATGCTGGCCGATGTTGCCGAAGACGCCGGCTGGCAGACCGAACGCCCCGATTTTCGCGACTGTGATGCGCTGGGTCATGCCGAGGCCGCACCGGCGCGGGTGCGGCGGCTGGTCGAACGCATGCGCGCCTGCGAGATGCCGCCGGTGCTGGTCGGGTCCAGCATGGGCGCATTCACCTCCGGGCTGGCATCGCTCGAGGCCCCGTGCGCCGGATTGTTCCTGCTGGCCTTGCCGATCGAGATTCCGGGTGTGGCGCAACGCTTCGACATGGCACGGGATATTCCGGCCACGTTGATCCACGGGTTTGCCGATGACCTGTGCCCGGCCGACGCGGCGATCGCCTTTGCCGCTGAGCGTGGCATGCACACGGTGCTGGTTGCCGACGGCCATCGACTGGCCGATCACCTGGATACCATTGCGGCGCAATTCGCATTGTTCCTCAAGCAGATGTTGGCGTGAGCATGTTTTTTGCCACCTGTCCCAAGGGGCTGGAATATCTGCTGCGTGACGAACTGACCGCACTGGGCGCGGAGGATGTGCGCGAAGCGCTGGCCGGCGTGCATTTTTCCGGTACGCAGGAGACCGCGTTGCGCGCCTGCCTCTGGTCGCGGCTGGCCAGCCGCGTGCTGTTTCCCCTGGCCACGTTCGACGCCGCCGATGCCGACGCACTGTACGACGGGGTGGCTGCCGTCGACTGGTCCGTGCACCTGGCTGACAATGCGACGTTGGCCGTCGACGCGACCTGCTCCCACAGTCATTTGACGCACACGCGTTTCATCGCACTGAAGGTCAAGGATGCGGTGGTCGATCAATGCCGGCGCCGCTCCGGCCAGCGTCCGGATATCGATGTGGAGCAGCCGGATGTGCGCCTCAACCTACATTTGAAACGCAACCGCGCCACGCTGTCGCTGGATCTGGCCGGCACGCCGCTGCACCGTCGTGGCTGGCGCAGCGGGCAGGGTGCCGCGCCGCTGAAGGAAAACCTGGCCGCGGCGATTCTGCTGCGCGCACAATGGCCTTCGATATATTCCGAGGGCGGCGCGCTTCTGGATCCGATGTGCGGTGGCGGCACGCTGTTGATCGAAGCGGCATGGATGGCTGCCGACGTGGCGCCGGGGTTGCGGCGCGACTATTTCGGCTTCATTGCCTGGCGCGGTCATGACGCCACGGCCTGGCAGACGCTGGTCGATGATGCACGGGCGCGTGCCGATGCGGGCCTGCGCGGTCTGCGTTCGTGTTTCATCGGCAGCGACAGCGATCCGCATGCGCTGGCGCTAGCGCGCGCCAATGCGCAACAGGCGGGCGTAGCCGGTTTCGTGCAGTTGCAACGGCATGATCTGGCGCATGTGGCACCTCCGCCGGATGCCGAGTCCGGCCTGGTGGTGACCAACCCGCCTTACGGCGAACGCCTGGGCGACCGCACCGAGCTGCCTGCACTGTATGCCAGCCTCGGTGCCGTGCTGCGAGCGCACTTTTGCGGCTGGCACGCCGCGGTACTTGCGGGCGATGCGGATCTGGGTCGCGCCATGGGGCTGCGCGCCAGCAAGCGTTACCAGTTGTTCAATGGCGCGCTGGAAACGCCGCTGCTGATCTTCGAGCACATCGCGCCGCGCGAGGCGATTGCCGAGACACCGGCCAAGCCGTTGTCGGCGGGTGCCGAAATGCTGAAGAACCGCCTGCAGAAAAATCTGCGCCGGTTGCGCAAGCGCCTGCAACGCGAAGGCATTACTTGCTACCGGGCCTATGATCGCGACCTTCCCGAGTACGCCGTCGCCATCGATGTCTACGAGACCTGGTTGCACGTGCAGGAGTACCGCGCCCCCGAGCAGGTGCCGGAACATGTGGCCCGCGACCGCCTGCGCGAGGCGGTGCGCGTTGCCGGCGAAGTCTTCGACATCCCGCGTGAACGCATCGCGCTGAAGCAACGTCGCCGCGGCAAGGGCGGATCGCGATATGGCCACATGGACACGCGCGGCGAATTCCTGCGCGTGCAGGAAGGCGGGCTGACCTTTCTGGTCAACCTCACCGATTACCTCGATACCGGTCTGTTCCTGGACCACCGGCTGGTGCGCCAGCAGCTGCGCGACCTGGCGCGTGGCAGGCGGTTCCTGAATCTTTTCGCCTACACCAGTACGGCATCGGTCTATGCAGCAGCCGGAGGCGCCAGCGACACCACCAGCGTGGACCTGTCCGCCACCTATCTGGAGTGGGCCTCGCGCAACCTGCAGGCCAACGGTTTCACCGGGCACGATCATCGCCTGATGCAGGGGGATGCGATGACGTTTCTGCGCGAAGACAATGCGCATTACGGGTTGATCTACGTCGATCCACCGACGTTCTCCAACTCCAAGCGCGCCGAGGATTTCGACGTGCAACGCGATCACGTGGCGCTGCTCGAGGCGTGCGCCAGGCGGCTGCGCAAGGACGGCGTGATCGTGTTCTCCAACAACTTCCGGCGCTTCAAGCTGGACCACGATGCGCTCGAGTCACTTTTCGACATTGAGGACCACAGCGCCGCCAGCATACCCTTCGACTTCGCTCGTCACGCCGACATCCACGGCTGCTGGCTGTTGCGGTTGCGCTGACGCTGAAGCACTGCGGCGCGTGATCCTCATCCGCCCTACACGGGAGATGCAGGCACATTGGCGAAGTCGCCGTTGAGTCGTGATCGAGGGACAGGAGCGCGTGGCCGTGCGACGTCACCTTGCGTAATACTCCGGTGCGCAGACGATTGAAATCGGGCCATGGATGTGGGGAGAAGACGATGATGAATGCATTGCGTGCCGCAAGCCGGCACTGGCTGATTCTGCTTGCGGGCTTCATGTGTGCACCTGCCTGTGCGGGACCCGCAGGCGCGTCCAGTGCCGGAACCGTGTTGCTCAAGCCGGCGCGCGTGTTCGATGCGCGTTCCAGCCAGACGCATCCGGGCTGGGTGGTACTGGTGGAGGACGGCAAGATCAAGGCCGTGGGCCCGATCGGACAGGTCGGCGCGGCGCCTGACGCGCGCACCATCGATCTCCCGGGCATGACGGTGTTGCCGGGCCTGATCGATGCGCATTCGCACATCTTCCTGCATCCCTACAACGAAACCCTGTGGAACGATCAGGTACTCAAGGAGCCGGTACCGTACCGCACCATCGAGGCGGTCAAGCATGTCCGGGCCACATTGATGGCCGGTTTCACCGCGTTGCGGGACCTGGGCACGGAGGGTGCCGGGTATGCCGATGTGTCGGTGCAGCGTGCCATCGACAAGGGTCTGATCCCGGGCCCGCATCTGTTCGTGGCCACGCGCGCGACCGTGGCCGCACATTGTTACGGGCCGGGGCCGTACGGGTTCCGCGACGACCTGGATCTGCCGCAAGGCGGTTTCCCGGTCAGCGGGCGCGCGCAGATGATCGACGCGGTGCGCACCCAGGTCGGCCATGGCGCCGACTGGGTCAAGGTCTACGCGGACTATCATTGCGGCAAGAGTCATGGCGCCGTGCCGACCTTCAGCGAGGACGAGCTCAGGGCCGCCGTGCAGACCGCGCATTCGCTGGGCCGGCCGGTGTCGGCGCACGCCACCACCGCCGAGGGCATGCGCCGTGCAGTGCTGGCCGGAGTCGACACCATCGAACACGGCTACGGCGGCACGGCCAAGGTGTTCCGGTTGATGAAGACGCACGGCGTGGCCTATCTGCCCACGCTGGAAGCCGAAACCGCCTATTCGCGCTACTTCCATGGCTGGACGCCCGGCAAACCGCCCACCGACGACATGCAGCAGGCCGCGCACGCCTTCAGGCTGGCGCGCGAGGCCGGCGTCACCATCGGCTGTGGCAGCGACGTGGGTGTGTACACCCACGGCACCAACTACAGGGAACTGGAATGGATGGTGCGTGACGGCATGACGCCCACTCAGGCGCTGCTGGCCGCGACCGCCGTCGATGCGCGCATCCTGCGGCAACAGGATCGATTTGGACAGATCAGACCTGGGCTGGATGCGGACATCATCGCGGTGCGCGGCGACCCGACAAAGGACATCCATGCGATCGAGCGTGTGCCGTTCGTGATGAAAGGCGGAGTGATCTACAAGCAGCCTTAGGGATGTTCCGGAAAGGTGGAGCCCATGTGTTGAGGGATTTGCCGCACGAACAGATCACCGACGAAAGGGTGTGCAGGGCGAGGGTGCGGACCGGTTTGCGCGCGTCATGCTGGCGTCCCGCCCAAACATGTTATGTTATAAGATAACGGCCAAGGTTCTGGAGCCTCTGGTGGATCGCATCGTGCCTACATCGTCTGCTCACTCCCGCCGCTGGTGGCATCTGGCTGACCGGGTCGGGGCCACGGCGTCGTTTCTTTGCGCCATCCACTGCGCGGTGTTGCCGTTCGTGCTGGCAATGTTGCCGTTTCTGGGGCTGGGGTTTCTGGCCGATTACCGTTTCGAGCAGATTTTCGTGGTGTGCGCGGCACTGCTGGCCAGCGCTGCACTGCTGACCGGGTACCGCCGGCATCGTCGGCGTCTGCCATTGTTGCTCGTCGCGCCGGGGGTGGCGTTGCTGCTTGTGGGCGTTCTGGTCGTGGATCTGGATGCGCAAATCGTGCTGCACAGCACGCTGGTGACCTGCGGCGGTCTTCTTGTGGCAACGGCCCACGTGATCAACCTGCGTCTGACGCGGCGTTTGCACGTGCATGGAGAACGCTGCATTTCTCCCGAGGCGGATACGCCGGCGGTCTGACATCCATGCAGCGATGGTGCGGGTTGCACGGTCCAGTCGCGCTTGCCTTGAGTCGGTCGGAAGCGTTGATGGTAGGTGGATCAGTGCAAAAAGGTTTGCTGTTTGGCGGCGACCCAACCAGCTGTCACCAGGAGAACTGCATTCGAAACCCCAGGGCCAGGGCGTTGTCGATGGTGCTTTGTGCGCTTGGATCGATGATGTACTGCAGGTCCGGTTGCAGGGAAAAGTGTCGGCTTATGGGCGTCGACCAAGTCAGTTCCAGCACGGTCTCGGCTGGGGCGGCGCCCGCAGTGATCCGGCGATAGGCACGGCCGGTATGGGCACGCGCCATGGCCACGCCCAGGACATCGTGGGGACGCGACGGCAAAAGACCCGTGGCCTCCAGTCCTGCGCCAATGTAGCGATTCAGGATATTGCGATTGGCTTCGGCGGCACCCAGCTGGACGAAGGCGTCGACGGCCGGCAAATGCGTGTCGGAGCCGAGCAATCGTCTGCTGCCGATTGCGTAGACGCCGTGATTATGATGACGCACCCGATCTTCGGGATCGCGAAACGCGCTATAGTGATACCAGCCCCCCAAGGCCAGTTTCCAGCGCTGTCCAGGGTCGCCAGTGGCGCCCGCCTCAAAGGCGGAAAACGTGCCGTCGCCCCCCTGCCATGCAAGCTGCGTCCCATTCGGATGGCCGGGTCGACCGGGTTTGCCGTCGTAGACGCCGGCCATGGCATACAGTCCACTTGAATCCTCCCAGCGCAGCACGGCCCCTGCGGTGGTGGTGGGGAAGATGGAGACAGTGGTCTGCGAAATCGTGGGGTCGATGCCGAACGAGCTGTTGATGAACAAGGCGGCCGGATCGAGCGCATCGAACAGGGCGTTGTAGTCCTGCAGACCCAGGCGCAGGCTGACACCGGAACCGGCAAAACGATGTTGGTACCACGCCGCATAGATCTTGCCGGTATCATGGGCCTCGACGTTGTCCAGCCCCTGCAGATCGCCCACGCGGTTGGAGATAGAGCTGCCAGTGGTTTCCAGAAGATCGAGGTAGAGCATGTCCTCGCCGGAGCCGCCCCAGCTGCTTCCATCGATGGTGGCGTTGAGGTTGATCATTCCGGGCGCACCCACGCCGCGTTGCAGGCCACCCTGCACATTGCGCATATAGTCCTGCGTGTAACTGGCGCCAAGCTGCACGCCATCGCCTTGCGTCGCCGCGGCGGTGGAGGTGGAGATGGCGCACAGCGTCGTGGTGGCCGCGCAGAGCACAGCCAGCAGATGTCGCTTGTTCATGTCGTTCCCTTTGGATCTGGTCACGACCGGCGGCGGTGGCCGTGGGCCGGATCATTGGAGTTGTCGCTGGCGGGAGCTGGCATGGTAGAGGTGCCCGCAATATCACGCGGGCACCGGATTGGATCAGGTGTTGTACGACTCAGTAGCCGCCCTTCTTGCCGACGCCGACGTAGACGAAATCCCAGCTATGCCGGATCGGCGTCCACCACGCGGGGACACCGGTATCCTTGGTGGTATGACGGAAGAACGCCTGATACGGCGGCGGCATGATGCGGAAGCTGGCCGTGTACTTGCCCGGTCCGTCCAGCTTCATGTTGGCGCCGTAGTGCGGGCCGTCATTGGCGGTCATGGCCATCAGCGTGCCGAAAGTGGACCAGTCCGAGCCCTTCTTGGTGATCTGGTAGCTCACCGTCAGATAGGGGATCCAGGCGCCCGGATCGAAGCCGTGCTTGTTGTTCTTGCCGGCATGGATGTCGATTTCCATGTGCATGTCGGCATCGTTGTTCATGCCGGGCAGGGACGGTGCCATTTCCACCGACTGCAGATACACGGGATGGATGATCAGGCCATCGGTGACCAGCGGCTTGCCCATGGAATGCTCGGCCGCCGACGCGGGAGAGGCCAGGGCCAGCGAGAGCACGCTTGCGGCCACGCAGGGGAACAGATTGCGCATGTTGCAGCTCCTTTATTGAGAATGAGACGCGTTAACTATCTTGCACGCACAACCCCGTACCGGCCCGCGATTCCTACAGACCGAACAGGGCAGGGCTCCAGGCCAGGCCGACGACGCCGATGCCGACCAGGGTGGGGGCCAGCGCCACGATCCGGCGTATGCCGCCCAGCCCCTGTTTGCCCAGAAGTTTCAGTCCCAGGCCAAGGCTCCAGATCACGCTGAGTCCGAACAGCACGGCCTTGATCACCGCCAGCGCATCCACCGACAGGCCGGTGAGACTCATCGCCTGGAACAATTCGCCGCCCAGCCCGATGACCAGCGACAGCATGGCCACCGGCATATAGGCGTAGGCCAGCTCCACCAGGCGCTTGCGGCCATCGAGGTCACCGCCCAGACGGCCTGCCAGCCAGCTGGAGGCCGCGGTGAGCGTCGTGAGGATCAGGCTCAGCGCGATGGCGCACGCCGACATGAAGCCGACGATCATGAAGAAGTCCAGCCAGGTGAAGACCTCGTGCGCTTCCGGGTGCACCGACATCAGCCAGCCGGGGCCGGAGGTGCCGATCCAGTACCAGCCGTGGTCGATGGCCCAGGTGCCCACGGCCTGACGCAATGTCTGGTACTGCGGCAGCACCAGCCACAGGAAACCGCCCAGCGACAGGCCGGTGGCCACGAACAGGAAACAGATCTCGGCGACGTTGGGATTGTGGTTGCGGATATCGGCCACTTCCGCGCCGGGACGCCGGAACAGCATGCGCAGGCCGCCGCGCGCCTTCGGATTGACGCAGCGGAAGCACTCGATGCAGTGGCGCGACTCTTCCTTGCGGTTGATGTCGATCATGGTCGGGCACACGCCCTTTTCGGCGTAGGCATCGCCGCCAGCCACGGGGCGCTTGGGCGCAAACTGGATGGCGCCGATGCGCGAGAACACGCCCAGCATCAGTCCGATGGGGCACATGTGGCGACACCATGCGCGCTTGCTGCTGCCGCGCCCGTACATCAATCCCAGCAGAATCGCGCAGACAAAAGTCAGTCCGAACACCTCGGCGATGCCCTGCGCGTAATCGCGTGCGCCCACGGTCTGCGCCAGGATGGTGATGATCACGAAACTGACGATGGGTGTGCCGCGCCAGCGCACCCAGCGCGGAATGGGGCGCTTCAGCCCCACCCGGTTGGCCCATTCCGAGCTTGCGCCAAGCGGGCACAGGATGCCGCACCAGCTGCGTCCGCTGAAGATCACCGAGACGAAGACCAGCGGGAACCACAAGCCCCAGATGACGAAGTTGGCGAACAGCGTGAAGTTGTCGTAGAAGGTCGCGTCATTGCCCGGCTGGGGCAAGATCAGCGGCACCAGCATCAGCGCCAGAAAGCCGAAGAACATGCCCACGTGGATCCAGCTCAGGACGTGCCGATGCCGCGTCACGATGCCTTCGATGCGCCGCGCCCACGGACCCTGCGGCCGTGGTTCCGGGCGGCCGGACGGCCCCTTCACCTGGACCGGGATCTGCTGCAGGCGTTGATTGGCGGTGGTCAGGGACATCGTGGGCTCTGTGGATGCGGCGGCGACATGCCGCCGGAACATGGCGGCATCCGGCGATGGCGCGGATCGATCAGGCGGCTGCGGGGCGGGAGGTGCGCGCAGGCGAGCGGCTTGAATGGTTGACCAGCCACATCAAACCCCCGATCACCAGCAGCGTGCCCACATAGAACACGATCTGGATTCCCGACGGGCGTTGCGTATAGCCGACCAGGATGTGCAACAGGCGCCCCGGCACCGAGCGCTCCGTCAGCAGCCAGGAGGTATCCCAGATCGAATGTCCCAGCGCCGGCAAGACCCCGGCCTGGGTGAGGAAGCCGGCGGCATCGGCGGCCATGCCGGCAGCCAGCAGGAGGATCATCCAGCCGGTCACGGCGAACAGGTAGCGCATCGGAATGCGCAGCAAGCCGTGATACAGCAACGTGCCCACCAGTGCGCCCAGACCGACACCGATGGCACCGCCCACAAGCATGGTCGGGATGTGGCCGCCGCTGGCATAGATGCCGTAGGTGAACAGGACGGTTTCCGAACCTTCGCGCAGTACCGCCACCAAGACCACGATCATCAGCATCGACAGGGGCTTGCGGCCGGCGGCCACATCGTGGCCGACTGCCGAGACTTCGCCCGCCAATTGCTTGCCGTGGCTGCTCATCCAGATGTTGTGCCAGCCCAGCATGGCCACGGCGAGCAACAGGATGATGGCGTTGAAGAATTCCTGGCCGCGCCCCTGCAGGGAGGTGGCAATGGCGCCGGCGAACGTCGCCACCAGACATGCACCGATCACGCCCAGAAGAACGCCCAGCGACACCCAGCGGCCGCGACCGGCCACCCCCTTTGCCGCCGCCAGGACGATGGAGACGACCAGCGCGGCCTCGAGAACTTCGCGAAAGACGATGATGGCAGTGGCGAACATGAGGCGGGCCCTTACTTGACGATCAATTTTCCGGTGACGTTCTGCGCGAAATCGTTGAAGAACGTATATGTACCGGGTTTCAGCGGCCCCACGTAGACCGGCAGGCTGGTATGCCCGGGAATGACCTTTTCCACCGTGAAGTCGTAACTCTCGAACTCGGCCGGCAGCGCGGTGGCGTTGGTGACCAGCAGCTTGACCTTCTTGCCGGCCGCAATGCTGATCTGCGCTGGCTTGAAGTGTCCGTTGTGGATGGTGATCGTGTGGGCGGCGGTCTCGCCGGCCAGTGCCGACGGCGCAATGCCCAGGTTCAGTGCCAGGGCAAGCCCCGCGGCAAGAACGGTTCCGATTCGCATCACAGGGTCTCCCGCGGGGAAGTGGTGGTGAGTGTGCTAACTGTAATCATTCTCATTTACAGCGTCAACACGCGCTCAACCTTGCCTCCATCCCCCGTTTTCTCCCCACTTCACAATGGATTCAGCGGCCACTGCCAAGATGGCGTGAAGGAAACTGGAGAGGCCGAATGCACATCATGTCGAGAAAGATTTCCCGGGGCGTTCTGTCGGCCCTCGCCGTACTGGCATTCGCCGCTGCTCCCACCGCATTCGCCGGACACGGGCACTGGTTCGGCAGGAGCGACCGCGGTCATGGTGACTATCACGATAGCTACCGCGGCTATCATGGCCGCTGGGATAGCTATCATGGCAGGTGGTACCACCGCCGTGGCGACTACGCTCCTCTGGGAGGCTGGGTTGCCGGTGCGGTGATTGCGGGGGCGCTGACCAATCTCGTGATCGACGCCACGGCGCCGCAGACGATCTATTACGGAGCGCCACCGCCACCGCCTGTCGTGTATCGGCACTATCGCCAGCCGACGGTGATCTACGAGGAGGACGCGCCCACCTTCATCGAACGCCGTGTCGAAGACCCTCGGGTCTACGACGATCCGCACCGCACCCGGTACATCCGCGATGACGGATGGGACGGGCACGGGAACTGACCGAGCGGCATCGCCTGCAGCTGAAGTGCCCGGCTTCGAGCCGGGCACTTCGGGGCGTGCTGCGATGGCGGGTTCAGTGTCCGTCGTGGCGCAGGCCGGGTTGCTCCGCGCCGTTGCCGCTGCGTTCCGCCTTGCGGGTCAGGGCATCGAAACGCGCCTTGCCGATCTTTTTCACCTTGGCGATGGCACAGGGTGGCTGGTCGCGGGAGGAGACGGTTTCACCGACACCGCCGCAGATGCGCGACCGACTGGATTTATCGGATTCGCTCAAATGAAAGTGGATGCCCGCGCCATACGCGCCCAGACGCTGGCACTTGTGCTCGGTGGTGATCACGTAGCGATACGGTCCATTGCGCACGGTCACCGTACGCGCGTCGATCACGTGCCATTCGTCGATACGCGCTGGATCCATGCAGCGCAAGGCCGCGGGTGTGTGCTTCTTTATTTTCGTTGCCTGCGCGGCATGCGCATGCGCCGGGCCCATGCTGATCACGACAAGCAGGGCGGCACCCAATAGACCTGTTGATGCGTGCATGATCTCCTCCTGGCTGGTGGGATAGACAAAGCCTGTGGCGAGAATCCTACGCCGATGCGCGCCTGTGCGAGAGCCGGCCGTGCGGGGCGACTCCACCCGCCGATTTATGGGGCCTCGTGGATGGCGGATCACGCGGCAGCAGCATGCCTCCGGTTGATGATGCCCGCCTGAACCGCAACCATGCGGAAAATGCGTTTCGGCGCGTACCCGCTTGGTGGGTCTGCGGGGCTCTGGTAGGGTCGTTCAATGACCGCGTGCGGCCGAGGGCGCCACGGATGAACACTCCCATGATGAAGTCAAAAAGCGTGCTCGACAGCGCGTTCCTGAGCGAGGAATTTCAGCGGGTACGGCGCCAGACAATGCATCTGTGCGCACCTCTGGCGCCGGAAGATACCGTGGTCCAGTCCATGCCCGATGCCAGTCCGACCAAATGGCATCTGGCGCACACCACATGGTTTTTCGAGCAGTTCGTTCTCGGGCGCGACCCCGCTTACCAGCGATTGCATCCGGGGTGGGAGTTCCTGTTCAATTCCTACTATCAGAGCGTCGGACCGATCCACGAACGCCTGCAACGCGGCATGATCACGCGACCGTCGCTGGACGAGGTCAAGGATTACCGCAAGCGCGTCGATGCTGCCGTGCAGGCGCGTTTGCAAGCGGATGTCGACGATGAACTGGCGTTCGTGGTGACCCTCGGTCTCAACCACGAACAGCAGCATCAGGAACTGCTGCTCACCGACATCAAGCACCTGCTGTCGTTGAATCCGCTGCGGCCGGCCTACGCCGACACGGTGCCCGGCCCGCGCGGCCGGCCCTCGGCATTGCGTTACCTGGAGGGCGCCAGCGGCATCGTGCAGACCGGGCATGCCGGGGACGGCTTTGGCTACGACAGCGAAATGCCGCGGCATGACGAATTGCTGCATCCGCATGCCATCGCCCAACGCCCGGTCAGCAATGCCGAATACGCCGAGTTCATCCGCGACGGCGGGTACCGCGAAGCGGGATTGTGGATGTCCGAGGGCTGGGCCACGGTGCAGCGCGAGCATTGGGCGCGGCCGATGTACTGGGATGAGGACCTGGCCACCCAGTTCACGCTGGGCGGCACGCGCGAGATCGATCCGCATGCGCCAGTGTGTCATGTCAGTTACTACGAAGCCGACGCGTTTGCGCGCTGGGCCGGAGCCCGTCTGCCGCTGGAGGCGGAGTGGGAGCATCTGGCGTCGGCGCATGATGCCAGCGATGGACATTTCGCCGATGATGGGCACCTGCATCCCGTGGCCGCACACGAGGACGCTTCTCCGCAGCAGTTGTACGGCGATGTCTGGGAATGGACCTGCAGCCCGTATGTCGGTTATCCCGGATTCCGCCCGTTGCCCGGCGCCCTGGGCGAGTACAACGGCAAGTTCATGTGCGGGCAGTGGGTCTTGCGCGGTGGTTCATGCGCGACCCCGCGGGGACATGTCCGGTCCAGCTATCGCAATTTCTTCTATCCGCCTGACCGCTGGCAGTTTTCAGGCATCCGCCTGGCACGAGACGTGAGATGAATTCCATACAAAGTGATGTCGCCGTTCACGACATGCACCCCACTACGGCGGATATCCGCGGCGACATACTGGATGGTCTTGCACGCCAGCCCAAGCGCCTGCCGTCGAAGTATTTCTACGACACGCGCGGATCGCAGCTGTTCGAGCGGATCTGCGAGCAGCCTGAGTACTACCTGACCCGCGCCGAGCTGGAGCTGATGCGTGCGCATGTGCAGGACATGGCGCGCGTACTGGGACCGGACGTCCTGCTGGTCGAATACGGCAGCGGCAGCGGCATCAAGACGCGCATGCTGCTCGAGCATCTCGAGCGCGCGGTGGCCTATGTGCCCGTGGAAATCTCCCGCAGCGCCCTGACCGCCAGCGTGGAGCGGCTGGGCGAGGCATTCCCGCAGATCGAGATGCTGCCCGTGTGCGCGGATTTCACGCAGGCGCTCACCTTGCCGGAGCCGCAGCGCCGTCAGCGCCGCAGCGTGATCTATTTCCCCGGCTCCACCATCGGCAACTTCGGCCCCCACGCGGCGCAGCAGCTGCTATGCAACATGCGCGAGGAAATCGGCGAGAACGGTGCGGCGTTGCTCGGCGTCGATCTGGTCAAGGATCCGGCGATCATCGAGGCCGCCTACAACGATGCCGCTGGCGTCACCGCCGAGTTCACGCTGAACATGCTGGCTCGCTTCAACCGTGAACTGGGCGCCGATTTCGATCTGCACGCCTTTGCCCATCGCGCCCGCTACAATCCCATGGCCGAGCGCATCGAGACCCACATCGTCAGCCGTCGCGCGCAGGACGTGCACATCGCCGGGCAATGTTTCCATTTCGAGGCCGACGAGGCCATGCTGGTGGAATTCAGCTGCAAGTACTCGCGTGCATCGTTTGCGCGTCTGGCAGCGAAGGCGGGACTGCGCGTGACGCATGTGTGGACAGATGCCGACGCGCTGTTCAGCGTGCAGTGCCTGGAGCCCGCAGAGCGCAGCTGACCCGGCTTTTCTTGTGAATGCGGGTGCCGGATCGGGGACGAAACCGAGGGCATGCACTGTTGCCCGGAGATGTCGATGACGCATGCGCTAAGCTGGCGCGACGTTCACGAGGTCCCGTATGGCTGCAGACACTCCACCCTTCATCGTTGCCATCCCCGCACGCTATGCATCCACCCGACTGCCGGGAAAGCCCTTGCAGATGCTGGACGATGCACCACTGATCGCCCATGTGGTGCGACGCGCGCAGGCGGCAGGAGCCACGCAGGTGGTGGTGGCGACAGATGATGCCCGTGTGGGTGAGGCGCTGCGCGACATGGCGGTCGATGTATGCCTGACCCGCGCCGATCACGCCTCCGGTACGGATCGGCTGGCCGAATGCGCGCAGCGTTATGCGTGGGCCGACGATGCCATCGTGGTCAATCTGCAGGGCGACGAGCCGTTCGCACCGGCCGATGGCATCCGCGCGGTGGCGTCGGCACTGGCCGAGGGTGATGCCCCCATGGCCACGCTGGCAGCGCCGCTGGACACCGTGCATGAGCTGATGGATCCGCATTGCGTGAAACTGGTGTGCGACCGCGCGGGCGACGCGCTGTACTTCAGTCGGGCAGCGATCCCCTGGGTGCGCGATCAGGACGTCTCGCAGCTGGATGCCTTGCCCCGTACCGTGCCGTTTCTGCGCCACATCGGCATCTACGCCTACCGCGCCGGATTCCTGCAGCACCTGGCGGCGCTGACGCCGACTCCGCTGGAGCGTGCCGAGGCGCTGGAGCAACTGCGGGCCCGCGAGCACGGGTTTGCCATCGCGGTACGTCTCACTCCGGAACCGTTTCCGCCCGGCATCGACACGCCCGAAGACCTCCACCGCGCCCGCCGCTGGCTGTGCGAGCGCACATCATGAGCGGGGTGCTGTTCGTCTGCCTGGGCAATATCTGTCGCTCGCCGATGGTCGAGGCCGTGGCGCGCCAGCGTTTCGCCCACGCCGGTCTGGCGATCGACGTCGCATCCTGCGGCACCGGTGCCTGGCACGTGGGCGAGCCGGCCGACCCGCGTGCCGAGGAGGCGGGGCGCGCCGCCGGTTACGATCTGAGCGCGCATTGCGCCCGGCAGCTGCAGCCGGACGATTTTGCGCGCTACGCCCTCCTGTTATGCATGGATGCCGACAATCTGGCGGAGGTGCGCCGTCGCCAGTCGCCGGGTGCGGCGGCGGTGGAACTGTTCCTGCAGTACGCCGGCGTGACGCCGGGGGGCGAAGTGCCGGACCCGTATCGCGGCGGCGAAGCCGGATTTCGCCATGTGCTGGATCTGGCCGAGCGCGGAGTGGACGGCCTGATCCAGCGGTTGCGTTAAAGCTCACGCAATGGCCCCGCCGCGCGGAGCAAGTAAGGTACCGACGGCTCCGCCGGCTTGCCGTGAACGATCCCATCCCCTCGCACGCAGGCCGCTCCGTTGCCCTGCGGCTCGCGCCCTCCTGCCGGTCGGTCCGGCCTTTTCCACGCCGCGCTCTTGAGTCCCCCACGCCAGCCCATAGAATTGTTGCCATGCCCGCATCTTCTCCGGCGCCGTTCGACGGCAAGAATTTCGTCCGCACGTTGACCACGTCCCCGGGCGTGTACCGCTATTTCAATGCGCACGACGAGCTGCTGTACGTGGGCAAGGCGGCCAATCTGCGCAAGCGCGTGGGCAACTATTTCCTCAAGCCGCGCATGGAGCCGCGCATTGCCGCGATGGTGGCGCAGATCGCCCGCGCCGAGGTGACCCTGACACGTACCGCCGCCGAGGCGCTGCTGCTGGAATCGCAGCTGATCAAGTCGCTCAAGCCGCGCTACAACATCCTGTTGCGCGATGATAAAAGCTACCCCTACGTGTTTCTGTCCACCGCGGATGATTATCCGCGCCTGGCATTTCACCGGGGGTCGCGCAAGGCCAAGGGGCGCTATTTCGGGCCATTTCCCAGCGCCTACGCAGTGCGCGAAAGCCTCAACGTGATGCAGAAGCTGTTCAAGGTGCGGCAGTGCGAGGACAGCTATTTCAGCAACCGCTCGCGGCCCTGCCTGCAGTACCAGATCGGCCGCTGCACCGCGCCGTGCGTGGGGTACATCGACGTGGAGGACTATGCCGTGGACGTGCGCCATGCGGAGATGTTCCTGGACGGCAAGAGCAGCGCGGTGATCGACGAGTTGAGCCAGTCCATGGAGACCGCCAGTGCCGCACTGGATTTCGAGCGCGCGGCGCGCCTGCGCGACCAGGTCGCGGTGCTGCGCCGTTTGCAGGCGCAGCATCACGTGCAGGGTGCCAGCGCCGACATGGACGTCATCGCCTGCCGCATCGATGGCGGCATGGCGGGCGTCAGCGTGCTGTTCTTCCGCAACGGCATCGCCCTCGGTTCGCGTGACTTCTTTCCGCGCATGCCGCTGGATGCCTCGGTGGGGGATGTGCTGGAGCAGTTCATCGCGCAGTACTATCTGGAGCGTCCCGTGCCTCGCGAGCTGATCTTGAGCGACGCCATCGAGGATCGCGCGGCCATGGCCGAGGCGCTGGCTACACGCGCCGGGCATGCGGTGGAGGTGAAAAGCTCGGTACGCGGCGAGCGGGCGCGGTTCCTGGATCTGGCCGTGCGCAACGCCGGTGCGGCACTGACCTCGCGCCTGGCCAGCCGGCAGACGCTGACCTCCCGCTTCGACGATCTGCAGCGCATGCTGCAGATGGAGGAACCGCCACGCCGCATCGAGTGTTTCGATATCAGCCACACGGCTGGCGAGGCCACCGTGGCGTCGTGCGTAGTGTTCGGGCCGGAGGGTGCGGAAAAATCGCATTACCGCCGTTTCAACATTGCCGGCATCACGCCCGGCGATGACTACGCGGCCATGCACCAGGCGTTGACGCGCCGTTTCAAGCGCGTCGCCGAAGGCGAAGGCGCCAAGCCCGAGGTGCTGCTGATCGACGGCGGTGCCGGACAGGTGGCGCAGGCGCTGGACGTGCTCGCCACACTCGGCGTGGAGGGCATCCGCGTGGTCGGTGTGGCCAAGGGACCGGCGCGGCGCGCCGGCGACGAAGAGCTGATCCTGGCCGACCGCGGCAAGACGTTGCATCCTGGCTCCGCGTCGCCGGGACTGCATCTGGTGGCTGCCGTACGTGACGAGTCGCACCGCTTTGCCATCAGCGGCCATCGCAAGCGCCGCGACAAGGCGCGCGAGCGCAGCGTGCTGGAGGAAGTGCAGGGCATCGGTGCGCGCCGCCGCTCAGCCTTGCTCAAAGCCTTCGGCGGGCTGGAGGGTGTCAGCGCTGCGGGGGTGGAGGAGCTGACCCGGATCAAGGGCATCCATCGTCAACTCGCCGAGCGCATCTACGCAGCGTTGCACGACTGATGCCGCATGGCGCGGGTAGTCCGGGGCGCGCGATTCACCTGCGCGGCGTTACACTCGATGCAGGTGGGCGCGACATGGCGTCGATGTCATCCAATCCATAGACTGTATTCATACATGCGTATCAACGTGCCAACCTGGCTGACCCTGTTTCGCGTCCTGTTGCTGCCCGTCATGGTGGCGGTGTTCTACCTGCCGTTCCGCTGGACCAGCATTGCCGCGGTGGTCATCTTCCTGGTGGCCAGTGTGACGGACTGGCTGGATGGATATCTGGCGCGACGCTGGAACCAGGCATCCGCGTTCGGCGCGTTCCTGGACCCCGTGGCCGACAAGCTGATGGTGGCGGTGACGCTGTTTCTTCTGGTGCAGGTGCACCATACCGCGTTGATGGCCATCACGGCGGCCATCATCGTCGGCCGCGAGATCGGTGTATCCGCGTTGCGCGAGTGGATGGCCGAGATCGGCCAGCGCGCGCGCGTGCGGGTGGCCTGGATCGGCAAGCTGAAAACGGTGATGCAGATCGTCGCCATCACCGTGCTGCTGCTGGAACACGATCGCGACGCCGCGGTACTGCGTTTCTGGTACGTGGGCGAATCGCTGCTGGTCATTGCAGCAGCGCTCACCATCTGGTCGGGGCTGGGGTACCTGCGGGCCGCATGGCCGGCCCTGCGTGGTGGCGATCAGACAGATGCGAGCGCGCAGGCGGGGTCGGACCCCGACGCGCGCACCTCCGGAGGAGTGCATTCGTCCGACAATGCTTGACACCTTTGGCGCGTTGGGTAACATACGCGGCTCCCGAGCGGGAATAGCTCAGTTGGTAGAGCACGACCTTGCCAAGGTCGGGGTCGCGAGTTCGAGTCTCGTTTCCCGCTCCAAGTTTTGCGCCCCGGAGTGGACGCTATGCAAAGCCTCGGTCCGCCGGGGCTTTGTTTTTTCAGGGCCCTGCGGCTAAGCTCGCCGTGGCGCACCTGGCCAGGTGGCAGAGTGGTCATGCAGCGGCCTGCAAAGCCGTGTACGCCGGTTCGATTCCGACCCTGGCCTCCAAAGATCAAGGCGTGCCTTGCGCAAGCGATGCACGCCTTTTTTCTGTCCGCCCGGATGGCGAAACCGGTAGACGCAAGAGACTTAAAATCTCTCGGGGGCAACCCCATGCGGGTTCGAGTCCCGCTCCGGGCACCAGGGTGATGCATTCAATACATCGGGTCCGTTCCGATCGATGCGCCTGAGAAGGAATCCGGTTCAGTGCAATCGCCAGCAGACGACATCGGAGCCGATCGCATCCGCCACGGCACGGCCGCCTTCCGCAAGACCAATCTGGCGCTGTTCGCCGCAGGCTTCTGCAATTTCAGTCTGCTCTATTGCGTGCAGCCGTTGATGCCCGAGTTCTCGCGGGTGTTTCATGTGGGCGCGGCCGCGGCCAGCCTGTCGCTGTCGTTGACCACGGGGTTGCTGGCGTTCGCCATGTTGATCTGCGGGGCAGTCTCCGACGCCTGGGGACGCAAGCCGGTGATGCTGGTTTCATTGCTGGCGTCTGCCTTGCTGACGCTGTTGATGGCGTGGATACCGGGGTGGTCCGGGTTGCTTGTGGTGCGCGCGCTGATGGGGCTTTCATTGAGCGGCGTGCCGGCGGTCGCCATGGCCTATGTCAGCGAGGAGATGCATGCCGATTCGGTGGGGCTGGCGATGGGCTTGTTCATCGGCGGCTCGGCCGTGGGCGGCATGGGTGGGCGCCTGTTGACCGGCGTGTTCACGGATCTTCTGGGCTGGCGGATTGCGGTGGCAGCGATCGCCGTGATCGGAATTGTCACGGCGCTGATTTTCTGGCGCGCGTTGCCGCCGTCGCGGCACTTCAACGCGCGCCGGTTGCGTGCGCGCACATTGGCGCACACATTCGCGAGCCTGATGCGTGATCGCGGACTGCGGTGGCTGTTCGCCGAAGGCTTCTTGCTGATGGGGGCATTTGTCACCACCTACAACTACATCGGCTATCGCCTGCTGGCGCCGCCGTATGACCTCAGCCAGGCGTCCGAGGGCATGATTTTCGCGGTCTATCTGGTGGGCATTTTCAGCTCGACATGGATGGGACATCTGGCGAGCCGGCTGGGGCGCCGGAAGCTGTTCTGGTGCGCGTTCGTGCTGTTGCTGGCGGGGATCGGCCTGATGCTGTTGCGACCACTTCCACTTGTGGTGATGGGGCTGGCGGTGGTGACGTTCGGCTTCTTCGCCGGACACTCCATCGCGGCCAGCTGGGTAGGGCGGCGTGCCACGCATTCCAAGGCGCAGGCTTCGTCGTTGTACCTGTTTTCGTATTACATGGGCTCAAGTCTCGCCGGCGCTCTCGGCGGCGTGTTCTGGAATGCGCATGGCTGGCCGGGCGTGGCCGGGTTCACCGCGGCGCTGACGGTGATCGGCTTGATCGTGGCACTGCGCCTGATTGCCATTCCGCCGCTGGCGACGTCCGTGGACACGGCTACAGGTGCCGATGCGGCGCAGTGAGGGGCGTGGGATGGCGCAGCCTGCCGGTGACGTGACCGGCATGTGGAGCCCCGTGCGGTGTACCTTGGCGCGTGGTCATGCCAAAATACACGGCTTTCCGGCGCAACGCCGGTGTGTGGACGAGCAGATACCAGTGTAATTTTTCGCGCATCCAGTCTTGTGGCGCCGCTGCGGCGACACTCCATCTTTGTACTCGAATGGCCTCCGATTGCGCCGCGTTCGGCGCAGGTGGCTCTGACTGCGCGTTGAAAATATATGTCCCTGAAATTTGCCGATGTCCGCAACAACATTCTTTCCGGCCTGACCGTCGCTCTGGCCCTGGTGCCCGAGGCACTGGCCTTCGCGCTGGTGGCAGGCGTCAATCCGCTGACCGGCCTGTATGCCGCGTTCATGATGTGCCTGATCACCGCCATCCTGGGCGGCCGGCCGGGCATGATCTCCGGTGCCACCGGATCCATGGCGGTGGTGATGGTGTCGCTGGTCGCCACGCACGGCGTGCAATACCTGTTTGCCACGGTGGTGATGCTGGGGGTGATGCAGCTGATCTTCGGTGCGCTGAAGTTCGGCAAGTTCATCCGCATGGTGCCGCACCCGGTGATGCTGGGGTTCGTCAACGGCCTGGCGATCGTGATCTTCATGGCGCAACTGGGGCACTTCAAGACAAAGGGCGCCGATGGCCTCATGCACTGGCTGCACGGTACGCCGCTGCTGGTGATGCTGGGGCTGGTCGCGCTGAGCATGGTCATCATCTACGTGCTGCCCAAACTGACCAGGGCGGTGCCCTCGGCGCTGGCGGCGATCGTCATCGTGGCGTTGCTGACCCAGCTGACCGGCATCGACACACGGACAGTGGGCGATCTGGCCTCCATCAAGGGTGGACTGCCGCCATTCCACATTCCCGACGTGCCGTGGAACTGGCAGACGCTGCGCATCGTGTTCCCGTATGCGCTGATCCTGTCCATCATTGGCCTGACCGAATCGCTGCTGACGCTGAACCTGATCGACGAGATGACCGAGACGCGCGGGCAGCCCAACCGCGAGTGCATGGCACAGGGCGCGGCCAATGTGGTCACCGGATTTTTCAGCGGCATGGGCGGCTGCGCCATGATCGGGCAGAGCATGATCAACGTGAACGCCGGGGCCACACGGCGGCTTTCCGGGATCGTTGCCGGCATTGCGTTGCTGTGTTTCATCCTGTTCGCGTCCGGCCTGATCGAGCGGATCCCGCTGGCGGCCCTGATCGGCGTGATGTTCGTGGTGGCGGAAAAGACCTTCGAGTGGGGCAGCGTGCGTGTGTTCGGCAAGGTGCCGCGCGCCGATGCATTGGTGGTGGTGGCGGTGACGCTGGTGACGGTATTCACGGATCTCGCCGTCGCGGTGGTGGTCGGCGTGGTGATCTCGGCGCTGGTGTTTGCCTGGAAGCATGCCAAGCATATCGATGTGACCACCCGCGTCGACCACGATGGCTGCAAGGTCTACGCACTGCACGGCACGCTGTTTTTCGCGTCCTCCAGCGGTTTCGCGGATCTGTTCACGCCGCATGAGGATCCGCGGGACGTGATCATCGAGTTCATGGACGCCAAGGTGATGGATCATTCGGCCATCGAGGCCATCGACGCGCTGGCCGAGCGCTACCAGAAGCTGGGCAAGCGCCTGCATTTGCGCCATCTGAGCCCGGATTGCGCGGAGCTGTTGCACAAGGCGCGCGGCATGATCGAGGTGAATGTGCTGGAAGATCCCAACTATCACCTGGCGGACGATCAGTTGGGCTGATCGTTTCCAGGCGACTCGCATCACCTGATTCTTGCCGTCATTCCGGCGAAAGCCGGAATGACGCACCTTGGGGGGCTTCTAGCGAGGATCTCCCTGCCCGTATCAGCGGGCGTCGGGTTTCAGCATGTCCTTCATGGTGGCGTAATCGCCGTCATTGGCCTGCGGCTTGATGTGCAGCAGATGCGCCATCAGCGGGTAGACATCCACGTTGGGGAATTCCGGTACGGTCAGGCCGCGGCGGAAGGCCGGCCCGTGCGCAATGAACAGTGCGCGCATGGTAGGCGCATCGTTGTCGTAGCCGTGTTCGCCCAGGGCCATCGGATAGCTGCGATGGTCCAGTGCGGTCTTGCTGCTGATCTGCCAGCCGACATCGGCCACGTAGTCCAGCGGCGGCACACGCGGATTGCTGCCGTAGTGGTAGCGCTTGGGAAAATCCGCCCTGCGATAGCAATGCATGTGCGGGTGCGGCCGCAGCAGTTTGGCCGCGATTTCGTCGGCATATTGCGGCTTGGGGATGAAGCCGGCAACGATGCCCAGCGTCACCACGCGCACGTGCTTGAGGTCGATCAGCCGATTCATGCGAATCACCTGTCCTGCCGGTGTCGACGCCATGCCGTGATCGGACACCACGATGATGTTCATGTGGTGGAACAGATGGCGTTTCTTCAGGCCCGTCACCAGATGCGCCAGGGCGTTGTCGATGCGATGCATGGCGGCATTCACCTGCGGCGTATCCGGACCGTAGCGATGGCCTGCGTGATCGACGCGGTCGAAATACAGGGTGAGGAAATCGGGGCGTTGCGCGGGTGGCAGGTCCAGCCACTTCAGCACCTGGTCGACGCGCCGGGTCGGCGTCCACTTGCCGTTGTAGGCGCGCCAGTGATCGGGCCGCCGTCCGTGGATGCGGGTGCCGGAGCCGGGCCAGAACATGGTCGCGGTTTTCAGACCGGCCCTGTCCGCCGTCACCCAGATCGGTTCGCCTTCCGACCACCAGCGGCCATCGGCGACGGCGGTGCGGTTGCCCAGCGAAAACCTGCCCAGTCGCGGGTCATACATGGTGTTATTGACGATGCCGTGGTGGTCCGGGTACAGGCCGGTGACCAGGGTGTAATGGTTGGGAAAAGTCAGTGACGGGAATGCGGGCTTCATCGCCGCGGCGTGGACGCCTTGTGTGGACAGCATGGCCAGCGTGGGCGTGTGGCCGCGATGCAGGTAATCGGCGCGGAACGCATCGATGGAGATCAGCAGTACCGCAGGGTGCGTGCCATGGCGCGCAGGGCTGGGCGGGTTGCCGCAGGCCGCCGACGCGAGGGTCAGGCACAGCAGGGCGAGGCAGAGTCGAAACGCGTGACGCATGATAAAATCAGGACAGTCGATATCCGGCCCATCATCGTCTATGTCCGTGACGCGCGCATGTACCGAAAGGCGCAGCCGACGCCATATCCTGCTGGCGCAGCTGCTGGTCTGGCCGTTGCTGGCAACGGCAGGCCTTCCCCTGCAGGCCCACGTGCAGTCAACCTCGGGAGTGAAGCGGTTGCAGCATCTGCAGCAGCGCAATTCCACCCTGCGCCAGCAGAATATCCGCGAGCAGCAACGGCAAAGCAGCGCGAGCACGCAGCGCAAGAGCGTGCAGGACAGTGGGCTCAAGCGGCAACTGGATGATTCGGACAGCGCGCAGCATCAGCAGTATCAGCAGCATCGGCAGCAGACCCTCAGGAAGCATCCGGATCTTCCGCCGCCGGCGGATGTCCCGGTGAAACCCTCTCCCGCACCGGCCCAGAGCTCGGGGTGATGCCCTCCTTTGCGTGAGCCGTCTCGGCCGCCGGGTGCGCCCATTGCAGGTGGTGCGGGTCGAACCCCCATTCCAGCAGTGGCTTGACGATCCGGAAGTACGGCGAGATATCCAAATCGCGCGGCGTGAACAGTTGCGCGTCGCGGATGTAAAGAATCTGCCGACGGGCGTGCCGTGCATTGCGCCAGCCGCGCTGCGCGCGTTCGATCTGCGGCAGAATGGGATAACGCACCACATGAATGCATCCGCGAGCAGCGATGAGCAGATGGCCCGCGTCGGGTCGCCATTGCCCAAGGCCATCAAGCGCCGCCGCCAGCGTGCGGGCACCGGATCGTGCTGCTGAAGCGGCTGCTGCCTTCTACCAGCAGTACATCGCCCTTGCGCAGGGTCGAGGCCAGCAGAACGAATCCCGATGGGTGGAAGTGCCATCCAAGGCCGCGCAGCCTGGAAAGGAACCGCGCCCGCGCCCGTGAACGTCCCGGCCATTGGATGGCTCGAGCTGCCATGTTGCACACTTGCCATCAAATGTCCTGGTTGTCCCGGCGTGCCCGCAAGGTGCGAAGAAATGGCAAACGACGGGTATCGTGGACGCCCGCTCCCTGCGTGCTGATGTCCGCAGCAGTGGGCGCATGCGTGGAGTGTCGTGCGCCCCGGCTAGTGGCACTACCAGCGGTCACGGTCGCATGTTAAAACTCCGCCCCCGATCCACTGTGAAACTTTTCATGCCCGCTTTTCGTCTGCACCGCGCCGTCGCGATCAGCCTTGCTGTCGCCACCTTCACGTTCAGTTCCAGCGCACTCGCGTGGGGGCCCGAGGGGCACGCCATCATCGCCGATATCGCCAGCCTGCACCTGACGCCGGTTGCGCGTGCACAAGTGCAACAGCTGCTGGCGCTGGAAGGCCATGCGCACCTCGGCCAGATTGCATCGTGGCCCGACGAGATCCGCAAGGATCAGCCCAGTACCGGGCCGTGGCATTACGTGGATATTCCATTGTCGGACACGCAGTACCGTGCTTCACGCGATTGTCCCCACCGCAGCTGCGTGGTGGCGCGCATTCCGTATTTCGAGCACATCGTGGCCGATCCATCGGCGGCCCCGCGCAAGCGGTTGCGCGCCCTGAAGTTCCTGGTGCACTTCGTCGGTGACATCCAGCAGCCATTGCACGCCGAGGACCATCACGACAAGGGCGGCAATGAGGTCGAGATCACCTATTTCGGCCAGCCGACCAATCTGCACAGGATCTGGGACGGCGCCATCCTGGAGCGCGCGCTGCACCTGCACCTGGGCCCACACTACAGCTTCGACCATGCCGCCGTGTGGCAGGTGGCGCGCAAGCTCGATGCCCGCATCACTCCTGCCGAGCGCGCGCAGTGGGCGCCCGGGGGAATGACGCAACATCTTGACCAGTCGGTAGTGGAATGGGCCAACCAGTCGCATCAATTGGCGCGGTCGGTGGCGTATGCGGATCTGCCGAAACATCGAGCCCATGGCTGGTCTGCCGCCTACCAGGCCCGGGCGTGGCCAGTGGTACGCACGCAACTGCAGCGTGGCGGCGTGCGTCTGGCCGCGGTGCTGAATGCTGCGTTTCATTGAACGTGATCTGAGACAGCTCGGGTGATTGCCTGCCGGTCCGTTACACTGCCGGCCGCGCGAATTTCCGAGCTGTGACATGAACGAGCCCCGACAAGCGCCTGATTCTTCATCTGCGCAGGACCGCGTGCGTGTACGCGGCGCCCGCGAACACAACCTGCGTGACATCGATCTGGATCTGCCACGCGATGCGCTGGTGGTGTTCACCGGCGTGTCCGGCTCAGGCAAATCGTCGCTGGCGTTCGGCACGCTGTATGCGGAGGCGCAGCGGCGTTATTTCGAATCGGTGGCGCCGTATGCGCGGCGCCTGATCGAGCAGGCCGGCGTGCCGGATGTGGACGCCATCGACGGCCTGCCGCCGGCGGTGGCGTTGCAGCAACGCCGCGGCGGTTCCAGCGCACGCTCCTCGGTGGGCAGCCTGACCACGTTGTCCAACGCGCTGCGCATGCTGTACTCGCGTGCCGGCGATTATCCGGCCGGACAGGCGTTGCTGGAGTCGGATGCGTTCTCGCCCAATACGCCGGCCGGCGCCTGCCCCGAATGCCACGGGCTGGGCCGGGTGTTCGATGTCACCGAAGCGTCGATGGTGCCCGATCCGTCGCTGAGTATCCGCGAGCGGGCGATTGCCGCCTGGCCGCAGGGGTGGCAGGGCAAGAACTATCGCGAGATCCTGATGACACTGGGCTACGAGGTGGATACGCCGTGGCGTGATTTGCCGCGCGAGCAGCGCGACTGGATCCTGTTCACCGATGAGCAGCCCACGGTCCCGGTGTTCCGCGACGTGACCGCCGAGGCGGCGCGTGCGGCCTACGCGCGTGGCGAAGCCGGCAACTACAAGGGCACATACGTCAGCGCACGTGCCTATGTGCTCAATGCTTTTGCCACCACGCAAAGTGCGGGCATCAAGAAGCGACTGGCGCGCTACATGGTGGCCGGCAAGTGTCCGGAGTGTGGCGGCAGACGGCTGCGTCGCGAGGCGCTGGCGGTGACCTTCGCCGGCATGGACATTGCGGCGGCCTCGCGTTTGCCGATCCGGCAATTGCGCCAGCATCTGCTTCCCGCTGCCGATCATGGCGCGGTCGACGATGACGCGCATCCCGAAAAAACACTTGTTGCTCAGCGCATTGCCCGGGATGTGTGTGCACGTATCGAGACGCTGACGGATCTCGGTCTGGGCTATCTGTCGCTGGACCGCAGCACGCCGACTCTCTCGCCCGGCGAACTGCAGCGGCTGCGTCTGGCCACGCAGCTGCGCTCGCAGCTGTTCGGCGTGGTCTACGTGCTGGACGAGCCTTCCGCTGGCCTGCATCCGGCGGATACCGAGGCGCTCCTGCGCGCCCTGCAGCGGCTCAAGGAGGGCGGCAATTCGTTGTTCGTGGTGGAGCACGAGCTGGACGTGATCCGCGCCGCGGATTGGCTTGTCGACATCGGTCCGGACGCAGGCGAGCAGGGCGGCCGCGTGCTCTACAGCGGCGCACCGGACGGGCTGCGTGATTGCCACGCTTCGCACACGCGTCGTTATCTGTTCGATGCGCCGCTGGAAACGCCACGTGCGCCGCGCTCCGCGGCCGGCTGGCTGCGTCTGCAGGGCGTCAGCCGCAACAACGTGCGCGGTCTGGATGTGGCCTTGCCCCTGGGTGTGCTGACCACAGTCAGCGGCGTCTCCGGCGCCGGCAAGTCCAGTCTGGTCAGCCAGGCCCTGGTGGATCTGCTGAGTGCGCGGCTGGGAACGCGCCACGACGTCGAGGAAGAGGGTGACGACCTGCCCATGGAGGACGCACCGGCGCCGGCAGCCGGGCGCATCGTCGAAGGGATGGACAGGGTGGCCCGGCTGATCCGCGTCGACCAGAAACCCATCGGCCGCACGCCGCGCTCCAATCTGGCCACCTACACCGGCCTGTTCGACCACGTACGCAAACTCTTCGCGGCCACGCCCGAAGCACGCAGGCGCAAGTACAGCATGGGTCGGTTCTCCTTCAACGTGGCCAGGGGGCGCTGCGCCACGTGTGAGGGCGAGGGCTTCGTGTCCGTGGGATTGCTGTTCCTGCCGTCGGTCTATGCGCCGTGTCCGGACTGTCACGGCGCGCGCTACAACGACGCCACGCTGGAGATCACCTGGCAGCGGCGCAACATCGCCGCAGTGCTGGATCTGACAGTGGATGCCGCCGCGGGCTTTTTCGGTGACCACGTGCCGGCACTGGCGCGCGCCCTGGCCACGTTGCGTCAGGTGGGTCTGGGCTATCTGCGCCTGGGCCAGCCGGCCACCGAACTGTCCGGCGGCGAAGCGCAGCGCATCAAGCTGGCCACCGAGCTGCAGCGGCAGCAGCGAAGCCACACGCTGTACGTGCTGGATGAACCCACCACCGGGTTGCACCCGGCCGATGTGGATCGCCTGATGACCCAGTTGCAGGGGCTGGTGGACGCGGGCCATACGGTGATCGTGGTCGAACACGACCTGCGCGTCATCGCCGCCAGCGACTGGATGATCGACATGGGTCCCGGCGCCGGCGATGAGGGTGGACAGGTGGTGGCCGAAGGCACCCCCGCGCATATCGCCGCCTCCGCGCAGGGCGCGACGGGGTCCTATCTGGCACGCGCGCTTGAGCGCACATTCCATTCTTAGGGTGGATCAAGGAACGCAGTGACGGATCCGCCTGCTTGCCGCGCAGTTTGGTTGTCGCCCTTAAGGGGTAAGGGGCAAATTGCAGCATCGCAAAGGCGCCGCATCGCGCGCTATCGCCCATCCTGCGTCCCTGCAAGCAGGCGGCTCCGTCACTGGCGTTCCTTGAGCCGCCCCACGATTTGCGATGCTTCTTTCATTCCACACACCCGGAGATGCGTCATGAACGACACCACACTGCAACGTCACCTGCGCGACCTGTTCGACGATCGCGAGGTCGAGCTGGAACCCGATGAAGACGGCTGGCTGCTGACGGACGGGGAATTTCCGGCCTTGCGCGGCACATGGCATGAACCGACCGCCGAAGCACCGGGGCGGTTGGACATTGACATCGTGCTGGACGAGGACCGCCGGATCGAGGAAAGCTTCGCCGGCGAGGGGCGCGGCGAGACGGGCCTGCGTGATGCTCTGGGACATTTCGAGCGCGGGGCGCTGCCCGTGTTGCTGGCCGCGTGCTGGTATATCACCGACGATCGCACATTCGATATCGCGACCTGGGAGCTCGGGTTGCGCAGCTGGGATGTCTTCATGGGCCGCTGGATGCTGCGCGGCGATGGTGATGAGACGGTGACGCCACCCGGGGCAGCGTTCCGCGCCATCGAGACCGCACTGAAGGACGAGGCCCTGCCACCGGGGCCGCACGCCCTGCGCCTGTTTCATGTTCACGATGCGGATACCGGTGCCGCCACCGAGGTGCTGCTGGACAATGCACCATGGCCGGCCGGCACCCGGGGGCTGGAGGCGTGCGACTGGCCGTCGCGTGCAGGCAGCTACAGCGCGCATTGCCTGATCCTTCTGGACGTGCGCGATTACTGACCCTGTCCCTGGGCCGGCGGCGGCTGGCCGTGACGGGAGTGGCGGGGCGATAATCAGAAGCTGATTCGATTTGACGGAGCCGCCATGACTGAACCGACCCGCATCGACACCAGCCGCGAGATCCATCCGCCGCGTGGTCCTGAGCTGTCCTGCAAGAACTGGCAGATCGAGGCGGCCTACCGCATGATCCAGCATAATCTGGATCCCGAGGTGGCGGAGAATCCGGCCGAGCTGGTGGTCTATGGCGGCATCGGTCGTGCCGCGCGCAACTGGGAATGCTTCGACGCCATCCTGAAATCGCTGCGCGAGCTGGAGGAAGACGAAACCCTGCTGGTGCAGTCGGGCAAGCCGGTCGGTGTGTTTCGCACCCATGTCGATGCGCCGCGCGTGCTGATCGCCAACTCCAATCTGGTGCCGGCCTGGGCCAACTGGGAGCACTTCCACGAGCTGGACAAAAAAGGCCTGATGATGTTCGGCCAGATGACGGCCGGTTCGTGGATCTACATCGGCTCGCAGGGCATCGTGCAGGGCACCTACGAGACCTTCGTGGAGATGGGCCGGCAGAGCTATGGCGGTCACCTCAAGGGCAAATGGATCCTCACCGCGGGCCTGGGTGGCATGGGCGGCGCGCAGCCGCTGGCCGCGTCGCTGGCGGGCGCCTGTTCGCTGAATATCGAGTGCCAGCAGAGCCGCATCGATTTTCGCCTGAAGACGCGCTACGTGGACGAGCAGGCGGACGATCTGGATGACGCCCTGGCGCGCATCGACAAGTACACCAAGGCCGGCGAGGCCAAATCCATCGCACTGCTGGGCAACGCCGCGCAGATCCTGCCGCAGATGGTCGAGCGCGGCGTCAAACCGGACGCAGTCACCGACCAGACCAGCGCGCACGACCCGGTCAACGGCTACCTGCCGCTGGGCTGGAGCCTCGAGCAGTGGTTCGAACGCCGCAAGAGCGATCCGGACGGTACCCGCGACGCCGCCAAGGCATCCATGAAGCAGCACGTGGACGCCATGCTGGCCTTCCACGCGCAGGGCATCCCCACCTTCGACTACGGCAACAACATCCGCCAGATGGCCTTCGATGCCGGCTGCATTAACGCGTTCGATTTTCCGGGATTCGTGCCGGCCTACGTGCGGCCGCTGTTCTGCCGTGGCATCGGCCCGTTCCGCTGGGTGGCGCTGTCCGGCGACCCGGACGACATCGCCAGGACCGACGCCAAGGTGAAGGAACTGATTCCGGAGGACGCGCACCTGCACAACTGGCTGGACATGGCCGAAAAGCGCATCAGCTTCCAGGGCCTGCCGTCGCGCATCTGCTGGGTGGGGCTCGGCCAGCGCGACACGCTGGGCCTGGCGTTCAACGAAATGGTGCGCAACGGCGAACTGAAGGGCCCGATCGCCATCGGTCGTGATCACCTGGATTCAGGATCCGTTGCCAGCCCGAACCGCGAAACCGAATCCATGCGCGACGGCTCCGATGCCGTGTCCGACTGGCCGTTGTTGAATGCGCTTCTCAACACCGCCAGCGGTGCCACCTGGGTCAGCTTCCATCACGGCGGCGGCGTGGGCATGGGCTACAGCCAGCACGCCGGTCTGGTCATCGTCTGCGACGGTACCGAGGCCGCCGACAAGCGCATCGCCCGCGTGCTGTGGAACGATCCTGCCAGCGGCGTGATGCGCCACGCCGATGCCGGCTATGAAGACGCCATCGCCTGCGCCCGCGACAATGGCCTCAAACTGCCGATGGTGTGAGTGTTCAAACTTGATGTTGCATGATGGCGGCGAGGGTCAGCGCCGGCGACAGCAGCAGCCGAGCGCCGGCAGTCATTCCGAAAGCGTGCCGACCCGCGGTATGCGCACCGTCGCGGGAATGACGGAAAGCAGGCCATTCGAAGTGGCCCCGGCTCCCCGTTGTCGCAGACAAGAAACTGATTTTCTTAAAAAAAGAGTTCATCATGGATCAATCCACATCGAGCCCCTCCGCCACCGACTTGACCCGGCGCCCGCAGTGGCGCGCGTTGCAGGAGCATCTGCGGGCGCTGCAATCCCGCCATCTGCGCGACCTCTTCGCCACGGATCCGGATCGTGGCGAGCGCCTGACCGTGGAAGCGGCGGGTCTGTACATGGACTATTCCAAGCAGCGCGTCACCGACGAAACGCTCGGCCTGCTGCGCGAACTGGCCGATGCCTGCGGCGTGGGTGAGCGCACCGAGGCGATGTTCCGCGGCGAGCACATCAACACCACCGAGGACCGGGCGGTGTTGCATGTGGCGTTGCGCGCGCCGAAAGACGCGCGTATCGAGGTGGACGGCCACAACGTGGTGCCGGACGTGCACGAGGTGCTGGATCGCATGGCGACCTTCGCCGAGAGCGTGCGCGGTGGCGAGTGGACCGGGCACACGGGCAAGCGCATCCGCAACGTGATCAGCATCGGCATTGGCGGCTCGGACCTTGGCCCCGTCATGGCCTACGAGGCGCTGCGCCATTACAGCAAGCGCGACATGACATTCTGCTTCGTCTCCAACGTGGACGGCACGGATCTGGCCGAGGCCACGCGGGGTCTGGATGCGGCCGAGACCCTGTTCATCGTCTGCTCCAAGACCTTCACCACGCTGGAAACGCTTTCCAATGCGCGCGCGGCACGCGACTGGTGCCTGAAAACCCTGGGCGATGAGAAGGCCATCGCCAAACATTTCGTCGCCGTGTCCACCAATGCCGAGGGCGTGGGAAAATTCGGCATCGATACCGCGCACATGTTCGGTTTCTGGGACTGGGTCGGTGGTCGTTATTCCATGGATTCGGCCATTGGCCTGTCCACCATGCTGGCGATCGGTGCGGACAATTTTCGCGCCATGCTGGCCGGCTTCCACGCCATGGACGAGCATTTCCGCACTGCGCCCGCGGAAAAGAACCTGCCGCTGCTGATGGGCCTTCTGGCGATCTGGAACACCAATTTCCTGGGCGCCACAACGCAGGCCGTGCTGCCCTACGAGCAGTACCTCAAGCGCTTCCCCGCATACCTGCAGCAGCTGACCATGGAGAGCAACGGCAAGCACGTCACGCTGGACGGCAGCACCGTGGATTACCTCACCGGGCCCATCTACTGGGGTGAGCCGGGCACCAACGGCCAGCATTCGTTCTACCAGCTGATCCACCAGGGCACGCGGCTGATTCCGTGCGATTTCATCGGCTTCTGCAAGACGGCCAACCCGCTGGGCGAACAGCATGACCTGCTGATGGCCAACCTGATCGCGCAGAGCGAGGCGCTGGCATTCGGCAAGACCTCCGAGGAAGTCCAAGCCGAGGGCGTCAAGGATGCCCAAGTGCCGCATCGCACATTCGAGGGCAACCGGCCCAGCACCACCATTCTCGCCGAGCGCCTGGACCCGCACACGTTGGGCACGCTGGTGGCGCTGTATGAGCACAGCGTGTTCGTGCAGGGCGTGATCTGGGGCATCGATTCGTTCGATCAGTGGGGCGTGGAGCTGGGCAAGGCGCTGGCCAAACGCACCGCGTCCGAGATCACCAGCGAAGATGCGCCGGAACTGGATCACGACAGTTCCACCAATGCACTGATCCGGCGCTATCGCCAGCGCAAGGGAGTCGCATCATGAGCAAGGGCAGTTCCCTGGCCGGCAAGCCGGCGCCCGAGTCGCTGCTGGTGGACGTCTCGAAATTGTTGAGCGCGTACACCGATCTCACGCCCGATCCGGCGGAGGCGTCACAGCGCGTGTCCTTCGGCACTTCCGGTCATCGTGGGTCCTCGTTCCAGCGCAGCTTCAACGAGGCGCATATCCTGGCGATGAGTCAGGCCATCTGCGATTACCGCAGGAAGCAGGGCATCGATGGTCCGCTGTTTCTGGGGTTCGATACCCACGCATTGTCGCGTCCGGCGTTCGAGAATGCGCTGGAAGTGCTGGCCGCCAACGACGTGCAGACGCTGATTGCCAGGGATGACGAGTTCACGCCGACACCGGCCATCTCGCACGCCATCCTGGTCTACAACAAGCTGATCCGTGACAAGGGTCGCGCCAGCGGCCTGGCCGACGGTATCGTCATCACGCCATCGCACAATCCGCCGGACAATGGCGGCTTCAAGTACAACCCCACCAACGGCGGTCCGGCCGACAAGGACATCACCGGCTGGATCGAGGACCGCGCCAACGGGCTGCTGGAGGATGGTCTCAAGGGCGTGAAACGCCTGCCGTTGCAGCAGGCGCGCAACGCTCTCACCACGCGCGAGCATGACTTTCTCGACACCTATGTCGCCGACCTGGCCAAGGTCGTCGATTTCGACCTGATCCGCAGCGCCGGCATCCGCATGGGCGTCGATCCGCTGGGCGGCGCCGGCGTGCACTACTGGGCGCCGATCGCCGAGCGCTACGGGATCGACCTCACCGTGGTCAGCGACGCGGTGGATCCGCAGTTCGGCTTCATGACAGTGGATTGGGACGGCCAGATCCGCATGGATCCATCGTCACCCGATGCCATGCAGCGCCTGATCGGTCTCAAGGATCAATATGACGTCGCGTTCGCCTGCGACACGGATCATGACCGCCACGGCATCGTTACCCGCAGCGCCGGACTGATGTCGGCGAACCACTACCTGTCGGTGCTGATCGATCACCTGTTCCGCAACCGTCCGCAGTGGAGCGACACCGCCGCGGTGGGCAAGACCGTGGTCAGCACGGCGTTGATCGACCGCGTGGCAAAGCGGCTGGGGCGCGAGCTGTATGAAGTGCCGGTCGGCTTCAAGTGGTTTGCCGAGGGCCTGTTCGACGGCTCACTGGGCTTCGCTTGCGAGGAGAGCGCGGGAGCTTCGTTCCTGCGCCGCGACGGCAGCGTCTGGACCACGGACAAGGACGGTCTGGTGCCCTCCCTGCTGGCCGCCGAAATGACTGCACGCCACGGCAAGGACCCCTCCGAATTGTATACGCAGTTGACCGACGACCTGGGCAAGCCGTTCACCGACCGTGTCGAGGCCGCCGCCACGCCCAAGCAGAAGAAGGCGTTGGCCAGACTCTCGCCCGATCAACTGAAAAGGGATCAGCTGGCCGGCGAACCGATCCAGCAGATACTGGACAAGGCGCCGGGCAACGACGCGGCCATCGGCGGCATCAAGGTCATGGCCGAAAGCGGCTGGTTCGCGGCGCGACCGTCGGGCACCGAGGACATCTACAAGATCTACGCTGAAAGTTTCCAGAGCGAGACGCATCTCGCGGCCATCCTGAAGGAGGCGCAGGACACAGTGGATACGGCGTTGAAAGAGGCGTAGTCACTCCAGCGTCTATGCATCCTGCTCACATGGTCACCGGGAGAATGAACGGCTTGATCGCAGTCGTCACGTCGAACGGCACACGGTCGTGCCGTTCCGTCATTTCCATGCGTTCAGAGGTATTTCCCCGTGCCTTGCAGTTCCCGTTCTCCAGCGCAGTCGAACCCCGCAGCACGCGTGCAGCTGCTGTCCAACGGCAGCTATGCGGCGATGATCAATGCCAATGGCTCGGGATACAGTTGCTGGCGCGACTTTGCGGTCACCCGCTGGCGCGAAGATCCGGTCGGCGACGGCTGGGGCAATTATCTGCTGTTGCGCGACGAATCCAGCGGCGAAGTCTGGTCCTCGGCGCCGCAGCCCATCGGCGCAGTGTTTGCAGATGACAAGACCGAGATGGCCGAAGGCCGCGTCGCCATCACCCGGCGATACGATGATCTGGAAAGCCGCCTGCAGGTCGCCGTTGACGCTGACCATGATGTGGAGTTGCGGCGCCTCACGCTGACCAACCACGGCGATGTGGCGCGCGACATCAGCCTCACGTCCTACGCGGAACTGGTCCTGGGCCCGGCCTCCGCAGATGCAGCGCATCCGGCGTTCTCGAAGATGTTCGTGCAGACTGCCTGGATCGCGGACGGCGGCATCCTGCTTGCAACGCGGCGCCGGCGCTCACCGGATGAGCCTGAGGTCTGGGCCGCACACGTGGCCGTGGTCGACGGGCAGGACGAGGACACGGTCGAATTCGAGACGGACCGCATGCGTTTCCTGGGCCGCGGCAATACGTTGCGCCGGGCCCACGCCATGCGCCCCGACATGCGCCTTTCCTGCAGCAGTGGCTGCGTGCTCGATCCCGTGTTCAGCCTGCGCCGGCGCGTGCATATTGCACCGGGTGCCAGCGTGCGCGTGGATTTTTTCACCGCCGTGGCCGATGCGCGTCCGGACGTGCTGGATCTGGCGCAGTCGCTGCGTGAGGACGGCGCCGGCGATCGTCTGGTCGCCGCCCCGCAGGAGCGCCCCGGCAGCGGAGGGCCCCCGCCGGATATCGACGCGGACCAGGCTGCGCGTTTCAATGCACTTGCGGGCGCCATTTTGTATGCCGATGCACGATTGCGTGCCTCAGGCGACGAGCTGGCACGGGGCAGCGGCGGCCCGCCGGTCTTGTGGGGATGCGGTATTTCCGGCGACCGGCCGATTGTGCTGATGCGCGTGGCCGCGACAGACCACCTGCCGCGCGTGAACGAGCTCCTCTCGGCGCAGCGCTACTGGCAATCGAAACGCCTGGCAGCAGACGTGGTGCTTCTCGATGCAGCAGATGATGACGAGCACCTGCTCGAGCAGATGCAGGTGCGGGCCGAAGCACAAAACAGTCAGCTGGATGGCGATGATGGCGCCGTCGAGGCAAGGGCCTTCGTGCTGCGCGAGACGGATCTCCCGCACGAGGTGCGTGAGGGGTTGATGACCGCCGCACGCATTGCGTGGGACGCAGCCGATGCCTGGCCGGACATGGAGGAGGTCTCGAGCGTTCACGGCGAGGCGGCGCAGGTGGCTCCAGTGGCCGCTCCCGACACGAGTGGCGGCCCGTCACCCGGCACGCCGGGTGAAGGCGAATTCGACAATGGCATGGGTGGTTTCGTCGAGTCCGGGCGCGCGTACGCCATCACCCTCGCGAACGGGCGCTGTACGCCGCAGCCATGGATCAACGTGATTGCCAACATGGATTTCGGCTTCTTGGTCTCGGCCGAGGGTGGCGGTTATGCGTGGTCGATCAACAGCCAGCAAAATCCGTTGACGCCGTGGCCCAACGACGCGGTCAGCGACACGCCGCATGACGTGTTGTATCTGCGCGATGCCGACAGCGGCGCTGTCTGGAGCGCCACCGCGGAACCCATGCGGGTGCCGCGCGTGCGCTACACCGCACGACACGAGAAAGGATCCAGCAGCTTCGGGCACACGGCGCACGAGATCAACGTGGAGTTGCTGCAGTTCGTTCCCAGGCATGGCTCGGTCAAGATTTCGCGGTTGCGGCTGCATAATCGTTCGCCGGGGAAACGGCGTCTGGAGATCACCGGCTACGTCGAGTGGGCGCTCGCTCCCAACGGCAAAACATCCGGTCCGTATGTGCTCACCGAACGCGATGATGCCACCGGTGCGCTGTTCGCCCGCAACCGCTGGCGCGAGGACTTTGCCGAGCGTGTCGCATTCGTGGATCTCGGCGGCCGGCAGACCTCGTGCACCGGCGACCGTCTGGGATTTCTCGGGCGGCTCGGCAGTGTGGCGTGGCCGGCCGCGCCGATTGAAGGTGGCGACTTGTCGGGCCGCGTCGGAGCGGGGCTGCATCCCTGTGGTGCGCTGCGCACGTTGGTGGAACTGGAGCCGGGCGCGTGCGTCGACATCCTCATGCTGCTCGGCGATGCAGCCGATGCCAGTCAGGCACGGGCATTGATCGAGACCTATCGGTCAGCCGACCTCGATCGTGTCCTCGATGCTGCGCGCGAACCGTGGGACAGCATGCTCGATACCGTACAGGTACACACGCCGGATCGCGCCATGGATATCGTTCTCAACGACTGGTTGCTGTACCAGACGCTGGGCTGCCGTGTATGGGCGCGGACCGCCTATTACCAGGCCAGCGGTGCCTACGGCTTCCGTGACCAGTTGCAGGATGTGCTGGCGCTGTGCGTGGCGCGTCCGGATATCGCCCGCGAACACCTGCTGCGGGCCGCGGGGCGACAGTTCCCGCCGGGAGACGTGCAGCACTGGTGGCTTCCGCCCTCCGGCAAGGGCATCCGCACGCGCATCAAGGATGACCGCATCTGGCTGGCCTACGCCGCCGCGTACTACGTCACCACCACCGGCGATACCGCGGTCCTGGACGAAAACGTGCCCTTCCTCGAGGGTGATGCCATCGAAGACGGCAAGGCGGATGCGTTCTTTCAGCCGCAGACGTCCGAGGAGACGGTCAGCCTCTACGAGCATGCCGCCCGGGCCATCGATTCCAGCCTCACGCGCGGCGCCCACGGGCTGCCGCTGATCGGTCACGGTGACTGGAATGACGGCATGAACAACGTGGGTGCCGAGGGGCACGGCGAAAGCGTCTGGCTGGCGTGGCTGCTGCTGGCCGCGATCCGCGCCTGGATACCGTTTGCCGGGGCGCGTAACGAGCAGGAGCGCATCGACACGTGGCGAACGTACGCCGATGAACTGGAGAAAGTGCTGGATGGTCCGTCCGGCTGGGACGGCGAGTGGTATCGCCGCGGCTACTACGATGACGGCACACCGCTGGGCTCTTCCGGCAGCGAGGCGTGCAGGATCGCCCAGATCGCGCAATCGTGGAGCCTGATCTCCGGTGCCGGCGATGCCGACCACGCAAGGCAGGCGATGGCGGCGGTGGAAACATACCTGATCCGCCATGACGACAAGGTGGCGCTGCTGTTCACGCCGCCGTTCGACAAAACGTCCATGAATCCCGGCTACATCAAGGGCTACCCGCCTGGCGTTCGCGAAAACGGCGGCCAGTACACCCATGGTGCCATCTGGTCGGTCTTCGGCCATGCGAAGCTGGGCCAGGGCGATGAGGCCAAGGCGCTGTTCGACATCCTCAATCCCATCCGTCACGGGGACACGGCGCAAGCCATGGAGCGCTACCAGGTGGAGCCCTACGTGACCTGCGCGGACGTCTATTCAGTGGAGCCGTACATCGGACGCGGCGGCTGGACGTGGTACACAGGGTCGGCTGGCTGGCTGTATCGCGCCGGGCTGGAGGCCATTCTGGGATTTCGCCGCCAGGGCGATCGACTGCTGATCGAGCCGTGCATCCCCGCCTCGTGGCCGGGCTACGCCATCACCTACCGGCATCGTGGTGATGGCGATGCAGTGACGTGTTACGAGATCGCCGTGGAAAATCCGCACGGTGTTCAGCACGGCGTCATCCTGATCGCACTCGATGAGGTGGCCCAAGTCGACGCCGCGGCGGGCATCGCCCTGCTCGGTGACGGGCAGACCCATCAAGTGCGTGTGGTCATGGGGGCCGCGGGTTGAGCGCAGGCCGCCCATCGCCGCGCGTTGATCCAGGTGGCCAGGGCCATGACGCGGCCGGAGTTTGCTCGGATCGCGAACGACTGCGTGTACGACAGGAAATATTTTTCCACCGCCAGCAACCCGTGCGCGATTGGTGGCATACTTCCCCCATGAGATACCGGCTCCTGATTCTCGTCCTGCTTGGCATTGGCGTGACTTTCACCGCTGCCGCGCAAACTCCGTCTGCACACGACTGGCCCATGTTCGGCGGCGGTGTGGAAAGCACCAGCGCAAATGCGCAACCCATCGCCATCACGGCGGGCAATGTCGCCCATCTGAAGCGGCGGCAGGTCAAGCTGGATGGCACGGTGGATGCCAGTGCCATTTATCTCCACGGCGTCACCATCCATGGTGCCAGGCACAATGCCGTTTTTGTCACTACCACCTACGGCAAGACGCTGGCGATCGACGTCGACAGCGGCAAGATCCTGTGGGAATACACCCCCGCCAGCTATGGGCGGTTGGCGGGCACCTCCAAGATCACCAACACCACGCCCGTGGCCGATCCCGATCGGCAGTTCATTTATGCCGCTTCGCCCGATGGGTACATTCAAAAGCTGGCCATCGACGATGGCCACCGTATCTGGCGGACATCCATCACCAAGTTGCCCAAACGGGAGAAGATGGACTCGCCCCTGAAGTTCTTTCGGGGCCACGTGATTGCCGTGACGGCAGGCTACGTCGGCGATCGTCCGCCTTATCAGGGTCACGTCGCCATCCTGGACGGCGCGTCCGGCAAACTGCTGCATGTGTGGAATTCACTGTGCAGCAATCGCAGCGGGCTGCTGCAGCCCAGCACGTGCCCGCACAGTGATTCGGCCATCTGGGGGCGCGCGGGCGCAGTGATCGATCCGGCCAGCGGCGACATCTTTGTCGCCACCGGCAATGCCCACTGGAATGGCACCACCGATTGGGGCGATTCGGTCATCCAGCTCAATGCCAGTGCCACGAAAATGCGGGGTAATTACACCCCAGCCAATACCGCGGCCCTGAATGCGGATGATCAGGACCTGGGCTCGACCTCCCCCGTGCTGCTGAACGACCACGTGATCGCCCAGGGCGGCAAGGATGGCAAGATCCGCCTGCTGAGCCGCAAGGCCATTGCCGGTACGGCACCGCACAAGGACCATGAGTTGCAGATCGTTTCCACGCCCAGCGGCGCCGATCTGTTCACCCAGCCGGCCGTTTGGAAACACCACGGCCGAATCTGGATGTTCGCCGCCGACAATGGCGGTACCGAAGCCTGGACACTGGAACATGGCAAGCTCCACAGAAAATGGAAAAACGGCAATGGCGGCACCAGTCCGTTCGAGGCCGGTGGCCTGCTGTTCGTGTACGCCGGCGACGGTGGGTTGAACGTTTACCAGGCGGATTCAGGCAAACGTGTCGCCACGCTCCCATGTGGCTCGGGACACTGGAACAGTCCCATCGTGTTGCGGGACAAGATCATCCTCCCCGAGGGAAATGCCAACGACCACGCCACCAGTGGTGTTCTGGACATATGGAGTCTGCCCAGCGCGCATTGACGCCAGCCTTTCGTTCCAGCCGGATTTCCCCACCCCTGAATCGGACCATGCTGGTTTCGGAGGATCGGCGTGCCATGGTGCGGGCCGGGACGTTGCCCGACCGACAAGCGGCCGCACCCGGACCATCCTCTTCGCCGGCACACGCCCATTCGCAATCGCTTCACGATAATGATTCAGTCCGCTGTTTGAGCGGAGGTGCATGTCCAGGTGGGCGGACGGGATCGTGCCTGAACCATGTACGGGCCCAATCGAAGCGGTAGCGGGCGCGCCGGTGGCTTTGGCGGACGTGGCTTTCGCCTTTCCGTTGCACCTCTTCGGCTACGTCCTCGAACATGGCGTGGTGCAGGGTGTCAGCCGCGTTGAGGCAGTGCGGGTCTCATTTGCCCTCCGGCGTGCGGCTCGAGGGGAACGGGTGCGGGCAGCATAATACCACCCGCGCTCGCGCCCGCTTGTGCGGGGATTCCCCCAAGCGGGCGCGGAGATCCTTGTCGTCGTCGGGGCACCGTGCCTGGTCCACCTCCGGGGATGGACCGCCCGCGCGGCGCGGGCCGGCTCAAGAACAGGCGACGCAGGCCGATACGTTCAGTGGGACGCTCCGATCCGGATTCAAGCCGCTTCTCCAAGGCGGGCCAGGGCGGCCACTGCCGCTGCAAGAGGGCAGATGAGAGGTGTTCATGGCGGCTTGAAGACTGGTGTCCGAAGCGGACGAACATCTCGAAGCACGCAGGGGGGAGCACTGCAGTGGCGTGGTGCCCCGACATGACGGCGGTTCGGCCATGTGGCCAGTTGCGAAAGAGAGGGGGAATTCTAATGAAACGATATCTGTGTCTGCTGACCTTTGCATGGCTCACCTGTCTGGCGCTGCCGGCCCTTGGCAGCGAAGCCCATGTCGCGCTGGTAAAAAGCGTGCACGGCGCCGTCACCGTGACCCGCCAGCACAAGACGTTTGCGGTGACCACCGGCGCCACGCTGCGCATTTCCGATCGCGTGGTCACGGCGCCCGGCGCCTCTGCCGGCATCGTGTTCCGGGACGGTACCCTGCTGAGTCTGGGTTCGGGTGCGGACATCCGGGTGCGTGACTACGTGTTCGAGCCGAAGAACGGCAAGTTCGCGTTCTCGCTCTACCTGGCCAGGGGGTCGGCAATTTACGAGTCCGGCAAGATCGGCAAGTTGTCCCCGCAGTCGGTGAAGGTCCAGACGCCGAAGGCAACGGTGGGTGTGCGCGGCACCCGTTTCCTCATCGAGGCGGACTGATCTGGCCATGGCCGATTCAATGAAGCACGCGCATTGCCTTGTGGTGGTCCTGCTGGTTGTCTGCGGGCTACTGTCCGGTTGCGCCGCGACTCCGACCCGCGTCACATTGCTTCCGGACCAGAGTGGGCATGTTGGTGCGGTCACGGTGTCCGACGCGCGCGGTCGACAGCGCATCGACCGGGCATTCGATACCGTCACGGTCGACCGCGCCTCATCAATGCCGGGCAAGCCCCGTGCGGAGGACCCGCGGACCTTTGAAAAGGCGCATCGTGCGGTGATCGATGCGGAACCGACGCCGCCGCGGAGTTTCGTGTTGAACTTCCTGTTCGACAGCATGAAATTGACGCCGGAATCCAGGAAGATGCTGCCCGAGGTCTTGCGGGTCGTGCGCGAGCGCATTCCCACCGAAGTCACGGTGTTCGGTTACACGGACGCGGTGGGCAGCTCCCGATACAATCTGGCGCTGTCGGAGCAGCGCGCCCGGGCCGTGGCCAGGGTGCTGAAGCAGATTGATCCGGACCTGCCGATCGACGTGAAGTACTTCGGCGAGAAGTATCCGCTGGTGCCCGCGCCGCCGGGCGTTCCCGAACCGCGAAACCGGCGGGCCGAAATCGTCATCCTCTGACACCGTCTGTCATGACGCCCGTCACCTCACCCGCAAAACTGCCTCGGCGCCCCGCTGTTCTCTTCCTGCTGGCCGGGCTGTCGATTGCGTTGATCATCGGCCTGGGGGGACTGTTCAACGTCGCTCCGGTGAGGGGGTTGAACCGGTTCATGCTGGATACCCTGCTGGTGCGGACCGCATCGGGCGCAGCCGCACCCGGGACAGTGGCAGTCGATATCGATGAAGCCAGCCTGTCTGCCCTGGGTCAGTGGCCATGGCCACGTTATCGCGTGGCGCAGCTGATCGCGCGAATTGCCGCCGCGCATCCGGCGGCCATCGCGCTGGACATCGTGTTCCCCGAGCCTGATCGCACCTCGCTGACGGACATCCAGCGGACCTTCAGGCACGACTTCGGCATTGATGTGTCGTTCAAGGGTGTTCCCGCCGGCTTGCGGGACAACGACGGCTACCTTGGCCAGGAGATGGCGCGCGCGGATGTCGTGGGTGCGCGGTATTTCTATTTCGACCATGTGACCCGCACTGACCGACCGGTCCGGCCCGGGGTGGGCTTCGATGGCCGTGTGGAGCTGCTGTCGCTCGACAAGGCGCCTGGTGTCCTCGAGAGCGTCGATGCCATCGCCTCGCGGACCCGCATCAGCGGCTTCGTCAACAGTGGTCTGGATGCCGACGGTGTGTTGCGACGACTGCCCTTGCTGATCGAATATCATGGCGTCATCCATGCCAGTCTCGCGCTGGCCGCCACCATGCGCGCGCTCGGGGTCGGTTCGGGACGGGTGGAATCAGGCGCCGATGGATTGTCGATCCAAGTCGGATCGCACCGGATTCCGGTGAACCGGACGGGCTATGCGCTTTTGCGCTTCAATGGTCCATCGCGACTGTACAAGAGTGTGTCTGCCGTGGATGTGCTGACCGGGCGCGTCGGGTCATCGGATCTGCGCGGCAGGATCGTGTTCATCGGTTCTTCGGCGGTCGGTCTGCACGACGTGCACCGGACTGCGGTGGAACGGAGTTTTTCCGGTCTGAAGATCCAGTCGGTGATGGCGCAGAACATCCTGGACGGCAATTCGGTGCGTGTTCCGACATGGGGCGGCAAGGCTGCGTTGCTTCTCGGCCTGCTTGTGGCGCTGGTGTTTTCCGCGCTGTTCGTTGCCGGCCGTGGCCTGGCGCTCCTGACCGCATGGTGCGTGGTATCCGGGGCCGCACTGGTTGCGGTGATGGCAGTGGTGTTCGTGCGCACCAGCGTGTTCATTCCGCTGGGTGTGCCGTTGCTGGTCCTGGGAACGCTGCTGGTGCTGTCCTTCGTGGCCCGCTTTGTCATGAACCAGCGCCGCGCCCAGCGCTGGCGCAGACAACTGGAGAACGCGCGACAGGTGACCATCGAGTCGATGGCCGCGGTCGCCGAAACCCGCGATCCGGAGACCGGGGGGCACATCAAGCGTACCCAGCACTACGTGCTCGCCATTGCCAGGCGATTGCAGAAGACGGGCCACCACACGCAGACCCTGACCAGGGAATACATCAATCTGCTGTTTCTCTCTGCGCCGCTCCACGACATCGGCAAGGTCGGGGTGCCGGACCACATCCTGCTCAAGCCAGGCCCGCTGACCCCCGAGGAACTGAAAGTCATGCGGCGGCACGCGGAGTTCGGGCGGGACATCATCTTCAGCACGGCAGAACAGATCGAAGGCGACAATTTTCTCCTGATTGCCGGCGAGATTGCCGCCACCCATCACGAGAAATGGGACGGGAGCGGTTACCCGCGCGGACTGGTGGGTCAGGATATCCCGCTATCCGGCCGCATCATGGCGGTCGCCGACATCTACGATGCGTTGATCAGCCGGCGCTGTTACAAGGATCCGTTCCCGCATGAGCGGGCAAAGTCGCTGATGCGCAAACTGCGCGACACGACCTTCGATCCGGTGGTGCTGGATGCCTTCTTCGCCATCGAACCGGAAATTCTGAAAATCGCAGCCCGTTTCCGCGACGGCAATGAAAGCACCGGTAGGGGGTGATCGCCGCTCCATCGGTCGAGGCTGGATCCACTCGCTGACTGGTTGCGGATATTTCGGGCACCCGCGTGTGGCCCGCGCGGCACAGCGAGGAGCCGTCTTCACAGCTGTGAAGACGAGCCGCAACAACGCGAGGTGCGTCAAGGTGCCGAAATAATGCTTCGATTCAGCGCCTCTGGATACTAATCTCTGCGGCGAAGTCCGATGTGGAGAGTGTCATCCCTTCCCAAACACCGAATCGTCGACCATGGCTCCGCCATTTCCCAGCATTGCTTGCGCTGCCGATGGTGCTCGCCGGCTGCGCGACGCATCGCACACGCGAAACGCCCCGCCGGTCTCCCGCGGTGGTGCAGGCGCAGACCCTGCGCCTGATGCCGGCCGGCGTGCGCGACCGCAAGGCGTGGGCGGTCGATATCTCCGCCGCGTTTGCCGCGCAGAATTTGCCGGCCAGCAAGCACAACCTCTGCGCGGTGATCGCCGTGACCGGGCAGGAGTCGGGGTTTCGTGTGCATCCGGTCATTCCGGGGTTGCCGCAGATCGCGCGCCGTGCCATCGATCAGCGTGCGGCGAAGCGACATGTGCCGCGGTTTCTGGTGGATGCGGCGCTGTGGCTGAAGTCGCCCACGGGGGCGCGTTATCGCACGCGGCTGGAGACGGTGCGCACCGAAAGCCAGATGAGCGACATGTTCGAGGATTTCATCGGCATGGTGCCACTGGGCAAGCGCCTTTTCAGTGGTTTCAACCCGGTGCACACGGGCGGCCCCATGCAGGTGAGCGTGCGCTTTGCCGAGGCGCACGACGGGGGCTATCCGTATCCGGTGCAAAAGTCGATTCGCCACGAGGTGTTCACGCGTCGTGGCGGCATGTACTTCGGCATCATGCATCTGCTGGGTTTTCCGGTGGATTACCCGCGGCCGATCTACCTTTTTGCCGATTACAACGCCGGCTGGTACGCCAGTCGCAATGCTGCCTTCCAGCACGCCGTCAGTCTGGCCTCGGGGATTCCGTTGCAGCTGGACGGTGACCTGATCGACTACCACTCCAGCAAGCCGGGCCACACCGAACTGGCGGTTCGTGCGCTGGGAAAGCAGCTGGGTGTGAGTGATCGCGCCATCCACGACGCACTGCGGCACGGTGAACAGCGTGATTTCCGCAAGACCCGCGTCTACAAACGCGTGTTCGCGTTGGCGGACCGCATGCAGCACAAGACGCTGCCGCGCGTGATGTTGCCGGGGATCACGCTGCACAGCCCCAAGATCACGCACAGGCGCACCACCGCGTGGTTCGCCCGCCGCGTGGACACACGTTATCGCCGCTGCATGGCGCGTGGGTCGGCGCAGTGAATATTGTTCCCCGCCTGAACATCCTGGCGAGCAGAGCGCGGGGAAGTGGCTACACTCGAGGCTGATCCGGTCTCGGCAAGGGCGCGACGATGAATGGCAGGTCTGGCGACATGACGGCGGCTGGGCGATGAGCGCGCTCCTCCTGGGGCCGATGCTGCGGTATGTGGACCGTACCGAGGCGACGATCTGGGTGGAGACCGATGCCGCCTGCGAGGTCGAGATCCTCGGGCATGCCGCCTCCACTTTCGAAGTGGAAGGGCACCACTACGCCCTGGTGCACATGACCCATCTGCAACCGGCGACGCGCTATCCATACAGCGTGCGGCTGGATGGCACGCAGGTGTGGCCGCCAGCCGATTCGCCATATCCGCCCAGCACCATCCACACCTTCGACGAGAATGCGCCGCACCGCATTGCGTTCGGGTCCTGCCGCGTGGCGATGCCGCACGAGCCGCCGTACACGCTGACTCACGCCCAGGACGAGAAACACGGGTTCGAGATCGATGCGCTGCGTGCATTGGCCTTTCGCATGCGTGGGCAGAGCGAGGAGGACTGGCCACAGGCGCTGCTCATGATGGGCGACCAGATCTATGCAGATGAGGTGGCGCCCGCAGTGCGTGCGTTCATCTGCGCTCGTCGCGACACCAGCGAACCACCGGGCGAGGAGATTGCCGATTTCGAGGAGTACACGCGGCTGTATCGCCAATCATGGAGTCAGCCGGATATCCGCTGGCTGCTGTCGACGCTGCCCAGTGCCATGATCTTCGACGATCACGACGTCAATGACGACTGGAATATCTCGCACTCATGGGTGCAAGAGATGCGCGCCAAACCATGGTGGCGCGATCGCATCGTCGGCGGGTTCATGTCCTACTGGATCTATCAGCACATGGGCAACCTGTCGCCCAAGGAATTGCATGCCGACGCGTTGTTCCAGCAGGTGCAACAGGGTGCAGAGAACCAGGACTTCGGCCCCCGGCTGCGCGAATTTGCCTTTCGTGCGGATCGTGAGCCGGACAGCTACCGGTGGAGTTTCCATCGCGATTTCGGCGATGTGCGGTTGCTCATTGTCGATTCACGCGCCGGACGCATGCTGGGACGGGGACGGCGCGACATGCTGGATGAAGCCCAATGGCGGTGGGTCGAATCGCATCTGAACGGCAGTTTCGACCACCTTCTTCTGGGCACCTCCTTGCCCATTTTCCTGGGCTACGGCATCCATTACCTGGAAGCCTGGAATGAGGCCGTCTGTGCCGGCGCCTGGGGGTCCTGGTTCGCGCGGCAGGGCGAGCGCATCCGCCGCAAGCTGGATCTGGAGCACTGGAGCGCGTTCCATGCATCGTTCCGGCGCATCGTCGAGCTCATTCGCAGTGTCGCCAACGGTGAACGGGGCCGGGCGCCCGCCACCATCACGGTGCTTTCCGGCGACGTGCATCACGTCTATCTGGCCGAAACGCGGTTTGCAGATGCGGCGACGCAAAGTGCGATGTATCAGGCGGTGTGCTCGCCGTTTCGCAATCCGCTGGGTGCCAGGAACCGCCGCATCATGCGCGCGGCATGGTCCGGCACAGTGGGTGCGGTGGCGAAAGGGATGGCGCGTCTCGCCGGGGTCAAGCCGGACCACGTCCGATGGCAGCTGTGTCATGACCGACCCTGGTTCGACAACCAGATCGCCACGCTGGAGTTTTACGGCGCGGAGGCACGCATCCGCTTCGACTACAGTCCACCGGGCAATGACGACGCTCCGGTATTGAAGCAGGTGTTTGCGTATCGTTTGGACAAGGGGCGTGCGGGCTCGACATCCGGCTGAGCCTCCTGATCAGGATCGCCCCGATGGCTACAACACCGAAAATCACTTACCCCTGCGACAGTATTCGGGGTGGCTTGCGCATTGTCTCAATCTCGCCCGCACATTCCGTACGTGCCGTACTCCATTCGTACCGGTTGTAAACCCCCTGCGCGTGACGTGCATCAAACGCGTATTGACCAACCAGAGGATCGTTACCATGCGCAACGCTTTTTTTGTCCTGTTGTTGACCACACTCCCGTTTGCGGCCGCGGCAATGCCCTGCCGTCACAGCGCGCCGCGCAATGCCAGTGTGGAGGCGTCGGGCCTGCACCGCCTGTCTCTGCAGCTCGGATCGGCCGATCTGCAGATACATGGGGTCAAGGGCATGCACACGATCGAGGTGCACGGCACGGCGTGCGCCTCGGATGCGGCGTCGCTGAAGGATCTACAGGTCGACAGCGCCCGGCATGGCGAGACCGCGACGGTGACTGCACGCAATCGCACTCACGGCGGCTTCCATATGTCCGGCAATCACTATGCGTACCTGAAACTGCAGGTGCGGGTCCCGCAGTCGCTGGCGGTGCGCATCGAGAGTGGGTCGGGCGACATGCGCGCTACCCGGCTTGCATCCCTGGACGTGGATTCCGGCTCGGGTGATCTGCAGGCCGACCACATCGGCGGAGCATTGACCTTGCAGCTCGGCTCCGGGGATGTGCAGGCGCGGCAGATCGGGAGCGTCGATCTGCGCGGGACGGGGTCGGGTGATGTCCGGGCCGAAGGTGTGCATGGCGACGTCAAGGTGCAGCGCTCAGGGTCGGGCGACCTCACGTTCCGCAATGTGGGTGGCGCTGTGGGAATCCGATCCAGCGGCTCCGGAGACATCACGCTGGGTCATGTGGCGCATGACGTGGATATCGGCAGCACCGGTTCGGGCGATGTCACCGCCAATGACGTCGGCGGAAACTTCAGCGTGCATGCCAATGGCAGCGGTGACATCCGCTATCACGCGGTGAAGGGTAGCGTCAGCGTACCGCACAGGGACGACGACTGAGATTGCGTGACGGGCGGCCCAGGGCCGCCACCCTGCGGTCGCCTGAGAAAAAACACCAGCCCCGGGCGCTCGCGGCTTCCCGGCACGGAACGGGATGCCTGCGCCGCCCGTTCCGGTCGCTGATCAGACCCGGTCAGTGGCCATGGCCGTGATCCTTGCCACGGTTGTCATTTCTGCCCTTGCTGTTGTTCCTGTCGTTCCTGTCATTGCGGGAAGGTTGCCGGCCCTGCGTCGTGCGGGACCGGTTGCGGTTGTCTTGCACGTTGCGGGTTGGCATCTGCCGCGTGGGAGCATGACGCGGCGTGACCAGACGCGGTGCGGCCGGGCGGGACGGGGAGCGATGCCCCTGCGGAACACGCGATTGCGGCTGGCGCCGATTTGCCGGCCGTGTCTCGTACTGCTCACGTCGCTGTGGTGATGCACGTCGTTCCGTCCGGCGTGGTGGTGCGTAACGCTCCGGACGGCGTGGATGTGTGCGGTGGTCGACGCGACGGTGGTACCAGCTGTCGCGGTTACGATAGAACGCGCGGTGGCGATAGTGGTTGCTCCAGTAGGAACTGATTGCGAAGGTGATGATGGGGATGCCCAGGCGTGCGCCATACACGGGCACTGCCACGCGTCGCCCATCGTATTCGTCCTGGATATAGCTGCCATCGACCCAGCCACGATCGCCGTCGGCGATCACGTCGCACCATTCCCAGCCGTCGGTGCATCCCTGGATGGTGACCTCGGTACCCACCGATAGGGTCGTGATCAACGGATACTGCGCGGCCGGTCCGGCCCGCATGTTCAGGTTGACGGTCACCCATCCGTCCGCTGCCAATGCAGTCAGCGGCATGGCCAGCAGAAGCGCCATTGCGAGAAAGCAGATCTGTCGTTTCATGGACGTTTCTCCGGCACATGTTCAGAACGGGCGATCCAGACAAAGGCGGCGTACGACAGCGGATAGCAGATTGATACGGTTTCACGTGGGGCGCAAGTGCTCCGGACTCCCGCCGTACGACCCGCCTTCAGCTTCCCCGTGGTCCCTGCCGGTGCTGCCTTCAGCGTCGCCTCACGATGCAGGGGCAATGATGGTATGGCGAGGCGTGACAGCATCGGTGCCGGACGTATGCTGGACGCAGGCCGCCTCGCAGTCGTGCAAGCGCACCCGTTTGTTGCCGAAGGGGCCGTTCATGCCGCATTTCCACTGTGACCTGGAACAAGCCGGCATCCCATTGCGGCATGTGTGGAACCACACCATCGGCAGCGGACATGCCCCGCTGGCACTGCGCGCGGACTGGCAAGGGCAGATGCGCAGGACCCGCGCCGACCTGAAGTGCCGTTATGCGCGCTTCCACGGCATTCTCAGTGACGACATGGGAACCTTGCTGATCGAGCAGGGCAAGAGGGTCTACGGATTTTTCAACGCCGACCAGATCATGGATTTCCTGCTGGAAATCGGCATGCGGCCTTTTGTGGAATTGAGCTTCATGCCCACCGCCCTGAGCAGCGGCAACACCGGGGTGTTCAAATACCAGGGCAATGTGACCCCGCCGCGGCACTATGGCCAGTGGGCGGAGCTGATCTCGCACCTCGTGCGGCACTGGATCGACCGCTATGGCCTGGATGAAGTGCAGCAGTGGTATTTCGAAGTCTGGAACGAGCCCAACCTGCGCAGCTTCTGGACCGGCAGCCAGAAGGACTACTTCAAGCTTTACGAACATACCGTCCATGCCATCAAGTCCATCGACGCTGCATTGTGCGTCGGCGGGCCGGCCACGGCGAGCAATGGCTGGATCGCCGAGTTCGTGGACTTTTGCGCCGGACATGATCTCCCGGCCGACTTCGTGTCCACGCATCACTACCCCACGGACGCGTTCGGCAAGCCCGGTGACGATACCGAGACACAACTGGCGCAGGCACACCGCGGTGTGTTGCGCCAGCGTGTCATCGACAGCTCCCGGGCAGCAGGAGGCAAGCCGCTGTTCTACACGGAGTGGAGCAGTTCGTCGAACCCGTTCTTCCACCATCATGACGAGCCGTACGCTGCGGCATTCCTGATCAAGAACATGCTCGAGGTGACCGAGCTGGTGCATGGCTACAGCTGGTGGGCCTTCTCCGATATTTTCGAGGAGAACTATCTCTCCTCCGTGCCGTTTCATGGCGGCTTCGGCCTTCAGACCATTCACGGTGTGGCCAAACCCGCCTATCGCGCCTGTCAGCTTCTGGCGCGGCTGGGCCACGAATCCCTGCTGGTGGACGGGTTGCACGCCACGGTCAATGCTTGGGTCATTCGCGGGGACGAGGATGTCTCGGTGGTATTGAGCAACCACGTCTTTCCGGGTCACGAAATTCATGACGCCAAGGTGCGCTTGACGCTGCTGGGAGAAATGCCGCAACGCGCCTGGGTGGAGCGTATCGACGACACCCACTGCAATCCGCGCGCGCTGTGGGAGTCTTGGGGGGCGCCGGATTATCCGGATGCGCGTCAGTTGAGCAATTTGCACGAGGCCTCGCGGCTGCATCGCAAGAACATCACCTGGACCGCGCACGACAAGGGTATCGATCTCGCCTTGACGTTGCCTGCGCACGGGGTGGCCGTAGTCACGCTGGATTATCCGCAGGCCGCCTGTGCCAAGGATGCCAGATCATGACGGACCATCACGACGAGGCGCTGCTGGATACCATCCAGCGCGAGACCTTCGAATATTTCCTGCAGCACGGCAATACCGGCAACGGCCTCGTGGCCGACTCCACGCAAGCCGACAGTCCTGCCAGTATTGCCGCCGTCGGGTTTGCCTTGACGGCATATCCGGTGGGCGTCGAGCGCGGTTTCATGCCGCGGGCCGACGCCTTGCAGGCATCATTGCGCGCGGCACGTTTTTTCGATGAGGCCGATCAGTCGGGCGCGCCGGATGGTGTCGGCTACAAGGGCTTCTTCTATCACTTCCTGGATCTCGCCACCGGCCGGCGCACGTGGAACTCGGAGTTGTCGACCATCGATACGGCGCTACTGCTCGCGGGCTTGCTGGTTGCGGCGGAATATTTCGACAGGGACACGGCGGCCGAGCGTGAGCTGCGCGAACGTGTGCAGGTGATCTACCGGCGCGTCGACTGGCGCTGGGCCCAGAACAGCGGTCGCGCGTTGAGCTTGGGATGGAAGCCGGAGAGCGGGTTCATCACCTATCGCTGGATCGGCTACAGCGAGGCATTGCTGCTGTATGCGCTGGCGCTGGGCGCGCCCGAACACAATATCGCCGCGGACGCCTATACCGCGTGGACCTCCGGCTACAAGTGGAAAACCATCTACGGTCATGAGCATGTCTATGCCGGGCCGTTGTTCATTCATCAATTTTCGCATATCTGGCTGGACCTGCGCGGCATCCAAGATGATTACATGGCGGCACGGGCCATCGACTATTTCGAGAACAGCCGCCGCGCCACCTACGTGCAGCAGCAATATGCGATCCGCAATCCGCTGGGCCTGAAGGGGTATCACGGCACCTGCTGGGGCATTACCGCCAGCGACGGTCCCGGCCCGACCACCCGTTGCATCAGGGGACACAGGAGAAAATTCTACGGCTACCGTGCGCGCGGTGCACCCTACGGCCCCGATGACGGCACCATCGCGCCATGGGCGGCCATAGCATCCTTGCCGTTTGCGCCGGAAATCGTGTTGCCGACCATCCATCACCTGCGCCAGTTGCATAGCGAACAGGATGGCTCCGCGTTCGGGTTCAAGTGTTCGTTCAATCCCACGTTCCCGGCCAAGGGAAAGCTGGGATGGATCTCGCCGTACCACTTCGTGCTCAACCAGGGCCCCATCGTGTTGATGATCGAGAATTATCGCAGCGGACTGGTATGGCGGCTGTGTCGCGGCATCCGCAGCCTTCGTGACGGACTGAAGCGCGCCGGTTTCCACGGCGGCTGGCTGCGCGCTTCGCGCTGAGTGCAGGTGGCCCTGCACCGATTGCCGACCGGGTGATGTGGTCCAGGGAGCTGATCCGGGCCACATGTGCCTGGAATACCTCTGGAAACTCTGAACCAGGGCATGCGCCTTGCGCGCACGTGTGCTGCTCCGTGTGCCGGGTTTCGCACAGATTCAGCGCGCTGGACGTACTTTGACAACATGTCTTCGAACTCCGTCGCCATTGCCATCGTGTCGCTGATCGCACGCCTGCGGTCGATGTTGATGGCCGTCTACGCGCGGCGGTGGAGGTCTGCACCAGTTGCGCCCCCGATGGGTGCGGCCCGCCAACCGAGGGCCGCGACGCATGGTTTTCAGCAGGTGACGTTGTGGCACGCGGAGACGGTTCCGGCATGGCACTACATCCGTGGCCGCGGGCGTAAGGGGCGATCCGAAACGCTAATGCCGCGGGATGTGGGGCGTCGCGGTAACTCCGCGCGAGAGGCGAATTCCACACATACCTCGGTCGTCATGGCCCGGGCGATGCGCAGCCGCATTCGTCAGCGCTCCATCCGGTGAAGCTCAGGGGGTCCGGAGGGCGCAAAACACGTTCGCGTGGAACGCAGCTCGACCGCTTCCACACATCCGGGGATGAAAGACAGCCGCAGGCCGAAGGCGGCGAATCCGAATCCATCGAACGTGTCGCCGTGCTGCTGAACGACACCCAGCTGCGAGAGCACGCAAAAACTTTGGCACAGCGCCACCGAGTGCAGATCGAGGGCGGCGGCGAGCCGCTACGCCCGCGTCTTGATCTCGCCGAACGCGATCTTGGTCAGGCATTCACCCAGGTGCGTGAGGCGACGGCACACAAGCGACGGGTGGAGCCGGCGGCAGAGTGGTTGCTGGACAATTTCGTCCTGGTCAAGGAACAGGCGCGCATCGTTCGCGAGGGCTTGCCCGATGCGTACAGTCGACAACTGCCGATCCTGGTCGGAGGCGGTGACGAGGGCTTGCCGCGCATCCTGGTCATCGTGCGGGAACTCGTGGTGCATGTGGACGGCCGCGCAGATGAGCGTATCCTGGGCGACTTCGTGCGCGCCTACCAGACCCATGCGGCGCTCACCCTCGGTGAGCTGTGGGCCATGCCGGTCATGCTGCGCCTGGCGTTGATCGAGCGCATGGCAGTGCTGGGCCATTCCATCATGGCGCGCCTGCGCGATTATGCCGAGGCCGCCGACTGGGCACAGCAGATGCTGGACACGGTGCGCAACCAGGAGGATGAACTGATCCTGCTGGTGGCCGACATGGCACGCGCCAAGCCAGCCGATTCACGCGCGTTCGCTGCGGAATTCTTCCGTCTGCTGCAGGGCAGGCATCCCGCCCTGGCGCTGCCGATGGCCTGGATCGAGCAGCGCATCACGCAACGGCACTGGAGCATGGCGCGTCTGCTGGAAGAGGAGGGGCGCGTGCAGGCGTTCGACCAGGTGTCGATCCGCAACTGCATCAATTCCCTGCGGGTGATTGCCCATACGCGCTGGGCGGGCGTGGTGGAAGCCGTCAGCGTGGTCGAGCGGATCCTGAAGCGCGATCCCGCGCGCGTGTATGCGCGCATGGACTTTCATACACGTGATCGTTACCGGCATGTGGTGGAGGAGATCGCGCGACGCGGGCATTTGGACGAGCATGTCGTGGCAAATGGCGCCGTGCAGTGTGCCCTCGACGCTAAGGAGGCACATGTGCAGTCGCCGCGGCGACTGCACGTCGGATATTATCTGATCGACGCTGGACGGTCTCTTCTGGAGGAGACGTTGGGGGTTCGGCCCGATGTCGGTCAGCGTCTGCGTCGCGCTATGCGCGCGCGGCCCACGCCGGTGCATCTCGGCATGATCAGCATCCTGACGGTGGTGATCGCCCTCCTGACGACATGGGCCGGCGCACAGGAATTGCTGTTCGAGGCGCCATGGGCAGTCTACGTGATCGCCGTGCTGCTGGCGTCCAGTTACCTTGCGGTGGCCCTGACGGATCTGTTTTTCAGCCACCTCCTGCGGCCGCAGCTGCTGCCGCGAATGAATTTCGAGAACGGTATCCCCGGCAACCATCGCACGCTGGTGGTGGTGCCCTGCATGCTGACCAGCGCCGCCGGCATCCAGGATGAGCTAGAGCACCTCGAGCTGTGCTATCTCGGCAATCGCGAGCCCAATCTGGGGTTTGCCCTGTTGACCGATTTCACGGATGCCACCCAGCCCACCACGCCCGAGGACGCGAATCTGCTGGCGACCGTGCAGGCAGGCGTGAACCGCCTCAATGCGCAACATGCCGCGACCGGTCCATGCCGGTTCTACCTGTTCCATCGGTCCCGCCAGTGGAGTGCGGAGCAGCGGCTGTGGATGGGACTGGAGCGCAAACGCGGCAAGCTGACCCAGTTGAACCGCTTCTTGCGTGGTGCCTCCGCGGACGTGTTCTCCAGCACCGTAGGCGACCTGAACCGGGTTCGGCACAGCGTCTACGTGATCACCCTGGATGCCGACACCGAGCTGCCGCCGCATGCCGCCGTGCGTCTGGTGGAAACCATGGCACATCCCCTCAACCAGCCGCGTTTTGACCGCCGCCAGCGGCGAGTGGTGGAGGGTTACGGCATCCTGCAGCCACGGGTTTCGGTGGGCGTGGAGGCCGGCAATGCCAGCCTTTTTGCGCGTCTGTTCAGCGACGACACGGGTCTGGATCCTTACACCCGCGCCATTTCCAATGTCTATCAGGATCTGTTTGCGGAAAGTTCGTACATCGGCAAGGGCCTTTATCACGTCAAGGCATTCTCCTGTGCCGTCGGCACACGATTTCCCGACAACCTGATTCTCAGTCACGATCTGCTCGAGGGCAGTTACGCGCGCACCGGCCTGGTCAGCGACGTGGAACTGCGCGAACACCATCCGCAGCGTTACAGCACCGAAGCGCGGCGTCGACATCGCTGGGTGCGCGGCGACTGGCAGATCCTGGACTGGCTGCTGCCGCTGGTGCCCGGTCCGCGCAAACGCTGGTTGCGCAACCGGCTCAAGGCGCACCACCGCTGGAAGATCTTCGACAATGTGCGCCGGTCGCTGGTGCCGGTCGCGTTTGCGGCGCTATGGGTGCGCAGCTGGATCGAGCCCTCGCATCCATTGTTCTGGACCCTGACCCTGCTGCTGTTCCTGGTAGTGGAGCCTGTGCTGGCCGTGGGCTTGAAGTTGGTATCCAAGGACCCGGCGATCACCTGGCGCATGCATGGCCGGGAAACCTTGGAAATGGCCTTCAAGCGTTTCTTGCAGACCGGGCTATTGCTGGCGCTGTTGCCATACGAAGCCATGCTCAACGTCAGTGCCATATTGCGCAGCGCTTTTCGCCTGGTGCTGACCCGGCGCAACCTTCTGGAGTGGACGCCGGCCAGCTCGCTGGATCATGCCGCGGCACGCCGTCTGGATGAATTCCTGCGCATGATGTGGCTGGTGCCGGTGGGTGTGGTCCTGACCCTGGCGGCGGTGCTGATGCGTGATCCGGGCAGCGTGTGGCCGGCCTCGCCACTGTTGCTGCTGTGGCTGCTGGGGCCATGGGTTGCGTGGGCCAGCAGCCGGCCGTGGAGCCAGCGCAGCGCGCCCCCGCTGAACGCCACGCAGCGGGCGCTGCTGGGGCAGATCGCGCGACGTACATGGCGCTACTTCGATGATTTCGTCACGGCCGAGCATCATTGGCTTCCGCCCGACAATCATCAGGCCTACCCGACCCGGCACACGGCTCCTCGCACCTCGCCCACCAATATCGGGTTGTCGCTCCTGGCAAACGTCAGTGCAGGCGATTTCGGCTACATCACGCCAACGGCGATGCTGGACCGGTGCGAAAAGACGCTGGAGACGATGACGCGGCTGCAGCGGCACGATGGCCATTTTCTGAACTGGTACGACACGCGGACCCTAGCGCCGCTACCACCGGCATATGTGTCCAGCGTCGACAGCGGCAACCTTCTGGCATGCCTGGGCATCCTTCGCAGTGCGTTGCTGGCTTTCGAAGAACAGCCGTTGCTGCCGCGCGCCATGTTGAGCGGCCTGGCCGACACGCTTGGCGTGGTGCGTGCCGGACTTGGTCACACATCCGGCAGCACCGCAACGGCCACCGACGATCCGATGGCGGCACGGATCGACGCGATGCTGGCGACCCTGAGGCAGGCGCATGACGGACCCGCCGATATCGCCGCCTGGCGTTCGATCCTGCATGCGTGCGAAGTGCTGGCGGCAACGCTGTCCGCACCGGAGGTTCCCGACCTGTCGCCACCCGCTGCCGGGAAGCGGGCACGGAGAAAAAACGCAACCCGCACCTGGAGCAAGGCCTTTGCGCGGCAATGCACACAATGGATGCGGCTGCTCGATGTTCACACCTCATGCGTGCAGCGGTTGAGCGGATCACCCACGTCGCCCGAATTGCAGGCGAATCTCGAGGCGTTGAACGCCAATCCGTCATTGGCGCAGGCACGGCTTCATGCCACGCGGATCCTGGCGTGGATCGACGCCGATGCGACGGCGGGCGGCAGCGAGGGCAGCGTGCAATGTGCCGTACGGGAGTTGCTCGAGGAGATGGACGAGCAATGTGCACGCGCCGCGGCGCTGGCCGGCCTGTGCGTGCAGTTGTCCGCCGTCGATTTTCGCTGCGTCTGGGATGCCAGGCAACAGCTTCTGTCCATCGGTTACAACGTCGAGCAGGGCGCGCGCGATGTCGCGCATTACGACCTGCTGGCCTCGGAAGCGCGCCTGGGCAGTTTTGTCGGCATCGCTCGACAGCGGCTGCCGCAAAGCCACTGGTTCGCCCTGGGGCGCACGCTGACCTCGGCAGCGGGCAGGACCACCTTGTTGTCCTGGAGCGGCTCGATGTTCGAGTACCTGATGCCGCTGCTGGTGATGCCCAGTTTCGAGAACACTCTGCTGGATCGTGCGTGCCGGGCGGCGATCGACAACCAGATCGCTTATGGCCGGCAGCTGGATGTTCCATGGGGCATTTCCGAGTCGGCCTATAACACCACCGATGCGCATCTGACCTACCAGTACCGCGCCTTCGGCGTGCCCGGACTTGGTCTCAAGCGTGGTCTGGCGGACGATGTGGTCGTGGCGCCCTACGCCAGCATGATGTCGCTGTCGCTGCGTCCACTGGCCAGCGTACGCAACCTGGAACGATTGGCGGACTTGGGGGCACTGGCGGACCACGGTTTCTACGAAGCCCTGGATTTCACAAGGGCCCGTGTGGCCCCGGGGGAGAGCTTCGCGCTGGTGCGCCAGTTCATGGCACATCATCAGGGCATGGGGCTGCTGGGCATTTCGGCCGTGCTGCACGACCAGCCCATGCAGCAGCGTTTCCTCAGCGATCCGGAGTTTCGCGCCTCTCAGCTATTGCTGCGCGAGCGTGTGCCGATCGCCGCGCCGATCGGTCTGGATCAACTGCACGCAGAACGGCCTGAGCTCCCGGTGCGCGAAGACGCCCCCGCGGCGCGGGTGATGACCCGGTTCAACACCAGCGTGCCCCAGGTGCAGTTGATGTCCAATGGCAGCTACCACGTGATGATATCCCAGGCAGGTGGGGGCTACAGCCGTTACAACGACTTGGCGATCACGGCATGGCGCAAGGACGGCACGCGCGATGCGGACGGTCAGTTCTGTTACGTGCGCGACCTGGATTCGGGGCGTGTCTGGTCCAATACGCTGCAGCCCACACATGCCCGGGCGGACGACTATGTGGCGATATTTTCGCAGGCACGCGCCGAGTTCAAGCGAAGCGACGACGGTATCCAGACACGGACCCAGATCGCGGTATCGCCAGAGGAAAACCTGGAGCTGCGCCGGATCCGCGTGACCAATCACAGCACACGCACCCGGCACCTGGAGCTGACCAGTTATGTCGAAGTGGCTCTGGCGCACACCGATGCCATGGCCGCGCATCCGGCGTTCAACAAGCTGTTCGTGGAAACCGAGCTGGTGCAGGGCCAGGCCGTGCTGGCGCATCGCCGGCCACGCACCAGCGAGGAGAGGCATCCGTATCTCCTGCACCTGATGCTGGTGCGCGGCAGCGCGTGGAGCGAGCCGAGCTTCGAAACCTCGCGTGAAACGTTCATCGGTCGCGGCCGTACCCTGGCGCGTCCGCGGGCGCTGCTGGAGCGGGGGGAATTGTCCGGAACCAGTGGTGCGGTTCTGGACCCCATCGTGGCGGTACGGCGCAGCATCGTTCTGGGCGCAGGTAAGTCGGCGGTTGCCGATCTGGTGACCGCAGTGGCCGAGACACGCGCCGATGCGCTGCGCCTGATCGAACATCATCTGCACCGGCATCTGGACAATCGTGTCTTCGAGCTGGCCTGGACGCATGCGCAGGTTCTTCGCCAGCAGCTGAACGTGGGCGACGCCAGCGTCGGCCTGCATGTGCAGCTGGCCGGATCGGTGCTGTACCCCGACCCGCGCTACCGCGTGCCGCGTACCCGCGAGGTGCCGAGTCAGTCCGGGCTGTGGAAGTACGGCATTTCCGGCGATCTGCCGATCGTCCTGCTGCGCGTGGCCGACATGGGCAGTTTCAACCTGGTCCGTGAGGTGGTGCAGGCGCATGCCTACTGGCGGTTGCATGGCATGCATGTGGATCTGGTGATCTGGAACGAGAACGTCTCCGGTTACCGCCAGGAGCTGCAGGATCGCATCATGGGGCTGGTCGCCGTCGATGCCGAGGCCGCGGCGCTGGACCGGCCGGGCGGCATCTTCATCCGGCGCATCGAGCATGTATCCGCCGAGGATCGGGCACTGATGCTGGCGGTGGCGCGAGTGGTGCTGATCGGCGGCCGTGGAAGCCTGCAAACACAGATGAAAGCCCACGACTCGGGGATCGAACCGCAGCCGCGGATGAGACTCTCGCGGCGTCTGCGCCACGCCTCCACGCGTTTCCTGGAAAAACCCGCTGATCTGGAGTTCGACAACGGGTACGGCGGGTTTTCGCAGGACGGACGTGAATACGTCACCTGGTTGCCCGCGGGGGTGACCACCCCGGCTCCGTGGGCCAACGTCATCGCCAACCCCGGTTTCGGCACGGTGGTGTCGGAAAGCGGCAACGCCTACACATGGAGCGGCAACGCACACGATCTGCGCCTGACCCCCTGGCACAACGACCCGGTGTGCGACAGTGGGGGCGAGGCGTTCTACATCCGCGACGAACTCAGCGGCCAATTCTGGTCGCCGACGCCGCTGCCGGCACGTGCCGCATCGCCGTATCGGGTTGCGCACGGCTTCGGTTACAGCCGCTTCGAATCCATGGAATCGGATATCCATTGCACGTTGACCACCTTCGTCCCGACTACCGACGCGGTCAAATACGTCCTGATCGAACTGCACAACGTGTCGGCGGTGAAACGGCAATTGAGCCTGACAGGCTACATGGAGTGGGTGTTGGGAGAGTTGCGCATGCGCTCGGCGGCACATGTCTGTACGAGCATGGATCCGTCCAGCAAGGCGATCTTCGCGGACAACTTCTTCAGCGACGCCCATGCGCGTATGAGGGCGTTCTTCGTCTGCAGCGATGCCCCGACCTCCTTTACTGGAGATCGCCGTGAATTCATCGGGCGCAATGGCGATCTCTCAGTGCCTTCGGCGATGTTCCGGCAACGACTGTCCGATCACGTCGGGGCGGGGCTGGATCCGTGCGCCGCGATCCAGACGTTGATCGACCTGGATGCCGGTGAAACGCGCGCGGTGGTCTTCGTTGTCGGTGTCGGTACCGATGCTGCCGACGCACGGCGCATGGCTTCACGCACCGCGACCGTGGCGGCGGCTCATCAGGCCTTGCAGGCGGTGCACGCGCAATGGGAGCGTCTGCTGGGGTGTCTCAATGTCCGCACGCCGGATCGGCAGACCGACCTGCTGGTGAACGGCTGGCTGGTGTATCAGGTCATCAGTGCGCGCCTGTGGGGGCGCAGCGGATATTACCAGTCTGGCGGCGCATATGGATTTCGCGATCAGCTGCAGGATGTGATGGCGCTGGTGCAGATCCACCCGCGGTTGGCCCGCGAGCAGATCCTGCGCTGTGCCGCGCACCAGTACGTCGAGGGCGATGTACAGCATTGGTGGCATCCCCCTGGCATGCGCGGAGTGCGCACCACGGTCTCGGATGACTATCTGTGGTTGCCGTGGGTGACTGCGGGCTATGTCGCTGCCAGCGGTGACCAAGGCGTGCTGGATGAATCGATTGCATTCATCGAAGGTCGCGCCTTGAATTCCGATGAGGAGTCGTACTACGACTTCGCCGATCCATCCGCGCAAACCGCCAGCCTGTATGAGCATTGCCGCCGCGCCATCGGGCACGGGCTGCGTTTCGGCGAGCACGGGCTGCCGTTGATGGGCGGTGGCGACTGGAACGACGGCATGAACCGCGTGGGTGTGCACGGGCGCGGCGAGAGCGTCTGGCTGGGATTCTTTCTGTACGACGTGATGCGGGGTTTCATCCCTCTGGCACGAGCGCGCGGAGACACCGGATTCGTGTCCCGCCTGGAGGATGCGTCGGTCGATCTGGCCCGCAACATCGATGCGCGCGCGTGGGATGGCGACTGGTATCTGCGCGCGTTCACCGATGACGGAAAGAAGCTGGGCTCGGCGACGAACGACGAGTGCCGTATCGACTCGATCGCGCAGAGCTGGGCCACATTGTCCGGCGCCGGTACGCCGCAGCGCGCAGCGCAGGCACTGGAGTCGGCACAGCGGCATCTGGTGCGCAGCGATCTCCAGCTGGTGCAGCTGTTTGCTCCGCCATTCGATCACAGCACCCTCGATCCGGGGTACATCAAGGGCTACGTGCCGGGTGTGCGCGAAAATGGAGGGCAGTACACGCATGCGGCCGTCTGGTTCAACATTGCCCTGGCCGAGCGCGGCCGGGCCGATGCCGCCTGGAATATCTTTCGCATGCTGCAGCCGATCCGCCACGCCCAGTCGGCCGACGAAGCGGATACGTACCGGGTGGAGCCTTATGTGGTGGCTGCAGACATCTACGCCACGCAATTGCATCCCGGACGCGGTGGCTGGACCTGGTACACCGGTGCGGCCGGCTGGATGTATCGCCTGGCCAGCGAGTCATTGCTGGGGCTCCGGCGCGCTGGTGACAGGCTGTGTTTCAAGCCGTGCATTCCAGCCGACTGGATGCACTACGACATGGACTATCGCTTCCGGGACACGCTGTACCGGATTCACGTCGAGCGCGATGGGCCGGGCAACGCGGTGCGCTCCGTCAGCGTGGATGGTGCGGCGCAAAGCGATGGCTGCGTGCAGCTGATCGCCGATGATGGCAATCACGATGTGGCGGTTGTGCTGGGTGGCGATGTGCCGTCGTGAGGGCAGATGAGATGCTGGGTCGCAAGCAGGCGGATCCGTCGCGCTGCGTCTTGATCCACCGTGCACGCCACAAGCTCACGTAGGGAGGATCAAGGAACGATGAGTGACGGATCCGCCTGCTTGCCAGACTCTCTCGATTACTGCTTACCTGCGGCCTGGATCCCACGGACCCGCTGCTGCACCGGTGCCAGCGGGGCGAACGGCGAACCCGGCTTGTCCAGATAGAAATAGACCGTGGCCGCCACATCGTCGCTGCGATAGAAATTGGTCCAGCCCTTCTTCGGCAGATCCGGATTATCCAGTTTGGGCACCGGCGACTTGTCCAGCAGCTTCACGAACGTGGACCGGTCCGTGGGGTCGATGCTGATCGGCTTCAGCGGGACGCCGGCCTTCAGCATGGCCTGCACCTGTTTCTTCGGCGCGCCGCCGATCTGTTGCAGCCGCACCTCGCAACCGTGGCTGAAGAAGATTGGGTCGGGTACGTGGAAGCGGTAGAACTGCCAGGTGTGATGTTTGGCATCTGCCACCGGCGTCCCCTGATAACGATTGATGTACTTGCCCAGGCCCCAGCCCGAGCCCAGGTAGTCCTCCGAGCCGGTTCCGGACAGGGTGGGGTGTTTGCTGTCGCCATCCAGATACACCTGCATTTCTCCTTCACCCCACCAGGTGTCCTTGTAGGCCGGGTTGGTGTGCAGGGCCACGCTGACACCCAGAAAACGGCCGCGGCCATCGACATGCGGCAGGATGCGGAACGCGTGTCCCAGTTTGGTGCGGTGCTCGCGCCGCCAGTTGGCATGGAAATACAGCATGTTCTTGCCGACCGCCTGCCTGGTGTAGTCGATGTCGTAGAACACGCGCTTCAGTTCTCTGTGCGTCTGGTTGGTCAGCACCAGACGCGCCCCCTTGCGGAAGGGCATGGGAATGATGGTGTTGAAGGAGCGGCCCTCGGGACTGGAGAACAGCGCGTTCTGGAAGGCAAAGGTCCTGCCTGTGCCCATGCCGAAGAAATCGCCGAACGGCACCGACACCGCGGGGGTCCTGGCGCCATCCCAGTAGATGTCCAGGCGCAGCGAGCGCAGCATCTGCGGCGAGCGGTCGCCGATGGTGATCCAGATGCGGTGGATGACGCCGGAGCCCTTGATGCGTCCGAGGACCAGCGAACCGCCGGCGGGAATGGTATCGAAGGCGTGGCCCTTGGCACCGTGGTTTTCCAGCGCTCCATGGCCCGGTTGGCCCGTGGGGTTTTCGGGACTGATCCAGCGCGGCTGATGCGCCTGGAACTGATACAGCGCCTGTGCCCCGGCCTGGCCGGCGCATGCAAACAGAAGGGCGGCGAGAAGATATTTCATGGGTGCATCGGCCTTGTTGATGATGTCGTCGCGACGGGGCATGCTCGCACATTTTTCCTCAAGTGGAATCGTTTTCAGCCGATCCAGATGAGGGTGCTTTCATGCTCGCCGCCCATGCCGGAATGCGGCTGTGTCCCGGTCTGCATGGGGCGGCTACCGAGAGGATCGTTCATGCAGGTTCAAACGTGGTGTATATAGTGGCAATGGATGCTTGTACCGAATACGAGGCACGCAGGCGCGCCTGTGCGCCGGGGAGCATTTGAGTGACTTTTGAGCTCGAAGAACGCAAGGTCGAGGTCAGCGATCTCCAGCTCGGCATGTTCGTGTGCCGGCTGGACCGGCCCTGGGAAGAGACGTCGTTCCCGCTGCAGGGCATCGAGTTGCGCGACAACGAGGATCTGCAGGCACTGCGTCAGCTGTGCTCCTACGTGTATATCGATGCACAGCGTCTGGTCACCGACGATGCCCGCCTGAACACGCTGCGCTCGGGCAACGACGCCGAGAACCGCTTCGACCGCGTCAACGACTACCGCGACAGTGTGCTGCTCGAGGAAGAGGCGTCACACGCGGGCGAAGCCTACGACAATGCGGAGTCCATCGTCGGTGATATCGTGCAGGACATCAGTGCCGGGCGGGGCATCTCGGTGGCCTCGGTGGACAGCGCGGTGCGGCCGGTGGTGGAAAGCGTGCTGCGCAGCTCCGATGCGTTTTTCTGGATCCAGAGCCAGCGTGAACGCAACGCCTATCTCTACCGCCACGCCGTCAGTTGCAGCGCCCTGGCGGCCGCGTTCGGCCGGCACATGGGGTTTGCCGAGGAAACCATCATCAGCCTGGCCGCCGGTGGCCTGTTGCTGGATGTGGGCAAGTCGAAGATCGATCCCGAGCTCCTGGAGCGGGCCGGAACATTGTCCGGCGACGTGTTGGCCGAATTGCGTCGGCACGTGGATTACGGCATGGATATCTTCAGGGACTCGGACCTCGGCGATGGCGACGTGATCTCCATGGTGCGCAGTCATCACGAGCGTTACGACGGCAGTGGTTACCCGGATCGCCTGATGGGCAACGGCATTCCCCTTCTGGCGCGCATGGCGGGAATCATCGACAGTTACGACGCCATGATTTCACCCGTCCCGTATCGCAAGACGCTCTCCGGGCCGGAGGCGATTGCACGCATCTATGCGGGTCGCGACACGCTCTACCAGGCGGAAATGGTGGAACAGTTCCAGACGTGCCTGGGGGTGTATCCCACGGGCTCTCTGGTGGAACTGTCCAGTGGCGAGATCGGCGTGGTCATGGCCCAGAACCACACCCGACGGCTGCGCCCCAAGGTGGCCGTCCTCACCGATGCGGACAAGCGGCCGCTGGATGACATGCGCGTGTGGGATCTGATGGCGCAGGCGGAGGATGACCGTGCCGTGATGATCACCCGCAGTTTGCGCCCCGGAGATCACGGGCTGGACCCGGCCGAGTACTTTCTTGCGTGATGTGCGAAGCGGGCCATCGTGCAGCATCCAGGCTGCAGGGACAGCTGTGGTTTCGAGTGGCTGATCCATGCTGAACCGGACCTCCATTTTTGCCTGCATACAGACGCAGATGGAGAGCGCCGGAGCGAACGGGCGCATCGCTGTCCTGGTGTTGCGGATGCACGGCCTGCGCGAGACGTGCCTGCGGCTCGGATACGAGGCCGCCGACGAGGTCGAACGGGCTGCGGGCGAGCTGATCCGCGAATGTCTGCGTCCCGCCGACCAGGTGCTGAGTGGTGGGGAAGGCATGTTCATTGTCGTCCTGGCGGGGGTCCGCGGCGCCACTCATGCGCAATTGGCCGCCGTACGTCTGGCCAGTGCCTTCGACATGTCGCAGACACAGGTGGCCAGGCCATGGCATGGACGCATGACCATGGGTGTGGCGCTGTATCCCGAACATGCCTCGAACCCCGAGGACCTGTGCAGGTTGTCCGAAATTGCCCATGACGAGGCGCAGCGTAGCGGGCAGTTGTTTGCCGTCTATGCGCCGCATCAGATGGGCGTGGAAATCCTTTATGACGAGCTGCGCGAGGCGATCAAGAACAACCGTCTCGACGTGCATTTCCAGGCGGTATGGGATGTTGCCAGCGGCCGCATGGTGGGTGTGGAATCGCTGGCACGGTGGACCAGTGCGCGGCACGGGCCGGTCTCGCCCGCGGACTTCGTGACCTTTGCAGAGCATCACGGTCTCATCGACGCATTGTCGCGCTGGAGCGTGAATACCACGCTGCGGCACGCCTCGCGCTTGTCCGCACGCGATGCAATGACATTCGCCGTCAACCTCTCGCCGCGCCTGTTTGGCGTGCCGGGACTGGTGGAGCAACTGCTGGGCGCGCTGGAGATTTGGTCCGTGCCGCCGCAGTCGTTGTGTATCGAGGTGACCGAAACCGCGGCCATCCACGACCTGGAAGCGAGCGTGCAGGTGTTGCGGCGTCTGCGGGATCATGGCGTGGGCGTGGCCATCGACGATTTCGGCACCGGCTACGCGTCATTTTCCTATTTGCAGCGGTTTCCCGCCACGGAGCTGAAAATCGACATGTCGCTGGTGCAGGCCATGCGCACCGACGGTCGTACTGCCAAGATGGTGCGGGCGATGGTGGATGTGGCCCATCACCTGGATATGCGTGCCATCGCCGAGGGCATCGAGGATGCCGAAACATTGCACATGCTGGCCGATATGGGGTGCGACATGGCGCAGGGATATTATCTTGGACGACCGGAGCCCGCCAAGGCGTTCGTGGATGCGCAACTTGCCGGAGGCAGCGACACTCCCGTCGTCGCAAACAAGACGGCGGGCTCGGGGGCGTAGCGACGGAGGCGCCTGCCTGGGGGCCGGCGGGGCGGTGGCGGGCAAGCGATCGGCTCCGTCACTGGCGTATCTTGAACGGCCCTACATCCGCTGCGTGTTCTGCGCCGCGACGACGCGGATGCGCACATCGTCAAGTTGCACCGTCTGCCCGGCGCGGATCTTGCAGGTCTTGCGAAGCTCGGCCACGCCATCGACCCGGACCGCGCCGCTGGCGACCAGCATCTTGCCGGCACCGCCGCTGTCGCACAGCCCCTCCAGCTTCAGCAGCTGATTGAGCTCGATGTGGTCGCGATCCAGCTCGAACACGAGCGTCTGGTGATCCATATGCCGTTGTTTCCGCCAATCAGTCGGGTGGCCAGTGTAGCGATGCGCGACCGTGAGGCAACATGCGGCGCGTCCGCAACGGGAGGCTCTTGGAGCTCCATTGCATGCGGATGCACACATGCCTAGGGAGCGGCTTCGCGCAATGGACTTGATGGCAGGCCACGGCCGGGTAGAATGTCCCGGGGCTTCGACCTGTCTCGATAGGGCATCCAAGACGTGTTTGCGGGTCAATTGCGCGAGATGGCTGCGGGCGATACGCCGCTGTGCCGGATGGGCGTGGCAAATCACGGCGCGGTCGCCGCCGCCGACCGGCTGCTGGCGATTGCGCTCGATGAGCGCGCGGGCGACCGCAAAAACCACGTCCAGCCGGCCGCCGTGCCCCGCTTTCGCGGGGTCGCGGGCGATTCGCCCCAACTCCCCGTCCCCGCTGCCACCGGTATCGGCGATGCCTTTGGCACGGGCGTGAGGAGGGCTGCCGCCACTGCCACCGGCCCGTATCTGAGGCCTGCCCGCGACCTGCTGGAACGGCCGTTGCATGCCCGTGAACCAGCCGCCGAAAGGCGCTGCGATCCGGTCGCCGCGCATCGGACCACGCAGTGCCGGATATCGGTGCTGGCACGGCATGGCGATGCGCCTGGTGTCCAGGAAAAGGACGGTGGCTCCATCGCCCCGGGACTTGTGGAGGTTGCTTTCCAGCGCTGGATCAGGGTATGAGTGGAGTCTGCGACGTTCGGCAGGGGTGGGTAGCGTGCCGGAACGGATGTGTCATTTGGGGTGTCAACCGGTATTCAGGGGCGAAACCGGCAAACCGATTGGAGTTTTGGGCGACGTGACAGGGATGCACGCCGCCAGGGGAAGTCGAGGTCACCACAGGGGGTGGTCTTTGAGGCCGTTGTCTCGGTTGTCCAGGAATGTCCGGCATCTGTCCGATGTCGGGATATAGCCGGTTGCGGGTCGATCCCGTCCCGGTGAGCGAAGCAGCACCAACCGAAGTACTACTCAAACTCGCAATGGAGAGAAAGTATGAACACGCAATTCGAACGGACCGGCCCTCTGACAGACCTGACGAGCTATCCGCAGTGGGCACAGGACATGGTGTCCGATTGCGAGCAGGCCAAACGAAGCTTTGTTGGGCATGAGCTGTGGGATATGATTTCGGAGGCAAGAGCCAATCGTGGCACGATGCGCGCCTTCATGATGGGCATCTGGCCCGTTATCGAGCGCTTTCCCGGGTATATGGCGATGAGCTTGCTCAAGACCCGGTACGGGCGCAGCGTGGGCGACAACATGGCGCGCCGCTGGCTGGTGCGTAATATCCGGGTCGAGCAGACGCATGCCGAGCACTGGCTGAACTGGGCCGAGGGCGCCGGCGTCCCACGCACTGATATCCTCACGGTTACGCCGCCTCAAGGCACCGATGTACTGGTTCGCTGGTGCGAGGAGATCAGTTCGGGGAATTCACTGGCAGCGGCGATGGCGGCAACCAATTATGCCGTTGAGGGCGCCACTGGCGAATGGTCGCAGATTCTTTACGAGAGCGAGACGTATGCGCCGTCATTACCAGCTGCCACCCGGACAAAATCGATGCGCTGGCTGCAGCTCCACGCCGCCTACGATGACACCCATCCGTGGGAGGCGCTGGAGATCGTGTGCACGCTCAAGGGGAACAATCCGGCCGAAGATGAAGTGAAGTATCTGGGCGAATGCATCAAACGCAGTTACGTCAGCATGCGAATTCTCGCTGACCTGTGCGTGGGTGCAGCGCAGACGGCAGGATCACGTGAAGAAATCGCCGCCTGAGCGAGACGAGACGGTAACGTCCCACGCTGATGGCGAAACATACTTGATGATATAAGAGGCCTCATGCGTGCATCGCGAACCAGCTTGCGGCGACCCCTGTTAAAGCGCTTGATACCACTGGTATATGCGCTTTTTGCGGTTGTCGGACTGCTGGTCGTGCTTACGTGGATAGCCTTGAAAATCCAGGTGGCTCTTGCCGGTTTTCTCAACGGTGAGAGCGCCTGGTCCAAGGCTCAGAAAGAGGCCGTCATCGAGCTTGATGCGTACGCGGACAGTGGCAAGGAAGCCGACCTGAAAGGCTTTCGACGCAACTACGCCATACTTGTCAATGATCGTTTTGCGCGCGATGCGCTGAGTCATCCACATTATGATCACCGGAAAGTGGTTCTCGCGATGCACCGCGGGACCATCATGGCGGAAGCCATTCCCGGCATGATATTCATGATGCACCACGTGCCGGATGCGCCTTATATCAAAGGTGCGATGAAAGCATGGCGTGCCACGGACGCACCGCTGCATGAGCTGAAGAACATCGCAGATCGACTGCAGAGGGATTACAGGGATGGACGGCCTGCCCGTGCCGAAATCAGTCGGCAGCGGGTTCGCATGTATGCGTTGAACAAGTACATTGAGCCACTTACCGCCCGTTTTTCCCTGGAAATTGCACGCGGCGCGTCCTGGCTTGGTCGTGTGCTTTTTATCAGCGTGCTGTCGGCTGCCTGCATTGCCTCGCTGCTGTGGCTGTTCATGGCACAGCGCATTCTGGCGCGCATTCGCGGGACCGAGGAGCGATACCGGCTCCTGTTCGACCATGCAGCCGACGCGATCGTGATGATCGATGATGCCGACGACCGCATTCTCGACGTCAACCGCACTGCGGCCCAATGGAGCGGACAAACCGAACAGCACCTCGTCGGCGGGCTGTTTTCGGATCTTTTTGTCCACAGGCAGGCGCCCTGGGAGGGTAATTCGCCCATGGGTGTGCTGAAAGACGTCTCCGGACACACGCGCCCGGTGGAAACGCAAAGCAGCCTGGTGACGTGGGGCAATCGTATCGTGCGGCAGGCCATCCTTCGCGACGTGTCCGAACGCGTGGCCATGGAGCAGGAGCGGCGTATTGCCGCCCAGGCGCTGGCCAGTATTGCGGAGGGCGTGATCATTGCCGACGCCGGGCACCGCGTGATCAGTGTCAACAAGGCCCATGTTGAGTTGACCGGTTTCACGGCACAGTCGCTGCGCGAGAAGCGGTTTCAGGATACCCGTACATTGCCGGATGGATCGCCGCTGCCCGATTCCATCTGTGAAACCGTCGATGCGAAAGACAACTGGGTGGGCGAGGTCCTGAGTCAGCGCAGCGATGGCAGCGTCTACCCGGAGCTGCTGAGCATCAGCGCGATCCGCGATACCCGCGGAGAGATCCAGCGCTACGTGGCGGTATTCACCAACATAACCACAGCCAAGGCCAATCGCGAGCGCCTCGAGCATCTGGCCACGCACGATGCGTTGACCAGTCTGGTCAACCGCTCCGAATTCGAGCGGTATTGCGATGCGGCAGTGCGGCGCGCCGAGGACCGGCGTGGCGCGCTGGCCGTCCTGTTCGTGGACCTGGACAACTTCAAGATCGTCAACGACAGTTTCAGTCATGCCGTGGGGGACCGGTTGCTGGTCAAGGTGGCCGAGCGCCTGTTGCGGCAATTGCCCGGCGCGGCGCTGGCGGGGCGCATCGGTGGTGATGAATTCACCGTGCTGCTGGATGGTCTGAAAGCGCGCGAGGAGGCCTCCACCGTGGCCCGGCGGCTGATCGCGACGCTGTCCGAGCCGTTCGTGGTCGACGATTACGACATCGTGCTCAGCGCCAGCATCGGCATCGCCGGTTACCCGCTGGATGGAGCCGATACGGTCAGTCTGATCGCCAACGCCGATGCCGCCATGTACGCGGCCAAGACCGAGGAGCGCAACACCTACCGTTTCTACTCGCCACGGATGCATGCCGATTCACGGCGGCGTCTGCGGCTGGCGACGGATCTGCGTCTGGCGCTGGAGCGCGACGAATTTCATCTGGTCTATCAGCCCAGCATCGAGCTGCGCAGCGGACGCATCGTCGCGGTGGAGGCATTACTGCGCTGGCAGCACCCGGAGCGCGGCGCGATCGCGCCTGACGAATTCATTCCCATCGCCGAACGTCTGGGGCTGATCCGGCGCATCGATGAATGGGTGATGCAGGCGGTATGCAAGCAGGCGCAGATCTGGCAGCGCTCCGATCTTCCGCCTATCCGCGTGGCGTTCAACGTGTCGGCGAGCTGGTTCGGTCATCCCGGATTCCTGGAGACACTCAAGCGCACGTTGCAGCCGCGCATGCTGAAGCCCGAACTGCTGATGCTGGAAATTACCGAAAGCGCGATTCTTGCGCTGGGCGAAGACACCCGTCGCACCATGCTGGCATTGAAGAAACTTGGCGTCGGCGTGGCGATCGACGATTTCGGCACAGGTTACTCGTCGCTGGCGTATCTCAAACTGCCCGCGGTGGCGTATCTGAAAATCGACCGCTCGTTCGTGAATGGATTGCCGGACAACACCGATGACGTGGCGATCGTCGAGGCGACGCTGGCGATCGCGCGCAGTCTGGGCCTGTGCGCCATTGCCGAAGGGGTGGAAGACGAGCTGCAGCACGAGTTTCTGGTGGACGGGGGATGCGTGGAAGCGCAGGGATACCTCTACGCACGACCATTGCCGGCCACGGATGTCGAGCGGCTCCTGCGTGGAGGCGTCCTGCATCAGGCGGCGCGTCTGCGACTGGTGCCGCCGAAGTACGTCTGACATGACCGCCAGTGCAAGCGGAACGCCGTTTCCCGTGCGCCCGGCGGCATGGATCCGTTCGGCGGATTGAGCCGGCCCGCGGGTCGGGCAGACATCGCGAACGATGGCTGGCGACGGTAAAGGGGCTGGCACGTACACTGTCGCCATGGGATCCATGGTTCGACTTTTCTACCGCCTGGCCGGCAAAGACGAGGCTGCCGATGCGACGTTGCCGGATGAGCAGCGTCAGGCACTTTCGCGCAATTTTTTCACGTTTGTCGGCAGTCACTTCCTGACCAAGCTGGGTGATGCGCTGACCAACCCCAAGACCACGCTGACCTGGTTGGCCGGTACGCTCGGCGTGGCTGCATGGATGGCTGCGCTGCTGGTGCCGTTGCGCGAATCGGGCAGCATGCTGGTGCAGATATGGGTGGCTGGTGGCGTGCAGCGGTTCGATTTGCGCAAACGCGCGTGGTCAGTGGGTGCGGTGGCTCAGGCAGCCAGCATGTTCGGCATGGCGTTGTGTGCGTTCTGGCTGCGCGGGATGGTTGCCGGCGTCGTGCTGCTGGCGTTGCTGGCAGTATTCGCACTGGCGCGCAGCATCTCGTCGGTGGCCTCCAAGGACGTCCTGGGGCGGGTTCTTCCCAAACGCCGTCGCGGGCGTGCCAGCGGCTGGGCAGCGAGCGCTGCCGGAGTGGCGACGCTGTTGATTGGCGCAGCAGCCGTGGGGCTGGGCCCGAAGCACCTGGGGTCGTCGGGCTATGCTCTGGTGCTGGCGGCGTCGGGACTGTTGTGGCTGACCGCCGCCGGATGGTTCATGACGCTGCGCGAGCCGCGCGCCGAAACCCGGGTCGACAGCAGCAAAATGCGGTTGCGCATGCTGTTCACGGATGCCGCATTGAGGCAATTCGTGCTGACGCGGGCGCTGTTGATGTGCACGGCATTGTCGGCGCCATACTATGTGATGATCGCGCAACGGCAGTTGGGGCACACGCCGCGCGTGCTTGCCGCGTTCATCGTGGCCGAAGGTTTGGCGTCCATGCTGGGCGGCCCCGTATGGGGGCGGCTGGCGGATCGCTCGAGCCGCCGGGTGATGATGATCGGAGGCCTCGTCGGCGGTGTACTGGCCGCGGCACTGGCGGCTGCGTGGCTGTTGCAGAGCGATCTGCTGGCCCGGGCATGGCTGATGCCGCTGCTGTTCTTCGTCCTGTCGCTGGCGCATCAGGCTGTGCGCACCGGGCGCAAGACCTACGTGGTGGACATGGCCGAGGGCGACAGGCGCACCGACTATGTCGCTGTGAGCAATTCGGCGATGGGCGTACTGCTGCTGGCCATTGGCGGCATTGCGGCAGCACTGTCGAGCTGGTCCGTGGCGGCTGCGCTGGTCCTGCTGGCGTCGATGGGGCTCGGCGGTGCACTGCTTGGCGGGCGCCTGCCCGAGGTCGAGGGGCCGACGGGAGATGCCGATGACTAGCGTGCTGCTTCACATTATTTGACCCATTCAGAGCCAAGCGCAGGGGCATGGCAAGGCGCAGCGCGCCGCCAAGGGTTGTTCCCTTGGCGCGTGTTGCAACGCCGCCATGGCCCGTGTGCCTGGCTCCCGAAGGGCGAGCCGCTGGGCGCCCGTCTGCCGCGGCGCATCCGCTTGAAAAGGACCCCCCTTTCCGGCGCGAATGCACCTTGCAGCCGAGCGCCCAGCGACTCGCTGAATGGGTTAAATAGTGCGAAGCAGTACCTAGGAGCGTGGGCGACAGAAACTTTGGAAAGCGAGATTGGGCGATCGCCATAGGATGTGTCTATCGAAAGGTGCGCATCGTTGTTCTATGCAAGCCTTTCGAGAGGCTCAGACTATGGATGAGCGCACAATCGCAGCCCGAAGATTTCTGCCGCCCACGCTCCTAGGTGGATGGCGTCAACTCGATGCGGCGCTGTTCGCGGGCACTGCGCTGCGCGGCGTGGAGAACCTGCATGACCTGGCGTGCTTCACGCGCCGTCACCGGGAGTGGAGTGCCATCGGTGATGGCCCGGGCCACCCGCGTGTAGAACTGCTCGTAGCAGCCACGTTGCGTGGGCACGGTAACCGTTCGCTCTTCGGTATCGGTCAAACGCGCATGACCGGTCGGGTTATCCTCGCCCCAGCCGGGATCGGTGGGGCCGCCGCCGGCGCGCAGCAGGGCTTCCTGTGGATCCATGCCGTGCTTGAGCAGGCTGCCGGCATCGCCATGCACGAGAAAACGCGGCCCGGGGACCCGTGTCAGAGCGGCCGCATGCAGGATGACCCGCAAGCGGCCGTAATCAAGCAGCAGGTGGGCGTAATCGGGGACCTGCGCCTGCGCGCGCTGCATGGCAAGGTCGGCGGTGATGGCACGAGGTGGGCCGAACAACTGCAGGCTCTGATCGATCAGGTGTGCGCCCAGATCCGTCAGCACACCCCCGGCACGTTCGGGATGTTCGCGCCAGCCGCTCTTGATCTGCGGCCGGAAGCGGTCGAAGTGCGATTCGAAATGGACGACACGGCCCAGACGCCCCTGCTCGATGCATTGGCGCACGGTGAGAAAGTCTCCATCCCAGCGCCGGTTGTGGAACACTCCCAGCAGGCAATCACGGGCATCCGCCAGGGCGATCAGCGCATCAGCCTCCTCGAGATGGCGGGTAAAGGGCTTGTCCAGCACCACGTGCTTGCCCGCCTCGAGGGCGGCGCGGGCGATGCTGTAGTGCGTGTCATCCGGAGTGGCGACGACCACGAGACGGATACGTTCGTCGGCAAGCAGACGGTTCGTGTCGCCGACGATGGCTGCATCGGGCAGCACCTGCCTGATCTGTTGGCGCCGGCTGCTGACCACAGCGGCGAGATGCAGCGCCGGCGTGGCCAGGATCAGGGGCGCATGGAAAAAGGCGCCGGCGGTGCCGAAACCGATCAGGCCTGTTTGAATGGGGTCAGCATCGGTCATGGATGCGGGTTCATGGCGTCTGCGCGGAGGAGGGCGACGGCGCGTCCTCCCCCTTCTTCTGGAAAACGCGCTGCATGACGAAGTCCGGTGTGACATCTTCTCCGGACAGCAGCATGGCGGTCAGTTCCCCGCCGAGTACCTGCGGCGCGATCACCACGTCCGGTTGCACCAGCTTGACGCGGCTCAGATGCCTGGCGTCGTTGACCGCGGCGATGGTCCGCGCGGTATCGGTGACTTCCTTGACCGCGAGAACCACGAAGGCGTTTTCCGAATCGTCGGCCAGCATCGCCAGCACCGCTTCGGCATGGTGCACTCCGGCATCACGCAGCACATCGGTGTCGCTGGGATCGCCGACGACCAGATCCACGTCCTTGGGCGCGCCGTCCTCCGGCATCTCGCGCAGCAGCCATGTGACCGGCCGACCGCGACGCGCCAGTTCGCTGCGGGTGTTGGCGGCCAGTGACGTATTGCCGATGACCACGAAGTGATTTTCCCGTTTCATGCCCGACCCCTTGCGGTTGACGATACGTTGCAGGCTGCGGCTGACCAGCGGCGCGATCACCGCGGTCAGCGAAGTGGCGAACACGGCCACGCCGAGGATGATGACCGACACGGTGAACAGCTTGGCCTCGGCTGTCTGCGGCGTGATATCGCCATAGCCGACCGTGCTCATGGTGACCATGGCCCAGTACAGCGCGGTGACCAGGTCGCCGATCTGCGGCTTGAACTGGCTGCCCAGATAATACGCGCCAAACGTGGCGAACAGCAGCAGCATGGCCACTGACGTCAGCGCGAAAAGCGTGCTTCCGGCGACGCTGGAGCGATCGAAATGGCGCCATGCGGTCAGCAGCAGGCCCAGCATGAAGATGAAATACGCCAGCAAGGCGTGCCCGTCCGGATGGCGACCAAAAAATGTGCTGACGGCGGCGGTGACTGCGAGCAGCAGCGCCATGGACCACGCCACGCGCGAACGCACCAGCAGGCCCAGCGCCATGGTCAGCATGCCGCCGCCGATCAGCAGTGGCGGCAGCAGGTCGGGGCGCAGGCCGACGCCCGCGGTGACTAGCGCACGTTGCACGTGATGTGCCCACTGCGCGCCCAGGTCGGCCTTCAGCAGCCAGATGCCGCCCAGCCCCAGAAGCAGTGCCAGTGGCACGTGCGGGAACCAGTAGCGTCCGCCAACCAGCAGATGCAAGCGTTGCAGCTGGGCGCGCAGTCGCTGACGCAGCAGCTGGAGGGAGTCTGGTGTCATGGGTGCAGACAGGATCCTTGACGCATCGCCTTGGCGTCGGTTCGGGATAGGCTGTGCGAATGCGGCGACCGCATCATAGCAACTGCTCCGAGTGAGCATTGTCCGGCGCCGCCCGGGCCGGCGAAATCCTCCTGGACGCCCTGGTATCTCCCTTGCGGCGCGACGGCTTTCCATGGACCATCGGCGGGGTCGATGTTTTTCCTGAGGGGGCTCCTGCGTGAGCACAGCAGATCAATCCGGCCTTGCGCCGCAAACCGAGCTGACCATCCGCGGCGTCGTCATCGGCGTGCTGATCACGCTGGTCTTCACGGCGGCCAATGTCTATTTCGGGCTGGAGGCGGGTCTGACGTTTGCCACGTCCATTCCTGCCGCGGTGATCTCCATGGCGGTGCTGCGCAAGTTCAGCGACGCCACCATCCAGGAAAACAACATCGTGCAGACCATCGCCTCGGCGGCGGGCACGCTGTCGGCGATCATCTTCGTGCTGCCGGGTCTGGTGATCGTCGGCTGGTGGTCGGGGTTTCCGTACTGGGAGACCATGCTGATCTGCGCGCTGGGCGGCATCCTGGGCGTGATGTATTCCATTCCGCTGCGCCGTGCGCTGGTGACCAACTCGGATCTGCCGTATCCCGAGGGCGTGGCCTGCGCCGAGGTGCTGAAGGTGGGCGCCAGCCACCGTGAGGCCATGGCGGACAGTGCGCCGCCCGCCCACGCGTCCGCCAACACCGCGGTGGCCGATCCCGAAGCGGTCGACCGGGTACGCACCGATACCGCGGCAGGCGATACGGATGCGGCCGCGGCGGGCCGGGCCGGGTTTCTCGCCGTGGTCTGGGGCGCCGTGGTCTCGGCAGCCTTTGCCGTGGTGGTGGCCACGCACATCTTCGCCAAGGACGTGGCGGGCTATTTTCACGTGGGCAATCGCGGCGCCGCCAGCGGATTCGATTTCAGCCTGTCCTTCGCGTTGCTGGCGGTGGGACATCTGGTGGGCCTGTGGGTGGGCATCTCCATGCTCATCGGCACCGGCATTGCCTGGGTCTGGGCGGTACCGCACTACACGTTGCTTGCACACGCAACGGGCAGTGCGGCGCAGGTGGCGGGGTCGGCGTTCAGCCACAAGGTACGTTTTCTCGGCGCCGGCACCATTGCCGCTGCCGCGGTCTGGACCCTGGTGAAGCTGGTCAAGCCGGTGTATACGGGGCTGACCTCGGCCCTGGCATCCTCGCGTACCCGCAAGGCCGGGCAGGGCGGGACGCTGCCGCGCACCGAACACGACATGCCGATCGGCATCGTCGCCCTGGTGACCGTGCTGTGTCTGCTTCCGATCGCCTGGCTGCTGGGTGCGTTCGGCAGTGGCGCCGGTCTGGGCGCGGATCTGTGGGTGCTGACCATCGGCGGCGTCGCGTTCGTGGCGCTGATGAGTTTCTTTGTGGCCTCGGTCTGCGGTTACATGGCCGGGCTGGTGGGCTCATCCAACAGCCCGTTGTCGGGTATCGGCATCCTGGTGATCGTCATCGCCGCGGTGCTGCTGGCCATCGGCGTGCAGTCCAGCCTGCCGCCGGACGCCGGCAAGGCGCTGGTCGCCTTCGCCTTGTTCACCTCCTCGGTGGTGTTCGCCGGCGCCACCATCGCCAATGACAATCTGCAGGATCTGAAGACCGGCCAGCTGGTCAACGCCACGCCGTGGAAGCAGCAGGTGGCACTGGTGATCGGCGTCATCGCCGGAGCCTTCATCATTCCATTCGTGCTCAACCTGCTCAGCCAGGCCTACGGGTTCATGGGCGCAGCCAACGCCACCAAGCATGCGCTGGCGGCGCCGCAGGCGGGGCTGATCTCGGCGCTGGCGCAAGGTGTGCTGCAGCACAATATCGACTGGAGCCTGATCTGGCTGGGCGCGGCCATCGGGGGCGGCATCATCGTCATCGACGAGATTCTGGGGCTCGCCGGCACCCGCATGCGCCTGCCGCCGCTGGCCGTGGGTTTGGGCATCTACCTGCCGACCGAGGTCACGCTGATGATCGTGGTCGGCGCCATTGTCGGCTGGTATTTCGATCGCCGCGCCGCGCGCGCGCCGCATCCGGAAACCACGCGGCAGCTGGGCGTGCTGATGTCCTCGGGGCTGATCGTGGGCGAAAGCATCATCGGCGTGATCATCGCCGCCGTCGTGGTGTTTTCCGGTACCGAAGCACCGCTGGCGCTGGTGGGCCCGGGATTCCGTGGCGCGTCCATCTGGATCGGCGGCATCGCGTTCGTGGTCATCACCGCCCTGCTGTATCGCTGGGTCAGCCGACTCGGCCGCAACAGCGCAGGCGCGCAGACATCGCAATGACGGTTGCTGCGCACGTTCGGGCGCCGTGAGTGCCAGGGGTGAGGTCGATGTCCTGATCATCGGCGGCGGCGCTGCCGGGCTGATGTGTGCGTGGGTGGCCGGTCAGCGCGGCCGGCGCGTGCTGGTGCTGGAGCATGCCAACCGCGTCGGCAAGAAGATCCTGATGTCCGGGGGTGGGCGCTGCAATTTCACCAACCTGGGCACCACGCCGGAGAATTTTCTTTCGGCCAATGCGCATTTCTGCAAGTCGGCGCTGGCGCGCTATACGCCGTTCGATTTCATCGCCATGGTGGAACATCACGGCATTGCATATCACGAGAAGGAACTCGGGCAGCTGTTCTGCGATGTTTCCTCGAAGCAGATCGTGCGCATGTTGCTGGATGAGTGCTCCGCGGCGGGCGTGCGTATCGAAACCGGTTGCAGCGTGACCGACGTGCAGGGTGTGGATGGCGGTTTCAATGTGCGCACCAGCAAGGGCGCGTTTGCTTCGTCTTCGCTGGTGGTGGCCTGCGGCGGCCTGTCGATTCCGCGCATGGGTGCGACAGGCTTCGGCTACGCACTCGCGCGGCAATTCGGCCATGCGGTGTTGCCCACGCGTGCCGGACTGGTGCCGTTGACCCTCAGCGGCAAACATCAGGCACGCTATGCGGAACTGGCTGGTGTGGCGTTGCCGGTGGAGGCGCGGTGCAACGGCGAGGCATTCCGCAATAGCCTGCTGTTCACGCATCGCGGCATCAGCGGACCCTCGGTGCTGCAGATCTCCTCGTACTGGCAACCCGGAGATGACCTGCGACTGGACCTGCTGCCGGGGCGCGATCTGCATGCCGACCTGCAGCAGCAGCGTGACGCGCGGCCGGACGTGCAGTTGCGCACGGTGCTCTCCGAGTGGTTGCCGCGGCGGCTGGCGCAACGCTTGTGCGAGCTCTGGATTCCGAGCCGTCCGTTGCGGCAGTTTCAAGACGCCGGGTTGCGCGAGATTGCCAACCAGCTCGCCGATTGGCCCATCGCGGCCAGCGGCACCGAGGGCTACCGCACCGCGGAGGTCACCCTGGGCGGCGTGGACACCGATACGTTGTCATCGCGCACCATGGAGTCGCGCCACGTGCCTGGCCTGTATTTCATCGGCGAAGTGGTGGACGTGAGCGGTCATCTCGGCGGCTACAACTTTCAGTGGGCCTGGGCGTCCGGGCATGCGGCCGGCAGCGCTGTTTGAAGCGGGGCAGGGCGGCTCAAGGAGCCACGCGACGGAGCCGCCTGCTTGCGGGAAGACAGGTTTTTATCGGAAAGCAGGCGGCTCCGTCGCTGCCGCTCCTTGAGCCGCCCTACCGGTGCACGGTGTTATCGGTAGCCTTGCGCCTGCAGCGTGAACAGGTGCGCGTAATGGCCGCCTTGCGCCATCAATGCATCATGGCTACCGTGTTCGATGATGCGGCCGTTGCGGATGACGATGATCTGGTCGGCCATGCGCACGGTGGAAAAGCGGTGCGAGATGAGGATGGCGATGCGCTGCGTGGTCAGCGCGCGGAAATGCTCGAAGATGGTGGCTTCGGCGGCGGCGTCCATGGCGGCGGTGGGTTCGTCCAGCACCAGGATGTCGGCATCGGAGCGCATGAAGGCGCGCGCCAGGGCGATCTTCTGCCATTGGCCGCCGGACAGTTCGCGCCCGTCCTTGAACCAGCGACCGAGCTGCGTGTGGAATCCGGCGGGCAGGGCGTCGATGAATTCACTGGCCATGCCCTTGTCGCTGGCTTCGCGCCACCGTGTTTCGTCCTCGAAGGCGCCGACATCACCCGCGCCGACATTTTCGCCCACGCGCATCTGATAGCGCGCGAAATCCTGGAAGATGACGCCGACGCGCCGGCGCAGCGCCGCTTCGTCCCATTCCGTCAGATTGCGACCGTCCAGCAGGATGCGGCCGGAATCGGGCGCGTACAGGCGCGTCAGCAACTTGATCAGGGTGGTCTTGCCGGAGCCGTTCTGGCCCACCAGCGCCAGTGATTCGCCGGGGCGGATGTGCAAGTCGATGTCCTGCAGCGCCGGCGTGTCGGTGCCCGGATAAGTGAAGCTCACCTGTTCGAAGCGAATGCCATCCGCCGGATCAGGGGCCGCTGACGTGGTCACCGCTCGGTGCAGCGATCGGCGTCTCCAGATATTCGTAAAGCGTGGACAGGTACAGGTTGTCCTCGTACATGCCGCCGATGGCAGAGAGGATCGCCGAGACCGCCGATTGCCCCTGACGGAACAGGGCCAGGTACATGGTCATCTGGCCCAGCGTGATGCGCCCGAAAACCGTGCTGATGGCAATCCAGCCATAGGCACCATACAGCGACAGCGTGCCGATCAGCCCGAGGCCGAAGCCCCAGCTGTCGCGGCGCACTGTCAAGTCGCGGTCGGCGCGGTACAACGTGCCGAAGATATTGCGGTAACGATGCAGCAGCAGCGGACCCAGGCCGAACAGCTTCACTTCCTTGGCGTGGTCCTCGCGCGCCAGTACCGTTTCCAGGTACATCTGCATGCGCGTTTCGGGCGAGCGCCAGCGGAACAGGCGGAACGCATCGCCGGAGAAGCGCGTTTCGGCCAGAAAAGCGGGGAGGCCTGCCAGCAGCAGCACCGCCACGGCCCAGGGCGAAAACTGGATCAGCAGCGTGCCGTAGCTGAGCAGCGAGATCGCGTTCTGTGCCAGACCGAAAGTGCGTTTGACCAGCGACAGCGGCTTGCTGGATGCCTCGCGGCGTGCACGGGTGAGCTTGTCGTAGAACTCCGAATCCTCGAAGTGCGCCAGCTCCAGTTGCAGCGCCTTTTCCAGGATCATCTCGTTGACGCGTTGCCCCAGCTGCGCCCGCAGCAGCGACTCGCACAGCGAGATGCCGCGTTGTGCTCCGGCCAGAGCCGCGACCAGCACTGCTTCCAGGGCAATCCAGGTGACGACCGATTGCAGGGATACGCCATGGCCTGCGTGCGAGACGGCATGCGCGGCCACCACAGCATCGACGATGCGTGCGCCGACGAAGGCCACGCCCGCCGGCAGCAGGCCCGCCGCCAGCGTCAGGGCCGCCAGGGCGATGGTCAGTCGCCGGCTGGTGCTCCAGACCAGTGTCAGCGCACGTGCGCTGTAGCGGAATACACCGAAAAAGCTGCGTGTGAGGTCGGCATCCTCACGGCTGGACCGGGCGTGATGGGGCGTCAAGAGGTGGGATCGGATGACTGCTTTGCGGAACGATGCAAGATGGGGGCAGGCCATGTGCATGCAAGGCTGCGCAATATCGCGGGGGCGGGCCCGGGTGTGTCGTCGATTGCAGGTTCTGGTTTGCCCATGGCCCCCGGATTCGTGTGCAGGTGTGGCGGCAGCCGAAACAGGGTACAGTGCAACCTGAACCAGGGAACGACTGGCGGGGGCGCATATGTGGACGAACCTCTTGTGGAGTGCGATAGCTGCTGTGCTGATCGTGCTTGCCGTGATCTGGCTGCGTGAGCGCACATCTCGCAGCGTCGGTTATCCGTACGCACGCCGGGAACGCCTGCTGAGCCCCCATGGCAGGCACTTCCTGCAGGTGCTCGACAAAATCGTGGGGCCGGACGTGCGGGTGTTTGCCAAGGTCCGTGTAACAGATGTGATGCGAGTCACGCACCCCTCGGGAAGCGGGGCTTTTGCCAGAGCGCTTGCGCGGATTGCCTCACAACGGTTCGATTTCGTGTTGTGTGATCGCGATTCGCTGACGGTGCTGTGTGCCGTCACGCTGGACGAGCTGGAACGGCGTGACCCGGGGGAGGCCTCGTTCGCACAATCGTTTCCGGCGCAGATGTGCCGCTTTGCGGGTTTGCCGTTGCTGCGGGTCATTGCCCGGCGCGAGTATGACTTGAAGGACTTGGGCGACCGCGTGACCGAAGCGGTGCAGCATGGACGTGCCCATGACCCGGCGGCGGATACCTCGGTCACCATGGCGCACCAGACGGAGCTCGCAGCGGTGCCGCCCGGCGACGAAGGATCGGTGGACACCTCCGCGCAGGCGGATCCCCCGGGCCGGGCATCGGTGTTGACTCCCGCGCTGATGGCGACATTGACCCACAGGTCTGGCAGCGGTGCGATGGCGCCGAAATGCCCGCGTTGCGGTGCCGCCATGCTGCGCAGGCGGGTGCAACTGGCCACGCATCCGGATGGCGAGTTCTGGGGTTGCAGCCGGTTTCCCGTGTGCCGGGCCATCACGCCGATCGGGGCGTCGGAGTCACGCGCCGGTTGAGCTTTTCTTGCGTCGTTCCCGACCAGGTGCATCATCGCACTAGCAGGTCGTGGCACCGCGGGTGCTGATCGAGCAGATGGGTCGGCCCTGAGGCGCGTGCGCGAGTCGCGGCAGTTACCGCCGATTCGTATAGAGCGGCGACTCTCCCGTATCATGGCGGGCAGGCGGCGATTGCATCGCCGTGCTTTTTTCCACATGGTCCGATGCAAATGGATTTCCCCGCCACGGACAACGAAGCCAGGCGCCTGCAGCGACTGGATAGTTACGGCATCCTGGATTCGGTTCCCGAGCCCGCCTACGACGACCTTCTGGCGATCGCCACCTCATTGTGTGCAACGCCGATGGGCGCCGTCACTCTGGTCGACGAACAGCGACAGTGGTTCAAGGCTCGTCGTGGGGTGGCCCTGCGTGAAACCTCGCGTGATCAAGCGTTTTGTGCACACGCTATCAACCACGAGGAAAGCCTGATGGTGGTGCCCGATACGCTTCAGGATTCGCGTTTCCGCGACCACCCGCTGGTCACCGGCACACCGGGGATCCGTTTCTATGCCGGTGAGAAGTTGATCAGCCCCGACGGTCTGGCCATGGGGACATTGTGCGTCCTGGATCGGCGCCCGCGCCAACTGTCGCGGTTTCAGCGTGAGGCGATGGCGGCATTGGCAAGGCAGGCGACTGTATTGATGGAGTTGCGCCGTGCCAATAAGCGCTTGCATGAGGTGCTGGTCCAACGTGACCAGTACGAGGAACAGCTGCGCGGCTATCAGAGCCATCTGGAAACACAGAATGCGGAACTCATGACACAGAGCCGGCTGGATCCGTTGACCGGCTTGCCCAATCGGCGCGCGTTGAATGCAGCCTTGGACGAGGGTGTCGTGCTGGCCCGGGAGCAGCGACAATCGATGTCCGTGGCGGTCATCGACATCGATTACTTCAAGCACATCAACGACACACTGGGGCATGCCATTGGCGACCGCGTACTGGTCGATGTGGCACGCTTGATCCGCAACGAAATGGCTCCGCATCACACCGCGTCGCGCTTCGGTGGCGAGGAGTTCGTGGTCGTGATGCCCGGTCTTCCTCTGGATCAGGCTGTCGCCATGTGCGAAAGGATCCGTGCGGCCATGCTGGCATTGCCTGTCGATGCACCTGCCAGCGTCAGCATCGGCGTGACCGCATATCGGCAGGGCGATACGGCTGAAAGCACGTTCACACGCGCCGATCAGGCGTTGTACGTGGCCAAACACAATGGGCGCAATCGCGTGACCGCGCGGTGACCAGCCGCTTTTTTCGGCGTACGCAGCGGTACGCATTGCGCATGACATGACTTTCAGGCCGCTCGCGGGATGCCGTGGGTGTGTTACTAAAGGCGTTTGTTCTTCCGGGGATGTGCATCATGTGGCGAACTGTGTCTTTTCTGGCGTGCCTGGCGTGCGCTCCGGCGGCGCTGGCTGCGCCATCCGCGCACCAGCCGCAATTGATGCGCGTGGAGCTGGCCGGTGCGTCTGGGAATGCCGCATCCGGGCGTCTGCTGTTGTTTGCCACACCGCTGGCGCAGGCACGCAAGCATGCGAAACACGGCAAGGTCACATCCATCGACACGAGCCCGTTCGAGCCGGATCGCGTCGCGGTCGCCGCGCAGGAGGTGCATCATCTCGCGCCCGGACATGCGGTCACCGTGGACACCGGCCTGATGGCGTTTCCCAGGCCTTTCGCGCAGCTCAAGCCGGGGCGCTACGATGTGCAGGCGGTGCTGGACGTCAACCACGACTACAACTACAGCGGCCGCGGTGCGGGGGACATGGTCAGCCCGGTGACCACCATCACGCTCGACGGGCAGGGCAGCGCGATACCTACGCTGAAGCTCACGCGAACCTTGCCCGACACGCCCATCTGGAGCGTGCCGTCGCGGGTCAACGATGCCGCGGCCATGCGCAAGTCCTACGCGCTGGCGCGCAAGCACAGCGACAACGTGGACTTTGTCAGCGCCGACCTGACCGCCTTCTGGGGACGGTCGATCCACATGCATGCGCTGGTGGTCAAACCGCCCGGATACGCCACGCATCCCAAGCGTCATTATCCCACGGTGTACTGGACCCACGGCTTCGGCGGCACCCTGCATTACATGACCTACACCGCAGCCAAAGTGTACGGTCTGATGAAAAGCGGCAAGATGCCGCCGATGATCTGGGTGCTGCTGGATGAGTCCAGCCCCACGGGTACGGTGGAGTTCGCCGATTCGGTCAACAATGGCCCTTGGGGCACGGCGCTGACGCAGGAGCTGATTCCGCACCTGGAATCCACTTATCGCATGGACGCCGATGTCGAGGGCCGTTTTCTCAACGGACATTCGTCCGGCGGCTGGGCCACGCTGTGGCTGCAGACGCGCTATCCGAAAATCTTCGGGGGTACCTGGTCGACCTCGCCTGATCCCAGCGACTTCCACGATTTCACCGGTCCGAATCTCTACGCGGCGCATGGCAACGTCTACCACAAGGCCGATGGCAAGCCGTGGCCGCTGGTGCGCATGCACGGCAAGGTGATTGCGACCTATGAGCAATTCGCCAGGCTGGAGCGCGTGCTGGGTCCATACGGCGGCCAGATGGCATCGTTCGAATGGGTGTTCTCGCCGCGCGGCAAGGACGGCCGTCCGCAGAAGATGTTCAACCGCGATACCGGCGCGGTGAATCCCCGAGTGGTCAAGTACTGGCGTGACCACTACGACATCGCGCATCGGCTGCAGGCACACTGGTCGCAGCTCGAGCCGTATCTGAACGGCAAGATCCATCTGTACGTGGGCACGGCCGACACCTTTTACCTCAACGGCGCGGCGCACAAGCTCAAAGCCGTGCTGGACGGCCTGCATGCCAGGTCGGACATCCGCTTCCTGCCCGGCAAGACGCATTTCGACCTGTATGCCAAAGGCAAGGACCGCGACTGGCTGCTGAAGCAGATTGCCTGGCAGATGTATCACGTGGCGCGGCCCAGGGCGAAGCTGCCGAAGATGGCGTCCTCGCTGTAAGTGGCGTTGCAGGCTGGTTCAATCCGGCAAAGAGATTTCCTCTGGTCGGGACCGCAGTGACGGATCCACCTGGTTGCCGCGAGGCAGGCGTTGTTTCCGCAAGCAGGCGGCCCGGTTCCCCCGGCTCGAGCCGGATCCTCGAGCCGCCCTGCGGGTATTCCGATTTACCTCATTTCGAGAGATGCATGAAAACGTTACTGCTTCCACTCCTCGCTGCTGCAGCACTTTTGCCCCCTGTCGCGGCGCATGCCGACGGCGCATCGACCTATCAGCCGCGCAAGACCTTCGCCCCGTTCCAGTTCCGTCATGCGGTGAATCGCTACCGGTCCGCGGATGGCTCGCCGGGCCCGGACTACTGGCAGAACCGCGCCGACTACACCATCAAGGCCAAGCTGGACCCGAAGACGAAAACGCTGAGCGCCAGCGAGACCATCACCTACACCAATCACAGCCCGCACACGCTGCACCAGCTGTGGCTGCAGATGGACCAGAATCGCTATCGTCAGGACGCGCGCTCCAATTTCAGCGGCGGCAAGATGCCGGCGGCAAAGCATCACACGCGCGGCTATCAGCTGACCGCGGTGAAGATCCAGTCGGGCGGACACAGCTACAAGGCGCATTACGTGATCTCCGATACGCGCATGCGCGTGGACCTGAAGCAGCCTCTGCCAGCCCACAAGGGAACCTTGAAGCTGCAGATCAGCTACCACTACACCGTTCCCGGCCCGAAAACGGGCGGCCGTACCGATTGGGTGCCCAGCCGGAACGGCGACATCTTCGATATTGCGCAATGGTATCCACGCATGTGCGTCTATGACGATTTGCGTGGCTGGGACACGGCGCCCTTCCTGAACAACGAGTTCTATACCGAGTATGGCAATTTCGACTATTCGGTCACCGTGCCCTGGAACATGCTGGTGGCCGGCTCGGGGCAGCTGCAGAATCCCCGGCAGGTTCTCACGGCCACGGAACGTCAGCGTCTGGACAAGGCAAGGCACAGCGACAAGACGGTGATGATCCGCAGCGCCAGCGAAATTGGCGACGCCTCCACGCGACCGGTGCAGCACGGTGACCTGACGTGGCATTTCCGCATGCAGCATGCGCGCGATGTCTCGTTTGTCGCCTCCACGAGCTACATCTGGGATGCGGCCCGGGTGGATCTGCCGCACGGCAGGCATGCCCTGGCGATGTCGCTGTATCCGGTGGAAAGCGCCGGCAAAAAGGCCTGGGGCCGTTCCACGCAGTATCTGAAACATGCCATGCAGATTTTCTCCAGGCAGTGGTACCCGTATCCGTATCCGGTGGCCGTGGCGGCCGGTGGCGGCGTCGGTGGCATGGAATATCCCGGCATCGTCTTCGACAGTTCCAGAGACGGCGGCAAGAGCCTGTTCGCGCTGACCGCGCACGAGATCGGTCATACCTGGTTTCCGATGATTGTCGGCTCCGACGAGCGCCGCAACGCGTGGATGGATGAAGGCTTCAACACCTTCATCGACGTGTACGCTTCGCAGCAGTTCAATCATGGCGAATACGCACCCAAGCGCGATGGCGAGTTCGCGCCGGAAGGGGGCAATCCGGTCAAGGACATTCTCGAGGTGCTGGATGATCCGCACGCACCGCCGATCATGACGCGCGCTGATGTGATTCCGGAGAAGTACCGGCACCCGGTGACCTATTTCAAGACCGCGCTGGGCCTGAAGCTGTTGCGCGAGCAGATCCTCGGGCCGCAGCGCTTTGACCCGGCATTCCGTCAGTACATTGCCGAATGGGCCTACAGGCATCCCTCGCCGTCGGACTTCTTCCGCGCCATGGACAGCGCCGGCGGCGAGGATCTGTCCTGGTTCTGGCGCGAATGGTTTCGCCACAACTGGAAGCTGGACATGGCCGTCACCAAGGTGGAGCCCGTCAAGGGCGATTACGCGCACGGCGCCATGGTCACCGTGGCCAATCTGGATCGCATGATCATGCCGGCCACGTTGCAGGTGACGTATGCCGATGGCAGCACTTCGCGCGTGCGTGTGCCGGTCGCCACATGGATGCAGCACCATCATTTCGCGGTAAACGTGCCGGGGAACAAGGCGGTGGTGTCAGCCAGTATCGATCCGGATCACGTCATCCCGGATGACCATCGCGGCAACAATGTCTACAAGGTTGCGCACTGAGCGCGACTTTGTCGCACCCAGGCAAAGCGGGCACCTGCTTTGCGAAGATGCAGGGTCGTCACCGGCACGCAGGGGGATCCGTCGCGTGCCTCCTGACCGAAGTCCCGGGGATTTGCTTCGGTCGGAAATCCCTTGCGGGGTTGATTCGCCCTACGACATGTCCAGCAGGGCGTGGGCGTAGGGCGGCAGCGTCAGCGTGCCGTCTTCGACGCGCGCCGTGTCGCACAGCTCGTCCAGCAGACGCGCGGATGCATCGATACGCATGGTCTGCTCGCGCAGCGAGAGGTTGAACGCGCAGAGCACACGGCTGTCGCCGGACGTGCCACGCTCGTAGGCCAGGAGTGGGGCTTCGACGTCGCACATCTGCAGCGCCGGATCGTGCAACGCGTCGCAATCGCGCCGCCAGTGGATCAAGGCGCGGTAGCGATTGAGCAGTGATTGCGGATCGGTTTCCTGACGGTCCACCGCGAGTTTGCGGTGCTCATCGGGCACCGGAAGCCAGGGCTTGCGGGCCGTGGTGAATCCGCCATGCGGGGCCTTGCCCTGCCAGGGCATCGGCGTGCGACAGCCGTCGCGGCCCAGAATGTTGGGATAGTTGGCGATGCCGTACGGATCGTGCATCTGGTCCAGGTGCAGGCGTGCGGTCGTCAGTCCCAGCTCGGTCCCCTGATACAGAATGCAGCTCCCCGGCAGGGTGAGCATCAGCGCGGCCAGGGTGTGTTCGCGCCGTTGCTGCAGCGCCCGGGACACGCGCGCGCCCTCGGGATAGCCGCGGCTGGCCAGGCGCGGGAAGTCGTGGGTGCCGAAGCACCAGGTATTGCGGGCGTCGCCGACTTCATTGACCGAGCGTTCGATGGTTTTTCGCATCAGGTCGATGTCGAACGGCGCGTCGTTGATCATGGCTGCGTTGTAGACCAGATGCAGCCGCTTCTCGCCCTGCGTGTAATCGGCGGTGGCCTTGATGGCATCCTCGGGAAAGGCCACCTCGCCCAGGGCGACCGTTCCCGGGTACTCGTCCATGAGATCGCGGATGTCGCTGATCAGCTCGAGGTTGTCGCCGACATCGATGTTGCCTTCGTCGATGTAGTCGAAAAACGGATCATGCGGCAACGCACCGACCGGCACGGGCGTGTCCTCGGGCCGTTCGGGATTGTCTTTCAGTTCGCGGTCGTGGGCGTAGAAATTGACCACGTCCAGGCGGAAACCGTCGACGCCCAGGTCCAGCCAGAAGCGCCCCTCCTCCATCAATGCCTTGCGTGCCTCGGCGTTGTACCAGTTGATGTCCGGCTGCTGGTACAGGAAGTTGTGCAGGTAGTACTGGCCGCGCGTGGGGTCATATGTCCACGCCGGGCCACCGAACGTGGCACGCCAGTTGTTGGGCGGGCCGCCATCGGTGGCGGGGTCGGCCCAGACATACCAGTCCGCCTTGGGGTTGTCGCGGCTGCAGCGGCTCTCGGCAAACCACGGATGTTCGCTGGACGTGTGATTCCAGACCTGATCCACCAGTACGCGCAGGCCCAGTTCGTGTGCATCCTCCAGCAGGGTGACAATGTCGCTGACGTCGCCGAACAGGGGGTCGACCTCGCGGTAATTGGCCACGTCGTAACCATAGTCATGCATGGGCGAACGCACGAACGGGCAGATCCATACCGCATCGGCACCCAGTTCCCGCACGTAATGCAGGCGGCGCCGGATACCGGGAAGGTCGCCGATGCCGTTGCCGCTGGAATCCTGGAAACTGCGCGGATAGATCTGGTAGATCACCGCGTTTTGCCACCATGCCTTGCTCATGCGCGCCTTCGTCTGTCTCGGAAAAAAGCACCATTATGCCGGCTCGCATGCAAAAACGATGCGAAGGCGGCACGGTAACCGGTGAGTGTGGGGCCGGGCGGACTGTCACGTCCAGTGGGGCGGCGGGCGATTCCTCCGGAGTCGTGCAGCAGGTCACGTTCCCGCGGCGCCCGCGTACCGCCGTATCCTGTCGCGCCAGCGGCTGAGGCGGGATGGTCGGTGCGAGGCGCTACACTGGTGACTTGTCGGGGATATCAGGGAGAGTGAACATGCGGCCATGTTTTTCGCTGCGTCAGCGTCTGTGGATGAGCGTCCTGGTTGCGGGTCTGGTGGCGGGGACGGCGCTCGCTGCCCCGCCTGCGCCGCCGCAGGAGTCATCACAGCCTGCGCAGATGCAGGATTTCACGGCGTACGTCAATCATGTGCGCAAGACGTTCGATGTTCCGGGCATTGCCGTGGGCATCGTCAAGAATGGTCATGTGGTGCTGTCGCGCGGATACGGCGTGCGCAAGCTTGGTGATTCCACGCCGGTGGATGCGCACACCTTGTTTGCCATTGCCTCCAATACCAAGGCATTCACCGCGGCGGCACTGAACATGCTGGCCGATCAGGACAAGCTGGAGATGAACGAGCGTGTCATCGACGTGCTGCCCTGGTTCCGCATGTCCGATCCGAATGTCACCCACGAGATGCGCATTCGGGATCTGCTGGCGCATCACAGTGGCTTGAGCCTTGGTGCGGGCGATCTGCTGTACTGGCCGGCCACCAGCTACACCACGCGCCAGGTGGTGCAGCATCTGGCGAAGGTGCCGTTGAAGAACGGCTTCCGCAGCCATTACGCGTACGACAATATCCTGTTTGCCGTCGCCGAGATGGTGATCGAGAAGGTGTCGGGACAAAGCTATGCCGATTTCCTCCGCGATCACATCTTCAAGCCGGTGGGCATGCGCGAGACGCGGGTCAATTTTCATCACTTCAAGCCCGGCGACCATGACATCGCCACCGGTTTCGCCAAATACAACTACACCACGCTCAAGCCGATGAAGCCGTTGGCCTGGTCCAACAATTCGGGCGCGGGGGGCATCTACTCCAGCGTGCACGACATGGCCAAGTGGATGATCGTGCAGATGCGCGGCGGCACGTTGACTAAAGCGCTGAATGGCGACACCGGGCGCCTGTTCAGCGCCAAGGCACACAGGCACATGTGGTCGATGATCACGCCGATTCCCATCCACACGCCTCAGGTGCCGGCCTTGAAGGCCACGCAACCGGATTTCTTCGGCTACGGCGAAGGCTGGTTCCTGTCCGATTACCGCGGGCACAAGATGGTCTGGCACACCGGAGGCTGGCCGGGTTTCGTGTCCCGCGTGACCATGATCCCGGATCTGCACCTGGGCGTGGTGGTATTGACCAACCAGCAGTCCGGCGCGGCGTTCGACGCGGTGACCATGCGGGCGCTGGATGCCTACATGGGCGCCCGGAGAACCGACTGGATCGCGGCCTACAAGGCATCCGTAGCCACGTCCGATCAGAAGGCCGACGCCAGCTGGAAGAAGCACCAGAAGGCGCGCAACAGGAAGTCCCGGCCCTCGTTGCCATTGTCCGGTTATGCCGGCACATACAAGGACCCCTGGTACGGCAAGGTCTTCATCACCAGGAAAAACGGCCATCTGGTGATGCGCTTCAGCAAGACCAAGCAGCTGGTCGGCGACATGAAACCGTGGCAGAACGACACGTTCATCGTGCGCTGGCGCGACCGCTCGCTGAATGCCGATGCATTCGTCACCTTCGCACTGACGCCGGACGGTACCGTGCGCAATGTACGCATGAAGCCGATTTCTCCGCGTACGGACTTCAGCTTCGATTTTCAGGATCTGCGGCTGACGCCGGTCGATCACGGGGCCGGCGGTGCGAACGATGATTGAGCATTTTTTGCTTAGTGCGGCGGGAAGCGCTGAGCACGGTGCGACTGTGGGAGAGGCACTTCCACGTGGGGTGCGCTTTCCGGTGAGGGGCTTCCTCGGCATTCCTTTGTCATCGCGAGGCACGGAGATCGGCCCGCGATGGATTCCGCATAGTGGCACGGCGTTCACAAAAATAATCCCAATGGTACAATCATTGCATGGCGTTTCTGCGGTATATGGGGTTCGAGGCGAGCAACTGCTGAGATGAATCCTCGTCGCGTGACCCGGCCGCTACAGCGCGGCGGGATGCACGTGGTGTGGCGGTCAGGTCGCGGCAGCACGCTGCGTTGAACTCAACCACCGGGTCGTGGGCAAAGTGGCGATGAGCGTAGTGGATACATTGCAATCGGCGAGCGAGCGAGTGATGGCATGTATCGGTGTCAACGACATCGGTATCGCGCGCTTGCGTCTGATGATGCGCATGGGCGAGCAGCAGCTGCGCGCAACGTGGCGCATGGGTGAACCCGAAGAAGCTGATTTGCTGGTGTTGGCGGCCGGCTCGTCGAAAGCCGAGCAGGCCGCGATGCGGGCGCGGGCCCAGGGCGTGCGTTGCCTGATGCTGGGTGGTCGTCGCGGTGAGACAGACGTGTTGCCGGTGCCGTTCGATAGCGAGGATCTGGTGGCTGCCCTGAATTCGGAAGCGCCCAAATCCTTGAATCTGGACTTGCTGGATGCCGAGTCCCCGGATTTCTTCCTGCACTCGGAACGGCCCGGGGCACCGGCGGCTCGCGATGAGCGTCGATGGCAGGAACCGATCGACATGGACAAGTTGTTCCAGCGCGATCCGCTGGGCGATCGTGCGGAGATCGAACTGCCGCCGCGCAAGCCACCCGCGGCTAGTTCGCGTCTCGACGAACTGGTGCCCACCGTGGCGCCACGCAATTCCCCCGTGCGCCGCAACCCGTTCCTCGAGGATGAACCCGGCACGCAGCCGCAGCCGGCATATGAAACCGCTGCGCCGGCGTCCAAGCGGATGTGGCAGGTACGAGACACACCACACTGCGTCAATACCGGGATTTCCCGTGGGCGGTCCGGCAGCAGCGAAACGCATCCACTGGCAGCCTATCTGGAAAACGACCTGCTGGTGGGGCCGAGTCGCATCCAGTTGCCGCGGCAAGCCGAATTGATTCTGGACCCCAAGCATCGCGTCTATCACATCGAGGGTGATCTCAAGGCCGCGGAACGGTATGTGCGAAGCGCGCTGCCGCTTGATGCCTGGCGTCCGGTGACGAACACCCAGCTGCAGCCGGTACGCCAAGCTTGTCCCGGCCGCTCGTATCTGCGCCTTAAATGGTTGTTCGCATTGCGGCAGGCCGGTGGCTGGTTGCCGCAACATCTGGATCCAGGGGGCACCTACTGGCTGCGGCAGACGCTGGAGCTGGATGAAAAATATGATGTCTATCGCCGCATCGGCCGGGTCCTCATGCAATCGCACCGATTGCATGAAGTGGTCAAGGTGGCCAGCGTGACCATGCAGGATGTCTTCGATGCCGTGGCGGCCTACGATGCCATCGGCATGGTGCAATTCACGCCGCGCGAACGCTTGCGCTGAAACCGCGCGGACGTTCCGGCGCGGTTGATTGCACCTGCGCGCTGCTCAGTCCGATGTGGCCGGAGTCTTGCCGGCGGCATCGGCATCGGCGTTGTCCTCGTTTCGCGCTTCGCGTCGGTCCGTCACTTCGGTTTTGATCGAATCGGCCATGTGCAGCGTACGCGTGGGGAAGGCGATCTCGATGCCGGCTTCGTCGAAGCGGTCCATCAGGGTGAGGTTGATCACCTGCTGGCGGTCCATGAACAGTCCGTAATCCGGGTTTGTCATGGTGTAGACGACTTCGAAGTCCAGCGAGCTGTCACCGAAACTCTTGAAGTGCGCGCGATCAAAGCGCATGTCGTCGAGGCTGTCGATGATCTCGTGAACCATGTCCGGGATCTGGCGCAACAGCTGACGGTCGGTATCGTAGGTGACCCCGAAGCCGAACACGATGCGCCGGGTACTCATGCGGCCATAGTTGTGCACGGTATTCTTCAGCAGGTCGGCATTGCCGACGATGACCTCCTCGCCGCTGAGCGCCGCCAGGCGGGTGGTCTTCACGCCCACATGCCGGACGGTGCCGTAGATATTGCCGAAGTTGATGAAATGGCCGACTTCGAACGGCTTGTCCAGTCCGATGGACATGGAGGCGAACAGATCGCCCAGCACGTTTTGCAGTGCCAGGGCGATGGCCACGCCACCCACACCCAGGCTGGCCACGAACGCGGTGATGTTGACGCCGGCAAAACTCAGGATCACCAACAAAAGCGTGGCCCAGATCGCGATGCGCATCATCCAGCCCAGCATCGCCAGGATCACCGGATTGCGCGTGTGCACATCCTCGGCGTTGAGCTTGTTGTCGATCCAGGCGCGAATGCCGCCGTTGAGCCACAGTCCCACCTGCAGGGCAAGGGCCGCCACGGCCACGATGCCGAGCCATTTCATGGCAGCGGCCGGGAGCGTCATCACGCGCGCGCCCAGCGAGGCAAACAGCAGCAGAATCAGCCAGCTGCGTGTATTCTCCAGTGCCTCTGCGAAAATGGTCAGGAGCGGTCGCGAGCTCTTCGCGTTGAGCTTGCGCAGCCGGTGCGCAATGCCCCGGCAGATCCACATCACCACGATGAATCCCAGCACGGTGATCAGTGCGGCGTAGAACCAGCGGTTCAGGGGGATATGAAGAAACGAATGGTGGGTCAGCCAGGCATAGATGTTTTTCATCAGGCGTGCAGTTCCATACAGCAGATTGGAGGCGCACAGCATCGGGCCGCGGGCGGGCGAGCAGGATGCTTGAACGACGCATCATGCCGGCATCTGCCTGTGACAATGCCGATCACGGCTGTGCACCGCGTTTACAGCGGCCAGGGCATTGTCTCATGCATGCAGGGGCAGGGGTGCCGCGTCCCAGTCCTGCGCCGGCCCGACAGGGACAATGCCAGTGGGATTGACCTGCGCATGACTCTGGTAATAGTGCCGCTTGATGTGCTTCATGTTGACGGTCCCGGGGACCCCGGGCGTCTGATACAGGGCGCGGGCGTACGACCACAGGTTGGGATAGTCGACGAGTCTGCGCACATTGCACTTGAAGTGCCCGTGGTAGACGGCATCGAAACGCAACAACGTGGTGAACAGGCGCCAGTCGGCTTCCGTCTCGCGTGTGCCGCAGAGTCGGCGGTGGTCGGCCAGAATGTCCTCCAGCCAGTCCAGGGTTTCGAACAGCGGTTTCACGGCTTCTTCGTAGGCCTCCTGGGTGGAGGCGAAGCCGGCCTTGTACACGCCGTTGTTGACGGTGTGATAGATGCGCTCGTTGAACGTGTCGATCTCCTCGCGCAACTCCGGTGGATAGTAGTCGCCCTGGCGGGCGCCGAGCTCGTCGAAGGCACTGTTGAACATGCGGATGATGTCGGCCGATTCGTTGCTGACGATGGTGTCGCGCTGCTTGTCCCACAGCAGCGGCACCGTGGCCCGGCCATTGCAGTGCGGATCGGCCAATGTATACAGCTCATGGAGCGCTGCCGCGTGATGCAGCGGGTCGGGAATCACGCCGGGGCCTTCACGGAAGGTCCAGCCGTCCTCGGCCATGAGCCAGTGCGTGACCGAGAACGAGATCATGTCTTCCAGCCCCTTGAGCTTGCGGAAGATCATGGCGCGATGTGCCCATGGACAGGCGCGCGAAATGTACAGGTGATAGCGGTCAGGTTCCGCCTTGAAACCATCCTCACCTGTCGGACCAGCCGCGCCGTCGGCGGTGATCCAGTTGCGGAAATGGCTGTCCTCGCGCACGTAGCGCCCCGCATGGGCATCGGTTTCATACCCGCGCCGGGTCCATTCGCCGTCGACCAGAAGTCCCATCTCGACCCTCCCTCAGAAGCGCTCCACGAATTCGATTGCGGCGCCATTGTTTCCGGCGATCGCTTCGGCCACCTCGCGGACGCGAAGCGAGATGGTGTCGTTGGAGGTTTCCACGGCGATGGCATGCGAGCCGGGCCCGGTATCGTCGGGCAGACCGGCGGAGCTGGAGTCGACGTCCGCGGTGGTTTGCATGAGGTCGGCCACTTCCTCGGCCAGCTGCACGCCTTCCAAGGCGCTGACTTCATTGATGATGGAGGTGGCCACGTCTTCGGATGCAGTGAGCCGGAAGTTTACTCGGGGCATGGTGCTTCTCCTCGAAATCGGGTCGAATCACGGCGGGTCGGCCGCAGTACGTGCGCACCATAGCGCACGCCACCCCAATGTGCGCCGAACGGCAACGGGCGATGCCTGCACCCCGGGCTCAAGGATCCTCAATGGCTCGGCTGCCCGGCGGGCGGTGCCTGGGCGCCGCCGCGCATCTTCGAGAACAGCTTGCCGCAGGGGTTGGCGGACCTGTCCTTGCTGGGGGCGATCAGCGGCAGCAGCGCGGCCGCGGGTGTGGCGAACACGCCGAGTACCAGTGCGCCGCCGCCGCGCAGCAGCAGCTTGCCCACATGCACGCCGACATCGGGATGGGCGAAGGTCCCTTTCACGTACAGCGGCGAGCGCAGGGAAAAGATGCGCAGGCCCTTGGTATGCGGAACGATGTTCAGATCCACCGTTTCATCGGCGAAATTCACCGTGCCCTTGATTTCGATCAGCGCATTGGTGGTATCGAAAATCCCCAGGCGGGTCTTCATCAGCCCGTCGTGGGCCACGAGGTCGGTGGCGGCACACGTGATCTTCGTGGGCTTGCTGCCGAACAGCTTGTCCACGACGTAGGTGCCGACGTTCAGCCCGGCCAGTTCCATCAGGGCGCGACTGATCACGCCGTTGTCCATCACGAGTTTCACCTCGCCGTTGGAGGAGGCCAGCAGGACGGCCACGGAATTGCCCGTGGCGGACAGGGCGATATCCCCGTTGATCTCGCCCAGCGCCTTGCGCATGCTCTTGATGTCGGGGAACAGCCGGCGCAGCTTCACGTGCCGTACGTGCATGTCGATGCGGCCCTTCATGGGTTGCGCGCGGCCGTCCAGGTAGATAGCCGATTTGAGGGTGCCGCCCGCCACGGCAAGATCCAGCGGAGCCAGCGCCAGCGCGCCGTCCTTCAGCGTCAGATGTGCTTTCAGGTGATGGATGGGAAGAGACTTGCCGTGCAGGATCTGTTTGCCCTTGAAGTGCACATTCGCATCCATGGTCTTCCAGCGGTCGGTACTGAACGGCTGATGCGGCAGCACCTTGGCATCCGGCGGCAGCGGCTTGTTCTTTTTCCTGGTGGTTGCCGTGTTCCTGTTTGCACCCGATTTCCCGGCTTGCGTCCGCACGCCGATCAGTGGCCCCAGGTCGGCGAACTGCAGTTTGTCGGACCATACCTTGCCGCTCAGTTTCGGCCGTGGCGCGTGTTGCGTGAACGTCAGCGTGCCGTGCAGATCGCTGCCGCCCACGCGGCCGTTGAAGTCACGGTAGGTGAAGTGGCTGGCACGCGGCTTGAACTGGCCGGTGAGGTGACCATCGGTCTCGAACGGTGGTGTGTCGGGCAGGATCACCCCGGTCAACGGATACAGATGCGCCATGTCGTTGCCGGCCAGGCGCAGGTGCAGGTCGATGGATCCCATGGCGGCCGGGTTGATGATGCTTCCGGTCAGCGCGATGTGCAGGTCCGCCATGTGCAGATCGGCCTGCAACGGAAACGCGGTGTCGGCCGATTGCATGGCCAGTACACCGCCGGTCTTGCCGCTGCCATGGACGGGTGCGCCGTGATAGCTGCCCGTGACCTTGAAGCCGAAGGCGTAATCGTGCGTCGGCTGCGTCGCCACGGCCTTGCCTGCTTTCGATGTGGCCGCCTTGCGCATGAGCCGGCTGAACGGGATCGGTTTGCCCAGCGGGTCGATTTCGACATCGGCATGCAGGCGGTCGGGCGGATCGTCCAGCGTGATCGTCCCCTTGTCGAACACGATTTCATGCAGGTCCATGTGCCAAGAGGAACCGCCACCACTCTGCACCTTGAACGACCAGTCGTTGCGTGTCTTGCTCATTTTCTCCAGGTGGATCGCGGGGTGCTGCAGCTGCAGCGTCTGCACCACGATATGGTGCCAGAGCAATGGCCATAGCGAGACACGGAAGCTGATCCGGTCCAGGTGGGCAAGATTCTTGTGCCTGGCCCAGGCGGGATTGCCCACGGCAATGTCGTTGGCCGTGAACACCGGACCCGGGAGCCAATCGCCGTGGGCGCGATCGGTGCGCCAGTGCACACTGAGGTTGCCGCGGATGGCGAACGGCCGGCCGATGGCCTGGCTGACCTTGTTGTCGATGAAGGGGCGTGCCTGGTTCCAGTTGAACGTGGCCAGGAAAATCACGATGCCAGCGATCAGCACCACGATCACACCACCGATCCATGCGAACACTCTGCTACGACGTGTCATGACGCGCTTCCCTCGGACATCCTGACCACATGTGACGCCACGCTGCTCGCGGACATCATTCTGGATTGTCGGGGCGTGAAACCGAATCACGTATGACTGCGGCCGCATCACGTGCTGGTTCGTTCAGGATCGGCGGATCGCCGGCCGGTCCGTCATACGGCCCTGACCCAGATCCTCGTGCGGGATTGCTTCATGGTGTCTGATGCGGCGCGGGGCTGCGGACGGGTGCGCGGTTCAGTCTTCCCTGGCGTACCCGGCCGCGGCCGCGGCGAGACTCTGCAGGTCCATGCTTGCATCGAGGCAAAGCACCTCTTCGTCATCGCGTGGTGGCTCCAGGGTCTGCAGCTGGCTGTCCAGCAGGCTGGCAGACATGAAGTGACCCTGGCGTCGCGTCAGGCGGTCAAGCAATGTGTCGCGGTCCGCGTGCAGCCAGACAAAGCGCAATTGCGGCTGTGCGGCGCGCAGCGTGTCGCGGTAGTGATGCTTCAGTGCGGAGCACGTCACCACGCCGCTGCGGCGGTCCGCGGCAAGACTGGCGATCCAGGCGGCAATGGCATGCAGCCACGGTTGGCGGTCGGCATCGGTCAGCGGCATGCCGCAGCGCATTTTGTCCACATTATGCGGCGCATGTAGTGTGTCGCCTTCCAGAAACGGCCAGTCGAGCTGTCCGGCAACGCGCCTGCCGACGCTGCTCTTGCCGCAGCCGGATACCCCCATGACCACCAATGACGGGATCGGCAATGGCGTACGCGTTGCCCCTGTCACTCCGACGTCTTGCCGTGGCGCCTCTCGGCAGTGCGTTGGGTTTCCATTTCTGCTGTCTTCTGTGTCGCGGTTTTCTTGCGGTCGGTGGCCTTGGCCGGACTGGACGACTTGCCGCCCCCGGGCGCGGGCTTGGCGCGTTTGCGCGAGGGGCGACGCGGCGGCGGTTTCAGGCCGGAATCCAGCGGTCGCCAGCTGCGGCCACCTTCCAGTGCCAGCAGTGTGTCGGCCAGGGCGGGGCCGGCGCTGCCGGAGGCGTAGTTGGGAAATGCCGGTGGAGTCTCGCGCCAGGCATCGAGAATCGGTTGCACTGCACGCCAGCCGGCCTCGACCATGGCGTCATCCTGGAACAGGGCGGCATCGCCGGTCATGCAGTCGTACAGCAATGTCTCGTAACCCACGCTATGCTCGGGAAGGAACCAGTCGCGGTAACGGAAGTCCATGCGCACCGGCGCCAGATTCACCTCGGTGCCGGGCTTCTTCACGTCGAACTGCAACGAGATGCCCTCGTTGGGCTGGATGTGCAGGACCAGCCAGTTGGGGCCGAAGGTATCCACGGCGGTGCTGCGAAACGGCGCAAACGGCGCGGACTTGAAGCGGATGGCAATCTCGGTGGTGCGCAGGCCCAGATGCTTGCCGGTGCGCAGGTAGAACGGCACGCCGGCCCAGCGCCAGGTATCCACGGACAGTTTGAGGGCGACGTAGGTTTCGGTGTCCGAGTCGGCGGCGACGCCATCCTCGTCCCGGTAGGAGCGGGCCAGTTCGCCGTTGACGGCGCCGTCGCGATACTGCCCGCGCACGGCGTCCTCGGGCCGGGGCGGGCGAATGGCGGAAATGGTTTCCGCCTTGCGCTGGCGCAGCGCTTCGGAACTGAATGACGTGGGCGGCTCCATGGCCACCAGCGCCAGCAGCTGGAACAGGTGGTTAGGCACCATGTCGCGCAGGCAGCCGGTGCGTTCGTAGAAATGCGCGCGCTCTTCCACGCCGACCGTTTCCGCGGCCGTGATCTGCACGTGGTCGATGCGGTCGCGATTCCAGACCGGCTCGAACAGCCCGTTGGCGAAACGGAAGGTGAGGATGTTCTGCACCGTTTCCTTGCCCAGGAAATGATCGATGCGGAAAATCTGGTCTTCGCGCAGCACCTTGCCGATGCGCTTGTTCAATGCCTGTGCCGAGGCCAGATCGTGGCCGAACGGTTTTTCGATGACCACCCGGCGCCAGCCGCTTTTCGCCGTTTCCCGGGCCAGCTTCGCCTTGCCCAGGCGGGCGATGACGGGATCGAAGAACTGGGGCGCCGTGGCCAGGTAGAACAGCACGTTGTCTTCGGTATGCTGGGCGCGGTCCATGCGCTTGATCAGCGTGTCGAGCTGGCCGTAGAGCGAGGCCTCGGTGAAATCCCCGCGCAGATAGTTCATGCGGTCGCACAGCCACTTCCACGCGCTCTTGTCCATCTCGTGCGTGTCCGCACCGCTGTCGGTGCTGGCGATGAAGCTTTTCAGGCCGTGGGTGAGATGATCGTTCCAGGCCTGGTCGTCGCCCTCGGCGAGATCCACACCGATCAGCGCGAAGGCATCAGGCAGCAGGCCGCGTCTTTTCAGGTTGTACAGCGCCGGCGCCACGAGGCGCTGGGTCAGATCGCCCATGGCGCCGAAGATCACCATCAGACACGGTTCGGCAGGTTGTGAGCGTCCGGGGATGCGTTCGCCATCGTCCCTCTTGCTCATGATTGACCGCTGCCCTCATGGCCTTCCTTGTGGCCGCCAAAGCCGTAACGCATGGCCGACAGGATATGTTCGCCGAAGGTGTGTTCCTGGCGCGACCGGAAGCGGGCGTACAGGGCCGCGGTGAGCGTGTTGGCCGGGACCGCTTCCTCGATGGCGGCCTCGATGGTCCAGCGCCCCTCGCCCGAATCTTCCACATACCCCGAGAAGTTGTCGAGAGCGGGATTGCGGGCCAGGGCGGAGGCGGTCAGATCCAGCAGCCACGAGCGGATCACGCTGCCGCGGCGCCATACCTCGGCGACGTCGGCCATGTCCAGATCGAAGCGCTGCTCTTCCGGAAGTGCGTCGGACATCTTGTTGCGCAGGATGTCGAAGCCTTCGGCGTAGGCCTGCATCAGACCGTATTCGATGCCGTTGTGCACCATCTTCACGAAATGGCCGGAGCCGGTGGGGCCGCAGTGCATGTAGCCTTTCTCCACACGCGGATCGCGCCCCTCACGGCCTTCGGTGCGGTCGATCCCGCCTTCGCCGGGCGCCAGTGTCGCGAGGATCGGGTCGATGTGGTCGACGACGTTCTTTTCGCCACCGATCATCATGCAGTAGCCCTCCGTGAGGCCCCACACGCCGCCGGATGTCCCCACGTCGACATAATGGATGCCACGTTCCGCCATCGCCGCAGCGCGGCGGATATCGTCCTTGTAGAAGCTGTTGCCCCCGTCGATGAGCGTGTCGCCCTTGTCCAGCAATCCCCCCAGCGTGTCCACGGTGGCGCCGGTGATCTTTCCGGCCGGCAGCATGACCCAGATCGTGCGCGGTGCCTGCAGCTTGTCGCACATCGCCTGCAGCGATTCGACCGCTTCGGCGCCATCGTCGGCGACCGCCTTGCGCGCTTCTTCATTGGTGTCGTAGACCACGCACTCGTGCCCGTCGCGCATCAGGCGGCGTGCAATATTGCCACCCATCTTGCCAAGTCCGATCAAGCCGATTCGCATATCCGCAGGCTCCTCTGAATGTTCACGATGCGCCCGACCATACGCCGATCTGGCTTAAGCGTGGGTGATTTTGCCCGTGTTCACGACTGCACGGCGGATGCAGTGCCTGCAACCGGGGCACATTCCCGCCGGTGCAGGGCGCGTTTGCACCGGCCGAGCGGCTGCCCGCTCAGATGTCCGATGGATGCTGCGCCATCGCATCCCGCGACAGCTCCGCCGTGCCCAAAGCATCCGGCAGCGCGGCAGTCGGTGTGCGGCGGCTGATCAGCGGCTGCGCGAACACTGTTGCCAGCACGATGACCACCCCCAGGTAGAACAGGCCATCCAGTTGCCGCTGCTCGCCCAGAAGCGGGATCGCCAGAACGATCGCGTAGACCGGTTCCAGGTTGGTGGTCATCTGCATGGTGAAAGCGCTGACGTGACGCAGCGCACGCAGCACCAGCGCGAAGGGCAACAGCGTGCAGACCAGCGCCAGGATCAGCAGCAGCACGGAATCGTGACGATCGGGGAGCGGCATCAGCGGGCCGCGGTGCGGCATCAGCGGTGCCAGGAGGGTCAGGAATGCAGTGCCGGCGCCCAGTTCGATGAAGGTCACGGTCAGCGGGTCCGCGTGCTCGACCATGCGCTTGTTGAGGGCGCTGAACAGTGCCACGAACAGCGCGGACACCACCCCCACGGCCAGTCCAATCCGCATGTGCCCCGGCACGCCGCCGACGATCAGGGCCACGCCGGGAACCACCCCGATGCCGAGAAGCAGCTCCCGCAGGTCGAAGCGCCGTCGCGCCACCCAGGGCTCGACCAGCGACAGGAAGATCGGCGCGATAGCGATGCAAATGGCGCCCACCGAGGCATCGGCCAGCTTGATGGCGCCGTAGAACGTCAGCCAGTGCAACGCCACCAGCACGCCGATCCCCGCATATGCGGCCATCGTGCGCCACGCCATTTCGCGCAACCCGCGCCATACGCGCGGAAACAGCAGTAGCGCGACCGCCACGATCAGCATACGCCACCACACCAGGCTCAGCGCCGGCAGCGTGATCATGCGGCCGATGATGGCGGTCACGCCCCACAGCAAGACGCAGAAGTGGATCTGCAGATGGGAGCGTGTGGTCGGCGTCATGGGTGCGGCGGAGTCCGGGGGGAGCCATGCAGCATGCAGTTTTTGCGGCCGCGCGAAAAGGGGCAGCTATGCGCGTAGGGCGGCTCAGGGAGAAACGTGACGGAGCCGCCAGCTTGCGGGAATCACCATGCCCTTCCCCGCAAGCAGGCGGATCCGTCGTTCCACTCCTTGATCCGCCCTACGAGATCACCGTAGCGCCGCGTTCAGCCGAAGGTGAAGGTGAAGATGCGAAATCCCTTGTGCGGAATCTTGATGGTGACGATGTGATCGTTGTAGTTGTCGCTGTCGAACAGCGTGTACAGCTTGCTGGCCTGCACCGTGACCGGTGCCTGCTTCTTGCCGTCCACCGTGACCGTGAGCGTGACCGGATGTTTGCTGCTGGCCACCATGTGCAGCTTGCCGGACTTGAAATGCAGGCGGATCTCGCCGTGCGTGCCGGCCATCTCGGCATATTCGCCGCTCATGTTCCACAGTCCCTGCAGGGCAAAGCGGTTGAGCGGCAGGTTGTCCGGCGCTTGATAGCGATGCGTGAAGCGCGAGGTGTGCTGACTGGAGACCATGTAGGTTTCGCGCGCACTGCCGAAGTACATTTCGGGCGAGCCGATGCGACTCAGGTTGGCGTCGTCCTGCTCGCCGCCGTTCATCGCGGCCATGCCCAGTTGCTGGCGGATGGCGTTCTCGGTTTCTTCGTAGTTGCCTTCGCCATAGTGGTGCATGACCACGTGGCCCTGTCTGTCGACCAGATACAGCGCAGGCCAGAAGCGATTGCTCCAGGCGTTCCAAGTGTCCATGTCGTTGTCCATCGCCACCGGGTACTCGATGCCCAGTTTTTTCACGGCGCGTTCGACATTGGATGTCTTCTTCTCGAAATCGAACTCCGGTGTGTGCACGCCGACGATCACCAGCCCCTTGTCGTGATATTTGCCGTACCACGTCTTGAGGTGCGGCAGCTCGCGCAGGCAGTTGATGCACGAGTAGGTCCAGAAATCGACCAGCACCACCTTGCCGCGCAGCGCCTGCATGGTCAGCGGTGGAGAATTGATCCAGTGGCTGATGCCCTGGAAATCGGGGGCCCTGGCTGGCACCGCAAAGGCGACCTGCACCGCACAAAGGGCGATCACGCCCAGCATGTTTTTGATGCTTCGAATCATGGGAAGTCTCCGTATGACGAGACGCAGCGCGTGCGTCGCAGGGGCGATCATCAAGATCGCACCGGAATACCGGAACTTACGCGCAGATCACCGCGATGGATGCGCTCGCCGTACCGGAAGCGGCAGGGCGCACAGGCCGACGTGGCCGGAAGACACCCGGTAGAACGCATCGTGGCGATGTCGCATGGCCTCCACGATACGATGAAATGTGGCGCTGTCGGTGCGCAGGACTTCCAGGTGCACACGTTTGGCACGGGGCACCTGCGAGGCCAGGCGCATGCGGCTGATCGGGACACGCTTGCCCGCGTCGGCATACACGCCCATCGGGGCCGGACCACGCGGCAGCGACGACAGGTGGCGCATCCCCTCGATGACCCGGCCAACCACCGCCAGGTTGCGGTCGATCCGCCGTGCCTGACCGATCACCGCATACAGCGTGTTGCCGTTGCCGCTGCGGGGAGCCACGTCGCGCGCCACGCCCACGGTGCCGTAACAGTGCGCAATCCATGCCTGGTGGGTTTCCGGATCACGGCCCACGGGGAAGTCACCGGAAAAGCCCACCACGGGCGCGTAGACATCGCCATCCGGCAGTGTGGTGAAGGGCAGGGAGGCATCGACCCTGCGGGTGAATTCGGGTGGCAGCGTGGTGCGCGCCGATCCCATGGATTTTGCCTTGGCCGGATGGTCGCTGTCCGGATCCCCCCACTGCGCCACGAAATTGTCCTGCACGCGATAGACCGATGTGCCGTCGAAATAGTGTTCGCGCAGCAGTGTCTTGAGGTTCTTGACGTGCGCCGGCGCCCAGTGGGGCGCCAGCTCGATCACCACGCGACCGTTCGGCAGGTCCATGTAGACGGTGTCCGCTGGATCCAGGGGATGCCACTCGGACGGCCTGGACGCCTTCAGCAGATCGTGCGTGCTCGGCGTGTTTCCGGCATGTGCCGTCGCCAGTGTCGGCAGGCACAGCGCGATGCTTGCGGCGCACAGCAGCAGGAACCATCGCGAAGAGGCAGTGGGAATCGGCATGGCGCATCCTTGGGTGTGCCGGTCGGCACAAGGCCCTACGTTAGCAAGTGCGGGGAGATGGCGCCTTGGAAAATCTCCGCAAGTGCGGGCAGGTGGTCCGGGGTACAAACGGTTTGCATCTGAAATCAGGCCGTCGAAGCAGCTCCCGGAGGTGCGCATCGTGGCGGCCGGATGCGGCCTTGACACACCCGGGCATCCACATGGGACCACGTGAAACATAACATTTGCGCGCGTATAGTGGATGCAAGCCGTTTCTGTTTTGCGGTCGTCTTCCGACATCGGGATTTTCAAACACCTCCTTGTGCCGGCTGCTGGTTCAACCAGCGCCACCTCAGGAGTGCCCCATGTCGCTGAAAGATGCTTCCGTTGCCAATCGTCTGCTTGCCGGACTCCCCGAAGAAGATCGCTCGCGGCTGCTTGCCCGATGCAAGTGGGTGCAATTGCCGCTGGGCCAGTCGATGTGCGAGCCCGGCCAGCCCCTGCGCCATGCGTGTTTTCCCCTCGACTGTTTCTTCTCGCTGATCACCCAGGTCGACGATCAGGCGGACCTGGAGGTGGGGCTGATTGGTTGGTAGTGCACCATCCGGTCTGTACTTTGGTCTGAGCTCCTGAGGAGTGGCAGGTCATCCGCTACCCTTCGTTGATTCTTTGACGAGAAGACAAAGGAACAACGAATGACCTGCCATGAACAGGATACCGAGAGCGTGTCTGCAGTGGAACTGATTGCCGAACGCGGATTGGACGGTCTGCCGGATGCGGTGGCTGCCTTGATCAACGAGGCCATGCGCGTGGAGCGGGATCGACACGTGGGTGCAGGCCGCTACGAACGCAGTGACGATCGCCGCGGCTACGCCAACGGCTACAAGACACGGACCATGAAGACCCGTATGGGGGCGCTTTCATTGCGTGTGCCCCAAGTGCGTGAGGGCGGCTTCTATCCGCAATCGCTGGACAAGGGGCTGCGTTCGGAGCGCGCACTGAAGCTGGCACTGGCGCAGATGTACGTGGAAGGCGTGTCCACGCGCAAAGTGGCACGGATCACGGAGCAGCTGTGTGGTTTCGACGTCAGCTCGACGGAAGTCTCACGCTGCACTGCCCTGCTGGACGAGGAGCTGCACGCGTGGCGTGAGCGGGACCTGGGCGTCTACCCTTACGTGTATCTGGATGCCCGCTACGAGAAAGTCCGCCACGCCGGACAGGTGATCGACGCGGCTGTCCTGGTGGCGTTGGGCGTGGCGCCTGACGGCAAGCGAGACGTGCTGGGTGTTTCAGTGGAGTTGTCCGAAGCGGAAGTGCATTGGCGGCACGTTCTGGAGCAGCTGGGCAAACGCGGCCTGCACGGTGTGAAGCTGTTCGTCTCGGACAGCCATGCCGGCCTCAAGGCAGCTCGCGCCGCGGTGTTCCCGTCCGTCCCTTGGCAGCGCTGCCAGTTTCACTTGCAGCAGAACGCGGGCCAATACGTGCCGCGCCAGAGCATGCGCAAGGCCGTGGCACAGGACTTGCGGGCGGTTTTCAACGCGCCGGATGCCGAGGACGCCAAACGGCTGCTGGAGCGCTTCCTGACAGCATGGGAAGCCAAAGCGCCGAAGCTGACCGCGTGGGCCGCCACCGCTGTACCGGAGGGCTTTGCCGTGTTCGCTTTGCCAGTGACACATCGGCGTCGCCTGCGCACCAGTAACGCGCTGGAGCGGCTCAACAAGGAGCTCAAACGACGCACGCGGGTCGCCACGCTGTTCCCCAGCGCAGCCTCTTGTGAACGCCTGGCCAGCGCTGTGGCCATGGAGATATCCGAGGAGTGGGTGAGCGGCCGCGCCTACCTCAACATGGATGTGGACGACTGATCCAACGCCAACGAAGGGTGACGAATTTACAGACGGAATGTTGCTTTATCGATTGGTTCGGAGGGCATGATCGGCGTGCCAGTGATACTTGGCGTCCACGAGGCGCCGCAGCGCGTGCTGGTGCAGGGTGCCGGCCCGGCGCTGTCGATCACGCCTGCGGCGTTGCTGGCAGAAGTGGAGCGCAGCCCTGCCCTGCGACGCAGGCTCAATGCCTATATCTACGTCATGATGGTGCAGCTCGCGCAATCGGCCGTGTGCATTCATGCGCACGTGATCGAAGCACGCCTGGGGCGCTGGCTGCTGATGTGCAGCGATCGCGCGCACTCGGCGGACTTCCGCGTGACCCACGAGTTTCTGTCTTACATGCTGGGTGTGCGCCGCCCCAGTGTCAGCGAAGCCGCGAAGGCGCTGCAGGCGCGGGGATTGATTACCTATTCGCGCGGACATATCCATGTTCTGGACCGCCCGGCGCTGGAGGCCGCGGCGTGCATCTGCTATCGCATGGAGCGCGACACGTATCAGCGGGTGATGGGAGCCGCGTAAAAAAAACGTGGCTGTGTCCGCCAGCGTACCGACACCGCCGTTGGATGAGCATAAAGTAAATGCCCAGCCACGGAGATGCGCCGGCACGAGGCAGGCAAGCGGCGATGTGGGCCGGGTGGTACAGCAGTGCCCACCTGTGGCCGACGGCCGCAGGTGCACCATCGCTTCAGGCGGGGTGCGGTCTTGTGCGCCCGCCGGAGTGTGATCCGTGGCATTGCCTTCGTTTTCATCAGCTCATCTTGACGACATGCGCACTCATATACAGCAACGAGTCATACCCGACCGCCGGCACTCCGGAAGTGCTCTCGCTGGTGGCCAGGAACCAGGCGCCAGGGTCAGCCGCACGCGGTCACAGTCAATGACCCTGCGCGTTGAATGGGACCAGGCGCGCGCTATTGTCAACCTGAAAAAGCACGGCGTGCCGTTTGGGGAAGCGCTGGGCATGTTTCTGGACCCCGACCGGATCGATCGCTACATGGACCGCGACGCCTGCTTTCTTACGGTCGGCCAGACGCATGCGCGGCCGCTGACCATCCTCTATGCCATCCACGGCCGCATCATTCGCATCATTTCTGCCCGGAAGGCGTCGCGTCACGAGCTCCGCAGCTATTGGGAAAATCGTCAGGATCACGCTCAGGTGGGCCAACCCGCCGAACCGGCCCACGCGCCGAGGATGAGCGAGGCCACCAAAACCCGACTGGACAGGTTGTCCTTTGAAGACATCGACTTCAGCGACATTCCGGACAGCCCGGAGCATGCCGGCTGGATGTGCCCAGGGCCCCTGGTTCCACAAGCCAAGACGCAGGTGACGTTGGATATCGATCACGATGTGCTGGAGTACTTCCGCCACGCCGGCAAGGACTATCAGACCCAGATCAACTGTGTGCTGCGCGCCTACATGCATGCGCAGAAGGACACATGACCGCGAATGCCGCTTGCGGCGATGAACGTGATCATCGGCGATTGGCGATGACCGGGCCGCGTCACTGGTCGTGGCATCCTCGTCCAGCAAGGCTGTGATCGCATCCCGCTATGGTGCCCGCGGGACCAGTGGGTGACTGGCCATGTTCACACTCCTGGCTGCCCTTGCCAGCTCGCGCCCGCCACGTGATCGATCAGTGGGCGGCAAACACGTCTTTGCCGAATGCGTGCACGTTCCTGCCAGCGGCATAGCCCAGGTGCTTGAGCCCGAAATTGTCCTCGATGCTGCGCAGCAGGCTGTAATGGTTGTAGGGCTTGTGCGACACGGTGCCGGGCTTGATGAATGGTGACAGCAGCACGGCGCCGATCCGGCCGCCGCCGGGACCATACTTGCCCGGCGGCGGGCCACCCGGGAGGCCCTGTTCGCCGCAGCAGGCCGTGCCGTCCGCACCCTCGTCGAACGTGATGACGATCAGGCCGTTTTTGCGGAATGCGGGCGAACGGGTGATGCGCGGGATCCACGTCTTCAGGAAGCGGTTGGCCGAAACGAGGCCGCCGGGTTGACCGTTGGCACAAGGGGCATCGTGACCGTCGTGGCACAGACCGGGCGTGATGTATGCCAGGTTGGGCGTGCTGCCGATGTGCTGCAGATCGTGCCGGAGCGTCTCCAGGGGGACCACGTGATCTTCGCAGTAGGCATGACGATCGATGATCGAATGGAAGTACACGAACGGGTCGTGCTTGTCGGCATACTCGTCGGTGGGGCTGGCCAGATTGGTGATGTCCTTGGCGCCGATGGGGACATGCCCGCAAGCGGCCGCCTCGCGCTTGGGGTCGTTGCCCATGTCTTCCATGTAGCCTTTCCAGCTCAGTCCGGCCGCGACGAGCTGGCCGGCCACTGTCTTGACGTCTGCCGGATAGACGCAGCCAGCGCCGACGGCCTGGCCTTGTGCATCCAGACCCGGTCGCGTGCGGGTGAATTCCGTCATCACCGGGCAATCGTCCTGGGTCTGGGGGTTGGGGGCCTGACCGCTGATCATGGCGATGTAGTTGTCCAGGCTGTTGTGGCCGATGGCGTAGTAACGCGGCAGCAACGCGCCCCGTTTCGGCAACGCCTGTGCCAGATACGGCGCTGGCGAATGTTCACCGAAGGTGATGCTGTACGGCTCGTTTTCCAGCACGATGATGAACACGTGGCCCACGTGCGGCATGCCATGGTTGCCGTGTTGCGTGGGCGCGGCGGTGGCGGCCGCCCGGCCGGCGGGCAGCAGAATGGCCGCCAGCATGATCAGAGGCAGGAATCCGGACAGGCGGTGCATGGACGTTCCTCGGTGGGGAATAGGCGCTCATGCTACAACGCCGCCCGCGGTCGGCATGTGACACCGGAGTGCGCCCCACCCACGACCTGCCCCATGCACGGTGTTGCTGCTAGGCTGGCGGCACCGTTTTCCCGGTGCGAGTGCATGGTCGCAAAAAGCTACGACAGGCAGTATTTCGACCATTGGTATCGACGTTCCGAGCATGCGCCGCGCTCGCCGGCGACACTGGAGCGCAAGGTGGCGCTGGCGGTGGCCATGGCGGAGTACTACCTGGGCCACCCGGTGCGCAACGTTCTGGACGTGGGCTGTGGCGAGGCCCGCTGGCGCGCTCCGCTGCGAAAGCTGCGGCCGCGCGTGCACTACAGCGGACTGGATTCCAGCGCGTATGCAGTGAGCCGTTACGGACGCAGCCGCAACATCGGCCTGGCGACCTTCGCCCAGCTGGAGCACCTGCGCCTCGATGCGCGTTTCGACCTCGTCATCCTCAGCGACGTGCTGCACTATCTGCCGCCGCGGGAGATACGCGCCGGATTGCCCGGGCTGGTGGAGATGCTCGAGGGACTGGCATTCATCGAGGTATTCACGCGCGGCGACGCGGTGCAGGGCGACAGGGATGGCTACCGTGCGCGCGCGAAGTCCTGGTACCTGAACGTGTTCCGCGAGGCGGGCCTGGTGCCCTGCGGCTCCAACGGCTATCTGGCGCCGCATCTGCATGATGCGGCAGCCATGCTGGAACGGGTCGATTGACGCGAATCCGGGACGATGCAGACCGGGCGACTTACAGCGACGCCTGTTTCGGATAGGTGATGCGTTCGATGCCTGCTTGCAGATAGCGGCGCGCGAAGATGGGATCCAGCCGCTTGATCTCTCTGCGCAGCTTGTCCAGTGATGCCTCATCCGGCGTATGCACGAAGACGAAGGCACCGCCGTGCTGGGCATGGCGCAGGTCATCGTCCAGAAAGCCGGCCTCGGTGCCGAGCCATTCGGCGATGGATTCCTGCATGTCATCGAACCAGTTGGCGTCGTCCTGCGATTCGACCTCTTTGACGACGAATTCGCCCGATGCCGCGGCCACATCGTCGCCGGCGAACCCGGCATCCTGCACCAGTGTCTTTTCCACTTCCTGCGCGCGCGCGTAGTTGTCGAAGGCCATGACCGTGTAGTGGATCGGGTAGAACAGGCCGAATGACGAATCGCTGTGCTTGAAGAAATCCCACCGGTGTTTCATGCCTTGTCCTCGGGTCGCGGAGCCATCTGAATCAGTCTAGCGACTACGGCTGAATCTTGCGTGCATGGTGCCTCGGGCCCTTCAACGCGACCCGCTGGCGGGGGTCAGCCGACCAGCAGCAGCACGCGCACCGTGCCGATGCCCGCCAGCACGGTCACCGCGGCCCAGGCCAACAGCGAGATGGTGAAGGCCGGGCCGCGTGCACCGGCGCGCTGCGCGTACGCCAGTGCGTACCAGATGCGTGCCGTCACCCACACCAGTCCAAAGATACCCGCCAGGGTGGGGTTGTCGTAGCGTGCTGCCAGCCACAACACCGGCAGGAACATCACCGTGCTTTCCAGCGTGTTCATCTGCACGCGATAGACACGCTCGAAATCCGGGTGTCCGCTGACGGCCGGTGCCTCGATGCCATGGCGACCGCGGGCACGCGCCACCGCCACCAGGGTGCCGAACTGCAGCAGGACGGTCAGCAGGGTGACCAGTGCCGGCAGGTGGGTCATGAGCGTGTTCCCGCGGGGCGGATGCCACCTTTACCCGGCATCAGAGCGGGACATCCGGTGTCATCTCCTCTCCCGGCGTTTCGGCCAGGTGCTTCTCCACGCGCTCGGTGGGCAAGCGCAGGGAAATTGCCAGCCACATGATCAACAGCGAGAAAACGGCGATGATCACGATCGACTCGCCGAAATTGAACAGGAACAGGTTGCCGGCATGCTTGTGCTCCACCTTCTCCGGATACGAGCCCAGCCAGCTGATGACGCTCAGGCCAGCCAGCCACAGCACGACCCACAACCCCGAGCGCAACTCCAGCCTGGGGGTGTGCTTGCCGTAGCGCAATTCGTGCACGACCAGGATCACGTAACCGATCAGCACCGCGATCATCAATTTCCAGACAATGTTCCAGCCCGACCAGTACACGATCAGATTGGCGGAAATGAAGGCCAGAAATGCGATCACATGCACCATGGGCAGGCGGAAGGGTCGATCCTGGCGCGGCAGTTGCCGACGCATGGCGAGCAGTGCCAGTGGCCCGGAGCCGAATGACAGCACCGTGGCCGAGGTGACGAAGCCCACCAGTTGCTGCCAGCCCGGAAATGGCAGGAAGAAGATGATGCCGGCCACGAAGGTCACGATCAGGCTGACCCAGGGCACACCGCGGTCGCTGACCTTGGCCAGTGACTTGGGTGCGTTGCCGTTGCGGCCCATGGCATAGGCGATGCGCGTGGTCACCGTGGTGTAGATCAGGCCGGTATCGGCGGGCGAGATGAACGCATCGATATAAAGCAGAACCGCCAGCCAGGTCAGTCCCATCGCCGTGGCGACCGCTGCCAGCGGTCCATAGGTGGCGGCGATGTTGCCGAGCCCGCCCTTGAAACTCTGGCCGATGTGCGCCCAGCCATTGACCAGTGCGTCCGTCGGCAGACCGCCGATGAAGGCCACTTGGAGGGCGACATAGATGACCGCGGTGATCAGCACCGAACCAATGATGGCGATGGGCACGTTGCGTTGCGGATTATGGCTTTCGCCGGCCAGCTCCACGCCCTGACGGAAGCCCAGGTACGAAAAGACGATGCCCGCCGTGGCAATGGAGGAGAAGACGCCGCTCCAGCCGAATGGCATGAAGCCACCTCCGTGCGCGGTATCCAGGTTGCCGCTATGGAAGTTGGAACCGTGGAAGGCGGTCACCAGAAAGGCCACGATAACGATGGTAATGATGATCAGCTTCCACCACACCAGCGCATTGTTGAGCCGCGCGAACCAGCGGATACCTATCACGTTGATCAGACTGAACAGGCCCAGCAGGCCCGCTGCCACAAAAAATCCGGCGACGGTGAGCACTGGAACGCCATTTTGCAGATGCTGCAGCCAGGGCACGTAGTTGGTTGCGTATTGCAGTGCGGCCTCGACCTCGATCGAGGTGGTGGAGGCCACCGCCAGCCAGGTAATCCAGCCCAGCGTGTAGCTGGCGAACGAGCCGAACGCATAATGCGGAAAGCGGACCACTCCGCCGGAGACCGGGAACATGGTGCCCAGTTCGGCGTAGCACAGGCCGATGAGAATGATCATGATGCCGCCCAGGCCCCAGGCGATGACCGAGGCAGGCCCGGCGATCTTGGCCGCGTTCAGTGCGCCGAACAGCCAGCCCGAGCCGATGATGGAGCCGACGGCAGCGAAGAGCAGTCCGACAATGCCGATATCGCGTTTCAGTCGCTTGTCGTCGCTGGCCTTGCGGTGGGCCGTGTTGGCATTGGCTTGCATGCGGCAGATCCCCTCATTGAACCCGGTTGAGTGTCGGTGCCGCCAGTCAGGACATCACCGGCGGGCACGCATCGCTTTCATCATGGGCGGGAAACGCATCCAGCACAAGTGAGGTTCCGGCACACCGCCGGGGTGGGACGAGCGCGCCTTTTTCGCTCGTTTGTATTCACTTACTTAAACCCTGCCGTGGCGCCCGCCTTCCGTGGAGCGGTTCCGGCCCCGAGAATGACTGCTACTCATTCTTTCCCTTTCAGGAGGGCGAACTCATGTCAACGACCAATCAGACCATCAATCCGGCGACTGAAGAAGTCATCGAAACCTACGAGGTGGCAACGGATGCCCAAGCACAGGATATCGTGGACGCGTCGCACAAGGCTTTTCTGGCATGGCGCGGGACCACATTCGACCAGCGTGCGGACATCCTGCGCGCCATTGCCGCGCGTCTGCGCGAACGCAAGGACGATCTGAAGGCGCTGATGACCCGGGAGATGGGCAAGCCGATCGCGCAGGGCGGCGACGAGGTGGAATTGTGCGCCGCCATCTGCGAATACACGGCAGACCACGGTGCCAAGGCACTGGCGGACGAGGAGCGGCCGCTGGATGGCGGCCGCGCGCTGGTCACCTATCAGCCGATCGGCGTCATCCTGGGCATCCAGCCGTGGAATTTCCCGCTGTACCAGGTGGTGCGATACAGCATTGCCAACCTCATGGCGGGCAACAGTGTGCTGCTGAAACATGCATCCAATGTATGGGGCTGCGCTCTGGAGCTGGAGTCGATCTACCGCGCTGCTGGCCTGCCCGAAAACGTGTTCCGGGTCCTCTTGATCGAGGGGAAACAAGCCAGTGCCCTGATTGAACACAAGCATGTGCGTGGCGTGACATTGACCGGCAGCCCAAGTGCCGGCAGAAAGGTGGCGGCCAAGGCGGGCGAGTGTCTCAAGAAAACGGTGATGGAGCTGGGCAGCAACGATGCCTATCTGGTGCTTGGAGATGCCGACATCGAGACTGCGGTGGCCACCTGCGCGCAGGCGCGCATCATCAACAACGGCGAGACTTGCGTGGCGGCCAAGCGCTTCATTGTGGTCGAGTCGATCTACAGCCAGTTTCGCGATGCGTTCGTGGAGAAGATGAAGCAGATCGAGTATGGCGACCCCACCGATCCGGACACGCAGTTGGGTCCGATTGCGCGCAAGGACCTGCGCGAAAAGCTGCACAAGGGCGTGCGCGACTCCATCGACAAGGGGGCCACCTGCGCGCTGGGCGGCACATTGCCGGAGGGGACGGGATTCTTCTACCCGGCCACGGTGCTGGAGGATGTCAAACCGGGCATGCCGGCCTACGACGAGGAGCTGTTCGGTCCTGCCGCAGCCTTGATCAAGGTCGCCGACGAGGATGAAGCGATCCGCGTGGCCAATGACTCACGCTACGGTCTGGGCGGCGGCATTTTCTCCAGGGATGAAGAGCGTGCCGTGCGCATCGCGCGCGACTTGTTTGATACCGGCATGGTCAATATCAACGGCTACCGTCTGGCGCAGCCACAGCTGCCATTCGGCGGTGTCAAGGATTCGGGCTATGGGCGCGAGCATGGCGGCTTCGGCGTGAAGGAATTCATCAACGCCAAGGCGATCATGATCGTGGATCCGAACGCCTGACGAGGTGACTGATCACGGCGGACACCGCTCCTGCATCTGCGCGGAGCGGTGTCCGCCGTGATGACTGTTGTTCCTGGATCATCACTCGTCTTGTTTCTGCGTCGCACGCTCCGAGGCGAGGGCAGTGGCAACATCGCGCGGGTAGGTTCTGGCCGCACGGAAGATCATGGTCAAGCCCGCTGCGATGAGTGCGATCAGCATGATCACCAGTGCCCACTGCATTCCGGCGGCGCTGTGCGCTTTCGCCATCTCGCCGTGGTGGTGGTCGAACCACGATGCCACGAATCCGAACAGTGGCGGCGCGGCGGCTTCAAGGGCATAGCGCGCTGTGGCGCGAACACCCTCGGCACGGCCCCACAACGCCGAATGCATGACGTCCAGACGGGCCGCATCGACAGCCGGATTGGCACCGCCGATACCGGCGGCGGCGATGAAGAACAATGGGCCGGCAACGTACAAAGAACCGCTGACCAGGCCGATCAGCAAAGCGCCGGCAGCCAGCAGGTAGGATGCGGCGCCCACGCGGATGCGCCCGGTCAGGGTGCCGTTGCAAATCAGCTTGTCGCCGATGCGCCCGACCAGCAGCGAGCCGACGATGGCGCCCAGCCCGATGAAGACCGACACCGTGCTGGCGACGGCCTGGCCCATGTGGAATTCGCTGCGCATGTAGACGAGGGCGAACGTGCGCAAGCCGGTGAAATAAAAGTATCCCAGCGCGGAGGCGAGGATCAGCGCGCGATAGGTGCGTATCGACAACACATGGCGCACAGCGCTCCAGAAAGCGAGGCGGGTGGGATCCTCCCTGAGTACCAACTCGTCATGCGGCTTGAATCCCCGTGACTCGATCTGCTCCTCGATCTGGCCGTCGTCGTCGTGGGTTTTATCTCGGGCCGGATCGGGCATCTCGGCGTCTTCCGCGGCACTGGTTTCCTCGCTGGCCGGTACCTTCTCGGCGCCTTCGGGAACGAAGCTCTGGCCACCGCGCGCCGGTTCCGGCAGCAGGCGCCAGATCACGTATGCCAGCACAAAACCGATCAGTGCCAACAGCCAGAACGCGGCACGCCACGACAAGATGGCGGCGATGTTGCCGGACAGCAGGAAGCCTACAGCGACGCCGATGAGTTCCCCGGCAATGATGTAGCCGAAAATGCGCCCGCGCTCCCCGGGGCGGAAAAAATCACCCACCAACGAGACCACGGCCGGACTGGCGGCCGCGATGATGATGCCGAGGATCAGCCGGCTTGCCAGCAGCATGTCGTAGGAGGTCGATGCGCCGTTGAGGATCATGGCCAGCGACCAAGCGATGATGGCGGCCACCAGCAGCCGGCTGCGGTTGACCCGGTCGGCCAGTATTCCGAAGGGCAGCGTGACGAGGGCGCCGACGGCGGTGGACGCGGTGACCAGAAGGCCCACCTGGACGTTGCCGATATGCAATGCATCTTTCAGTTGTGCCGCAATGGCGCCGATCGTGGCCTTGTCGGCGCTGTCGAGTCCGAGAACGCAGGCAAGCAACACGATGACCTTCAGTCGTGCGGGGCCCCCGACCAGCCGTTCGAGTGGCTCCTCGAGACCTCGCTGGAGCCAATCACGCAGTATTCGCATCGGTGCCGATAAACTTGCCGTCTTTGCCATCAGTCGTTGCCTGCTGTGCCGTTCGCCACCGGACCTGCTGCGTAGCGTCTGACGGTTTCACCCCGTGGGGCATCCAATTCCAGTTAGCGTAGGCGGGCAATGATGAACTCCATGTATTCCTTTGGTATGTCCTGTTCTCTGTGCATGCTTCCCGACCGCACTGATGCAGAACCGCGCAGAGTCGATATGGCTGCAGCGTCTTGAACTCCGCTCGCAAGGGCCGCAAGGTCCCGCAGCCGGCGCTGACACTGCTGGCGCTGATGATGGCCATCGGCCCGTTCGGCGATACCGAATACACGCCGGCCATGCCGGCCATTGCGCATTCGCTGCATGCCGGCTACGGCATGGTGCAGTTCACCATGGCCTCCTACCTGTTCGGCTCGGCGTTCAGCCGTTTGCTGTACGGCCCCGCCTCGGACCGCTACGGACGCCGACCGGTGATGCTGACAGGCACGGCGATCCTGCTGCTCGGTGGCTTGATCTCGCTGCTCAGCTTCAATATCTATCCGTTGATCGGCGGCCGGCTGGTGCAGGGCATGGGCGCGTGCGCGGGCGGCGTGATTGCCGATGCGATGGTGCGCGATGCCTTCGCCTCGGACCGACGCCAGAGCATCTACGCCAGGATCAATGCGGCTTTCGCACTGGCGCCCGCGGCAGGCCCCATTGCGGGCATCTACGTGGCGCAGTGGCTGGGTTGGCACGCCAATTTCGGGTTGCTGGTGATCCTGGCCCTGATCCTGGGTGCACTGGTCTGGTTCTACCTGCCGGAAACCAACGTGGATCTGGACCGCCAGGCCCTGCAGCCCAAACGGTTGGGGAAGACGTATCTCGAGGACCTGAAAACCCCCGGTTTTCTGGTCTATGCCGCGCTGAGCGGATTTTGCATCGGCGTGGTCTACACCGCATTGATCGGCGCCCCGGACCTGGTGCTGAAAGTGCTGGGTCTCGGCAACCTGGCCATCATGATCGTGTCAGTGGCAATCCTGGTTGCCTTCGTCATCGGTGCCGGCACGGGGGCAGTGTTGAGTGGCAAGGTCTCCTCGCGGCTGCTTCTGGCCTGCGGCCTCGGCATCCTGCTGGCCGCGTCGCTGGGGCTTCTCATGGTGGCCCTGGTCATCGGCAAGCAGGGCACGCTGACGGACTACCTGTTGCCGATCGGCGTGTCCTTCATCGGCGTCGGCCTGGTGGTACCGATTGCCACGGCGCGGGCGATGGCTCCGTTCGACAAGGACACCGGCACCGCATCGTCGCTGCTGGGCGGCGTGCAGATGGGCGTGGCCGCACTGGGTACGGTAGGCATGAGCGCGCTGCATGCGGGGACGGTGATGGATATCCCGATCGTGTTCCTGATGTTGTCGGGCGCGGCCATGCTGCTGTTCGTCGTCGATATCACATGGTTTGGCGATTCTGCCGACGCCACCGCTGCGAGGTGATCGCACCTCGATGCGGGGTATGGCCGCCTCCCCATGCGTGGGCGATGCTGGTGACAAGCGACCCCACGTCAGCCGGCGGCGAAGCGACCCATGCACGGCGTGGAAAAAGTGGTGGCGTCCTTGGAGATGTGGGGCGAATGGGGTCTGGCGAGTTCGCCCCCGGACAGCGGCGGGCGGTTCGCGGGGATGAGGCGCATGGGGAAGTTTGTCTTATGGGCCGGGCCAAATCCCTCACGCTGCCGCAGTTCAGCGCTTGCGGCGCGGCGGGCGCGTCCCGTGTGCGGCACCTTTGCCCGGGTCGCGTTGCGGCCCGCGGGCCGGCTTGCGTGAACCGGCCTTGCCGTCGTCCTTGTGCGGCGTGAGCCGCAGCATCTGTCCAGCAACGCGCACCTTTTTCAGGTGCTGCACCAGTTCCTTGGGCATGCCTTCGGGCAGGTCGATCAGGCTGTGATCGTCGCGGATGCTGAGGCGGCCGATGTACTGGCTGTCCAGACCGGCCTCGTTGGCGATGGCGCCGATGATGTTGCCGGGTTTGACGCCGTGCACGTGGCCCACTTCCAGGCGCCAGGTCTGTTTGCCGCTTTCCGTGACGTGCGGGCGCTGCGGCGGCGCATCGCGGGAGGCGCGCTTGTCCCTGGGGCGGTCCTGGCGCGCCGGCTTCTGCGCGTCGGCCTTGGCTGCGGCACGTTCCTTTGCGGTGGGCGGATTGAGCAGCAGCGGTTTGCCGCCATGGGCCATCTTTGCCAGTGCCGCGGCAATTTCCACCGGCGGAATGTCGTGTTCTTCGCTGTACTGCTCGATCAGTGACTGGAACGTACCCAGCGCACCGGCACTCAAGGTGTCGCTGATATCCTGCTTGAAACGTGCCACGCGGCGATCGTTGACATCATCCACGGTGGGCAGGTGCATCGGCGTGATGTTCTGGCGCGTGGCGCGTTCGATGGCACGCAGCATGCCGCGCTCGCGCGGCGAAACGAACAGGATCGCCTCGCCGCTGCGACCGGCGCGGCCGGTGCGGCCGATGCGGTGCACATAGGATTCGGTATCGTACGGAATGTCGAAGTTCAGCACGTGGCTGATGCGCTCCACATCCAGGCCGCGCGCGGCCACGTCGGTGGCCACCAGGATATCCAGCTTGGCGTCGCGCAGCTGGCCGATGACGCGCTCGCGCTGCTTCTGCGCGATGTCGCCGTTGATGGCCGCGGCGGTGAAGCCGCGCGCCTGCAGCCGCGTGGCCAGGTCTTCCGTGGACTGCTTGGTGCGGGCGAATACCAGCATGGCGTCGAACGGTTCGGCCTCCAGGATACGGGTCAGCGCATCGAGCTTGTGCACGCCGCTGACGTTCCAGTAGCGCTGGCGGATGTTGGTGGCAGTGGTGGTTTTTGCGGCGATGGAGATTTCCACCGGATCCTTCAGGTGGGTCTGCGCGATGCGCCGGATCTGCTTGGGCATGGTGGCCGAGAACAGCGCCATCTGGCGGCTCTCCGGCGTGGCCTTTAGCACCAGGTCGACATCCTCGGCGAAGCCCATGCGCAGCATCTCGTCGGCTTCGTCCAGCACCATGAAACGCAGCTGCGACAGGTCCAGCGAACCGCGTTTCATGTGGTCGATGACGCGGCCGGGTGTGCCCACCACGACGTGCACGCCGCGGCGCAGACCCTGCAGCTGCGGGCCATAGCCCTGGCCGCCGTAGATCGGCAATACGCGGAAATTCGGGATATGCGCGGCATAGCGCTGGAATGCCTCGGCCACCTGGATGGCCAGTTCGCGCGTGGGCGCCAGTACCAGCGCTTGCGGCTTGCCGGCTTTCGCTTCCAGCCGCGAGAGGATCGGCAATGCGAAGGCGGCAGTCTTGCCCGTGCCGGTCTGCGCCTGGCCCAGCACATCGCGGCCTTGCAGCAGCGGCGGCAGCGTGGCCGCCTGGATGGGCGAGGGCGTTTCGTAGCCCACGTCGACGAGGGCGCGCAGTACCTGTTCGGACAGGTCCAGATCGGAAAAACGCGGGGCAGCCGCTTCGGCGGCGATAGGGGACGACATTGGGTAAGTCTCGCAAAGGCGATGGCCGCGCATGGCAGCGACCGAAAACGGGAGGAGCGGGTGAGTCGACGGTGGGGGTGGCGCCGGACCCGGGCCGCATAGTGTAGTGCATCGACAGGTCCCGTGTGTGTGCGCCTCACACGCGGTGATGTGTCGGTTAAACTGCGCCGATGTCCACGGTTCCCGAGTTTTCAACCCCGCGCAGCGTGATTGCGCTGCCGTCGGCTGATGATGCGCCGCTGCTGCAGCGCTACCGCATCGAGAATCGGCATCATCTGGGGCCCTGGGAGCCCGAGCGCACGACGGCCTATTACAGCATCGAGGGCAGTCGCCGCAGCATTGCTGGCGCGACCACCATGGCACGCGCCGGCCTTGGATATCCGCTGCTGGCATTCGATCTCGAACACACGCGCATCCTGGCCTCCTTCACATTGAGCAACGTGGTACGCGGGGTATTCCAGGCATGCCATCTGGGGTATGGCGTGGCGCGCGATATGCAAGGCCGCGGACTGATGTACGAAGTGTTGCAGTCCGGCCTGGGATTCGCGTTCGATCATCTGCAGCTGCATCGTGTCATGGCCAATTACATGCCGCGCAATGCGCGCAGCGGTCGCTTGCTGCAGCGTCTGGGGTTCGAGAAGGAGGGGTATGCGCGACGCTACATGTGTATTGCCGGCTGCTGGGAGGATCACGTGCTGACGGCGCGGATCCGACCCGACGATGCAGGGCGCACCTGAACATGTGCTGGCGGATGTGGACCCGTACGCCGCGAGCAGGCCGGCATGCTTCGGCTGCTGAAGATGGCCCATGTACGCCTTGTGTTGCTTTGAGCTGTGTGGGTGCCGGTTTTCCTCGGCATCTTTTATGGTGATGGTTTCGGCAGGAAAGGGGAGTGCGGTGACATGTTGATACCCGCTGTGCTGCGTGATCTGAATAGCGCGCAGCGCCATACGGTGCTGGCCAGCTTCCTGGGCTGGACGCTGGATGCGTTCGATTTTTTCTTGCTGGTGTTCGTACTGGATGATGTCGCCCGGACATTTCATTCCAGTACCACCGAGGTGTCGCTGGGCATCCTTCTGACCCTGGCGGCACGGCCTCTGGGTGCGCTGCTGTTCGGGCGCCTGGCGGATCGCTACGGGCGTCGCCCGGTGCTGATGGCCGATGTGGCGCTGTTCTCGATCCTGGGGCTGGCGTGCGCATTTGCGCCATCGTTGTGGGTCTTGCTGCTGCTGCGCTTCCTGTTCGGCATTGCCATGGGAGGCGAATGGGGCATCGGCGCTGCGCTGGCCATGGAGAGCATTCCGGCGCGCGCCCGCGGCCTGGTGTCGGGCGTGCTGCAGAGCGGCTATCCGTGCGGCTATTTCCTGGGTGCGCTGGCCTATTGGTTGGTGACCGACGTGATGGGCTTCAGCTGGCGCGGCATGTTCGTGGTTGGCGTGTTGCCGGCCTTTCTGGTGCTGTACCTGCGCAGCAAGGTGCCGGAATCGCCCAGCTGGCAGACCGGCGCGAGAAGGCGGCGGAAGAATGTATTTGCATCGATGCGCGGGCACTGGACGTTGTTCGTGTTCATGATGCTGCTGATGGGTGCGTTCAACATGTTCAGTCATGGTTCGCAGGACATGTATCCGACCTTCCTCAAGTCGCAGCTGCACATGGGGGCGGGCACGGTCACCATCCTGACCATGGTGTTGAATGCAGGCGCGGTGGTCGGCGGGCTGGCGTTTGCTGCATGGTCGCAACGGGTCGGACGGCGTCCGGCGATCATGACCGCTGCGCTGCTGGCGGTTCCCGTGGTGCCACTGTGGCTGTTCGGCGAGCGTCTGGCGCCGTTTTTCGGTTGGCAGGGGCAGGCGGCGCAGCTGATCCTTCTGGGTGCGGGCGCCTTTCTGATCCAGGTGATGGTGCAGGGCGCCTGGGGTGTGGTGCCCACACACCTCAACGAACTGTCGCCCGGCGACGTACGCGGCACGCTGCCCGGGTTCGCCTATCAGCTGGGCAACCTGCTGGCGGCCGCCACGGCCACCACGCAATCCTGGCTGGCGCATCGGTTCGGGGGCGATTACGCGATGGTCATGGCGATCTGGCTGTGCGTGGTGGCACTGCTGCTGGCGTTGCTCACATGGCTGGGGCCGGAGGCGCGTGGGCGTTCCTTCGCCGGCCCCGGCGAAGGACCACAGTGACTAGCCGCGGCCGCGCAGCTATGATGCGGCGCTTTACACCATTACGAGTGCAGCCGCATGAAAGCCAGCAAGGATTCCGTCGTCGAGTTTCATTACACATTGTCCGCCGACGGTGAGCGGGTGGAGAGTTCGCGCGATCGCGCGGAGAGCATGCACGTGCTGCTCGGGCGCGGCGCCCTGATCCCCGGCATGGAAGCGGCTCTGCACGATCACGAGGCGGGGGATACCTTCCAGATCGAACTGCCTCCGGAGGAGGCGTACGGCACCTATCAGGAAGATCATGCGCAGCGTGTGCCGAAGAAGTATTTCCGCAATGGTGCGCGTCTCAAACCCGGCATGACCGCGGCGCTGACGCTGAAGGAAGGCGGGCAGCGTGTGGTGACGGTGAAGAAGGTGGGAATGACCACGGTGGATGTGGACTTGAACCATCCGATGGCCGGCAAGACGCTGAACTTCGATATCGAGGTGATGGACGTGCGCGAAGCTACCGCCGAGGAGCTCGAGCATGGTCATGCGCACGGGCCGGGCGCCCACGCTCACTGATTGCCGCCGCACAGGCGCATCGCCGACGGCGCGGCGTGCCGGACGCTCCCTTCATGCCGACCCCTGAAACATCCTGGCGCGGATCTCGAAGGCGCGGCCGGTCACATCCCCCATGTGGCATGCCTCATGCGGCCCCGCAAAGATGCAGCCCCGGGCAGGCGCACGATGCCACATGCCGGCCGGACCGATCGCTCCCGGGGACGTCTCCGCCTGCTCAGGGGGGCGACACTGGTATCGCCATCCGCAGTGCCAGGCTGGTCAGGATCCAGATGGTGCCGGCCACCATGGTGACCAGAACAGAAGCGGAGAACAGCAGTAGCAGCAGGTCCTCGCGTTTCTGGCGAAAGCCGATATGCAGGAAGAAGCGAAAGTGCACCAGCATCTGCACCAGCGCGAAGGCGCCGATGACGATGAATATCGTCAAATGGGAGATGCCGGAGCCCCAACGCACCAGTGCAAACGGGACCAGGGTCAGCAACAACGCCAGACCGATGCCCCAGACATAGGAGCCCAGCTCGCGACGCTCCTGCTGCTTCCAGTCGGCTGCGTCCTGGCCGTTGTCGGTCTGCTCGCTCATGTCAGCCCCGTCAGATAAACCACCGTGAAAATCGCGATCCAGACGATGTCCAGGAAATGCCAGAACAGCGCCAGACGCATGATGCCCAGCTTGGTCTTCGTGTCTACACCGTAGCGTGCGATCTGGCCCAGCAGGCAGATCAACCAGATGCATCCACTGGCGACGTGCAAGCCGTGCAAGGGCACCAGATCGAAGAACGCGGAAAGATACCCGCTGCGGGTGGGAAATCCCCCCTTGGAGAACATGCTGAAGAAATCGTGCATCTCCAGGCGGATGAAGCCGATGCCCAGCAGCAACGTGATGACCATCCAGCCAACCAGCTGCGCCTTGCCGTGTTTGTATTTCAACGCCAGCGACGCCATGCCGAAGGTGAAGCTGCTGGTCAGCAGCAGCATGGTCTCGATGAATACGCTCTTGATGTCGTAGAGCTGTTGCGGTCCCGGACCGCCAGCCGTCGAATGCACGTAGGTCACGTAGGTCCCGAACACCATGCCGAACAGGATGGCGTCGCTCATCAGGAAGACCCAGAAACCGAACATCATGCCGGTGGCGGCGTCATTGTCCGTGCCGTGTGTGGTGCCCAGATTCAGGCCGGGATGTTTGATGGCTTCCTGGCTCATGGCACCACTCCGTCAGCATCGTGTTGCGCCAGACCGGCGTTCGCCGGTTTGCATTCGTTCGCGCGGGAGACGGCGGTGGCGGCTTCGACCGCGTCGATCCAGCGATGGTGTTGCTTGCGCACCTCCTCTGCGGAGATCACGCGCGTGGTGTCGCGTGCGAAGCCGCGGATGATCATGGCTGCTATTGCCGCCAGGAAGAACAGGACCACCATCCACCAGATATGCCAGACCAGACCGAAAGCGAGGCCAAAACCGATCACGGCGACCGCAGGCCCCAGGGCGCTGTTCTTGGGCAGTTCGATGTCCTCGTATGTATCGAGGCGCCGATAGGCGCTGCCATCCTCCTTGCCCATGGTGAATGCATCGCGGCCCGTGACCACGGGGATCGCAGCGAAGTTGTACTCCGGGGGTGGGGCAGAGTTCGCCCATTCGAGACTGCGGCCGTCCCAGGGGTCGCCCACGCTCACCCGGTTCTCCTCGCGGTGCTTGATCGAGGTCCACAGCTGCCACATCAGTGACGCGAGGGCCGCCAGTACCAGCAGCGCACCAACGAAGGCCACCCATTCCCACGGAACGTACGCGGGGTGCGAATAGGCCACCGTGCGTCGCGGCAAACCCATGATGCCCAGGGCATACAGCGGAAAAAATGCCAGCATGAAGCCGAAGATCCAGCACAACGCCGAAATCATGCCCCAACGTTCGTTGAGACGGAAGCCGAATGCCTTGGGAAACCAGAAGTGATAGGCGGAAAGCATGCCGAACAGCAGGCCGGGCACCAGCATGTTGTGGAAATGGGCGACCAGGAACACCGTGTTGTGCACCTGATAATCGATGCTCGGGTTGGCCAGCAGGACCCCACTCATGCCGCCCAGCACGAACAGCAGGAGAAAGCCGAGCGAATACACCATGGGGACGGTGAGCCGTACGCGGCCGCGGACCATGGTCAGCATCCAGTCGTAGATTTTCACTCCGGTGGGAATGCCGATCATCATCGAGGCGATGCCGAAGAGCGCATTGAGATTGGCGCTCTGGCCCATGGTGAAGAAATGATGCAGCCACACCGAGAAGGAGAGGATCGCAATGGCCATGGTGGCCATGACCAGCGACCTGTAGCCGTAAAGCACCTTCCCGGAGAATGTGGCGAAGACTTCCGAATACACGCCGAAGGCGGGCAGGATGAGGATATAGACCTCCGGGTGACCGAACAGCCAGAACAGGTTGGCAAAGTTCATCATGTTGCCGCCCAGGGCATTGGTGAAATAGTGAAACCCCAGGTAACGGTCCAGCGCCAGCTGCGCAGTTGCCACGGTGAGCGGCGGCATCGCGAAGACCATCAGGATGGAGGTGCACAGGGCGGTCCACGTGAACAGCGGCATGCGCATCAGCTTCATCCCCGGAGCGCGCTCCTTGTAGATGGTGGCGAAAAAATTCAGGCCGGTGAACGTCGATCCCAGCGATGACAGGGTCAGTGCCCAGATCCAGTAGTCCGGCCCGACGCCAGGACTGAAGGAGGCCTCCGTATACGGCGGGTAACCGAACCAGCCACCGGTAGAGAACTTGCCCAGGCACAATGAAATCATCACCAGCGCCGCACCCGCCGCGGTCAGCGCCAGACTGACCGAATTGAGCACGGGGAACGAGACATCGCGCGCGCCGATCTGCGTGGGCATGACGTAGTTGATAACGCCGATGAGGAACGGCATCGCCATGAAGAAGATCATGATGGTGCCATGGGTACTGAAAAGCTCGGCGAAATGATCCGGCGAGAGGAAGCCGCCGCCCAGCCCGACGGCCTGCTGCGTGCGCATCAGTGCCGCTTCGATCAGCGCGCGCGCGAGCATCACGAAGGCGATCACGATATACATGATGCCGATCTTCTTGTGGTCGGCGCTGGTCACCCAGTCCGACCACAACGGGCGCCAGAGCTTGTATCTGGTCAGCAACCAGACAGTGACCAGCGCGCCGATCACCACGATCGATGCGGCGAACGTGGCGATACAGCCGTTGACGATGTGGCTTTCAGTGGGATGCTCCACCATGTCCCAGAACGGTAGCGAGTGCAGGCTGAGTCGTCCCAGGAACGGCCCGACCGAAATGGCGGGGTTGCTCATCGCGTTTGCTCCGTCGATGGATGGGCGTCGCTGCCAGGGCTGCGCGGCGCCAGATGGGGATGGGCAAAGGCGCTTTGCGGCAGGGTCCGCCTGCCGTTCATGATGGCCATGACCACTGCCGGAAACAGTGTGTTTTTCACGTCGGTCAGATACACGTTGCCGTGCATCGACTTGACCCTGGCCTGCGGCAGTGCGGCAATCAGGTCGCTACGCTTGTCCCTCCGCTCGATGATCCGCAGCGTCTGCGCATTGAGCGCAATACCGGTGGTGCGGACCTTGCGCACCCACGCCTTGAAGTGGGCCGGTGTCATGGCAGCCGCAGTGAACTGTTGGTGATGGAAGCCGTTGCCGTTGTACATGGTGTTTTCGCCGAGGAATTTTCCAGGCTTGCTTGCCTGCAGATTCAATTGACTGACCATGCCGCCCATGGCGTAGATCTGGCTGCCCAGCGCGGGAATGAATAACGATTGCATCACCGTCGCGGAGGTGATCTCCATGGAGACGGGCCGCCCGGCCGGGAGAGCCAGGGTGCCGATGCTGGCGATGCCCTGCTGGGGATAGATGAACATCCACTTCCAGTCGTAACCGATCACTTGCACGCGCAACGGTGCCTGACTGGATGCCAGCGGCTTGTAGGGGTCCAGCTTGTGCGTGTCGCGCCACACGAAAAAGCCCAGCGCCACGACGATGAGGATCGGTCCACCCCAGGCGGTGATCTCCAGTATCCAGGATACCCTCCACCTGGGCGTGTACTTGGATTTCTTCTTGCCATAGCGGTAGCGCCAGACAATGAGCGGCGTCAGCAGAAAGATCGGCCCCGCCACCAGCACCGCCATGATTGCCAGCACCCAGTAGAAGTGCCAGCGCTGGGCATTGGCCACCGGGCCCTGCGGATCGAGAAAACTCAAGTGCGTATGGCCACCACATGCGGCAAGCATCAGAACCAGCGCACCCAGCACGGTCCAGCGCCCGAGACCTGGCGCCATGCGTTTCAGGCACGCGATGGCGCGTCGAGATCTCTGGGCACGTGCTGTCACAGGAGCCTGCAGACACGCATGTTTCATGGAGGGTGTCGGACTTTGCTGACGATTGTCGCTTTTCACAATGACACCTTCTTCGTCTCGGCCCGCAGCAGCCGCGCAATATCGCGCCCCCTGCGAGCGACATGTCCAGCATGGCGCAGCGCTGTGGCAAGGCAGGAATTCGGCACCGCCGGCTGGCGCCCAAAAACCCAGCCCCTCCACGTGTTCCTGCAGGCTGCAGGCTGGTGTTGCAGCTGCCTCCGCGCTTCCATCTGCGTGCGACGCCGGTGGTTTTCAGCCGCCACCCAGCGGTGCTCCCGACCTTATGGCAGGGGAGCACGAGGAACCGGGATGGTTCAGGTCAGCCGGCGTGTCATGAACCACAGCCCGTTGGGTCGTATCGGGCCCAACCTCCCTGTTCCGACAAGACGCTGGATAGAGGGGACGTCTGCAGGTAAAGGTATAGATCGGTTCGTGAAAAAAGCGCGAACAGCGCAGCGTTCAGGAGCAGTACGACGGGCTGCGGGCAAGTTGGTCTGCGTTGAGGCATCTCTGCATGGCGCGGGTCATCGGGCCGTATCTCTTCGTCTGCAGTCCTGTGGGTCAGTCCAGCACGCGGCGGGCATAGGCGAAGTGCGTGCGCCAGTAACGGTTGGCGAGGCTGCTCAGTTCCACGGTGCCGCCGGTATTGGGCGCGTGCACGAAGCGGCCCTTGCCCACATAGATGGCGACATGGCTGATACGGTGGCCCGACGTGCGGAAGAACAGCAGATCCCCTGTGGCCAGGCGCCGGGGATACCGGATCTTGGGGGCACGCAAGCGCGACATGGCGCGTGACGTGCGCGGAAGTTGCACGTGAGCGCTGGTGCGGTAGACATAGTCCACCAGACCGCTGCAGTCGAAGCCGCTTGCAGGGGTGTTGCCGCCCCAGTGATAGGGCGTTCCCACCAGGCCGATGGCGTGGATCAGCACGTTGTTGGCTTCCTGCGGAGAGGCGGCCTGCGGCCATCTCTGTTGGCCCACCGCCGGCTGCGCGGAAGGGCGGTGCGGCACGCTGGCGCATGCGGCCAGCAGCAGGGCGGCGAGGAGCAAGGGCAGACGGCGCCATGCTTGCAATCGCTTGGAATCCGCGAAGGTGGCAGTGCGTCTGGCCTGGGACATTCGCTTGAACCTCGGCGCTGAATGTCCCTTAGGGTATAACAGTCAAAGAGTTACGGCAACTTCTTTGAATGAGCCTGATGTCTTTTTCGGATGGAGTCAGCGGTCGCCCACGAGCGTCAGTTTCGGACGCTGCGGGGCACCGAACGGGTTGCCGCAGACGGCATCGGTAGCGCGCCCCATCTCGTTGGCAAGCTCGCCTTCAAAGCGGCTGGCGCGGCGGCGCGCGGCGTCGGCCAGTGCGTCGGGCAGCGGGCCGTCGTGTTGCAGCAGTTGCGCGGTGAGCTCGCGCTGGCGTGCGTTGAAGTCGGGATCGCGGCTCGCCTCGTCCAGCACACAGGCGATCACGGCGAGCCAGCCCGCGTCGGGGCTGCGCATGGCCAGAAGCATTTCGGAGGTGGTAGCGCTCATCGTGGAATTCCCTCTGGAGACGATCCATCCCATGCAGGAACGATGCCAGCGGCCAGCGGATGGCGTGTTGAAGGGCGAGCTGCCGGGAAGCACTAGACTGGCGCTCCCTGAGGAGCTTTCGGGACGAACCGTACGTGAGCGAGACAAGTGACGATGCCATGTTCCGGCTGGACCGGGTCTGCAAGCAGTTCGGCGACGATCGCGCGGTGGATGCGGTCAGCCTGGCGATCGGCCGCAACAGTGTCACGGCGCTGATCGGCAGCAGCGGTTCGGGCAAGTCCACGCTGCTGCGCCTGTTGATCGGGCTGGTGTGGCCGGATACGGGCAGGGTGTATTTCCACGGCAAGGCGCTGCAACGCGGGCAACTGCAGAGGTTGCGTCAGCGCATCGGTTACGTGATCCAGGAGGGTGGGCTGTTCCCGCACTTGACCGCCTTCGGCAATCTCTCGCTGTTGCCGCGGCACCTTGGCTGGACATCGACGCGTATCGCGCAACGGGCAGAACAACTGGCCGATCTGACGCATCTGGATGTATCCCTTCTGCGGCGTTTCCCGGCCGAGCTGTCCGGGGGGCAGCGCCAGCGTGTGGCATTGATGCGCGCCCTGATGATGGACCCGCCGGTGCTGCTGATGGACGAGCCGCTGGGGGCGCTCGATCCAGTCGTGCGTCACGACTTGCAGGCCGAACTGCGCGGCATCTTCCAGCGACTGGACAAGACCGTGGTGCTGGTGACCCATGACATGGCCGAGGCGGCCTATCTGGCGTCGCGTCTGGTGCTGCTGCACGAGGGGTCGGTATTGCAGGACGGGTCGCTGGAGGACTTCCGGCAGCAGCCGGCCAGCGCCTTCGTCACGCGATTCCTGGACAGCGCGCGCGCATTGCCGGAGCCGTCGCGGTGACCGTTTTGCGGCAGATTGTGACGTATCTTGGACTGCTGCTGATGGTAGCGCCGGTGGCGGCAGGCGCGCCGCCGCCGGTACGCATCGGCTCCAAGACATTTACCGAGTCCGTGGTGCTGGGCGAGGTGGCGCGCCTGCAGTTGCGAAGCCGAGACATCGATGCAGTGCATCGACGCAGCCTCGGTGGCACGCGGATCCTTTGGCAGGGCCTGCGCCAGGGGTCCATCGATGTGTACCCGGAATACACCGGCACCATCGTGCAGGAACTCGTGCCGCAGTTGCCCGCCGGGGCCAGCCTGGCGCAGATTCGCGCGCAACTGAAACCGCTGGGTATCGGCGTCTCGGCGCCGCTGGGGTTCCAGGACAGCTACGCGCTGGCCATGCGCCAGCAACGTGCCGGCGCACTGCATGTGGACAACATCGGCGACCTGCGTCGCCATGCGCGGCTGGTATTCGGCTTTTCCAATGAATTCATGCAGCGCGGCGACGGCTGGCCAGGCTTGCGCAAGGCGTACGGCTTGCCGCAAACGCACGTGCGCGGCATGGATCATGACCTGGCCTACCGCGCGCTGGCCACGGGGGCGGTGGACGTGGTCGATGTCTACACCACCGATGCCGATATCGATTACTACCATCTACGCACGTTGCGCGATCCGAAGCATTATTTTCCCGACTACCGCGCGGTCTTCCTGTACCGGCTGGACCTGCCGCAGCGTGTTCCCGGCGCGGTCGCGGCGCTGGATGCGCTGGGCGGACGGATCGATGTGAAGGCGATGCGGCACATGAATGCGCAGGTGAAGCTGGCGCACAAAAGCGAGACCAGCGTTGCCGCGTCCTTTCTTGGCATGCGGGCCCAGTCGCTGGATGTCGGACTCTGGTCGCGGCTGTGGCACAACACCATGGCGCACCTCGAGTTGGTGGGCGTTTCGCTGCTGCTGGCCTTGCTGCTGGCGCTGCCACTGGGTGTTCTTGCGGCGCGATTGCCGCGGTTGGGGCAGGTGGTGATCGGCGCCACCGGGATATTGCAGACGGTGCCGTCGCTGGCAATGTTCGTGTTCATGATCCCGCTATTCGGCATCGGCGCGGGGCCGGCGATCGCGGCATTGTTCTTCTACAGTCTGCTGCCGATCGTGCGCAACACGCATGCGGGTCTCATCGGTATCGACGCATCGCTGCTGGAGTCGGCCGCCGCCATGGGCCTGCCGCGGCGGGTGCGCCTGTGGCGTGTGGAACTGCCGCTGGCCATGCGCTCCATTCTCGCCGGTGTGAAGATTGCCGCGGTGATCAATGTGGGCACTGCGACGCTGGGCGCGCTGATCGGGGCGGGCGGCTACGGGCAACCCATTCTCACCGGGATCCGCCTGGACGACATCGGACTGATCCTGCAAGGCGCCATTCCGGCGGCATTGCTGGCGTTGCTGGTGCAGGGCGGGTTCGAGCTGGTGGAGGGTTTCTTGACGCCGCGCGGGCTACGCTTGCGGCCGGTGCAGTGAGTGCGGCATGTTCGATGCAGCGCAAGAAGTCGCCGGGCGCGTGCGGTCACCGCGGCGATGCGTGCGGATCGAAAGGAGATCATGTATGACCGACACCAACACATTCGACCTCATCGTGCTGGGTGCCGGGTCGGGCGGCATGGCCATGGCGTCGCGGGCAGCGGAGCATGGCGCGCGCGTGGCCCTGCTGGAACCCGGAGCACTGGGCGGAACCTGCGTCAACGTGGGCTGTGTTCCCAAGAAAGCCATGTGGATCGCCGCGCAGACAGCGATTTCGCAGGGACTGGCGGTCGAATACGGTTTCGATCTGGTCCCCGGTGCGCTGGACTGGGAACACTTCGTGGCGCGGCGGGAGCGTTATATCGATCACATCCACGAAGGCTATCGACAACGTATTGCCAGGCTGGATATCGAACTGATTGCCGAACATGGTCGCCTTGTCGGCACGGATACAGTCGAGGCCGGCGAACGCACGATCTGCGCGCCCCATGTGGTGATCGCCACCGGCGCCCATGCGCGGCAACTGGACGTGCCCGGGTTCGACCTGGGGTTCACCTCGGACGGATTTTTCGATCTGCGTGCCTGTCCGCGCCGCGTGGCCATCATTGGCGGCGGCTACATCGGCGTGGAGTTCAGCGGCGTGCTCAATGCACTGGGCGCAGAGGTATGCATCTACAGCCGCAGCCATTTGATGCGCGGCTTCGATGCGGAGCTGGCACAGGCGCTGGCCGGGCGCATGCGCGATTCGGGCATCGAGATCAACTACGCGTGCTCGGCCAATGCATTGCGCCGTGCGGACGATGGCGAACGCGTGATCATGGATTGCAGCAAGGGGGGCGAGCTGGAGCCGTTCGACGCCCTGATCTGGGCAGTGGGCCGCTTGCCCAACAGCGGCGGCATCGGACTGGAGGCGCTGGATGTGGCCCTGGGCGAGCAGGGCGAGATATTGACCGACGCGAAACAGAATTCCAGCGTTCCCGGGGTGTATGCGCTGGGCGACGTGACTGGCCGCCAGCCGCTGACCCCGGTGGCGGTCGCTGCGGGTCGCCGCCTCGCGGATCGTCTGTTCGGCGGTCAGCCGGAGGCGTGCCTCGACTACGACTGTATTCCCAGCGTGGTCTTCGGGCACCCGCCGCTGGCTGGGGTCGGTCTCAACGAGGAGGAGGCGCGTTCCGTCCATGGCGATGCCGTGCGCGTGCATCGTTCGCGATTCACGCCCATGGCGGCGTCGCTGGCCGGACGAGACGCACAATCATTCATGAAGCTGGTGTGTGTCGGCGCTGACGAGACGGTCGTGGGGGTACACATGCTCGGAGAAGGCTGCGAGGAGATGCTGCAGGGGTTTGCTCTCGCCGTGAAATTGGGCGCGCGCAAGGCCGATTTCGACGCCACGGTGGCGATTCATCCCACCTCCTCGGAAGAGATGGTGTTGATGGAATGAATTCCCTTATCCGTACGGCGGTACACTAGTGTACTGCTTCACATTATTTGACCCATTCAGAGCCAATCGCACGGGGCATGGCAAGGCGCAGCGTGCCGCCAAGGGTTTGTTCCCTTGGCAAGTGCTGCAACGCCGCCATGGCCCGTGCGATTGGCTCCCGAAGGGCGAGCCGCTGGGCGCCCGTCTGCCGCGGCGCATCCGCTTGAAAAGGAACCACCTTTCCGGCGCGAATGTACCTTGCAGCCGAACGCCCAGCGATTCGCTGAATGGGTTAAATAGTGCGAAGCAGTACACTAGGAGGCATGGAAACCTTCGACCTGCATCGCGGCACGGTGCCGCTCCTCGTCAGCCTGCCACATGACGGCAGCATGATTCCCGATGCGATCGCCGAGACCATGCATCCGGCAGCGTGTCAATCCCCGGATACCGACTGGCACGTGGGGCGTTTTTACGACTTCGCACGCGACCTTGGCGCCAGTGTCCTGCGGCCGTTCGCCTCCCGCTACGTGGTGGATCTGAATCGCCCCAGCGACGGACACGCGTTGTATCCCGGGCAAAGCGAGACGGGCCTGGTGCCGACCGTGATGTTCGATGGCCGGCCGATCTACAGGGAGGGTCAGGCCCCCGATGCCGATGCCGTTGCCGCGCGCGTGGACACCTGGTGGCGGCCGTATCACGCGGCACTGGCAGCCGAGCTGGGGCGTCTGCGCAAGGCGCATGGTCACGTGGTCCTGTGGGAGGGGCACTCCATCCGCCATGCCGTCCCCATGCTGTTCGATGGTGACCTGCCGGATCTGAATCTTGGAACCGCCGCCGGCGCCAGCTGTTCGTCTGCCTTGCGTGCGGCGTTGGTCGAGGTGCTCGAGTCGCAATCGACGTATTCGCATGTGGTCGATGCGCGTTTCCGGGGCGGGCACATCACCCGCCATTACGGTCGCCCGGCCGACGGTGTAGAGGCGGTGCAGCTGGAAATGACCCAACGCAACTACATGGACGAGACCTCTTTCGCATACAGGGAATCTGCCGCACAGGCGTTGCAGCCGGTGGTGCGCAGTCTTCTGGAAGCGTGTCTGCAACACGTGCGGGCGCGATAAAACTCGTATGTAAACAGCCTGTTGCGAGGGTGATTTTTCATTCAGCTTTCGTACTGGATCGCGCGCGCACATTAACGCCGCCGCGCCCCCGCGCTGTCGGGTTCCGACCGGGTCCGCGGTTCTCTCGAGAGATTGCACACATGCGTACATTTGCAACTGTTGTAGTGATGCTGGCCGGTCTGTCCCTGTCGGCAGTGACGCTCGCCGCCCCGACCCATGCGAAAGCAGCAACGAAGGCCGGCACGCACGTCACCAAGTCCAGCCATCACAAGCACACGCACCACGCGCGCCACGCTCACCACGCCAGCAAGGCGGTCAGCAAGAAGCACAAGTAAGTTCCTGGGCTTTTTCTGAAATCCCGGTCTCCGGTTTCGGCGGCCGGGTTTTTTTGTGCCTGTTCCGGCGCCGCGCCGCGCTGCCCTCGCGTGAGGCTCGGGTGCGTCATGTTTTTTGGCTGCGTTGTGCGGCGTGGATGTTCCGTGTGCGGCAGCTATTGGCGAACGGCGCCTCGTGCGCCGGTTCCGGTCAAGCCATCGTATCCAGCAACAGCTTGATGTTGAGCGCGATAATGATGGCGGCGATGATCCAGGCCGCGGCCTTGAGCCAGAGGGGGCTGGCAAGGCTCCCCATCATCATCTTGTCGGATGTGAACCGGACGAGCGGAATGATCGCGAAGGGCAGCTGCATCGACAGTACCACCTGGCTCGCAATCAGCAGCCGGGCCGTGCCGCTTTCGCCGTAGGTCGCCACCACGACCACGGTGGGGACGAGCGCCAGCCCTCGCGTACTCAGGCGGCGTAGCCACGGCGACAGACGCAGTCCGGTAAACCCCTCCATGACGATCTGCCCCGCCAGCGTCGCGGTGATCGTCGAGTTCTGACCGGACGCCAGCAGCGCCACGGCAAACAGGGTGCTTGCCGCCGCTGCGCCCAGGGTGGGCGTCAAAAGCTGGTACGCATCCTGGATCTCGGCGACGTCCGTACGCCCGATCGTGTGGAAGGCGGCAGCCGCGAGAATGAGGATCGCAGCATTCACGAACAACGCCAGGGAGAGCGCGATCGTGCTGTCGACGGTGGCCCATTTTGCGGCGCCGCGCTTGCCGGCCCTCGTCCGCTCGAACGCGCGGGTTTGTACCGCCGCGGAATGCAGATACAGGTTGTGCGGCATGACCGTCGCGCCAAGGATGCCCATGGCGATGTACAGCGCCTTCGGATCGGCGACCACCTGTGATGCGGGAACGAACCCGGCCAGCATCGGCCCGATCTGCGGCTGCGAGGCGAGCAGTTCGTAGAGAAAGCACAAAGTGATGATGGCAATCAGCGCGATGATGAATGCCTCCAGCCATCGAAAACCGTACTTTTGCAGCATCAGGATCAACAGCACATCGAGTCCTGTCAGACAGACGCCCCAGAGCAGTGGAATGCCGAACAGCAGATTGAGGCCGATCGCCGTGCCGATCACCTCGGCGAGATCGCAGGCGATGATGGCGAGCTCGCACAGGAGCCAGAGAAAGATTGCAACGGGCCAGTCGTACGCTTCACGACAGGCCGTGGCCAGATCGCGGCCCGTGGCAATGCCCAACCGGGCTGATAGCGCCTGCAGAGTGAGCGCCATGACGTTGGACAGCAGGATGACCGAGAGCAGTGTGTAGCCGAATGCCGATCCGCCCGCCAGATCGGTGGCCCAGTTGCCCGGGTCCATATAGCCCACGGCCACCAGAAAACCCGGCCCGGTGAATGCGCCCAACTTGCGCCACCATGACGCCTTTTCCGGGACCGGGATCGAACGGAAAACCTCCGGAAGCGACACGCCATTCCCGCTGCGCCAGCCGACACGCTCGGGTTCGAATTCATCTGCGGCCTTCGTCATGTCAATGGATCCGCGCAACACGTGAAAAGGCCGCGCCGACAAACTGTTACATGCCGAAGCGCAATGAGACTCCAGCATGGCTGGCTTGATTTCGAGATGACGCGTTGCGCGGGAATGTCGGTTTCGCCTCGGCGTCAGGCATCGGCAGCGAGATGCCGCATTGCCGTGGGCGCGTGGCTCACGGATGATCTGCCGCCGTTGCCTGTCATCAGTCGGGGGTGCGAAACCGGCAAGGTTTCCTGCGCTATCGCCACGAGTACCCCCACACTGCGGACCGGGTATCTCCGATACGCTGCATGTCTTCCGCCGCCGATGGGGCCAGTCCTGTCGGCGGCGGAAGCCGCCATTGTGATGCCGGTCTTCATGGCGGGCCGGGCGCTTTTGCATGCCGACACATGTCAGTGTGTCTTCGATGCCGATTTGCCGGCGAGCTCGGCACCGACGCTCGGGTTCGTGCTCTTGTCGGATTCGGTCCGTGAGGCAAAGGCCGATACCGCCGATGCTTCCTTGTCGGTCAGGTCGACGGAGGCCGAACCGTCGCCGCCGCCGGCAGTAATATTGTCTGGTCCCGGCGTCACCACGTCCCATTCCTCGCCCTGATTCCAGGGGCCCTCGGCATCGCCCGCTCCCTGCGAGGCATTGACGTACAGATTCGCGTAGCGCTCGTCGCCGGGGAGTTTGCCCGGGGGGAAGTGGCTATCGATGGAGAACAGCGCCTTCTCGAACTGCTTCTGGTGGGCGATTTCGCGGGTCATCAGGAAACCCAGGGTCTCGCGGATCTCGGGATCGTCGGTGACGTTGATGAGCCGTTCGTACACGAGTTTGGCTCGCGCCTCGGCCGCGACATTGGAGCGGAGGTCGGCCGTCGGTTCGCCGATGGTGTCGACATATGCGCCACTCCACGGCACACCAGCCGAATTGATCAGGGCCGGCCCGCCCCCGTACAGCACTTGCGTGACATGGCTGTCGTTGCCTTCGCCCTGGAGTTCACGAAACATGGCGGCTTGCTGGTCGGTCGTTTCCGCCAGTTTGCCTTTGGCGCCGCGGTTGAGCATGGCCACGAGGGAACCGATGATTTCCAGATGACTCAGTTCTTCGGTGGCAATGTCCAGAAGCATGTCCTTGCGTCCGGGGTCTTCTTCGGCCAGCGCCTGGGTGAAATAGCGCATGGCCGCTGCCAGTTCGCCTTGTGGTCCGCCGAACTGCTCGAGCATCAGATTGGCCAGGGCCGGGTTCGATTGCGAGACCCGGACGGTGTATTGCAGTCGCTTGTTGTGCTGGAACATGAAAGTCTCCCGTGTGGAATTGACAAGATCGGCTACAGCAGATCCAGGATCCGTTCCATGCCTTTTGAGCCTCGCGAACGCGTGGCTCAGCCAGCTGCTTTTTTCTCCTGATTCATGAAACCCGGTGCTGCACCCACGAGGCTGGTCGCCGGCTCGTGGGTCGCGTGTGAAATCAGCCGTTAAATGACATGCATCATCCGGCGCCGGATCAGGCTTCGTTCATGCTGATGCAGGGCTGGTCCGCGCGAGGGCAGTGACCGCGACGCCGCGCTGCATGAAGTCTCTTGTCTTCGTCTTGCGGTCCGCACCTGCACCCGTGTCGATGCCGCGGGCCAGGTTGCGGAGACCGTCCGTCATCGCGACTGCTTTGTTTCGATCGCCGCGCGTGCTGGCAGCAACCCGGGGTCGTTCGCCGCCTCATCCGACAACGAAGCCATGCACACGATGGATGCTCGGGCGCCGGTCAGCACGCGCACAACGAAATCCGGTGTGGCTATGCCCCGGCGACCGGCCCGCGCCCATGAAAAACGCCTGCGTGTCCAGGCGTGGTCGATGTCGATGGGCATGGAGAGGGCGCAGATATGGCGGTCGAAGGGACGTGGGTCCGCAGGGTGGTGCGTATCACCGAGCAGCGGTGGAGCCTTGAGAGCGCGCCGCCATGGCCGCGCCCTGGCAGCCGGCCGGCCGCCGGGCCCAGGGCTTGATGAACGTGATACGCGGCCAGCGGCGACGATTTCCGCAGATGAGGTCCCGCCGTTCCCCTGCCGGCGGGACCGGGGATCGGCGGCTCGGGGCTCAGATCGAGAGCCAGAGGTACAGGTAGAAGGTATTGTTGTCGCTGGCACTGCGCCCGTTGCCGTCGATGTTGTGCCGTGCACCTGCGAACCGGCCATAGAAGGTGTACTGGGCACCGATGCGCATGTTCACGTAGGGCGCTCCCCAGGACCCCTGTTGACCGAACGGATTGTAGTCGAGTTCGACGATGCCGCCATTGGTATCGGGCCGCTGCGTGTCCCCATACAGAATGGCGTCGGCGCTGCCGTCGTCGGCGAAGGCGCCAAGGGTGGCGCCCCAGGTGTTGTGAATCCAGTAGCTGCTGTTGATGTTCAGCGCATGCAGCCGGTCGTGCAGATGGCTGGACCCATCGGCGGCAAATGTGGCATCCAGGGTCTGACGTTCGGCCACGTAAAGCGCGTTGATAGTGAACGTGTCGTCACCCTTGAGGAATCGCTGGAAACTGGCATCGATACCCAGGTCGCGGAAGCGGTCGCCGGGACCGGAGATGGCAGTGGCCTGTCCCCAGGCGTTGGTGCCTGGCAGAGTGCGCCGCGTATCCAGCGCAAACCCGCCGATCTCCACGTCGCCGCCAGTCAGATTCCACGTGTAGGAGGCGCGCAGGTACGGTGCCACCCCCACGACACGCCCATCGAAGCCTGCGTTGACCCTGCGCAGGAAAGCAGGCGAGAGTGAGCGGTAGCCGCCGACCTCCAGGTACCACGCGCCGTCGATTTGGGTATAGGCGTTCAGCCCCACCACCTGTCCGCCCAGGCCGTCGATCAACATGGGCACGGCAGGTGCGCCGGGGGCGAGGTCGGGCGAGGTATACGGGTATGACCATGCCGGCGCGGTAGCGAACACGTCGGTAATCGAGGGATTGTTGTTGAGCGTCAGACCCCACAGTCCGGTGTGGTCGCCCGCGGTGAAGCTGCGGGCGTAACGCAAATCGGCATTGTCCCAGCCGAATAGGCCGCCATTCTCGGAGTAGGTGGCCTGGGCGAATACACCCAGGTGCTCGCTGAGGCGGCCCGCCAGGAACACCGAGGCTTGCTGCAGCTCGGTGTTGTTGTTGCGGCTGAACCCGTCCGCCGGCGGGTCGGCCTGCGCCGCGGCTGTGTGCGTGTAGGATTCGACCAGCATCATCGACAGCGGCATGTTGGGGCCATCGCCGGCCTTGATGGTGTAACCCATCAGCTTGAACTGCCGCCCGAACGGCGTCAGTTGCGGCCCAAACCCTCCTACATGGCAGGCGGAGCAGGGCAGCTGTGTCTGACGAGCGAAGGACGGTACTGCCTGGCTGCGAGCTGCAAATACCAGCAGCAGCATGCCCAGGAGACAGCCAGCGAGGCGACGCGCCGCAGAAGCTGCGATGCATGGGGGCGAAACTTGTGGAGACATGAGGGTTCCCTCGGGCGGTGTCGACGTCACCGTGACGTCGCAGTGACGACCCTAATGTCCTCGGCGCGTTGTCGTGTTGATCTGAATCAACGGAATCCGCGCGCGGTCACAGCCGAGTCGCCGCGAGCGGTCCTCGTGCAGCACGCGCGGTGGCGTGCGCAAGCGGTGCTGCGGAGGGGGTGCTTCAGCCCGGGCGCGAGTATCTCCGCACAGGTGGTGGATGGGTAAAGCATCACCATCCGGATGCGGAAAAAATGGCCGGGGGCGCGGTTGCGGAGCACGTTGTCATCCGCGTGCATCGAGATGATCATGCGACCACCAGCCATGAAAAAGGCCCGGCTTTTGAGACCGGGCCCCTGGATCACGCAAGTTGCATGACTTGTCGATTTCATTGGTGGGCGGTACTGGGATCGAACCAGTGACCCCTGCCGTGTGAAGGGTGATTTTCAGGGTTTCACGGCATCCCATGACGTTGTAATTGATTGATTCTATTGTTCACTGCGTCCCTTGCGTTCCCGGTATGTTTTTCATACTATTTTCATACATCCTGAAAATGGCCACCGGGAAACGATCAATGGACCTGTCCACCGTCATCAAACGCGACAAGCTGAAACCGCGTCGCGATCCGTACTGGCACAAGCTGGCTGTGGGCGAGTTCCTGGGCTTTCGCAAGATGACCGCCAGCGCCAGCGGGTCATGGGCGGCACGTGCGTATGACGCTGCTGATCGAGCGCAGCGGCATCATGCCCTTGGGACTTTCGACCACCTGCCAGCGAGTGAGCGGTTCGGTGCCGCATCCAAAGCGGCGCGGGACTGGTTCAAGCATCTGAACGCCGGCGGTCAGCATGAAGTCATCACGGTTCGACAGGCTTGCGAACGCTATGCGGAACACCTGCTGCGTGAGAAAGGCCAAGCCCAAGCGGATGAAGCGAGTGCACGATTCGAGCGTTACGTAAACGCCGACCCCATTGCATCCATCCCACTGCCCAAACTGAAAAAGACACACGTCGAAGCGTGGCGCAGACGATTGGCGGAGCTTCCGGGCGTCGTGGTCCGCAAGGGCAAAGGCAAAGGACGCGGCAAAGGCGATGCGGTTACCCGGAAACGCTCGCCGGCAACAATCAACCGCGACATGGTGGTGCTTCGTGCTGCGCTGAATCTGGCGCTCGCCGACGGCTATGCATTGTCGGCATTGCCATGGCGGGGTGCACTGAAGCCACTGGAAGCCAAAGGCCGACGCAACTTGTATCTGGACCGCACAGAACGTCGCCGTTTGCTGGAACACTTACCCGACGATGCAACCGCGTTCGTGCGTGCGCTGTGCCTGCTACCGCTGCGCCCCGGTGCCGTCGCCGCGTTGCGTGTTCAGGATTTCAAAGCCAGTCAGAACACCCTGCACATTGAACACGACAAGGCGGGCGGGGGCCGCGTCATTTTGCTGCCATCGGACACGGCAACGCTGCTGAAAGACGCCGCGCGCGGCAAGCTACCTGCGGCGCATCTTTTCGCGCGCTGGGACGGTAAGCCATGGGACAAGGAATCATGGAAAAAGCCGATCAAGCGAGCTGTGCACGCCGCCGGGCTACCAGCCAGCGCCAGCTCCTACACGCTGCGTCACAGCGTCATCACCGACCTGATTACAGACGGCTTGGATTTATTCACCGTTGCTCAAATCAGCGGCACGTCCGTTGCGATGATTGAACGCCACTACGGCCACCTGCGCCGCGACCGCGCCCGCGATGCGCTGGCGTCGCTGAATCTTTAATGCCTGCATCTTCCTCGTACGGCAGACAAGCATCGCCACGTCGCTACCGTTGACGCCTTTAGCCATGAGCATGTAATAGGCGACGCCTTGGCGACTCATGAAGCACCATGCGACGTGAGAGTTATGCCCTTCACGTGCGCTTGATTTACGTGTCGCCCACAAAAGGCCGCAGTGGCGTGTGCTGCTGTGTTACCTGTACGAGGCGTCACAATCATGAAAGATGCAACACAATCCCCAAGGACGAAGGTCACTCTGCTACGCCCCGCTGTGGTCATGGAACATACGGGGCTTAGTCGCAGCGCACTGTATCGGGAAATTGCCGCTGGAGCTTTCACGCCGGTCAAATTGGGAACGCGCGCCGTCGCGTTTTCCAGTGTGGAAGTCGAACAATGGATAGCCGACCGCATCGCCGCTGCGCAGGGGGATGCAGTATGAACCGGCGTTCGTCGGCTCGGAGTGCGCCGATGAACGTCGCAATCCTGCTATCGCGGCTTGAAGGCGTCGTCTCCACTGGTACAGGCTGGCGCGCGCGATGTCCTGCACACGGCGGCAAGTCGGCATCAGTGTCCATTGCTGAAGGTGACGATGGGCGTGTTTTGCTGCACTGTTTTGCGTCCTGCGCCGCCGTGGATGTTCTGGCGGCTGTCGGGTTGCAGCTTGCTGATTTGTTCCCTGAGCGGATCCACGATTCATCGCCAGAAGGTCGGCGTGCTGCACGGCAGGCATTCAAGCAATCGTCATGGGCCGCTGCTTTGGGCGTGATCGGTCGCGAGGCCAAGGTGATCCAAATTGCCGGACACGATATCACGTCCGGCTACGTCCTGAGTGATGCCGATACCGAGCGCTTGGCGTTGGCCGTCCTGCGCATTGATGACGCACGGGAGGTGCTGACATGACCCCCGTGAACAGCACATTGCCGGCGAACATTCGTCGCCTGGATGAACGTGCAGACCGTGATCTTGAGCTGATCGAACGCGCACACGCTGACAATTCCACATCTATCCATGCAAAAAAAGACCGGGACAGCCGGGACAACCGGGGCACCGCATCAGACAAGGCCTTGAGCCGTCCCGGTGACTCCGCACCAAACCGGGACGGCCGGGACAAAACAGAGCCACGACCGCATTTTGAGCTACTCGAGACATGGAAGAGCGGCCAAGCACCCGGCGTGTACTGGCTGGACGTAGTGAAAGACAAGGAGACTGGTGTTGTCATTGGGCAGGCCGCGCCGGTGTGGATCTGTTCGCCTTTGACGGTCGCTGCCATGACCCGCGACACGCAAGGCAGTGCATGGGGCCGGTTGCTGGTATTCAAGGATCGCGACCGCCGCGAGCATCGATGGGCCATGCCCATGCGGATGATGGCTGGCAGCGGCGAAGAACTCCGCGCAGAACTGCTGGCCGAGGGACTGGTCATCACGTCGAACCCTTCGCAGCGTCGCTTGGTGGCCGACTACATTGCCCGTGAGCAACCGGACGTGACCGCACGATGCGTATCCCGCACAGGCTGGCAGGGTGATGTGTTCGCATTACCCCGCGAGACCTTCGGCGATTCGGATGCCGAACCTGTCATTTTCCAGACCGCTGCACTTGACGGTGTTGCACTCGGGCAGGCCGGAACATTGGCGGGATGGCGTGAACAGGTATGCGCCCCCTGCGCTGGCAATTCCCGTCTGGTCCTAGCGGTGTCGGCAGGCTTTGCGGGCCCGTGTCTGGGCATGCTGGGCACCGATGGCGGCGGCCTGCACTTGCGTGGCAACTCATCCACGGGGAAAAGCACGGCGCTGGCTGTCGCGGCATCCATGTTCGGCCCACCGTCCTATGCACGCACATGGCGCCAGACAGACAATGCACTGGAAGGTGTCGCCGCGCTGCATTCCGACTTGCTGCTGATCCTGGACGAGATCGGTCAGCTTGACCCCAAGCATGCCGGACAGGTCGCCTACCTGCTGGCCAATGGACAAGGCAAAGGCCGCAGCCGTCGTGATGGCACACCGCGCGCGTTGGCTACGTGGCGGGTGCTGTTCCTATCGGCCGGCGAAGTCGGGTTAGCGGATCTCGTGACCCAGGGCGGCGGCAAGGTCCGTGCGGGTCAGGAAGTACGTGTAATCGACTTGCCCGCCGATGCTGGCGCTGGATTCGGGCTGTTCGAACAGGTGCCGGACGGATCGAGCCCCGGCGGCTTCGCTGATGCGCTCAAGGTGGTCTCGGGGAAACACTATGGCCACGCATTGCCAGCGTTCCTGCGCGCGCTGGTGGCTGCCCCTGATCGGGCGCGCGAGTCGCTGCGAGCCATCCGCGATGAAATCGCCGCCGAACTGGCCCCGAACGATGCGGCCGGCCAAGTACGTCGTGTCGCTGCACGATTCGCACTGATCGCCGCTGCCGGGGAGCTCGCCACGGCGTACCAGCTCACGGGTTGGAAGACAGGTGAAGCGGATCAAGCTGCACGTACCTGTTTCACCGCGTGGCTGGCTGGACGTGGCACGCCCGGTGCCGCTGAGCCGGCTGCCATGTTGGAGCAGGTCCGCGCCTTTCTCGAAGCACACGGAGAATCGCGCTTCACACGCTGGGATGCACCCGAGGATGGCGCCCGCACCGTCAACCGGGCCGGGTTCCGCAAACACACCGACGACGGCCCCGAATACTTCATTGAGCGTGGCGTCTTCAAACGCGAGGTCGCGCAAGGATTCGACCCCACTGCCGTAGCACGTGTGCTGATCGACGCTGGCGCCATGATGGCGGGCAGCAACGGAGAGGCCACACGCAAGGAGCGCTTACCCGATAGTCGATCTGTGCGGGTCTATCGCATCCTGCCTGCACTGTGGGGTGATGCATGAGCGTCGCCGCCATTCTCGAGCAGCACGGATTTGTCCCGGTTGCCCCGGTACTGTCCCGGAAGGTCGGGACACCGCAAACCATTGCGGTACAACGTGTCCCGGTTGTCCCGGCTGTCCCGGTGCAAAAACACAAGGGTGGAAATTCATCCAATCTGATCCGGCAACGGATGCTTGAGATTGCCCAAAGGAACGGAATCGACCAGAGGCATATCGACGCACTGAGCGACACGGAGATGCACGTCACCGCGAAGGCCGCTCATGCGGTGCTGATGGTGTCCGGTGCAGTCGGATTGCACGACATGCTGAACGCCTACGCGCGAGCGCTAGACAACACTTCAGAGCGTATGGCCGGCCGTGTGCCTGCCGATGAAACTATGATCATCATCTGCGGCGGTTGCGGTCCGGTCTGGGCATCGCCCGATGTGGCTGCGGTCCTTCCGGTTGTCAACGGCGCACCGCGCGCGCTGGGCTGCCCGTGGTGCCACGTGCGCAAGGCCGGCCGATACGTTCCCCGGCCGCGTGTCCACTGCGCCACCTGCACGCACTACGTGCCCGATGACGTGAACCCGGCGGGCGGTGCCGGTCACTGCGGACCGAAGCCCACCGATATTCACCGCATGCACTATCCAAAACAGCAACATCGCTGCGCCGACTACACCCCAAAAAAACCGGAGTTAGCCTAATGGTTTCGTTTTCTGTGGAGTTTCAGGCATGAGGGGCGGCTCACGATTTGGTGCCGGGCGTCCCGCATGGCACGCAAAGACAAGCCGCTATCTGCGGTTGGACGTGCGCGACCTGCGCCGTCGGGGGTTGCTGAAACCGGGTGCATCGTTTGCCTGGCAATGGAGCCGGGTCGGCGAGCAATACGCCAGCATCGGCATCCGCGTCATAAGCAGCTATGTCGTGCATCTGGATTTCCAACGCGACGGCGAGCCGGAGCGCGTCGAACTGGATCTGGAGCACACCGCCTGTCGATACGGCGGGGAGCGCCCATGGTTCACCTGTCCGCGCTGCCGGCGGCGCGTGGCGATTGTGTACCTTGCCCGCAATCCCGGTTGCCGCAAGTGTCTGGCGCTGCGCTATCCGTCGCAATCGGGTGATGCGATAACGCGCAGTTGGGAGCGCACCGTCAAGATTCTGCGCAAACTGGGGCAAACCAACATGCACGATATACCGTGCCGGCCCAAGGGCATGCGACAGACCACGTTTGAGCGACTGCTTGCCGCATGGTGGCGCGAGAAACAATTCCGCGATGACGCTCTAGCTATATTTGTGGTGCAGCACTTCAGTTTGCCGTACTGATCATTGACATCAATGCCAACAATCCCTGAAACGTTATGGTTTTGAGCTCTTGAGGTAGGCATCGAGAGCCTTGAGTACACCAACACGCCGCATCTGCCGAGTCAGCTCTTGGCCGGCTTGTACCTGTGCTCGGGTCATCGATGCCATCAGCTTATTGCGGTTTGTTGCGGCCTTGTTCCGCCCATCGGCGCTGACCGATCCCAAGTTGTACAGTGCATAAGCTGCTACAAAATTCCGCGGCACACCTAAGCCGTACCGATACATAACGCCGAGGTCGTTCTGCCCCAAAGTATTCCCTTGCTGCGCGCCTAGTCGATCCCACTTCACAGCTTCAGCATAATCTTGAGCTATGCCTTGGCCTTTGGTGTACAGGACGCCAAGATTGCTCTGCGCTATGGCGTCCCCCTTTTTCGCTGCCAGCCGGTACCATTTCGCAGCTTTGGCGTAGTCTTGGGTCATACCATGACCGCTCTCATACATGTAGCCGAGGCTGCTCTGTGCATCGGTATATCCCTGCTGTGCGGCTAGCCGATACCATTTGACGGCCTCAACATAGTCTTGAGGCACACCTTGGCCTGTGGAGTACATGTCCCCGAGGATGTTCTGCGCTAAAACTGCCCCCTTCTGCGCAGCTAACCGATACCACTTCGCAGCTTTTGCATAGTTTTTTGGCACGCCTTGGCCCAGTTGATACGCGATGCCGAGCATAGTCTCCGCATCGACATTTTGCTGCAAAGCCGCCCTGTGGAACCATTTCATGGCCGTCGCAGAGTTCTTAGGCACACCTCCGCCTGATACGTACAAATGCGCGAGTCTATTTTCCGCTTGGGCATTTCCCTGCACCGCAGCCATGCGATACCATTTCGCAGCGCTTGCGAAGTTTTTAGCAACGCCCCGACCATAAGCGTAGGCGAGCCCTAGTGCTAGCTGCGCATCTGCATTGCCGCGCTCAGCCATAGGTTTAAGTTTTTTCAGAGCATCAGCGTAGTCTCCCTTGGCGAGAGATCGCTTTGTTTTAGTGAGCTCGGTTGCAGTGACTTTATTGCCCGTGGTTCCCCCCTCTGTCACGATAGTTGTCCGCTTCCTTGAACCACCAACCCGGGGCGGGCAGGACCTACTCGTGACCCGATACAGCCAAGAACTCAAACAGCAGATCGTAAAGAAGATGATGCCACCCAGCAGCCAAAGCGTGGCCGCCATCAGCCGTGATACAGGCATCTCCGAGCCGACCTTGTACGCTTGGAAAAAGCAGCTGAGAACCGAAGGATACGTCGTGCCCTCCAAACCTTCCGCCCCGGATCATTGGGATACCAAGACCAAGCTGGCAGCCGTGATCCGCACCGCCACCATGAACGAGGCCGAGCGCTCAGCGTACTGCCGTGAGCACGGCTTGTACGTGGAACAGCTCGATGCGTGGAAACAGACCTTCGAGGCGATGGATCCGTTGGGGCCGGCCACCAGCAAGGCCGACCTCGCCGCCATGCGCAAGAAGAACCGAAAGCTGGAAAAAGAACTGCACCGCAAGGACAAGGCGCTGGCTGAAACAGCCGCGCTGCTGACCCTGTCAAAAAAAGCCAGTGCCATCTGGGGCACCGACGAGGACGCCTGATCCCCGCGTCGATGAAACAGATGGCCATCTCACTGATTGATGACGCCGTGGCGGTCGGCGCACGGCGCCACAAGGCCTGCGATGTGCTGGGCATCAGCTGTCGCACGCTGCGCCGCTGGCGAGGCGCCGAGCGCCTTGGTGATGGACGCAAAGGAGCGCCACGCCGCTGTCCTCATGCCCTGAGCGATGCAGAAAAGCAGCGTATTTTGGACGTGTGCAACAGCACGTCATACAAGAGCTTGCCGCCCTCGCAGATCGTGCCACGACTGGCGGACAAGAACACATATTACGGCTCCGAATCGAGCTTCTACCGGGTGTTGCGCGAGCATGCACAGGACAACCACCGCGGCCGAGCTCACGCCCCGCGCAAGGTTGCCAAGCCCAAGTCATGGTCCGCCAGCGGCTCCAACCAGGTGTGGTCATGGGACATCACGTATCTGCCCGCCAGCGTGCGCGGTCAGTTCTATCGCCTGTACATGATGATGGACATCTACAGCCGCAAGATCGTGGGCTGGGAGGTCCACCATGAAGAATTGGCGGCCCACGCCGCCGAGCTGATGGACAAGGCCTGCCAGCGTCACCGTGTTGCGCGTGATCAGCTGGTGCTGCACGCCGACAACGGCAGCCCGATGAAGGGCGCGACCATGCTCGCCAAGTTGCAGGAACTGGGCGTCGTACCATCCTTCAGTCGGCCCTCGGTCAGCAACGACAACCCTTACTCGGAGGCGATCTTCAAGACCCTGAAATACGTCCCGAGCTACCCGAGCAAGCCGTTCCAGAGCATCGACGCGGCGCGGCAATGGGTGCAGCGCTTCGTGACTTGGTACAACACCGAGCACCGCCACAGCGGCATCCGCTTCGTCACCCCGCAGCAGCGCCATGAGGGCGAAGACCACGCCATCCTCAACGCGCGCAAGGCTGTCTACGAGGCGGCCAAGCGGACCATGCCGGCGCGTTGGCGAGGGCGTGCAGTACGCAACTGGACCCCGGTGGGCAGCGTCTGGCTCAACCCGGACACGCCCGCCGATGACCTATCTCAAACCGTGCCGCTAGCGGCATGAAAAAGCGGACAACTTTGTTGACAATCACCGGTTCGGGCGTTCGAGTGCAACCGCGTAGCTGATGCGGTTCTCAGCTTTCCGCGCTTCGGCAATTCTCTGATCCACTCGACTGGCAGCGCAAAGTTGAGCTGTTGACCATGCTTCATGTAATAAGCGGTAATTCCGATAAGTCGCGCGTGATCATCGAATAGGCCTCCACCGCTGGAGCCGGGCGAAATCGGGGTGGTCACCTGAAGAACAACGCCGTCGCGAATGTGTCGAAGGCTGGAAATCAAGCCACCTGAAAGTGTCAGGTCCAATCCTTCCGGCGCACCGATTGCATATGCCGATTCACCAACCTTGAGTTGAGACGTTGACCCCATCTGAACGGGAGGCGCAGTCAGTCCCTTGACGGTGAACGAGCAAAGGTCGTGATCGGTGTCGGCGTACAACAATGAAGCGTGCAGATCCTTTTGCCCGTATTGAACGGTCGCTGTGTCCGTGTTCGCACTGGTGAAGACATGGCAGTTGCTGACAACTACGTTGCGACGTAAGACGACGCCGCTGCCCATTTCGATCACCTTGCCGCTCTTGTCGCGTGCCTGGACGACAACAATGCTTGGCGAGGCCGACTCGAATACTTTGCTCGGGCTTAGAGCATGCTTCCCTGCCTGAGCTGAAAATGCCGCAAGCAGCAAGCAAAAGCCCGGTATGGTCCGTGACTGCATAGATGTTTACCCCCTTTGTGGAGAGAGTACCGCAGTCGAACGTCGGGTGTCGCCGGCTTGTAACTCAGGCTGCGCGCGTGTATTGATCACTGGACTGATGAATGACGGCAGATGCTCACTCCACTGGAAGTAAACATGGCATTGACGCAAGAACAGCGCAGATCTGTGGTGCGGGCCGAACTGGCGCGCCGCAAAAAGGGACTGCCGCCGCTGGTACCGAAGGCCAAGGATTCGAGCTCTCGCAGCAAGATAAACTCGCAGAAGCCGCGCCAAGGGCATGAACTAGGACGGTCGGCCTGATCCAAAAACTCACGGGATGGTGCAATCTACCGTTTCGCCAGCACATATGTGCGCGACACAAAAAACCGCCTTTTGAGGGGCGGTTTTTCGTACTTTTTTCATACTCACGCCTGATCGGATCTTCAAGAATCCGCTAAGTCGCTGTTTTTACTGGTGGGCGGTACTGGGATCGAACCAGTGACCCCTGCCGTGTGA
>CAVVFO010000002.1:0-2080625 GCA_963747595.1 uncultured Gammaproteobacteria bacterium
AGTGACCCCTGCCGTGTGAAGGCAGTGCTCTACCGCTGAGCTAACCGCCCAGTAGAGAACGCGGAAGTGTACGGATCGGGGCGAGTCCGGTCAATGCCGAATCAGCATCATCATGAATGAATGATCGCACCGGCGGCCGTGACATGTAGGCGACGATTGCTAAACTTGCGCCACGTTTTTTTGCTGCTGGCATACATTCATGGACTACCTGCAACATCATCTGGCGCATATTTTCGATGCGCTGCGGACGTTCGAGGTGACGCCGTGGAAGGCGGTTGGCATCTGCGGTTCCCTGCTTTTTGCCAGTCGCTGGTTCGTGCAATTCCACTACACGCGCAAGTTGAAGCGGGTGGTCATGCCGCTGGCATTCTGGTGGCTCTCCGTGGGCGGCAGCGCGCTGATGCTTGCCTACTTCGTGTTCGGCAAGAATGACTCGGTGGGGATCATCTCGACCGCCTTTCCGGCGTTCGTGTCGCTTTACAACTTGATTATCCACATACGCCATCAGAAGAACCACGCGACCGGCGATACCGTGGCATAGGGGTCCGGCAGAAGTTGCGCCCGCCGCGCCATTTTCGACCTTTCAAGCGCATCCCGGCTGTATCTGTATGCAGAAAGAGGCCCACCTTCAGTCCGGCTCGTAATCCAGGTTCGAAGACAGCCAGCGCTCGGCTTCGGCCACGCTCCAGTTCTTGCGTCGGGCGTAGTCCTCGACCTGATCCCTGGTCAGGCGGCCGACCACGAAGTACTGGCTATCCGGATGCGAGAAGTACCAGCCGGAGACGGATGAGGCCGGGTACATGGCGAAGCCTTCGGTGAGCTCCACGCCGGCGTTGGCCGGCGCATCGAGCAGGTCGAACAGTGCGCGTTTTTCGGTGTGTTCGGGGCAGGCCGGATAGCCCGGTGCAGGCCGGATGCCGCGGTAGCGTTCGGCGATCAACGCCTCGTTGTCCAGATCTTCCTCGGGCACATAACCCCAGAATTCGCGCCGTACGCGCTGATGCATGTGTTCTGCAAAGGCTTCGGCGAGGCGGTCGGCCAGCGCCTTGAGCAGGATGGAGGAGTAGTCGTCGTGGTCGGCCTCGAAGCGCTTCAGGTGTTCCTCGATGCCCAGGCCCGCGGTGACGGCAAAGGCGCCGATCCAGTCGCGTGTGCCGCTGTCTTTCGGTGCGACGAAATCGGCCAGACACAGATTGGGACGGTCAGCGGGCTTGTCCGCCTGCTGGCGCAGATGGTGCAGGACGGCCACCACATCGTCTGCGGAGGGATTCTGCGCAGTCCCATACACCTCGATATCGTCCCCCACCCTGTTTGCCGGCCAAAGTCCGATCACGGCCCGCGCGCGCAACCATTTTTCATCGACGATGCGTGCCAGCATGGCTTGCGCGTCGGCGAACAGTTCACGCGCCTGGGTGCCGACGACCGCGTCGTCGAGAATCTTCGGGTAGCGACCGTGCAATTCCCAGGTCTGGAAAAACGGTGTCCAGTCGATGATGTCGCGCAGTGTGCCCAGATCGTAATTGTCGAAGGTGTGCAGGCCGGGTTTTTTCGGGATGGCCGGCTGGTAAGCATCCCACTCGCAGGTAAAGCGCTGCGCGCGCGCCTTCTCCAGCGGGATGAGCATCTTGCCCTTGCTGCGGTTGCGATGACGGTCGCGCACGTCGGCGTATTCGTCGCGCAGCCTGGCCAGGAAGGCGTCCACGGTGTCCGTGCCGATCAGGGATTGCGCCACGCCGACGGCACGCGAGGCATCCTTGACCCAGACGGTGCCGGCGCCATAGTGCGGCTCGATTTTCAGCGCGGTGTGCGCGCGCGAGGTCGTGGCACCACCAATCAACAGCGGGACCTTGAAATTCTGCCGCTGCATTTCCCTGGCGACGCTGCTCATTTCTTCCAGCGAAGGGGTGATCAGGCCGGACAGGCCGATCATGTCGGCCTTTTCCTCGATTGCGGTCTGCAGAATCTTCTGCGCTGGCACCATCACCCCGAGATCGATCACCTCGAAGTTGTTGCAGCGCAGGACCACGGCAACGATATTCTTGCCGATGTCATGCACATCGCCCTTGACCGTGGCCATGACGATCTTGCCGTTGGACTGGCCGGCATCGCCGGTACGCAATTTTTCCTCCTCGATGTAGGGCAGCAGGTAGGCGACGGCTTTTTTCATCACGCGCGCGGACTTCACCACCTGCGGCAGGAACATCTTGCCTGCGCCGAAGAGATCGCCGACCACGTTCATGCCGTCCATCAGCGGCCCTTCGATGACATCCAGGGGGCGCTTGCTCTGTGCGCGCACTTCCTCGGTGTCCTCGATGACGTATTGGTCGATGCCGTGCACCAGTGCGTGGCTGAGGCGTTCGCGCACCGGCTTCTCGCGCCAGGCCTTGGTCTTGACCTCGACATCGCCACCGTCGGCTGCGTATTTTTCCGCGATGCCCAGCAGGCGCTCGGTGGCGTCGTCGCGACGATTCAGCACCACATCCTCGACGTAGTCGCGCAGCTCGGGGTCCAGCTCGTCGTAGATCGCCAGCGCACCCGCGTTGACGATTCCCATGTCCATGCCGGCGGCGATGGCGTGATACAGGAAGACCGAGTGGATGGCTTCGCGTACCGGATTGTTGCCGCGGAACGAGAACGAGACGTTGGAGACGCCGCCGGAAACGTGACTCATCGGGAAGCGTTTTTTCAGCTCCTTCGTCGCCTCGATGAAATCCACGGCGTAGTTGTTGTGCTCCTCGATGCCGGTGGCGATGGCGAAGATGTTGGGATCGAAGATGATGTCTTCGGGGGGGAAAGCGAGTTTTTCCGTCAGCAGCGCGTAGGCGCGCGAGCAGATGGCGACCTTGCGCGCGCAGGAGTCGGCCTGCCCCTCCTCGTCGAAGGCCATGACCACCGCGGCGGCACCGTATTGCTGCACCATGCGGGCGTGCTCGAGGAAGGATTCCTCGCCTTCCTTCATGGAGATGGAGTTGACGATCCCCTTGCCTTGCAGGCAGCGCAGGCCGGCTTCGATCACGCTCCACTTGGAGGAGTCGATCATGAACGGCACGCGCGCGATGTCGGGCTCGGAGGCGATGAGGTTGACGAAGCGGCTCATCGCCGCCTCGGAATCGATCAGCCCCTCGTCCATGTTGATGTCGATGATCTGCGCGCCGTTCTCCACCTGCTGACGTGCCACTTCGACGGCTTCGTCGTATCTGTCTTCCTTGATCAGACGGCGGAATTTCGCCGATCCGGTGACGTTGGTGCGCTCGCCGACATTGACGAAATTGAGATCCGGCGTCAGGACCAGCGGCTCCAGGCCGGACAGGCGGGTGTAACGGATGGAAGGATCGCTCATGCGTCAGGCTGCCTGTTCGGTGGAGGCTGCGGGCACGCGCGGCGCGTATTCACGCACGGCCGCGGCGATGGCTGCGACATGCGCGGGCGTGGTGCCACAGCAGCCGCCGATGATGTTCAGCAGGCCATCGCGGGCAAAGCCGCCGATCACCTCGGCCATGTCTTCGGGACTTTCATCGTATTCACCGAATGCATTGGGCAGGCCGGCGTTCGGATGGCTGCTGACGTAGCAGGTGGCGATGTCGGACAGCGATTGTATGTGAGGCCGCAGTTCGGCCGCGCCGAGCGCGCAGTTGAGACCGATGGACAATGGCTGCACGTGCGCCAGCGAATAATAGAACGCTTCGGCGGTCTGGCCGGACAACGTGCGCCCCGAACGGTCGGTGATGGTGCCGGAGACCATCACCGGAACACGCGCGCCGCGCTCGCGGAAGACCGTGTCGATGGCGAACAGTGCAGCCTTGGCATTGAGCGTGTCGAAAACGGTTTCCACCATCAGCACGTCGGCGCCGCCCTCGATGAGGCCCGCAGCGGCTTCGCTGTAGTTGTCCACGAGCTCCTGGAAGCTGACGTTGCGAAAGCCCGGATCGTTGACATCCGGCGAGATGGAGGCGGTGCGGCTGGTGGGGCCGATGACGCCCACGGCGAAGCGCGGCCGTGACGGGTCGTCCGCAGTCACCGTTTCGCAAGCGGCCCGGGCAAGCCTGGCGCCTTCCACGTTGAGCTCATGCACCAGATGCTGCAGCTGGTAATCGGACTGGCTGATACGCGTGGAATTGAAGGTGTTGCTTTCGACCAGGTCGGCACCGGCCTGAAGGTAGGCGGTGTGGATGTCGCGCAGGATGTCGGGGCGGGTCAGACTGAGCAGGTCGTTGTTGCCTTTCAGGTCGCAACCGCTGTGATCGGCTTGCTCGACGTGGGCGTCGTGGCCATCGGTGAAGCGCTGGCCACGATAGGCGGCTTCGTCCAGCTCATGACCCTGAAGCATGGTTCCCATGCCGCCGTCCAGGATCAGGATGCGCCGGCGCAATGCGTCGAGCAGCATCGCGGTGCGTTCGGGGTGCAGCCAGGGGAGAGTATGCATGGGAGGTCCTTCATTTGCGGGCCAACAGGCCCAGCACTTCAAAATGGGGTGGTTTACGTTCGCGCGAGATGCGTGTGCATTGCGTGACCTCGAGCCCCGCGGAGATGGCCATGGCGGACAGGGCGTCGATCTCGAACCCCTTGTTGCGATGGCCAAACGGTGCGGTCACGGTGTCGTGTTCATGGCGTGCCAGCGTCACCGCCAGCAGGCGTCCCCCGGGTTTGAGCACGCGCGCCGCTTCGGCGACTGCCTTTGCGGGGTGTTCGGTATAGGTCAGCGCATGCAGCATCAGCACCAAATCGAAACCTGCATCGTGCAGCGCCAGATGCTCCATGTCGCCTCGACGCACTTCGACATTGTCGAAAGCGGCCAAACGTGTGCGCGCCGCTAGCGTGACCGTTTCGCTGGCGTCGATGCAGGTGATCGAACGGGCGTGTGGCGCCAGCAATTCGGCGGTGACACCGTCGCCGGAGGCGATGTCCAGCACGTCGCCGGTGTCCAGCAGTTGCAGCAATGCGCGGGCCAGGGTTTCCCAGGTGCGGCCGGGGGAATAGTGACGCTCCATGTCGCCGGCAACGGTGTCGGCCCAGCCTTGTTCGCCGGCGCGCTGTGCCAGCACCGTCGGCAACCGGTCCGCGTCGGCGCGAAGCAGGGCGTCGTCGACGCTGGTATACAGGGCATCAAGCAACGTGCGGTAGGAGCTGTCATCCTTGCCGTTGGCGCGGTAATACGCCGAGACGCCGGCGCGGCGATCCCGCACCAGCCCCGCTTCGCGCAATTTTGCCAGGTGCGTGGACACGCGCGGCTGGGCGAGCTGCAGAATGCCTGCCAGTTCAGCGACGGTCAGTTCCTCGCGTTCCAGCAAGGCCAGCAGGCGCACCCGCGTGGGATCGGCAAGGAGGCGCAGCAATGAAGAAGCCGTGGACAAGTCCATCATTTATCCTTATATCGCGATGCAAAGATACAACAAAGTGCGGCAGGACGAAATGGCGTGACGTTTGTCCAATGTGAAAACGTTATAATGGGCGGCTAGTCGTGGGTCTGGGCACCAGCCGGCCCCCTTTCAGATCACGTCGCGTTCCACGCAGCATGAGGAGTTTTCATGGATTTCCAATTGACGGACGATCAGCGTTCCATCCAGTCCATCGCCCGCGATTTCGCCGCCAAGCGCATCGCTCCTGTGGCCGCCGACTTCGATGCGTCCGGCGAGTTTCCGCTGGACAACATCCGCGAGATGGGTCAGTTGGGGCTCATGGGTATCGAGATGCCTGTCGAATATGGCGGCGCCGGCATGGATACCATTGCCTATGCGCTGGCGATGATGGAGATCGCGGCCGCCGATGCCGCACATTCGACCATCATGTCGGTCAACAATTCCTTGTTCTGCAACGGGATTCTCAAGAACGGCACGGACGAGCAGAAACAGACCTACGTCAAGGCCATTGCCTCGGGTGAAGCCATTGGTGCCTACGCGCTGACCGAGCCGCAGTCCGGCTCCGACGCGTCGGCGATGCGCACGCGGGCGCAGAAGAACGACGCTGGCGACTGGGTCATCAACGGCAAGAAGAGCTGGATCACCTCGGGTCCGGTGGCCAGATACGTGGTGCTGTTCGCGGTGACCGATCCGGACAAGGGCGCCAAGGGCATCAGTGCCTTCATCATCGATACCGAGCGTGACGGCTTCCATCGTGGCAAGGTCGAGCCGAAACTGGGTATCCGTGCATCGGCGACCTGCGAAATCGAGTTTGTCGACTACGTCTGCCCGGCGGCGAATATGCTGGGCAAGGAGGGCGAGGGCTTCAAGATTGCCATGGGCGTGCTCGATGCCGGACGCATCGGCATCGCTTCTCAGGCCGTCGGCATCGCCCGTGCTGCCTATGAAGCCACACTGGAGTGGGCCCGGGAGCGCAAGGCCTTCGGCCAGCCCATCGGCAGTTTCCAGATGACCCAGGCCAAGATCGCCGACATGAAGTGCAAGCTGGAGGCGGCCACGTTGCTGACCTTGCGCGCGGCGTGGGCAAAGACCCAGACCGAGAAGAATGGCGGTCGCTTCACCACCGAGGCGTCCCTGGCCAAGCTGACCGCCTCCGAGGCGGCCATGTGGATCACGCACCAGGCGGTGCAGATCCACGGCGGCATGGGTTATTCCAAGGAGATGCCGCTGGAGCGCTACTTCCGTGATGCCAAGATCACCGAGATCTATGAGGGCACCAGCGAGATCCAGCGCATGGTCATCGCCCGCGGCGAGACCGGTTTGCGTTAACGCCGCATCCGGCTGCGCCGTTGCCAGTTGGCGCTTCGCGAGACAATGAGAAGCCCCGCGCCGGCAATGGCGCGGGGCTTCTTTTTTTCAGCAATCAGCGCTTCGGGTCGGAATCGAAGGGCTGCATGTTGCCGTCGGCATCATCGCTGCCGGCGCTGTGATCCAGCTTGTCGCCGAGCAGACGACGGATGGCGACGAAGAACACGGGGATGAACAGGACCCCGAGAAAAGTCGCAAACAACATGCCGCCGGCGACACCTGTGCCGATGGAATGCCGCGCGTTGGCGCCGGCACCACTGGACAAGGCCAGCGGCAGCACGCCCAGGATGAACGCCAGCGAGGTCATGAGGATGGGCCGGAAACGCAGCCGGGCCGCTTCCGTGACTGCCTGACGCAACGAGCGTCCCATGCCTTGTTGTTCGACAGCGAACTCCACGATCAGGATGGCGTTCTTGGCCGCGAGGCCGACGATGGTGATCAGGCCGATCTTGAAATAGACATCGTTTTCCAGCCCGCGCATCAAGGCGAACAGCACCGCACCCAGAATGCCCAGAGGCACCACCAGCAGCACCGCGATCGGGATCGACCAGCTTTCGTATAGTGCCGCCAGTGCCAGGAACACCACCAGCAGTGACAGGCCGAACAGCAGTGGCGCCTGGTTGCCGGAGACCACTTCCTGATACGACTGCCCGGTCCAGTCCAGACCGAATCCGCTGGGCAGGTCTTTGCTCACGATCTTCTGCATTTCCGCCATGGCCTGTCCGGAGCTGAAGCCGGGTGCCGGATTGCCGACGATATCGACTGCGGCGTAGCCGTTGTAACGGTCCAGCGACGGCGGTGCGACGGTCCAGTGCTGATCGACCACGTTGGAAATCGGGATCATGTTCGCAGTCTGGTTGCCCGCTCCACCGCTGCTGTCAGTCGAGGAGGCAGGCTGTGAGCTCGGCGAATAGATCTGCGACAAGGCATCCGGGCTCATGCGGTATGGTGCCTGTGCTTCCATGATGACGCGCTTTATGCGGCCCTTGTAGATAAAGTCGTTGACGTACACTGGCGCCAGCATCAACGAAATGGCGTTGTACACGTCGCCGACCGACAAGCCCATCGATTTGGCCTGATTGCGATCGACCGACAATTTCAACTGCGGCGCCGGTTCCAGCGTGTTGGGCCGCACGCCCTGAAGTTTCTCGTCCTGTGCCGCCTTGGCCAGCAGCATATTGCGTGCCTTGGTCAACTCGGCGTTGCTCTGGCCCTCGCGCGCCTCCAGGTACATCTCGAAGCCGCCGAACTGGCCCAGTCCACGCACCGTGGGCAGGTTGACCACGAACACCTGCGCATCCTTGATGGCCATGACCAGTTGGCCATTGGCCTTCTGGATGAACTGCTGCGCGGTGATGCTGCGTTTGGACCAGTCCTTGAGCCGGATGAAAGCCATGCCGGCGTTCTCCCCCTGGCCGGTGAAGCTGAAACCCGAGATCTGGATAGTGCCTCTGAACGCCGGATCCTTTTTCAACACCCTGTACATCTGCGCCATGACCTTGTTGGTCCGTTGCAGCGTGGAGCCGGGAGGCAGGGTCACCACCGCCAGGGCGTAACCCTGGTCCTCGCTGGGCAGAAAGCCGCCGGGCAGGCGCGTGAACAGGAAACCACACAGCAGGGCAATCAGCACAAACACCACCATCCAGCGCGGCGCATGCTTGATCGCCGAATCTACATGGCCGGTGTAGGTGTGGGTGACCCAGCCGAAGCCCTGATTGAACTTGCGGAAGACGATGTTCGGCTTCCTGTCCTTTTTGAGTGGCTTGATCAGGCTGGCACACAACGCTGGCGTGAAGCTGGTGGCGAGAAAGGCGGAGAAGCCCATCGACAGGGCAATGGTCAGGGCGAACTGCTTGTAGATGGCGCCGACGGATCCGGGTTGCAGCGACGTGGGAATGAAGACCGCGGCCAGCACCACGGTGATGGCGACGATGGCACCGGTGATCTGACCCATGGCCTTGCGCGTGGCATCGCGCGGCGACAGGTCTTCCTCGCTCATGATGCGTTCGACGTTTTCGATCACCACGATGGCGTCGTCGACGATGATGCCAATGGCCAGCACCATGCCGAACAGTGTCAGCTGGTTGATGCTGAATCCGAGGATGAGCATGCCCAGGAACGTGCCCAGCAACGCCACCGGAATCACCAGCGTGGGGATCAGTGTGGCGCGCACGTTCTGCAGGAAGATCAGCATCACCAGCACCACCAGGATGATGGCCTCGATCAGGGTCTGGATCACCTCGTTGATGGAGATATGCACAAACTGGGTGCTGTCGTACGGCGAGAACCAGGTGACGCCAGCCGGCAGGGTTTTCTGCAGCTGGTCCATCTTGGCGTCGACTTCCTTGACCACGGTCAGGGCGTTGGCGCCGGGTGCAAGCTGCACTGCGAATCCGGCGATGGGATCGCCGTTGTATTGGGTGTACAAGCCGTTGTTTTCGGGCGCCAATCGGACCTTGGCGACGTCACCGAGACGCAGCGACGTGCCGTCTTTGTTGGTGCGCAGAATGATGTTCTTGAATTGCGAAGCCTTGGTGAAACGGCTGGCGCCGGACACGGTTGCCGTATAGCCCTGACCCTTGACGGCCGGATCGGCGCCGATGGCGCCGGTGGCAAACTGTACGTTCTGCGCGCGCACGGCGTCGAGTACCTGCGTGGCCGACAGTCCATAGCCGGCGAGCTTGCCCGGATCGAGCCAGATGCGCATGGCGTATTCAGAACCGAACTGGCGTGTGTTGCCCACGCCGGGCAGGCGCGAAATCTGGTCCAGGATGCGCGAGGCCACGATGTCGTTGAGCTTGCCCCAGCTCGTGCCGGAACCCCTGGAGCGTAGCGCAACCACTTTCAGGAAGTCCGGATTGGACTTGGCCACTACCACGCCCTGCTGCACCACCTCCGAGGGCAGTCGTGGCTGCGCCAGGGACACCTTGTTCTGCACCTGCACCTGGGCGATGTCCGGGTCCGTGCCGCTCTTGAAGCTCAGCGTGATATGCACTCCGCCGCTGGAACTGGACGATGAGCTGAAGTACAGCAGGTTGTCGATACCGGTGAGCTGCTGCTCGATGACCTGCGTGACGGCTTTTTCCGCCGTGGCCGCGCTGGCACCGGGATAGGTGGCCGACACCGTGACCTGCGGCGGCGCGATGTTCGGGTACGACTCGATGCCCAGATTGAAGATCGCGATGATGCCGCCGAGCGAGATCAGGATCGCGACGACCCAGGCGAAAATGGGGCGGTCGATAAAGAACTTGGGCATGACCTTCCCTTACTGCGTGTGTTGCGAGCTGGCGGAAGCAGGCGCCTTCGCGCCTGCGACGGAAGCGGGCGACACTGGCGGCTGGCCGTGCACTGACGCCGTAGCTTGAGGTGAACCATTGTCACCGTGCCATGGCGAGGCCTTGACCGGCTTGCCGGCCTTCACGTTGGCCAATCCCTCGACAATGACCTTGTCGCCATCGTGGAGGCCGGAGGTGACGATCCAGTCGTGATTGCGCGAGCCGGCTGTCTCGATCGGCGTTTGCCTGGCGTTGCCCTTGGGGCCGACCAGCATCACGTACGCGCTTTTCTGATCACGCTGCACGGCGGCTTCGGGAATCAAGTAGGCGTGATCGAGGTTGCCCAGCGTCACGGTGGCCTGCGTGTACATGCCCGGAAGCAGCGTGTGGTCGGGGTTGGCGATCTTGGCGCGCAATTGCACCGCCCCGGTGGTGGGATCCACGCTGGAGCCGGAAAAATCGACCACGCCGGTCTTGTCATAGGTATTGCCACCCGGAAGCTCCAGACGGACCGTGCCCTTGTTCTGTCCGGCCAGTGTGGCCTGCCCTTGGGATTGTTCCTTGCGCAGGGTGTCGAGCTTGTCCACGCCCATGCTGAAATTCACGTACAGCGGATCGATCTGGTCCACCGTGGTCAGCAGCGTGGCGCTGCTCTGACCCACCAACGCGCCTTCGGTTACTTGCTGTTTGCCGGCGCGGCCGGAGATAGGCGCCTTGACGCTGGCATAGTCCAGGTTGATGCGGGCGCTCTCGACGTCCGCGCGGGCCTGTTTGACGGCGGCTTCGGCGGTGCGCTCGGCCGCCTCGGCATTGTCCAGATCGGATTTGGAGACATAGCCTTTCGGCGCCAGCTTGCGCACGCGCTTGGCGGCAATGCGGTTGTTGGTATAGGTGGCCTGCGCCTGCGCCAGTGCAGCCTTGGCGGCATCGTACTTGGCGCGCAAGGGGGCGGGATCGATCTGGAACAGCGTCTGCCCCTTCTTGACGTCGGTGCCCTCATCGTAGGTGCGCTTGAGCAGAATGCCGGAAACGCGGGCGCGCACATCCGCCGTGCGGTAGGCCGACAGACGCCCGGGCAGGCTGGTGCTCAGCGGCACCTTCTGATGCTGCACCGTCAGCACGCCGACCTGTGGCGGCGGCATTTGCGGTGGCTTCTGCGGTTTGCCACCGCAGGCAGCCAGCAGGGCCGTGCCGGCTCCGAGCACGAACATGCGCAGGGACAGGGGCTTCATGGAGTGTTCCTTGTCGAAAAACGGGGAAAGAGGGCAGCGCGATACGTTGTTTTTTTTACTGGATGCAGGGGCTGCTGTCGTGTGCTGTTGGTCCTTGGCAGCGCGCCGCAGCGGAAAAAATTGTGCGGTGTGCACAGCCGCCTTCCGCGCGTGAAACCACGAAGAAGCGCACGTGACGGGACCCCAACCTATACTGGTCAGTATAGTATTTGATTTGAAAGCCGGTCAACGTTTTTCCGTCGCAGACACAGCTCCCCGAGGTGGCTATGCAGCCGCGTGCGGGTCTATCATGCCGCCCGCGACATGGCCGATCGCACTTGCTGCGGCGCGTGTTCGTCACATCGCTGCGCCTGGCTCTGTTGATCCCGGAAATTGCATGCATGACCTACGCTCTCGCTTGCCTCTCGAATCTCGTTGCGGTCCGCCTGTGCGTATCTCTCGACCGGGTGATGTTGTCCGACATGCACCCCTCTTTCTGCTTCCCGACCATCCTGGCGTATGCCGGCATGATTGAACGCCGCATGTTCCACCGCTGTCGATGGCGCGGGACTCCACCTGGATTTTCCCTACGCCCATGAATTCGATCCTTGCCACGAGTAACGACGATTTTTCCGCGCTGGTGCAGGAAAAACTGCGCTTCGTGCGACAGAGCACGACCACGTTGTCCGCCGAAGATCGGGCCGGCTTCGTGCAGCGCTTTTTCGCCCGCACCGCGCCAGGCGATCTGGCATTGCATACGCCCGAGTCCTGGGCCGGGCTGATCGACGGGCTGCTGGATTTCATGGATCAACGCAGCGAGCAGACCGCCCGCGTGCGCATATTCAACGCCGAAGATGGTCAGAGTGGCGGGGAGGGACGCTACACCGTGGTCCAGGTGGTGACCGACGACATGCCGTTCCTGGTCGATTCGACCAGCATGGCCATCGACCGCGCGGATCGCCAGGTTCATGCGGTCATCCATCCCGTGGTTGGAGTCCAGCGGGATGGAGAGGGCCGGCTGACCTTACTGGATGCCGAAGACGGGCAGCGCGAGTCGATCATGCACATCGAGATCGATCGCATGGCCGACGAAGACGACCACGCCGCGCTGCGCCGGGAAATCCTCGATGCGCTGGACGACGTGCGCGCAGCGGTGGGTGACTGGGAGAGCATGCGCCAGAACATGCTGGATGTGGCCGAAGATCTGCCCCACCGCGGGTTGCCGCTTCCCGAAGACGAGGTGAATGAAGCTCGCGAATTCCTGCAATGGGCCGCACAGGACAACTTCACCTTTCTCGGGTACCGCGAATACGAAGTGGCCAAGCAGGAGGGTGAAGAGGTGTTGCGTGCGGTCGAGGCCTCGGGGCAGGGCATCCTGCACAAGGCCGAACGCTCGGTGGCGCCGCGCTCGCTGAGTAGCCTCATGGCTGCGTCGCTGCCGCAGTCCGGTGCCATCGATGCGGTGATCCTGACCAAGACCAACGCCCGTTCGCACGTGCACCGGTCCGGTTACATGGACTACATCGGCGTGCTGCGTTTCGACGCACATGGCAAGCCGGTCGCAGAGCAGCGTTTCCTGGGACTGTTCACATCCAGCGCCTACATGCGCTCGCCGCAGGAAGTGCCGCTGGTGCGGCAGAAGTGCAAGGCGGTGATGGAGCGTTCCGGCCTGCGTCCGGATGCGCACTCAGGCAAGGCCCTGCGGCATATCCTGGACACCATGCCCCGCGACGAATTGTTCCAGGCCACGGTGGACGAGTTGTTCGAGGTCGCCACCGGCATCCTGGATCTGCGCGAGCGGGCCCGCGCCCGGTTGTTCATCCGGCGCGACAAGTACGGTCGCTTTTTCACCTGCCAGGTCTTCGTGCCGCGCGAGCGGTTCAACACGCAGATACGCGAGCGCATCGAACACATGCTGAAAGAGGCTCTCCGCGGGGTGAGCCTGGATTCCACGGTGCTCATGGACGAATCGGCGCTGGCGCGTCTGCACATCACGGTGCGCCCCGAGCCCGGTGACCATCCAGATTACGATACGGATGCGCTGGAACAACAGCTCGTGCAACTGGTGCGCAGCTGGCAGGACGATCTGACCGTGGCGCTGGTGGATGCGCTGGGCGAACAGCGCGGCTTGGAGCTGGCCCGGCATTACGCCAGCCGGCTGCCGGTGGTGTACATGGAAGAGGTCGATCCGGAGACGGCCGCGACCGACATTCGCGCCCTGGATGACATGCACGAGGCCGACGACCTGCGCATGAGCCTGTATCAGGACGCCGACGGCGACGGGCTGCACTTCAAGGTCATGCATTTTGGTGCACCGATCCCGTTGTCCGAAGCGCTGCCGATGCTGGAGAACATGGGCGTGCGCATGCTGGCCGAATACGTGTACACGCTGCAGCATCGCGAGCAACCGCTGACCATTCATGACTTTGCGCTCAAGCCGCGTACCGAGTTGAGTTTCGAGCTGGCCCAGCTGCGCACGCGTTTCGAGGATGCGTTCGAGGCACTATGGCGGCGGCAGGCCGAGAACGACGGCTTCAACAACCTGGTGCTGTCGGCACAGATCGACTGGCGCCAGGTGGCCATGCTGCGTGGCTACTGCAAATACCTGCAGCAGGTAGGCATTGCATTTTCGCAGACATACATGGAAGAGACGCTCAACCGTTATCCGGCGATCGCCGGCCTGCTGGTGGAGCTGTTCTATGCCAAGTTCGATCCCCGGCGAGAGTCGCCGGGCGCCGAGGAACTGGAGTCGGCCCGCGCCATGTTGCGGCGGGAGATGGAAGCCCTGATTCCGCAGTCGGCACTGAAGAACCACCCACGGCTGATCAGCGACATGGTGGCCGGTCTCGCGCTGCCGCGCGAGCGTCAGATCCCGATTCTGTGGGATGCGATCAAGGTGCTCCTGGATACTGTCGCCAGCCTCGACGACGAGCGCATCCTGCGCAGCTACATGGATGTCATCCACGCCACGCTGCGCACCAATTTCTTCCAGACCGTGGATGGCAAGCCGCGCGACTACATCAGCTTCAAATTCGATTCGAAGAAAGTGCCGAACTTGCCCAAGCCCCTGCCGTATCGCGAGATCTTCGTCTACAGCCCGCGCGTGGAGGGCGTGCATCTGCGCTTCGGCGCGGTGGCCCGCGGCGGCCTGCGCTGGTCGGACCGGCGCGAGGATTTCCGCACCGAGGTGCTGGGGCTGGTCAAGGCGCAGATGGTCAAGAACACGGTCATCGTGCCGGTCGGTTCCAAGGGCGGATTCTTCGTCAAGCATCCGCCGGAAAGCGGCGAGCGCGAGGCGGTGCAGGCCGAAGGCATCGCCTGCTACAAGATCTTCATCAACGGTCTGCTGGACATCACCGACAACCTGATCGATGGCGCGATCGTGCCGCCCGAACAGGTGGTGCGCCACGACGAGGACGACCCGTATCTGGTGGTGGCCGCGGACAAGGGCACGGCAACGTTTTCCGACACAGCCAATGCCATTGCCGACGAACGCGGCTACTGGCTCAGCGACGCCTTTGCCTCCGGTGGCTCGCACGGCTATGACCACAAGGGCATGGGCATCACCGCCAAGGGCGCGTGGGAATCGGTCAAGCGCCATTTCCGTGCGCTGGGTCGCGACAGCCAGAGCGAGGATTTCACCTGCGTCGGCGTGGGGGACATGTCCGGCGACGTGTTCGGCAACGGCATGCTCCTGTCCAGGCACATCCGCCTGCTGGCCGCGTTCGATCACCGGCATATCTTTCTCGATCCGGATCCTGATGCCGCCGAGTCGTTTGCCGAACGCAAGCGCATGTTCAAGCTGCCGCGCTCTTCATGGGAGGATTACAGCAGTGAGCTGATTTCCGAAGGCGGCGGGGTCTACCCGCGTTCGCTCAAGTCCGTGCCGGTCTCGCCGCAGGTACGCAAGGCGCTGGGCCTCAAGCCCGACGTCGAGAACCTGCCGCCGGCCGAGCTGATGAACGCCATCCTCAAGGCTCCGGTGGACCTTTTCTGGAACGGTGGCATCGGCACGTACGTCAAGGCATCTTCGGAAAGCCATGCCGACGCCGGGGACCGCACCAACAACGCCCTGCGCGTGAACGGCAACGAGCTGCGCTGCAAGGTGGTGGGCGAGGGCGGCAACCTGGGGATCACCCAGAATGGCCGCATCGAAGCAGCGCTCAACGGCGTGCTGCTCAACACCGACTTCATCGATAATTCCGCCGGCGTGGATACCTCCGATCACGAGGTCAACATCAAGATCCTGCTGGGCGATGCGGTGCATCGCGGCGAGCTGTCCATGGAAGAGCGCAACACGCTGCTGGCGTCCATGGACGAGGAGGTGGAACGTCTGGTGCTGTGGGACAACTACCGGCAGAACTACGCCATCACGCTGATGGAGCACATGGCCGTGCGGCGTCTGGGATCGATGGCACATTTCATCCGCACGCTGGAATCGGAGGGGCTGCTGGATCGTCAGGTGGAATTCCTGCCCAGCGATACCGAACTGACCGAGCGCAAGTCACGCGGCACCGGCCTGACCCGGCCTGAACTCGCGGTGCTGCTGTCCTACGACAAGCTCAAGCTGTATCAGCAGCTGCTGGATTCGGACGTGCCGGAAGATCCGTACCTGTCCAAGGAACTGACCCGTTATTTCCCCAAGCCGTTGCGCCAACCGTACGCCGAGCATATGCAGCGGCATCGCCTGAAGCGCGAGATCATCGCCACCGCGGTGACCAATTCCACCATCAACCGCATGGGCGCCACATTCATGATGCGCATGCACGAGGACACCGGGCAGGAGCCGGCGGCCATCGCCAAGGCCTTTACGGCGGCGCGCGAGATTCTCGATGCACGCGAGCTTTGGGCGCAGATCGAGAGTTACGATGGCAAGGTGGCCGAAGACACGCAGATCGACGCCATTCTGCATATCTGGGGCCTGCTGCGACAGATGACGCGCTGGTTGCTCAGCCGGCCCAACGGCACGCTGGACATCGCCGCCAATGTCGACGCCTATCACCCCGGCGTCAATGCGCTGCGCGATGTGCTTCCGGATGCATTGACGCCCACCAGCCGTGCCGACTTCGACCTCAGTGTGGAGAAATGGTGCGGACTCGGTTTCGACACTGAGCTGGCGCATCGCCTGGGCCGCATGCCGGTCCTGCGTGCGGCGCTGGACATGGTGGAAGTGTCCAAGCAGACCGATCACGCCATGGATCGGGTGGCGCAGGCATTTTTCGAGCTGGCCGAGGCGCTGGATCTGGACTGGCTGCGTGGCCAGATCGAGGCATTGAACGTGGACAGCAGCTGGCATGCACAGGCCCGTGGCGCACTGCTCGACGAACTCACGACCCAGCATCGCGCACTGGTGATGCAGGTGCTCGAATACGCCGATCAGGAGCAGGCCGACCAGGAGCAGGGAGGCCAAGGCGAGAACGTCAGCGCCGTGCAGGCCTGGCTGGATCGCGACGAGCCGACCCTGAAGTACACCCGCGAGATGCTCTCCGAAATCCTGACGCAGAACGCGGACTATCCGATTGCCTCTGTCGCCGTGCGCAGATTGGCACAGCTGGCGCAGGTCTCCGCGTGAGTGTTGCGGACTCCGTTGCCGCCCGGCAACGGAGTCCGTGGTCACATCCGGTTCCAGCCTTCGTCGTTGGAAATCAGCGGTGCAGGTCTTCCGTGGCGTATGGCGCCAAAGCCTGTCGCTCTCCAGCCGCGGCCGCGCATTGCTCGATACCGTGCCCACCGGTCAGGCATGCGCAAACCCTTCGCTTATCCACGCGCGATAGCTGGAATCCGGCGGGACGTCTGCCTCCCCCGAGGGCGACTCAATGGCGTTTGGCGCCCAGCTTGCGGGTGAGAAATTTCACCGCCGCCTGGTCGGCATCAGTCCACGATGCGTGGCGCAGGAACCCGTGAATCTCGTTCGGCAGCACCATCGTCTCGAACGGAACGTCATGTGCGCGCAAGCGTGGCACGAGGTCCTCCAACTGCCGAAAACGGACCTCATGATCGTCGTCGCCCTGGATCAGCAATACCGGCGATTTCCATGTGGCGATCGAGGCATCCGGGGAGGATGCCCAGGCCACTTTCAGCGCCTGCTTGTAGTCGCCCTGCTCGTAACCTGCAGGGGGTCTGCGGTACCTGTCGCTCTTGTCAGTGGTCCAGTTGTTGATGCCGCTCATGTCGACGCCGGCCTTGAAGATATCGGAGTTGCGGGCCAGTGCCAGTGCCGTCAGGAAGCCCCCGTAGGACCCTCCCCAGATGCCGATGCGGGAGGTATCTACGCCGGAGATGTGCTGTAGGAATGTGGCGCCGGCGACGACATCCTGATATTCGGCGGCGCCGGCCAACCCTGCGTGCGGCGGATGGTGGAAGGCATGACCGTAGCCTGTTCCGAGCCGGTAGTTCACCGACAGTACGGTGAACCCGTGCGTGGCGAGGTACTGGTTCACGGCGTACGCGTTGCTGTAGTAACCCATGGGATGCCAGCCAAGCAGCATCTGCCTCGATGGGCCACCATGCACGGCGATCACGCCTGGTTGCTGCGTGCCGGCATGGCGGCTGCGGAAAAGCTGGCCATGGATCGTGGTGCCGTCCGCCGCCTGGAAAGTCACCGGCTGCGGGATCACCAGCTGCGCGGTGGGAAAATCATCCGGCAGCAGCGTGGGCTGCAATACATGTGGTTCGCTGCCGTCCGTGTCCATGACCTTGACCAGCGGCGGACGTCGCGGCCCCGCATCGATGTAGGCGATGTGGCCGTTGTCGGCGATGGTGGGCGACCATTGCAGGTCCGTGCCTGCCGTCAGGGCAACCGGCCGGGCGCGATCGACAGGCACCTGAAACACGTGTCGGCGGCCCTGGTCGTGCGAGCCCGACCCGGTATTGGCGTTGTAGATCACCGAGCGTCCGTTGCGCGCTAGCGCCACATCCTGGACCATGAAATTTCCGGGCGTCAGCAGCAGTGGCGTGCCGCCGTTGGCGTCTATCGAATACACATGCGGCCAACCGTCGAGATCGGCGAGAAACACCAGTCGTTTGCCACCCCGGGCCCAGTGCAGGTTCGCTTCCCCCCGGGTTTGCGGATACGAGCCGCGCGAGGTATCCGGACTGTGCCACACGACGCGGGCCTTGCCGCTGCGCGCGCTGGCGACCATGATCGACCACCGCTGCGGTGTCGATTTCAGAAAGGGCTGCGGTGGCCCCCCCTCGCCGGCCTGGCGAATGAAGGCGATGCGCGATCCGTCCGGCGACCAGCGGGGCATACCATCGAGATCCGTCGAGGGCGCTAGATACAGCAGCGGCGTGGCGTCATTGGTGAACACGCCGATGAAGGCGTGTTCGCCCCGATCGGAGACAAACGCCAGTCGCTTGCCATCTGGCGACCAGCGCAGGGCACCATCCTTGCCGCGGTCGAAGAACAGTCGCGTCGGCTTGCCCTTGCCGGGTGCGTTGAGTGGCGCACTCCAGACCTGGTGGTTCTTGATGTATGCCAGCGTGCCATCGGACGAAATCGCTGGTGCGTGGCCTGCAGTGAGTGCGTGTGCCGTACCCGCCTGCAGGTCGACCGTCCACAATACTCTGCCCTTCGGTTCCACGGGGCTGCCCGTCGGGTCCGGTGGAAGTGCCATCGGCCAGCTGGCATCCGGGTCTCCGCCGTGCACGAAGACCAGTGCGTTGCCGCCGGGAGCGAACGTCAGCTGGCTGATTTCCAGGCCGTCGTCGCGGGTGAAGTGGGTGACCTGCCGGGGTGCAAACCGGGGCGCCTGGGCGACCCACACATTGCGCACACCATCGAGGTTGATCACCCAGGCGATCCGGTTGCCGTTCTTCGAGGCAGTCAGATCCTGCGGGAAGGGATAGTCGAGTACCTGTTTCAGTGTGAAACCGGGCGCTGAGACAGGGGGGGCGCTGTATGCGGCCGAAGCAAGGCCCGCGCCGGCAAACCACGATACGGCAAGAATCAATGTCTGCAGATGCCTCATGGTGCACGTCCCGACGTGACGCGGATGGCATGCATGTGTCTGGTGATGCGCCGAACCGGGTAGAACTCGTTTTTCATCAATGTCTCCGAGAGAACAGGCTGTGGATCACCCGGAAAGTCCGGAGCCTGTTCAGTGTGCGTCCGATGGACTGGCCTGATCCATGTGTTGCCGATGATAGGCCACTCCGCCGGTGGCATGTTCCGGTCGATTGCCGGCAAGCCTCGGGGGGCGACCGCTGTCCCGCGCGAGCGTCGCCGTGCGGTTGCCGCGAAACGTTTCATGAGCGCCGGCGGAAGCGCTCAGCCTGGGGCTGGAGTTGACTGTCTCTGTCGGGGATATTGGCGGAGAGGTGTCCCATTGCCTTCATGGCCGGTGCGGCGAGGTGCCGGCCGGAATGGGGGCGCGCTGTCAGCTGAATGTCGGCAGTCGAGGATTTCGGCGCGACATCGGCGATGCGGACGCCGGCCAGGTTCACCACGGGTTCTTTACAGCAGTTGGAGGAGTCTCTGCAGCCATCGACTTGTTGAAAAGGACCCATACGATGTTCACCAGCGTCAATCCCGCCACAGGCAAAGAGATCGCCACTTATCCGGAGCTGAGCAAGGCGCAGACCGATGCAAGGCTCGATACCGCGGCTGCGGCATTCCGCCAATGGCGCACCACCAGTCTTGATGAGCGCACCGAGCTTCTGGACAAGATCGCCGATCAGTACGAGGCCAACAAGGAGCGGCTGGCGCGCATGATCACCGAGGAGATGGGCAAGACCTGCGCCTCGGCCGTTGCCGAGATCGAGAAGTGCGCCGCCGCCTTTCGTCACTACGCAAAGGCCGGGCCGGCCATGCTGGAGCCGCAGCGCTATGAGCTGGCGAGTGGTGGCGTCGCCGAGGCCCGCTGGCTGCCGCAGGGCGCGGTGCTGGCGGTGATGCCGTGGAATTTTCCCTTCTGGCAGGCGGTGCGTTTCCTCGCGCCGACCATCCTGGCGGGCAATGTCGGGTTGCTGAAACATGCCAGCATCGTGCAGGGCGTGGCCGGGCTGATGGAGGAAATGGTGCTGGCGGCCGGCGGCCCCGAGGGTCTGTTCCAGAACCTGGCGGTCAAATCGGATGCGGTGGCGGACATCATCGCCGATGACCGCGTGGTTGCTGTCACGCTGACCGGTAGCGAGGGGGCGGGCAAGGCCGTGGCCGCGGAGGCCGGCAAGCATCTCAAGAAGGTGGTGCTGGAGCTGGGCGGTTCCGATCCCTTCATCGTCATGCCGTCCGCCGATATCGATGCCGCAGTGGAGCAGGCGGTCAAGGCCCGCATCCAGAATACCGGGCAATCCTGCATCTGCGGCAAGCGCCTGATCGTGCATGCCGATATCCACGACGCTTTCCTGGAGAAATTCAATGCCGCGATGAAGGCAGTCAAGGCTGGTGATCCCATGGACGAGGCCACCGACATGGGCCCGCTGTCCAGCTTCGAACAACGCGACACGGTGCTCGAACAGCTCGATCAGGCGAAAAAAGCGGGTGCGACGTTGTTGTTTGGTGGCGAGGCGTTGCCCGGAGACGGCGCCTTCATGTCGGCCGGCGTGCTGGTGGACGTGCCGATGGACAGTCCGGTCGCCGCCGAGGAAATCTTCGGCCCCGTCATGATGGTGTTCCGTGCCGAGGATCTCGATGATGCGATCCGCATTGCCAACGCCGTGCCTTTCGGGCTGGGCTCCTCCGTATGGACCCGGGACGAGGCGGAGAAGGGGCGTTTCATCCGCGACATCGAGGCGGGCATGACTGCCGTCAACCAGATGCTGGCCTCGTCGCCGGAAGCGCCGTTCGGAGGGGTGAAGCGCTCTGGCCATGGCCGGGAGCTGGCCTCCTTCGGATTGCATGAATTCATGAACCTGAAAACGGTCATGCTGCCAGGCTGAATGACAGCTGTGCGTCGCCGGCCACGGGCGGCCCTGCAATACAACGGATTCACGCCCGCTGGCGCGAAAATGATTGTCTCCATCTCTCGGGACCGCGGCAGCAGAACGGTTCCCCAACCCAAGGAGTGACGACATGAAACTGAGCGGCAAGAACATCGCCATCCTCATCGCCCCGCGCGGCACCGAAGAGCCTGAATTCAGCAAGCCCAAGGCAGCGGTCGAGGAGGCCGGCGGCACGGTCACCGCGGTCAGCTTCGAGCGTGGTGAGGCGAAGAGCGTCAACAGCGATCTCGACGAGGGAACCACGCATGCAGTGGACAAGACATTCGACGAGGTGTCGGCATCGGAGTTCGACGGACTCATCGTGCCCGGCGGCACGGTGGGCGCGGACCGGCTGCGCGGCAACAGCCAGGCGGTGGCGTTTGTCCGCGGCTTCTTCGAGCAGGGCAAGCCTGTCGCGGCGATCTGCCATGGTCCGTGGCTGCTGGTCGAAGCCGATGTGCTGGAGGGCCGGCATCTGACGTCATTCCCGACTCTCAAGACCGACATTGAACACGCTGGCGGGCGCTGGAGCGATGAAGAAGTGATCGTCGACAAGGGGCTGGTGACAAGCCGCACTCCTGACGATCTTTCCGCCTTCTGCAGCAAGCTCATCGAGGAATTCGCCGAGGGCAGGCATGCAGAGCAGGCACGAAGCGCCTGAGCACGCGCCGACCGGCAGCGGGCTCTCGGTCCTGGTCTGCCCGCATGCCTGACCTGCCGTGCCAGTGGACGCTCGGGCTGGACCGACGCCACCTGCACAGACATGCGCGGCACATGCCCGGGGCACGCGAGGGTGGTGGGCAACCGGGCGGCGAATCGTTAAGCTCCGGGTTTCCTTCGCCATCGACTTCATCATGCGCATAGCCGTAGTTGCCAGCCAGGTCGCCCCTGCCCAGGCCGCCGCGCGGACGTTGTGCGAACGCTATCAGGTGGTGCCGTCGGCGGAGGCCGATGTGATCGTGGTGCTGGGTGGCGATGGCTTCATGCTGCGTACGTTGCACGCGTCGCACGATCTCGGCATCCCTTTCTACGGCATGAAGCTCGGGCGTGTGGGGTTCCTCATGAATCAGCACCATGCCGATGACCTGATTGCCCGTATCCAGCGTGCACATCCGGCCGTCCTGCATCCGCTGGAGATGCGGGTGACCACCGCGGCGGGCGAGGAAAGCACCGCGCTGGCCTACAACGAGGTCTCGCTGCTGCGCCAGAGCAATCAGGCGGCACACGTGCAGATCATGCTCAACGGCGAGACCAAGCTGGACGAGCTGGTCTGCGACGGTGTGCTGGTCTCCACACCGGCCGGATCCACTGCATACAACCTGTCGGCACAGGGACCGATTTTGCCGCTGGATTCCAACGTGCTGGCGTTGACGCCGATCAGCGCGTTCCGACCGCGGCGGTGGCGCGGTGCCATCCTTCCGCACGCTACCCGCGTCAGCTTCCGGGTGCATGATGGCGACAAGCGGCCGGTCAGCGCCACGGCGGATTTTCGCGAAATGCGCAACGTCCTCAGGGTGGACGTGCGCCAGTCGCGCGAAGATCGCGCGCGCATGCTGTTCGATCCCGAGCACAACCTGGAGCAACGCATTCTGGACGAACAGTTTGCGCCGGACCTGAATTGATCCGGCGATGAGACGGATCCGACCGGCTGATCTCCTCATGGCAGGAAAGGATGCCCGGGTCGCGAACATGCAAACACGTCCGTTGTTGTTGCTCCGCCTGCTCGCCGTATCCGGGGCCGCCACAATTCCGACGCCACGACGGAAAACAGCCGCGGAGAAGGGCGCCACCACGCAGCGTGTGGCCAGCCAGCGGATCCCGATGGCTTCGTCGCCGCCGCAGTGCGCCTGCAATGGACCGTGATCACGGCAAGTGCGATAGGCCGGCATGCGGCAGGCAGCCCAGCGGCCACCCCGATATCGGCGCTATCATGGAACAATGCCAGTAGACCACGACATGCCCGATGCCCACAGCGAACGTTCGGTCACCGACGATCGTCTGGTGGTCGGCATCTCCTCGCGGGCGCTGTTCGACCTGGCCGACAGCCACGCCGTGTTCGAGCGCGACGGCCTGGATGCCTATCGTGCCTACCAGATCGAACACGAAGACGAACTGCTCGAGCCGGGCGTGGCGTTTCCCATGGTCACCAAGCTGCTGGGCCTGAATGCACTGCCTGGCAACAAGCTTCCGGTGGAGGTGATCCTGCTGTCGCGCAACTCCGGCGACACGGGACTGCGCATCTTCAACGCGATCCAGCACTATGGCCTGGATATCTCGCGTGCGGCATTCACCAGCGGTGCGCCCACCTCGGACTACATTCGCCCGTTTGCCGCCGACCTGTTCCTGTCGTCCAACCACGAAGATGTCAGCCGCGCGCTCAAGGCCGGCGTGGCCGCAGCGACCATTCTGCCGAGCACGGCGCCGCCACGGGTCAGTGAGCAGCTGCGCATCGCCTTCGACGGCGACGCCGTGCTGTTTGGCGACGAGGGTGAGAAAGTGTCACGGGAACAGGGCCTTGACGCGTTTCACAAAAGCGAAGTCGAACATGCCGCGGAGCCGTTGTCCGTGGGGCCATTTCGTGGATTCCTGACCGCACTGCATCGGCTGCAGGCGGCATTTCCCGCCGAAAACGCACCTATTCGCACGGCGCTGGTGACGGCGCGCTCGGCACCCGCCCACAAGCGCGTCATCCTGACCCTGCGCAGCTGGGGTGTGCGCATCGACGAGGCGCTGTTCCTGGGCGGGCGCGACAAGGGCGCCTTCCTGGATGCATTCGGCGCCGATATCTTCTTCGATGACTCCCCCAGCAACGTGGAGTCGGCGCGTCTGCATGTGGCCACCGGCCACGTGCCCCATGGCGTGTCCAACCTGGAGCGAGCCGGATAAGCGCCCGTTACCCGAACAGCAGGGCGCCCAGTCCCGCCAGCGCGCCCAAGGGCGGCAGGAAAAAGTCGATCAGCGCCAGGATGATGTGGTGATGGGAAAATGCCCAGAACAGGCCATACAGCCAGAAGAAGGGCGCCAGCACGTAGAAGACGATGATGCCGAACAGGCCCATGCTGGCCACGAAGGCAGTGAACCGCGTGATCATCGCTGCGCCCGCCGGCAGGGAATTCGCCTTGCCGCGAGTGTCACGCCGATACGTCCTGCAGGCGGGGTTCGTTCAGGCGCAACGTCAGGCACTTGGCACCACCCCCGGATTTGAGAAACTCGCCCAGCGCCGTCACCCGGGGCGCGAAACCGGCTTCACGCAGGCGACGCTGCAGTGATTCGCTGGCAGCGTTGAAAAACACCGACTCCTCCACGTTGACCGCGTTGCATGCGAATTGTGCAGCGTCGGTTTCTTCGGCGGCGATGCGCCGGTCGGCCGGAACCCGGCGCTCGATTTCCGCACGCGAGGCCTCGTCGAATGCGGCGGGAAAATACAGCAGATAGCCGCCGGTCAGCGGGCACAGGCAGGTATCGAGATGGTAGAAACGTTCGTCCACCAGACGCAGCGGCACTGTCTCGATATCCAGCAGATCAGCCACGGTCTGCGCAGCCGCGGCGTCCGAGCGGTGGCCGTGGCCCATCCAGAGGAGGGCTTGCGCGCGGTCCAGCAGCGCATCGCCCGCACCTTCGAAATCCATGCCTTCGGGAACGTCGCGCACCGTGTATCCGTGCCCGGAGAACCAGCGCTTGAACAATGCCTCCTCACCCTGACGTTCGGGATGGCGGAAGCGGGCGGGGACGAATATGCGCTCCAGGACGACGCCCGCGTTGGCCGTGAACGGCATGTCGGGAAGGCCCTCGCCGGGCTCGATCAGTACCACCTCGGCGCGTTCGGCCAAGGCATCATGCAGCCCATCCCACTGCCTTTGCGCGGCATCGCGATCGACGTGACTGACGTGGTCCTGCATCCATGGGTTGATGACGTAACTGACGTCGAAGTGGGTGGGCTTGCACATCAGGATGCGTGTGCTCATGGAGGGCTCCGTCGCCGAGAAAGATGCAGTGTAGGTGATCGGTCACGGGCGGAAAACCGGCAGCGGAGGCGATGACAGCGCATCGGCCGCTCGCTCGGGGGACCAGGGGCCGCGCACGTGATCTATGACCTCTGGGGCTGTCTGCCGACGGCGGCATGGGCCAGAATACGGTATTGATCCGGTAGGGCTGCGCGTTGCAAGGCAGCTGCAAGCATCACTTCTGTTTACTCGGCACGGACACCTCTCCATGAAGCAATCCATGACAGCACTGGGTGCTGCATTTCTCCTCATGCTTGGCACCATTGCGCTGCCAGCCACTGCATCGGCCAAGACCGCGGACGCCTCCGCTCACAAGCACACAGCGGACGCGCCGCCCAAGGCCGCAACATCGGTCACCCACGGTAGCGTGAAGATCGGTGGCCACAGCATCGGCTACACGGCGACCGCCGGGACCATCATTCTCAAGAACGACGACGGCAAGCCCACGGGCAGCATGTTCTACGTGGCCTACACCAAGCGCGGCGCCGATGCATCCAAGCGTCCGGTCACCTTCATTTACAACGGCGGCCCGGGTTCGGCTTCGCTGTGGCTGCATATGGGCGCGTTTGGTCCGGTGCGGGTGGTCAGCGGCGATGCCGTGCACAGCAAACCGGCGCCCTATCAGATGGTCAACAATGAGTATTCGTTGCTGGATACCAGCGACCTGGTGTTCATCGACGCCATGGGCACCGGCTTCAGCAAGATCATCGGCAAGGATCACGGCGGCGTCGGCAAGCCCAAGGATTTCTATGGCGTGGATGCCGATGGCAAAGCCTTCGCACAGTTCATCTACGATTACCTCAGCCACAACGATCGCTGGAATTCACCCAAATACCTGATGGGCGAGAGCTACGGCACCACGCGCTCGGCGGTGCTGTCTGACGATCTGACCGAGAAGGGGATCGACCTCAATGGCGTGGTGCTGATGTCCTCGATCCTCAATTTTGAGACCGCCAGCTTCAACAGCGGCAACGACTTGCCGTACATCACGTATCTGCCCAGCTATGCCGCGGCTGCGTGCTATCACAAGGTGGTGAACTGCCCCGCCGATCTGCCCGCCTATCTGGACTCGGTGCGCGCCTTCGCCAAGGGCGAGTATGCCAGTGCCCTGATGCAGGGCAGCACGTTGCCCGCATCGCAGCGCTCCGACGTGCTGCATAAGCTGGCCAGGTACACCGGCTTGTCCAAACGCTATCTGGACCGTGCCAATCTGCGCGTGAACCTGTTCCAGTTCATGGCACAGCTGCAGCGGAGTCGGGGCAAGGTGACCGGGCGTCTGGATTCGCGCTATTCGGGGGCAATGCGCGATCTGCTGGGTGAATATGCCTTCAACGATCCGCAGAGTGACGCCATCACCGGTCCCTATACCGCCGCATTCAACCGCTATGTCCGTCATACGCTGAAGTTCGGTAAGGACAAACACTACGAAGTGATCAGCGGCAAGGTCAACCAGCACTGGAAGTGGAAGCACAAGACGCCTGGCGCGTTCTCCTGGCCCGGCTTCACCGACGTCACGCCGGATCTGGCCGCGGCAATGCGCGCCAACCCGCACATGAAGGTGGAAGTGGAGAACGGATACTACGATCTGGCCACGCCGTTTTATGCCACCGAATACACCATCAACCACATGAACCTGCCGGCGAACCTGCGCAGTAACATCGCGCTGAAGTTCTACGATTGCGGACACATGCTGTACCAGCACCTGCCGTCGCTGAAGAAACTGCATGCCAATCTGGAGCAGTTCTACCGCAAGACCGACAACCTGTCCGGGCATTGACGTGACAGTTGGCGTGCATGGCAGGCGCACGCAGCGGCGCTTGCCATCAGCCTGTCGTCCGATGACGGCCGAATCGTGGCACGATGGCATTGATATGGTGATGGGCATCTGCATGCGGGAGCACGTTGTGGCATGACGTCGCGTCCAGCCGAGTCCAATGGCAGGGATGGGCTGCCGCCGCCGACGGCGGCGAGGCGTTTGCTTGCCGGCGCCGGGCAGTCGCTGCGCAGTGGGCAGACGCAAGCGGCCGAACGTGCGTTGCTGGAAGCGTTGCGTCTTGCGCCGGAGTGTGCGGAGGCCAACCGGCTGATGGGCATCGTGCAGCAGATGCGGGGGGATCCGGCGCAGGCGGCGACGTTCCTGCGCCGGGCGCTGGCACAGTGTCCGGATGACCCCACGCTCCATACCGGCCTGGGCATTGCGCTGCATCAGTGCGGGGCCGTCGAGGAAGCGCTGGCATGCCTGGAACGTGCCTGTGACCTGGCACCGCGGCTGGCGTCTTCCTGGTTCAATCTGGGCAAGGCGCTGAAGTCGCAGTCGCAGCATTTCGAACGTGCGCGTGACGTGCTGCTGCGTGCGCTGGAAATCGATCCCGCGCATGTCGCCGCGCGTCTGATCCTGGGCGACACACAGACCGCGCTGGGAGAGATCACGGCGGCGGTGGAGAATTATCGCGAGATTCTGCGGCGCCAGCCGCACGACTCCGCTGCGTGGCTGGCGCTTTCCAACGTCAAGACGGCGCCTTTTTCAGCGTCCGACGTGAGCCGCCTTCGCCGCGCATTGCAGCACAACGGCTCCTCCCTGGACGCGCGTATAGCGCTTGGCTTCACTTTGTCCAGGGCACTCGAGGATCAGGCTGATTATCCCGCAGCCTTTCAAGCCCTGCGCGAGGCGAACGCCTTGAAGCGTGGGCGGATCCAGTGGAACCCGGTGTCGGAGCATTCCCGCGTGGAGGCCATTGCCGCCGCCTTCGCCGAGCCGCGGACCGCGGCGCCCGACCCGACGCAAGGACAGGAGATCATCTTCGTGGTCAGCCTGCCGCGATCCGGTTCCACATTGACGGAGCAGATTCTGGCATCCCATCGCGACGTCGAGGGAGCCAACGAGTTGCAGGATCTCAGGCAGGTCATCGAGGCGGAATCCGCACGCCGCGGTCAGGCATTTCCGCGGTGGGTGGGCTCAGCGAGCGCATCGGATTGGGCGCGGCTGGGGGAGGACTATCTTGCGCGGACGGCCTGGCTGCGGCAGCGGCGGCCGCGCAGCACCGACAAGAACCTGCTCAACTGGCAGCTGGTGGGTGCCGCCATGGCCATGCTGCCCGGAGCTCGGGTCGTGAACAGCCGACGCGATCCACTGGAAACGTGTCTGGCCTGTTATCGCCAGCTGTTTGTCAGCGGCAACCACTTCAGCTATGAACTGGGTGAAATGGCCGACTACTGGCATGACTATGATCGCCTTTGCCGGCACTGGGCCCGCCTGTTCCCGCAACGCTTTCTTGATCAGACGCATGAATCGCTGCTGGCCGAACCGGAGCGTTGCATCCGTCGGCTTCTGGATTTCTGCGGGCTCGATTTCGATCCGGACTGCCTGCGATTTCATCGCACCCGTCGCGTAGTCCGCACGGCGAGTGCGGCACAGGTGCGTCAGCCATTGCTCCGTGATACCGCCAGGGCACGCCTCTACGGTGGCCTGCTTGATACGTTGCGGGCGAAGCTTGCTGCCTTGTCCTGATGGGGTGGTCAGGAGGCGCGAGCGCTGCGCGATGCACATGCAGCAGTGCCTGTGGCGATGCTCTTCATGCGGGCAGGGCATGCAGTGCGAACACCGCATGCCCTGCCTTGCCGGTCAGAATTGATATGTACCGGTCACGCTGACCACGTCACCATGATCGTTGAAATGGCCATCCATGGTGCCGCCGCCCAAGATGGGCGGATTTTGCAGATGCACACGCGTGTCACCGACGAACTGGTGCTGATAGCCCAGATCGAAGGACAGGTGCCGACTGGCGTTGTAACTGATACCCATGCCCAGCAGTTTGCGTGATCCATCGGGGATGCGCGGATCGCGGCTGGTGATGCTGGTGGGGGTCTTGTCGTAACCGAGGCCTCCATGCAGCGTCCACGTGCTGTTGATGCGGTAGTCGCCGCCCAGCGAATACACCCAGCCATTGCTGTAGTTTTCCGGCAGGCCCACCAGCGTTTGGCCGTTCGATTTCAGCAGCAGCTGGCTGAAATGTGACCAGTCGATCCATTTCACCGTCGCGCCCAGCGAAAAGCCGTTGTCGAAATCGTGCACCCAGTCGACGCTGGCGAACGCGGGGGTATCCAGGTGCGATGATGCGGTGCCGCCATCCGGATTGATTGCGGGCAGGGTCGGATTCAGTGTCGGCGCCAGTGCCAGCAGTTGCTTGCCCTGCGCGCCGCCATAGACCCTGTAATGTCCGCTGAGGTCATTGTTCACTTGCGAGTGATAGGTCACCCCCAGGGTGTCCTGGCTGGTCGGTTTCCATGCCAGGCTGGCGAAGTACCCGAACGCAAACTGTTTTTTCAGGGTGACGTTGAGCTGCTCGTCGGCCGCCTGCGGGGGCAACGGCAGACCGAACAAGGCGTCGGCAGCGCCGGTGGTGTCGATCATCGTGTTCAGCTGTGCCTTGGTGTGCTGGCCAAGAATGCCGATACCCAGTGCCAGCGTGTCGGTGACCTTGAAGCCAGCCGAAAGGCTGATTGCAATGGACTGCACGCTGGTCTTGGTGCCGAAATAGCGACCCTGCCAGTCGGGACTGTAATCGCTGACCAGGCCATACGGCACAGTGACTGCCGCGCCCAGCGAGAGACGATCGTTGACCGGCACCACCAGGCCGAAGTTCGGGAACGGGATGAACTTGCCGAAGCCGTTCGGGTTGCCGCCGCTGACCGGATTGCCGTTCACGTCCCTGAACTCGCCACTGAACTTTGCACTGGGCCGGATGCCGCTGCCGGTGAGCTGGAGTGTGGAATGGCTGAAGAATGCCATTTCGGCCGGATCGTTGTAGGCGGCACTGGCGTCATTCGCCCACAGCGAGCCGCCAGCCCCCGCTCGGGCCCAACCTGCGGCCGTCGTGGTCGGGAGCTTGAACGAGCCGGCCTGAGCCGACAGCGGCAGGGCCAGCGCGAGCCCCAGGGCCAGGGCCAATGGGGCCTGGCGGGAACGGAAATGGATTTTTTTCATGAAGGTTTCCTCTTGAAGCGTCCATGCAGGACAGGGCGGCGTTTACAAATGGCCATCCGCCGCATGCCGTGCGTGGCGGCGAGGGCAGGTGACGCGGGATCAGTGGCGCGACATTGTCGAACGGTTTGATGTATCGCCGTTGCGGGCCGGACAAGCGACAAACGCAGGCGCTGGTTCATCTGGTGGCCTCCGCCTTGCTGGTGGTGTGGCGCGCTGATCGCCGTCGACCCGCAGGTGGTCGAGCGATCGGCGGGGGCGGTCGCAAGTCGGGGCAGGCATCGGCACGCTTGAGCACAGTGGTGATGATGTCGATCTGCCGCTGGCTGCCGAATGGCGCCATCAGTGCCGGAGACACCAGGGAGATCAGCCGTGCCAGCAATTGCGCATCGCCGATCTGCTCGCCCATGCTGAGGTCGGCGATCAGTTGATCCATGTCGTCGGCGGCGAGAACGCCGGCCAGCGCCTTGAGCGCAAAATGCAGGCGCAGGCCGAGTTCATTGCGCGGCCACTGCGGCAGCGCGCGCGCAAACGCCTCGAAGAAGCGTCCGAAAATGGGACGGTAGTGATCCTGCAGATAGCCGCGTATGAACGTCGAGGGGTCGCTGTACACACGCCCCAGCAAGCGCATGAAGGCAGGTCCGCCCGCTGGCGTCCGCCCCAGTCGCAGGGCAGGAACGAACAGGACGCCCAGCAGCTCCTCGCAGCCCGGCACGCGGCCATTCCGCTCGCTGCTGTCGAGCAGCTGCAGCCGGTCCGCATTGAGCCGGTCCAGTCGCTGTGCCAGCAGTTGCTTGACCAGATCTTCCTTGCTGCCGAAGTGATAATTCACCGCCGCCAGGTTGGCATGGGCCCGCGCCGTGACCATGCGCAGCGACATGGCCTCGTAACCATGGTCGATGAACAGCATTTCCGCCGACATCAGCAGGCGACTGCGTGTGTCGAGGACATGGTCACGGCTCGTCGGCATGTGTGGTCTCGAACCCCCGGCAATGCAATGCGCACATTCGCTTCAAAAGTGCATTTGAAACGTGCGTATGACACTAGACGCCGATGGTTCTGCGGGCAAGCTGCAGTGCACGATGCAGGCCCCGGATCCAGGCCGCGTGGGATGCCTGCGATATCATGAAAATTTAACATTCATTATCAAAGACTTGGTCGCGGTATTTCCATCCTCGGCGCATGAGCGGGGAGCGCAGCCGCCGTTGAAACGGGAGATTATGTTGCAGCGCAGCGTAAGTGGGGAGCTCTGTACGCGTTCCGGCACGGATCCCCCTGCCGTGGTGATGCGATGTCAGGCGGCCCCGGTCCGGGTTTTGCGTCGGTGGGGGCGCCGAAGACGTTACGATAATGGATCCACGTCTTCCCGGAAGGCCTCCATGTCTGCTGCAGCCACCGTTCCGCTGTCATTCGGCGAAAGCCTGACCGATCAGGAGCGTCTCGACCGTGTCACCCGTTTCGCCGACCAGCTGGCCAAGCGGCGAACGGTACGCGACTTCGCGCCCACTCCGGTGCCGCGTGAGGTCATCGGAGAGTGTCTGCGCGCGGCGGGCAGCGCTCCCAGTGGAGCCAATCAGCAGCCCTGGCGTTTTGTCGCCGTTTCCGACGCGGGGGTCAAGGCGCGTATCCGCATGGCGGCCGAGGCCGAGGCCGAGGAGCGGGCATTCTACGAACACCGCGCTCCGGATGCCTGGCTGCAGGAATTGGCGCCATTGGGAACTGGCGCCGAGAAGCCGTTCCTGGAAGTCGCGCCCTGGTTGATCGCCATTTTCTACCTGCGTTTTGGCCTGGATGCCGACGGTCGCAAGCACAAACGCTACTATCCGCACGAATCGGTCGGCATCGCCACCGGCATGCTGATCACGGCGTTGCATCAGGCCGGGCTGGCCACGTTGACGCATACGCCCAGTCCCATGGGTTTCTCAATGAGGTGCTGCAACGGCCGCGCAACGAGAAGCCGTATCTTCTGCTGGTGGTGGGCCATGCCGCCGATGGCTGTCGGGTGCCGGACATCGCACGTCTGCCCCTGGATGCCTATGCCCGATTCATCTGACCGGCGGCCATGCGCGGTAAGCCAAGGAGCATGATCCATGAAGCATGAAGGTGCGGCAGCTTCCGCTGTCGATGAGGTTACCGATAATCCAGTCATCTCGGTGAAGGGGCTGGACAAGACCTACGCCTCGGGTTTCCACGCACTCAAATCCGTGAACCTGCAGATTCGCCGTGGCGAGATCTTCGCGTTGCTCGGCCCGAACGGTGCAGGCAAGACCACGCTGATCAGCATCATCTGCGGCATCGTCAATCCCGGGGGTGGGTCGATCACCGTCGACGGACACGATGTGGTGCGCGAATTCCGCAAGACGCGAACCATGATCGGACTGGTACCGCAGGAGCTGACCACCGATGCATTCGAGACGGTGTGGAACACGGTCAGTTTCAGCCGGGGCCTATTCGGGCTGCCGGCAAATCCGGCACATATCGAGCGGGTGTTGCGGGATCTGACCTTGTGGGACAAACGCGACAACAAGATGCTGGAATTGTCCGGCGGCATGAAGCGGCGCGTGATGATCGCCAAGGCGTTGTCACACGAACCGGCGGTGCTCTTTCTGGACGAGCCCACTGCAGGTGTGGACGTGGAACTGCGACGCGACATGTGGGCCCTGGTACGCCGCCTGCGCGACAGCGGCGTGACCATCATCCTGACCACGCATTACATCGAGGAGGCCGAGGAGATGGCCGACCGCGTGGGCGTGATCCACAACGGCGACATCGTGCTGGTGGAGGAGACCGCCGCGTTGATGCGCAAGCTGGGCAAGAAGGAACTCACGCTGCAGTTGCAGGACGCGATGCGCACCGTGCCCGCGGCGCTGTCGGATTATCGGCTGGAGCTGACGGCGGATGGCAGCGAGTTGACCTACACCTACGACACCCAGGCCGAACGCACCGGCATCACGGCGTTGTTGAGCGATCTGTCCGAGGCCGGCATCCGCTTCAACGATCTCCGCACGCGGCAGAATTCGCTGGAAGAAATCTTTGTCGATCTGGTCAGGAGCCGGGCATGAATTTTTATGCGATCCGCGCCATCTACGGGTTCGAGATGGCGCGTACCTGGCGCACGCTGATGCAGTCCATCGCCTCGCCGGTGCTGTCGACGTCGTTGTATTTCGTGGTGTTCGGATCGGCCATCGGCTCGCGCATCAGCCAGGTGGAAGGCGTGAGCTACGCCGCGTTCATCATTCCCGGCCTGATGATGCTGTCCCTGCTGATGCAGAGCGTGTCCAATGCGTCGTTCGGCATTTATTTCCCCAAATTCACCGGCACCATCTACGAGGTACATTCGGCACCGGTCTCGTTCGTGGAGATCGTCACCGGCTACGTGGGCGCGGCGGCCACCAAATCGGTGATCGTGGGCGGCATCATCCTGGGGACAGCACGGCTGTTCGTCGATTACGGCGTGGCGCATCCGCTGGTGATGGTGGCCTTCCTGCTGCTGACCGCGATCACCTTCAGCCTGTTCGGTTTCATCATCGGCATCTGGGCGGACAATTTCGAGAAACTGCAGGTGATCCCGTTGCTGGTGATCACGCCGCTGACATTTCTCGGAGGCAGTTTCTACTCGATCAGGATGCTGCCGCCGTTCTGGCAGAAGGTCACGCTGTTCAATCCCGTGCTGTACCTGATCAGCGGCTTTCGCTGGAGTTTCTTCGGCATCGCGGATGTGGGTGTCGGTATCAGTCTGGCCGCCACGTTGGGATTTCTGCTGGTATGCCTCATCGCGGTGTGGTGGATCTTCAAGACCGGGTACAAGCTGAAGAGCTGAGTGATCAGCCACGCTCTCCGGAAAGATAGAGTGAAGGCGACTGTTTTTTTGCGGATATTTCACTTGTTTCCGACCGCCAAGGGCGCACCCTTCTCAGGGGCTCGCCGAGGCGGCGCAGACGATGACCAGGGATTGCATGCGTCTTTCAATCCACATTGTGCGCGTGCTCGGGTTGCTGGGCATGGCGCTCGCATTGGGGGCGTGTTCCAGTCGCGCCGGCAAGCTGGCGCACATCAAAAAGCGCGGCACGCTTGTGGTGCTGACGCGCAATGCGCCCACCATGTATTACATCGGACGTGACGGGCGTCCGGAGGGGCCGGAATATCAGCTGGTCGAGGCGTTCGCCACGTCGATCGGCGTGACACCGAAGTTCGTGCTCAAGGACTCGGTTGAGGATCTTCTGCATGCGCTCTCCAGGGGGCAGGGCGACATGGTCGCGGCGGGTATGACCAAAACGCCGCGGCGGTCAAGAACCTTTGGCTTCGGCCCCTCCTATCAGGACGTGACACAACAGGTGGTGTGTCGGCGCAACGGCCCGCAGCCTGAATCGCCGGCGGATCTCTCCAGCGTGCGCCTGGACGTGGTGGCCGACAGCAGTTACGTGATGCGGCTGAAGGCGCTCAAACGGGCCCATCCTGATCTGACGTGGCACGAAGATGCGCATGAAGGCAGCGAACAACTGCTGCGCCGGGTATGGAAGGGCACGCTCGATTGCACCGTGGCCGATTCGAACATCGTGGCCATCAACCGGCGTTATTTTCCCAACCTGGTGGTGGCGTTCAATCTCAGCCAGTCGCAACCTCTGGCGTGGCTGGTGCCGAAGGGATCGCATGCCCTGACCCGCGCCATGACCACCTGGCTGCACGCTTACCGCAAAAAGGGACGGCTGAAAGCCCTGATGACGCGTTATTACGGGGTCCTCAACGTGTTCGATTATGTCGATGCCCGGACCTACATACACAAGATCGAGACCGTCTATCCCGCCTACAAGCCACTGTTCGTCAAGGCAGCGAAAAAATACGACTTGCCACCGTTGGTGCTGGCCGCGCAGGCCTACCAGGAATCGCACTGGAACCCGCATGCCACCAGCGATACCGGTGCACGCGGCATGATGATGCTGACCCAGAACACGGCGCAATCGCTGGGCGTGCACAACCGCCTGGATCCGGCATCCAGCATCCGGGGCGGGGCGAAATATCTTGCGCGCATGGAGCAACATCTCAGCGACAGCATCATTCCCTCGCAGCGCATATGGTTTGCGCTGGCAGCCTACGACGTCGGCCTGGCGCATCTACGTGACGCGCGCAAACTGGCAAAACGCCTGGGAAAGAATCCCGACCGCTGGTCGGACATGCGGCAGGTGCTGCCTCTGCTGAGTAAGCATCGCTACTATCACACGCTCAAGCACGGCTATGCCCGCGGACTCGAGCCGGTGCGCTATATCCGACGCGTGCGCAACTACGCGGATATCCTCCGGCACCGCACGCAGCATCTCGCCAGGGCCCAGCCTGCAGCGACCCGCTGATGCGTTGCGCCGTGCCGGCTGGCCGGGCGTCGGCTCAAGCGGCGTCTCCCAGCACGACTTGCCCGTGTCGGCGGTACCACGTCAGCAGGCGGCCGCGAAATGGCGCGACGTCGCTCTCGGCGAAGCGGGTGCGCAGTTCGGTCACCGCGTAGCCGTGGGGAGCAAGCGCTCGCGTGAGGCGGTTGGCATGGCCGCGGCCGGGATCGGTGATCATGACTTCGCAGTGCGGCGCGGCATGCCGCTGGAGGACGCCTGCCAGCAGTTCGGCGTGGCCGCGCTCGTACAGGATATCGCTGCCCACGATCAGGTCGAAGCGGCCCAAAGTGGCGTCCGGCATCGCCCAGTCCAGGCGCTTGAACGGAATCGGCGGCAGATTGTTCTGCGCGGCATTGCGCACCAGGAATGTTTCGGCCAGTGGATGATAGTCGCTGGCGGTGATGTCCGCGCCGCGGCGTTTGAGCACCAGGCTGGCAAGACCCAGTCCACAACCCAGCTCGAGGATGCGCTTGCCGGAAATGTCATGCTGATTGAGTGCCGTGGCCAGCACCGTGGCCGCCGGCCACAGCTGGCCGAACAAGCACCATTGCGCCGAGGAGATGCCCAGGCGTTCGGCAATCTGGTCAGGGTCGGCAAACTGCTGTTTGTCGCTGAGGGCGTGGATACGGTAATCGTGTCGATCGACACGAACGGCGAGTTCGCGCGTGGCATAAACCGGCATGAGGCGCTCCTGGAAAGGGCGAACACCCTGCAACAGCAGGGCGGTAACGCAAAAAACGGAGCGAAACACGGGCGGCCGCATGGCCGGGCGCGTCGCGCAAGGTCAATTTTGGCGCAAGAGTACCTCAAGCGCGCGCCACGGGGTAGCGGGTCGCGGCGCTGGGAAACTCAGGGAAGCGGGCATCGACATGTCTTGCAATCGATGGCGTCCCTGGAGGTGGCCGGCAAAACCTGGAGATCAAGGGATGGACGCCTATCCCGACGCGTCGCCTTTTACCGCCTGCGCTCCTTGCGGGAGCCACCCTCACGGGGCAGCGCCTGGAGTTGCCGCTCGATGGCGAATACGTGCGCATCCTCTTCGCCCATGTCCCGCAGCGCCTGTGCCAGATGCAGAAGGTAATCGCGGTTGTGGCCGCTGGGGCCCTCGGAGGCGGCAATGTGGCTCGCGATCTCGGTGGCGGAGGCCGGCCCCAGCCATGCCTCGTTGGTTTCGGTGGCGATGTAGACCAGCCCCTCCGCGCTGGTGGCGTCGGCGAAATGCAGGTCGGTGATGAAACGCAGGTAGCCGTTTTTTTCCCGATGATCCAGATGGCCAAAGACATCGGGCGTGATCAGGTAGGCCATGCCGACACAGGTGGCGCCGGGTTCGCGTACCAGGGTGGCGACGCGACCGGGGGCTTCCGGTGTGCCGCGGTGGTCATGCGATCCTTGCCAGAAACGGCGCACCCAGCCGTGGATATGGGCAGGTCGACGTTCGATGTAGTCGAAGCCGGCCTTGTAGATCAGCGAGCCATAGCCGAACAGCCACACGGTCTCGTGGCCGTCAAACCGGGTCATCTTCCGATTGGCTTGCATGGTGTTCATTGACATGACGTGAACGATATCTCCGGTGGACAGGATGTCACCGTGGTAAACGGCGCGGGTCGGGCGCTGCGCCTACGGCTGTCCGGGCGTGTCACCGCGGGCCGATGGTTCGCCTCGTCGGCAACTGGAACAGCGATGCGGTGACGCGCCACGATCTGGCCGGTGTCGCTTTCGGCGCTGAGGCGGTACGTCCCGGGCCGCAGATAAAGCTCGCTGCGGGACAATTGATCGTCGAGCCCGGACGCATGGCTGATTTGCTGACTGAGCCGTGCCGGCGACAGCAGCATGCGATCGGCGGGTATCGCATCCGGCCCTTCGTTGACGTAGCGTGCCTGGACCAGACAGGGTACATGTTGCCGACAGATATCGGCATCCACCGGGTACGGCCGGCGCAGGCCACCCAAGGACAGCCAGGTCGGTCGGCCGTTGCGCATCCGTACCGGCGGAAAGAACACGCTGACGTCATATCCTGGGCGTATGGCCCAGGGTGCGCCCCCGGCGTTGATGAAAACGATGGGATTCCGCGGATGCAATCGCCGCATGACCGCGGTGTAATCAGGATGATCCAGGCCTGGCGTGGCATGTGGAATCAGGATGGTCTGTTCGACGGTCAGCGGATCGATGCCCGTGAACCGGTGGAAATATTCGGCCATCGACTTGCCGCCAAGGTAGGGGCCGGACTCTTTTATGTGGGCATAACCGGCATTGACGACAAGCCGTGCGTCTGGTGACTTGTGAAACACACGCCGAATGATATTTCGTGCCTGCTGGGCTTCGCGTGCATCACCGGTTGCATCTTCGTCAGCCTCATAGGCCACCACCTTGAAACCGAGCTTCAGCGCGGTGCGAACCATCTCCGCGTAAATCGGCTCGCGGGTGTAGAAGCCACTTTTGATCGTCGGGTAACCACGTTTCTGCAGGTCGGAATCGTCCTGATACAAGGTTTCGACGGCGAAATAGTCGTACCCCTCATCGCGCAGCTTGCGCAGCATCTGCACGGTGACGCTGCGGGTGAGGGCGACGTTGTGCGCCTCGTTGAAGAAGACCGCACGACGGGATCGGGCCAGCCGGGCGATGGCAGCGACTGCAGATCGGGCCTTGAAGCCACTGTTCGCGCCGGGTGCCGGTCTGTCGCCTTTTTTTAACGGCTGCATGATGGAATAACGCGCCGCAGCATCGGGATAGTCCCCGATGAAACTCTGGTACCAGCTGACATACTGGTTGAAGATGACACGAAATGCGGGGCTGTGGTCCTGCGCCGCGGCATTCAGTATCAGCTGATATTGCGCCAGCAGGCCATGGGCCCTGTCGGCCTGGTGCATGATGCGATCGGCCTTGGTGGCGGCCTGCATCTGCTGCGCGCGCCACAGCGCGGCATCCGGGGGACCCGCGGTGCCGAGAGCGGGAAACAGAAGCCAGATACCCGACAGGACGGTTGTTTTCCAGTACGCCATTGGGTCGGCTCGGAAGGCCTCACGCAGGATGCAACATAGCGCGAAAGCGGTGCACGCGAAAGGCATTCTCCTGCGCGCCATCACGAGCCAACATGTGTGGGCAGCATGTCCACGGATCGATATGATCGTATGCATCGATCCCCTCCCGGATGAACGGGCAATGAGAGGAAGCGACACCCCACAACTGACGCTGCAGGGGCTTGCGCCGGCAACACCGACGGATCGGCTGTTTCTGGCGCTGTTCCCCGATCCGGCAACACGCGATGCCATGGCGCATGTGGCGATACAGCTCAAGCGCGAGCATGGCCTGCGAGGATCGGTGCTGCAGAGCGAGCGTCTGCACGTCACGTTGCATCATCTGGGGGACCATGCCGGTCTGCGCCACGATCAGGTCGAGTCGATGTGCCGTGCGTCGGCGGCGATCGATATGCCGCCGTTCGATCTGCGATTCGACCAGGTGGCCAGTTTTGCCAGTGGGCGTCGACGGCATCCGCTGGTGCTGCGGGGCGCGAGCAGCGAGCAGGGGGTGCACGCGTTGTGGCAGGGGCTGGCACAGGCGCTGCGAACGGAGGGGCTGGGCAACTACGTGCAGCGCCAATTCGAGCCGCACGTCACGCTGCTTTACGACGCGCTGCGGGTGGCGCCACAGCGCATTGCTCCGCTGGGGTGGACGGTTCGTGAATTCGCCCTGGTGCACAGCCTCCTGGGGCGGACCGAATACCGCATCCTGGGGCGCTGGTCGCTGCGGCAAGGGCCCTGATGCGAGTCAATCGGCGGATGGGGCGTCTGCGTCAGTCGCCATGCGCGTGATGCGTATGCCGAAGAAAACGCCCGTGCCCGGTCCCGGTTCGAAATAGCGGCCGTGACCTTCGTTGACCACCACCGCGCCGACATAGGGGTGATCGAAAAGATTGTGCAGTCTCAGGTAGGTGTCGATGCGCGTCTGCCCGACGCGTTGGCGAAACCCCAGGTGCGCCCCCAGAAGAGCGTATCCCGGTGCGGTGGCGGTATTGGCGTCATTGACCGGCACGGTGCCGACTGCCTGTGCATCGAGCCCCCCGTGCCAGCCGCCATGGCCTGCCCAGTCAAGGGCCAGATCCAGGGTATTGCGCGGTACGCCGGGCAAGCGATGGTCGACACTGCGGCAGGGGGTCGTGTTGCATGTGGTCTGGTCGAAGTGGACGGCGGCGTCCAGATATGTATAGGCCGCCTGCAGCGTCCATTCGCGTGCGAGGGGCACGTGCGCCTGCAGCTCGGCGCCCTGGCGGCGCGCGCGACCGATATTGCGATACGTGGTGCGCCCGCCGTTGCTGCTGTCCACGCCCAGCTCGTCGCGGGTATCGGCGCGAAAAACGGCAAGATCGACACGGCCGCGCTGGCCCCAGCGCAGCTTGGCACCGACCTCCGCGTTGCGGGAGCGCGCCGGCCGCAGGTTGAAGGCCAAGCCGGGGCTGCCGTCGGCGCGGTAGCTGAGTTCGTTGAAGGTGGGAGTCTCGAAGCCTTCGCCGTACGAGGCGTAAAGGTGCCACCGCCGCGTCATGCGGTACATGACCCCGGCGACGGGCGTGGTGGCGGTGTAGGCCACCCGCCCGCTGTCGTTGGGGTTGTGCGGCGTCACGTAGGCATCGGCGGCATGAAACCGCACCACGCTGTGCCGTGCCCCGGCAGTGAGTGACCAGCGTGGCGCCAATCGCCAGACGGCCTCGGCGTATTCATCCACGTTGTAGACATCGTCCTGCTCGTCGCGCCGCAGCGCGCCGTGCACACCCAGCGTCTGGCCGCTGAAGTTCTCCTCGCCGCGGCGATGCTGATTTTCGCGTGCATAGCTGATACCGGCGGTCACGCGCAGGGGCCGGCCGGCGATGGAGCCATCGTGGCGCCAGCGTGCATCGCCGCCGAAGTAAAGGCTGTCGAGATCGATCACCGCGCCGCTGCTGGTGGGGCTCGCCTGGGCCACGGGTGGTATGGAGAGGAACTGCTCCACGCCGCGCCGTCCGCCGTAGGCCAGCAGACGCAGATGATTCGCCGAATCGATCTGCTGGCGATAGATGGTCCCGGCCTGCGACTGGTGCACGCTCTTGCGGGTGTTGTATTGCAGGGCCGAGGGCGCGGCCTGTCGGGGGTTGGCGTCGAACTGCGCGCGCGTCAGCCCCTGCGGATCCTGCGCGTATGGCAGCGAGAAGGTATTGGCGACCACGGTCAGTTCACGATTGGCATCGATCTGGTCGTTCACCTTGATATTGCCATCGAGGCGTTCGGCACGGCTGTGATCGCGGTAACCCTGCGTTTTCAGGTGGGTCAGGTCGAGGTTGTAGTCCAGCGCGCCATCGACGCCGCGCGCTCCCAGATTTTCCGTGACGGTACGGTCGGGGCCGACGCCGAGGCGAGCGCTGACACGCGAGGGTCGGGTGCCGTCGGCGCTGAACAGGCGGATCACGCCGCCGGACGAATTGCCGTACAGCGCGGAGAACGGACCGCGCAGGACCTCGATGCGATCGGCAGCGTCCAGGTTGAAGCTGGACAGCTCGCCCTGGCCGTCGGGCATGGTCGCGGGAATACCGTCGCTGTACAGCCGCACGCCGCGCACGCCGAAGCTGGCACGCGCACCGAAGCCGCGGATGGAGATCTGTTCGTCCTGCGCATAGTCCTGACGATTGCGCGCCAGCACGCCGGGGACGTGCTGCAGGTACTCCGATGGCTGTATGTTCCTCGCGTCCGCGTGCGGGTCCTGCAACGATACGGTGCTGATCGATGCCGGCACGTCGAACGCTGAGCGCCGCGTGCTCGGGCCGGTGACGAGGACGCCGGGCAGCGACGCCGGGATCTGCTGCGTGGCCGCAGGCGCGGGTGCGTCCTGGGCATGCAGGTTGCAAGATGCAAAAGCAAGACCGCCCGCAAGGGCCGCGGCGCTCACGCGGGCAATAGTCGCTTGAGGTCTCGGTATCAAGAAAGATCACCTGCGGGAGAAATGGTGTCCGGCGGAGTGCCGTTTCACCAGATGTGGGTGCCGGGTGCGATTCAAGAAACTGTACTACAGCGACCACGCTTCACCCCCAACGCGACGTGACCAGCATGCATCCCGCTTCGACGGAGTGGAGGACCGGCATGGCGCCTCGCGGGCCAGGAGGTCAACTGGATGCCGTGGCCGATGATCTGCCGTTTGCGGGTCGGGCGGGCGTCGCGATCACCGCCGGTGGCCACCAGCCGCGTGGCACCTTCCGTGGCGATTGCGCGATCGCCGTTGCACCACGGAGATCTCTGTTGCCGGGATCCGGATCGCAGTCGGTGCCCCATGAGCGTGCCGCGAAGATGAGCACCGCAAACGATTCTTTCCGTGTCATGTGCGCCGTGTCTGCGAAGTCTCGGCGCAGCCCCCGTGGACATGCGCCCGCATACACGCTAGAACGGATATCTCATTCGTTGCGGGGAGTGCGTCATGCGAGCTTTTGCGTGTGTTTGTGGTGTCGTCACCGTGCTGGGCCTGGCCGCCTGCCAGAAAGCCCCGCAGGCCGCCCATGCGTCGCCGGCGACAGCGACGACAGCCCATCCCGGGCCTTCAGGCAGTGCGGCGACCGCACACGTTGCGCCGCTGAAACTGCCGCCGCAAATCAATGCCACCGATTTCGCCCACTTCGACAAGACGCTGGCCTCCGATGCTTTTGGCGGACGCAAGCCGGGCACCGAGGGCGCCAAACGCACCGTTTCCTTCCTGGTGGATCAGTTCAAGCACATGGGTCTGAAACCGGGTAATCACGGGTCCTGGTTCCAGACCGTGCCGGCCGTATCCACGGATCTGATCAATACCGATGTCACCTTGCATGTGGATACGCACGGCAAGCACGATACGTTCGCCTACGGCACGCAGATGATGGCCGAAACACTCCAGGCCAAGCGGGCCGTGGATCTGAAACATTCGCCGATCGTCTTCCTGGGATACGGCGTGGATGCCCCGGACCGCAACTGGAACGACTACAAGGGGATCGACGTCAAGGGCAAGACCGTGGTCATGCTGGTCAACGACCCCGGTTTCGCGACGGGCGACAGCAAGCTGTTCAAGGGGCGCACGATGACCTACTACGGGCGCTGGACCTACAAATATGCCGAGGCCGCGCGTCACGGTGCGGCAGCATGCTTCATCGTGCATACCAGCAACGCCGCGGCGGGCTATCCATGGTCTGTGGTGAAGAACAGCTGGAGCGGCCCCCAGTTGAGCCTGCCCACGTCGGTGGACGACTCGCCACGGTTGCCGGTGGCAGGATGGCTGACGCGCAAGGCGGCGACGAAGCTGTTTGCCGATGCGGGGAAGAATTTCGATGCACTGGAAAAAAAGGCGGCGCAGCCGGGTTTCCAGGCGGTGTCGCTCAATGCACATGCCTCGATCAGCCTGCACAACACGATCGGGCATCTCAAGTCGCGCAATATCCTGGCCATGGTCAAGGGCCGCACACATCCGGACCAAGTGGTGATCTACACCGCGCACTGGGACCACCTGGGGACCGATCCATCGCTCAAGGGTGACCAGGTATTCAATGGCGCCATCGACAACGGCACAGGTCTGAGCATGCTGCTGGAGGTGGCCCATACCTTCGCGCAGCAGAAAAAGCGGCCCGACCGCACCGTGCTTTTCTTCATGCCGACGATGGAGGAATCGGGGCTGCTGGGTTCGCAGTACTACGTCAGCAAGCCGGTGTTCCCGCTGGACAAGACGGTGGCCGACATTGCCGTGGATGCGCTGCCCATCATCGGCCGCGCCCGTGACATGACGGTGATCGGCAAGGGGCAGTCGCATCTGGAAGATGTGCTTGCCAAGGTGCTGAAGACGCAGAACCGCGTGGAGTCCCCGGAGGTGACGCCGGAAAACGGTTTCTATTTCCGTTCCGATCATTTCAGCTTTGCCCGCGCGGGCGTGCCGGCGTTGTTGCTCAGCTCCGGACTGGATCTGATCCACGGTGGCAAGGCCAAGGGCAGGAAGGAAGCGGCCGACTACACGGCGCATCGCTATCACACGCCCCAGGATCAGTTCAATCCGGATTGGAATTATGCCGGCATACTCGAAGACACCCAGGCGCTGTACCGCCTGGGGCAGCGCCTTGCCAACAGCACCGCGTTTCCCGGCTGGTATGCGGACAGCCCCTTCCGCGCCAAGCGCCAGGCGATGATGAAGCAGCAGCCGAACGACAGCGGGACACATTGATCTTCCGCGCCATCGTTCCGGCGGCGGGGCGATGGCGCAGATTCATGCGTCAACCTGCACCATGAGCTCTGGCAAATCACTCGGAGTCAGATGCATGAGTGCAGATCAGGATTGGACCACAGTGCTCGAGGAGACCGTCGACAATCGGCCGCTGACCATTCAGAAGAATGCGTCCAACGGCTTCTTTCGGGTGCGCGCCCCGCAGGATGAACGCGACGAAGGTACCGCGTATCAGGACGGCAGTGACTTCGTGCACGTGGCGCCCGGCAGCTCCGGCGAACCCACCGAGGGCGAGGCATCGTCGCAGCATGCGCTGCGCGCCGCGTTGCGTGAGATGCACTTTTCCGATACGGCGGTTGACGAGGTCATGAAGCGTATCGCCAGTCACTGATGCTCAGATGCTGCCCGCCGGGACGCGAAATACCTGTGGGCAGTTGTCCTGTGCGATCGGCGCGTTCATCAGCGAGCGCTTCTGCGGAAAGGCGGCCAGGTTGTCTGCATGCAGCGTGATCCACAGCTGTGTCAGCACGGCCTTGCCGGAGTGGACCGTCGCGCACCGCAGTTGCAGTGCATCGGCTTGATCGCTGCCGAAGCTGTGCATGAACGCCGCAATGACATCCGACCGCTTGACGCTGTGGCCGCGCGCCCGTTGCTGCAGATAACGACCGAACGCGCTGTGCACGATACGTCGGCGCATGGCCAGTTCCATCGTGAAAAAGCGTTGCGTGTCGAAGCCGAAGCACTGCACGTGCTTGTCGTATTCATGTGTCAGCAGGCTGTGCCGCAGCTGTGGCATGACGGCCTGCAGCCGCTGCAGCGTGGCCGATGAAAGGGTGGGCGCCTTGCTGCTGTGATGGAAATAGTCACAGCCGCGGCGCCACCACTGCGGCGCCGTCACACCGGCCTTGATCAGCGACTGCGGACGCGAGGCCCAGAGTCCGTGCAGACCGATCAGTACGTGTTGTGGCGGGTGATCCAGACACGCCCCGGCAGCATGACAGAAACCCGGCTGCCAAGTCAGTGCAAATGTGTAGTGGGCGAAGTCGCCGTGCCGGGCGGGGACCAGCTGCGGCGGCGCGGCAGCGGCGGCGAATGGCAGGGCGAGGAGCAGCAGCATTGCGATGCGGAGGAGGTGTTGCATGAGGAACTGTCTCTGGCCACGTGGAACCGGGGCGGCGTCGCTGGAGCATGAAGCGTACCGCACCATGCGCCCGTTCTATCACGTTCGACGTCAGCTGTGACGATCTCGGACGGCGGGGGTGAGGGCCCTGCATTCGCCAGGCCGTTGCCGGGAACGGCGAGATGGGGTGACCGGAGGCAAACCTGCGGCGGGGTGGGCATGCACCTTGAGGGGCCTGCAATCGACCCAATCTTCCTGGACGTGAATGCAGATATCGATCCCCGGCCCCAGCCTCCGGACAAGCCCATTCCCAGCGATTGCTGCGGTGGCGGGTGCCAGCCATGCGTGCTGGAAACCTACGAGGACGAGCTGGCGTCTTACCGGGAGGCGCTGGATGCGTGGTTGCAGCGGCATCCAGCGGCGGATAAAGGAATGTGACCACATGGCGCCGACCGTGGCGCCACGGTCCGAGACATCAACGCAGATTGCCATGTCCCGGCAGTGCGACCTGCAGCCATGTCGCGCCACTGGGCGCATGCAGTGCGCAAGGCGCTGCTGCCGGCATCGCGCAGCAATCCTCGTCGCCCAGTGTGTGCTCGCCCAGCGTGGCGTTGCGGATCTGCACGTTGCCGGCGAGGACATACACCAGATGCAACTCTCCGGCAGCAACGGCCTTCATGACGGCACCCTCGTCCGCACATGCCCGGATGACGCGCACATCGGCGACACCGTCGCTGGCTGCGGCGATGCCCGTGTCGCGGCTCTCGAAGCCCGGGTGGCCGGCCGACGGCTGCCAGCGCGCATCGTCGGCACGATAATGGACGAAGCGCTGGCCATCGAACCGGCGCTGCGGATCCGGTGGGCCATTGGGCAGCGCCATGGCGGAATCGCTGAGCGTTTCATGCACTGCCGGACTGCCGATCTCGATGACTTCCAGCCCTGATGATGCTTCCAGCACCCGGTGCCGGATGTGCGGCGGCTGCAGCACGCAATCCCCCGCCTGCATCACGAACGGCGCGCCCTGGTCCTCGTAGACCAGGCGTGCCCAGCCGGCCTTGCAGTAGATCATCTGGAAGCGCACATGGTGGTGGTGCACGTAGTCGGGCACCTTGCCGCCATTGGGGATGCGGATGTGCGAGGCGATGAAGTGCCCGTTCATGCGCCCGGGGAGCAGATCGCGGTACTGCATGCCGACGCGCCCTTCATGCCAGTCGCTGGCGCAGTTGCGGCTGATCACGCCCTCGGTCGGTGCCGCCGGAAGGGCGTCGGTATCGGCCTCGTCGACCCACTGGATACGCAAACCGGCAGGCGGCAAAAGGGCGTCTGCGGATGCGCGCGGCAGGGTGGCCCGGTGACAGCTCAGCCGCAGCGTGATCGGAACAGGGTGCGGCTGGCTTTCCTGCTGCAATCGCAGACACATTCCGTGGCCCGACATTACCGCGGTCTCGGGCGCATCCGCAGGCAGGATCATGTCGACGCGGAACCCCAGTTGTGTGGCGAGAAAATCCACAGTGGCTGTCAGGTCCGGGCAGGGGAGCACGATTTGCGCTCCCAGGATGTGTGCGTGCATTCTCAATGAATCATCTTTGCCAGTCATCGGCTTCTCGTCGAGTGGAGTGCATGCCTTCGCGGGACAGTACGTCATCTGCCGGGGCAGTTTCGAGCCGCGCAGGAATATCGGGCACACTGCATGTTCAGCCGGACACAGGTGATCGAACCGGGCCGGGCGGCTGAGCCGGCGGTCACGATCCGGGGGCCCCGCAGGAGTATGCGTACTGTGAATGTCAACGAGATGCCGCCGCGTGTGGTGATCGATACCAACGTCTGTCTGGACCTGTTCGTGTTTCGCGACGCGCGCTGGAAGGCGCTGCTGTGCGCGCTCGAGGAGGGACGCTGGCAAGCCGTCACGCGTGCCGATTGCCGGGAGGAGTGGCATCGGGTGTTGCGCTATCCGCAGTTTCGCGTCGATGACGCCCAGTATCGCCGGATGGTGAGCGTCTTTGATGCGCTGTTCCACGCGTTGCCCATGGACCCGGCAGATGCTCCGGATCCTTCCATATTGCCGAGATGCGCGGATCCTGACGATCAGAAGTTTCTCGAGTTGGCCTTGCAGTCCGATGCCAATGTATTGATAAGCAAGGACAAGGCGTTGCTGAAATTGGCGCGTCGGCATCGCAGGGCGGGACTGTTTGCGATTCTCGCGCCGGACGCCTGGGTGGCGACATGCGGGAGACGGCAAGCGCCGTGAACGACGAGGCGCGATGTGGCGCTGCGTGGCGCACGCGATTTGGCGATCCAGGCTTCATGCAGCGCACGAAAGCTGTCTTTGCCGTATAATGGCACCGTGTGACGCGGCGCTCCGGTTGTGTCGTCGTCAACCTGTTCTTCCGAACAGATGCACGCTCCCCTTCAATCTTCCGGCCACGCCGTCCGGCGCCAGCCGTTTTTTCAGTGTCTGCCTGAACCGGTATTGCCTGCGAGGCGATGAGGCGGCTTCAGGAGTATTCGATGTCATTTTCCGATCTGGGCCTTGCGCCCGAGTTGCTGCGCGCCATTGCCGACCAGGGCTACACCGAGCCGACGCCGGTGCAGGCGCAGGCCATCCCGTATGTGCTGGAGGGCCGTGACCTGCTGGCCAGCGCGCAGACCGGGACGGGCAAGACGGCGGCCTTCGTGCTGCCGATCCTGCACGGCCTGAATGGATCCAGTGCCAAGTCACGGGCGCCGCGCGTGCTGGTGCTGGTACCCACGCGCGAGCTGGCCGCCCAGGTGGCCGAATCCGTGCGTACATACGGCAAGCACCTGTCGCTGCGCAGCGCCGTGATTTTCGGCGGAGTGGGCATTGGCCCGCAGACCAATGCGCTGCGGCGCGGGGTCGATATCGTGGTCGCTACGCCGGGCCGTCTGCTCGACCACATGCAGCAGAAGAATGTGGACCTGTCGCAGATACAGACCCTGGTGCTGGACGAGGCCGACCGCATGCTGGACATGGGCTTCATCCGCGACATCCGCCGCGTCATGGCGGCGTTGCCGAAGCAGCGCCAGAACCTGCTGTTCTCGGCCACGTTCAGCAAGGACATCCTGAACCTTTCCGACGGCCTGCTGGACAACCCCGGCCGCGTGGAAGTGGCGCGTCGCAACACCGCCGCCGAGAGCGTGGAGCAGCGCGTGCATCCCGTGGACAAGTCGCGCAAGGCAGCGCTGCTCACGCACCTGATTGCCGACGGCAACTGGCAGCAGGTGCTGGTGTTCACACGGACCAAGCATGGCGCCAACCGCCTGTCCGGCCAGCTGGAGAAGGCCGGTCTGGACAGCGCCGCCATCCACGGCAACAAGTCGCAGGGCGCACGTACCCGTGCGCTGGCGGGCTTCAAGGACGGCAAGGTGCGGGTGCTGGTGGCCACCGATATCGCCGCGCGCGGCCTGGATATCGATCAGCTGCCGCACGTCGTCAATCACGAGTTGCCCAACGTGCCCGAGGATTACGTGCACCGGATCGGCCGTACCGGGCGCGCAGGCGCATCCGGCGAAGCCATCTCGCTGGTGGCACCGGACGAGCGCAAGTTGCTGCGCGATATCGAGCGCCTGCTCAAGCGTTCGCTTCCCTCCAGCGCCGTGCAGGGGTTCGAGCCGGATCCGAATGCAGTCGTGACGCCAGAACCCAGGCCGGCCCAGCGCCGTGGACGGCCGCGCGGCGAGCGTCCGCAGGGCTCCGGTGGCCGCGGCAACGGCAAGTCGAATCGCTCTGCACCAGCGGGCGCGCGCCGCGGGGGATCCGGCCGCGGCCGCTCCTCTTCCAGCCGCGGGTAACATCTTTTTTTGCAGGGTCCACTTGCTCGCGGGAACCACGTTCCGGCAAGCAGGTGGCCCTGCCGAGACAGGCGGTGAGCTGTGTGGCGCCCAATGTCACCCAGGCTGTATCCACAACCGCCGAATGCGCGATGATTGCGGTTCTTTCTGCAACACAGGCAAAGATGCGTCATGAACTGGACCGATCTGCGCAGCGACACGGTGACCCGACCAACACGCTCCATGCGCGAAGCCATGCTGGAGGCCGAGGTCGGCGATGACGTATTCGGCGAAGACCCGACCGTCAATGCATTGCAGGAGCGCCTCGCCGACGATCTCGGATTTCCCGAGGCGCTGTTCGTGCCCAGCGGCACGCAGTCCAATCTGGTGGCGCTGCTGGCCCACTGCGAGCGCGGCGATGAATATATCGTCGGCATGCAGGCGCATACCTATCGTTACGAGGGTGGGGGCGCTGCCGTGCTGGGATCGATCCAGCCGCAGGCGGTGGTGGAGGCCGATGATGGCAGTTTGCCATTGGAGGCCATCGAGGCGGCCATCAAGCCCGACGACCCGCATTTTGCACGCACGCGCCTGCTGACGCTGGAAAATACATGGCACGGTCGCGTGCTGCCGCAGGCCTATCTGCAGGCGGCGCATGATCTGGCGCGCACCCACGGGCTGGGGCTGCATCTGGATGGCGCGCGGTTGTTCAATGCTGCGGTGGCGCGGGATGTGCCGGCGCGGGAGATCACACGGTATTTCGACTCGGTCTCGGTGTGCCTGTCCAAGGGGCTGGGGGCGCCGGTCGGTTCGGTCCTGGCCGGTTCGCGCGCGTTGATCCAGAGGGCGCGTCGCTGGCGCAAGGTGGCCGGTGGAGGCTGGCGCCAGGCGGGCATGCTGGCCGCAGCCGGACTGCATGCACTGGACCATCACATCGAGCGTCTGGCCGAGGATCACGCGCGTGCAAAGTCTCTGGCCAAGCGGCTGGGTGACGTCGACGGCCTGCATGTGCAGGGTTGCCACACCAACATGGTGTTTGTCGATGTCGCCTCCTCCAACATGCACGAGCTGGATGAGCATCTGCAGAAAGCCGGCGTGCGAGTGAGCGTCGGCAACTCCTCGACGCTGCGGCTGGTGACACATCTGGACATCGACGACGCCGGCATCGAACGTGCGGCCGATGCCTTCGAGGGTTTTTTCGCGTCGCGCTAGCTTTCTGTCGGCCGCATCGGTGCCTTCCTGTGACCGTAGTGCGGATCAAGGAACGTCAGTGACGGATCCGCCTGCTTGCGGGAAACGCCCCAACCTTCTGGCAAGCAGGCGGATGACTACGGGCTCCTGCCCTACGCCCTTCGGGCCGACTCCGTCGTTCGCGCCGCTCCTGCGGCGCAGTCGTCGTGCTGCTCCTGACCGAAGTCCCACGGGGATTCCCTGCGGTCAGAAATCCCCTTGTGGCATTGATCCGCTCTACGATTGTGTGGCGCTTCAGTGGTTGCTGGTGACCATCTTTTTCACTGCCGTCTGCAGCGCCGCACGGCTCTTCGGGCGGGTGTAGAACATGTGGCCGCCGGGGAATTCCCGCACCTTGACGCGATTGCGGCCGCCCATGGTGGGCATCTGGTTCACCGCCAGGATCGAGCCCATGAACGGACAGGACAGGTCGTTCCAGCCGTGCGCGATCAGGACGTGCAGTTTCGGATCGGTGGCCACCGCCTCACGCAGCTGGGAGACCGACCCCTCGTCGGCATCCTTGTCCTGGTGCCACTCGCGGTTCACCTTGTAGCTGAGCACGTTGTAGCGGCCGTCATACTTCCAGCCCACGGTCTGCGTGACCCAGTTGACCATGGCGGTGGTGGTGGGCGCGATCAGCGCGTTCAGCAGCGGATCGTTGCTCTTCTGGTGCGGCGCGTACGGGAACGGGTCCCACGCGGTGACGTTGGAGTCGTACACGCTGCCGATCTTGCCCTGGTTGCGGTGCACTTCACGCAGATAGGCCTCGGTATCCAGACGGCCGCCGGACTGGCGCACGAAGGTCGGATCCAGGCCGGTGATCTGCGTCACATGCTTGATCATGGCCTTGTAGGCCTGCGGGTTGCTGTGCCCCTGCATCAGCGCGGTGGCATAGGTGGTCTCGGTGTAGTGGATGATCGGCTGCATGGCCTGCGCCGTAAGCTTGCCTTCGCGCTCCAGATGCGCTGCGGCGATCGGCGGCAGGGTCACCATCCAGGGCACGGGTGAGACCATGCCGTTCTTGTAGGAGGCCGGGTCAAGATAGGGCGACAGCAGCACTTCGCCGCTCATGGCCACGCCCAGCTGCGACTGCAGATACTTGGTGATGCGCGGCACGCGGAAGCCGCCGTAGCTCTCGCCCACTATGTACTTGCGCGACATCATGCGGCCGTTCTTGACCAGCCAGTCGTAGACCACGCGCGAGAGGTAGTGGATATCCGAATCGGTGCTGTAGAAGTCCTTGATGGTCTTCTTCTTCGATTCCAGCGAACGGCTGTAGCCGGTGCCGACCGGGTCGATGAACACCATGTCGGTGAAGCCCAGCCAGGTCCCCGGGTTGTCCTTGAGCGTGGCCGGCGTGGACGGGCTGTCGCCCTCGTTGCCGAACTTGATGTGCTTGGGACCGATGGCGCCGAAATTCAGGAAGACCGAAGAGGCGCCGGGCCCGCCGTTGAAGGCGAAGGTGACCGGCCGGTCGTGGCCGCCATCCAGCGTGTAGGCGGTAAAGATCACTTGGGCGATGGTCTTGCCCTTGTCGTCACGCACCGGCAGGGTGCCGACGGTGGCGGTATAGCGCAGCGTCTTGCCATTGACGTGGGTCACCTGCGTGATGTGCGCGTCGGCAGGCAGCTTGGGCAGATTGGTGTGGGGCGCATCCTGACTGGATGCCTTGTCGGATGTGGAAGGATGGGCCGCAACGGCCATGGTGCTGAATCCCGTCAGCAGCAGGGCGCACAGCAGTACAGTCTTGAACCGGTTGGTCACGGGCGATTCCTCTTCGTTGCGTTGTGCAATCGTGCAGCTTAACGCGTTCACCAACGCCCCGAACGTGCCCAAAGGCCTACATTGCCTCCTTCACACCCTTGCGGATCAGAATCCAGTTTGTGGGGTAGGCGGTGATGAAGCCGGCCAGCATGGCCACCTGCATCATCAGCCAGAACCCCCAGTGATCCGGTTTCATGGCCGCATGGCCGAACAACCCGAAGATGCTGATCGCCATCCAGCCGTACATGCCCACCTGCCACGAGGTCAGCGACAACACGTCGGACTTGAACGCCTGCCACCACACGCTGGCGGTGGAATCATCCGACATCGGCGCCAATGCCCCGTACTGGAAGATCACGCCGGTGATCAGTGCGACCACGTAGTCCACGATCCAGTTGCCGAAGACCTCGTGCCCGAATACCACGAAACCGAGGCCGAGAGCGAACAGGCCCGATTCGACCAGCATGTCGGCCAGCGAACAGCCCGCGCCGCAATGGGTGGCGCCAAGTGCCACGCTCTGCCACATCGGTCGATCGCCATGTTGCATCGTCTGGTCGGATGACGGGCGGGGCGCGCGGCCGAACCACAGATAGATGATCAGCGCGAGCACGCCGCCCCACAGGAACGTCAGCGGCCAGACCCATTGCATGATGCGCATCGGCGGCGGCCGCCGGTGGACGTCGATGATGGACCATGCGGCAAGCACAGCCGATACAGCGATGTTGATGATGCCGATCTCGCGCAGCATGGGCAATCCTGTTCGTTCGCGGGCGTTGCGCCGCACTCTACGCCAATCCTGGTGAACATCGTGTGGGAGGTACGTGTGCGCTGGATCAGGGCGCCGGCTGCACCTTGATCAGCTTCACCTCGAACACCAGGGATGCTCCAGGCGGGATCACATGGTCGGCGCCGCGACTGCCATAGGCCATATCGGGCGGGATCAGCAACTCGCGCACTCCGCCGACGCGCATGCCGACCAGCCCCTTGTCCCAGCCCTTGATGACGCGGCCGCTACCCAGTTCGAACTCCAGCGCCTGGCGGTGCTTGCTGCTGTCGAAGCGTTTGCCACGCTTGCCCTTGGCATCCTTGTCATACAGCCAGCCGGTGTAATCCACGCTCACCTCCATGCCCGGCTCGGCTTTCTTGCCCTTGCCCACGACCTGATCCTTGATGATCAGGTGCGACACCCGGCCGCCGGTATACGGTGGTGCCGGCTGGTGGCAGGCGGCGAGGGCGAGCATGGTGGAGACCAGCAGCAAACAGCGCAGAAGCATGGCTTCGAGTTCCGGATGACAGTGATGGCGGCAAGTCTAGTGTACTGCTTCACATTATTTGACCCATTCAGAGCCAATCGCACGGGCCATGGCAAGGCGCAGCACTTGCCAAGGGTTGTTCCCTTGGCAAGTGCTGCAACGCTGCCATGGCCCGTGCGCCTGGCTCCCGAAGGGCGAGCCGCTGGGCGCCCGTCTGCCGCGGCGTATCCGCTTGAAAAGGAACTACCTTTCCGACGCGAATGCACCTTGCAGCCGAACGCCCAGCGACTCGCTGAATGGGTCAAATAGTGCGAAGCAGTACACTGGTGTACTGCTGCATCCGGTTTGAACGATTCCGCGCGTAAACAAATCCGTCCGTCCGCCGATAAGCGGAGGACCTTTGTTTTGATCCGCACTTGATGCTGAATATGATCCGCCATTGGCTGCAGACACTGCCTGCACCCCGCGTATGGCAGTTTGCCGGTGTTGCCGTTGCCGCGGAGACGCCGGAGCCATTTGCACGTGAAGTGCCTGGTTCGCCGGATGCATTCGCTCCGGTGAGGGTGTACCGCCGATTCAGCGCGCTGATGCTGGGGGTAGGCACGTGGCAGGAGCAGTTGCCGAATGCCTTCGAGCAGGTGGTTCTGACCGAGCTGAAAGACTTGCAGACGTCATGGCACGATCAGCAGCAACTGTTGCCGCGACTGCCGCAGGCTCTGCCCGAGCTGCTGCGCACGTTGCGCGACCCCCGTGCCACGCTCGGTGAGCTCGTGACAATCGTGGGGCGCGATCCGGCGCTGGTGGCAGCGGTCATCCGCATGGTCAACGGTACTTATGTCCGTACCGCGCGACCTGCCGTGCGGTTGCGTGATGCGGTCCTGCTGATGGGCCAAGAGGGTTTGCGGGGTCTGTTGCCCACGGTGGCAATGCGGCCGGCCTTCCATGTCCACGGTGGACGGTTCGGTACACTGGCCGGCCCGCATATTTGGGCGCATGCGCAGCGTTGCGCACTGGCGGGCATGGCATTGGCCGGCGGGGCGAGCGACGCCGGGGCATTCGATCATTATCTGGCGGGCCTGGCCCTGGGCGCGTCGCTGATGCTCGTGGTGCGCACGCTGGATGCGCAGCATGAGGCCGGGGCTTCATTGCATTCGGCGCACTTTGCAGACGCCATGTGGCAGGAAAGCCACGCTCTGGCCGTACGGATTGCAGGGCAATGGGATCTTCCGCAGGGAACCACGGCCGAATTGCAGGCATTGATGGTGTCCGCCCGGGTACCAGGCGAACGCGCCACCCTGTGGCAGGGCGAGTACATGGCCATGGTGCGCGGGCTCGGACATGGCGGTCACCTGCACGATGACCTGTCCGCCATGCAGACGCATCTACCGGGCATCCTGCCGGCCCGGCTGCAGCGTTGTCATTCAGAATTGCTGCGTTTCGACGAGGCCGAGACGCTGGCCTGAAAGCCGGCGCCGAACCGGATCGCTCGAAGTGTCCCCGCGTCAGTGACGCGTGCCAAGGGCTGCTCAGGTCGAAACGCGCGGTTCACCGGCCTTGAAGGCTTCCGTCAACGGCTTGATCAGGTCCAGCGGCAGCGGGAACGCTATGGTGGTGCTTTTGCCGTTGGAGCCGATATCCGCCAGCGTCTGCAGATAGCGCAGCTGCAATGCCTGCGGCTGCTGCGCCAGCATCGCCGCGGCGTCGCGCAGTTTCTCCGCGGCCTGCATTTCACCTTCGGCGTGAATCACCTTGGCGCGACGTTCGCGTTCGGCCTCGGCCTGACGGGCGATGGCGCGTACCATGGTTTCGTTGAGGTCGACATCCTTGATCTCCACGTCGGTGATCTTGATGCCCCAAGGGTCCGTGGCCGTATCCAGGATTTCCTGCAGGGTCTGGTTGATGGATTCGCGCTTGGACAGGATCTCGTCCAGCTCGTGCTGGCCCAGCACGGACCGCAACCGGGTCTGCGCCAGCTGACTGGTGGCCTGATAGAAATCGGAGACCTGCAGGATGGCCTTGTCCGATTCCACCACGCGAAAATACACCACGGCATTGACGCGCACCGAGACGTTGTCGCGCGAAATCACATCCTGCGGTGGCACATCCATCACCGCCACGCGCAGATCCACGCGTTGCATGGATTGCACCACGGGAATCAGCAGCACCAGCCCGGGGCCTTTCAGGCCGGTGAAACGGCCCAGCGTCAATACCACTCCGCGCTGGTATTCGGGCAGGACCTTGATTGCCGAGACAAGCAGCAGCACGACGAGGGCGACGATGACGCCGATGAATCCAAACATGTCTGTTCTCCTTGAAAGGCCGTTCGATGGTGGCTGGATGATGGCGCTGGATGCGGGCATCGTGACACGAACCGGCCGCGGATGCCTTTGGGCCTGAACTTACCTGATGCGCTCCACATGCAGCGTCAGGCCGTCGTGGGCTGTCACTCGCACGGACGTCCCCAGCGGCAGGGCATCGTCGCTGCATACGCGCCAGCGCTCGCCATGGATACGCGCCCAGCCGATGCCACCGGCGGGTACGGCTTCGAGGATCTCGCCGTGGGTATCGACCAGCGCGTTCTCGCCATTGATGACGCGGCTGCGTCTGGTGTGGATCACAAGCCACACGATCAGCCCGAGAATGACCAGCGCACTCACCGCCAGCCCCGAAATGACTCCGAGATTGACCCCGTAGCCGGGGATGCCGCTGCGATAAAGCATGATCGACCCCATCAGAAAGGACGCAACGCCGCCGATGCCCAGCACGCCGAGTGTCGCGGTGAAGATCTCGGCCAGGATCAAGCCGATGCCCAACCCCATCAACGCCAGGCCAGCATAGTTCACCGGCAGCAGGTGCATGGCGTAGAGGCCGATCAGCAGGCAGATGGCACCGGTCACGCCGGGGAACATGGCGCCGGGATGAAATGCCTCCAGAATCAGCCCGTAGATCCCTGCCATCAGAAGGATATAGGCGATGGTCGGGTTGGTGATGATTCCCAGGAACCGCGCGCGCCAGTCCGGCGCATAGGCGCGCACGGAGAGGCCTTGCAAGTCCAGCGTACGCAGTTGCTTGCCCACTTGCACACGGCGGCCACTGGCCTGTTTGAGCAGCGACGGGATGTCATCGGCGATGAAGTCGGCGACGTGCTTGTCCACGGCTTCGCTTGCGGTCAGCGTGGCAGCGCCGCGTACCGCCTGTTCGGCCCACGCCGCATTGCGCTTGCGCAGTTGCGCCAGTGAGCGGATGTAGGCAATGGCGTCATTGAGCACCTTGTGCGATTCGGCATCGCCACCGGTGTCGGCCGGCTGCGATGTGCCTGGGGAGCTTGCGGCAGTCGCGGGATGCTTGCCTGGCTTGGGTGACTCTTCGCGCGGAGCCGGCATCGGGGTATGCGCGCCCATCTGCACGGGTGTGGCCGCACCGAGGTGCGTGGCCGGTGCCATTGCCGCGACGTGGCACGCATACAGGATATACGTGCCCGCCGACGCCGCACGCGCGCCATCGGGCGCAACGTAACCCAGCACGGGGATCGGCGAGGACAGAATGGCGGATACGATATCGTGCATCGAACTGGACAGCCCGCCCGGGGTATCCATTTCCAGCACGATGGCACGTGCGCCCTCCGCCTGCGCCCGACGCGCGGCATCCGCGTAGTAGTCGACGGCGGCAGGTCCGATCGGGCCGTCGAGGGTGATCTTTGCCACGAAGCCGGGATGACTTGCCAGCGGGGTTGGGGCGGCCACCGCCCATGCTGCCGCCAGCGCCGCCAGCGCGAACAGCAGGCCTTGCCGTATGCGTATGCCGGGGATCATCTGCGTGCCTCCTGTGTTGGTACCGGACGCGACCTGCAGCCATTGTGGCATCGTTATTATCGCACCGACGCAACTGCGGAATATGCACAATGTGACGCGTCCCCCCGAGACCATTTTTCCGAAGGAACCTGCTGTGACCGACGATCATTACGCCTGGCTGGAAGAGATCGGTGGTGCCGATCCGCTGGAATGGGTCCGGGCGCAGAACGCGGCGACGGAATCGACGATCGCCTCATCGCCGCTGTTCGTGCCGATCAAGGCCGAGATGCGCGCGATTCTGGATTCCGATGCGCGGATTCCGGCGGTGCAGAAGATCGGCGGGCATTACTACAACTTCTGGAAGGACGCCACGCACGAACGCGGCATCTGGCGCCGCACCACGCTGGATGCGTATCGCCGCCCACAGCCATGCTGGGAGACCGTGCTGGACCTGGACGCACTGAACGAGGCAGAGGGCGAAAGCTGGGTGTGGCACGGAGCCGAAACCCTCAAGCCGCAGAACCGGCGCTGCCTGATCGCGTTGTCGCGGGGTGGTTCCGACGCCGACGTCACCCGCGAGTTCGATCTGCTCGACAAGGACTGGGTCCGCGATGGTTTCTGCCGCCCCGAAGCCAAGGGCGGCCTGGGCTGGATCGATCAGGACACGGTCTACGTGTATACCGATTTCGGTGACGGTTCGCTGACCGATTCGGGGTATCCGCGTATCGTCAAGCAATGGCGACGCGGCACGCCGATGAGCACGGCGAGTGTGGTTTACGCAGGCCGGCCGGAGGATCTGTACGTTCTCGCGTACCGTGACCCGACGCCGGGGTATGAGCGCGATTTCGTCAGCCGTTCGCTGGCGTTCTACAGCCAGGAACTCTATCTCCGCGGCACAAGCGGTACCCTGACGAAAATCGACGCGCCCGACTCCGCAGGCAAGAGCGTGTGGCGGCGATGGCTGATGCTGGAACTGCGCGAGCCGTGGGAGATCGGTGGCGCTGCCTTTCCGGCGGGCGCCCTGCTGGCCATGCCGCTCGATGCATGGCTTGCCGGCAGGCGTGACGCCGAGGTCCTTTTCGAGCCAAGTGATAGCGCATCGCTGGCTGGCGTGACATATACCCGCCACCATCTGGTCCTGAACATACTGGATGACGTCAGGAGCCGGTTGACCGTCCTCACTCGATCGGACAGTGGCTGGATGTCCAGTCAGCTCGCCGGCGCTCCGGGCCTCGGCAGCGTCATCGTGGAGGCGGTCGAGCCTGATGTCTCCGATGCCGTGTGGCTGACCACGACCGACTACCTGACGCCGACCACGCTGTCACTCGTGGAGATCGGTCGTGAACCGCAGCCGCTCAAGGTCGCGCCGAGCGTCTTCGATGCGTCCGGCCATGTCCTCGAGCAACATTTCGCCACCTCGAAGGATGGAACCCGCGTTCCGTATTTCCTGGTGCGTCCGCGGAATCTGGCCCGCGACGGGCGCGCGCCGACGCTGCTGTACGGTTACGGCGGTTTCGAAGTGTCATTGACGCCCGGTTATCTCGGTGGCGTCGGCAAGGCGTGGTTGGAGCGGGGCGGCGTATATGTGGTCGCCAACATTCGCGGTGGCGGCGAATACGGGCCGCGCTGGCATCAGGCTGCGCTGAAAGCCGACCGTGCCAGGTCCTACGAGGATTTCGAGGCAGTCGCGCGCGACCTGATCGCAGGAAACATCACCGCCCCGGCCCACCTGGGCATCCAGGGCGGCAGCAATGGTGGCTTGCTGGTGGGCAACATGCTGGTGCGCTGCCCGGAGCTTTTCGGCGCCGTGGTGTGCCAGGTGCCGTTGCTCGACATGAAACGCTACAGCCACCTGCTGGCGGGGGCTTCCTGGATGACGGAATACGGCAATCCGGATGCGGAGGACTGGGATTTCATGCAGAGCTTTTCGCCATACCACCTGTTCGATCCGGCCAAGGCCTGTCCGCCGACGCTTTTCATGACCTCCACGCGTGACGATCGGGTGCATCCGGGCCATGCACGCAAGATGGCGGCAAAGATGATCGATGCCGGCAAGGACGTGCTTTATTACGAGAACACCGAAGGCGGGCATGGGGGCGCGGCCAACAACGCGCAGGCCGCCCACATGCACGCACTGATCTACACGTTCCTGTGGCAGCGGCTGGGGCAGGACTGATCTCGCGGACCTGCCGGCCCGGTCTGTATCATCGTGCGTTGCCGGACCGGCACAAGCCCGATGCGGACGGACATGCTGCATGAACCCTGACCCATCTCGACCGCGCAAGCCACCGGGTTCCAGCACGGTGCACCTGTCGCCCGGCGGCGGCGACACGGTGCTGGAGTGCCTGTGCCGGCAGTTTCCCGCCGTGTCGCGGCAGGAGTGGCTCGAGCGCATGCGACGCGGGCGGGTGCTGGATGCGGCGGCGCGGCCACTGCCGGTGGATGCGCCCATCGGGGACGGTCGGCGCGTGCATTATTTCCGCGAGGTCGCCAACGAGCCGCGCATCCCGGTGACGGCAACGGTGCTGCATGCCGACGCCCACCTGCTGGTGGTGGACAAACCGCATTTCCTGCCGGTGATGCCTGCCGGCCGCTTCGTGCAGGAGACTCTGCTGACGCGGTTGCAGCGTCGCCTGGGGCATGCGGATCTGGTGCCGTTGCATCGCATCGATCGGGCCACGGCGGGTCTGGTGCTGTTGTCCGTCGATGCGTCCAGTCGCGCGGCATACCAGGCACTGTTTCGCGAGCGGCGCATCGTGAAGTCGTACGAAGCGCTGGCGCCGCCGCTGCCGCAGCGTGCGTTTCCGTTTGTGTACCGCTCGCGGCTGGTGCGCGGCGATCCGTTCTTCCGCATGCGGGAAGAAGAAGGAGCCGCCAACAGTGAAACGCGCGTGGACGTCATCGAGCGCGGCAGGACGCTGTGGCGCTATGCGTTGACCCCGGTCAGCGGCCGCACGCACCAGTTGCGCGTGCACATGGCAGCATTGGGCGCGCCTCTCCTGCATGACCGCTGGTACCCGCAGCTGCAGCCACAGGCGGACGACGATCATGCCCGGCCGCTGCAGCTCCTGGCGCGGGCGCTGGAGTATGTCGATCCGTTGAGTGGTCAGCGCCGTGTCTGGCGCAGCCGTCGGCAGTTGCTGCCCGTAGAATAGGCGGTCGCATGGCAACCTGCCGATGATGGAACGACACTGATGATGGCCCCTTCACAGACGCCCTCCACCGCGGCACTGGAGACGCTGTTCCTGCCCGTCGAACGTGGCGACGTGCAGCTGGATGGCGCCGCATGCAGCCTGTTCCTGCGCGCGCGCAGCGGCGCGTGGTTGCAGCGCTGGCCATATGCACGACCTGTATGCGAGCAGAGCTTCAAGCCGTTTGCCGATGCGCTGTGCGGTGCAGGCGTCGAGGTGACGCCGGAGGCCACGTTGCCGCATGCGGGGTGCGTGCTGGCACTGCCGCCGCGCCAGCGCGACGAGGCGCGGGCACTGTTGGCGCGGGCAGTGCAGGTGGCCACGCCGGGCGGGCGGGTGATTGCCTGTCAGTCCAATGCGGAGGGCGCGCGCAGTGGCCAGGCCGATCTGGCACAACTGGCCGGACCGCTTTCCAGCCTGTCCAAGCACAAGTGCCGGGTGTATTGGACGGGGATCCTGACGGCATCGGCGGTCGATCTCCCTTTGGCGGACACCTGGCGGGCGCTGGATCTTCCACGAGCAGTGGGCGAGGGTGGGCTGATCAGTCGCCCGGGCCTGTTTGCATGGAATCGCGTGGATGCGGCTTCGGCCTTGCTGGCATCACAGCTGCCCGCGACATTGCACGGCCGCGCCGCGGACCTGGGCGCGGGTGATGGCTACCTCTCCACGCGGTTGCTGGCGCAGTGTCCGCAGATCCGTTCGCTGGATCTGTTCGAGGCCGAGGCGCGCGCGCTGGAGCCGGCGCGGCGCAATGTGGAGCACTGCAACGCGCAGCGCGATCTGCCGGTGGAACTGGGCATCCACTGGCACGATGTGACGACCGGCTTGCCCGGGTCCTACGACGTGATGATCAGCAATCCACCGTTTCACGTGGACAGACACGGGCGTCCCGCATTGGGGCAGAGTTTCATTGCCGCGGCGGCGGCAGCGCTCACATCACACGGACAGCTGTGGCTGGTGGCCAACCGGCATTTGCCTTATGAAGCAACGTTGCGCGCGCACTTCAGGCAGGTTCGCGGTGTCATCGAGAAGGACGGTTTCAAGGTCTTCGCCGCTAGCGAGGCGCATGCATGAAACTGCTGCGCCGCGTCGCCAATCTGGGCTACGGCAGCCGCAAGCAGGTCGGCGTGATGTTTCGCCACGGCCGCATCACTGATGCGTCAGGTGTGCCGCTGTCCGCCGATGCCCGCGTGGCGCACGCGGATGTGCGCATCGACGGTGAACCGCTGGATCCGCCACCAGGCATGGTCATCATGCTGCACAAGCCGGCAGGCGTGACCTGTTCGCACAACGATGCCGGCCGGCTGGTGTTTGATCTTCTGCCACCACGGTTCTCCGCGCGCCGGCCGCAGCTGTCCTGTGTCGGTCGCCTGGACCGGGACACCACCGGTTTGCTGTTGCTGACCGATGACGGCGCGCTGCTGCACCGGATCATTTCGCCGCGTTCGCACCTGGCCAAATGCTACAAAGCCACGTTGGCCGAGGATGTGCGTGCGGATGCGGCGGAATATTTTGCATCCGGGACGGTGCGGCTGGCCAGCGACGATACGCCACTCGCACCGGCACAACTGCAGGTGCCGGCACCACGTCGCGTGCAGCTGACCATCACCGAAGGCCGCTATCACCAGGTACGGCGCATGTTCGCGGCGCTGGGTAATCATGTCGAAAGCCTGCACCGCATCGCCATCGGCAACCTGCGGCTGGGCGAGCTTCCGCCAGGCGCATGGCGTCTGCTGGAACCGCGGGAGAAATGCGCCTTGGCAGGGTGGATCAAGGAGCAACGCGACGGATCCGCCTGCTTGCCTTGAGTTTTCTAACGTTTTCGCAAGCAGGCGGCTCCGTCGCTCACGTTCCTGACCGAAGAAAATCCCCTGGGATTGCTCCGCCCTACCGGGTGACGCGCGCTTGATGTCCGCTGCGTGCGCGCCCACATCATGTGCATCGCTCGCACATGAACCTGCACATGCACCTCCCCACATTCGACAATGCCTTTGTCCGCGACCTGCCTGCCGATCCGCACAGTGAAAATGCCGTGCGCCAGGTCGAGGGCGCGCTGTATTCATTGCTGATGCCAACCCCGGTCGCCGCGCCGCGGGTGCTGGCGTATGCAAGGGAGGTGGCGGACCTTCTGGGCTTCAGTGCGGCGGACATGGACGCACCGCAGATGGCCGAGATGCTGGGCGGCAATATGCTGCTGGAAGGCATGCAGCCGTACGCGTCCAACTACGGCGGTCACCAGTTCGGGCACTGGGCAGGGCAACTGGGCGACGGCCGCGCCATCAATCTGGGCGAACTGGTCAAGCCGGACGGTCAGCGCTGGGAATTGCAGCTCAAGGGCGCCGGTATGACGCCATATTCGCGCGGTGCGGATGGCCGTGCCGTATTGCGCTCATCAATCCGGGAATTCCTGTGCAGCGAGGCCATGCATCATCTCGGCATTCCGACCACGCGAGCGTTGAGCCTGGTGGGCACCGGTGAGCATGTGATGCGCGACATGTTCTATGACGGCCATCCACAGGCCGAGCCGGGCGCCATCGTGTGCCGGGTGGCGCCCTCGTTCATCCGCTTCGGGCACTTCGAGCTGCCGGCCTCGCGCGGCGACACGGAATTGCTGCAGCAAGTCGTGAACTTCACCATCCGGCGCGATTTTCCGCATCTGCAAGGGGGTGGCGATACGCTGATCGGCGACTGGTTCGGCGAGATCTGCGAGCGCACCGCGGTCATGATCGCCCACTGGATGCGCGTCGGCTTCGTGCACGGCGTGATGAATACCGACAACATGTCGGTGCTGGGTCTGACCATCGACTACGGTCCCTACGGCTGGATCGACAATTTCGATGCCGACTGGACACCCAACACCACGGATGCGCAGGGTCGACGCTACCGCTTTGGCCATCAGCCGCAGGTGGCGTTCTGGAACCTGTCGTGTCTGGCTGCTGCGCTGGCGCCGCTGTGCGACTCCACGGATGGGCTCAAGGCGGGGCTGGAGCGTTACCGCGTGGCATTCGAGGCTGCCGATCGCGACACCATCGCGCGCAAGCTCGGGTTGCGCGAGTGCCGAGATGACGATGTGGATCTGATGCAGCAACTGTATACGCGGCTGAGCGAAGCGGACGTCGACATGACATTGTTCTTCCGCGCGTTGGCCGACGTGGATCCGCAGGCGCCGGACCTGACGGTATTTGACGCGGCGTTCTATGATCCCGCCAGGCGTGACGCGCACGCCGTGAGCTTCCACGAATGGTTGCAGCGTCATGCGGCGCGCGTCCGCGAGGATGAAGCCGATCCGGCGCAGCGGCGGGTCCGAATGAACACCGCCAACCCCCGATATGTGTTGCGCAACTATCTGGCGCAGCAGGCCATCGAGCGGGCGGAACAGGGCGACATGGGGGGCGTGCACGAGCTGCTGGAGGTGATGCGGCGCCCTTACGAGGACCAGCCCGGGCGCGAAGCGTTTGCGCAACGGCGTCCCGATTGGGCACGGCACAAGGCGGGGTGTTCCATGTTGTCCTGCAGCTCGTGAAAAACCGGCGGGCAGTGCCCGCCGACCCTTGCCTGATTGTCGCTGCCGGCGCGGACGTCAGGCGGACTTCAGTCGCGCATCCATGGTGATGTGTGCGTTCAACACCTTGGAGACCGGGCACCCCTTCTTCGCCTTGTCGGCGATCTCCTCGAACGTGGCCGCATCCGTGCCCGGCACGTCGGCGGTGACATCCAGATGGAGGGCGCTGATCTCGAAGCCGTCATCGACCTTGTTCAATGTCACCTGCGCCTTGGTATGGATGCTTTCCGGCGTCAGGTCTTCCTCGCCGAGCATCAGCGACAACGCCATCGAGAAACAGGCCGCGTGTGCCGCGCCGATCAGTTCCTCGGGATTGGTGCCGGGGCCATCCTCGAAACGGGACTTGAAGCCGTAAGGTGCTTCCTGGAGCACCCCGGTCTCGGTCGAGATGCTGCCCTGGCCCTGCTTGATATCGCCTTTCCAGACGGCGGAGGCGGATCTTTTCATGGCATGTTTCCTCACGTGTGATGGATGTCATGGAGTCGCCGCCAGTATGGCGGGGTACAGCTTGATGCGAGCATAACGTGAAGCAGAAGCTGGACGCGTTCCCTGGCTACGCGTGTCGAATCCGCGTGCATGACCGTTGGGGCAGAACTGAATGTTCCCTTAGGTGGTGGCCGTCTGTTTTGCGTTTGTATGGGTGATGTGGGGTAGGGTTCTGCACGTCAACGTCACATTTCGTTTATCGATCCGCGCAGGCGTCGTCATGAACGGGCGCGACCATGCACTTACAAGGAGAACCTGCCATGAATACACGAATGACTCGAATCGCCGTAATGTCGGCCGGTGCCCTGGCCATAGGGCTCGGAGGTTGTTCGCAGTACGTCAAGAAGGCCGACTTCAGCAGCGCCATCCAGCAGTTGCAGCAAAAGCAGCAACAGCAGCAGCAGGAAATCGACTCCATCAAGCAGGAGATGCAGTCGCGGTTTTCCAAGCTGAATGCCAAGGTCACGCAGATGGCGGGCCGTGTCAGTATCGATACCGTGGCGCATTTTGCCTTCAACAAGTCCACCTTGCGTGATCAGGACAAGCCGGCGCTGAAGGGCTTTGCCAAGACCATGAAGCAGTATCACCCGGATGCGCTCATCACGGTGGAAGGTTTCGCCGATCCTGCCGGCAGCCGCAGCTATAACAAGAAACTGGGGATGAAGCGTGCCGACGCGGTGCGCAATTATCTGGTCAATACGGGCGGTTTGTCGCCGGATGAAGTGCGCGCCGTGAGCTATGGCGAGTCCCGGGATCGCCAAGTCACCAAGGGCGCCACCCATCAGGAGGGCCAGGACAATCGCCGCGTGTCCCTGACGGTGGATTCGACCGGCTCCAACTCGATGGCGCAGACCGACGGGCAGTAGCCCGGCAACCTGCGACAAGGACAGGAAAAGGGCGGCTCGCGAGCCGCCCTTTTTTCATCTGCCGCAAAATTCAGGCCGTCTCGGCCTGATCCATCGTCGGCCAGTCGGAATAGCCGGTGGCATCACCGCCATACCAGTATTCCTCGGGCGCTTCGGCCAGCGGTGCGCCGGCGTGCAGACGCTCCACAAGGTCGGGATTGGCGATGAATGGTCGGCCGAAACTGACGAGATCGGCGTGGCCGGCGGCCAGCTCCTTCTCGGCTAGCTCCGCAGTGAACCGGTTGTTTGCCATGAATGCGCCGGAAAAGCGCTCGCGCAACGCGTCGAAGTCGATGTTCTGCGGATGCTCGCGCGTGGACCGCGTCACGCCCTCGATGACGTGGAGATATGCCAGCCCCATGTCCGAGAGCGCATCCACGTAACGTCCGTAGGTCTCCATCGGTGCGCTGTCCAGTGGCGTGTTGCCGGGCATGTCCGTGGCCGGCGAGATGCGAATGCCGACCCGATCGGCGCCCCACACCTCGACCACGGCGCGCACCACCTGCAACGGGAAGCGCAGGCGGTTCTCGATGCTGCCGCCGTACTGGTCTTCGCGCTGGTTGCTGCTGTCGCGCAGGAACTGCTCCAGCAGGTAGTTGTTGGCCGAGTGCACTTCCACACCGTCGAAACCGGCTGCCTTTGCCTGCTTCGCCGCATGGCGGTAGTCCTCGACGATGACCGGGATGTCGTCGGACTCCAGTGCCCGGGGGGTGACGTGATCCTTCATGCCCTCGGTGGTGAAGGCCTGTCCCTCCGGTTTGATGGCCGAGGGCGCGACGGGAAGATCGCCACCGTGCAGATCGGGATGCGAAATGCGTCCGGTGTGCCACAGTTGCAGGAAGATGTGGCCATCGCGTTGATGCACGGCATCGGTGACATTTTTCCACGCAGCGACTTGGGTGTCGCTCCAGATGCCCGGCGTCCAGGCGTAGCCGACCGCCTGCGGCGAGATGTTGGTGGCCTCTGCGATCAACAGGCCGGCGCTGGCGCGTTGCGCGTAGTAGTCGGCAGCGTAATCCGGGGGAACGCCCTCCAGATTCGAGCGGCTGCGGGTCAGCGGTGCCATCACGATGCGATTGGACAAGGTGATCGGCCCCAGCTTGCAGGGTCGGAAAAGGCGGGTGCTTGTGGATGTGCTCATGTGGTCTCCAATGACTGTCGTGGCGTTGCCTCACATTGCCCCCCACAATGAGCGTCAAACGTTGGGACGCCGCCAGGGCATTGCAAGCTGTCGACGGCGTGATGAAGCAATCACGATACTGGCTGCCGGCTAACCCGTATTGCCTCCCCCGAGGCCGTCAATGACCGACGGTTCAGCTGCAGCATGATTGACTTGGCATGCGTCAAGAACGTATCCCAATGTGTGAGGACATCCGCAATGAATGAAGATCGCATCAAGGGTCAATGGAAACAGATGACCGGCAAGATGAAATCGAACTGGGGCAAGCTTACCGACGACGATCTGCAAAGAGCCGAAGGTGATACCGAATACCTCACGGGCAAGGTGCAGGAGCGGTATGGCATCACGCGTGACGAGGCAAAAAAGCAGGTCGAGGAGTTCAAGAAGTCGATCTGACAGCTTGAGCTGATATGCAAGGGAAAGCCGGCGGATCCAGTCCGCCGGCTTTTTTATGATGCGCCCTGCAGGGCGCATCCACCCGCAGGCCGGAATCGCACGTTCACCGGCAGGGGAAGGTGGCCGGGGGAGCCCGGTCCCTTCCCGATCGGCATTACTTGGGCGCCAGTCGCACCGCGCCATCCAGGCGGATGGTCTCGCCGTTGATGTAGCGATTGCCGAGAATGAACGCGACCGTATCGGCATATTCCTCCGCCTTGCCCAGGCGCGATGGGAACGGGATCGATGCGCTCAGCGATTCCTGCACCTGCGGTGGCATGCCGTCCACCATGGGGGTCCAGAAGATACCCGGAGCGATGGTCACCACGCGGATGCCGAAACGTGCCAGTTCGCGCGCCATCGGCAGCGTCATGCTCACCACCCCGCCCTTGGAGGCCGAGTAGGCCGCCTGGCCGATCTGGCCTTCGTACGCCGCCACCGACGCGGTATTGACGATCACCCCGCGCTCCCCGTCTTCGCCGGGATCGTTGTGCTGCATGAGGTTGGCCGCTGCCTTGGCCACATTGAAGCTGCCGATCAGGTTGACCGTGACCGTGCTGGCGAAGTTGGACAGCTGCATCGGCCCCTGCTTGCCCAGCACGCGGCCGGCACCGAGGATGCCGGCGCAATTGATGGTGGTGTTGAGGCCGCCCATGGCGTCTTGCGCAGCGTTCAGCGTCTCGATGACGCCGCTTTCGGAGGTGACGTCGGTGGCCATGAAGCGCGCTGCCTCGCCGAGCTCCTTGGCGGCTGCATGGCCTTTGTCCTCATCGACATCCAGCAAGGTGACTGTGCCGCCGTGAGCCACGAAGTACGTGGCGACCGCGTATCCCAGGCCGGACGCGCCGCCGGTGATGATGGCTTTGATGTGATCAAGCTGCATGGATATCTCCAGAGGGTGCTGTGCAAAGCGTCACAGTTTAACGGCTGTGCGTGGGGGCCGCTGGCGCCAGCCGGAACACGCCCGGCCGGTTGGCCATGCATCGGCGAGCGCTGCAGGGTGGCTCGGGGAACGATAGCGACGGCGCCGCATGGAGGCGGGGAAACCGGCCTGTGGCCGGCAAACTGGCGGGGAACATGTGTTGCCTGCTGGTACGCAGGCGGGATGGATCATCGTTCGACGCGGCGCAGGCAATCCTCGAGTGCCGATGAGCCGAGCAGCCGGGCGAATGGTTGCGGCGGCAAAGGCGGTTGGTCGGGCGTGGCAAGAGCGCGTTCCCAGACTCCGACGTCATGCCAGCGGCCCAGCTTGTAGCCGGCTGCGTGCCAGGTGCCGGCGGCGCGGAACCCGAGTGCTTCGTGCAGCGCGACGCTGGCGGTTCCCGGCAACGTGATGACGCCCACGGCTCGAGTGAAGCCCTGCATCACCAATACCTCCAGGAGTGCCGTGCATAGCCGCCGCGCAACACCCCGCCGCAAGGCTGCAGCCGCCACATAGACCGAAATTTCCACTATCCAGTCATAGGCCGCGCGCTCCCGGTAGCGTCCGGCATAGGCGTAGCCCTGCACGGCGCCGCCCTGCTCCAGCACCAGCCACGGATAGACAGGCGCACAGTGCAGCATGCGGTTGCGCACGTCCGCCGCTGAGGGGACCTCGATCTCGAACGTTGCCGCGCCATCGGTGACATGCGGGGCATAGATCGCCTGGATCGCGGCAGCATCATCGACGCGCGCGGTGCGGATCATGTTGCGTGGTCCAGCTTGCGCAGGAAGAAGCGGTCACAGCCGAAATGCCCGGTATCGCCCATGCGCGCCTCGATGCGTCGGAAACCTGCCTTGATATAGACTGACTGGGCTGCGTCCATGCCGGTCAGGGTCTCGATGTAACACTGCGTGTACCCCATGCTGCGGGCCGTTTCCATGCAGCGCTGCATCATCGCCAGCCCCGCACCGAGGCCGCGCAGTGCAGGCAGAAAATACATCTTGCGCAGCTCGCAGGTGGCGCCGTCGGATCCTTGCAGCGGGCCGATCCCGCAGCCACCCATGACGCGTCCGTCGCGTTCGACCACGAAGTAGGCCGAGCCGGGTTGCGTGTATGCGGAGTGCATCGTGTCGACTTCGGGATCCTGGCTGGCAAAACCGGCCCCGCCAGCGCCGAATTCCGGCATGACGGTGCGGATCACGTGGGCAACGGCGGCATCGTCGCGCGCTTCGATGGGACGAATCTGGAACGTATCGGTCATGAAATACTGCGTCGGCAGAAGTGAATGCGCTGAATGTGACGGGCGCGCAGGCGAATGGCAAGCGCCCCGAGGGCCGGATTTCCGCAGCACCGGCTTGAGCGGCGATGGCAGCATGGAAGGCACCGGTGTACTGCGTCGATGGCGATATTACCTCAGTGCCGCGGCATACCAGGGGCCATGCTGCTGCAGGCTGACCGGCATGCCGAAGAGCGTCGACAGTGATGCATCGGCGAGCATGGCGCCCTTGCGTCCTTGGTCGAAGATACGGCCATCGCGCAGCAGCACCACGTGCGCGATCTCCGGCAGGATTTCCTCCACATGATGCGTCACCATGATCAACGTCGTGCCCGTGCGTGCCAGCTCCTGCAGGCGTTCGAGAAAACGCCGCCGGGTGACTATGTCCAGGCCGGCGCAGGGTTCATCCAGAAACAGGGCGCGCGGCTGGTGCACAAGTGCCCTGGCGATCAGCACGCGGCGCGCCTCGCCGGTGGACAGGGTGGCCAGGCGGCGCGTGGCCAGGTGCTGCATGCCCATGCGCGCAAGCGCATCCTCGCAGCGACTGCGCATATCCGAATTGATGTGGTGGTGATCCAGTCGCAGACCCTGGGTGGCGAAGAAGCCGGACAGCACCGCCTCGCGGGCGGTCATGGAGTTGTGGGTCGTGAAATCGAGTTGCACGTCCGAGGAGACCACGCCAATCAGCCGCCGCAGGGCCTCCACGCTCCACCGCGCACGGCCGAACATGCGGACGCGGACTTCGCCGTCGGCCTTGGCGCGGGGATACAGGCGTCGTTCCAATAGGCGGACGAAGGTCGACTTGCCGCTGCCATTGGGGCCGAGTATCGCGGTGTGCTGACCTTGTGCAATGGCCAGGCGGATATCCTGCAGGAGAGGGCGGCCATCACGGATCACGTTGACGTCGGCAAGCTCGAGAAGCGGCGCATCGGGGGTGGTGCATTCATGCATGGGCGCAGCATAGCGCCCATGTCGCATGTACAGTTGCAGGATGCGCGCTGCGGAAAAAAGGAAATATCATATGCGCCGCCCATCGTTGCCATTGTTGATCGCAGCAGTGGCCATGGCGGGAGGGCTCAGTGCATGTGCGGCAGCTCCGCCGGGACGATTCACTCAAGCCCACGCGCCAGGACGGTTCACGGCGTGCCCCAGCGCCCCGCACTGCGTGTCCTCGCAGGCCGGGCCGGGCAGTTCGCATCATGTCCCGCCCTTCATGTACACCGGCAGCGAAGCGCATGTACGCCAGGTGCTGCTGCAGACGCTGCATGGCGCAGGCAGCGCCTCCGTGAAGCATGCCGGAACGCACTTCATCCATGCCACATTTACCAGCCGTCTATTTGGCTTTGTCGATGACGTGACGTTCATCATCCACCCGCAGCAGGGCATCATCGACGTGAAGTCCTCCTCGCGTATCGGCTATTACGATTTCGGTGTCAACCGGAGCCGAGTGAAACGGCTGCGGGCGCGCTTCGAATCATTGTTGAAGAATTCGCCGGCGTCCGGCTGACGCATTACGGCGGCGATGGTTGGCGCTCCGGTCTGGAGGGGGCGTTCATCTGTCGCCGTCGCGTGTGCTGGATTCCAGTGTGGCCAAGTCACCGCAGACAGGGAGCGATCATGTCCGAACCGTTCGAGACCGACCATCATGCCACCCCGAAACACACACGGATTTACGGCCGCTACGAAAAGCTCTACACGCTGAACGATTTCATGGCTGCGGTGCTGTTCGTGATCGGCTCCGTCATGTTTTTCTCCGACAACCTGATGTATCCCGCCACCTGGTGCTTCACCATCGGCTCCATCAACTTCTTGTTGCGCCCGGCCATCAAGGTGTTGCGCGAATTTCACCTGGCGAATCTTCCGCTCCCCGGAGATGGCTCCGAGGACGGTGTGCAGTAGAAACCGGGGGCTGCGGTCGTGCTCCCATCCACAGGCTGCGCCTCGCTTGAGGCTGACATGGAAACACCATGCGTGCCTTCCGACCGATGCATCTCCCGGCGCAGTCCGGTCGCGGGCTGCGGGGTTTCTGCCGCCCATGCTCCTGAGGGCGCACTATGGGCCGGGCAGCGCGCATGGCCGAGTGTCGGACTGCCCGCTACAATGTCGGATCGACTCCACTGCTACGGCATGCATTTATGGCTTCTCGTCTCGATCCGTTCGATCTGTACGATGTTCGCGCCCAGCTCTCCGACGAGGAGCGCATGGTGCAGGACACCGTGGCCCGGTTCACCGATGAGAAGGTGCTGCCGATCATCGGCGACTGTTTCGATGAAGGACGTTTCCCGCACGAGCTGGTCCCCGAGCTGGCCGGGCTTGGGCTGCTGGGAAGTTACTTCCCCGAGGAATACGGCTGCGCCGGCATGAACGGTGTCAGCTACGGCCTGATCTGCCAGGAGCTGGAGCGTGGCGATTCGGGCATCCGCAGCTTCGTCTCGGTGCAGACCTCGCTGTGCATGTACCCGATTTTCGCCTTCGGTACCGAGGAGCAGAGGAAACGCTGGCTGCCGCAGATGGCCTCCGGCGAAGCCATCGGCTGCTTCGGCCTCACCGAGCCGCATGGCGGCTCCGATCCGGCCAACATGAAGACCGTGGCGAAGAAGGACGGCGGCGACTGGGTGCTCAATGGCGCCAAGATGTGGATCACCAACGGCAACCTGGCCGACGTCGCCATCGTCTGGGCACAGACCGACGACGGCATTCAGGGCTTTCTGGTGGAAAAGGGCATGGGCGGTTTTTCCGCGCAGGAGGTCAAGCACAAGATGAGCCTGCGCGCGTCGGTCACATCGGCACTGTATTTCGACGACGTGCGCGTGCCCGAGGCCAACCGCCTGCCCGAGGTGAAGGGCCTGAAGGGGCCGCTGTCGTGCCTGACACAGGCGCGTTACGGCATCACCTGGGGCCCGATCGGCGCGGCCATCGCCTGTTTCCGTGAAGCGCTTGAGTACTCGAAGGAGCGCATCCTGTTCGATCGTCCTGTGGCGGCCAATCAGGCCGTGCAGCTGAAACTGTCGGACATGGCGCGGCGTATCACCATGGCGCAGCTGCTGTCGCTGCAGCTGGGCCGGCACAAGGATGCCGGCACGCTGCATCCCACCCAGGTTTCGCTGGCCAAGTGGAACAATGTGCGCATGGCCATCGACATCGCCCGCGAGGCACGCGACATCCTCGGCGGTGCCGGCATCACCACCGAGCATTGCCCGATCCGCCATGCCTTGAACCTGGAGTCGGTCATCACCTACGAGGGCACCGAGACCGTGCACCAGCTGGTGGTGGGCCGCGAGGTCACGGGTATCAACGCATTCTGAGAGCACCGGTAATGAATGCTCTTAAGCTGGAAACCGAGCGTCTGATCCTGCGGCCGCCGTGCCTTGAGGATTTCGATGACTGGGCGCGGTTGATGGCCGACCCGCAGGGTGCGCGTTTCATCGGTGGACCCATGGCACGGTCGGCGGCGTGGCGCAATTTTCTCACCATGGTCGGTGCCTGGCAGATCCAGGGATTCGGATTTTTTTCGGTGATCGAGAAGGCCGGCGATCGCTGGCTTGGCCGCATCGGGCCGTGGCATCCGGAGGGCTGGCCCGGCACCGAGGTGGGCTGGGGGCTGCTGGAAGAGGCGCGCGGGCACGGTTATGCCTTCGAGGCGGCGACCGCAGCCATCGACTGGGCGTTCGATCATCTGCGCTGGCAGGAAGTCATCCATTGCATCGATCCGGCCAATGCCCCCTCGCGTGCGTTGGCCCGGCGGCTGGGTTCTTCGCGGGGACCCAGCAAACGCCTGCCGCCGCCGCTGGAGCATGAAGTTCTGGATATCTGGGGGCAAACCCGTGAGCAATGGCGCCGGCGGCGCGCAGGTGCATCAGACGGACAGCGCACCGCGGGGCCGGCATGATGTCTGCGGATGCCCCGGAACCGGATGCCCTGCACTGCGAGCCGAATGGCGGCTTTCCCAATTCCGCCTGGCCGGTGCTCTGGTACCACGACCTCCTCGCATCGCAGGCGATTGACAAGGCCGAGACATTCGAGACGCTGTTCGCGCAGCATGGCTGGCAGCCACAGTGGCGTCACACCATGTACGACTTCGATCATTTTCATTCCACCGCGCACGAGGCCCTGGGCGTGTTTCGCGGCACCGCCACAGTGTGCCTGGGCGGTCCGCATGGTCGACAGATCGAGGTGCACGCGGGCGACGTACTGGTGCTGCCGGCCGGAGTTGGCCATCGGCGCAGTCACGCCAGTGCAGATTTCTGCATGGTGGGCGCGTATCCGGACGGACAGCAGTGGGACACGCTTCGCGGTGATCCTGCGCAGTTGGCAGCTGCCACGGAGCGCATCGCCGGCTTGCCGGTCCCGGACCGGAGCCCGGTGGGTGGCGCGATGATGCGTTTCTGGAGATGTGACTGACGGTGTTTCCGCGCCGGGTGGTCGCGTCCGGCCCGCGGGGCACCATTTCCAATTTTCTGAAAATTTCGGGTAAACCACCTTGGCTGACACGTCCGCTATACCCGCCCGCCACAAGGGCTTCAACCGCGCCGAGATCGTCGATCGGAACTTTACCGAGTTCGTGCAGCAATGGCGGGGCGATAGCGGCCCGCCACCGCGCGATGATGCGCCGATAGGCGCGGGCAGCCACCTGGATGCCCGCGGGTTCCGCGAATTGCTGGAATCGCAGCTGATCTCGCGGCATCTGGACCTGATGGCACGGGTGCTCCGGGTGAAGAACAAGGTGTTCTACACCATCGGCTCGTCCGGCCATGAAGGCAATGCGATGGTGGCGCGTCTCACGCGGCATACCGATCCGGCGTTCCTGCATTATCGGTCCGGCGGTTTCATGGCCGAACGCTTCCGCAAGTTGCCCGGGATGGATCCGGTGATGGATGCGGCGCTGTCATTCGCCGCCAGCAAGGACGATCCGGCCTCCGGCGGTCGGCACAAGGTGTGGGGCAGCAAGCCGCTCTGGGTGCTGCCGCAGACCTCGACCATCGCTTCGCATCTGCCCAAGGCGTTCGGGACTGCGATGGCCATCGAGCAGGCGCAGCGCATCGGTCACACGTTGCCGATCCCCGACGACAGCATCGCAATCTGCTCGTTCGGCGATGCCTCCTCCAATCACGCCACCGCCCAGAGCGCCTTCAATGCCGCCGCCTGGACCGCGCATCAGAAACTGCCGGCGCCGGTGCTGTTCGTCTGCGAGGACAATGCCATCGGCATCTCCGTGAAGACGCCCGGCAGCTGGATCGAGGCCAATTTCAGCCATCGCCCGGATCTGGATTACTTTGCCGCTGACGGTCTGGACCTTGCTGCCGGATACGGCGACGTGCAGCGCGCCATCGCGCATTGCCGGCGCACGCGTCGGCCCACGTTCCTGCATCTGAAAACCACCCGCCTGATGGGCCATGCCGGCACCGATTTCGAAATCGAGTGGCGCCCGATCCCGGAATTGGTGGCGCTGGAGGCCAGCGACCCGCTGTTGCGTTCTGCGGCGACCGCTCTGGAATCGGGCCTGTATACAGCGGATCAGCTGCTGGAGCTGTATGAGGCCATCCGCGCGCGCTGTTTCCAGGCTGCGGACGCCGCGGATCAGCGCCCCAAACTGACCGAACTGGACGATGTAATGCACCCGCTGGCGCCGTATTCGCCGGACGCCGTGCGCGCCGAGGCCGAGCGTGCCGATTACGCGGATCAGCGTCTGAAGGCGTTCGGCAGCGACGACAAGCTGCCGGAAAACCAGCCGCCGCGGCATCTGGCGATCCAGATCAACCAGGCGCTGCACGATGTCATGTGCAAATATCCGCAATCACTGCTGTTCGGCGAGGACGTGGCGCAAAAGGGCGGCGTGTACACGGTCACGCGTGGCCTCAACAAGACCTTCAAGGCATCGCGCGTGTTCAACACGCTGCTGGATGAAACCACCATTCTCGGTCTGGCGCAGGGCTACGCCAACATGGGCATGCTGCCGATCCCGGAGATCCAGTATCTGGCCTATTTCCACAATGCCTGCGACCAGATCCGCGGCGAGGCATCCAGCCTGCAGTTTTTCTCCAACGACCAGTACCGCAATCCTCTGGTCATGCGCGTGGCCAGTCTTGGCTATCAGAAGGGCTTTGGCGGGCATTTCCACAACGACAACTCGATCACCGCGCTGCGTGACATTCCCGGCCTGATCGTCGGCTGCCCGTCGCGCGGCGACGACGCGGCCACTATGTTGCGCACACTGATGGCACTGGCGAAGGTGGACGGGCGGGTCTGCGCCTTCCTGGAGCCGATCGCCCTGTACATGACCAAGGACCTGCATGAACCTGGCGACGGGCAGTGGCAATTCGGCTATCCCGCGCCGGGCGAGGCGATGCCGTTGGGGGAGGGGCGTGTCTACAACGCCGACGCCGACGATCTGGTCATCGTCACCTACGGCAATGGTGTGCCCATGGCATTGCGCGCCGCACGCCAGATCGCGGAGGCGCACGACTGGTCGGTGCGTGTCGTCGACCTGCGCTGGCTGGTGCCACTCAATGACGCCTTCATCGCCGAACAGGCGCGTGACGCCCGGCGCATCATCGTGCTGGATGAAGGCCGGCGCAGTGCCGGAGTGGGTGAAGGCATCATCACCGCGTTGACGGAGGCGGGCCTGGGCGCCACACCCATGCGTCGCGTGGTCGGCGCCGACAGCTTCACGCCGCTGGCCGGCGCCGCGTTGCTGGTGCTGCCGGGCGAGAAGGACGTCGTCGAAGCTGCCACCGAGCTGGCCTGAGAGCGGCCCGTGAGCCATGTATGACATCAGGCGATCAGGGCCGGCGGCAGGAACGGGCATTGGCCATGCGCCGATGCGCGACAGGGCTCAGCCCATGTGACGACGCACGCGTGGGTCCATGACGCGCCGCCACAGTGGCGGAACCAGCGACAGCACGAACATGCCGGCATAGCCTGTGGGCAGCTGCGGGCTGTCGGCGGCGTGGCGCAGCGACTGGTAGCGGCGTCGCGGGTGGAGGTGGTGATCGGCATGGCGCGGCAGTTGATACAGCAGCCACGCGGTCAGGCGGGAACTGGCGTTCCATGCGTGGGCGTGGCCGACGCGTTCGTAGCGTCCGCTGGACAATTGCCGACGTTGCAGGCCGTAGTGTTCGATGTAGTTGATCACTTCCAGGGTGGCGGCCGCGACCACGCCCTGCGCCAGCACGAAGAGCGCGGCCGACGGTCTGACTGCAAGATCCACCGTCATTATCATGGCCGCCCACAGCAGCCACCAGCGCAGTTGTTCATTGTGCAAGGACCATGCATGACGGCCTTCACGCCTGAGCCGCTGCGTTTCCAGTCGCCAGGCGGTGATCGGGTTGCGCACCAGCGCGAGGAGCACGAAACCGTAGACGGACTGGCCCAGGCGTGCGCTGGACGCATCGCGCGGCGTGCCCACATGCACGTGATGCCCGCGCAGGTGTTCGATCTTGAAGCTGGAATAGCCGACGCTGGTCAACAGCAGGCCACCGAGCAAGGGTTCGATGCGTCCCGGTTTGTGGATCAGCTCGTGTGCCAGATTGATCGCCAGCGTGCCGCCCAGCGCTCCCACCGAGAGGATCCAACCGACACGGCCGATGAGGTCGAGCGGCAGCTGGATCCACTGCCATGTGCACCACGCCAGCAGCCCCAGCCACAGCGGCACCGCGATCCATGTCAGCAGGCGATAGACAAGCCCGTGGTCCAGGCGCTCGGCAATGCCGGGATCGGGATTGGTGCTGTCGTGGCCGATCAGCATGTCCAGCAGCGGGATCACGCCGTAGATCACCAGCAATGGCAGCCATGCCGCCAGATCCGGGGAAACACGAGGCATGATCGCCACCGCGGCGGGCGGGAGCAACGCCGGGGTGAACGCCAACAGGTAGCCCAGGTCCTTCGTACGCATGGTTCGGGTTTCACCGCAATCTGCAGACAAGTCTACACCGCGCATCGTCACTTGACGCTGCCGCGCACCACAGTGACGTGTCGCGGGGCGTCCAGCGTGCCGTGCACAGGCATGGCCGTGCCATGGCATTGAAACTCTCCTTTTTCACGGCGGTCCAATGGCCGTGTACATGCAGCTATGCGGCAGCCGCTTATGTCGGCCGCCTCGCCTTGTCGGTGGCGACGCCGGCTTGCGATACCATAGGCGCCCATATGAACCGGGCGGGTTTCAGGGGCGCAGGCCTCTGACCGCCCTTGTCGTGGAACAAAGAGGAACCATCCATGCGAACAAGCAACCCGGTCCTGCGCAACAAGACGTTCGAGGGCCAAGTGCCCGTGGGCGAGCGCATGACCATGAATGGCACCATTACGCGTACCGCTCTGCTGGTGGCGATGGCCGTGATTACCGGCAGCTGGACCTGGGCGCGTTTCAGCAGTGCGATGGCCGGCGGGGATATCAGCGTCGCGGTGTCGGCCATTTCCCCTTACATGTGGGGCGGGCTGATCGCGGGGCTGGTGCTGGCGTTGGTGACCGTCTTCAAGCAGCGCTGGGCGCCCGTGACTGCGCCGCTGTATGCGCTGGCCGAAGGCTTTGCCCTGGGCGGCATCTCCGCATTCATGGAGATGCGCTTTGCCAACATCGTGCTGCAGGCGGTGATGCTGACCATCGGTGTGCTCGCGGTGATGCTGCTGCTCTATCGCACTGGCGTGATCAAGGTCACCGACAAGTTCCGCATGGGCGTGGCGGCCGCCACTGGCGGTATCGTGCTGCTGTACCTGGTGAACATGGGCCTGCGCGCCTTCACCAGCATCGACATCCCGTTCATCAACGGCTCCGGTGCCATGGGCATCGGTTTCAGCCTTCTGGTGGTGGGGCTGGCTGCGCTCAACCTCGTGCTGGATTTCGACATGATCGAGCGCGCATCCAGCCAGGGGGCACCCAAGTATATGGAATGGTACGGCGCCTTCGCATTGATGGTGACGCTGGTGTGGTTGTACATGGAGCTGTTGCGTCTGCTGTCAAAGGCACGCCGCTGAGGCCAGCTTGCGGTCAGTCGTGGACGTGATCGCAACGGGCGCGATCACGTCCACGTCGCGGGTCAGTCGATTTCGTCGTCGCGTCGCGGCACCATGCCCACCGCGTGGGCGCGCCATACCTCGGGCATCACGGTCAGCTCCGGAGCACGGGTTCCCCTTGCGGGGTCCTCGGGTTTGGAATCATTGCCGGACTGGCGCAAGCGTGCCTTGTGCGCTTCGCTCATGACCTTGTCGCGGCCGTTTTCCTTGGCCGCGTACATGGCCTTGTCGGCCCGTTCCACCAGATCGCCGATGGAATCTTCCGGACGCGCGAAGGCGACGCCGATACTCACGGTCAGCTGGCGGTCGTCCCTGGCGATGGGTGTTTCCTGCCGATGCACGCGGCGCCGCAGGCGCGTGGCGATCTGCATGGCATCCTGGGGTGACGTGCCATCGAGCAGAACCACGAACTCCTCGCCGCCGTAACGCCCCAGGACATCGGTAGGGCGCAGTTCGACCTGCAGCGCCTTGGCCACGCTGACCAGCGCGCGATCGCCAGCGGCATGACCGAGCTGGTCATTGAGCATCTTGAAATGATCGAGATCCATGAACAGCAACGCCTGTGGATGACGTTGGGCGGCGCTCAGCCGTTTCTGCACTTCCTCGATCCAGGCGCGGCGGTTGAGCACACCGGTCAGCGAATCGCGATCAGCCAGTTCGCGGGCGTGGTCGCGATCCCGACGGATGGTCAGGGCGCGGTCGGCCATGCCGAAGGACAGCACCACGGCCTCGATCGCGGCAATGGGAATGCCGGCATCGTTGAGCCACACCATGTCCGGCAGGGCACCCGATGACTGCGCGCTGGCCAGTGCCGTTGCGATCAGCAACGGCGCCCAGCCGGCGAGAAAGAACCAGGATGAACGCGAAGAGCGCAGTGCCGCGACCAGTGCACTGATCAGCATGACGCCGGTGCCCAGCATCAGCAGTGGATTGATCATGCTCTGCGCCAGTTCGACCAGCAATCCCACGCCGGTCGCCCGCATCAGCGCGACAAGGGCAATGTAGCCGATCATGGCCAGCGTCAGCAGATGCAGCACCGGCGCATGTTTTTTCAGGTCGCAGAAGCGCAGCATGAACATGCCGGCACACACCAGGGCCAGTGACAGGGCGACACTGCCGGCCACCTGTGCGCCGCCTTGCAACCAGTCCCACCCCATCGGCACGAAGAAAAAGCCGGTCTGCACCATCTGCACCACCGTGTATGCCGCGATGTAGCCGGCGTACCAGGCAAATGTGGCATCCCGCAGCATCAGTGCGAAACACAGGGCCATGGCGCCCATGGCCAGCATGACGCCGAAACTGATGCTGGCCCATGCGAGCCAGCGCATGCTCGACTGGCGGAAATCCGGACGCGTTTGCAGCGTCATACTGATGGGCTGGTGCAGTGAAGAAGACGGGGGCAAGCGCAGCAGTATCGGCGCCGAGCCCGCCTGACCGGGAGGCAAATCGACAGCGACGCGGCCGAACCCGGACAGTCTCCGGCTGTCGCTGGACATGGAGGTGGTGTAAAGCGCCCCGTCAGCGTCGTACAGGGTGACCGGTTCGAACGGCATCGAACGAATGCTGACCACGCGATGCAGGGCATCCGACCAGGGCGGTTGCGGCCGCAGGACGATCCAGGCGCCGCTGCCGTGCCCGATGAACGCATGCATGCTGTCGGGACGGAAGGCGGTAAGTCCGCCGTGGCGCGCCTCGTTGAGCACTTTCGCCGGAGTGTCTCCCGGTTCGGCAGGGCGCCACAATCCACGCACCGGCATATGCGAGGCGCTGGCGGCAAACGACAGGCACAGCAGACACACCGCGGACCATGTCGTCATGTGTCGTCGCAGTGTCCGGCCCATCCACCAGCACGTACCCGATCGCATTGCTTCGTCATCTGCCAGGTACCGCCGCACACTTCTTCCTGCGGCGTGTCCGCGAAGACTGCTGCGTTGCACCTGACACTTGGCCCCCTGCCGCCTGTCCAAGTCTGATTGTGCCCGGATTTGCCGTCCGTGTCGCGCGTTGTGAACCGGTGGGTTCAGACAATGTGCGGTTCCGGTTCCAGTCGGACACCGAAGCGTTGCTCGACACCGCGCATCACCCGCTGTGCCAGCGTCCATAATTGCGGCCCGGTGGCGGTGCCGTGATTGACCAGAACCAGAGCATGGCGACTGGAAATGCCCGCATCACCTTCTCGCAAGCCTTTGAATCCACATGCTTCGATCAACCAAGCAGCAGACAGCTTTTGCGTGTCGTCGGACATCTTCCAGTGGGGCAGTTCCGGGTGCGCGTCTTGCAACACGCGCGCCTGCTCAGTGGAGATGATCGGGTTCTTGAAGAAACTGCCGGCATTGCCGATCAGGGCCGGGTCCGGCAGTTTGCGCGTGCGCAGCTGCACCACGGCCTCGGCAATGTGGAAGGGCGTCGGTCGAGCGATATCCATGCGGCCCAGTTGCTCGGAAATACCGGCATAGTCGATCCGGGGGAGGCGTTCGCGGGGCAGGGCGAACGTGACCGCGGTGATCACGTAGCGCTGCGGCTGACGCTTGAACGTCGAATCGCGGTAGCCGAAGGCGCAGGCATCGCGATCCAGTTCCACGGATCTCCCCGACTCGCGGTCGAACGCTTCCACGCATTCCACGAACTCGGCGACCTCCACGCCGTATGCGCCGATGTTCTGCAATGGCGCCGCTCCCACGGTGCCGGGAATCATGATCAGGTTTTCCAGTCCGGCGTAGCCGTGACCCAGCGTCCAGCGCACCAGGTCGTCCCAGCGTTCGCCAGCGGCCACGCGAACGCGCGGCCTGTTGCTGCTCTCATCGACGGTTTCCACGCCACGCGTGACCATGCGCACCACCGTGCCGTCGAAGTCGCGCGTGAAAAGGATATTGCTGCCTTCGCCCAGCACCAGCACGCGGCCGCTGCGGATCGCCGGCATGTGCAGCAATTCGCGCAGGGTTCGCGGGTCGTCGACCTCGGCCAGAAGTTTTGCCCGTGCGTCCACGCGCAGCGTGTTGCGCTGGGCCAGCGAGGCGTTTTCGGTCAGGGCATAGCCGCCCATGGCAACGGAGGGTTGAGTCATGTGGTCGATGATTGGTGTGAACGCAGGGCCTCGACGCATTCGGCGATCAATGCCGGTCCGCGATAGATCAGGCCCGAATACAGTTGCACGAGTGTGGCGCCCGCATCGCGTTTGCGTCGTGCATCCGCGCCGCGAAGAATGCCGCCGACGCCGATCATTGGTACCTTGCCGTGCAGGCGCCGTGTCATGCCTTCGAGGACGTCGGTGGATGCCTCCATCAGCGGCGCGCCGGACAGCCCCCCCGCCTCGCCGCTTCTGGGACTGTTGCCGACATGGTGCCGAGCCAGCGTGGTGTTGGTGCAGATCAGGCCGTCGATGGCCGCTTCCTCCAGCACGCCGGCGATGGCATCCATGTCGGCGGCGGACAGATCGGGCGCGATCTTCAGCAGCATCGGTCGTCGTCCGTGCCGTGCGCCATGACGTTCCTGCGCGTCGCGCAGCGTGCCGATGAACCGGCGCAGCGTGTCCTCATGCTGCAGGTCGCGCAGCCCCTGCGTATTCGGTGAGGAAATATTGATGGTGATGTAGGACGCCAGCGGATACACGCGTTCCATGCAGTGCAGATAGTCGTCTACTGCGTGCGGGTTGGGCGTGTCCTTGTTCTTGCCGATGTTGATGCCCAGGATACCGTTGAAACGCGCGCGCTCGACATTGCGCACCAACGCATCCACACCGTCATTGTTGAAACCGAACCGGTTGATGATGGCCCGGTGTCGCGGCAGCCGGAACAGTCGCGGTGCGGTATTGCCGGGTTGCGCCAGCGGCGTGACCGTGCCGATTTCCAGAAAGCCGAAACCCAGCGCAGCCAGCGCGTCGATATGCGCTCCGTTCTTGTCCAGACCCGCGGCCAGACCCACGGGATTGGGAAAATCCAGACCCATGGCGTGCACGTGCAGCGGACGGATGTCGCGCGCCAGCAACGAGGTCAGGTGCATGCGGAGCGCAAGGTCCAGCATGCGCAGGGTGATCCCGTGCGCGATTTCGGCGTCCAGGGCAAACAGCAGCGGTCTGAGCAGTGGGTATATGTCCATCACTGGCGGGCGCAATCAATGACCGAGGGCGGCCAGAAACGTCAGTCCACCCAGGAACAGGAACACCACCATGAATCCCAGCACGCACAGCGCGAGCTGCACATAGCCAAGGACCAGGCCGGCCAGTGCCATGCCTTCGCCATCCACGTTCCCCGGCGGGGCACGACGGATCTCGCTGCGCGCAACGTGGCCGCAGACCACGGCCACGATGGCGCCGACGAAGGGCAGGGCCACCCAGCAGAGCAAACCGCTGACCAGGCTGACGACCGCCGTGACGCTGGTGCGGGGAACAACGGCATTCATCGCGGTGGAACTCCGGGACTCAGGTGTGTACATGGTCGCACACTGTCGCCGCATCAGCCGTTGAGGGATTGTCCACCATCGACCACCAGCGTGTGGCCGGTCACCCACGCGGCCAGTGATGATGCCAGGAACAATGCACCGTGTGCGATGTGTTCCGGCTCGCCCATGCGGCCGAACGGAATGCGCGCAAGGGTGCGGTCATAGCCTTCACGGTCGTTTTCGCGACGTTGCGCCCACAACCCGCCGGGAAACTCGATGGAACCGGGCGCGATGGCATTGACGCGGATCCGGTCGGGAGCCAGTTCCAGCGCCTGGGAGCCGGTGTAGCTGGTCATGGCTGCCTTCACTGCCGCATATGGCGCGCCCGCGCCGCGCGGATGCAACGCGGCAATCGAGACGGTGTGGATGATGCTGGCATGGTCACTCCGGCGCAGCCACGGCAGGGCATGCCGCGAAGCGCGCACGGCAGCCATCACGTCCACGTCCAGCCCGCCTTGCCAACTGCTCTCGTCGTCGTTGAAACCGAAAGCGCTGCCGTTGTTGATCAGTACGTCGATGCCGCCCAGGGCCTCCGCAGCCTCGCCGATGTACGTTTCGACCGCATCGGCATCGGCCAGATCGCAGACACTGGCATGCACGGTGACGCCGCACTCGGCCATCTCGCCGCGCGTGGCTTCCAGCGCGTCCTTGCCGCGTGCGCAGATGGATACGGACGCACCGGCATCGGCAAACGCCAATGCCATCGCGCGGCCGATGCCCTTGCTGCCACCGGCAATCACCACACGGTAAGTGGAAAAATCGAACTGTGTGGACATGCGGGTTTCTCCAGCAATTGCATATGAAAAGGGGAGCCGGACGTGATGCCCGGCCCCCCTTGTAAACACCAGCCGGTTAAACACCAGCCGATGCCGTCGTCTCAGATATCGAACTTGATGCCCTGCGCCAGCGGCAGTTCGTCGGACCAGTTGATGGTGTTGGTCTGGCGACGCATATAGGCCTTCCAGGCATCCGAACCGGATTCGCGACCGCCGCCGGTTTCCTTCTCGCCACCGAACGCGCCGCCGATCTCGGCGCCGGAGGTGCCGATGTTGACGTTGGCGATGCCGCAGTCCGATCCGGTGGCCGACAGGAACTTCTCCGCGTTGCGCATGTTCAGCGTGAAGCAGGCCGAGCTCAGGCCCTGCGGCACGTCATTCTGCATGGCGATGGCCTCCTCGATGGTCTTGAAGGTCATCACGTACAGGATGGGTGCGAAGGTCTCGGTCTGGACGCACTCGTTGCTGTTGGCGAGGCCGGTGACCAGCGTCGGCTTGACGAAATGGCCCTTGCCCTCGATGGCCTCGCCACCGCTGACGATGGTGCCACCCTCGGCCTTGATCTTGGCGATCATGTCCTCGTAGCGCTTGACCGCGTCGGCGTCGATCATCGGCCCCATCAGGGTGCCTTCTTCGTTGGGATCGCCGATGCGCGTCTCGACCTGCTTGTAGGCCTTCTCCAGCTTGGCGACCACATCTTCGGCCATGGACTCGTGCACGAACAGGCGGCGCGTGCTGGTGCAGCGCTGCCCCGCGGTACCCACGGCGCCGAAGGCGATGGCCGGCACGGCCAGCTTCATGTCCGCGGTCTCGTCCACGATCATGGCGTTGTTGCCGCCCAGCTCCAGCAGCGAGCGACCCATGCGCTCGGCCACGCGCACGCCGACCTTGCGGCCCACGGCGGTGGAGCCGGTGAAGCTCAGCAGATTGATGCGCTTGTCGTCCACGAACTGCTGCGCCAGCTCGGTGCCGGCGTCATTGAACAGGAAGAAGATTTCCGGGAAGCCGGCGTCCTTCAGCGCCTCGTTGCACACCTTCATGGTGGCAATCGCGGTCAGCGGCGTCTTCGGTGACGGCTTCCAGATGCAGATGTCGCCGCAGGCGGCGGCCAGCATGGCGTTCCACGCCCACACCGCCAGCGGGAAGTTGAAGGCCGAGATGATGCCGACCAGGCCCAGCGGCTGGTACTGCTCGTACATGCGGTGGCCGGGGCGCTCCGAATGCATGGTGTAGCCGTACAGCATGCGGCTCTGGCCCACGGCGAAGTCGGCGATGTCGATCATCTCCTGCACTTCGCCGTCGCCCTCGGGCTTGATCTTGCCATTCTCCAGGCTGACCAGCGACCCCAGTGCATCCTTGTACTTGCGCAGCGCTTCGCCGCACAGACGCACGGCTTCGCCACGCTGCGGTGCGGTGGTGGTGCGCCAGATCTCGAACGATTCCTGGGCGCGCTTGACGATGGTTTCGTAGTCGGCCTTGCTGGAGGCATGCACCTTGGCCAGCACCTCGCCAGTGGCCGGATTGGTCACTTCGATCTGGCCGGCATCGGTGGTCGTGGACCATTCGCCGTTGCCCAGGTAGGTGCCGGAAAGGGTGTCGTCAAGGCCGAGTGCCTTGAGGATGTCGTGCGCCATGGAGATCTCCTGCATGTGAACGGGAGCGCGGCGGGTCCGCGCAAGCCGTCCATTTTAGCAGAGACTGCGCGCCAACCCGAAGGCGTCACCAGCCAGGGCCGGAGAAGGATGCCGTGTGGCATCACACTTCAGATGGCGCGCATCCCTGCGCCAGCTTTTCGGCGGTCGCGGGATCGTCCTTCAGCGGCCGGTACATCCAGAGCACCCGAAGATCGAATAGCGCATGCAGGAAGATCGGTATGGTCAACTGGCCGGAAAGAATCGCGATCAAGCCAAGCAACAAGCCGGCGATCAAGCTTTGGATCACCCCCGCGGCACCCTGGTAGGCATGTGCAAGTCCGAAGAGCACTGAAGACGCCAGCCATGCGCCCACGAGTCCCAAGGATACGCCACCCGCGAACCCGCCGCAAAAGAAGTGCATCAGGAAGCCGCGGTATAACAACTCCTCGCAGACGCCGGCAGAGAGACAGAGCAGAATCCAGTACCGCCGCTCTTTGGTCGATACTGGAAGCATGGCAACCGCGAACCCGGAGGTCCGCAGGGCTTTCGCTATTTTCTGGCGCCATGCCGTGTTCAGCAGTGCCAGGGCCCCTTGACCCAGGACGAGAAGTGAGCACCCAGTGGTGGCGGCCGCCGCTATCAGAAACGTGTATGGATGTGCGTCGAACCATCGTGCGCTGCTCTGCTGAGCCGGAAGCAAATAGAGCTTCGCCGGATAGGCAAGAAGCAACGCGGAAACCGTCAGGGTCCAGTGTCTCCAGATGATTCGCTGGTAGCGCGCAATGCGTGCCCGGGTGCTGGTGTAGTACTGAAGTCGACGTGCGGCGTGCATGGCAGCCAATGGCATCAACAGCACCAGCAAAGCCGTGAAGAGGTCGCGTGCGAGGGGCAGCAGGGCCATGGCCACCATCCATTATGTGAATGTATATTCACATTCGCATATGCACACGCCAGTGTCTAGCAGGCTGTTGAAATTCGCATGAAGACGTCGAGATCACCCATCCTGCGTCGTGTCTTCGGTGCGGGATATTCGTCCCCCAAAATGCTTTCGTATGGCTTTGCAGCGTTTTTCGCGCTGCCCGGACGCACCTTCCCTGTCGTCGGGGTCATCCGTTGAGCTCCGCCGCCAGCAGGCCGCGCAAGCGGATCAGGTTGCTGGCCGCCACGGCCATCTGAAACAGCGCTTGCACGCGTGCATGGCCGCGCTGCTTGACCTGTCGCATGCCGGCAGCGGATTTGATCCAGCCGAAGTGGGTTTCGATCCACGCACGGATCTTGATGCTTACCGCGTAGCCACTGTGACGCGTGGTGCGGCTATCGATCGCGCTACGCCGGTTGGTCGTGTTTTGCGCGACATGCGGTGTGACGCGGTGCTTCCGACATCCGGCCACGAAGTCTGCCGTGTCGTAGCCTTTGTCGGCCGCAAGCGTGCGCCGTCTTCGTCCTTTGAGATCGCCCATCATCGCCAACGCCGTTTCACGTTCGCCATATCCGGTGGCCAGGCTCAGACGGGCGTCGCACGCCAGGCCGTGGCGGTTCTCCATCAGCAGGTGACCCTGATAGCTCAGCTGCGCGCCGGTGTTGCCCTTGCGGTACAGCCGCGCGTCCGGATCGCTGGTGGAAGCGTGGGTGTCGTTGCTGCGCTTTTGCCCCTTGAAGTCCGGCGGTGCGTTGCGCGGCCCGGTGCCGCCGGGGCCAGGCGGCGGCGCGTCCTTGGGCTGGAAACTCTTGTGCGAGGCCCATGCCTGCAGCAGCGTGCCGTCCACCGAGAAATGTTCTTCGGACATCAGGCCACGGCGCTCAGCAAGCCGCACCACCTCGCGGAAAAACTCGCTCGCCACCGCGTTGTCGTTGAGTCGGTCGCGGTTCTTCGAGAACACCGAGTGATCCCACACCACATCGTCGATAGCCAAGCCGACAAACCAGCGAAACAGCAGGTTGTAGCGCAACTGCTCCATCAGCAGCCGCTCGCTGCGGATCGAATAGAACAGCTGCAGCAACTGTGCGCGCATCAGCTTCTCCGGCGCGATCGAGGCGCGGCCGTAGTCGCTGTAGAGCGTGCTGAACAAGCCGTCCATACGCTTGAGCGCGGTATCCACCAGCGTGCGCACCGCACGCAAGGGATGATCCGTCGGTACGAAGTCGTCCAGCTTCGCCACCGTGAACAACGATTCCTGCGTAATGTCCGCTCCGCGCATCCCATGGCTCCGTCAAATCCAGCGAGACCTTATGGTAAAACGATCCTCGCAAAGTCAGACGCACCAACGGCGAATTTCAACAGCCTGCTAGACTTCATGTGATGAGTCGGGAAAAACGCCCCCAACAGGCCCGCAGCCGCGCCACCGCCGAACGCCTGCTGTCGGCCGTCATCCGCGTGATCGACGAATCCGGCCTGGAAGGTGCGACAGTGCCGGCAATCGCCGCCGCGGCAAACGTTGCGCCAGCGAGCGTCTATCGACGTTATGCAGACAAGGACGATTTGCTGCGAGCGGCGTTCCTGCATGCCCTGAAGCGGAGCAACCAGAACAATCGACGGATGCTGAGGGAAATTCTGCTCAAGGAGAGCCTGGAATCAACAGCGGCACAACTCATCCAGTTGATCTTCGAGCAATATCGGCATCATCCCCTTCTGATGCGCGCACTGGTCCGTTACCTGGATGCCACGGCCGATCAAGCCTTCGTCGCCGAGGCGCGCGCCGTGATGGTCGCGAACCTTGATGAAGTTGTCGAGATCCTGATGCACCACCGAAACGAGATCAAAAGAACCCCTCCGGGGCACGCCCTGCGGTTTGCCGTGCTCAACGCGACATCCGCCATTGAAGCGCACGCCATGGTTGCGAACTCTCTGTGGCATGCGTTCCCGGAGTTCACCGACGCATTGCTGGCACGCGACTTCACCGACAGCTTTGTCGCCTATCTTCGCTGCTCCTGACCATGGCAACGCATTCCGTCCGGACGCATTCCAGCGCCAACCGCAGGCGCTGCGGCAGGATGCGTTTCGCGTCGAAACACTTGGCAGGTTGGCCGTGTGCCAAGAACACTTTCAGCGAGCGAGAGCAACTGCGGGCAACTGGCGGGCACAGGACCCGAGCGGCTTCCACGGATACCATGGTGACCCCGGCAGGATTCGAACCTGCGACCTGCCGCTTAGGAGGCGGCTGTTCTATCCAGCTGAACTACGGGGCCGAACGTGCGCCGCATTTTAGCGGGCGCGACACCAAAAACGGAAACCCGACCGGCTTGAGCCGGGTGGGGTTGAGTCCCGCAAGCAGGCGGATCCGTCGCGTTGCTCCTTGATCCACCCTACATCGGTGCTCTGGTAGGGCGGATCAAGGCACGCCAGTGACGGATCCGCCTGCTTGCGGAACGGATTCACCGTCACACTTTCTTCAATGCGTCTGCGCCACCGGAAGATCGATGTACGTGGCGTGCGCCGGCGTGTGATAGACGCGCTGTGTGGCCCTGACGTAATCCGACGGCTTGGCCTTGAAGATGTTCTTCACGAACGTCTGCGGGTTGCGGTCATACAGCGGGAACCAGCTGGACTGGATCTGCACCATGATGCGATGGCCGGGCTTGAACACATGGTCGGCCGCGGGGAGGGCAAAGTGATAGGTCAGTGGCTTGTTCGGCGTCAGCGCCGAGGGGTGTGACAGGCTCTTGCGGAAGCGGCCGCGGAAGATGTCCATGGCCACGGCGAGCTGATAGCCGCTCATGTCCGGGGCCTCGGAATCCTGCTGCGGATAGACGTCGATCAGCTTGACCACCCAGTCCGAATCCGTGCCGCTGGTGGAGGCATCAAGGTGCACCATGGGACGGCCGCTCACACGCACCGCGTGCTTCAGCACCGGCGTCTCGTAGGTTTCCACATCCGGGCGCGCGGCAGCCGGGCGCTGGTCGCTGACCAGCCACTGCGGCCAGGTCTTGGTTTCCGCCGCCGGCACCGGACGCGACCGGTACGGCACGGGAGTGGCCGGATTGGAGACATACTGGTCGTAGCCATTGCCCTTGGATGACGCGGGCTTCTGGAATCCCAGCCCATGGTCGGCGTGCAGATAGAGCGGCTTGTCCTGGATGCTGCAGTCGCCCGGGCACGATGGCCAGCTCTGCAGCTGTTCCCATGTGTCGGCGCCGGTGAGATACGCGTGGACGTGCGCAAGGTGCGCGTCGGGACCGTTTTTCTTCAGGTGCTGCGCCAGGAACGGCATGAGGATGTGCTTGCGGAAATACGCCGAGGTGTCCGAACCGAACTTGATGGCGCCCAGATGCGTGCCGGAGCGCGCTTCCTCGCCGTGATACCACGGCCCCAGCGTCAGATACAGGTTCTTCCGGTTCGACGCCTTGGCATGCAGCGCGCGATAGACCGCCAGCGCGCCGTAGATGTCCTCCTGGTCCCACTCGCCGGCGACCAGCATGGTGGGCACGTTCAGCGGTTCCCTGGCCAGGATCTTGTCCACGGCCTGGCCCTGCCAGAAACCGTCGTAGGAGGAGTGCTTGACGATCTTGTTCCAGAACCCCAACTGCTCCATGCCGTGCTCCCTGGCGATCACGCTGGGATTGCCGGCGTCCAGATACATGCTGTAGTCGTCGTGGTAATCCGACCACCAGTCCTGCTTGTTGGAGCGCGTGGCTTCCTGCGAGTAGATGTAGGGCATCATCTGCTCGCGGAAGGCGCCGTTGTGGAACCAGTCGTCACCTTTCCAGCCGTCGACCATCGGGTTTTCCGGCACCGCCGCTTTCAATGCCGGGTTGGGGTGCACCAGCCCCATCAGCGCCTCGAAACCGTCGTAGGAAATGCCCATGATGGCGACCCGGCCGTTGCTCTGTTTCACGTTCTTGGACAGCCAGCCGATGGTGTCCGAAGCATCTGTGGCGTCCGACACCGGTGTCGGGTTCAGCGGGCCGCGCACGTAACGGTTCATCACGTAATCGCCCTGCGAGCCATACTTGCCGCGCACGTCCTGGAATACGTGGATGTAGCCGGCCTTGAGGATGTGATCGTGTGCCTCGCGCCCGCGGCTGGCGAAGCCATCGGCATTGTACGGCGTGCGTTCCAGCACGATACCGGCATGCTTGGCATTTTTGGGTATGAGGATGACGGTATTGAGCTTCACCCCATCGCGCATCGGCACCTGCACCACGCGCTTGGTGTAGCTCAGCTTGCGCGTCACCGGCTTGAAATGGGCCGGTGTCTCGCTGGGCAGGTTCGGATACCTGGGCGGCTTGGATTGCTGGCCTTGGTCGGCAGCCTGCGCCGTGCCGGCAAGGAACAGTGAAGCCAGCAACAGCGGCAGCGAGCGTCGTGCGAGCGAACGGAAGGACGTCATCGTGGAGACCTGTGCGGGAAACGAAGCCCTCAGCATACCTCTCACGGGTGCCGCACGCGGGTGCCTGAAGGCATGGCTGCCCGGAGTTTCAGCCAGTATCCATCAGCCATGTCGTATACGCGGAGGCTGAGATGCGGATCCGCAAGCGGAAATCATGATGGCCGAGCACTCCAACTACCTGACCAGACATCGGTGCGGTTCCGGTTTCACGTACCGTTACCCCGGCGGGCGCACGTTGCGTGACCGGCGGTTGCGCGCCTGGATCCGATCGCTGGCAATCCCGCCTGCCTGGACAGAGGTGAAGATCGATCCGGACAAGGCGGCGCGCATCCATGCCACTGGCCGCGATGATGCCGGGCGCAAACAGTACATTTACAACGAGGAGTGGCGCACCCGTCAGGAGAAGGACAAGTTCAACCGCATCATCCGTTTCGCGGAGCAGTTGTCCACCATGCGCCGCGTGACCGGGCAGCATCTGCGCCGCCGTCGCATGTGCCGCGAAAAGGTGCTGGCGTGCATGGTGCGGCTGATCGACATCGCCTACTTCCGCCCCGGAAGCGCGCGCTACAGCGAAGAGAACGACTCCTATGGGCTGACCACCATGCGTTCGCGCCACCTCACCGTGCATGACGATGAACTGATCTTCGATTACCAGGGCAAGAGCGGCCGGCACCAGCACCGTGTGGTCGAGGATGAGCGTCTGGCGCGCATCGTCGCCGAGCTGGACCATACGCCCGGATACGAGATATTCAAGTACATCGACGCCAATGGTGACAGGGTGCACGTCGACAGCGCCGACCTCAATGCCTACATCCACGAGATCATGGGCGAAGCCTTCAGCGCCAAGGATTTCCGCACCTGGGCCGGAACCTCGCTGGCGGCGCTGGCCCTGGATGAAATCGGCCTCGGCGACAGCAAGCGCAGCAACGAGAAAAACGTGCGCGAAGCCATCAAGCGGGTCGCCGAACGCCTCGGCAACACCCCCGACATCGCGAAATCCAGCTACATCCACCCGCGCGTCATCGAGGCCTACCTGGATGGCCGTACCCTGAGCCATTTCCGGGCCCTGATCGACACCGAACTGGACGCGGGTGATCTCACGGGGCCAGAGGAGCGCGCTGTAATGAAGATGCTGCGCAGCCGGATCGGGAAACGGGCCCGGCGGTGACACGTGCACGATTGCCACACATTGCGGTGCTCACGCGGGGCGCATTGGTGCTGGTGTAAGCTGCCATGCAGCACAGAGCACACACGGAGCCGCTCCCCATGCCCAAGTCCACCCTGAAACTTCTGTCCCTGGCATGCACCCTCGCGCTCGTGGCCGGCTGCGCCACGATCACGCCGGACTATCTCGACCACTCGCTGGCCAGGCAGTCCAGCGGAACGCATCCTGTCACCGTGGCGATCAGCAACGTGATGCTGCCCGGCCACGCCCGGCCCTACGTGCGCGTCGACGGCAAGGCCGCGGCCACCCTCGGCGGCGGCCAGGCCGTCACCATGTACCTGCCCGACGGCCGGCACCGTATCGACATCGGCCCGCATGCTGATGGACCAAACAGCGATGCGTCCATCAACGTCCTCGTCTCCGAGCTGAGCCCGCCCATCGTGCGCGCGCAGTACAAGGAAAACGGCCACCACGGCTGGACCCTGAGCACGACCCGCGATACCGCGGCGATGCCGGAAAATCGGGCCCCCGGTAACCGCGTGAACAATGCCGGCATGACAGATGGCAGTTGAGCCCTGCTGCTGGGCTCGCGGCCCTGCTTGGGAGAGAGATTTGTGGCCAGGTAAAAGCCCTGGACGCGCATCTACGTCTACGTCATCGGGTTATCCGTCGACATAGAGGCGGAGCGATTTCAGGTAGTGCTCAGCTGCGCCAGTCGTGAAACTGGATCGTTTTCTGTCGAGGAGGTCGTCGGCCGCGCAGCTTCATCCAGGGCGGCGGTGGCCAGCTCAATGTCACTCTTTTGCTCTGGCTCAAGAATGATCAGTCGTTGGGCTGGCGATACATGATTATTCTCAAAGGCACCTCTCCTGCCAATGCTGGGCGCTGGTCTGCGGAGTACTTTTTCTACACTTGGGTGAAACAACGAAAAAAGCCGCCCATGCGAGGCGGCCTTTTTCGTTGAATCAATGGTGGAGCGGAGGAGGATCGAACTCCCGACCTTCGCATTGCGAACGCGACGCTCTCCCAGCTGAGCTACCGCCCCACGCGGGCTGCAGATGGTAGCAGCGCGGTGGGTGAGTCGCAAAGGGTTTTTCAGGTTGGCTTGGTGTCAGGCAGCAGACGGGTCAGGCGCTCGTGCAGTAACGGTCGGCGCCAGCCTTGCAGGGCGTCGGGCCAGGTGCCGCGCATGACAAAGGATTCTAGGAGCTTGCGCGAACACAGCAGGCCCGCCGGCAGGTCGAGGTCGGTGGCGATGGCATCGACGGCGCGCTTCATCTCGGCCAGCGCGCGGCGGGTCTCGCCGTGCGGACGACCGACGATGGCTTCGGTGGCTTGCAGTTCCTCTGGTTGCAGCGGTGCCTGCAGTTGGGCCAGGAGTTCACGCCGTTGCGCACCGCGCATGGCGCGACGGCCGCGGGTGATCTGGGCGAGTTCGGAGTCGGTGCGTGGCGCTTGCGCCACCAGGCTCAGCGCGTGGGCGTCCTGGAAGAGCCATGGACGTGGTGTATCCAGATCGCGCGCGGTGTGGTCCCGCCACAGCAGGATGCGTCGCAGCAGGGCCTGGCGTTCGGGAGACCAGTCGGCCGCGCCGCTGAAGCTGCGCTGTGGCTGCGGATTGCTTTCGCGGTGGGTGGCGCGATGCTGCAGGCGTTCGCAATCCTCGGCGTGCCACTTTGTGCGGTCCCGTCCATGCAATTGCCGTTGCAGGTGATCGTGGACGGATTTCAGGTGGACCACGTCGAGCGCCGCATAGATTTTCTGCGATGCGGACAGCGGGCGCTTGAGCCAGTCCGAACGGGTTTCGCCCTTGTCCAGGGTGACGCCGTCGATGGCCTCGACCAGTGCGCGATAGCTGACGCCCAGCCCCATGCCGGCAAATGCAGCTGCGAGCTGGGTATCGAACAGGCGCGGGAAGCCATGGGGCAGGTAGGGCGCCAGGACCTCCAGGTCTTCGCCGGGACTGTGCATGACGTACTGGCGATCCGGGTGCCGTTGGAGACTGGAGCGCAGGGCGGGGCCGATGTCGATCTTCTTGGGATCGACCAGCGCATGACGCTCGCCGTCGGCCAGCTGCAGCAATGCCAGTTGCGGGTGAAAGGTGTCCTGGCGCATGAATTCGGTGTCCAGTCCGAGCATGCGTGGATCGTCGGTGCGCGCGAGCCAGTCCTCGAGGGCCGCGGCAGTGTCGATCCATGTCGCATCGACGGGGTGTAGTGAAGCGGTGGCGGGTTGGGACGATGGTGCAGTCAAGGTCGGATCCGTAGTGTCAGAATGGGACGGGTGCGCTGGCGTTGCCATGCGTGTCGCGGCACCATAGCAGGCTTACGACGTGTGGCGGATCGGATTTTGCCGAGACTCTCGGTACAAGCCTGGTTCGCGCGTTTTGCTTTCTATTGCATGCAGGACCGGATGTTGCACTCATGGCTAGATCGGATGCCGACCATCAAAAACGCACGCTTGGCGCTGTGGCCGGCTTGTTGGTGCTCGGTTTTGCCTTGGTGTACCACTTTTTTCCCAATCTGCTGCATGTGACGCCGGGGCCGCCTGCGCGCCGCGTGCCCGGGGTCGTCGGGTCGAATACGCGGCCCATGGGGTTCGAGAGCCGTCCCCAGGCGGCGACCGCGGAGTCGACGAACGAGCGTGAGGCCGGGCCGCCGCTCTCGCTGGCGCCGTCGGCGGTGGTCACGCAGCGTCTGGAAGCAGGGCACAACGCGCCGGCCAATACATCCACGGCGCCGGCGCCGCCGAGGATTGCCGCGTTGCTGAAGCGTGCCGACACGGCGATCGGCCACGGCATGCTGACCGGCGGCAAGGATAGCGCTGCGGCGCTGATTCAGCGTGCCCTGAAACTGCATCCGGGCAACAACCGTGCACGCAAGGCGCTGTCGGATCTGCACACGCGGGTGGTCGCCAAGGTGCAGCGCGCACTTGCGGCAGGCGACGCAGATGCGGCGAGTCAGGCACTGGATGAACTTCGCCAGTTGCCGCATGCAGGCGATGATGTGGCGCATCTGCAGCAGGATCTGAAGACGTTGCGCAAGGTGCAGCCACTGCTGGCACAGGCGATGCACGCCATGCAGGCGCAACCGGCCGATACGGCGGACCGTGCGCAGGCACTGGCCGCCTATCGGCGGGCGCTGGCGATCGACCCGGACAATGCCGTGGCGAACCACGGTATCCAGCGCATTCAACAGGTCTCCCTGGATGCCGCCCTGAGCGCTGCGGCGCAGAACGATTTCGCCAGTGCATCGCGGGCGCTGGCGCAGGCGGCGCAGATCAATCCCGATTCGTATACCCTGCAGAACGTGCGTGGCCGGATCGAGGGCATGCGCCGGGCGCACGCCGAAAGTGTGTTGTCGCAGGCGGACACGGCGCTGGATGCGGGCAATCTGGATCTGGCGACGCGCCTGGAGGCCAAGGCCATCAAGATCAGTCCCGACGTGCGCGGTGTGGCGGCATTCAAGAAAAAGCTGAGCGACGCGAAAACCTATGCCAGTCACTCGCCCGGCCAGGTATTTCGCGATGCATTCCTGGACAGCAATGGCAATGGCCCGCGGATGGTGGTGATTCCGACCGGCACGTTCATGATGGGCTCGGCGGACACCAGCTCGGGACACCAGCCGGATGAATCACCGCAGCACCAGGTGCGCATCGACAAGGGACTGGCGTTCCAGCGCGCCGAAGTCAGCGTGGCGCAGTTCCGGGCGTTCGTGCAATCCAGTGGATATGTGCCCGAATCGCAGCGCTCCGGTGGCTCCAGTGTGTACGACGGTAGCAGTGGCACGATGCGCATGGATTCGCAGGCAAGCTGGAAAAACAATTACGAAGGGCGGCATGCCGATGCAGATGCCCCAGTGGTCAACGTCTCCTGGCATGACGCGCGAGCCTACGCGCAGTGGTTGTCGCGCAAGACCGGCAAGACCTACCGCTTGCCGACCGAGGCCGAATACGAATATGCGATGCGTGGCGGCACGCAAACACCGTACTGGTGGGGAGCAGGCAAGCCGGAGTCGAAGGTGGAAAACCTCACCGGCAGCCGCGACCGCTCGCGGCGCGGGCGACGTTGGACCAACAGCTTCCATGGATATGGCGATGGTTACTGGGGACCGGCGCCGGTCGCCCACTTCCAGCCCAACCCCTTCGGCCTGTACGACATCGACGGCAACGTCTCCGAGTGGGTCATGGACTGCTGGCACCAGAATTACACACGGGCGCCACGGGATGGATCGGCCTGGGTCAACCCGGGATGCAGTGAGCGCATCGTGCGGGGCGGTTCGTGGGGCAGTTCGCCGACGCAGGACCGGTCGGCGTATCGTCTGGGAGTGGCCCCCGATACGCGCAGCGGACGCGTCGGCTTTCGCGTGGTGAGAGTGTTGCAGGAATAGGGTTGCGGACTGGCGAACGGCTGCAGCGGGCGATGGTGCCGCGCGTCGCGTGGCGTCCTGCCGGCACGCGATCCATGCGTCCCCTCGCGACGCGCGGTTGAGGGTCAAGGTAACGGGCGACCGCCGGGCCAGCCAGCGGGCAACGCCGACGCATCTCGTAGGGGTTTACCTACAAGCGAACCGGCAGCAAATGCATTCCGCTGTCGTCTCGGGAGACACCACGGATGTCACCTCGTCTCGCATCGGCGCAACAGCGCGCGAGATGGATGCGGCTTCAGCCAAAGCGGCGCAAGATCTGTCGCACGCCATCCAGATAGCTGGTGCCGAACAGGTTCAGGTGATTGAGCAGATGGTAGAGATTGTAGAGCGGGATGCGTTCACGCCAGTCCTCGGCCAGCGGAGCAGATTGGGCGTAGCTGTCGAAGAAGGCCGCGGGCGGCGATCCGAACAGCGTCAGCATGGCCAGCTCGGCTTCGCCCCAGCCGTAGTGCACGGCGCCGGCATCGATCAACGCTGGCGCGCCATTGCGGTCGCTGTGCAGGTTGCCGCTCCACAGATCGCCGTGCAGCAGCACTGCGGGCTGTTCGGGGATCCATTCGTGCAGGTGTGTGCAGAGCGTTTCCCCGGCATCCGCATCATGGGCGGTCAACAGTCCCGCATCGACAGCATGCCGGATCTGCGGCAGCAGCCGTGCTTCGGCAAAGAAACGCCATCCGTCGCTGTCGCGGGCATTGGATTGCGGGCTGTCACCGCACCAGCCATCACGGCTGAAGCCGAAGGTGTGCGAGCGCACCAGGTGCTGCCGGGCCAGCCCCAGGCCCGCGCGGACGAAAAAGTCGGCGGCGGGCGAGCCATGCCCGAGATCCTCGATGAGGATGTACGTCTGTGTGCAAGCAACGACCTGCGGGACGCGCAGGCCACCGTGGCGGCATAGCGTGTCCAGCCCCAATGCTTCGCTGGGGAAAAACCCATCGGGAGCATGATGCCTGCGCTTGCAGACGACGGCTTGACCGTCATTCAGCGTCAGGTGGTGCACGCCATCGGCGTGGGGCAGGGGACACGGTCCAGTGGTTCTTGCGGCATCGTCTGCGGACATGCCCACAAGGCTGGCAGCACGGGGCTGCGGCGATCAAGCGGCTGATTGGGCGGATGCGGGTGACACAAACAAGCCCGCGAACGGGCGGGTGTCTGTGCCATGGCGAAAGGCGCGGGCCATGCCGCTGGTGCCGAAGGGGGGACTCGAACCCCCACTGTGTCTCCACAAACGGATTTTGAGTCCGTCGCGTCTACCAATTCCGCCACTTCGGCGCGGTCGGCGAGTATGCCGTAAATCGGTGCGCTCGTGAAGCACTACACCTGATCGAGGGCGAGTTCACTATCGTTGCGCTGATACCACTGGTCATGCAGCGGGCGGAACACGGCACACTGGGTCATCGGTGCCGAATATACATGCAGGCTGACAGCAATGGCGTCATCGCTGGGATTGAGGATGGTGTGGTATTCGTGCGGCGGAATCAGGCTGCCCGCCGATCCAGGGCCCGCCTGGATGGCGCCGACGGAGTTGAAATGGTAATTCTGCGCGTCCCGCTCGAGCAGCTGGTACTGGGTGATTTCCAGGGCGCCGCGCCACACGCCCTCCACGCACCACATCCCGTGGTGGTCGTGGATGGGCGTGCCCTGGCCGGGCCCCCAGGTCATGGCGGTGACGCAGTAACCGTACTCGTCGCTGCGGTACAACTCGCGACGCGCGTAATGATCGCCGGCCGTCTCGAATACGCACTCCGGCAGGCGGATGTCGTCGTCGCGGATCAGGCGGCACAGGGCCTTGCGCAGGGCGTCGGTTTTTTCGGGTGTGCCGCTGCGGGCGACGGCCTCGTCCAGTGCCGTGACGAGCTTGCGGTGGCCCGGGAATTCAATGGCGAGCATGGCCGGAGCATCCTGGTGGCGTGTGTTCGAGGCGTCATTCTAGCGCGTCATATGACCGGGCTGCGACCGACGCGCGGGGTCCTTGGCTTCGGCGGCATGCGCATCACGCCGGGCACGATGGTCTGCGTGACCGTGGCATGCGCCATTGCCTGCAATACGTTCTCACGTAGCCGTTGCAGGGCGTGGTTCAGGCCAGCTTGTTCATGAATGCACCGATGGCCGCGCCGTATTGCTCGATATCCACCAGAAACGCGTCGTGTCCCTGCGGGGAATCGAGCGGCACGAAGTCCACCTCGGCCCCGGCGGCTTCAAGACCAAAGGCAATCTGCTCCTGCTGTTCCAGCGGGAACAGGATGTCGGTATTTGCACCGACGACCAATGCCCGCTGCAGATGAATGCGTGCGAGACCATCCAGGACCTTTCCGTTGCCATATTCGGCGACGTCGAACCAGTCGCTGGCACGGGAAAGGTACAGGTAGCAGTTGGGATCGAAATGGTGCGTGAATTTGCGCGCGTGGGCTTCCAGATACGACTCGACCTGGAACTCGAACCCGAACGGATCATCCTCGCGCTCATCTGCATCCAGGCGAATGCGGGCGAAGCGGCCGTTCCACTCCATTGCCGAGCGATAGGTGATCACGCCCAGCTTGCGGGCAATGCTCATGCCGCGTTCGGGATAGTGCTCATCGCTGTAATTGCCTTCGTTCCATTCGCGATCCAGGCGGATCGCCTCGCGTTGCAGCGAGCGGATGGCGATGGCGAACGGTTGTGCCTGCGGCGCGGTGTTGACGCTGATGTGCGCGCGGGCACTGCCGGGATGCAGCAGCATGTAGCCCAGTGCGCCCATGCCGCCCATGGAGCAGCCGACCAGGCAGGCCAGCTGCTCGATACCCAGGTGTTGTACCAGCGCATGTGCCGCGTTGGCGGCATCTTCCAGGGTCAGCTTGGGGAAATCCAGACGGTAGGGTTCGCCGGTGTCCGGATTGATCGATGCCGGACTGGTGGAGCCCTTGTCGCTGCCCAGAGGATTGATGCAGACGACGAACCAGCGGTCGGTATCGATGGGCTTGCCGGGGCCGAGCATGCGCTCCCACCAGCCGTCGGACGGGTCGTCGGCATTGGATGCGGCATGTGCACTGGGCGACAGGCCGGTCATGATGGCGATGGCGTTGTCGCGCTCCGGCGAGAGTGTGCCCCATGTTTCATAGGCGACGTGCGCATCGCGCAGCGCGCCGCCGCGCTTCATGGCGAACGGCGAGGGCAGCTGGAAATAGCGGCGTGCATCAGGCATGTGCGTGGATTGCGCTCAGGCGGAAGCGGGAACTGTATACCGCGCCTGCGGCGGACCCAAGCCGCGACGCGCGGGAGTCAGCGGATATGGTCGATGGTGATGTCCACGGGTTTCCCGCGGCCGACCTTGACCGGACCGCTGCTGCCTTCGAGGTCGCCTTTCTGCGGAACGGCCTGACCGCTGTGCGAGATGCGTGCGGTGACGATGACCCTCGGCGAGCTGGACAATGTCATGCCGGGCGCCATGCCCATGCCGTCGGTCAACGTGACATGCGTCGGCAGCGTGCCGGCCTTTTTCCTGATCACGGCCAGCGGCATGGGAGGACCCTGGGGCTTGCGGGCGTAGACGAACAGCGTGTCGCCGTCCTCGACCTTGCCCTCGAGCGTCGGCGCCACATGCACGTTGACGGCGAGTTGCGCACCGTGCGGTGTGGCGCTGCCGCCCTGATCCGGTCCGCTCTTGCCGCGATTGACGATGGCCTCGGCCTCGGCCTGGGTCTTGCCACGGGCGCGGGCGTTGGCCATGGCGATCTGCTGGTCGACGGCGGCGGAAACCTTGGTGCCCGGCTGCAACAGCGAGCGCAGGCGACGCCAGGTCAGCGCGGCATCGGCAAAATGCCCGGCCTGGTAGTCACTGATGCCCAGCAGCCACAGTGCACGCTGCGCCCGCGGCTCCTTGCTTACGGCTTTCTGCAGCAGGCGGCGTGCCTTGCCGGTAATCATGTGATCGGACCGGGCCATGGAGTCGGCTTGGGCCCAGGCCACCATGACATCAGGGTTGTGCGGCGCCAGCTTCAGCGCATGGCCATACGCCTCGAGCGCATCCGAAGGCTGCTTCATCATGCTGTAGGATTGCCCTAGCAGCATCCAGCCGCGCAGGTCGTCCGGGTGTTTTGCCAGCCGCGTGCGGATCTTGGCGATCGCCTGGTCCACCGTGATCTGCGGTGGCTGGCGCAGCATCGGGTTGAGGCCCCCGAGGTTGCCGACATGGGTATACAGGCCGATCGCACCTAGCGGAATGATCAGCGCCGCGGCCAGGGCGATGACGAACGCCGAGCGTGGTCGACCATTGCGGCGGCCATGGCGGATCAACGGCACGATGACCAGAGTCACGGCAAAAAGGACCATGACGGCGGCGATTGCTACAAAGGCAAAGGTCATCGGGCGCGATCTGTCGTCTGCGAAGGTGAAGAAACAGTCATGGCGTTACCAGTCCTCGGGGCCGTCGGGCGGTGGCGGCGGCATGCTCACGGCAGCGGCCGCACGGCGGCGTACAAAGACGGCCATGCCGATGCCGCCCAGGATCAGCAGGCCGGCGGGGCCGAACCACAGCAGCCATGTCGAAGGTTTCAGCGGCGGGTTGTAGAGCACGTAGTCCGAATACCGCTCGACCAGGTACTGCTTGATCTGCGCGTTGCTCTTGCCCGCCTGCATCATGCGGAAGATCTTGTGGCGCAGCTGCACCGCCAGTTCGGCATTGGAATCGGCCAGGTCCTCATCCTGACAGACCAGACAGCGCAATTCGCCGGTAAGCTTCTGGAAGCGCAATTCCTGCGCGCGATCCTTGAACGGCAGCGGATCGATGGCATGCGCCGGGCGCAGCATGCCCAGCGCCAGCACCGCGATCATGGCGATCAGCAGATATTTCATTGCGCCTCCTGCCTGGCCCTGGCGATGGCGGGTTTCAGTTCGTCGTGGATGACCTCGGGCGTGATCGGTCCGATGTGCTTGTAGCGGATGATGCCGTGTGCGTCGACGAGGAAGGTTTCCGGTGCGCCGTAGACGCCGAAATCCAGCGCGGTGGCACCGCTGCGGTCGGTGACCACCATGGCGTACGGATTGCCGTGTTTGGCCAGCCAAGCTTGGGCGTCGTCCGGCTTGTCCTTGTAGTCGTAGCCCACCAGCGGCACGCCCAGTTGCTGGCCATCGGCCATCAGTACCGGATGCTCCTGCCCGCAGGCAAAGCACCAGCTGGCAAACACGTTGAGCAGGTACGGCTTGCCCAGCATCTTGGCCTTGGTCAGGCGGCTGGACGGGTCATACAGGAACGGCAGGTTGTAACTGGGCGCAGCCTTGCCGATCAGTGGCGAAGGCACATAGTTCTGCGTGTGTCGCGTGTTCCACCAGATGCCGAAACCGAACAGCAGCACCACCAGCACGAACGCAATCAGCGGCAGCATGCGTCCCAGACGGTTCATGCCGGCGTGTCCCCGGCGGCCGCCATGCCGCCTCCGGTTCCGCCATCACGCCGCCGGGTTCGGAAGCGGCGATCGGAGGCGGCCAGGAATCCGCCCAGCATCATCAGCACGCCGCCGGCCCAGATCCAGCGCACGAACGGTTTGTCGTAGACCCGCAGCGACCAGGCACCATGGTCCAGCGGCTTGCCCAGCGCGACGTACAGATCGCGCATGATGCCCGCGTTCACGGCGGCATCGGTCTGGATCTGGCCGCCGGGGTAGGTGCGTTTCTGCGGATGCATGACGGCGATTTTCCCATGATCGTCGAGCACGGTGACGGTGCCCTGCTGGGCGGTCCAGTTGGGCCCCCTGGCGGCTTCCACGCCCTCGAAACGCACTCGATAGCCGCCGATGGCGATGCTTTGTCCCGGTGCCATGCGAACATCGCGCTCCACGCTAAGGGCCGTGGTCAGCAGGGCGCCGGACATGAAGATGGCCACGCCCAGATGCGCCAGCAGCATGCCGCCCATTTCGGCCGGATAGCGCATGCCCCGCGGTGCCTCGCGCCAGCGCTTGAGCAGGTACATGCTGACACCCCGCACCACATAGGCCGCGGCCACGAAGCCCAGGATCAGGCGCACGTGATCCACCGCGCGATGCCACAGCAATGCGGTTCCTGCGCCACCGACGAGCAGCGCGAAGATGGCGCAATGCCAGAACACGCGGCGCAGCTCGCGCATGTCGGCGCGGCCCCAGCGTGCGAACGGGCCGAACGGCATGAGGAAGATCGCCGGGGCCAGCAGCGCGATGAACAATGTGCCGAAATAGGGCGGCCCCACCGAAATCCGCCCCCAGCCGAACGCATCGCCGATCAGCGGAAACAGAGTGCCCAGCAGCACCATCGCCGCCGACACCGTCAGCAGCAGGTTGCCGATCAGCACCATGGTTTCGCGCGACAACCCGGCAAAGGCACGGCCGCTGACCACCTTGGGCGCGCGCAGCGCATACAGCAACAGCGAGCCGCCGACCACGATGGCCAGGAAGATCAGGATGAAGATGCCGCGGCGTGGATCGGCGGCAAAGGCATGCACGCTGGTCAACAGGCCGGAGCGCACCAGGAACGTCCCCAGCAGCGACAGCGAGAAGGCAAAGATCGAGAGCAGCACGGTCCAGGCGCTCAAGCTACCGCGCTTCTCCGTGATCGCCTGCGCGTGGATCAGCGCCGCACCCACCAGCCACGGCATGAAAGAGGCGTTCTCCACCGGATCCCAGAACCACCAGCCACCCCAGCCCAGCTCGGCATACGCCCACCAGCTGCCGGCAACGATGCCCAGCGACAGGAAACCCCAGGCAAGGTTGGTCCACGGGCGTGCCCAGCGCACCCACTGCTTTTCGATGCTGCCGCCCAGCAGCGCGGCAATGGAAAAGGCGAACGCTACCGAGAACCCGACGTAGCCCATGTACAGCACCGGCGGGTGGAAGGTCATCCCCGGATCCTGCAGCACCGGATTGAGATCCGCGCCGTTGGCCGGTGCCGGCAGCAGGCGCGCGAACGGATCGGAGGTCAGCACCGTGAACAGCAGGAAGCCCACACTGATCAGTCCCAGCACGCCCAGCACGCGCGCCGCAAAGGCCTCCGGCAGCTGCCGGCTGAAGGCGGCCAGTGCCACCGTCCACAGGTTGAGGATCAGGATCCACAGCAGCAGCGATCCCTCATGCGCCCCCCACACCGCGGCGATGCGGTAATACCAGGGCAGGCTGAGGTTGGAGTTGTCCGCCACGTAGGCCACGGAAAAGTCGTGCACCAGAAAGCCGTACGCCAGGATCACGAACGCGCCCAGCACGAAAACGGCCTGGCCCACCACGGCCGGTCGGGCCACCGCCATCAGAGGACGGCTGCCGCGCCACGCGCCGGCCAGAGGCAGTACCGCCTGCGCGGTGGCCAGCAGCAGGGCCAGGATCAGGCAGATTTGTCCGAGTTCGGGTATCACTCACTTCCCCTGCGTTTGTTGCACCTGACGATGTCCGCTTTCCTTGGCGCGACCGGCCTCCCTGGCCTTCTTGATGGCATCGGCCACTTCCGGCGGCATGTAGGTCGAATCATGTTTGGCCAGCACCGTGCTGGCCTCGAAATGGCCATGATCCATGTGGCCGGTGGTGATCACGCTCTGGCCGACGCGAAACAGGTCCGGCAGGATGCCCTTGTAGATCACCGGCATGTCGTGAAAGCGGTCGGTGACGATGAAGGTGACCTTCAGCGAATCCGGGTCGTGATGCACACTGTGTTTCTTGACCACGCCGCCCAGGCGGAAGCGGGCGTGCACCGGCGCCTTGCCGGCCATCACTTCGCTGGGCGAATACAGATAAGTGATGTTCTTCTGCAACGCAAACACGCTCAGGCCCACCGCCACCACTACGGCGGCGAGGATCAGCGAGACCACGATCAGCCTGCGTTTGCGCTTGGGGTTCATGGTGCGAGCGGATTCATGAAGTAGTGAGACTCATTTGCCGGGAACGGGTTCAGTCCGCGGTGCGGATGGAGGCGTACTGGTGGCATCGCTGCGTACCTTGCGTGCCGCCTGACGCTGCATGCGAGCGCGCAACTCGCGCACGAGTCGCCGGCGGCGCAGACGCGGTGCGGCCAGGTCGGCAGCCAGTACGATGAAGAAAATGGCGTACGAGGGCCACACGTAGATGGCGAAACCGCCCATGGTGAGGAATTCGTGCAGGCTCATGAGGATTCCGCCATGACCAGCTTGCGGACCCAGTCCTTGCCGCTCTCCAGCGACAGCAGATCCACGCGGACGCGCCCGAACAGGCTGGCCGCGTAGTACAGCTTGGTGGCCACGATCATCACCAGCATCGGCCACAGCATGCTCATGGACATGTGCGACTGGCCGAACAGATTCACCGTGGCGCCCTGGTGCAGCGTGTTCCACCACTTCACCGAATACACCACGATCGGCAGGTTGACCGCGCCCACCATGGCCAGGAACCCGGCGGTGCGCGCGCCTTGCCGGCGGTCCTCGAACGCGTGATACAAGCCGATCACGCCAAGATACAGAAACAACAGCACCAGCTCCGATGTGAGCCGTGCGTCCCAAGTCCACCACGTGCCCCACATCGGCTTGCCCCACAGCGAGCCGGTGCACAGCGTGATGAAGGTGAAGCCCGCGCCGATCGGCGCCGACTGCATGGCGACGACCTCGGCAATCTTGGTGCGCCAGACCACCGCCACGAAGGACGCGACGGCCATCACTCCGTAGATGAACAGGCTCATCCAGGCGCTGGGTGCGTGGATGAAGATGATGCGGTAGGCATCGCCTTGCTGATAGTCCGGTGGTACCAGCACCAGCCCGGCAAAAAGGCCCACCGCGCCGGTCAGCAGAGCAATTGCCAGACACCATGGACGCAGCACGCCGGCAAAACGATAGAACGAGGGCGGCGAGCCCAGCTTGTGATACCAGTAGACGATCTTGTTCATGCGTCGAGTGCAATTCGTAGGGCCGCGGCGCAGGCCAGCGGCGCCAGCACCAGGGCCAGCGCGAGCGCGGCTCCGAGCCAGGCGATGGGAGCGATCCACGGCAGATGCTGTTGCGCGGCGGACACCGCGCCAGAGGCGAAGATCACCACCGGTACGCACAAGGGAAGCAGCATCAACGCCAGCAGCATACCAGAGCGCCGCGTGCCGGCGGTCAACGCCACCAGGATGCCGCCCAGAAGGCTGAGCAGTGGTGTGGCCAGAAGCAGGGCAAGCAGCAGCACGCGCAGCGCGATCCAGGGCAGGTGCAGCATGCCGGCCAGAAGCGGCGTGACCACGATCAGCGGCAGCGCCGTGGTCAGCCAGTGTGCCAGCATTTTCACTGCCAGCATCAGCGGCAGCGGTTGCGGTGCCAGGATCAATTGCTCCAGCGAGCCGTCTTCCAGGTCCGGGCGGAACAAGGCATCCAGCGCCAGCAGCATGGCCAGCAGCACCGTGACCAGAATCACGCCGCCGGCGATGCGCTCGAGCAAGGCGGCATCCGGCCCCAGGGCAAACGGGAACAGGGTGCCGACGATGATCGCGTACAGCACCGGCAACGCCATGTCGCCGCGGCGACGCCAGGCGAGGGTGAGGTCGCGTCGCAGCAGGGCGGCGCAAGCGGCGCGGGTAGTGCCGGGAGTCATGCGGTCAACGCGATGCGGCGCGGCGTGCCACGCAGGAAATCCACGGCGCCGTGACTGGTCACCAATGCCGCGCCGCCGCCGTGCGCGTGACGCTCGATCAAGCGGTTGACCAGGACAATGCCCTCGCGGTCCAGGTTGGCGAAGGGCTCGTCCAGCAGCCATAGCGCACACGGCAGCAGCAGCAGCCGCGCCAGTGCCACGCGTTTCTTCTGCCCGGCGGACAGGCGCCTGACCGGCTCGTGTTCGAACCCGAGCAGGCCCACGCCAGCCAGCGCCGTGGGCGGAGCCATGCCGCGGCGACGGCCGTACAGACCTTCGGCGATATGCAGATTTTCCAGCGTGGTGAGATCGTGCTTGAGGCCCAGCTGATGTCCCAGGAAGACGATTTCGCCCGCCGCGCGCTCCAGCGTCAGCGGCGCGTCGTACAGCAGCACGCGGCCGGCATCGTGGTGCAGCAGGCCGGTGAGCACGCGCAGCAGCGTGGTCTTGCCGCTGCCGTTGTCGCCTTCGATCAGGGCCACTTCGCCCGCTTGCAGGTGAAAGTCCACGGGACCGAACACCGGTTCGTCCTGACGCAGGAAGGTCAGGCCCTCGGCTTGCAGCAGGGCGCGGGCGGCATCGGTCACGATGAGACGACTCAACTATCAAACATGCATTTTCCCAGCCACATCACGCGGTGTCCATGCGGCCGTGCGTCGCGGCAGGGATCGGGTTCCGCTCGCACACGGCGGATCGGGGAACGCTGTGGCGGATCGGCCTGCCTGCGGGACGCCATCCATGCGCCCGAATGGCTTGCCCGGCGTCTACGGCAACCCGGCGGCTCCCGTCGCGCCGCTCCTCAAGGTCTGCCAAAAGGATGTTCTTCAAGCAGACCTCCGGATTGATCCGTCTCACGGCGGTGACGCGGATCGGTGTGTGCGCAACCGGGCGCGACTGGCGCCGCAGCCAACGACGGCGGCATGCTGCTGGAAGCGTTCGATCAGACCGTCCAGCGGAACTGTATCCAGGCCCATGACGAACAGGCTGGGCTCGCGCCACCCGCTGCGGCCCACGCCGCAAGCGGCATGGATGGCGCGCACGCAGGGCAGGTTTTGCAGGGCGTGCAGCAGTTGTCGTTGCTTCTCGCGGTTGGTCTGGCGGTCGGTGGCTGTCGACAGCGGATTGCATGCAGTGAGGAATGCCCAGGGCATGTCGGACGGTACCAGCGGCCGCAGTGCCGCGGGCAGCGGTTCGCCGACGCGTATCGTCGCGTACCCGCCCGTACCCAGGCGCACGCGATATTCGGTGTCACGATAGGCTGCGAGCAAGGACGCCGGGATGTGCATGCCGCTCCTCCCCGGTCTCAGCGCCGTGCGGCGGAAGGCAGTGGCGGCAGGGTTGCCTTGAGTGTCCTGATTGCGGCCTCCGTGTTCACATCCTCCGCGTTGCCGCCTTGCAGCAAGTGGTCCAACAAGGTGTCCTGCGCGCGTCCGCGCTCCTGCGCGTAGGTGTAGGGCAGGTGGGTGAAGGTCACCATGCGGTAGCGCGACATGAAATGGTGCGGCGCGCGCTCGGCCAGCACTTTCTCCAGCGCGCGCTTCTGCAGGTAATGCGGATCGGCGACCGTGTCGCGCATCTCCACATAATTTTCCAGCGCCATGGCGGCAATGGCGTCGGCGTTGGGTTTGCGCATCTCCTGGAAGCGGGCCAGGGCAATGCCCGTGTCGTCGTCGCTGGCAATGCATTGGGCCAGCGCGGTTGCGTCTTCGAAGCCCGCATTCATGCCCTGGCCGTGAAACGGGACCAGTGCATGTGCCGCATCGCCCAGCAGCACGGCGCGACCCTCCAGGTGCCAACGGTCCAGATACAGTGTGGCCAGTTGGCTCACCGGATTGGTAGTGAAATCCCGGTCGAAATGCGGCATCAGTGCCAGGGCATCGGGAAAGGCGCGGGCGAAGAAGCTGCGCGCGCGGGGGGCATCCGGAAAATCCGCGAAGCTGGGGGTGGCGCCCGCATGGCGCATGAACAGCGTGACCGTGAAGCTGCCCTCGGCGTTGGGCAGGGCGATGCACATGTAGTTGCCGCGCGGCCAGATATGCAGGGCATGCGGCTCGATGCGGAAGCGGTGTGCGCCATCGGCGTCCGCCCTGGCGGGGATTTCCAGTTCCTTGTAACCGTGATCCAGGGGTTCGACATGTTCACCCAGATCCGCATGGCGCGACATCGCCGCCCGCAACGCCGATCCGGCCCCGTCGGCGCCGATGATCAGGCCGGCGTCGACCACGCGGATCTGTCCATCGGCATCCTTAAGGTGCAGGCGCCCCCCGGCCAGGTCGGCATCGATCAATGCGTGATTGAACTGCATCGTGGCACCGGCTTCTTCGGCGGCATCCAGCAGGGTCACGTTGAGGCCGCCGCGCGAGACCGACCAGATGACTTCGCTGTCGTCGATTCCGTAGCGTTGCAGGTGTTCCTTGCCTTCCAGCAGATGCACCATGCGTCCGCGCATCATGACCGCCTGCTCCAGCACCGCCCTCTCCAGCCCGGCCTGACGCAGCGCCTGCAGGCCGCGCTCGGCCAGCGCCAGATTGATGGAGCGTCCACCGGCGAAGCCGGTCGCGCGCGGATCGGGGCGCTTTTCGTACAGCGTCACCGCAAAACCGCGGCGCGCCAGCAGTGTGGCCGTCAGTGCCCCGACCAGGCCGGCGCCGATGATGGTGATGCGCTTGTGATGCATGAGACTGCCCTGGACCTATTGAATATGGTGTTTTTCTGTAGGGCGGTTCAAGGAGCGATAGCGACGGAGCCGCCTGCTTGCGGGAAAAATCCCACCTCCCGGCAAGCAGGCGGATCCGTCGCTATCGCTCCTTGATCTGATGGGATGGACTCCTCCCCGCCAGGACGGCATCGATGTGCCTTTAGGGTAGGAGTTCCGTAGAACCTACCTGTCAGCGAAGAGGAGTCCGACATGCATACTACCGCCCACACCACCCAGCCGTCACAGCGCGTGTACTGCGTGGACCTGGCCAAGGCCAAGTTTCAGGTGCACACGTTCGGCCCGCACGGCGAGCATTTGGCCCAGCGCACATACACCCGTGCACAGTTCAAAGAGTTTTTTGCCAAGGCGCACACGGCGCGCGGCACGGTCGTCATGGAGGCCTGTGGCAGCGCCCATCACTGGTCGCGCCAGCTGCGCCAGCGGAGCCATGCCACTGAGCTGCTTCCAGCCCAGTTCGTGAACAAGGCACGGCACGGCAACAAGACCGACGGCAACGATGCCGATGCGATCTACGCGGTGTATTGCGACCGTCGTGTACGCCCGGTGCCGGTCAAGACGCTCGAGCAGCAGGATCTGTGCGCCCAGCATCGGGTGCGCGAGCTGCTGATCGGCCAGCAGACCCAGTGCATCAATCAGATCCGCGGGCTGCTGGCCGAGCGTGGCATGGTGGGCGGCAAGGGTGACGCCGGATTCAAGGCCCTGATACAGCGCGTGCATGCGGCCGCCGATGGCCAGGATGACACCGGCGAGATCACGCCGTTACTGCATCACAGCGTGGCATTGGCGCTGGAGCATCTGGATCAGGTCCGTACGCATATCAAGGCCATGGACCGTCAGTTGAAGGAGGCCTTCAAGGCCTCTGCCGTGGCCACACAGGTCGAGACCATCTTTGGTGTCGGTCTGATCACCGCCACCGCCGTGGCCGGCGAGATCGGCCCGCAGGTGGAGCGCTTCGCCGATGCCCGCCAGTTTGCCGCCAGCCTCGGTCTCACGCCCAAAGAGTCCTCCAGCGGGCAAACGCGGCGTCTGGGGTCCATCACCCAGCGGGGCGACCCGTACCTGCGCCGTCTTCTGGTGCAAGGCGCGCACGCCGTGCTCGTGCGTTGCCGCAGGCGCGATGATGCCCTGTGCCTGTTCGCGCGGCGCCTGCTTGATGCCGGCAAACTCGACGCCAAGGTCGCCGTGGCCGTGGCCAATCGCCTGGCGCGCATCATCTATGCCGTGATCAAGCACAACCGGCCTTATCACCCCGCCGGGCGCAGGGCCGATCCCGCCGCCGCCTGATGAATCAGGCCATCATCGTCTAGAGCCATCACCTTGAGATCAGGTCACACCGTTTGATTCACCCGCACGGAAGCACATCTCGCAGCGCAATCGGGAGATGGAAAAAAGGCCCACACCCGCTGGAGCAAACGTCGCGTAGGGCGCAGACGCACGACGCGTCGATGATCCGATAAGACAGCTCCAGTGCGAACAACCCATCTAGGCTCGGGAACGACGGTTCCCAACATGAAGCCGTATATACGTTCGCGGTGCCACTTTCCCATCGTTTACGCTTGCGTAGGAGGAGGAGTCCATATACGCCCTACGTAAGGGGCCGTGGCTACATGCGGAAGACGCCGTAGCGTTGAGGTTCGATGGGTGCATTCATGGAGGCGGAGATGGCCATGCCCAGCACGCGGCGCGTGTCCGCCGGGTCGATCACGCCGTCGTCCCACAGGCGGGCGCTGGCGTAGTAGGGGTGGCCCTGACGTTCGTATTGCGCCTGGATGGGCTGCCTGAATGCCTCTTCCTCCTCCGCGCTCCACTCGCCACCGCGCTTTTCGATGCCGTCGCGCTTGACCGTGGCCAGCACGCTGGCAGCCTGCTCTCCGCCCATTACGCTGATGCGCGCATTGGGCCAGGTCCACAGGAAGCGGGCTCCGTAGGCACGGCCGCACATCGCGTAGTTGCCGGCGCCGAAGCTGCCGCCGATGATCACGGTGAACTTGGGCACGTGCGAGCAGGCCACGGCGGTGACCATCTTGGCGCCGTCCTTGGCGATGCCGGCGGTCTCGTATTTCTTGCCTACCATGAAGCCGGTGATGTTCTGCAGGAACACCAGCGGAATGTTGCGCTGATTGCACAGTTCGATGAAGTGCGCGCCCTTGAGCGCGCTCTCGGCAAACAGGATGCCGTTGTTGGCGATGATGCCGACGGGGTAGCCGTGCAGATGCGCAAAGCCGCAGACCAGGGTTTTGCCGTAGCGCGCCTTGAATTCGTGGAATTCGGAGCCGTCGACCAGGCGGGCGATGATTTCGCGGATGTCGAACGGACGGCGCGTATCCTGCGGGATCACGCCGTACAGCTCCTCGGCGGCATAGATCGGTTCGACCGGTTCCTTGACGGCCAGCAGCATCCGCTTGCTGCGATTGAGGTTGGCCACGATGTCGCGGGCGATGGCCAGGGCGTGGGAATCGTTTTCCGCCAGATGATCGGCCACGCCGGATTGTGCGGTATGCACGTCGGCGCCCCCCAAGGCCTCGGCATCCACTTCCTCGCCGGTGGCGGCCTTCACCAGTGGCGGTCCGCCCAGAAAGATGGTGCCCTGTTCGCGCACGATGATGGTCTCGTCGCTCATCGCCGGCACGTACGCCCCGCCGGCGGTGCATGAGCCCATCACCACGGCGATCTGCGCGATGCCTTCGGCGGACATGCGCGCCTGGTTGTAGAAAATGCGGCCGAAATGCTCCTTGTCCGGAAACACCTCGTCCTGCAGCGGCAGGAAGGCACCGCCGGAATCGACCAGGTAGATGCACGGCAGGCGGTTTTCCAGGGCTACTTCCTGCGCCCGCAGGTGCTTTTTCACAGTCATGGGAAAGTAGGTGCCGCCCTTGACCGTGGCGTCATTGGCCACGATTACCACTTCCTGCCCGTGGACGCGACCTATTCCTGTGAGGATGCCGGCAGCTGGCGCGGCATCGTCGTACATGCCATGTGCGGCGAGCGGCGAGAGCTCCAGCAGCGGCGAGCCTGCATCCAGCAGAGCGCGAATGCGTTCGCGCGGCAGCAGCTTGCCGCGGCCAGTGTGCTTTTCCCGCGCTTTTTCGCCGCCGCCTGCCGCGGTGCGTTCCAGCGTCTCGCCGAGAGCGCTGGCCAGCGTGCGCATGTGCGCCGCGTTCTCCTTGAACTCGGGGGAGCGGGCGTCGACGAGGGATTTGAGTGTGTTCATTGCGGGCGCTGCCGTGGCCTATCGGAACAGGCATGATACGTGGCTGCACGATTGCGGCCAAAGCGCCACTGCCTGTATCCTGCACAGCCCGCCGGGGTTAGCGAACGGCCCCATGCCGCAGTGCGATGCGGGCATGAAAAAAAGCCGACCGTCCCGTGAGCCAGGGCGGTCGGCTTGATTCCGGACGATGCTCGATCCGAACGGTGCGTAGACTCAGCCGCCGTCGCCATCCATGGATGACGTGGACGAGGCCGGGGGCAACGCCGAGGCGGGTGGCATTGGTGCCGTGGAAGCGGGCGGTGGCATCGCGTTCACCGAGCCGTTGTTCATGGCCCCGTTGTTCATGCCGTTTGCAGCACCGTTGTTGGTCGCTCCACCCTGCATGGCCGGGGCCGTGGCAGGCGGTGGTGGTGCATTCGCATTATCGTTGGGCTGATTACCGCATGCGGCAAGCCCGACGATGAGAGCGGTGCCCAGCGCAATACGGGTGAGATGCAATTTCATGATCGGCTCCATCAGTGTCGTCAATGACGGCATTTATTGAACCACATGAAAACCGCACGCCGCATGAATCCGATGCTTCCGGTGGGAATATCGTTCACGCGCCTGACGAACTAATGACGGGAGGGGTCGGCGGAGGGCCCGGTCGCACAATTGCGACCGGGCCGACGGAAATGGCTCAGATCTTACTGATGGCCGTTTCCGCCATTGTCGTTGTTTTTGGCGTCCTTGGCCTTTTCCTTGGCGTTCTCGGCCTGGTTTTCCGCCTGGTCAGCGGTGTCGGCCGCGTTCTGCGCCATGTCTTGGCTGGCATCGCTTGAACTGGCCGCGGCGGCATTCTGCGCCTGGTTGGCTGCCATGTTGGCTGTTTTTGCGGCTCCCTGAGCCTGCTTTGCCGCCATTTCCGCCTGCGGGTTCTGTGTCTGGCTTGCGGCCTGCTGCGCCTGATTGGCCTCTTGCTTCGCATTCATTGCCGATTGCTGCGCATTCTGGGCGGCATCACTGCCGTTATTGTTTCCTTGCTGTCCGCATGCAGCCAGCAGGGCGACCAAGGCACCCAACGCCAATACATGTATCGTTTTCACTATATTCTCTCCTTCAGGTGTGTGTGTGTGCTTGATGCCTTTAGCGGCATACCATTGTTACCGTGTCCATATGCCGCTGACCAGTTCCGCCGGGATGGGCAGTGGGCAGCCGTTAAGAAAGACGATTGTGGAACGGCGATGGCCCCTCCGTGTACAGAGGGGCCGCACGCATGCACGTGAGGAGAAGGTCAGGCCGAGCCCGGCCGCGACGCGTTTTTAATTCCGCCAGGGCCCCTCACAGCTCGACGGCCAGGGCGGTGGCTTCGCCGCCGCCGATGCACAGCGAGGCCACGCCACGTTTCGCGCCGCGCTTGCGCATGGCGTGGATCAGCGTGACCACGATACGTGCGCCGCTGGCGCCGATCGGGTGGCCCAGCGCGCAGGCGCCGCCATGGACATTGATCTTGTCGTGGTCGATGCCGAGTTCTTCCATGGCCGCCATGGCGACGACCGCGAAGGCTTCGTTGACTTCAAAAAGATCCACGTCACCGACCTTCCAGCCGGCCTTGTCCAGCACCTTGTTGATGGCACTGACCGGGGCGGTGGTGAACCATTCCGGTTCCTGTGAATGCGTGGCATGAGCCACGATGCGTGCCAGCGGCTGCAGGCCCCTGGCTTCGGCCGCGTCGGAACGCATCAGCACGAGCGCCGCGGCGCCATCGGAGATGCTGGAGGCGCTGGCAGCGGTGATGGTGCCGTTTTCCTTGCGGAAGGCGGGGCGCAGCTGCGGGATCTTGTCGATATTGCTGCGGCCGGGCTGTTCGTCCGTGCCGTATTCGGTCTCCCCTTTGCGACTGGATACCGTGACCGGAACGATCTCGTCATCGAACGCGCCCGAATCGGTGGCGTGACGCGCCCGCTTCACGGACTCGATGGAAAATGCATCCTGCGCTTCGCGGGTAAAGTGGTACTTGTCGGCACAGCTTTCGCCGAACACGCCCATGGCCATGCCGTCGTAGGGGTTGGTGAGGCCATCCCACGCCATGTGGTCGACCAGCTTGGCATCGCCATAACGCAGGCCACTGCGCGCATTGACCATGTGCGGCGCGTTGGTCATCGACTCCATGCCGCCGCTGACCACCACGTCGGCAGAGCCGGCGCGGATCAGGTCGTGGCCCAGCATGATGGCCTTCATGCCGGAACCGCACACCTTGTTGATGGTGGTGCAACCCACGCCCAGCGGGAGTTTGGCGCCAATGGCCGCCTGGCGGGCAGGGGCCTGGCCCAGATTGGCCGGCAGCACGCAGCCCATGATGACCTCGCTGACTTCACCTGCCTCCAGCCCGGATTGGGCCATGGCACCGGCAATGGCCGTGGCCCCCAGCGTGGGTGATGGCACCCCGTTGAACTGGCCCAGGAAGGAGCCGATGGGGGTGCGTTTTGCAGCGACAATCACAATATCGGACATGGAAGTACTCCGTCGGAAAGCAGAACGCCCCCTGGTGCGAATGAAACGTGTATAAGAGGGGCATTGATTGCATCCATTATGGCTTGCCGTGGTGCACTGCGCCAAACGTCCGTGCCAGCAATGCACATGATGTTGACAGGTTGTCGGCTACAACCTGAGGTCCAGAACAACGTCCACCCGCCCTGAGGGGGCGTTTGCACGAGGGGATTACCACCATGGCGAGAGATTCACTTGCGCCGCGTCGCGCGCGGCTGTCACTTATCATCGCGGCTGCGCTGAGTCTGGGACTGGCCGGCTGTGGAGGCGGTTCGGGGGTCAAGCCGTCACCAGCGTCGGAGACTCCCGCGCCACCGCCGCCGGGTAGCAGCGCGCCGCCACCGGCCAGCAGTTCGCCACCGCCGGCCGGCAGCGCACAGCCTGCCTTCGATGCGCACCTGACGATTACCGACACGCCAGCGGCGCACGATGCAGGCTATACCGGCGCGGGCATCACCATCGGTATCGTCGATACCGGCATCAACTCCGACCATCCGGCTCTGCAGGGGCGGGTCAAGAAGCTGCTGGTCTACGTGGATCCGGGTGCCAGCGACACCAGCAAGGGCGATGTGGTCGGCCACGGGACCGAGGTTTCCGAGGTGGCGGCCGGCAAGCCCTTCGGTCAGTGGCCGGGCGGCATCGCGCCGCAGGCGGACCTGGTCTCGGCCCGCATCATCAGCGACAAGCCGCCGGCCGACGATGGCTCCGGTCAGGGCAATGCGGTGGAGACCACCGATGCCGACTTCTTCGGCCAGTCCCTCAATCCCGACCTGATCGCCAATGGGGTGCGCATCCAGAACAACTCCTGGGGCGGGCTGTACTGGGATACATCCAACACCGACGCGGTGGGCAAGGCATTTGCTGCAGCCTACCGACCGTTCGTGATCGACCATGGCGGACTGGTGGTGTTCGCTACCGGCAACGACGGCAACGCGCAACCTTCCGATACGGCGTCCATTCCCCATTGGGGAGCGGACCTGGAACAGGGCTGGCTGGCGGTGGCGGCGCTGGACACCCAGCATCCGACGCAGCTGGCCAGCTATTCCAATGCCTGTGGACGGGCCATGGATTATTGCCTGACGGCGCCCGGCAATGTGATTGTCACCGGCGCGAACGACACCGCAGGCAACCCCGACTACTACGTTGTGCAGGGCACGTCGTTCGCGGCGCCCCAGGTATCCGGCGCGGCGGCGCTGGTGTGGCAGGCGTTTCCCTATTTCAACAACGACCTGGTACGCCAGACCCTGCTGGGTACCGCCAAGGACCTCGGCGCGAAGGGTGTGGATTCGGTGTTCGGTTACGGCCTGCTGGATGTGGGCAAGGCGGTCAAGGGGCCGGCGCAGTTCAACTGGGGCGATGTCGCGGTCAGCTTCGACGGCAGCACGTCCACGTGGGGCAATGACATCTCCGGCGCCGGCGGACTGGTCAAGAGCGGCAGCGGCACGTTGGTGCTCAACGGCCACAACAGCTACGGCGGTACCACCGAGGTCGATGGCGGGACACTCAAGGCCGCCTTCGCCCTGCCTTCCGATGCCATGGTCGGTGCCGGCGGCACGTTGAACAGCGTTCCGGGCGTCAAGGGCAATCTGGACAATGCGGGCACCGTGGTGATCTCCGGCGCCGATACGTCTGTCTCCGGCAACTACGTGCAGGAGGCGGGAAGCACACTTTCGGTCAGTCTGGGATCAGTGCTGAAGGCGACCGGTACTGCCACGCTCAAAGGCGGTGATCTGCATGTTGCCGGTGCCAATGATGGTTACACGATCAGTACCCATCAGGATGTATTGACGGCGGGCGGCGGAGTGACCGGTACGTTCGACAAGCTGACGCTTGCCAACACCGTCTTTCTGGACACCACTATCCAGTACGGCGCCAACGATGTGTTCCTGGACACCACTTCACTGGATATCACATCCGCAGCAGCGGCCAGCACCACGTCTGCATCTGCTGCCGGTGCGCAGCGTGTGCAGACCAGCTTTCAGGCCATTGACACGCAGCTCGGCAACGGTGCGCCACCACCGGTCTCCGGCGAATTCCTGCGGGCGGCCGGAGCCATCCAGCGCGCCTCCACGCAGCGCGCGGCGCAGGCCACGCTGGAGAGCCTGTCCGGTCAGCTGCACGCCACCAGCGCGGCGATGACGCTGGAATCGATGGACGCGTCGCAGCGGGCGCTCGGGGATCATTTCGATGCGTTGCTGGACGGGCGTGCGCCGGATCGCTTCGGCATGTGGAGCAGTCGCCTGAACCGCAGCGGTGGCATGAGCCGGGGCGGATATCAGGGCCTCGCCTTCCAGATGAACGGCACCCTGGCCGGCCAGGACCTGCGTCTGGGGCCCCATAGCGTGGGCGGCCTGCTGGTGTCGCAGAGCAGCGGACTGCAGCGGATCAGCGGGCGCCTGGACAGCAATCGCAGCCGCACGCAGCAGGTCTTGGGCTTTGTCGGCTGGACGCGCAACGGCTGGTATGCGCTGGGCAGCGCCGGCGTCGGCAGCTATCGTCAGACCGTGCAGCGGCAACTGCTGCTGGGCAGCTACACCACCGGTGTGGGCACGTCATACAACGGCCAGTTCAGCGTGGGGCATATCGAAGGCGGGTATCGGCTGGGGCCCGCGGCGTTGCACTTGACGCCGTTTGCCGACGTGGAGTTTGCGCATCTCCGCCGCGACGGGTTCAGCGAGGGCGGCGGCGCCGGATTCGGGCTGCAGTCACCGGCGCAGAGCATGGCGCGCTGGCAGGGCGGCGTGGGCCTGAAGCTGTCGCGTTCCTGGCAGTTTTCGCAGGATCGTGCGTTGCAGTTCGACAGCCGCGTGATGTACCGCCGCACGCTGGCCGCGCGTGGCGAGGTATTCGATGCGAGTTTCGTCGGCATCGACCAGTCGGCGCCGCTGCAGGGCGTGGGGTTGTCGCGACGCGAGATGATATTCGGCCTGAACATGCAGGGCCGGCTGTCCGCGCGCAGCACGTTGAGTTTCGGCTATGACCGCGATCTGGGCGATCGCAGTCAGGACAGCTCGCTGACGGCGCGGTACCGCATGGAGTTGTAAGGCGGATCAAGGAACAACGTGACGGATCCGCCGGCTTGCGGATGATTACCCGACTTTTTCGCAAGCAGGCGGATCCGTCACTGGCGTTCCTTGATCCGCCCTACGATTTGAGCGCGCCCTGGACTTGCAATCAGGTGTTGCCGTGGAACAATTCACGGCCGATCAGCATGCGCCGGATCTCGTTGGTGCCGGCGCCGATCTCGTACAGCTTGGCATCGCGCAGGATGCGGCCGGTGGGGTATTCATTGATGTAGCCATTGCCGCCCAGCGCCTGGATGGCTTCCGACGCCACTTTCACCGCATTCTGCGAGCAGTTGAGCAGGCACGAGGCCGGATCGATGCGTGATTTCACCCCCGCGTCGAATTGCTGCGCCACCATGTAGGCGTAGGCGCGCGAGGATTGCAGCGCGGTGTACATGTCGGCGATCTTGGCCTGCATCACGCCGAAGGTGCCGATGGGCGCGTTGAACTGCTTGCGCTCGCGCACGTAGGGCAGGGCGATGTCGATGGCCGACTGCATCAGGCCGATGGGGCCGCCGGAGAGCACCAGGCGTTCGGTATCCAGGCCGCTCATCAGCACGCGCACGCCCTCGTTCACTTCACCCAGCCGGTTCTCGTCGGGAATTTCGCAATCATCGAACACCAGCTCGCAGGTGTTGGAACCGCGCATGCCCAGCTTGTCCAGCTTCTGCGCCGTGGTATAGCCGGCCATGCCTTTTTCGACGATGAAGGCGGTCATGCTGCGGCTGCCCGCCTCGCGCCCGGCGGTGCGCATGTACACCAGCACCACGTCGGCGTCGGGGCCGTTGGTGATCCACATCTTGGACCCGTTGGCGACCCAGACATCGCCGTTCTTCTCGGCATGGCAGCTCATCGAACCCACCACGTCGGAACCGGCGCCTGGCTCGCTCATGGCCAGCGCGCCCACGAACTCGCCCGAGCACAGCTTGGGTACGTATTTTCTGCGCTGTTCCTCGTTGCCGTTGTGGTACAGGTTCTGCACGCACAGATTGGAATGTGCGCCGTAGGAAAGCCCCACCGAGCCCGAGGCACGCGAGATCTCCTCCATCGCCACCAGATGCGCCAGGAAACCCAGTTCCGAGCCGCCGTATTCTGCCGGCACGGTGACCCCCAGCAGGCCCATTTCTCCCAGCTTCTGCCACAGATCGTGAGGAAAGGCATTTTCGCGATCGATGCGGTCGGCACGCGGTGCGATTTCCTTTTCCGCAAAGGCATGTACGCTTTCGCGCAGCATGTCGGTATCGTCGCCGAGAGAAAACGGATGCATGGACTGTTCTTCCTGATTTGGCAGACAGCTAGTGTAATGCTCATCCACGTCGTGCGCTGGCCGTGCAACGACCCGGGGACGTGCATCCACAGGGAGCAGGGCAGGACGACATCACATCGACACGACGCGGCATTCTCGTTCCCTAGGCATACAGGTCGGCATCATCAGCCATGCATGTTTTTCCATACCTCAACCGGCGCTGTTGCCCCCGACCGCTTGCGGTGGCCTGCGCACGCACATCTTCGCGGGCGTCGCGCACCGATACATCGTCGGCGGCGGTCATGCCGGAGCTACACGACGGGAGGGGCGCTTTGCGGCCATCGGATGTGAGGTCATGACGGTGCGGCACTCCCTACGCGCACTGCTGCGCCCGCGGGTATTGCTCTCATTACTGCTGGCTGGCGCGCTGTTCTTTCTGGCGGTCAGCCTGGGCAACCTGGACCAGGTCCTCGGGCGCGTGCTGGCAGTGTCCTGGTGGGACGTCGCGCTGGTGCTGGCGTTTGCGCTGGCTTACCTGCTGTTCAAGTTGCTGCAGCTGAGGATGCTGCTGAATCATCTGGGGGTGCAGACCACCTGGCGACGTTTTGCGCTGGCCTACAGTGTGGGCGAGCTGGCAGTCACGCTGCCGTTCGGCCTCTTCGCGCAGAACTGGGTCCTCAGCGGTGACCGCGATACCCGGTTCGGCCACAGTTCCGCGGCGACCGTGGCTGTGATGCTGGCAGAGATCCTGCTGGTGCTGGGTTGGCTGGGGATCGTCGGCGTGCCTGGCTGGGCACCGTTGCAGCCGATGGCTGCGGCACTGACGGTGATCATGTTGGGGTTGCTGTTCTGCGTCCGGTGGATCGAGCCGCTGGCGCAACGTCTGGCCGGAAGACTCAAGCACCAGAAACTGCGGCGCGCCGCGACCGAGCTTGTCGGACTCATCCGCGGACTGCGCGAACTGGCCACCTGGCGACCGCTCGCCATCAGTGTACTGCTGACCGCGATGTATCTGGCGGCGCTCATGGGTGCGTTTCTGGTCATGGGGCGGGGCATGGGCCTGCACGCGCTGAACTTTCTCCAGGCGTCGACCATTTATGCCTTCTCGCTGGCGTCGGTTTTCCTCTGCGGAGGGCTTGCAGGCCAGGTGGGCACCGTGGAGGTTCTGGGCATGAGCGTGGCGCGTGCCTGGGGCTACGGCTATACCGACGGGCTGGCACTGATGCTCGGGTTCCGGCTGGCGTGGACAGGCGCGATCTGGCTGTTGAACGCTCCCGTGCTGTGGATCTGTCGAAGTGCCCTGAAACGTGACGCGGATTGAGTGCCGTCGTCGAGCCGCGACAAGAAGATGTCGCTGTGCCGTGATCCGGACAGTGCGTGCGCGACATGAAAAAAGGCGGAGCGTCATGATGACGCTCCGCCTTGCCTGCATACGGCAATGTCCGCTGCTTACTGCCCGCGCATGCGCCCCTGGAAACGCGGTGCGCCGTTGCCCATGTGCGGCAACTTGATCTTGCCGATGGCGGCAATGCGCTCCTCGGCCATGCGGTCCGCAGCCAGGTACGTGGGGATGTCGTCGCGATCGGCGATCTCGAAAATGCGGCCCACGTTGTGGTAGATCGTGCGCATCATGCGCATGGCACGTTCGCGGTTGTAACCGTCGATTTCCAGCGACACGTTCATCACGCCACCGGCGTTGACGGCGTAATCCGGCGCGTACACCACGCCGCGCTTCTTCAGCTCCGCGCCGATCTCGTCAGTGGCCAGCTGATTGTTGGCCGCGCCGCAGATCACCGTCGCCTTGATGCGGTCCAGGGTCTGCTCGTTGAGCGTGCCGCCCAGGGCGCAGGGGCTGTAGACGTCGGCGTCGACGTCGTAGATGGCGTCCAGCTCCACGGCCTCGCAGCCCAGTTCGTCCACGCAGCGCTGCACCGCATCCTTGTTGATGTCGGTCACGAACACCTTGGCGCCCTGTTCGCGCAACAGCTTGATGAATTCGCTGCCGACGTGGCCGGCGCCCTGCACCGCATAGCTGTACTTGCCCACGTCCTCGTTGCCGTGCTTGTATTGCAACGCGGCCATCAGGCCCTGCAACGTGCCGTAGGCAGTAAAGGGCGAGGGATCGCCGGAACCGCCGTGGACCTGGTGCACGCCGGTGACGAACTCGGTCTCGCGGAACACCCATTCCATGTCGTTGACGTCGATGCCCACGTCCTCGGCGGTGATGTAGCGGCCGTTGAGGGAATTGACGAAACGGCCGAAGCTGCGGAACAGTGCCTCGGACTTGTCCTTGGACGGGTCGCCGATGATCACCGCCTTGCCGCCGCCAAGGTTCAGGCCGGCCACGGCATTCTTGTAGGTCATGCCGCGCGACAGGCGCAGGACGTCGTTCACCGCCTCGTCCTCGGTCTTGTACGGCCACATGCGCAAGCCGCCCAGCGCAGGACCCAGCACCGTGTTGTGCACGGCGATGATGGCCTTCAGGCCGCAATCCCGGTTGTGGCAGAAAACAACTTCTTCGTGGCCCGTCTTGGCAATGGTTTCAAAGATCATCGGAATGCTCGGCTCCGTCAGGGTGCATGGCATCGCGCCGCTTTTTGCGGGCGCATATGCGTTCAGGGAATAACACGAACACCAAACCGCAAGCGATTGGTTTCATTGAAGTTTAATTGTGCAGGCGAGGGTAAAAACCGCCGCATCCGCCGCGTAGTTTAGACCCTCGCGGGCTGAAGCGACAGTTTGCAGGTGGCGAAACCGGTCGCCGGGCAGGCGCTCAGCGGTCCCGGTGCACGATATATGCAGCCATCCAGCGCAGCGCTTCGGCATCGCTGCCCAGGGGCTCGAGCGCCTCCAGGGCCTCGTCGTAAAGCGACTCGGCACGCTGCCTGGCCGCCTCCACGCCGAGCAGCGCGGGGTAGGTGGATTTGCCGTGAGCGGCATCGGCGCCGTGGGTCTTGCCGATGACTGCGGTGTCGCCCTCCACGTCGAGAAGGTCGTCGCGGATCTGGAACGCCAGGCCCACATTGCCGGCAAAACGGTCGAGCCGCTCGCCGATCGCGTCATCCGCTGCCGCGCTGGCGAGCCACGCCATGCGTACCGCGGCACGGATCAGGCAGCCGGTCTTGTGTCGGTGCAGCGTTTCCAGGGCGGAGAGCGACAGCTGTTGCTCCTCGGCGGCCAGATCCATTTCCTGGCCTCCGGTCATGCCGATGGAGCCGGTGGCATCGGCCAGGGTGCGCAGCATGCGCAGCCGGCGGTCGGCTGACGTGCGGCCGGGCGTCGCGAGCACGCCAAAGGCGAGCGTCTGCAAGGCATCGCCCACGAGGATCGCGGTGGCCTCGCCGAACGCCTTGTGCGTGGTGGGGCGCCCCCTGCGCAGCGCGTCGTCGTCCATCGATGGCAGGTCGTCGTGCACCAGTGAAAAGGCATGCACCAGCTCCACCGCACAGGCGGCATCGTCGACATCGGCCACGTCCACTCCCAGGCTTTCCGCCGTGGCGTAGCACAGCAGGGGCCGCATGCGTTTGCCTGCGCCGAGCGCCGCGTAGCGCATTGCTTCGTGCAGGCTGACGGGAGCGGTGCTGGCGGCGGGTAAACGGCCCTCGAGGACACTTTCCACGCGCTTCACATAGCCGGCCGCGCGTTGCGCGAATGACTCCCCGGTGTCGCTGGCGGCACTGCCCATGCAAGCTCTTTTTTCGGTGGGTGACAGGACCAGTTTAATCGCTGTACAACATGACTTGGCCATAGTAACCGCGTCTTCGGTTTAGTCTGCATACAGCGGATGTGCGCTGCCCGTGGTCTGGCGGGTCAGCCGATATCCGACAATGCGACAGGTCGCGCTCAAAAAGATGAAGGATTGCCATGCGTTCTCGTACAGTTGCCTCAGATTCGTTGCGCGAATCTCTGGAATACCAGGATCGGATACTGCCAGCGGTCTCGAGGACGTTTGCGTTGACCATCCCGCAACTGCCGAACACGTTGCGGCGCGTCGTCACCAACGCCTATCTCCTGTGCCGGATTGCCGACACCATTGAAGACGAGTCGGCAATGGGGGTGGAGCAAAAGCAGTACTTCCACGATTTCTTCGTGCGGGTGGTGGCGGACGCGGACGACCCGCACCGGTTTGCGGCCGAACTGGTCCCGCAGTTGACCAACGATGCCCTGCAGGCGGAAAAGGACCTGGTCGTCCATCTCGAGCAGGTGATCCGCGTCACCCGTACCTTCAATCCCAACCAGTCCCGGGCCCTGAAGCGCTGCGTGCGCGTCATGTGCGAGGGCATGCCGCGGTACGAACGCAACGCCAGCATCGGCGGCTTGAGCGACATGAGGGCGCTGGACGAGTACTGCTATTACGTGGCCGGGGTGGTGGGCGAGACGCTCACCTCGCTGTTCTGCGACTACTCCGATGCCATCGGCCAGCACTGCGAGGCCATGAAGCCGCTGGGCGTCTCCTTCGGCCAGGGGCTGCAGATGGTCAATATCCTCAAGGATTTCTGGGAGGATCATGACCGCGGCGTGTGCTGGTTGCCGCGCGACATGTTCGCCGACCAGGGCATCGAACTGAGGCAGGTCGGCTGCGGCTGTGACGAGCCGGGCTTCGCCAGGGTCTACGAGCAGCTGATCAGCCTGGCCCACGGGCATCTGCGCCGCGGTTTCGAATACACCCTGCTGATTCCCGAACGCGAAACCGGTATCCGGCGCTTCTGCCTGCTCTCGCTGGCATTGGCGGTGCGTACGCTGGGGCTTATCCACCAGCGGCCGCAGTTCACCAGTGGCGATCAGGTCAAGGTCTCGCACCGCAGCGTCGCCAATACACTGCTGATGACGCGGTTGCTGGCCGGTTTCGATACCGCATTGCGGCGCTGGTTCCAGCGCATGGCACGTGATCTGCCGATGCGCGGCGGGGGGCTTGGCGCCTATGTGGTCCGCCGCCAGGTGCGATGAAGACGCTGTGCCGAACACCAGGGATTGCGGAAAAGGACATGTTGCATGCTGCGTGAAAACAAGGGGCCCGGCAGTATCGGCGCGCCCATGCAGGACGCGGTCGAAGGGCTGGCGAGGCGGCTGACGGCCGGCATCAAGGCCGCGCGCGAGAACCTGCTGGCGCGCCAGGACGACACTGGCTGGTGGTGCCACGAGCTGGAGGCCGATTGCACCATCCCCGCCGAATATATCCTCATGCTGCATTACTTCGGCGAGCGCGAGCCGGCGCTGGAAGCGCGCATGGCCAACTATCTGCGCCGCTGGCAAGGCGCAGACGGCGGCTGGCCGTTGTACGAGGCCGGCGCGCTGGATATCAGCTGCAGCGTGAAGGCCTATTTCGCCCTGAAGCTGGCCGGCGACGATCCGCAGGCGTCCCACATGCGACGTGCCCGTGAGGCCATTCTCGCTGCCGGCGGCGCGGCCCGCGCCAACGTGTTCACCCGCATTGCGCTGGCCCTGTTCGGAGAGCTGCCGTGGCTCGGCGTGCCGTTCGTGCCGGTGGAAGTGGTGCTGTTGCCCGACTGGTTTCCCCTGAACCTGCACAAGGTCTCGTACTGGTCACGCACGGTGGTCGTGCCGTTGGCGGTGCTGTGCAGCCTCAAGCCTCGCGCAGCCAATCCCGGCGACGTGCATGTCCGCGAACTGTTCGTGACGCCGCCGGAACGCGAAACACGGTATTTTGCGCCGCCCGGCTCGCCGCTGGCGTGGTTCTTCCTGCAGCTGGACAAGGTGGGGCGCGCGCTGGAACCGCGCCTGCCCAAACGGCTGCGCCGGAAGGCACTCCAACGTGCCGAACGCTGGATGCTGCAGCGCCTCAACGGTCGAGGTGGCCTCGGCGCCATTTTCCCGGCCATGGTCAACGCCTGCGAAGCTTTGCAGCTGCTGGGTTATGCAAACGACCACCCGTTGCAGCGCGAGGCCCGCCAGGCACTGCGGGACCTGATCGTGGAGCGCGAGACCGAGGCCTATTGCCAGCCGTGCGTGTCGCCTGTGTGGGATACGGGATTGACCTGCCTGGCCATGCAGGAAGACCTTCGCGGGAGCGCGTCACCGGATCTGGACGCCGCAGTGCAGCGTGCCCTGGCATGGCTGCGTGACTGCCAGCTGCTGGAGCAGCCGGGCGACTGGCAGCACGCGGCACCACGTTTGCGTGGTGGCGGCTGGGCCTTCCAGTTCCGCAACGATGCCTATCCCGATCTGGACGATACCGCCGTGGTGGCCTGGGTGATGGATCAGGCCCCCGACAGGGAGTGCGACGCCGAGCGGATCCGCCGCGCGACCGACTGGCTGGTCGGCATGCAGTCCAGCAATGGCGGTTTCGCCGCTTTCGACATCGACAACAACCGCGACTGGCTCAACCAGATTCCCTTTGCCGACCACGGCGCGCTGCTGGACCCGCCGACCAGCGATGTCAGCGCGCGCGTGCTGACCCTGCTGGCGCGACTGGATCGCCCCGGAGACCGGCAAGCGCGTGAGGGCGTGCTGGCATTCCTGCGTGCCGAGCAGACCGAGGACGGTGCCTGGTTCGGACGCTGGGGCAGCAACTACATCTATGGCACATGGTCGGTGCTCGTTGCGCTGTCGGCAGCTGGTATCCCGGCGCAGGCGCCGGAGGTGCGGCGCGCTGTAGGCTGGCTGAAGCGTTGCCAGCGCCAGGATGGCAGTTGGGGCGAGACCAACGATACCTATTTCGATCCCACGCTGGCCGGTACCGATGACCGCGGCAACGCGGCGCAGACATCCTGGGCGCTGCTTGCATTGATGGCGGTGGGCGAAGCCGGCAGCACGGAAGTCGAGCGCGGCATCGAGTGGCTGCTGCAGCAGCAACAGGAGGGACGCTGGATCGACGCCGCCTTCAATGCGCCCGGGTTTCCGCGCGTGTTTTATCTCAAGTATCACGGTTACAGCCATTACTTCCCCTATTGGGCGCTGGCCCGTTTTCGCAATGTCCGTGGCTCTCTTGCGGAATGAAGTGGGTATCGTCGTGGCGCTGCCGGCCGAGGCGAGCAGCCTCGGAGTCGGACAGTGGCGCGCGGGGGCTTGCGTGGCGCGGCCGGGTGGCTTTGTCGCCATGGCGGGCATCGGCCGCGAGCGCGCCGCCAGCGCGGCACGCCAACTGCTGGACCGGGGGATGCGCATGCTGCTGAGCTGGGGCGTGGCCGGCGCACTGGCGCCGTCACTGCACCCGGGCGACGTGCTGTTGCCCCAGCGGGTCATGGCGCCGGATGGCGAATGGCCGGTCGATGCATCGCTGCGCGCGCGTCTGGCGGAGGCGCTGCTCATGCCCGTCGGCGATGACCCCTCGACGCTGTGGTGCAGCGCAGATCCGGTCATGAACGCCGCGGACAAGCGCACCCTGGCGCAACGGAACCTGGCAGCGGTGGACATGGAGAGTGCCGGCGTGGCCTCGGTCGCAGCCGACGCCGGTGTGCCGTTCGCGGCGCTCAAGGCCATCTGCGATCCAGCCGTGCGCGCCGTGCCTGCCGCGGCCCCGGGCTTGCTGCGCGGCAACGGCCGGCTACGGCTGCGCGGGCTGCTTGGCGCGGCCGCCGGCGGCCCGCGTGTCTGGCGCGAACTCAACCAGCTCCGACAGGACTTCGACGCCGCACACCGCTCCTTGTGCCGGGCCGCGCGGCGGCTGCCGATGGGAACACGGGCATGAACGACACGGTTCTGGTTACCGGCGCCACGGGCTTCGTGGGTTCGGCAGTGGCGCGCCGGCTGCTGGAAAACGGCTATCGCGTGCGCGCATTGGTGCGCCAGAGCAGCGCGCGCGACAATCTGCAGGGACTGGATCTGGAGACGGTCATGGGCGATCTGCGCGACCCCGCATCGCTGGATCGCGCCCTGCAGGGCTGCGACGGTCTGTTCCACGTCGCCGCCGATTACCGGCTGTGGGCGCGGCATCCACAGGAGCTCTACGCCAGCAACGTGCAGGGCACGCGCGACATCATGCTGGCCGCCGAACGTGCCGGCGTGCGCCGCATCGTCTACACCAGCAGCGTGGCGACCATGGGGCTGCGCGCCGACGGCCAGAGCGCCGACGAGGAGACGCCGGTGACGCTGCAGGACATGATCGGTGACTACAAGCGGTCCAAGTACCAGGCCGAGGAGATGCTGCAGCAGTTGACCGCCGCGCATGATATCGACGTGGTCACCGTCAACCCGTCCACTCCGGTGGGACCGCGCGACATCAAGCCCACGCCCACCGGTCGCCTCATCCGCGACGCGGCCTGCCGGCGCATGCCGGCCTATGTCGATACCGGATTGAATATCGTGCACGTCGATGACGTGGCCGAAGGCCATCTGCAAGCCTATCGACAGGGGCGCAGGGGCCGGCGCTACATCCTCGGCGGCGAAAACCTGACCCTGCGCGAGATCCTCGAACGGGTCGCGGCCATTGCCGGGCATCCGCCGCCCCGATTCGCCCTGCCGCACGGTGCCGTCATGCCGGTGGCGTGGCTGGCCGAGGCCTGGGCGCGGGTCAGCGGACGTGAGCCACTGGTGTCCGTGACCGGCGTGAAACTGGCGCGCAAGAAGATGTTCTTCACCCACGCGCGCGCCGCGCAGGAGCTGAACTACCACCCCCGCCCGGCTCAGGAGGCGCTGGTCGATGCCGTCAACTGGTTCATCGAGCGTGGCGGCCGCTAGTATCCGTTCCCCTGCACGAGTCTCAATGGAAATGTCGATGATCGCGACCGCACAGGCCCGCCCCAATATCGCGTTGGTGAAATATTGGGGCAAACGTCACACGCAGCTGAACCTGCCGGCCAGCGGTTCGCTTTCGATCACGCTCGAGGCCCTGCACACCCGTACCCGCGTCCATTTCGATCCGGCACTGGACCGCGACCGGATGCAGCTCAACGGTGTGGAGTCCGAGGCCGCACTGCGCCGCGCCAGTGCCTGTCTGGACATCCTGCGTGCGCAGGCCGGCAGCGATTGCCGCGCACGCATCGTGAGCAGCAACAATTTTCCCACCAGTGCCGGCCTGGCCTCGTCGGCATCGGGCTTCGCCGCCCTGGTTCTGGCTGCCAGCGCCGCCCTGGAGCTGAAACTGGACCGGCGCCAGCTGTCCATCATCGCGCGACGCGGGTCGGGCTCCGCCGCCCGCTCCCTGTTCGGAGGCTTCGTGACCATGGCCGCGGGCACACGCGATGACGGCATGGACGCCTTTGCCGCCCCGCTCCTGGATGCCGCGCAGTGGCCGCTGGCAGTGGTGGTGGCAGTGACCTCGCGACACCCCAAGACCACAGGGTCCAGCGAAGGCATGGAGATCAGCCGGCACACGTCCCCGTTCCACGCTTCCTGGCAGGCCGGCGGCGATGCCGACCTGGCAGCCGCATGCGAGGCGGTGCACTCGCGCGATTTTGCCGCGCTGGCCCGCATCAGCGAGCACAGCTGTCTGAAGATGCACGCGGTCATGCTGTCCAGCCAGCCTGCGTTGATGTACTGGACCGGGGCCACGGTCGAATGCATGCAGCGCGTGCGGCGCCTGCGCGAGGAAGAGGGTCTGGACGTGTTCTTTACCGTGGATGCCGGGCCGCAGGTCAAGGCCGTGTGCGCGCCATCCCAGGCGGCGCGCGTGGCCGCGGCGCTGGGCGCGGTGCCGGGCGTGGAGGATGTGCTGACCAGTGCGCTGGGCGAGGGTGCCGAGCTGCTGGATACGGAGACGGGGACTTGAAGGGCGTCACCGTGTCCGCGCCGGGCAAGATGGTCCTCACCGGCGAATACGCGGTGCTCGAAGGAGCGCCGGCCGTGGTCATGGCCGTGAGCGCGCGGGCGCGCGTCACGCTGCAGCCGGCGGCCGAGGGGTACACCATCGATGCCCACGACCTGGGTGTCGACGGTGCGCGTGCGCAGGTCCTCGCATCGCGCCCCCCCACGGTGCAGTGGCTGGGCGCGGCGACCGGTTCACCTCAGCGGTTGCAGCTGGTGCGTCATGTCCTGGAGGATCTGGCCGCGCGTCAGGTGCCTGCGCCATTTCACGCGCAGCTGGATACCTCGGCCTTCTTCTCGGCTGCGAACGGGGCCAAGTTGGGCCTCGGCTCCAGTGCCGCGTTGACGGTGGCGCTGGCCGGTGCAGTACGTGTCCATGACGGACTCTCCACATTGGACGTTGCAGACTTGGTCACCATGCATCGACGCCTGCAGAATAATCGTGGCAGTGGCCTGGATATCGCCGCCAGCGTGAACGGAGGCGTCATTGTCTACCGGCTGCAGCGGGGTCGACCCCACGTGCGCACGGCGCAGTGGCCGGAGGCATTGCACACCTGTTTCGTGTGGTCCGGACGCTCCGCATCCACCAGCGCGTTTCTGCAGCAGCTGGCGCACTGGCGGCAACACGCGCCGGAGCGTTTCGCCGTGCGCATGCGTGACCTCGGAGATCGCGCGGAGGCCGCGGAAAAGGCGGTCGGGAGCGGCGATGCGACCACCTTGCTGGCCGCCGTGAAATCCTATGCACAGGCGCTGCAACAGTTGGGCGAGGCCAGTGGCCTGGATATCGTCAGTGCCGAACATCGGCACATCGGCGCCATCGCGGCCGATTGCGGCATTGTCTACAAGACCTGCGGTGCCGGCGGTGGCGACATCGGCATGGCACTGGCGCTGGACCCGGAGCGGATGCAGTCTTTCCACACGCGCCTGCAGGCGGCGCGCATCCGGACATTCCAGGCGCAGGTCGATCCGGACGGAATACGCTTGCACTGATCTTCACGTTGAGGGACGGAATTATGGACAAGACTCATTCAGGCGACGCAAAGACCGCGGCCGAGCCCGTTCCCGACCGGGCGCGCATGCCCGGCTTCTACAAGCTGTCGGTTGCCGAACGCGTGCAGCTGCTGCGCGAGCGCGGTCTGCTCTCGCAAAAGGACAGCCGGCACCTGGTCAGCGGCAGGCACACGCTGGATATCGACCATGCCGACAAGATGATCGAGAACGTCGTCGGCGTGCTGGGCCTGCCTGTGGGCCTGGGCCTGAACTTCTACATCAACGGCAAGGACTACGTGGTGCCGCTGGCGGTGGAAGAGCCCTCCATCGTGGCCGCCCTCAGTTCGGCGGCCAAGCTGGTGCGCGGAGCGGGCGGTTTCGAAGCCGAGACCACCGAGCCGATCATGATCGGCCAGGTGCAGGTGGTCGACGTGCCGCATTCCAGCCGCGCCCAGGCGGCGCTGCTGCAGCGCAAGGACGAGATCATCAATCTCGCCAACAGCCTGCACCCGAACATGGTTGCGCGCGGCGGGGGCGCGGTCGACGTGGAGGTGAAGATCCATGCCGTACCCGACGGCAGCCGGGACATGGTGGTGCTGCACCTGCTGGTCGATACCTGTGACGCCATGGGCGCAAATCTGGTCAACACCATGTGCGAGGGCGTGGCACCGCTGGTGGAGACCATCACCGGCGGCAAGGTTTTCCTGCGGATCCTGTCCAATCTCACCGATCGCGCGCTGGTGCGCGCCACGGCGACGATTCCCACGCGCCTGCTGGCCAGCAAGGGCCACGATGGCGAAGAGGTACGCGACGGCATCATCCTCGCCAACGACCTGGCCATCGTCGATCCCTACCGCGCCGCCACCCACAACAAGGGCGTCATGAACGGCGTCGACGCGGTGGCTCTGGCCACCGGCAACGACTGGCGCGCGCTGGAAGCCGCAGCCCATGCATGGGCTGCGCGCGGGCAGAACTACACCTCACTGACGCGCTGGACCCGCAACGACGAAGGCGACCTCGTCGGCAGCATCGAGATGCCGATGAAAGTCGGCACGGTGGGCGGCCCGCTGCAGAGCAATCCCACCGTGGGCATCAACCACCGGATCCTGGGCATCGAAACGGCCCGCGAGCTGGCCGAGGTGATGGGCGCGGTTGGCCTGGCACAGAACTTCTCCGCCTTGCGAGCGCTGGTCACTGACGGCATCCAGCAGGGGCACATGACGCTGCATGCGCGCAGCGTGGCCACGGCGGCCAAGGCCTCGCCGGATATCTTCGATGCGGTGGTCGAGCGTCTGCTGGAGAGCGGCGAGATCAAGATATGGAAGGCCCGCGAGATCATCACCGACCTGGATGGCGGTGCCGGTCCGCGGCTTGTGGGCGGCGGCGAAAGCCGGGTCAGCGAGGAGGAGTATTCCGCCGGCCACGGCAAGGTGATCCTGATGGGCGAACATGCCGTGGTGCACGGTCGCCATGCCATCGCCGCGCCCGTGCCACTGGCCATCCGCGCCCGCGTGGAGGATGTGCGCGAGGGCATCACCCTGGTCATCCCGCGCTGGGGGCTGGAGCAGCACCTGCATCCGAAGGCGCAGCACCCCGGTTCCTTCCTGCAATCGCTGGCGATGATACTCGAGCGCCTGGAGCTGAATGAGCGCGCCATGTGCATCCGCGTGTATCCGAGCGTGCCGCGGGCCATGGGCCTGGGCGGCTCGGCGGCGCTGGCGGTGGCGGTGATCCGCGCCCTGGATCGCCACTGCGGCCTGAATCTCGGCGAAGCGCAGATCTGCGCGCTGGCCTACGAGTGCGAGAAGATCGCCCATGGCACGCCCTCGGGCATCGACAACACGGTGGCCACCTACGGCCGCGCGTTGCTGTATCAGCGTGGCGACCCGCCGCAGGTGCGTACGCTCGATATCAAGCAGCCCTTGCCGCTGGTGATCGGGCTCAGCGGCACCGAGAGCCTCACCGCGAAGATGGTCGCCCGCGTGCGACGTGCTTGGGAGAACAACCGGTTGCTGTACGAGCGCATCTTCGACCAGATCGACGCGCTTACAATGCATGCGCTGGAGGCACTCGAGAGCCACGATCTGCAGCAACTGGGCGAACTGATGAACATCTGTCAGGGGCAGCTCAATGCGTTGCAGGTGTCCAGCTGGGAGATTGAGGAGCTGGTGCAGATCGCGCGCGACAACGGTGCCACCGGTGCCAAGCTTACCGGAGGCGGCGGCGGCGGCTCGATCATCGCCCTGTGCCCCGATGACAGTCAGCGCGTGGTCGAGGCCATGCGTCATGCCGGCTACCAAGCCATGGAGGTGAAATTTGGCTGAAGTGATTGTCCAACCCGACGCCGTCGTCTCGTTCGACACCGAGTCGCTGATTCTCGTGGACTCGCAGGACCGCGAGATCGGTCATCGCAGCAAGGCGGCCTGCCATGACGGGCAGGGGATGTTGCACCGGGCCTTCTCGCTGTTCGTGTTCAACCCGCAGGGGCAGGTGCTGTTGCAGCAACGCAGTGCCGGCAAGCGGTTGTGGCCGGGCTACTGGGCCAACAGCTGCTGCAGCCATCCGCGTCGCGGCGAAAGCATGGACGAGGCCACGCAGCGCCGCCTGCATCAGGAGCTGGGGATGTACGCGTCGCTCGAATACCTGTACAAGTTCGAATACCACGCCACCTATGGTGACCTGGGCTCGGAGCACGAGCTGTGCTGGGTCTACGTCGGCACCAGCACGGAGCCGGTACACGCCAATCCAAACGAAGTGGATGACTGGCGCTTCGTGGAGCCGGAGGCACTGGATCGCGAACTGGAGGAACATCCGGAGCGCTTCAGCCCCTGGCTGCAGATGGAGTGGCGCCAGCTCCGCGAGCACTACAACGGGAGCTTGCCACTGACCGCGCACTGAAGCCGCAGCGGGCTTATGCTTGACTGGTACCGGCATCGTGCCCACTGTGTAGACAGGTCGCTTTCCGTAGCAGGAAACGGAGTCATCAACGCCAGAGGAGGCACCATGGGTATCCCTCTCATTCAGCAATATCGCGTCGCAAGTTACGTCATGAGGCAGAAGGTGCGGGGAGTGAAGCGCTTTCCGCTGACCCTGATGCTGGAGCCTCTGTTCCAGTGCAACCTGGCGTGTCCGGGCTGCGGAAAGATCGATTACGAGGACGATATCCTGCGCAAGCGCATGAGCGTCGAGGACGCGCTCCACGCCGTGGACGAATGCGGCGCGCCGATGGTCTCCATCCCCGGCGGCGAACCGCTGATCCACAAGGAGATCGACCAGATCGTCAACGGCATCATCGCGCGCAAGAAGTTCGTCTACCTGTGCACCAACGCGTTGCTGCTGGAGAAGAAACTCGACCTGTTCGAGCCGTCGCCGTACCTGACCTTTTCGGTGCATCTGGACGGCGACCAGGAGCGCCATGACGAGTCGGTGGATCGCGAGGGCGTGTTCGACAAGACCGTCCAGGCCATCAAGGCGGCGCTGGACCGCGGCCATCGCGTCACCGTCAACTGCACCCTGTTCGACGGCGAGGACGCACGCCGCGTGGCCGATTTCTTCGACTATGTCACCGAGCTGGGCGTGGAGGGCATCACCATCTCGCCCGGCTACAGCTACCAGCATGCCGCCAAGCAGGATGCGTTCCTGCCGCGCAGCAAGTCCAAGCAGCTGTTCCGCGACATTTTCGCGGCCGGCAAGGAAGACAATCGCGAGAAGTGGCGCTTCAACCAGTCCGGGCTGTTCCTGGACTTCCTGGCAGGCAACCAGACCTATCAGTGCACGCCGTGGTCCATGCCCTGCTACAACATCTTCGGCTGGCAGAAGCCGTGCTATCTGCTGGTGGACGAAGGCTATGTCGACACCTTCGACGAGCTGATGAACGAAACCGAGTGGGAAAACTACGGTTTCGGCAAGAATCCCAAGTGCGACAACTGCATGGCCCATTGCGGTTACGAGGGCACCGCCGTGGAGGATACATTTGCCCATCCGTTGAAGGCGTTGGGGGAATACATCCGCGGTCCGCGTACCGAAGGCGAGATGGCACCGGAGTTGCCGGTGCTCTATGGCGATCGCCAGCAGGCGGCCGCCGCGGCCAACGAGGTGCGCATCCCGATCGAGAACATCGGCCGGCGTTGATCGCGCCACGCCGGAAGTGCCAAGCCGCCGCAACGGTCATTCCGTTGCGGCGGCTTTTTTTGCGCACTGTGGTGACAGGAGAGTTGCCGGCCGCCGCGGGTGATGCATGCGGCGTCGCCCGCCAGCAGGGTTCGCATCCGGCGGGGGAGCGTGATGGCCGGGTTCACCGCCAGCGCCGCCTGTCAGTGATCGTGATGGTGATCGTTTTCATGGCGGCGGCCGTGGCCGTGGCCGTGGTCGTGTCCATGCCCGTGGGCGGTTCTGTAGCCGGTGGCGCGATCGTGTCCGTGGGACGGGGTGTAGCGCATGGCGTGATCATGACGGCGTCCGCCACGGTGTTCATTCCTTTCATCACGCCTGTGATCACGCCTGTAGTCACGGCGACGCTCGATGCGTTCCTCATGCCGGTACCCCCGATCGTCGTCACGGAAATACCTGCGGCGCACCTCATGGCGCCGCTCGCCATGGTAGGGGCGCCACAGGGCGCGACGAAAGATCCAGCGGCCGTCGCGGTGCACCCAGTGCGGATGCTCATAACGATAGCCGATACGTCGCGGATACCAGCGCCCGCGCACCCAGACATAGCGGTAGCCATCCCAGCGCCAGTAACCGCGCGCCCAGAAGTAACCGTCGCGCGGCGCCGGAACGGGCGCGAACAAGGGCGCCGGCGGGCCAAAACCGACCGAAATGCCGATATGCGTGGAGGCGTGTGCCTGCGGTACGGGAGCCAGCAGGCCTGCGGCCAGTGCCAGGCCACCCAGTGCAGCGAGTTTTCCGAAAAGCTTCATGATGCGGTCTCCTTCATTCGGGTCGGCGTTGCATGCATGAATAACGCAAGAGCGGGTCAAAGGTTGACCTGAGGCGTCTGTCTGTTCAGCTTCGCAGCCCCGGCATGCGCGCCAGCTCCCCAGCGGTGACGGGTGCCGAAAAAGCGCCTGGCCGCGCCCGATGCCTGCCCGTGGCGGCGTTGCGCTGTGCGTCTGGCACATGCATTGCTTGTCTCCCTCACCGCGACATGGCAGCTGACAATGCCGGTCGCCGAGCAGCCGTCCGCACATTCCGGAGAAACCGGGGTGCGGCGGCAGCATGTCAATGCAGATGCGTCGCGCGGGAGCGACCGCGCGGTCACAACCACAGGGGGTTTCATGCAGCACCCGTATTTCCACTGGCTGACGGCCTTTGCCGGGCTGGCCATCTGTGCCGGGTGCGTGTCGCCGGCCGCTGCGGCATCGGGCGCCCCGGGCCAGTTCGGCGGCAAGCTGCTGCTGACCGCGGGCGTGACCGGCATCGAAGGGCAGGCCGGCGGCGGCTTGACGCCCTGGGCCGTGATTGGCGGCTATGGAGATCAGGACCAGATCGGCGGCAACGCCTTCTATACGCGGGTCACCACCCGGGATTATCACCTGGACGACACCGGCGCGATGATCGGCCTCTACAACCGGTTCGAGTTCTCCATCGCGCGGCAGACGTTCAACACCGAGGAGGTGGGCGCGGCGCTGGGCCTGGGCCGCGGCTTCGCCTTCCGCCAGACCATCTACGGCGCAAAGATGCGCCTGTTCGGCGAGGCGGTGCTGGATCAGGACACCTGGGTGCCGCAGGTGGCCGTAGGCCTGCAGTACAAGAAGAACAACCAGGGTGCAGTGCTCCCTGCCATCGGCGCGAAGCATGACTCGGGTGTCGACCTCTACGTCAACGCTACCAAGCTGTACCTGCGCCAGAGTCTGCTGTTGAACGCCACGGTGCGGTTCACCAAGGCCAACCAGACCGGCATTCTCGGCTTCGGCGGCGACAGGAATGACAGCTACAGGGCGCAGTTCGAGGGCTCGGCCGCGTACCTGTTGTCGCGCAAGGTGGCCATCGGCGCCGAATACCGCATGAAACCGGACAACCTGCGCATCGCGCGGGAAGAGGACTGGTACGACGCCTTCATCGCCTACACGCCCAACCACCATCTATCGGTCACGCTGGCCTATGCGGACCTGGGGAACATCGTCATCAAGGCTCACCAGCGCGGCCTGTATGCCTCCGTGCAGGCGGGCTTCTGATCACTCGCGTTGCGGCCAAGGCCGCACGCCATGTCATGTTTTCGAGGAACACGATCATGCGACAGGCCATCATTCCAGGCGCGCTATTGGGTGCCGTGTTGATACTGGCGAGCGCCCCGGCGACGGCGCAGTCGTCCACGCAGTCGGTGGATTCCCTGCTGCGCGGCCCGACACGTGACCATGTGCCCGACCCGGCGCCACGTACACCCGCGTTCAAGGGCAAATATCGGGATTTCGGCGGCAAGGCCGGCATGAAGGCCATGGTCGACCTGTACATGAAGTACCTGATGGCCGACCCGCGTACGCGGCACTACTTCCGCTGGGTGGACCGCCGCCACGTCAAGAAGGAACTGGCGGACCAGTTCTGCGTGATCATGGATGGACCATGCAGCTACACCGGCAAGGACATGATCCGCGCGCACAAGAGCTTCGCCATCGACCGCGCTGCCTTCAATGCACTGGTCGAGGACCTGCAGAAAGCCATGACCGCGAAGGGCGTGCCGTTCCAGACGCAGAACGACCTTCTCTCCAGACTGGCGCCGATGTACCGCCAGGTCGTCACCAAGAAATAAAACTGTTGAATGCGTAGGGCGGCTCAAGGAGCAACGCGACGGAGCCGCCTGCTTGCCTGTAATTATCCTATGTTCCCGCAAGCAGGCGGATCCGTCGCTTATCGCTCCTTGATCCACCCTACATGTGGCAATCGGGCGTGTGGCCGTTGGCCCGCGCCTGCTTGTATACAGGCATCAGCCGTTGCGCCTGCCGCTGCAGGGACTGGATGCGCTGCGCCGGCGATGGATGCGTGGACAGGAACGCCGGCGGTTTGCTGCCGCCCTGTTGCTGCATTTCCTGCCACAGCTTCACCGCCGCGCGGGGATCGAAGCCGGCGCGTGCCATGTAGCGCTGGCCCAGCGTATCGGCCTCGGCCTCCTGCGTGCGCGAAAACGGCAGCAGGATACCCACCTGCGCACCCACGCCCAGCGCCGCCATCAGCTGGCCGGCATCGTTGCCGCGGCTGGCGCCATACAGGCTGGCCGCCGTCAGGCCACCCTTGACTGCCATGTTGTCCGACACGCGCTCCGCCGCGTGATGCGAGACCACGTGCGACAGCTCATGTCCCAGCACCGTGGCCAGCTGATCCTGATTTTTGGCGATCTTGAGCATGCCCTCGTTCACGCCGATGCGGCCGCCGGGCAGCGCGAACGCGTTGGCGCTGTGGTCCTTGATGATCTGCACATCCCATTTCTGCCGGCTGAACGGTGGCGGCAGCACCTTGATCAGCGCATCGGCCACGCAGCGTGCGTAGGCGCGTTCATGCGGCGCATTGGCGAACTTGCCCTTCTTGCGCATGGCCTGGAAAGCGTTCACGCCCATCTGGTCCATGGTCTGCGGCGAGACCAGCATCAACTGCTTGCGTCCGGTAGGACTGGTGGCGCAGGCGCTGAGCAGCAGGCAGGCAGCGGCAATGGCAATCCATTGGAGTCTCATGTGTGTCCCCTTGTGACCCGGTGTATCCCGTATCCAAACATGCACGACGTGAAGCGTGAGAGAACGCGTCCGCAGGGCAAGTGTCGAGGCAGGCGTACCAACATGACGCGCAGTGCTTCCGCGATACAATGTTCGCTTAGAACTTTCTCACATATCCGGAGTATCCATGAGCACGCCCGCCAAGCAGATGTCCGCGAGCGCCGCCCCGGCCGACGCCACCCCGCTGCGCTTCGTCACCGCCGCCAGCCTGTTCGACGGCCACGACGCCGCCATCAACATCATGCGCCGCATCATCCAGGCGCAGGGCGCGGAGGTCATCCACCTGGGCCACAACCGCTCGGTGGAAGACGTGGTGCGCGCCGCACTGGCCGAGGATGCCGACGCCATCGCGCTGTCGTCCTACCAGGGCGGCCACGTCGAGTACCTGAAGTACATGGTGGACATGCTCAAGGAGCGCAACGCCGAGCACATCCGCATCTTCGCCGGCGGCGGCGGCACCATCACGCTGCAGGAGATCAGGGAACTGCACGACTACGGCGTGGAGCGTATCTATCACCCCAACGACGGCATGAAGCTGGGCCTCACCGAGATGATCGAGGACGTGGTGCGCCGTGCGCGGCAGGCACGCGACGCCCGCGGCGCCGAGCGCAACACCAGGGCGCAAACCCCGGATGTGGAGGACGAAATCAGCATCGGCCACATGATGTCCGCGCTGGAAAACGGCGCCTTCAGCGATGCCGAGCTGGACAAGCAGCGCAGGGAATGGGCCATGGCCGGCAAGAAGACGCCCGTCATCGGCCTCACCGGCACCGGCGGCGCGGGCAAATCCTCCGTGGTCGACGAACTGCTGCTGCGCTTCCTGCACGCGTTCCCCGAAATGCGCATCGCCGTGCTCGCCGTGGATCCCACGCGTCGCCGCTCCGGCGGCGCCTTGCTGGGCGACCGCATCCGCATGAACAGCCTGCGCAGCCCGCGCGTGTACATGCGCTCCATGGCCACGCGCCGCGCGCACGCCGCCACCAGCGTGGTGCTGGCCGATTCCATCGCCTTCCTCAAGAGCCAGGCCTACGACCTGGTCATCGTCGAGACCGCCGGCATCGGCCAGTCCGATTCGGCCATTGTCGATCTGGTGGATTTCCCCATGTACGTCATGACCAGCGACTACGGCGCCGCCAGCCAGCTGGAAAAGATCGACATGGTGGATTTCGCCGAGCTCATCGTGCTCAACAAGTTCGACAAGCGCGGCGCCGAGGACGCCCTGCGCGACGTGCGCAAGCAGTGGAAGCGCAACCGCATGGCCTTCGACATGGCCGACGACGACGTGCCGGTGTATCCCACCATCGCCAGCCAGTTCAACGATCCCGGCGTCACCTGGATGTTCACTCAGTTGTGTCGGCTGCTGCGCGAGAAGTTGGAGTTGGGACCGGGGACCGGGGACCGGGGGCGGGAAAGCACGGCATGCGACTTCAAGCCGGATCTGGACACCTCGCTCAAGGAGCCGCGCGCCACCGTGCTGATCCCCGGCCAGCGCGTGCGCTACCTGGCCGAAATCGCTGAGCAGGGCAGGGGCATCAACGCCGGCATCGAGCACCAGGCCGAGTCCGCCAGCAAGGCGCAGAACTGCTATCAGGCGCTGAAGGAAATCGGCGACGACGCACTGCCGCAGCCGCTCGACCTGTTCGCTGCGGAGGCCATCGGCGGCGCTGCCGACCGCACCCTGCTGACCCTGCGCCAGCGCTACAACGAAGCCATCAAGGACTTGAGCAGCGACGCCATCCACCTGCTGCGCGAATGGCCCGAGCGCGCCAAAGCCGTCACCGACGAGGTCAATGCATACAAGGTCCGCGACAAGACCATCCGCGTGGAGAACTACAAGGAATCGCTCAGCCACCAGAAAATCCCCAAGGTGGCGCCGCCCAAATACCGCGACTGGGGCGACCTGCTGCGCTTCCTCATGCGCGAGAACCTGCCCGGCGGCTACCCGTACACCGGCGGCGTCTATCCGTACCGCCGCGCCGGCGAAGACCCCATCCGCATGTTCGCCGGCGAAGGCACGCCCGAGCGCACCAATCGCCGCTTCCATTACCTGTCCGTGGGCCAGCCCGCCGCGCGCCTGTCCACCGCCTTCGACTCGGTCACCCTGTACGGCGAAGACCCCGCACCGCGCCCGGACATCTACGGCAAGGTCGGCAACTCCGGCGTCTCCATCGCCACCCTGGACGACATGAAGAAGCTGTACTCCGGCTTCGACCTGGCATCGCCCACCACCTCCGTGTCCATGACCATCAACGGCCCAGCGCCCATGCTCATGGCCATGTTCATGAACACCGCCATCGACCAGGCGGTGGAGAAATACCTGCGCGAAGACGAAACGCGCTGGGACGCCGCACGCAAGAAGATCGCCGAAATCTACGCCGACCACGGCCGCCCGCATTACTCCGGCGAGTTGCCGGACGGCAACGACGGCCTGGGCCTGGGCCTGCTGGGCATCTCCGGCGACGAAGTGGTGGACGCCGAGACCTACGCCAGGATCAAGGAAGACACCCTGAAAGTGGTGCGCGGCACCGTGCAGGCGGACATCCTGAAAGAGGACCAGGCGCAGAACACCTGCATCTTCTCCACCGAGTTCGCCCTGCGCATGATGGGCGACATCCAGCAGTACTTCGTCGACCACGGCGTGCGCAACTTCTATTCCGTGTCCATCTCCGGATACCACATCGCCGAAGCTGGCGCGAACCCCATCAGCCAGCTCGCCTTTACCCTGAGCAACGGCTTCACCATCGTCGAGTACTACCTCGCCCGCGGCATGGATATCGACGACTTCGCGCCCAACCTCAGCTTCTTCTTCTCCAACGGCATGGACCCGGAATACACCGTCATCGGCCGCGTCGCCCGCCGCATCTGGGCCCGCGCCATGCGCGAGCGCTACGGCGCCAACAAGCGCAGCCAGATGCTCAAGTACCACATCCAGACCTCCGGCCGCTCGCTGCACGCGCAGGAGATCCAGTTCAACGACATCCGCACCACGCTGCAGGCGCTGTACGCGCTGTTCGACAACTGCAACTCCCTGCACACCAACGCCTACGACGAGGCCATCACCACGCCCACCGAGGAATCCGTGCGCCGCGCCGTGGCCATTCAGATGATCATCAACAAGGAGCTGGGGCTGAACTTCAACGAGAACCCGTGGCAGGGCAGCTTCATCGTCGACGAGCTCACCGATATCGTGGAAGAAGCCGTCTACAAGGAGTTCGAGTCCATCAGCGAGCGCGGCGGCGTGCTGGGCGCCATGGATACGATGTACCAGCGTGGCAAGATCCAGGAAGAGTCGATGGTGTACGAGCACAAGAAGCACGATGGTTCGTTGCCGCTGGTGGGCGTCAACACGTTCCTTCCCAAGGAAGGCGCTGGCGAGGTGGATGTCGAGGCCGAGCTGATCCGCTCCACGCCGCAGGAGAAGCAGGCGCAGATCGACAACGTGAAGCGCTACGGGGAGGCGCGGAATCCGTTGGAGTCGGATAGTCTGGCGAAGTTGCAGGCGGCGGCCAGGGAGCGCAGGAATGTGTTTGAGGAGTTGATGGAGGCTGTTAAGTTCAACTCGTTGGGGCAGATTAGTCATGCGCTGTATGAAGTTGGCGGCGAATACCGGCGCAACATGTAAACACCTCTTACTTAGCCAGCCTCCAGCTCGTCATCCCGGCGAAAGCCGGGATCCATTTTCGCTCTTGGTCTCATGTTGCAGATGCACTCAAACACGACAATGATCAAGCTGATGGCCGTCGAACCAAAAGGTGGTTACAAGCTGATGCTGCGGTTCTCCGATGGGACGTGGGGTGTCCATGACTTCGCGCGCTACGTGGAGGCAGGTACGCCGATGACCGAGCCGCTGAAGGATCCGGACTTCTTTGGGCGGCACTTCATTGAGCTTGGCGCGCTGGCTTGGCCGAACGGATTCGATTTGAGCGCCGAGGCGTTGCATCATCGATTGCGGAAAGACGGGGAGTTGCATCGCGATTCGAGGTGGCTCGAGTGATGCGCAATGAACAACCGGCGTCCATGCGTGCACGAAAGGACTAACCCATGAGCGAAATCGTATTCCTGGTCGAAGAAGCCCCCGAAGGCGGCCTGACAGCGCGTGCGCTCGACGTATCGATCTTCACCCAGGCGGATTCCATCGAAGCCCTGCGCGATGAAGTGCGCGATGCAGTGCGCTGCCATTTCGGGGAAGGCGAGGGCCCATCCGTCATCCGACTTCACTAGGTCAGAGACGAAGTGCTGGCGGCATGAGACTTCCACGGGACATGGGGTGATGCACGGTGAAAGACCTAACCCCGGGTTTCAGGGTTTCGTATGACGCCGGGTTCGTACGAGCAAACTGCTGCGTGACAAGCTTCTGAAGCTACGAAGCTAGACCTGACTATCGATCCTGCTATTGCTATGGCTTCCAGTCTCAGCTCATGCGATTCTTTTTCCCTACACTAGCCGAACAGGGGTTCCTATGTACAAGGACGAGAGAGACATCTATTTCTACGACATTCGTTCCCTTGCTTGGAACAGGAAATATGGAAAAGGGCTGGAGCCGTTCGCTCATTACGAACTTGCTAAAGCTATTAAAGCTATGTATGACGCAGATAAAGCTGAGAAATTAAAGAAATCAACGGGTCAGTCTCTCTATGTGACGCAGATTAGGTTGTACGACAATAGATGCGAAATGCTCGTGGGTTTTTCTGACCCTGTTGCGGCAGACCCAACTCTAAATGATCGTCCCGCAAGAAAACGTCGAGTAATTGTAAAGGTTGATGGAGAAGGCATCGAGCATTCCGCGCATATCCTATGGCACTACAAACATAAAAATAACTGCGAATCGTGCTCATTTTATCTAGAGGGCGCTATCGGGCTAAGGTCCACGACGGTCACGCAATTCTTCAATAAAATGTTGAGAGAGTTTGCGAAGAACAACAAATATTTTGAGGTCTCAGATCCTGAAGGTACCGTTGATCCCGATGGGAATTTTAAAAAAGTGCCCGTCAGGCCTGGCGTGGAGTTGATCGGCCACCCCTCTGAAGATTTTATTCGTGACTTAAAAAAAGGGGAGCTTTCAGAGGTCGAGCTGTATACGGAAAAGGAGAAACTAAAGCCTTGGGATTCCAATGGGTATTCCTTAGAAGAACATCGCTCGGTAATTTTGAAACCTAATAAGAAAAAGCATGTTCCTAAAGCAAAGCCTCTTCTTGATGGTGTTCTTACTAAGAAAAGGAAATTGCAATACGAATACGCTAGGGTCAAGTTTAAGACTGACGCTGGTGTTGACAGGAATGTAAGAGTTTTTTCAGAAAACTATAATTTATTGCATGACTTCACGTATGTAAAAAAGGATCGTATTGATGGACTTGGCGGGAGTCTACCTAATGCTTTCGACAAGATCTATATGATCATAATGAAAAAAATGAGGTCACTTGCCGGTATTAGCTGAGGATTAGCTATGTATAAGGTCATGCTTTCAGCATTGTCTTACCTAAGGATAAGACACGAGAAGAAGTGGATTTCTGACTGGATCTATCCGGTGGTGCTGTCTATTATTTCATGTGCCCTAATTTTTATTTTCGGAAAAAAAGGATCGATTGGCGGCCCTGGAGGGTTGATAGATCGTTTAATTCTTGTTGGTTCGGTGATGCCTGGATTTTATATCGGCGCGCTTGCGGCGATAGCGACATTTAATCGCCCTACGATTGATGAAATGATGCCAGAGCCATCACCAAAATTGAACATTCTTATACGTGGCGATTCTAATGAAATAAGATTGACGAGGCGTAGATTTTTAACTCATTTATTTGCGTTCCTCTGTTGGGAAAGTCTATTTATTCTCGTTTTTTGTATTTTTTCTAACATGATCGGTGTCGGAATTATCGTTTTGTTACCGGTTTGGCTGCGTCATTCATTTGTCATATGTCTATCGTTTGTACTTCTTGTTATTTTTTGGCAGATGATATGTGCGACATGCCTAGGGCTGTATTACCTTGGTGATCGATTATTTAGGCCTACATACTAGAAAGCAGGGGCCGAAATATGCGCTGAAGAAAGGTGTTTGAAAAAGGTGTCAGGGATGTCAGGGACGTTAAAAAGCGGGCAAAAAGGGGACGGGGGTAATTAAGTCTCCTGATCCTGCCTCATGATGCGCCGAGGTCTACCGCGAGGGCGGGCGCTGACGTGTCTGCCGAGCGCCTTTTCGATCATGGCCTGGAATTTCCGATCACCCAGTGCGCGTTCTTTCTGTAGATGAGTGCGGATAAGGTCGAGATCCTCGCTGTTCACACCTTCACGGAGCCAAGCCTGGTAGGCCTGGGCGCGTTTAACCGGGTCGCGGTCCATCGCTATGTACACGTGATGCGGTGTAACCAGTGGGTCTGACAGGAGGCGCAGGTTGGCGTGGATGCTCGACCAGCGGTGTTGCTCTGCACGCACGACCATGGCCGCTCGAACCGGATTGAGTTCGATGTAGCGATACACCGTCATCAGGTAGCGCTCGGTTTCGACTGGGCAGGATTTGAAGCGACTCTGCCAGAGTGTCCCAACGCGCCGATGACGGTGGTTGAAGGCGCGGACATAACACTGGCCAACATGTCGCATGGCTCGTGAAAGGGCATGACGCTGAGGTGGAGTAACCAGCAGGTGGATGTGGTTGCCCATGAACACGTAGGCATGCACCGGGATCTCATGTTCGGACATGCCTTCGCAGAGCAGGGCATGGAAATGTTCCCGGTCCGCGTCATCCACGAAGATCGCGCACCGGTTCACGCCACGCTGGGTGACATGCAGAGGTACGCCGGGTAGCTCGATTCGAGGTTGACGTGGCATGCGGCAAGCGTCGCATGTGGCAGGGCAAGAATGCCCGCAAAAAAGGGGACGGGGGTAATTAAGTCTCCTGATCCTGCCTCATGATGCGCCGAGGTCTACCGCGAGGGCGGGCGCTGACGTGTCTGCCGAGCGCCTTTTCGATCATGGCCTGGAATTTCCGATCACCCAGTGCGCGTTCTTTCTGTAGATGAGTGCGGATAAGGTCGAGATCCTCGCTGTTCACACCTTCACGGAGCCAAGCCTGGTAGGCCTGGGCGCGTTTAACCGGGTCGCGGTCCATCGCTATGTACACGTGATGCGGTGTAACCAGTGGGTCTGACAGGAGGCGCAGGTTGGCGTGGATGCTCGACCAGCGGTGTTGCTCTGCACGCACGACCATGGCCGCTCGAACCGGATTGAGTTCGATGTAGCGATACACCGTCATCAGGTAGCGCTCGGTTTCGACGGGGCAGGATTTGAAGCGACTCTGCCAGAGTGTCCCAACGCGCCGATGACGGTGGTTGAAGGCGCGGACATAACACTGGCCAACATGTCGCATGGCTCGTGAAAGGGCGTGACGCTGAGGTGGAGTAACCAGCAGGTGGATGTGGTTGCCCATGAACACGTAGGCATGCACCGGGATCTCATGTTCGGACATGCCTTCGCAGAGCAGGGCATGGAAATGTTCCCGGTCCGCGTCATCCACGAAGATCGCGCACCGGTTCACGCCACGCTGGGTGACATGCAGAGGTACGCCGGGTAGCTCGATTCGAGGTTGACGTGGCATGCGGCAAGCGTCGCATGTGGCAGGGCAAGAATGCTGTCGGTCGAAGCCATCGATCCATGTAGGCTGTCGAGCGGCTTAATTACCCCCGTCCCCTTTAAAGACGTAATTACCCCCGTCCCCTTTAAAGAGGCAAGTTTTCCGGGGTGCGGCCCGTTGGTAGGCCACGGCGCCATTCCAATTGTCCCTGACACCGTTTCCGCCGTTTCCCGAACGTCATGCGAGCCGCTTCAGTGCGTCATGGCCTTAGAGCAGCCATGCAAACAGCGAGCAGAGCCAGTCCACGAACTTCTGCGTCCACGGGCGCTGCTTCCACTGCTGCAGCGTCACCCGCCGGGCGTGTTTGATGTCCTTGTCGAACACGTCGGTCATGTGCCCGGCGAAGTCGCGGTCGTAGACATTGCTGTCGGACTCGTCGTTGAAGCGGAAGGAGCGGTTGTCGAAATTGGCCGAGCCGGTGATTGTCAGGTAATGGTCCACGATCATCAGCTTGCTGTGGAACCGGGACGGCTGGAAACGGTAGATCTGAGCTCCGGCCGCCAATATCGGCCCCCAGCCGGCGCGGGACGCATCCAGGGTCAGGTGGCTGTGGCCATACTTGCCTTCCACGATGATGCGCACCTTGACGCCCCGCGCCTGCGCTGCCAGCAGCGCCTTGCGGGTCAGCCGGTCCAGCACGAAGTACGACGCCTCCAGGTCGATGCTGGAACGCGCGCCTTCGATGGCCAACAGGTACATCAGCTTCATGTCCTGCCCATCGCCTGGAGCGCTGGCGAAGGTCTGCACGGCGACGTCGCCGCTGGGCTTCAGCGGCGGCTCGTACTGCTTGCCCACCAGTGCACGGCCGGTGGTGGCGATCCAGTTGTTCTCGAACACGCCCTGCGCCTGTGCGGCCCCCGGACCTTCGATGCGGAACATCATGTCGCGCCTGAGATCGGGCTTGTTGGCATGGCCCCGCCACTCGTCGTCGATGCCCATGCCGCCCGTATAGGCCACGCGGCCGTCGACGATCAGCAGCTTGCGGTGGGTGCGGTCGTTCAGCCGGTCGAGGCTGCTCAAGTCCAGCGGATGGTAGTACTCGAACTGGACGCCGGCGTCGCGCAACCTCTTGGCAATGCTGGTGTCGGCGCGGGAGCCTATCCAGTCGGCGATCACGTGCACTTTGACGCCGGCCCGCGCGCGTTCGGACAGTGCGGCGACGAATCGGTCGGCGACCTCGCCGGTGCGGAAGATGTAGCTTTCCAGGTCGATGGTTTTCCGGGCCCGGCGGATGTCGTCGAGCATCGCCGGAAAGAACTCGGCACCGTTCTGGTAAGCGTTCACCTTGTTGCCGCCGATCACTTCGGCGCCGAGCAGCGTGGTGGCCTCGCGCTGGAATTGAGGGCTGTCGACCGGGCTGACTTGTCTGAGGCGTCGGGTGAGGCCGGTTTCCTGCGGCAGCACGTTGAGCAGCGCCAATCCCGCCACCGCCATGGCGACGGCGCCGGCGACGATGAGGCCGATGCGGACAAGCCAGTGGGTCATTCCATCCTCGTCATGATATGAGCAGATCGGGGACGCCGTGCCTTGGCACTGGCTCCTATCGAAAATCAGCAGGATGCGATCCGGCGCCTGAACTTCGCCTGCATTATTCGGGATACGAAACGGGGCAAAAACAGGGGGCAGAGTGTACTTTTACGAAGTCGACTCGGACTCCTGTTTCGCAGACCCGTGTTTCGCACTCGAGCGCTCTCCTGTTTCGCGCGCAGTGACGATGCGTGCGGCGGCGGCCAGGCCGAAGGAGGCCAGCACGCACCATCCGGCCATCCACAGCATCTGCGTGGGCAGGGCCACGCCGCGGTCGATCAGCATTCCGGACAGGCCCGGGCCCACGGCCGTGGAAAGCACCATTGAGGACACGATGATGGCGCGGATGCCGCCCAGGTTGGCGACGCCGTAGACCTCCGGCCACAGCGCGCCCAGCAGGGTCTGGGTGAAGCCGTTGCTGATGCCCAGCAGGAACATGAACAGGTAGATGCCCCACACCGGCGTGATCAGGCCGACTGCCGCCGAGGCAATGGCCAGCGGGATCAGGAAGAACGGCAGCAGCCGCAACGCGCCGAAGCGGTCGACCATGTGGCCGCAGACCAGCCCGAACACCACGGTGGTCGCGGCCATGACCGGGAATGCGGCGGCAAACACCAGCGGGTCGTAGCCGCGCAGCGAGATCAGGTAACCCTGCTGGAAGAAGATGATCGTGCCGATGAACGGCGGCGCCAGGGTGCCGGCCAGCAGCAGGTAGAAGATCGGGTCGCGGATCACTTGGCCGCGGGTCCAGTCGCGCGCCGTGCGCGTCGCCTCCGCCTGTGTTTCGGTGGAGTGGGGCACGCGCTCGACGCTGAGCAGTTTCAGGATCGATGGAAAACCGATCAGCAGCAGCAGCGCGGCCGCGACCAGCCAGGGCAGCCGCCAGTCGCCCCATTGCGTCAGCAGCGCGGCGCCCACCGGCAGCAGGGCCATGCCGACCTGCAGGCCCAATACCACCAGGGCCATGGCGCGGCCGCGGTTGGCGGCGAACCAGCGGCCGGTTTCGGTGAAGGCGATCTCGGTCATCATGCCCTGGCCGAACAGGCGCAGCAGGTACAGCGCGATGGCCAGTACCGCCAGCTGCGGAGCCAGTGCCAGCAGCACGCACGCGAAGGCCAGGCTGGGCAGGGTGAAGCGTGCGACCTTCCAGCCCGGCATCAGGTCCAGGGTACGGCCCAGCCAGGGCAGGGTGATCGCACTCATCAGGGTCGCCGCCATGTACAGGCCGCCGAACTGGCCACCGGACAGGTCGAAGCGGGCACGCAGGGCGTTGCCGGACAGGCCCACGAAGAAGGTCTGGCCGAACGAGGAAAACAGGGTCAGCAGGAAACAGCCGCCGATCCAGCGCAGGTTCTCGCGGATGAAGCGCGCGTTGGCGACTAGAAACAGGCGCATGATGTGTCCGTGGGGCAGGAACGGAGCCGCTGCCGGCGCGCGCCGCACTCCGTGGGGAAAGTTTGATTTGGGCGGGCCCGGCCGGATGGACGAGGCGGCGATACGCTAGGTTCTCATGAATGGAACGACCCCGGAACACGATACGGCCCAGCGGCGATGGCATCACCGCACTTCAGAGTGTATGACGCTGGTTTGAGCGGGAGGACACGCACCGCTATTTCCTGTTGTTCGAGGACGTCGAGGTTCGCGAACCGACAGGGCCGTCCGTCAGTTCCGCCCTCGCCGCCAGACTGGGGGGCGGACTGGCGGCCGTTGGTCGCGGACGTGTCCCGGTCGGATGCGCGCTTCGCGCACGGCGCCGAGGTTTTGGCCCATCTTGTTGTGGTCACACTGCGCGGTTTTGCCCGCGACCGGGCGGCCAACGCGGATGTCTCCGATCAACGGCGCACGTTCGAAGCGCTGGCGGACATGATCGCTGCGCGTGAAAAATCCAAAAATGAAACAGTGGCGGGGACAAACCAGAAACGGGATCAGGTTCGCCTGCGTCGCCGTCAGGCGTCGGCGTCGTGGCTGGTGGTGGGCCCGACGCCAGCGAAGGGTCGAACGCCGCCAGCCCGCATCCCCGCAGGGCCCTGGCACGAAGTTGCCCTTGGCACGCGAACCGTGACCAGGGCGTTCGTTTTCGTGCCCGACGGCTCAGTACCTCCGGTGACGGAACATCCACGTGGCGATGCCCATGCTGACCAGCCCGATCAGGGCCAGCGGCAGGTATTGCGTCCACAGCGACATCACGTCGCTGCCGCGCAGAAATACCCCGCGCACGATCACCAGGAAATAGCGCATCGGGTTGGCCAGGGTCAGCCACTGCACCGCCACCGGCATGTTGGCAATGGGGGTGGCGAATCCCGACAGGATCACCGACGGCACCAGGAACAGGAACACGCCCAGCAGGCCCTGCTGCTGGGTCACGGCCAGCGAGGAGATCATCAGCCCGATGCCGATCGCCGCCAGCAGGAAGAAGAACATGCCCAGCGCCAGCGCCGCGATGCTGCCGACGAACGGGACGTGGAACCAGAGCACGGCCATCAGGGCAATGAACGCGCCCTCCAGTCCGCCGATGATGAACCCCGGTATCGCCTTGCCCAACAGGATGGCCGCCGGCGTCATCGGGGTGACAAGCAACTGGTCGAACGTGCCCATCTCGCGCTCGCGTGCCACCGACAGGCCGGTGACCAGCAGCGTGATCACCAGCGTGAGCAAGGCGACGATGCCCGGCACGATGAACCAGCGGGAGCGCAGGTTGGGATTGAACCAGGCACGCACCACCAGATCGGCGGGTGGCCCGCCCCAGCCGTTGTTGGCCGCCCATTGCCGGTTGAAGGCCAGCACGATGCCGTTGGCATCATTCAACGCGATCGTGGCGGTGTTGGAATCGCGACCGTCGATGATGATCTGCAGCGGTGCCGGTTCGTGGCGCAGCAGGTCTCGGGTGAAATGCGGCCCTACATGCAGCACCAGCAATACCTTGCGGGTGTCGATCAGTGGCGCGATCTCGGCATCGTGTCGCACGGTGGCGACCTGCCTGAACGTGGACGCGCCCTCGAACCGCGCCAGCAACTGCCGCGACGCCGCACCGCCGTCCTCGTTGTAGACGGCGTACGGGGCGTGGTTGAGATCGAAGCTGGCCGCGTAGCCGAACACCATCAGCTGCAGCAGTGGCGGCACCACCAGCACCACGCGGGCGGCACGATCGCGCAGCAGCGCCAGCAGTTCCTTGATCACCAGGGCAACGATCCGCGAGCCCATGCTCACGTCCCCCCTGCTGCGAGCCGGGCACGACACACGATCACTTCGGCAGCGGCGGCGGTTGCCATCGGCATTCAGTCCAGCCGCTTGCGCGACTTGCGCCAGGCCAGGCCCAGAAACACCGTGGCCATCAGCGCCAGGGCGGCGCTGTTGACCAGCACCACCGGCCACACGTTGCCCGCCACGAACAACGTCTGCAGCAGCGCCACGTAGTAGCGCGCCGCGATGACGTGCGTGATCACGCGTACCACGCCCGGCATCGAGTCGATGTCGAAGATGAAGCCCGACAGGATGAAAGCCGGCAGGAAGGTGACGATCACCGCCACCTGCGCTGCCACGAACTGGTTGCGGGCCAGGGTGGAGATCAGCAGCCCCATGCCCAGAGCGACCAGCAGGAACAGCGCCGAACACCCGATCAGCAGCCACAGGCTGCCCACCAGGGGCACCGCGAACAGCCATACCGCCATGGCCACTGACAGCAGCATGCCGCCCATGCCCCGCAGGAAATACGGGATCAGCTTGCCCAGCAGGATCTCGGCCATGGTCACCGGGGTCGCCATCAGCGCCTCCATGGTGCCGCGTTCCCATTCGCGGGCGACCACGAGGGCCGTCAGCAACGCGCCGATCAGGGTCATGATGACGGCGATCAGCCCCGGCACGAGGAAATCACGGCTGCGCAACGCGGGATTGAACCAGATACGACTCTGCGCCATCACCGGCAAGGTCAACTGGCGCCCGGTCTGGTCGGCCTGCTGCTGCAGCCAGGTGCGCCAGACCCCGCGCAGATATCCCTGCAACAGACGTGCATTGTTGGCGTCCACGCCGTCCAGCCATACCGCCACGGGTGCGCTGTCGCCACGCTGCACCTGCCGCGCGAAGTCGCCGCGCAACCAGACGATGCCGTAGACCTTGCGCTGCATCAGTGCCTGCCGGGCAGGGGCGATGCCGGCATAGCGCCGCGGCGTGAAATACGTGGACCGCTCCATGCCGGCCACGAAACCCTGCGCGACGGCCGACGGCTGGTCGACCACCACCGCCAGCGGCACGTGATGCGCATTCATGGACACCCCGTAGCCGAACAGGACCAGCAGCACCAGGGGCAGCACGAAGGCGATGGCGATCGCCGACGGATCGCGCATGATCTGCAGGAATTCCTTGTGCACCAGGCCACGCAGCCGCATCCCGTTCATGCGCGGCCCCTCATGCCGCTCTTCGCGTCGATGCCTCGTGCTCGCGCACCAGGCGGATGAAGGCCTCCTGCATGCTCGGCGAGGGATGGTCCGCGTCGCCGGCCCGGGCGCGAATCTCCGACGGCGAACCCGTGGCCAGGATCTCGCCCAGCGACATCAGCACAAGGCGGTCGCAGTATTCGGCCTCGTCCATGAAATGGGTGGTGACCAGCACGGTCACGCCTTCCGCGGCCACGCGGTTGATGCGTTTCCAGAACGCGCGGCGCGTGAGCGGGTCGACGCCGGAGGTCGGCTCGTCCAGGAACAGGATCGAAGGCTCGTGCATCAGCGCGCAGGCCAGGGCCAGACGCTGGCGATAGCCGGGCGGCAAGGTACCTGCACTTGTGTCGGCGCGGTCCTGGAGGCGAAAGTCGCTCAGCGCCCATGCCAGCCGTTCGCGGCGGCGATGTCCGCGCAGACCGTACGCAGAGGCGAAGAAGCGCAGGTTCTGCGCCACGGTGAGCTGCCCGTACAGCGCAAAGCGCTGGGCCACGTAGCCGATGCGTCCCCGGGCCGAGGCCGGTGCGGTGCGCAGGTCGGCGCCGGCCACCTGCAGCGTGCCGGCACTGGCCGGCAGCAGGCCGCACAACATGCGAAAGGTGGTGCTCTTGCCCGCGCCGTTGGCGCCGAGCAGGCCGAACACCTCGCCCCGGCGGACCTCGAAATCGATGCCCCTGACCGCCTCGAAGTCGCCGAAGAACCGGCGCAGCCCCTGCACCTTGATCGCCAGGGCCCCGGATGCAACCGTATCGGCCGAACCCGCTTCGGCGGCCTTTGCGGGGACGCGCTGCCCGCCCGGTGCGGACTCCGGGTCGATGGTGTCCCGCAACAGGCTGACGAAGGCGTCCTCGAAGCGCGGCGGTGCCGGCGTCCACGTCTCCCCCTGCGCCGCCAGCGGTTCGGTACCGCTCAGTACCACGCGGACGTCGTCGGCCTCGACGATGGCGTCGAGCACGCCTTCCCGCGCCTGCAACCGCGCCTGCAGGGTCCGCCGGGGCACGCCATCGGCGCGCACACGATAGCCATGGCCGGCAAGCGGTGCCTTGAACGCGTCGGGTGTGCGCTGCGCCAGCAGACTGCCGTCGTGCAGCAGGATGATGTCGTCGCAGAATTCGGCCTCGTCCAGGTAGGCTGTGCTCACCAGCACCGTGACCTTCTGCTCACGCAGCGACTGCACGATGTTCCACAACTCCTGCCGCGAGATGGGATCCACGCCGACGGTCGGCTCGTCCAGCAGCAGCAGGCGCGGCGTGCGCAGCAAGGCGCAGGCCAGGCCCAGCTTCTGCTTCATGCCGCCGGACAAGTCCCCGGCGCGGCGCTGGTCGAACGGCCCCAGCGCGGTCAGCGCCAGCAGCTCGTCGAAGCGGACCCGGCGTGCATGCGCGTGCAGACCCTGCAGGTTGGCATACAGGTCCAGGTTCTCGCGCACCGTGAGGTCTTCGTACAGTCCGAACCGCTGCGGCATGTAGCCGAGGTCGGCCTGGACCGATGCTGCGGCGTCGCGTGTGTCGTGGCCCAGCACACGCACCTGGCCGGCATCGGGCAGGAGCAGTCCGGCCACCAGTCGCATCAACGTGGTCTTGCCGGCACCGTCCGGCCCCAGCAGCCCGGTGATTCGGCCGCCCGCGACCGTCACATCGATACCGGCGAGCGCATCGATCTGCCGGGCACCCTGGAGAAAGTGCTTGTGCACGCCCTCCAGCGCGATCGCCGGTTCGACGTCAGGGACTGCAGGCATGCGCGGGGTCCGTTCGCGGCGGGTTGTCGTGCAGGGGCAGCCGCACAGTCACCGGCATGCCCAGACGCAGGCGACCGTCCGCATTGCAGGCAAAGACCCGCACCCGATACACCAGCTGCGTGCGCAGGTCGCTGGTCTCGACCGTCTGCGGGGTGAACTCGGCGGTGGGCGATACATAGCCCACCCATCCCGGGAAGGCCTGGTCCCGGAAGCTGTCGCTGTGGATGTCGGCACGCATGCCGGGCCGCACCTTGCCGAGCTCGGTTTCCGGCACGTAGACGCGTGCCCAGACCGGGTGCCTCACTGCCAGGGTCATCGCCGGCACCGACGGGCTGGCCATGTCCCCCGGCTCCAGGATGCGCGCCTGTACCGTGGCGTTGGCCGGCGCGCGCAGGCGGGTATCGGCCAGACGGCGTCGCGCCAGCGCCAGCGTGGCGGCCTGCGCCTTGACCTCCTCGCGTGCCGCCGCGATGTCTTCGCTGCGCGGGCCCTGCACGGCCAGGCTCAGGGTCTGGCGGGCGCTGTCGGTCTGCGCATCGGCGGTCTGCAGCGCGCGCAAGGCGTCATCCGCAGATTGCTGCGCCACCAGGTGTTTCCCTGCAAGATCGTGCTGGCGTGCATACGTGGCCCGGGCGTTGTTGCGGGTCGCGCTGGCCGCCGCCAACGCGGCGCGTGCTGCGGCAATTTCCTGCGGCCGCGACCCGGATTCGAGCATGGCCAGGCGCTGGCGGGCAGCACCCAGCAGGCCCTCGGCCTGGGCCACCGCGTCCTCGAACCGCTCCGGTTCCAGCTGCGCCAGCAGCTGTCCCCGATGCACGCTCGCACCTTCTTCCACGGCCACGCGGTCGACGCGACCGGCATCGTTGAAACCCAACTGCACGGTACGCACATCGATGTTGCCGTAGAGACTCAACGTGTCCGACGGGCGATGCGCGCGGTGCAGGTAAAGACCGGCGGCCACCAGCGCGCCCACTGTCCCAAGCAGCACAACGATCAACGCGATTCTCTTGCGGGGCAGCGTCATCGAACCACCATGATCTACGGAAGACATCCGGATGGATGCCCGCATTGTGGATGCTCGCGACCGCTGCCGAATTGACCTGCCTCAACTACTCCACCGCAAGCATCAAGCATCCTCCAAGGTCCGCGATGCCATGCGCCCGTGCCGTGCCGCAGCCGTTGCGGTCAACCGCCATTCACCCCGTCACCGGCGTCGGCGGCTGGGCGGTGGCCCTCGCTTGTGGCAAAAAAGGAGCCGGGGAAAAAGAGGGCGGGGAGAATTGGATTCATTCCACCGCGGCGTGCCCGAATGGTCACGCAGATTAATCGCCTCCGTCCCCCCTTTCGCTCCGACCGTCAGCGCGCTGTCATGCCACCATCGACACGGTAGTTCGCGCCGGTCAGTCACTGACCGCGGTCCGACGCGAGCAGTGCAACGATCTCCGCGATATCGTCGGTGGCGCCAATGCGACCGCGCGGCACATACTGCAGCCAGTCATCGCCGGGTCATTGATGTAGCGCCACACGCGGAGGTCATGCCCTTTCCGCCCTCCGTTCCGGAACAGCGTGTTGGCGTTGCGGGGAATTCATGGAGGAAGCTCATGGCCCGCTTGCCGCGGCTCTATCTGCTCGGCAGGGACAGGACATCGGCTGCGTGCCGGAAAACCTGAAATCAATGACACCGACCTGTTGATCCCTGTTGATCTAATGCCGCTCAGGCATTTGGAATCCTTGCCGCCGGTGAATTATGGTTCATCACGATGGCGCGCGGGCTCACCCCGTCTTGCAACAGGAAAAGGAACACCATGCGATACATCCGTGCAGTAGCGGCCCTGCTTTTGTTGACGGCGATATCGGCCGCGCCGGCGGTGGCGGGGCCCACCGCAACGGCCATGCACGGCAAGGCCAATCCGGCCGCGATCGTCCATCGTGGCCACGTGCGCTTCACCGTGCTCACGCCGCGTGTGATCCGGATGGAATGGTCGCCCGATGGCCATTTCGTCGACGCGCCGTCGCAGGTGGTCGTTGACCGCCGCCAGCCGGTGCCGAAGTTCTCCTCCGGCGTGCGCAACGGCGAACTGCACATCGACACTACGTCGCTCAGCCTGACCTACACGCTGGGCAGCGGCCGATTCGATGCGCGCAATCTGCATGTCGTCTCCAGACACATGCACACCGCTTTCGCCTGGCATCCGGGCATGCCGGAAACCGGCAACCTTCATGGCACCGCACGCACGCTGGACCGGTTCAAGGGCGCAGTGCGACTCGGCGACCACAAGAAGATCGATCTGGGTCAGGGGCTGATTTCGCGTGAAGGCTGGCACGTGATCGACGATTCCAGCACCTTTCTGTTCGACCACAGCCCCTGGCGCTGGGTCAAACGGCGCACGTGCACCACGTGCCAGGATCTGTATTTCTTCGGCTACGGGCATCACTACAAGCAGGCTCTGGGCGATTTCGCCAGGATTGCCGGGCGTGAACCGATGCCGCCTCGCTTTGCCTTCGGCTATTGGTGGTCGCGCTACTGGAATTATTCGGACAACGAGTTGCGCAAGCTGGTGGCGGACTTCAAGCGCTATCGCATCCCGCTCGACGTACTGGTGATCGACATGGATTGGCACCGCACCGACGGCCTGAGCTGGAACCCGAAATATTCGAAACAGGACACGTTTGGACAACTCGTCGGCTGGACCGGCTTCACCTGGAACCGCAGCCTGTTTCCCGACCCTGCGGGATTCCTGCATTGGCTGCACCGGCAAAACCTGAAAACCACGCTCAACCTGCACCCGGCCTCGGGCATCGGCACGCACGAGGCCAGGTATGCCGAGGCCGCCAGGGCCATGGGTGTGACCGATGGCAAGCCGATTGCGTTCGAGGCGGCGGACAAGCGCTTCGTCAACATGTTGTTCAATGTCGTGCTCGATCCCCTGCGCAAGGAAGGTGTGAACTTCTGGTGGCTCGACTGGCAGCAGTGGCCGGATTCGAAAAAGATGCCGGGTCTTTCCAACACCTGGTGGCTCAATTACGTGTTCTACACGCACATGCAGCGGACGACCGACAAGCGCGCGCTGATTTACCATCGCTGGGGCGGACTGGGCAATCATCGCTACCAGGTGGGTTTTTCCGGCGATTCGGTCATTGCATGGGCGTCGCTCGCCTTTCAGCCTTACTTCACCGCGACCGCATCGAACGTGCTCTACGGATACTGGAGCCACGACATCGGCGGCCACATGTTCCCTGACAGCACGCCCGAGGCCAAACGCCACATCAACCCGGAACTCTACGTGCGCTGGATGCAGTTCGGCACGTTCAGCCCGATCCTGCGGACGCACTCGTCCAAGGAACCGGGGCTGCGCAAGGAACCCTGGCGGTTCGCGCCAAAGGACTTCGCTGCGCTTCGCAAGACGATCGATGAGCGCTACCGGATGGCTCCGTACATTTACACCGCCTCGCGCGAGGCCTACGACAGCGGCGTCTCCATCCTGCGCCCCTTGTATTACGCGTGGCCGGACCAGGCGCAGGCCTACACGTCCCGAAACGAGTACATGTTCGGCGACGACATGCTGATCGCGCCGGTCACCCAGCCGATGAAAAACGGCGTGGCCACGATCTCGCTCTGGCTGCCGCCGGGACGCTGGTATGACCGCAATCGCGGCGAGGTGATCAGGGGCGGCCGCACGATCAAGCGCGATTACACGCTGGACGAAGTGCCGGTGTTCGTGCGCGCCGGGGCGGTGCTGCCACTGAATCCGCCTTCGGTCCGCAAGCTGCAGACCATGGACAACAGCAAGATCGTGCTGCGGCTTGTGCCGGGCGGGCATTCGCACACCCGGCTCTATACCGATGCCGGTGATACGCAGGGATATCGCCACGGCAAATATGCCTTCACCACGATCGATGCCGAGCGCGACAACCATCAGGCAAGCCTGACGGTTCATCCGCGAAAGGGGCATTATCCCGGCATGCCGAACGCGAAAAAGGTGACAGTCGATCTGCCCATGGCCACGTTGCCCCAGACGGTCACGGTGAACGGAACGCCTTATTCGCGAACCGACAGCGCCCATCCCGGAAGCTGGACCTACGATGGACAGACGCTGACCGCCCGCATCGTCATTCCGCCCCACGCCGCGGACAAGACGATGTCGGTCAAGGTGCACTTTGCTCACAATCCCGTCGACATCGCCGGGTTGATGTACCGGATGAAACGCACGACAGCGGCAGTCGAATGGCTGAAGTATCACTGGAGATCACCCAGCCCGTTGCCCGACGACGTGTCGCTGGCTGCCCAGCTGGGACGCCTGATCGACTACCATCCCGAGCAGTTCGCGAGCTTGGTTCATGCGTTCAACCAACGGCTCTCCAAGCTGGTCAAGGAAGTGAACCACTCCCATGCCGATCCTAGGGTCAAGGCGCACTTCGCCGACCTTGTCCGAGCCATCCGCACGTCGACCTGACTTCGCACGAAAAAGCGAAAAGGGGACGGAGGGCGTGACATGGAGCGGTGTCCCGGGCAGTTCGAGCCGTGGCCCGCGAGGCATGCGCACAGCATCCCATCACTGACAGCCGTGATGCGGCCGGTTCGCCGGGGCCAGGCGGTGATTGTCAACAAAGTTGTCCGCTTTTTCATGCCGCTAGCGGCACGGTTTGAGATAGGTCATCGGCGGGCGTGTCCGGGTTGAGCCAGACGCTGCCCACCGGGGTCCAGTTGCGTACTGCACGCCCTCGCCAACGCGCCGGCATGGTCCGCTTGGCCGCCTCGTAGACAGCCTTGCGCGCGTTGAGGATGGCGTGGTCTTCGCCCTCATGGCGCTGCTGCGGGGTGACGAAGCGGATGCCGCTGTGGCGGTGCTCGGTGTTGTACCAAGTCACGAAGCGCTGCACCCATTGCCGCGCCGCGTCGATGCTCTGGAACGGCTTGCTCGGGTAGCTCGGGACGTATTTCAGGGTCTTGAAGATCGCCTCCGAGTAAGGGTTGTCGTTGCTGACCGAGGGCCGACTGAAGGATGGTACGACGCCCAGTTCCTGCAACTTGGCGAGCATGGTCGCGCCCTTCATCGGGCTGCCGTTGTCGGCGTGCAGCACCAGCTGATCACGCGCAACACGGTGACGCTGGCAGGCCTTGTCCATCAGCTCGGCGGCGTGGGCCGCCAATTCTTCATGGTGGACCTCCCAGCCCACGATCTTGCGGCTGTAGATGTCCATCATCATGTACAGGCGATAGAACTGACCGCGCACGCTGGCGGGCAGATACGTGATGTCCCATGACCACACCTGGTTGGAGCCGCTGGCGGACCATGACTTGGGCTTGGCAACCTTGCGCGGGGCGTGAGCTCGGCCGCGGTGGTTGTCCTGTGCATGCTCGCGCAACACCCGGTAGAAGCTCGATTCGGAGCCGTAATATGTGTTCTTGTCCGCCAGTCGTGGCACGATCTGCGAGGGCGGCAAGCTCTTGTATGACGTGCTGTTGCACACGTCCAAAATACGCTGCTTTTCTGCATCGCTCAGGGCATGAGGACAGCGGCGTGGCGCTCCTTTGCGTCCATCACCAAGGCGCTCGGCGCCTCGCCAGCGGCGCAGCGTGCGACAGCTGATGCCCAGCACATCGCAGGCCTTGTGGCGCCGTGCGCCGACCGCCACGGCGTCATCAATCAGTGAGATGGCCATCTGTTTCATCGACGCGGGGATCAGGCGTCCTCGTCGGTGCCCCAGATGGCACTGGCTTTTTTTGACAGGGTCAGCAGCGCGGCTGTTTCAGCCAGCGCCTTGTCCTTGCGGTGCAGTTCTTTTTCCAGCTTTCGGTTCTTCTTGCGCATGGCGGCGAGGTCGGCCTTGCTGGTGGCCGGCCCCAACGGATCCATCGCCTCGAAGGTCTGTTTCCACGCATCGAGCTGTTCCACGTACAAGCCGTGCTCACGGCAGTACGCTGAGCGCTCGGCCTCGTTCATGGTGGCGGTGCGGATCACGGCTGCCAGCTTGGTCTTGGTATCCCAATGATCCGGGGCGGAAGGTTTGGAGGGCACGACGTATCCTTCGGTTCTCAGCTGCTTTTTCCAAGCGTACAAGGTCGGCTCGGAGATGCCGGTATCACGGCTGATGGCGGCCACGCTTTGGCTGCTGGGTGGCATCATCTTCTTTACGATCTGCTGTTTGAGTTCTTGGCTGTATCGGGTCACGAGTAGGTCCTGCCCGCCCCGGGTTGGTGGTTCAAGGAAGCGGACAACTATCGTGACAGAGGGGGCAGGCGTGTAGGGAATAGCCTATGGACGAGGCTGCTCAATTGCCTCCGTCCTCTTTGTTGCTCTCCCTTTGTTACTTCAAAAGCCGCGTTCGTGGCGCGCAAAAACAACCCCCGTCGCCGGGGGTTGCAGGAACGCGAGCCCGTGGATACATGGCCGGTTTTCAGTCGAAGCGTCGGCGCAGACCTGCGAACAGGCCGATCAGCAGCATGCCCAGGCTGAACATGCCGAGTGCAGCCGGCTCCGGGACCGAAGAAGGCGGTGGCTGGTTCGTGAAGCTGCCGGCCTCGATGAAGACTGCCGAATCGAGTGCACTATCGGAAACGTCCGCGATGATCAGCGAGATGGTGTTGTCGGCGTTGGGTGTCAATCCGGAAATGCTGGCAACAAAATTTTTCGTGTAGCCATCGTAATCGAAGTCCGGATTCATGCCGTTGAGATTGTCGATGAAATATTGCGGATTCGACGGATTGGTGCCGACCGAGGAATTGGGTCCGCCTGCATTGACATTGTTGATGGCGACCGGTGTGTTCGTCCCGGGGATGAGCGCGATGTTCTGCCCATTGATGAGGAACTGGAACTCGTCGTTGTACTGTGAGTTGACGTAGTTTGAATATTCCGCGGAAGCGAAGAAGTAGGTGAAGGATGCCGTGGTCGAAGTGCTTGTGAAATGGAACGTCAGGTTGACGGCGTCATGGGAATTGGCGATGTTCGGATCGCCCGGTGCTCCGCTTTGGGTATCTGGCACCCCGCTGTTTGTGCTCCAGGAGTGTCCCGCGGCCGCTGCACTGCCACTGGTCAGGACGATACCGGAATCGATGCCGAGCCCCGCGTTCGTGCCGCCGGTGAAAGTGCCGGAGGCGCCTGCCGGGCCCGTGTAGGATGCATTGCTGATGGTCACCCCGGTGCCGGCAAGTTCACTGCTCAGGGTGGCAGCATCATTGCTTGTGGTGACGGTCATTGTCGTCGCGCTGGCGATGCCGCAAAACAGCGTCCCCAAAACCAGCGCTACGGCGATCCCGGTATGCTTTTTTAGTGCGTTCATAACCCCTCTCCCTAATGAACACCTGACAGGTGTCGGTACCCTGCATCGAGCACGATATATGCCATATAGATATCTATATGATTTATATACACATTATATGTTTTTCTCCTTCCGGAAGCATGAGAAATGTAAGGATTATCGACAGCGTCAGAACCAGCAGATCCCGGAACCTTCCGGGCCATCGCGACTCATCAGATGCATGAACAGCATGCCGATGCAGACCGATCATGAGGCCGAGGTAGGTGACTGCCAGCGTGGCCTGCACGGCGACGCGGCGCGAGAAGAATCGCGGCGCACCCAGCACCGGCCAGCATAGGCGCATGCCCGTGTTCAAATCGAGCGGCAGCGCGTGGCCGAATAGATGCTGCTGCAGGAAGCTGACCAGGGGTAGCAGTGCCATCAGGACATAAAAGGCGTGTCGACGCACGACGGAGCCTCACCGCCCATCATGGCCCGGGTTCTTTCATGTGGCGTGACATGACGGGGTCTCTGCTATGGTCATGCGCTTGCTCGTTGCCCGAAAGGTCCGCAATGAAACGTCTCCCGCTCATCCTTGTCCTCCTGGCCGTTTTGCTCACCGCGGCCGCGCCAACTCTGGCGGGCACGGGCAGGGGGGTCGCCATCTCGCCGAATAACCCCCACGTGGTCTATGTCGGCCGCTTCACCAAAGAGTACCGCTTCGGTTGGACTGGCAGCGCCATTCGCCTGCGTTTCAAGGGCACCTCCGTCTCGGCCAAATTGCACCTCACCAGCAATCAGCCTGCCGCCATGCAAGTGGTGATCGACGGGAAGCCCACTCGGTTCCTGCTCGTTACCAAAAAGAAAACCACTTACGTGCTGGCCTCTGGTCTCGAATCCTCCAGTCACACGGTCGAATTGTTCAAGCGTTCCGAAGGGTATCTCGGAGAAGCCCGATTCGATGGTTTCATCCTTTCGCCCGGTGCGACGGTCGAACAGCTCACTCCACGGACGCGAAAAATCCTCATCGTCGGCGATTCCATCACATGCGGCTTTGGCAATCGTGCAACCGACAACCACCCGGCCAACAGCGTCACCCTCGAGAACGGTTACATGGCCTATGCGCCCATCGCGGCGCGCCGCCTTGATGCCCGACTCATGATGGTGTGCTGGTCGGGCAAGGGCATGTATCGAAATTACAATGCCAGGAATTCCCGCAAAAACACCATGCCCCAACTCTTTGCCCGCACACTGCCGATGCACGCGCGCCCCAAGTGGAACGAAGAGACGTACGTCCCCGATTTGATCATCATCAATCTGGGCACCAACGACATGAACCGGAACGGCTACAAAAAGCCACTCACCGCCGATGAATTCCTGCCGGTCTATGAAAAGTTTGTCGCGCGCCTGCACCAGCATTTTCCCAAAGCACCGGTCATCGCCGCCATTGGTCCCATGGTCACCACGCCCATCAGTACCTGGCTCGAAAAGCTTCCGCAAAAGTTCGGTTTCGTCCGCACGCTCGTCTTCCCTCACTTACATGGAAAAGCAGAGCACGGAGGTGCCGGCCACCCCTCTGTCAAAGGCGATATCAAGATGGCGGACCAACTCACCGCGTTCATCAGGAAGACCATGCACTGGACCGGTTAAGGAGCGCAGAGCCGCAAGGGACTTGCTTGAGAGTGGCCCTCCCATTTCGACATTTCCGCCAAAGCAGGCTCGCGATGGCAGGAGCCGTAGAGAGCATCGGCGCAGCCGATGGGGCATGGCGCGAACGCGGTGCAGGGGGATGCGTTGCTGACCCGAGATGTGCGATGTCTCGCCTCGATTCCGACGCGCCGTTTGAGGGGCCCCGACACCTTTTCCGCCCCATTTTCCGGCATGGTCGGGCAAGGTCATGCCGGAAATCTGGGTAATCGATGAGGAGTGAGCCCTCAATTTAGCCGCTCCAGCCGATTATGGCCCGTCGTAGCGCAAAACAGGGATCAGGGCGCACTGCTTGATGTCTTCATTATGAAGACAATGTACCCTGTTCTTCTTTTTCCCATTCCGCCGTGCGTTTTTGTCATGGCTGGACAGTAGGAGCATGTTGTGAAGCGAACCTTGATTCTGGCAATCCTCGCGGGGCTGACGGTTGCCAGTGCGCCGGTTCTGGCAGCCGGGCACGATCATCCGAAGAAGGGTGACAAGAAGGCGCACACGGCCTTGGCACACGTGATCAAGGCCCGCACGGTGGAGACCCACGGCAGCATCGAGGTCGGGGGCAAGACGATCCACTACACCGCGACCGCCGGGACCATCATCCTGCGAAACAAGAAAAACCAGCCTACAGGCAGCATGTTCTATGTGGCCTACACCAGGGACGGCGTGCGCAACCTCGCGCACCGGCCGGTGACGTTCCTCTACAACGGCGGCCCCGGCGCGTCGAGCAACTGGCTGACGATGAGCGGTCTGGGTCCGTATCGTGTCGCCCTGACCAACGGAGCTGCGAACGCGCCGCCGCCGTATGACGTGGTGCCCAGTCACGAAACCATCCTCAACGATACCGACCTTGTGTTCATCGATGCCATGGGCACGGGCTTCAGCCATGTGGTCGGCAAGGGCAAGGGCAAGATGTTCTGGGGCGTCGACCAGGACGTGAAATCGTTTGGCCAGTTCATACAGCGCTATGCGACCCGCAACGATCGCTGGAACTCGCCGCTCTACCTTTACGGCGAAAGCTACGGCACCACGCGCTCGGCCGCGCTGGCCAATTACCTGCAGCAGCAGGGCGTGGCCGTGAATGGCGTCATCCTGCAGTCCTCGGTGCTCAATTATTTCGACTCCGCACCCGGCACGAACGACAGATACATTGCCGACTTGCCGACCTTTGCAGCCCTAGCCTGGTATCACCACAAGGTACCCAACAAGCACGCCAGCCTGAAGGCTTTCGTGGCGCAGGCCCGCACGTTTGCCGATGGGCCGTACGCCAGTGCCTTGCGCGTGGGCAACGAGTTGCCGAAGGCCAGGCTGGACGCCATGGCGCAGAAGATACACGCCTTCACCGGTCTGCCGGTCGAGTACCTCGAGCGTGCCCAGCTGCGCGTGTCTGCCGCCGAGTTCCGCAAGGAATTGATGTTGCCCGAACACGAGCACATGGGTCGCTACGACGGCCGCTACCTCGCCGAGGACGCCAACGCGATCGCCTCCAAGCCGGGTTTTGATCCATCGGACCAGCAGATTTCACCGGCGCTCAACCAGGGCTACCTGTGGTACGTCCATCATGTGCTGAAATGGAAAACGAATCGCGAGTATGTCGGGCTCAACATCAAGGCATACAAGCATTGGGACTGGAAGCATCATTCGCCCACGCATCCTCACGAACTGATGCCCGACGTGGCCGACGATCTGGCGTCGGCCATGCGCAGGAATCCGTACCTGAGGGTGCTTTCCGAAAACGGTTACTACGATCTGGCCACGCCATTTCATGGCACCGAATACGACCTGAGCCAGGTCAACCTCAGTTCGAAGCTGCGCACGCACATCACGTACGCCTACTTCAAATCGGGCCACCCCATCTACGTCAACCCGAAATCGTTGCAAGCGATGCACGCCACGCTGGATGCGTTCTACACCAACACGCGGAAGGCTGACGGACACTCCAGTAAGGGCGGCTAGCCAGAACATGACTGGGCAGTGTCCGGGAACATGGCCCCGGTTGCCACCTCTGCAGGCTTGTTCACGCAATGCCGGCAGAGGAGGGCGTAATTACCGCTCCGGGCCGTGCAGTGACAGTGGCAGTGACCGCGGATTGCGGAAACCCATCGGGCCCCGGCGCGGCTATCGTGGCGGCACGGATCTCCCCGGCACCAGGGAGACAGGCGTTCACGATTCTATTGGCGGAGGCCGTGAAAGGGCGGCCCGGTTGTTGCGCTGTTCCTGGAAGGTACGATGAAAGACCTGGCATGCAAGTCTTCCCATGGCTCCGGTGCTTGCCGCAGCGCATTGCGCCTTCATGTCGCTACGAACGTCGGCCGTAGTCGCTGAACACGAAGTGCGGCCCGTCGAAGCGGACCGCACTTCCTGGTGACTGGAAGGCCCGGCTCAGCAGCGCCGACCCCGACCACGCCGTACCAGTACACCCAGACCGAGCAGACCCAGCCCGAACATCGCGAGCGCCGAGGGCTCCGGCACCGCCTGGGCGTTGCTGGCCTCGAAATTCACGTTGGTCGTCTGCGACGCGTCACCGGCATTCCAGTTGATCGAAAGGCCGTCCACCTGACCCGTGAATCCATCTGCCCAGCCGCTGCCGGTGCTGAGGGAGACATACGCGATTTTTTCGCTTCGATAATCGAACGTCTGGTCCACGTAACCGTTGTAGTAATCGTTCCAGTTGATGGTTCCGCCAGTCAGGTCGCTGAGAAACGGATCACTGTAGGTGCCGTATATGGCTTGTCCGTCCCCGCGGTTGGCATCGAACACCCGCAGCTTGTTGGTGGCGCCATCGGTCGACCATTTGACCCATGTATTGTCGGGTTCGGAGCGATTTTGCGAGAAGTAGGGCTCAAGATTCAGTCGATGGCCATACCATGACGCGTCGTTGTTCGGGCCGTCAGCGGCGGTGTAGATCTGGAGGTACCAGTTGACCGGCGCTCCGGAGGCCGGGACTTTCTGCTTGGTCCAGTAGCTCAGCGACTGCAGGTCGCCGATGGTGACCGACGAGCCGCTGCCGAACAGCTGGGCCGCAGTGAACACATTGGCGGTCTTGGTGCTGCCGTTGGCCTGAAACGAGCCGCTTGCGAAGCCTGGTGCGGAATCGCCCTGTACACCCAGCGGAGCGCTGGTATCGGGGTCGAGATTGTCGCCAGGATGGACGGTGACGGTGGTGGCGTGCGCAGGCGCAGCCATCAGGGCCAGGACGAACATCGCAGGCGCTGCGAGCATGAGGATGTTGCCGGTTGGTGCGAATCGCATTGAGTTGTTTCCCTACGTGGCGATAGAAAAAGGGCCGAAAAGAACGACCACGCTGACATAAGCAAAACATGTGCCAAACTAACCTTTCTATTTATAACAACAAGTTGCCCATATGGCATCCGTTCAAATTCATCAAAGTGTAAATTATGTCGACAGAGGCTTCGGGTCGAGGAGGATTCCAGGCGCATCCGGGTCAGGTCAGGGGTGGATTCAATGCCGAAGTGCCACTGATCCAGTTGGTGACGCCATACCTCCGCATGGGCAGCAGGGCCACACCACTGCCGAGGGGCACAGTGCTTACCGCGCGCTGTTTCGCGACAGGATGCAGGGGCGGGACTTGGCAGCAATGCTGGAAGCGGCGGGGCACGTAGGCGGTGAGCGCTTCATGACTCAGATTGAAGCCGGGACCTGACCTCGGTCGATGCCTTTGGGGCGAGGTGGGTGGCAGGGAATCGCCTGGATTCAGGGGTCCCCGAAATCATTGACACTGGCCCCTCGATTCGATCGGATCGGATCTCTGAGCGGATTGCTCATAAAAGCAAACCCCGCCGAAACGGGGTCTGCCTTCTGCTGCCGAATGCCGGTCAGCTGGTGCGTTTGCGACGGCTGAGCGCAAGTCCGGCCAGGGCGAGGCCGAGGCCGAAAAGTACAAGCGTCGGGGGCTCGGAGACCGTGACACCGCCGCCACCACCCGTAACGGTCTTGCCGTTTGCCAGCAGGCTGGAGAAGCCGGCAGGATAATCGGGGCCACCGTTGAAGTAGCTGGTTGTAAAGCCCAAGCCCGGCAAAAAAACCGGCCTGGTCATAGGCTTGGTGGGTCCAGCAGCCAAGAATCCCGGGCTGAGTGAAGCCGTTGGTTGTCCCTGCGGCTGTGACCGTCTCGTTGTCGCTGCAGCTTGAGCCGGAAAGACCGCCACCCACACCGGCGACGTGAGCATTGCCCGCTCCGCCGGCGCCGACCGCGAAGTCCCATGCATTACCGCCAGTATAGTTCTCGATCATCACCGTGCCGCCACCCGCCAGGTAGGCGCTGATGGCTGCTTGTGCACCGGCAGCCGTAACAAGGCTGTCATCCTCGGTGCAGCAACCGCCGCCGGAGATGAAGTACAGCGCCACATAATTGCTCAATGGGCCCGCATCGGCCACAGTCGCGAAGTTCGAGACGGCGTGGGTCCCCGAATCCAGCGTCACACTGCCGATCGCGGCAATCGGCCTTGGATCACTCCCTCCAATGGCTGACCAGGTCTGATCGCGGTAGGCTATCGCGCTTGAATTGCCTAAAAGGGAATGGAATCCGATCGCATCGCTGCCTTCCAGGATAATGGTCGCGTTGGCCGACGGGATCATGGCTCCCGTCAAAAGCAGGACCGCGGCGCTAACCCATGCGCTCCTCGATATGCATTTTATGATCTTGAACATGACATGCTCCTCAAATTGGAGAATGGGAGACGTTGGCGGACACGCGTCCCTTACCTTCTTGCCTCAGAATGAATCCCGTTCATCACCCGGGAGGGGTGTGTGCGTCTCAGCCGTTCTATGCAACTGCGTGCATCAATGGCCCCAGGCCATAATTCATCCTGCACACTTCGTGCCATGGTTGAATGAGTATGTTTATTAATGGGTTATGTTTATTTAATCTATTATTTCAAGAGCTTTTTGTAACGTTATTCGACACTTTTAAAAAATGGTCTGGGTATCCATGTCGGAGCGGGTAGCGCATGGCGAACATGGGATCGACCCAGTCAATCTTTAAAAGGACATATTTGACCGGTGTCGCGCAATCCGCCTGTGACGCGTGGCGTCCAAAAATAAGGGTATGGTTAATGCAAATATAACTATCTTTCCCCTGCCTCCAGCCGCGGCCCTCCTGTCTCACTCAATGTCGCTCAATGTCGGCTGGGAGGCGGTTGTTCGAGGTGCCCGAGCGGAGCGCGCCGCCAGCGCCTCGACGTATTTCCGCCAGGCAAGCCGCAGGCGAGTACGCCGAAAGCCGCGAATGAAAAGGAAAAAAGGGGCGGGCCCGTGTTTGCCCGCCCCGCTGTTTTTGCCGCTTGTTCCGGGCATGGCGATCCGTTTCGCGCCGAAGGCCGGAAAACGGGTCGCCATTTCGTTGTCGAGGTTTGGTCGGCCTGTCGGTGAATGACCTTCGCGCCTGTTCCGCCCCAGTTTACCGTGCGATTTTCCGCTGTCGCCTGGCGCCCAGGCCGATCAGCCCGAGACCCAGCAGAAAGAGACCGAGAGGCGCCGGTTCCGGGACTCCCGCCGGCGGATCCAGACCTTCGATGACGTCGTTGCCGCAATACATGGTCCAATGCAAGCCGAAGTTGTGGGGGTCGAGATCGAGGCCTGCGGTATCAAAGCTGAATCTCAGGAACCCGTTGCCGACGCTCCAGGATCCGGTATTGGCCGTTGCGATGGCCAGGGACGTGTCCACCGCCACTTCCTGACCGTTGCGGTATACGCAGCCGCCGGAGCAGTTTATGAAGTAGTCGGAGAGGAGGGCATCGGGATTGTGGTTGCTGCTGGTGCCAGCCCCCAACGCGTATATGGTGCCGCTGCCCCCCGAGTTGTCGAGTGGATTGTCCAGCGAAAACGCGTATGTCCAGTGATTGCCGTTGGCGGCATTGTCAGCGTTGTAAGGGCTCGAGCCATTCGGGCTCCAGCCGGTTGAAAGAAACAGATCGCCGTAACCTATCCCTGTAGCATTTTTCGTCCACTGCGACTCTATGCCTGCGTTGCCCGCGAAGTTGGTATAGATGTTGACGGTGAGTAGAGTGCCCGACAGGCTCGCATCCATGCCGTCGATGTTGTACGTGGTGACCCCGGTCCCGCTGATCACATCGCCGTATCCGTGCCCATCGGCGCCGTGGTACGTGTCGTTCAGCGCCGTTGCAGAGGCGCTGGAAAAAAAGGCCATCAAACCGAGAGCCGCGATCCAGATCGGTAATTTCTTTTCCATGATGTTCCCTTGTTGGCCGCGAACCCGGGAGGGGTAGTGCGGCTTCCTGCCGATTGTTTTTCAAAATCGGAGAACCGTTGCCTCTCCGGACGCATATGTCGACGGCTGCAGGCGATCCTGGTGTTCCGTCGTATCCGTGTATAAGCAGAAGTTATGCCAGCATATAAATGCGTTATTGTTCAATTGCTTGTGTATGATAGTCGGGGTCCATCCGGCATTTTTTGTAAAATATTGCGACATGCAAAACGACAGGGGAATCAGCAGACAGATTGCGATGCCAAAAAATGGGGCGGGAAGTATTTGATGTATTCAAGTCTCCCTGGTCTCCCGAAAAAGCGTGGGGGCAATTGAGCTCCCCGAACGTGTTGATGGTGCGGCGCGGCCACCCGCACGGGCGTCGGCCGGCGGATGTCGGAGTGCCTGTTCGACCATGTTGGGTGCACCCGGTGCACGCTCTTCTGCAGGTGGCTGAGGGTTCGCTCCGCGTCCCGGCTATTCACGGCCTCCTTCCGCCATCCCTTGGGGACCTCTGGCGAGCGCGTGATGCCGACAGAGAAGCTCGTAATACTGCTCCGACCCGTGCAGGAACAGCGACCATGAGGTTGCGCAAAGGCATCGGGCCCGGTGCGGATCTCGTGGTGGCGCCATTTCATGCCGGCTGTTCCGCGAGAGGACGCCGAAATGAGCACGAGGCAGTCGCACCAGGACAAAGAACCGAGGACGACAGGCAACTCGCAGGACGTGCTGGCTCGCCAGCACCGCATCCCTATCTGAGCGTTTCCAAAGAGCAATCTGGCGATTATCGGTGTCGGTTATTTCTTCGCGTTCTTCGATATCGCCGACATCGGCGACGGGATGCCGGCCATCAAGACATAGTTCCATCTGATCGGCTCGCAGACCTGTTCGTGGCCCTCGCGATCGGCCTGATCGGCTATTCGGTGGGGTCGATCGTGATTGGCGCCATCTCCGACCGGGTCGGTCGGTACAAGATCCTGCTGTTCACCATGAGCCTGACGGCCGCGGGATCGTTCCTCGATGCAACGGCCAGGGCATCGTCACGCTCTCGATCTGGCGCTTCGTCACCGGCCTCGGGATGGGGGGGGGCGACCTCAACCTCGTCTCCACCTACGTCGGCGAACTGGCACCCGCCTCCAAGCGGGGCCGCATCTCCAACCTGACGTTCCTGGTTGGCATCCTGGGGCAGGCGGTCACTCCCTTCGTGGCGCTGGCACTGGTGCCCACGCTGAGTCATGGCTGGCGATTGCTGTTTGTGATCGGCGGGCTGATCGCCACCATCGGGTTGATCGCCCGGTTCAACCTTCCCGAGTCGCCAAGATGGCTCGCACTGCACGGGCACGTCGAAGAAGCGGACGAACTCGTGACGCGCATGGAGAAGCAGTCAGGGACAGGGGCGCCGGGCTGCCGCAGCCGGAGCCGCAGGATGTTTCGCTGGAGAGCGACTCCTTCCCGTTCCGTCGCCGATGAAACGTCCCTATGCCGGCCGATTGCTGATAGTCGTTCTGATGTGGTTCTTCTGGTACATCGGCAACTATGGCTTCCTCGGTGACGCCGCCACGCTGCTCGCCGACCATGGTTACCCGGTCAACAGCTCGATCCTCTACATCGGCATCGGCTCCATCGGCTACCCTCTCGGCGCCATGCTCATGGCGTGGCGGGCCGACCGCTTCGATCGCAGGCTGCTGATCCTCGGTTCCTCGGTGATCTGGCTGGCCGGCATGGTGGTGGTGGGCGCCTTGGCCGGGGTTGCGGTGTTGACGTTCGGGCTGTTCCTGGGCTCGTTGGCGCTGGGCCTGTACCTGCAGGCGGCCTATACCTACACCGCCGAGTTGTTTCCCACCCGGGCGCGTACCAGCGGCTTCACGCTTTCTGACGGCATCGGCCACAGCGGCGGTGCCGTCGGCGGCTTTTTGCTGCCCGGCGTGGTGGCCGCGACATCGTTCTTCGTGGGCTTCCCCGGCATCGGCGTGACCGACCTGATCGCCGGACTGATCGCATTGATGGGCCCCCGCACCAGCGGGCGCCGCCTGGAGCAGGTTTCGCACTGAAATCTGGAGCCAAGCGACGGGGAGGTTGCGGCCCTGTCCAGCTTTGGCCCCGTGTCGCTGGAGGGGACGGGTCCCACCAGCCAAGCGTCGGACCCTGGTAGCGGTCATGGGGCGAAACTCGTTCCCGGTCACGGACGCGTTGCTGCTGCAGAGACCCGCGCATCTCTTGCAGCATCGCGTTGGACGAAGGTTTCGTGCAGCAGGGGCGTCCGATAGCTGCGACGGTCAGCGTTGTCGATAAACCTGTGCAGCCGGCTGCGGCCCTGCCAGGGTGCCGGACCGGGAGGGCAGTGGCGGGGCGGGAAAATGGATCTGCGCCCGTGCGTCCATCTTGCCGGGCGCGCGACTGGCCCGGGTTATCAGTCATAATAAAAAGTTGTACTTGATATCCGTACGTGTTCCCTACATGAAAATTCCCGGCACTTTGCACACTCTCATCGACGAAGGCGTGATCGACGCCGTGATGCGGCCATTGAAAAGCGGCAAGGAAGCGGACGTCTATATCGTGCGCTGCGGCGATGACCTGCGCTGCGCCAAGGTCTACAAGGACATGGCGCAGCGCAGCTTCCAGCAGCGCGCGCAATATCAGGAAGGTCGCAAGGCACGCGGCAGCCGCCAGGCCCGCGCCATGGCCAAGGCCACGCGCTTTGGTCGCAAGCAGGCCGAAGTCGCGTGGAAAAATGCCGAAGTGGATGCCTTGTACCAACTGGCCGCGGCCGGTGTTCGCGTGCCTCGGCCCTACGGGTTTTTCGATGGGGTCCTGGTCATGGAACTGGTGACGGGCGAGGATGGGCTGTCCGCACCGCGGCTAGGCGAAGTGCAACTTTCGCCGGCCACGGCCTGTGCGTATCACCGCGTGCTCGTGCATCAAGTGGCACGCATGTTGTGTACCGGGCTGATCCACGGGGATTTGTCCGGCTACAACGTGCTGGTGTCGGATGAGGGCCCGGTCATCATCGATCTGCCGCAGGTGGTCAGCGCCAGCGGCAACAACGCGGCACGCACGATGCTGCGGCGGGATGTGGGCAACATCAGCATTTGCCTGTCCCGTTTTGCTCCGCAACTTCTGGATACGCACTATGCGGAGGAAATGTGGGCCTTGTTCGAGCGCGGCGAACTGCAACCGGATAGCGAACTGAGCGGTCATTTCGAATTCGACGAAAGCGACGTCGATGTGGACAGCGTGATGCAGTCGATCATCGATGCCCGCGAAGAGGCCATCATCCGCCAGCAAGGGCGCGAAGCTGCCGAACAGGAACATTGACGCGCAGGAAACGGGTGCCGCCGGGCGAGCGCTTGCCCGCGGCGGGGTGATTCGGAAGCCTCTCCGGCGGTCCCGGCAGCAGCAAGCATGTGTACCGACGCTTCACAGGGTGTGCTGATGGATCGCAACGGGCACGACCCTGTTTTGCCCTGCCTTGGTCCAGCCCGCAGGGCGACCGTGCCAATTGCCCCCGGACACGCTGCGTCGCCTTTCAGGGCATGAAATCGCGCAGGCGAACCCTAAACAGCCGGCGACACCCGGCTACCTGGCCGATCGGCTACGTCGTATTTTTCGCATTGCGCCGCCAAGCGAACAGGGCAAGCAACGCGGCACCGAAGAGCCAGACGAAGTTCGGCTCTGGCACTGCGGCGTGGACGCCGCTGAACTGGAAGTCACTGACCCGGTTGCCGCCGGCCGAGGTGTCCGGAAGGATTACGGCAAACCCATAGGTGAGGCCGCCCGGGGACATGAACCCGTCACTCCACAGGTCCACGAAACCGCCGTTGTCGAGGGTGAACATCACCCCGTAGGGGTCCAGAAAGCCGCCAGAGAAGGGGTAATCCCAACATGTGCGCGGCGAGCCGTCAGGATAAAAAAGGTCGTCGTACGTGATCGATGTGTCCCTCGGCGGCGGATTCAGGACGGCAAGCGTGCTGTAGCTCATCGGGAACGGCACCGGAGGAAAAGGCAGCGGATCGTCCGCCGGGCTGGGCACCACGTCGTTGGGGGTGGCGAAATTCCGCGCCACCACCCCGGTGATCGATGCCATATTGATGCCGAGGGCGGTGTCGGAAAACGTACCGCTTGCAGCCGTGATGATCTGGGCGCCCGCCGGATCGCCAATGGTGGTATCGGGCGCAATCGTCAGCGATGCGTGCCCGCTTCCCCCTGCGCCATTGAAGCCGATCTGGACGGGGGTGGCCAGCGCCCAGGGGGCCAGTGCAAACAAGACCAGCATCGAGGCTGCCAAGATCCCGCCTTTCGCCAACCGGTTCTCTTTCGTGCTCATTGCCTTTACCTCCGCCATCGGCGTGACGCAGGGCAAGTCGCTCTGCAACTGCTGACCAAGCATCTTTTGAGCCAGTGCACAACACGTTGTTTTCATGGGGTCTGGTGTTGTTCTTTTTACGTGTTTCCTGGCCAATTTGTAAATTTCTCCGACGTTTTCACGGACGCTGACGAAAGGGCGTCGGGAGCCATTGCCGACGTACCATGCGTGCCGCGGGCGGGCGATGATGGTGTGCCTGGCAAGGCATCCGCGCCGGGCGTTTGGCCGGTCATCCCGGCGCATGGTCCAGCGGGAGAAACGGCCGGCGAGCGGGGTTCCCGCCCGAGGAGGAGCCTCAGCGGCCTGCAAGAGCCCGGGCCCCGCGCGAGGTTGCGCTTGTGCACAGGCTGCTGACGCCGGACGCGGCGGTGGCTGCCGCGGATGCATACGTTCGGACGCAATCCAGCGGGCGTTTCAATGACGGCCATATGCGCGCCGCACCCTTTGGCAACGGTGGCTGCAAGCCGTGTCTGCCGGATTCGGGCGGCTGATTGCCCAGGTGCCGTCGCGACATCGAATCCCACCTGAATCGTTGCGCAGCCGGGTGATTGAGACATGCGGAGCGGATAGTAAGATCACGGGTGTTCGGGGAGGGCCTGCTCACATCAGGAGCGCATTCCATGTTTTTTGAACGCATGAAGACTCCCGGCATCGCCCACGTGGCGTACGTCCTCGCGGAAAGCGGCGAGGCGGTGCTGGTGGATCCGCGTCGCGATCTGGACGACTACCTCGCTGTGTTGCGCGCCAATGGCTTGACTCTGCGATACGTGCTCGAGACGCACCGCCAGGAAGATTTCGAGATGGGCGGCGCCGAGCTGCGCCGACTGACCGGCGCCAGGATCGTGGCCGGCGATCACGAATATTTTTCCCACGCCGATATTCGCCTGGCTGACGGCGATGAGTTCACGGTCGGCGGTTTGCGGTTGCGCGGTCTGCACACTCCGGGCCATACGCCCGAAAGCATGTGTTATGCGATCTACCTCGCGGATGGACCGGAGCGCGCCTGGGGCGTCTTCACGGGTGATGCGCTGTTCGCGGGCGATACCGGTCGCACGGATCTCGCCGATGCGGACAGGACGGCGGAGAACGCCGGCCTGCTTTACGACGTCCTGCAGGAGAAGGTGTTTCCGCTCGGCGATCAAGCCCTGATGTTTCCCGCGCATGGGGCAGGTTCCGTCTGTGGCGGCAATGTCGCCGAACGGGACCACACCACCCTCGGCATTGAACAGGCTTCGAATGCCGCCGCCGTCATGACGCGGGACGAATTCATGCGGCACAAAGCGCACGAGCGCATCGCCCGGCCGCCATATTTCACGCTGATGGAAAAAGTCAATCTGGAGGCTGGCCGACCTCTCGACGCACGGCCTGTGCCTTGGCTGCAAGCGGGGGAGTTTCACGAACGCATCCGGAATGGCATCGTCATCGACACACGCGATGCGGAGGCTTTCGCGGGCGGTCATGTTCCCGACTCCTACAGCATCTGGCTGAATGGCCTGGGGCGGTACGGAGGCTGGATCACCAACCACCTCCCGGTCTATCTCATCGTCGACGGTCCTGCAGAACTGCTCGAGGCGCAGCTCGCCCTGGCGCGCATCGGCCGCGACGATGTCGCCGGAGCGCTTGCGGGCGGCTTCGCGGCATGGCGCGATGCGGGGCTGCCGATCGAGATGTCCGGCACGATGACCCCCCGCCAATTGCAAGCCGCCGACGACCATGCGGTTCTTGATGTCCGCGAGATCAGCGAGTTCGAAGATGAGGGCCATATACGCGGCGCGCGCCACATCTTTGTCGGTGATCTCGAGGAGAGGCTCGGCGAACTGGGCGTGAAAAAAGATGAACCGCTGGCGGTGACCTGCAGCGTCGGCCACCGGGGCAGCCTCGCGGTCAGCATGCTCGAACGCCACGGGTATGAGCACGTGTTCAATCTGCTGGGCGGGATGACTGCCTGGCACAAGCAGGATTATGACGTCGCGACGTGAGCTGACGCGGTTCGGAGCGCGGCCCGATATGCGGCAAGAGGCACGCGATGGCCGCAACGGTTCGCAGACGGCGAAGTGCGCAGCCCGGTGCCTCATACGTCGTGCAGCGCCATGGCAGCGGCCATCGAGGACGCATTTACCACCGATCACATGGTTGCAGGAGAGCGTCGATGAAAGACAGCATCAAGGTAAACGAACGGTTCATTGTCGGGCGGGACCAGCCAACACCGGAAGACCTGGACGAGCTGGCCCGACGTGGCTTCAAATCCCTCGTGAACCTGCGCACTTCAGGTGAGGAGGGGCAAACAATGTCACCGCACGAAGAGGGAGAGAAAGCGCGCAAGGCGGGTCTGACCTACGCGCACATTCCGGTGGCGGGAGACCAGTTGGGCACGGAGCTTGTTGATCGGTTTCGCGCCGAGGTTGCAGCCTTGCCGGGACCGGTGCTGGTGCATTGCGCATCGGGAAAGCGTTCCGGAGCGTTCACCATGATGCACGTGGGCATAGAACGCGGAACGCCGGGCGATGAAGTCATCGAGAAGGCCCTGGACATGGGGTTCGAGTGCGACACGCCGGAGCTGAAGCAGTTCGTGCGTGACTACGTCGACGAGAAGCGACAGGCGTAACGGCACCCACGGCTGTCACCGTCTCGCAAGATGGCCAGGTCGTGGCGAAGGTACTCGCGGCTTGCCGCATACACACCGGAGATCGAAATGGATTATGCGTATGTAAAGGACATGAACCTCGGCTTCGACGCCGCCAAGGAGAAGGTGACCGCCGCCTTGGCGCAACAGGGTTTCGGCGTATTGACGGAAATCGATGTCAGCGGCGTGCTGAAAAAGAAGCGGGACATCGACTTTCGCCCCTATGTCATTCTCGGTGCCTGCAACCCGGATCTTGCGCACCGCGCGCTGCAGGTTGCTGCGCAGGTGGGCCTGCTGCTGCCATGCAACGTCGTCGTGGAGAGCGTGGACGGCGGCAGCCGCGTGTCGATACTGAATCCCAGGACGATGTTTCAGGTAGCGGAGGAACCGGCGCTTGAGCCGATCGCCGATGAAGCGGACGAAAAATTGCGCGCGGCGCTGGAGAGCCTGTGAGCTGCCGGTGTTTCCTCTTCAGCGGTACATGATGGGCGATATCACTGGATCTCATCGGCCCCCTGTTTGAGGGCATTGCCGATCATCGGCATGGCCGCGCTGATCATTCATCCCGCAATCGGCGCGTCTGGGAACCGAGGTCACATATGTTTGGGCGTCCAGACATCCGGGAGATGGCACGGCTCGACAGGCCCATGGGCGGTGCTCTGCCATTTTATCCGCTCTTGCGGCATGTTTCCCCTTCATGCGGCTTGCCTGGGCCAACCGCCCTACGGCTTGGGACGCGGGGTCGTGGCCACGCTGGGCGGCAGGGTTGGCAAGACGACCTTCGGCTGGTCGCCCGTCAATGACCCGAGGAAGGCCGTGATCTTGCTTACATCTGCATCGCTCAACTTCGCCCCGAGCTGGCTGTTGCCCATGACCGCGACGGCCTGACGCAGGTCCCACACCTTGCCGCTATGGAAATACGGGGCGGTCAGGACGATGTTGCGCAGCGAGGGCACACGGAACACGTATTCGTCGCTGGCGGTCTTGGTCACCGCGAAGCGGCCTTTGTCGTCGGGCGGAAGAATGCTGGCTCCGGGACGCTCGACAACGCCGAAGGGGGCATACATGCCGCCGCCGACGTTGATGCCGTTGTGGCATGCCCCGCATCCTTTGTTGATGAACAAGGCCAAGCCTTCTTTTTGCCGCGCGTCGAGAGCCTTTTCATCGCCCTCGAGATAGCGATCGAATGGTGCGTTTGGGGTGATCAATGTGGCCTCAAATAATGCGATCACCTTTCGCACGTTGTCGAAGGTGATCGGATTTGCGGTGCCTGAAAAGGCCTTCGCGAACACCGCAGCGTAACCCGGTATACCTTTGAGTTGTTCGACGACATGTGCCTTGGTCATATCCATCTCGACCGGATTGAGCAGCGGTCCACCCGCCTGATGTTCGAGATCCTTGGCACGTCCATCCCAGAACTGTGCGACATCGAACACCGCGTTGTAGACCGTCGGTGCGTTGCGGCCGCCGTGTTGCCAGCGGTGGCCCAGCGAGGTCTCCTGCAGGTCGACTCCGCCCATTCCGATCATGTGACAGGAGTTGCAGCTGATGGAGTGACTTTGCGATAGCCGTGGCTCGAAGTAGAGCATTTTTCCCAGCTCCACTTTGGCCGGCGTTGCGGGATTGTCCGGCAACTTTGGCGCTGAGACGGGCAACGGTTTGAACAATCCCTGAGCCTGCTTCATCAGGGCATCCTGGGGCCAGGCCTGCCCCGTCACCAGGTATCCAATGACGATGAGGATGAGAAGACTCATGTGCCGCATGGGATTGCCTTTTGATGTAGGGCGTAACCGCCGTGGTGGACACACAGGAACTTCTCATGACTATATGCTCCGGCCCACTTGTATCCCAGATGAACCGCCTCCTGCGCGGAGGTGCCAACTGTGGGGCAGGATGGAGTGATGAGCAGATCAGTGAACTCTACAGTGACGGGGGAGCGGGTAGTTCGTATGGTGTTCGAGTACCGGAAGGCCTGTGCCCGCATGGGCGGCAGTCGAGTCGATTGCCGCGAAGGAGCGGATGCACAGCACAAATGTTGTAAAACCAGGTCCGGCAGGCTGAGTGGGATCGATGCGTGCGTAGGGGCTGAGCAACTTCCGGCGTGAGAAGATGAGCGTGTTTTGCCCAGCCGGAGCTCGATCGCCGACTGCGCAAATGAAGGCATTCATCGACGAGAGACGAGACGACCACCACAGCTGTCTGCGGCGTCGAGTCAATCGGCCGGGTGCTGCCGATTGCTGCGTCGACGACCACCTGCATGTCGCTCGCCATGCGGATCCGTCCACGGCGCCCGCCCGGGTCCGCAACGATGCCGCCGATCCAAGGATATGGGAGGAGAGCTTCCGGGTTCATGGGGTGCTCAGGGTATGGCGCCAATTGCGGCGTGAAGGCGCGACGGTAGCCCCTGCACGTTGGGCCGCCTCACGCATCGGTTGCGTTCGCAAGAGCGTTTGCAAGGCGGGATTCGAGGGAAGCGATGCACAGGCTGTGGAGTCCACGGCGGCTAAACAGTAAATCGGGCATTCTCCACGCGCGGCACGCTTCCCGAGTGTAGTGGCCAGAATGCCGTCCGCCGCCCCGGAGAGTGTGAAGGGCATCGTCGAGATGGCCGGGGTAGAATCAGCCGGGCGGGAAAGAGCGTTGCGGGCCAATTCGGATATTTTCATGGATATCATTCATATTCACACGCTGATCGGCAGCCGCGGGCACATTGTCTGGTGGCAGATGATGATCCGTGCCGTGCTGATTCTGTTTTACGGGCTGTTGCTCGTGCGCTTCGCCGGTCGGCGGATGTTCGGCAAATTGACCGCGCTCGATATTATCCTTGCAGTGCTGATCGGCTCCAACCTGAGCCGCACGTTGACCGCCAATGCGCCGTTCCTGCCGACGCTTGCGGCCACGGCCGGCATCATGCTCGTGTACTGGCTCTTGATGTATGCCTCCATGCGGGTGCCGGTGATCAGCTGGATCGTTAAGGGCCGGCCGATTCTGCTGGTGCGCGACGGTGAAGTAAATCACGGGAAAATGAATAGACTCGGTATTGGCGAGCGGGATCTGGCCGAGGCGATGCGCGGGTCGGGCGTTACCCATCTGCGTGCAATAAAGGAAGCGTATCTGGAGCGCGACGGCAGTATCAGCATTCTGAAGAAATAATATTCGGCCGCGTCCGGCGGAGCAAAAACACACGCACCGGATATGCAAGAGAGAAACGCCGGAAAAAGATGAAGGGTTGCCGTATTCCTGGGCCCGGATGATCGTCATTTATTGGGCATGACGAGTCGGTTTGCGTGCATGCCGGGGCGGCCAGAATTATGCCCAGTACATCCAGGACGCCGAGCAGGCCGGCGATCAGGATGCAGCGAGCTTCCTGCGCGAAGTGCAGCAGCAGGATGGCGAGCGTGGTGCCTGCCGTAATCCGGGCGGGCAGTGGGTGGCCGCCGCGGGCTGCTCGCCTCTCGCCCCACGTTGCAGCGGCGAGGTGTACAGCGTGATTGCGCTCCCGGCTTCACGTGACGTGCGAGCCGGCTCTCGCCCCTGGTCGCCGTTCGGCGCCTCAAGTCGCGCCCCGACATCCGCTTCCCGGCCCGCGGCCTCCGGGAAGATTTTTCATCACGGAACTCCGTTGCAATCGGCTCTTGCACAGGAATGACATCGGTTGAGGGTTGGCCGCGCGACGCTCTAGGATGGATATATGTCGATCCGAACTCCCGTGAACCAACGAGAATTCCGCGTCGTCGGACTGTCCCGCAGCGGCACACATGCCATCATCAACTGGCTGCTGGCGCAGGTCGACGGACGCTACTGTTTCCTCAATTGCGCCGAACCCGGCACCAACCCGTTTCACAGTGCGCGCACGCTGGATTCGGGGCATTCCTACCGGACCAACATTCCGCGGTTCGATCTGCGCCACGAACAGGAAGGCCGCGTTTCTGCCAGGGACGTCCTGGTCCACGGCTACGACGATTGCTTGGGGATGGTGTGCAGCCGGGATGTGGAACAGCGTCACAACAGCCTTGTCGGTGCTTCCGGCGAGCGGCTGGATGTGTTGATCCTGAGGGGGCCATTCAATCTGTTCGCCAGCCGCAAGAAGGCCGGCATCAGCCGCGAAGCTGCGGGCGCTGCGGTGGTGACATGGCCCACCGTCGCGCGCATCTGGAAACAGCATGCCCGCGCGTTCCTGCGCGAAAAGGTGCATTCGCCGCGTCCGCTGGTGGTGATCAACTACAACCGCTGGGCACGCGAGCGCAGCTATCGGCGCGAGCTGGCCACGCAGCTGGGCGTTTCATTCAACGACGCAGGGTTTCGTGCCGTGCCCGCCGTGGCCAGCGGCAGTTCCTTCGATGGCACGCGTTATCACGGGCAGCCGGAAAAGATGGATATCCTGCAGCGCTGGCGCCATTTTCGGGACAACCCGCATACCCGCAGCCTGTTCGCCGATGATCTGGTGCAGCTGTCGCGGCGCATCTTCGGCCCCGTACAGGACATGATGTCGGCACCGGCGGTCGGTAGCCATATGCTGCGCGCCGAGGCCGGAGAATAAGGCAAAGGGGGCAAGCGCCCCCGCCAACCGCGCCGGCACCGGATCCGTGGCCGGCGCCGGCATGTATGACCTGATGCCCACGTCCGCCGAAGCGGGACACTTCGGATTCCCGGCGAGGACGGTGAGCTCACCGTGGAGGCGGACGCCGTCTTCGCCTTGGCATAGGTTTCCATCACCTTGGCTTTGGTGGAGTCCTTCCACCTTGCGTACTTTTCGTCCAGGTCGGCCAGTTCCTCGGCACTGAAAACCTGGCGCGCGGAGCGGAACATCTGCTCCTCTTCCTGGTTGGCGTGGTGCTCGATCATTTCCGCAAGCACCAGCGCGGAGCCGGCGAACTGCCGGGAGCCGAAATCGGCGGCGTGGATGTCCGGTAGTGCCGACTTCTCCACCGAACGATGTTCCTGCATGGCTTCGGCATGCTGCAGCAGCTGCTCGTGGTTGGCGCGTTCGGCGAAGGCCGGGTAGAAGACGGTTTCTTCCCATTTCGCGTGCGGGATCAGGGCGTGCTCGATCTTCTCCAGCAACTCCTTGCGTTCGTCGGGCTGATTGTCTTTGGTAGCCTTCTCTTCTTGAAGATGTCGTGAAGTTCATCGTGCTCGTTGGACAGGGTGTCGAGGATGTTGTTCATGGGGTGCTGCTCCAGTGGTGGTGTGGGTGGTTTGGGCCACGCTGCAGGCGCGGCGCTTGCGCTGGATGGTGGCTCGACGGCCGGGGGGCATGGCAGGTCACGGTTGATTCGGGCTAGCGCCGCCATCCTCGCGCGGTAAATGCGGCGCTCAGGCGGCCGACTTTGGCTTGAGCTCGACCTTCAGCCAACCCGGCTGGCGCTTGTCGAATGCCTCGTAGGCATCGATCGCGCCATGGATCGATTCGGCCTCGGTGAGTATGTCGACAGGATCGAACACGCCCGAGGCGACCATGTCCAGAAGATGCGGCACGTATTTGCGGTGATTGCAGTTGCCCATGTGGAGCGTCAGGTTTTTGTTCATCGACTGGCCGATGGGAAAACTGGAGAGGGTGGGCGGATATACGCCGACGATCGACAACGTGCCAGCCTTGGCCAAGGCCTGCACCGCCCATTGCAGAACCCGGGAGGGCGCATCGCCAGCCTTGTAGGTGTGTTCGCCGTTGTTCTGGCCACCATCCTGCGGCGGGTGCGTACCGGCCTTTTCCGCATCCACGCCGACAGCATCGATGACCCGGTCGGCGCCAATGCCGCCGGTCAGCTCGACAATGGTTTCCACCGGATCTTCACGGTCGAAATCGATGATCTCGGCCCCCTGGCGCTGCGCCATCTCCAGCCGGTCGCGTTCGTGATCGACGGCGATCACGCGACCTGCGCCCATCAGCCTCGCACTGATGATGGCCGCCATGCCGACCGGTCCGCAGCCGAACACCACCACGGTATGGCCCTCGCTGATGTCGGCCATGTCGGCGGCGAACCAGCCGGTGGGGAAGATATCCGAGATCAATATCGCCTGATCGTCGCTGACGCCGTCGGGGATGCGAACCATGCCGATGTGGGCGAACGGAATGCGTGCTTTTTCTGCTTGCAGACCGTCATAGGGGCCGGTGGGGTCGGGGCCGCCGAAGAAGGAGGTGCCGGCGCGCTTGCCGTGCGGGTTGGCATTGTCGCACTGGGCGAAGTAGCCGGCGCGGCAGTACGAGCAGCTGCCGCAGGCGATGGTGGAGCAGATCACCACGCGGTCGCCGGCGCTGAAGTTGCGCACCATGTCGCCGACCTCCTCGACGATACCCACGCCTTCGTGGCCGAGGATGGTGCCCGGTTCCATCCCCTCGAACGAGCCGCGCACGAAGTGCAGGTCGGTGCCGCAGATGGCGGAAGCGGTGAGGCGGACGATGGCGTCCGTGGGATTCTCGATCACGGGTTCGGAGACATCCTCCATGCGGATGTCGTCGACCTCGTGGAATACGACTGCTTTCATTGTGGTTCTCCTCCGGGAGTGGATTGGAGTGGGTCGCGACGTGCATCTGCACCCCGTGGGCACCACGAGGGCAGCGGCCTGAAGCGGCTGCCACGGCGACTGCCGGCGACTTCTGGAGCGGTCGGTTGGTACCGTTGCCGCGACTGATTTTCATGCTACGCCGATAGACGCTGAACGCCCCTTCAGTGTGCCGGCGGAGTCAGAAAAAACTCAGGTTGGAGGCCGCGGCGGCGGACGTCGGCGGCGGCAGCGGGCCTGCAGGTCACGGGTGTTGGCGGTAGAACTGCGTGAGTTGCCGATAGACGTCCGGCAAATGCCGGCGCAACCTCGCCGGTTCTTCGAAAAATTGCTCGCTGGCAACTGCAAAGAACTCGGCGGGGCTTTGCAGGGCATAGGGATCAATCGGCAACTCGAGCCCGTTGCGGCGTTCCTCCCGCAGGCGGTCCCATGCACTCGAGAAGACCCGCCACCACACGCGGCGATTCATGCGCCGGTGCAATGGCGGAAAGCCGTTGGCGTCCCCGTTGAGCATGTCGAGCTTGTGCGCCATTTCGTGGATGACCACGTTGTGCCCCGGTTTCCTGCCGATGTTCAGCACCTCGGTCCATGACAGGATCACCGGGCCGCGGCCCCATGCCTCACCGGCCAGCGCGGCATCGGTCTGGTGAACCACTCCTGCGGCATCCATCTGGGGGCGTCGTGGAATGAATGCATCCGGATACACGATCACGCTGCGCCAGCCGTCGTACCAATCGAAGCCCAGCTTCAGGATCGGAATGCACGCGTGGGTGGCGAGCAACACGCGGTCGGCGTCGTCCAGGTGCAACCCCTTGACCGGCTCCAGGGATTTGCGGTCGAGGAGCAACGTGGCCAGCACGCGCAGCGCAGCCTGATCGGAGGCGCCCAGCCGGCGCGCCGGGGCGCAATGCTGCAGCGCGTGTTGCCACAGTTCTTGGGCGATCGGATGCCGTGCCACTGCGCGTCGTACACGCCAGCGTCTGATTTTGTTGAACATGCTCACCTCCCGGGAAAGCTGAAAAAAAACGGGTTGTCATCGTGCGACCTTTTGCCACCTGTTCCACTGGCCGGTTCCCCGCCGCATGGTGCACCAGCGCTTGCACGCTTTCAGCGCCCTGGCGACGGGTCTAACTTGAATTGCACGCTGGTGCGCCCATACCTGCAAGACCATCTAGCAGAGATACAGCATGTCTACCTTCTCCCGGGACCAGAATCGTCAGCGCTTCGATGTCATTGCCGCCGAATGGGACGAAAGCCCCAGACGCCGTGAGCTGGCCGCCGCTGTCGCCGCGGCGATCGAAGCGGCGGTGCCGCTTCAGGCGGACTGGCATGCACTGGAATACGGCTGCGGCACCGGTCTCGTGGGTGCGGCGTTGGCGCCAGCGGTGGGGCGGTTGCTGGCTTGCGACGTGTCACCCGGGATGCTGTCCGTGCTGGAAGAGAAGGCGAGGGCGGCCGGGCTGGAGCAGCTGCAGACACGTGTTCTCGACCTCACCAGCGAGCCACCGCCGGCGGAGCGGTTCGACCTCATTTTCAGCAGCATGACGCTGCATCATATTCAGGATGTGGCGGCGCTGGTGCAAACCTTCCGCGGCATGCTCAAGCCCGGAGGTGGTTGGCGCTGGCCGATCTGGATGCCGAGGACGGCAGTTTCCATGGCGACGACGTGCCCGGCGTGATGCATCATGGATTTGACCGGGATGCCCTGCAGGCCGACCTTCGTGCGGCCGGATTTGTCGGGACCAGCGCGCGCACCGCGCACATGATGAGCAAGACGGCATCTGATGGTCGCGTGAACGAATATCCGGTGTTCCTGATCACCGCCCGGGCATGAGGCCCAGACCCGCGGGTGGCGATGCACGAGACGAGTGTTCATCGCTCCCGCTCGATCTTCGCGCGCGTGGATGGCGCATGCGGCCGGGTGCTTGCTTCTGTCAGTCGCGCGACAGCCAGCCCCGGGCGCCGAACCATGCCAGCGGCACCACAATGCTGGCCAGCAAGGCGCCCAGTGCCATCGGATAGCCCCACCACGGGTCCAGTTCCGGCATGTGCTTGAAGTTCATGCCCCAGATGCCGGCCAGGATGACCGGCGGAATCGTTACCACCGACGCCACCGTGAGCAATTTCATCACCGCATTCTGATCGGTATTGATGAAGCCGAGGACCGCATCCTGCAGGAACTGCAGTTTGCCGGTGAGATGATTGTCGAACTCGTCCAGTGTCTTGAGATCATTGGCGACCGTCTTTACGCCCCCCAGCGCTTCGTCGCCGAACCAGTCCGGAGCGCGGTTCTCCACAAAACCCACGCCCCGGCCAATACCCAGCAGCGACGTTCGCAAGCGTGCCAGGCCCGTTTCGATCTTGCCCACCCGCAGCAGCTTGTCGCGCAGCACCCTGGTGCGCTCGTGTTCATTGGTGAACACATCATCCGACAGTCTGGCGACGTCGCTGGCCACCGTCTGCATCTGGTTGGCCACGTCGTCGACGATGGCCTGAAAAAGCATCACGAGCAGGTCCGGCCCATACAGCCGGTCGGGGCTTTGCGGAATGCTGGCGGCCACCTTCTGCAATGGGCGCGATGGCGCATAGTGCAAAGTCACCAGGTATGTACGGGTCACCAGGATGCTCAGTGGCGTGGGGTCATCCGCTGACCGGTCGGCACACAGGTGCGCATGCACGGAAAGCATGCGATCGTTGCGACGCTGTCCGCTGGATAATCCCAGGCCCTTGATTTCATCACGCTGCGGCAGTGCCGTCTGCAGCAGCGCCTCGGCCGCCTGGCGTTCATCAGGGGTTGGATCGAGTAGATCGAGCCATTCGACGTCCTGCGGCAACCGCCCGCCCGGGCTCCAGGTCCCCGGCGCGTGACTGCCTTGATAGTGGATTCTCAACATGCCGCGCGCCGCCATCCGGTGATCCAGCTTCAGAGTACGCCTTCCGGGTGATGAACGGTTCGTTCTGTCCATTTGCGTTACATTTGCTCTTATTTGCCTCAGTTGTCCCTCCGATCATGACCACCACTGCCTCAGGACCATCGGGAGCGACCGCATTGCAGCAGACTGTCGCTCGTCTGCTGCAGGAGGCGATAACTGCACTAAGCGCCGGGCAGCCCGATGCTGCCGAGCGCGTACTCGGCCGCGCGCTGGAACTGGCACCCGCCAATGCAGAGGCGCACCGCCTGATGGGGATCGCTGCCTTGATGCGCGGTGCGCATGCGGAGGCCGTCGCTCATCTGCGCCGCGCCCTCACGCATCGTCCGGACGATGCCACCATCAACATGACACTGGGCAGCGCATTGGTCGAAACGGGTGCGAGCGCGGATGGGCTGGCACACCTGCAGCGTGCTTGCGAGCTCGATCCCGAAAATGCGGAAGCCTGGTACAACTTCGGCATCGTCCTCCAGTTCACCCGCAACCTGGAACAGGCGCGCGACGCATTCGAACATGCGGTCGCCATCGTGCCGGGGCACATCCAGGCGCGCAACAAGCTGGCGGACGCGATGTTCAATCTGGGTGATACGCCGGCTGCCGCCAGGATGCTGCGGGGCACGTTGAGCCGGCAGCCCGATAGCGCCGAGGCATGGATTGCGCTGGGCAACCTGAAGACGGAACCCCTGCGCAGCGAGGATATCCAGCAATTGCAAAACCTGCTCAGCCGGCCCGGCGTGCCGCACGAGGCGCGGGTGGCGCTGGCCTTCACGCTGGCCAAAGCCCTGGAAGACCAGGCCGACTACGCGGCGGCTTTCGATATCGTGCGCAGGGCAAACGCGCTGAAGCGGCGGCATGTGTACTGGAACAGGGAAGAGGAGCGCGCCAGAGTCGATGCCATCGCGGGGGCCTTTTCAGGGCCGCAGCCCAAACCGGCCGACGCTGCGTTGGGCCGGGAAGTGATCTTTGTGGTGCACCTGCCTCGCTCCGGATCCACGTTGACCGAGCAGATTCTTGCCTCGCATCCGCAGGTCCACGGCGGCGACGAGCTCGATGTGCTGCCCGCTATCCTCGACGAGGAATCCGACCGCCAGGGTCGGCCTTTCCCGCAGTGGGCGCCCACCGCAACGAGTGAGGATTGGCAGCGATTGGGCAAGACATACCTGGACCGGACGCACTACCTGCGCGAACAACATCCGCGTTTCACCGACAAGACCCCGAACAACTGGGCATTTGTGGGGGCGGCGCTCACCATGCTCCCCGGAGCCCGCGTGGTGAATTCTCGTCGCGACCCGCTGGAAACATGCTTCGCCTGTTATCGCCAGCTGTTTCCGATCGGATGTGACTTCACCTACGATCTGGATGATCTCGTCGACTACTACGATGGCTATGATCGCCTGAGCGCGCTGTGGCGGAAAAAGTTTCCGCAGCGTTACTTCGACCACAGTTACGAGTTGCTGCAGAGCGACACGGACAACCAGATTCGTCGCTTGCTCGAATTCTGCCAGCTTCCGTTCGATTCCGCTTGTCTCGACTTCCATCAGACACGACGCACCGTGTACACGCTCAGTTCGGCTCAGGTGCGTCAGCCGCTGCAGCACGATACGGCGCGCAGCGCACGCTACGGCGTCACGCTCGGGCCCTTGCGCGACAAGCTTCGCACGACCATGGGGTACGAAGGCTGAGGCTTCAAACAGCCTGCCGGCGCCAGTTCTTCTTTCATGGTGAGGGCTGCACGGATTCGGCCGAGCTGTCTGATGCCCGGCGGCACCGGCACCGTATTTTTCGATCGTGCCGAGATGTTCGATACCGGCCTCGGCGGTTCCGATGACAAGGCCGACCCGGCCGAGGTGGCCCCCATCGGCTACGAGGCCATGATGAAAGGCGAGGCAGAGGTGGTTACCTGCTGGAAGAACAAGCTTGTGGCCGCGCTTTCCAACGTCATCCCGGATGAGAAGCTGGCGCGACAGCACGCGAAAACGGCCAGGCCCGGCAGCGCTGGCGAAGCGGATTGATCGAGCCGGAGTGATTCTGCGCACCGTCAGGGCGACGTGCCCGGAACCAATACGTAAAACTGATATGTGTTCCGCGGCCTGCGCCGGGAGCGGCGAGATGGTGTGCGTGGCCGCCACCGCAGGGTATTCGGATTTGTCCGCCTGCCGAGACGCCCCCCGGGAGTCGCACATGGAGGCGGCGTCCGTCTGCTGTTGATTGCTCCGACCTGCGCCCACGTCGACGCGGCCAGTGGCTGCGGCCGGACCACTGCGCAAAAGCAGCGTTCACAGGTTGAGGTCAGCCGGTAAGCGGGGGTTCATGTATAAGGGCCGCGAGTGCGCCGTGGTTCAGATTGCGGCGTATACCGTAATGTAATCCGTACACGCGGTAATAAATGCCAATACCCAAGAGTTCATTAATACATGTTTCTGGCGTACGTGGGTGAAATGATTCACCCTCGTAAGGAGAGTTTTGATTATTTAAAATAATCATTTTAAATGACCCAAATATACGTGGTTACATAATCAATGACGTGTTCCTGAACAAAAAAATTAATTGATGCACAACGATAAAATATTCACCATGAATACGCAGTATTTTCACTTGCATGGGAAGAGTATCCCGAACCTCGTTTTTCGAACATGCCCTCACAGGCGTGCTTTTTCCATCTGCAGATTTCATCTGACTTGAGCTTGAAGGAGAGCGATACATGACTATTCAACAGGAATCGATATCCCTCGAGGATGCCTGGCGCGTAATCGCCGCCGGTGAAGAAAAAGCGCGCGACATCGATCATCCGCAAAACATTGCGGTCGTCGACGCCGGAGGGAACCTGGTGGCCTTTGCCCGTATGGATGGCGCCTGGCTGGGCAGTATCGACATCGCGATCAACAAGGCGTTTACCGCCCGCGCCTTCGATCTTCCTACCAACAAACTGGCCGAAAATTCCCAGTCCGGGAATCAGTTCTTCGGTATCCACGTGTCCAATGGTGGGCGGGTGATGATCTTTGCCGGGGGCATTCCACTCAAACGCGGCGACGCGATTATCGGAGCGGTAGGTGTAAGCGGTGGAATGAGTGAACAGGATCAGGCGGTTGCCGAGGCCGCCGCGGCGGGTTTGTGACGTGTAGTCCCATGTAAAAGAAAGACCTTCAGGCTGGACACCGGGAAAATGGCAGGCGGTTCCGGGACGGCCACAACAATCAAGCGAAAGTTCGTCGGTGGAGGACGATCATGAGGAAGGTTGCTTTGATGACTCTGGCGTGCGCCGTGTCGTTTGCCGTGCTGGCAAGCGCACAGGCGGCACAGAAGAAAGCGCAAACCATGACGCACAAGGCTGCGCATCCTCCTCAGAACGAAAGTATTGCCCAGCTTTCGCGCTCCCCCAGTCAATGGGTGATGCCCGCCAAGAACTACGCGGGGACGCGTTTCAGCAAGCTGAGACAGATCAACGATCACGACGTCAAGCATCTGCAGCTGGCTTGGACATTTTCCACCGGTCTGGTCCATGGGCACGAGGCCGCTCCGCTGGTGGTCGGCGACACCATGTACATCGTGACGCCCTACCCGAACATCCTTTACGCGCTGGATCTCAAGCATCAGGGGGCGCTGAAGTGGAAATTCAACCCGCATCCGGACCGCTCGTCCATCGGCGAAGCCTGCTGCGACGTGATCAATCGTGGCGCCGCCTACAAGGACGGCACGATCTTCTACAACCTGCTGGATGATCACGTGGTCGCCGTGAATGCCAAGACCGGCAAGCTGGTGTGGAAAACCAAGGTAGGCAGCATCAACAAGGGCGAGACCATGACCATGGCGCCCCTGGTGGTGAAGAACCACGTGCTGGTCGGCGTCAGCGGCGGCGAGTTGGGAGTGCATGGATGGCTGAAGTCGCTGGACACCAAGAGCGGCAAGGTGCAGTGGACGGCCTACAGCACCGGTCCGGACAAGCAGGTGCGCATCGGCAAGGATTTCAAGGCGCCATATCCCTCGGAAAAAGGCAAGGACCTTGGCAAGAAGACCTGGCCGTCGAACTTTGCTTGGCAGCATGGCGGCGGGCCGGTCTGGGGCTGGATCACCTACGATCCCAAGGCCAATCTCATCTATTACGGCACAGGCAACCCCAGCCCGTGGAACGCGGCCCAGCGGCCCGGAGACGACAAGTGGACCTGTTCCGTGTTTGCCCGCGACCCCGACAACGGCATGGCCAAATGGGCCTACCAGTACAACCCGCACGACCACTTCGACTACGACGGCGTCAATGAGAGCGTGCTGTTGAACCTCAAAGTGGGCGGCCGGATGCAGAAGGTCATGGCCCACGCCGACCGCAACGGCTACATGTACCTGATGAATCGCCTGACCGGGAAGGTGATCTACGCGAAGAAGTTCTTTCCCGACGCGAACACCATCGAGTACGTCAACCCGAAGACGGGACGGCCAAAATACAACGTGGCGAAAGAACCCCAGGTCGGCAAGACGGTAAACAACATCTGCCCGGCCTCCACTGGCGGCAAGGACTGGCAGCCGATGGCGTATTCGCCCAAGACCGGGCTGATCTACATTCCCCACAACCATATCTGCCAGAGCGAGAAGAACGCCAAGGTCAGCTATATCGCGGGCACGCCGTTTCTGGGTGCCAAGGTGGCCATGAAGAAGGGACCGGGAGGCTACGGCGGCGCATTTACCGCCTGGGACCCGGTCAAGGGCAAGATCGTATGGTCCAAACACGAGCACTTCCCGGTATGGAGCGGTGCTCTGGTGACCGCGGGCAATGTGGCGTTCTACGGCACCATGAACCGCTGGTTCAAGGCGGTGGACGCCAGGACCGGCAAGACGCTGTGGAAATTCCGGGTCGGCTCCGGCATCAATGGTCAGCCCATCACCTTCCGGGGCCCGGACGGGCGGCAGTACGTCGCCATCCTTGCCGGCGTCGGCGGCTGGTCGGGAGCGGTGGTCTCCGCCAAGCTGGATACCAACGTTCCCTATGGGGCCCTGGGCTATGTGGGCGCTACCAAGGACCTGCCCAAGTTTACGGCTGCGGGCGGCACGCTCTATGTCTTTGCCCTGCCCAAGAACGAACAGATCGCAGGTGCACGGTGATGGCTGGCCCGTTCCTGCTATCGGCGGTGCTGGCGCCGGCAAGGGCTGTCGCCGCACAGGGCGCCGCTCCAACGGCTTCCAGCGCAGGTGCACCTGTGGCCGTGCGCGCTCCGGCGCAGGGCACGCTGCGGGTATGCGCGGACCCTGACAACCTGCCGTTCTCCAACCGCAAAGAACAGGGTTTCGAGAACCACCTGATGACCATGATCGGCCATACCCTGGGTCGGACGGTGCATTACTACTGGTCGGCAAAGCGCAAACACTTCCTGAAGCAGACGCTGGAAGCGGGGCATTGCGATGTGGTGATGGGCATCCCCACCCGCAGCGACCGGGTGCTCACCACGCGACCGTACTACCGCTCCACGTATGTGCTGATCTATCGCAAGAACGCCGGGTATGCCCTGCGTTCGCTCGATGATCCGCGTCTCAGAAAACTCTCCATCGGTGTGCGCGCCATCGGTGATGACTTCAACGACCTGCCGGCAGGCTCGGTACTGGCAAACCGCGGCATCGTCGACAACGTCGTGACCTACAACATCTTCAACAAGTACGGGCGGATGAATTCGCCGGCGACGATCATCAATGCGGTGGCGCAACGCCATCTGGATGCAGCCATCGTCTGGGGGCCGCTGGGCGGCTATTTCGCCAAGCATCAGCCCACGCGTCTGGCGGTGGTACCGCTCACGCCCAGATCTACCGTGCTGCCTTTCACCTATTCGATCTCGCTTGGTGTTCGCAAGGGCGACGCGGCACTCAGGGCGAGGCTGGACCAGGCGCTGCAACGCCGTCGCGGAAAGATCCACACACTGCTCGTCCGCTACGGCGTGCCATTGCTCGCCTTGCCCGATACGCGGCCACAGCACGCCCATATGGAGGACGCAGAATTATGAAACGCATCGTTTCCATGGCCGTGTTTCCGGCCTGTCTGTGGGCAGTGACCGCAGCGCTGGCCGCCGCGCCCCCCGGACAGAAGCACGAGGCCGGATCCGCCACCCTCACCGATCAGCTTCTGAAGGTCCCCGATTCGCATATCGAGATCACGCCGCAGGACCCCAACATCAAGAACCCCTATGCGGGCGATCCCCATGCAGTGGCCACGGGCCGGAAACTTTTCCATTCGCTGAATTGCGTGGGGTGCCACGCTCCCGAAGGGGGTGGCGGCATGGGCCCGCCGCTCAGCGACAATCACTGGCGGTTCGGCGGCAAGCCCGAAAACATCTACATGAGCATCGCGCAGGGGCGCTCCAAGGGCATGCCGGCATGGGGCGGCGCGCTGCCGCCGCAGGCCATCTGGGAGCTGGTGACCTACGTAAAAACACTCAGCAAGAAAAGCCAGCCCCGCCAGCAGCCCGTGCATCGTCAGCAGGCCGGCAAGACGAAAGGGAAATGATCGTGTCGGCTGACCACGACAACATTCGCAGCACCGCGCCATCTGGTCGCCCGCCCAGGGGGGCAGGATGGCTCGCGGGACTGGCTGCGATATGCCTTGCTGCCTTGCCTGCAGTCGCCCGGGCCGGTGCGCCACTGGAGTATCTGAGCACCGAGGGCCCCGCCGCCAATCCCATCGCGGTCCTGGGTTGGGGGCTGCTCATCGTCTCTATGGTGGTCATCACGGTGATCGTGGTGTCCGTGCTTATCGGAGTGTTGCGCAGGCGTCCGCCCGAACCGCTGGACGAGGCGGGACGCCCGCCATTGTCGCGTGGAGGCAACGGCATGCCCTGGCTGTACATCGGCATTAGCAGCTCGGTGGTGGTGCTGCTGGGGTGCGCGGTCTGGACCTTCGTCGTGCTCGCCGAAACAGCACAGCCGCCGGAGCGGCCTGTGCTCACCGTGGATGTCACCGCCCACCAGTGGTGGTGGGAAGTGCAGTATCACCAGCGGGGTGGGGCGGAGCGCAGTTTCGTCACCGCCAACGAGATCCACATTCCGGTGGGCAAGCCGGTGCGTGTGCGGTTGCGCAGCGCCGATGTGATCCATTCTTTCTGGGTGCCGGCGCTGGCCGGCAAGACGGACGTGATCCCGGGAATGGTCAACAAGGCATGGCTGGAGGCGCAGAAACCGGGCGTCTACCGCGGGCAGTGTGCGGAATACTGCGGTCTGCAGCATGCCCATATGGCGTTCCAGGTGGTGGCCCAGCAGCCGAAGACATTCAAGGCCTGGTGGAAAGACCAGGTCCAGCCGGCCGCGTCGCCTGTCACCGCAGCCGAGCGCCGCGGGCGGATGGACTTCCAGGGCCGCTGCAGCATCTGTCATACGGTGCGCGGCGCCGGCTTCACCGCTGCAGGCCAGCTGGGGCCCGATCTCACCCACGTGGCGAGCCGGCGCATGATCGCATCCGGGCTTCTGCCCAATACCACCGGCAACATGGCGGCGTGGATCGCCAATGCGCAGGCTCTCAAACCGGGCACCGGCATGCCGACCATGGATCTTCAAAGCAAGCAGTTGCTGGATATCGTCTCCTACGTACAGAGCCTGCACTAACCAAGGACCCGGCATGGCGAACACGATCATTTCCCAAACGCCCGCCATCGCCTCTGCGGACGACCCTTCTGTCATCGAGCGCATGCGCTCGATCTGGAAAGGCGAGCCGGGCATCATCGGCTGGCTGACCACTACGGATCACAAGGAAATCGGCAAACGCTACCTGGTGACCGCGTTCCTGTTCCTGCTGGTGGGGGGGCTGGAGGCCCTGACCATGCGCCTGCAACTGGCGCAGCCCAACGAACATCTGCTGACGCCCGACGAGTACAACCAGCTGTTCTCCATGCACGGCATGACGATGATCTTCCTCTACGCGTTGCCGATTCTGTCCGGCTTCAGCAACTATCTGTGGCCGCTGATCCTGGGCACGCGCGACATGGCGTTTCCGCGGGTCAACGCGCTGTCGTACTGGGTCTTCCTGTTCTCCGGCCTGTTCCTCTATTCGGGCTTTCCCACCGGCAATGGCCTGAACGACGGCTGGTTCAACTACGTCCCTTACGCGTCACACGCCTACAACCCCGGCCCGGCCATGGATATCTACGCGCTGGGGATGGTGTTTTTCGGCATCTCCACCACGGTGGGCGGGATCAACTTCATCGCCACGATGTTTCGCACCCGCGCGCCCGGGATGTCCATCAGCCGGGTGCCGATCATGATCTGGGGCACCCTGACCGCCAATATCGGTCTGCTGTTCGCGGTACCTGCGGTCAGTCTGGCTTTCTTCATGCTGTGGATGGACCGCAACCTCGGCACGTCCTTCTTCAATGCGGCACTGGGTGGACAGCCGTTGCTGTGGCAGCACCTGTTCTGGATCTTCGGTCATCCATGGGTCTATGCCATCGTGCTGCCGGCGATGAGCATCGTCTCGCAGGGCCTGCCCGTATTCTGTCGACGGCCGCTGGTGGGTCATTCGCTGGTGGTGCTGGCCACCATACTGACCATGGTGCTGGGCTTCGGCGTATGGGTGCACCACATGTTCGCCACCGGGCTGCCGGGGACGGCGATGGGCTTTTTCAGTGCCGCCAGCTTCGTCATCGTGATCCCGAGCACCGTGTCGGTCTTCTCCTGGGTGGCCACCATCGTCACCGGCCGCCCGATATTCACCACGGCCTTCAAATTCTTCGCCGCGGAGATCGTGCTGTTCGTCATCGGAGGTGTCTCCGGCTTCATGACTGCGGCCGTGCCGCTGGACTGGCAGCTGACCGACACCTATTTCGTGGTCGCGCACATCCACTACGTGCTGATCGGCATCAACGTGTTTCCCGTGATCGGCGGCATCTACTACTGGTTCCCCAAGATGACCGGGCGGATGATGGACGAGCGCCTGGGCTGGTGGAATTTCTGGATCATGTTCGCCGGCGTCATCATCGGCTTCTTCCCGATGCACATCAGCGGGCTGCTGGGGATGCCGCGACGGATCTACACCTATCAGTCGGGCATGGGCTGGAGTGATCTCAACCTGGTGACCACCATTGGTGCATTCCTGTTCGCCTGCGGCGTGCTGTTGTTCATCATCAACGTCATCAAGAGCCGCGTCGCCGGCAAACCCGCCGGCCCCAACCCGTGGGACGCCTCCACCCTGGAATGGTCCACCTCGTCGCCGCCGCCGCCGTACAACTTCGCGGTGATTCCCACCGTGTCCAGCGCCGATCCCCTGTGGGAAGAACGGCTGCAGCAGGAAGACGGCCGCAGCACGATCGGGAAAGGGCCGCTGCTGGACGAGGGCAATCAGATCTTCGGCACCAGTGTGCTGGATGCGGAGCCGGACGTGATCCTGAAAATGCCACATGAATCCTTCATGCCCCTGATCATGGGCCTGGTCCTGGCGATGATATTCGTGGGTCTGCTGCTGCAAATATGGTGGCTTGCAGCCGTCGGTGTCATGGCGGTGATTCTCACCACGATCGGCTGGCTCTGGCCCAAGGCAGAGCTTGGCCGCTCCGAAGGCGCAGAGGAGGCCGGCTGATGTCTTCCCAGGCAAACATGCTGTTGCGCGAGTTTCCGGTTGGACACAGCGGCGGTCCGCAGCGGACGTCTGGCTGGTGGGGCATGCTTGCGCTGATCGGAACCGAGGCATCGATCTTCATCTATCTGTTCTTCAGCTACTACTACCTGTCCTCGCAGGCAGTGAATCCCTGGCCGCCCTCCGGCCTGCCGCCTTTGCGCTACGCGCTTTCCAGTACCGCCGCGCTGCTCATCAGCGGTCTTTCCATCTGGTGGGCCGAACGGGGTGTCCGGCGCGGGCAGCGCCTGTCGCTGTTCACGGGGATGGCCATCTCGCTCCTGCTCGGCATCCTTTACGTCATCCTGCAACTGCTGGAGTGGCGCGGCAAGCCATTCACGTTGTCTACCGATGCCTACAGTTCCATGTATTTCCTGATCGGCGGTCTGCACCTGCTGCACGCCATCGTCGGCATCTTCATTTTTGCCTCGCTGATCCTGTGGAGTGCGTTCGGTCACGTCACGGCCGAACGTCATGCCTCGCTGTCGATCGCTGCGCTGTATTGGTATTTCGTCATCGCCGTGTGGATCGGCGTGTTGTGCATCTTCTATGTCGTTCCCTATCTTTCCGCTGCCTGAGCACGCCTCATGCCCGCCGCACAGACCACAGCCCCTCAACCTCCGACGCCGCAGCGCCTGCCGGTCGGCTTTGGACTGAACTATGCCATCTTCGCCGCACCCGCCATCTGGATAGTGCAGTTGTTGGTCGGCTATATCCTCACGTCGTACCAGGGCCGCGTGGGACCGGCAGAGAGGCTGGGCGTGCCGATCGGCAGCGGCCTGTGGTGGGCGCTGATCGGCATCGAATGCGCGTCCATCATCGGCGCGATACTGGCCGTCGTCCTGGCCCTCGCCAAATGGCGGCATTACCGCGGCGCGGACGCATCGTCGCGTATTTCCGAGCAGCGCAATCGTCAGCTGGCCGTCTGGGCGCTGTGGATCAATGGCCTGTTCGGCGCTGCACTGGTTTTCACCATCATCATGCTGTTCGTCATCCCCTCATGGAACGTCTGACAAGCACAGGAATCGTGGCGGCTCTCGGTGCCGCGGCGACGTCAATGCCGGCCGCGGCGCACGCCACCCATGCGGCAGTTCGGGAGATCACCTGGAGCTTCGAGCCGGCGGTCTTGATTCCCCTCGGAGTGGCGCTGGCGCTGTATCTGCTTGGGGTGCGCCGGATGAAGGGCGAGCAGCTCCGGCGTGTGGCAGGCGGACTTCGCATCGCATCCTTCCTCGCGGGTATCGGGGTGGTCTTCATTGCCCTGGAATCACCGATCGATTCGGTGGCCGATGCGCTGTTCTCGGTGCACATGGTGCAGCACCTGCTGCTGTTGCTGGTGGCGCCGCCTCTGCTGGTGGCGGGGCGACCGGCGATGGTGTGGCTGTGGGCGTTCGACGTCGCGGGGCGTCGCGCGGTGGCCTCCGGATGGCAACGCGCGGGGCTGCTGCACACGTTCCGGTTCCTGACCCGCCCGTTGCCGGCATGGGTGCTGCTGAGCGCGGCCCTGATGTTCTGGCACGTCCCGTGGGCCTACGATCTGGCGGTGCGCAACCCTCTGGTGCACGACATGGAGCATCTGTGCTTCCTGGGGTTCGGACTGTCGTTCTGGACCGTCGTCGTGGCGCCCTACGGACGGCGGGTGCTCGACTATGGTGCCACCATGCTCTACGTGATCTCGATCGGTTTCGAGATGGGGCTGATCGGCGCCATCCTCACATTCGCCGGACACGCCCTCTATGCCGTTCATGCCCATACCACTGCGACGTGGGGTCTCACCCCACTGCAAGACCAGCAAATGGCGGGAGTCATCATGTGGATTCCGGGGAACATGATTCATCTTTCCACGTTGTGTGCATTGTTCTATGCCTGGTTCCGCGCATCGGAGCAACGGGCCGCGCCGCGGATGGCTCGCGCGGCCAAGCCCGCGCTGCAATCTGCAGTGAGGTCACAGGTCGCACGCTGCATCGTGATCGTGCCGGTGGCGTTGATGCTGGTGCTGCTGGCGGGGTGCAACAGTCAGCAGAACACCTCGCTCCCTTCGCCCCAGCTCACCGGCGGCAATCCGCGCACGGGTGTCCGGCTGATTCGCCACTACGGCTGCGGCGGATGCCACACGATCCCGGGCGTGGAGGGGGCGAACGGCACCGTGGCGCCGCCCCTGACCGGATTCGGCAACCGCATGTTCATCGCCGGGGTGCTCGCAACCGGCCGAGCAACCTGATCCACTGGATACACGCACCGCAGAGTGTGGTTCCGGGGGTGGCCATGCCGGATATGGGCGTGTCCGAAAAACAGGCGAAGGACATCGCCGCCTACCTGTATACCTTGCACTGACCGGGCGCCCCGTGCCGTAGATGCGTATCTTATGGTGCGAGGTGATGCCGGTGATGGCGCAACAGCACCGGCCCCACCAGCGCCGACGCCAGCGCACAGTACCCGGCGAAGACCATGCCGATGACCGCGATGCTCACCTGCAGCGACAGCAGACCGGACATCACCATGGGCGCCAGGGCGGTGGCGGCAACCATGCAGGCGACAAACACGCCGCGGACCAGCCCCAGCGAGCTCTCGCCGAACAGCTCCACCCAGACGGCGCCGCCAAGAACGGAATTGGCGCCGTTGGTGAAGCCGAGCCCGGCGAACGCAACCCAGATGGAGGCCGGACCCAGCGGCACCGCCAGTGAGCCGAAGCCGAGCGCCATCGGCAGCAGGTGCAGCCGCGCCATGGGCAGCGCACCGAAACGGTCGGCCGCGCGGCCGTAGGTCCATGTGGCCAACGCGCGGCACAGCGCGAAGATGGTGAACGCGGCGCCGACGTGTCCCGGTGGCCAGTGCATCCGTCGGCTGATCAGGGCCTGATCGAAAAGAAAGCCGGTCGTCATGAACGGTGGCGCCAGCAGCAGGGTCAGGCCGGCCCAGAAGATCGGCTGGCGCAGCAGGGTCCGGCGGCGGTCGATGGTGAAGGTATCGGCATCGGCGGCAACATCGCGCCAGCGGGCGCCCGCGCCCAGCTGCAGCATCGCCGGCAGCACGCCGAGCAACAATATCCCGGCCGCACCCCACCACAGCCAGCGCCAGCCGATGGCGGCGAGCACCGCCAGGACGATGGCGGGCAGCATCGCCTCGCCCAGGATCACGCCCATGGATGCCCGGGCAATGGCGCTGGCCTTGCGTTGGCCGCCGCCGCGGGCGGCTACCACTACACCAAGATGGGTCATCAATCCCTGGCCACCCAGGCGCAGCAGCAGGAAGGCCACGAACAGCGCCACCTGGTTCATCACGCTGCCCGCCAGCAAACAGCCGCAGACGAACAGCGCCAGTGTCAGCAGTACTGCGTGTCGCAGGTGGAAGCGGTCCATCGTGCCGCCCAGCCAGAACAGCAGCGAACCGCTGGTCAGTGTCGCCAGGCCGTAGTAGATGCCCAGCCGGGAATCGCTGATATGGATGGCCGCTTCGAAATGGGGATTGAACAGGCCGATGAAGAAGGTCTGCCCGAAACTCGACATGAAGGTGGCGAGAAAACCGAACGCGATCACGCGGACGGCAAGGCGGCGAGCGCTATGCGGGTGGGCGGCGTCCATGAAGAAGCGGGCAGGAGAAAATGGCTGAATCCCCAGCATAAGTGATACGTGCCTGCGAGGCTGGCCGATGCCGGTATCGATGCTGCGGGCCTTCGCCGCCGGTTGCCGTGTTTCCGGCGCACCTGGCCGGCCGGACAGGTGCCGGTCGAATGGTCACCAGTCACACGGATCTTCGTGAACCGTGGTGAAGCGGACGGTGCGACGAAGGTTGCTGATCGGGATGGCGTGTCGCACCTTCAGTGGACATGGCCACGGAGCGTCGCCTTCATGAGCTTTATCGAATGGATGGCAGCGGTGGGAGGACTGCTGCTGACGATGTCGTTGATTTCGGGATGGGTGCGGCGCCTCCCGCTCAGTTCGTACATGATCTATCTGCTGGTGGGCATTGCCGTCGGCCCCACGGTCGCCGGGGTGGTCCGTGTCGACATGATGGCCGATGCGTACTGGCTGGAGCGCCTGACCGACATGACGCTGATCGTGTCGCTGTTCATCGGCGGGTTGAAGTTGCGCGTTCCGCTGGGACACCAAGCCTGGCAGAGCGCGGTGCGACTGGCATCGATCGCCATGGTGCTGGGTATTGGCGGAGCCGCGGCATTCGCGCATTTTGTGCTGGGGATGGAGTGGCCTCTGGCGCTGATGCTCGGCGCCATCCTGGCGCCCACCGATCCGGTGCTGAGCAGCCAGGTCTCCGTCGACGATGCCAGCGATCGCGATGCACTGCGTGTTCCCTTGTCCGGCGAGGCCGGTTTCAACGATGGCGCGGCATTGCCTTTCCTGATGCTCGGCCTGATTGCTCTCAAGGGCAACCTCTCCTGGTCGTCGGCCATCCACTGGTCCCTGTTGAATCTGCTCTGGGCGATTGCCGGTGGATTGTTGATCGGTTATGGCATGGGCCGTGCAAGCGGGCGTCTGGCGGTCTCGCTGCAGGCGCGCACCCACGCCCGCGTTGCCACCGATCTGCTGATTCTCGCCCTGATGGCCTTGTCCTATGCGCTTGCAGAGGCGATGCATGCTCTCGGTTTTCTGGCGGCGTTCGCTGCCGGACTGGGGTTGCGTGGTGCCGAAATGGCGACTGTCCGGCGCCATCCACATCCGGACCAGGAAGAGGAGGCCGAAGGCCCCGTCCGCGATCATCCGCCGGCAGAAACGCTTTACCCAAGGAATGAAGGCAAACAACAACGCGGGGAGCCCGCGAGCCACGTCGGCGAGATGATGTTCCACGCGTTGAGCCTGGGCGATACGCTGGAGCGATTGCTGGCGACCCTGCTGCTGTTGCTGCTGGGCGTGCTGCTTGCCGGCAGCTGGAGCCTGCGCGGCCTGATGGTCGCCGGCGTGCTGTTTCTGGTGATCCGACCGCTCTCGGTCTGGATCTCCACGGCATTCCTGAAATTACCCTGGCAGCGCCGGGCGATGATGGGCTGGCTGGGCATACGCGGTATCGGCAGTCTCAATTACCTGGCATACGCACTGCTGCATGGGCTTGCCGGCCACCCGCAGGCCCGCGGGATCGTCAACATGGTGGTTACGGTCATTGCTATCAGCGTGATGATCCATGGCGCCAGTGCCCAGCCGTTGCTGGCATGGCGGCGCCGCACCATCAACCGGCTCAAAAAGAACGACGCAGCCGATGACCACCTGGGGACGCTGAGAATCCACGATGGCGAAGGCGGCACATGATGCGCCGCCGCGCGGATCCAGCGCCATCTCCCTTGCGATGGCATCCGGTGCTGCATGAACGTGCCATGGTGCAGCCGGATGAGGGCGCGGGCCGCCGGGAACGACCCGAGTGTGAACACGGAGCGCACGGCAGCTGAACCCATCCCTCCGGACCCCTCCGGTGTTACCCATTTTTGCCACGGTGTTCACATCTGCGTTTCTAGGCTGGAACCGCGTCAACAGCCTTAGACGAAGCCGGAGGGAAAACCCATGCTTGCCACGACCTATCGACGGCCGTATCGGGTGCGCGCGGAACACGTGCCCGAACCGGCCATCGAACATCCCAATGACGCCATTGTCCGCGTCACGCGCAGTTGCATCTGCGGGTCGGATCTGCACCTTTATCACGGTCTGGTGCCCGACACGCGTGTCGGCTCGATCTTCGGCCATGAATTCACCGGGATCGTGGAGGAAGTCGGCCCGTCGGTGCAGAACCTCAAGGTGGGCGCCCATGTACTGGTGCCGTTCAACATCTTCTGCGGGACCTGCCCTTCGTGCGACCGGGAGCTTTACAGCAACTGTCACAACGTCAATCCGGAATCGACCGCGGTCGGCGGCATCTACGGGTATTCACATACCGCAGGAGGCTACAACGGTGGCCAGGCCGAATACGTACGCGTGCCGTTCGCCGACATCGCACCGACCGTGATTCCCGCGGACCTGCATATCGAGGACGCGGTGCTGCTGACCGATGTGGTGCCCACGGCTTACCAGGCCGCCGAAATGGGTGACATCCAGGAAAACGACACGGTGGTGATCTTCGGCGCCGGGCCGATCGGCATCATGGCCGCCCGGTGCGCCTGGCTGATGGGCGCGGGCAGGGTGATCGTGGTCGACCATGTCGACTACCGTCTTGAGTTCGTGCAGAAATACGCGCAGTGCGAGGTGGTGAATTTCCGCTACGTGAAGGACATGGCGGTGCACATCAAGAAGATGACCGACTGGCTCGGCGCGGATGTGTGCATCGACGCGGTGGGCGCCGAGGCCACCGGCAGCTTCATGCAGACCCTGACGGGCATAAAGATGAAGCTGCAGGCCGGCGCCGCCACTGCGGTGCACTGGGCCATCAATTGCGCGCGGCGGGGCGGCAACGTGTCCATCGTCGGCGTCTACGGCCCCACTTTCAATGCCATACCGCTCGGCAATGCGCTCAACAAGGGCCTGACGCTGCGCATGAATCAGGCCAGCGTGAAGCGCCACCTGCCGCGCCTCATCGAACACGTCCAGGCAGGCCGGCTCAATCCGCGGGAGATCATCAGCCACAGAGTGCCGCTGGAAGAGGTGAACGACGCCTACCACATGTTCTCGGCCAAGCAGGACGAGTGCATCAAGGTCCTGCTGGTGCCGCCCGGTACCAGCTCCGTTGCTACGCCAGCGGCAACGGCCGGATCCAACTCATCCCCTTAGAAGGAGACTCGCATGGCCACTCCAAACGACCATTCCCATATTCCCGGCTGGGGCGCCGACCTCGACCGCAAGAACCGGCCCGCGGTGCCCATGGAACGCACGCCCCCGCGGCTGCAAGGTGTGCATTGGGATCATCCCCCGCAACAGCCGGAAAACGTCGAAGTGCTGCGCTCCATCGAGCGCCCCGATGTCACGCCGATCTTCGGCACCAGTGCTCCGCCGAGCGGACTCAGTGGCTGGATCCGCCGTCGTGCCTTCCGTCGCAGCGAGAACGATCTGCGGCACTGGATGCTGTTGCTGCTGGCCGATCGCGTGAATGCCGGCGAAGGCTTGTTGCAGGATGCCCGCAAGTCGCCGCGTGCGCGCAATGCCGCGGTGGGTGTGGCAGGCGCCACGCTGGCGTTGTGGCTCATTCGCCGGGGGCGCAGATAGCACGCCGCGGCCAATGGAGACGCGCCCAGCGAAGGCCCTCGGTATGAGCGCCATCTGGTGTGTGGGCAGAGCTCGCTGGCGATGGCGTGGGCTTCCGGCGCATGCCGCGGGCATGACTCGCGATGCAGCATGGTGGAAAACAGCAATGGAGTCGCAGCATCCGGGGGCGCGCTGGACGCCGGCGAAAAAAGTGCTCAGAGCGGATGCTGTCCGGGCCCCGGATGGTACGCCCGCACCGTGTGCTGCTTGAGCTGGTCGGGCCAGAAATATACCGTCCGCAGGTCGCCGCTGACATAGCGCGCGGCCTGGTCGGTGAAATGCCCGGACCCGGGATGGCCGCTGACGCCGCCGACCTTGATCGCCCTTGCGTGCACCCTGGGCCCGAAATCGATGACCGCGACGAAGCTGTTGCCGTCGTTGCCGTAGTACTTTTTGGTGCCCTTCCAGCGATGCGCGCCGAACGAGGCCAGCGAGCCCCAGCGCGATGAGGTGAACGGCACGGCGATGCTGGGTTTGGCATCGTCGAAGTGCGGGTGGATCGAATCGTCGAGGCGCTGGTAGCGGTTGATCCGACCCCAGGGGGTGCCCCAGGTGCCGAAGTCCGTCTTCAGTCGATCAACAGCGTTCGCAAGCGCATCGAGACGCGTTTTCGGCGTGGCCTTTTCGGCCATGTAGTCCAGCACCTGCATGTCGCGGGTGTGCGCGTCGATGCCGCTGGCGCGGGCCTTGGCGGCGACCTTGTTCCACAGCGTATCGCCCCACCAGACCGCGACCGAAGTCGGAATCGAGGCGATGCCCCAGCGGTCGTCCCACTGCCGCAGCACGCCGATCGGGCCGGCCAGCCTGGCCTTGAGCGGATCATGGGCGGGCAGGGCGTCGTAGTTGCGCAGCAGGATCGGGATCTGCCGCGCGAATGCGGGCAACCAGGAATCGAAGGCATCGGTGATGAGCTTGGCCAGGGTGAAGTCGTGCGCACCGCGGAGCATGCGCAACGCGTGCTCGCTGCGTGCATTCTTGCCGAAGGTGTCCATGTACTGCGGGTAGTCGGCAGCTTTCGGGCTGTATTTGCCCGCAGCCGTCCACGGCCAGTCGTTGGTGTTGAAGACCCAGCCGTTGGGCGGGTTCACCACGTTGGGCATGTCTTTCAGCGGTGTCAGGCCCTGCCACGCGGTCGCCGGATTGCTGCCGTCGACGGGTTTGCTGTAATCGAAGCGGTTGTCGCGCCTGGGGATGAACTGCGGCACCAGGAACGCGATCTCGCCCTTGTCGTCGGCAAAGACGGTGTTGTTGGACGAGTTGGCCTCGAGCCGGGCGATCTTCATGTAGCTGGCAAGGTCGGTGGCCTTGGTACGCAGCCAGCTCTGTTCCAGCGCGGGGATCGGCCGGTTCATCAGCGCCTCGGCGATCCACTTGCCGTGGTCCTTGGCCACGATGGGGCCGTGCTGGGTGAAGTACGCGGTGAAGGTGCGCGACTGCATCGTGCCGTCCTTGCCGAGGTAGCGGATGGTGATCGCGCGCGTTTTGACCGGCAGTTCTTTCTTGCCGAAACGGTAGACATATCCGCCGTCCATCTTGTCGATGGTTTCGGCGAACTGGTCCACGGCATCGACGCCGGTGGAGGTGTGCATCCAGCCGATGTGCCTGTTGAACCCCTGATAGATGAAGAACTGGCCCCAGGTCGAGGCGCCATAGGCATCGAGCCCCTGGTCGCTGGACATCTGGGTTTCGGCACGGAAGTAGAACGTGACGTGCGGGTTGATCAGCAGCAGCGCATGGCCGTCGGCGGAGCGCTTCGGGGCGATGGCGATGCCGTTGGAGCCGGTCGCCGCGTGCCAGGTGGATGGGCTGGTATCGGCCAATGTCTGCGTGGTGGCGTGGTCTGCGCCGTAGAATGCCGCCAGCTGACTGAGGTCCACGCGGGTGATGTCGCCGCCGATGCTGCCCTCGGTGAATGACAGCGCCATCCACGGCTGGTACTGCTTGATGACCTTGGGGTGGACGTCCGGGTGCGTGGCCAGATACCAGTTCATGCCGTCGGCCCAGGCGTTCATCAGTTTTTTCAGCCAGCGGGGACTTTTGGCGTAGTCCTTTTTCAGGACTGCCGGATCGATGAACAGCTGCTCGCGCAGATCGGCCCAGATGGCGGACTTGCCCTTGGCCTGTGCGGTCCAGCCCAGTGCCAGCAGATAGTTGTGCTGGACGCGGCTGAAGTCGTCTTCGCACTGTGCGTAGATCATGCCGAAGACCGCATCGGCGTCGGTCTTGCCATGCACATGTGCGATGCCCCAGGTATCCCGGGTGATGGTCACGTGCTGCGCCTCGTGTGCAAGACGGGCGTAGGCCGGACTGTTGCGGGTAACCGGCGTATGCCACGCCGCAGTGGCGTGGCTGGCGGGGTGGGCGCTGCCCGCGGCGGACGCAACAGGTATCAGCAAGGCACTGAACCCCAGCACACACATGCGCGCCAGCAGACGGGTGGCAACATTGGACTGCATTGGTCTTCCCCCGGAAACGTGACCAGGGATCCTACCTTACTATCCGGCGTGCGCGTTCAGTACCACCTTCCCCTGGATATGTTCCGAGCGCAGATAATCCTGGGCTGCGGCTGCATCGGTCATGTCGAACGTCTTCTGCACGACAACGCGCACCTGGCCATCGTCGATCAGCTCGCCGATGTGTGCCAGCTGCGATGCATTCGGCTGCACGGTGTAACGGGTGGCCCTGACGTGTTGCCGGTGTGCCCGATCCTGGGAGGGCTGGCCCAGCGTGGAGACTAGGATGCCGCCGGCTTTGAGTACACCGAACGAGCGTTGCTGCGTGTCGCCCCCGACAAGGTCGTAGACCAGGTCCACTTCCTGTACGGCGGTCTCGAACGTTTGCTGGCGATAATCGATCACCTGCTCTGCGCCCAGCTCGTGCAGGAATGCAGCGTCTTCTTCCCTTGCCGTGACAATGGCATGCGCACCGACATGCCGCGCGAACTGCACGGCGAAGTGACCGACGCCGCCGCTGGCGCCGTGGATCAGCACGCGCTGGCCGCTCTCGAGATGGCCGTGGTCGAACAGTCCCTGCCAGGCGGTCAGCGCCGCCAGCGGTACGGCGGCAGCATGGATGTGATCCAGGGAACGGGGCTTGGCGGCGACGTCGGTTGCTTTCACGGCGACATAATCGCCATAGGTGCCGCGGCCGGTGGCAGCCATGGCATACACGGCATCACCTTCGTGCAGCGACTGCACGTCCGTGCCGACACGAGCGACCGTACCAGAGACATCCCGCCCCATCCCGACCGGCAGCTGGCTGGCATCCACGGGCGGGTAATCTCCTTCGCGAATCTTGAAATCGACCGGATTGATGCCCGCCGCGTGGATCCTGATGACAACCTCATCCGCCTCCGGCGCAGGATCGGGCAAGTCGTCGGTGGTCAGTACGCTGGAGTCGCCGAATGCATGAATACGCACGAGCTTCATGGTGCTCTCCTCAGAGTGGTATGGAACAGGCCATGCAGGTCATGCGCGGGGTGAGACAGCCGCGGCGGCCCGTCATGCGATCAGCTTGGCATCCACCGACTGAAACCTGCGTGAAGTCCTCAGGTTTGCGGCACGGGGGTATGGCGCAGCGGATGCCGGTCGAGCGGACGAGCCATGCTCCACACTGTATGCTTCTGCATGATCGGTGATGCCAGGGGGGCATTGAAGATGCCAATGCAGGATTCCAGTGAGCGCAGCGTTCGCGACGTCATGATGATCCGGTCGTCGGACCGCAGCGCGGATGCCCGACGATCATGCTGCGTTTCCGCGCTGCCGCCACATGAGTGAAGTGACCGCACATGCGCGCAGCGATGCGGAACTGGCCGCGGCCAACCGGTCGTTCTACGATGCATTGTGGGGTGGCGCGCGCCTGATCGAACCGCAGCGGTTCAATACCTGGCCTTTGGTCTCCGAGCTCGCCGCAAAGGCGCGCAGATCGCTGGAGGTGGCGCCGGGATTGCGTCCTCGTCTGCCGCTGGCATGCACGCATTTCCTTGACATCAGTCGCGCCGCAATGGGGCGGTTCCACGCCTGCGGAGCGGTCGCCTCGGTGGGCGTGATCAACGCGCTGCCATTCGCGGATGCATCGTTCGACTTCGTCTGCAGTTTCGATATCGTGGAACACGTGGATGATGACGAGGCCGCGCTGGCCGAGTTGTCGCGAGTGTCTGCTGCCGGCGCCGCACTGCTGCTCTCGGTGCCTCTGCACCAGGCAGCATGGACCGCGTTCGACGATTTCGTCGGCCACCGCCGCAGGTACGAACCAGCGGATCTGGCAGACAAGTTGCAGCGGCACGGCTTCATCATCGAGCGCAGCGCCGTCTTCGGCATGCAGCCGAAGTCGTCACGTCTGCGCGACCTGGGGATGTGGTTCCTGGTCCATCAGCGCAAGCGCGCAATGTGGTGGTACAACCGCGTATTCATGCCCCTTGGTCTGCGCCTGCAGAAACCTCTGCAGTGGAAGGCCGGCCTGACCGACGAACACGGCATCGACACCACCTTGCTGGTCTGCCGCAAGCAAGGCTGAATGTCGTTTGCCGGCGTGTCCTTTCTGTCCATGTTCGTGTCGGTGCTCGTGCCCGATCTCCCGGTGGGGCCCGCCTGTTTCAGCCTGGGCGTCCGCCGTTTTTCCTTATCGCCATCGCTGGAACTACGGCATCCCCTTTCTGCTCGACGCCATACCCGATCCCGGCGAACGGCATGCAGCGGGACGTGCGGCGGAGGGCAGTCGGGATCGCCCCAAAAACGCGGTCGATCGGCTTATAGTTGTCCCTTCATGCTGTCCGCCGTGTCCGGCTGAGCCCATCGGATGACGCGTTCATGGATGTCGCTGAATCATGATCCGCGTCGAGGCCGCGCGCGGCACGCATCACCACCAATCGGGAAAATATCGATGAAGTTCCAAGTTTCACGAGGTCTGCATCACGCCGCACTGACCCTGTCCGGCGTTGCGCTGTGCAGCCTGGGCATGGCCGCCGATGCCTCGCCAAAGGCTGTCCAGGAAACCGGCGCCAGCGGGCATGATGTCCCTGCCGCACACGTGCCGCCATCCAACCCGCAACTGGTGACGCCGTCGATCAAGCGTCGCGTCGACGCGCTGCTCAAGAAGATGACGCTCAAGCAGAAGCTGGGTCAGCTGGTGCAGTACAACGATCAGGGCGCCGCGGCGCCGACAGCGGCCGAAAAGCACAAGACGCCGGCGATGGCGGCCAATCCCGAGACGCACACCCACGTGGATGCGATGCAGCTGGCCAGGCACGGCGAGCTGGGATCCATGCTGAACATCGTCGGCGCCAAGCGGACCAACACGTTCCAGCGTGCCGCCATGCACGGCTCGCTGCACATCCCCATTCTTTTCGGCGCCGACGTGATCCACGGGTTCCGCACCATCTATCCGGTGCCGCTGGGCCTGGCCGCGTCCTGGGACCCGCCGCTGGTGCGGAAGCTGGCGCACATGTCCGCCGGGGAAGCGACCACGGCCGGAGTGCGCTGGTTCTATTCGCCGATGGTGGATATCGCGCGCGATGCGCGCTGGGGTCGCGACACCGAAGGTGCCGGCGAGGATCCGTACCTGGGCTCCGCCATGGCCCGCGCATACATTCACGGTTATCAGGGCAAGAGTCTGTCCAACCCGCGGAACGTGGCGGCCAGCGTGAAGCATTTTGCCGCCTACGGCGCGGTGGAAGCGGGCCGCGAGTACAACACCACGGACATGTCCGACATCCGTCTGCGCCAGGTCTACCTGCCGCCGTACAAGGCCGCGGTGAAGGCCGGGGCGGCGACGATCATGAGCGCGTTCAATGCGTTGAATGGCGTGCCGGCTACGGCCAACCCGTATCTCCTGCAGCAGATCCTGCGCAAGGAGTGGGGCTTCGACGGCTTCGTTGTAAGCGATTACACGGCCATCCGCGAGCTGATGAACCACGGTATCGCGCTCAACGCGCAGACCGCCACGAAGAAGGCGTTCAAGGCGGGCGTCGATGTCGACATGATGTCGCACTTCTATGACACCGAGCTGCCGCGGCTGCTGGCCGAGCACAAGGTGTCGATGCAGGAGATCAACCAAGCCGTGCGTCGCGTGCTGCGCGTGAAGTTTGCGCTGGGCCTGTTCAAGCATCCGTACGCGCGCGGCACCGAGGTCACCCACGCGGTGCCCGCGCACTTGCCGCTGGTGCGCCGGGCGGCCGAAAAATCGTTCGTGCTGCTCAAGAACAAGGACCAGGCCGGAAAGCCCGTGCTGCCGCTGTCCTCCGGCGTGAAAACCATCGCCCTGATCGGGCCATTGGCCGACAACGCCGGCGAAATGGTGGGCGCCTGGGCCGGAGCCAAGAGCAATTCGGATGTGTCGACCATTCGCGATGCACTTGGCGCGCGCATGAAGAAGAGCGGCGGTACGCTGCTGTATGCGAAGGGGACCGATATCCAGGGCCATTCCACGAGCGGTTTCGCCGCGGCGAAGCAGGCGGCCGCGAAGGCCGATGTGGTGGTGATGGCCATGGGGGAGTCCAGCGCCATGAGCGGAGAGGCCGCGTCGCGCGCGCACATCGACCTGCCGGGCAACCAGCGCAAGCTGATCAAGGCGATCGAGGCCACCGGCAAACCGGTGGTGTTGCTGGTGTTCTCCGGACGCCCGCTGGTACTGGACTGGGAGGCGAAGCATGTCCCGGCCATCATGGCGGTATGGTTCCCGGGAACCGAGGCCGGTGCGGCCGTTGCCGACGTGCTGTTCGGCGACGTCGCGCCCAGCGGCAAGTTGCCGATGAGCTTCCCGCGTGCGGTGGGCCAGGAGCCGCTGTACTACAACCAGTTCCCCACCGGCCGGCCGGCCAATGGCGCCGATGCCAAGCCGTCCGCCGGCGCGGCCAAATACGTCTCGCGCTACCTCGACGTGCGCAACAGCGCGCTGTTCCCGTTCGGCTACGGCCTGAGCTACACCAGCTTTGCGTTCTCCGATGTCCATGTCTCGCGCCAATCCGTACCGCTGGCGCAGGCCGACAGGAAGGGCGCAAAGGATCTGGTCACGGTGACCGCCACGGTGAAGAACACCGGCAAGCGCAAGGGCACCGAAGTGGTGCAGTTGTATCTGCGCAACCTTGGCGCCAGCATCGAGCAACCGGTGCGTAGCCTGAAGGGTTTCCGGCGCGTCACGCTGAAGCCGGGGCAGTCGCGCCAGGTGACGTTCCGGCTCGGCTTCCATGAACTGTCGTTCGTCAACGTGCACAGCAAATGGGTGGTCGAGCCCACCCATTACACGGTGTGGGTGGGCGGCAGTTCCCTGGCGAGCAAATCCGCGGATTTCCACGTGACCCGATAGGTGACGTTCCGGCCGCGGGATCGTCGTCCCGAGATTCGGCCGGTCAACCTCGAGCGTTCCGCTGTGGCTGTTCTTGTCCGCAGCGAACGCGGTGGCGGCACGCAAGGAAGAAGGCATCGCGGCGTGGTTTGGGTCCGGCAGTCGAATCGCCGTTCCGCAGACCGTGCCGCGAGCCCGTGAATCTCGTGGCCTGCGCGTTACCCCGCCCCTTCCGGGGGCTCGAGCCGGCGCGCTTGTGCCGCGTCTCACCAATGGCCGTGATCAGGTCTCAGACGGTACGCGGCCGCCGTGGACTGCACCGGGCACGCGTGCCTCGACGGCACGCCTCAGGGCAATTTCTGCATGCCGCCGTTGACATGCACTATCTGGCCGGTGATGTAGGAGGCATCCTCGCAGGCCAGAAAGACGTACGCCGGACCGATTTCGGAGGGCTGCGCGGGGCGCTTCATCGGATTGTTGCGACCGAAGCCTTCCACTTTTTCCTGCGGCAAGCTGGCCGGAATCAGCGGTGTCCAGACCGGCCCGGGCGCCACGGCGTTGACGCGAATGCCGCGTTCCACCAGGCGTGAAGCCAGGGAGAAGGTCAATGCCTGGATCGCGCCCTTGGTGGAGGCGTAGCCGATCAGTGTGTCGTTGCCCTTGATGCCGTTGACCGAACCTGTGTTGATGATGGCACCACCCTCGGGCAGGTGTGCCAGCGCTGCCTCGCTCAGGTAGATGTAGGAGAACACGTTGGTCTGAAAGGTGCGCTGCAGGCGCTCGGGATCGATGTCCTCGGGGGCGTCGACCTCGTGCTGTTCGGCCACGTTGTTGACCAGCACGTCCAGCCGGCCGAAGGCCTCCACGGTCTGGCGGACGGCATCTTCGGCATGTGCGGGTTCGCGCAGATCGGTCCGTATGATGAGCGCCTTTCGACCTTCGGCCTCGATCAGGCGTCGGGTCTCCGCGGCATCCTCGTCCTCCTGCAGATGGACGATGGCGACATCGGCCCCCTCGCGGGCGAAATGTACCGCGACGGAGCGGCCGATGCCGCTGTCGCCACCGCTGATGAGGGCCGCCTTTCCAGCCAGCCGGCCACTGCCGCGGTAGTTCTCGCGAATGCTGAGCGGTTGCGGCTGCATGGCGGACTGATGGCCGGGCTGCTGTTCCTGCGTCTGGCCCGGCAGGTTGCCGTCGGAAGAAGTCATGATGTCACTCCGGAGTCTGCCCGGAATCGGGATGACTAAGGAACCTCTGATTGAATCCTGTGCAGGCAGCATCCTGTCCGGAACGCGCCCTGCGTGTTGGCCGTGGCGCGGCGCAGGCTGGTTGCCTTCGCAAGTCGCGGACAGCGCGCAGGGCGCGTTCCGGACAGGACCTCTTCTTTTGTAATCAACCGGTTGAGGCCGGCCTGTCTGCGCCCAGGGCGCCGATCCGCCGGCTTGACAGGCAACCAGCCTGCCGGCACCGACGTACCCGCACCCTGGGCGCAGACAGATCCGGTGATGCCTGTACAGGATTCAATCAGAGGTTCCCTAAGGCAACACAGTGCGCTCTAACCGAGGCTGAGTTTCGTCCACTGGGCGAACGGGTGTTGGGGCATGGTTCACCTGGCGCCGGGATGGCATCCGCACCGATCTCTCGCCGGGGCGATCGGCACGGATGTCATCCCGGCGAAGCACATGATGCCCGCCGCGGCTGTCAGTTAAGCGTGCCGTGCGGATCGAGCACGAATTTCTTCGCCACTCCCTTGTCGAAGTCGGCGTAGCCTTGCGGCGCCTCGTCCAGGGGAATCACCTGGGCGTTGACGTTCTTCGCGATCTGCGTCTTCTCGTGGAGGATGGCCTTCAGCAACTGGCGGTTGTAGCGCATGACCGGACACTGTCCGGTGTGGAAGGCAATGGCCTTGGCCCAGCCCAGGCCGAAGTGCATCGCAATGCTGCCGTGCTGCGCGGCCTCGTCCTCGGCACCGGGATCCTCGGTGACATAGAGGCCGGGTATGCCGATGTGCCCGCCGGCCTGCGTGACCTCCATGGCCGCATTGAGCACGCTGGCCGGCTTCTGCGACTCGTCCGGACCGTGTGCCTCGAAGCCGACGGCGTCCACTGCAGCATCGACTTCCGGTATGCCCAGGATGGATTCGATCATCTCGGGGATGCTGGCATCCTCGCGCAGATCCACCGTTTCGCAGCCGAAGCTGCGGGCCTGTTCCAGGCGCTCGGTCTTCATGTCGCCGACGATCACGCAGGATGCACCCAGCAACTGCGCCGAGGTCGCGGCGGAAAGGCCCACCGGACCGGCTCCGGCAATATAGACGGTCGAACCCGGTTGGACACCGGCCGTCACGCAGCCATGGAAACCGGTGGGGAAGATGTCCGAGAGCATGGTCAGGTCGAGCAGCTTCTCGCGGGCCTGGTCGCGGTCGGGGAACACCAGCAACTGGAAGTCGGCATACGGCACCATCACGTACTTCGCCTGGCCGCCGACCCATCCTCCCATGTCGACGTAGCCGTAGGCGCCACCCGGGCGCTCGTCGTTCACGTGCAGGCAGATATGCGTATCGCGCCGTATGCAATTGCGGCAGCGGCCGCAGGCGACATTGAACGGCACCGACGCGATATCACCCTTCTTCACGAATTCCACGTCGCGGCCGCATTCGATCACCTCGCCGGTGATCTCGTGACCCATCACCATGCCTTCCGGCGCGGTGGTGCGGCCGCGCACCATGTGCTGGTCGCTGCCGCAGATATTGGTGCTCAATATTTTCAGGATGACACCGTGTTCGCACTTGCGGTCGCCTTGGGCGAGCTTGGGGAAATCGATGTTCTCGACGGCGACCTGGCCCTTGCCGTGGAAGACCACGCCGCGGTTTGAATTTGATGACATGACACATGCTCCTGTTGTTCTGGCTTGCGGGAGAATGCGCATGCGGCCGGGCGGGATGGGCCGAAGGACTGCCGTACTCGATGGGAAACGCCGGGCTTTCGGTCGGGCCTCGGTGAAGATTCGGCACCATGGCGGCGAGCTGCACGCGCTTGTTTGAGCATGATCTCGGCCAGCGGCGATGTAAACGCGTCCGTCGGCGCGCTCGCGTCAGCCGCAGTTCAGCCCGATCCGGCTGTGGCAAGGCGCAGGTCATGGATTGAGTCGTGGTGGCAATCGTTTGATATGGATTGAAAAAGTCGCGGCCCACTGGCGCGCGGCACGGCCCCCGTCTCGCGGCAACGGAGGCCGCGGGTCACCCGTGGTGGTTAATCGTTGATGAAGCCGAGATGCGCTCTGCATAGCGTGGACGCCGGTTCCCGCTGCATGCCAGGAGTTTTGCCGGGCGCGCTCGCGCGGGCCATCGCGGCACGTTCTTCAAGCCACCAAACGGCGAGGGACCTTGGAAATCCGCGTGGTGTACCGGTTTCGATTCTCGCGTCTGAACGCTGCGGCGAGCGCGGCGGATCTGTCGTCGGATGTCGGCCTATACTCCAGCCATGCCCGAGCTTCCTGACGTGGAATGTTTCAAGCGTTACCTGGATGCGACCTCGTTGCATCAGGGGGTGAAGAAGGTCGAGGTCGAACGCGCGGAGATCCTGCAGGACATCTCTGCGCAACGACTGGCCCAACGGCTCCGGGGGCAACGTCTGTGCGCCGCACACCGGCACGGCAAATACCTGTCGGTCGCGTTGCAAGATGGCAGTTGCATGGTGCTGCATTTCGGCATGACCGGTTTTCTCAAATACGCCAGGGGCGATGGCAACATCTCGCCGCACGCGCGCCTGGTGATCACGTTCGACAACGGGTACCGGCTGGCCTACGACAGCCAGAGGTTGATCGGCAATGTGCGTCTGGCCGACGATTTTGCACATTTCCTGCAGACGAAGAAGATCGGTCCGGATGTCCTGCGGCTGGACCGGAGCGCATTCGCGGAGCGCCTGGCCACGCGGCGAGGCATGATCAAGTCCACGCTGATGAACCAGTCCGTGGTGGCTGGTCTGGGCAACCTCTATACGGACGAGATTCTGTTCCAGGCACGCATTCATCCCAGAGCGACGGTGCACGAGCTTGCGGACGAAACGGTGGCAAGGCTCTTCCGACAGATCTGCCGTATCCTGGAGAAGGCCATCGATATCCGGGTGGATCCCGCGCGATTTCCGCGCTCGTGGCTGATCGCGCACAGACGGCCGGATGCCCCTTGCCCGCGGGACAACGGTCACGTGCGTCGCATCACGGTGTCGGGCCGGCACGCCTATTACTGTCCGCAGTGCCAGCAGTTGTAGCCGCTTGCCGCCATCGTCCGCGCTGGGCGGCGGGGCCCTGGATGGACCTCGACGGCGGCTCCCTCTCCTTGCAGCAGCTTCACGGATTTGCTCGCTGGATAGCTCGACCGGGTGCACCGTGATCGGTGAAACGGTTGTCCGGTGGTTGCCAGTTGCGCCGTTTTCGCCCCGTGGCCATTGAACCGGATCCACTTCGTCCACTGCGCCTGTCTGGGATGGTAAGTTTGGACATTGGTCACTTGCTCGTCGGAGTTCGACATGTCCCCTGTTTCCTTTGCCGCCAGTCGGCTCGCTGCGCGCCGCAACCTGTGGCGCCTTGCCTTTGCGTCGTGGATGGCGCTTGTCGCCTGCAGCGCCGCTGCGCACCAGATGCGCAAGGCCGATGTACCGCCGCCGCAGGACACACCCTATCCCGGCAAGGTGACCATCCATGTCGATGCCACCGATACGGCACAGGGTATTTTCCGCGTGCACGAGACCATTCCGGTGCAGCCGGGCGCCATGACGTTGCTGTATCCCAACTGGATTCCGGGGGCGCATTCGCCGGTGGGCCCGGTGTATGCCTTGACCGGCCTCAAATTCAAAGCCGGCGGCAAGACGCTGAAGTGGACGCGTGACAAATACAACGTGCACGCATTCCATCTGCAGGTCCCGAAGGGTGCCGACACCCTGGATGCAAGTTTTCAGTACCTGTCTCCGCGCCGCGGCGGTTTCGAGATGACCGATCGCATGCTGATGCTGGAGTGGGACAAGATGTCGCTGTATCCGGCCGGCTATTACTCGCGCGACATCACCTTCGTGCCCAGCCTGACGCTGCCGCATGACTGGAAGTTCGGCAGCGCGTTGCGTGCAGCCTCGACGTCGGGCAACACCACCACGTTCAAGCCGGTGACGTTCAACAACCTGGTCGATTCACCGATCTACGCGGGCGAGTACTTCAAGCGCGTGAAACTGACGCCGAAGGGCGGGGCGCCCGTGCATCTGGATATCGTCGCAGACGCGCCGAAGGACCTGCAGATGACGCCGCATCAGCTGAAGGCACATCGCAACCTGGTGTCGCAGGCGGTGAAATTGTTCGGCTCGCATCACTATCACCATTACGACTTTCTGCTGTCGCTCTCCGATCACCTGGCGGGCAATGGCCTGGAACATCATCAGTCCAGCGAAAACGGCACCGATGCCGACTATTTCACGGCCTGGAAAACCAATGCGCCCAACCGCGATCTTCTGGCCCACGAGTACACGCATTCGTGGAATGGCAAGTTCCGCCGTCCGGCCGATCTGTGGACCCCCAATTTCAACGTGCCGATGGGCGATTCGCTCCTGTGGGTCTACGAGGGGCAGACCCAGTACTGGGGCTTCGTGCTGACGGCGCGTTCAGGGCTGTGGACACCGAAGCAGTTCCGCAGTGCCCTGGCCATGGTCGCGGCCAACTACGAGCGCAATCGCCCCGGCTTCCAGTGGCGCACGCTGCAGGACACCACCAACGATCCGACCGCGGCGCACCGCGCGGCACTGCCGTACCGCAGCTGGCAGATGAGCGAGGAGTACTACAGTGCCGGGCAGATGATGTGGCTGGACGTGGACGCCAGGATCCGCACGCTGACGCACGACAGGAAATCACTGGACGATTTCGCCAAGGCCTTCTTCGGTATCGACAATGGCAGTTACAAGACCAGGACCTACACCCGCAAGGAGGTCGTGGCGGCATTGAACAGCGTGGTGAAATATGACTGGTCGGCATTCCTGCACAAGCACATCAATGTGCTCGATCCGCCGCTGCTGGACGGGATCAAGGCCTCCGGCTGGAAGCTGGTCTATACCGATACGCCGAGTACCTACGAGCAGCAGTACAACAGCCGTCCCGAGTCGCCGCGCCACATCTTCAATTTTGCGTGGTCCATCGGCCTGACCGTGGCCAGACACGGCAAGATCAACGACGTGCGCTGGAATGGTCCGGCATTCAAGGCCGGCGCCAGCACCGGCGCCACCATCGTCGCGGTCAATGGCAAGGATTATTCCAGCGATGTGCTGAAACAGGCGATTACCGCGGCCAGGGACAGCAAGGCCCCGATCAAGCTGCTGATGAAGTTCCAGGGCAGCTATCGCACGGTATCGGTGGATTATCACGGCGGTCTCAAGTATCCGCACCTGGTACGCGTCAAGGGCACGCCGGACTATCTGGACCAGATCATCACGCCGCGCAAATAAAGAGACGGGCAGGCGGTCGTCCGGAGCTGCTGTTGGCGGATGCGGTGCGCCGCAGGAGGAAGATCCGTTCGACGCATCGGCTGATCGGCGACGTCGGCGGGCGGGTTCAGGCACAGCACATCCTGCATGCATCACGCTGCCGGCATCGTGGTTTCCTCTTGAATGGAGACAGATCATGTCGAACAGCAAACCCGTGGCCGTGGTCGCGGGCGTGGGCCCCGGCAATGGGGCCGCCCTTGCACGGCGTTTTTCCGACGCCGGCTACGTGGTGGCATTACTCTCGCGGCACCGCGACACGCTTGCACCGATCCAGGCGGACATCGACGGTACGCACGCCTTCGAATGCGACGTCAGCGATCCCGATGCGGTGCAGCAAACGTTCGCCCGGATCAGGAACGACCTGGGCGAGGTCGATACATTGTTGTTCAATGCCGGCTCCGGCGTATTCGCCGACGTCGACGCGATCACCCCGGACCAGTTCGAACAGGCATGGCGGGTCAACGCCTATGGCGCGCTGCTGTGTTCGCAACAGGTGATCGCCGGCATGCGGGACAAAGGGTCCGGAGCCATCATCTTCATCGGCGCCACCGCCTCGCGCCGCGGCATGCCCACGACGGCGGCATTTGCTCCGGCCAAGGCCGCGCAACGCAGCCTGGCCGAATCCATGGCGCGCACGCTGTGGCCGTGCGGCATTCATGTCGCGCTGATCGTGGTCGACGGCGTGGTCGACCTGCCGCGCACGCGCGAGGCGATGCCGGACAAGCCGGACGAGGCCTTCGTCGATCCGGCCGGAGTTGCACGGATTGCCTATCAGCTTCGCACGCAGTCACAACGCGCGTGGAGCTTCGAGGTGGAGGCCCGGCCGCACGTCGAAGACTGGTGAGGTGTCTGCATCGAAATCCCGGGTCTCTTGTTGAACGAGATCGATGCAGGGCCGGTGCAACGCATGGTGTCGCGCATTGGCTGTGTCGGAAACGGTGCCGCCAGGAACGGCGCAAATGTACTTACCGACCGTTCCCGGCAGACAAGGAAACCGGATCCCGGGCAGCTTCTGCGGTCTCGTCCGGCTGCCAGTGGAATACGTCGTCGACCCGCTTGCCGAATACGTGAGCAATGCGAAAAGCGGCATCCAGGGACGGCGAATATCCGCCTTGCTCGATCGCGGCGATGGTCTGGCGGGTCAGGCCGACACGTCTGCCGAGTTCCGCCTGTGTCATTTCCTGCGCCAGAAAGCGCAGCAGTTTGACGTCGTTGGGCATGGGATCAGTGGGCAAGACGCTGCCTCCGGCGATAGCCGATCACGATCAGCGCATTGCGCAGCGTTTCGCTGGTGACGACCACCAGCAACGAGGCGTTGACCAGTGTCCAGTCCGATGCCGCGAGCGGCATCACCACGCCCACATAGATCAGGCCGGCCAGCATGAGGAAATAGGCCGTGCGGGTGGCGCGCGCATCGATGGCGCGATCACGCTCGTCCTGCAGGAGATTGCCGCCGCGCTCGCCCTGCTTGATGAGGATGATCCCGGCCGCGTAGACGACGGCGTGAACGCCCGCCACGGCCGCCAGGCAGACCAGGTGGGCGCCGAGGCCGCGAACCAGTCCCGGAAACGCCACCTGGATAATGAAATAGACGCAATACGCCGGACACATGCTGCCCAGGGTCAGCCAGGCGCGTTGTTCGAGTGACGCCATGATCGTGCCTCATGGGTTCGTTATGACAGACACTATGTAAACTATTTTTAACCTGATGTCTATTATTTTTGTTTTCATGCCGCTGGAGTGAAGCACGCTGCATTCGATGATTTGCCAGCCGACGTGCTGGGGCCCGACGTGTCCGAAGCGTTACACTCGGCTGTTTCGGCCGACGCACTCGTCAGCGAGGAGGCGAAGATGAACCAGAATTCCTACCCGATCGGCACACCCGGCCAGGCATGGAGCGCGCACGAGAAGGCGCAGTGGCTGTCCCGCCAGAGGGTCCTGCGCAGCTATGAAACGGAGGTGCTCGAGCGCGTCGATACCTTGCAGGACCGCTATGACGTGCAGCAGTACGGACGCCTGGATTATCCCCCGCACACCTATCCGCTGTTTGTCCTGAAGTCCCGCCCGTGGCGCGATGAGTTGCCCATCGTCCTGGTGACGGGTGGCATGCACGGCTACGAAACCAGCGGCGTGCATGGAGCGCTGGAATTTGCGGAGGGACGGGCGGCCGATTACGAGGGACGCGCCAATCTGGTGATCGTGCCGTGCATCAGCCCGTGGGGCTACGAACGGATCCATCGCTGGAACGCCGAGGCCCGCGACCCCAATCGCTCATTCCACGCCGACCATCCGACGCAGGAGTCGGCGGCGCTGATGGCACTGGTCGCGCCGTTTCGCGACTACACACTGCTGCATATCGACCTGCATGAGACCACCGACACCGACGAAACCGAATTCCGTCCGGCGCTGGCCGCCCGCGACGGTGTGGACTACGAACCGGGGGAAATTCCGGACGGATTCTATCTGTGCGCCGACAGCGAGAATCCGCAACCGGAGTTTCAGCAGGCGGTGATCGAGGCGGTGGAAAAGGTGACCCATATCGCGCCGGCCGATGATAACGGCCAGATCATCGGTTCGCCCATGGTTGCGCGCGGCGTCATCCATTATCCGCTCGCGGAGTGGGGCCTGTGCGCCAGCGTGACCAATGCCACCTACACCACTACCACCGAAGTGTATCCCGACAGCCCGCGGGCCACGCCCGAGCTGTGCAACGCGGCGCAGGTCGCGGCGGTGTGTGGGGCGATTGATTTTGCTTTGGCGCATGGCAACCAGGACTGACACGGCCTGCTCAAAAGCGCGCAGAGAGCATCAGATCCTGGGGGGTGCTGCATCAGCGCGGCTGAAACTGCCCGCCTTTGCTCACCGCGGCAGGCGGGCTTGCAGGCGCTTGCGGTAGCGATCGACCACCACGCCGGTGAGGCCGAGCAGCGCATAGCTGAATCCGGCCACGGCAATCAGCCAGGGCGCTGCAGGGCCCGCGCACAGCGCAATCAGCATCGAGAGCAGGCCGATCGTCGCACAATAGGCCCAGACCAGAGCATTCACGCGGGCGGATACGGTGCCTTCGTGCGACAGGTCGCGGCTCGCGCGTGCGCTGTGCAGAAACAGCACGGACAGGGTGCCGCCCATGCAGGCATATGACAGGCCGTAGCAGGCAAACAGCGATTTCAGGGCATGGACGCTGACACCGTTGGGGCCATGCTCGAAGTCGGGTGACAGTGCGCCGTGGCTGATGCCGTTGAACAGGCTCGCGTACACCAGGTGCAGCGGAAACACGAAGATCAGGGCGAAGAACACCAGCAGCAGGGACAACCGCAGGCTGCGCCCATCGGTCAGGCGGAACATTTCGCGCCAACGCACGTGGCCGTGCCAGAACAGTGCCAGTTGCACGAAACACACCGCGAAGGCGGGTACACCGCGCAGGGCATCGAGCAGAGCGGGCACGGTGCGAGGAAGAGACGCACCACTGATGACGAGCAGGGTAATGGCGAACGCGAACGCGCCGTCGACAAAATTGTCCAGACGCTCTGCATGCGCGCGTGCTGCTGCGTCTCCACTGCAGATGACGATTTGGCCCGGGACATGCCTCGATCATAGGGTTTTTTGAAGTCGGTGTGGCGATCAAGCACTTTCACACGACAAGTGCCGTTTTCCCGGGCCGGAGACGAGGACAGGCTATGTGTTTTCGGCGGCGATGCCGTCGAGCGCGGCGATCGCGTCGTCCGAGAGGTCGATTTCGGCTGCGGCGAGATTCTCGCGCAGGTGGTCGAGGGACGCCGTTCCCGGAATCAACAGGATGTTGGGCGCGCGTTGCAGCAGCCACGCGAGTGCGACCTGCATCGGCGTGGCGTGCAGACGTGTTGCCACGTCCGAAAGCGTCGAGGATTGCAGTGGACTGAATCCACCCAGCGGAAAGAACGGAACGTAGGCGATACCGTCCGCGGCGAGTGCGTCGATCAGCGCGTCGTCGTCGCGATGCGCGAGGTTGTAGTGATTCTGCACGCAGACGATGTCTGTGATGCTGCGGCCTTGCTCAACCTGCGTGGCCGTCACATTGCTCAGCCCGATATGGCGCACCAGCCCCTGCTGCTGCAATGCGACCAATGTCTTCAGAGGCGCCTCGATGGAGCCCTCGGCCGGCCCGTCGGGGCTCAGCATGCTGCGCAGGTTGACCACCTCCAGCGCCTGGAGACCGAGGTGCTCGAGGTTTTCGTGCACCGCGCGGGTCAGTTCGTCGGCGGACATCGCCGGGTTCCACGATCCGTCGTCGCCACGTCTGGCGCCCAGCTTGGTCACGAGGGTCAGGTCGCCGGGGTACGGGTGCAGTGCCTCGCGAATCAGCCGGTTGGTGACGTGGGGGCCGTAGAAGTCACTGGTGTCGATGTGGTCCACGCCGCTTGCCAGCGCCTCGCGCAGTACGGTGATGGCTGCATCAGGGTCGTCCGGAGGACCGAACACTCCGGGCCCGGCGAGCTGCATTGCACCATAGCCCAGCCGTTTCACCGTGCGCGAGCCGAGCTGGAAGGAACCGCTGGCGTCGAGGTTGGTCATGCAACGTTCTCCGCGTGTGGGCGGCATATCCTATCGTCGGTGGACGTAATAGCGTGTGAAAATGCCGCGGAGCGGGCCTGCCGTGCAGGCGGAATCGTGGCCGGGGGCGAGCCCGGGTGCATGCCGGGTCACTCGTGCGCCGAGTCAATGAGCTGTTCCGCGACGTCCGCCAGGTCGACCCCGACGATATCCGGCACTTCGCCGGCCGGATGTGGTTCTGCTCCGTCGCGCGCCACGAATGCGCCCGCACAGCCGGCGCGTTTGGCGCCGGTGATGTCCCAGTCGTGCGCAGCGATCAGGCATGTCGCGGACAAGTTGCAGTCCAGCGCCTGCGCCGCCAAGGCATAAGCTGCCGGGTGGGGCTTGAAACAGCGCGCCCCATCCACGGACAGCACATGCGTGAACAGATGCGTCAGGTGGGCATGTCGGAATTGCTGGTCCACGGTGTTCTGCGCCGAATTGGTCAAGGCCACGAGCGTGAAGCCGCGCGTGCGCAACAGCTCCAGCGAGTCACGGACCTCCGGGTGCGGGGGCAGGGTGAGAATGGCATCGAACAGTGACTGCCGCTTCTCTCGCGTCAGTTCGACCCCGCGACGTCGTGCGAGTGCGTCCAGGCAGTCCCCGGCCAGTTCGGTGAAATCGCGATACCGCCGGCTCAGCGTACTGATGGCCGACCATTGCAACATGCTGGAAAACCAGGCCTGGCGCAGCGACTTGTCGCCGAACAGATCCTGGAATACATCGTCCAGCGGGGTCATATCCAGCAGGGTTTCGTTGACGTCGAAAACGAGATGGCGCTCCTTCATGTGTCTTTCTCGTGTGGCTCAGGTGCTGGCAGCGTGGATCCTCCGCAGGGGTTCATTGTGCGCCGTTGCCTGTTGCGGCGCGAGCCGCAGCAGCTGCCCGTGCGTGCGTGCGCATGGCCTATTTGCCATGTGTGACCGGCTGCAGCATCATCGCGCCATCATGGAAAAAAGCCTGCAAGATACATACGCGCCGCATAACGCCTGCTTCGGCTGCGGCCCATCCAACCAGCGTGGCCTGCGCATCAAGAGCTTTCCCGATGGCGATCAGGTCGTCGCCGATTTCACTCCCGAGCCTTACCACGAGGCGTTTCCGGGCGTGCTCAACGGCGGCATCATCGGCACGCTGCTGGACTGCCACTGCAACTGGACCGCGGCCTGGCACCTGATGAAGCGGCGCGGTCTCGAAACCCCGCCATGCACCGTGACCATGGAGTACGCCATCAAGCTGCGGCGCCCCACGCCGACTGATGGCCCGCTGCATCTCGTGGCGCGCGTGCTCGAATCCACCGACGACGTGGCCAGCATCGAAGGCGAACTCTACGCCGGCGACAAGCTGTGCGACCGCTGCGTGGGCACGTTCATGGCCGTCAAGCCGGGGCATCCCGCGTACCATCGCTGGTGATGATCTCCGGTCGTGCCGCAGTGCGTCCGGATGCCAAAAACGATTCCACGTCCCGCTTTTCCCACACGTGACTCCGACAGGGCTCCTGGGTGACAAGAAAAGACAAACCACCCATCACCTCCGCGCGGTTGGATACGTCCGGGCGGCGCGTGTTTCTGAAACGGTCGGCATCGGTGGCCGTGGCGGCATTTGCAGCCGGCTTCACCGATCCATTTGCCATGCCCGCATGGGCGGCTTCCGCCCCGGACCCGACGCAGCGCGGCGGGGTGTCCAGCCCGGATGGCGTGGTCGATCCGGACAGCCGTTTTTTTTCGACCTCGTTCGTGCAGTCGTCCTACAGCCTTGCCACCAGGAGCGATGGCGATCTGTGGCCCTCGTGCTGGGCGGATGACGATCACGTGTATGCCGCCAATGGAGACGGCCGCGGGTTTGGCCCCGCGCCACGGTATGACGTCACGGTCAATCGGCTGTCCGGCACACCGGACACAGGCATCAGCGGCAAACGCGTCGCCACCGGGACGCCACACGGCGACAGGGCAGGCACGCCTGCGGCCATCAATCATGATCTGGGCACCATCTGGGCGGATCCCGCCAAGTACAACCGCAAGCCTACCGGCATGCTTGCCGTGGATGGCAACGGCGACGGCAAGTGCGAGTTGTATCTGGCGATGCAGGATCTGCACAAGGCACCTTGCCCCGCCTGTTTCAACGATGCACCCAATGCCACCATCCTGCGTTCGGACGACTACGGCCTGACATGGACGAATACCGATGCGCCCATGTTCACCGGTCACATATTCACCACCGTGTTCTTCCTGGATTTCGGCAAGGCCGGCGAACATGTGCACGTGCTCGGCAATGACGACGCGCGCTACGTCTATGCCTACGGCATCGACGGCAACTGGCGTGATCCCACGGATCCCTCGCTGCCATCGACCACCGACCTGTATCTGGCGCGCGTGCCCAGACAGCAGGTGCAGGATCGTTCCGCGTGGCGTTTCTTCACCGGAACGGACGAGGACGGGCAGCCGCGCTGGGCGGCGGACATCGGCCAGCGCAAACCCGTGCTGCACGATGCGCGCACGGTCTACCCGAAACTGCGCTGTGGTGGACGGCCCGGTGACCAGCCGGCCAGCGACGTCTCGGTGATTTCCCAGGGCAGCGTGGTCTACAACGCGCCACTGAAGCGTTACATCTATACCTCGTGGACCTGGTACACCTTCGAGTTCTATGAAGCGCCGACTCCGTGGGGACCGTGGCGGTTGTTCCTGCACAAGGATTTCGGTGCCGACGCATTCTACGGCGCCAGCGACGATCCCTCCTGTCCCGGACCACGCAATGGCGGCTATCCCACCACCATCCCGTCCAAGTTCATCAGCGACGACGGCAAGACCATGTGGGTACAGACCAGTACATGGAAGCGTTGGAATTTCGCCTGCGGTGCGCCCAATTACAATTTCGGCCTGCGCAAGCTTACCGTGGAACCATTCGCGGACAGCACGGCGGATAATGTCCCGGACGCAAAGAACAACCTGGCAGTGAACGGCGCAGGCTGCACGCCGATCGAGAAATCGGCGCGTTACGGCCATCCGCAGCGCTACAACGACGGTTCCACGGAAGCGTACGAGAGCAGCTTCGACTGCGAGGCGGACAAGCCGGCGGATTTCTGGGGGTATCTGTGGCCGCGTCGCTACCATCTGAATCGCGTGGTCTACACCACGGGCAAGACCTTCGACAATGGCGGCTGGTTCGAAAGCTTGCGCGTGCAGGTGCGGCAGGATTTCCGCTGGGTCGACGTGCAGCGGCTCGAGGTGACTCCGGCTTATCCGCACAACCGCAGCGCCGGTCCGGACAAACGCTACGTCATCGATTTCCAGCGCATGAGTGGCGACGGCGTACGCATCATCGGGGCGCCGGGCGGATCGGCTTTGTTCACCACGATTGCGGAGCTCGAGGCCTACTATGTCTCCACCCGAGGCGCCTGACGGCGCCGGAGCTGATCCGCTAACCGTGCTGATCCGGCGACGTGATCCTGTGGAGTTCCTGGGCGGCCATGTAGATTCCGCTGGACGGAACGGCATTGATGCTGTCAGCGGCGATCGCATGTGAGTCAGCCCAGGGAATGAGCTGGCGCGGGCCCGGGATATATGGCTCCCACTCGCCGTACCGCGGTTTGTGCCTCCCGATCCCCTTCAGGAAGTATTTGACGGGCACCTGCGCATACCAGTGATCCTGGTTCGCCCGCATCCCCGCGGTCGGCGGGATGAACATCCAGGTCTTGACCGCACGGATCGCCGATTCCGCGAATTCGCGGCGCCATCTTTTCATCAGCGCCAGCGTGCTTCTGACTTTCAGGTCGATCTGCTCGGCAGCGATCCTGTCGACGTCTCCGTGGCGATCGATGCGCAGCAGCAAGTACACGTTGCCGGAGACGCGGCTCATCACCAAGGATCTGGGATAGGCGGGACGTCGACGGTAGATGGACGGGTCTGCATGGAGGCCTGCAGCCGACCGCCATTGCCGAATCGCGCGCCGCCGACGGAGAGGGAATATCTCTTGTTGCCAACGGGGCTGGCGACGATACGCAAGTGCATCTCCGCTTTTGCGGCAACTGCTTTTCCGTGACGCAGGACAGGCCTGAAACGCCAGTGCGGAACTGCTTTCGCCAGCAGCCCGGTGACCGCCGACGGCAGTTTCTCGGGATGGTCCAGCGTGTAGCCTTTTACATGGCCTTTGATGGAGACCGTGATGCTCCCGTTGACCACCATGCTGGCCTGCACCGTGCGCTTTTTGCCCCTGCCGTACCGGGCATCATCACCATGCACAGTATCAATCCCGGAAGACAAGCCCATCCATGTTTCATCTGACCGTTCCATGCGCACGGGGTTGCCGAAGAGCATATGCCTTGTTGTGCCGCGGGAGCAACGTGGTCAGGCGGGAGATGCGCGGCGCCTGGTCCGGCGCAGATAGGCATATGCGACGCCTGCCGCCGCCACGCCTGCCGCGGCACCCACCCCCAGCGCGACGCGCGGGCCCAGATGATCGGCGACCCAGCCGACGATGGGTGCGCCGACCGGCGTGCCCCCCATGGCGATGGCAATGCGCAGGGCCATGACGCGGCCGCGCATGGCCGGTTCCGTGGACAGCTGCATCAGGCTGTTGGTCGAGGTGCCGAAGGTCAGCGCCGCCAGCCCGATCATCACCAGCGCCGCGGCGAACAGCAACGCATCCGGCGCCACGGCCGCGAGTACGCAGCCCAGGCCGAACACGGCGGCGGACGTGCAAAGCAGCATCATGCTCGGGGTCGCGCGACGGGCGGCCAGCAGTGCGCCAGCCACGGAGCCAATGGCCAGGGTGGAGGTCAACAGGCCGTACTGGCCGGCACCGCCGTGGAAGACGGTGACGGACATGGTGGAAATGAAGATGGGAAAATTGAATCCGAATGTGCCGATCAGGAACAGCATGGTCAGCACGGTCTTCAGGTCCGCACGTTTCCAGACGTAGCGAAAACCCTCTGCGAGCCCGCCGGTCTTGCGCAGCGATCGTCCGCTGGGATGCAGATCGTCCACGCGGAGCAGGGTCAACGAGCCGAGCACGGCCGCGAACGAGCCGGCATTGATCATGAATACCCAGCCCGAGCCCACGGCAGCGATCAACAGGCCGGCGACGGCCGGGCCGATCATGCGCGCCACGTTGAACGAGGTGGAGTTGAGCGCCACCGCATTCGAGAGTTGTGTCTCGCCCACCAGCTCGTTGACGAAGGTCTGCCGTGCCGGCGCGTCGAATGCCGTGACGCAGCCCAGCGCAAAGGCAAATCCGTAGACCTGCCAGAGCGTAACTGCTCCGGTGACAGTGACCAGCCCAAGCCCCAGGGCGAGCAGGCCCAGCGCCGCCTGGGTGGCCATGATCAGCTTGCGCCGGTCCAGGTGGTCGGCGGCATATCCGGTCCACGGCAGAAACAGCAGCTGCGGCCCGAATTGCAACGCCATGACGATGCCCACGGCGCTGGCGTTGTGATGCGTCAGGCCGGTGAGAACCAGCCAGTCCTGGGCCACGCGCTGCATCCACGTGCCCACGTTGGACACGAGAGCACCACCGGCCCAGACGCGATAGTTGTAGATGCGCAGTGAGCGGAATGTTCCGGTGGCGGGCGCGCTCATCGAGTCTCAGGTACGGCTGCGCTGGAGCAGAGCAATGATATCGTCACTGCAGCCCGTTTCGCCCAGCCGGGGAAATATGCGGGTCACGCTGTTTTCATGTGCCTCGGCGCTCATGTCGGTCATGGCGTCGGTGGCCAGGGTGACATTGAAGCCGAGTTCGTAGGCCTGACGCGCTGTCGATTCCGCACCGATGCTGGTCGCCACGCCGGCAATGACCACCTGCGTCACGTCCCGTTGTTCCAGTTGCCGTTGCAGCTCGGTATGCATGAAGGCCCCCCAGGTGCGCTTGGTGACCGCGAGATCGCTCGATTGCCGATCCAGTTCCGGAATGAGATCGGCCCAGTCGGGCGGCAGGTCGCCCATTCCACGGGATTGCTCCGTCCGTCCGGGGGCGCCGCCGGTGACATTCACCAGCACGACCGGCAGGTCGTGCTTGCGGAATGCCTGGGCCAGGTCGCTCGCGTGCCGGATCACGTCGTCCATGTTGTGGGCGCAGGGCAGCTCGACAATCCCTTTTTGCAGGTCGATGACGAGAAGGGCGGTGTTCAGATCGAGTGTGGTCAAAGCCATGGGGGAAATCCTCTGGTGTGGGTGCGCAACACCGGTGACGGGCTGCGCAGTGAGTAAATGGACGTGACGCGGCGCGCTGCTGCCCGGGGCGGGGCCATGCCGGCCGCTGATTTCTTGTCCGCTAGGGGGGCTACAGGGCATGGGGGGCAGGGGCGCGGCCACCACGTCACCGGGCCCATGAACATGCGATTGTCGACGTCAGCCGATGCCATTTGCCCGCGTATTTGTGATACTGATGACGTCTCGATCAATCCGACTCATTGTAGTTGATCGCTCATTACCGGGGGCGTCCATGCTGTATCCGTCGCTTCGCAGTCGCATGTGGTCCGTCGGCTTGTTCTTTTCGACGGCTGCCACTTGCGTCGCGCAGGGCGGACGACGCCGCACGCTGGCGGCTCATCGGCATGGCCATTCCCGCCGCGCAGCCGTCGAGGGGATCGGCATGCTGTGGAGGGAAAAGCGGCTGCAACAAGTGCAGGTCAGCCGCGTCGCGCCTCGGCCATGTCGTGCCGGGTACGCAGTGTCTTGTGGTGGGCAGGCGATGCGTGGTGAGGTGGAGCATCACGTGTGCGGGGGGAGCGAGTGACATGCGCAAGGATGGCGAGGTGATCGGGTACTAACACCGCACGTGGTGTGCACGTGCACTGACGGGTTCGGGAGGGCCTTGATGCCATGAAGACATGTTCCGCAAAACTTTTTCGCGCGTTCGCCGTGGGCGCCGCCTTGTGTGTGCTGGTGCCGGTGACGGCGTGGGCGGGGCGTTCCGATCCAGTCAAGATCCATGTGCCGTCCTACGTCAAGAAGGCCATGGCGGATCCGGTGCGCGCCAAGGACCAGGCGAAGGATGCGCAGCGTCGTCCTGGCGCCGTACTGGCATTTTCCAAGGTGAAGCCAGGCGATACGGTGATCGAGCTGGTGCCCGGCACCGGCTACTGGACCCGCATGTTCAGCCAGATCGTCGGCAAGCATGGCCATGTATACGCCGTGGTCCCCCGCGAGATGGCCAAGGCTTATCCGTCATCGCTCAAGGAGGTCAAGGCCATCGCCGGCAATCCGCATTACGGCAACGTCACCGTGCTGCAATCGCCGGCCGCCAGGCTTCGCGCACCGCACAAGGCCGATCTTGTGTTCACCGCCGAAAACATGCACGACTACAACAACCAGGGGCTGGGTCACATCACGCCCAAGGCGCTGGCGAGCGAAGTGCTGAAGGTGCTCAAGCCCGGCGGTATCTTCCTGGTCAATGACCACGTGGCACCTGCGGGCGCCGGGCTGTCCGATACCTCGACGCTGCATCGCATCGATCCGGCACTGGTGAAAAAGCAGGTGACCGCTGCGGGTTTCAAGTTCGATGGAGCCAACGATGCGCTGCGCAATCCCAAGGATCCGCATACGATCGCGATCTTCAAGGACTCCATCCGCGGGCACACCGATCAGTTCATCTACCGGTTCCGCAAGCCCGGCCACTGAAGGCATGCGGTCCGCAACGCGCCTCTCGCAGCGATCCCTTGCCGGCACGCTGGTGCTGGTAATGGGATCGTTTGCCGCGGTCGCACCGGCCCGGGCGCAGACGGACCTGCCCAACGTCACCGTGACAGCGCCCTACACGCGGGTGTGGGGCGGGTATGTCATCTCCGGCAACTTCAGGGTGGATGCAAAAATGCCCACCGTGGTGTTTCCCGCGAAACCGCTGCGCCGGCACGATATCCTCGTGGTGCAGCCGGTGCATCTCGATGACAATGATTATCTGGTCCTGCAGGAATGCGCCTCGGAGAACTGTCATCAGGCAAAGCTGGTGCGCGTCTGGACGGCTGTGGGCTCGCCCATGCCTCATCGTCACGGCGAGACCAAGGTCTGGATCAGGCATGAGAACAAGTACTGGTTGTGGATCAAGCGCCTGCCGGATATCTCCGCACGCCAGCAGTGCGACCAGTGCGGGCTGTATTTCAGCACGTTCGATCCCGTCAGTCCGCCGATGACGCTGATCCCCGAGGGCGCGCTGGCCGCTTATTATCCCGCGGAGATCAATGATGCCGAAAAGGACAATCCCATCCCGGTGAAGTCATCGAAGCACGAAGGCTCGACCTTCGTGGTGACCTACGCCGACGGCAGCATCGTGCGCATCAGGCGCGAGCGCGCGGCGAAGTATGTCCGCGATGCGCCGCGGCGGTCGAGGTGACAGAGGCATCGACGCCACTTCCGAATACCCGTTAAAAGGCGCTCGGGACCATCGGCCGAGGCATTATCATGTGCGCCATGACGACGATGCCGCGCATTCCCGTACTCGACCATGACCGTCTCCTCGCATCGCTGCAGCACTGCGAAAACCTGCTGATCATCCAGGATCTGGACGGCGTGTGCATGGAGCTGGTCCGCGACCCGTCGGCGCGCAGGATCGACCGTGGTTATGTCGAGGCGACACGTCGACTGTGCGGACACTTTTATGTGCTGACCAACGGCGAGCATGTGGGCCCGCGCGGCGTGAATACGATTGTGGAGAACGCGTTCGGGTCTGCGCAGCGCGTCCGCGACGCGGGCTTGTACCTGCCGGGTCTGGGGGCAGGCGGCGTCCAGTTCCAGGATTGCCACGGCCGCGTGTCGCATCCGGGCGTATCGGATCGGGAAGCGCGGTTTTTGCGCGCGGTGCCGCGCAAGGCCGGGCGATACCTGACCGACCTTCTCGCCACGCCGCCGTTTGCGTTGCAGGCATCCGCGATCGAGGCCGTGTTGCACTCCTCGGTACTGGACAACCCCCTGTCGCCGACGATCAATCTCAATGCGCTGCACCATCACTTCCACGACCGGCCCTCGTGTTTCTGCCTATTGCAGGAACGCACGCAGGCATTCATGCAAGAGCTTCTTGTCGAGGCCGAGCGCAGTGGACTGCGGGATGCGTTCTTTGTGCACTACGCACCCAATCTCGGACGTGATGCCACAGGCGTCGAACGCATCAGTCTGTGCGACGAAGCGCAGGTCGGCACGACCGACTTCCAGTTCATGCTCAAGGGGGCTGTCAAGGAAGCCGGGGTATTGATGATCCTCAATCACTATGTCCACGCGCGCAGCGGAACGTATCCATTGGGCGAAGACTTCAATGTGCGGCAGGCGCCGCGTGGGCATCAGGCGCTGGTGCAGCTGGCCCGCGACCGGTTCGACCCGGCGCACATGCCGCGCATCGTGGGCGTGGGCGATACGTTGACCTCGCAGCTACGCGAACTGGATGGCAAGTCGCGGCATTTGCGAGGCGGCAGCGACCGTGGTTTCCTGCAGCTGGTACAGGATCTGGGCTATCTGTTCCATACCGACAATACGGTGATCTTCGTCGACAGCAGTGGCGGTGAGGTCGGGCGTCCGCCGGTCGACGCCGGGTTGCTGGCGCAGGCCGGGGAGACCCCGGCCGGGCATGTTCGACGCAACGCCCTGGACGGCATCAGCGATGCGCAGGATCCATTGCATCTGGATGTCATCTTTCCCGGGGGGCATGCACAATACAGGGACTTTTTTCGGGCGCTGGCCGAGCGGTGGTCGCCTGCGTCTTCCACCGATGGTGAGATTACGGATGGCATCTGAAGAGAACACGCCGCTGGACAGGGCGCGGCCCGGTCGCCGGTACCGCGCGTTTGCTTTCGTCACCTACGCCTTCGTCATCGTCATGCTGGGCACCACGATGCCCACACCGCTGTATTCGATCTATCAGCAGCGACTGGGCTTTTCCGAGCTGATGGTGACGGTGATCTTCGCGGCATACGCCGCGGGAGTGATTGCTGCGCTGATTGCATTCGGCCGCTGGGCAGATCAGCTGGGGCGCCGTCCCGTGCTTCTGGGGGCCATCGGCTGTGCGTTCGCGAGTTCCATCGCCTTCCTGTTTGGCGGATTGCCGGGGCTCCTGGTGGGTCGCGTGCTGTCCGGCCTGTCGGCGGGAATTTTCACGGGGTCGGCGACGGTGATGGTGATCGAGCTGGCCCCACAGCGCATGCGCCAGCGGGCGACGCTTGTCGCTACCGCCGCCAACATGGGTGGCCTGGGGCTGGGGCCGGTGACCGCGGGCCTGCTGGCGCAGTATGCGCCGTGGCCGCTGCATCTGTGCTTTGCGCTGTATCTGGGCGCTCTGGTGCTGGCTGCGGCAGGGGTGTGGTATGCGCCGGAAACCACGCGCGCTGCCCAGTCCCCCGATTTGGCACCGCAGCGGCTGCAATTACCCGCACAGGTGCGCTCCGTGTTCGTACCGGCTGCCATCGGCGGATTTGCCGGATTTGCCGTCTTGGGCCTGTTCACCGCAGTGGCACCCGCTGTCCTGGGCACGTTGCTGCATGTGTCCAATCATGCACTGGTGGGCCTGGTCGTGCTGGTGCTCTTTGTTGCCTCCACGGCGGGGCAGCTGGCGTTGACATGGATTCCACGTCAGCGTGCGCTGATCCTCGGTTGCCTTGTTCTCGCACTGGGAGCCGGTGTGATCGCGGCTGGTGTCGGCCTGGAGCGGTTGAGCGTGCTGCTGACGGGTGCGGTGCTCGCGGGGCTGGGGCAGGGGCTGAGTTTTCGTGCGGGCCTGGTGGCCATATCCGATGCCAGTCCGCGGGAGCGGCGCAGCGAAGTGACGTCCACCTTCTTCGTGGTCCTGTACGTTGCCATTTCGATACCGGTGATCGGGGTCGGGCTGGCATCGCAACTGCTCGGCCTGCGCATTGCTGGAATCGGGTTCTCGGGGTTTATCGCATTGCTGGCCCTGACGGCGCTGCTTGCTCTGGCCTACAGGCGCAGGCACTCGCACGCAGTTTCCTGATCACACGCGGTAGGTCTCGACTTCATCGATGATGGCGCCATCCTGTACCAGCAGAAGATGGCTGAAGCGTTCGCACAACTCGTCGGTGTTTGCCGGGTGCAGGAACACCATGTCGCCGATGTCCAGAACGCCGCTGTAGCGGATCGGCAGTTGCGCTTCGCCGGCGCCGTGCAGCTCGTCCAGACGCGCGCCTCGCGGCAGGTAGGGATGGGGCAGGATCTGCGGATCGGCGACGCTGGAGGCGGTGTGCCCGCCAACCAGGCAGGCATACAGGTCCTCACCCGGTTGCCGCATGATTTCCACCGCGTAACCGGCGGCCGGGATGTCGGCCTTGTCTTCAGGATCCAGCCCGAGCAATTCCGCGCCCACGGTGATTTCCGTCACCACCGCATGGCCGGCGTTGAACGCCATGGTGCCCGCACCTCCGCAATTGATCAGCAGCTCCTCATGGCCACGTTCACGCAGTGCATCGACCATGGCCTGACGGTGCTCACGCAGGCGCCTGGCATTGCGGCTGCTCAACGACGTATCGGTCCCGCTGCCGTTGGATTTCACCCATTCCGTGAAATGGTTGCGCTGGGTGTCGTAGGTGAGGACGCCGCGAAAATGCACGCCGGGCGTGTCGTCGATGACCTTCACCATCTGCAGCAGTGCGTCGATGGAACGGATTGCCGAGCGGCGGCTTGGCCCCTTCAGTTCGGGCGGTGCCATGGACATGTCGATTTCCACACACAGCGGTACGCTGATCTCGGCGCGGCGCGCAGCTTCCGAGAGGTAGTGCAAATGTGCGGGTGCATCGACGGTCAGCGTGAGGCCGTGGCCATCGGCAATGGCCTCACAGACGCGGTCCAGCACGTCGTGCTGCGCGGTGGGGTAGGCCACCAGAAGGTCCTGCAAGCCGCTCATCTCCATCAGGCGCAGGGCCTCGGCCACGGTGGAACACTTCACGCCATGGAAGCGTGTGCTGGAACGCATCACCCGCTCGATGACGGCCGGACACTGCAGCATGCGTGCATCCACGCGCAGCTTCTTGCTGCCGGTACGCTTCAGCACCGAGCGGATGTTGCGTTCCAGAAGGCCCAGATCGACATACGACAGCGGCAGCGCCCGACCCTCGAACGTATCGCAATAGTAGGCGTAACCGGGATGATTCTCGCGCGGCTGCGGAGCCTCCGACTTGAGGCGGTGCGACAGGGTCGACTCCAGCCGGTCGCGCAGGTGGTCGATGGATTCACGGTCCTGGCCCTCTGCGCGCTCGGCGGTGAAGACCCGCACCCGCAGCATGCCCGGCCATGGCAGGAAGCGGCCCTCCGGCAGGACCTTGCGCGAGCCGTCGATGACGCTCGGCACCACGGGAACGTCGGCCTTGGCGGCGAGGAAGAAGGCACCGTCGCGAAAGGGCAGGAGCCCCACATCGGTGGAAAACGTGCCTTCGGGGAATATCGCCAGCGATTCGCCTGCCTCGAGTGCTTCGAGAAGATCACGGGTGTCGCGGCCCGCGCTTTCGGCCGGGGTTCGTTCCACGAAGCGGCAGCCGATGCGCCCGAGGAACCAGCCGATGACCGGGACCTCGGCCATCTCGTGCTTGATGACCGCGGAAAAGTGCGGTGGCAGGGCGGCGATCAGCACCAGTCCATCCAGATAGCTGCGATGATTGGCGATCACCACGCACGGACCATCCGGAAGATGTTCCAGACCCTCGAAGCGATATGGCATCGCCGCCAGGAAGAACAGGATGCGCAGTGTCCAGCGTGCCACGACGCGTCGCAGGCCCAGCGTCGGCATGAGCAGTGCGATCGTGCCGCCGACCAGCAGGCACGCGGCGCAAATGATCGCGGCATACAGGCCATAGAGGCTGTAAAGCAGCACCAGAGCGGCGTGTTGCAGGGTTTTCACGATGTGTGCGATCTCCGGTTTGACGACAGGCATTCTGGCCAGAATATCGCGAGATACGCGTATTTTATGTGAGAGTGCGCGGCTGCATGATGCGTGTTTCTGGCGGAATGACACGCAGTGCATGGACGCGAGCAAGAGCAAACAATCCCATCCACCGGAGAAGACATATGCCGATCCCGCAGTTGATCATCGTGCGTCATGGCGAAACCTCCTGGAGCGCATCGGGCAAGCATACGTCACATACTGATATCGGCCTGACCGACCGCGGGCGTGTCGAGGCGCGCCGCCTGCGGGACTGGCTGCAGGCGCAGAAGCCCGCCCGCGTGTGGAGCAGTCCGCTGAAGCGGGCACGGGAGACTGCAGTGGAATGCGGTTTTGCAAATGCGCAGATCATGGACGGTCTGCGCGAATGGGACTACGGCGCATACGAAGGGATGACCACGCCGCAGATTCAGCAGGACGTACCCCAGTGGAACCTGTTCCGGCATGGCGGCGGGGCCGGCGGGGAGGCGCCACGGCAGGTGCAGGCGCGTGTGGATGCGGTGATCCAGCGGTTGCGTCTGGAGCCGGAATCACCGCTCATCGCTTTCGCCCACGGGCATGTGCTCCGTGCCCTGACGGCACGCTGGATGGAACAACCCATTGCGCTGGGCGCCCGCCTGACACTGGGATCGGGCACGGTCAGCGTGCTGGACAGCGAGCATGGGCTGGGCGCCATTGCGCTGTGGAATGCGCGTCATCCGGATTGATTGCCGCCACCCATCGTCTGGTGCGGCCGGTCGCGCATCAATGTCCGGTCAGAATTGCATGGACGGCGCGTTCTTCATGCACCGTGCCGGCGGGGGCCCAGTCGTAGTCGACCGGCTGGGCGCGATAGACGGCGTTGGTGACGTCGTTGCCGAAATAGGGGCTGATGTATTCCCACACGATTTCGCCCTTCGGCGTGATCTGGAAGATGCGCCCGTCCTGGCCCTCGTCGATCAGCGTGTTGCCATTGGGCAGACGCCGGGCGCTGCCGATGAAGGCACTGTAGAACATCCAGGCGATCTGCCCGGACATGTCGGCGGTGTACTGCCAGACGATGGTCTTTGTCTGCGGGTTCACCTCGATCACACGGGACACGGAAAACACGCCCTTGTTGGCGGGCGGGTAACCGGCGCTGCCTTCATTGTCGAAAATCAGGAGATTGCCGGCGCCGGGCAGACCCTTGGGGATCATGTGCACATCATGCTCGCCGATCAGCTGATCCACGGGGCGCGGAATCTTCCGTTTGGTCAGGACCTTGTGTTGCGGATAATGCGGGCCCAGTCGCCACACGATCTTGCCGCTGGATTTGTCGATGATGACGGCCACGTTGGCGTTGCGGGAATTGACCAGGATGTTGTCCGGAGCAAAGCGTTCGTCGCCGGCGTCGAACCAGCGGTTGGGCCCCAGTGGTACGACCGTGTTGATGTGCAGTGAATCGGGGTCCTTCGACGCCTCGAGACGGCGCAATTCGGACGGTGTGAAACCGAAGCCATCGATGTGCCTGGAGGCGATCCACGTCCAAACGACATGGCCGCGCGGATCGATCTCCTCGATCATGCCGTCGATCACTCGTGGCGCCGTGTATCCCGGGATGTGGCGGACCTGGCTGGAGAACGTCAGCGTATCGCCTTCAGGCAGTCGCCGGATGTCGTGGTTCTGGTGCGCGCCGCCGCCTGGGCTGGAGGCACCCCCCCAGTGCCAGACCACGTGATCGTTCCAGTCCACCTCGCCAATGGTCATGTTGGACAGCCCGTTGCTGTGGCTGGCCAGATCGTCCGGCTTGGGCACCTTGTCCAGTTGCACCAGCAGATGGCCGCGTCTGCCACCGGCTTCCCGGGGTGTCAGCGCCAGGGACGGAAACCCCGTGCGGCTCCAGCGTTTGACGACGTTGCCATCCATGTCGATGAGGTAGGTGCGCTGGTCGGCAGCGGCGAAGAGGATGTAGCCATTGTAGGCTTTGCTGGGCTTGTACAGCGTGACGCCGGTGGGGTAGACGCCGGGATGGGCCGCTGCCAGCGCAGGCAGCAGGGTGAGGGCGAACAAAAGAACCGCCCAGCAACGATGCAGGGGGCTGCGTGACGCGCTGCGTTCCATCGAAGTGACCCCTGACCCCTGACGAGTGATCGCCGATGCAGCGACCTTACCCGGAGCCACATGAATCGTTGTGGAAACGCAGATGCCCTTCCAGATGCCGGAATCGGCCGCCGCGCACGTCTGGCAGGCGACAGTCAGCGACTGGCGTGGGCAGGGGAACGGTCCAGGCGACGATTGTGCCCGTCCGAGGGCTACGCTGCCCGCATGGCGAGAGGCCGTTACCGCCGTGCAGGATTTCTGCCGCCCGCGCGCCCCGGCCGGAGGAGGCGGCGTCCTTCCGGTCGTTCAGCGCGAAAGGATGATGTAAAGCGCGTGGATCAACCCCGGGACGTATCCGAGGAGAGTCAACAGGATGTTGAGCCAGAATTGCAGGCCGAATCCGACCTGCAGAAACACCCCGACCGGCGGAATGATGACAGAGAAGATGATGCGGATAATATCCATGCTGCTCCTGCAACGTGTGTATGGATTGCGTCTGCCCGGCCGGGAACGTGAGTGCGGCACGGCTCCCGCCCTGCGCGCGTCGGGCGGCAGGGACGGGCCCGTGTACACATGCCGGGGGCCAGTGTGCGCTCAGCCGTGCATGCGTTGCGTGATCTCGGCGACGTGGCGTCCCTGGAATTCGGCGATATCCAGTTCGTTACGCGTGGGTTGCCGGCTGCCATCGCCGTCGGCCATCGTGGTTGCCCCGTAAGGCGTGCCTCCACTGATCTCCTTCAGCGTGGTCAGACCCTCGCAGGTGTAGGGCACCCCGACGATGACCATGCCCTGGTGCAGCAGCGTGCTATGGAACGAGGTGATGGTTGTTTCCTGGCCACCGTGCTGGCTGGCGGTGCTGGCGAAGACACTGCCGACCTTGCCGACCAGCTTGCCTTGTTGCCACAAGGCGCCGGTCTGATCGAGAAAGTTGCGCATCTGGCCGCACATGTTGCCGAAGCGTGTCGGTGTGCCGAAGATGATGGCGTCATACTCGGTCAGTTCCTCCGGTTTCGCCACCGGGGCCTCCTGATCGGTCTTGGCGTGGATGGCCTTGACGGTTTCCTCGGGCATGGTTTCCGCCACACGCTTGACGACGACTTCGGTCTGATCGACCGAACGGGCACCTTTTGCGATCGCCCGAGCCATCTGCTCGACGTGGCCCCACGTGCTGTAGTACAGAACCAGAATTCGGGTCATGGGAGTGTCCTTGATTGGCGGGACCCCTGATTCTCCACCCGCAGGCCAGCCGCTGTCAGCGTGGTGTCGAGCGGCGGGGTTGGGCGCGATTCATGCACGGGACTGCTCAATCGCGGATGTCGGCCCGGGTCTGGCGTTCGACCTCGATGTTGAATTCGGCGCCGAGCAGGAACACCAGCGCCGTCAGGAAGAACCAGGTCTGCACGACCATCAGGATCCCCAGTGAACCGTAGACGTGCCCGAAGCTGCCGACGTGCGACATGTAAGCCGACAGCCCGGCAGATACCGCCAGCCACAGCAGCGTGCCGACGATCGAGCCGGCACTCATCCACTCCCAGTGGGGTTGGGTGTGACTGGGGCCAAAGCGGTACAGCACCGTCATGCTGATCAGTGCCGTGGCGGCCATGACCAGCCAGCGCGCAGCGAGGATGAGCGCGTGCAGCAATGTCGAATCCGGCGTCATCTTGTTGATCAGGAACGGCGCGCCGATGATCACGACCAGCGCGATGATCCAGAAGATGATCGCGCCCACGGCGAGGGCCGTGGCGGTGCCCACAAGCTGCGCCCAGCTGCGTTTTTCGTTTTCGTCATAGACGATGTTGAGCGCGCTGATAATGCCCAGCACTCCGCGGACGGAGACCCACACCGCGGCCAGGATGCTGAGCACGATGCCGAATCCGAGTTTGAGCCCGGAATCGCGCACGATGCCGTGCATGTCACTGCGCAGGGCCTTGATCACGCCCTGTGGCGCGAACGAATGAAGCATCTGCAGTTGATGCTGCAGCTGGTGCGGAGAGGTCACCATGCCGTAGACGGAGATCAGCGCGGTCAGTGTCGGCAGCAGCGCGAAAATGGCCAGGAAGGCGACGCCCGATGAAGCGATGAAGACGTGGTCGCGCAGTATCTCGTGGCCAATGCGCCGGGCGATGTCCACCCAGCCCCGTAGCGGAATCTGCCATGGATGAACTGCCCCGGTGCCGTGACCGGCGCCATCGTCGTTTGCTGTACTGGGTCGAGTCATGGCGCCAGTGTGGCACAGTCAAATGGCGCCCTTCACGACGATATCAGCCCGGATTCATGCGGCTTTTCCGGAGCTGCGGGATGCGCCGCTGCCGGAGCCCGGAGCTGTCGTTGGCGGGATCCACCCTCTCGTCGGGCACCCAAATGCCATAACAACCGCCTGCCCGTGAGCACGCCCGATCGCCCCCCGGCTCACAGCCACTTGCGCAGTTTGAAGAACATGAACTGGCCGGCGATGATTGCCAGCAGGATGATTACCACGATCGCGAAGGCCCCCTTGTAGCTGCTGCCGGGAATGCCGCCCACATTGATGCCCAGCAGCCCGGTGAAGAAGCTCAGCGGCAGGAACAGTGCGGCCACCAGTGACAACAGGTAGATGCGTGAATTCATCTGCTCGGAGAGCCGGTTGACCAGTTCTTCGTGCGTGACCATGGCCCGCTCGCGGATGGAATCGAGATCTTCGATGTAACGCGCCAGCTGATCTGAGGACTCGCGCAGGTTCATTCGGTCCTTGCTGCCGATCCAGGCGTGTTCATCCATGTGCAGTCGCGTCATGGCCTCGCGTTGCGGCGCCAGATACCGCCGCAGCAGGATGGTCTCGCGGCGGACATCCGCAATCGCGCCGCGCAGATCGCGATTTTCGCCGGAGAACAGGTCTTCTTCCACTTGTGCGGATCGGTCTTCCAGATCGTCGATGGCGCCCTGCATGCGGTGGATGAGGTGACCGATGAACCCGGCGATGAGACCGCCGGTAGTGCGTGGCCCGTTGTGCGCGTGCAGGGCATCGATGACGTCCCCCTCGGAGAGCAGCTTGCGCCGCCGTGCACTGACGATGCGATTCTTCTCGATCCAGATGCGGATCGAGACCATGTCCTCGGGTTCTGAGCCCGGGTTGAGATTCACGCCGCGCAGCGAGATCAGCGTGGCATCGCCGAGGTTGGTGGCGCGGGGGCGCGTTTCGTCGCTGACCAGTGCCTGGGCAGCGACCTCATCCATTCCGCTTCGCTGCGCGATCCAGTCTCTTGCCGTGCTGCAACTGAAATCCAGATGGATCCAGATCGGCCCGTCCGCGGGCCGCCATGCATCGATCTCCGGCCAGCCGATCTGTCGGGCGCCACCCCTGCCGTCCAGGATGCAGGCGTAAATCAGTCCGTGGTCGTTCATGAACGTTCTCGTGAGGGATGTGTGGAGTGTAGCGGCACCTGTCGTGGTCCCCCGGATGCTGTTCAGTTCTCCGATACAGGCTGTCCGATACGCTGGCGAGGTTCGACGCTGCTGCTGCGTGAATCTTGCCTGGCGGGATGTGGCGCAGGATGCCCGCCGCGATCGGCAACCGCTTCGTCGAAACCGAGCATCATGCGCGCTGCCGAAGATCCATGCCGAGTGTTGGAGGAGGCGCGCCGACGTCGGCTGCATGGCCGCTCCGAGTCGTCGATCCGTGCATATTCATGTCGCACGCTCCGGCCGGCTCCGGCAGCAGTTTTCGGCGCTGCGTCGATACAGACCCACCGTGGATGCAGCTGCACCCACCGATCACTTTTTTGACGACCCGAGGAGACATCTCATGACACGACGCGTACGTTTTCACGAAACCGGTGGACCGGAGGTTCTCAAGATCGAGGATTACGAGGTCGGCACGCCGCGGGCCGGCGAGGTACGGGTGCGGATGAAGGCCATCGGCCTCAATCGCGCCGAGGCCATGTTCCGCCAGGGCGCCTATCTGGAGGATCCGAAGTTGCCGGCCGGACTCGGTTACGAAGGCACGGCCGTCGTCGATAGCCTGGGCCCGCAGGTCGAGGGGTTTGCCGTCGGCGATGAAGTCTGCGTGATTCCGAGTTTTTCCATGAACGACTATTGCGTGTACGCCGAGCAGGCCATCGTGCCGGCGCGGGCACTGGTCAAACGGCCCGCCAACGTGGATACGGTACATGCGGCCGCGACATGGATGCCGTATCTCACTGCCTACGGCGCGTTGATCGATATCGGCGGATTGCGCAAAGGTCAGCACGTGCTCATCACCGCTGCGTCCAGCAGCGTGGGATTGGCGGCCATCCAGATCGCCAACAGCGCGGGCGCCACCCCGATCGCCACCACTCGCACCGGCGCCAAGGCCGACGCGTTGCGCGACGGCGGCGCAAAGCACGTCATCGTCACCGATGAGCAGGATCTGGCCGACGAACTGAAGCGTCTCACCGACGGCAATGGCGCGCAGATGGCTTTCGACCCAGTGGCGGGGCCGACCGTGACTGCGATTGCCCAGGGCCTGGCACAAAATGCCACGCTGTTCCTGTATGGATCGCTCAGTGGCGAAGACACTCCGTTTCCGCTGCAAGCGGCGCTCGGCAAGGGACTGACCGTACGCGGCTACACGTTGTTCGAGGTGGTCGGCGATGATGAGCGTTTCGAGCGAGGCAAGGCCTTCGTGGCCGACGGGCTGGAAAAGGGCGATTTCGAGCCGACGGTCTCGAAGACATTTCCGTTCGACGAGATTGTCGAGGCCCACCGCTACATGGAATCGAACCAGCAGATCGGCAAGATCGTGGTGACGGTCTGAGGGAACCCGTCGCACCGCACGTTGCCTGATCGGGGGCGGTGTCCCCGGAAGGGGCTTCGCCTGCCGCGGTCCCGGTCATGTGTCGGCACGCCACGTGGTCGCGCCGTCTCCACGCGCCTGCCGGATCTTCAGTGCGGGGCCGGTGCGATGCGACGTGGCCTGTTCTGCGGCTGTTTCAGGCCTGTGGAGGGGCGCATGAAGCGCTCCGCGCGCGGGCGACCCGGCTGGAGGTGGTGCGGCCCAGTTGGTCGGAGAGCCACACTCCCGTGTCGATCAGTGCATCGAGATCGATATTGCTCTCGATGCCCATGCCGTCGAGCATGTAGACCACATCTTCCGTGGCCACGTTTCCGGTGGCGCCCTGTGCGTAGGGACAACCGCCGGTGCCGGCCACGGAGCTGTCGACGACGCGTACGCCTTCCTCCAGGCAGGCCAGGATATTGGCCAGTGCCTGACCGTACGTGTCGTGGAAATGCACCGCCAGGGCATCCATGGGTACGCTGGCAGCGACGCTGCGCAGCAGCATGCGCGCCTTCACCGGGGTGCCCACGCCGATGGTATCGCCCAGGGAGATCTGGTAGCAGCCCAGCGCATGCAGTCGCTCGGCGACATGGACCACATCGCCGACCGGTACGTCGCCCTGGTACGGACACCCCAGCACCGTGGACACGTAGCCGCGCACGCGCACATCGTCGGCCCTGGCACGCTGCAGGACGGGACGAAAGCGTTCGATGGATTCGTCGATGGAGGCGTTGATGTTCTTCTGGTTGAACGTTTCGCTGGCCGCGGTGAATACGGCGATTTCGCGCACGCCGGCTGCACGGGCACGCTCGTAGCCTTCCTCGTTGGGTACCAGCACGGGGTATGCCACGCCATAGCGTTTTTCGATGCCGGCATACACCTCGGCGGCGTCCGCAAGTTGCGGTACCCAGTCGGGGCTGACGAAGCTGGTCGCCTCGATGGTGGCAAGGCCCGTGGCCGAGAGGCGGTTGATCAAAGCGATCTTGGTGGCGGCAGGGATGATGGTCTTTTCATTCTGCAGACCGTCACGTGCTCCAACTTCGACGATACGGACGTGATCGGGAGTATGCATGCACGGTTTCCGGAATGGGTGATGCGGTGCGTAACCGCGGTGGGATCAAACAGCAAGAGGACAGGTCCACCGGCGTGCGACGGACCTTTTTCAACGTGTCGGCACTCCGGCGTGGAAAGGGCGTTTCGCAAGCAGGCGGGTCAGCATTGCCTTGCACGACCGGTCCCGGGACGTCCGGGTTGCTGCTATGTGTCGTCTTCGGCGGCAAAATGCACCAGCACCGCGTCGGCATCCACGAATTCGCCTTCGGTGGCATTCAGGGATTCGATGATGCCGGCGCGCGGCGCTTTCAAGGACAGCTCCATCTTCATTGCCTCCATCACCAGCAGTTCATCGCCTTCTTCCACATTGTCGCCCAACTCGGCCTTGACCAGCACGATGCGCCCGGGCATGGGTGCCACGACGCGATCCCCTCCACCGGCTTCGTCGCTTTGCCAGGCGAAGGCCGGAGCCTGCTCGAACAGATAGCGCACGCCATCGGCGTGGACGCGCACGTGTGTGCCATGGCGCACCGTGGTGAGGCGTCGTGCCTGATCGTCGAAGCGCGCGGAGAGTTCACCCGCCTCCAGGCACGCGCCACTTACGGTGCAGTGACTGTCTGCGTGGAGCAGCTGGTAATTGCCGGCGTGGCCGTGCGCCTCCAATTCGATACGCTGACCGCGATGCATCAGTGCCACGATGCGTTTGCCGGCGTGGCCGATCCGCCAGGCGTCACCGAGCGCCCACGGCGAGTGGGGGTCGATGCTGGCCGCGGCCTGGCACCTGTTTTCCCTTTCGCTGTCCATGAGCACGGCGACTGTGGCAGCGAAAAGCACGATGTCGGGGCAGGGCGCGTCATCGGGCAGGAATTCATCCAGATGGCGGTCAAGGTAGCCGGTGTCGATGGTGCCCTCGACAATGGCCGGGTGATTGACCAGGCGCTCCAGGAAAGCGATGTTGGATTTGGGGCCGATGGTCTGACAGGCGGCCAGGGCCTGGCGCAAACGGGTGAGGGCACGGGGGCGATCGCTGTCATGCACGATCAGCTTGGCGATCATCGGGTCGTAGAAGATGCTGACGGTGTCGCCCTCGATGACCCCGCCATCGAGGCGGACCTGCGATGACGTGGCCGGCAGGTCCAGCGTCTCCAGCCTGCCCGAGCCCGGCAGGAAGTTCTGCTCGGGATCCTCGGCATACAGGCGCACCTCGATGGCATGCCCGTGCGCCTGCACGGCGTCCTGCGCAAGAGGTAGCGGCTCGCCAGCGGCCACGCGCAGTTGCCATTCCACCAGATCCAGCCCCAGGGTCATTTCGGTGACCGGATGCTCCACTTGCAGACGGGTGTTCATTTCCATGAAATAGAAATCGCCCGCGGCGCCGACGATGAATTCCACGGTGCCCGCGCCGACGTAATCCACGGCGTTGGCCGCAGCCACCGCGGCCTGGCCCATGGCGGCGCGGCGATCGGCATCGAGGAACGGCGAGGGCGTTTCTTCCAGCACTTTCTGGTAGCGACGCTGCGCCGAACATTCGCGCTCGTTGAGATGGATGGTGTTGCCGTGCTGGTCGGCGAAGATCTGGAATTCGATATGCCGCGGGTGGTCTACATAGCGTTCCAGGATCACGCGGGTGTCGCCGAAGCTACTCTCGGCCTCGCGTTGTGCCGAAGCCAGCGCATCGGCGAAATCGGCCTCGCTGCGCACGATGCGCATGCCCTTGCCGCCGCCGCCGGAGGCCGCCTTGATCATCAGCGGGAAACCGGTGTCGCAGGCGTGTTTCGCCAGGACATCTGGGTCCTGGTCCTCGCCGTGATATCCCGGCACCAGGGGAACATCGTGGCGTTGCATCAGTGCCTTGGCTTCGGCCTTGGAACCCATGGCGTCGATGCTCGCGGGCTTCGGGCCGATGAAGACGATGCCGGCCTCATCGCAGGCGCGGGCGAACGCGGCATTTTCCGAGAGGAAACCGTAGCCGGGGTGGATCGCCTCGGCACCGCTTTCACGGGCGACGGCGAGAATGGCATCGCCGCGCAGATACGAGTCGGCCGGCCGCGGCCCGCCTATCGGGCAGGCAATATCGGCCATGCGTACATGCTGGGCGTCGGCGTCGGCCTGCGAATACACGGCCACGGTTTCCACGCCGAGGTGCCGGCAGGTACGAATGACGCGGCAGGCGATTTCGCCGCGATTGGCAATCAGGATGCGCTTGAACATGAGCTGGAACGTTTCCGAACGTGGATGGATGCCGCGGCCGTGGCGAGCGCAAACCGGCGGCTGCTCGATGTGGGGCGAATGCCGCCGTCAGTGGTCGCCGACCGGCGCCGGATGTGTGTCTTCGGAGGCCGGCCCGACCCATGCCGGTTGGCGCTTTTCCAGGAACGCGGACAAACCTTCCTGGCCTTCTTTCTCCACACGGACGCGTGCGATGAGGTCGGCGTTTTCGGCATCCTGACGCGTCTGGGCACGTTCGTCCTGGCCGGCGACGCGCAGCGCCAGCCGTTTGGCTTCCCTGCGCGCCAGTGGCCCGGCACGGTTCATGGAATCGAGTACACGCTGTACCACGGCATCCAGTTCATCGGCGGGCACCGATTCGTGCAACAGGCCGATATTGACGGCGCATTGGGCATCGAACACTTCACCTGTGACGAACAAGCGGCGGGCATGGCGTGGGCCGACGGCATTGACCACATACGGTGAGATGACCGCGGGTACCAGGCCCAGTTTGACCTCGGAGACCGAGAATTTGGCATGATCGACGCCGATGGCCACGTCGCAGCAGGCGATCAACCCGATGCCGCCGCCATATGCCGAGCCGTTGACGCGCGCGATGGTGGGTTTCGACAGGAAGTTGAGCACGCGCATCAGGCGCGCCAGACGCAGCGAATCTTCCTTGTTTTCCAGCTTGCTGGCATCGGCCATGCCGCGCATCCAGTTGGTATCGGCGCCGGCACAGAAACTCTTGCCCTCGCCGGAGATGATCACGGCGTGGATACTGTTGTCGTGTTCGGCGGCTTCCAGTGCCGCGGTCATGTCCGCGATCACGGTGTCGTTGAAGGCGTTGTGCAGTTCGGGCCGGTTCAGCGTGATCGACGCGTTGGCGCCGTCGCGGGCGCAGCGAAGCGTTTCGTACATGGTGGGCTCCTTCTCAAGTCCGTCGCGAGCTCCCATGATAGCCGGACCGAAGGCCTCACCGGGCGCGGGTGTGGAGGGAGCAGCAAAAGCGCATGTCACCGTCGCCAGCAGATGACGCCGGTCATATGGCGGGGTCATCTCGCATCGGGAAAGCTGTCGGGGCGGGCGATATCGGCCGCTGCGCCCCGGGCGGCCGACGGCCTGGGTCGCGCATGGCGACGCGCTGGCGCACCACCCGTGGAACCTTGCGCCATGGTCGTCTGGCAATGCACGGGCGCCGCCGTGGGCATGGACTTGCCTGCCTTCATGTTGCGTTGCAGCGTGTGCTGCGGCGCAGCAATCAGGGTTTTGATCCGGGAGCAACGCGAAGTTGCGCAGGGGATCATCCGGCTTTTTTGCCACTCTTGCGGGCTTGCGCGGCACCGGGTTTCACGCCGGACTCGGCCGTGGGGCCGGCAGCATCCAGAAACCCGCGCTGCATGTGCTTCCAGTTCGCCATGTTGCGCTGGGTCAGGTCGTTGAGCATGCTCCAGGGCGTCTGCCCCAGCATGTCGTCGAGCTGCGCGCGAAACTGGTTCTGCTGCTGCATGAATACGTCCATGCTGCGTTCCAGATAAGGGCCCATCATGCCCTGCAGAGAGTCGCCGTAGAAGCGGATGACCTGCGTCAGCAGTTGCGCGGACAGCATCGGCGGTCCGTTTTCCTCATGGTCCGCAATGATCTGCAGCAGTACCGGGCGGGTCAGGTCATCGCCGGATTTGGCGTCGCGTACCTGGAACTCTTCGCCATCCAGTACCAGCTGACGTACCTCTTCCAGCGTGATGTAACTGGAAATTTCGGTGTCGTACAGACGCCGGTTGGGGTACTTCTTGATGATGCGGACGGTTTGTGCCATGCAGCGGAAGCTACCAGAAGATATTGCGCTGCACCAGTTTCAAAAGAAACGGAGCGCCAGGCAGAAGGGTCATGCGGCGGCTCGAGCGCCGCGGGCTCCGGCGAGCGCGGCGCCCCCGTTGCCTGCTCGACCGGCCCGGCGCGGGGTAGGGGACGGGAACAGATATCAGCCAACCCGGTCAGCGGGCGGAGCCGTTTCCCGGGCCGGGGTCCTCGCCCCGCTCGGCATGATCTCGGCGGCAATGATGTCTTCGCGGGGCAAACGCGCCGGCGCGAAGTCGTTCAGCGCGTCGTGCAACTGCGTGCGTGGAGTGGCTGCGGCACGGCGCGGCGTCATGCCCAGCCTGCGCAATGTGGCGGCCAGTGCGGGCCGGGGATCGGCCGGGTCCAGCGGCACGTCATCGCAGGACTTGGACAGCTTGCGGCCGCTGGCCGTGCGTAACAGCGGCAGATGCAGATAGCGCGGGGTGGGCAGGCCCAGCAGATGTTGCAGATGAATCTGGCGCGGGGTGGACGCAAGAAGATCGCGGCCACGCACGATGTCGGAGACGCCGCTGGCGGCATCGTCGACCACGCAGGCCAGTTGGTAGGCCCAGATGCCATCGGCGCGGCGCAGCACGAAATCGCCGACCTCGTCCCGCAGATTCTGCGTTTGCCGGCCCATGAGGGCATCTTCGAACGCGATGTCGATATCCGGTACTCGCAGGCGCCAGCTCGGCGGGCGCAAATCGTCGGGTGAGCGCACACAGCGGCCGTCCTGATGCATCCCGTCATGCGCAGCCAGATCGCGCCGGCTGCACCAGCAGGGGAATGCCAGTTCCTGCTGCGTCAGGCGGTCCAGTGCCTGCTGGTAGCGGTGGCCATGCTGCGACTGGTACACGATGACGCCATCATGCGTGAGCCCGAACGCTGCAAGCGCATCGAGGATGCCAGCGCCGGCACCGGGTACTTCACGCAATGGATCGATATCCTCCATGCGCAGCAGCCAGCGACCGCCGGCATGGCGCGCGCAGAGCCAGCCGGCGACCGCGGCCAGCAGCGAGCCGGCGTGCAGCGGTCCGGTCGGCGAGGGAGCGAAGCGTCCAACATGCATGGCCAGGATGGTGCCACGATCGGGGCTTGAAAGTGGCCGCCGCGACCAAATCTCTGCGCTGTCGCATGCTCCGCGCATGCCATTCTTTCGCGATTCGATCACTCAACATTCCATGGAGACTTTTCGCATGAGCGCGAATGCCGCCGAAACCCGATCATTCGAAGCCGAAGTGTCGCAGGTGCTGCACCTGGTGACGCACTCGCTGTACTCGCACAAGGACGTGTTCCTGCGCGAGCTGATCTCCAATGCCTCCGATGCCTGCGACAAGCTGCGCTTCGAGGCGATCGCCAATCCCGAACTGACCTCCGGCGACAGCGACATGCACATCGATGTCAGCTGGGACCCGGATGCGCGCACCGTCACCGTGCGCGACAACGGCATCGGCATGAGCCGCGATGAAGTCATCGGCAACCTGGGCACCATCGCCAGTTCCGGTACCAAACGGTATCTGGAATCGCTGACCGGCGACCAGCAGGCCGATGCGCGATTGATCGGCCAGTTCGGCGTGGGTTTCTATGCCGCATTCGTGGTTGCCGACCGCGTCACCGTGCTGACCAGACGCGCCGACCTGGGCGCGGATCAGGGCGTGCGCTGGGAAAGCGAAGGCAAGGGGGAGTACCAGCTGGAAACCGTGGAGGTCCCCGAGCGCGGCACCACCGTGACGCTGCACCTGGGCAAGAGCGAGGACGAGTTCCTGAAGCGCTGGGAGCTGCGTTCGCTGATCGGCAAGTATTCCGACCATGTCGCCTTCCCCATCCGCTTGCCGAAAGAGAAAGACGGCAAGCCGGAGGAGGAGATGGAAACCGTCAATGCCGCTTCCGCCTTGTGGACACGTCAGCGCAAGGACATCAGTGACGAGGATTACCAGAGCTTCTACAAGGGCATGGGGCACGATTTCAATGACCCGCTGGCCTGGAGCCACAACCGTGTCGAGGGCAGCCAGCGCTTCACCACGCTGCTCTACATCCCGTCGCAGCCGCCGTTCGACCTGATGACCGGTGGCGGACGCGATGAACGCAAGGGCCTGAAGCTGTACATCAAACGCGTGTTCATCATGGATGCGGCGCAGGACCTGCTTCCTTCCTATCTGCGTTTCGTGCGCGGCGTGGTGGATGCCGACGATCTGCCGCTCAACGTCAGCCGCGAGATGCTGCAGCAGAACCGGCAGGTGGACCGCATCCGCGGCGCGTGCGTCAAGCGGGTGCTGGACATGCTGGAGAAGATGGCCCGCGACGAGCCGGAAAAATACGCCACTTTCTGGAAGGCCTTCGGCAACACGCTCAAGGAAGGCATCGTCGAGGATCCGGATAACCGCGAACGCATTGCCAAGCTGCTGCGCTTTGCCTCCACCAAGGGTGAGGGCGCGGCCCAGACCGTGGCGCTGGACGATTACGTGAACCGCATGCAGGCCGGCCAGGACAGCATCTGGCTGATCAGCGCCGAGAGCTACGCCGCGGCCGCGGGCAGCCCGCAGCTGGAGGCGCTGAAAGCCAAGGACATGGAGGTGCTGCTGCTCTTCGATCGCATCGACGAATGGATGCTCAGCGCGCTCACCGAGTACGACGGAAAGACGCTGCGCAATGCCGCCAAGGGCGAGCTGCCCATGGACGAGACGCAGAAGAAGCAGCAGGAAGAAGCAGCCAAGGCGGCCGAGCCGCTGGTGGAACGCCTGAAGAAAGCCCTGGGCGAGCGCGTGGCCGACGTGCGCGTCTCCGGTCGACTGGTCGATTCACCGTCCTGTCTGGCGCTGGCCGATCATGACATGGCGCCGCATCTGGCGCGCCTGTTGCGCGAAGCCGGCCACGAGGTGCCGGAGAACAAGCCGGTGCTGGAGGTCAACCCACAGCATGCCCTGCTCAAGCGCTTCGAGACCGAGACCAACGAGGCTCGTGCTGGCGATCTTTCGCTGTTGCTGCTGGAGCAGGCCGAAGTGGCCGCCGGTGCGCCGCTGGCCGATCCGGCGGCATTCGTGCAGCGTCTGAACCGCGTCATCACCGGCTGAAGAAGGCCGGAAACACGAGTGGAGAAGCGGGAAACGAGCCGGGTCGAACTGTTCCGCCATGCTCTCAATTCCGGCTTTCCGCTTCTCCACTCGTGTCTGCTTTTCGCCATGCGCGCAAGCCAAAGACGCACAGCACCACGAAGCCGGCATACAGCGCCGAGGTGATGTAGAGATCCTTGTAGACGTATTCGCCCACGTAGAACACGTCGACGAGGATCCACAGCCACCACGTCACGGCATGCCGCCGATCCTGCCACCACTGCGCGACCAGGCTGAACGCGGTCAGCGTGGAATCCAGCCACGGCAGGGTGGCATTGGTCCAGGTCTGCATGACGTAGCCCAGCGCCAGCGCACCCATGATGCCCACCGCAACATTCAGGCAGCCGCGTGCGAACGGCAGCGGGGCGACAGTCACGCGGCCATCGCCGCCCAGATGGTGCACCCAGCGATACCAGCCATAGACGATGAATGCGATGAACGCGCCCTGCAGCAGCGCATCGGAATACAGCCGTGCGCTGAAAAACACCCAGCCGTAGACCAGCGAGGCAGCCAAGGCCACGGGAAAGTTCAGCATGCGCCGCTGTGCGGCCAGCCAGACGCACCAGACGCTGAGCAATGCGGCGACGAGTTCTACCCAGTTCATGGCTCCGAGAACCCTACAGGTCGTACGTGAGGTTCAGGCGCGCCAGGCGCGGCTGACCGGGAAACACGAACCGATCGCCGTATGCCGTGCCGGTGTCACGCCAGTAGAAGCGGTCGAACAGGTTGCTGACGCTCAGTCGCCAGGTCAGGGAGTGGCCGGCAAGATGCGTGCGCCAGCGGACCCCGGCATCGAACAGATTGTAGGCGGCGACGCGCACCGAGCCGTCCGGCAGCGCCGACTTCGGTGCACTGTAGCGCCAGCCACCCATCACGCCGAACCGCGGTGCGAACGGCAGTCTGTAATCGAGATAGACCGAGGTGCGCAACCTGGGCATGTTGACCAGTTGCCGGCCTTCGTAGGCGGGTATGCCAGTGTTGTGGACGCGTGAGTGCAGCCAGCTGGCGCTGGCGGTCAGGTGCAGGTTGTCGCTGACCCGGCCGTTGGCCTGCAGCTCCAGTCCGGTATGTACCTCGGTACCCCGCTGCACGAAGGTGAACCCGGTCGGCGTGGCGTCGGGCATGGCGAACTGATCCGGCTGGCGGATGCGGAAAACGGATGCGGTCAGTGCGAGGCTGTCGCCCCAGTCGTACTTCACGCCGGCTTCGGCCTGGCGGGACAGCAGCGGCGGCAGGAATGCATTGCTGTTGGAGGTCCAGTACGGCGCCTGCGCGCCCAGGCTCAACCCCTTGCTCCAGGTGAGATAGGCGGTCAGATTGTCGGTGGGCAGCCACAGCAGCGCAGCCTGCGGCAGCGTCCTGCCCAGGCGGGTGTGCCGCTGCGGTGCGCCGGTATCGGCGTAAGCGCGCTCGTCCAGGCGCACGAAGCGTGCGCCTGCCACGACCTGCCAATGCGGTGTGAGATGGAGGCGATCCAGCGCGAAGGCGGCGCGCTGCCAGCTGGTCAGGCGTCGCGCGGACGGGCCGGGCTGGTTCGGCGAGGGTGGAAAGTACGGCGGATTGTTTTCGTCGATGTTGGCGCTGCCGACGTAGTCGTAGACCGCCACGCGCTGATCCACGGTATGGCGGAACGCGCTGACGCCCAGCGTGACCTCGTGGCGGATCGGGCCGGTCTGCAGCACGCCCCGCAGATCGGCACGCAGGGTGTCGCTGCGGCGGGTATCACCGGGACTGCGGAAATCGTAGATGTCGTAATCGCCGTTGGGGGCGAAGAAATAGCCCGGGGCCCTGCTGGCGGCGCAACTGGCGACATAGAAACAGCCGTACGCATAGGCCACGTTGTCATCGATCACCGCGCGGCTGTGGCCCAGCGCCATGTGCGCCTGCCAGCGATGGTTGAAGTGATAATCGAACTTTGCATTGCTGTTCAGTGCGTGGATGCTGGTGGGCTGTTGCCAGGGTTCGAACCCCAGCATGCGCGTACGGTCGGGGTGCGGCGGCAATGCGGTACCGCCCAGCAGCTGGTAACCGGACGCATCGCGCTGCGCGTTGGCCTGGTATTCAGCATCCAGTTTCAAGGTGGCGGCCGGCGTGATTTTCCAGTCGGCGGCCAGCGAATAGAAGTTGCGTCGGCCGTCGGCATGCTGCACGTAGGAATGGGTGCGCTCGTAGGCGGCATTGAAACGCAGGCCGAAGGTCGGCGTCAGCCAGCCGCCGAGGTCCGTTGTGCCGTAGCGCGAGCCGTGGCTGTCGGTGCCGAGGGTGACCGTATGTACGTCGGCCGGTCGCTTGCTGACGTAGTTGATCAGCCCCGCCGGCGCCACCACGCCGGCCTGCAGTCCGGCCAGACCCTTGAGGATTTCCACGCGCTGCTTGTTCTCCAGCGCCACCCGCTGCGCGCCGACGATGGGCAGGTTGTCCAGGCGGAAGCCGGTGGCCGGGTCCAGGATATAGCCGCGGATGGTGACATCCTGGTAGTAGCCGACCGGCGCGTAGTCGTCGCCCAGGGAGGCATCACCGTAGGCCAGTTCGCTCAGGCTGCGCGGCTGGCGATCGTCGAGTTCCGCACGGGTGATGACGGTGATCGCGGCAGGCGTGTCCTTGATGGGCGCGAGGCCGAAGCCGCCCACCGATGCATGTTCGGCACGGTAGCCATCGGCGACGCTGCTCTGCACGTGGACAGTCCCGAGCGGGGTGACCTGCTGCGATGCGGCCTGCGTGTCCTGCGTGTGCGGGTGCCGCTGCGTGTCGGGCGATGTCTCTGCGGCGTGCAGCGGGTTCAGCGCAGCGGCCAGAATCAGAGCGCATGGTGCAAGCAATGGAAGGTGTCGGTTAGAAGCCATCGTCTTGTCGTCCTGTGGAATGCAGACGAAGCGACGGCGCTGCGGCGCATTCGGGGTACGAATGCGCGGCGCTGTGGCAAAGCTCCCTACGCCGGTGCAAACCGGATCAGGTTCCAAGGGTCTGTCTCAGCCCGGCATGTGCCGGGCACCCCCGCTTCGGTGACGCGCATTCAACCACGAATCCAGCCGATTGCCAAAGCAGGCGTGTCAGGCGTGTTCGCGGATGGCAGCCAGCAGTGCGCGTCCCGGCGCAGTGCTGAACCAGGTGGCATGACCGCACAGGAAGGTGTTCCAGGCGACCTCGGCGTGCGCCTGCGAGCCGGTGGCACGCAGGAAATATTCCACTTCCGATACGGCGAAATCCACATGCACGCGCGGCAGAAGATCGGCCACCAGCTGCACCTGGGTGGCATCAAATGGCCGACGTTGCCGGTAGCCGTCGATCAAAGCACAGGCAACATCCGCGTGGGCAGCGTCGTGACCCTTGTCCAGCGCCAGCCATTCGATGGCGTTGCGCTCGATGGCAGTGGCCAGGTCGAACGTGGCGCAGGTGGGCGAGGCCAGTCCGAAATCCAGCACGGCGGTCACTTCGGCATGCATCCCGGGTTCGCTCCAGAACAGGTTGGACAGGTGCCAGTCGTTATGGGTCCACAAACGCGGTTGGCGCTCGATGGCGGCGGCAAGGGCGGGCAACGGATCCAGCGCTGCGGTCAGTTCGCGCCGCCAGTCGCGCCGGAGCAACCAGTCGTGCAGTGCCGGTCGCCGGGGGAGTTGCCGTGCCAGGGCATCGGCGGTGTCGTCTGCCGTGGCCAGCTCCGCACGTGTGACCAGCATGTGGGTACTGCGTTGCGGGGCGTCGTAGCCGGCCGCGGCACGATGCACATCGCCCAGCGCGCGCCCGGCCGCCTGGGCATGAGCGGTGTGTTGCGGCGGCGTCCATGACATCGCGTCGCGATACAAGTCCTTGCCGAGAGCCGGCGCATGGACTTCATAAACCCAGTCCCCACGCACATGCGCACTGCTGCCGGCGTCGTCGTCGCAGATCTCCGGTACCGGGCAGCCAGCGCGTTGCAGATGCCGCATGAAGGCATGCTCTTCGCGCAGCGTCTGCGGTGTACGCACACTCAGATGGTGGCGCTTGACGAACACGTCGCCGGCGGCGGTTTTCACGCGGGCCGCGGCAGATAACGGGCGCGGGCTGTGCCAGCGGATGTCGACACCGAATCCGCTGTGCGGATAGTGCGCCAGCACGGCGGAAATCTCCGCACATGTCAGCGGTGGCCAGTCCGGTGGCATGGTCTGGGCGCCCAGACCATGTACACGGTGTGGAGCGTGATCGGAGGTGTGGTCAGGAGGCTTTGGGATGGCGGTCATGATGGTGGACAAGGCGATAAGCGTGCATTGTCGGCCATTCCGGCCGGCATGTCAGAGGAGACCGGCATGGGCGACTTTCGTCCTGCGGCGTCATCGCGTCTAATGCATCTTTTGTCCTGACCGAAACGGATGCTGCATGGGCGCTCTGTTGTTGTTGCTGGTTTGTGTGGTGCTGGGTGCGCTGGTGGCGCGTTTCGCGCGGACGCCAGATGGGCTGGTCCCCAGCCTGAACTGGTGGGTGCTCAACGTGGCACTGCCGGCGCTGGTGCTGGCATTGATCCCGTCGCTGCATTTCCGCAGCCAGTTGTGGTTTCTGGTGGCCGTGATGTGGCTGACGTTCGGAGGCGCGTGGCTGCTGATCGCGGGCGTCGGTCGCTGGCGTGGCTGGTCCAGGGGACGCATCGGTGCGCTGGTGCTGGTGAGCGCACTGGGCAATACATCGTTCATGGGATATCCGCTGATCCACGCGCTGTATGGCGATCAGGGACTGCAACTGGCAGTGGTGGCGGATCAGCTGGGCAGTTTCGTCCTGCTGACATCGCTGGGTATCGTGGTGGCCTCGATATACGCCGGACGTGCACCTGGCGCCCGCGGCATCGTGCGCAACATTTTCACGTTTCCCGCCTTTCTGGCGCTGTTGCTTGGCGTCCTGGTGAACATGCTCGGCGGCTGGCCGGGCTGGATGGACAAGGTGCTGCTGCCCATCGGGCATACGCTGACGCCGCTGGCACTGTTTTCGGTGGGCCTGCAATTGCAGCTGCGGCTGGCGCGGCACCAGGTGGGACCGACGCTGCTGGGGCTGAGCTGGAAGCTGCTTCTGGCACCGCTGTTGTGCTGGGTGCTGGCCATGATCTGCGGCGTACACGGATTGGTGATGCGCGTCGGCGTGCTGCAGGCGGCGATGGCGCCGATGGTCTCCGGGGCGATTCTGGCGGATGACTATGGTCTGGAACCGGAGCTGTCCAATACGGTGCTGGGAATCGGCATTTTGCTCTCGCTGGCGACCGTGCCCCTGGCCAATCTCCTTCTGGGGTGACGACTGTGGACAAGCGACACCGAATCATCCGGCGGCGGGTCCCGCACGGCTGGGATGCAACATGATATCGAGGGCTTCGGCTTCTTTCGCAGCTGCGGCATACTTCTGTGCATGACCGTAGTGCATGCACAGACAGCCGAAAGCGTGCGGGCCGACGTGTGGCTGTGGGCCGCACGCTTCTTCAAGACCCGACGCCTGTGCCGCGAGGCCATCGACGGCGGCAAGGTGGTGCTGAACGGCGCCCATTGCAAACCGGCCAAGGCCGTGAAAGTGGGGGATATGCTGCGCATCACGCGCGGCGTCGAACGTTTCGAGATCGCGGTGCTGGGACTGGCCGACCGCCGCGGCCCCGCCAGTGTGGCGCAGGCGCTGTATCAAGAAACCGACGCCAGCAAATCGGCGCGTGAGTCCGAGCGTGACGCACGGCGCCTCAGCGCCATGACCACGCCCATGCCGCAGCGCCGCCCCGGCAAACAGGACCGGCGGCGCCTGCGCGCGTTCAAGGAACGCGGCGAGTAACCGGGTAGGCCGGAGTTGAGCACGGCAAAGCCCGACACACGAGCTGTCATGTTTGCGCAGACGTCGGACTTCGCTGCGCTCAGCGTGACCGAAGGAAATGCCCGTAACGCCGGCCTGCGTTCTGGTTCGCTACGCGTCGCTGGAAAGATGTGCCAGCACTGCGCGGAAGCTGTCCAGGCCTGCCTCCAGATTCTGGATGATGTCCTCGGCCAGCTCGTCCGGTTCGGGCAGGTTGTCCAGATCGGTCAGGCTCTGATCGCGCAGCCAGAAGATGTCCAGTCTCCTGCTTGCCTTCTCCGGAATCAATCCCCCATCCAGGCCAGCTGCGCCGATTGGGCGATCACTCGCAGGCGCTTGTCGCGCGTCCACAATTGCGCCGTGTCGGTCAGCCGCGTTGCGGCCAGCAGATGTGCATCCACGTAGCCGATGCCGCGCCCCATCAGCGTGTGGCGCTCGATGCAGAACAAGACCTCGTCGTTGCCGGCCACGGTGGCCTGCGGCAGGCCACCCAGCAGATCAAGCACCTGCTGCCGAGGCCTTGAGGTTGCCGCAGGCCAGCTCGCCGTGCACAAACGGGTGCATCAGCACCGCGGTGTCATTCAGCAGTGCGATCAGAGCATCGTCGCCATGCCGCAAGTGATCAATCCAGACAGAGGTATCGACCAGAATCATGCGGGTGCGGTCACGCCACGTCGGAGCGCCGGCGGGGCGCATCCTCGAGATGTGGCTGCGAGCCGCCCAGCCGCGCCAGGCGGCGCGCGCTTTCCCGCTCGATCAGGGCGTGCAGTGCTTCGCGCACCAGCGCAGGACGTTCCTTCAGGCCGCTGATCTGTCGGGCCTGGTCGAGCAGCTTGTCATCCAGGGTCAGAGTGGTGCGCGTGTCCAGCCTCATCGCGATTTGCAGATGCATCATGTTTTACATCTTTTGACGCAAAAAATGTTGCATCGGTGCCGGCCAAGTGCAGCATCACACGTCACGCATCGGCGCGCTTCCGCTTTCTGGTGTCTTTGGCTCGCGCCGACTTTTCGGCCCGGATGCGCTCCAGCAGCACCGCGGCCGGTTCGTCGTCGAGGTCTTGCGGCACCAGTTGGCCGGAGAAGGCTTTCTTGAGGATGGATTTGGGGAGGGATTCGGATTTGGTGATCTCCGTATTGACCCTGAGGTTTCCCCACGTTTTCATGCTGGCACACCAAGCTGATCGAGCAGCGAAGGTGGCGGATGACGCAGCGGCTCAGTGAGTTGATCCCGCGGGATGCGTCTCCATCGTCGCACCAGTGCTTCGCGGCCCAATCGCATCACCGAGTACAGCCGGCGTTTGGACCGGCGTGGATTCGGCCATTGATCAATGCCGCTGGCCTCACATGGCAGCCCCACCAGCCACGTGGTGAACGCAGCCAAGGTACTGAGCAGCAAAAGCACCTCGATGCGCGTTCCAATGCGCGTGAGGCTATGGCCGTCTCAGAACGCCGGTCTAACTTTTCACAAGCTCTGAGCGCAGCGATGCACCGAGCTACACCTACGGTTGCGGTGTCCCGTGGGACGTGTCCTTGAGTCGGTATAGCGCGTCCAGTGCCTGCCGCGGGGTGAGGTCGTCCGGGTTGATGTCGGCCAGCTCTTTTTCCACGGCCGATGGCGCAGATGGTGCAAACAGACCCATTTGTGGCGAGTTGGCATGGGCGGCCGTGGTGTCTGCAGGCGGTGGTTTGGCGAGGGTGCCTTCTTCCAGTGTGGCCAGGATGCGCCGGGCCTGGTCGATGACCGATTTCGGCAGGCCGGCGAGGCTGGCGACCTGCAGGCCGAAGCTGCGGTTGGCGGCGCCGTCCTTGACCGCGTGCAGGAAGACCAGCTTGTCGCCCTGATTCTTATCGTGAATTTCGACGGCGTCCAGGTGTACGTTGGTGACGCCGTCGAGTTCGGATGCCAGTTCCGTCAGCTCGAAGTAATGCGTGGCGAAGAGGGTGAACGCGCGGCTGTCGGCGGCCAGATATTCGGCGCTGGCGCGGGCCAGGGCCAGGCCGTCGTAGGTGGATGTACCGCGTCCGACTTCATCCATCAGCACCAGGCTTTTGGCAGTGGCGTTGTGCAGGATGTTGGCGGTTTCGGTCATCTCCACCATGAAGGTGGACTGGCCGCGCGAGAGGTCGTCGCCGGCGCCGATGCGGGTGAAGATGCGATCGATGGGCCCGATGCGCGCGGCCGTGGCCGGCACGTAGCTGCCGATGTGTGCCAGCAGCACGATCAGCGCGTTCTGGCGCATGTAGGTGGACTTGCCGCCCATGTTGGGGCCGGTGATGACCAGCATGCGGCGGTTGTCGTCGAGGTTCAGATCGTTGGGTTCGAATGGCTCGTCGCGTACTTTCTCGACGACCGGATGACGGCCGCGTTCGATGACGATGCCGGGTGACTCGCCCAGCTCCGGTGCGCGCCAGTCCAGCAGGTCGGCGCGTTCGGCCAGGTTGGCCAGCACGTCCAGTTCGGCCAGCGCGGCGGCGGCCTGCTTCAGCGGTTCCAGGTGCTCGGTGAGGTTGTCGATGAGTTGTTCGTACAGGGCGCGTTCGCGCATCAGCGAGCGCTCACGGGCCGAAAGCACCTTGTCCTCGAAGGTCTTCAGCTCTTCGGTGATGTAGCGCTCGGCGTTCTTGGTGGTCTGGCGGCGGGTGTAGTAGGTGGGCACCTTGTCCGCGTGGGCCTTGCCGAGCTCGATGTAATAGCCGTGCACGCGGTTGTAGCCGACTTTCAGCGCCGGCACGCCGATGGCGGCGCGTTCGCGTTCCTCCAGTTCCACCAGGAACTGGTCGGCGTGCGTGGACAGGCGGCGCAGTTCGTCCAGCTCGGCATCGAAGCCGTCGGCGATGACGCCGCCATCGCGGGTCAGCACCGGCGGGCGTTCGACGATGGCGCGGGTCAGCAGGTCTGCGGTGCCGGCGTGATCGCCGATGCGCTCCACGAGCGCGTGCATCAGCGGACTATCCAATCCTGCGACAACGTTTCTCAAGTCGGGCGTTGCAGCCAGCCCATCGCGCAACGTGGACAGGTCCCGTGGTCGTGCCGAGCGCAGGGCGACACGGCTGAGGATGCGCTCCAGGTCGCCGATGGCACGCAGCTGCTCGCGCAGGGCGTCACGATGACCGCTGTCGATCAGCGTGCCGATCGCCTGATGGCGGCGGCGCAGCGTGTCCTGATCGCGCAGCGGACGGTGCAGCCAGCGCCGCAGCAATCGCGCGCCCATCGGGGTCACTGTTTCGTCCAGCACCCCCAGCAGAGTGTGTTCGCTGCGCCCGCCGGGATGCGTGTCCAGCTCCAGGTTGCGGCGCGTGGCGGCGTCCATGGCGATGGTCTCGCTGGCGTTTTCCGCAGCCAGACCGGTCATGTGCGGCAGGGCACTTTTCTGCGTTTCCTCGACGTAGGCCAGCAGGCAGCCGGCGGCGCCGATGGCCCGCGACAGGGTCTCCACACCGAAACCGGAAAGGTCGCGGGTGCCGAAGAAGCGATTGAGCTCGCGGCGCGCGGCATCGGCATCGAAATGCCACGGTGGGCGGCGGCGCAGGCCGGGCAGGGTGGTGACGCAGCGCGGCTGCGCGTCATCGATGCCGTCGGCGATGAGGGTTTCGGCCGGCGCCAGTCGTGCCAGTTCCGCGGCCAGAGCTTCGTCGTCACGAACTTCGGTCAGGAGAAAGCGCCCTGCGGCAAGGTCGGCCCACGCGAGGCCGTAGCCGTGCCTGTCACCACTGATTGCCAGCAGCAGATTGTCGCGCCGTTCTTCCAGCAGGGCTTCGTCGGTGACGGTGCCTGGGGTGACGATGCGCACCACCTTGCGCTCCACCGGCCCCTTGCTGGTGGCCGGGTCGCCGATCTGCTCGCAGATGGCCACCGAGCGGCCCTGGCGCACCAGCCGCGCCAGATAATTTTCCGCAGCGTGATGCGGCACGCCGGCCATGGGAATGGGCTGGCCCGCGGACTGGCCGCGCTGGGTCAGGGTGATGTCCAGCAGCCGCGCCGCCTCGCGCGCATCGTCGTAGAACAGCTCGTAGAAATCACCCATGCGGAAGAACAGCAGCACGTCCGGGTGCTCGGCCTTGGCGGCCAGATACTGGCGCATCAGCGGGCGTGTGTTGTTGCGTGTCGATGGTGCACCTTCGGCCGGACGAACGGGCCGACAAGTCTAATGGCGGCGTTGCCGTGCTGGGTAGGGAAAAACGGCGAAGGTGCGTGCCGGCGTTCGTCAGGCGATGGTGTCGACCACGCCGCCGTCCACGCGCAACGCGGCGCCGGTGGTGGCAGAGGCTTGGGTCGAGCAGATGTAAACGACCATGTGCGCCACTTCCTCGACGCTCGCGGGGCGCTGGATGATGGAACTGGGGCGCTGCGCACGCACGAAGTCACCCCCGACGTCCTCGATGCTGCGATTCTGTTTTTCCGCCTCCTCGCGAAACATGGCGCGGAAGCCGTCCGACAGTGTCGGCCCTGGCAGAACGGCATTCACGGTCACGCCGGTATTGGCCATGCTCTTGGCCAGCCCGCGTGACAGCCCCAGTTGCGCCGTCTTGGTGACACCGTAATGCAGCATGTCCGGCGGAATGTTCAATGCCGATTCGGAGGAGATGAACACTACGCGACCCCAGCCGCGATCACGCATGCGGGGCAGGTAGGCCCGCGACAGGCGCACGCCGGACATCAGGTTGGTCTGCAGGAAGCGGTCCCATTCTGCATCCTCGGTAGCGAAAAAATCCTGGGGACCGAAGATGCCTGCATTGTTGACCAGGATGTCGGCACCGGGCGCGGCCTGTACCAGGGCGGCGCAGCCGCCGGCATCTGACAGGTCCGCTGGAGCACCGAGAAACGTGGCGCGTGGCTGCTCCTCGCGCAGCTCGCCCAGCGCCCGGTCCACCGAAGCCTGGCTGCGGCCGTTGATGACGACGCTGGCGCCCGCTTCGGCAAGCCCGCGGGCAATGGCGCGGCCAATGCCACCGGTGGATGCAGTAACTACGGCGGTCTTTCCGCAAAAATCGATATGCATGGCTGGTCCCATCACGGCAGTGTCAGAGGGCGGCGCAACGTGTGCCCTGGTGTGTATCCTTCATGAGATGGCTTGTTTCCCGCATTGTTCAAGAACATGGGCGGGAACGACGTATTTTCCCCGGGTTGGCGGTCGGGGCGACCCTTGCATTTTTTTGAGGACATGTGCGTGAATTCGACATCGATGTATGGTGATGCCGACCTGTCCGCTCTGGTCAGGGACGTGGCTGATGCGGTGCAACAGCAAGGGCTGATGCTGGTCACCGCCGAATCGTGCACGGGTGGGTGGATCGCCAAGGTGCTGACCGACGAGGCAGGCAGCTCGGCGTGGTTCGGTGCCGGCGTGGTGGCCTACAGCTACGAAGCCAAGGCCGCGCTGCTTGGGGTCAACCCACGGACCCTGGAGGACACGGGCGCGGTCAGCGAGGAAACCGCATTGGAGATGGTCTCGGGTGCGCTGGCGCGACTGGGTGCCGGGGTGGCGGTTGCCGTGACCGGGATCGCCGGTCCCGGTGGCGGCACCGCCGACAAACCGGTCGGAACGGTGTGGATCAGCTGGAAGCGGCGCGGCGGCTATGCACATGCCACGTGCTTCCATTTCCAGGGCGATCGCGCCGCCGTGCGCCGTCAGACGGTGGCGGCGGCGCTCAGTGGAATACGGAAAACCCTGACATCCTGATGCGGCCAAGCCGGACTGTGCTGCTTGCAGGGTGTGGGATACTGGAGCCGCCATATTCTTGCTACCGGTCGCAGTCGGTGAGAACCGCAACGGGTAGGCTGTGCCGCAACACGATCTTCAAGGTGAATACCGATGGACGATAACAAGCGCCGCGCGCTGGCTTCAGCGCTGGGACAGATTGAAAAACAGTTCGGCAAGGGCGCCGTCATGCGCATGGGCGATCATGCGCGTACCGCGGTGGAAACCATTTCCACCGGCTCGCTGGGGCTGGATATAGCCCTGGGTGCGGGTGGTCTGCCCAAGGGACGGGTGGTCGAGATCTACGGTCCGGAGTCATCCGGCAAGACCACGCTGACCCTGCAGGCCATCGCCCAATGCCAGAAAAACGGCGGCACGGCGGCATTCGTCGACGCCGAGCACGCCCTGGATCCGAGCTACGCCGAGAAGCTGGGTGTCAATGTCGATGACCTGCTGGTGTCGCAGCCGGATACCGGCGAGCAGGCGCTGGAAATCGCCGACATGCTGGTGCGCTCCAGCGCCGTGGACATGGTGGTGGTCGATTCCGTGGCCGCACTCACGCCCAAGGCCGAAATCGAGGGCGAGATGGGCGACTCCCACGTCGGCCTGCATGCCCGCCTGATGAGCCAGGCGCTGCGCAAGCTCACCGGCAACATCAAGCGCACCAATTGCATGGTGATCTTCATCAACCAGATCCGCATGAAGATCGGCGTGATGTTTGGTAGTCCGGAGACCACCACCGGCGGCAACGCGCTGAAGTTCTATGCCTCGGTACGCCTGGACATTCGCCGCATCGGCGCGGTGAAGAAGGGCGACGAGGTGATCGGTTCGCAGACCCGCGTCAAGGTGGTCAAGAACAAGGTGGCGCCGCCGTTCCGCAAGGCCGAGTTCGAGATCCTGTACGGCGAGGGGACCTCGCGCGAGGGCGAGATCATCGAGCTGGGTGTGGAGCAGAACCTCATCGACAAGGCCGGGGCCTGGTACAGCTACAACGGCGATCGTATCGGCCAGGGCAAGGAGAACGTGCGCCAGTATCTCAAGGACAATCCGAAGATTGCCGACGAGATCGATGCCGAGTTGCGCAAGCGCCTGCTGGCCAGCGACAAGCCGGCGCCGGAGGCGGAAGCCGATGAGGTCGCGAGCGAGGCGGAAGAAAAGGCCTGAGTTGCGGTTCCCGGAGGATTCGGACCTCACGCGTGCGTCATCCCGGCGCACGCGGAGAGAGTCCATGGATGGACGCGTCCTTGAGGAGCGAGGCAAGCCGGGATGACGGCCGGGGTCGTCATGACTCTACACGCACCGGGCAGCAGCGCAGGTGTCCATGAAGCCACGAGCCAAACCCAAACGCAGCGCCTACGATCACGCGCTGGCCTTGCTGGCGCGTCGTGAATATTCCTCGCGTGAATTGAGCGCGCGTCTTGGTCGTGGTGGCCATTCACGTGATGAGACTGCGGCCGCGCTGGAAAAGCTGCAAGACGAGAACTACCAGGACGACCGCCGTTTCGGGGCGATGCTGACGCACAGTCGTGCAGAACGTGGTTATGGACCGAGGCGCATCCGCGCCGAGTTGCGTAGTCATGGGTTGATGGATGCGGACATCGACCAATTGCTGCAGATTGCCGATACCGACTGGACGCGGCGCGCGCGTGCACAGATGCAGCGTCATTATGGCCCGGAGCCAGCGGCAGATCAGGCCGAGTGCATGCGTCGCACGCAGTATCTCTTGCGTCGCGGGTTCGACGCCGCCACAGTACGGCATGTCACCCACGTCGATGTCGACGAAGCCGACGACATGTCCGATACGTCCATCTAGTTCGAGGCGGTCGCGGCAGGCCGCCCGCATTCGCGTGGATCCATTCCTCGAACGCGTCTCAAGCGCCCAAGATCCTGCCGCATGAAAACAGCCGATATCCGCTCCCGCTTCCTCGAGTTTTTCCGCGAACGTGGCCATACCGTCGTGCCGTCGGCCCCGCTGGTGCCTGCCAACGATCCGACCCTGATGTTTACCGTGGCCGGCATGGTGCAGTTCAAGAACGTCTTTCTGGGCAGCGAAAAGCCCGGGTACGTACGCGCCGTCGACGTGCAGCGCTGCCTGCGCGCGGGCGGCAAGCACAATGACCTGGATGCGGTGGGGTATACCGCGCGGCATCACACTTTTTTCGAGATGCTGGGCAACTGGTCGTTCGGTGACTACTTCAAGCGTGAAGCGATCGGCTGGTCGTGGGAACTGTTGACTGACGTCTTCGGGCTGGAGGCCGACAAGCTGTGGGTCACCGTCTACGAAACCGACGACGAGGCCTATGACCTCTGGCGCGAGACCATCGGCGTGCCGGCCGAACGCATCGTGCGCATTGGCGACAATGGTGGTGCGCCGTACGCTTCGGACAATTTCTGGGCGATGGGCGATACCGGCCCCTGCGGGCCGTGCACAGAGATCTTCTACGACCACGGCGCGGATGTCGCCGGTGGGCCGCCCGGCTCGCTCGAGGCCGACGGCGATCGTTACGTGGAGATCTGGAATCTGGTGTTCATGCAGTTCGACCGCCAGGTGGACGGCAGCCTGCAGCCACTGCCCGCGCCATGTGTGGACACTGGCATGGGGCTGGAGCGTCTGGCCGCGGTGCTGCAGGGCGTGCATTCCAATTATGAGATCGATCTCTTTCAGCGCCTGATCACCGCGGCGGCGGAGCTGACCGGTTGCAACGACACCCAAAACGCGTCGCTGCGCGTGATCGCCGACCACATCCGTGCCTGCGCGTTTCTGCTGATCGACGGCGTGACCCCGTCCAATGAAGGTCGGGGCTACGTGCTGCGCCGGATCATTCGCCGCGCGCTGCGGCACGGCTGGATGCTGGGGGTCCGTGGCGATTTCTTCTGGAAGATGGCGGCACCGCTGTTGGCGGAGATGGGCGAGGCCTATCCCGAGCTGGTGCGGGGGCGCGAGTCTCTGGAGGCGGCGTTGCGGGGCGAAGAACTGCGTTTCGGCGAGACCCTGGAGCAGGGCATGAAAGTGTTCGACACCGTTGCCGCCCAGGGAGGCGACACGATCGCCGGGGAGGATGCCTTCAGGCTTTACGATACCTACGGTTTTCCAGTGGACCTGACCGCCGACATGGCGCGGGAACGTGGCATGTCGGTGGATATGCAGGGTTTCGACGCGGCCATGGACGTGCAACGCCAGCGTGCCCGTGCCGCCAGCCAGTTCGAAGCCAAGGCGCAGTTGTCGACCGATCTCGTCAGTACCCTGCCTGCAACCGAGTTCGGCGGCTACCACGCGCTGTCAGGTGAAGGGGCCAGCGTGTTGGCCATCGTCCGTGACGGGCGCGAGATCACGCAACTGGGTGACGACGAGGAAGCGACCGTGATCCTCGACCACACACCGTTTTATGCCGAGTCCGGCGGGCAGGTCGGTGATACCGGAACGCTGGATACCGATGCCGGCACATTCAAGGTGAGCGACACGCAGAAACTCTCTGGTGCGTTCCATGGACATGTGGGACGTTGGCGTGGTGGCCGGCCGCTCAAGGTGGGCGAGGGTGTGCGGGCGATGGTCGATGGCGCGCGTCGCCAGGCCACCGTGCTCAACCATTCGGCCACGCATCTGCTGCACGCCGCATTGCGCCGGATCCTGGGCGAGCACGTCACGCAGAAGGGGTCGCTGGTGGCGCCGGATCGGCTGCGGTTCGATTTTTCCCACCCCCAGCCGCTCACGTCCGACGAGTTGCACCGCATCGAGTCCCTGGTTAATGCGCAGATTCGCCGCAATCTGATCTCCGACATTCGTGAAATGGGTTATGACGAGGCCATCGATGCCGGTGCCATGGCCTTGTTCGGCGAGAAGTACGGTGATCGCGTGCGCGTGCTCAGCATGGGCGATTTTTCCACCGAATTGTGTGGCGGCACACACGTCCGACGCAGCGGCGATATCGGCCTTTTCAAGATTGTCGCCGAGTCCGGCGTGGCCGCTGGTGTCCGGCGCATCGAAGCGGTGACCGGAGAGGGTGCGTTGGCATTCGTGGGGGACGAGGAGCGGCGGCTCGCGGAAGTCGCGCAATTGCTCTCCAGCAGTGGTGCGGACGTCGCCGACAAGCTGCGCCAGGTGTTCGGACGTCATCGCAAGCTGGAGCGCGAACTGGAGTCACTGAAGGCCCGTGCCGCCAGCTCGGCGTCGGCGGATCTGGCGAGCCAGGCGCGCGATGTGGATGGCATCAAGGTGGTCGCATCGCGCATGGACGGATTGGAGGCCAAGGGCTTGCGCGACAGTGTGGATCAGCTCAAGCAGCGCCTGGGCGACTGTGTGGTCTTGCTGGCTTCGGCGCAGGCGGGAAAGGCAGCATTGGTTGCCGGTGTGCATGGCGCTGCATTGCAGCACATCCGCGCCGGTGATGTCGTTGCAGATGTGGCGCGCCGCATCGGTGGCAAGGGCGGTGGTCGCGCCGACATGGCGCAAGGGGGCGGTACCGATTCCCCGGCACTGGATGAAGCGTTGCGGAATCTGCCGCAGTGGCTTGAGCGCAAGCTTTCTGAACGTGAGCAATAGACGTTGAGATAGCTGTCACGGTTTGCGTTGCGCACGCACGTGGCGCTCGGCTAGTATCCCGCAAACCGACCGGTGTTCGGCAATGGCGCCGCCGGTATCGATTTTCTGCGAGGGCTGCATTTCTTGGCGGTCTTTCCTTCTAAACGAGGTGTTTCGAGCCAGGACGAGCCGGGGAAGGCGGTGGGTCTGCGGCGAGGCGTGAATCGCCGGACCGTCGGGTACGTGCATGTCGGGGTGAGGTGCCGTATCTGGTGGACGAGTGACCTGAACGATCAGGAGTATCGAACATGTTGATTCTTACCCGCCGAGTCGGGGAAACGCTGATGATTGGTGACGAGGTGACCGTTACCGTGCTCGGTGTCAAGGGAAACCAGGTGCGCATTGGCATCAACGCTCCCAAGGACGTCGCGGTACACCGCGAGGAAATCTATCTGCGCATCCAGCGAGAACACGATGATCCTGCACATGATGATGCAGGTCAGGATGATCCAGAGCCGGAACACGAAGTCTGATCCTGCCTTTCGGTGCTGCGGTGGCAGAGGTCGGTTGGCCGTGAGGTGTGACAGGTTGTCGGAGGTGCGGATGTGCGCCCCCGACACTGCTTTCCCTGCCGGGTTTCATGCGATGGAGGCAGGCCTCGTCGCCGCATGATGTCCCTGTGCGTACACGATCAACAGATCACGATCAAAAAGAGTGCCGTGTGGCATACGCGAGGGTTTACGCGTCCTGTGCATGCGGCTATGCTATCGCGCTCAAGTCGTGCCGAGCACGCACATTCCCGGAGAGATGCCCGAGTGGCTGAAGGGGCTCCCCTGCTAAGGGAGTAGAGGGTTTATAGCCTTCTCGAGGGTTCGAATCCCTCTCTCTCCGCCAGATACGCAAAACGCCCCTTCGCGGGGCGTTTTGCGTATCTGGCGGAGAGAGAATTGTGGACGAACCCTCTGGTTCGACAACTGTGTCAGGAACACATTTGGACAGCCGCAGGCTGGCCCCGGAGCGCGCAGCGCGCAGGGGTGAGGCCCAGTACGGGCCGAACAATCCCGATGGTCACGCCACGTCTCACGTCATGCTACGTCTTGCGTATCTGGCGGAGACAGAATTGTGCGACTTTTCTCTTCTGGTTCGGCAAATGTGTCAGGAACACATTTGGGCAGCCGCAGACCGGCCCGCAGCGCGCAGCGCGCAGCGCGCGGGGGCGAGGGCCGGGACGGGCCGGTCAATCCGTGTCGTCCCGCGCCGTCTCGCTTCGTGGCGCGAGGGTGTCTTGCATGTCCGGCAAGACCGTGGAGTCCCGCGCACGTTGATGTTGCGCGTCGTGAAGCCGCACTCGCGAAATCCGGGGCTCTGACGTCGGGCTTTGTTGTGTTCAGCACCGATCTGCCCGGTTTTCCGCTAATCGGGTCATGCGCCGTAGGTCTCTGCCCGACCGTGCATTTTTCCCTGGAAGGGAGGTGTTTCACCAGAAAATCCCGACACAGGTGTTGACGCGACGGCCGCAAACACCAATAATCTCGCGCCTTGCCTGACGGCATGCAGCGAAAGCCGCGCTGTCAGACACAACACGTTTCAATGCGCCCGTAGCTCAGCTGGATAGAGTACCTGGCTACGAACCAGGCGGTCGGGAGTTCGAATCTCTCCGGGCGCACCAACAAAGTACTGCAGCGAGGGAGATCGCATACCCCGCTGCAGTATATTTTCCGGCGAACGGCCGGATCGGCCGGATCGGCCGAGGATTCCTGCTCACGTTGAAAACAGATTGACTGCGCCGCAGTGCGCCCGTAACATCTTTTCGCTTCGGCCTGTGGAGAAGCGGATCTGGCAGGTCGGAATGCGGGACGTACGGGGTATAGCTCAGCCTGGTAGAGCGTTGCGTTTGGGACGCAAAAGTCGGGGGTTCGAATCCCTCTACCCCGACCACAGTGCGTTTTCCTGAAAGCGCCTGTAGCTCAACCGGATAGAGCATCGGCCTTCTAAGCCGACGGTTACAGGTTCGAGTCCTGTCAGGCGCGCCAATGTGGTCATAAGTGCTTGTGGTGGGCGTAGCTCAGCTGGTTAGAGTCCCGGATTGTGATTCCGGATGTCGTGGGTTCGAGTCCCATCGTCCACCCCATTTTCAAAAAGGGCCGTTAGCTCAATTGGTAGAGCAGTTGACTCTTAATCAATTGGTTCGGAGTTCGAGTCTCCGACGGCCCACCAACTTCCGCGAACGCCGACCCTTGCCGGGTCGGCGTTTTGCGTTGTGGCGCGGGCGGGATCGCCGGGAAGACTTGTGCGGCGGGCTGCGACAATCGTAAAATGACATGCTTTCGTCCAAGTGAATCATTTACTTGGGTCGATGCCGGGCGCCATATGCATGGCGGCTGGGCACGAAGTCATTGCGAAAGTGGCGGAACTGGTAGACGCACCAGATTTAGGATCTGGCGGGGCAACCCGTGCGAGTTCGAGTCTCGCCTTTCGCACCATTCACTTTGCTTGATGAACGGCCGCTTCGGTCGTCGTTGCGCCCGTATCGACGGGCGGGTCAGGAGAGAACATGCAAGTTTCGGTTGAGAACGTCGGCACGCTCGAACGCAAGTTGACAGTCAGGTTTCCGGCAGAGCGTCTGGAATCCCAGGTCAGCGAACGCATCAACCAGATGGGACGCACGGTGCGGCTGAAAGGCTTCCGCCCGGGCAAGGTGCCAACCAGCGTGATCAAGCAGCGCTTCGGCCCGCAGGTGCGCGGCGAGGCATTGTCCGAGCTCATCGGCAGTACATTGCGTGAGGCGTTCGAGCAGGAAAAGTTGCAGCCGGTGGCGCAACCGTCCATCGATACCACGGGCGAGGCGGAAGACGGCGATATCGCGTACACCGCCACGTTCGAGATCATGCCGGAGCTGCCGGAAGTGGACGTGACGTCATTGAAGGTCGAGCGGCCGGTGGCCGAGGTTTCCGACGCGGATATCGACGAAATGATCCAGACGCTGCGTCTGCAGCGCCGCAGCTTCGACGAGGTCAAGCGCGCGTCCAAGGCCGATGACCTGGTGACGTTCGAATACAGCGCAGGAACCGATGACTATCGTTTCCCGCAGGACGGCCAGGAACGCGCCAGCAGCGTGATCGGTTCGGAAGCCGTGTTCGCGGCGCTGGACGATGTGCTGACAGGTCACGAGGCGGGCGAGTCGTTCGAGCAGGATCTGGCCTTCCCCGAGGATTTCGGCAACGACCGCCTGGCCGGCAAGACTGCCAGGGTGGCCATCACCATCATCAAGGTGCAGGAACCGGATCTGCCGGAGCTGGATGAAGAGTTCGTGCGCAGCTTCGGTGTCGAAAGCGGGACCGAGGAGGATTTCCGCGTCGAAATCCGCAACAACCTCGAGCGCGAGATGAAGGCGGCGCTGACCACGCGCCTGAAATCGACGGTGGCCGAGGCGCTCGCCGAATCCTATCCCGACATCGACGTGCCGCAGACCATGATCCGCAACGAGTCCGAAGGCATGCTGCGCAACAGCATCGGCAAGGACCGCGAAATCAGCCAGGAGATGCTGCAGGCGGTGGAACCGATGGCACGCAAGCGCGTGACCGCGGCCCTGCTGATGGGCGATATCGCGCGGCGCAACGATATCAAGGTGGACCGCAAGCGTGTCGGCGAGGCGCTGGGGGCGATCGCGTCGACGTATGAGGAACCGGAGCAGGTCATTGAGATGTACAACAATGACCCCCAGTTGATGCAGGGACTGAGCAATCGCGTCATGGAAGACCAGGTTGTCGAGTGGGTCGCCGAACATGCCGACACCACTGACACCACGCTCAGCTTCAACGAGCTGATGCGCCCCGAGGGCGCGTGAAGCGAAGGCATATCGTAATTACCTGCGAACGCAAGCGGAGACACGCCGTGGAACCGATCCAGAACCTCAATCTGGTGCCGATGGTCGTCGAGCAGACCGCTCGCGGCGAACGTTCTTTTGACATCTATTCGCGCCTGCTGAAGGAACGGGTGGTCTTCCTGGTGGGCCCGGTCGACGATCACATGGCCAACCTGGTGGTGGCTCAGCTGTTGTTCCTGGAGTCGGAAAATCCGGACAAGGACATCAGTCTGTACATCAACAGCCCCGGCGGTTCGGTCACGGCAGGTCTTGCGATCTACGACACCATGCAGTTCCTCAAGCCCGACATCAGCACGATGTGCGTGGGCCAGGCGGCCAGCATGGGGTCGTTGCTGCTGACGGCCGGAGCGCCCGGCAAGCGTTACTCGCTGCCGCATTCGCGGATCATGATCCATCAGCCCTGGGCTGGCGGCATTTCCGGTCAGGCGTCGGATATCGAGATCCACGCACGCGAGATCCTCTCCCTGCGTGAACGGCTCAACGCGATCTTGGCGCGGCACAGCGGACGCTCGGTGGAGGATATCGCCCGCGATACCGAGCGCGACCGCTTCATGAGCGCCGCAGACGCGCAAACCTATGGACTGATCGACGAGGTCCTGGACAAGCGTCCGGGCGACACGGTCAAGTCGGCCTGACAAGGCGTTTCCGACCCCGTCCCTGCCACGCAGGGACGGGGCGCTATGGTATTCTGGCGATGCCCCACGACACTTCCGGACGTACAGCATGAGCGACGAGCGGCAGGGCCGTTCCAACGACGGCGGCAAGATTCTCTATTGTTCCTTCTGCGGCAAGAGCCAGCACGAGGTACGCAAGCTGATTGCCGGCCCTTCGGTATTCATCTGTGATGAATGCGTGGAGCTGTGCAACGACATCATCCGCGAGGAGCTTGAGGAAAAAGCTGCATCCGGACGGGCCGAACTGCCCAAGCCCATGGAGATCATGGATACGCTGGGCCAGTACGTGGTCGGACAGACCCGCGCCAAGAAGGCGTTGTCGGTGGCTGTTTACAATCATTACAAGCGGCTGGAGTCACGCCAGAAAAGCGATGATATCGAACTGGCCAAATCCAACATCCTGCTGATCGGTCCGACCGGATCGGGCAAGACATTGTTGGCCGAGACGCTGGCGCGCGTCCTCAACGTGCCGTTCACCATCGCCGACGCCACCACGCTGACGGAAGCCGGCTATGTGGGCGAGGATGTCGAGAACATCATCCAGAAGCTGCTGCAGAAGTGCGACTACGACGTCGACAAGGCACAGAGCGGCATCGTCTACATCGACGAGATCGACAAGATCTCGCGCAAGAGCGAGAACCCGTCGATTACCCGCGACGTGTCCGGCGAAGGCGTGCAGCAGGCATTGCTGAAGCTAATCGAGGGCACGCTGGCCTCGGTGCCGCCGCAGGGCGGGCGCAAGCATCCGCAGCAGGAATTCCTGCAGGTCGACACCAAGAACATCCTGTTCATCTGCGGCGGTGCGTTTGCCGGTCTGGAGAAGATCATCCAGCAGCGCTCGGAAACCATCGGCATCGGCTTCTCAGCCGAGGTGCGCAGCAAGGAGCGCAAGGAAAATGTCGGCAAGTTGCTGGCCGGCGTGGAGCCGGACGACCTGGTGCGTTTCGGCCTGATCCCCGAGTTTGTCGGCCGCCTGCCGGTGGTCGCCACGCTGGACGAGCTGGATGAGGACGCATTGGTGCAGATTCTGGTCGAGCCGAAGAATGCCGTCACCAAGCAGTTCAAGAAGCTGTTCGAGATGGAGGACGTCGAGCTGGAGTTCCGTCCGGAGGCGCTGAAAGCCATCGCGCAGAAGGCTCTCAAGCGCAAGACGGGCGCGCGCGGTCTGCGCACCATCATCGAGCAGGTCCTGCTGGACACCATGTACGAACTGCCCTCGCTGGAGCACGTCTCCAAGGTGGTCGTGGACGATGCTGTCATTGCCGGCCAGACCGAGCCGTACCTGATCTACCGCGGCAACATGCAGCAGCGTGCCCTTGCCGACGGAAGCAACGGCGACGCCGCCTGAGCGTCATGCCCTCGGGGCACATGCGCCCCACTGCAGCATTCACTGGCCTGTAGCCGCATTCCCGTCACGGAATGCGGCTCTCTGAATGTTGTTCCCTTGACGGACGCCTCTTGCGCCTCCACTTTGACTGTGTCGGGCCCGGCGATGACCGGGTTCCCTTGTATCAGGCACCTTATCAGGCCAGGAATCCAATATGTCCGATCATCAATCAACCTCTGCCGTGACCTCGACGGATGGCATTCCGGTGCTGCCGCTGCGGGACGTGGTGGTCTATCCGCATATGGTCATCCCGCTTTTCGTGGGCCGCGACAAATCCATGCGAGCGCTTGAAGCAGCCATGGACGGCGAACGCCAGATCGTCCTGGTGGCGCAGAAGAGTGCGGATATCGACGAACCATCCAGCAGCGACATGTACGAGATCGGCACGCTCGCCAGTGTGCTGCAGCTGCTGAAACTGCCCGACGGGACCGTCAAGGTGCTGGTCGAGGGGCAATCGCGCGTGCGGGTGCGGCAGTTCGACGAAACCGATGGCATGTTCAGCGCACACACGGAAACCATCGAATCGATCTATGGTGACAACGAGCGGGAGCTGGAGGTGGTCTCGCGTACGCTCGTCTCGTTGTTCGAGCAGCTGGTCAAGCAAAGCCGCAAACTGCCGCCGGAGGTGATGTCCACGTTGTCGGGGATCGACGATGCGTCGCGCCTGGCCGATACCATCGCGGCGCACCTGAGCGTGCGCCTGGACGACAAGCAGCAAGTGCTCGCCACGGCCGACGTGGCCGCGCGCCTGGAGTTGCTGATCGGCCTGGTCGATGGCGAGATGGACATGCAGCAGGTAGAGAAGCGCATCCGCGGCCGCATCAAGTCGCAGATGGAGAAAAGCCAGCGCGAGTATTACCTCAACGAGCAGATGAAGGCCATCCAGAAGGAACTGGGCGACGGCGAGGACGGCGGCAACGAGATCGAGGATCTGGAACGCAAGATCGAGGACGCCGGCATGCCCAAGCCGGTGCTGGCCAAGTCACGCCGTGAGCTGGCCAAGCTCAAGCAGATGTCGCCGATGTCCGCCGAGGCCACGGTGGTGCGCAATTACCTGGATTGGCTGGTCGGCGTGCCGTGGAAGAAGCGCAGCAAGGTGCGCCGCGACCTCAAGCGCGCGCAGGAGGTCCTGGATGCCGATCATTTCGGTCTGGAGAAGGTCAAGGAGCGCATCCTCGAATATCTTGCCGTGCAGCAGCGCGTGCGCAAGATGAAGGGCCCGATCCTGTGTCTGGTCGGCCCGCCTGGCGTGGGCAAGACCTCATTGGGTCAGTCCATCGCGCGTGCCACCAATCGCAAGTTCGCGCGCATGTCCCTTGGAGGGGTCCGTGACGAGGCGGAAATCCGTGGTCACCGCCGCACGTATATCGGCTCCATGCCGGGACGGATCGTGCAGAACCTGTCCAAGATCGGTACGCGCAATCCCTTGTTCGTGCTCGACGAAATCGACAAGATGGCCATGGATTTTCGCGGCGATCCGTCCTCGGCGCTGCTGGAGGTGCTGGATCCGGAGCAGAACCACAACTTCAACGATCATTACCTGGAAGTCGATTTCGATCTTTCCGAAGTGATGTGGATCGCCACCGCCAATTCGCTGAATATTCCCGGCCCTCTGCGCGACCGCATGGAGATCATACGCATTCCGGGATACACCGAAGACGAGAAGATCGCCATCGCCCGTCGCTATCTGCTGCCCAAACAGTTGAAGGCCAACGGTCTGAAGGAGGCGGAACTGGACGTTTCGGAAGCGGCGCTGCGCGATATCGTGCGCTATTACACGCGCGAATCCGGCGTGCGCAATCTGGAGCGCGAGATTGCGCGCATCTGTCGCAAGGTGGTCAAGGAAGTCACGCTGAGCGAAGCCGGGACGCTGCCCAAGACGTCAAAGGGCAAAAAGACGGTAGCCGGGAAAGCCGCCTCCAAACGGAGCAGGTCGTCTGCGGTGAAGACCCTGAAAGTGGACGAGAAGAACCTCGATGACTACCTGGGCGTGCGCCGCTTCGATTTCGGTCGCAAGGAACAGGAGAACGAGATCGGCCTGGTGACGGGCCTGGCGTGGACCGAGGTCGGCGGAGACCTGCTCAGCATCGAGTGCTCCGTGGTGCCGGGCAAGGGCAAGCTGGTGCACACCGGGCAGCTGGGTGACGTGATGAAGGAATCCATCCAGGCTGCGCTTTCCGTGGTGCGCGCGCGCGTGGAACGTTTTGGCGTGGACCCCGACTTCCATCACCAGCACGATATCCACATCCACGTGCCCGAGGGCGCCACGCCCAAGGATGGCCCCAGCGCGGGCATCGCCATGTGTACGGCGCTGGTTTCCGTGCTGACCAAGGTGCCGGTGCGCTCGGAGGTGGCCATGACCGGCGAAATCACCTTGCGTGGGCGCGTCTTGCCCATTGGTGGCTTGAAGGAAAAGCTGCTGGCGGCGCATCGCGGCGGCATCACCACGGTGATCATTCCCGAAGAAAACGCCAAGGATCTTGCCGATATTCCGGACAACATCACCAGTTCGCTGGATATTCATCCGGTGCGATGGATCGATGAGGTCCTGGATATTGCGCTGGAACGCCCACTGGGGCACACCCCAAAAAAAGCCCAAAAATCCTCCCGCGGGACGGGCAAGCTCAAATCCAAGCGTGATCCGGAGCCTGAGGCACCCAGTCGAACGCATTGATCATTCTGGATTTTCACCACGATGCGACACGGCAGCCAGGTCAGGTGACTTGACTGCCGTTTTTTTTTGTTGATGGAAATCGTCCTTTCGGCAGTATGCGAGATTGCGTGAAAGCCTTGCTGTATCTCGTATTGCGGACCTTCGGGGGCGCTGGTATAAAGGCTGCACCGCAGTGGCGCACCGCATCAGGATCAAACAGCACCGGTCGCACAGCGGAGTGGATCCCCAGGGGGGCCGATTCACCTCTTTCAAGCGTGCCTGGCATCCCGACGAGCAGCACGGGCACGTTCCAAAATTAACGGAGTGACTCAATGAACAAATCCGAATTGGTTGATGCAGTGGCCGCACAGTCCGACCTTTCCAAGGCTGACGCCGGCCGTGCAGTCGATGCCTTCATGGAGACTGTCAAGAAGACGTTGAAGAAGGGCGATACGCTGTCGCTGGTCGGCTTCGGCACCTTCTCTGTGCGCAAGCGCGCCGCTCGCACCGGTCGCAACCCGCGCACCAATGAAACCATCAAGATCAAGGCTTCCAAGGTTCCTGCATTCAAGGCTGGCAAGGCGCTCAAGGACGCACTAAACTAAAGCGCTTTGCCGGGTGCTTAGCTCAGCGGTAGAGCGTCTCCTTTACACGGAGAGGGTCGGGGGTTCGAAACCCTCAGCACCCACCAGGCTGCGGAGCGGTAGTTCAGCTGGTTAGAATGCTGGCCTGTCACGCCGGAGGTCGCGGGTTCGAGTCCCGTCCGCTCCGCCATCGATTGATGAGGGCGCCTACGTGGCGCCCTTGTCATTTCCACCCGCCGATGCGGCGGCCCCAGTCAAGCGGAATCGATTCATGCTGCAGAAGCTGCGCGAAAAAACCAATAGTTGGCCGGCGAAGATCGTTTTCGCGTTGCTGATTTTCGTCTTCTCGTTCTTTGGTATCGAAGGCTATTTCCAGTCGCACGCGGATACGTCCGTGGCCAAGGTCGGCGATTACAAGATCTCGCAGCATGACTTCCAGGATCAGCTCAACCAGTTGCGTGAACGCCTGTCGCGGCAGCAAGGCGACAAGTACGACCCCAGCTATGTGGAGCAGCCCAAGGTCAAGCAGCAGGTGCTGGATCAGATGATCGACCGGCGCCTGGTCAGTCAGGCCGCCAAGAACATGGGCCTGGTCGTGAGCCAGCAGCAGCTGCGTGACTACATTGCCAACGAGAAGGCATTCCAGGTCAACGGTCGGTTCGACAAGACCACCTACGTGGAGCTGCTGCGAGCCAATCGCATGACACCGCAGGACTATCAACAGCAGGTGCAGTCGCAGCTCGAAGTCCAGCAGCTGCCGCAGATGATCCAGCAGACCGAACTGGTGACCAAAGCGGATCTGGACCAGTACCTCTCCCTGAGCATGCAGACGCGCGACATCCACTATGTCGAGTTGCCGTCGCCGTCTCTGGACAATGCCAAGGTCAGCGATGCAGCGGTCAAAGCGTATTACAAGGCGCATCAATCCGATTTCATGACCAAGGAGAAGGTGTCGCTGAACTACATCGATCTCGACGCCAGCCAGATGCACGTCGACACGATGCCCAGTGATGCCTCGATCAAGGCCCTGTACAAGAAGCAGAAGCAGCGTTTCGTGCAGCCGGCACAGCGTGAAGCGTCGCATATCCTGATTTCCGTGCCGAAAAACGCGACTCCGGCGCAACAGAAGAAAGCGTTGGCCAAAGCACGGATGGTCGATGCCAAAGCGAAAGCCGGCGATGGCAAGAACTTCGCCAGGCTGGCAAAGAAATACTCCGACGACCTGGGCTCCAAGTCGCAGGGCGGCGATCTGGGCTGGGTCCAGAAAGGCGTCACCAACAAGTCTTTCGAAGATGCCCTGTTCTCCATGCACAAGGGCCAGATTTCCAAACCGGTACTGGGGCCGGATGGATATCACATCATCTGGTTGCGCAACGTGCGTGCAGGCAAGGTCGAGTCGCTGGCCAAGGTCAAGCCGCAGTTGGTGCGGCAATTGCAAAAGAGCGACCGCGAGCAGGCCTATAACACGCTGGCGGGTAAGCTGACCGACAAGGTGTATGCGGATCCGACATCGCTCAAGCCGATTGCGCGGGAGCTGCATCTCAAGCTGCAACACACGGACCTGTTCGACAGGCAGGGTAGCAAGGACGGATTGGCCAGCAATCCGGATGTGGTCAAGGCAGCGTTCTCGCATGCGGTGCTGGGTCAGGACAATACTTCGGATCCGATCAAGTTGGGCAACGACCACATCGCGGTGGTGCATGTGGACCAGCATGTCCCAGCCAAGGCCAGGCCGCTGGCCGATGTCAGTGACCAGATTCGCAAGACGATCATTGATCAGCGGGTGGCGGCAAAGGCCCGCAAGAATGCCCAGGCACTGTTTACCAAATTGAAATCTCAAGGCGACCTCACGCAGATCGCTTCACGGGCGCAGGCCAAGGTGCACCAGGCAACGGGAGTTTCCCGGCACCAGCAGAAGTTGCCGCCGGCTTTGTTGCAGAAGGTGTTCCGGATGCCGCACCCGTCGGCGGGCAAGCCGCAGTTCGCCATGGTTGCGCAGCACGGGGGCCATTTTGCCCTGGTGCAACTGGACGCGGTTCATGCCGGGGATCTGTCGAAAATCGGCAAGCAGGAGCGGCACATGTTGCGGTTGCAGATGCGTCAGGCCGATGCCGCGCAGACCACGAATCAGTTCGTCGATGCGTTGCGCGCGAAAGCCAAGATCACGGTGCACCACGATCGCCTCTAGTGGTTCTGGTGGCGGGCAGGAACCCAGACACAAAAAAAGCCGCTTCGAAGCGGCTTTTTTTGTGTCTGGCTGCCGTCGTTCACAACCGTGAGAGCGTCGGGTTCAGATGCCGGTCATGCCCAGCGTATTGAAACCACCATCCACATACGTGATTTCGCCGGTCACGCCCGAGGCCAGATCCGAACACAGGAACGCGCCGACATTGCCCACTTCCTCGGCGGTCACGTTGCGGCGCAACGGGGCGTTTTCCTCCACGTGCTCGAGCATCTTGCGAAAGCTTGAGACGCCGGAGGCAGCCAGCGTCTTGATCGGGCCGGCGGAAATGGCATTCACCCGTGTACCCTCCGGGCCCAGATTGTAGGCAAGGTAGCGCACGTTGGCCTCCAGGCTGGCCTTGGCCAGTCCCATGACGTTGTAACTGGCCAGCGCGCGATCCGCCCCCAGGTAGGTCATGGTCAGGATCGAGCCGCCGCGGTCGGCCATCATGGGGCGCGCCGCCTTGGCCAGTGCTGCAAGGCTGTAGCTGGAGACATCGTGGGCAATGGCGAAGTTTTCACGCGTGAGATTGTCCAGGAATTGTCCCTGCAGCGCCTCGCGTGGTGCAAAACCAACTGAGTGCACCAGGATGTCCAGGCCGTCCCAGTGCTCACCCAGGCTCTCGAAGAGCTGCGTGATTTGCGCATCGTCGGCCACGTCGCACGGCAGTACGATGTTGGAACCAAATTCCGCGGCCGCTTCGTCGACGCGGTTCTTGAGTCGCTCGTTCTGATAGGTGAAGGCCAGCTGCGCGCCCTCGCGATGCATCGCGGCAGCGATGCCCCAGGCGATCGAGCGCTTGCTGGCCACACCCACGATCAAAGCCCGTTTGCCGTGCAGGAATCCCATACATCCTCCTATGTCTGTGTCATGCAGCAGTGCTTCGCCGCGCAATGCGCAAGTGTAACCGAGCCGGCCCGCGCCGTGCCTTCGATTTGCCTGTCCGATCCACTCCTGCGCCATCGCTATGCCATGCACATCGGCCTGGGCTCGCGAACTTACTGGTAGGCAGGACCCAGACGCAGCGTCTGTCCGGGGTGCAAACTCGCGCTTTGCAGGTGGTTCCAGCGTTTGAGATGGTGCACGGTGGTGCCGAAATGCTGTGCGATGGACCAGAGACTGTCGCCGGCGCTGACCGTGTAGCGGGAAGGCGGCGGCGGGTGGCTCGGGGTGTTGGCATGCTTCAGGGTGTCGCCGGTGGCGGCGAACGTGCTGCTGAACGCCGCAGCGCCGGCGGCTGGGAGCAGGACATGGTGGGGCGCGTTGTTCGGCATGCGGCCATACAGGTAAGCGGCATTGAGCGCGCGCACCCGCCGCAGCGGCAATGAAGACAGATGCGCCACGTGGGACATGTTCAAGGGCGTGCCCACGACCACTTCCTGGAGTTTTCTGGACGGATTGGGGCGGGGCAGGGTTACGCCATAACGTTTCGGATGACGCACGATGCATGCCATGGCCATCAGTTTGGCCAGGTGAAGGCGGGTGCCGCGGGATACCCTGACATCGGGGATGCCCGGAGTATCAGGGACTGCGTGTCCATCCGTTGCATGCAGCACGCCGTATTTGCCGGCGTTGAACGCCATGTCGACCAGCCGCCAGTCGTGGAAGGTGGAGTGGTAGCGCTTCAGCATGCGCATGACTGCGTCGGTGGCGGACACCTTGTCCAGCCGCCCATCGTATTCGGCAGTGACGGGCAGCTTCAATGTGCGCGCAGTGTCCGGCATGATCTGCCACATGCCTGCTGCACGGCCGTGACGCGGTGCAATGGATCGATAATGGCTCTCCACCCACGGCAGGAACACGAACTCTGCGGGAACGTCATAGTCGACGGAGATCCGCTCCACGTACTCGATGACGGGCAGGGCGCTTTTCAGTTGAGCCTGTAGATGATGCGGCCAGCGCGCATAACGCTGCGCCCAGGCATGGATGCGCGGGTCCGCGGCGCAGTCTCGCATGCGCAGACGCGAGCGCAGCTTGTCCCAGAAACTCCTGCCCGGCGCACGCATTGTCAGGGCAGGCGATGCAGGCTCCGCGCGCGGGATCTCCGGAAGCGGGGCGGTCTGCGGCTCGGGTAGGGTCGCCGTGTGCGGCGCGGGCGCATGTGAGCGCGTGGTCACACATCCGCTCAGAAGGGCGGCGGCTGCGATACCGATGAGGGCGGTACCGCGCCTCATGCGCGGAAGTGGTCTTTGGCGTCGCGCAACGCAGCGAAACACGCCACCCGGTCGTCACTGCCGACGCCGGCACGCCGGCACCAGGATGCGACACTGTCCTGTCCCACACGCAGGAAAGGGTTGGCGGCGCACTCCTCCCGCATGCGACTGGGCACGGTGGGTCGACCCTCTTCGAGCAGCTGCCGCACCTGCTCCCGCCGGACCTCGAGATCCCGGTTGTGCGGCTCGATAGTGGTTGCGAATGTGGCGTTGGCCCGGGTGTATTCATGCGCACAGCACACCCATGTGTCAGCGGGCAGTGCAGCCAGTCGGTCCAGCGAGGCGAGCATCTGCGCAGGCGTACCATCGAACAGCCGGCCGCAGCCCAGGCTGAACAGGGTGTCGCCACAGAACACCAGACCCTCGCCCACATAGGCGATATGACTGCGCGTATGGCCAGGTATTTCCATCACCTCGAACTGCGCAGCCGGTTGTGCGACGTGCACGCGATCGCCTTCCCCCACCCGGTGGTGCACATGGGCGATACGCTCATCCACTGGGCCGTAGACCGTGCAATCAAATGCATCCATCAACGCTTTCACGCCGCCGATATGATCGGCATGGTGATGGGTCAGCAAAATAGTGGTGAGCGTCAGCTTCTCGCGTTCCAGTATCCGCAGAACGGGCTCCGACTCGCCGGGATCGACGATCAGCGTGTGGCTGTCCTCGTCGGACCAGCGCCAGATGTAGTTGTCCGCAAGGGCGGGTATGGGGGTCGGACGCACGGAAAATCCTCGCAACGACATGCAGCACAACGCATGTGCACAGAGCGCGTTGGACAATTAAACTGCAATGATATCAGCGCCCGTCCCTACCGGATTAGGGTGCTGTTAATCCTCGCGCCTGATCGGGACCGCATGCATCCATGACCGAAACTTATTCCGATCTGCACGCCACTGCTGCCATGCAGACCATCCGTGCCGCAGAGGCGGCGGTACTTGCGCCGGAACTGGGGGGGCTCGCTGGCGGCCACGGCCTGTACATCTGCGTTGGCACGCACATGGAACTGCCGCGGACGCCCATGCTGGGCGTCTGGGCGCATCTGGTTCTGGGCGACGACACCCTCTTCGATGGCAGTGTGCACGCGCGCAGTGACGAGCCGCTGCCATTCAACGACGACGTATTTCGCGTGGTCGTGCTCAGTCATGCTCTTGAGTGGACGCCACACGCAGCACAATTGCTCAGCGAAGTGACCCGTGTGCTGGCGCCGAACGGGTTGATCGCGATCACCGGTTTCCGTCCACTGGCCGCATGGTGGCCTTGGCTGATCTGGCGCGCGCGAGGCTGTGAGCTCGGATTTTCCGTGATTGCGCCCACCTGGTTGCGCCCGGGCTTGATGCGCCGCGATATCGAAGTCTATGCCACGCGCCGCTTCGGCCCTGCCTGGCCGACCTCCACTGGAGGGAGCGTGTCGCGTGTGGGCGGTTGCTACCTGATGCTGGGGCGCAAGCGGCGCCAGGCCCTCACTCCGCTGCGCCTGCGTGAGATGCAATCACGTTCGCGTGCACATTCACCATTGGCAACCGGAGCGCAGCGGGAGTGCGCATGAATGAAACCATGAGTTCAGTCACGATATTCACTGACGGCGCCTGTCTGGGCAATCCCGGACCGGGCGGCTGGGCGGCGTTGCTGCGGGCCGGGGAGCGGGAGCGCATGTTGAGTGGGGGCGAGACGCACACCACCAACAACCGCATGGAGATGATGGCCGCCATCGTGGCACTGGAAACGTTGAAACGGCCCTGTGAGGTGGCGCTGACTACCGATTCCCGCTATCTCAAGCACGGTATCGAGGAATGGTTGCCCCGTTGGCGGGCCAACGGCTGGCAGACCAGTGCGCGCAAGCCGGTGAAGAATCAGGATTTGTGGCAGCGGCTCGAGAGTGCTGCCCACGCGCACCGCATCCGTTGGCACTGGGTGAAGGGTCACAGCGGGCACGACGAAAACGAGCGGGTGGATCAGGCCGCGCGGGCCGAAGCCGAGGCCATCGGGGTCAAGGCATGAGGCAGGTTGTCCTGGATACCGAAACCACCGGCCTGGAGGTCGGGCGGGGGCACCGCCTGATCGAAATCGGCGCGGTGGAGTTGCAGGGACGCAGGCTGACCGGCGAAAGCTTTCATACCTATCTGAACCCCGGACGAGCCATCGATGAAGGGGCCCGGCAGGTGACGGGTATCGAGGATTCCTTTTTGCTGGACAAGCCCCTTTTTGCCGATGTCGCCGACCGCTTGTTGGCGTTCATCACGGGGGCAGAGCTGATCATCCACAACGCCAGCTTCGACGTCGGTTTTCTCGATGCGGAGTTGGCGCGCCTGGGGCCACCATACGGGTGCGTCACGGACCATGCCGCCGTGCTGGATACCCTGGCCATGGCGCGACAGCGTTTTCCGGGCCAGCGCAACAGCCTGGATGCGCTGTGCAAGCGTCTGGGCGTCGACAATACCCATCGCGAACTGCACGGAGGACTGCTTGACGCGCAGCTGCTGGCGGATGTCTATCTGGCCATGACCGCAGGGCAGACGGCACTGGACCTGGGCTTCAGCGGCAGCGACAGCACCGCACAGCAACACCTGCAAACGGTGCAATTGTCCAGGCGGCCACGGGTGCGTCGCGCCAGCGCATCGGAAATGGAAGCCCATGGCGCACGGCTGGACGCGCTGGACGAAGCCAGCAGTCAGGGATGTCTGTGGCGGCGCCTGTAAGCGTGCAGGAATTGGATGATCCGGGAGCGCCAGGCGCGACGGCGGTGTCAGGAAATGCGCACGAGAACGGCCGTGAGGTTGTCCTGGCCACCTGCATCGAGCGCCATGCGGATGAGCTGGTCCACGCATTCCTGGGCCCCCAGTTCATCGCGCCCGATCAGCGCGCGCATGGAGGCGTCAGTCAGCTGTTCGCCCAGACCATCGCTGCATATGAGGAAGCGCATGCCGGCCACACAGCGGCCCTGCAATGTCCGCACGTCGAGGTCGGACGGTGGCGTCACCCCCAGCGCCTGCGTTGCGCTGTGGCGCCGCCTGGGCGGGGTCGGTGCGCCTGACGCCTCCTCCTTGCCTTTTGGCGCGGCAGCATGCAGCAGCCCCGGGCCGGTGAGTGGCGCCAGATCTTCATGGTCCCGCCAGAGCCCGTACCAGTCCGAGGCATGCCACAAATAGATGCGGCTGTCGCCCACCCAGGCCATGGTGAGACCGGCCCCTGACAGACGCAGCGCCGCCAGAGTGGTTCCTACAGGGGCAGCATGAGCGTGCACGCGCGGGCATGCTCTGGTGACACAGCGAGAGGCCTCCTGCATGGCGTCGTGCAGTGATTTCCCCCGGGCAATCTGCGCGACAACGCGATCGCGCGCCACTGCCGCAACGCGGTCTCCGCGATCACGTCCACCCATGCCGTCCGCAACCAGGAACAGTCCTGATCCGGGGTCGGCATAATATGTATCTTCGTTGATTTCACGGCGCAATCCGCGATGCGTACCGTGCCCAAATTCAATCATGAAAGCGTCCACACGTGGTCCGCGGAGCATGCCGCAAGTGTCCGCAGTTGTCACGATCCCGGCAGAGCCGTATCATGGCGCGCCCACGACGCGGTGAACATGCTCGATGAGCAGCATCCACAGCAGTCACCGCGTGGAACGATCATCGGAGAGGTGGCAGAGTGGTCGAATGCGCCGGATTCGAAATCCGGTTTACGGGTCTCCCGTAACGTGGGTTCGAATCCCACCCTCTCCGCCAGATATGCACAGCGCCCCGAGAGGGGCGTTTTGCGTATCTGGCTATCTGGTTGGAGAGGGTACGGTTGTGGACGCGCCCGTACAGCCCCCCACGTTCTGACGATGTTTCGATCATCTCTGGCAGCGTCACGGCCTCCGGTGTAGATTGAACCGGTAAGCTGGCATGAAGACGGAGCAGGGGGAGCAGGATGAAAGCAGCCGTCATGGCATGTATTGCGTTGCTGGCAGTGGGCTCGAGTGATTGCCTGATGGCGCAGACTGCCGCAGCGGGTAAAGCGACGTTGCAGGTGCGCGTGATGAACATGCAAGGCAACGGGGTGGCCAATGCAGTGATCTCCCTGCGTCCCGGGGAGAGGGCGTCCTTGCCGCCGTTGCCTGCATACACCACGGTCGTCATGGATCAGAAGCGGATGGCGTTCGTGCCCCAGGTCCTGGTTGTCAGGACCGGCACACGGATCGTTTTCCCCAATAGCGATCATATTCACCATGATGTGTATTCGTTTTCGCCGGCCAAGAAGTTCGATACCAACCTGCGCCCGGGAGCGGAAACGAAACCGGTGGTCTTCGGCAAGCCCGGAGTGGTGGTACTGGGGTGCAACATCCATGACTGGATGCTGGGTTTCATCGACGTGGTCAATACCCCGTATTTCGGCAAGAGCGATGCATCCGGTCGCGTCGTCCTTCGCCATCTGCCTGCTGGCCATTATCGGATGCATGTCTGGCAGCCCCGCATGAATGGAGTGACACGCGACGTCTCCTTGGTTCTGCAGGCGGGTGAGCGCGTCTCCCGCCGGGTCAGGCTGAGCCTGCACGCGGCAGAGCGTTCAAATCGAGCTCCAGCCTATCTGTTGAACCAGCCGACTGACGCAAAACCACACTGATGAGGCTCCGTTTTTCGGCACGCCTGACAGCATTGGTTCTGGGCCTGTTCCTGCTGGTGCAGTTGCCGACGTTTTTTGCATTTTATTACGCCATCCGACGTGGAGCCCTGCATCAGGCGGATGCCCGAGTAGACGGCGGCAAGCGCATCTTCGGACAGATGCTGGATGCACGCGGGGAGCAGATGCTCAATGCGGTTCGGGTGGTATCGGCCGATTTCGGCTTCAAGCAGGCCGTCGCCAGCGGTGACACCGCCACGATCCGGTCGGTATTGCTCAATCATGGACACCGGGTGGGAGCGACCTTGGTGGTCCTGGCTGACTTGAACGGCCACGTCCTTGCCGGCGCGATGGCGGACGGTTCGCCGGTTTCCAGTCTTGACTGGGACGCCATACGAACGCGCATCAAGGGCCTGCACGGCACCTCGCTGATGGCAATGGTGCAGGGGGATCCTTATCAGCTGGTCGTTGTGCCGGTACTGGCGCCCACGCGCATTGCCTGGGTCGCCATGGGATTTCGACTGGATGATGCGTTGGCAGACCGGTTGAAAAGCTATACCGATCTGGACGTCACTTTCATGGCGCGTGACGGTGCAAACGAGCGGCATGTCGTTTCCACGTTGCCTGCGCGCGACCAAGCGCCTCTGAAAGCCGATTTTGACGGTCGTGGCCAGGAACCCTCCGCTCCCCGTCTGCGGCGTTACGGTCACCACGAGTATTTGTCGCTGTGGGCGCCGTTGTATCACGGGCAGGGGCAGGATCTCGGGGCGTTGCTGAGCTATCCGTTGACGCGCGCGCTGGCGCCATTCGATGCTCTCAAGGCCGAGCTGGCCCTGATTGGGCTGCTGAGTCTGCTGGCATCGATCATCGGCGCCATGTTGCTGGCGCGCAACGTGACTCGGCCCCTCTCGCGGCTGGCGATCGCGGCTGCACGCATCGAAAGCGGTGATTACCAGCATGAGGAGGTCGACGACCGGAATGACGAACTGGGAGACCTGTCCAAGGCCTTCGCCCACATGCGCCGCGGGATCGCACGACGCGAGAAGCAGATCGCGCACCAGGCGTTTCACGATGCGCTGACCGGACTTCCCAACCGGGCCCGCCTGCAGGACAGCCTGGAAACGATCATCGCGCAGACACGTCGCTCCGAGGGAGCGTTGGCGCTGATCATGCTGGATGTGGATCGCTTCAAGGAGATCAATGACACCATGGGCCATGCCACCGGTGATCGTGTGCTGATCGAGACGGGTCGGCGTCTGCGTACCAGTCTGGAGCCGGGCGACCTGGTGGCACGATTCGGAGGCGATGAGTTCGTCGTGGTGCTGAGGTTGGTGACGGGACCGGAGGATGCGCAACGCAGGGCCGAAGCGCTGTATGCGGCGATCACGGCACCGGCGCGCATCAACGGCGTGGAGATGTACCTGGACGCGCGTCTGGGAGTGGTGATGTACCCGCAGCATGCCGGAACGGCCGAGGAGCTGCTGCGCAGGGCGGATATCGCCATGTATGACGCCAAGGAATCCGCAGATCATGTGTGCATGTATCAGAGTGGCCGCGATGCGCAGCATCTGTATCGACTCTCCCTGATCCAGGATCTGCGTCAGGCCATCCCCAACGGCGAGGTTTCGCTGGACTACCAGCCAAAGGCATTGCTGAACGGGCAACCCAGCATGCATATGGAAGCGCTGCTGCGCTGGTGTCACCCGCAGCATGGATGGATCTCGCCCGATGAATTCATCCCGCTGGCGGAAAACTCCGGCACCATCCGTACGCTCAGTGAATGGGTGATACAGGAAGTCGTCTCGCAGGTCGGCAAATGGCGCGCGCAGGGACTGGATGTGAGCGTGGCCATCAACCTGTCCGCGCTGGATCTTTCCAGCGGGAATCTGCCGCAGGTGCTGGGCCACTTGTTGCAGCAGCATGACGTCCCCGGCGGGAAACTGGTGCTGGAGGTGACCGAAACATCGGTAATGCGCGATGCCGTGTATTCGATGAAGGTGCTGGAGGGTCTCAAGGCCTGCGGCGTGCATCTTGCCATCGACGATTTCGGCACCGGTTATTCATCCCTGTCGCACCTGAAGCGTCTGCCGGTGGACGAGCTGAAAATCGACAAGTCGTTCGTGAGCGCCATGGCCTATGACGAGGACGACGCGGTGATCGTCCGTTCGACCATCGACCTGGCGCACAACATGGGTTTGAAAGTGGTCGCCGAGGGCGTGGAAGACGAGACGGCCCTGCAGATGCTCAGGGAATTCCACTGCGATCAGGCCCAGGGCTATTTGATCAGCAGGCCGCTCTCGCCGGAACGAGCCACCGAATGGCTGATCCAGCAGCAGGATGCGGACGGTTCGACGCCATTTTCCGGCGGGCAGGCGAGCAGATGGCCATCGGCATGAACCCTCGTTCGCACGCAGCTGAATCTGGTGACTGGACGATTCACGGGCCGATAATCAACCCATCGGCACCTCAAGCGAATGGCGCGACGAGCCCGAACGCGATCAAACAGAGCGCAACGACGTGGTTGAGACGTTTCGCCACGATCAGATAAGGATGCCGCCTCTGGCTTGTGTTCCTCTCCCTGTGCGCCACAGCAAGAAAATCACTCGTCCATGACGCCAAGCCATCAGGCCGGCTGGAGCACGGCCTCGGCGATGCCGCGTTTGGCGCCGGCGATGGCCTGGGCGCGCCGTTCCGAACCCATGGCGATGCCTTCGGCGCGGATGAACTGGACATCCTCAATGCCGATGAAGCCGAAAAATGCTCGCAGATAGGCCTCCTGGTGATCCAGGCCGGCGACCGGGGACGTGCCGCTGTAGACGCCGCCGCGAGCGGAAGCCACGATGACCCGACGTCCACCTGCCAGGCCTTCCGGCCCATTTTCCGAGTAACGGAATGCGCGGCCGGGGATGGCCAGATGGTCGATCCATGCCTTCAGCTGGGTGGGAATGCCGAAGTTGTACATCGGCGCGCCGATCACCACCACGTCGGCTGCCATGAACTGGTCGAACAACGCCGTGCCGTACGCGTCCGGTTCACGGCTGGTTCCGTCGGGCGGTTGCCAGTGAGGCACAGGATCGGCTGCCAGATCGCGGTACTCCACGTGGATGTCGCGATCCTCGTCCCTGAAGGCGTCGACGATGGACGCCGTCAGGTCGCGGCTGATCGAATGCTCGCCCATCACGCTGGCGTCCAGGTGCAGCAGGTTCATGGAACGCTCCTTGGAGAAAATCGTGTATCGGATCACGTGCCTCGTCTCGCCGCGAATAGCCGCTGCGAAGAAACACGTGCCAGAAGGAGCTTAAGTTGGAGACAATGCGTGCGTAAACACGTAAATTATGCACATATCGTTCATTATGGGAAACAGCAATGCATCATTCTGCGGGGGTCATGCAGGATCTGAATGACCTGTACTTCTTTGCCGGCGTGGTCGAGCATGGCGGCTTTTCCGCGGCCGGTCGCGCCCTGGGGGTGCCCAAATCCCGGCTCAGCAAGCGCGTCTCGCAGTTGGAAGAGCGGCTCGGCGTGCGGTTGTTGCAGCGGACCACGCGCCGTTTCGTGGTCACCGAGGTCGGGGAACGCTTTTATGCGCATTGCCGCGCGGTGCTGGAAGAGGCGCAGGCAGCGCAGGACGCGGTGGATGAGATCCGCGCCGAGCCACGCGGCACCGTGCGACTGAGTTGCCCGATTTCCCTGGCGCAGACCATCATGGCGCACGTGCTGCCGGACTTCATGGCGCAATATCCGAAAGTGCGGGTGCGTCTGTTGTCCAGTGACCGCCGCGTCGACCTGATCGGCGAGGGATTCGATATTGCCATTCGCGTGCGCAACAAACTGGATACCGATGCCACCTTGATCATGCGCAGTTTCGGTCAGTCGAGGGTGTTACCGGTGGCCAGCCCCGGCTTGCTGGAAACGGCGGGGCGCCCGAACACTCCGGCGGACCTGACAGACATGCCGACATTGTCGATGTCGGAGCGTGACGGCCCGCAATCGTGGACGCTGATCGATGCTGCGGGCCAGCAGCTGCATGTCGACATTACGCCGCGACTGGTATGCGGCAGCTTCGCGGTCCTGCTGGAAGCGGCACGGCGCGGCATCGGCGTGGCCATGCTGCCGCAATGGGTGTGTGCACCGCTGGTGGGCAGCGGCGAGCTGGAGGTGTTGCTGCCGGACTGGAGCACTCCGGAAGGAACCATGCATTTCGTCTACCCCAGCCGCCGCGGCCTGCTTCCCGCGGTGCGCGCCCTGGTGGATTTCCTGGCCGACAGGCTGACCACGGAAACGCTGCAAAAACACGAGGAATGCCGTCGGCGCACCATCTTGTGAATGCGCGGGAAAGGCGTCGGCGGGGAGGCTCCGGAACGCATGCTAGGATGCGGATCTGTCTGAATATCGGGCCCACGATCCATGCATCTGGACACCAAGCTTCCCAAGGTCGGCACCACCATTTTCAGCGTCATGAGCCAGCTCGCGCTCGAGCGCAAGGCGGTCAACCTGGGGCAGGGGTTTCCGGATTTCGAGCCGCCGCAGGAACTGCGCGACGCGGTGACACGCGCCATGGCCAATGGCCACAATCAATATGCGCCCGGCATCGGATTGCCCGCGCTGCGCGAGCAGATCGCGCTCAAGACCACACGCATGTATGGCCGGCGCGTCAGTGCCGACACCGAAGTCACCGTGACCTCCGGAGCCACCGAGGCCATTTTTGCCGCCGTGGCCGCGGTAGTGCGGGCGGGCGATGAGGTGATCGTGTTCGATCCGGCCTATGACTGCTACGAACCGGCGATCAACCTGCAAGGTGCTCGCGCCGTGCACATGCCGCTGCGCATGAACGATTTCGGCATCGATTGGGACCGTGTGCGTGAGGCAATCACGCCGCGCACACGCATGATCATGCTCAACACGCCGCACAACCCCAGTGGCGCGGTACTTTCGCGGGCCGATCTGGATGCGCTGGCGGATGTGCTGGAGGGCACCGACATCCTGGTGCTGTCGGACGAGGTCTACGAGCACATCGTGTACGACGGTGCCGAGCACCAGAGCATGGGACGTCACGCCGGCCTGGCCGAACGCAGCTTCGTCATCAGTTCGTTCGGCAAGACGTTTCACTGCACGGGCTGGAAGGTAGGCTATTGCGTGGCACCCAAGGCGCTTTCGGTGGAATTCCGCAAGGTGCATCAATATCTGACCTTCTGCACCTTCAGCCCGGCGCAGTGGGCACTTGCCGAGATATTGGAAGAGCATCCCGAACATTATCTCGGGCTGGCGGCGTTCTATCAGGCCAAACGCGACCGTTTTCGTCGTTTGCTGGGTGGATCGCGCCTGCGCCTATTGGATGTGCCCGGCGGCTATTTCCAGTTGGCGGACTATTCGGCCATCCGCGATACCGACGACATCAATTTCAGCGAATGGCTGGTCAACGAGGGCGGCGTGGCGGCCATTCCACTGTCGCCATTCTACGAGGACGCGCCGGACTCACGGCTGATACGGCTGTGTTTTGCCAAGAGCGATGCCACGATGGAAACAGCCGCCGAGCGGCTATGCGCGCTCTGACATGCGGCCTTTGAATCTCACCTTGGTGCAGGGCGCCACGCGGTGGCACGACGCTGCGGCCAACCGTGCGTACTACGGGGCTCTGCTGCGCGCGAGTGCCGGCAAAACCGATTTGTTCGTGCTGCCGGAAATGTTCCTGACAGGGTTTACCAATGCCACGGACAGTCAGGCCGAACCGATGCAGGGGCAAAGTCTGGCATGGCTGCGCGACTTGGCCGCCGAGGTGAATGCGGTGATTACCGGGTCCCTGGTGGTGCGTCAGGGCGTATCCTGCGTCAATCGCATGCTGTGGATGCGGCCTGACGGCAGCTTCGAACAGTACGACAAACGCCATTTGTTCCGCATGGCTGGTGAGCATCACCACTACACTGCCGGCACGCAACGGCTCATCGTGCAACTGCACGGCTGGCGGATTCTGCCGCTGGTCTGCTACGACCTGCGCTTCCCCGTGTGGGCGCGCAATCGTCGCGACGCCGATGCCGCGGGCGGCATGGAGTATGACCTGTCACTGTACGTGGCCAATTGGCCGGCGGCGCGCCGGCAGGCCTGGCGCACGCTGCTGCGCGCACGGGCGGTGGAGAATCTGGGCTACTGCGTCGGCCTCAACCGGGTCGGCAGCGACGGCAATGCCATCGCGTATGCCGGTGACAGTGCGGTGATCGGACCGGCGGGCTCGGCTCTGGTCGATCTGGGCGACCAGGAACAGGTGGTCTCCGTCCAGCTGGATCCGGACGTGCTGCTGGCGCACCGTGAGCGCTTTCCGGCATGGATGGACGCAGACGATTTCAATCTCGACCTGTAGCCCCGGGGCGTGGCAGCTGACATGACGCAGTGTCGCCGTGCGCCTCGTCGGACGTCGGCAGCGTGCTCCAGCTCCAGCGGAGTTGCTTCAATGGGGGCGCCAACTCGTGCTCAGAGGATATCAAGCACGGCCTCGGGTGGCCGGCCGATGGCGGCCTCGGCGCCCCGGGTGACGATGGGCCGCTGGATCAGGATCGGATGTTCGATCATGGCGCGGATCAGCGCCTGGCGGTCGAGGCCGGGATTGTCCAGGTCCAGGTCGGCATAGGCGGACTCGCTGCGGCGCATCAGTTCACGCGGTTGCATGTCGAGCGCCTGCAACAGCAAATCCAGATCTGTTGCGGTGGGCGGCGTATCCAGATACCTGACCACCTCGGGTTGCACACCGTGCTGTTGCAGCAGCGCCAGTGTGGCGCGCGACTTGGAACAGCGTGGATTGTGCAGGATACGCACATGCACGTCCGTGGCGCTCAACGGTTGCCGCCACGGTTGCCGCCGCCCTGGCCACGGTTGGAACGGTTGCCGGAAGGTTTGCCCTGGGCATTGCGGCCCCCGCCGGCGTGACCATGCGATTTCTTGCCACCGCCGCGGCCGGACTTGGCACGCCCGCCGCCGGGTTTGGCGGGTTCGCTGCCGGGGCGCGCGTCACCAGCAAACCATGTGCGCACCGAGGGGAGTTCCTGCCCGGGCGCCACACCGCGCCCCTTGCGCTTGCCCGGCTTGCGCTTGCCGCTCTTGTCCGGATGCGCCACGTTGCCGTTGACTTCGCCGCGCGGGCCCTTGCGCCGTTTGCCGCTGCGTTTGGGCGTGTCATCACGGATGCGATCAAAGGCAGTCAGTTCCTTCGCCTCGCTGTGATGCGCACCGGTCCAGGCATTTGGCGTGGTCTGGCTGTCGGGGCGGAATTCCTTCACGTTGCGATTGGCACGACGTTGATGCAGCACGGCGCTGAGCGTGAGCGTGGGCTTGGGATCCTTCAGGCCGGCCAGTTTCCGCAGGTCCTTCACGGATTCGGCATCAAGGGTGTCGCTCTGGCTGCGCCGCAGGGTGCGTGGCAGTTCCACGTTGCCATAACGGATCCGCTTCAGGCGACTCACCAGGAACCCCTGGGAGTCCCACAGGCGGCGCACTTCGCGGTTGCGCCCTTCGCGAATGACCACCCGGAACCAGCTGTGGCTGCCGCTCTGGCTGATCACCGATACGTCGTCGAAATGGGCCGGACCATCATCGAGTTCCACGCCGGCCTTGAGGCGCTCCAGCATCTCGGCGGGCACCTCGCCATGCACGCGGCACAAGTACTCGCGTTCGACGCCGCTGCTGGGGTGCATCAGGGCATTGGCCAGTTCGCCATCGGTGGTCAGCAGGAGCAGGCCGGTGGTGTTGATGTCCAGGCGACCCACTGCGACCCAGCGGGCGCCTTTCAGGCGCGGCAGCTGCTCGAAGACGGTGGGCCGACCCTCGGGATCCTCACGGGTGCTGACCACTCCTTCGGGCTTGTGATAGATCAGCACTTCGGCGTCGTCACGCGTGTCCGTGGACACCACGAAATGCTTGCCGTCCACGCCAATGCGGTCGCCGGCGTGCACGCTGGTACCGATGGAGGCAGTTTCTCCGTTGATGTCGATGTCGCCGTTCTGGATGCGCTGCTCAAGCATGCGTCTGGAGCCCAGGCCGGCATTGGCCAGAACCTTGTGCAGGCGTTCTTCCAGTTGCGGCTTGGTCGATCCGCGTTTGAGTGTCAGCAGATTACGGGTGGGCGCAGTCATGCGCTGTTCTCCTTGGTGTCGTTCGGGACGGAAGCGCGATCGTTTTCGCCCTGATGTTGTTGTTCGGCATGATCGTCTTCCGCGCGGGCCTCCGCCTCCTCGGCGGTGGCGTGGGGTGGTGGGGCGGCGGCATGGATATCCGCTGCGTGATGTCCGGCAGGCTCTGCGGCATTCGCCGGGCCTTCATGTGTGACGTCGTCACCGTTGTCAGCGAGGCTCGTCGCCTCCACGTCATCGTTGCGCTCGTGGTCCTGATCCGAAGATTCGCCGCGAGTCTCACCTGCGGTCGGTGTTTCTGCAGGTGCGTCGGTCTCGCCAGCGTCTTCGTCCGGCGACCCGGGGTGTGTTGCGCCTGCCCGCGGCGGTTGTTCGAAATCGAACTGTGGGTCGAGATCGTCCAGCTCACGGATCTCGGCCAGCGGCGGCAGTTCGTCCAGCGATTTGAGGTTGAAGTAATCCAGGAATTCACGCGTGGTGCCGAACAGGGCCGGTCTGCCGGGCATGTCGCGGTGTCCGACCACGCGGATCCATTCGCGTTCCTCGAGTGTGCGGATGATGCTGGAGGAAACCACCACCCCACGCACCTGCTCGATTTCGCCGCGCGTGATGGGCTGGCGGTAGGCGATCAGCACCAGCGTCTCCAGCATGGCGCGCGAGTATCGGCTGGGACGCTCGGTCCACATTTTCGAGACCCACGGGTACACGCTGCGACGGATCTGATAGCGGTAGCCGGAGGCCACCTCGGCCAGCTCCACGCCGCGATTTCCGCAATCCTCATGCAATGCATGCAGCGTCTGCACCAGCGCTTCGCGAGTCACCGCAGACTCTTCGTCGAACAGCTGGCCGAGCTGATTCACGGTCATGGGGGTGGCGGAGGCGAGCAGGGCGGCTTCCACCACGTTTTTCAGTTCATTGATATCCATATTCAGCTTATCTCGGCACTTGCCTTCGACTTCAGGTAAATCGGCGTCAGCGGCTGCTCCTGCACGATTTCGATGAGCATCTCCTTGGCCAGCTCCAGCATGGCCAGAAACGTGACCACCACCCCGAGCCGCCCTTCGGCGGGATCGAACAGCGTCTCGAAACGCAGGAAGGGACCGCTTCCCAGTTTTGACAACAATTCACCCATGCGCTGACGCACGCTCAGGGGTTCGCGTTCGATGGCATGATGTCCGTGCAGTTCGGCACGGTGCAGCACGTCCTTGAGTGCGAGCAGCATCTCGCGCAGATCCACCGGCGGCGGCAGCTTGATCACGTTGCGATCCGGCACAGCGGCTTGCGCAAGACTGAAATCCCGCTCCAGGCGCGGTATGGCGTCGATATCCTCGGCCGCTTTCTTGTACCGTTCGTATTCCTGCAGGCGGCGCATCAGTTCGGCGCGTGGATCGTCCTCGACGCCTTCCTCGGCCGGCGGTCGTGGCAGCAGCAGACGCGATTTGATCTCCGCCAGGATCGCCGCCATCACCAGATATTCGGCAGCCAGTTCCAGACGTAGTTCCTGCATCAACTCGATGTAATGCATATATTGCCGGGTGATCTCGGCAATGGGGATGTCCAGGATGTCCAGGTTCTGGCGGCGGATCAGGTACAACAAAAGATCAAGCGGTCCCTCGAATGCTTCCAGAATGACTTCCAGCGCATCCGGCGGAATGTACAGATCCTGGGGCATCTGCAGCAACGGCTGCCCCTGGACGACGGCCAACGGCATCTCCTGCTGCTGCGGTACCGGCACGAATGGCCCCTTGGGCAACGCTTCGGGCCGGGGCTGAGGAAATGGGTGGTTCATCTGGGTTGTGTCGACCCCTTGGGTCATGCGGATGCCTGGTTCACACGGGCAAACCCTCAAGCCCCGATGTGGCGAAGGACGGCGCGGATCATGTCAACGCGTGAGCAATATGGCGTATGGATACCGGTCATTTGGTACAAGGCGCATCAAGCACGGTCCGTCTGCGCCTCGAGGGCAAGCTGCGGGCCGAGACATGCATGGCAGGTCGGCAAGATGGCTGCCGGTGGTCATTGTCGATTCGCAGTGATTCGATGCGTTGCAACATGAGCATCGGGCCGCACGTCACGCACGACGAAAGCGCGTGACGCAAGCAGCGCCGTGCTTCGTTTTCAACTCGGATTCGGGTCCGCGCTGTCGACTGCCTGACTCCCGGACACTCGGCACAGCGGCTCTGCAACCGACCCACAGGTGAAGATTATCGCCAGTCGGCACGCAAGTCCAGTGCTTTGGCCTCACCGACATGCCTCTTTGCGGACGCCTCGTTGATACCTGCGGTCGTTCGAACTGACGCTCACTGTCGTCTTGCGCCGCCCCGCGCTCGCCGGCGGAACGATGCACGCGCGGGACGGGCGCAGGTCACTCATGTTCACTCATGTGGCTGAACAGCCGCGTCGCGGCCCCACCACGGCGCCTCGGAGCGTTCCGGCCCTGATGTATGCTTTGGTCCGTGTTTTGCTTGCACCTCTACCGGGGACCATTTGGGTTATCGCCGCTGCTCTCACAGAAGGATCGTACGTTATGCCGGAAAACAACAAGCTTCCGCCGCAGGGCCAGCGCGGTGTGCGGCCTGCCCGGATGAAAATCGAGACAGCGGTGTTGATGAGTCGCGGCAGTGAATCCAGTCCCACGGAACTGGAAGATATTTCCGCCACCGGCGTGCAGCTGAGGCGTCCACGCGACTGGCGCGGGCAGTTGGGAGACGTCTGGGTGCTGGACATGATCTTCGGCGTGGATCTGCATATCCATCTCGAGGCCACCGTCGTGCGTATTTCCGGGCGCTGGATCGGCATGGCCTACACACGCATTCCCGATGACAAGCAGGCAGCGCTCTGGGAATTGCTGGGCGGCTATGCCGACTCGCTGGAGCAATGGAACGACGACGACTGAGTGTGCCTGGCTGGCGCGGCTGTCGGCGCAGAGCGCACGGGAACAGCTGTGCGCTCAGGATTCGCTTGATGCCTTTGCCGTGTTTTCGTCGCGCAGCTTGCGACGCAGGATCTTGCCCACGTTGCTCTTGGGCAGTTCGTTGCGGAATTCGATGATCTTGGGGCGCTTGTAGCCGGTCAGGTTCTCGTGGGCATAGGCCCGCAGTGCGGCCTCCGTCAGCGAGGGGTCTTTCTTGACCACATACAGTTTTACCACTTCGCCGGAATGTTCATCGGGCGCTCCCACCGCCGCCACCTCGGCGACCCCATCGACCTGGGCCATCACGTCCTCGACCTCGTTGGGGTAGACGTTGAAACCGGACACCACGATCATGTCCTTTTTCCTGTCCACGATGTAGACGTAGCCGCGCTCGTCCATGCGTGCAATATCTCCAGTGCGCAGCCAGCCATCATCGCGCAGCACGCGCCTGGTTTCCTCGGGACGGTTCCAGTAGCCCTTCATGACCTGCGGACCGCGGACGCACAGTTCGCCGGGTTCACCGTATGGAAGGGGCTTGCCTTCATCGGAAAAGATACCGACCTCGGTGGACGGGATGGGCAGCCCGATGGAGGCATTGTACTCGGGCAGATCCAGCGGGTTGATGCATGCGGCAGGCGAAGTCTCGGTCAGGCCGTAGGCCTCCGCAAGCGTACAGCCGGTTACTTTTTTCCAGCGCTGCGCCACCGATTTCTGCACGGCCATGCCGCCACCCAGCGTCAGGTGCAGGCGCGAGAAGTCCACGTCCTCGAACCCGGGAGTGTTCAAAAGCCCGTTGAACAGGGTGTTGACCCCGGTGATGGCCGTCAGATGCGAGCTCTTGAGCTCCTTCACGAAGGCGGGCATGTCCCGTGGATTGGTGATCAGGTGGTTCAGGCCGCCCAGGCGCAGGAAAACCAGCGCATTCGCTGTCAACGAGAAGATGTGATACAGCGGCAGCGCGGTGATGAGGATCTCTTCTCCTTCCGTCACTCGGGTGCCGATCCAGGCGGTGGCCTGCAGCATGTTGGCGATCATGTTGCGATGCGTGAGCATGGCACCCTTGGCCACGCCGGTGGTGCCCCCGGTATATTGCAAGAAAGCCACGTCGTCATGTGTCATCTGCACCGACGGCAGCTTGTGGTGGCGGCCTCGCTGCAATGCACTCCTGAAGCGCACTGCTCCGTCGATGTGGAACGGGGGCACCATCTTCTTGATGTACTTGAGTGCGAAATTGAACAGCGCGCCCTTGGGAAAGCCCAGCAGATCGCCGAGGCCGGTGGTCACGACATGCTTGACCGGCGTGTCCTTCTGCACTTTCTGCAAGGTGGCTGCAAAGTTGTCCAGCACCACGATGGCGCTGACCTGTGCGTCATTGAGCTGATGCGCCAGTTCGCGAGCGGTGTACATGGGATTGGTGTTGACCACGGTCAGCCCGGCCCGCAGTGCGCCGAACAACACGATCGGGTACTGCAGGACGTTGGGCAACATGATGGCGATGCGATCACCCTTTTGCAGGCCCAGCTCGCCGGCGAGATAGGCACCGAACTGCCGACTCACGCGATCGACCGTCTCATATGTCAACGTCTTGCCGAAATTGGAGAATGCGGGCCGATGACGAAACCGCTCGAACGCCTCCTCGACGACCTCCACGACTGAGCTGTACTGGCCGGGATCGATCTCGGATGGAACGCCCTCTGGATACTGCGCAAGCCACGGCCGATCGTTGTTCATGGGGTTCCTGCCTCTCCCGGAAAAGGTGACAAACGTTCGTTTGCATTGGAGCATAGCCCCCCGACAGCGGCAAGCAGGCGCCATGCAGCGTGTCAGACGGCTCCTGTTCCAACGCATGTCGATGATCATCTGGGGCGTGAGCCCGCTTTTGACCTCCTGGTGCATGGCCGGGCTGGGGGTGCGCCACCGGAATGAATGCCGCTGTCCGTTCATCCGGGCATTTATGCGGGAAGAGCGCCCGGTGACGGGAAGATGGGAGCGCCATGGGACACCCCGAGCAGCGTTGGCTTCGGCCCGGTTGCCGGTACCTCCGCCTTTCACGACCTTTGGCACTATCGTGCACGTGGAGGGTGCGTTGTCATGCGTGATGGGGCTCGGCGTGCGTCGGGCCACCTTCTCGTTCGTGAATCAAGCCAAGGAGACATGTAGTGAAACGATCCATTCTGGCGTTGGGCCTGTGCGGCCTGATGGTCGCCGCGGCCCCGGCACTGGCCGCGGACAGCGGTACATCGGGCCATGGCAAGCATGCGGGGGACAAAAAGACCCACCCGATTCCCAAACAACGCACCAGCGTATCCCATGGCACCGTGAGTATCGGTGGCAAGGCCATTCATTACACCGCGACCGCGGGCAATATTCTGCTGCGCAATTCCGACAACAAACCCATCGGCAGCATGTTCTATGTGGCCTACACGCGCGATGGTGTGCATGACGAGTCGCATCGTCCCGTCACGTTCCTCTACAACGGCGGTCCAGGATCATCGTCGATCTGGCTGCACATGGGGGGTATCGGCCCCGTCCGTGTGGACGTAGCCAATGGCGGCGCCACGGCGCCGGCGCCATACCGGGTGACCGCCAATCACCAGAGCCTGCTGGGCGACACCGATCTGGTGTTCATCGATGCCATGGGCACCGGCTACAGCCATGTGGTGGGCAAGGGAACGGACAAGATGTTCTGGGGGGTGGACGAGGACGTGAAGTCCTTCGGCCAGTTCATTCATCGTTACCTGAACATGTACAACCGCTGGAATTCGCCCAAATTCCTCTATGGCGAGAGCTACGGCACCACGCGTTCGGCCGCACTGGTCAATTATCTCCAGGACAAGGGCATCGCCATGAACGGCGTGGTGCTGCAGTCCTCGGTGCTGAATTATTTCGCCTGGATGCCGGGTTCCGATGACAATTACATCTACAACCTGCCGACGTTTGCGGCGCTGGCCTGGTACCACGACAAGCTGGACAACAAACCGGCGAGTCTCAAGGGCTTCGTGCAGCAAGCACGCCAGTTTGCCGACGGGCCATATGCAAACGCATTGCAGCAGGGCGATCAGTTGTCGGCCGCACAAATCGACAGCATCGCGCAGAAGATGCACCAGTTCACCGGCCTGCCCGTGGAATACATCAAGCGCGCCAAGCTGCGTGTGGAACCGTCCGAATTCCGCAAGGAGCTGAAGTTGCCGGAGGGACAGAGTCTTGGCCGCTACGATGGACGTTATGCCGGCAGCGACATGGACAAGATAGCCTCGACGCCGGGCTTTGATCCGTCGGACCAGTTCGTCTCCCCGGCATTCACTGCCGCATTCCACGTCTATTTGCGCAACACGCTGAAATGGAAGAGTGACCGCACCTACAAGGTAATGAACGGGCAGGCCATCCAGAAGTGGGACTGGAAGCACTCTGCACCCGGCAGCCACTGGAAACTTCCCATGCCCTACGTGGCTGGCGACCTGGGGGCGGCACTGCGCAAGAATCCGTACTTGCGGGTTCTATCGGAAAACGGCTATTACGATCTGGCCACCCCGTTCCACGCCACCGAGTACGACCTGGACCACATGATGCTCGATCACAAGTTGCGCAAGCATGTGAAGTTTGCCTATTTCAAATCCGGGCACATGATCTATCTGAACCCGAACGCGCTCAAGGCGATGAAGGCACGACTGGATACGTTCTACAGCAACACGTTGAACGCCGACACGTCAGCATCTCCGAACTGAGTCCGAGGCAACCGCCAACGCAAAAAAGCCCGGCAACGAATGTTGCCGGGCTTTTTCGTGGCTGCCGCATTGTTTCCCGGCCAGCCTCCCCACGCGGTCTCAGCGGAAGATTATGCTGTCTTCTTCGCCGCCAGATCACGCAACACGTACTGCAGGATGCCGCCGTGGCGGTAGAAGTCACGTTCCTTCGGGGTCAGCAGCATCACCCGGACCGTGAAGCTCTTCTCGCCGTTCGCGCCCTTGGCGACCACGTTGGCTTCCTTCGCGTTGCCATCGTCCAGACCGGTGATCTCGAACGTTTCGCGCCCGGTCAGCCCCAGCGACTCCACACTGTCGCCGTCCTTGAACTGCAGCGGCAGCACGCCCATGCCGACCAGGTTGGAGCGGTGGATACGCTCGTAGCTTTCGGCGATGACCGCCTTCACGCCCAGCAGCAACGTGCCCTTGGCGGCCCAGTCACGCGATGAGCCGGTGCCGTACTGCTTGCCGGCCAGCACCACCAGCGGGGTGTTGCTTTCCTTGTACTTCATGGCCGCGTCGTACATGGTCATCTGCTCGCCGTTGGGCACGTACTCGGTGAAGCCACCCTCGACGCCATCCAGCATGCGGTTCTTGATGCGGATGTTGGCGAAGGTGCCGCGTACCATCACGTCGTCGTTGCCGCGACGCGAACCGTAGCTGTTGAAGTGCTTCGGCTGCACACCACGCTCCATCAGGAACTTGCCCGCGGGCGAATCCTTCTTGATGGCGCCGGCCGGCGAGATGTGGTCGGTGGTCAGCGAGTCGCCGAACACGCCCAGACAATGCGCGCCGTGGATGTCCTCGACGGTATCCAGTTCCATGGTCATGCCGTCGAAGTAGGGCGGGTTCTTGATGTAGGTGGAGCCGTCGTCCCACGCGTACAGGTCGCCGTCGGGTGACTGGATGGCGTTCCAGCGCTCATCGCCCTTGAACACGTCGCCGTAGTTCTTCTCGAACATGTCGGCGGTGACGGCGGTGGCCATCAGGTCGGAAATTTCCTTGTTGGAGGGCCAGATGTCCTTGAGATAGACCTCGTTGCCATCCTTGCCTTTGCCCAGTGGCTCGGTGGTCAGGTCCACGTTCAGCGAACCGGCGAGCGCATAGGCGACGACCAGCGGCGGCGAGGCCAGATAGTTGAGCTTGGTTTCCGGATGGATGCGGCCTTCGAAGTTGCGGTTGCCTGAAAGGACCGAGCCGACCACCAGGTGGCGCTTGCCGATGGCCTCGCTGACTTCGGCGGGCAGCGGGCCGGAGTTGCCGATGCAGGTGGTGCACCCGTAACCGACCAGCCAGAAGCCCAGCTTGTCCAGATCCTCCATCAGACCGGTCTTTTCCAGATAGTCGGTGACCACCTTGGAGCCGGGTGCCAGTGAGGTCTTGACCCAGGGCTTGGTGGTGAGGCCCTTCTCCGCGGCCTTGCGGGCCAGCAGACCGGCGGCCAGCATCACCGCCGGGTTGGATGTGTTGGTGCACGAGGTGATGGCAGCAATTACCACGGAACCATCACCGATGGTGTCGTGATTCGATGTCTTGCTGACGTGCTTGCCCTCGGCTGTCACGCTCTCGTCGTGGCCGACGGCGGTGTCTCCGCCCTCGTCCAGGAAGCGCTCCTGCTGGACATCACGGTGCTTGATCAAGTCGCCCAGATTGTCGTGGTAGTTCTGCTTGATGTCGCTGAGCAGCACGCGATCCTGCGGCAGGCGCGGGCCGGCCATGGACGGCTTGACCTCGGACAGATCCAGTTCCAGCGTTGCGCTGAACTCAGGCTCGGCGGTCGTCTCGTCGTGCCACAGACCCTGCGCGCGGGCGTAGGCTTCCACCAGCGCGACCTGTTCCGCGCTGCGGCCGGACAGCTTGAGGTAATTGATGGTCTCGGCGTCGACCGGGAAGATGCCGCAGGTAGCACCATACTCGGGCGCCATGTTGCCGATGGTGGCGCGATCGGCCAGCGACAGGTGCTTGAGGCCGGGGCCGTGGAATTCGACGAACTTGCCCACCACGCCGTGCTTGCGCAGTATCTGGGTCACCGTCAGCACCAGGTCGGTGGCCGTGGCACCTTCGGGCAGGCGGCCGCTGAGCTTCATGCCCACGACCTGCGGAATCAGCATGGACGATGGCTGGCCCAGCATGGCCGCCTCGGCCTCGATGCCGCCCACGCCCCAGCCCAGCACGCCCAGGCCGTTGATCATGGTGGTATGCGAGTCGGTGCCGAACACGGTGTCCGGATAGGCCCACGCCTCTCCGTCGATATCGTTGTGCATCACCACGCGCGCCAGATATTCCAGATTGACCTGGTGCACGATGCCGGTCGACGGCGGCACCACCTTGAAGTCGGTAAAGGCCTTCTTGCCCCAGTGCAGGAAGCTGTAGCGCTCCTGGTTGCGCTCGAACTCGATGCGCGCGTTCTCGGCCAGTGCGTCGGCCTCGCCGAACACGTCCACCTGCACCGAATGGTCGATCACCAACTCGGCCGGCGAAAGCGGGTTGATCTTGGCCGGGTCCCCGCCCAGCGCCTTCATGGCGTCGCGCATGGCGGCCAGATCCACCACGCAGGGCACGCCGGTGAAATCCTGCAGCACCACGCGCGCCGGGGTGAAGGCGATTTCCGTATCCGGCTCAGCCTTGGCGTCCCAGGTGGCAACCGCTTCGATTTCCTTCTCCGTGATGCTGGCGCCGTCTTCGTTGCGCAGCAGGTTTTCCAGCAGGATCTTCATTGAATAGGGCAGGCGCTTGAGGTCGAAGCGCTGGCCCAGCTTGCTCAGGCTGGCAATGGAATAAGACGTGCCGTTGACGTCGAGATGGTCGCGGACGGAAAAGGAATCGTTCATGGCTGCTCCTGGCGTGGATCGGCTTTGAGGGTGCAGGTGGGACGCTCCAACGACGTCCTCCACCGCAATCAAACCGCCATTATCGCGCAAATGCCGTGCAAGACGCGAACCTGCGTTGGGCTGGGTTTGGTCTTTTGCCGCTGCAAGGGCTGGCGGGAGGAGGTTCGGATCACGCATTTTCCCGACATGGAGGGGTGGGCGTGCACACCCTTCCGCAAGAGCAAATGACCTGCCTGCCGTAACTGCAAGGGGATCAAAAGGACGTCTGATCTGCTTGCTGGCGTACTTGCTTGCGGGAGGGAGGGAAACCACCACAAGCAGGCGGTGCCCCAGTGGGTCTTCAGCCATTGTCGAGCGTTGCGCGGCTGAGCAGGCCCCGGGCCAGCATGGCGCACTGGCGGCGTTTGATCAGGAGGTGCCATTGGCGGCCACCCAGCTGGCGCCACAGCACGGCGGCACGCACCGCGGCCAGCAGGGCAGTGCGGATGCGTTCGACCACTGGCTGTTGCTGCAACAGTTGCGGATTGCCGGTGACCAGGACCCGCGGCCGCAGGGTCGAGATGGTATGGACATAGAGTTCGGCCAGGCGTGCTGAGACCACGGAATGCTCCAGGCCGAAATGATCGACCTGCCGCTGGGCGGTTTCGATGCCTTCACGCAGGGTCTGCATCAGGGCATCGCGCCGGGCCAGGCCGCGTTCCAGGCGCAGCACGGTGACGCCCATGCGGGTTACGGCTACATCGCGGGTATCGCCATCGAGCTGGGATACCAGCGTGCGCAGGCCCAATTGCACGCCGCCCACGCCGCCGAACACTGCGGCTGCACTGGGAGCATCGATGCGGAACACGCTGCCCAGGCTGGAAGCCATGGCCGTGTCGTCGCAGCGCCCATCGTTGGCCAGTTGCTGTGCCAGTGTGGTTGCCTGAAACACGCCGGCCAGGGCCAGCACGCGTTCTTCGTTCATAGCGTCTCCATGCCGCCGAATGCGGCATCGGTGGCGTCGATGATGGCGCCGCCCAGGCACACTTCGTCCTGATACAGCACCACCGATTGTCCGGGGGTGACGGCGCGTTGTGGCTGTGCAAAGCGCACCTCCAGCTGGTCGCCGTCGACCTGTACGTGACACGTCTGATCCGGCTGCCGGTAACGGGTCTTGGCGGAGCAGGAAAAGTCGCCTGCCGGAGCATTACCGTCCACCCACGTCACCTGGCTGGCACGCAGTCGGCGCGATTGCAGCCAGTGATTCTCGCCGCCCTGCGCCACGTACAGTATGTTGTCGGCGACATTTTTGCCCACCACGTACCAGGGGGCATTGGACGCATCGCGCCGGCCGCCGATGCGAAGGCCGTTGCGCTGCCCCAGCGTGTAGTACATCACGCCCTCGTGGACGCCGACAGTCGTGCCGTCAGGTGTGCGCATGTCGCCCTGCTGAGCGGGGATGTAACGGGACAGGAAGCTGCGGAAATCGCGCTCGCCGATGAAGCAGATCCCGGTGGAATCCTTCTTGGCGTGGATCGGGAGATCGGCCTGTTGCGCCATGGCGCGCACGGCGGGCTTCTCCAGTTCGCCGATGGGAAACAGCGTGGCTGCCAGTTGCTCCTGGCCCAGTGCGTGCAGGAAATAGCTCTGGTCCTTGTTGCGGTCGCGTCCGCGCAGCAATCGCCAGCGCCCCGCATGCTGGTCGATGCGCGCGTAGTGTCCCGTGGCGATCTTGTCCGCGCCCAGGTCGCGGGCATGGTCGAGGAATGTCCTGAACTTGATCTCGCGGTTGCACAGCACATCGGGATTGGGCGTGCGTCCGGCGCGGTATTCGGCGATGAAATGCTCGAACACGCTGTCCCAGTACTCGGCGGCGAAGTTGCGCGCATGAAAGCGCATGCCCAGCGCAGCGCAGACCGTCAGGGCATCCTTGCGATCGTCATCGGCGCGACACGGGCCGCCGCCGTCCTCCTCCCAGTTCTGCATGAAAAGACCCTGCAGCGTCTTCACGCATGCATCCCGTGACAGCATGAGTGCAGCCACCGACGAGTCAACGCCGCCGGACATGCCAGTGATGACGTTCATGGTGCGTTGGGCCCTGCCGTAGTCGGCAACAGGCAGGACAGGGCGTCCAGCGGCAGGCATCGACCCGCCAGAAAGACATCCAGTGTCAGCATGACCAGCGGACTGCGCAGCCGCGAACCCAGGTCGGCGATGGCTTTCCGAGTGAGCCATGGTGCGCGGCAGATGCCATCGTCGAGGGCGCGGTCCGGGTGGTGCCGCAGGGGCTCGGCACAAAATCCGAAGCGCACCACATCATCGCCGTAGACCGGGCTGCGCCACTGTTGCACGCCGAGAAAGCCGGTGAGGTGCACCTCCCAGGCGGTTTCCTCCAGCGTTTCGCGCACGGCGGCGTCGAGAAGACTCTCGCCAGGTTCCAGATGCCCGGCAGGCTGGTTGTAGAGGCGCTGACCCCGGATTTCCTCTTCCACCATGAGGAAGCGGCCGCTGTCATGCACCACGCTGGCCACCGTGACGTGAGGGCGCCAGATCCGGGCATCCGGATCCTCCCCACGAGTGGCATCCATGTTGGTATCGGGAACGTACATGCAGCAAGGCAGATGGTTGCGGACTGGAAAAATGCAATTGTGCCATCACTTGCAACCCTTGCAGGCGTCGTATACTGAAACCCACCACTGCAGATCCGCGCAATGACCGATTTCACCATGTCCAACCGACCCGACCGCGATCACGAAACCGACCATGAGCATGGCGTCGCCGTGGAAGCCTCCAAGCCGGAGGTTGCCTCGCCGCCGCTGTTCCAGGTCGTGCTGCTCAATGATCACTACACGCCCATGGATTTCGTGGTGGACGTACTACGTTCGTTTTTCGCCATGGGACAGGAGCAGGCGGTGCAGGTGATGCTGCATGTCCACACGCGCGGCAAGGGTGTTTGCGGTGTGTTCACGCGGGAAGTGGCAGAAACCAAGGTGACCCAGGTCAACGAGTACGCCCGCACCCAACAGCATCCGTTGCTGTGTTCCATGGAAAAGCTCTGACAGACGCCCCATCTAGATATCAGTACCCATTTCAGCGGAGACGATCCGTATGTTCAGCAAGGATCTCGAGCTCACCATCGGCCAGTGTTACAAGGAGGCGCGTGAGCAGCGCCACGAGTTCATGACCGTGGAACACCTGTTGCTTGCACTGGCCGAGAACAGCTCTGCCACGGCCGTGCTGCGTGCATGCAGCGTGGATATCGACCGCCTGCGCAGCGATCTGCGCCGCATCATTTCCGAGACGGTGCCGGTGCTGCCTGCAGGTGACGAACGCGATACCCAGCCCACGCTGGGCTTCCAGCGTGTCCTGCAGCGTGCCGTGTATCACGTGCAGTCGTCGGGGCGGAAAGAAGTGACCGGCGCCAACGTGCTCGTGGCCATTTTCGGCGAGAAGGATTCGCACGGCGTGTACTTCCTGCATCAACAGGAGGTCACGCGCCTGGACGTGGTCAATTACATCTCGCACGGCATCGCCAAGGTCGGCGATGAACCTGCGGCATCGCAGCCGGGTTCCGAAAGCGAGGCCGAGGAGGCGGCGGGCGAGGGCAAGAGCAACCCGTTGTCGGAATACGCCAACAACCTCAACGAGCTGGCGCAGCAGGGTCGCATCGATCCGCTGATCGGCCGGCTGGAAGAAGTCGAGCGCACCATTCAGGTGCTGTGCCGCCGGCGCAAGAACAACCCGCTGTACGTGGGCGAGGCCGGCGTGGGCAAGACTGCGCTGGCCGAAGGTCTGGCCAAACGCGTGGTCGAGGGCGATGTGCCCGAGGTGCTGGCCGACTGCACCATCTGGGCACTGGATCTGGGCGCACTGGTGGCCGGCACCAAGTATCGCGGCGATTTCGAGAAGCGCCTGAAGGCGGTGATCAACCAGCTCAAGAAGGAGCCTGATTCGATCCTGTTCATCGACGAGATCCACACCATCATCGGTGCGGGTTCGGCCTCGGGCGGCACCATGGATGCCTCCAACCTGATCAAGCCGATGCTTGCCTCCGGCGAACTACGCTGCATCGGTTCGACCACATATCAGGAGTTTCGCGGCATCTTCGAGAAGGACCGTGCACTGGCACGGCGTTTCCAGAAGATCGACATCGTCGAGCCCACGGTGGCCGACAGCGTGGACATCCTCAAAGGCCTGAAATCGCGCTTCGAGACGCATCACAACGTCGAATACAGCAATGAGGCGCTGCAGGCGGCGGTGGACCTGTCGGTGAAGCACATTCCGGACCGCTTGCTGCCGGACAAGGCCATCGACGTGATCGACGAGGCCGGGGCGCGGCAACGCCTCTTGCCCGAGGGCGAGCGCACCGATGAAATCGGCGTGTCCGAAATCGAGTTCATCGTTGCCCGCATGGCACGTATTCCGGCCAAGCAGGTCTCGGCATCGGACCGCGACGTGCTGCGCAATCTGGAACGTAATCTGAAGATGGTGGTGTTCGGCCAGGATCAGGCGCTGGAGTCGCTGGCTTCGTCCATCAAGATGGCGCGCTCCGGACTGGCGCATCCGGACAAGCCCATCGGCAGCTTTCTGCTGGCCGGCCCCACCGGCGTGGGCAAGACCGAAGCCACGCGGCAGCTGGCCATGCAGCTGGGGATCGAGATGATCCGTTTCGACATGTCCGAATACATGGAGGCGCACTCGGTATCGCGTCTGGTGGGTGCGCCGCCGGGCTATGTCGGGTTCGACCAGGGCGGACTGCTGACCGAGGCGGTGACCAAACACCCGCACTGCGTGTTGTTGCTGGACGAGATCGAGAAGGCGCATCCGGACGTGTTCAACGTCCTTCTGCAGGTGATGGACCGTGGTGCGTTGACCGACACGAATGGTCGCGAGGCCAACTTCAAGAACGTGATTCTGGTCATGACCACCAATGCCGGGGCGCAAGTGGCTTCGCGACGGACCATCGGGTTCGTGGAACAGGATCACGCCACGGATGCCATGGAAGTGATCCGCCGGGGCTTCACGCCGGAATTCCGCAATCGCCTGGACGCCATCGTGCAGTTCAAGGCGCTGGATTTCGATCACATCCTGCGTGTGGTGGACAAGTTCCTGATCGAGCTGGAATCACAGCTCAACGAGAAGCACGTCACCGTGGATTGCGATGCCGATGCACGGCGTTGGCTGGCGGAAAAGGGCTTCGATCCGCAGATGGGCGCCCGTCCCATGGCGCGCATCCTGCAGGAGCACGTCAAGCGCCCGCTGGCCGACGAGCTTCTGTTCGGCAAGCTGGCCGAGGGTGGCAAGGTGCATCTGAGCGTGCGGGATGGCGAGCTGGTGGTGGAAACCGAAGCTGGCCAGAAATTGCCGGCGGTGGTCTGAGAGCCCCGCCGCAACCGTCACGCCCCAGAGAGAAGGCGGGAGGATGCAGGGCGGCTCGATGCATGGCAGGCGCCAGAGCCGCCCGTCCGCGCAATGCGCGACCTCACTTCATGCGATACGTGATGCGGCCCTTGGTCAGGTCGTAAGGGGTCATCTCGATACGCACCTTGTCGCCTGTCAGAATGCGGATGTAATGCTTGCGCATGCGCCCGGAAATATGAGCCGTGATGATGTGGCCGTTTTCCAGCTGCACGCGGAACATGGTGTTGGGAAGCGTCTCGAGAACCGAGCCTTCCATTTCGATAACGTCGTCTTTGGCCATAATGCTACATGCGTCGTCGCGGCCGGGATGGCCACACAAGCTGTCCATTGTGCCACGCCGGGCAGCGTGGTTAAAGTTTGATCAGCGCGAAGATGGTGCTTCGGCGGCATCGTCCAGATATTGCTGCAGGCGTCGCGCGATTTCCTCTTCCACTGTGCTCCTCAGCGGCTTCAACAACAGACCCAGACGGGCCTGGACACGAATGACTGCCGGCTCTATCTCGATGCGCCCGTCGATGCCGGCGCGCCGGAACAGCATGACAGCGTCGTTCTCCCATTGGATGTCCACGTGATACTGCTCACGCATGCGCTGCGCCACGTGTTCGACCACGGCTTTCGCGCGGGCCGGGCCAAGTTGATGTGTGCGCTGGATCTGTATGAGTGACATGGGGACGCGATTGTGCAGGCATGGGAGGGATCTTCCGGCCAGGCCTGCACAAGCGGTGTGCAGGCAGTCCGGGAAGGCGGCACAGTTTACACGGCGTGTGTAGACTTGCGCGAAGCTTTCTCCTGAAGAACCCCGGGTGGTGCCGTGCCTTCCATACGTCCGCTGATGCGTATCGAGTTCGTTCGTTCCGGACGACCCGGCCTTGATTGGTCCGGCCATCCGGTGCATATCGGTTCGGCAGCGCAGCATGCGGTGTCCCTGCAAGGCCCGGGTATCGCCGCAGATCATGCAATGTTGCATGCCGATGTCGACGGTATCTGGCTGCGCGTACAGCCGGGCGCAGCGCGTGTGCATGTGAATGCGCGTCCTGTTCGCGAGTACGCGCAGCTGCGGCTGGGCGATACGTTCAGCGTGGGCGGCCACCGCATGCTGCTGCGAGCCGCCTGCGTGTCAGCCGCAGAGGACGGCGCTCGCGCCGGTCAGGCCCGTGACAGTCGGGAGGCTTCTGCGGAGGCGTCGCGCCCCGCGGTGTCGATACGTGCTGTTGCCGGAGCGTGCTCCGGACGTGCATGGTCCGTGCATGATCGGTGGCAACTGGGTCCGTCCGGACAGCCGCTCCTGGACATGGACGCGCCGGAGCGCGCCAGCCTGACCGTCACCTGGCGCCACCGCGAGCTCTGGCTGGAGACCTCGTCCGGGACGCATGAGACTGTCTCGGTCAATGGCGTGGCTCTCGAGGAGAGCGTGCCATTGCACAATGCCGACGTTATCGGTGTGGGTGCGCAGCGTTTCGTGGTCGATGCCTGGGCCCTGACGCCGGACGCAGACACTGCCGAACGCCCGCAAGACCTGGATATTGCCGTGGAACCGGCCGAAGACAGCGCCGGTCCGCGTGGCGACGTCTGGTGGCTTATTCTTACCGCTGCGGCACTGGGCTTGCTCATCGCGCTGTTTCTGCTGTTTCGCCTGTGACGGCGGATGCTTTGATCGCGCCGCCCACCGAATCGCGGATTCCGGGGGAACCGGCGGGTGATGGCGCTGCAAACCGGTCAACGGGCTGGCAGGAAGTGAAATCCCTGCAACGCATGTTGCAGGTCGGTAAAGGCCTGCGTGTGTGAGAACGGCGGGCTGACGGACGGGTGGTACACCTGCGGCCGGGTGCCGGTCACCAGCAGGTCGATGGCATAACAACGGCCCGCATGGACGGCACGGTAACTGTGGACCAGGAGGTAGTGGCTCATCGCCGCGTCGCCCGTCTCGAAATACGTGAACGTCGTGCCGTTGATCCGCACCTGCCGCAGGTGCGGCTGCCGGGCCGTTCGTGCCGGCGTGGTGCATTGCCGCACTTCGCGCGCCGCGCGACTGGTCCCGATCCGCAGTGCTCCGGCGGTGATACTGTTCGATTTCGGCAGCAGCAGTTCCAGCACCGGCTGGCCCGTGGAGTCCGGGCCGGCAAAAGTCTTCCAGGCGGCATTGGCGAGATAGCCGTGGCGGAAGTCGCGATGTGCAATCAGTGTCGCCGGGTAATCGATCGCCACGCCGTACCGGGGACTGCGAAACTGCTGCAGGTCGACTGCGGAGGTGGGTGGTGCCGGCGGGTGAAGGGCCGCGGCATGTGCCATGGCCGGGGCGCGGTGGCCGGCGTTGGGAGACGTGCAGGCGACCAGCGCCAACGACAGGGTGACGGCGACAGATACATGGCGATGATGCATGAGTGCTCCCTTGGCCAGCGGTCGATGCGGGGAGTCTTGCCAGCGCGATGCGTCGCGTCAATGGAGGGGCGCATGGCCGGGTGCGGGACGCTTGAAAGCTTGCAAATGTCAAGTCGGCCACCTAGTGTCGACGGCCAAGGGAGGGGGGGGCAATGATTTCAGTCGTTCTGATTGACGATCACGAACTGGTGCGTACCGGTTTCAGGATGATTCTGGAGCCGCAGCAGGACGTCGAGGTTCTGGCCGAAGCCGGTTCGGGGGAGCAGGGGCTTCAGTTGATCCGCAAGCTGCGGCCGGATGTGGCTCTGGTCGACGTGCATATGCCGGGCATGAGCGGGCTGGAGCTGACCGAGCGGGTCGCGCAATCCACCTTGCCGACGCAGGTGGTGATTCTCACCATTGTCGACGACGCGCGCTTCCCCAAGCGGCTGCTTGATGCTGGCGCACTGGGCTATCTCACCAAGGGTTGCGCCGCGGAGGAACTGCTCGCGGCGGTGCGTCAAGTCGCCGCCGGGCGCCGGTACCTGGCACCAGGGGTCGCACAACAGCTGGCGTTGGCCACGCTGGATGGCGATGGCTCCCCATTCGACGCCCTGTCCACGCGTGAGTTGGAAGTGGCGATGATGCTGGTGCGCGGCAAACAGCTGACCCTGATCGCGGAGCAGCTTTGCCTCAGCCCGAAGACGGTATCCACCTACAAGCAACGCCTGCTGGACAAGCTGCAGGTCGAGCACATCATCGGCCTGGCGCACCTGATGACGGCGCACGGCTTGATGGACAAGCCGATGCAGCCACTGGACGTCTGAAAAAGGCCGCAGCAAAGCCCGCGCCGTCGCCGATCGCCTGTCTTTGCGGCGTGAAGCCGAGCAGCAATCTGCACATGTTGCCACTCCGGGCGCGCGTCGCCGCACAGGAGCGGAACGAGGCTCTCTTGTTGCGCTGCCATAAAGCCCGCTACAATGCGCGTTTACATACACTGCAACTCGCACCAGCGAGGTTTACGCAGGTTCAGCTTCCGGACTGAACCTGCGTAAACCTCGCGGCCGTTTTTTTTTGAGGAACGAAAGATGTCTCTCTCCGTTGAACAGACCAAGGCCATCATCAGCGACTATGGCCGTGTCGCCAACGACACCGGTTCGCCTGAAGTGCAGGTGGCTCTTTTGTCGGCGCGCATTTCCCATCTGACCGATCACTTCAAGACCCACAAGCAGGATCACCACTCGCGTCGCGGCCTGCTGAAACTGGTCAATCAGCGCAAGCGCCTGCTGGGATACCTGAAGTCGCGCGACAGCGGGCGCTACCAGAGCCTGATCGAACGTCTGGGTCTGCGCAGGTAACCCGCGTTCACGCAGATCATGCGTCGCGTGCCCTGCCCGAACGCGCAGGGCACACCAAGATCTGCCGCTACACGTCGATCCACCTCGCGTTCATTCTTGAGCGCGGAATCAAAAGTCGGTCATTGCTGGCTGCACTTCTCAAATCTGGGAACACACTATCGTGGCGAAAGTAACCAAGTCATTCCAGTACGGTAAACACGAAGTCACACTGGAGACGGGCGAAATCGCCCGTCAGGCATCGGGATCGGTCCTGGTGCGCATGGGCGGCACCGAAGTGCTGGTCGCGGCAGTTGCCGCCCCCAAGGCCCGCGAAGGGCAGAGCTTCTTTCCGCTCACTGTGGATTACATGGAGAAGTTCTATTCCGCGGGTCGCATTCCCGGCGGTTTCTTCAAGCGTGAAGGTCGCCTGACCGAGAAGGAAACGCTGACCTCGCGGCTGATTGACCGCCCGATCCGGCCGCTGTTTCCCAGCGAGTTCAAGAACGAGGTGCAGATCGTCGCCACCGTGGTCTCCATGGATCCGGAAATCGATGGCGATATTCCCGCCCTGATCGGCGCCTCCGCTGCGCTGACATTGTCCGGCGCACCGTTCAATGGCCCCATTGCCGCCGCGCGTGTGGGCTATGCCAATGGCGAGTATCTGCTCAATCCGTCGACCACCGAGCTGACCACGTCCGAGTTGGATCTGGTGGTCGCCGGCACCGCCAACGCCGTGCTGATGGTGGAATCGGAAGCCAAGCTGCTCAGTGAGGAAGTGATGCTGGGCGCGGTGGTCTTCGGGCACCAGCAGATGCAGGCCGCCATCACGGCCATCAACGAACTGGCCGCTGAAGCCGGACGCAAGGACTTCCATTGGGAAGCGCCGAGCAAGGACACGAGCCTGCGCAGCGCCGTGGAAGCCGCCGTCGGCGACCGTCTGCAGGCGGTGTTCCAGGTACGCGACAAGCTGGAGCGTCGCGATGCCATGTCCGCACTGAAAAACGAGATCAAGGCCGAGCTGGCCGAGCAGATGGAAGCCAATGGCTGGGATGATGGCGACGTCTCCAAGGCCTTCGGCGACATCGAATACCACACGCTGCGCGGCGGCGTGCTGAAGACCAAGACCCGTATCGACGGGCGCAATCTCGACGACGTGCGCCCGATCACGGCGCGCGCTGGCGTGCTGCCGCGTGCCCACGGCTCCGCGCTGTTCACCCGCGGCGAAACCCAGGCACTGGTGGCCATCACCCTGGGCACCAAGCGCGACGCGCAGATCATCGATGCTCCGGGCGGTGAGTCCAAGGACCCGTTCCTGTTCCATTACAACTTCCCGCCGTATTCGGTAGGCGAGGCCGGCCGCATGATGGGCCCGAAGCGCCGCGAGATCGGCCACGGCCGTCTGGCCAAGCGCGGCGTGATGGCCGTGAAGCCGGATATGGAAGAATTCCCGTACGTGGTGCGCGTGGTCTCGGAGATCACCGAGTCCAACGGGTCCTCGTCGATGGCGTCGGTCTGCGGTTCCTCGCTGGCCATGATGGACGCAGGTGTGCCGTTGAAGGCCCCGGTGGCCGGTATCGCCATGGGTCTGGTGAAGGAAGGCGACGATTTCGTGGTGCTGTCCGATATCCTGGGCGACGAGGATCATCTGGGCGACATGGACTTCAAGGTGGCCGGTACGTCCGAGGGCATTTCCGCCCTGCAGATGGACATCAAGATCGACGGCATTACCGAGCAGATCATGAGCACGGCACTGGAACAGGCCAAGCGTGGTCGCCTGCACATCCTGGGCGAGATGGCCAAGGTCATCACCGAGGGGCGTGCGGAGATGAGCGAGTACGCCCCGCGCCTGCTGTCCATCAAGATCCATCCTGACAAGATCCGCGAAGTCATCGGCAAGGGTGGTTCCACCATCCGTTCCATTACCGAGGAAACCGGCGCCACCATCGACATCAGTGATGACGGCACCGTGGTCATCGCCTCGGTCAACCGCGCTGCTGCCGATGAGGCCAAGAAGCGCATCGACCAGATCGTGGCCGATGTCGAGCCGGGCCGCATCTACGAGGGCAAAGTCGCCAAGCTGATGGACTTCGGCGCGTTCGTCACCATCCTGCCGGGCAAGGACGGGCTGGTGCACGTCTCGCAGATTTCCGAAGAGCGTGTGGAAAAAGTCTCCGACAAGCTCAAGGAAGGCGACACCGTGCGCGTGAAGGTGCTGGAGGTGGACAAGCAGGGCCGCATCCGCCTGTCCATGAAGGCGCTGACCGACGAGGAACGTACCGCCAAGGTCTGATCCCGGCGCTGCAACAAGGCCGACCGACGCCCGGTTCTGCAAGGAGCCGGGCGTCGTCGTGTCTGCCCGATGCATTTTCCGTAGCGCGGGGCGATTCCCGCCATGGGTTGCCGCGCATGAGCCCATCCGGCAAAGCCCGGATTCCGCTGCGAGGTTGCAACAACTTCGGTCATCGGTGCTGCATGGTCAGGACGCGTCTGCGACGCTCCGACCCACGGAAATCCTGCAATCGGGATTCCGCTCGATGGACCACATGACGGTGACCCCGCAAGCGGCGATAATACTCTTTTGCCCAATATGCGCCGCCATGACACAGACTGCCGCACACGACACCATCCGCGCCGTGCAATGGGGGGGCGATCACCTTCGGCTGCTGGATCAACGCAAACTTCCGGCCGAGGAAACCTGGATCGACTGCCACGATGCGTATGCGGTGGCGCAGTCGATCAGTGATCTGGTGGTGCGCGGAGCACCGGCGATAGGCATCGCTGCGGCCTGGGGTGTGGTGCTGGGTGCACGCAGCGGGGCGGATCTGGGCGCAGTGACGTCACAGCTGCGCACCGCGCGGCCCACGGCCGTCAATCTGATGTGGGCGCTGGAGCGCATGCGGCGGCGTCTGGACGAAGGGGGCGGCGTGGATGCGCTGGAACGCGAGGCGCAGGCGATCCAGGACGAGGATCTCGCCGCGAACCGGCACATGGGAATGCTGGGCGCGGCGTTGATCGCGCCCGGTTCCGGCGTCCTGACCCATTGCAATACCGGGTCGCTGGCCACAGCCGGCTTCGGCACCGCCCTGGGTGTGATTCGCGCCGGCGTCGGAGCCGGTCGCATCGCGCACGTGTTCGCCGGTGAAACACGGCCCTGGATGCAGGGGGCTCGTCTGACCATGTGGGAGCTGATGCGCGACGGCATCGATGCCACACTGGTGGCTGATGCGGCCGCGGCCCACCTGATGAAAACGGGGCAGGTGCAATGGGTGATCGTGGGCGCCGATCGCATTGCCGCCAATGGCGATACGGCCAACAAGATCGGCACCTATCAGCTGGCCATCGCCGCGCGGCACCACGGCGTACGGTTCATGGTGGTTGCGCCGACGTCCACGATAGACATGTCCACGCCGCATGGCGAGTGCATCGACATCGAACTGCGTGATTCCTCCGAGCTGCTTTCGCACGCGGGGCAACGTATCGTCGTCGACGGCGCACAGGCGTGGAATCCGGTCTTCGACGTGACCCCGGCTGCACTGATCGATGCCATTGTCACGGAAGCCGGCGTGGTCGAATCGCCGGATGCCGATACCATGCGGCGTGTTTTCGCGCACGCGTGAGGTTGCGACGGGAAATTATCTGGTTCGCCGTCGGTGGCGTGATCGGTTTCCTGGTTGATGCGGGGATCGTCGAGGCGCTGGTGACCGCCACGCACTGGAACCCGTACACCGCGCGACTGGTCTCGTTTCTGACCGCGGCCAGCGTGACCTGGTGGTGGAATCGGACGGTCACGTTTTCTCATCGGCGGCGGCATCGCGCATCCGGCGAGTGGGTTCGCTGGCTGGCCGTGATGGCCGTCGGCGCGGGTATCAATTACGGCGTCTATGCCCTGGTGCTGGCGCTTTTTGCGATCGCCCGTGCATGGCCCGTCCTCGGTGTGGCAGCCGGTTCGCTGGGTGCCGCCGGATGCAATTTTGCAGGCGCACGGACGCTGGTTTTCAGTGGCAGCAAAAACGCCCCCTAAGCCGCTGTTTTGAAAGGTGTTTTATCGGGCAAAATGGTATGCCGTGTGGTATACTTTTGCGGTTGCCTCCGACCCGTTGAATGTGCGCGTTCCGCGCGCTGCCGGGAACCCGCTCATTGCCGCAAAGGGAAGCCGTTAGATGGCAGAACTCGCCAAAGAAATCATTCGCGTCAACATCGAAGACGAGATGCGTCAGAGCTATCTCGATTACGCCATGAGCGTGATCGTCGGCCGTGCGCTGCCGGATGTTCGCGACGGCCTCAAGCCGGTGCACCGACGCGTGCTGTTCGCCATGAACGAGCTCAGCAACGCCTGGAATCGCCCATACAAGAAGTCCGCCCGCGTGGTCGGTGACGTTATCGGTAAATACCATCCCCACGGTGACAGCTCGGTCTACGATGCCATCGTGCGCATGGCGCAGCCGTTCTCGCTGCGTTACATGCTGGTCGACGGGCAGGGCAACTTCGGTTCGGTGGACGGTGACAACGCCGCAGCCATGCGTTACACCGAAGTGCGCATGAACAAGCTCACGCATGAGCTTCTGGCGGATATCGACAAGGACACGGTTGACTTCGGCTTCAACTACGACGAAACCGAAAGCGAGCCCCTGGTCCTCCCCACGCGCGTCCCCAACCTGCTGATCAACGGTTCGGCCGGCATCGCGGTGGGCATGGCCACCAATATTCCACCACATAACCTGGGCGAAGTGATCGATGCCACCATGGCGTTGATCGAGGATCCGCAGCTGGATGTGGACGTCCTGATGCAGTACATGCCCGGGCCGGATTTTCCCACCGCCGGCATCATCAACGGTTCGGCCGGCATCGTCTCAGCGTATCGCACCGGCCGCGGCCGGGTGCTGGTGCGCGCCCGAGCCGAGATCGAGACCGAGTCCAACGGCCGCGAAACCATCATCCTCACCGAGCTTCCGTATCAGGTGAACAAGGCGCGGCTGATCGAGAAAATCGCCGAACTGGTCAAGGACAAGCGCATCGAGGGCATTTCCGAACTACGTGACGAATCGGACAAGGACGGCATGCGCGTGGTCATCGAGATCCGCAGGGATGCAATGGCCGACGTGGTGCTCAACAACCTGTTCCAGCAGACCCAGTTGCAGGTCACTTTCGGTGTCAACATGGTGGCGCTGATCGACGGCCAGCCACGCCTGTTGAATCTCAAGGACGTGCTGGAAGCTTTCATCCGTCATCGCCGCGAAGTGGTCACGCGGCGCACCATCTTCGATCTGCGCAAGGCACGTGGTCGCGCTCATATCCTGGAAGGCCTGACCGTTGCCCTGGCCAACATCGATGAGATGATCGAGCTGATCAAGAGCTCCGAATCGGCACAGGTGGCACGCGAGCGCATGCTGGCCAAGCGCTGGCAGCCAGGCATGGTGCATGCGCTGTTGACGGCCTCCGGTGCCGACATGTCGCGGCCAGAGGACATGGATCCGCGTGACGGTCTCAAGGACGACGGTTATCAGCTGTCCGAGGTGCAGGCCAAGGAAATCCTGGAGATGCGCCTGCATCGCCTGACCGGTCTGGAGCAGGAAAAACTCAGCGACGAATACCGCCAGATCCTGGATGCCATCCGCGGCCTGATCGCCATCCTGGAAGATCCGGAACGCCTGCTGACGGTCATTCGGGATGAGCTGGAGGCCATCAAGGCCGAATACGGCGACAAGCGCCGCACGGAGATCCAGCAGTCGCAGGAAGATCTCGATGTGCTGGATCTGATCGCGTCCGAGGACGTGGTGGTCACCCTGTCGCACACCGGCTACATCAAGCGCCAGCCGGCCAGTACCTACCGCGCACAGAAGCGTGGCGGCAAGGGCCGCTCCGCCTCCGCGCTGAAGAACGAGGATTTCGTCGAACAGTTGTGGGTGGTCAATACCCACGACACCTTGCTCACCTTCACCAGCACCGGTCGCGTGTACTGGCTCAAGGTCTACCAGATGCCCGACGCCGGGCCGAATGCTCGTGGCAAGCCCATCGTCAACCTGCTGCCGCTGGCAGCAGACGAATACGTGCAGGCGGTACTGCCGGTGCGTGAATATGCCGAGGACCAGTTCGTGTTCTTCGCCACCCGCAAGGGCCGGGTGAAGAAGACCCCGCTGACCGAATTTGCCTACCAGCTGCAGAAAGGCAAGATTGCCATCAAACTCGACGATGGTGATGCACTGGTCAACGTGCGCCTGACTGATGGCAACAGCGACGTGCTGTTGTTTGCCTCCAACGGAAAGACCGTTCGCTTCGACGAGGAGAGTGTGCGTTCCATGGGCCGTACCGCGGCCGGCGTGCGCGGCATGAAGCTGGCCGACGGATCCGATGTGGTGTCCATGTGCGTGCCCAGCGGCGACACGCAAGTGGACGTGCTCACCGCCACCGAGCGTGGCTATGGCAAGCGCACTGCGCTGGAGGAATTCCCCGTCAAGGGCCGCGGCATCCAGGGCGTGCTGGGCATCAAGTGTTCCGAACGCAACGGCAAACTGCTGGCCGCCGTGCTGGTCCGCGACGATCAGGAGCTGATGCTGATTTCCAACCAAGGCACCCTGGTGCGCACCCGTGCCGCCGAAGTCTCGCGCCTGGGCCGCAATACCCAGGGTGTCACGCTGATACGCCTGCCGGAGGACGAGTCCTTGATCGGTGTGGTGCGTCTGGACGCCGAAGACGACACACTTGAGGACGAGCTCACGGCTGACGGCGCCGCATCCGCCGACGGGAACAGCGACGGGACCTCTCCGGCCGACGACGATAACGAAGCGGGTGATCAGCCCGAGGCGTGATCGCGCAGGCACGTCACCTCGCGCTGCGGGCACATTGCAGCGCGAGGTGACCGGTCACGCATGCGGGAGCACGTCGAAACTGGGCCAGGCGATGGTTTTCTGATGGGCTTCGGGCGCCGCATTTCGCGGGCCCGGTGGTCTTCGTAATCCGGATCTCAATCGATGGCCTGCAGCATCGCTGCGGCGCTGGAGACCTTGAACTCGCCAGGAGCCTCCACATGGACGGACTTGACCACACCGTCCTCGGCATACAGGGCGAATCGTTGGGCGCGCAGACCCATGCCGAAATCGGTGCCGTCCATTTCCAGGCCCAACGCCTTGACGAAGGCGCCATTGCCGTCGGCCAGCATGTAGAGGTCGTCCGGCACCTGATGTGCTTCGCCCCAGGCGGCCATCACGAAGGCATCATTGACGGACACGCAGGCCACGTCCACGCCACGCTCCCTGAACGCAGGCAACTGCTCCACGTATCCGGGCAGGTGATGCTCCGAACAGGTGGGGGTAAACGCGCCTGGAACGCCAAACAGCACCATCTTGCGTCCGGCGAACAATTCTGCCGTGTCGATGCTCTGCATGCCGTCGTGCATGCGGTTGACGATGACGGCGGGAATGGGCTCGCCTGCCTTGATGGTCATGTGCGGTTTTCCGGGGAGCGGAGGAGCCACCGATGCTATCAGCAAACCCTTGAAACGGGACACTCAGTACCTATGTTTGCGACAGGCGGCAAGCGTGCCGCACTCAACTTGGAGTGGAGGGTTTGACATGAACGTGACGCGTTACAGCCCGTGGCAGACATCCAACGGGTTTCAGGATGAAATCAAGCAGGTGTTCGACCGCTTCTTTACCGGCGAGAATGCCGATCAGTCCGATGTGGTGACCAGCCAATGGGCGCCACGGGTGGATATCCGGGAGCAGGACAACCGCTTCGTGATTCTTGCCGACATTCCCGGCGTGGATCCGAAGGATATCGAGGTGCACATGGACAAGGGCATCCTGTCCATCAAGGGCGAGCGCAAGGCCGAGGCGAAAAACGAAACCAATGGCCGTTTCACCCGGGTGGAACGCTCCTACGGGCAGTTCTACCGCCGTTTCGCACTGCCTGACAGTGCGGATGCCGAGCAGATCAGTGCGGTGGGCAAGCACGGGGTTCTGGAGATCTCGATACCCAAGAAACCCGAAACCACGCCGCGTCGTATCGACATCCATTCGGCGGAATAAGCAAAGCGGCTGCAAAATGCTGTAGCGTTGCCGCCTTGCGGCGCCCAGCTCATACGGCCCGTGGGGCGCCATGCCGCACGGGCCGGTTTTTGATCATGTACATGCACAGAGTGGACGGTCACGCATGGAGTTCAAGGACTACTACGACATCCTGGGAGTGAAGCCCGAAGCCAGCGAGGCGGAGATCAAGACCGCCTATCGCCGGCTGGCGCGCAAGTATCACCCCGACCGCAGCAAGGAAAGCGGAGCCGAGGACAAGTTCAAGTCCGTGAGCGAGGCCTATGAAGTACTCAAGGATGCCGAGAAGCGCCGCGAGTACGATCAGCTGCGTGCCGGCGGCGGCTATCGGGGCGGCGATTCGTTCCGGCCGCCACCGGGCTGGAGCGGAGGCGGTGGACAAGGCGGCTTCGGCGGTGTCCACGGCGCCGGTGATTTCAGCGATTTTTTCGAATCGTTGTTCGGGCAACGCCGGGGTGCGCCGGGTGGGCGCCCCGGCGCGCAGCGGGGACAGGACCTGAGCGCGCACATCGACGTCGATCTGCAGACCCTCTATGCCGGCGGACAGACGCGCGTGAAGCTGCATGACGGCACCAGCGAACGCACCCTCGAGGTGAAAATTCCCGCCGGTATCCAGCCTGGCAAGGTGATCCGCCTGTCCGGTCAGGGACATCCGGGGTTCGGCGGCGCGCGCTCGGGCGACCTGCTGCTTGAGGTGGGCCTGCGCGAAGGCGGCCGTTTCAAGCTCGATGGCCGCAACGTTCTCGGGTCGGTGGCGGTTGCGCCCTGGGAAGCGGCGCTGGGTGCGTCGGTTCCAGTGGATACGCTGGGCGGTCAGGTGGAGCTGCGCATACCCGCGGGGACACAAAGCGGCGCGCGACTGCGTCTGGGCGGGCGCGGCTTGCCGGGCAAGCCTGCCGGCGACCAGTTGGTGACCGTGGAAATCAAGGTTCCCGCCGTCGCCGGCGATGCGGACCGCGCCGCCTATGAAACATTTCGCGACGCGTTCGACGACTTCGACCCGCGTTCGTAAACAAGGCCGGCAAGAGCCGGCGAGCAGTGCCCGCCCTACGATGTCATGTTTGATTGAGCGAGCGCCGGGCTCAAACAGGGCGGGCATGCCCGCCGGTATGTGTGTCAGCCCGCCAGAAGCTCGTTCATGGTGCTGGACAGCTCGTCCTCGTTCACCGGCTTGGTGACATAGGCCTTGGCGCCCTGACGCAGGCCCCACACGCGGTCGGTATCCTGATCCTTGGTGGTCACCAGCACCACGGGAATATGCGCGGTATCGGTGTCCTTGCTGATGGTGCGGGTGGCTTGGAAACCGTTGAGGTTGGGCATGACCACGTCCATCAGGATCAAGTCCGGCAGTTCGCGCTTGGCAGCCTCCACGCCAGCGGCTCCATCCTCGGCGGTCAGCGCCTCGTGCCCGAGTTTCTCCACAATGCGCTTGATCCCCAACAGCTGCGAAGGGGAGTCGTCGACGATCAGGATGCGCGCCATACGGGAAGTGTCCTTTCAACATGTCAATTGGCTGATTCTACGTCTGCGGTCGATCGCATCCAAGCGTGGCAATGGATATGGGTGTGGGCAGAGCGGAGCGGTGCATCCGTGAGCGGGAGGCAACTATGGGGAATCACCGCCGATACGGACCAGGGTGCGACCGAACGAGTCACCGGCAAGCATGGCATCGAAGACCGACGGGATCTCGTCCAGAGCGACTTCGCGTGTGCGGATGGTCTGCAGGTGACGCGGCTTCCAGTCCGATGCCAGGTGTTGCCAGAGCGTGTCGCGGATGTCGCGCGCGGTGCCGGCCGAGGCGATGCCGAGGAGACTGACGCCACGGATGATGAAAGGCATGACGGTGGTGGGCAGGTTGGTACTGCCCACCAGGCCGCAGTTGGCGACGTTGCCGTACGGCGACGTGCAGGCAAGCAATCCCGCCAGCATGTCACCACCGACATTGTCCAGGGCGCCGCCGAAGCGTGCCGAGGCCAGCGGCCGGTCATCAAACTCCAGTTCGAGTCGATTGATGCATTTGGCGGCACCCAGCGATCGCAGAAAATCGAAACGATCCGGCTTGCCGCTGATGGCATGCACCTCGAAGCCGGCACGGCTGAAGATGTCCACGGCCAGCATGCCCACGCCCCCGGTCGCGCCGGTGACGGCAATGGGGCCGTGCTCGGGCGTCTGTCGATTGTCCAGCATGCGCAGCAGGCCGAGCGCAGCAGTGAAACCGGCCGTGCCCAGAGTCATGGCCTCGCGCAGATCGAGGCCATCGGGCAGCGGGATGGTCCAGGCGGCGGGCAGGCGCAGGTATTCGCTGTAGCCGCCATCGCGCGTCTCGGACAGGCCGCTGCCAGTACACAGCACGGCGTCACCCTCCTTGAATGCCGCATCCGTCGAGGCAACCACGTGACCGGCCACGTCGATGCCGCCATTGAGCGGGAAGCGTCGCAGGATTTTCCCCTCGCCCGTCCCCGCCAGCGCATCCTTGTAATTGACGCTGGAGTAGGCCGTGCGGATGACGACTTCGCCTTCGCTGAGCGTGTCCAGATCGATTGATTCGATGCCGGCGCGATAGCCAGCGTCGTCGTTGTGGATGCGGAAGGCGTTGAAGGTGTCAGGAGTCATGAAGAGGCATATAATTAAGATTCAATGACTTACCAATCTTTTCTCAGGTCACTTCACCGAAGAGGTCGCGCCAACCGGGGTTATCGTCCTCGACGAGTTCCATTTTCCACGCGCGTTTCCAACCCTTGATCGCCTTTTCGCGCAGGATGGCGGATTCCATGGTTCCGTGCTGTTCGTACCAGACCAGATTGTGGATACGATACTTTTACGTGAAGCCCTCAATGGCGTCGTTCTTGTGTTGCCAGACGCGTTTGATGAGGGTTGACGCGACGCCGATATAGAGTGTGCCGCGTTCTTGACTGGCAAGCACGTAGACCCAAGGTGACGTTCCATCGTCTCCAGTCCTCATTTGTAGTCAGATAAGTGCGTGTCTGATCAAGCTCCAATCTCGTCATTCCGGTGAAAGCCGGAATGACGGATCGAAGGCTCTGGCAAGCATGTGGTTAAGTTCATCCATGGCCTGCCGGGGAGGTATTGCACTGAATCCCGGATCAACGGCCCTCTATAGCCTGTCCGGGATGAGTTCATCATGAACTCAGTTGACTTTGTGGATGGCGCGTTTGTCCACCGAGAGTGCGGCTTCGTGGACGGCTTCGGAGAGGGTGGGGTGCGCATGGACGATGCGCGCCAGATCCTCGGACGAGCCCTTGAATTCCATCGTCACCACGGCCTCGGCAATCAGTTCGGAGACGGCCGGGCCGACCATGTGCACGCCCAGGATGCGGTCGGTTTCGGCATGGGCGATTACTTTCACCTGGCCGGCGGTCTCGTTCATGGCCACTGCGCGGCCGATGGCGGAGAAGGGAAAGCTGCCGGTCTTGTAGGGAATGTCGGCATCCTTGCACTGCTGCTCGGTCTTGCCGGCCCAGGCGATCTCCGGCTCGGTATAGATGACCCAGGGGATCACGTCGTAATCGACATGCCCGGCCTTGCCGGCGATCAGTTCGGCCACCATGACCCCTTCCTCGGAGCCCTTGTGCGCCAGCATGGCGCCGCGCACGCAGTCGCCCACGGCCCAGACGCCGTCGACGCCGGTCCAGCAGTGCTCGTCCACCTCGATGCGGCCGCGATCGTCCAGCTTGACGCCGGTCTCCTCGGCCAGCAGACCCTCGTTGTATGCGCGGCGACCCACTGCGACCAGTAGCTTGTCGACGGTGAGCTTCTTTTCGCCATCCTTGTCCGCATAGGTCAGTTCAACGGCATTCTTCTTCACCTCGGCCTTGCTGACCTTGGCACCCAGATGGATATCCAGGCCCTGCTTCTTGAACTCGCGCGCGGCGACCTTGGCAATGTCCTTGTCGGCGGCGGCGAGGAAATCCGGCAGCGCCTCGAGTACCGTGACCTCGGCACCCAGACGGGACCAGACGCTGCCCAGTTCCAGGCCGATGACACCTGCACCGATGACGCCCAGGCGCTTGGGCACGCCATCCAGGGCCAGCGCGCCAGCGTTGTCGACGATGTGCTTGCCGTCGAACTTGGCGAAAGGCAGCTCGACGGGCACCGAACCCGAGGCCAGAATCACGTTGCCGGCCTTGAGGGTCTGTTTTTTGCCATCCTTGCCCGTGACCTCGACCGAGTGGCCGTTGTCGCCACCACCGAGCAATTTGCCCTTGCCGAAGAACGAGGTGACCTTGTTGGACTTGAACAGCATGCTCACACCGCCGGTGAACTGCTTCACGATCTTGTCCTTGCGGCCGATCATGGTCTTGACGTCGATGGACGGACTCTCGGCGCTGATGCCGTGATCGCTGAAACTGTGCTCCAGATTATGGAACTGGCGCGAGGAATCCAGCAGCGCCTTGGACGGGATGCAGCCGACATTGAGGCATGTGCCACCCAGCGCCTGTTTGCCGTCCTTCCCCTCGAAGGCATCCACGCAGGCGGTCTTCAGGCCCAGCTGTGCGGCGCGGATCGCGGCCACATAGCCGGCGGGACCGCCGCCGATGACGATGACATCGAATTGCTGCTGGTTGTCGGACATGGTTTTTGCTTCCTGAGATGGTTTGGTACGTTTGGAGCGTCAAGCGGTTGTTGCGGCAGGTGAAGAGGAAAGGGTGAAGAAGAGCAAACGCTGTGCTCTTTTACTCTTGAGCACGCGCAGCGTGCGTTCCCTTCACCCTTGAGCGCGCAAAGCGCGCGTTTCCCTTCACAGCCCCAGCAACATCCGTTGCGGATTTTCCAGCTGATCCTTGATATCCACCAGGAACAGCACCGCGTCCTTGCCGTCGATGATGCGATGGTCGTAGGACAGGGCGATGTACATCATCGGGGCGGCGACCACCTGGCCGTTCTCGACCACGGCGCGTTCCTTGATGGTGTGCATCCCCAGGATGGCGCTCTGCGGCGGATTGACAATGGGCGTGGACAGCAGCGAGCCGAAGGTGCCGCCGTTGGTGATGGTGAAGGTGCCGCCCTGCAGGTCATCCAGGCTGAGCTTGCCGGCGCGGGCGCGCTTGGCGTAGTCGACGATGCCGCTCTCGATCTCGGCGAAGCTCATGTTCTGCGCATCGCGCAGCACCGGCGTGACCAGGCCCTTGTCGGTGGACACGGCAATGGAGATGTCCTGATAGCCGTGGTAGATGATGTCCTCACCATCGACCGAGGCATTGACCATGGGCCGGCGCTTCAGTGCCTCGCAGGCGGCCTTGACGAAGAAGCTCATGTAGCCGAGCTTGACGTCGTTCTCCTTGATGAACTGCTCGCCAAGGGTCTTGCGCATCTTCGCCACCTGGCTCAGGTTGACCTCGTTGAAGGAGGTCAGCATGGCGATGGAGTTCTTCGACTCCATCAGGCGCTCGGCGATGCGCTTGCGGATACGTGTCATCGGCACCCGCTCCTCGGGACGATCACCCGGTGCCGCCGGAGCCGGGGTGGGCGCGCTGCTCTGCTTGCCGCCCTTGCCACCGGATTTGACATACTTGAGAAGATCATCCTTGGTCACGCGGCCATCCCGGCCCGTGCCTTCGACCTTCGACGGGTCGATGTTCTTTTCGGTCGCCACCCGGCGCGCAGCCGGCGACAGGTCATCGGCGCCCGCCGGTGCTTCTTCGGTCGTGGCCTTTTTGGCGTCCTTGTCGGCAGACTCCTTGCTCTCGCCCTTGGCGTCGCCCGCCTCGTCCTTTGCCTCGCCCTCGTTCTTCTTGTCCTCGCCGGCCTTTTTGTCCTTGCCGCCATCGTCGCCGCCGGCGCCTTCCTCGATGATGGCAATCACCTGTTCGCCGTCCACCGTCTCGCCTTCCTCGGCGATGATCTCCTTGAGCACGCCGTCCACAGGGGAGGGCACTTCCAGTACCACCTTGTCGGTTTCCAGATCGACCAGGTTCTCGTCGCGCGACACCTTGTCGCCGGCTTTCTTGTGCCAGGTGTCGATGGTGGCGTCGGAGACCGATTCGGGGAGTACCGGGACTTTGACTTCAGTGGCCATGGGAAAACGTGTCCTTGAGATGCTGATTGGGTCGAGCTTGATTGGAGTGCAACGGATGCGAACGTGAGCAGTTGGATTATTCGGCTGCGTGGCCGTTGTCGACGGGTTTTGTCAGTGCCTGTTCGACCAGGGCCTTCTGCTCGGCGACGTGCATGGTGTAGTGACCGCAGGCCGGTGCCGGAGCGCGGGCGCGACCTGCATAGGACAAGCTGTGCTTGTCACTGACACATGCCTGCAGATGATGCCGGATCTGGAACCAGGCGCCCTGGTTCATGGGTTCTTCCTGGCACCAGATGACTTCCCTGGCCGACTTGAAGTGGGCCAGCTCCTGCCGGACCAGGTCCCGCGGGAACGGATACAACTGCTCCACGCGCACCAGGGCGACATCGGTCATTGCGTCCTTCTCGGCCTGCTCCAGCAAGTCGTAGTACACACGGCCGGAACACAGTACGACGCGCTTGACCTTCGACGGGGTCTTGATGCGCTGATCGCCAATGACATTCTGGAAGGTGCCCGTGGCCAGTTCGTCCAGGGTGGAGACGGCAAGCTTGTGCCGCAGCAGCGACTTGGGCACCAGCACGATCAGCGGCTTGCGCACCTTGCGCAGCATCTGCCGGCGGATCATGTGGAAGGTCTGCGCCGGTGTGGTGGGCACGCACACCTGCATGTTGTTGAGCGCACACAGCTGCAGGAAGCGCTCCAGACGCGCCGAGGAGTGTTCCGGGCCCTGGCCTTCGTACCCATGCGGCAGGTACAGCGTCAGCCCGCACATGCGGCCCCATTTGGCTTCGCCGGCGCTGATGAACTGGTCGATCACCACCTGCGCGCCATTGGCGAAATCGCCGAACTGGGCTTCCCAGATCACCAGCGTGGCGGGATCGGCGGTGGCGTAGCCGTACTCGAAGCCCATCACGCCTTCCTCGCTGAGCAGCGAGTCGATGACGGCGACGTTGATGTCGGGATTGACGTTGGCCAGCGGCAGCGCGGTGCGGCCGGTCTTCTGGTCGTGGAGGACCGCATGACGATGGAAGAAGGTGCCGCGACCGGTATCCTGACCGACCAGACGCAAACCGTGACCCTCGTGGATCAATCCCGCATAAGCCAGGTTCTCGGCGCAGCCCCAGTCCAGCGGTTGTTCACCGTCAGCCATCTTGCGGCGCGTCTTGTAGATCTTTTCCACGCGCGAATGCAACTGGAAGTCATCGGGCGCCTTCAGCAGCGTGTCCAGCAGTTTCGATGCCGTCTCGGGATCGATGCCGGTATCCACGTCCTCATCCAGATCGGCATCCAGATGCTTGCTCCACTCGAAGGAGGTGCCTCCGTGCGCCTCGGTGTCGATCTCGGCGACCGGCTTGCCTTCCCCCAGACGCTTGCGATAGGCATCCATCAGGTCATCGGCGGCATCGCCTTCGATGACCTTGTTCTTTTCCAGGCGCTCGGCATACAGCGCGCGGGCGGTGGCGCGCTCGCGGATGATCTTGTACATCAGCGGCTGGGTGGCCGCCGGCTCGTCGGCCTCGTTGTGGCCGTTGCGGCGATAGCACACCAGATCGATGACCACGTCTTTCTTGAACCGCTGGCGGAAATCGTAGGCCAGACGCGTCACCTGCAGCACGGCTTCCGGATCGTCGCCGTTGACGTGAAATATCGGTGCGTAGACCATCTTGGCCACGTCCGTGCAGTACAGGGTGGAGCGGGCATCGTGCGGATTGGATGTGGTGAATCCGACCTGGTTGTTGATCACTACATGGATGGTGCCACCGACGCTGAAGCCCCGCGCCTGCGACATCTGCAGCGTCTCGGTGACCACGCCCTGACCCGCGAATGCGGCGTCGCCGTGGATCAGCAGCGGAAGGATCTGCGCGCGTTCAACGTCCTTGCGGCGGGTCTGCCGCGCGCGCACCGAGCCGACCACGACGGGGTCGACGATTTCCAGATGCGAAGGATTGAATGCCAGCGCCAGGTGCACGCTGTTGCCGGCGGTCTTGACGTCCGCGGAAAAGCCCATGTGGTACTTCACATCGCCGGTGCGTTCCGGATCGTCCGGATGCTCGAACTTGCCCTCGAACTCGTCGAACAGCTCCATCGGCGGCTTGCCGAGGGTATTGACCAGCACGTTGAGGCGGCCGCGGTGGGCCATGCCGATTACCAGTTCCTGCACGCCGTTGCTGCCGCCGCGGCGGATCACTTCGTCCAGCAGCGGAATCAGGCTGTCCGCACCTTCCAAAGAAAAGCGCTTCTGGCCCACGTAGCGGGTATGCAGATAGCGCTCCAGCCCCTCGGCGGCAGTGAGGCGCTCCAGGGTACGCATGCGTTCGTCGTGGCTGAACGCAGGGGCGCCGGCGTCCTTTTCCAGCCGGGTGTAGATCCAGCGACGCTGTTCGTGGTCGCTGATGTGCATGAATTCGCCACCGACGGTGCGCGTGTAGGTCGCCTTCAACCGCTCGATGAGCTGGCGCAGCGTGAGCCGGTCGGCGCCGCCGTAACTGCCGGTGTCGAACTCGGTGTCCAGGTCGCCCTTGTCCAGGCCATGGAACGGCAGATCCAGGTCGGGCGGCTGGCGCTGCTCGGCCAGGCCCAGCGGGTCGAGATCCGCCGCGAGGTGACCGCGCGAGCGGAAGGCAGTGAGCAAACGCAGCACGCCCGCCTGTTTGCGCGCATGCTGATCACCGGCGGCCGCGATGCCGGTGCCGCGTCGGCTTTGCGCCGTCTCGATGCGTGCAATGACCGCCGAACGCGGCACGTCGCCATCTCTGGCGCCGGGCAGGGCATCGAAGTAGTCGCGCCATTCGGGCTCGACGGCTGCCGAATCTTGCAGCCAGGCCTCGTACCTGTCCTCTACATAGTCGGCGTTGCCGCCGGCCAGTTGCGAGGATTCGAAGAACTTGCGGACCAGATTTTCGCTCACGTCACCACCGGAGAACATGAAAGGGCGCGCATGTCGCGCGCCGGGGACTGCCTGAGGACCTGGGAGGTCCCAAACTTCGTAATTATACCGGTACCGTGCTGCGCCGCGGCAAGGCGCGAAACCGCATCGGTGTCCATTCGGGTGCTTGTACCGACATCCCGCACGGTTCAAATGTCCAGCGCACGCAGCTCGTGGGCCAGTCGGGCACGTTGCCACATGCGTTCGAATTGAGGGCGCAGACGCGCGTGTTCAAGCGGATCGCAGGTCGAACCGCGGGCCACGAGAGCATCGGCATGCGGCCGTACGAGGTAGCCGCCATTGTCGTTCAGCACAAGCGCCTGGTCACTGGCGCGGTCGTGGGGGTCGCTGATCACGCGCACGCTGCAGCGGCTCGGCAGGCGCTGCACCAGTTCGATGAGGCGGTGACCAGTCACCAGCAACTGGGCGGCATCATGCACCAGCAGGCGGATCTCCCCGCCGCGGCCACGTGAGGCGACGGCGCGCATGGCCTCGAGCACAGCGTCGGTGTCCAGCACGGCAGGATCCAGATCCGGGCTGGCGAGGCACACGGTCTGCCGGGCCCCCTGGATGATGGCGAGATTGGCCGCCACCAGGCTGTCCAGGTCGGTGCTGTGCAACACACGGGCCTCTGGCCGCGATGGCGGCGTGCCGCGGGCGTCGGGCGGCGCTGTCCGGGGTGTCAGCTGCAGTTGCATTACACGATGCCGGATGCCCGCTTCGACGAATTCGTCTCCGTACGCGAGGAACCCATGCCGGCTGTAGAACTCGATGGCGCTGATCTGCGCATGCAGGCTGACGCTGCGCCACCCCAGCTCCCGCGCACGATCCAGCAGCTGCAGCAGCATGGCGGCGCCGACACCCTGGCCGCGCCAATCAGCCAGCACCGCCATGCGGCCGATCTTGCGTTCGGGTGTGAGCCGGCCGGTGCCGATCGCTGCGCCATCCATGTCGCGCGCCAGGACGTGACGGCATTGCGGGTCGAGATCATCCCATTCTTCTTCCACCGGCACCTGTTGTTCCTGCACGAACACGCGATCGCGCACATGCCGCAAAGCGTCGCGATCGACGTTCCAGTCGGCAGGTTCGACGGTGAACCTCAGGTCGGGCCTCATCGACGGCTCCCGCGGCGCAGCGCCAGGTGGCCGCGATTCACAAGCTCCAGCAGCAATGCCAGATCGTTCCCGGCGGGCATGCTGTCCAGTGTCAGTTCGGATTGTGCACACAGGGTACGGGCCAGGGCGCGCGAACAGTCGAATGCTTCGCCGGCGACGAACAGGCGCACGCGGCGGCCGTGCGCGGTCCAGACCATGCGCGTCCATGGATGACGCACCAGCGTGGCGGTGCGGTCGATGGCCTTGCGCAACGCCGCCTGGGTGGTGCGGCGGCGCGGCGGGGCAGCCAGCTGCGCGCTGCGGTAACGGGTGATGAAACCGCCGAACCAATCCGCCTTGTCGGCCGGCGAAAGCGTGGCGGCCAACGGTCCCAGCAACGTGGTCAACCGCTCCAGCGCAGCGGCGTCGATCTGCCCGTCCGAACGCGCCGGACGAAGATCCGGGTCGCGATACCGGTCTGCGTCGTCCATGCCCTCGGCCAGATGTTCGGCCAGATCCAGCAGCAGCTCGGCATGTGATGGCGCGCGCATGCCGATGGAGAAGGTCAGGCACTGGCCGTCGGCCACTCCCTCGTGGGGCACCCCCGGCGGCAGATAGAGCATGTCCCCGGTTTCGAGCGTCCAGGTGTGCGTGGGGCGGAACTCGCGCAGCAGCTTGAGTTCCACATCATCGCGAAACGCACGGGATGCCTGCGGATCGGTGCTGATCGACCAGCGGCGCCGGCCCACCCCCTGCAGCAGGAATACATCGTACTGATCCACATGCGCGCCCACGCCGCCGCCGTCCTCGGCATAGCTGACCATGATGTCGTCGATGCGCCACGAGGGCAGGAACCCGAACGGCGTCAGCAGCTGCGCCACATCCGCATCCCACTTGTCCACATCCTGCACCAGCAGCGTCCAGTGGTCCTCGGGCAACGTCGCGAAGAAGTCTTCCGCGAACGGCCCGTTGTGCACCGTCCATTGATCATGCTCGGGATTGCGCACGATGATCCGGGACAGCGCCGCCTCCTCGCAGCCCAGTCCGCCCAGATCGTCCGGTGACAGCGGTGCCACGGCTGGAAACGCGCCGTGGATCAGCAGCGGCCGCTTCTGCCAGTAGTCGGTAAGGAAACGCGCCGGCGGCATGCCCAGTGGCTGCCGTGGCGTAGCGTGGACTTCAATGGCGAAGGCGTCGGAGGAACGGCGGCGGGACGTCATCGTCACAGTGTAACGGCTGCTGCGGTGCAAGTGCGCGCCAATGGTGCATGTCCGTGCCAAGCTGGCGGATCCGCCTCTTGCCGATACTTGTCTACGATAGCGGGATGTGCCAACTCAGATCGCACGCGCCAGATCGCTCGCCAGACCGGTGTAGCGTTCCGGTGTCAGCTCCAGCAGACGTTGCTTGTCCGCTTGCGGCAGCTCAAGGCCAGCGATGAATTCACGCACGCTGTCACGTGTGATGCCGCGTCCGCGTGTGAGCGCCTTCAACTGTTCGTACGGGTTGGGCAGGCCGTGGCGGCGCATGACGGTCTGGATCGCCTCGGCCAGCACTTCCCAGTTGGCGTCCAGGTCGGCGGCCAGACGCTGCGGGTTTGCCTCGAGTTTGCCCAATCCCTTCTTCAGCGACGCCAGTGCCACCAGCGTGTGGCCGAACGCGGTACCCAGACCGCGCAGCACGGTGGAGTCGGTGAGGTCGCGTTGCCAGCGACTGATCGGCAGTTTGTCCGCGAAATGGCCGAGCAGGGCGTTGGCGACGCCGAAATTGCCTTCGGCGTTCTCGAAATCGATGGGGTTGACCTTGTGCGGCATGGTCGATGAACCGACTTCGCCTTCCTTCAACGTCTGCTTGAAATAACCCAGCGAAATGTAACCCCAGATGTCGCGTGCCAGATCGATCATCACCGTGTTGCCGCGGCGCACCGCATCGCAGTACTCGGCCACGCCGTCGTGCGGCTCGATCTGCGTGGTGTAGGCGTTGAAATCCAGTCCCAGCGATTGCACGAAGCGGCTGCAAAACGCGCGCCAGTCGACGTCTGGGTAAGCGGTCACGTGGGCGTTGTAGTTGCCCACCGCACCGTTGATCTTGCCGGAAATGTCCACTTCGGCGAGCTGCGTGCGCTGGCGTTCCAGCCGCGCCACCACGTTGGCGACTTCCTTGCCCAGCGTGGTCGGTGAAGCGGTCTGCCCGTGGGTACGCGAGAGCATCGGCGTGTCCGCCTGCGTGTGCGCCAGTTCGCGCAATGTCGCCATGATCCCGTCCAGCTGCGGCAGCAGAACGCTCTGCCGCGCATCGCGCAGCATCAGCGCGTAGGCCAGGTTGTTGATGTCCTCGCTGGTACAGGCGAAGTGCACGAATTCCCTGGCCTGCGACAGGGAATCCTGATCACCGATGCGCTCCTTGATGAAATATTCCACGGCCTTGACGTCGTGGTTGGTCACTTCCTCGATGGCCTTGATGCGGTTGCCGTCGTCGACGGAAAACTGGTCGGCGATCATGCGCAGGCGTGAGGCGTCCTCGTCGGAGAAAGGCGGCAATTCACGGATGCGGGGTTCCTCGGCCAGCGCCAGCAGCCACGCAATCTCCACCTGCACGCGGCGATGCATCAGACCGAACTCGCTGAAGATGGCGCGCAGAGGTTCGACCTTGGATGCGTAGCGGCCATCCAGCGGCGACAGGGCGGTCAGGGTGTCGAGAGGCATGAAGCGATCCTGGGAGTGGGCAAGCGCGTCATTGTAACGGCACTCGGAACCCGGGACTCGGCAAAGCATGACAAAGACGCATCGTCTCGACTTGCGCTCATCAGCCGGTTGTGGAACTTCATCAAAATCCATTCGCCCCCAAGGTATCGAAGGGCACCCAGCAAACATCCTGCCCGTTCGATAGCTCACCACGCACCGGTATGGGGTTCGTGGAGTCACGCGGCTTTCGCGTCCCGCTACAATGCCGCCTGTCCAATTCATTCCCCGCGGAGACAGCATGAGCAAGAGCCGTATTGAACGTGACAGCATGGGCGAACTCGAGGTGCCGGAAGACGCGCTGTACGGCGCACAGACGCAACGCGCCGTAAACAACTTTCCCATCTCCGGCCTGACGCCGCCGCGCGCATTCATCCGTGCGCTGGGCCTGATCAAGTCCGCTGCGGCCGAGTCCAACCTCAAGCTGGGGCATTTGAAGACCACGCAGGTACGCGCCATCCGCAAGGCCGCGGACAAGGTGGCCGGCGGCGAAGTGGATGCACAATTCCCCATCGACGTCTTCCAGACCGGCTCGGGCACCAGCTGGAACATGAATGCCAATGAGGTCATCGCGCATCTGTCCAAATCGGCCAAGGTGCACCCCAACGATCATGTCAATTACGGACAGAGCTCCAACGACGTGATTCCCACGGCTATCCACGTCAGCGCCACACTGACCACGAGCGAGCGATTGCTGCCAGCGCTGAAGCACCTCAAGCGCGTGATCGACCGTCGTGCGCGCAAACTGGAGAAAGTGACCAAGACAGGCCGCACGCATCTGATGGATGCCATGCCGGTGACCTTCGGCCAGGAGCTGTCCGGCTGGTCGGCGCAGATCGGCTCGTCCATCGAACGCATCGAGGACACCCTCAAGCGCATGCGCCGCCTGCCGCTGGGCGGCAGCGCCGTGGGCACGGGCATCAATGCAGATCCGAAGTTCGGCAAGACCGTGGCGGCCGAGCTGAAGAAGTTGACGCGGGTGAAGTTCGAGTCGGCGGACAACTATTTCGAGGGCATCGCCTCGCAGGATGCCGCCGTGGAACTGTCCGGTCAGCTGAAGACGCTGGCGGTGGCCATCATGAAGATGTCCAACGACCTGCGCTGGATGAATTCAGGCCCGCTGGCCGGCCTGGGCGAGATCGAGCTGGAATCGCTGCAGCCGGGCTCATCGATCATGCCGGGCAAGGTCAACCCGGTGATTCCGGAAGCCGCCGCCATGGTCGCGGCGCAGGTCATCGGCAACGATGCCACCATCACCGTGGGCGGGCAGGCCGGCAACTTCCAGCTCAACGTGATGCTGCCGGTGATCGCCTACAACCTGCTGCAGTCGATCGAGATCCTGGCCAACGTGTCGCGGCTGCTGGCGGACAAGGCCATTGCCACGTTCAAGGTCAACACCGCGCATATCCAGGAGGCCCTGGCGCGCAATCCGATCCTGGTGACGGCGCTCAATCCGGTGATCGGCTATGAGAAGGGCGCGGCCACGGCCAAGCAGGCCTACAAGGAAAAGCGTCCGATCCTGGATGTGGCCATGGAGACCACCGGTCTCAAGCGCGAGGAACTGGAAAAGCTCCTGGACGCCACAGAGCTGACCAAGGGCGGCATTCACGGCAAATAACCACATCCAACGCCCAGGGCGGCTCAAGGAGCATAGCAACGGAGCCGCCTGCTTGCGGGAAAACCACCTGAGGTGCAGCAAGCAGGCGGATCCGCCACTGGCGTTTCTCGATCCACCCTGCGAGTCACGAGTTTTCGCGCCCGTCCTTAACGCCCCGGCGGCATTGCGCGACATCGGAGGCCTCGATGCGGGCATAAGGCTTGAATGCCGGAATCCCAGCGCGCAGCGTGTCCTGTGTTTCCTGCAGCGAGCCCAGCGAATCGCAGATCCCGGCCACCTTGGACAGCAGCTGATCCTTGCGCTTGTTCACGTCCGCATCGATGCGGTCCGGGTGCCCACTGAACAGGTTTTTCGTCACGTCGCCGATGGTGCCGCCCGCCATGCTGGCACCCGCCTTGCCCACGGCGATGCCTTGTTGCTCGACGGCGACGGCTTGCTGGTAATACTGCCGCAGTTGCTGATGCTGATTTGCCGTGACCTGGATTGGCTTTCCGCCGATTTTCAAGTCGCCAGCCTTGGTAATGACGGCATCCGGAACCGATGGCGCGTGCAAGGTGACGTGACCGTGATGAATCTGGATTCCGTCGTCGATGTGGACTACCGAGATGTGTCCACGGTCCTGGTTGCAGCCAGCGAGCAGGACGACAATGACCAGCAGCATCGGCATGGCGAAGATCAGGCGTTTGCGAAACATGTCTACGTCTCCTGTTGCAGACAATGGCGCCGGCGACAACGTGGTCGAACCGGCGCCAGGGATGACTCAGCTGTCGTCGCGGCGGCTGCGGAACCAGATGGCCGCGGCGATCATCACCGCGCCGCCCAGCGCTCCGATCCAGACATCGGGATGCGTCAGCACGCCGTAGGTATTGCGCAGATCCAGCAATGCCAGCAGTTTCTGTGGCGCGTCGGGCCCATGCAGGCTGCCGATTTCGCCCATGTGGTGATGAAAGCTCTGCGGCAGCCAGCCACCGGGAAACAGGCTCAGCAGCACGCGTGCCACAATGTGCTCCCAGAACCATTCCGCGACATCGTGCAGCAGGCCCATCAGGCTCAGCCAGCTCAAGATGACGCCGGCGCCCAGCGGCAGCAGCACTGCCCACAGGAAGGGCTTGCTGCGGACCCAAGCCGAGCACAACAACAGCCAGCCAGTGGTCGGCAATGCCCACAGGAAGTACACGGGAATGGACAGGATCATGTTCAGTGCGACACGGATGGGGTGGGCGGCCCACAGCAACTGGAACACGCTCAACCCATGTACGGATGCGGTCACGGCATAGATCAGCAGCGTCAGCCAGGCTGCAACCACGCCGATGATGGAGGCGATGACCGGGGCGATCACGCTGGCACTGACCAGTTTGGACAACACGGTGTCGCGGTTCGAGATCGGCAGCGAATTCCAGAACAGGATGCTGCGATCACGGCGATCGTCGTACAGCGCGCCCAGGCAGTAGAAGAAGATCACGAAAGCCATGACCACCCAGACCACGCTGGCCACCGAGTACATGCTGGCATCCAGTGCGGCGCCCGCCTTGTCCAGCAGCTGCGGGGTGATCTGGCCCTGCATGTGCATGTCCATACCGCCGATATGCACGTTGGATTTTCCGCGCCAGACTTCGCCGGCGATGATGCCCATCACATTCAGCGCCAGGAAGATGGCACCGGTGATCAGCGGCGCGCGCACCAGGCCGCCGCGGTGTTCCCAGTACTCGCGTTTCAGCAGCCAATAGAAGGTATTCATGCGTAGGTTCCTTTCATGGTGGCGACAAACAGGTCGCTGACGGAGGGGCGGTGGACCTCGCCCAGTGCCTCCAGCCGCGAGCGGTCGACGCCGTCGAACAGGAAGATGCTCTTGCCGAACGCCTGGCGCTCGTCCATGGGGCCGAGCGCGCGCGCGGCATCGGCCTGATCCGCACCCACCATCACTTCGGTGAAGCGCTCGCCCAGGGCATCCATGTCGGTATCCAGCACGACCTTGCCGTCGCGGATGAACATCAGGTCGGTGAGAATATTCTCGATCTCTTCCACCTGGTGCGTGGTCACCAGAATGGTCTTGTCCTCGTCGAAGTAGTCCTCCAGAAGGCTGTGGTAGAACTGCTTGCGGTAGAGGATGTCCAGGCCCAGCGTGGGTTCGTCCAGCACCAGCAACCGTGCGTCGATGGCCATGACCAGGGCGAGGTGCAGTTGCACGATCATGCCCTTGGACATCTGTTTGACCTTTTGCCCCGGCGTGAGCTTGGTGCGTGACAGAAAATGCTCGCAGCGCGCGCGGTCGAACCGCGGGTGTGTGGCGGCGACGAAATCCACGGCTTCGGAGACACGGATCCAGCGTGGCAGCACGGCCACGTCGGCGATGAAGCACACCTGCTGCATCAACGCCGTGCGGCGCTTGCGCGGGTCCAGACCCAGCACGTCCAGGTCGCCATCGAAATCGGTCAGGCCGAGAATGGCTTTCAGTGCGGTGGTCTTGCCGGCGCCGTTGGGGCCGATCAGACCCACGATGCGACCGGATTCGATGCGGAAACTCGCCTGATCCAGCGCCAGAGTGTTCTTGTAGCGCTTGGTCAGGCCGCGGGCCTCGATAATGGCATTCATGATGCGTCCTTCTTGAAGCGGTCGTCGCCGGATTTCATCAGTGTTTCAAGGTCCAGCCCCAGGCGCTGCAGCCGGGCTCGCAACAGCGGCCACTCCTCGCGCAGAAAACGCTCACGCTCGGACTCCAGCAACGCGTTGCGTGCATCCTTTTTCACAAACATGCCCAAACCCCTTCGTTTTTCCACGATGTGTTCGTCGACCAGTTCCTGATAGGCCTTGGACACGGTCAACGGGTTGATCTGGTAATCCGCTGCCACCTGACGTACAGATGGCAGCGCATCACCTTCACTCAGTGCGCCGTCCAGGATCATCGCCACCACGCGCTCGCGCAGCTGGCGATAGATCGGGACGTCGTCGCTCCAGGTCATACTCATCAGGTCAATCCTTGTTGAACGAGGCCAGTGAACGGGCGAACGAATAGTACGGCATCACCTGCTGCACGCTGCCCAGTGCACGCAGGTTCCTGCGGACATGGATCGAATTGCTCAATTGCCGGCGCAGTGCAGAGGACTTTTGTGCCGGTGTACGGTCTGGCGTGACCACAACCGGCGCCAGGTTGTCCACTGGCAACCCGTCGATGACGCTCGGGGCCAGCGTGATGTCGAAGGCAGGTGGACCCATGGAATGGACAAACATGGCCATGCTGGCAGCCACGACAAGCAATGATCCGGCCAGCGCAACGATTGAACGTGTGTGCATGACAGTCTCCCGGTGTTGTGTATGAGTGGTGTTGTAGTTAACTATAACACCATGTCGACAACGGTCAAGCATGACTGATGGGCTAGTCCCGTCTGCCGCCCGGCCGGGCGGTGGCTGCCTCTGGATGGATGGATTCGAGGGAAAGAAAAAGGGCCTGGAGACGCTCCAAGCCCTTTTGGATGGTGGAGGTGGCGGGAGTCGAACCCGCGTCCGAAGGCGTTTGACGCCCGGTACTACATGCTTAGCCCACCGTTGGATCTCGTTCCGCGACAGCACGGTGGACAAAGCGCGCCGCGGAACCAGCCTGCTTGGTTTAACCGTATACCGACAGGCGGCGGTGGTCCGGCGATCTCGTGATATATGACCCTACACCGACGAGCACGAGCACAAGGCGGTTCGGGGCTTAGGCCTTAAGCGGCCAGAGCGTAATTGCTATCGTTGGCAATTATGAGTTTTGCGGCTGGATTAACGAGGAAAGCTGCCCCCTCGGCATGCACCAAGCCATCTCACTACCCCCGTCGAAGCCATGACACCCCCGGGAATCGCGCAATAGCGGTCAGACAGTATATGGAGATGCGACCGCGGCAATCAAGATGCGTCGTCGCGTCGTTCAGCGATGAGCACAAGGGAATGGACCACATCCCGGTTGCGGCTGGGTGGGGCAGGAGGCTCATCAGGCAGGCGGATTCTTGGCGCGCAGCACGCGCTGTTTTTCCCGATCCCAGTCGCGCTGCTTCTCCGTTTCGCGCTTGTCGTGGGTCTGCTTGCCGCGAGCCACGCCGATCTCCACCTTGACGTGATTCTGCTTCCAGTAGAGTGCAGTAGGTACCAGCGTGTAGCCCTTGCGTTCGACTGCGCCGATCAGCTCGTCGATCTCCTTCCTGTGCAGCAGCAGCTTGCGCGTGCGCCGGTCATCGGCCACCACGTGGGTCGATGCGCTGATCAATGGGGGGATGGAACTGCCGAACAGGAAGATTTCACCACGCTTGATGAGGGCATAGCTGTCGCCGAAGTTGATGCGCCCCGCACGCAGCGACTTGACCTCCCAGCCTTCGAGGGCGATACCGGCCTCGACCCGTCGATCAATGTGATACTCGTGGCGGGCACGCTTGTTCAGGGCGATGGTATTGCTGCCGGGTTTGTTTTTCTGCCGAGATTTGGCCATGTCCGTTAGAATCGTTTGCCGGAAGAGTGATGTACGAACAGCCGCCGGGGTTGTTCGTGGTTTGTTTCATCCAATTGGAGCTTGAAGCGCCCGTGATCCAGATTCGCCGCAGTGCCCTGGTGCGTTACACGCCTGCTCAGATGTACGAGCTGGTCAGTGATGTGGAAGCCTACCCGAAGCGCTTTCACTGGTGCGAGCGTTCGCACGTCTCGGAGCAGGAGGGGGACACGCTGGTGGCGCGCATGGACCTGCGTTTTGCCGGCCTGCACCAGAGTTTCACCACCCGCAACAAGGGGCAGCCGCCCGAACATATTCGTATCGGGTTGGTGGAAGGGCCTTTCAAGACACTGGAAGGGGTGTGGACGTTCGATGCGCTGGGTGACAAAGGCTGCCGCGTCGGCCTGGAACTGGATTTCGAACATGCCGGGCGGCTCGGCGGTCTGGCATTGAAGCTTGGTTTCCAGGGGCTGGCTGGCCGCATGGTGGATGATTTCTGCTCGGCGGCACGGCGCATCTATGGATGATGTGATCGAAGTCGATGTCGTGTACGCGGGGCCGATCCGGCTCTGGCAGCAGCGGCTCAGGTTGCAGCAGGGGGCCTGCGTCGGTGATGCCATTGAGGCGTCGACGATCCGCCAATCCTGCCCCGAGGCAATGATCGACGCCGATCATGTGGGTGTTTTCGGACGCCGGGTGTCGCTGCAGCATCCCTTGCAGTCAGGTGACCGCGTGGAAATCTATCGCGACCTGGCACTGGATCCGATGCAGGCACGTCGTGAGCGCGCCCGCCACGACGGCACCTGATCGGGCTGTCAACCGGCGCCACCACCCGAAGGAGCGTTGTCGCCCTCGGAGCCATCGCGGGTCTTGTCGCCCTTCGGGCCGCCCTTGGGGTAGGCGCTCTTGTAGGTCTTGGCATCCTTGAGCAGTTGGTCCGGGGTTTCCGCGAAGAAGTTGCCTTGGGTGCGGCTCAGCGTGTCGTTGTTGAAGTACAGGGTCAGCGTCTTGACCGTGGTCTTGCCGCTCCGGTGAGCTCTTTCCTGCACGTAGTCCCAGCGTTGATGCTCGAACGGGCTGGTGATGGACGGGGTGCCCAGCAGTGCCACGACCTGGCGCTTGGTCATCCCGGGCTTGAGCTGCTGGACCTTCTCCTTGTCGAGCAGGTTTCCCTGGTGGATATCGGGCTTGTAGACGATGCCGCAACCGGCAACAACGGTGACAAGCATCAGACACATCAGGGTGCGGAAAAGCGTTCGCATACGTCTCTCAAGTCCGGGTCGGTCAAAGAATGGGATGATACACTAAGGCCTGTAGGGCTTTGGCGCCACGAGCATTGGAATTATGCCGCAGGAATCGATCGAATTACGCAAGCTGGGCCTCAAGGTCACGCATCCGCGCACACGCATTCTCCATATCCTGGAAGAGTCGGCGCAGCGTCATCTGACTGCGGAAGACATTTACAAAACCCTGCTGGCCGAAGAGGAAGACATCGGGCTGGCCACGGTCTATCGGGTGCTGACGCAGTTCGATGCGGCAGGAATCGTGAGCAAGCACAACTTCGAAGGTGGCCAAGCCGTTTACGAACTCGATCGTGGGCAGCATCACGACCACATGATTGATATCGACAGCGGCAAGGTCGTGGAGTTCGTCAGCGACGAGATCGAACAGCTGCAGAAAGATATCGCCAAGCGCTATGGCTACGATATCGTGGATCACAGCTTGGTGCTGTATGTGCGGGGTCGCACTGCAGGGGACTGATTTTTGGCGGCGGATGACATCCCGGGCGCCGTGGAGGGGATCACGGGTAAGCGCCCGCGGGCCCCTCTGCGTGGCGTGAACGCCCCCTCCGCAAACACGTCCCGCCACTTCTGCAGCGTCGCCGTCAGCGAGGGTATCCGTGACGTGCGGTTTCTTGCCCGTCCTGCGCGCTGCTGAACTGCGCTTTTTCCACGAAACTTTTCCACGAAAAACGCCGCGGAAGAACTCCTGTTCTTCACGCGGCGACGGCCGGTAGGCGCCTGATGCCGAGTGCGAATCGGACATCGTGCCGGCGCTGTCCCGGCGGAGCGAGCATCCTGCCACTCCTTGGGCGGGCCGTCCCCACGACTCGCCCTGATCGCCGCTCAAGGCGGCGACTCCCCCACACCAGTGAAATCATAATAACGATATATTCACGATTGTGGTATCGGAAAGATTCCTATATGCCCCCTGAATGTGCAGCCGCTCCCGCCGGCTGCGTTTCCGCATTTTTCAGCGGGCGAGGTCGCCGCGTGGCGCTCGCAGGAGGATGCGCAGTCGGGTGCCACACGTGGCTTTGCGTATGCGGAACACGCCCTGCAGCGCAGTCACCCTGTCGCGCATGCTTTGCAGGCCGCGCCCGCTGCGGTGTTTCGGTTCACCATTGGGGAGCCCGATGCCGTCGTCGCGGATATCCAGCAGCACCAGCATGGCATCGCCGCGTGGTCCCACCCGGATCCGCAAGGTCAACTCGCCGGCCATGGCATGGCGTACGGCGTTGGTGGCAGCTTCCTGGGTCACGCGGTAAATAGTGGTGCGGGTATCCTCGTCGAGCTGCCGTACGTCACCGTGCAACTCGAAGTGGTAGTCGATGTCGGCGGCATGCAGCATGTCGCGGATGGGACCATCCTCCAGCGCACGGGCAAGGCCGAACTCATCCAGGACCGTCGGGCGCAGATTGTTCAGCAGCCGCCGCACGGCCGTGCGCATGTGCGCAAGGATGTCGTTGATGGAGGTGGCGACGTCGCCCAGACCGGCCCCGCTCAGACGCTGCTGGGCCAGTTTCACGCGGGTCTGGATGGCGGTGAGATTCTGTCCCAGCTCATCATGCAGCTCCGCGGCGACGTAACGGCGCTGCTCTTCCTCCACGCGCAGGTTGCGTCGCGCCGCTTCGCTGAGTTGCCGTGCCAGCTGATCGAGTCGGCGGTTGGCGCCCTCCAGACGCGCATTCTGCACTGCCAGGCGTTCGCTGCTGCGGCGCAGGGCATCGATCGCGGCGCCGAGCATCAACGCACCGGTACCGGCCACGGCAAGAAACAGATGCGACTCGGGCGACGCCGCGACTCGCTCGGTAAAATCGGCGAAAGCCACGATCACGCCGGTGACGGTGAACAGGGCCAGCGCCGCACCACGCCATCCGTGGCGGAATGCGAAGTACAGCACCGGCGCCAGGGACAGGACCCGGGCAAATTGCGGCAGCGGCGATTTGCTGTGCATGAGCGCCAGCAACAGCAGCAGAGATGGCAGCATGACCACCAGGCCGTCGAGCAGCAACCGGAGCACGGCATCGCGACGCGGGCGCTGCCGCAACAGCAGGATCAACACGGGGGCCAGCATCAACACGCCGATGTAGGCGCCCAGCAGATTGGCCCCCAGCACTCCGCCGACGTGGTGCAGCTCGAGCTCCGGATGCATCAGTTTCAGGGCCAGCGCATCGAATCCCGTGACCAATGCACAGGCCAGCAACCCGGCGGCCAGGAGCCTGGTGACGTCCTCGGGCGTCTGCATGATCGGGCGCAGGCCCAGCCGGGCAAGCCCCCATAGGGTACCGGCAGTGATCAGGATGGCCGGGGCGTCGTTGAGAACGAAGGCCGCAGCGTTCTGCGGCGCCAGCATATGCGCCGCAATGACCCCATCGGCCAGCCATTCGCCCAGGATCAGCCATGGCCAGTGGCGTGTGGGGATCAGCAGCAACAATCCGAAGCGCAGTCCGGCCGGCAGCATCCAGAACGGCATCGCTGTGGGTCGCAGCAGCAACCAGGCCAGGAAATAAGCGGCTCCCAGGGCGGGGCCGATCAATGGGGAGGGAAAGCGCCGGCGCATGGGGCGATTCTACATTTCCGGCAGGTTCTGCGAGTGGCGGGACGCCATGCCTGCGAAGATGTTGGCTGCCTGTGTAGACTTGGCTGCGCAGGAGGCCGATTCGGGTCCGCTAGACAGGTTTTGGGGTGATCCATGTATCGCATCGTTCTGGTCGATGACCACGCCATTGTCCGCGAGGGTTTCAAGAGCCTGATCGAGGTGGAAGACGATCTCGCGGTGTGCGCGGAATGCCGCTGCGCTGACGAAGCGGTGGAGGCGGTGACCCGGTTTCGCCCCGACCTGGTGGTACTGGATCTGTCGCTGCCCGACGGTGGCGGGCTGCCGTTGATCGAGCACCTGCGCAGCATTTCGCCGGCTACCCGCATCGTGGTGCTGAGCATGCACGACAGCGAGCCGTATGTCTCCGAGGCGCTGCGCCGCGGTGCCAGCGGGTACGTCACCAAGGGCGTGGCGCCGGAGGAACTTGTCGCCGGCCTGCGCGCCGTCATGGGGGAACACGAGTTCCTGAGTTCGGACTTGCAACGCCGGCGTGCCGAGCGGCCGGACGAGGAACTGGACCCCTTGCATCGGCTCACCGCGCGCGAACATGACGTGTTCCTGCTGCTCGCCGAAGGCAAGACCCCCAAGCAGACCGCTGCAGCGCTGGGGATCGGCAGCAAGACGGTGTATATCCACCGCGCCAACCTGATGGGCAAGCTGGGCGCGGGATCGGAGCTGGACCTGTATCGCCTGGCAATCGCGCGCGGGCTGATTTCCACCTGAGAACCGGGCATGGGGCCGGGTGGTGCAAGCTGAGTCAGCGACCAAACCGCCTGCTGGCGGAACGCGGACATCTTGCGGCAAGCAGGCGGATGCGCGCTGCGCCTTGATCCGCCCTGCGCGAGGACAGCAAATCACTTCTGCGCTTGCTGCAGCATCTTTTTCGCGTGTGCGCGCGTCTCGCGGGTCATCTCGATGCCGCCGAGCATGCGCGCCAGTTCATCCTTGCGTGCGGCCTCGTCCAGCGCGTCGATGCGGGTATGCGTGGTGTCACTCTCGCTATCGCTGTGCTTGACCACTTTCAGCTGGGCGTGAGCCTGCGCGGCGACTTGTGCCAGATGCGTCACGCACAGCACCTGACGTTGCGCTCCCAGTGCGCGCAGCTTTTGTCCCACCACTTCCGCCACTGCGCCGCCGATGCCGGCATCGACCTCGTCGAAGACCATCGTGCCGACTGCATCGGTATCCAGGGCTGCCACCTCGATCGCCAGGCTGATACGCGCCAGCTCGCCGCCGGATGCCACTTTGCGCAGCGCCCGCAAGGGCTGGCCGGGATTGGCGCTGACCATCAGTTCGCAGCGCTCGGTGCCCTGCGGGTCGGGGTCTTCGCTGTCGATCTGGTTGAATTGCACCTCCAGCCGGCCGCCGCTCATGCCCAGCTCCTGCATCAGTGCGGATACGTCCCGGGACAGGCGCTCGGCACCCTCGCGCCGCGATGCACGCAGATCCGCCGCCGCCGCAGCGTAGGCATTCGCACACGTTTCGCGTTCCGCGCACGCGCGCTGCAGCGCTTCTCCGGCGTGTTCCAGCGTGTCCAGTTCCTCGGCCAGTGCCTGCGCCTTGCCCGACAGTTCAGCCGCCGGCACGCGATGGCGGCGGCTCAATTGATGCAATTGCTCCATGTGGTCATCGACCTGGGTATAGCGCTCCGGGTCCAGCTCCAGATCCGAGCCATAGTGATCCAGTGCGGCGACGGCCTCGCCCAGCTGGATCTGCGCGGTGTCCAGGAGGTCGACGACGGGCTGCAGGCGCGCGTCGATGTCCAGAAGACGTGAGCTCTCCGCGTGCGCGCGCGCCAGCGTGGCGGTGGCGGAAAACTCCTGCTCGCTGCCGAGCATCTCGCCCAGGGCCGCGGCGCCTTCCAGCAGGCGCTCGGCATTGGCCAGGCGGCGATGCTCATTTTCCAGATCCTGGAGCGCTTCCGGCGTCAATGCCCATTGCTGCAGTTGTTCGCACTCGTGGCGCAGCAACGCCAGACGTGTTTCACGATCCTCGCCCCCGGACAACGTCTTGATCGTGCGCCCCAGCTCGCGCCAGCGCCGGGCATGCTGGCGCACGATGTCGAGATGCGCCCCATTGCCGGCGATGGCATCCAGCAATGCCAGCTGATGCGCCCGCGAGAGCAAGGCCTGGTGCTCGTGCTGGCCGTGAATTTCCAGCAGCAGCGCGGACAGCTCGGCCACTTGCGCCAAGGTCACCGGGCGGGCGTTGATCCAGGCGCGGGAGCTGCCCTCGGCGCGAATCACGCGGCGCAGGCGGCATTCGTCGTCCTCGTCCAGTTCCGCTTCCTGCAGCCACGCCCGGGCAGCCGGAAGGTGCGTCAGATCGAAAGAGGCCGACAATTCGGCACGCTTGCAGCCCGCGCGCACCATGGCGCTGTCCGCCCGGGCACCGCTCAGCAGCGTGAGCGCATCCACCATCAGTGACTTGCCGGCGCCGGTTTCGCCGGTCACGGCGGTCAAGCCCGGTCCGAGAGCGATGTCGGCGGCCTCGACCACGGCGAAGTTACGGACGTACAGCGACGTGAGCATGAAGCACCTGCGGATTGATATGTGGGCGGGCGGAAACCAGCCCGATTGTAACCAGTGCGAGTCTCAACGCACGGGACCCCGCCGTAGCGTTCTCTCGGGCGGATGCATCCCGGACCCGGGGCAACTCTTGCAAGCGTGCTGTTTCGGCCTTATTCATGGGTTGATCGCAGCCACAAACGGCGCTTCGACGTATGAGTTCATCCAACGGCCCGGATCTCGATGCCCGCACGCGTCGCCTGTTGCGCATGCTGATCGGCCAGTATCTGGCCGACGGCGAGCCAGTGGGTTCACGTACGCTGGCCCGGTCCTCTGGGCTGGATGTCAGCCCGGCGACCATCCGCAACATCATGTCGGATCTGGAGGAAGAGGGGCTGATCGCCTCGCCACACACTTCGGCCGGTCGCATCCCCACGCCGCGCGGGCTGCGCCTGTTCGTGGACAGCCTGATCGAGCTCAAGCCGCTGCCGCGACGGCAGATGGAGCGGCTGCGGCGCGAGTTGCCGCCACAGCCTGAATCGGCCCGTGACCTGCTGGACAGCACGTCCATGTTGTTGTCCGCGGTGACGCATTTCGTGGGCGTGGTGACGGTCCCGGGGCACGACGATTTTCCGCTCAGGCATATCGATTTCGTACCGCTGCCGGATCGGCGGGTACTGGTGATCCTGGTGTTCGTCGACAACCGCGTGCAGAACCGCATCGTGCAACTCAGCGCGCCCCTGTCGGCAAGCGAGCTGGAACAGGCGGCAAATTATTTCAACGCGCAGTTCGCCGGCATGCGCATGGATGCCATCCGTGCGCGCCTGCTGGACGATCTGCGCGCCGCCGGTAGCGAGTTGCATCGGCTGCTGGAGCGCACTGTGGAGCTGGCCACGGCTTCGTTCGTTCCGGTGCCGGATGACGTGGATGTGGTGGTCAGCGGTCAGACCAACCTGATGGGGTATCAGGAGCTGGCCGATCTCGACCGTTTGCGCAGCCTGTTCGATGCCTTCCAGAGCAAGCAGGGGCTGTTGCAGTTGATGGACGGGTGTCGCAGTGCGCCGGGCGTGCAGCTGTTCATCGGTGAGGAATCCGGATTTGCCGCGCTCGATGGCTGCAGCGTGGTCACGGCGTCCTATCATGCCGGGGACCGCATGCTGGGTGCGCTGGGCGTGATCGGCCCCACCCGCATGGCCTACGAGCGCGTGATTCCCGTGGTGCAGGCGACTGCAGGATTGCTCGGGGATGCCTTGAATCGCGTATCCGCGACCTCATAACTGCGCCGGGAGGCTGGAAAATCCCGGCCGTGCGCGCCACATATCATTTGCCCGGCAGTTCTGCGCTGCCGTCGACGAGTCATTCATGCCCGGAGTAACAATGGAAGACACCAAATCCAACCCGTCCGAAGCGCCGCCGGAATCCGTGCAGGATTCGGCCAGGGAACACGCGCAGCGTGGCAGCATGGAAGAGCTGGAAGCCCTGACCACACAACTGAACGACGCCGAGCATGCCGTGGCCGAGATGCGCGAAACCATGCTGCGCGAACGCGCCGACGTGGAGAACCAGCGTCGCCGGCTGCAACGTGATCTGGAGCAGGCGCGCCGTTTTGCCAACGAACGTCTGCTGGGCGACATGCTGCCGGTGTGTGACAGCCTGGAGCAGGGCCTGGCTGCGCGGACCGGCGACGCCGAAGCGCTGCGCGAAGGCATGCAGCTCACTCTCAAGTCGCTGCTGAAAGTCGTGCAGGACAACGGCCTGCAACCCATCGATCCGTTGCACCAGCCGTTCGATCCGGAGATGCATCAGGCCATGAACATGGTGGCGACCGATGAACACGCGCCCGGCATCGTCATTGCGGTGATGCAGAAAGGCTACGTGCTCAACGAGCGCCTGCTGCGCCCGGCACTGGTCACGGTTTCCAAGGCAGTAGACGAGTAGGACCGCTTTTTAGCATCGGTTGCAGCTTGAATCGATCCGCTGCAACCCCACGTTGAACCCAGTAGCGGCCGCGGGGGCCGCAAGTCAGAGAATTTCGGAGTTAGATCATGGGTAAGATCATCGGTATCGATCTGGGCACCACCAATTCGTGCGTGTCCATCATGGAAGGCGGCAAGGCCCGCGTCATCGAGAACTCGGAAGGTGATCGCACCACGCCGTCGATCGTCGCGTTCAGCAAAGATGGCGAAGTGCTGGTGGGTGCCTCGGCCAAGCGTCAGGCCGTGACCAACCCGGCCAACACTTTCTATGCCGTCAAGCGCCTGGTGGGCCGCAAGTTCACCGACGCCGAGGTGCAGAAGGATGTGGACTTGGTGTCCTACAAGATCGTCAAACACGACAACGGCGACGCCTGGGTCGAGACCTCCGACGGCAAGAAGATGGCGCCGCAGGAAGTGTCCGCCAAAGTGCTGATGAAGATGAAGAAGACTGCCGAGGAGTTTCTCGGTGAAGAAGTGACCGAGGCCGTGATCACCGTACCGGCCTACTTCAACGACAGTCAGCGTCAGGCCACCAAGGACGCCGGCAAGATCGCCGGTCTGGACGTCAAGCGTATCATCAACGAGCCCACCGCGGCCGCGCTGGCCTACGGGATGGACAAGAAGGGCGGCGACCGCAAGCTGGCCGTCTACGATCTGGGCGGCGGTACCTTCGACATCTCCATCATCGAGGTGGCCGAGGTCGACGGCGAGAAGCAGTTCGAGGTACTGGCCACCAACGGCGACACGTTCCTCGGCGGCGAGGACTTCGACACCCGCGTCATCGACTATCTGGTCGAGGAATTCCAGAAGGATCAGGGTATCGACCTGCGCAAGGATCCGCTGGCCCTGCAGCGCCTGAAGGACGCCGCCGAACGCGCCAAGATCGAGTTGTCCTCCAGCCATCAGACCGAGGTCAACCTGCCGTACGTGACGGCCGATGCCTCCGGTCCCAAGCATCTGACCATCAAGCTGACCCGGGCCAAGCTTGAGGCGCTGGTGGAAGAGCTGGTCAAACGCACCATCGAGCCGTGCCGTACCGCGCTGGACGATGCCGGTCTGCGCGTGGGCGATGTCGACGAGGTAATCCTGGTCGGTGGCCAGACGCGCATGCCCAAGGTGCAGGAAGCGGTCAAGGACTTCTTCGGCAAGGAGCCGCGCAAGGATGTCAACCCGGACGAAGCCGTCGCCGTGGGTGCGGCCATCCAGGGCGGCGTGCTGGGTGGTGACGTCAAGGACGTGCTGCTGCTGGACGTGACTCCTTTGAGCCTCGGCATCGAGACCCTGGGCGGGGTGTTCACCAAGCTCATCGAGAAGAACACCACCATCCCCACCAAGGCCTCGCAGACCTTCTCCACCGCCGAGGACAACCAGAGTGCGGTGACGGTGCATGTACTGCAGGGTGAGCGCGATCAGGCCCGCTTCAACAAGTCGCTGGCCAAGTTCGACCTGTCAGGGATCCGCTCCGCGCCACGCGGCACGCCGCAGATCGAGGTCAGCTTCGACATCGACGCCAACGGCATCCTGCACGTGCATGCCAAGGACAAGGACACCGGCAAGGAACAGAAGGTCGAGATCAAGGCCGGTTCGGGCCTCTCGGACGAGGAGATCGAGAAGATGGTCTCCGATGCCGAGACGCATCGCGAAGAGGACAAGAAATTCCATGAACTGGTCGAGGTGCGCAACAAGGCCGATCAATTGGTTCATGCCACGCGCAGCGCACTGAAGGAGCACGGCGACAAGGTCGGTGACCAGATCGGCAGCATCGAAGAGGCGCTGTCGGATCTGGAAAAGGCCAAGGATGGAGACGACAAGGCTGCCATCGAAGCCAAGATCGAGAAGCTGGAGCAGGCTGCACAGTCTCTGTACGCCGCGGCACAGTCCGGTGGCGGCGAGGCGGGCGGCGGCGCGGATACCGCTGGCCAGCAGGCTCCGGGCGGGGCCTCACAGCCCGATGATGTGGTCGATGCCGAGTTCACCGAAGTCAAGGATGACGAAGAGAAGAAGTGAGCGGGAATTAGCGCGTCATGAACCGAAAGCCGGAAGAGTTGGTTGCACCTGACTCTTCCGGCTTTTCCATTCCCGAGCCATCATTTCCCGATTTTCGATTATGAGTAAACCCTGCTACTACGAAACACTGAGTGTCTCGCGCACCGCGGACGGCGCCGAGCTGAAGAAATCCTTCCGCCGCATGGCGATGAAGTATCACCCGGATCGCAACCCCGACGATCCCCAGGCACAGGAGAAGTTCAAGGAGGCCAAGGAGGCCTACGAAGTGCTGTCCGATTCCAGCAAGCGCGCCATGTATGACCAGTATGGTCATGCTGCCTTCGAGGGCGGCATGGGGGGCGCCGGTGGTGGTGCCGGATTCGGCGACATGGGTGACATCTTCGGTGACATCTTCGGCGACATCTTCGGAGGCGGCGGAGGCCGCGCACGTCCGCAGCGTGGCGCCGACTTGCGCTACGTGATGGATGTGGAACTGGTCGAAGCCGTCTTCGGCATCGAGCGCGAGGTCGAAATCCCCACACTGGTGGAGTGCGAAAACTGCAATGGTTCCGGCTCTGCGGACGGCAAGGTCGCCACGTGCGCCACCTGTGCCGGCCACGGCCGCGTGCGCATGCAGAACGGCATCTTCTCGGTGCAGCAGACCTGCCCGCATTGCGGCGGTAGCGGCCAGGCCATCGAGACCCCCTGCCGGTCATGCAGCGGCGCCGGTCGCGTCCAGGATACGCGCACCCTGTCGGTGCGCATTCCTGCCGGGGTGGACAATGGGGATCGTATTCGTCTGACGGGGCAGGGCGAGGCGGCACCCGGCGGCGGGCAGCCGGGTGACCTGTATGTGGATATCCGCGTGGCGCCGCATCCGATCTTCACCCGCGAAGGCAACGACCTGCATTGCGAAGTGCCGATCCGTTTCGCCCAGGCCACCCTGGGTGCGGACATCCAGGTGCCGACGCTGGACGGCAACGTATCCATCACCGTGCCGCCGGAGACCCAGACCGGACAGACCTTCCGGCTGCGCGGGCGGGGCGTGAAATCCGTGCGTGGCCGTCGCACCGGCGATCTGATCTGCCGTGTGGCGGTGGAGACGCCTGTGCGTCTGAGCAAGGAACAACGCGAGCTGCTGCAAGCCTTCGAGGACAGCTTCCCGCGGGAAGACGACTCCAAGCATTCGCCGCGGGCCAGTTCATGGGTGGATGGAGTACGCCAGTTCTGGTCGAAAGTGACCTCGTGAGCGGCAGACGATCTTGCCGAGCAAGGCACTGCCGCTTTTTGTAGGCCCGGGAATACAGGGGGACCACCGCAATGATTGACAGCATCCGTCTCGCCATCAATGGCGCGTCCGGCCGCATGGGGCGCGCGCTGATGGAGCTGGCGCGGGCGCAGCGGCGATTTGCGTTGACGCGTGCAGTCATTGACCATGGTTCCGCGCTGGTCGGCCAGCCCGTGCAGACGCCGGCCACGGCCGGATCCCTGCGCTACAGCGCCGGGTGGGAGGATACGCCGGACATCGACGTGGTGATCGATTTCAGCGCACCTTCGGGACTGGCCCAGGTGCTCGACTATTGCGTCGAGCACGCCGTCCCGCTGGTCACCGGTACCACCGGGTTGGAACCCTCGCTGGAGTCCCGGCTTGACGAGGCCTCGGAGCAAATCGCGGTCCTGCGTTCCGCCAACTTCAGTCTGGGTGTGGCTGTACTCACGCGCCTGCTGGGTATCGCGGCGGCGGCATTGCCCGCCTGGGACCTGGAGATCCTGGAAATGCATCACGGGCGCAAGCAGGATACCCCTTCCGGCACGGCACTGGCGTTGGGTGAAGCCGCGGCGAGCGCGCGCCAGGTATCGCTTCAGGACGTGCAGCAGCGTTCCCGCAACGGGCATACCGGACCCCGTGACAAGGGCGCAATCGGTTTCGCGGTGTTGCGTGGCGGTGACGTGGTGGGTGAACACACCGCCTTCCTCGCGGGGCAGGGCGAACGCATCGAGCTCACCCATCGCGCCACGGATCGCGGCATTTTTGCCCGCGGTGCGCTGGAAGCCGCGGCATGGCTGAGCAGGCAAAAGCCCGGGCACTACGATCTTGACGCCATGCTCGACGCGCTCGCCTGACACAGCCGCAGCATTTCAATCTGCGGCCGCGCAGCTCGGCTCGCTGGGAGATGCCGCTGGATCAGGACGCTCATCGCAATCCTCACCTTTCCTGCAGGCGACGGCTGCGTCGCGCCTCGCTGCCTGCGCCATTTTTTTTGGCCGGGCCGTCTTGGCCGCGTACAGATGAAATATCTAATCGCGATGCGAGGCGCTGCGGTCGCGGCCGGCGCCAATGCGCTTGTCCAGCGACCCGAACAATTTCTTGAATGCACGCGAGAATTTGCCGCGCTTGGTCTTGCGCCGCTTGGCTTCCTCGCTGACCAGCCAGGCTACCTGGATCACGCGGCGCTCGCCTTCATACGGCAGATGCCCGTGAAACGAGTTCTCCGCGCGCTTGAAAACCGCCAGCTCCCCGTATAGCGGCTTGAGCTCTGGCGCCACCGTGGCGTCGATGTCGTCAATGTGCTCCAGAAAGCGCAGGCAGCCCTCGCTGATGTCCGGCCATTGCGGGTTGAGGTACAGCAATGCCGTGGCCACTTTGGATCTGCTGTCGGTATGGATCGTGCCGTGACGCTTGTTCAGGGAACGGCACAGCGTGACGAGGCTCGGGTACTGCCCCAGGTTGTCGATGCCCAGATGCCGGCCGATGACATCGGAAAACGCCGGCGCCGTGAGATTGCCGATGAGCACGTTGATGCTCGGCCCGCAGTCATCCGGATCGTAGGGAAAAAACCCCGCTTCGTTGTACGCGGGGAAGTCACGCTCCAGCTCCTGTCGCGCTTCGCCCGGCAATTGCCCATGGGCGATCATGAACGCGAACGGCTGGTGGCGGACCAGGGTATCGCTGCGCTGCAGACGCGCAGGGTCGAGAAGGATGGTGTTCATGACAAGTAGCGTGCTCCGGAGACGGCCAAGTCTAATGCGAACCGCATGGAGGGACCTGCTTCATGCTGAATGATTGGGGCCTGGACGGATGCTGCACGGGATTTGTTATGGACACATCCGTCGTTGATCCCTAACATTGTCGTCCGCCCGCGGCACCCGCTTCCATCAACCGCAAGGCCTGTGCAAGCGGGCCTGAGCGTGGTGCTGCATCTTTGTCCAGCATTTTCAAGGCGGCTCCCGAATGATCCCAGCTTTGCTCGCACTCGAAGACGGCAGCCTGTTTCATGGCCATGCCGTCGGTCACCATGGCGCAACCACCGGCGAGGTGGTGTTCAACACGGCCATGACCGGGTACCAGGAAATCCTCACCGATCCATCCTACACGCGTCAGCTGGTGACGCTGACGCATCCGCATATCGGCAATACCGGCACCAATGCAGTCGACGTCGAATCGGACACGGTGCGCGCTGCTGGATTGATCGTGCGTGATGTCCCGCGATTGGCCAGCAGCTGGCGCAATGAGGAGAGCCTGGGGGATTATCTGCGCCGGCACCGCATCGTCGCCATCGCCGGCATCGATACGCGGCGCCTGACACGCATCCTGCGTGACAAGGGCGCGCTTGGTGGCTGCATTGTGGCGGGTGAAACGATCGACGAGGCCGAGGCCCTGGCGCAGGCGCGGGCTTTCCCCGGTCTGGGGGGCATGGACCTGGCCAAGGATGTTTCCACGCGGGAAAAACATGCCTGGACGCAGGGCAGCTACGACCTGGACGCGCAGTCGTTCGCGCGACCCACAGGGAAATACAAGGTCGTCGCCTACGATTTCGGCGTCAAGCACAATATCCTGCGCCTGTTGGCGGAACACGGTTGCGAGTTGACGTTGATGCCTGCGCAGACACCGGCAGCCGAGGTTCTTGCGCTGCAGCCGGACGGCGTGTTCCTCACCAACGGGCCGGGGGATCCAGCTGCCTGCAGTTACGCCATCGAAGCGGCCCGCGCATGCCTCGACGCACGCATTCCATTGTTCGGTATCTGTCTTGGCCACCAGATCATGGCGCTGGCCATCGGGGCGAAAACATTGAAGATGAAATTCGGCCATCATGGTGCCAACCATCCGGTTCAGGATCTGGATAGCGGCCGTGTCCTGATCACCAGCCAGAATCACGGTTTCGCGGTGGATCCGGCCACGCTGCCGGGCAACACGCGCGTGACCCATACCTCCCTGTTCGACGGATCGTTGCAGGGCTTTGCCCTCACCGACCGGCCCGCGTTCTGTTTCCAGGGGCATCCGGAAGCCAGCCCCGGGCCGCACGATATCGCGTATCTGTTCGACCGGTTTGCAACCTTGATGCAGGAGGCCTGCTGAGATGCCCAAACGCACCGACATCCACAGCATTCTCATCATCGGCGCCGGCCCCATCGTCATCGGCCAGGCCTGCGAGTTCGATTATTCCGGAGCACAAGCGTGCAAGTCCCTGAAAGAAGAGGGTTTTCGCGTCATTCTTGTCAACTCCAACCCGGCCACCATCATGACCGATCCGGAGATGGCCGATGCGGTCTACATCGAGCCCATCAACTGGCAGATGGTGGAGCGCATCATCGCCAAGGAGCGCCCGGACGCCGTACTGCCCACCATGGGCGGGCAAACCGGGCTGAACTGTGCGCTGGAGCTAGCCGATCACGGCGTGCTGGAAAAGTACGACGTGGAGCTGATCGGCGCCTCGCGCGAGGCCATCCGCATGGCCGAGGACCGTGACCTGTTCCGCGACGCCATGACCGAGATCGGCCTGGATTCGCCAAGTTCGGAACTGGCGCGGTCGCTGGAGCAGGCCTGGGACATCCAGACACGCATGGGATTTCCCACCATCGTGCGGCCCTCATTCACCATGGGTGGCAGTGGCGGTGGTATTGCCTACAACCGTGACGAGTTCGAGACCATCGTCAAGCACGGACTGGAACAGTCGCCGGTACACGAGGTGCTGGTCGAGGAATCGGTGTTGGGCTGGAAGGAGTTCGAGATGGAGGTGGTCCGCGACCACGCGGACAACTGCATCATCGTGTGCGCCATCGAGAACCTGGATCCCATGGGCGTGCATACCGGCGATTCCATCACTGTGGCTCCGGCGCAGACCCTTACTGACAAGGAGTACCAGCGCCTGCGTGATGCCTCCATCGCGGTGCTGCGCAAGATCGGCGTGGATACCGGCGGCTCCAATGTGCAGTTCGGCGTCAATCCGGACGATGGCCGCGTGGTCGTCATCGAGATGAATCCGCGCGTGTCGCGCTCCTCGGCGCTAGCCTCCAAGGCCACCGGTTTTCCGATTGCCAAGGTCGCGGCCAAGCTGGCGGTGGGGTACACGCTGGACGAACTGAAGAACGAGATTACCGGTGGCCTGACCCCGGCCTCGTTCGAACCGGCGCTGGATTACATCGTCACCAAGATTCCGCGCTTCGCCGCGGAGAAGTTTCCCGCGGCAGATCCGCGTCTGGGCACGCAGATGAAATCGGTGGGCGAGGTCATGGCCATCGGTCGCAGCATGCACGAGTCGCTGCAAAAGGCTTTGCGGGGGCTGGAAACCGACAAGACCGGCCTGAACCCGACCGGTCTGGACCTGACCCGCAAGGATGACCTGGGCACGCTGCGCCGTGAGCTGCGCGAGCCGGGTCCCGAGCGCATTTTTTATGTGGGCGACGCATTCCGGGCGGGGCTGTCGCTGACCGACGTGCAGCAGATGACGCATATCGATCCGTGGTTCCTGGCCGTGATCGAGGACATCGTGGCCGCCGAATCCGAGGTGGCTGCGGGAGGGCTGCGCGCGCTGGATGCATTGCGCATGCGCACGCTCAAACGCATGGGGTTTTCCGATGCACGCCTGGCAAGCCTGCTGGCGACCGACGAAATGGCACTGCGACACCTGCGCCACACGCTCGATGTGCGTCCGGTGTACAAACGCGTGGATTCCTGCGCGGCCGAATTCGCCACCACCACGGCATACCTGTATTCCACCTACGAGGAGGAATGCGAGGCTGCGCCCAGCGAACGCGACAAGATCATGGTGCTGGGCGGCGGTCCCAACCGCATCGGCCAGGGCATCGAGTTCGACTACTGCTGCGTGCATGCCTCCCTGGCGCTGCGCGACAACGGCTTCGAGACCATCATGGTCAACTGCAATCCGGAGACGGTGTCCACCGATTACGACACCTCCGATCGCCTGTTCTTCGAGCCGCTGACGCTGGAAAACGTGCTGGACATCATCGATCTGGAAAAGCCGCGCGGCGTGATCGTGCAGTACGGCGGGCAGACACCGCTGAAACTGGCGCGCGCTCTGGAAGCTGCCGGCGCGCCGATCATCGGCACCTCGCCCGATTCCATCGACCTGGCCGAAGATCGCGAGCGCTTCCAGCAACTGGTGGACCGGCTGGAACTGAAGCAGCCACCCAACCGCATCGCGCGTACCGCCGAGGAAGCCGTGGCCCTGGCGCGTGAGGTCGGGTATCCGCTGATGGTGCGCCCCAGTTACGTGCTGGGTGGGCGCGCCATGGAGATCGTCTACGCCGAGGAAGACCTGGACCGCTACATTCGCGAGGCGGTGCGCGTGTCGCCGTCTTCGCCGGTACTGCTGGACCGTTTCCTCGATCACGCGGTGGAAGTGGACGTGGATATCGTTGCAGATGCCGACGGCCAGGTGCTGATCGGCGGCATCATGGAGCACATCGAGGAGGCCGGCGTGCACTCGGGCGACTCATCCTGCTCGTTGCCGCCGTACGCCTTGCCCGAGGCCATCCAGGACGAGCTGCGCCGCCAGGTCACGCTGCTGGCGCGGGAGCTGAAGGTGGTGGGGCTGATGAACACGCAGTTCGCCGTACAGGGCGAAACCATCTACATCCTGGAGGTCAACCCGCGCGCATCGCGCACGGTGCCGTTCGTCTCCAAGGCCACCGGCGTGCCGCTGGCCAAGATCGCGGCGCGCTGCATGGCGGGACAGTCCCTGAAAGAGCAGGGCACCACCGAAGAGGTGACGCCCTCGTACTATTCGGTGAAGGAAGCCATCTTCCCGTTCCTGAAGTTTCCCAATGTGGATCCGATCCTGGGCCCGGAAATGCGTTCCACCGGCGAGGTGATGGGTGTGGGCCGCAGCTTCGGCGAGGCCTTCGCCCGCGGCCACGAGGCAGCCAACATACGGGCACCGGGCAAAGGCAAGGTGTTTCTGTCCGTGCGCGATGCGGACAAGCCGCGTCTCCTGCCGCTGGCCGAGGATCTGTGCGATCGCGGCTACGGCCTGGTCGCCACGGCCGGCACTGCCGCATTCCTCAGCGATCATGGCGTATCCTGTGAGCGCATCAACAAGGTGCTGGAGGGTCGGCCGCATATCGTCGACCTCATCAAGAATGGCGAAATCTGCTACATCGTCAATACCACCGAGGGCAAGCAGGCGATCGCCGATTCCTACTCGATCCGGCGCCAGGCCCTGCAGAGACGCGTCACTTATTCGACCACCATCACCGGCGCGCGCGCCTTGCTGCACTCGCTGGAATTTCGTGGCGGCGGCAGCGTGCACAGTCTGCAGGAGCTGCATCGCGAACTTGCGGACTGAGCACGCGCCGCCGCCGACACTGCATTGCACATCATTGACCAGGAGGACACATCATGAATCGTGCCCCCATGACCCAACAGGGCGCCGAGCGCCTGCGCAACGAGCTGAACCGCCTCAAGAGCGAAGAGCGGCCGCGTATCGTTGCCGACATCGCCGAGGCGCGCGCGCACGGCGATCTCAAGGAAAACGCCGAATATCATGCCGCGCGTGAGCAGCAGAGCTTCGTGGAAGGCCGTATCAACGAGCTGGAAGCGGCCCTGTCCACTGCGCAGGTGATCGATCCGTCCGGTCTCAATGCCGGGGACCGCGTGGTGTTCGGCGCTACCGTGGAACTGGAAGACGAGGACAGCGGCGAAACAGTCACCTATCAGATCGTCGGCGACCTCGAGGCAGACATCAAGAAGAAGCTGATCGCCGTCTCGTCACCGATCGCACGCGCGCTGATCGGCAAGAACGAAGGTGACAGCTTCGAATTCGAAGCGCCCAACGGAACGCGCAGCTACGAAATCGTCGTCGTCCGCTATGGGTTCTCCGATTGAATCTGGGCGACTGGTGCGGCGAGATGAAACAGTTTGCTGCAAGGTGGCGCAAAAGGCCGCCCGTGGAGGTGCCGTGGGCAGGTGGTGCCATGCCGAAGCGGGCTGTGGCTATCGCCACGATGGCAGCCACGGACCGGTGAGAAGCTCCCTGACATGATCGCACTGCGTAACCTTGCCCTGCGCCGCGGCAGCCGGCTGTTGCTGTCGGATATCGACCTGACGCTGCATGCGGGCTGGAAGATCGGTGTCATCGGTCGCAACGGCTGCGGCAAATCCAGTTTGCTGGCCGCCGTGCGTGGCGAATTGGACACGGATGCCGGAGCACTGGACCTTCCCGCGGATGTGCGCATGGCCTCGGTGGCGCAGGAAACCCCGGCGCTGCCCGATGCGGCCATCGATTATGTCCTGGGCGGCGATACCCAGGTTGCCGCGGCACTGGATGCCGAAGCGCGTGCACACGCCGCCGGCGACCACCTCGCCGTTGCCGAGGCGCACCAGCGCATCGAGTCGTTGAATGGCTACGACGCGCGCGCCCGCGCCGGTCGTCTCATGCATGGGCTGGGATTTGCGCCGGACACGCACGAGACTCCCGTGGCCGATTTTTCCGGCGGCTGGCGCGTGCGCCTGAATCTGGGCCGGGCGCTGATGGCGCCGTCGGACCTGCTGCTGCTGGACGAACCCACCAATCATCTAGATCTGGATGCCGTGCTGTGGCTGGAACAGTGGCTGCGGCGCTATCCCGGAACGCTGCTGGTGATCTCGCATGATCGCGAGTTTCTCGATGGCGTGGTCACCCAGGTATTGCACCTGGAGAACGGCTCCGCACGTCTGTACAGCGGCGACTACAGCGCCTTTGAACGTCAGCGCGCCGAGCAGCTGCGGCAGCAGCAGATCGCGCACGAAAAAGAGCAGGCCGAGCGCGCCCACCTGCAATCCTTCATCGATCGCTTCAAGGCCAAGGCCACCAAGGCCCGGCAGGCCCAGTCGCGCATGAAGCGGCTGGAGAAACTCGCCGGTACGGAAGCCGTGCGTGCCGAACGCAGCTTCCACTTCACGTTCCCGGAGCCCGAACGCCTGCCGCAATCCATGCTGGGGCTCGATGAAACCGACGCCGGCTACCGGGGCGATGCGCAAACCTCTGCATTGCGCGTCCTGGAGAACGTCACCTTGCGGCTGGAATCCGGCGACCGTGTCGGTCTTCTCGGTCCCAATGGCGCCGGCAAATCCACACTGGTCAAGACGCTAGTGGGCGACTTGCCGCCGATGGCAGGCGAACGCATGGCGCACAAGGACCTGCGCATCGGCTACTTCGCCCAGCACACAGTGGAAAGCCTGCGCGCCGGCGAAAGCCCCTTCGATCACCTGCGCGTACAGGCACCCGCCGCCTCCGCGCAGGAGTTGCGCAACTGGCTGGGCGCCTGGAATTTCGCCGGTGACCGCGCCTTCGATCCCGTGGACATTTTTTCCGGCGGCGAGCGTGCCCGCCTGGCGTTGGCGCTGATCGCATGGGAAAAGCCCAACCTGCTGCTGCTGGACGAGCCCACCAACCATCTGGACCTGGACATGCGCGAGGCCCTGGCCGACGCGCTGAATGATTTCCCCGGTGCCATCGTGCTGGTTTCCCATGACCGTCACCTGCTGGGCCTGGTCTGCGACACATTCTGGCGTGTGGCGGATGGTCGCGTGGATCCGTTCGACGGCGACCTGGACGACTACGCCCGCTGGCTGCGCCAACGCGGCAGCGATCCGCAAGCAGGGCGTGGCAGCGACGGCAATGCGCCAGCTCCCACAGCGCGCGAACGCCGTCGCGCCGCGGCGCAGCAGCGCGAACGGCAGAAACCGTTGCGGCAGAAGATCCGCAAGCTGGATCAGCGCATGGAGGCCGTGCAAAAGGAACTGGCGGACATCGAGCAACGCATGTCCGACCCCCAGTTCTTCCATGCCGACAATGCAAAGGTCGCTTCGCTCAGCCAGCGCCAGGGGCGGTTGCGCAGTCAGCAGGACAGCATGGAAAGCGAATGGCTGGAACTGACTGAAGAGCTCGACAGCGTCTCCACATGAGCACGCTGCACGTCCTGCTTCCCGATCTTGCCTCATGCGGCATGCCTGCCCAGTTGGCGCTGATGATGCAGCGCGGCAACCAGCGGCCGGCCGGCGGGTCCAGCTATCTGGATGCGGTGGCCGCACATTTCCGCATTGCCGGCGACACCCTGCCTGTGGCGGCGCTGATGCGCGAGGGGCTGCGTAGTGACGCCGAAGGATCAACCTGGCTCTGCGCTGATCTCGCCTATCTGCAGCCCGACATGAACGGCGTCCGCATGATGGCCTGCGGCAATCTCGATATCAGTCGCGAGGAGACCGAGGAACTGGCGCGCGCGTTGCGGCCGTTGTTCGGCGATCGTGGCTGTCTGCTGGAAACGACGACACCGTCGCGCTGGCATCTTCAACTGCCCCGGGGCGCGCATCCGCCAACATTCGTGGCGCCGGACAATGCGCTCGGCGACGACCTGTTGCCGCATTTGCCGCAGGGACCCAACGGGCGGCGCTGGCGCCATCTGCTCAACGAGGCGCAGACCGTACTGCACCAGCACCCCGTGAACCGCAGCCGCATGGAACGCGGGCAGGTCCCGGCCAACAGCGTATGGTTCTGGGGCGGCGGCGCATTGCCCGCCTGGGTCCGCACATCGCTGGCACAGGTGTTCACCGATCAGCCCGTGCTGCGCGCACTGTCGCAACGCACGCGGGCGGCAGTGAGACCGCTGGCAGATTTCGACAGCCATCCGCTCTCTGCCGACGGCGACCTGTTGCTGGACCTGGAATCAATTCCACCGCACGCCGTTCCCTGGGAGGAATTGCGCCTCAGCGTGCGTCGCAAACCCGTGGATGCGCTGTCCCTGGAGTTCGCCAGCGGTGAGCGCGTGCTGTGGCGAGAGCGGCACCGCTGGCGCGTGTGGCGCCGCGGATGAGAACGTTACGCCTCGAACGTCGGGATGTGCCGGCCACCCGGTCCAGGGCGTGGCCCGAAACCGTCCACCCCGTGCTGCAACGCATCTACGCGGCACGCGGGGCCACCGATCCTCCGTCCGTGGAACACCGTCTGGCCCGTCTGCATGCGCCATCGACATTGACCGGCCTGGAACGCGCCACCTCACGTCTGGCGCGGGCCATCGCGAACGGGGAGCATGTCCTGATCGCCGGCGACTACGACTGCGACGGCGCCACCGGTGTCGCCGTGGCCGTACGTGGCCTGCGCATGCTGGGCGCAGCACACGTGGGCTACGTGATCCCCAACCGTTTTGCCCACGGCTACGGCCTCAGTCCAGGGCTGGTGGATTCCCTGTCGCACATGCCCGATGCGACCCAACCCGATCTGATTGTCACCGTGGACAACGGCATCGCCAGCGTGGACGGTGTGGCAACGGCCCGCGCCCGCGGGATCGACGTCATCGTCACCGATCACCATCTGCCCGGCGAACGGTTGCCGGATGCATGCGCCATCGTCAATCCGAACCTGCCCGGAGATGCCTTTCCCAGCAAGGCATTGGCCGGGGTTGGCGTGATGTTCTATCTGCTGCTGGCACTGCGGGCGAAGATGTATCCCAGCGATCGTCCTGATCGCGAAGATCAAAAAGCGGCCATCCGTGGCCGCACTTTCCAAAAAAAGCGTCGTCCCGACCTTTCCTCTCTATTGGATCTGGTGGCACTGGGCACTGTGGCCGACATGGTGCCATTGGACTTCAACAACCGCGTGCTGGTCGAGAGCGGCTTGCGACGCATGCGCACCGGGCGCGCCTGCGCCGGCATCGCCGCGCTGGCCGAAGCCGGCGGCCGCAGCATGGCGACGCTGGTCGCCCTCGATCTGGGTTTTGCGCTGGCGCCCCGGCTGAATGCCGCCGGCCGGCTGGAGGACATGACGCTGGGTGTGGAATGCCTGCTGAGCGACGATCCCGGCGAGGCCGCCGAACGGGCCCGAATGCTGTCAGCCATCAACAGCGAGCGGCGCGACCTGCAGTCCACGATGGTGGCCGATGCGGACGCCATGGTGGCCGACGTTGCGGTCGACTCGATGACCGGCGTGGTGGTCTCCGACCCTGGCTGGCATGCCGGCGTGGTCGGCCTGGTCGCCTCCAAGCTCAAGGAACGTCTGCACCGCCCGGTGGTGGCATTCGCGCCGGCCGACGAGACGGGGTCGATGTTGCGCGGGTCGGCCCGCTCCATCCCGGGATTTCACATCCGCGACGCGCTCGCGGCAGTCGACGCCATGCATCCCGGGATGTTGGGGCGCTTCGGCGGACATGCCATGGCCGCGGGGCTGGGCCTGGCGCGCGACAGACTGGAGGATTTCGCCAAGGCCTTCGATCGGGTCGCGCGGGCGCGAATCGCAGCGGAGCACCTGGAGCCGGTGTTGTGGACCGATGGTGAACTCGATCCCGGCGATTGCTCCCTGGAATTGGCACACGCGCTGCGCTACGCCGGCCCGTGGGGCCAGGCATTCCCTCCGCCGATCTTCGACAACGTGTTCGAATGCGTACAGCACCGCTCCATGGGCGAGAGCGGCAAGCACCTGCGGCTGCAGCTGCGTGATCCACGCGACGGCGCCGTGCTCAATGCCGTGATGTTCAATGTCCCCGCTGATCTGTCGATCCCGCCGTTGCTGCGTGCCGCCTACGAACTCAACGTCAATGACTGGCAGGGCAGGGAAAGCGCGCAGCTTCTGGTAAGGCACATCGAAGCTGTCTGAAACGTGGTGTCCTCCCTTGGGTGGTCTCGAATCATCTACCACAAAACTCGGCAAAGTCGAGTGACTCCGCGCGCGTTGAGACCCACTGAGGGCGCCCTTGCGCGTGCCGACTGGCCGTCTTCGCTCCTCAAAAAGGGCGCGTCGACATATCTGATCCATCGGACCGTGGCGCGGCCGGCATGCCAGCGCGATCTTCACAAGAGCAGGTGGGGTTTTGCGAACGAGCACCGTTACCCACACGAGCAAAGGACCTTCCTAAATCCTGCGGATGATCAATGCACCCAGCAGGCACGGAGATACTTCGACACTGGTGCAGTGGTCTGGAACGTGCGTCCCCCCCCGCCCCCCAATCCCGCCCGCGGGGTCAGGATATTGATGCCACTATCTTTCAACCCGGTAAGTGTTGTTACGACCGTAACATTGATAAGGTCATGATCGATTCCCGACGTTGACCTGTATCTGTGACGATGTCGCACTCGCGCACCGCTCAAAAGCGTAGCTGGATCACGCTTGCCTACAAGATGCCGCCGGAACCGGCCAGCCGGCGCGTTGCGGTGTGGCGCAAGCTCAAGAGCATGGGCGCCGTATATCTGCAAAGCGGCGTCTGCGTTTTGCCAGGCACGCGCGAGCATCAGCGCCGCTGCCGGCTGATCGAGCGTGAAATCGAGGAGATGGACGGTGAGGCGATTTTGTTAAAGACCGAAAGCATGGACGCACGCACTACGGAAAAGGTTGTCGCGCGCTTTGCCGTCGAGCGTGACGAAGCGTACGGCGAATTCATCAGCCGCTGCGATGACTTCGAGGCCGAGATTGCGCGGGAGCGTAAGGCAGACAAGTTCATCTATGCGGAAGTGGAGGAAAACGAGGTGGATCTGGTCAAGCTGCGCACGTGGCTGGAGAGGATCCAGCGACTCGATTTTTTCGGCGCACCACGCCGTTGCGAGGCCAATGAGCGGCTGGCGCGCTGCGCCATGATCCTGGATCAGTATGCGCGTGACGTGTTCGAGCGTCAGGCTGAGGCCGATCTGGATATACCGGGCCATGGTGCGGCCGGGTCGGGCAAAACGCGTGACCGCTGAATCCATTCGGCATCTGGTGCGGTCGCCGCTGCTGCGATGCGCGGTGCTGATGACAACGCTCTGGCTGACCGCCTGCGCCACCTATCATCCGCATCCGATCACTGCATCGGAATCGGCGCAGGGCTTCCAACAGCGCAGCCTGGATGCGGGGGCGCTCAAGGACTTCATGCAGCGTCATGGCATGAAGGGGAGGCAGTGGCCGCTGCACACCTGGTCGCCGCGGGACCTGATGCTGGCCACGGAATACTTTCATCCATCCATCGCCGCAGCGCGTGCGCGCTGGCGGCTGGCACAGGCGGCTGTGACCACCGCCGGCGCGTATCCCAACCCGACAGTGCAACTGACGCCGCAATACACCACCAATGCAGCACCGAATGTATCGCCCTGGACCGTGGATGCCGGTGCGGTGATGTCGCTATTGACGGCAGGCAAACAGGATGACCGGGTAGCGGCCGCACGCGCCGACGCGGCGGCCGCGCGTTTCGCCGTGACCAATACGCTCTGGAAAGCACGTGCGCGGACACGCGTGGCACTGCTTGCACTGCAGGCCGCACAACGTCGCCAGCCGTTGCTGGCAACACAGGTTCGTGACAGCAAGGCCATTCTGGATGCCGTCAATGAAGGTGTCCGGGCGGGGCAGACGCCACCATTCGAGGCGTTTGCCGCGCGCCGTGCGTGGAATCAGGCGCGGCAGGCGCAGGTTCGGAACGTCGCAACGCTGGCGCAGGGCCGTGCTGCTCTTGCCGCAGCCATCGGTATGCCGATGGCTGCGCTGAACAGCATACGCATCGGCGGCCGTGTCTACAGCAAGACGGTGCCGCCCGAGCCACCACGCCGGCGCCTGCAGACTGTCGTGCTCACGCGGCGTGCCGACATACGCGCCGCCGTGCTGCAGTATGCCGCCAGCCAATCGCGCCTCAAGCTTGCCATTGCCGGACAATACCCGAATATCAGCATCGGCCCGGGTTACCAGTGGGACCAGGGCGCGCACCGGTGGTCGCTCGGCTTGTCGCTGACACTGCCGGTGTTCAACCAGCATCAGGGGCCAATTGCCCAGGCCCGCGCCCGGCGCGATCTCGCGGCGGATCATCTGCGCGTGCTGCAGGGACAACTGGCGGAGCGACTGGATCGCACGCTGGCGAACGAAACGGCCACCCGGCGCACTCTGGCGCTGGTTCGACAACGTGTGGCGCACAGCCGCCGCCAATTGCGTGACACGCATGCAGCATTCGCGGCAGGACAGATCGGTCGCGGGATCTGGCTGCGGGCGCGCCTGCAACTCGTGCGGGACCGGCTGGCGTGGATCAAGGCACAGACGCAGTTGCTCAAGGCCAGGGCCGCGCTGGCGACGTTGCTCCAGCACGCTGTTGGCGCGCCTCCCGCGCCCGGCGCGCACGCACACCGACGACCTCCGGACGTTTCACCGTCGACCACTCGCCAACCTGTGCCTGCCAGGGAGTCCGCGTCACCATGAGAAGTCTGCTGCTGCTCGTTCTCTATGCGCTACTGGCCGCGACGGTCCACGCCGCGCCGCCGGCGACGCCGAGTTCGGTGGTCTCGCTGGATACCGATGCGATGCGTGCCATTGGCCTGCGCACGGTCACGCTGAAACCGCGCAACCATCGGCAGACCCTGTCGGCGTACGGCGACGTGGTGCCTCTGACCACGTTGTTGCATAGCTCGCAAACCCTGGCACAGGCCAAGGCACGGCAACGGCAGGCGACGGCGAAGGTGGCAGCGTCGCATGTCGAATATCAGCGGCTGCAGGGTCTGTTCAAACAGCACGCCAATGTCTCCCGGCGCCAGCTGGAGGCGGCACGGGCCACATGGGAGTCCGATGGTGCCATGCGCGATCAGGCGGTTAGCAGTCTGCAGGCAGTGCGCAGCACTCTGCGGGCGCGCTGGGGCGCGGTGATTGCCCGATGGCTGCGGTCACGCTCGCAGCACTTCCAGGCACTGGTCAAGGGCGCGGCGCGCCTCATCCACTTGACCGTTCCCGGCCACACGCAACTGCGCTCGCCGCCACAGCATGTGCAGATTCTTCTGGCTGACGGACCAGCGTTGCAGGGCGATTGGGTGTCGCGCTCGCCATCTTCGGTGGATGGTCAACAGGGTGTGTCGTTCTATGCCTGGGCCGACACCGCAGTGGATCGCCTGGGTTACGGCGCACGCGTCGAGGGTCGCATCCCGGAAGGTGCTGCGCGTCGCGGCGTGATCGTGCCCGCTTCGGCGGTGGTGTGGTCCGGTGGCAGTGCCTGGATCTACACGCGTATCGCCAAGGGACGGTTCCGCCGTACGCCACTGTCGACCCGTGAACCGACTGCCGAGGGATGGTTCGAGCCGCATGCACCCAAGGCCGGTGAACAGGTGGTGACGCAAGGCGCGCAGATGCTGCTTTCCAAACAGGAAAAGGCGGTGGCGCCGCCGAAGACCGATGACGATGATGATTGATCGGATGTCTGCGGCATGCTGAGCCAGATGGTGACATGGACCCTGCGCCGGCGCGGCGTGGTGCTGGCCCTGGCCGTGCTGCTGGTGGTGTACGGTGCCTTTCGTCTGGGGCACGCGCAATACGACGTCTTTCCGCAGTTTGCGCCACCGCAGGTCGTCATCCAGACCCAGGCTGCGGGTCTGTCGCCGCAACAGGTCGAGCAACTGGTGACCACGCCGATCGAAAGCGCGGTGAACGGCGTGGCCGGTATTGCGTCGATGCGTTCGGGGTCGACGCTGGGCATTTCGGTCATTACCGTCACCTTCGCGCCCGGCACCAATGTCTATCGTGATCGCCAGGTGGTCGCCGAACGCCTGGCCAGCGTCTCCGGGCAACTGCCCAGCGGGGTCAAGGCGCCGAGCATGACGCCCTTGAGCTCTTCCACCGGCACCGTGCTGATGCTGGGGCTGAGTTCGCGCACACGCTCGCTGATGGACGTGCATACCGTGGCTCAGTGGACCGTGCGCCGACGGCTTCTGGCCATCAAGGGCGTGTCCAATGTGGTGGTATTCGGCGGGCAGGTGCAGCAGCTGCAGATTCAGCTGCATCCGGATGCGCTGGTGCGTTATCACCTGTCGGTGGCCGCAGTGGCCGATGCCGCACACCGGGCCAGCGGTATCCGCGGTGCGGGTTTCATCGATACGCCCAATCAGCGTATCCAGTTGCAGGCCCGGGGCCAGGCGCTCACGCCCGCAGCGCTGGCTGCCGCCATCGTGACCACGCGCCATGGCGTTCCAGTCACGCTGGGCGATGTGGGCAGCGTGCGCGCCGCGCCAGCGCCGCAAATCGGAGCGGCACTGATCAACGGCAGACCGGGCGTGCAGGTCATCGTTTCGGCGCAATACGGTGCCAACACCCTGGCGGTGACGCGTCGTGTGGACGCTGCGCTGAAGACCCTGGCGCCAGTGCTCAAGGCCGAGCATATCCAGCTGGCGCCACGGTTGTTCCGGCCAGCCAGCTTTGTGCATCGCGCGGTGGGCAACCTGCGGACCGCGCTGACCATCGGGGGCGTACTGGTGGCACTGGTGCTGTTCGCGTTCCTGTTCAATCTCCGGACCGCGTTGATTTCTCTGCTGGCCATCCCGTTGTCGCTGCTGACTGCGACGCTGGTGCTGGACATACTGGGCTATTCCCTCAACACCATGACGCTGGGCGGGCTGGCGATCGCCGTGGGTCTGCTGGTCGATGACGCCGTGATCACGGTGGAAAACATCTACCGACGACTGCGCGAAAACCGTGCCGCGGGGAACTCGCGTTCGGCGACGACGGTGATCCGTGATGCCACGCTGGAAGTGCGCAGCGCGGTGGTCTACGCGACGCTGGCCATCGCCATGGTCTTCATCCCGGTCATGACCCTGCCAGGTGTGGCCGGACGCCTGTTCGGGCCGCTGGGTTATGCCTACGTATTGGCAACGCTGGCCTCGCTTCTGGTGGCGCTGACGGTGACGCCGGTGCTGTGCATGACCTGGCTGGCGCGTGGCCCGCTGCCGGACCACGAACCGCCGCTGATGCGCTGGATCAAGCCGCGCTATGCGGGCGTGCTGGCGCGCGTGGAGCGGCATTACCGCTGGGTGGTGTCAGCAGTCATCCTGGTCACGGTGCTCGGCGTGGGGCTGTCGGCTCTGTTCGGTGCGCGCTTCATCCCCGAACTCAAGGAAGGCCACTACATCGTGCACATGGTGATGGCGTCCGGCACTTCGCTGCAGGAATCCCAGCGCATGGGCCGCATCGTGACGCGCAAACTCGACGCGCTGCCCTCGGTACGCTCGGTGACCCAGCACGTGGGCCGGGCACCGGATGCCGAGGATATTCTTGGCACCAATTCCAGCGAATTCGATGTCGACCTCAAGCCCCTGAGCGGCGCGGCATCCACTGCTGCTCGCCACGCCATCCAGCACGTGACCGACAGCATTCCCGGCGCCACATTCGCGGTCAAGACGTTTCTTTCCGAACGCATCGAGGAGACCATTTCCGGGCAGACGGCACCGGTGGTCATCCATGTCTTCGGCACGCACCTGGACGCCATATCGCACACGGCCGGACGCATTGCCGCCGTACTGCGCACAATCCCGGGTGCCAACGGCGTGCAGCAGCAGTCCCAGCCGAACAGTCCGAAGCTGCAGATCCATCTGCGCCCCGATGCACTGGTCCGCTGGGGATTGCACCCACTCGACGTGCTGGAGACGATTCACACCGTCTACGGTGGCGATGTGGTGGGCCAGGTCTATGACGGCGACCGCATCTTCGATATCGCGGTGATCCTGCCCCCGGCACAGCGCCACTCGGTGGCAGCCGTGGGCAATCTGCTGCTGCACGGTGCGGACGGAGCCGACGTGCCGCTGCGTGACGTCGCCCGCATCCAGGTCGTGCGCGGACGCAAGGCCATCCTGCACGAGGGTGGGCGGCGCGTCGCCACAGTGACCGCCAACGTCAGCGGACGCGATACGGCTTCGTTCGTCGCTGCAGCGCGCAAGAAGATACACAAGGCGATGCATCTGCCCGCCGGTACCTATCTGGAATATGCCGGCACCGCCCAGGCGCAGTCGCATTCGACCAGCCAGTTGCTGATCGATTCGCTGATTGCCGGCGTCTTCATCGTGCTGCTGTTGTCGCTGGTGCTGGCGCGCATGCGCAACCTGGCGCTGATTCTGGTGAATATCCCGTTTGCGCTGGTGGGGGGTATTCTGGCCGTGCTGGTCGTGCTGGGCGGTACGGTGTCCATGGGCGGCATGGTCGGTTTCGTCACGCTGTTCGGCATCACGTTGCGCAACGGCATGATGATGATCGCCCACTATGAGCATCTGGCCTCCACGGAGGGCGCCACGTGGGACGCCGCGCTGGCCACGCGTGGTGCGCAGGAGCGCCTGGCGCCCATTCTCATGACCGCGCTGGTCACGGCATTCGGACTGCTGCCGTTGGCGTTGTCCAGTCAGGCGCCGGGCAATGCCATCGAGGGGCCCATGGCCGTGGTGATCCTGGGCGGACTGGTGACATCCACCCTGCTCAACCTGCTGGTGCTGCCGAGCCTGGCGCTGCGATATGGACGCTTTTCGTCGGCCGAGGGTGTGGCAGATGCGGCTTGAGCTCGGGGTGTCACGACGTGACCGCGATGGGTATCACGGCATGTCGGATCTGCTCAACTGCTGATCGATTGAAGAAGACCGCCACGACTGCATCGATATTCCATGCGCCTGCCAAATCATTCCCGGTTGGCCGCCTGGTGGCGTTGCGAGTCCGCCTTCTCGGCATCTTGTGCGGCACAGCGACTGCATGTCGCAGGGCATAACGCAGCTGTTCAACGGCGCGCGAACAGGCGCGCGCAGAAGTCCACTTCGTCGGCATCGCCGCACAAGGTCAATGTATCGTTGACCTGCACCTCGACGGATTTTTCCGACACCAGCGAGGCGTTGCCGCGCGCGATGCGCAACACGCGCACCGTCGGGGGGAGATGCAGAGCGCGGATGCTGTGGCCGGCCAATGCCGGGTTTTGCAATTTGACGTTGCGCACCTCCTGATTTTCGTCGGGATCGGCGCCGATCGACAATGCCGCGGGGTTGATCACCAGACCCTCGAGCATCAGCAACGTGGAATATTGCGGGTTCACCACGCGCACGCCCGATTCGCGGAAGCGCTGGTTGTCTGCAGGATTTTCCACCCAGGCAATCACGTTGCGGGTATTGAACACCTCACGGGCCATGCGGGCGATATTGAACGTGTCCTCGGCATTCTCGGTCATGACCACCAGTGTGGCAGCATCGGCCAGACCGGCGTCGCGCAGCCGTTCCACCACACCGGCCCGGGAATCGTTGTGCGCCCCATCCACGGTGGTGGACCGCTGCATGTGCCGGATCAGCTGTACATCCAGGTCATGTGCCTGCAGGCGTTTGGCCAGCATGCCGGCACCCTGCCGTGAGCCGATGATGAAGATGCGGTCGCCGGCCCGATGCTTGCGTGGCAGGATGCGGCTGAACGCGATGGGGGAGACGATGCAGGTGACAATGGCCACCAGGATGATCGCCGAGTTGACCGCTTTGCTTATCACGCCCATCTGCAAGCCGATTTCGGCCACCGCCACGATGAAAGACAGCCGCGCGCTGAGCAACGCGCTGGCGGCAAAAGTTTCGCGCCAACTGAAAGCCAGCCGCATCACCAGGGCGGCCAGCAACTTCACCAGATAGGCGGCGCCGATCAGCACCGGCACCATGAGCAGCGATCGCTCCGAGGCCAGCAGCGCAGGCAGGTCGAATTTCACGCCCACCATGATGAAAAAGATCGGGATGAAGAAGCCGTAGCCGATGGCATCCAGCTTTTCGCGCAGGACGCTGCTGCCGTTGCTGGACAACAGCGCGATGATCACGCCGGCCAGAAATGCACCGAGAATGTTCACCACGCCCAGGCTCTCGGCCACGCCCATGAAGATCAGCGTGATGGCGAACGCCGCGCGCACCCGGATCTGCGCCGTGGCGCTGGACAGCGCCTGCATCACACGGCGCACCGGCGCGTGTTGCTTGAAGCGCGTGCCGATCCGGTACACGGCCACGAATGTCGCGAACAGCAGCAACACCAGAAGCAGGCGTGTATTGGCGCCGTCGTCCAGCAACAACACGTAGGCGCCAATGAACAGGATAGTCAGGAAGTCGGCCAGCAGGGCGCTGACCAGAATGGTCTGGCCAAAGCGATTGCTGGTCAGGCCGCGCTCCTTGAGCACCGGCGCCACCACGCCCAGGGACGTTGTAGTCAGGATCATGGCCATGATCCACGGGTCCCTGGCCAGGCCGTAGTGGATCATGCCGAACCCCGCCGCAAGCGACAACGCCGCGGAGATGGCAAACATCGTGCCGCCCAGCACGAACGGGTTGCCGATGACGCGTCTGCGGGCAGGGGCGTTTCTCCCGCTGTTGGCGCCGGAAAAGTTGATCTCCAGACCCGACAGGAACATCAGGTAGGCAAAGCCGAACACCGAGAGCACCTGCAGCACCACGTCGGTATGAATCAGATTCAACCCGCTATGGCCGAATACCACGCCGGCCACGATTTCACCGACCACCACCGGGATGCCGAACCGCTTGATGGGCGAGAGCAGCACAGGCACCAGGAATGCCAGCGCGGTAACGATCAGCAGCGGAGTGAAAGAGAGGTCGGAGTGATGCATATGTGGTGCTCAAGCATGCCGGAGCCGGCAGCCCCGATCTGTCGGATCACGCTTTGCCGTGACCTTCATACTGCAGCATCGGCAAGAATCTCGCGCGCCTCGTGAAACACCAGCAGCGCGATTCCCATGCCCACCAGCGCATCCAGCACGGACAGGCCCGTGCTCCAGACAAGCATGCCCGAGACGAACAAGGCCACGTTCGCCAGCACATCGGCGCGCGTGCACAGATAACTGGCGTTGAGATGCACGCCGCCGCCACGCACCTTCGCCAGGCGCGTCATCACGTAGACATTCACGCAGAATGAGAGCACCGAATATCCAGCCATCACCGGCCCCAGCGGCTGGCTGCCCATGATCCAGCGCCTGATGGCCTCGGCGACGATCAGCGCGCCCAGCAGGGCCAGCGTCCATCCCGTCCAGCGCGCCGAGAGACGCTTGAAGTGCGCGCTGCGACCGATGGCCAGAAGCGCCAGGGCATACCCCGATGCGTCACAGAGCATGTCCAGCGCGTCCGCCAGGATCCCGGTGGAGCCTGCGTACAGCCCGGCGCCCAGACCGACGGCGAACAACAGCGCATTCAGCGCCAGGGCGACCTTCACCACGCGCCGCTCGTTCTGCGCGCGTGCATCGATGTCAGTACATTCACATGCCATGGACCCACTTCCCGTGCATGCCCGCTGATTGATCGCGCACAAACCTCATGGCGGCCCGGCGTGACGTCCGATGAGGATCACCATGGCGCCCAGCAGGCACAGTGCGGCGCCGAGGATGTCGTAACGATCGGGCATCTGCTGCTCCACACCCCACAGCCAGACCAGCGACGCCAGGATATAGATGCCGCCGTACGCGGCGTAGGCGCGACCGGCCAGCGGCACATCGACGCGCGTCAAGACGGCGGCGAACAGCACCAACGCCAGCATGCCGGGCAACAGCCACCACGCCGGCCGGTGCAGACGCAGCACAGCCCACACTGCAAAGCAGCCGCCGATTTCCAGTCCGGCCGCCAGCGCGTACATCAGCAGACTCAGCGCCGTCTGCGTGCTCACGTAGTGGCACCCGTACGCAGAACGTGCCCATGGTGGGGGGAAGCGAACGCAGCCACCATCTCCGCACGGCTCACGGTGCCTTCGCGGCGCGGCCGGGAACATAGCGCTGCAGCAGCCACAGCGAAATGCCGAAGATCAGGTGTGGCACAAGGGAGGCCGGCACCACGTGAGCGCTGATGTGGGTTCCAGCCAGACCCCAGCCCAGAATGGGGAAGATCAGCAGCAGCATGATGATCCACAATACGCAGGCCAGCATCAGCGCAGCCGGCAATCCGCGGCGCGGCAAATAGCGCACGAATATCGCTGCCCAGGCCGTTACATAGATGACATGAAGCACCAGCGCCATCACCAGTGAATGCTGCCAACCCAGCACGCTTCCGGCGAAGGCCATCGCCACCGGCTGCGGGAACGGCGACATGCCCGGTGTCGCATTGGCTAGCAGCACCAGGGCTGTCAGTGCGGCCACGACCAGGCCGATGCCAATGGCACGTATCCACGATCGGTCGCGTTGCGACATGGGACCGTGATCCGGTGAGGCCGGGTCATGCTCGTCAGCGGTGCTCATCTGCACCATCTTGCAACACTTCGATGCACGGTGGGAGGCCTGCAGAGACTTTCATTCAGTTCACCTGCGCTTGAAAGCAACGCATACAGGCGCTGGGCAGGGGCGCAGGACCGGACATCACACCTCTTCACGCCCCTGCGTGCGCATGAAGCCCGCCTCGGTGCCATGCCGCGTTCCTGCGCCAACGGGGCGGCCGAAATGGCCTGGCAAACCCCCAAGCCGCAAGCTGGTCACGGCCGTATCGGATCAAGCTGTAGGGGGGGCGTCGAAGTCGGTGAGCGGCGGTCTGGATGAACTGAGGGCGCTGACCCGAACCGCACCAGGCCCGCGCTCGGGAGCAACTTCATTGGGGAGGCAGGCGCCGGCGCCGACGGTCTGGCTGACGGACACAGACGCCATCTGCTAGCGCTAGCGCGACAACGGCGGGCTGGTCACCGCCACGGCGACCAACTGTTGCCGCGCAGGCACGGGCACGGCCACTTGCGGATATGCGATCAAGCCGAACCGATCATGTCAGGGCAGCATCGATGCGATATCCGAGGCGGCGGTGGGGTAGGCAAAGGTGGCGTGGCGAAGGGCGTCGGCATTAAGCCCGCTACGCATCGCAAACGCGAACACATTGATGGTCTCGCTGGCATCCGGACCGATCATGTGCGCCCCCAGCAGCCGTTTGGATTCTTCTTCGACCAGCACCTTGTAGGCATACCCTTGTTCGTTGACGCGGCGCGCCGTGAACCAGTTCGGCACCGTTTCATGCTTGACCCGGTAACGCAGGCCTTGCTCCCGTGCCTGTGATTCCCTCAGCCCGACGCGGGCCAGTGCCGGCAAGGTGAACACGACACTGGGAATGCCGGTGTAGTCGACTGTGCTCCCCGCGTCTCTCAGCAGGTTGTCCACCACTGCGTGTGCTTCCAGGGCAGCAACGGGCGTCAGCGGCAGCGGTCCACCAGCGGCATCACCGGCGGCGTAGACGTGCGGCTGACTGGTGCTGCGAAACTGTCGGTCCAGTTCGAGACGTCCGTGATGATGCTCGATGCCGGCCGCATCCAGGTCCAGTTCCCCCAGCGCCGGGACACGCCCTGCACAATGCACCGCAAGGTCCGCGTCGAATGCGGCATGCTCGCCCGCAGCATCAGCCTCGACGGTGATCCCCGCGTCTGTCCGCCGCACGGCCTTGACCTCGTGCCCCAGGCGCACGTCCACACCGATGGCGCGTGTGCGCTTGACCAGAAGGCGCACCAGATCCGGGTCGAAGGCGCCCAGAGGCGTGTCATCGCGATGCAGCATCGTCACGTGCGCGCCGGCCCGGGCGGCGAGGTGCGCAAACTCGAAGCCGATGTAACCGCCACCGACCAGAACGACGCGTTGCGGCAGGGTGTCGAGTTCCATGAAGGCGTCGCTGGTGACCAGATGGTGTGCACCGTCAATGGGCAGGTCGACAGGTTTGGCGCCGGCGGCGATGACCACATGCTTGCCCTGCAGCCGGTCGTCGCCGACCTGCAGCGCATGCGCATCGATGAACCGTGCGTGCCCGTGGAAGGCGTCGATGCCCTGGTCGGCGTAGGATGCCTCGCGTGCTTCGGGCACCGGATCGGTGAAGCTGTGCTTGTGACGCTGCATGGCCATCCAGTCCAGCGTCAGGTCGCCTTTGATCGTGCCGATGTCCTGCATCCGGCGGAAACCGTCGGCAATCTCCACTGCGGACCTGAGCACCTTCTTGGGATCGCATCCACGCAACGCGCAGGTGCCGCCGAACGGGCGATGGTCGATGACGGCCACGGACCATCCGGACTGGCGGCAGGAGCCGGCGACAACGTTGGCGGCGGTGCCTGTACCAACGACGACGAGATCATGGTGGTGACTTGGCATGCTGCCTCCTGATGGCATCGCTGGCGAAGTGAACAGGCGCCTTTTTTGGCCGTCCAACTTACCCGGCGCAGCATGAAAGCTGCGTCACATCCATGTTGAATGGCTGTGCGGCAAGTTTCAGTCTCTCGCCACCGGAGTGTTGATGCAGCACGCACGCACTATCCGGCCACACGGCGGCATCACGTTTGTCCGCAGCGTTCACCCATGCCGCGGCGCCGGTCATCAAGACCGGCAAGATCCATGACCGACACCGTGGACGAGGTTGCGCGCCATCACGCTGCGCTTCAAGACCCGTGGACGGTTACAGCGCCTCGAAGATGCCGGCGAAGCCCATGCCGGTGCCGATGCACATGGTGACCATGCCGTATTTCTGCTTGCGGCGGCGCAGCCCGTGCACGAGGGTGGCGACGCGGATGGCGCCGGTGGCGCCCAGCGGGTGGCCCAGGGCGATGGCACCGCCTTCCGGGTTGACCTTTTCCATATCCAGACCGAGCTCGTTGATGACCGCCAGCGACTGCGCGGCGAAGGCCTCATTGAGCTCGATCCAGTCCATGTCGTCCTGTTTCAGGCCGGTGCCCTGCAGCGCCTTGGGAATGGCTTCCTTGGGGCCGATGCCCATCACGTCCGGCGGCACGCCGGCCACGGAATAGCCGACGAAGCGCGCCAGCGGGGTGAGGCCGTAGTCGTTGACGGCCTTTTCGCTGGCCAGCAGCACGGCGCCGGCGCCGTCGGACATCTGCGATGAGTTGCCAGCGGTAACAGTGCCACCGAACTGGGCATTGCGGAACACCGGCTTCAGTTTTGCCAGTACATCGGGCGTGCTGCCTTGGCGTGGACCTTCGTCGGTGTCGATGGTGCGCTGGTCCTCGCGCACGCTGCGGTTGGCGACGTCCGGGTATCGATCATCCAGCGTGAACGGCACGATTTCTTCCCTGAAGTTGCCGGCCTCGATGGCGGCCAGTGCGCGGCGATGGCTTTCCGCAGCGAAGGCATCCTGCGCCTCGCGCGAAACGTTCCAGCGTTCGGCGACCTTCTCCGCGGTGATGCCCATGCCGTATGCGATAGCGACGTTTTCATCGGTGAAGATGGCCGGATTCATGGCAACCTTGTGGCCCATCATGGGCACCATGGACATGCTCTCGGTGCCGCCGGCGATCATCAGGTCGGCCTCGCCCAGACGGATGCGGTCGGCCGCCATGGCCACCGACTGCACGCCGGAGGAACAGAAACGATTGATGGTGACGCCCGGCACGGTCTCGGGGAGGCCGGCCAGCAACGCCCCAATGCGCGCCACATTCATGCCTTGCTCGGCCTCGGGCATGGCGCAACCGATCATGACATCGGTGATGCGTGCGGGGTCGACGCCGGCGCACTGTTCCATGGCGGCGCGAATGACGTGCGCCAGCATGTCATCGGGCCGGGTGTGGCGAAAGACGCCACGCGGCGCCTTGCCCACCGGCGTGCGCACGGTGGAGACGATGTAGGCGTCCTGGATCTGTTTGCTCATGATCTGGTTCCTCGATCGGAAAGAGGGGAAGCAGGGTTTGCCTGGCCGTCATCCCAGCGGAAGCTGGGATCCATCTTGATCTTGTTGCATCAGAGCGAAAATGGATCCCGGCTTTCGCTGGGATGACGAGTAGGCGGGTTCAAGGCTTTTCCGGGACCCGGGACCCGGGACCCGGGTCCCGGGTCCCGGGTCCCGGCTTCAATTTCTCAGCGGCTTGCCCGTTTTCATGGTGTGGTCGATGCGCGCCTGGGTCTTGTCCATTTGCGCCAGCGCCACGAAGTGCTTGCGTTCCAGTGCCAGCAGCCAGTCCGCGTCGACCCTGGAACCGCGTTCGATCTGTCCCCCGCACAAGGTATCGGCGATGCGGCCGGCGATCTCGTAGTCGTGTTCGGAAATGAAGCGGCCTTCCAGCATGTTGACCAGCTGCGCCTTGATGCTGGCGGTGCCGACGTCGCCGGCCACCGGGATGGATCGGGCCGGCAGGGGCGGTCGGTAGCCGGTCTCGGCCAGCGCGTCGGCCATCTGCATGGCCACGTACAGGAGCTCGTTGGCGTTGAAGACGATGGTGTCGGTCTCGCGCAGCAGGCCGAACTGCTTCGCCTCCAGCGCCGAGCCGGCCACCTTGGCCATGGCGACAGTCTCGAAGTAGCGCCTGACGTGCTCGAACGGATCGCCCACCGGGGCGTTGCCGCAGCGCGAGGCGATTTCCTTCAGGCCACCTCCGGCCGGCAGCAGGCCGACGCCTGCTTCCACCAGGCCGATGTAGGACTCCAGGGCCGCCACGGTATGCGCCGCGTGCATCTGGAATTCGCAGCCCCCGCCCAGGGTGAGGCCGCGCACGGCCGCGACCACCGGGATCATGGAGCTGCGGATTTTCATGCTGGTGGCCTGGAAGTTGGCCACCATGGACTCGAACGCGGCTAGCTTGCCCTCCTTGAGAAGGCCCAGGGCGCCCTTGAGGTCGGCACCGGCGGAAAAATTGTCGCCGGTCTGCCAGATGACCATGGCCTTGAGTGTGTCTTCGGCTACGTCGATGGCGTGCTGGATGCCGTCCAGCACATGGTCGTTGACGGTGTTCATCTTGGTCTTGAACGAGAGGATGCCGATGGCATCGCCTTCCTCGAGCGTCCATAGCCGCACGCCGGCGTTTTCCCACACGGTGGTGCCCTCGTTGCGGGGCTCGCCCATGAGCGCGTCTGGAAAGATCTGGCGTTCATAGACCGGGTGGTCGGAGCGCGGCAGGTCCTCGCCCCTGGCCGGGGCCCAGGAACCGTCGGCATGATGCACGCCGCGGCGTCCGTCGGTGACCCAGTCGGGCAGGGGCGTGCTGCTCATGGCCTTGCCGGCAGCGATGTCTTCCTCGATCCACCGCGCCACCTGACTCCAGCCAGCCGCCTGCCAGGTCTCGAACGGACCCTGCTTCCAGCCGTAGCCCCAGCGGATGGCGAAGTCGACGTCGCGCGCGGTCTCGGCGATATCGGCCAGATGGCAGGCACTGTAGTGGAACAGGTCGCGGAAGCACGCCCACAGGAACTGTGCCTGCGGGTCGATGGAATCGTGCAGTTTCTCGAAGCGCTCGGCCGGATCCCTGATCGCCAGAATCGCGTTGACCTCGTCGGAGGCGGTCTGCTCGGATTCGCGGTAATCGCCGGTGTCCAGGTCCAGCACCTTGATGGTCTTGCCGTCCTTCCTGTAGATGCCGGCGCCGGTTTTCTGCCCCAGCGCGCCATTGTCGATCAGCTTCGCCAGCCAGTCGGGCACCTTGAAGTAGTCATGCCAGGGATCGTCCGGCAGCGTGTCGGCCATGTTCCTGACCACGTGCGCCATGGTGTCCAGACCGACCACGTCGGCGGTGCGGTAGGTGGCGCTCTTGGGACGCCCCAGCGACTTTCCGGTCAGCGCGTCGACCACGTCGAAGCCCAGACGATAAGTCTGCGTGTGCACCATGGTGGAAAGCATGGAGAACACACCGATACGGTTGCCGATGAAGTTGGGGGTGTCCTTGGCGTAGACCACGCCCTTGCCCAGCGTGGTGGTCAGGAAGGCTTCCAGGCCATGCAGCACGCCGGGGTCGGTGGATTCGGAGGGAATCAGTTCCACCAGGTGCATGTAGCGCGGCGGATTGAAGAAATGCACGCCGCAGAAGCGACGACGGATTTTTTCCGGCAGCACCCCAGCCATGGCGTTGATGGACAACCCGGAGGTGTTGCTGGCGACGACCGCGTGTGCCGGCAGGTGCGGCGCTACCTTTTCGTACAGGTCCTTCTTGAAATCCAGGCGCTCGGCGATGGCCTCGATGATCAGGTCACAGTCCCTGATCTGGCCGAGGTGCTCGTCGTAGTCGGCGGGGATGATCGCGTCGGCCAGCGACTTCTCGCCCAGCGGCGCCGGCTTGAGCTTGCCCAGATGCCTGATCGCCTTTACCGCGATGTCGTTCCCGGGGCCGTTCTTTGCCGGCAGGTCGAACAGCACGGTTTCGACACCGGCATTGGTCAGATGCGCGGCGATCTGCGCGCCCATCACGCCGGCTCCGAGTACCGCGGCCTTGCGGATGCGAAGTGGTTTGTCTGTCATGCCTTGTCTCCATGGAAAGTCATTGCGGCAACCGATGCCGCACGGCGGCCGGTTGCGTGTGAATCGGGTTCAGGGGGCGTTGAGTCCGGCGGCGGCGAAATGCACCAGATGCGCCGCGGTCTGCTCGCGATAGGCGTCTTCGCTCATGCCTGGCTGCCGCCTGATCATGCCGAAGTTTGTCATGGCGTACGTGAGCGCACCGGAAAGGATATCCAGGCGCCAATACATTTCTTCCTTGCTCAGGTGCGGCAGTCGATGGGCAAAGGCGGTGGCAAATCGCTTCAGGACGTGGCCATAGTTTTCCGACATGAAACGGCGCAGGCGATCATTGTGGTCGGCATAGGCACGCGCCAGTACGCGCACGAAACCGGCACCATCATCACCGCTGAGCGACAAATCCAGGGCAGGGCGGATGAAGGCATCGAGAACGGCCTCGAGCGCGGCGCTGCAGTCCAGTGCCTCCAGCGCCTCCATGCGCTTCGCATTCAGGGTGTCCAGTCGCCGCCGGAGCACTTCCTCGATCAGCCGATCCTTGGAGCCGAAGTGGTAATTCACCGCGGCCAGGTTGACTTTCGCCGCCGCGGTCACCTGGCGCAACGAAGCGCCGGCGAAGCCATGCTGCGCGAACAGGCCCTCCGCGGCACCCAGGATGCGTTCCTTGGTGGAAAACTGTGATGGGGGCACGTGTGCTCCGGAAGATCGCCGCGAAATGAATCAAACGTCCGTTTGAATCATAGGCGACAGCACCGGCCACCGTCAAACAATCTGCCCTGGATCCCGTCTCGGGGCTTGCGATTTGTCTGGAATCTGTCAAGATTTTGTATCCTAAATCCGCGCAGGGGCAAGGATTTGGTCTTCAGACGCGGTGGTCCAGCCACTGCACTGTCCTGTTACGTCCTGACTTCCGGAGCACACCCGTATGGCGCTGGAGCGCACCCTTTCGATCATCAAGCCCGATGCCGTGGCCAAAAACGTCATCGGTGAAATCTACAGCCGTTTCGAGCAGGCCGGCCTCAAGGTCGTTGCCGCGAAGATGAAACACCTGAGCCGCAAGGACGCCGAAGGCTTCTACGCCGTCCACCGCGAGCGTCCGTTCTACAGTGCACTGGTGGAGTTCATGAGCTCAGGCCCGGTGATGATCCAGGTGCTCGAAGGCGACAATGCCATTGCCCGGAATCGTGAATTGATGGGCGCCACCAATCCGGCAGATGCCGAGGCTGGCACCATCCGTGCCGATTTCGCCGACTCGATCGACGCCAATGCGGTGCACGGATCCGACGCCGCCGAAACGGCGCGCACGGAAATTGCTTTCTTTTTCGATGACGCGGACATCTGCCCGCGCTGAATCACCCGACACTGAATCCGACGCATGCGCGAGGCTTGCGAAGTGACCGATGCCATGACAACCGATCCGCCGAAAACCAACCTGCTGGGTCTGGATCGTGAAGGCCTGCGCGCGTTCTTCGTCGAGCTGGGCGAGAAGCCGTATCGTGCCGATCAGGTGATGAAGTGGATCTATCATCGGCTGGAAAGCGATTTCCACGCGATGACGGATCTGGGCAAGGCGCTGCGCGACAAGCTGGATGCCTCCTGTTACGTCGGACCGCCGGCCACGATGTACGAAAAGGTCTCCACCGACGGTACGCACAAGTGGCTGCTGGGCATGAACGGCGGCAATGCCATCGAGGCGGTGTACATCCCCGAGCCCACCCGCGGCACGCTGTGCGTGTCGTCCCAGGTGGGCTGCGGGCTGAACTGCACGTTCTGTTCCACGGCCACGCAGGGCTTCAATCGCAATCTGTCCGCGGCCGAGATCGTGGGCCAGGTCTGGGTGGCGGCCAAGCATCTGGGCAACGTGCCGCACCAGCATCGGCGTCTCACCAATGTGGTGATGATGGGCATGGGCGAGCCGCTGCTGAATTTCGACAACGTCGTCACCGCGATGAACGTGATGCGTGACGATCTGGGGTTCGGTCTGGCGAACAAGCGGGTGACGTTGTCCACGTCCGGCCTGGTGCCGCAGATCGACAAGCTCTCCGAAGCCGCCGACGTATCGCTGGCGGTTTCGCTGCATGCACCAAATGACGAATTGCGCACGCAGCTGGTGCCGTTGAACAAGCGCTATCCCATCGAGCAGCTGCTGGCCTCGTGCCAGCGCTATGTGGCCAAGCGGCCGCGCGCGCTGGTGACGTTCGAATACACGTTGATGAAGGACATCAACGATCGTCCCGAGCACGCGCGCGAGCTGGTCAGGCTGATGCGGCAGCTGCCCAGCAAGGTCAACCTGATTCCGTTCAACCCGTTTCCGGGCACGCAATACGAGCGTTCCGAGCCCCAGGCAATTGCGACCTTCCAGTCGATCCTCAACAAAGCCGGCCTGGTGGCGCCGGTACGCCGCACGCGTGGCGACGACATCGACGCCGCCTGCGGCCAGCTCAAGGGACAGGTGCTGGATCGTACGCGCCGGCAGGCCGAGTTCAAAAGGCGTGTGGCGGAGGACGCGTCCCATGCGGCTTGAACGTCTGCTCGGCGCGATCGGCCTGGCATTCGCCCTGGCAGCCTGCGCCACGACCGGAAACAAGCCATCGACCTCCGGCTCGACCGATTTTCATCCGCCCCCGAACGTCAATGCCAAGGATGCTGCACGTACTCACACCGAACTGGCCCAGCAGTACATGGGTCAAGGGCGGCTGAAAGCAGCCCTGGAGAAGTTGCAGATAGCGATCAAGTTCGACGATGCCTACGCCCCTGCGCATACCCTGCTGGCCGTGCTGTACGAGCGCATTGGTGAACTGGACAAGGCAGGCGCGCAGTATCGGCGCACGCTGCAGCTTGAGCCCAAGGACGGCTCGGCCAACAACAACTACGGCACGTTTCTGTGCAAGACGGGCAAGCAAAAGGAATCACTGAAATATTTCAGCAAGGCGCTTGCCGACCCATTCTACAAGACGCCCGATCGCGCCTGGAGCAATGCGGGGATCTGCGCCATGCGGATTCCGGATGACGCCACAGCCATCGCCGATTTTCGCAAGGCGCTCAAGATCAACCCCGAAAATGCCTATGCCCTTTACCGGCTGGCGGCAATTTTCTACAAACAGAACGAGGCGTTCCGGGCCAGTGCGTTTCTGCAGCGGTTCGATGCCCTGCAACATCCCTCGCCGCAGGCGCTGGCGCTGGGGTACCGGATCGCGACACGGCTGGGCGACGCGGAGGGAGCCCGGACTTATTTGCACAAGCTGCAGTCGAGGTTCCCGGATTCGGAACAGGCGCAGTCCATACCCATGCAGCGCGACTCCAAATGACTGAGAAAGAACTGTTTGAATCCTCTGACGAGGAGCCCCGGGAGGATGGCTCTGCATCGGCAGTCCCAGCGGAGCAGACGGGCATCGCGTTTGCCCGCCTGTTGCGCTCCAGGCGCGAGGAACGGGGCCTCAGCCTGGACGATTGTGGCCGTTCGTTGCGCCTTCCGGTCCGCCTGCTGCGCCAGCTGGAAACGGGCAATTACAGCGGCATCGATTACCAAGTCTACCTGCGCGGTTATCTCATCAAGTATGGACACTGTGTGGGCGTATCCGACACCGATATCGAAGCGGAGTTGCACCGTCTGACGCCGCGACAACCTGCGCTGGTGTCGACGGGGGGTATCTCGCGCTCACGTTATCTGCTCGAGCGCTATGCGCAGGCGGCGTCCTACATTGTCCTGACTGTGGTGATCCTGGTCCCGGTGGTCTGGTTCGGGTTGCGCGGCGGGTTGCAGAAGGGTGCCAACCTGATGCCGCTGGACAGCGCTCCCGTGGCCGTGCGTGGGAAGCATGATACTTCACCCGAGCACCGCGGCGCGCATACAAATGCCGCCTCGGGGGTGCCCGGCAACACGGGCGGAGATCGTGAGCCGCAGCCGTTGCTGGCATCGATCGCGCCGTTTGCGGCCATGCGCGCCGATGCGCCACAAATGGAGGCAGCTACAGCGTCGCCATCTGCCGCCGCCACGCAGTCGCCGCTGGCCACGCCGGGACAGGGCCTGTCGATCCATCTGGATCAGCCCAGCTGGGTTCAGGTGACCAGCAGCCAGGGCAAGCGCCTGGAATACGGGTTGCTTCCGGCAGGGACCGAGAAAACCTACGAAGCATCCGATACCGGCAGCCTGAATGTGCGTATCGGCAATGCGGACGCGGCAACTGTCACGGTGGCAGGCAGGAAAGTGGATCTGGCACGCTATCAGCATGCCAATGTGGCGCATTTCGACGTGAACGTGCGCAACGGCAAGACGACGCAGACCGACAACTGACCGAGCCCCTGGAGTCCGGGGCCGCCCCAGCATGGGATATGGCGGCATGCCCTTGTGAAGCCGGCACATTCCGCTATGCTTGGCGGGTTTCGCCGGGCACACACGCATCGGCTTCTCCCTATCACGGTGTTCGCGCGTCCCAGAGGACGTGCGGCCTGCCTTCTACGGTGACAGCATGGCATTAGAGGAATACGACGATTACGAACAGAGCGAGCGCGTCCAGCAATGGCTGCGGGCCAACGGCGTATCGATCATCGTCGGCATCGTGCTCGGCTTGCTCCTGATCTTCGGTTGGCAGCAGTGGAAAGCGCATCGCGCCACCCAGCGTGCGGACGCATCGGCGCGCTATCAGCAGTTCCAGGCCGCGCTCTCCAACGGTAATGCGAAGAGCGCTGACAATCTGTTGCAGAGCTTGCAGGACGATTACGCTGACAGCGCCGATGCCGTGTTCGCAGCGAGTCTGGATGCGCAGTACCAGGCAGACCATGGCCATCTGGACAAGGCGCGCACATCGTTGCTGTGGGCGCGCAAGCACGCCGACAACGACACGCTGAAGGCGCTCGTCTCGCTGCGTCTGGCGCGTGTCGAACTGGGGCAGGGCAAAGCCAAGGAGGCCCTGGATACGCTCGACAGCATCAAGGTGGATGCATTCAAGGCGACCATTCAGGAACTGCGCGGTGATGCGCTGGTCAAGACAGGACGCGACGCCGATGCGCGCTCTGCCTACAAGACCGCCATGGCGGCGATGAAGAAAGGGGCGCCGCAATACGGTGTGACCAAAATGAAACTGGACAATCTGGCTGCGGCCGGAAAGCAGGGCGCATGAAACGCATTATCCTCATTGCCATCCTCGCCGCGGTCTCGCTGGCCGGGTGTGATTCCTTCAAGAAGGAAAACATCCAGCCACCGACTCCCCTGAGCGATTACACCCCCAGCATCACCATCCATCGTCTGTGGGAGGCCAGCGCCGGCGACGGCGCCGCCGATACCGGCGTGCGCATGCGGCCGGCGTATGCCGACGGCATGATTTTCGCCGCAGGCTCCGATGGCACTCTCAAGGCGTTCGATGCCAAGACCGGCGATACGGTGTGGAAGGATTACAGCCGCGCCCATGGCTGGTTCGGCTGGGGCGACAAGAACCGCCCCGATACCGCCTACTCGGGCGGGCCGGCTGTCGGCAATGGTCTGCTGGTCGTCGGCACGCTCAACGGCCACGTCTACGGCTACGATGCCAAGACCGGCAAGAAGCGCTGGAAGGCCGCGCTGCCATCCGAAGTCATCGGTGCGCCGGCCGTGGTCGGTGGTCTGGCCGTGGTGCGTACCGAGGACGGGCGCGTGTATGGCCTCGATGCCGACACGGGCAAGCGCAAGTGGGCCAACGACAAGGGTGTGGTGCCGACACTCAGCTTGCGCGGCACGGGCCCGCTGCTGGTGGCCAACGGCGTGGTGTTTGCGGGCAGTGCCGACGGGCAGCTGCGCGCCATGACCCTGTCCAATGGCCAAAGCCTCTGGGAGCAGCCATTAGCCACAGGGGAAGGCAGCGGCGAAATCGGACGTCTCGATGATGCCGATGGCAGCATCGTGCTGAATGGAACCACTCTGTATGCCGGCGCTTATCACGGCGAGTTGACGGCCATCGACGGCCGCAGCGGCCGTCCGCTGTGGCATCAGCCGTTCTCCACCTACACCGGGCTGGACGTCAGCGGCCATACGCTGCTCGGCGTCGACGATGCTTCGCACGTGTGGGGCTTCGACACGTCGACCGGCTCGGACATGTGGCAGAACAAGAAACTGGCGTGGCGCTGGCTCAGCGGCCCGGCGGTGCAGGGCAACCATGTGGTGGTCGGCGACCGCTCCGGCTACGTGCACTGGCTGCAGGTTGGCGACGGCAAGCTGGCCGGGCGTGTGCGCCTGTCGCATGATGCAATCCGGGCGCAGCCTTTGGTCATTGGCGACACGGTCTACGTCGAGGATGTCGATGGCGACATCGCCGCATACACCATCCAGCCCGTGTCCGGCCGATCCGCGAACCAGTGAAATCACATGCTCCCCGTTGTCACCCTGGTCGGCCGGCCCAACGTCGGTAAATCCACGCTTTTCAATGCGCTGACACGTACGCGTGATGCGCTTGTAGCGGACTTTCCTGGAGTGACGCGGGATCGCCACTACGGCGTCTGCGAACTGGGCGATGCGCCCTTCGTCATTGTCGATACCGGTGGCCTGTCGGGCGACAGTGACGGTCTCGAGGCACTGACCGCAAAGCAGGTGCGCCTGGCCATCGCCGAGGCCAGCGTCATCGTGTTCATGGTCGATGCTCGTGACGGGCTGCTGCCCCAGGACGAGGCCATCCTCAAGGAACTGCGGCGCACCAGTCTGCCCGTGGTCATCGGCGTCAACAAAACCGACGGTCTGGACGAGGGCATGGCCCTGGCCGAGTTTTCCGTCTTCGGCATGGACAACGCACTGCCACTTTCCAGTGCCCACAATCGCGGAACACAGGAGCTTCTGGACGCACTCGCGACACTGCTGCCGGCGCCGGAAAACGATCCGGATACCGCCGACGACAGCATGCGCGTGGCCATCGTGGGCCGCCCCAACGCGGGCAAGTCCACCCTGATCAACCGTCTGTTGGGCGAAGATCGCGTGATCGTCTCGGACCTTGCGGGCACCACGCGGGACCCCATCCATGTCCCGCTGGAACGCGACGGGCGACGCTACACCCTGATCGACACTGCCGGCATGCGCCGCCGCGCACGTATCGACGATGCCATCGAGAAATTCAGCAGCATCAAGACCCTGCAGGCCATTGCCGCGGCGCAAGTGGTGGTGGTGATGATCGATGCGCGCGAGAATGTCGCCGATCAGGACCTCACCCTTGTCGGCCAGGTCCTGGATGCCGGCCGCGCGCTGGTGATCGCGGTCAACAAATGGGATGGCATGGAGCCTTATGATCGCGAACAATGTCAGCGCGCGCTGGATCGCCGCCTGCAATTTGTCGGTTGGGCAAAACGCGTCTTCATCTCCGCACTGCACGGATCGGGGTTACGCGAATTGATGCAGGCGGTGGGGCGTGCGCACGCGTCGGCCAACTCGCCCCTGACCTCATCGGATCTGACGCGCACGCTGGAAAAGGCCTACGAAAGCGCACAGCCACCGCTGGTGCGCGGTCATGCGCCAAAATTGCGCTATGCCCATCCCGGGGGTTCCAATCCGCCGACCATCGTCATCCACGGCAGTCGCACGCGCCATATCGCCGACAGCTACCGGCGCTATCTGGAAAATGTGTTCCGCCGCCGCTACAAGCTCGAGGGCACGCCGATACGCATCGAGTTCCGCGATAGCGAAAATCCCTATGCCGGTCGCCGCAACGTGCTCACCGACAGTCAGAAACGCAAGCGCCAGCGATTGATCCGCAACGCCAAGAAACGCGATCGTTGAAACCCTGCACGCGCCGCACAGCCGTACGGGAGGATCAAGAAGCAACCTCATGGATCCGCCTGCTCGCGGGCAGCGTCCTGTGGAATGCGATCTCTCGGAAGGACCTTCCTCCAAGGGCGCGGGTCGGTCACTGAGCGTTCCCTGATCCGCCGCCAGCGGCTGCGCGATACCCGGACATGGGTATGCACGGCCCGGTCAGTTTGTGTGATGCCGCGTGAACCCGGATAATGCGCGCCTTCTGTCCGGCAGTTTTTCATGACCGCACGCATTCTCGACGGCAAACGCATTTCGCAGGATATCCTGGCGCGCCTCGCCCGACGTGTGTCCGAACGCGTGGCAGCGGGCCATCCGGCACCCGGCCTGGCGGTGGTGCTGGTGGGTGGCGATGCGGCCTCTGCGGTATATGTCCGCAACAAGCGGCGCGCCTGCGAGGCCATCGGCTTCCGCTCGTTCGACCACGACCTTCCCGCATCCACCACGCAGGCAGAGTTGTTCGCGCTGATTGATACGCTCAATGCCGATGACCGGGTGCACGGCATTCTCGTGCAGTCGCCCCTGCCGCCCCATGTGGACGAGGACGCCCTGGTCGATCGCATTGACCCCGGCAAGGACGTGGACGGGTTCCACGCCGTCAATGTCGGGCGGCTGGTGCTGCGCAGGCTGGGCCTGCGGCCATGCACGCCCAAGGGCGTGATGACACTGCTGGGCCATACGGATCGTCCGGTCCGCGGTCGGCATGCCGTGATCGTGGGCGTGTCCAATCATGTCGGGCGGCCGCTGGCGCTGGAAATGCTGATCGCCGGATGCACCACGACCTGCTGCCATCGGTTCACGCAGGATCTGCCGGGGCATGTGGCGCAGGCCGACATCCTGGTCGTGGCGGTCGGCAAACCCGGACTGGTCAAGGGAGACTGGATCAAACCGGGCGCGGTGGTCGTCGACGTGGGCATCAATCGGCTGGACGATGGCCGCCTGGTGGGCGACGTGGAGTTCACGCCGGCCGCCGAGCGCGCCTCCTGGATCACCCCGGTCCCGGGTGGGGTGGGGCCCATGACAGTGGCCACGCTGATGGAAAATACACTGGAAGCAGCCGAATCACGGCAGATGTATCGCGTCGCGTGACTGGTCCGTCGCGGGCGGGGCACGGTATAATTCTCCAATTTACCCGCGGGACTTCAAGAGGTTCTCCAAAGCCATGCGCATTCTCGCCGAGGCACTGACCTACGACGACGTCTATCTCGTCCCCGCCCACTCGACCGTGCTGCCGCGCGACGTCGACACCTCCTCGCGCCTGACACGGGACATCCGCGTCAACGTGCCCATTGTCTCTGCGGCCATGGACACGGTGACCGAGGCACGCCTTGCGGTGACCATGGCGCAATGCGGCGGCATCGGCATCATCCACAAGAACATGAGCGGCGAGCAGCAGGCGGCCGAAGTGCGCCTGGTGAAGAAGTTCGAGGCCGGCGTCATCCGCAGCCCCATTACCGTCGGTCCGGATACATCCATCCACGACGTGATGCAGCTCACCGCCGCCAACAACATCTCCGGCGTGCCGGTGGTCGACGGCGAGCGCCTGGTGGGTATCGTCACCAGTCGCGACCTGCGTTTCGAGAAGAAGCCGGGCGATCCGGTCAGGAACATCATGACCGGTGGCGAGCGGCTGGTCACGGTCAAGGAAGGGGCCGGCCACGACGAGGTGCTGGATCTTCTGCACCGGCATCGCATCGAGAAGGTGCTGGTGGTCAACGACGACTTCCAGTTGCGCGGCCTGATCACGGTCAAGGATATCCAGAAGGCGCGCGACAATCCGCACGCCGCGAAAGACGATCACGAACGGCTTCGCGTCGGCGCCGCGGTCGGCGTGGGCGGCGATACCGAAACGCGCATCGAAGCCCTGGTGGATGCAGGCGTCGACGTGGTGGTCGTGGATACGGCGCACGGGCATGCGCAGGGCGTCATCGACCGCGTTGCCTGGGTCAAGCGCCAGTATCCGCAGATCCAGGTCATTGCCGGCAACATCGTCACCGCGGACGCTGCACTGGCATTGCGCGATGCAGGTGCGGATGCGGTCAAGGTGGGCGTCGGCCCCGGCTCCATTTGCACTACGCGCGTCGTCGCCGGGGTCGGCGTGCCGCAGATCACCGCCATCGACATGGTGGCCACGGCCCTCAAGGACGACATCCCGCTGATCGCCGACGGTGGCATCCGTTACTCCGGCGATGTGGCCAAGGCGATTGCAGCTGGCGCCTCCACGGTCATGTTGGGCTCCATGTTCGCCGGTACGGAGGAAGCGCCGGGCGAGGTCGAGCTGTTCCAGGGGCGTTCCTACAAGAGCTATCGGGGCATGGGCTCGCTGGGCGCCATGCAACTGGGGTCCAAGGATCGCTACTTCCAGGACGAGGCCGATGCCGACAAGCTGGTGCCCGAGGGCATCGAAGGCCGCGTCCCGTATCGCGGTCCGTTGCGTGCCATCGTGCACCAGATGCTGGGAGGGCTGCGTGCCTCCATGGGTTACTGCGGCTGCGCCAACATCGACGACATGCGTCGCAAGACGCAGTTCGTGCGCGTCTCCGGCGCCGGCGTGCTGGAGGCGCATCCGCATGACGTGCAGATCATCAAGGAAGCGCCGAACTATCGGGTCGATTGAGGACGACGCGAACCGGAAGTGGGAAATACGGATCAGTAAACGCATGAACAAGAACCCGCATCCGGGATCTTGCCGTACATTCTCGACGCTGATACACCGCTGCGCCGCTCTTTTTGCCACATCTCCCATTTCTCCGTGTCCGGCCTATGCACAATATCCACGAGCACAAGATCCTCATCCTCGATTTCGGCTCGCAGTACACCCAGTTGATCGCCCGCCGTGTGCGCGAGATTGGCGTGTACTGCGAAATCTGGGGTTGGGATCACGATCCTGCCGCCGTCGCCGGTTTCGCACCGAAGGGGATTATCCTGTCCGGCAGCCCGGAATCGGTGACGGCCGAGGGCGCCCCGTCCATTGCGCAGGCGGTGTTCGAGTGCGGGGTCCCGCTGCTGGGCGTGTGCTACGGCATGCAGGCCATGGCGCATCAGCTGGGCGGCGCTGTCGAAGGCGGGCATCACGCCGAGTATGGTCGCTCGGAGTTGATGGTCGAGGTGGCCGATGCGCTGTTCGCGGATTTCCAGGTCGGCGAACGCAGCGTGATGTGGATGTCCCACGGTGACCGTGTCACCGCGATACCACCGGGATTCGAGGCCACGGCGACGACCGACGGCATACCCTTCGCGGCCATGGCCGACGCGACGCGCAAATACTATGGACTGCAGTTTCATCCCGAGGTCACGCACAGCGAGCGCGGCAATGACGTGTTGCGCCGTTTCGTGGTCGACATCTGCGGCTGCGAGACGTTGTGGACGCCCGCGCAGATCGCGGCCGATGCGGTGCAGCGCGTGCGCGAGCAGGTCGGTACCGATCATGTGCTGCTGGGTCTGTCCGGTGGCGTGGATTCCTCCGTGGTCGCCGCCTTGCTGGAAAAGGCCATCGGCGACCAGCTGACCTGTGTATTCGTCGACACTGGCCTGTTGCGTCATGGTGAGGGCGATCAGGTCATGGCCACGATGGCCGAGCACATGGGCGTCAACGTGATCCGCGTGGATGCCGCGGATCGCTTCTTCAAGGCGCTGGAGGGCGTGTCCGACCCGGAGGCCAAGCGCAAGATCATCGGCGGCCTGTTCATCGAGGTCTTCGACGAGGAATCCTCCAGGATCGTAGGCGTGAAATGGCTGGCGCAGGGCACTATCTATCCGGATGTGATCGAGTCGGCCGGCTCCAGCACCGGCAAGGCGCATGTCATCAAGAGCCACCACAACGTGGGCGGTCTGCCCGAGCGCATGAACCTGAAACTGGTCGAACCGCTGCGCGAACTGTTCAAGGACGAGGTACGGCGCGTGGGGGTGGAGCTGGGCCTGCCGCGCGAGATGGTCTACCGGCATCCGTTTCCCGGTCCCGGGCTGGGCGTGCGCATGCTGGGCGAAGTGAAACGCGAGCACGTCGAGCGACTGCAATTGGCCGACGCCATCTTCATCGAGGAACTGCGCCGTCATGACCTGTACGACCAGGTCAGCCAGGCATTCGCCGTTTTCCTGCCGGTGCGTTCTGTCGGCGTGGTCGGCGACGGTCGTGCCTATGAATGGGTGATTGCGTTGCGTGCGGTGGAAACCATCGACTTCATGACCGCGCGCTGGGCAGAACTTCCATATGCGTTTCTCGATCTTGTTTCACGCCGTATTATCAACGAGTTACAAGGTATTTCTCGCGTCGTGTACGACATCAGTGGCAAGCCGCCTGCAACCATCGAATGGGAGTAGGGAAATCAGGGGCTTGCAGAATCGATCTGTGTTGAAGGTATTTCAGCTGGATACGAAATATAGTGCAACTGATTGACATGAAAGAGATCAAGTCGAGTCGCATGCACGCCCAGGCGTTCAGTGATCTGGATCTGTCCTGGATGCGGCAGGCACTGGCATTGGCCGAACACGCCCGCGACGCAGATGATGAGGTTCCGGTGGGTGCGGTGCTGGTGCGCGAGGGCATGCTGCTGGGGCGAGGCTGGAACCGCAACATCACGCTGCACGATCCCACCGCCCACGCCGAGATCGTGTCCTTGCGCGAGGCGGGACAGCGGGAACGCAACTACCGTTTTCCCGGCTCGACGCTGTATGTCACGCTGGAACCCTGCGCCATGTGCGCCATGGCCTTGGTGCATGCGCGAGTAGGGCGTGTGGTGTTCGGCGCACGCGACCCGCGCACCGGCGCCGCCGGCAGCGTGTTCGATACGTTGCTGTCGGCGCGCCACAATCACCGCATCGAGGTGCACGAAGGCTTGCTGGCCGGGGAATCAGCAGACCTGCTGCGGCAGTTTTTCCGTTCGCGGCGTTGAGCCGGGCGTGCCCCCTCGACATCCGGTGTCGACGGACGCAAGGCCCGCCACGTCTCTTGGCTGTCGTGCGCCGGAATTCCGTCAGCCGTGCTTGATGCCTTCACCGGGATCGCCGGGGCGATCCACGTCCAGACGCTTTTCGATGGCGGTTTCCACCACGTGACGTACGGCCTGTTCCACATCGCCACTGATCGCGGCCTGCATCAGATGGCCCTTGGGACGCCCGACGACGCGATCGTCCTGTGTCACCACCGCGCCCCAGTAGACCTGATCGTCCTGCTCGTGCCAGAACGCTTCGTAGCTGAACTTCTCGTGCGTGCCGGTGATCTCGGCCATGGAACGCTCCGTTCGATTGCCACCCTGTGGTGCTCATGCTCCTACGCATGGCGTGAACTTGCACGGAATCGGGGCGTTTTCATTCGGCCCATTTTCTGCCTCGGTCCAGTATCAACCACAGGAACAGCGGCAACGCCGCGATCTGCGTCGCCGCCACGAAGACAGTCACCGCGCGCAGCGATACGCTGTACAGCCCGCCGATGATTGCCGATCCGGCCAGCCACGCCAGTCCGTAGGTGGCCGTGAAGATGCCGTAGGCGAGACCGCGCCGGACGGCAGGCACCAAATCGGCGACTGCGGCACGGACGGTGGATTCGTGGATGCCCATCGCGGCGCCCCAGACCGCTGCACCGGCCCAGACCGCCACAGATGAGTCCTGGAACGCCAATACCGGTACCAGCACCGCCAAAGGCAGCGCCACGACCAGGCCCTGCAACCCAATGCGGTCGTATAGCCAGCCGGAACCAAGAGCCGCCAGCGCCGCACTGGCCATGGCCAGTGCATAGGTGACTGGAATCAGCGCCGGCGCGATGACGTGGGTGAGCTGATCATGATACGCAAGCACCGCAAACGTCGTGAAACCCAGCATGGAGACCGCCGTGAACGCCGTATACAGCCAGAATCGGCGTGGCAAACGCGCCCTGACGAACTCGTCGCTGGCCTCGCGGTGGCCATCGGCAGTCACTTCGTAGGCGGTGGGGTCAGGCACCCGGCGGCGCAGCCACGCCAGCGTCAGCAGCGCAAGCACGCCAGGTAGTACCAGTACGGCAAATCCGGCACGATAGCTGAACAGTGCAATCATCCCGGCCACCGCCAGAGGACCCAGAAAGGCGCCGGACTGATCCATGGCCTCGTGCACGGCGAATGTCAGGCCGCGGCCGAAAGACGCCGTGCCGGCCGCCGCAAGCATCGTGTCGCGCGCCGGGGTGCGCACCGCCTTGCCGAAGCGCTCGCCAATGATCAGGCCGGCGGCCTGCCATAGCGCACCGGCCACGGCCAGACATGGCACGGCGATGATCGTCATGGCGTATCCGGTGATCGACAGGGTCCAATAACGGCCGGTGCGATCCGATAGCGGACCGCTTACCAGGCGAAAGACCAAGGCGACGGCCTCGCCGACGCCGGTAATCAGCCCGACCGTCAGCGCCGACGCCCCGAACGTGGCCAGATAGGGTCCAGTGATACTGCGCGCACCTTCGTAGACCATGTCAGCCAGCAGGCTGACGAGACCGAAGGACAGTACAAACCGTTTTGGGCTCAGACAGTTGCGAGGAGGCATGCAGGTCGTGTCTGGATCGGGAACAAGAAAGATCGCGCGGCGCTGGTTCCAAGAGCTTGTCGACACCGCGGATGCTGCGTAGACGCATCAACCCGCAGAGGCGCCGTCACTTGGCGGGCGACGGCGACGCACACCTCATGCTACCCGCGCTTTGCGGCGCCGACGCATCAACAGTTTGTAGAGCACGGGAAGCACCAGCAATACCAGCGGAATCTGCACCAGCAAGCCGGAGATGATGGCAATGGCCAGCGGCTGCTGCATGCCCGAGCCTTGCCCCAGCCCCAGAGCGAGGGGCAGCAACGCCAGGGCAAAGGCCAGGGCGCTCATGACGATGGGGCGCATGCGATTGCGGCCGGCGCGGATCAGGTTCCAGACCAGCGGTTGACCGGTGTCGATGAGACGCATTTCGGAGAAGTAGAAGATGGCGATCTCGGTGACGATGCCGATCACCATGGTCATGCCCATCATCGCGGTGATATTGAGGTCCACTCCGGTGACCCACAGGCCGATGAACACGGCGCTGGTAGCCAGCAGAGGCTGGAGCAGGATGGCCAATGCCACCCGAAAGCTCTCGTAGAGGAACAAGAGCAGCAGGAACACCAGCGCCACGGCGGCAATGAATACTTCGATAAGACCTTTGAAGGCTTGTTGCTGCTGCTTGTACAGGCCGCCGAGCTGATAGTAGACGCCCTTCGGAATCAGACCTTTTTTCTTCAGTATGTTCTTGACATCGCTGACTGTCGTTCCCAGCGAGCGGCCGCTGATACGCGCGGTCACCGCGACGTCGCTTTTCAGGTTGTAACGCGTCAATTCGGGTTGCCCGGACACGGTTTTCACGCTGGCCACACGCTCGATCGGCACAAGGTGCCCGTCCGGCGCCCGCAGCAGCAGCTCGCCGATCTGACCGGTGCGGTCACGCATCGACTTGGGGATCCATACACGCACGCCGACGTACTTCACTCCCTGACGGACCTGCGTGGTCACCACGCCGCCCAGATACGCTTGCAACTGGCTGGTGATCGACTGCGCGGACATGCCCTCGATGGCCGCCTTGGCACGGTTCACATGGATGTTCAGCGCATCACCGGCGATGACCACACCATTCTGCACGCCCACCACGCCCTTGACGCCCCCGATCGCGTGCGCCACCGATTTCGCCACTTTGCGCAGCTGATCCACTTTATCGCCGAACAAACGGATGTCGATCGGCTGCGGCACGGCGGTCAGATCGCCCACCTCATCCTCGATCAGCTGCGCCAGCTCGATATCCAGGCCGGGAACCTTCTGTTGCACCTCCTGGCGAACGGTATCCATGACTGCCGATGTCGCCGGGCGGGGTGGCGATTTCAGTCGCACGAAGAAGTCGCCGTTGTTCGGCTCGGTGATGCCGCCACCCAGCTGCGCGCCGGTTCGCCGCGACCATGTCACCACGTTCGGATTTTTCTTGATGATGGCGGCGACCTGCTGCAACAGCCGGTTGGTTTCCTGCAACGACGTGCCGGGCGGGGCTCGGTAATCGATGATGAAGCCCCCCTCGTCCATGGGTGGGATGAAGCCCGAGCCGACATGACTGAACGCGAACCAGGCAACGGCCAGAAGCGGCAGGAGGCCCGCCAGCAACCAGACCGGACGCCGCAGCAAGTGCACCATGAGCCGGGTGTAGCCGCGGTTGACACGCCGCGCGACCGGACCGTGTTTTTCGTTCTGGGTATCCTTGTGCCCCAGCATGAAGTCGGCCAGCAGCGGGACGACCAGCAAGGTCACCAGGAACGAAATCACCAGGCTGGCAGCCATGGTCAGCGACAGTGCCTTGAAGAAGGCTCCGGTCACCCCGCTCAGGAATGCCAACGGCAGGAAGATGACGATCGTGGACGCGGACGAACCGACCTGCGGGTGCGTGAATTCACGCGCCGCGGCGAGTACGCGCTGGGTGCCGTGTTCCTTGGTTTCCTGTACCTGCCGCACGATCTGCTCGATCATGACGATGACATCGTCGATGATCAGGCCCACCGCGGCCGCCATGCCCCCCAGCGTCATGATGTTGAGCGTCATGCCGAACACGTACAGCAACAGCATGGTGGCGGCGAGTACGGCCGGCACGGCAATGATCGCCACCAGAGTGATCTTCCAGCTGCGCAAAAAGATCAGCAGGACGAGCCCGGCCAGGGCGATGCCGATGAGAATGGCGTCGACCACGCTGCTTCTGGACACGCCGACCAGGACGCTCTGGTCATACCACTGATGCAGCTTCACACCCTTGGGGATCTGCGGCTGAAACTGCTTCAGGCGTGCCTTGATCGCCTGCGACAGTTTGAGAATATTGGCACCCTGCTGCTGGTACACGTTGAGCAGCACCGCCTGCTTGCCGTCGGCGGTGAAGCGCGTGTAGATCGGCGCGGTCTCCAGTCGCACCTTCGCCACATCATCTATCTGCACAATGCCGTTGGGGCCGCTGCGCACCACGGTGTGGCGGATATCCTTGATGTTTTTGAAACGCGTGTCGGAGACTTCCAGATAGAGCTTGTCGTGGTCCTGCACGTGCCCCACTGCGGTCAACACATTGGATGCCGTCAAGGCCTTGGACACATCATCGATGGACAAGCCCAGCGCGTTGAGCTGCGCCGGATCCACGGTGACGCGAAACTCGGCCTGATGTCCGCCTTGCACGGTCACCTTGGCGACGCCTTTCACGCTCGACAGGAACGGCACCATCTTGTACTCGGCCAAGTCGCGCAGCTTGACCTGGCTGACCTTGTCCGAGGTCAGGCTGTAGGCAATGACCCCGGTGTAGTCGGCCGGATACATCCGTTTGGCGGTAAAGCGTGTCCCCGAGGGCAGATCCGGCTTGATGCGGTTGATCGCCGACTCGACCTGCAACAGGGCGTTGACCATGTTGTGGCCCCAGTCGAAATTGATCGAGATATCCGTGCTGCCACGGCTGGTGGTCGAACGTACCGAACGCACGCCGGGCACGGCGCGCACGGCACGCTCGGCCGGCCGGGTCACTTGCAGCATCATCTCCTGTGCCGGCCGGGCCCCGGCATCGATACTCACGCGTACCCGCGGAAAGGAGACCTGCGGGAACAATGCCGTCGGCAGCTTGAACAGGCTCGCCGCACCACCCAGCGCCAGCAGCGCCAGCAGGAACAGCACGGAGCGACGGTGGTTCTGCAGCCAGTTGGCCGTGCCGTTTGCCATTACTTGCCCGCCTTCGACAACCTTGTTGCCATGCCGTCGGAGAGTTCGTAGTTTCCTTTGGTGACGACGCTGTCGCCGGCATGAATGTCGCCCTTGATGGCGGACCAGTTGGACGTGCCGACCGTCACCGTGACATTGACGCGATGAGCGTGACCGTTGCGAACGGTGAACACGTACGCCCCGTTCGCATCGGAGAGCACCGCCGAACGCGGCACTGCCAGCATCCTGACTGTCTTGACGGAAAGGCGGCCACGGACCCAGCTGCCGATGATCAGACGATGGGCGTTCTTGCCGCTGACGTGCACCATCGCATCGACCAGACGGGTGGACGGGTTCACCAATCCATGTACGGCGTCGATGCCGGCCGTGATGGGCACGGGCTTCCTGGCGAACACCGGCTGAAGCTGCACGTGCTGTCCTGCATGCACGCGCGGAGCGTCTTCGGGCTCGATTCCAAGCCGAATGCGCACGTGGTTCACATCGCTCAATTTCAGCAATGGCTGGCCGGCATTGATGACCGCGCCGGGCGCCGCAGCCACCGAGGTCACGACTGCAGGACCGGATGCATGGATGACATGCCGCGAGCCGCTGCCTTGATGCGTGAGTGCCTGCAACGCGGACTTCGCATCCTCGAACTTCTGCCTGGAGCTGGCCACAGCAGCGCGGGTGGTCAGGTGTTGCTTCAGCAGACTACGATCCTGTTGTAGCGTGGCCCGCGCGCTGTCCAGGGCATTTTTTGCCTGATGATAGGCGCGTTTGGACTGCGGAGTGGGTGTCATTTCGATCAGGGCCTGGCCGGCATGCACGTGTTCACCCTGGCTCGCCATGATGTGCGTGACTTCACCCATTTCCAGGGTGCTCACGGTATGGGTATAGGCCGGATCCGGCTCGACCTTCCCGTAGGCCGTGATGGTCTGCTGCAGACGACGCGCACGGATGGTGGCGGTGCTGATCAGCACCGAAGGTTGGGCTGGCTTGTCTGCGGTCGCCACGGCCATCGCCGGGGTGATCAGCATCAGAAGCATGGCGATGTGGAGAATACGTCTCATGGGGTCGATCCACTGGCGGGAGGCGCGGGCGCACGGGGAATGGAGGCATGCAGCGGCACGTGGCCCAGCAGTGCATTCAGCGCCACGCGGCCCTTGGCGAGGGTGGCGCTGACCTGCATGGCTTCGAGTTCACGCGCCAGCAGGTTCTGGTGGATGGAGGACCACTCGGCACCATTGAGGTTGCCGGCGGCGAATGCCGTGTCGGCGTTTTTTGACAGCTTCCGCAGGCGGGGCAACTGTGTATGCAACGTCACGTGACGTGCGTGACTTTGTTGCAGTCGCGCATACAGCGCCTGCGCCTGCGAAGCGGCATTGCCGAGACGTTGCGCATACATCGCGTGCAGGTGTGCCCGTGTCGCGCGCGCCAGACGCGCCTTGTTGCGGCTGCGGCCGAAGATGGGCAGATTCAGGCTGATGCCGAAGATATTGCTGAATACGGCACTGGTATCCTCATTGCGGCTGACATTGACGCTGATGCCGGGGAATTGCGCCAGTACCGCGCTGCGGAAATCGGCGTCGGCAGCGCGATAGCCCGCGGTCAGGGCAAGAAGATCGGGGCGTGTTCGTGGCAATGCCTGCAACGCCGATTGCACCGCGTGATGATCAGGCAGGGGGCGCAAGCGCGGCCGCGTCATCGCGTAGCGCACCTGCGGAGCCAGGTTCAGATCCGTGTTCAGCGCCGCCTGCGCGGTTACACGGGCCTGGCGTGCCTGTGTCAGTTGCGATTGCACCTGGCTCAGTGTGGTCAGTTCCGCGGCGTCCTTTTGCATGGTGATGTCGCTGCGCGCCAGAGCGCGATCCAATGCTTTTTGTTGCTTTGCCAGACGCGCCTGTTGCTGCTTGAGCAGATTGACTCTTCGCTGCGCAAACCACAGGTCCACGTAGTCGCCGGCGGTTTTCTGCACCAGCGTCCAGCCCCGCCAGGCGGCTTGCAGCCGTGCCTGGGCAAGCCGCGCCCGAGCCGCGTCCTGGCTGGCGCCACGTGTCAGCAGCCAGCCCAGATCCTGGGTCAGCTGGGCGGTAAATCCGTTCACATACGGGCCGGGGGTGGTGGGGTTTTCCAGGCTGGCAGCGAATTGCGGATTTGGCAGCAGGCCGGCCTGGCGCAATTGCAGGACACTGATGCGCGCCTTGAGCAGCGCAGCCGCATAGCCGCGGTTGTCCCGCAGTGCCCGCTTCACTGCGCTCCCGAGGCTGAGGCGATGCAGGGGACCGCCCGTGGCATCATGCGGATGCGCGATCCATTGCGCGGAGTCGGGCAGGGGGTGCTTGCTGTAGCTGACGCAGGCAGCGAGCATCATCGACAATGTCGCCATGGCCAGCACTTGCCGGACCTTTCGCCAGCATCGCCGGGGCGCCGCAGGGGGAGACGAGGAAAGTCCAGTGAATGGTTGTTTCATGCAGAATATGCGCTGCTTGCAGACACGCAATGGAACCCGCCGCAGACAGTGCGTGCAATTGCTGGATCATGGCGGAGGATGGAACGCATGCATCCATTATGGGTGAACCCCCATCGGGTATGGGGTTTCGAGAAGTTTACAGTTTGGCAACGTTCGGTTGAGCCTCGAACTCAGCTAACCTTGTGTATGGTTGCGCCTTCCTGACGGAGCGATGTCCTCTTTATGAATGATTCCGACCTGCGGGGCATTGATCCCGATGAATTCAAGCGCCTTGCGCCGATCCCCGAAGAGGGAATACGCCGGGCCACGGCGATGATGCGCACGGGCCGGCTGTTCAGATACGAAGGTGGCGGCCCGGAAGATTCGGAAGCTGCATTGCTGGAGCGGGATTTTGCCGCCTACCTGGGTGTGCCGTACGCGCTGGGACTGAGCTCCTGCACGCAGGCGATCGAGCTGGCACTGATGGCCTGTGGCGTGGAAGCGGGCAGCAAGGTGCTTGTTCCCGGGTTCACGTTCACCGCCGTGCCCAGCGCCATCATGATGCTGGGCGCCAGGCCGGTGTTCGTCGAGTGCAACGACGACCTGCGTCTGGACGTGCGCGATCTGGAACGCAACATCAGCGCGGACACCAAGTTTCTGCTGCTGTCGCACATGCGCGGTTACATCTCGGACATGGACGCCATCGTGTCCCTGTGCGACACCCACGGCGTCACCCTGATCGAGGATGCGGCCCATGCGCTGGGGGTCCGCTGGCGTGCACGACAGGTCGGCTCGTTCGGCAAGGCAGGATGCTTTTCCTTCCAGTCGAACAAGATCATCAATGCCGGCGAGGGCGGGATGCTGGTCAGCAATGATGAAGAGGTCATGGTGCGTGCGACCTATCTGTCCGGTGCCTATGAGCAGAATTACCGCAAGCATTTCATGACCAGCACGTTGTTCGAGGATCTGGCCGGACAACTGCCCGCGCACAACGTGCGCATGAGCAACCTTACCGCCGCCGTGGCCCGCCCGCAGATTGCTTTGCTGGAAGAACGGGGCAGCCGCTACCGGCAGATGCACGCGCACCTGCGCAACGAATTGACGGCCACGCAACGGCTGGCGTTTCCGGCCGAGCATGCGCACGAAACCCGGGTCCCCGATTCCCTGCAGTTCCGCGTGCCAGGGTACGACGCCGGGCAGATGGAACGCTTCATTGGTTACGTGCGTGAGTGCGGCCTGCCGCTATCGGGCTTCGCCGCCGGCAACAATGCCAGGGCGTTCTACAACTGGCGTTACCTGGGCGAGCACATGCCGCATCTGCCCCAGACCAGGCGCGCCATCCAGAACGTGTGCGACATGCGACTGTCCGCCACGCTCGGGGACGCACACCTGAACTACATCGTCGAGACCGTGCGGGCAGCACTGGATGACGTCGACCGCAGCTCGCGTTCGGCAGCGGCACGATGATCCACATCGAGCTACTTTTCCGCCGTGCTTTCGTCATCGCTGGCGTCATCGTCCGGAAGCCGGGCCATGACCATGTGCCTGACGATCATCAACGGGACGATGGCCGCAATGATGATGACCGGCCAGTGCAGCATGCCGAGCCAGTGCTGTGTCAGCGCGGCAAATTTGTACGACAGGTAGAACAGGCCCGAGGTCCAGATGGCGGCGGCAAAGACGACCGACACCACGAACCGCTGCAACGACATGGCAAAAAATCCGTAGGCGGTATAGGCAGGCAAGCGCAGGCCAGGCAGGAAGCGCACCACGAACACCCCGGTCACAAGGCGCTGATCCAGCCATTTTTTCATCGCGGCAAAGCGGCGGCCGCTGGTGAAGCGGCGCGACAGACGATGAGTCGCGATCAGCCGCCCCAGTCCGTACAGGCCGATATCGCCCACCACGATGCCGAGGTACAACGCAGGCAGCGCCACCCGCACGGCAATATCGCCGTCGGCCACGAGCATGCCGGTCACCACAGTGGCCAGATCCTCGTGCACAAAGGTTCCCGCAATGATCGCCAGCGCCATCAGCCAGGGCATTTCGGCGGGAATCGTTTGCAGCCAATGCATGAACGCATGCATGTCGCTCATGAGACGCAGGCACCAAAAGGCCTCGAGCGAATGCCGCGGCGCCTGCGCATGCACGCAGCCGGGACCAACGTGAGACATGTGCCTGGAATCGGCGTTGGCATCGCGCCAACGGCGATGGGTGGTTTCGGGGGGCGGTTGTGATTAATCAATTGGCACGTCGTCTGAAAATCGCAGCGGCTCCGCGAGCCACCTCGGTCATGGAGCGGGCTCCAGAATGTATCACCTATGCGCTGCACGTCCCGTACTGTCTCTACCTCATGGCGCGGTATCGCGGCGTCACCTTGCCTACGATCGCCAATCCGGGCATCGACGGCAGCGGGCTGAGCAATGAATCGAAGACGGATCTCTTCGCCCTGCTGGGACCGGTGGGCCGGGCACACACCGCGCCATTCGTCAGCATCGACACCGGCCCGCGCATGCTCGAGGATGCATGCCGGGCCATGGATGCAGCAGGTCTGGCGTTGCCTGCGATCGTCAAGCCGGATATCGGCCGGCGCGGCTTCGGCGTCAAACTGGTGCACACACGGGACGAACTGGCCCGGCATCTGCAGAGGTTTCCGGCAGGCATGCGGTTGCTGATCCAGCGCTACGCCGAAGGACCCGGCGAGGCCGGCATGTTCTACATGCGCATGCCGTCGCAGCCCCACGGCCGCCTCCTGTCGATGACCATCAAGCATTTTCCGCACGTGGTCGGTGACGGAACGCGCACCCTGCGTCAGCTCATCCTGCACGATCCCCGGGCCAAAGCGTTCGCCAGGGTCTATTTCAAGCGCAACCATGCGCATCTGGACGATGTGCTGGCACCGGGGCAGACACACCAGCTCGTGTCCCTGGGCAATCATGTTCGCGGCGCGGCCTTCGAGAATGGCACGCAGCACATCACGCCTGCGCTGGACAAGGTCTTCGACACCATCGTCGGCGAGGTGCCGGGGTTTTTCATCGGACGCTTCGATGTGCGCTACACCAGCCTGGATGCGCTCAAGCGGGGCGAGGAATTGACCATTGTCGAATACAACGGCGCGGGCGGCGAGCCGACCTACATCTGGGATCCGCGTACCAGCATCCGCGAGACCTACGCCGGACTGCTCAGACACTGGAAGTACCTGTACGCCATCGGCGCCGAGAATCGTGCCCGCGGCGCCCGGCCCATGTCGTTGCGCGAGGTCATCAGGCGATATCTGGATGAGCTGCGTCTGCTGAAAACCTATCCCGACGAGGAATGACATCCGCGCCGGGTGTCGCTGCAGCGCCCCTGCTTGAAGTCACCCTGGGCACTCACACTCAATGCAATCACCTGTCGGTATAGACGATCACGGAACCGGTGAGCGGCGCGCATACGTAGGCATGATCGCGGCCATCGGTGGTGACGCAGTGCGAATGCCTGGCGGCCGGCACGGTGGCGACACGGGTGAGGGCGTCATGAGGGCCCAGTTTCAGCACGCTCAGCGTGGCACTGCGTGCGCCCGGCGCATACAGGTGCTTCAGCGACTTGTTCCAGGCAATGATGTCCACGCCGGCGCCGACCTTGGCATGACTGACCACCTTGCCGTGCCGCGATGGTCGCAGCGCCACGACCTTGCCCTCCTTGCAGCCCACGAACAGCAACCCCTGGTCCGGCGCCAGGGCCAGGCCGCGGCTGCCTTCACAGGTGTTGGGCCACGTCGCCGTAACGTGTGGATGCTGCAGGCTGATCTGGACGGTATGGTCTTTCCACTGGTTGGTATAGGCCACGCCACTATGCGCATCGATGACCAGCGACTCGGGACCACCCTTGACCTTTGTTGCACCTATGCGCGTGATCGTCGGTTGGTCGCCGGAGGTCACCGCGAAACGCTCGATCTGACTGGCACCCGGCTCGGTCACCCATACCTGGTGCAGTGGCGCCACGTAGCGCACATAATCCGGCCCCGATGCCAGCCTGGCGCGGGCCACCTCATGATGGGTGCGCGCATCGAGCGCTACCACGGCCTGATCCTGATGATCGCTGACAAAGACCAGTCCAAGGCCGACAGCGGCCGATGTGCTGCCCGCATCATCATGGTCGGGCCCGCTTCCCGATGGCACCACGTGCGGCCACTCACTCAGGTGCTGGTTTTCCGGGTCGATCAGCGCCAGGGCACCGCTTTGCGCCGCAGGCACCAGGACACGGTGCAGCGATGCGGCATATGTCATGTCGTCAAAGCCCAATCCGGCTCCGTGTTGCGACAGGTGAATCTGACGCGTCGAACCGGATGTCGGCGCCGCCACGGCAGTGACGGCGCAAAGCATCATGCCGGCGCTCAGGAGAAACATGCTGCGAAACGCAATATGACGAAACATCGATGTAATCCAGGGTTTGGAGTCATCCCGATGCTAGCAGCGCCACGGCCACAGGCACCTTACGGTGCGGTATTGGCTCCGCGGGGATCGCATGCACCGTGTATCGATAAGCAGGAAAGCCTGTTGCAAGGTTGCCGGTACACACTTCGGTGTTCGGCAGTGATCGGATATCAGGCATGCTGACCTCATGGAATCTGTGGCATGACGCGGTGCAGGGGCTGGCCGTCGACGCCATCACTCCGATGCTGCATGCGTCAGGGCTTGCGGGAATCATCGACTCGCCGCAGGAGATCGCGAGCGCACTCCTGATCAGCCTGGTAGAAGTGCTGTGCATCGTGTTCCTGTTCCGCCCACTGGAGTCGCTGATTCCGGCCGAACGCTGGGCGCATCGCCGGTATGCGCGCATCGACCGTTTCTACACGCTGCTGAAATATTTCGGTGTCCTGCCCATTTTCACGTATCTGATACTGCAGCCGGCCGTGTACTGGCTTGGACATATTTCCGGCGGCGGCGGTGGTAGCGGCGGCATGTCCGGCCTCGTCACGCTGCAGCAGGTATTGCCCGGGCTGCGCGGGCACACTGTCATCCAGTTCCTGATCTATTTCATCCTGTTCGATCTGGTGTATTACCTGATCCACCGGCTGCAACACGCCGTCCCATGGTGGTGGGCGCTGCACAGTCTGCATCACAGCCAGCGACAATTGAATTGCTGGTCCAACGACCGCGATCACTACCTGGATGATCTGTTCGAGGTCCTGATCATCACCGCCGTGTCGCTGCTGATCGGCGTGCAACCGGTGGATTATGCGCTGCTGGTCGTGCTGGGCAATCTGGTGCAGATCTTCTCCCATGCCAACGTGCGGGTGCGCTTCGGCAGGGTGCTGGACAAGCTTCTGGTGGACCCTGTGTATCATCGCCATCACCACATGATGATCGATCCCCGACGGCCTCATTTGCACAACTGCAATTTCGCCCTGGTCTTCCCGATCTGGGACATAATGTTTCATACCGCGCTGTACAACGAACCACTGCATCCATGTGGCGTCGATGACCCTGCCATCGATGCGGACAACGAGAAGGGATTCGTGGGCCAGCAGTGGGCCGGGCTGCGGCGATTCTGGCGCGCCTTGCGCGGGCGCTCCACCCCGTATGAGGACGATATGCACGGGCAGGTGGCATCGGCCACGACACCGGGGGCCGATCGACAGGCCGGCCAATCCGCCCCCCTGTCTTCGGTGTGATTTCTCAGAAGTGCTTGATGTACCCGACGCTGAAGCCACCCGGCAGCAGACCGACGATCAGCGAGTGGTGCCGATGCGACGCCCAGATGCCCACGGCGGTCCCCAGCGCCGCACCGGCGATGACATCGGTCTGCCAGTGTCCATGGGTTTTCATGCGGGCGATTGCGTCGTAGACGGGCAGCACGGCCAAGCCGTAGACAGCTGGGTGTTCGCTGCCGTAGCGCACCATGAATGGCGTCACTGCTGCCGACACTGCGGTGACCTCGCCGCTGGGAAAGCTCTGGTTGTGGAGTCCCTGGAAAAACTTGTTGGGGTCGTTGGTCTGCGATGGCCGTTCGCGCTGAAATGTCCATTTCAGCACCTGTGATCCGGCGGCGGAAACGGCCAGCGCATCGAACGAACGCCAGAACGTATCGCCCAGGCGATTGTGGTCCCCCAGCGCGAACGCGCCGCCGATGACCGTGACAATGGTGGCGTACTGCACATCCTTCTGCACACCACGATTCCAGATACCACTATTGTCGTAGTGCAACCGATGGTCGATACCCAGCGGACCACCACCGGCCATCACTGCCGTGGGCATCATCAATACCAGCACCGCAATAAAACATCTCAAGCCACGCATCTCTCACCCTCCCGAGGCTGACCGAGGCGCCACGACTCAGGAGCCTATTCCCGGCAATCACCCGCGACTATCACCCAATGCTTACGGTTTGGTGAGGATGCAGCCCGCACGGGGCGTGTCATGTGACGGGACAAGGAGATGAGCGATGATCGGCCGCCTCGGTGTCCACGCGCAGTTGCCGCCAAGCGGGCACTCCAAAGCCAGGCGCGGGCTATGACGTTGCACGGCACAGCCGCATGACCTCCCGCGCCGTGGATTCAGCGGTGAGGTTTTCTGCCTCGACGATGCGTTCGTCCGGCCCGTAGGGCCCCCACTGGTCCGATCGCGTCGTGGTGAAGATGGCGATCGTGCGGGCATTGCTGGCGCTGCCCAGATGCATGACCCCACAATCCAGGCTGACGAAGTGGTCCAGTGCTCCGAGCACGCTGCCCAGTTTGCGCAGGTCGCTGGAAAAGTAGGCGGGATAACGGTTTCCCAGCACCGAACGTGCGAAGGCGGGTACGATTTCCACGAAGATATGGCGGGTGCCTGACGCCTCCAGCTCGATGAGGAATGCATTCCACCACGCATCCGAAAGCAGCTTGGGACCGGTCGCATTCGCGAAGATGCCGATCACCCTGCTTTTTTCCGTCATATCGCGGTCGCCGATCAAGTCACGCAGGGCATGGCGGCCGTACGCCCGCTCGGCAGCATTCAGGCAGATATCCGGTGTGGGAAACGTTGCCTCGGCATGACGGCCAGTTGCCTGGCGCAGCAGGTAGACGGGTCTCTTTCCCTTGCTCGGGAGGGTCTCTGGTACGGGCACGCCATGGGTCATGCCACCGTGTTTCTCTGCCCTGAGAAATCCAAGCTTGTAGCGAGCGCGGGCGAGGCCAAGAAGCAGCCGTCCGGTGCGTGACTTCGCATCCGGGTCAATGCACAGGTCGTAACGGACAGACCGGACCTGCTGAAGGATGCGCACGTACGTGGGCAGATGGCCCGCAGCGTGAGCGGGGAGGCGGAGAATGCGGCGGACATTGGGATGCCCGCCGTAAATCTCTTGCGCGACTGAACAGCGGGTAAGGACATCTACTTCAGCGCCGGGGTACAGCTGCTGCAGTTCTCGCAGTAACGGCGTCAGTAGCAGCGAGTTTCCGAGGCTATGGCTGGGCTGGCAGACGAGGATGCGATGGATCCCTGCGCGCGGCAGATGTGACGCTCCGGCTGCCGTTTTTTCCGTGCCTGCCTTCTGGCGCCGTGACAACAGTGCGTCTTCCATGGGCCGCATCGACCACCTCGCGGGTTCATGCAAATAGGGCAACCTCGCGTCCACCGGGCCTGCCAACGATTTCATCACGGTCGAACTCCACGGATTGATCCGATGCCGTGATTAGACATGCGCAACCCTTTGCTGTCGAGTTCGGCGGGTCGCTTCGATGCGGTGGCAATAGGATGCGCGCCTTTCTTGCCGCTGCCATCGGTTTGCTCACGTTTTTGTAAGCACCGGGTCTTTCGTCATGGAGCCTGTTCCCTGCGACATCCGTGCGAGTGCCGATGCGGACACCCTGCGCTTGGCCGACGAGCGGACCGGAATCGGCGCAGTCCGGGACGCCGTGCATCGGGATGTGACTGATCATTTGCAGTGACCCGGGAAAGGGCAGCGAAAGAAAGACCGTTCACGCTTGAAACACGGTCTTTCCTGTTCCGGAGTACACGTGTCTGACTGGACCATTCTCTGCGACTTTGACGGCACCATCGCGTTGGACGATGTGACCGATGCCTTGCTGAAACAGTTTGCGCGCCCGGGATGGGAGCATCTCGAGCAGCAGTGGCTGCGCGGCGACATTGGTTCGCGCCAATGCATGGCGGGGCAGGTGGCGCTGCTCGATGCCGACCAGAGCGAGCTGGATGCATTGCTGGACGAGGTGCCCATCGACCCGGGGTTTGCCGAGTTCGCCGCGCTCGCCGGAGGGCTGGGCATGCCGTTGCGCGTGATCAGCGACGGCCTGGACTACGCCATCGAACGCATCCTGGCACGCCATGGCCTGGGCCACCTGCCGGTGTATGCCAACCATTTGCGTCCGCAGGGCACGCGCCGCTGGCGGATGATTTCGCCAAACGCATCAATCTCCTGTACGGCCGCAAGCGGAACCTGCAAATGCATGTGCGCGCGGCGCGAGCGGCAGCATGCGCGCCAACGCATCCTGATGGTCGGTGATGGTCGATCCGATTTCTGTGTGGCGGAGCAGGCGGACTTCGTCCTGGCCAAGCATCGCCTGATCGCACACTGCCGGGACGGGCAACTGCCGCATGCGCCGATCCAGGACTTCGCGGACGCTGTGCCGTGGCTGTCGATGCTGCCCCGCACCGGCGATCCCGCCAGTACCCCACGTATTCCCCTGTCTGTTGCCAACTGAGAGCTGCCCATGAATGTTTCTGCCGCGATGGCCGACGAGGTCGCCGTCGAATCCACCGACGCACAATTGCTTGAGGATGAAGCGCGTTACTGTTCATTCGGTGACACGGTGCATTACGCCGATCCACCGAAGGTGTTTACACGCTGCGAGGGCAGCTACCTGTTCGACCGCAACGACACGCCGTTCCTGGATCTGCAGATGTGGTATTCGGCGGTCAATTTCGGCTATGCCAATCCGCGCCTCAATGACGCCCTGAAACAACAGATCGACGTGCTGCCGCAGGTTGCCAGTCAATATCTGCACCCCACCAAGATCGAGCTGGCCAAGACCATCGCACAGGATGCGCAGCGCAAGTGGGGGCACAAGGGGCGCGTGCATTTCAACGTCGGTGGCGCGCAGTCGGTGGAGGATTCGCTGAAACTGGTACGCAACGCCAGCGGCGGCAAGAGCCTGATGTTCGCCTTTGAGGGTGGCTACCACGGCCGTACGCTGGGCGCCTCGGCGATCACCTCCAGCTATCGTTACCGGCGCCGCTATGGGCATTTCGATCGCGCCCAGTTCATTCCATTTCCGTATCATTTCCGCGGCCCCAGGGGCATGGACAAGGAAGAGTACGGATATCACTGCGTACAGCAGTTCGCGCGCCTGTTCGAAACTGAATACAACGGCGTGTGGGATCCCAAGGCGGGGCAGTGCGAATATGCCGCGTTCTACGTCGAACCCATCCAGGGGACCGGCGGGTACGTGATTCCGCCGAAGAACTTTTTCGTGGAGCTGAAGAAGGTGCTGGATCAGTATGGCATCCTGCTGGTGGTGGATGAGATCCAGATGGGCTTTTTCCGCACCGGCAAACTCTGGGGCATCGAGCATTTCGGTGTGGAGCCGGATGTACTTGTATTCGGCAAGGCCCTGACCAACGGCCTCAATCCTCTGGCCGGCATGTGGGCGCGCGAAGAGCTGATCAATCCCACCGTGTTCCCCCCCGGTTCGACGCACTCCACGTTCGCTTCCAACCCGCTGGGCACGAGGGTGGGGCTGGAGACCATGAAGATGCTGGCCGAGACCGACTACGAGGCCATGGTCATGGCCAAGGGCGCACACTTCCTGGATGGTCTGAAAGACCTGCAGAAGCGACATGCCGAGATCGGCGATGTCGATGGTCTCGGTCTGGCGTTGCGTGCTGAAATCTGCGAAGCGGATGGATTCACCCCCAACCGGGCACTGCTGGACCGCATGTTCGACATGGGACTGGAAGGCACCCTGGACTACAAGGGCAAGAAGACAGGTCTGGTACTGGATGTGGGTGGCTACCACAAGAATGTCATCACCCTGGCGCCTTCATTGCATATCAGCGGCGAGGAGATCGACATGGGACTGGCGCTGCTGGACCAGCTGCTGACGCGTGCCAAGGCCAGCATGTAGGTCCCCGGATGCGCGCTTCTTCCGACGTCCGCACCATGCGTCAGTGGTCATCTTTTGCAGTGTGTTTGCACCCTGCCGCAGGGCGGCTCGGCCCCCAAAGGGTGGAGCCGCCTTGTTGCCCACGCCAGCGTGCCTTTTCGCACGCAGGCGTCTGCCGCTCCCCACGTCCGGCGTTGCAGACGTGTGCATGGCCGGGCGACGCGTGCCGGCGCCTTATTGGAGAGGGGGCGAGATGCCCCTGACAATCGCTTTTGCGCAGCGCTTGCAGTGCCGACAGTGCGACCGCTCAGCCAACGCACCGTCTGAGCGCCAGCACGGCGTTCAGACCACCGAAGGCGAACGAATTGGACAAGGCCGCCTCGATGCGATGTTCGCGCGCCGCGTTGGGCACGTAGTCCAGATCGCAGGCCGGATCCGGATCGATGAAGTTCGCCGTCGGCGGTATCACGCCGTCGCGCAACGCGGCGATGGTGGCCACCAGCTCCAGTGCGCCGGCCGCGCCCAGCGCGTGCCCGTGAACCCCCTTGGTGGACGACACCGCCAGTCGGTCAGCGTGAGCGCCGAAAACCTGACGAATTGCGCGGGTCTCGGTGGGGTCGTTGGCCGGCGTGCCGGTACCGTGGGCGTTGATGTAGCCGACATCCTCGGGATTCAGCGCCGCCTCGCGCAAGGCCATGCCGATGGCGCGAGCCGCGCCATCGGCCGAGGGCGCGACGATATCGCTGGCATCCGCGCTCATGCCGCCGCCGGCAAGTTCCGCCAGAATGGGTGCATTGCGCTTCCGCGCGTGCTCCAGTGTTTCCAGCACGAACATGCCGGCACCTTCGCCCAGCACCAGCCCCCGCCGCTGCTTGCAGAACGGACGGCAGGTGTCATCGGCGACCACCCGCATGGCTTCCCAGGCACGAATGGCGGAGAGGCTGAAGCAGGCTTCCGCGCCGCCAGTCACAGCCACGTCGGCCAGGCCGGCGCGCAGCATGGCTGCAGCTTGGATGATGGCGTGATTGGACGAGGCGCAGGCGCTGACCACACCGAAGGCCGGCCCGGTGAGTCCATGCATGATGCTGACCTGGCTGGCAGGCGCATTGGGCATGAGACGCACGATCGAAAGCGGATGTACGCGACTGGCGTTGTCGCGGTACAGCCGTCTGCTCTGCTCGTCGCGCGTGGTTTCGCCGCCGATGCCGGTACCGATGACTGTCGCCGTGCGCGCCGCCGTTTCCCCCTGCATGAAGTCGATGCCGGCCTGATCGACCGCTTCGCGTGCCGCAACCAGAGCAAACTGCGAGACGCGATCCAGCAACCCCAGTTGCGTGCTGTCGAAATGCTGCGCGGGGTCGAAGTCGGATACGGCGGCAGCCACCTTCATGCGCAGTGTGCTGGCGGGGTCAGGAGACTCGAGCGCCGCAATTCCGCTGCGGGCATCGCGCGCGGCGTGCCACAAAGGCATCCAACCCTGACCCAGAGCGCTGATCGCGCCCATACCGGTAATGACAATGCGCTGCATGCAACTCTCCGTGACGGTGGGATTCGAACGACCGATTCAGTTGCCGGACGAGGCCGTTGGCTGCGCGTCCGTGGTGGCTTCGGCCTTGGCGGCAATCGCCGCATTGACGGCATCGAGCAGGCCGTGCACGGCGCCCGTATCGAAGTCGGTGTCCTGATCGGGCAGGGTGATATCGAAGTGCTCCTCGATCTCGAAGATGATCTCGATTGCCTCCAGCGAGGCGATACCCAGATCGGACAGCGTGGATTCGGTGGTGATGGTGTCGATATCGATTTTGCCCTGGTCGGCAATGATCTCGAATACCTGCTGCTGGACAGTTGCATTCATGCGGAATCTCCGAGCGACGTTGCAAAGTGTCGCGCAAACCTGGCTGATGATGTCTGTACTGGGCGTCTCGTCGTACCGCGACAGACGTGGCTACCGGCGAACGATCCGTGCAATACCCGTTCGCCACACTAGGACGTGAACCTTGCACATGCCTTTCATCGGACAACTGGAACCCGCGTCGCTCCTGGATGCCATCCTGCGCCACCCGCCGGATGACTTCGAGGTCTGCCGCAGCGTAAACGGCACGCCCGCTTTCACTGCGCGCTTTGATCTTCTGACCACCGCCGCTGCGGGGCTTCAGCGTCGCGTGCGGTCATTGCCACTGTACCGTCAATGGCAACGCTTGCTGTGTCCATGGACGCGCTTCATCGGCGCGACCGTCAGCGAATACGCGTGGCTTCCGGGACATGGGGACGCCGCCGCACTTGCACGACAGTTGTCGGATCGACATGCACACGAACATCCGTTGATGATCATCAAGGACCTTCCCGAGGTCTCGCCGCTGCTGGATGCGAAAGACAACGCATGGGTGGATGCCTTTGCCGATGCCTGTCGCGATGCCGGCTTCGTCTTTCTGGAGGGTCAGGCGCTCGCATGGGTACCCATCGACTTCGACACCGAGGACGCGTATCTGGCTCGCCTGTCACGTGGCGCGCGGCGCAACATCCGCCGCAAGCTGCGGTCGCGGGCGCAACTGGAGGTACAAGCACTGGCAACCGGCTGCGCCGAGTTTCAGGATCCGGCGATGCTCGAAGCCTGTTTTGCCTTGTACGAACAGGTGTTCGCGCAGAGCGATATCCACTTCGATCACTTGAACCCCGATTTTTTCAGGACCGTGCTGCAGGATGGCGACAGTGGTGGCGTGGTGTTCGTGTACCGGCATGAAGGGCGCATGATCGGCTGGAACCTTTGTTACGAGTATGGGCACGCGCTGGTGGACAAGTACATCGGCCTTGCCTATCCCGCCGCACGTCGCCACAACCTGTACGCGGTGAGCTGGATGCACAACCTCGCCTACGCACGCGAGCGCGGCCTGCGCCGCTACATCGCTGGCTGGACCGATCCTGAAGTCAAGGCGCACCTGGGGGCACGAATCACCTTCACCCGCCACGCCGTGCGTCCGCGCAGCCGGCTGTTGCGGTTTGCATTGCGGCGACTGGCGCGTCATTTCGAAAGCGATCGTCAATGGTTCGAGGAGCGAACGGCCCATGCGTCCAGTCGTTCTTGAACTCGATGACTCTGTGGGTCCGCTGGACCGGCGCCTGGTGATTCCCCTCGCGCACTGGTCGCAGCGGCTGCGCTTCGGCTGTGCCACGTCGACGCTGCAGGCTTTCGGTCGCGCGCTCGAGAGCGCGTTGCCACTGGATACCGGTACCGTCTTCACCGGCAGTGGTGATTTCCACCATCTGAGCCTGCCGCTGATCGAACGCGCCAGTGCACGACACGGTCCATTGGATGTGGTGATATTCGACAATCATCCGGACAACATGCGCTTTCCGTTCGGGATCCACTGCGGCTCCTGGGTGCGCGCCGTTTCGGCGCTGCCCCGTGTGGGTCATGTGCACGTGGTCGGCATCACCTCCCATGACATCGCCCCCGCACATGCCTGGGAAAACTATTTGCTGCCGCTGTTCAAGGGGCGCCTGACCTATTGGTCCATCGGTGCGCGCGTCGGATGGGCACATGCGCTGGGTTTGCGCCGATCCTTTCGCAACTACGCCAGCACTGCCGCCTTGCTGGATGCGTTCGGCGGCCACATGGCGGCACGTGATCGCCCGCTGTATCTGTCCATCGACAAGGATGTCTTGAGCATCGAGGATGCGCGTACCAACTGGGATCAGGGCGTGATGCGCGAAGCGGAACTGGGCCTGGCCATCGAGCACCTGCGCGGCTACATCGTGGGCAGCGATATCACTGGCGACCTGTCGGTGGCGAGCTACTGCCAGTGGTGGAAACGGGCATTATCCGCACTGGATCGCCAGCCGCGCATTCCACCGCAGCAGCTCTCTGTCTGGCAGGCACAACAACATGCCGTCAACCAGCGCCTGCTGATGATGATCGACGATGCCAGCGTGACATCGTGAACCACGATCCGTCACCCACGGAGAGCAGTGATGAGCATTGATATGTGGCTGATCGTGGGTATCGTCGGCCAGGTCGTTTTTTCCGCGCGGTTCCTCTTGCAATGGATCTACAGCGAAATCAAGAAGCGCAGCATCTTTCCGCTCGCGTTCTGGTTCATGAGCATCATCGGCGGCGCCGTGTTGCTGTGTTATGCCATTCACAAGGACGATCCGGTCTTCATTTTCGCGCAGGCCGGGGGGCTGGTGATTTATCTGCGCAATCTTCATTGGCGGTTGCGTGAGCGTCGGCAAAATACCGGACACTTGAAACGGCATTGAGGAGTGCCGGCCGCGGCAGGCCGTGGGGCCAACACTGCATGCGGGACTGCGGCAAGCCAGGCTCATCCATGAGGTTACTGGACTGTAATCACAGGCTCTGGATGGTTAACAATAAAAAAATCCTTCTCGCTGCATTTTACTGTATCGTATTTTCTTCTTGGCGACGTGATCGTCGGCTTTGTTCCCTTTATCCACGTACAACTGGTTCGTGCCATCGTGAGCGTCGTTCGCCGGCACATGAAACACGTCATGACAGGTAACTATACAACGGCCATATGGCTGTCCATAGGTTTTGCGGGACAGGCGCTTTTCGGGATGCGCTTTCTGGTGCAGTGGCTGTGCAGTGAAAAGAAGAGGAAAAGCATTATTCCTCTGAGCTTCTGGTATTTCAGCATTGCCGGAAGTGCGGTTTTGATCTGTTACGCCGTCCATCGGCAGGAGCCGGTTTTCATTGCGGGCGAAGCGTTGAGCTTCCTCATTTTCAGTAGAAACCTGCAGCTCGTCCTGCGCCATTCAAAAAAACGTTGATCGCCTCGGCGAGTCGCACTCAACCCGCGGGCGCACATGTATCAAACTGCACAAACCTCACGCAAAACGGGGCGATTTGTTCCCGGGCCCCGCCATTCGGCCTTTGTCTGGCTGATCTGCCTGGTGCTTCTTCTGGGCTTTGCGTTCCAGGGGTCGCGGGCCCTCTGGAGTACCGACGAGGGGAGGTATACCGACAATGCCCTGCAGATGGTCGATTCGGGGAATTACCTGGTCCCCGCCTACAGTCCTGACCGGGTGAATTTCAGCAAGCCACCCATGACCTATTGGGTGATCGCGGCCTCCATCAAGATGTTCGGCCGCAACAGCTGGGCCGTTCGTCTCCCGTACGCGCTGGCATTCATGCTGACCGTGGGCCTGCTGTACCTGATGGGCACCCGGTTGATTCCGGATCAACCCTGGTTGCCCGGCTTGATCTACGCGTGCAGTTTCTACACATTTGCGGCGGCGAATGTGGTCAGTACCGATGTGCTGCTGACCCTGTTCGAGACGCTTGCCGTGACCGGCTTTGTTGCTGCCGCTTTTGGCGCTCCAGATGGTCGCAGACGATATCTGTGGTTGATGTGGTTCGGCTTCGGATTGGCATTCCTGACCAAGGGACCGCCGGGGTTGCTTCCGCTGCTGGCAATCGTGCCGTTCATCTACAAGCGCGATGGCGGCAAAGGGTTGGCGCGTCTGTTCTCGCCCATCGGACTACTGATCTTTCTGTGTACCGGGCTGACGTGGTACGCACTCGTCGTCGTGCGACATCCGTGGGTGCTGCATTACTTCATTCACTTCGAAATCTATGACCGCCTGTTCACGAAGACGCAGAACAGGCACCCCCAATGGTATGGCTGGGCTCTGGTCTATATCCCGGTGTTTCTCATTGGCAGCTTTCCCTGGTGGCCCGCCCTCTGGCGGGGGATGAAAGACGTGCTGTCCGTCGCCCGCTGGCGACGATGGTGGCGCGCCCCGTCGATGGCTTGCTTCCTCGCTTTGTGGTTGCTTCTGCCCCTGGCCGTCTTTTGCGCAGCCCAATCCAGATTGCCACTTTATGTATTGCCGTTGTTTGCGCCACTGTCGCTGCTGCTCGCCCTGAAGCTTCGTGGCCGCATTGATTTGACGCGAGCAAGGCAGGGAGTTGCGCTGGCGGCATGGGTCCTCGTCCTTCTGGCGATCAAGGCCGCGGTGGCCTGGTACGTGCACCCCCGGGCCGATGACAGGATGCGCGCCCGGTCATTGCAACGCATGGTTGCGCATCGCCCGTACGCTGCACTCACCTTTGTCGAAGATACGGCATCCAACGTCCACATCGAGGAAAAAACGCCCTGGGGGATGCGCATGTACATTCGCAGACCTCTTTATGGCGTGGCCTGGCGAAAAGCGGGTGCATCTGCACGCCTTTGCCGGGTGATGCATGCACATCCATGGAATCTTGTTGCGCTTGACCCCGGTGTCCCGCGCCGTGCGCTCGACTCGGTCCTGGCGCGCTGCTCGACGCGGGCGCCAGAGGTTCTCGGCACCTGGCGCGGTCGCACCCTGGAGATGGTTGCTGGACATACCAGGCGCGAGTAGGTGCGGTTGGATACGAGCTGATGCAAACCGCCACCTCCGTGGCGTGATCGGAATCACCAGAATCACCGGAAAAGGTATGTAAACGCATGTGCGGAATCTGCGGTATTTTCCCGTTCGGAAGTCGCTCCGAATCAGCGGCCCTGGAGGCCAGGGCACTGAGCATGTTGTCGACAATGGTGCACCGGGGCCCCGACGGTGCTGAGGTGGTGATACGCCAGGAAGGCGCGATGGGCGCCAATCGACTTGCCATCCGTTCGGTCAGGGACCACCAGCCACCCCTCATCGAGCATTCCAGCGGCGTGATTGTTGCGTGCAATGGAGAAATCGACAATCACAAGGCCTTGCGTTCGCGCCTGCAGAAGTCAGGCCACACGTTCGATCTGACCACGGATGTGGCCGTCATCGCGCCGCTGTATCTGGAAGAGGGCATGGATTTCGCGCGCCACCTCGAGGGCGCATTTGCAATCGCGATCTGGGATCCACGCCAGCAATCCCTGATCCTGGTTCGTGATCGTGGCGGCGAGCGGCATCTGTACTACACGCACGGTGACGACGGCATTACGTTTGCGACTGAATTGGCAGCGTTGCAGGCAGGACTGGCGCAGCCACAGCGTCCCGGTCATGCATCTCTGGCGGCTTACCTGTCCCACGGATTTTACCCCGCTCCGACAACGCCTTTCGCGGACCAGTGCAAGCTCGCCGCGGGGGAAATGCTGATCGTCAGTGCCAAAGGCGTACACCGAAGCCGCTATATCGAGTGTCCCATCGGACAAACCCAGGCACGACGGCCCGATACCCGGACCTTTGATGACGCGTTCCGTACTGCCGTCTTCGAGCAAAGTGAGATCGACGTCAATTTTGGCGTGCTGCTGAGCGGCGGAGTCGATTCGTCGCTGATCACCGCGGTGTTGCGCAAGGTGCGCCCAGCGACACATCCAATCACTTATGGAATCCGCTTCGCCGAGTCCTCATTCGACGAGGGCGAACATGCCGCCCGGGTCGCCAGCAAACTCGACTGCCCCTTTGTTCCGGTCACGGTAGCGGCAGAGGACGTCCCTGCGACCCTGAAGGACCTGATCCACACAACTGGCGAACCGTTGGCCGATCCGGCGTGGATCCCGCAGGCGCTGGTCGCGCGCCGTGCCAGTCAGGATGTGCGGATCGTCCTGGCGGGGGAGGGCGCCGACGAATTGTTCGGCGGTTATCCCACCTATCTGGGCGCGCATCTGGCCGCTCGTTATGCACGCCTGCCCGCAACAGTCAGGTCGGGGATCAAGCGCGTGGTCGACGCGCTTCCCGTCAGCGACAAGAAGATGAGCATCTCGTTCATGCTGAAACGCTTTGTGCAGGGGCAGAACCTGCCTGCGCATGCGCGCCACCTGTTGTGGACGGCAAATATGCCCCCGGGGATGTTGCTTCGCCTCGGTGTTGACCCGCCTGCAGAACATCCTCACGAGACATACGGCAGCGCCCTGGAAACGGTTCAGCGACATGACTTTTGCACGACCTTGCCCGACGCGCTGCTGGCCAAGGCCGACCGTGGCGGCATGCGTCACGCGCTGGAAGTACGCGCGCCGTTCCTGCACCCGCGGGTGATCGAATTCGCCGCGACGCTGCCGGCACGAGAGAGGGTCAATGGCCTGACCACCAAGGTCTTTCTCAAGCGTTATGCGCTTGCGTATCTGCCGCGTGAGGTCGTGCATCGACGCAAGCGCGGACTTTCGGTCCCCCTGGGGGCCTGGTTGCGCGGGCCATTGAATGGATGGGCGCAGTCATTGCTGTCCAGCCCCCATCTGGCGTCTATCGGCATCAACAACGAGGTCACCCTGCAGATCCTGTCCGAGCATTGTTCACGTGCGCAGGATCATGCTCGTGCATTGTGGACGCTGATGGTCCTCAGCGAATGGCTGGATTGGCATGCAGGGTCCTGAGCGGTAGAGTGCCCCCAAATGCGGATCACTGGGCCTTGTAGCTTTCCAGCTGCAGGGTGATGTGGCCACCGCTACTCTGCGCCAGCTTGACCGGCGCCAGGGGGTGTCGCGCTGCATACCAGACCGTGAAACCATTGTGCCTGTCAATGCGCGCCACCTTCTTTGCGGCGAACCGGCCTGCAGGGACACGTACTTGGTCGGTCCCCATGACCTCGAATTGTTGGATCTGGACCCGGTCTTTCACGGCAACTGGCAGTGGGATGACCGTCTTGTTGCCACGGCCAATCGCCAGGGCGAGCGCCAACGGCACGATATGCCGCTCGACAAGGCCGGGTGTTGTTGCGTAGGTTTCAGTCTTTCCATGCTCGGTCATGCTGACCCGATGTCGGGACCAATCCACGACCAGGTGGCGGTGCGCGCTCTTGACCGTCAGATTCAGAGCGTAGTCGTAGCTGACTGCTTCGGGTTGATCGTTGTGCCAGCGAAAAATGGAGGTTTCCTTGATGCTGGCGCCGAGTAGTGCGGCCAGCCCATGGGTGCCGTGAACTTCCGAGGCATAACACCAGTTGCCGTATGCATTCCTGGACAAAGTCAGTGTGCTCTGACCGATCGCCGCACCGTTACGCTCTACCTGATAGGTTGCCGTGAAAGGATGCAACACCACCGTTGGGGCGGTTGTCGCAATTGCGCTGAAGGCAAGCAGTAACCCCCCGAGAAAGGCCGGGAGATGGAGAAGATGCCGGATACACATGAGCAAAGTGTCGCCGGCAGCACCTGAACGTGGCTTCACGTGCTGCCGGGTCTCAGGCCCAGATGGTCTGCCCCTGTTACGAGGGACCTTGACGCCGTCGTGGATATCGAGCTGACTCACCTCGACCAGCTTGCGGAAAATGTGGAAGATCTGCTCGACTCCGCGGTCAGTTGTACCGTTTGAAGTAAAATCCGCCACCTGCAAGCAAAACGAGGGCCGGCACCATGTTGGAAATCAGTGGAGAAAATCCGTAGACGACTGCGGTATTGGTCACCACTCTCTGCAGGAAATACCATCCAATAGCCAGAAGTACGCCCACGAACAAGCGCCTGCCCAGCCCCCCCGATCTCAGCGAACCAAATGCAAATGGCATTGCACACAAGACCAAAGCCAGAACATTCAATGGATACACCACATGTTTCCAGAAGACATTGGCGTAGACGCCAGGGCTGAGGCCATTGGCTTTGAGATAGTGCATGTTGCGCAGAAGATCGCGCATGGACAGATAATCCGGATGCACCACCGACTGTTTCAAAACCTTTGTGTTGATTTGCGTATGCCACGGCATGCGATCCACGGTGCTCACGTGTAAAGCATTTTTCTGCAGCAGGGTGATTCGCACATCGTGCAGTATCCAGCCGGACGGACCGTGATTGGCATTTCGAGCGCGGACGAATCGTGTCACCTGACCATCGGGCGTGAGGGTGAAAATGCGCACGTCGGAAAACCGGACCGACGGAATGCCGTTGTGGCGTATGGCCAAGGCCTTGCGGGCGTTGACGATGGTATTGCCGGCCCGTGTCCATAGCCCGCCACTGTTGGAAAGTCCAACCTGGCCAAAGCGCGCACGCATCTGCATGGTTTGCGCTGTCTGGTCCCCGATGGGCGCAATCGTCTCGCCCATGAGCATCACCAAGGCCGTCAGCATGCCCACGGCCATGACCACCGAAGCTGCAACACGCAGTTTTGACATGCCGGCGGCGCGCAAGGCAGTCAGCTCCCCGCTGGCAGCCAGACCGCCAAGGCCGAGCAAGCCACCAATCAGGGACGCGCTGCCAAAGTGCTGGTACATCCTCCGTGGTAGCGTCAAGGCAATGAAAGCCAGTGCGTCGTTGAACGTATAGCCATGCTGACCGACATAACGCAATTGACGCGCCAGTTGGTCGAGGACGTCGAACCCGACAAGAACCAGCCACACGATCAATAACGTGCCGATAATCGTGCGGGCAATCAGCCGGTCTGCGCGTTTGATGATCATCTGGCTACGGTTGAACAAGCAACGCCTGGCGGTGGCGCAGCGAACCCAGGGAGGTGCGGGTATGACCCGGGCATGACGCCAGCGCAGTTGCGAGTGCCCCGGACTTGATGCCAGGGTCCAGCAGAATGAGCAGTGGGCCGTGCTGGCGCAGTAGTCGGCAAAGCGTTGCCGGCGTGTCCGGCCGCTTCCAGGCGAGACCGTAGATTGGCTTGTTCATGTAAAGTCGCAGGCCCCATGGGGTGTGTTCCTCAATTTTCACGGGAGACGAGGTGTTCTGCACGAACACCATCGCAGCATACGCTCTGCCTTGGGAGAGGCTTGTCAGCGATTGCGCCTGGACGCGGGTGTCCGAAATCGGTTGCAGGTCGTAACTGACTCCGGCCTTGAGCAGGAGCATCGCGACGATCCAGGCACCGAGTAGAATCCGCTGGCGGGACGAGGTCAGATCGATCCTGTGATGCAGCTGCAGGGCAAGCATCAAAGACAGAGGCAAGAACAGCGGCAGTACGTAGGCCGGCAGTCGCGATTGCGCCAGGCAGAATACGGCGAGTGGCAGCAGGAACCATGACAACAAAAGCAGCGGTGCAGCCGGCTCCTTCCACCAGCGGCGCAAGCGTGCTTTCGAAGCCACGGTACCCATGCCCCGCACCAAGGCAGGCCACCACGGCAGAGTACCGAGTGCCAGCGTCGGCGCATACGCAGTGAACCACCCGTACCACTGCGGGTTACGGTTTTGTATGGACGTGAAGAGCCGGTTGTAGATTTCGGAGTGCAGGTAATAGTGGATCAATCCGGGATCACGAATGATCACGACGAGGTACCACAGCAGTCCGGTCAGAAAAAACAGGCCGACGCCTGCCCAGGAAAACAGGCCGCGCAGGCCACGCAGGCCGTGGCGTTTCAGTACAAAGGGAACAATACCAAGCAGCGGTATCAGCCCGGGCGGCCCCTTGGTCAGGAATGCCAGGCCGAAACCCGCCCACATCAAGGCAATGTATCCTGCTGCTTTGCGCCTGGATGGACCAAATGTCGCCGCAATGAACCCGAACATCGCCAGCGCTTCGAAAAGCGCAAGGAAATCATCGGTGCTGACGACATTCGCAGCGATGAACGGCCCCAACGAACATCCATAGATCAATCCCGGCAGCCAGGGCTTGTCGGGAAGCCAGTAGCGACCCATTGCGCACAGAAGCAACGCCGTCAGGACGAATGCCAGGGCATAGGGCGCGCGGACCGCCCATGTGCTGCGGCCCAGGCTGCGCACTGCTCCGGCGATCACCCAGTAGGTCAAAGGCGGTTTGCTGGCATTGATCCGTTCAGAGCTGTAGGCCGGCATCAGATATTGCCCGGACGCAATCATCTGCAGGGCATTGCCCGTGTAGCGGCCCTCATCGGTATTCCACAGGGACCGGGTCCCCTGGAAGGAGAAGCCCAGCGCCAGCAGCATGATCACAAGCCAGAGAAGGGAGCGATGGGGCCAGCGAGAGTGTGGGCTGACGCCTTGAGTCCGATTTATCGACACGTGTGTCCTACGATACAAGCGCCCTGGTAACCCTCATCCATTGCGCATTGGAATACGCCCCCACCCGCGCCCGACACACCACCTTTGGAAGACATTTGCATGGGGAGGTCGAGCCTTGGTAAATAGTAGATGGTTTCGAGCTTCATCATCAAGAGACGTCACAGAAAGAGACGTCACAGATGAAACAAGATGCCGCTGAAACAAGACGCCACCGAAATATGAATGAATACATAATTACAGCTTTGTATTCAATAGTTAACGTCAACATTTTTCCTTCAACTGTATCCTTGAAATTGTCGTCGTTGCGACACTTGGATCTATGTCGCGGGTTTGTTTTGGTCGCTCGGCAGGTACGAAGTGGGCGCGCGGCGACGAAAAATTCATGTCCAGTCGTGACGCATTTGAACGGAGAGAAAACCATGAAAACATTTATCACTACCGTTGCAGCCGCTACGCTCATGTGTGTTGGTTTCGGGGCCCACGCGGGCTCATCCTCAGCAATGGCAAAGCAGGCCAAAATCAGCATGCAACAAGCCCGCAAGATCGCGCTCAGGACCTATCCTGGCAAGATCGTTTCCGGCGAGCTGGAAAAAGAGAGGGGCGGCAGCGGCCTGCGCTATTCATTTGATATTTCCAACAAGAAGAATCCGCACGTCCTTCATGAAGTTGGCGTTGACGCGAAGACCGGCAAGGTGCTGGAAAACTCCATCGATAATGACAAAGACTGAGTCAGGCGCCGTTCCTCCAGGAATGGCGTCAGTCCAGCTGACGCACCATAGCCGGCATGTGCTCACATGAAGGCCGGGGCCGAGTGATTCTCGTGCAAAATCCACCTGAGTGATGTGACGCTCGTCTACACGACCTTGCATCGCTCCTCAATAAATTCCGGAGCGGTGCAAGTTCGAGCGAAAGTCGTATCCACTTTCACGGAGCGTTTCGATGAAAAAATTCTTCATTGCGTTGGCGGCCCCTGGCTGTCGCGGCGACTTTACCTTTTTCCGTGGCTGCCAAGGATACGGAGGGAGCACCCCTGCACCGTGTAGCGACCATCGCAATTCCTGGGCATCCGCTGAAGAGTTTCGACATCAGTGCGGTTTCCTTGCCACAGGGCGTTTATGCTTTTTCGGACCGCTCAAATCATTCCGTGGACCTGGTTAATGCCAAGACCGACCGCTTCGCCGGACGGGCCCGCGGGTTTTCCCGTGGCGGACCGAATGGATTGGTCGCTGTGGGCAAAGACCAATTCTGGGCGGGAGACGGTAACAGCAAACTACGTGTCATCGACATCAGTGAAAGGAAGATCATTGACACCATCGATACCGGCGGCAAGAAACGGGTTGATGAAATCGCTTATGACCTACGTCAGCACGTGGTTATAGCGGCAAACAATGAGGACACACCTCCTTTCATTACCTTTGTTTCCACCGCCAGAGGCCATCATGTCCTTGGAAAGCTCAGATTTCCACAAGCAACCGACGGTCTTGAGCAGCCGGTGTGGAATCCCCGCGATGGACTGGTTTACCTGTCGATCCCGGTGTTGAACCACCACAAGTCAGAGGGCGGTATCGCGGTCGTCGACCCTTCCACATACACGCTGAAAGGCATGATTCACGTGCACGAATGTATGCCGGCGGGTTTGGCGCTCGGACCACACGATCAGCTTTTGGTTGGCTGCAGCGACGATGCGGTGGCTGCCGGCTTTGCGCCAAAGTCCCTGATTATCAGCCTGCATAGCCGCAACGTCGTTGCGCGTATTTCTCAAGTTGGTGGATCCGACGAAGTCTGGTACGACGGCAATTCCCATAGATATTATCTGGCCGCGGTCGCCAACAGCAAAGGCCCTGTCCTGGGTGTCGTCGACGCGCTGCATGAGAAGTGGCTGAACAACCTGTCCACGGGCGCCCATGCCCATTCAGTGGCGGCGGATTCACACGACGGCAGGGTGTTCGTGCCGGTCGCAGCCAATGGCAGGACCGAGGGCTGCAATGCTGGCTGCATCGAGGTATTCGGCACGAGGTAGCATTGCGTCTACATCTCACGCGACGACGCTGGCGAGGGTGTCGGTGATACACGCGAACGTGTCATCATCCAGCCACGGGCTGTTGCTGATGGTCAGACTGCGGGCAGCGAAATCGCGTGCGTTGGGCACATCGAGCTTGGGCACGCCAGCGTCGAGGTCGACATAGTCCGGCAGCGCATGAATAAACAGCCGGCTGACGCCGACGCCCGCTGTCCATAGTTCCTCCAGCACCGCGTCGCGTGTGGTGCTGGCCGGCAGGGTGAGCAGGAAATACGGCCAAGTGCCCTTGGCACCTGCCGGGTCATCGAGCACGTCGAGCCCGTTGATGGCGCGCAGGACGTCGAGACGGCGCAACGCCTGGCGCTCGAGTTGCGCGTAAAATCCCTGCAGGCGCGCAGCGGCACGACTACCGACGCCTTCGCGCCAGCTGCCGACGCGATGCATCGGGATGCGCGGCGGAAAGCGGTCACCCACAGCGCCGACCGGATCGCCGCGATGCAGGGCGCGGCGCAACGGATCGCCGTAGGCCGTTTTCAGGCCTCGCGGTCTGTAGAACGCCCAGTATCCCAGCAATTCCAGGCTGCGACGCAGTTCCCAGCCGGAGTGCGACGGCAAGCACGTTTCGGCCACACTCTGCAGTGACCGGCGCAGAAGGGGATGGGTGGTGGTCAACAGTCCGCCTTCGAAGATGCTCAGGCCCTTGCCAACCGCCAGGCTGAAAAATCCGATGTCACCGCGGCGACCCACTGGCGTCCCGTCCGCGTAGCGGGCGCCGAGGGCCTGCGCCGCATCCTCGATGACCAAGGCACCCACGGAATGGGCGATGTCGTTGACAGCGCCGATATCAGCGACACGGCCTCCAAGATGCGCCGGTACCACCGCCAGCGTGTCCGAGCTGCAGATCCGGCGCAAAACGGCAGGAGCCATTTCGAAGTGGCCGGGGCGCGTGTCACACACACGCAGCGTCAGATTGCTGCGGGCGACGGCAATGGCGACCAGCGGGCAGGTGTAGGCCGGCACCACGACTTCACGGCGGGGGCTGGTCCGTGCCAATGCCGTCAGGGCGACGACCAGCGCCGCTGTACCCGAACACGTCAACAATGCGTCGGCATCACCGGTCAGCGCGGCCATGGCGCGGGGCAGGCTGCCGCGACGTCCGGGAAAGAAATCGCCGGTGCGCAGCGGCAGGCCGGCGGTGGGCGGAACTTCGCGATGATCAGTCCGTGCTGTCATCCGGTTCACTCAGCGCCAGACAAATGATGCCGGCCATGATGACGATGGCGCCGATGGCGCGGGTGAGTGTGATGTGCTCGTGGAACAGTGGGACGGACAGCAGCATCACGCTGACCACCTCCAGGTGCGAGGCGGCAAAGGCGGGTCCGATGGGTGCGCGCTTGAGCAGCGTCATCCAGGTGAAGAACGCCCCGAGGTAGCCAATGATGGCGCCGTATACCCAGGGCTGTGTGAATACGCGCAGCAGCCAGCTCAGGCTGGCGGCAACGGGCAAAGCAGAATCGCCGGCATACTTGAAGCTGATCTGCGACAGCGTGTCGAAGGTCATCAGCACGGCAAACCCGATCAGGTAGAAACGCCTGTTGCCGGCAACGCTCACGCGCCGGTTCCGACAATGGCCACGCCCAGGGTCACCAGCACGATGCCGAGGACGCGCAGGCGGGTGAAGCGCTCGCGAAACAGGATGCGTCCGGCCACCATGATGACGACGATATTGATCGATCCCAGCAACACCCCGCGGCTCAGCGGCACCAGTGACAGGAACGCTGTCCACAGCAGGAACTCGAACACATAGCAGGCGCCACCCAGCCATATCCACGGTCGCGCCAGCATGTGGCGCCAGCGCGCCATGCCATCGCCCGCATGCGGATCACCAGCGGCTGCCTTGAAGGCCAGCTGGCCGACTGTATCGAGCAGTACCGTACCTGACCACAGCAGTGCGACCACGGTGTTCATGCGATGCGCAGGTGGTCGGCGGCACTGTTGCTCACGCTGCGTCCGCCATGTCCGCGGTGTCATCCGCGATGGCCGCAAAGAAATTCCTGGCAGCAGCAATCAAAGTGCGCCGTTCACGGTCGATGGTGATCATGTGGTAGCTGTCATCGAGCAACAACAGTTCCACGGGACCGCGCACATTGTCGTGCACCAGACGTGCGTTCCACAGCGTGGCCACATCGTCGTTGCTGGCGTGAGCGACCAGGCACGGCGCGGTGACCGCGGCCAGGTCCCGGCGTACGCGACGCGCCAGGAGATGCAGGTCGGCCAGCGAATGCCACGGGTTGCCGGGCAGGCCGGCAATGGTGCTGTCGCCGCTGTTCATGGCGGCGCTGACATGGGCACGCAGCCGCTCATCACGCAGCCCATACGGCGGCTGCTCCAGGAATATGCGGCGGCGACCGATGCCCAGTCGCTTGACCAGCGGCAGCATGAAGGAAAGCCGGCCGATCCGCGGAATTGCCCACCCGTCGTAACGGAACGTGGCCCCCAGCACGCCGACCCCGTCGACCCAGTCGGGCCGCTGTTGCGCCAGGCGCAATGCCAGCAGGGCCCCCATGGAGAGACCGGCCACGAAAAGATGGTCGACATGCCGACGCAGTTCCTCCGCAGCGGCTTCCACGCTCGCGTACCAGTCGTTCCAGTCAGTTGCCAGAAGGTCGTCATCGCTACCGCAATGACCGGCCAGCTGCATGCCCTTGACGGTGAACCCGGCGTTGTTCAGGCCCTTGCCGAATAGCCGCATCTCTGCCGGCGTCCCGGTCAGGCCGTGGATCAGCAGGATACCGCGGCGGTCTCCCTCGAGCAGAAATTCAACGTTCTTGATCATGGGCGCTTGGGGTGGGCATTCGGCGGCGGGCACATGGCTACATCACGACACACTGCCGCCCCGTGGTTTCAGGAACCTTTCGCGGGATGGGGGCCGGCTGTGGTGGCGAGGATGCGCACCAGAACCAGCTGCCCGATACGCACCGATACGGGCTTGTCGAATGTCAACACGCATTGCACGGTGCGTGTTCCGGCGCTGAGGGCAGGATTGTCCTGCAGCCGGGAACGGCTGAAGATGTCACCCACGCGCAGCACGTGCGCCGTGCCCAGCACCTGCTGATGGTTGCTGTCCAGCACGACCTCGGCGCGCATGCCCTTGTGCACCGCCTCGACATATTCCTGGTTGAGCTCGGCACGAATGATGCGTGCACGCTTCGGCATCAACTGAAACGCAGCGGCCGATTGTGCCGAAACCATGCTGCCTGGTTGTATGTGCACGCGCGTGACACGGGCGTCGAGCGGGGCCGTCAATGTGCGCAGCTGCACCTGATGCTGCGCGATGGCCAGCTGTCCGCGCGCCACGTCCAGCTGCGCCGCAGCCTCGCTGTGCATCGCCTTGAGCTGCGCGGCGTGCTGCCGGGCAGCCAGTGCATCCTGATGGGCCCCCGCACCCTCCCTGGCGGCGCGTTCCAGCGTGCTGGCATTTTTGTGCGCCGCCCGGGCACGATCCTGCAGGACGGCCGCATGTGCCTTGGCTTGCGCAACCTGTGCCTGGGCAATGGTCAGATTCGCTCGCGCCGCCGTGGCATCCAGCGTGGCCAGCGTCTGTCCCTTGTGTACGCTGTCACCTTCGTGCACGGCCACGCTGCTTACGGTGCCACTGGCGCGTGCGTGGAGCTCGAGGAGGCCACCTTCGATGTCGACGCGTCCACGCGCCACTGCCACATAATGCGCCCGGGCTGTGGCCTTCCGGGCGCCAGTGGCACTGGACGCAGCGTGATCGGTGCCGGTGCAGGCGCTCAACGCCAACAGCGCCAGCAGCATCATGCAAAAGGCGAAACGAACGACGTGTGTGTGCAGCATGACTCAGGTAACCTTGTCGGGTGTGTTGGTGCGCGTGGATGGCGCGCGCACGTCATCGAGAATGCGGCCGTCCTCCATGGTCAGCACGCGGTCCGCGTGGCTGATCAGGCGCGGATCATGACTGACGCACAGCACCGTGGTGCCATGGCGCCGGGCGATACGATGCAGCAAATCGATCACGATCTGGCCGTTGGCAGCGTCCAGCGAACTGGTTGGCTCATCGGCAAATAAAAGCGCCGGCGATTTGGCCAGGGCACGCGCGATCGCCACGCGCTGCTTCTCGCCGCCGGAAAGGGCCGCAGGTCGCAGGTCGCGACGCGATGCCATGCCCACTTCCTGCAATGATGCATCGGCGCGTTGATCGATTTCCTCGGCGCCCATTCCCAGATATTGCAGCGGCAGTTGCACCTGCTCGCGTGCGGTCAACGCAGGGAAAAGGTTGAACCCCTGGAAGACGAATCCGGTATGCAGCAAGCGGAAGCGCTCCAGGTGGCGCGTGTCCATGCCGTTCAGATGCTCGGACAGGGCATGGACGTGACCATGATCCACGGGCTGCAGCCCGCTCAGGATCGAGAGCAGTGTGCTCTTGCCGCAGCCGGACGGGCCCGAAATCAGCGTGAGTTCGTGCGCGTCGATACGGACCGACAAATGATCGATCACACGCGTCCTGACCCGTCCGGACAGGAACGATTTGCCGATGTCCTCGGCAATCAGCGTGGTGCTGCGTTCAGTGCTTGGCTGCCGCTCGGACATCGGGTTACCTCAACAGCGTCGCTGGATCGGCGCGTTGCATGCTGCGCATGGCGGTCAGGCCGGACAGGCCGACCAGCACCATCACCACGCCGAGGCAGATCAGCATCACCGTGGCGTTCATCACGACCGGGACGCTCTGTGCCCGCGCAAGATAGATCAGCAACGCGCTGAGAATGCTTGCCCCCACGAGGCCGCAACTGCCCACCCAGAATGCCTGTTCAAGCACCACTTTGCGTAGCGCGCCTTTGCCCACACCCAACGCATTCAATGTGGCGTATTCGTTGATCGAAGCCACCACCGCGGCCATCAATGCCTGGCTGGTGATGATGATACCGACCAGAAGGACGATGCCGGCCAGAAACAGCACACCCGCGCCGGCGCCGGTATCGAACAGCCAAAACAGCACCGAGCGTCGCGCAAAGCGTGTCGCCGTCCATACCTGATACGGCCCGAATCCGCTGTGTCCGCGCAACTGCCGGGCGACAGCATCCGCGCTGGCTCCATGGCGCAACCGTGCCACAAGATAGGTGGGGCGCTGGCCGTCGCTGCTGTCGGCGTCCAGCGTATGCGCAGTCTGCAACGACGTCAGCACATTGACACCACCGAGCGCGCGCAGGCCATGCGTCGTCCCCACCACGCGCACCAGATGGCCGTTGATGCTGGCCGTTCCGCCGACCTTCACGCCCAGTTTGCCCAAGTCGGCCGGGTCCACCACCACCGCTTCAGGTTCGGCCAGCCGCGCGCGCAATGTGGCGGGCAGGACCTGCGAAAACATCATGGCGTCCGGCCGTGTGCTGATGCCCGAGATATACACCGATACACCGCCGGTACCATGACGGCCGTGCCAGTCGCCATCGAGCAGAAGAAACGGCTCCACCTGACGCACCGCGGGATGCATGTTCAGCAGCGCACTCACATCCGGATCGATGGAGCGCCCCTGGTCCACGCTCTGCGTGCCGGGGTAACCGACCCACAGATCCGCATCCGACTGTGACACGTAGACCGCCGCGCCACCGAAGATCCCCAGTACGAGGGCGGCCTGCAGCAACTGCAGGAGCGTGGCAAAACCCACGGCGAGCACGGCTGGCAAAAACCGGCGCCATTCGTAGACCAGCGTCTTGCGTGCCAGAGAAACGGTCATGGGTCGGCGCTCTTGCTGTCACCAGTGCTGCCGGCGACCCTTTTCCCGAGGGTAGCGTTGCTGGCGCCGCCAAGGGCTTTGTACAGCGCCACGTAGGCGATGGCGTGATGTTCCCTGGCTTCGATCAACCTGATGTGGGCCTGATCGCGCACGGTGATCGACTGGATGCGCTGCATGGGGCTGTCCAGACCCAGGCGCTGTCGCTTCGCAGCATGGCTGGCCGCGTGTTCGAGCGCCAGCCATGCGGTCCTGCGCGCGGTTTCCTGTTGCCGCGTGCTCTTGAGGGCGTCCAGCGCGGTCTCCACGTCTGCGGCGCCCTGGAGCACTGCCTTGCGATAGTCCATGACTGCCGCTTTCAGCAGATGCCGTTTTGATTCGGCGCGGGATTTGCGCAGTCCCCAGTCGAACAGCGGTATATCGATGAGGGGGCCAAACGACCCGATCGCGCTGGTGCTGTCCTTGTGATAGCTGGCCAAGTCGGTGGACGCGACGATGGAACCGCCCAGACCAACGCTGGGATACATGTCGGCGCGAGCCAGTCCCAGTTCACCAGCGTCGCGGATGACGCGCGATTCGGCCAGCGCGATGCCGGGCCGACTGCGCAACAGATCAGCGGGAATGGCCACGGGTGCGGCTGTCCCGAGCGCCGGCAGTGGGGCCGTCTGCAACCAGGCCGGATCCGGTTCGGCTTGCCCCAGCAGCAATGCCAGCTGCTGGGCGGCGGCTTGGGCGGCGTGGTGCGCTTGTATCTCTTGCACCCTGGTATCGGCCACGTGGGCCTGCAGCGGACCCGTGTCAGCGGAAGAAGCCAGTCCCAGCTTCAGGCGCACGTGCAGCAGTGACAACCGGTGCTGCTGTGCCCGGACAATATGTTCGAGGATCCGGGCACGCTGTAGCGCGGCATGCAGATTGACCCAGTCACGCGCCACCTCGGCCACCAGAGACACGCGCGCTTGCCGCAGATGGGTTTGCGCCTCCATCAGATGGCCGCGTTCGGCCTGTGCCGTTGCCCTGGCGCGACCGAACAGCCCCAGCTCCCAGCGTGCGTCGAACCCGATGATGAAATACGAGGCACTGGCGTCCGGATCGATGGGGTCGTCGGTCTTGATTCGCAAAGATGGCAGGAAGGGGGCACTTCGGCGCGCATATATGGCGCGCGCCGCGCGCAGCCGCTCTCTGGCTGCCCCGACGTCAAGGTTGGAGGCCAGGGCCTGGTCGATCAGGTGATTGAGTCCGGGCGCATGGAAGGCATGCCACCAATCCCGATAATCGGGGGCTGGCCTCTTTGCCGCATCCAGTGCGTGCGCCCAGTGGGCGGGGAGGGCGACGTGCGTCTTAGGCACGGGTACCGAAGCACACCCGCCCAGCGCGCCCAGCAGGCCAACGCACACCAGCATCGTGGCGGAGAAGCGAACGATTCCGGGCATCCTCATGGCCTCGCAGCACCGGTGACATTGTCGCTGTCGGAGATGTCCGGCATGTATCTGCGCAACCGGATCTGCACGCTCAAGCCCCCCAGGGCGGAATGTTCGAAGGCAAGCGATCCAGCATGGGTTTGCACGATGCGCTGCACGATCGCCAGACCCAGACCGGTGCCCTCGTCATCGGATTCCGGCGCACGGAAAAAGCGCTCGCCGAGACGCGGCAACCATGCCGTGGCGACGCCGCTTCCGTCATCGTCGACCTGAATGCACACGGTATCCCGGGACAGGACGACCAGACTGACGGTGACCGTGCCACCTCGGGGAGTATGACGGAGGGAGTTGTCGATGAGATTGTCCAGTGCCTCCTGCAGGGCTGTGCTGTCGCCAATGGTCCAGACGGGATCACGCGGCAACTCCAGCCCCAGGTCGATGCCGGCGGCAATCGCCTCGGGAACCCGCAGGCCGACCTGTTCGGACAGTATCGCGCTGAGTTCCATGGGTGTCAGGTGAGCGGCATCGGTCGGGCGCATCTGCGCCCGAGTCAGCGCCAGTAGCTGCGTCGATGTCCGCGATACGCGCGCGGTCAGCTGTTCGATGTGGTGGAGAGCTTCCAGTGCCTGCGGGTCGCGCGCATGCTGCACTGCGCGTTCGACCTGCAGACGCAATCCCGACAGGGGGGTGCGCAGCTGATGGGCGGCATCGGCGATGAAGCGCTCCTGCAGCTGCATCATGTCGCGCAACCGCGCAAACAGCGCGTTGATGGTGTCGATCAGGGGGAGCAGTTCCTTGGGGACATCGCTGTCGTCGATGGCGGACAGATCATGTTCGCGCCGCGCGAGACGCTGCGTCAACGGGGCAAACACGCGCAAGCCGAAACGCACCCCGAGCCATACCAGCAACAGCAGCGCTGCGGTCAGGCCCAATTCCAGCGGAATACTCAGCCACAGAATCTGTCGCGCCACCTGCCGGCGTCCGCGCACGCTCTCGCCGACCGTCACTTGCAGGATGTCGCCGGCGTCACGTGGATTGAGGATGGCCATGGATGCCAGGCGCAGGCGTTTGCGTCCCAGCATCATGTCGTACAACCGCGGCCCTTGTCCCGGCAGGATGCGACGGTTGATGGCCCCGAGGCGGGTACTGCCGCTGATCAGGCCACGCCGCGAACTGCGCACGGAGAAGTAATCGCGACCATCCGGATCGAACTGAAGAAGAAAGCGCGCCTGAGGCGATATCTTTCCGTGCTCGGAGTGCGTCTTGATCATGGTCGTCAGGGTGACGGCGTCATCGGCCAGATCGGCGTCGTGCACGCGATTGGCATATCCCAACGCCACACTGTAGGTAATGACGGCATCGATCATCAGCAGCGCCAGCATGGGAACCAGCAGGACCAGCAACAGACGTCCCCGCAAGCTCGGGCGCTTCACGAAACGCGTCACAACGGGACCGGGCGTGGATGCATCAATGTGTCCGATCCGCGAGGGGTTGCTCTTCCAGAATGTAACCGAGTCCGCGTACGGTCCGAACCGCGGCGCCGGTGTCGCGCAGCTTCTGTCGCAGACGATGCATGGCAATGTCGAGACCGTTGTCGGTCAGTTCCTGATCCCAGTCGCACAACGCTTCGATCAACTGTGCACGGCTGGTCAGGCGATGTTGACGGACTGCCAGCGCAGACAGGAGACCGAATTCGCGGGCGGTCAGTTCCAGCACCCGATCTCCCACCCAAGCGCGCTTGGCGGCGACGTCAAGGTGCAGCGCGCCGATGGTCATTTCTGAGGCTCCATCGGCATGGCGCCGTCGAATCAGCGCGCGGATACGTGCCGCAAACTCTGCGAATGCAAACGGCTTGATCAGGTAATCATCCGCGCCCAGGTCCAGAATACGCACGCGCTCGGTAACGCTGTCGCGAGCGGTCACGATAATCACTGCCAGTGCGTTGTTGCGCTTGCGAGCCTGCTGCAGGACGCGTGCGCCGTCCATGCCGGGCAGCCCCAGGTCCAGCACCAGGAGGTCATGCTGGCCTTGCGCCAACGACTGGTCAGCCTGGGCACCATTGTCGAGCCAGTCCACGGCGTGGCCGCTTTCACGCAGACCGGCGCACAAGCCGGCGGCAATGGCGTTGTCATCTTCAACAACAAGTACACGCATGACGATTCCGGAGTGATCTGCAACAGCGCATGTCAAGGCGACCGCCGCCGAGTATCGCCCTGCCGCTTCTCTTGATATTGGAGACACTCGTTCAAGTGGTCCGCCACTGCATTGGCCACTTCGTCGGGGGTCGATTGCGAGGTGACAAACGCGCGCGAGCCATGTCCATATGGACCATAGAGATCAGGGTTGGTGCGCGAGAACAGACCGTAGGTTGTCGTGCCGCTTGCCGACGCCAGGTGCATGACGCCGCAATCGGCGCTGACGAAGCATGCGCATTGCGCCGCCAGAGCCGCCATGGCGCGAATATCCGTGGAAAAGAACGTCGGCAGACAGCATTTGAGGGGTGACTGGCCGTAAGCGGGCAGGAACTCGATCACCCGCACGCCCGGCCGCTGCTGCCGCAAGTGGTCGAGAAAGTGCTGCCACCATTCGAGGCTGTGTCGCTTGCTCCCGGTGGCATTGGCAAACACGCCCACCACGCCGTCCGCGCTTGCCGGCTGGTGTCGCACAAGGGCCTCCAGGACGCGCCGCGCCTGCATCTCTTCTGCCTCGGTCAACCGCAACGACAGCTCGGGATAGGGACGCGACAGTCTTGCGCCGAATGGCAGGGCACGTGCCAGGGCGTCGACTGGGCGGTGCGCGAAATGTTCCTGTTGCGCCCCGGAATCAGCGTCATGGGTTTCCTGGGCGGCCAACAGATACCGCCCTCGTATCATGCCGGAAAAAATATGCCCGGACTGCGACCCGCGGCCGGCGTCGATGACCAGGTCATATCGCGTCTTGCGCAGCTCACGCAGGGTGCGCCACAGCAGCAGCGGGTGGCGCGCCATGCGCGCGGTCAGGCAGCGTATCCGGCGCACGCGCCCGAAGCCGGAGAAAATCTCGCGTCCGGCTTCGCTGCCGATCAGCAGGTCGACTTCCGCGCCCGGGTAGGTGGTCTCCAGTGCCGTCACCAGGGGCGTCAACAGCAGCACGTTGCCGAGACGGTGATTGGGTCGACAGATGAGAATGCGATGAATGCCAGTCAGCGGCAAGGCACCATCCATGACCTGCGCGACTTTGGCGCGGGCAATCGTGGAGCGGAAAAGGCGGCCCACCACGCGGCGGCGCAGTGATTTGCTCGATATCGACGCCATGCGTGTGGGGCGTCGGAGCGTCGAAATGCCAGCTGTGTGTGAGCTCATGCGGCAAACCTGGAAGACCTACGGCCATCTTAAATGATCGGCAACGCCTAAAATGGTGTCGTGAGCCCTATGGGTTGATTAACGATCGGTAAGAATAGCCACCATCGACCTGTGCTGTCGACGGTGGACGGCTGCGGTTTCAGTCCGACAGTCCGGGAGGAAAACGCAGATGAATCTCGAGTCCCGGTGCCGCATCGTGCAGGGCAATGACAATGCCGTGCCGCTCGGCAATGGCCGCAACCAGGGCCATGCCCAGACCTGAACCGGGTGTGCTGCGCGCAGCATCCAGGCGGGTGAAACGGTTGAATACCCGTTGATGCTGGTCGACCGGGATCCCCGGGCCCGCATCCCTGATGCAGATCTCGGGTACACCGTCGACCTGACTCAACTCGAGCATCACCGGTGTGCCTGCGGGCGTATGGCGCAGGGCGTTTTCCAGCAGGTTGGCCAGCATCTGCGTGAGCAAAGCAGGGTCGCCCAGACAGACCAGGCCCGAGGCGATGTGCGCATGCAGCGGGTGATCCTGGTCTTCGAACACCGGAGCGTAATCCTGTACCAGGGCATCCACCTGTTCACTCAAGTCCACGCGGCTGAAGCCCGCGCGTAGCTGGCGGGTCTCGATCTGGGCAATGCGCAACAACGCCGCGAACGTATCCAGCACCTTGTCGACATCGGCCACGGCGTGTTCGGTCACCGTGCGAAAGTCCTCCACCGAGTCGGCATCGCGCACCGCCTGCTCGAGACGCTGACGCAGATGCGACAGCGGCGTGCGCAGGTCGTGCGCCACATCGTTGGAGACCTGGCGCATGCTTTCCATCAGTTGCTGGATGCGCGCCAGCATGGTGTTGAGGGCGGCTGCCAACCGGTCGAATTCGTCATCGCGGCCGCTGCCGGCGATACGCGCGTCCAGATCCCCGGCGACAATCCGCGCGGCACTGTCGGCCACGGCTTCCACGCGGCTCAGATACCGGCGGGCCGCCAACCAACCACCGAGCAACGCCAACAACACCGCGGCGGCACCAGCGCCGAGGAAGGCATTCTGCAGCAGGTCGTCCAATTCATCTTCCTGATGGCGGTCCAGACCCACCAGCAGGAAACCGCCCTGTTTCAACTGATGGCCGTAGACCAGCACATCCACGCGCTGATCATCGTCGTGCCCCCGCTGCGAATGGATGCTGCGTCGATGCCACCCGAGGGCCGCGTGGGTCGCGGGCAGGGCACCGGCGAGCTGCCGCCCTCTGGCATCGACGTAGGCGTAGAAATAGGGCCCATTGGGTGACCGCCGTGTCAGCCGCTGCACGACCAGGGCAAGGCGCGCCGAGGGAACACTCCCGACCTCATGCACTTCTTCACGGATGTTGCCCCGCAACTGACGCTCGACGTAGCCATGGACAGCCCACCATGTCACCGCGAAAAGGACGACCGCGATCAGTGCAAACAGCGTGGCCTGCAGCACGCCCAGGCGAAACGCGGCACTGCGCAGCAATGGGGCACGCCGCAAGGGCGGCAACGCTGCTGCAGGCGTCATGCGTCTCACGCGTCATCCGCCTTGAGACAATATCCGGCTCCGCGCACTGTGTGCAGCAGAGGGATATCGAAGTCGCGATCGATCTTGCCCCGCAGGCGGCTGATATGGGTTTCCACCACGCTGGTGCGTGGATCGAAATGGTAATCCCACACTTTCTCCAGCAGCATGGTGCGGGTCACTACGCGTCCGGCGTGTTGCAGCAAATACTCCAGCAGCCGGAATTCTCGCGGTTGCAAATCCAGCTTGCGGCCGCCGCGGCGGACTTCCCGTTTCAACAGGTCCATTTCCAGATCCGCCAGCTGCAACTGCGTAACCACGGCGGCGCTGATGGGAGGGCGCCGGGCCAGGGCGCCGATGCGCGCCACCAGTTCGGCAAATGCGAACGGTTTGGCCAGGTAATCGTCCGCACCGGCCTCGATGCCCTCCACGCGGGCATCGACATCGCCCAGCGCGGTGAGCATCAGTACCGGAGTCTGCACGCCCGATTCGCGCAGGGTGCGCAACAACCCCATGCCGTCGAGCTTGGGCAGCATGCGGTCGACCACGATCACGTCGTGGTCGCCGGCACTCGCCTGCAGCAATCCCTGCTGGCCATCGGGGGCGGTGTCGACCACATGGCCGAGTTCGCACAACCCCCGCTTGACGTAATTGCGCGTTTCCGTGTCGTCTTCGATCAGCAGTAGTTTCATGGGAGTCCCGGGAGGGCCAATGACAGCAGATATGGGTAACGCATGCGTACACGCACGCATGCAGGCACACAGCTCGGCAACCAGTGTGGCTGAAGCCGTCCGGTGCATGCACTTTTCGCAACCTTACCGTTCTGCAAACGCGTTTCCCGCAATATGCCGATATCTGTCGTGCGACGTGGCAAAATGATCAATCCACTTGAGTCCCCGGACCCGATGTGACCTTCGATATCGAACGCATCAGCGAAACCGCCTGGTTGCTGCGCCTGGGCAGCACGCCGGATACGGCCACAATGCGGCGCGTGCACGCATTGCGGCATGCGTTGCTGCAGGCCGACCTGCCGGGGCTGGAGGATCTTGTCCCGGGGTACGTGAGCATCCTGTTGCGTTGTCGTCCTGAAGATGTCGATGTCGATGAGGAGGGCCCTCCGCAGGCATGGCAGGAACCTCTTGAGCGTCTGGCCGGCACGGCGGAAAAAGAAATCCATTCCGCAGACGATACGCCAGGCAAGCTGCACAGGCTTCCAGTGTGCTACGGCGGAGCCTATGGCGAGGATCTGGACGCTGTGGCGAAACACCTGCAGCTGACACCCGATGAGGTGATCGAACGCCACAGCGCGGCCGAATACCGCGTCGCCATGCTGGGATTTGCGCCCGGCTTCACGTATCTGCTGGGGCTGGACGCATCGCTCGAAATCCCGCGCCGCGACAAACCGCGCACCCGCGTTCCGGCAGGCTCCATCGGCCTGGCGGGCGTGCAGACTGGGGTCTATCCCTCCGAGTTGCCAGGCGGTTGGCAGCTGATCGGCCGCACGCCGACATCCATTTTCGATGCCAGCGATGAAAGTCGCCCCTGTCTCCTGATGCCGGGCGATCGCGTATGCTTCGCTGCGATTGATGCCGACCGCTTCGAGACGCTCGCAGGGCAGGGGGAGACATGATCGAGGTGTTGAAGGCCGGCTTGCTCGACTCGCTGCAGGACACCGGCCGCCACGGGAAGGCGCATCTGGGCATCGGACGAGCCGGCGCATTCGACATGCCCGCATTGCGCCTGGCCAACGCCCTGGTGGGCAACGCCAGAGACGCCTGCGCGCTGGAAGTGACGTTGCAAGGACCACGACTGCTGGTGACACGCGATGCATGCGTCGCCCTGACCGGCGCCTCCATGCCCAATGCGCGCGTGGATGACGAGCCCTTGCCGATGTGGTGCTCTTGCCCGGTCGCCGCCGGCAGCACCCTGGATCTGGGGGGCATGGCACAGGGGTGCCGCAGCTATCTGGCCATCTCCGGGGGGATTGCAGTGCAACCCTGGCTGGGCAGCCGCTCGACCGATATCAATGCCGGGCTGGGGCCGTATGGCCGCGCCCTGCACACCGGGGACCAGTTGCAGACCGGATCCGCACCGGGCACGGAGCCTGCGCAATCTCCTGGCTGGTCTCTGGATCCTGCGCCATGGTTCGATCCGTTCTCCAAGGCACCTCTGCGGTTGTTGCGCGCAAGTCACACCGATTGCCTTGATGACACGTCGGCCCAGGCACTGGTTTCGCGGGAGTTCACGGTCCATGGCGACAGCAATCGCGTCGGCACGCGGCTGGAGGGTCCGCAGCTGCGACTGGGCGATCCACTGGAACTGGTCAGCGAAGGCAGCGTGGCCGGCGTGATGCAGCTGCCTGCGGGTGGACAGCCGATCCTGCTGGGCTGCGAACACCCGGTTACCGGTGGTTATCCGCGCATCGCACAGCTGGCGCAGGTGGACCTGCCACGTCTGGCGCAACTGCGGCCGGGAGACACGGTCCACTTTCGCTGGGTGGACCTGCCGGACGCCGTGCACCTTGAATGCGAACAGATGCGGGCCCTGAAAAAACTGGAAGCCGATATCGCGCGCCGACTGGAGGCATGAACATGTCCGAATTGCACACCATCGATCTCAATTGCGACATGGGCGAATCCTACGGCGCATGGACCATGGGGGCCGATGCGGCGGTGATGCCGTGGGTGACCTCCGTCAATATCGCCTGCGGCTTTCACGCGGGCGATCCGGTCACCATGCGCAGGACGGTGCGAGCGGCGGTCGAGGCCGACGTGGCCATCGGGGCACACGTGGCGCTGCCGGATCTGCAGGGATTCGGCCGCCGCGCCATGGCCATCAGCGCGGCGGAGGCGTATGCCATGTGCGTGGTGCAGGTCGGCGCATTGCAGGCGGTCGCGCACACATGCGGCGCATCGCTGGCGCACATGAAACCGCACGGGGCGCTGTATCACATGGTGGAAAAGGAGCCTGCCTTGGCCAAAGCCCTGGTGCAGGCCGTGCGCGATGTGAATGACACGCTGCGCATCGTCGGTCGCTCCGGCGGGCGCCTGGTGCAAACAGCGCGCACGATGGGACTGGACGCCGCCGATGAAGTCTTTGCCGACCGCAGCTATCTGGATGACGGCACCCTGGCGCCGCGCGGCACGGCCGGTGCAGTCATCGAAGACGCGGCCCAGGCAGTGCAGCAGGCGCTGGACATGGTGCTGCACGGCGAAGTGAACACGGCTGGCGGCCAACGGCTGCAGTTGCGTGCCGACACACTGTGCATCCATGGCGATCGCGACGATGCCGAAGCCTTTGCCAAGGCGTTGCATCAGGGGTTGCGCGGCGCCAACGTCACGCTGCACCACCCGGACCACCCGCGATGAACTACTGGCCCATGCTGGGCGTCGCCGTGATCGTGCTCGGCTTCGTGCTGCGCTTCAACGCCGTGCTGGTGGTGATGACCGGGGGCGTGGTCAGCGGCCTGCTGGCCGGTATCAGCGTGCCTGACCTGCTGGCCCTGATCGGCGACAGCTTCATGAATGATCGCGCGCTGCTGCTCATCGTGTTGACCCTTCCGGCCGTGGGCGTACTGGAACGCGCCGGTCTGCGGGAACACGCCGCGCACTGGGTGCAGCGCATGCGCCGGCTCAACCTCACGCGCCTGCTGGTCACCTATCTGGGCCTGCGGCAGTTGTTGTCGATGCTGGGCATGACCAATGTCGCGGGGCAGCCACAAACCGTGCGACCGATGCTGGCGCCAATGAGCGAGGCAGCATGGGCACGCGACAAGGCTGCGCCGGTCACCGATGCCGAGCGCAAACGCGTGCGCGCGCTGGCGGCGGCGACGGACAACATCGGCCTGTTCTTCGGCGAAGACGTGTTCATCGCCCTGGGGGCGGTCTTGCTGATCCAGGGCTTCTACGCCACCCACGGGATCGACCTGCAGCCCCTGTCGATCGCCATCTGGGCGTTGCCCACCGCAATTGCCGCCTTCGTCATCCACGGGATACGCATCACGCTGGCCCGGCGCCACATGCTGCATGCAGCACGCGGTGCGTCGCATAACGCCGTGAACACGAAACGCGGCAACCATGCTGAAGATTGAGTACGCCTACTGGTTGCTGGCGGCATTCCTGCTGGTGGCGGGATATCTGAATCTGCGCGAACGTCACTGGCGGGCAGGGGGCTTCTGGCTCGTGCTGGCGCTGCTGTTCGCCTGCGGCCACTGGATACTGGAGGCAAAGTCGGCCGGCGTGATGTGGCCATCGCAGGCAGCAGGCGTCGGCGTGTTGCTGCTGGCTGCGTTGGCCCCGGCGGTGGGCCGGCGACATCCACCACAGGCAGCCGCGTCATTACGTGAGTCCTCCGCGGCGCGGCTGGGCCATCGTCTGTTCATCCCGGCACTGCTGATTCCCGTGATCACGGTGCTGGTCACCGTCCTGGGGGGTTATCTGTGGCTGGCGGGCCGGCCGGTGTTCGCTCCTGCACATCGCACCTTGCTGGGTCTGGCCCTGGCCTCGGTGCTGGCGGTCATCGCCGCGTTGCGCCTTGGACGGCTTCCGCCACGCGCGGCGATGACCGAGGGCCGCCGACTGCTGGATACGCTGGGCTGGGCGGCATTGTTGCCGCTGGTATTGGCCAGCCTCGGGGCTGTATTCACCGCCAGCGGCGTAGGCCGCGAAATCGCGCATGTGACGGCCGTGCTGATTCCGGTCGACAGTCGTCTGGCCTGCATGCTGGCCTACGGACTGGGCATGGTGGTATTCACGGTCATCATGGGCAATGCGTTCGCGGCATTTCCGGTATTGACCGCCGGCATCGGGCTGCCGCTGCTGGTGCACCGGCACGGGGCCGATCCGGCCATCGTCGGCTCGCTGGGCATGTTGTGCGGCTATTGCGGTACGCTGCTCACGCCCATGGCGGCCAATTTCAATATCGTGCCGGTGAAATTGCTGGAACTGGACGACAACTGGGCCGTGATCCGAGCACAGCTGCCAACGGCTCTGGTGCTTCTGATGTTCAATCTGCTGGCCATGTATCTGTTGATATTTCGATGAGCAACCAGACACCCAAAGCATGCCTGCCGACGTCGCGATGCGTGTTGTTGACAGGCTTCACGCCCTTCGGTGGCGAACGCATCAATCCCTCCTGGGAAGCCGTGCGGCAACTCGACGGTGCCCGGATCGATGGCCATCATGTGATCGCGCGGCAACTGCCGACCGCATTCGGCACATCATTGCAGACATTGCACGAAGCGCTGCACAGTTGTGACCCCGCACTGGTGATTGCGGTTGGCCTGGCCGGCGGACGCGCACAGGTATCACTGGAGCGCGTGGCGATCAATCTGGTGGATGCCCGCATTGCCGACAATCAAGGTGCACAACCCATCGACACCAGGGTGATCGACGATGGGCCGGATGCATTCTTTGCCACGCTGCCGTTGAAATCGATGCTGCAGGCGCTGCGTCGGGACGGCATTCCCGCAAGCATCTCCTACAGTGCGGGAACCTATGTCTGCAACTACGCGTTCTACGCATTGATGCACGCCTTGCGCGCGAGCCCGACCGTGATCGGCGGATTCGTGCACGTCCCGTATCTGCCACAGCAGGCAGCGGGACATCCCGACGCACCGTCCATGAGCCTGCAAACCATGGTGCGGGCGCTCGAGATCATGGTACGCAACGCACTGCGGCCAGAGCCCGTGGCCGCAGGCACGTCGGCCGGTCGCGAGGCCTGAATGCCGCCACCCCGGACAGGGCAGAAATAAAAAAGACCGCCGCTCGCATATCGACGGCATCCTCACATCGCGTCATGGATCATGAAGGCTCAGTTCGTGGATGAATCCATGCAGTCGGAGCATTTCTGCCTGCAGGCATCTGCCGGAACAGAAGGGGGAGACTGCATGAACAGGTATGCGCGCGGCATCATCGGCGGTTTTGTGGCCACGATCGTGTTGTCGGTGGTGATGATGATGAAATCCGTGGCGGGTATATTTCCCGCCTTCAACATCATTCACCTGCTGACTGCACTGGCACATGCAAAACTCGGGTTGCCACTGACACCGGTCACCGGATGGACCGCACATCTGCTCATCGGCACGGTCCTGTGGGGGGTGTTGTATCCGTTTTGCTATCCGGCGCTCCCCGGCAAGCGCGCTACATCCAAGGCGATGGTCTTTGCCACCACCGCGTGGGTGGCGATGATGTTTGTGTTGATGCCATGGGCAGGGAAAGGATGGTTCGGGCTGCATTTCGGCCCGGTGCTGCCACTGCTGGCGCTGGCTCTGCACTGGATCTGGGGCATTGTCATGGGCATCACGTTCGCCAGCATCGGAAAACTTGCACCTTTGAAGGAAATTCCACCCGGACGCGAATCGGAGATGGCGTCGGCACAACCCTGATGTCATTGCCGCCCAATCTTGTCGCCCGGCAACACATCATTCTTCCAAACCGCGTTTTGCTATGCTTCCTCCATCCTTGAGGGGGCAGAGCAATGGACAAGGGTGTTTTCTGGGGTGTGTTCTGGGGCATTCTCGCTGCGAGTTTGGTCAGTGGGCTCGTCGGCGCGTTGGTGATGCTTACGTTCGCCGTGTCAGCGCGTCATGATGTACAGCGTGCCATTGATCACTTCAATCATCAGATCGCCTCTGTGCCGCATGACGCTTATGTTTCGCGACGCGAAGACCCTCGGATTATCGCTTCTCGTCGAGCATCACGTGTTTTGAGCGATTCGCAGAAGTGCATTGCGCACACGGTCGTTGACGCGCGTGGGAATACCTACACGCAGCGCATTCGCAACGGCCGCCCGGTGGCCTGTCACGGCCGTCTGGCGGATCGGCCGTTCAGCCTCTGATATCCACCGATGCAGTAGCCGGGCCGTCTCTGGTCGGAGTCGGACGCCGTGTGGTCCGTATAGCCATTGCTTGCGGATGCGCCAGCCTGTCCACTCGCCCGCTAGGTCGACGCGACATTCGACCTCGTCTTGTAGCTGCTGCGCGATGCTCGACAGCGAGAGTGTCCGTCCGTCTGGCAGTGTGAATTCTTCGCGCTCCGGGTCGTATGGCCATCCGATGCGTTTACGCCGTCGCCCCATGTCTGGCTTCTCGATGCCGTGAACTGTTGAACGTGGCAGCAAGCATCGTGCCAGCGCGTTTCAGCCACTTCATGAATTTTACATAATATACATTATGCGCAATTATGGGTGCACGGAAGGCAGGTATCGCTGTTGTCGCTGTCGCACACCACTTGTCAGCCGAGGACAATGTTGAGCAGTTGAGTTGGGACGCAATTTCTGTACGAAGGCAGCAGACAAGTTTGTGCAGTGAATAACGACCTCAGAAAAAGTTGCGCTGTTTCTTGGCCGCCGCGCGTGCCTCCAGATCCGCTGGAGTCACGCGCGGCAACGCGATGAAGTTTCGCTCTGGCATGACCTCATAGGATTCCCGGAACGGCACATACAGCTCGACGACCCAATCCCCTTCCTCCCGCCGTCCGGCAAAAGGATGCAAGATTTCCCCGTCCAGCCCGCACCGGTCGAAGCGCAACACGCCCGCGTGCGGATAGTAATAGGGGTAATGACAGGGAAGCTACGGTACGGTGCCATCTGTAGTGTAAGTTGCTGATCAAACTACACAAACGTCGATTTTGCGCTAGCATCGCCTTCTTTGGTCTGCCCCTTTCAAAGGAAGTGCCAGATGAAGCGAAACTGGAGTGAGCCAGAACTCGACGAAGTCTGGCTGCTGTCCCCGACCGAGCTGGCCATGCTCGCGAATAAAACGGCTGCGGCCCGCCTCGGATGCGCCCTTCAGCTCAAAATGCTTCCCTTTGAAGGTCGTTTTTTCGGCAGTGTGACCGAATTGGAGGCTCGGCCGGGAATCGCCCAAAAACCGGCAATTACCGACGCAGGGTATTGATTTAGCTTGTTGTTTGACTTATTCGTCAGTGCCGCACACCACTCGCCGATTCGGTCGCTTCGTCCTCGATGAGATCGATGGCGCCTTGCAGCGCGCCGCGCATAGCGAGCGCCTGCTCATACGTCATCGTTAAAACGAACGCGAATCCGGCCGGACTCGGAAGCAGTCCTTGAACAGAGACTTGTGGCGGGTGTCGTGGCCCGCGCACCGCAGCGCCCTGGAACGCAACATCGCTACGGCTCGTGCAATCGAAAATCATGGTGACTCTCCGTCTCTATGTATTTCGTACTGTGGTATGTAATGCGAAATTACGTAACACATGGGCGCTTTTGTTCAGCTTCCCGACGTCGAATCTAAGGCGTGATAATGGTAGTGCACCATCCGGTCTGTACTTTGGTCTGAGCTCCTGAGGAGTGGCAGGTCATCCGCTACCCTTCGTTGATTCTTTGACGAGAAGACAAAGGAACAATGAATGACCTGCCATGAACAGGATACCGAGAGCGTGTCTGCAGTGGAACTGATTGCCGAACGCGGATTGGACGGTCTCGGTGATTGTCAACAAAGTTGTCCGCTTTTTCATGCCGCTAGCGGCACGGTTTGAGATAGGTCATCGGCGGGCGTGTCCGGGTTGAGCCAGACGCTGCCCACCGGGGTCCAGTTGCGTACTGCACGCCCTCGCCAACGCGCCGGCATGGTCCGCTTGGCCGCCTCGTAGACAGCCTTGCGCGCGTTGAGGATGGCGTGGTCTTCGCCCTCATGGCGCTGCTGCGGGGTGACGAAGCGGATGCCGCTGTGGCGGTGCTCGGTGTTGTACCAAGTCACGAAGCGCTGCACCCATTGCCGCGCCGCGTCGATGCTCTGGAACGGCTTGCTCGGGTAGCTCGGGACGTATTTCAGGGTCTTGAAGATCGCCTCCGAGTAAGGGTTGTCGTTGCTGACCGAGGGCCGACTGAAGGATGGTACGACGCCCAGTTCCTGCAACTTGGCGAGCATGGTCGCGCCCTTCATCGGGCTGCCGTTGTCGGCGTGCAGCACCAGCTGATCACGCGCAACACGGTGACGCTGGCAGGCCTTGTCCATCAGCTCGGCGGCGTGGGCCGCCAATTCTTCATGGTGGACCTCCCAGCCCACGATCTTGCGGCTGTAGATGTCCATCATCATGTACAGGCGATAGAACTGACCGCGCACGCTGGCGGGCAGATACGTGATGTCCCATGACCACACCTGGTTGGAGCCGCTGGCGGACCATGACTTGGGCTTGGCAACCTTGCGCGGGGCGTGAGCTCGGCCGCGGTGGTTGTCCTGTGCATGCTCGCGCAACACCCGGTAGAAGCTCGATTCGGAGCCGTAATATGTGTTCTTGTCCGCCAGTCGTGGCACGATCTGCGAGGGCGGCAAGCTCTTGTATGACGTGCTGTTGCACACGTCCAAAATACGCTGCTTTTCTGCATCGCTCAGGGCATGAGGACAGCGGCGTGGCGCTCCTTTGCGTCCATCACCAAGGCGCTCGGCGCCTCGCCAGCGGCGCAGCGTGCGACAGCTGATGCCCAGCACATCGCAGGCCTTGTGGCGCCGTGCGCCGACCGCCACGGCGTCATCAATCAGTGAGATGGCCATCTGTTTCATCGACGCGGGGATCAGGCGTCCTCGTCGGTGCCCCAGATGGCACTGGCTTTTTTTGACAGGGTCAGCAGCGCGGCTGTTTCAGCCAGCGCCTTGTCCTTGCGGTGCAGTTCTTTTTCCAGCTTTCGGTTCTTCTTGCGCATGGCGGCGAGGTCGGCCTTGCTGGTGGCCGGCCCCAACGGATCCATCGCCTCGAAGGTCTGTTTCCACGCATCGAGCTGTTCCACGTACAAGCCGTGCTCACGGCAGTACGCTGAGCGCTCGGCCTCGTTCATGGTGGCGGTGCGGATCACGGCTGCCAGCTTGGTCTTGGTATCCCAATGATCCGGGGCGGAAGGTTTGGAGGGCACGACGTATCCTTCGGTTCTCAGCTGCTTTTTCCAAGCGTACAAGGTCGGCTCGGAGATGCCTGTATCACGGCTGATGGCGGCCACGCTTTGGCTGCTGGGTGGCATCATCTTCTTTACGATCTGCTGTTTGAGTTCTTGGCTGTATCGGGTCACGAGTAGGTCCTGCCCGCCCCGGGTTGGTGGTTCAAGGAAGCGGACAACTATCGTGACAGAGGGGGGGGCTGCCGGATGCGGTGGCTGCCTTGATCAACGAGGCCATGCGCGTGGAGCGGGATCGACACGTGGGTGCAGGCCGCTACGAACGCAGTGACGATCGCCGCGGCTACGCCAACGGCTACAAGACACGGACCATGAAGACCCGTATGGGGGCGCTTTCATTGCGTGTGCCCCAAGTGCGTGAGGGCGGCTTCTATCCGCAATCGCTGGACAAGGGGCTGCGTTCGGAGCGCGCACTGAAGCTGGCACTGGCGCAGATGTACGTGGAAGGCGTGTCCACGCGCAAAGTGGCACGGATCACGGAGCAGCTGTGTGGTTTCGACGTCAGCTCGACGGAAGTCTCACGCTGCACTGCCCTGCTGGACGAGGAGCTGCACGCGTGGCGTGAGCGGGACCTGGGCGTCTACCCTTACGTGTATCTGGATGCCCGCTACGAGAAAGTCCGCCACGCCGGACAGGTGATCGACGCGGCTGTCCTGGTGGCGTTGGGCGTGGCGCCTGACGGCAAGCGAGACGTGCTGGGTGTTTCAGTGGAGTTGTCCGAAGCGGAAGTGCATTGGCGGCACGTTCTGGAGCAGCTGGGCAAACGCGGCCTGCACGGTGTGAAGCTGTTCGTCTCGGACAGCCATGCCGGCCTCAAGGCAGCTCGCGCCGCGGTGTTCCCGTCCGTCCCTTGGCAGCGCTGCCAGTTTCACTTGCAGCAGAACGCGGGCCAATACGTGCCGCGCCAGAGCATGCGCAAGGCCGTGGCACAGGACTTGCGGGCGGTTTTCAACGCGCCGGATGCCGAGGACGCCAAACGGCTGCTGGAGCGCTTCCTGACAGCATGGGAAGCCAAAGCGCCGAAGCTGACCGCGTGGGCCGCCACCGCTGTACCGGAGGGCTTTGCCGTGTTCGCTTTGCCAGTGACACATCGGCGTCGCCTGCGCACCAGTAACGCGCTGGAGCGGCTCAACAAGGAGCTCAAACGACGCACGCGGGTCGCCACGCTGTTCCCCAGCGCAGCCTCTTGTGAACGCCTGGCCAGCGCTGTGGCCATGGAGATATCCGAGGAGTGGGTGAGCGGCCGCGCCTACCTCAACATGGATGTGGACGACTGATCCAACGCCAACGAAGGGTGACGAATTTACAGACGGAATGTTGCTTTATCTTCGCCCCATGCCGACCTCACCATTGGCTACCGGAGTCTGTCATGACCCATATCGTTGAAACTGTTGATTACAAGAGCTATCTCATCCGCATCGTGTATGACCTCGACGCAACCAACCCTTGGGAGGACGGGGATGCTGAGCCGCCGGTGGTGGCGTGGCACGGCGACGATGGCGTCCGCGCCCATGGCGTTGACCTGTCGATGCCGGATATGGCTCGATCCATCGTTGCCGCTCACTACCGCACGATGCTGGCGTACCTCAGTTACGATCCTACGTGGGAAGGGCTGCGGTGCTTTGCTCGCGAAGAATGGAACCGAAACGACGCATCGACGCTGGACGAGACACTGGTCGCACACTACGACGAGTACCTTCAGCATGAATCGGTCGGTGACCGTATGGAGCTACTGGCGCAAGTGTACGGCTGGCTGCAGGTGCCTGTTCTTTGCGGGTGTGTTGCCGGCTTTGCTCAACGCGACTACGCCTACATCATGATTGTCGCCACAAAGGAGTGGCAGGAACTTGTGGGGGCGCCGGCCGAGCGGATGCCTGAAATCCTTGAGGCGGCACGCCAGCTATACCGCGATTGGGCCTTCGGCAGCGTGTACGGCTATCAGATTGTCGATGAAGACGGCAAAGATGTCGGCTCGTGTTACGGCTATTTTGGATTCGATCACGAAGCCAGCGGCTTGCTTGAAGCGGCGCGTGAGAACGTCCAGTACGCATATGACGAGCGCGCCCGCCAGGAGGCCAAGGAGGCTCCGTTCCGCCAACGTGCAATGGACCACTACGGCTCTGCCGACGTTCAGGTGTTTTCGGGCGCGCCAGTGGCCATTGTTGCTGACGGCGCGTGGGTCGAGGCGCAGCTTTGGATTCCCGCTGAATCTCCTGGGGACTGATCCCCATTCCCTCAAAGCCCGACAGTCATTTGACTGTCGGGCTTTTTTCGTGCGTACCCATGCAAACATCGCCTTTGTCGTCATGTTGAGACGTGCGAGAAGTCGCCCCCAGCCGGGCCAATTGAAACGCGACGCACACTTTATCCCCAGAGCCTGTGGAAAACTTCGTTACGTGCGTGGCTCCGGCGTGTTCCCAAGCCAGTCCTGACGGAATGCTTAGGATGTGAACAAACGGCGCCCTCCGCGCCCCTTCCCCAACAATTGTGATGACAAGTGACGGGAAACCCGATTCATACTGACATTCGGATGCATTTCGCGACTGCCTGCTTGCTCGCCATGGCCGGACTTGGCTGGATCATCGGCTTTGTGTGGGTCGGCCCTTCTCGCTTCCCCGGCGCATGGGGCTTTGCGCCAGCGGGTGTCGGCCTGGTCCTGTTGTGGCTGTCAGGGCGCACCTACAAGAGCGCCAGAGCGCGCTGGTATGGCCTGTCTGTCGAAAGCCGTGCCGCCTCCAAAGCGATTCGCTTCCTTTCGCGACGCGGGTGGGGTGTACGCAACAACGTGAGGTTTCCCCACGGCGACGTGGATCTCGTGGTGGATTGCGGGCACGGTCCGATTCCCGTGGAAATCAAAGCATTCCGCCGTTGGGACGCGAGGGAAGCGCGATGCGCGAAAGCGTTGGCGCAAGTTGCCGCTCAGTCCGCGTGGCTGGGCTCCAATCGTGGTTGCATCTGGCTGCCCCAAGCCCGTGCCGGTTGGTGGCGGGCGTGGCGTGGCAAGCGTGAGGGCCAAGTCATCGTCGTGTTCGGCAACGTGAAGCGTTTGCGCGGCATCCTCTGTCGAACAAGACGCTGACGCGATCGCTCAGGAAGTACACTGCCACCCATGGGCCGCACGGTAGACAAATTGTCGTTCGGGCCTCCGGGTATCTGCGATGCCGGTAGTGCACCATCCGGTCTGTACTTTGGTCTGAGCTGCATGAGGATCAAATTGCTGGCAAGTGTGGCAACTCGCCACCGGTTTTCATGCTGTTTCTGCGCATATCACCCCTTTTCAGGGCCGCCCACCGCATCATGGGCGCACCTCTCCTGTCATGCTCAATAATCGGCGTCGCGCCATCCACAGATTGGACAACGCGAAGAGCGTGACCAGCTGCGCGGTGTTCTTGGCCAGACCTTTGAAACGCACCTTCTGAAATCCGAACTGGCGCTTGATGACGCGGAACGGGTGTTCGACCTTCGAGCGCACCGCGGCCTTGAGGTATTCGGTATGTTTGACCGCATCCTTCAGTTCGCTTTCCGGCATGGCCTTGATGCGCCCACGTTTGGTCGCAATCTGCCACTTCAGCCCGCGCCTGGACAGTCGTTTTTCGGCGCCGGTGTAGCCGGCGTCGGCGTAGGCCACCTCTTCCTTTCCATGCAGTAGTTTGTCCACTTCCACCACATCGGCCACGTTCGCCGATGTGCCCGTCACGGTGTGGGTCAGGCCCGACTCCGCATCCACGCCAATGTGCGCCTTCATGCCGAAGTACCACTGGTTGCCCTTGCGGGTTGAATGCATCTCGGAGTCGCGCTTTCCGGCCTGATTCTTGGTCGAGGATGGCGCATGGATGAGCGTGGCATCGACGATGGTGCCTTGGCGCATCAACAAACCTTTGTCAGTCAAGTAGCCGTTGACCGTGTCCAGGAGCTTCGATGCCAGATCGTGTGTTTCCAACAGACGACGGAAGTTCAAGATGGTGGTTTCATCCGGAACGCTCGCCCGTGCCAGCGACAGTCCGGCGAAGCGTCGCAATGGCGCTACTTCGTACAGCGCTTCTTCCATCGCCGGATCGCTATAGCCGAACCAGTTTTGCATCAGATGCACACGCAACATGGTGGCCAGCGCATACGGGCGTCGGCCGTTGCCGGCTTTGGGATAGACCGGTTCGATCAAGGCCAGAAGCGCATCCCATGGCACTACCTGCTCCATCTCCTCGAGGAATCGCTCGCGCCGGGTCTTCTTGCGCTTGCCGGCATACTCGGCATCGGAGAAACTGAGCTGTGTCATTGGTTTGGTCACCTGCGTTTGGACGGCTAATTGTACGAAATTGGCGGGGACTTGTTCAGAGTTTCCCTAGCAGGCTGTTGAAATTCGCCGTTGGTGCGTCTGACTTTGCGAGGATCGTTTTACCATAAGGTCTCGCTGGATTTGACGGAGCCATGGGATGCGCGGAGCGGACATTACGCAGGAATCGTTGTTCACGGTGGCGAAGCTGGACGACTTCGTACCGACGGATCATCCCTTGCGTGCGGTGCGCACGCTGGTGGATACCGCGCTCAAGCGTATGGACGGCTTGTTCAGCACGCTCTACAGCGACTACGGCCGCGCCTCGATCGCGCCGGAGAAGCTGATGCGCGCACAGTTGCTGCAGCTGTTCTATTCGATCCGCAGCGAGCGGCTGCTGATGGAGCAGTTGCGCTACAACCTGCTGTTTCGCTGGTTTGTCGGCTTGGCTATCGACGATGTGGTGTGGGATCACTCGGTGTTCTCGAAGAACCGCGACCGACTCAACGACAACGCGGTGGCGAGCGAGTTTTTCCGCGAGGTGGTGCGGCTTGCTGAGCGCCGTGGCCTGATGTCCGAAGAACATTTCTCGGTGGACGGCACGCTGCTGCAGGCATGGGCCTCGCACAAGAGTTTCCAGCCCAAGGACGCGCCGCCGCCTGGCCCCGGCGGCACCGGGCCGCGCAACGCACCGCCGGACTTCAAGGGGCAAAAGCGCAGCAACGACACCCACGCTTCCACCAGCGATCCGGACGCGCGGCTGTACCGCAAGGGCAACACCGGCGCGCAGCTGAGCTATCAGGGTCACCTGCTGATGGAGAACCGCCACGGCCTGGCGTGCGACGCCCGTCTGAGCCTGGCCACCGGATATGGCGAACGTGAAACGGCGTTGGCGATGATGGGCGATCTCAAAGGACGAAGACGGCGCACGCTTGCGGCCGACAAAGGCTACGACACGGCAGACTTCGTGGCCGGATGTCGGAAGCACCGCGTCACACCGCATGTCGCGCAAAACACGACCAACCGGCGTAGCGCGATCGATAGCCGCACCACGCGTCACAGTGGCTACGCGGTAAGCATCAAGATCCGTGCGTGGATCGAAACCCACTTCGGCTGGATCAAATCCGCTGCCGGCATGCGACAGGTCAAGCAGCGCGGCCATGCACGCGTGCAAGCGCTGTTTCAGATGGCCGTGGCGGCCAGCAACCTGATCCGCTTGCGCGGCCTGCTGGCGGCGGAGCTCAACGGATGACCCCGACGACAGGGAAGGTGCGTCCGGGCAGCGCGAAAAACGCTGCAAAGCCATACGAAAGCATTTTGGGGGACGAATATCCCGCACCGAAGACACGACGCAGGATGGGTGATCTCGACGTCTTCATGCGAATTTCAACAGCCTGCTAGGGATCGCACCCACGCACTGGCAGAAGAGCCGTTTTCCCGCGACCTATCATTCAAGGATCGAGGTCATTCACGATGGCGTGGATACGCGTGCTGTGCGGCCAGATCCGGAGGCATGGATTGCCATCCCCAACAAAAAGGTCAAGCTCACACGCGACGACGAGGTCATCACCTACATCAGTCGCAACCTGGAGCCCTATCGTGGATTTCATGTGTTCATGCGGGCTTTGCCAGCACTGTTGAAGGCGCGCCCAAACGCCCATGTGGTGATCGTGGGTGGAGACGGAGTGTCTTACGGCAAGCGGCTGGCCACCGGCACCTATCGCGAAAAGTATGGTGCGGAACTGGGCAGCGCCATCGACACCAGCCGGGTACATTTTGTGGGCAAGCTGCCCTACGGCACATTTCTACGCTGCCTGCAGGTCTCGACCGCGCATGTCTATCTCACCTACCCGTTCGTTCTTTCCTGGTCGATGATGGAAGCGATGGCATGCGGGTGCGCGATCGTGGGATCGCGCACCCCTCCCGTGGAGGAGGTCATTGAGCATGAGACGAACGGTCTACTGGTGGACTTCTTCTCACCGGCGCAATTGGTCGATGCGGTGACGCGCATCTGCGAAGATCCCACGCGGATGCGCGCCATGCGTGAGCAAGCGCGCCGGACGGTTCAGGAGCGCTACGATCTGCATGCGATCTGTCTGCCGCAGCAGGTGCGTTTGCTCGAAGGACACGGTGCATGTGCGCCCATCGGATCAACACCGGTAAAGTCCACGTCTGCGTGCTCATGATCGAGCCGCGCCCTGAACGAGCGGCACCGACAAACGAAAGCGATTTTGGAGCGTTCACGGCGTCTCTCCTGGCGGCTCTGAGGGATGGGATCGCGCATGCGTGGTACTGGCATGGCGTGCATCATCTTCGGCATGCAGGTAGATCGAGGTTGTCGCAATGGAGCTGTGACGCAGATTGTGTTGGATATGGTGCAACGGAGTGCCCGCTTCCGCCTGATGCGTCGCAGCAGTGTGCCGCAACCAATGCGGCGAGGCACGTCGAAGCCGAGCCGCGTGTGCCGGTGCTGTCGCCTGCCACGAGGCCGCGACCCGGATAAAGGCATCCTTGACCACCACGTACACGGCCGTGGGTGTCAACGGTGACTCCCGTCCGGCAATCCCCAAAATCACGGGACGCGTGCCTTGGCTGGCCGGCGCGGTTGGGAGCCTAAGGAACGCTCGATAGCGCGCAAACGCTGCCATCAGGGGTTCGCTCAGCGGCACCTGGCCTTCGCTGCCTCCTTTCCCGGTCACGCGCAGCCACCACTGTCCGCGCAGCTGCACGATATCGCCTTCACTCGCCTGGGCGGCTTCCGCAACGCGCAAGGCGGTTTCATACAGAAAACGCATGACGAGGCGGGCGCGCTCATAGCGTTGTCGTTCGCGCGACGTGCGTTGTGGCCACGCATCAATGGCAGCGAGTGTCGCCTGGGTCCTTACCCCCTAGCAGGCTGTTGAAATTCGCATGAAGACGTCGAGATCACCCATCCTGCGTCGTGTCTTCGGTGCGGGATATTCGTCCCCCAAAATGCTTTCGTATGGCTTTGCAGCGTTTTTCGCGCTGCCCGGACGCACCTTCCCTGTCGTCGGGGTCATCCGTTGAGCTCCGCCGCCAGCAGGCCGCGCAAGCGGATCAGGTTGCTGGCCGCCACGGCCATCTGAAACAGCGCTTGCACGCGTGCATGGCCGCGCTGCTTGACCTGTCGCATGCCGGCAGCGGATTTGATCCAGCCGAAGTGGGTTTCGATCCACGCACGGATCTTGATGCTTACCGCGTAGCCACTGTGACGCGTGGTGCGGCTATCGATCGCGCTACGCCGGTTGGTCGTGTTTTGCGCGACATGCGGTGTGACGCGGTGCTTCCGACATCCGGCCACGAAGTCTGCCGTGTCGTAGCCTTTGTCGGCCGCAAGCGTGCGCCGTCTTCGTCCTTTGAGATCGCCCATCATCGCCAACGCCGTTTCACGTTCGCCATATCCGGTGGCCAGGCTCAGACGGGCGTCGCACGCCAGGCCGTGGCGGTTCTCCATCAGCAGGTGACCCTGATAGCTCAGCTGCGCGCCGGTGTTGCCCTTGCGGTACAGCCGCGCGTCCGGATCGCTGGTGGAAGCGTGGGTGTCGTTGCTGCGCTTTTGCCCCTTGAAGTCCGGCGGTGCGTTGCGCGGCCCGGTGCCGCCGGGGCCAGGCGGCGGCGCGTCCTTGGGCTGGAAACTCTTGTGCGAGGCCCATGCCTGCAGCAGCGTGCCGTCCACCGAGAAATGTTCTTCGGACATCAGGCCACGGCGCTCAGCAAGCCGCACCACCTCGCGGAAAAACTCGCTCGCCACCGCGTTGTCGTTGAGTCGGTCGCGGTTCTTCGAGAACACCGAGTGATCCCACACCACATCGTCGATAGCCAAGCCGACAAACCAGCGAAACAGCAGGTTGTAGCGCAACTGCTCCATCAGCAGCCGCTCGCTGCGGATCGAATAGAACAGCTGCAGCAACTGTGCGCGCATCAGCTTCTCCGGCGCGATCGAGGCGCGGCCGTAGTCGCTGTAGAGCGTGCTGAACAAGCCGTCCATACGCTTGAGCGCGGTATCCACCAGCGTGCGCACCGCACGCAAGGGATGATCCGTCGGTACGAAGTCGTCCAGCTTCGCCACCGTGAACAACGATTCCTGCGTAATGTCCGCTCCGCGCATCCCATGGCTCCGTCAAATCCAGCGAGACCTTATGGTAAAACGATCCTCGCAAAGTCAGACGCACCAACGGCGAATTTCAACAGCCTGCTAGAGTGATACCAGCGAAAAGTAGAGACTATCCGAAACGGAGAGATCTCGATGCGCAAATCAAAGTTCACTGAAAGCCAGATTGCAGGGATCCTGCAGGAAGCCGAGGCCGGTGTAGCCGTCACAGAGGTGGCACGCAAGCACGGGATCAGCGCGGCCACGTTCTACCAGTGGCGCTCCAAGTACGGCGGCATGGCCGTGTCAGACATGCAACGGCTGCGTGAACTGGAACAGGAGAACGCCCGCCTGAAGCGGATGTATGCAGATCTGAGCCTGGATCACTCCGTGCTGAAGGAAGCACTCACAAAAAAATTCTGACGCCCATGCAACGCCGTGATGCGGTGGCGTGGGCGATGCAGGATCGGCAACTGAGCCAGCGACGGGCGTGTCGCGTGATGAAGCAACCCCGCGGGACCCAGCGCCGCGTATTGCGTGGCCGAACGCGAGACGATGGCGTGGAATCACGCTTGGTCGAGCTGACCAACACGCACAGTGCCTGGGGCTGTCCGCAACTGGACCGGCAGTTGCGCCGTGAAGGGCACTGCATCAACCACAAACGGACGCAACGCTTGTATCGCCTTCATGGCTTGTCCCTGCGCAGGCGACGTCGGCGGCGATTGCCTGAGCGCGTGCAGCAGCCGTTGTTGCAGCAGTTGCACCCCAACCAGGTCTGGTCGATGGACTTCATGAGCGACACGCTCACCAACCGCCGTGCGTACCGCACGTTCAACATCATCGATGATTGCGCGCGCGATGTCCTGGCGATCGAGATCGACTTCAGCCTGACCGGCGAGCGCGTGGTGCGTGTGCTGCAACAGCTATGCGAGTGGCATGGAACACCCGATGCCATGCGCAGTGACAATGGTCCTGAATTTCGCAGTCACGTCGTGCAGGCGTGGGCCAGGAGCAACGGCATTGAATGGCAATTCACCCAACCTGGATGCCCCGCACAGAACGCCTACATCGAGCGGTTCAACGGCACGTTTCGTGTCGAAGTGCTCGATGCCTATCAGTTTGAAACACTCGAGCATGCCCGGGCCATCACTGCGCACTGGATCCCGATCTACAACGAGCAACGCACCCATAGCGCCATCGGTCATCTGCCACCGATGGAGTTCAAGCAGCAACGGCAGCAGTCAAAGTCTCTATTTTTAAATGGTACCGGTTGAGGGGTATTGACCCCTGCCACAGGCTGCGGTCCAGGAACCGCTCGACGCTCCGTCGCTGACGCCGGTGTGCACGGCGCCGCGGCTGCAGCGCGAAGGGGCTGCCGGCCAGATAACCGGCGCGGACCAGGTAATTGAAGAGGCCCGCAAGGATGCCCAGCGCCTGACGCCGGCTTCGCGCGGATAACGGTCCGGCGAATAGGCGTCGGTGTGCACCACGCCGTGCCAACGCGTCATCACACCACGTGGGCAGCGGAGCGGCCAGGAAGGCGTCGTAGGCCAGGACATCTTCGCGCGTCAGGCTGGACACCGCCTTGCCGCGCACCTGCGTCGCCCAGAGCAGCAACCGCTCGGCTTCCTTGCGGTAGCTGCGAAAGGTGTGCGGTGAGCCATGGTATTCGGCCAGCCACAGCCCGATAGCCGCCACGTCGTCGTTGGCGGTGATCTGGCGAGGGGCGCCGGCCGGTGCCCGATTGGTGCCAGAAACGCCCGACAAGGCGGCCGGGAGGGTTTGAGGTACGGCAGTACTCAGGACGAGGTCGCTCACGGCTTTCGCATGTCGCAGCAGGGTCCAGTTCGAAGCGTACACCAGAACGTTTTTTGATTATGGGAGTTATCGTAAATTTCTTGGATCAAGCATTATGTATATAACGTTATACTGTGATATACACATGGCGATGTCGTTCAAAACGACCGTTCCAGCGTTCGGAATCCGCCATGAGCCGTGTCAGTGATACCCGCCAACGCACCCGTGATGCCGCGGCCCAATTGGTCGCCGGCGGCAAGCGACCGCACGCCATCACGGTTGACTTGGTGTATGCCACGATCCAGCAAGGCAGCCGCACCACGATCAACGATGAGTTGAAACAGTGGAAAGAGCAACGCATCAAGGCCGATGCGCTGGAGGCTGACCTCCCGCCCACGGTGGCTGATGCGATGCGCTCGTTGTGGGTGACGGCGGTGGAGCACGGCGAGCAGGTCTTCGGCGATCAACGCCAGACCCTTGAGTCTGAGTTGGCGGCGCAGCACCAAGCGCTCGATGCTGCGATCACGGCACGTGATGCCGCGCTCGCCGACACACAGCGGTTGCGGCACGAGGTCACGCGGCTGCGTGCGCACGGCGACCAAGTGCAGCAGCAATGCGTTCGCGAGACCGACGCCAAGCGCCATGCGCTCAGTCAGGTCCATGCGCTGCAGCTGGACGTCGCGGCCGTACGCGCCGAGATGGCGAAACAGTTGGAGGCGGCACAGCATACTCAGAACCGTCTGAGCACGGAGTTTCAGGCCTCCATCGCAGCACGGGATGCGGCCTTCCAGGCCGAGCGCGATAAAGCCAACGAACGCGTGGACGCCGCTCAGACTCGCATGTTGCAAGAAACGGATGCGGCCCGCGAAGGCCAACGGCATGCCGAGAAGCAGCTGCTCAAAGCCCGCAAGCGCAGTGAAGAGCAACAAACCCGCCTCACGGAGTTCCGCCTGGACGTTGCCCGGCAACGACGCACACTGACCGAAAGTGAGGCGCGTTTGGTGGCGCTGGACCAAGTCACCGCCAAACGCGATCAGTTGGCCCTTGAGCTGGCCACCGCGCGAGGGCATATGGCCGGCATGGAATCAGCGGTTCAGTCGGCCGAAGCCCGCGCCGTTGCGGCGGAAACCCAATTGGCCAAGGCACGGCCCGCCGCCCGTAAACGACGTCGCAGCGAATGACATACGCGACAATTGCATAACTCACCGATGTGAGTTGATGACCCGGGAGATGCCATGAAACATGCAGATTTTCATATCGACCTGGTGTTCCTCGCCAGCGCCGGTTTTCGGTGGCGTTGTACCGATGTCGGCACGCGCACCATTGTGGCCATCCATCTCGACCGCGACGATGCGTCTTGGTATCAAGGGCCACCGTATATCGCCAAGGAAGTCGTGTTCGACGAACGGGAAATCGAGCGCTGTCATCTGACCGAGACGGAGGCCATCACAGCAGCGGTCCGCGAGCATGAGACCAGCGGACATCCGGGCTATCCCGCAGATGCCGTCACGCGGATGATGGACATGCGGCATGCTCAACATTACCCGCACGACGGCGTCTTGCGCTTCGATCGATGCCGGGCGGATGGCGAGATTCTCCATCCCTTTGCAGGCCGCAAGGAGGAGAAGGGTTGGGTGGTCGATCTGTATCTGCCGTTCCAGAACACCTACGCCGCCATGGCGGAGCGCGATTTCATCGCATTGCGCAGGGCATCGCGTCAGGACGTCCACGCACGGGCTGAATCAGCGTCATGTCCGAGGTCGGGCTTGAGCGACTGATCGGACAACCCCACCGAGGATCGCCGTGCGGATGTACGAGGGAGCAGCGGCGGGGCTGGCCGCAGAATCGCGCGCTGCTACTTTGTGGGCTGACCAAGGGTCAACGGCGCAGTTTCGTAGCAAATGAAGCGAATTGGAACGAAAAAATCAGCATAATTTCTATATTTTTCTATAGGTTAGAAGCTAGATGGCACCGTACCGTAGCTTCCCTGTCGCCACCCCTAATACGCGTGTCGCGCCTCCAGCATGCGCGTCACGGCCTCTGAGGGATAGCCTGGGTGCGCCGTCGTCTGGCGCGCTTCCACGGCAGCCGAAATCAGGTCGACATGTGTCAGGTGGCAGCTCGCCATATCGTGCTCATCGAACACGACCTCTTTGGCGATATAGGGTGGCCCTTGGTACCAGTTCGGGTCCTTCCGATAGACCTGGATGGCCAAGATGGTCCGAGTGCCCACATCCGTGCATCGCCACCGGAACCCGGCGCTCGCTACGAACTCTAGGCCGATATGAAAATCCGCGTGCTTCATGATAGTTCCTGCTAAGCCACCGCCACCCCGTCGATCTCTGTTCTCTTGCATCAACACCCGCCACCGAGCCCCAAAGCCAGTCGTCGCCCGAAGCAGTCGCTCAACTCTGGGGGGAACCATCGCCTGTCCGCACCGTGGTCGACCGAACGTGCCAATGCGTCGTCCTGACGATCTTGTCCCATTAATAAGTCAGCTATGAACTCGCTGCGGGCCGGTACAAGCGTCAATGCGTGCAACTGAAGAGAATCGACGTTATTCATCCCCCACGCCACCATCAAACAACTACCTCGCTGCTGCTGATCAATGGTGACAGACTGCTCCCGACTGGATTAGACACTCACAGCCTCTCTCACGTCGCCACATGGTGGCCATTGCCGTCATCCGTTGGCAGCAGCAGTTTGATCCAGGAAACGGTACCCCACGCCCGGCTCGGTCTTGATCCAGCGCGGTGCGGCTGGGTCGTCGCCCAGCTTCTGACGCAGGTGCCCGACCACGATCCGCAGATAATGCGAATCCTGTGTATGCGACGCGCCCCATATTTCACGCAGCAGCAGCTGCTGGCTGACCACGCGCCCGGTGTGACGTAGCAGGAAAGAAAGGAGCGCATATTCCTTGCGAGTGAGCGGAACAGGCTCGCCATCAAGCATGACTTCACGTCGCAGCTGATCGATCATCAGATGGCCGTCGTTGTAAGCTGCCGGCGTGTCCATGACATCCGTGCTGAGACTGGCGCGCAGCAAAGCGCGCAAGCGGGCCATCAGCTCCTGAATACCAAACGGCTTGGTCACATAGTCGTTTGCGCCGTTATCCAGTGCACGCACCTTCTCGGTCTCGGCGGCGCGCACGGACAGCATCAGCACCGGGACCACACTCCATCGGCGCAGCTCGGTCAACACTTCATGGCCCTCGCGGTCGGGGAGCCCCAGGTCCAGGATTACCACGTCCGGCGATTGCGTGGCGGCTATGGCCAAGCCTTCTTCGGCTGTGCCCGCCAGTACCACATGGTAGCCCTCGGCACGGAGGCCAATATCAAGAAACCGGCGGATCTGGACCTCGTCGTCGATCACCAGGATTTTCGCAGCGGTTGCGTTCATGATGTAGATGCCGGAGCGGGCGGCAGAGGCAGTGTGACGCGCATGGTGGTGCCACCGCCCGCGGTCGGCAAAAACTCCACTTGGCCGCCGTGGGCGCCAATCATCCCGCGGCATATACTCAACCCAAGGCCCGTGCCGTGCTGGCCGCGGTCTCCTCGGGCCACGGAATAAAAGGTATCGAATATGCGCGTGCGTTCGTCTTCCGGGATGCCCGGACCATGATCGACGACCTCAACCAGCAATTGCGAATCCGCCACCCGCATATGCACGCGCACCGGTTGCTCCGGAGGCGAGAAATGCGCTGCATTCTCCAGGATGTTGAACAAAGCCTGCTCGATTAGCGCCGGGTGTACATACAGCAGCACTGTATCCCGCGGCAGTTGCGTTTCAAGGCGCAGGTTCGGGAATGCCCGGCGGAGACGGCCGATTGCGGCCAGCGCAACCTCACCGGCGTCGACCCAGTCGCGTTGCAGCTGCAAGGTGCCGTGGCCGAGCCGCGTCATGTCCAGCAAGTTCTGAATGTAACGATCCAGGCGCTGGCCTTCCCCGATGATGGTATCGAGCAATTCGCTGCGTTCGCTGGCCGGCAGTTGCTGTTCGTAAGTCGCCAGCGTCCCGGCCGCACCGATCATCGATACGAGTGGCGAGCGCAAGTCGTGCGATACGGACGACAACAAGGCATTGCGCAGACGCTCGGTCTCGCCCTCCACCCGCGCCTGTTCCAGTTCGTCTGCCAGACGCGTGCGCTCCAGCGCCAATCCGATATCCTGCGTCATGGTCACCGCCAACTGGCGGCGGTGAATGTCAGGCGCATGCTCACGTGGATCAAGGCGCAGCGCGATGAGGCCCATGCAGCGGTCCTCCACGCACATGGGCAGCAGCCAGCACGACGCGTCCGGCATCACTTCGGTGAAGCGTCCGGTGGGTCTTTTGTCCGATGCACTACACTCCGCGGCAACGCTATCCGCCGTGCTCAAGATCATCCCTGGTGGTTCCGATGTTGCCACCATCCATGGTCCATTTGTTTCTTGCACCAGCACGGCGACCTGGGCCCGCACGGCCTGCGCCATGTTTTTCGCGCCAGCCTCACGTATCGATAATGCATCGGTACTTGCGGATAATCGTTGCCCCAGATGCGCCACTGCACGGGCTCGAACCTGCGCCGCGCGCAGCGAATTCACTTGTTGCGCCAGCTGCGTGGCTAGGCGGCTGCAGACCAACGCCACGATGAGAAAGAGGCTGACCGCCAGCACGTCATCAGCGTCCGCGATGGCCAAGGTATAGCGCGGAGGGGTGAAGAAGAAGTTGTAGCCCAGAAAGCAAAGCACTGCCGTGTAGACCGCCACACTCATGCGCGTGCGCACAGCGACTGCCAGTACCGCGGTGAGAAAGATCAGCGCCAGGTTGGCCACGGAAACGTAACGCTCGGCCATGAACGCCAGCGCGAACGCCATGAGCGTGGCCAGGGTGGCATAGGCGTAATCGCGCGGTCTGCTGGTCCGGAACCTCATAAGGAACGAATGCCGCCGTGTCTCAATGAACGGACTGTTGCCAGTGATGCATAAGGTAGCGCATCGAAACCCGTAGATACGCAAAGGACGTAACGTGTCGCTGAGAGCCACCCATCGGGTTGTCCAGAACACGGCGTCAAATCTCCACGTGGGCGCCCAGCTCGATCAATCGGTTGTGGGGAATGCCGAAGAAAGCGGTGGCTGGCAGTGCATTGCGGGTCATGAAAGCGAACAGCTTGTCGCGCCAGTGCACCATCCCTGTTCGGTGACCGCCAGACACCACAGTCTCGCGCGAAAGAAAGAACGTGGTGTCCATCAGGGTCAGACTGGCGCCAATCGCTGGAGCATGGACAAGCAGATCGGGGAGGTAGGCATCTTCGGCAAAACCTTGACGAATCAACAACCGGCCAAAGCCGCAATCCAGTGCTGTCCATGCATAGCGCTCATCTGCATCCGCTGAGGGTGTGTCCAGCGTCTCCACTGTCAGCAGGATGTTCGTTTCATGCAGCACCTTGTTGTGTTTGAGGTTGTGCATGAGCGAATTGGGTACGGCGAACGGGTCGGCCGTCAGGAAGACAGCGGTCCCGGGCACGCGCTTGGGCGGGTGCTCGGCCAGACTCACCAGGAACGGTGCCAGCGCTACCCCACCCAGCCGGACCTGACGCAGCAGCAGCTTGCGGCCGCGGCGCCAGGTCGTCATCACGGTAAACATTGCAATTCCCAGCACCAAAGGAAACCAGCCGCCGCTGGCGATCTTGACCAGATTCGCTCCGAAGAAGGCAAGGTCCACGACCGCCAAACCTACCCCGGTGGCCAAGATTGTCGGCAATCTCCAGTGCCAGCGACACCGTGCGACGATCAGCGCGAGCAGGGTCGTCACGACCATGGTGCCGGTGACGGCAATACCATAGGCGGCACCCAAATTGTCTGACGAACGAAAGCCGATGACCGTTCCGGCCACCAGAACCAGCAGGATTCGGTTGATCCATGGCAAGAAAACCTGTCCGGATACCTGTGCAGATGTGTGCAGCACGCGCATGCGTGGCAGATAACCCAACTGCATCGCCTGGCGGGTCATGGAAAATGCGCCCGAGATCACCGCCTGGGAGGCGATGACGGTGGCAGCGGTGGCCAATGCGATCATCGGGTACAACAGTTGCCGTGGCACCAGATGGTAGAAGGGATTGGCAGCCGCAGCCGGATGTTCCAGCACCAGCGCGCCCTGGCCGAAGTAGTTGAGTACCAGTGCAGGCAGCACAAAATAGAGCCAGGCCAGTCGGATGGGCATCTTGCCGAAGTGGCCCATGTCAGCGTACAGCGCCTCGGTACCGGTCACGGCCAGTACCACAGCACCCAGCGCGAAGAACGCATCGACGTGGTTGCGCATGAAGAAAATCATGCCATAGGCGGGATTTAATGCGCGCAACACCGACGGGTGATGTGCAATGCCATACACCCCCAGCGAAGCAAGGCTCAGAAACCACAGGACGCAGACCGGACCGAACACTTTGCCGATGCGATCGGTACCGTGGCGCTGGACCCAGAAGAGTGACACGATCACTCCCAGCGTGATCGGTACGACCCAGCGCTGCAGATGCGGCGCCGCCACTTCCAGCCCTTCCACCGCCGACAGCACCGATATCGCCGGCGTGATCACTCCGTCTCCATAGAACAGCGCCGTGCCCATCAGACCCAGCATCACGATGACGATAGCCAACCGCGGCACGCCGCGCGCGGCATTCTGGGCCAGGGCCATGAGCGCCACAATGCCGCCCTCGCCTTTGTTGTCGGCGCGCATGATGAAGAGCACATATTTGACTGTCACCACGATGATCAGCGACCAGAAGATCAAACTCAGGGCACCCAGCACGTTCTGCGGCATGGCTCCGATACCCTGGCTGCTGAAGATCTCCTTGAACGTGTAAAGCGGACTGGTCCCGATGTCGCCGTAAACCACGCCCACGGCTCCCAAAGCCAGTGCAGCCGCGCGCTTGCGGTCAGAGGATTGCATGATCTATCCTCCGCCGAGGCTTGCGGGCCGCGTATTCTGGGGCACGGGCCGATGACAAACAGAGACACGCGTCGTACAAGCCAAGCCGGAAGACCGACATCTCGGATACACCTCGATTAAAAGCAGGTGTCTACTCTAGGAACTGCGCCGTAACATTGGGGTAGCGCTAACCGCGGAATGCATAAAATCTGCGTAAAGTTTCGGCTGTGGCTAGATTCGAAGAGTAGAAGGACCCGTGGATGAGCGTTTCCTCGATAGCGGATGATCGTCACCGGCAGCTTCACGCCCTGCAGCACGTGACTGGGCTGCCGGCGTCAGACCGGGCAAATCCAATCATAGGCCCGACGTGTCTACCGGAGCCGGGCAAGTCCAACGGTACCTCCAAGTGGCGATCCAGGCCGACACAAATCTTCGCCTCCTCCCCTGTCGAAGGATAGGAGCGATATGATGCCGCTGTGTTGACCATTCTTGTCCACCGCCGACGTTTATTTCATGGTCTGAGCGCTTTGGCACTCCTGGCCTGGTTAGCGCTGGTCATGATGGGTGTCGCCCATGCCGCGCCAGTGTCGATGTCGATGGCATCGCCTCACCAGGCCTCGGCAGCCCCGTTCATGGCCCATCACTCGCACCATGTCCATGCGGCGCTTCCCGATGGCATGCCGCACGCCGGCTGCGGCAGGACCTTCGATTGCCATTGCGGCACCTCCTGTTACGGCGCCATCATGCCGTTCGCACCGGTGTGGAGCAGTGCCAGTCCAGTCTGCGAGACCTGCGCCCAGGGCGTGGATCCGGTACCTGTCGGCGTCGGCGAGCCGCCATTGCACCCCCCGTCGATCTGAGGCACTCCTGAATCCCCCAAGAGCGGTCGTTCGACCGGCAATGCATGGCGGTACGCTCACAGGCGCGCCGCGGATTTGGTACGTCAGTGGCAGCGCCTCCGAAGCGAGGACTGCCCGAGGAGAGTGTTCGATGACTTCCGATTATCGTGATGATCGTTTCCCGTCCAGGCCGTCGCGCCGGCGATTCGTGCTGGGACTCGGCAGTGCGGCTGCCGGCCTGGCGCTCGCACAGCCGGCACGGGCGTGGGCCGGCGGCAAGCTGCCGGCTGACCTGTCTGCCGGACAAAGCGTCCTGCGCGGCACCCGTTTCCACCTCGATCTCGCCGAAACCCCCATCAACATCACCGGCCGTCGCGTCATGGCGACAAGCATCAACGGGCAGGTCCCCGGACCGCTGCTGCGCTGGCGCGAGGGCGACCTGATCACGCTGGACGTGCGCAACCGCCTCGTCGTATCCGGTTCCATCCACTGGCACGGCATCCTTCTGCCGTCCGACATGGACGGCGTGCCAGGCCTGAGCTATGCCGGTATTGCGCCGCACGGCATGTACCGCTACCACTTCCGCGTGCGCCAGTCCGGCACCTACTGGTATCACAGCCACACGCGCTTCCAGGAGCAGACCGGCCTGTACGGCGCGATCGTGATCGAGCCACGCGACGGCGAGCGTTTCCCCACCGACCGCGACTACGTGATGGTGCTGTCGGACTGGAGCGACACCGACCCGGAGACCATCTACGCCAACCTCAAGAAGATGGGGGACTACTACAGCCGCACCGGGCTGACCGTGCCCGAGCTGATGCGTGACGCCCACGCCCAGGGCATAGCCACCGCGCTCAAGCAGCGCCTGTCGTGGGACAGGATGCGCATGAGCCCGCGCGACCTGTCCGATGTCACCGGTTATACCTACACCTACCTGGTCAACGGCACGCCGCCGGCCGGCAACTGGACAGGCCCGTTCAAGCGCGGCGAGAAGGTACGCCTGCGTTTCGTCAACGCCTCGTCGATGACTTATTTCGACGTGCGCATCCCGGGCCTGAAGATGACCGTGGTCGCCGCCGACGGCCAGGACATCGATCCGGTGTCGGTGGACGAGTTCCGCATCGGCGTAGCCGAGACGCTGGACGTGATCGTCGAGCCCGCCGCCGACCGCGCCTGGACCGTATTCGCCCAGGCCATCGACCGCAGCGGCTTTGCCCTGGCCACGCTGGCACCGCGCGAAGGCATGCAAGCCGAGGTGCCATCCATGGACCCGATTCCCACCCTGACCATGGCCGACATGGGCATGGACATGGCCGGCATGAAGAGCATGAACACGGACAAGCCGCACGATGGCCACGGCACCGCGTCGATGCCGGGCATGGCCGGCATGGCGACGTCCGCGCAGACGGTACCCATTCACCATCACTACCCGACGGAGTACGGCCCGCAGAACACCAAGTGCATCGCGGTGGCCTCGACGGCGCTGGACGACCCGGGCGCTGGTCTGCGCAACAACGGACGCCGCGTGCTCACCTATGCCGACATGCACACTATCGGCGGCCCCATCGACCGCCGCGAACCAGCTCGCGAGATCGAGCTGCACCTGACCGGCAACATGAACCGCTACATGTGGTCGTTCAACGGCGTGCCCTACGACCAGGCGCGGCCGATGCTGTTCCACCACGGCGAACGCCTGCGCATCGTGCTGATCAACGACACCATGATGAACCACCCCATCCACATGCACGGTATGTGGAGCGAGGTGGAAACCGCCGACGGTGCCTTCCGCGTGCGCAAGCACACCGTCAACGTGCGGCCCGCGCAGCGCATCAGCTACCGCATCACTGCCGATGCCCCGGGCCGCTGGGCCTACCACTGCCACATGCTCTACCACATGGACAGCGGCATGTTCCGCGCGATCGTCGTGAAGTGAGGAGGTTGCCATGAAGACGACTGATCGAGCGCTGGCAGCCCCCGTCCGCCAGCGCATCCTTCCGTGGGCGGCCATGCTGATTATGCTCACGGCCAGCTTCCCGAGCGTGGCCCGACAGGCCATGCATCCGGCAGCGGACGCATCAAGCGCAAAGACTGCATCGATGCCGTCCGGGAAGAGCCGGTGCATGCGCATGCAAGACAAGTCGGGCGACGCGCCCTCGGCGGCGCAAGGGACGTCGTGCCGGAAGCTGGCCGGGTGCCGGAAAGCCACGCAGGCCACGAGGAAAACAGAGACCTCCCTGCAAGGCATGCACATGAACAACATGCGGATGCACCCGGGCAACGGAGACTCGGGACGCAATCCTCCCGTTGGCAGCCTGCCGCGCAGTGACGGTTCGGCACCCGAACCGTATGCAGCCTACGGTGTCACCCTGCGCATGCCTAGCGATCCATTGCTATCGAAAGTCCAGCTCGACAGCCTCGAGTACGTGCACGGACGCGAGGGCGCGGCCCAGGCCTGGGATCTGCGGGCATGGACCGGACACAACCTCAACCGGCTGTGGCTGCGTACGGAGGGTTCGCGCAGTCACGGACGCGTCGCGGAAGGCGACGCCGAACTGCTGTGGGGCCACGCCATCAGCCCCTGGTGGGACCTGATGCTGGGTGCGCGTCACGACCTGCGCCCCGGCCCGCCACGCAACTGGCTCGCTGCGGGCATCCAGGGCATCGCACCCTATCAGTTCGACTACGAAACCACGCTTTATCTGGGCCCCGGCGGTCGCAGCGCGCTCAGGATCCACGCGTCCCAGGAATGGCTTTTCACGCAGCGCATGATCCTGGAGCCGGAGTTCGAACTCAACGGCTATGGGCGTGCCGACCCGGCCCGCGGCCATGGTGCGGGCATCGCCGATACCTCGCTCACGTTCCGTCTGCGCTACGAGTTCAGCAGGAAGTTTGCGCCCTATGTGGGCTACGCTTGGGTTCGCCAGTGGGGGGCCACGGCCCGCATGGCCAGGCACGAGGGCGATCCCGTGCTCGACCGGCAGATTTTGCTGGGCCTCCGGGTCTGGTTCTAGATGATCCCAAAAAAATGAGGAGGAAGCCGATGAAAAATCTCAGGGTGGTGATCGCCACGCTTGTCGTGGCAATCATCGTTAGCGTTGCCGGCGTGGGCATCTGGGCCTGGTCGGGCACCTACACCATCGGCGCGGACGTACCGCATTGGCCGGTGACGTACGACTTCCTGGCCTGGTTCCGCAACCGGGCGATCGCCCATCACGACGCGTCCGTGAAGGTGCCGGCCGACCTCGAATCAACGGCACGCGTGCAACTGGGCGCCCAGCACTATTCCGAAATGTGCACCGGATGCCATCTCAAACCCGGCAAGTCGGGCGACGAGATGCGCAAGGGGCTGTATCCAACACCGCCGGACTTCTCGCGCATGCAGCACCCGGTCGATCCGCAGATGGCCTTCTGGATCATCAAGCACGGCATCAAGCTCACCGCCATGCCGGCGTGGGGCAAGACGCACAGTGACGACAAGATCTGGGCAATGGTGGCCTTCGTACGCAAGCTGCCCGGCATGACGCCCGCCCAATACAAGGCCTACACCGCCCATGATCACGGTGATGGCGATCACGACGCGCCGGTGAGCGCCGCTTCGGCCGGCATGCCGGCCCCCGCCTCCACTGCCGGTTCCCCAGCCAGCGCCGACACTGTGCTCCATTGAGTCATAACGGGGGACTGCCGATGCTCGAGGCACTGGCGATCACCCACATCGTCGTTTCGGTCCTGCTGATGCCGTGGTCGATCGTGCGCTTCAGGTCGAGACCTGCCTGAACCGACCCGGCGGCCAGCTCGCCACACGATCGGCCGTACATCGCATACATCCGCACGGCGTTCCGCTTGCCGGTCGTGGCCGCTTCCGGCATCCGGTATTCCGTGCCATGGCTGCATCACGCCCTCGCGTACCCGCGCACATGGAGGCCAGGATCAAACCCCTGTGGTCGGACATACGGGCCCGACCGGAGGAGCGGCGGTGCCGTCTTGCGGACTTGACCGGTGTCAACACGTGTGCGCTCTGCATGAGGTGTGATGTTTCCATGCCGGGCGTACCCATACCGGCCGGAACGGGCTGATGAATCTAGATTACCGACGCTACGCGTGGTATCTCCTCGCCGGTGTGATGTTCATGCTGTTCATGCAGAGCGTGCTGCGTCAGCGCGCCGATACGCAGAGCATTCCCTACAGCCAGTTCCGCAGCGAACTCAAGGACGGCAAGATCGCGCAGGTCGAAGTGAGCGATTCGACGATCACCGGCACCTACAAGACGCATGGAGCAAACGGCGCCGAGCGTCGCTTCTCCACGATGCCGGTGTCGGCGCCACTGGCGGAGGAACTGTCGGCGGCCCGCGTGAAGTACAACGGCGCACCGGCTGCAAGCCCCTGGTCCCATCTCCTGATATGGCTACTGCCCATGCTGCTGCTGGCCGGCTTCTGGTGGTGGGCGATCCGGCGCATGGCCGGCAGTGCCGGCGGCGGTGGCGTGGGCGGCTGGACCACGATCGGCAAGAGCAAGGCCAAGGTGTACATGGAACGCGACATCGGCACCACGTTCGCCGACGTGGCCGGCGTGGACGAGGCCAAGGAAGAACTGCAGGAAGTGATCCACTTCCTCAAGGACCCCACCGGCTACGGCCGGCTGGGCGCGCACGTGCCCAAGGGCGTCCTTCTGGTCGGCCCACCAGGCACCGGAAAGACGCTGCTGGCGCGGGCGGTGGCGGGCGAGGCCGGCGTGCCGTTCTTCTCCATCAGCGGTTCCGAATTCGTGGAGATGTTCGTCGGCGTGGGCGCGGCCCGCGTGCGCGATCTGTTCGAGCAAGCGCGGGGGCATGCGCCGTGCATCATCTTCATCGACGAGCTGGATGCCGTCGGCCGCGCCCGCGGCGCGGTGCTGCCGGGCGGGGGACACGACGAGAAGGAGCAGACGCTCAACCAGCTACTCAAGGAGCTGGACGGGTTCGACCCCAGCAGCGGCGTGGTGCTGCTGGGTGCCACCAACCGGCCGGAAATCCTGGACCCTGCCCTGCTGCGTGCCGGACGTTTCGACCGCCAGGTGCTTGTCGACCGTCCGGACAAACCGGCCCGTATCGCCATTCTGCGCGTACACCTGGCCAAGCTTGTGCTGGCGCCGGACATCGATGTGGAACAGATTGCGGCGCTGACCACCGGTTTCAGCGGGGCTGACCTCGCCAACCTGGCCAACGAAGCCGCCCTGCTGGCCACCCGCCGCGGTGCGGACGCCGTGGCCATGGACGACCTGCTCAACGCCATGGAACGTGTCGTCGCCGGTCTGGAGAAGCGCAGCCGTGTGCTCAATCCGCACGAACGCCGGGTGGTCGCCTACCACGAGGTGGGCCATGCGCTGGTGGGTATGACGTTGTCGTCGGACAGCGATGTGCAGAAGATATCCATCGTGCCGCACGGCATCGGCGCCCTGGGCTACACGATCCAGCGCCCCACAGAGGACCGCTTCCTGATGAGCCGGAACGAGCTGAGCCACCGCATGGCCGTGCTGCTGGGCGGACGCGCCGCGGAAATCCTGACCTTCGACGAAATCTCCACCGGTGCAGCCGACGATCTGGTCAAGGCCACCGACATCGCCCGCGGCATGGTCACCCGCTACGGCATGGTGCCGGAGCTGGGCACGGTCAGCTACGAGACCGAATCGGCGCCGATGCTCGGTCCCGTCGTGGACAGCTGGCAACCGCGCCGCTACGCCGAAGTCACCGCCGCGGCCATCGATGCCGCGGTCAGGCGCTTGCTGGATGAAGCGCTGGAAACGGCCCTGGGCGTCCTGCGGCGTCGACACGATGCGCTGGAGGCTGCGGCACAGAAGCTGCTGCAGAGCGAGACACTCAGTGGCGACGAACTCAAGGCCGTGGTGGCCAGGGCGGAAGCGGCGGGCGACGAGGGTGCACCTGCCGCATCGACCGAGCCGCCCAAGGCACCGCCGGCCATCGCCAGAGCCGTGGCCGTGGACAATCGCCAGCAACCCTCCGGCGGCGCCTGAGCCCTGGGGAGGTTCTGAACAGGTCTGCGTAGGCGTCACCGGTTCTGTCTGCGCGCAAATGCGTGGGACGTCGGTGCAGGCAGGCAGACCGCCTGCCGAGGCGGCGCGCCGCGGAGCTCTGCGCGGACAGGTCGGTCCCAGGCGTTTCATTCCTAAAGGCCCACGGGCGCGTGCGCGGCTTTCCGTCGGGGGTGAGCCCACCACGTGTGTCCTGGCTGACCTGGATCAAATGAGCCGCAGATCGTGCGCATTATGCTTTTCATCCAAGCCAACAGTGATCTGGAGAGCGTGCGCCATGACCATTTCCACATCTGTCAGTTTCCAGGATATGCCCTCCTCACCGGCGCTCATTTCGGACATTGAGCGTCACATTGAACAACTGCAACGCTTTGCGCCAGACATCACCAGTTGCCGCGTGACCGTGAAACGCAGCGAACACGTCCACCACAAGGGCAACCGTTATGAGGTGCTGGTGCATCTGACCGTACCTGGTGGCGAACTGGATGCAGGTCACACGACGGCAAAAAACCGCACACACCAGGATGCCTACGCGGCCGCGCACGACGCTTTCGACATGATGCGTCGCCGGCTACAGGATTTCGTGCGCGTCCGGCGCGGCGAGGTGAAGTCCCATACGGTGTCCTGAAGCCCTGCGCTTCATTCGTGGCGCAACGCCTCCACCGGCTGCATGCCCGCCGCCCGGCGAGCCGGGTAATAACCGAAGAACATGCCCACGGCCGATGCCAATCCGAACGCCAGCAGCACCGAACTCAGCGTGATCACCACCACGCTGTCGGCGAGATAGTGCACCGCCACCGCGCCGCCAATGCCGCACAAGGCACCGACGAAGCAGCCGATCAGCGAAAGCAGCACCGCCTCGAACAGGAACTGCTGCAGGATGTCGCGGCGCCGCGCACCGATCGCCAGGCGGATACCGATCTCGCGCGTGCGCTCGGTGACCGACACCAGCATGATGTTCATGATCCCGATACCGCCCACCAGCAGCGACACCGAAGCGATCGCCCCCAGCATGAACGACATCACGCGCGTGGTCTGCGCGGCGGCATTGGCCATGGCAGTGAGGTTGCGGATGTCGAAATCGTTGTCGGCACGATCCGGCAGATGATGGCGCTGGCGCAGCAGTGCGGTCATCTCGGCCTGCGCCTGCGGCATCAGGACGGCCGAGCGTGCCTGCACCATGATCAGGCGGACTGTTCCGGGGAACTGCGAGCCAAACAGTTTCCGCTGCGCGGTGGTCACCGGCACCATGACGGTGTCGTCCTGGTCCTGGCCGTTGAGGCTCTGCCCCTTGGACGCCAGCACGCCCTCGACCACGAACGGACTCTGCTTGATGCGGATGGTCTTGCCGATCGGGTCCTCTTGGTCGAACAGGTTTCGCGCCACGGTCGTCCCCAGGAGGGCCACTTTCGCCGCCGCGCGCACGTCAGCGTGGGTGAAAGCCGCCCCCGAGCCGATGGGCCAGTCGCGCACGACCAGTGCGCTGGGCGTGGTCCCGGCGATGACTGTGCTCCAGTTGTTGGCGCCGTAGACCACCTGCGCCATACCGGGCAGCAGAGGTGCCACGGCACCGACCGCCGGCAGTTCGGCAATGGCGTCGGCGTCGGCCGTGGTCAGCGTGGGCACCGCTCCGGTACCCATGCGCAGCCCCCCGGCGGTGGCCGATCCGGACAGCACGATGAACAAATTGCTGCCCATCGACTGGATCGAGGCATTGATCGACTGCTGCGCCCCCTGCCCGATCGCCACCATCAGGATGACCGCCGCCACGCCTATGACCATACCCAGCATGGTCAGTACGCTGCGCATGCGGTTGGCGTGCATGGAGTCCCATGCCTCGCCCAGCAGCGACGTGATCATGAAGCCACCTTATCGGCCGTCGCCATGGTGGAGTGGTCGGATGCGATGCGACCGTCGACTAGCTGCACGTGCCGTTGCGCGAAACTGGCGATGTCCTCCTCGTGCGTGACCAGCACCAGGGTGATGCCGTCGGTGCGGTTAAGCGCCATGAACAGAGCCATGACCTCGTGACTCGTGTGAGTGTCCAGGTTGCCGGTGGGCTCGTCGGCCAGGACCAGCCGAGGACGGCCGACCAGCGCCCGTGCAATTGCCACACGCTGCTGCTGGCCGCCGGACACGCGCGAGGGAAGGTAGTTTTCGAAGCCTTTCAGGCCGACACGCTGCAAGGCTTCGGCAGCACGCGCGCGGCGTTCATCGCCCAGGATGCCACCGTACATCAGCGGCAATGCCACGTTGTCGAGAAGATTCATCCGCGGCAGCAAATTGAAGCCCTGGAACACGAAGCCAATGACGCGGTTACGCAGATGCGCACGCGCATCGTTGTCCAGCTCGGCCACGTCCTCGCCGTCCAGCATGTAGCGTCCACTGCTGCACACGTCCAGACAGCCGAGGATGTTCATCAGCGTGGACTTGCCGGAACCGGACGGGCCCATGATCGCCACCGACTCGCCGGCGTCCACCGCAAGATCAATGTCGCGCAGAACGGGGACCGACCCCGCCGCCGTGTCGTAGCTCTTGCTCAGGGCCTGCAACAGGATGATCTGGCCGTCGGCCATCAGAACGCTCGCATTCGGATGCCGCTGGCGGCTTTCTGCGGAGACCCCTGCAGCGCCAATCCGGTCACCACCGGTTCGCCGGCGCGGAGGTCGCCCGACACCACCTGCACATACTTCCCGTCGCTTACGCCGGCAACCACCCGGCGCGGCTGCAATACGCCACCGGCCAGCACGTATACGGTGCTCCTTTCGCCTTCCGCAATGACGGGCGTCGCCGTACGTGGACGGAAGCGCAAGGCCGCCGCGGGGACGGCCAACACGTGCGACTTCTGCGTCACGATCACGTTCACATAGGCGGTCATACCCGGCATCAGCGTCTCATCGGTATTGCGCACGCCGACCACCACGTCGTAAGTGACCACGTTCTGCGAGGTAGTCGGATTCAGCCGCACCTGACGCACGGTGGCCTTGTAGATCCGGTCAGGGAATGCATCCACGGTGAACGTCACAGGCTGACCCGCGCGGATCTGCCCGATGTCCGCCTCGGCGAAACTGGAATCGATCTGCATGTCACGCAGATCCTTGGCGATCTGGAACAACGTGGGGGTCTGGAAGCTGGCCGCCACGGTCTGCCCCACGTCCACCGCACGGTTGATCACTACGCCCGAGATCGGCGAACGGATGATCGAATATCGCAGGTTGGTACGCGCCTGGTCGAGCAGGCCGCGGTCGCGCTCGACCGCCGCCCGGGCCGCGTTCACGGTTTCCACCAGTTGCTCATAGCCCTGCTTGGAGATGTAGGACTTCGCGTACAGAGGACGTGCTCGCAGTTCGTCGGCACTGGCCAGTTTCAGCACCGCCTCGTCACTGGTCAGGCTGCCCTCATTCTGTCGCACCACGGCCCGCAGCAGGGTTGGTTCAAGTTTCAGCAGGGTCTGTCCCTTGCTGACGCGGTCGTTGAAATCGGCATGCAGGGTCTGCACGGTACCGGAGACTTGAGTCCCGACGTTGACCAGCGTCACCGGATTCAGGGTGCCGTTGGCGGAAATGGTCTGCGTGATATCGGTGATGATGGCCGGCTGCGCCGTATAGGCCGGCTGTCGGTGCATGCCCAGACCGAACCACACGGCCGCACCGGCGGTGCCGGCAAGCAACAGCGCCGCCATGGCGATACCACTGAGGTTCCGGCGGCGTGACCGCGCGGACGGCTTCTTCGACATGTCAGTGCAGTCTCGGCGTGGGGCAGCCTCGATGGTGGATGTTAGCTCTCCGTGTGCTGCTCCACATTGACCTGCGTCAACCTGCTTTCCGCACCACCGGGCGGCGCGCGAAGCCTGTGATCCCGCTCAAGTCAGGCCGCGGCAGCCCCCTGGACATGCATCACCTGCAAAATGGGACCAGCGCTCCACGCACATCGCGCACCGGATCGCCAATAAGGATGGGCGCGCGGTGCGGGCCCATGCCGACACGGCCGGTCTCGGCAATCTCGAACCGGGCCGCGTGCCGAAGACACCTGTTGTGTGCAACCGGCGCCCCAACACCGGTACCCGCGGTCACCGCTGCTCATCGCTGCCAGGTGATCAGTGACGACTCCGCCGGAAGGAATGCATCCTCGTGCCATGCACGTACCCGCGGAGTGTAGTAGTCCGCCGGGCGCGATGCCGGTGCCGATGCGGTAAAGATGAAGCCCTGTATGGCACCGGCAATGGCATCGCCTCGCGTCATCGGCAGGCACGCTCCAGGCTGCGTATCGTCCGGCGCGGCATACAGCTCCACCCGTACCCACTCGGGCGCGATCTCGCCCAGATAGACCGGCACGCCGAACCGCCACTGGTCACCGTCGCGTTGCAGCTCGATCGCACCAAAGTGCACTTCATGCCATTCGGCAGTCAGCGTCGCCTGCCAAGCGTATAAAGCACGGGCCAGCTGTGCACCGTTCGCAGAACGTTGCTGGAAAGCGCGGGCAGCCGGACGATAGAACTGTTCCACATATTCCCGCAGCATCCGATTGCTGCTGAAGCGCGGTGCCAGTTGCGACATGCTGGCGCGAACACGCTGCACCCAGCCGCGGGGGATGCCCTGCGCGTCGCGATCGTAGAACAGCGGCACAACGTCCTGTTCGAGCAACTCGTACAGCCGCTCGGCATCGGCGGCATCGTTCCTGGCCACGTCGTCGCAATCGGAAAAACCGATCGCCCAGCCGCAATCCGGCTGATAGGCCTCCGCCCACCAGCCGTCCAGCACGGACAGGTTCAGCCCACCGTTGACCAGTGTCTTCTGGCCACTGGTGCCGCAGGCCTCCCACGGCCGGCGCGGCGTGTTGATCCATACATCCACCCCCTGCACCAGTTGCTGGGCCAGCGCCATGTCGTAGTCCTCCAGAAACACCACGCGCCTACGCAGGTCCGGGCGCTGCGTGAACTCGAACCAGGCGTGAATCAGCTCCTTGCCCTGCTCGTCTTCTGGATGGGCCTTGCCGGCAACGATCAACTGCACCGGGCGCTGCTCGTCGTTGAGCAACCGGGTCAACCGTTGCGGGTCACGCAACAACAGGTTCGGCCGCTTGTATTCGGCAAAGCGCCGGGCCAGCCCCAGAGTAAGGATGTTCGGGTCGAGCACCTGTGCCGCCTCGGCAACCTGCTGCCGCGCCACGCCGCGCTGCCCGAGTTGCCAGCCCAGGCGATCACGCGTGTAACGCACCAGATCGCGGCGCTGCTCGGCCGCCAGCGCCCACAGCTCTTCGTCGCTACTGGCTGCCATGGCGGCGGTCAGCGTCTCCAGCGTACCGAGCCAGCGCCCCTTGCCGCAGGCGCGGGTCCAGGCGCGGTCGGACCATACCGAATCCCAGGATGGCACGTGCACGCCATTGGTGACATGCCGCACTGGCACCTCCTCCCGCGGCCAGCGCGGGTAAAGCGGGTGGAACAGGCCGCGGCTCACCGCGCCATGCAGCCGGCTCACGCCATTGCACTGGGCACAGCCCCGCAGTGCCAAGTAGGCCATGTTAAACGGTTCAGTGTCATCCGTCGGGTTACGCCGTCCCAGGGCCAGAAGATCGCGCAACGGGATCTCGAAGCGGGTCAGGTAGTCCCGCGCATACTTGTAGACCAACGAAGGCGGAAACGCATCGAAGCCCGCCGCCACCGGCGTATGCGAGGTGAAAACGTTGCCCGCCCGGGTCGCCCACCATGCCTCCCAGAACGAGATCTGGTTCACCTGCATGAATCGGTGGGTGCGCTCCAGAACCACCAGCGCGGCGTGACCTTCATTGATGTGGCATACATCCACCTTGATGCCCAGCGCCTCCAGCATGCTCCAGCCGCCGATGCCCAGCACCACTTCCTGCAACAGGCGCATCTCCGAGCCGCCGCCGTAGAGTTTCCCGGTAATGCCGCGATCGACGGCACCGTTGCGTACATCGTTGCTGTCGAGCAGGTACAGCCAGCCACGCCCCACGCTGGCCTGCCACACGCGCAGGTAAAGGATCCGCCCGGGCAGTTGCAGTTCGATCTTCAGCCAGGCCCCATCCTTGTCGATCGCAGGCCGGATCGGCAGGCTGCTGGGATCGTTGTAGGGATAGGCCTCGCGTTGACGACCACCGGCATCGATGGTCTGCCGGAAGTAGCCCTCCTGATAGAGCAGACTCACGCCCAGTACCGGCACGTCCAGGTCGCTGGCAGTCTTCAGCAGGTCGCCGGCAAGCACGCCGAGGCCGCCGGCATACAGCGGAAACGCTTCGCTGAGACCAAACTCCAAACTGAAATAGGCAATCGTCGCGGCGGCTTCCCCACTCTCGGAGCGAACTTGCGCATGCCAGCCAGGCTCGTCGTGATAGCAACGATGATCGTCCACGGCACACGCGAGTTCCCGGGCGAACTCGCGGTCGTCGCTCAGCTGCTCCAGACGTCGCTGCGACACGTTCTGCAGGATCACCCATGGGTTGTTGGTGCGCTCCCACAGCTCCGGGTCGATGCTGCGCCACAGTGCATCCACGGCATGGTTCCACGTCCAGCGCAAGTCGAGCGCCAGATCGGTCAATGCGCCCAGATTTTCCGGCAGCGCGCGAGGCGTAAATACGGACATTGGGTTGCTCCAACAGCCTTAATGCCGGCGCGCTCGACCGAGACCTTCTGGCACGCCGGAAAACCCGTGGAACCACTGTCGCATCCAACGCTCTGCAGTGGACGCCAATGCGACCGCGGGCATCAGTTGTCCAGCATCCGCGCGATCTCGCGCTCCGCATCGAGCCAGTCGTTCAGCTCGCTACCGCCGGCAAATCCACGTTTCTTCGCCCGAAAGTAGGCTGCCTGCGCGATCATCGCGCGGAGGGCATCGCTGTCGACCGCAGGTGCCATCGACGCCCGGCGTGAACGCGCAGTCTCCCTTTTGTTTGCGGCAGGCTTGCTGGCCGGGGTATGTGTCGTTCCGCTAAGCGCGTTGCGTTTGGTTGTCATGGCAAATCCTCCTCATGTCAGGCAGTCCGAAGGTATGTAGATCCGGCCCATGCAGGCCCACCTCTGTCACTGTGCATAGGCGCTTGACCACCATGGCGCGCTGTCGCCGTCGAGGCGCACCCCGGCGATCGCTGCAAATGGGCGTATCGGCGCGACCACTCGCCGCTCATGCATCGGTTGCAGGACCGTATGCTCCGCGGTCTGCAGCGACAAGGCATGTTCGGGCACAAGCTCTGCATACAGCCGGGCATATTCCCGCGCCGAGCGTGCCCAGCCGAAATCGTTGCCCATCGCCAGCCGGCGCAGCATCGCCCAAGTGCGCGGGCTTGACTCGTACATTTCCAGACAGCGGTTCAATGTCGAGGTCATCGCCTCACCGGTCAGCTCGTCAAACACGAAACCGATCGGACCGTCCGCATGACGCGACGCGCTGCCGGCATCGACGACGCTGTCGGCCAGACCACCGACTCGGCTCACGATCGGAATCGCGCCGTAGCGCATTGCGTACATCTGGGTCAATCCACACGGCTCGAACCGCGATCCATGCAACAGGATGTCCGCCCCGGCCAGCACTTGATGGGCATGCGCCTCTGCGTAACCGATCCGTATGGCCGTACGGCCTGGATAATGCTGCCCAAGCTGGGTAAAACCCTGCTCGAGTGCGCGATCGCCGCAACCGTGCAGGGTGAACTGCAGCCGCGGATGCAGTTGCAGCATGGCGGGCAGCTGCTCGAGCACCACATCGGCCATCTTCTGCTGGGTCAACCGGCCGACGAATGCCACCAGCGGCGCCGTGCCGTCCATGCTCAACCCCAGTTGCCGCTGCAATGCAGTCTTGCAAAAACGTTTGCCGGCGGGCTTTTCCGGTGAGTAGCATTGCGTCAGATACGGGTCCGCGGCGGGGTTCCAGATGTTGGCATCGATACCGTTCATGATGCCCAGCAGATCGTCACGGCGCGACTCGAACACTCTCTCCATGCCACAGCCAAAAGCAGGCGTGCGGATTTCCCGTGCATAGGTGGGGCTGACCGTGGTTACCTTATCGGCATAACAGATGCCGGCCTTGAGGAACGACAACTGGCCGTAGAACTCGATACCGTCGGTGGTGAGCACGTTTTCGGGCAACCCCAGCCGGGCGGCATGCTCGAGCGGAAAATTGCCTTGGAACGCGGAGTTATGCGTCGTGAACACGCTGCGTGGTCGTCTGTGCCCGGCCTGGCGCAGCAGCAACGGCAGCAACCCGGCGTGCCAGTCGTGCGCGTGCACGATATCGGGCTGCCAGTCCGGCACGACCTGGCCCAGTGCCAACCGCGCGGCGACATGCCCCAGCACAGCGAAGCGCAGCGCGTTGTCTGTCCAGTCCCGCCCTTCCGGGTCCTGATACAACGAGCCGGGGCGTTGAAACAATGGCGGGCAGTCGATCAACCACACCGGGATCGCGGTATCGGGCATCCAGCCGAAAAGCAGGCGCACCGGCGCCCCCGGCAGCACTTCACCGAGATCGGCCACGGTCTGAGGCGCCAGTACGCGCTCCAGCGCCTCGCCGTATCCCGGCATCAACAGGCGAACGTCAGCACCGAGGTGCGTGAGCGCCTGCGGTAACGAGGCACAGACGTCGGCAAGCCCCCCGGTCTTGGCCAATGGATAGATTTCCGATGCGACAAACATCACTCGCAGGGCACGATCTCGTTCGCGGCGCAACAATGCGCTTTGGGGATCTTGCTGCCTCACCATCAGATGGACACTCCGTAAAGTCGATCCGTGTGGACCGGTCATGGGCTGGTGGGTGGCAACCGTACGCCCGAATCTTCGCCCGGTATTGATCAAGATCAACAACTGGATACATCGCCTCGTCATAGGCTGCGTTCTCAGCGCCGGAATGCCCGCTGTCGCGTGCATGCAGGTGGCTGATCACCGATCGATGCAGAGTGCCCATCCCATGGAAAGCGAAATGAGCATGGCTCACGAAGTCCAGAACCCCGCGGGGAAACCGCGGGTTGCCGAGGCGACGATCGGGCCCTATCTCGGCCATACCCGCGTGGCGTATTTCTCCATGGAAATTGCGTTGCGCGCGGAAATGCATACCTATAGTGGCGGATTGGGGGTATTGGCCGGAGATACGGCACGCGCCAGTGCCGACCTCGAGCTGCCGATGGTGTTCGTTACCCTGCTCTGCCGTCAGGGCTACCTGCGGCAGGAGATCGACGCTTCCGGGCAGCAGGTGGATCATGCCGACCCCTGGTCACCGGAGGATTACGCCACGCCGCTGCGTTCCAAGGTGGCCGTGTTGATCGAGGGGCGTGAGGTCTGGGTGCGTCCCTGGTTGTATCCGCTACAAAGCCCGACCGGCCACACCGTCCCCGTCCTCTTTCTGGATACCGATCTGCCGGAAAACCACAGCGATGACCGCGGCATCACCGATCGACTGTATGGCGGCGACGAGACGTACCGGCTCAAGCAGGAGATCGTGCTGGGCATCGGCGGCCTGCGCCTGCTGCCGGCACTTGGCTTCCAGATCGCCAATTACCACCTGAACGAAGGCCATGCGGCATTGCTTGCGCTGGACTTGCTGCGGCGCCATCCGCGACCGCCCGACCAGGTGGCCTCCGGCGAGTTGCTGTATGACGTATCGCCCGTGCGTGGGGAATGCATTTTTACCACGCATACGCCGATTGATGCCGGCCATGATCGCTTCTCTTACGACTTGTTCGGTCATCTACTGCAGGGCTACATACCCCTCGACCAGGTGCGCCGGCTGGCCGGCGCGGATCACCTGAACATGACCCTGCTTGCACTCAACCTCAGCGGCTTCATTAACGGTGTGGCAATCCGCCATGCCGAAGTCACCACGCGCATGTTCCCCGGCTACGACATCCGTGCGATCACCAACGGCGTGCACGTATCGACCTGGGTGCATCCGGCGTTCGCGGAGCAGTTCAACCGGCACTCGAGCGAATGGGCCTATCTGCCCGCGGTCATGGTGCGTTTCGATCAACTGCAGGAGGATGTGATTTGGCAAACACATCAGCGGGCCAAGGCCGAGCTGATCGACCTGGTCGCGCACGTGAGTGGAGTGAAACTGGATCAAGACCTGCCGGTCTTCGGTTTTGCGCGCCGGTTCGCCACCTACAAGCGCCCCGCGCTGCTGTTCAGCGATCTGGAGCGGCTCATGGCGATCCATTCCGTGCATCCGTTCCAGCTGGTGATCGCCGGCAAGGCGCATCCGCATGACGAGGGTGCCAAATCCCTGATCCTGCATTTGCACGAGATCATGGCTACCACCGCCCCCAGGTTGCGCATCGCCTTCCTGCCCAACTACGACCTCGCCATTGCACGAACCGTGGTCGCCGGGTCCGATGTGTGGCTGAACACGCCGGAGCCACCGCTAGAAGCCTCGGGCACCAGCGGCATGAAGGCGGCAATCAACGGCGTGCTCAACCTCAGCGTGCTCGATGGCTGGTGGGTCGAGGCGTGTATCGAGGGAGTCACTGGCTGGGCCATCGGTGCAAGTGGCCACGGCCCTGGCGCGGCCACTGCCGAGGACCTGTACGACAAGCTGGAGCGGGTGGTGTTGCCGCTGTACTATGACTATCCCGGACGATGGCGCTGGATGATGGGACAGGCGATCAGCAAGATCGGCAGCACCTTCAACGCGCATCGCATGATGCGCCGCTACGCGGCCGAGGCTTACCTGCCACGCCGTCCTGTCTGGCGTACGGGCCCCGATGCACATTCACCTACCTGATTGCCCGGCTGCCTTGGGCCACGGGGAGGACATCCAGCGCCTGTTGTGCGGCAAACATGACGATCCGTATGCGGTGCTCGGCCTGCATCGGGAGGCCGGGGTCGCCGTGATGCGCTGCCTGCTCCCGAATGCAACCCGTGTCGAAGTGGTGGAGCGACGTACCGGCGCCCCGTGCGGCTCGCTGACACGGATCGACGCCCGTGCGGGTTTTTTTGCCGGCACGCTGGACATCCCCCCCGGTCCGTTCCGCTACCGGTTGCGGGTGACCGATCTGCAGGGCACGCGGGAGATCGACGATCCTTATGCGTTTGCCGCCCTGCTGGGCGAACTGGATTGCCATCTGTTGGCCGAAGGGGCGCATTGGCATGCCTACACGCGTCTTGGTGCACATCCTTGCACACTGGATGGCGTGCAAGGCGTGGCGTTTGCGGTGTGGGCACCGAACGCACAGCGGGTCAGCGTGGTGGGGCCGTTCAACGACTGGGATGGCCGTGTGCACGTCATGCGGCGGCGCATCGAGTGCGGCGTATGGGAGATATTCCTGCCGGGTGTCGTGGATGGCGATCTGTACAAATTCGAAGTGCGTGATCGCCGCTGCAGGATCACCTCGAAGTCCGATCCCTATGCGTTCCGCACCGAAGCACCGCCAGGCACCGCCGCGCGTATCTGCCTCGATCGTCCCTTCAGCTGGAGCGACGATGCGTGGATGGCACGCCGGCACGAGGCGCAGGCGGCCCGGGCGCCTTTGGCGATCTACGAAGTCCATCTCGGCTCGTGGCGCCATCATCCCGATGGGCGTGCCCTGAGCTACGACGAATTGGCCGACACCTTGATTCCCTACGCGCTGGAGATGGGATTCACCCATCTCGAACTGCTGCCGGTCGGCGAACATCCGTTCGGCGGCTCGTGGGGTTATCAGCCCATTGCCCTGTTCGCGCCCTCGGCGCGCTGGGGCACCCCCGAAGCATTTCGCCGCTTCATCGATCGGTGTCACGGCGCCGGCCTGGGCGTGATCCTGGATTGGGTGCCGGGGCATTTCCCGGAGGACGCCCACGGGCTGGCGCGATTCGACGGCACCTGTCTGTACGAGCACGAAGATCCTCGCTCGGGACGCCACCGTGAATGGGGCACCCTGGTGTACAACTTCGGCCGCCGTGAAGTGGCCAATTTCCTGATCGCCAACGCGCTGTTCTGGCTTCGTGAGTACCACATCGATGGCCTGCGCGTGGATGCGGTCGCCTCGATGCTGTATCTCGATTACAACCGCGAGCCGGGCCAGTGGCTGCCCAACGCCCATGGTGGTCGCGAGAACCTGGAGGCCGTGGCGTTCCTGCGGCGGTTCAACGAACTCGTGCACAGCGAAGCGCCGACTGGCGCGATCACCTTCGCCGAGGAATCCACCGCCTGGCCGATGGTGACCCGGCCGACGCACCTGGGCGGACTGGGTTTCGACTACAAATGGAACATGGGCTGGATGAACGACACGCTGGCCTATATGCGCCATGACCCGGTGCACCGGCGCTTTCACCACGACCTGCTGACCTTCGGCCTGCTCTACGCCTTCAGCGAAAATTTCGTGCTGCCGCTGTCGCATGATGAAGTGGTGTACGGCAAGGGCTCGCTGCTGGGCAAGATGCCGGGCGACCACTGGCAGCGTATGGCCAATGTGCGGTTGTACCTGGCCTTCCAGTACACCCAACCCGGCAAGAAACTGCTGTTCATGGGCGGCGAATTCGCGCAGGAACGCGAATGGAATCACGACACGGCGCTGGACTGGGAACTGCTTGCTGATGCAACCCATGCCGGCGTGCAACGCGCGTTGCGCGACCTCAATCGCCTCTATCGCTCACACGGTTGCCTGCATCGGCATGACTGCGACGGCCACGGGTTCCACTGGATCGACTGCAACGACAATGAACAGTGCGTGTTGTCCTGGCTGCGTCTTGGCGACAATCCCCAGGACTTCGCCGTGGTCGTGTGCAACTTCACACCCGTGCCGCGGCGGCGTTATCGCATCGGCGTGCCACTGGCCGGTGTGTATCGCGAGGTGTTCAACAGCGATGCGCACGATTACGGCGGCAGCGGCATGGGCAACGGCGGCACCGCAGCCAGTTCTCCACGGCCCTGGCATGGGCAGGATCATTCGCTGGAACTGACCCTGCCGCCGCTGGCGGCTCTGATCCTGTTGCCGCCAACCGCCTGAGGGCCCCACCATGCCCGCCCCGCCTATCCTTCGCCCTGGCGCAGCCGCTCCGTTGGGGGCGCACTGGGACGGCTCCGGCGTGAATTTCGCCGTATATTCGCGCAATGCCGAGAAGGTGGAACTGTGCCTGTTCGATGCGACCGGACAGCATGAAGTCACGCGCCTGCCCCTGCCCACCCGCGACCACGAGGTCTGGCACGGCTATCTCGCCGACGCGCAGCCGGGTCAGCTATATGGATACAGGGCACATGGCCCCTATGCCCCGCGCCAGGGACACCGCTTCAACCCGCACAAGCTGCTGCTCGATCCGTACGCACGCGAGTTGCATGGGCAATTCGTGTGGAACGACGCAGTGCATGGCTACCAGATGGACGATGCGGCGGGTGGGCTGTCGTTCGACACGCGCGACAGTGCGCCATTCGTCCCGAAATGCCGGGTCACCGCACCGATGTCGCTCGACACGCGCCCGCCTCGACCACGCATACCATGGCGCGATACCGTGCTGTACGAGCTGCATGTGCGAGGCCTGACCATGCTGCACCCGGAGGTCCCGACGCCATTGCGCGGCACGGTCGCAGCCCTGGCAGAACCCGCCGTGATCGCCCATCTGCAACGACTGGGAGTCACCACCATCGAGCTGTTGCCGGTGGCGGCCTTCCTGGACGAGCTGCATCTGGTACGAGAGGGGCTGCGCAACTATTGGGGCTACAACCCGATCGTTCCGCTGGCGATGCACGCGCCCTACCTGAGCCACGGCGACGTGAAGGAATTCGCGGGCGTGATCGACCGCCTGCACGAGGCCGGGATCGAGGTCATTCTGGATGTGGTGTTCAATCACACCGCCGAAGGCGACGAACGCGGCCCGACACTGGCGTATCGCGGGCTGGACAATGCCGTCTATTACCGCCTCGACCCCTCGCAGCCGGAGCGCTACCGCGATTTCACCGGCTGCGGCAATACGCTCGATCTGTCGCAGCCTGTCGTGGTCGCGCTCGTGCACGCGGCATTGCGCTACTGGGCCTGCGAGATCGGCGTGGACGGCTTCCGTTTCGACCTCGCCTCCGCGCTCGTGCGCAACCATGAAGGTGAATTCGATCCGCAGGCACCGCTGCTGAAGGCAATTGCAGCGGATCCGGATCTACGCGCGCTGAAACTGATCGCCGAACCCTGGGATCTGGGCTCCCCCGGCCATTTCCTCGGGTCCTTCCCCGCCCCATTCGCCGAGTGGAACGACCGCTACCGCGATGGCGTGCGGCGCTTCTGGCGCGGCGATCCGGGTGTGCGTGGCGAATTCGCGACCCGCTTCGCAGGCTCCAGCGACATATTTGCAGCAGGTGGACGGCAGCCATCGACCAGTATCAATTTCGTCACCGCGCACGATGGTTTCACCCTGGCCGACCTCAACGCCTATGCAGAGAAACACAATCAGGCCAATGGCGAAGCAAACGAGGATGGCGCCTCGACCAACTGGAGCTGCAACGGCGGCGTGGAGGGGGATACCGAGGACCCCACCGTGCTGGCCTGGCGACGGCGTATGCGCTGTTCCATGCTGGCGACGCTGCTGCTTTCGCGTGGCACGCCGATGCTGCTGGCGGGCGATGAGTTCTCGCAGAGCCAACACGGCAACAACAATGCGTATGGCCAGGACAATACGATCAGCTGGCTGGACTGGTCCGCCCGCGATGACCCATGGCGCGACCTGGGTGACTTCGTTCACCGGGTCACGCGCCTGCGCCGGCAGCTGACCCTGCTGCGGGGGGATCGCTTCTTCGACGGTGGTTCCGATGCAACACGCCCTGACAGCAAGGACATTGCCTGGTTGCGTAGCGATGGGCAAGAGCTGCAAATCGACGACTGGAACGACGATGCGCAGCACGGCCTGGGAATCCTTCTGACCGACATCGACGGCGAGCCGCGCGATGAGCGCACACACCTCTATCTGGCCATGAATGCCGGCGAAGCATCGTGGCAGGTCCACCTGCCAGTGGTTCCCAACACGAGCGACTGGATCGTCGTGCTCGACAGCGACGTACCCACCAGCAACGGCGCAGCGTCGTTGCATGCCGCCGGCAGCATGATGGAGGTTCCCCCGGGCGGACTGCGCGCACTGGTGCCCCATCGCACGCGGGGACTCGGCGTGCCGGCCGCCCTGGCAGCGCGGGCGCGCGCGCTCGGCATCGCCGATGAATATTACGACATCGCAGGCGTGCGACGGCAGGTCCCCGCGGAGGGCCTTGCCAAGCTGATCAGCGCGGTTGGAGACACCACGCCGCCCCCGTCCCCGACCGCTGCGAGGAGACCACAATGCTGGCTGCCACCGGGACTGAGTGCGCCACCAGGCCGCTGGGCGCTGTCGGCGCAGCTGTACAGCCTGCGCTCCCTGCAAAGCTGGGGTATCGGCGATTTCGAGGACCTCAGACACCTGGTCGATCTGGCCGCCAGAGCAGGGGCCGACGGTGTGCTGCTGAGTCCGGTGCATGCCCTTTCGCTGAACCAGCCGCAGCGTGCTTCGCCTTATGCACCAAGCAGCCGGCTGCTGTTCAACCCGCTGCTGATCTCGGTGGCGCAGGTCGCCGGTGACGACCCGCCCGACGCGTATCGGGCTTTCGTCGAACAGACGGCAACACGCGACGCGCTGGCGCGGCTGGAAGCAGCCACGCTGATCGACTATCCCGCTGTCGCAGCACTCAAGCTGCGTGGGTTGCAGCTATTGCATGAAGGGTTTCGCGATCGCCATCTGGGGCACTCGCACAGTGCGGACGGCAAAGCGTTTCGCCAATTCCAGCTCGAGCAGGGCCGTGCACTGCGTGACTATGCGACGTTCGAAGCATTGACCGAATGGTTCGCACAGCAGCACGGCCGCCATCTGCCCTGGACGGAATGGCCTTCCGCCTACCGCGACCCCCGTTCGGCCAAGGTGGTGGCGTTCGAACAGACGCACCTCTTGCGCATCGAATTCTTCGCGTATCTGCAGTGGCTCGCGCACCAGCAATGGCAACGGGCTGCCGCCACCGCGCAGGCAGCAGGCATGGAGCTGGGCTTGATCGCCGACCTGGCACTCGGGACCGACCTGGACAGCGCCGAGGCTTGGCAATGGCCGGGGCTCATCGCACTGGACGCCGAACTGGGCGCGCCTCCCGACGCCTTCGCCCCCAGGGGGCAACGTTGGGGGGCACCCCCCTGGCGCCCCGGGCGTCTGGCCGAAATGAACTTCGCCCCGTTCGATGCCTTGCTGCATGCAACGATGCGCGATGCCGGCGCCATCCGCATGGATCACGTCATGGGCCTGCTGCGCCAGTTCTGGATTCCACGCGGCGCAGGCCCCGAACAGGGCACCTACGTCACCTATCCCATCGAGGCCCTGCTCGAACGGGTGGCCGATGCCAGCCGGCAGCACCATTGTGCCGTGATCGGAGAGGACCTCGGCACCGTGCCCGGGGGGTTTCGCGAGCGACTGGCCGCGGCGCGGATCCTCGGCTACCGCGTGGTGTATTTCGAACGTGACGATGACGGAGGCTTCATTGCGCCGGAACAGTACCCGGCATTGGCCGCCGCCGCCGTCTCCACGCACGATCTTCCCACCATTGCGGGCTTCCGCCTCGGCGTCGACATCGACGAGCGCAGATCCCGGGGACTGTACAACTCGGTCGTGCAGACAGATGCTGCGTATCACGAGCGCCGGCAAACGCTGGCTGCACTGGCATCGGCGCTCGCGCCCTATGGCGACGCAGCCACTGCGCGCTCCTTCGCAAATGCCCTGCACCGGTTTCTGGCCGCCAGCGCCTCCCGGCTCGCGATCGTCCAGATCGAGGACGTGCTTGGTCTGCGTACCCAGGCCAACCTGCCGGGGCTGGGTGATGAAGCACCCAACTGGCGCCAGCGCCTGCCGATCGGGCTCGAAGCGCTGGCGGACGATGCGCGCATCTTCGAGTTGAAGAGCATTTTGCGCGATCGTTCCCGTGGCTGAAAATGCCACTGATGGATGCCCCCACTGCGCGCGCAAGCAGCGTACCCAGCCGCTGCACCGCCAACACAGCCCTGCCAGCAGCGGCGCCCAAGCGATGGAAGCCCGAAAAAAGCCGGGGCAGTTCAGATAGCGATGGGCTGTAGCAACAGCCCGGGCTTCAATGCCTCTCCCCGAACAGCGCAGTCAGTTGCCGAAGTCACGGCAGTGCATTGCGCGCTTCGTCAGTGCTCTCTGTTTGCGTCTTGCTCGAATTCGCAGCCAGACGCTCGCTGAACCCTGCTCCGGCAGCATCAGCAAATTACGGGATCAGCAAATCACGTGCTCCTGGTCACTGATCGACGAATCTCACGCCATGGTGCTCCATGGCATTTGCTTGATGCATGTCAATACCGTGCACGCCGTCTCGGCGTAGCTTGAACGTGCGGGATGAGCATGTACATCCCTGCATCGACCCGTGAACTTTCATCGCAGGAGATCCTGGCCATGTCCGCTGTCAAACTGAACCGCTATGTTGCCGCCACAGTGGTGGCATTGTTGCTTGCCACCATGACGCTGCCAGTGCTGGCTGGTCCCTCGGGCACTCAGGCCCCTGCGGGCACGAGCACTGATACCACTCCCACGTCTCAGGTCGCGTTCAACAGGAATATGCAGATCATGCACTCCCAGATGATGCAGCTGCACACCACCCATGATTCGGCTGCGCGGGCAAAGTTGCTCGATGCGCACATGCGCACCATGCAGCAAACCCTGCACATGATGATGCCCCGGGGAAGCATGGGGGGCACTGGCGGCATGGGCCCCGGCAGGATGCAGGGCAGCGGCATGGGCCCCGGCAGGATGCAGGGGGGCATGGGCCGCGGCGGAATGCGGGGCGGCAACATGGGCGGCTCCGGCGGCATGATGTCCAATGGACAGATGATGCAGATGATGATGAACCAGATGATGCGGCACCAGCAGGCCATGCAGACAATGGGGTGCACGAAGTAAATCATCGATGGCGTGATGCCGTCTGATCGCAAAAGCACAGCACCCGAGTCTCTCGGACTGGACGGCCAGAATGCCGGCTACGTGTATCACCGGTGTGCGGTATCGGCCAACGGCACCTGGCGGTCGATGGTGATCACGATTGCGATTGCCTTCTCAGAGTGGCGGGATGCTGGATGCCGCCGCTTTTCCGCCGGGCAGGCAAGAGATGCAGCCGGGGAACCGGAATTGCGTGCCGCTGTGGATACAGTGTTCCATTTGTCGCGCGGAGCAACCGGTGCCTCACAAGGCATCCAGTGGGATCTTCAGATAGTGGATGCCGTTATCTTCCGCGGGCGGCAGATGTCCGCCGCGCATGTTGACTTGCACGGCCGGCAGGATCAGTTGTGGCATGGGCAGCGTGGCGTCACGTTTGCTGCGCATCGCCATGAACTCCGTCTTGCCGACGCCCGTGTGGACATGGATATTGCCTTCTCGCTCGGCCAGCACCGTCGTTTCGTAGGCGAACTCATCGCGGCCCGGCGCCTTGTAGTCGTGGCACAGGAAGATCCGCGTGGCATCCGGAAGCGCGAAGATTTTTTGGATCGAGTCATACAAGATGCCCGCGTCGCCGCCGGGAAAGTCGCAGCGGGCGGTACCATAGTCGGGCATGAAGAGCGTGTCGCCGACGAAGGCCGCGTCGCCGATCACATGGCTCATGCAGGCAGGGGTATGGCCCGGTGTGTGAATGGCCATCGCCTCGATCTCTCCCAGCATGTAGCGCTCGCCATCTGCAAACAGATGATCGAACTGGCTGCCGTCACGGGCAAATCCGGCCGTGGCATTGAACAGCGTGCCAAATGTGTCCTGCACGTCCCGCACGTGTTCGCCGATGCCCTGCGCGCCGCCCGTACGAGCCCTCACATACGGTGCGGCCGAGAGATGATCGGCATGCACATGTGTATCGATGATCCATTGTGCCGTCAGCCCTTGTGACGACAGGAAACTGAGCAATCCGTCAGCCGAGTCGCGGGCCGTACGTCCCGATGCCGCGTCGTAGTCGAGCACCGCATCGATGATGGCTGTCTGCAAGGTGGCCGGATCCCACACCACGTAGCTGAACGTGTTGCTGGGTTGATGAAAGAACGCCCTGACTGTCGGATGTTGCATGAGTGATGCCTCATGATATGCGTTGGTGCGTGTGCACGGAGAAGATCAATCGCCAATCAGTGCTGCGCTCCGGCTGAAAGACGCCGACGGTCGCCACGGGACAACCACGCGTAGTAGAGCAAGGGGATGACCAGCAGGGTCAGCACGGTCGAGACCAGCACACCGAATACCAGGGAGACCGCCAGCCCCTGGAAGATCGGATCGCCGAGGATGAAGAATGCTCCCAGCATTGCCGCCAATGCCGTGAGGATGATCGGCTTGGCGCGCACGGCGCCGGCCTCGACCACGGCCTCCTCCAGGCTCAGCCCCGCCGCCAGCGAATGGTTGATGAAGTCCACCAGCAGGATCGAGTTGCGCACGATGATGCCGGCCAGCGCGATCATGCCGATCATCGAGGTGGCAGTGAATTGTGCTCCGGTCAACCAGTGTCCCGGCATCACGCCGATCACCGTCAGTGGAATCGGCGCCATGATGATGAGCGGTACCACATAGCTCTTGAACTGCCCGACCACCAGCAGGTAGATCAGCAGCAAGCCCATCGAATACGCGATGCCCATGTCGCGAAATGTCTCGTAGGTAATCTCCCATTCGCCGCTCCAGCGTACGGAAAATCCGGAATCGCCGGTCGGTGGGCCGATGAACTCCTGTGTCAGATGATGGCCGTCGATACGTGTATTGCTGATCTTGCCGACCAGGCGAAACATGCCGTAGACCGGACTGTCCTCGCGACCTGCGTCATCGCCGGTGACGAAGGTATAGGGCAACAGGTCCTTGTGGTAGATGGCATCGGCCCAGGGTTCATGGACCACCTTCACCACTTCGGAAAGAGGGACCAGCCGGCCGGTGCCGGAGCGCACGTGCAAGCTGAGTATGGAATGCATCGAACCCAGGGCCTCCTGCGGCAATCGAAGCAGAATCGGTACCGCGTACTTGGCGTTCGCGTCCGCCAGATACGTGGCCGCATAACCGTCCACCCCGGTGCGCAAGGCGCTCACGATCCGGGCCTGGCTGATGCCCAGCGCCGCTGCACGCGCACGATCCACCTCGATCACCCTGCGGGAGGCCTGCGGATTCTCGACGCTCAGGTTGACGTCCACGATACCCGGGGTCTTCTCGAACAATTTCTCCATGGATCGTGCGATCGCACGCTGAGCCGTGTAGTCCGGTCCGTAGATCTCGGCGACGATGGGCGCCATCACCGGCGGACCCGGTGGCACCTCGGCCACGACCAGATGTGCGTGGAAACGCCGGGCGATCACCGCCAGCTCCGGCCGCACCGCCATCGCGATCTGGTGGCTCTGTCGCTTGCGCTCGCCCTTGTCGACCAGATTCACCTGCATGTCACCCTGGTATGGCTGGTTGCGAAGGTAGTACTGACGTACCAGACCATTGAAGTTCATGGGTGCCGATGTGCCCGCGTAGAGCTGGTAGTTCTTCACTTCGGGCACGGTGTCCAGCACCTGGCTCATGTCCACCAAGGCCCGGTTGGTCTGTTCAAGGGTTGCGCCTTCGGGCATGTTCAGCACGACCTGGAATTCGGACTTGTTGTCGAAGGGCAGCATCTTCAGGATCACCAGCTTGACTCCGGCCAACCCTGCGGCCAGCAGCACCAGCATGCCCATGCCCAGGAACAGCAGGCGACGGTTGCGAGCTGCCTTCGGACTGCCCAGAAACGGACGCATCACGCGGGCGAACAGGCGCTGCAGGAACGCGTCGATCTTCGACTCCTCTGCCACACGCGCGTGGGTCACCTCCCCCACCGGCTGATGCATGTGATGACGCAGCAGCCGATAAGCCAGCCACGGCGTGACCACGAATGCCACCGCCAGCGAGATCAGCATGCCGACCGAGGCATTGATCGGGATCGGCCGCATGTACGGCCCCATCAAACCACCGACGAAGGCCATCGGCAGCAGCGCGGCGATGACCGTAAACGTGGCCAGGATGGTCGGCCCGCCCACTTCATCCACCGCCGCCGGAATCGCCTCGAGCAGGCTCCTGTCGCCGCGCGCCATGTGGCGGTGAATGTTCTCCACGACCACGATGGCATCATCGACCAGGATGCCGATGGAAAAAATCAGCGCAAACAGCGAGACGCGGTTGATGGTGAAGCCGATCGCCCAGGAGGCAAACAGGGTGATCGCCAGCGTCAGGACTACAGCCGTACCGACCACTACCGCTTCGTGCCAACCCAGCGCGAACAACACCAGCAGCACGACGGCGAGCGCTGCAAGCGCCAGGTGCAGCAGCAGTTCGTCTGCCTTGTCGTTGGCGGTCCGACCGTAGTCACGGGTCACCGTGGCGTGGACCCCCTCGGGAAGGAGCACACCGCGCAAGGCGTCCAGGCGCGAGCGGATATTGGCGGCAATGGTATGCGCATTGGTGCCCGGTTTCTTGGCAATCGCCAGCGTCACGGCAGGCGTCAGCCCTCCCAGCGGACCCACCTTGCCCGGCGGTGTACCAAACGATGCCAGGTGCGTGCTGTAATTGGTGCCGGATATCACCTGCGACACATCCGACAGATAGACCGGGCGCCCCCCCGCGACGCCGATGACCAGTTGCGAAACCTCCGCCGCATTCATCAGTAAGGTGCCGGCCTTGACCGGTCGGTTCTGGTTGCCACCGGTCTCGCTGCCGACATCGGCAGCGACGTTGGCAGCTTTCAACGTGCGCGTCAGGTCATCCACGCCCAGTCCGTAACTGGCCAGCCGGGCGGGGTCGATCTCGACCATCACCGCGCGGTCCGGCGCACCGATGGTATAGACATCTCGTGTGCCCGGCACCCGCTTGAGATCAGTTTCCAGCGTGTGCGCCACCTCGCCCAGCTGTTCCGGGGTGGTCTCCGGCCGGTCCGACCACAGGGTGACCGCCATCATCGGCACGTCGTCGATGCCGTAGGGCTTCACCAGCGGCTGGCCCACGCCCAGGCCTGCCGGCACCCATTCGGCATTGGAATAGATCTTGTTGTACAGGTCGACCAGTGCTTCCTGACGCGGCACGCCGACCTGAAACTCCACCGTGATCACGGCCATGCCGGCGCGGCTCATCGAATAGACGTGCTTGACACCCTTGATCTCGGACAGCTTCTGCTCGAGCGGAAAGCTCACCAGGTTTTCCACGTTTTTCACGCTGGCGCCCGGATACGGCACCAGCACATTAGCCATGGTCACCTCGATCTGCGGGTCCTCCTCCTTCGGCGTGATGATCGCCGCGGCAACACCCAGCAGCAGCCCGGCAATCGCCAGCAACGGAGTGATCCGCGAGATCTGGAATGCCCGCGCGATACGCCCTGAAACACCCAGCTTCCTGGCGGGCTCACTCATGCGCGGCGCCGGTTGCGGCACGGTGGCGGCGCAGCCAGGCCAGCGCTGCCTGCGGATCCGTAGCGACACGTTCGCCATTACCCAGACCGGCCAGTACTTCGACCTGATTGCCATCACGGCGACCCGCACGTATCTGGCGCAGGGCCACACCGCGCTCGCCGATCACATACACGGCCACCAACTCGCCACGACGGACCAGCGCCGAGGCCGGCACCAGCAGCCGCTGCGCCTCGCCGGTGGCAAAGGCCACCTTGACCGTCATGCCCGGATACAGGCCAGCGACGCCAGCCGGCAGAGGCAACCTTATGTTGAAGGTGTGGCTGTCCGGATCGGCATAGGGAAAGACCTCGACCGCAGTGGCCTTGATGCGGCGGTCATGCCCGTCATCCGGCAGCACGTCGGCAGCGTGAAACCTGCGAATGGCATCCACCGCGCTCTGCGGCACCTGCACATTGACCCGCAGATCATCCAGCGCCTGCAGCTGGATCAACGGCTGCGGCGTTGGCGGACCGGCCTGCACGGCTTCGCCCACATGCACGAAACGACGCGTGATGACGCCCGCAAACGGGGCGCGCAGCACGGTGTAATCAAGCTGCTGCCCCACCTCACTCGATTGCGCGCGTGCCGCATCCAGCGCGGCCCTGGCCGCATCGCGTGCGGCGCGCTGTTGATCCATCTGCGCAGCGGAGACGTAACCTTTCGCATAGACCGCCGCAATGCGCTGGTATGAGGCCTGCGCATCCCGGTAGGTCGCCTGCGCCGAGGCAACCTGCGCCTGGGCGGCGTTGCGTGCGGACTTCTGTTCTGTATTGCTGAAGCGCACCAGCACTGCACCCTTGGCGACCACGTCATTGACGTCGTATGGCAATTCGAGCACCCGCGCGTTGGTCTGTGCGGTCATCGTCACCTGGTGCACCGCTTCGACCACGCCATCCCATACCTGCTCGCGTGGCGCCTGCTGCACCCGCACCACCCTACCCGCCAGCAGGGGTGCCGAGGCCGTGTTGACGGTGGGCTCTTTGCCGCCACAGCCCGCAAGCGCAACCACAACGGCGAACAGCGCGGGGAGACGCAGCGTGATATTCATCAAGGGAGTCCGCTACACGCCGTCACCGGTCAGAACCGGAAGGCACAACCAGGTCTCATGCCCGTCCAGCTGAGGATTCTGGCCAATGGACAGAACCCGGAGAAAGCCGATTGCAGCAGGTTTGCGCCGACAACCAGCGTCAGCAGGAGCCACCACGGCGAGACGAAGTAGTCCAGCGTCACACTCAGCAGCACCATGCTTCCGGCGAATGCGAGAACAAAACGATCGATATTCATGGTGACGCTCCTGCGGCTGCGAAAAAATCAGAGGCGGTCTTTCAGGCGCACGATGCCGAGTGCCTTCATCACGTATTTCTCGTACACCGGCTCGGTGTTGCCGGTACGCATCTTGCGCAGGTAGTACTTCTCGAACGCGACCTTGGCCACGTGCACCCACTTGCCCTTCCGGGCCCAGGTGAGGTTGCGCGGCGGAATCTGCGGCAAGGCCACAAACGCCATGCCGGTATCCCCCAGGTCGGCCAGGCAGACGGCATTCCAGGTCGCCCGTTCGGTGGGCTCCTTGCCTTCAATGACGTTGCGGAGGTTGTGGGCGATCGCGGTCACCATCGACTCGATCATGAAGCCGGTCTTGGGCGCACCCGTGGGGACCGGAGTGGCTTCCACGGGCGGGATCGCCACGCAGACGCCAGCCGAAAAAATGTTCGGATACCGGGGATTGCGCTGGTGGTCGTCGATCAGGATGAAACCGCGGGGGTTGACCAGCCCCTCCACACCGCGCACCGCGGGCACACCGGTGAACGCAGGCAGCAGCATTGAATAGGCAAATGGCAGCTCATGTGATTGCACCAGCGTGCCCTTGGCGTCGACCTCCTCCACCTTGATCTCGCCCGGCTCGATGGCGGTGACCCTGGCATTGGTGATCCACTTGATATGGCGCTGGCGCAGCTCGGTTTCCATCAAGCCTTTGGAATCACCCACGCCGCCCAGCCCCAAGTGGCCCACATACGGCTCGGGAGTCACGAAGGTGATGGGCACGCGGTCGCGCAGCTTGCGCTTGCGCAGATCGGCATCGAGAATCATGGCGAATTCATAGGCCGGACCGAAGCAACTCGCGCCCTGCACTGCGCCGATCACGATGGGACCGGGTTTTTTCACGAATGCCTGATACTCCTCCCATGCCGACTGTGCGTGCGACGCCGTGCAGATCGACTGGGTATGGCCCTCCAGGGGGCCGAATCCCGGAACTTCGTCAAAAGCAAGCCTCGGACCGGTGGCAATGACCAGATAGTCATAGTCGAGCATGCGGCCATCGGCCAGACGCAACTGGTTCTTGTCTGCCAGCACAGCCTCGGCCGGTACATCAATGAAATCGATGTCCTTGCGTTTCAGCGGCTCGGTCACTTCCACGGTGACCTCCTCGAGGGTGCGCCAACCCACGGCGAGCCATGGATTGGATGGGGTGAAATTGAATCGCGGGCCTTCGCCGACCACGCTCACGCCGTGATCCGTACCCAGCGAAGCCTTGATTTCGTAGGCCGCCGCCATGCCACCCAGCCCGGCACCCAGAACAACGATCTTTGCCATGACTCAACCCTCCAGACCAGCGCTTTCTGCAAGGATGCCCCTGCATGCGGTCTGGCTTGTTGATCCATGTCAACAGCAGCCACAAAGGTGTAAATAAATGTATTGGAGAAATCCAGTCAATGGAAAATGGCACCGTCGCCCCATCAACTGCGTGCATTCGGCACCGGCGGACAGCGTCCGGGATTTCTCCACCGCGGGCCTCTCTACCGTTCCAGCGCGACGCGACTGTCACACACACACGCCAATGCTTCGTGTTTTCCCCGGCCCGCCCGCCTCGTGTGCCGGAGACGGACGAAAAGCACCTGACAGCGATCACGCACGCCGTCGAAAATCCATTGCAGCCGGCATGTCTGTGACCGAGGCTCATCCGCCTCACGCAGTGTGCCGGGCAGCCTCGCACGTCAGTACCGCTGCACCACGAACCCGGCCATGTCGCAGATCGGACAGCGCTTCATTCGCCCGCATGAGCGGGTATGGGGTCGTGGTGGCAACCACGCCCGCCAGTGGCACCACAGCGAAAAAGGTTCTCGCGTCGGCACGCGTCAGGTTGGCCACAGACAACACATGCCGCTCTTCCCACAGCAAACGGTACGGAAATGCCGGAATCTCCGACATGTGGATGCCACCGCACACCACACGCCCGCCCTTGCGCACCACCTGCAGGGCCTGCGGGATCAAGCTGCCGTCGGGCGCAAACACGATCGCCGCATCCAGATCTTCCGGCGGATGCTCATCAGAGCCGCCGGCCCACGCCGCACCGAGCGAACGCGCGAACGCCTGTCCGTCAGCATCGGCCGGCCGCGTGAACGCGAAGATCCGACGACCCTGCCAAAGGGCCACCCGGGTGATGATGTGTGCCGCCGCACCGAAGCCGTACAGGCCCAGGGTATCGGCCTGTGCGGCTTTCACCAGACAGCGCCAGCCAATCAGGCCGGCGCACAACAGCGGCGCGACCGCCACTGGATCGCTGTCGCCGTCAAGAGGAATGCAGTAGGCCGCGTCGGCCACCACCTGGGTGGCAAATCCACCAGGACGCGTATAGCCGGTGAACTGCGGCGAATCGCACAAATTTTCTGCGCCCGTCGTGCAGTACCGACAGGTCCCGCACGTATGCCCCAGCCAGGGCACGCCTACCCGATCGCCCACGGCCAGAGCGGTGACGCCCTCGCCCAGCATGTCCACGATACCGACGATTTCGTGGCCGGGAATGATCGGCATTTTCACCATTGCCAGCTCGCCATCGATCACATGAAGGTCGGTGCGACACACCCCGCATGCCTCGACCTGCAAGCGAACCTCGCCCGCCGCCGGCTGCGGGTCGGGCAGTTCCTGCAGACTCAAGGGTTGGCCGACGGTAGTCAGGACCATGGCGAACATGATTGCTCTCTCTTGCGACAGTGCACGACGTGGAATGGATCATCGCCCGCGGTGGTGCCGGGCGATATCGCCCGGCCGATTCAGGTCGAATCACCGGCGCATCGAAGCCAGCGCGTGAACCAGTCGGCGGCCTGGGCCGACACGTGCTCCAAGGCTCCGGCTTCCTCGAACAGGTGTGTGGCTCCCGGCACGATGGTCAGGTCCGCGCTTTGCGGCATCGATGCCTGGGCTGCACGATTGAGTTCCAGCACCTGCGGATCGGCGCCGCCCACGATCAGCAGGGTCGGCACCTGCATGCGCGAAAGGACGGACGCGCCAGCCAGGTCGGGACGACCGCCACGCGAAACCACGGCGCCGATCTCGCCGGGCCGGTCCGATGCCACCATCAATGCTGCCGCCGCGCCGGTGCTGGCGCCGAACAGGCCACATGGCAGATCGCGCAGGGTTGGCTGCTGCCGCGCCCACTGCAGCGCCGCGTCCAGTCGCCGCGCAAGTCGCGGTATGTCGAAGCGCGCCGCGATGTCGCGATCCTCCTGCGGCGTCAGCAGATCGAAAAGCAGGGTGGAAAAACCATGTTGGTTCAATATCGAAGCCACGTATCGATTGCGCGAACTGTGCCGGCTGCTGCCGCTGCCATGCACGAAGAGCACCAGGCCATGGGGTGACGACGGTGTGACGAGGTCGCCCTCGAGCACGACCCCATCGGCAGGAATGTGCACCGGGCCGCCCGGGCCCGCCGGTGCTTTGGCATCCTGTCCCGCCGGTTCGGCCAGCATGGCGATCACTTCTTCATCGGTGACAGCGGTGAAATCGTGGTAATACAGACCGACGGCGCGGAACTGACGGGGTGTCGCCAGACAAACGACCTCGTCGGCCAAACCGGATACGCGCTGCAGACTGTCGGGCGCCGCCACCGGCACCGCGCAAACCAGTCGCGCAGGACCTTGCGCACGCACCACCTGCAACGCCGCTGCCATCGTGGCCCCGGTAGCCAGGCCGTCATCGATCACGATGACAGTCCGCCCGGCGAGGGCAATCGCGGGTTGCCCGGGGCGGTAGCGTGCACGACGCTCGCGGATCAACGCCAGTTCGTGGTGCGCCACTCGCCGCACGTAGGCGTCATCGGCTCCGCTGGCCGCGGCATGTTCATCGAGCATCACGCGGCCTTGTTCGTCCACTGCGCCGATCGCAAATTCCGGATGGCCTGGCGCGCCCAGCTTGCGTACCAGCACAACATCGAGCTCGCCCCCCAAGGCGGCGGAAACGGCTCGTCCTATCGGTACCGCGCCGCGTGGAATTGCCAGCACGACCGGATGCGCACCCTGGTAGTGCCCCAGCGCGGTTGCCAATTGACGACCGGCATCGTCGCGATCACGAAATGGCAGTGAGACCATCAGCAGGAACTCTGACGTGCATCGCCAGCAGCATTCAGCAGCAGCAAAATGGCACCCGTACAATGTACTTTGTCGCGCCCCCCGCAGCGTTTGTTGATCTGCATCAAGTTGCCGCTTGATTCTCCTGTCAGGCTTGAAATACCGCCATCATGCGACCGCGGGCTCGAGGTGCATGTGATCGTCCGTCACCCTCCCTTGCTGGAAGCAATCCGCGACGCGGCCGTGATACTCGGGGGCGGCGACCATGACTATGATCCGTTGTTGCGCATGGTCGGCGACCGCGCTTTCGTCCTGCTTGGCGAGGCGACGCATGGCACGCACGAGTTCTATGCGATGCGCGCGGAAATCACGCGGCGGCTGATTGGAGAACTGGGTTTCGATGCCGTCGCCGTGGAGGCCGACTGGCCCGACGCATACCGACTCAACCGTCATGTCCGCGGCATCGGTGATACCTCGATCGACGAGGCGTTCGGCGACTTCCAGCGTTTCCCGACCTGGATGTGGCGCAATCAGGTCGTACATGGATTCATCCAGTGGCTGCAGGCCTACAATACAGAGCAGCCGGCCACGGCCCGGGCCGGCTTCTACGGTCTGGATCTGTACAGCCTGTACCGCTCGGCCGATGCAGTGATCAACTACCTCGAAGGGGTGGACCCCGACCAGGCCAAACGCGCCCGCCAACTCTATGTGGGACTGGATCACGTACGTGAACCGCAGACGTACGGGCTCGAGGCCGCCCATGGCCTGCGCCCGCCCTGCCGCGATGCCGCTGCGGCCCTGCTTGTCGATTTGATCCACAAGGCGCCGGCATATCTGGCAGAGGATGGCCCGGCGGCACAGGACGAACAGTTTTTCGCTGAACGCAATGCATATGTCGTACTCAATGCCGAGCAGTATTACCGGGCCATGTTCGGCAGCCGCCTGAACACCTGGAATCTGCGCGATGCCCACATGGTCAATACCCTGTTCGCCTTGCGGCGGCACCTGCGTTCAAGCGGCCGACAGGGCCGCATCGTGGTCTGGGCGCACAACTCGCACCTGGGCGACGCGCGCGCCACCCAGATGGGCCAACGCGGCGAATGGAATGTAGGACAGCTGCTGCGCGAGCAGGCAGGTGCCACGCAGGCACTGCTGGTCGGTTTCACGACCTATACCGGCCACGTCACCGCTGCCCGCGACTGGGATGCACCGGCCGAGACGCGCTGGGTGCGTCCCGCACGCGCGGACAGCTGCGAGCATCTGTTCTACACCACGCATCTTGATCGTTTCTTCCTGCCGCTTTCCGCCGCCGCACCCGAGGATCTCGCCGCACCGCTGCGCGAGCGGGCCATCGGCGTCGTATACCGCCCCGAGACAGAATTCGCCAGTCATTACTTCGACGCTTCACTGAGTCGGCAGTTCGATGCCGTGTTCCATCTCGACGAGACGACCGCGGTCGAGCCGCTCGATATCACCGAACACTGGACGCGGCATGAGCCAGCGGACACCTATCCCTCGGGGCTGTAAACGACGCCGTTTCACGACGCGCCAGACCCGGTCGCCCGGAGACTGCTCCGCGTTGAATCGACAAACGGTCCATTCCAGAAAGCCGTTCTTCCGGCGACGTGCCCGAACGGCCGATCGAGCTGATGCTTCAGGCTCCAACAACCGGCGATCTGCATGAATGGCATGCGGTTTCATTGATCGTCGTCAAGACCGCCGCTTCTGCATCGGACGATGCTGCAAAGGCGGCATGACAGACTGCAACGACGGAGACCAAGTATGCGCATCGCTGATATCTGTACCCACACGGTGGTTGACGCTCCCGGCAACATATCCGTACGCGCAGCCGCGGAACTCATGCGCAAGGAGCATGTCGGCAGCCTCGTGATCGTTGAACATGCCGACGGTGAGCGATTCCCGACTGGCTTCATCACGGATCGGGATATCGTGCTCGCTGTCGTCGCCGCGGGCGTCGAGACCGCCTCGCTCACGGTCGCGGACATCATGAGTCGCGACATCGCCACCTGTAGCGAAAACATGGAGATCTTCTCCGCAATCGAGACGATGCGACATCACTGCGTGCGCCGTCTTCCCGTACTCAACAGCAAGGGCGGGCTCGCAGGCATGCTGAGTGCGGACGATATCTACAGTGCATTGAGCACGCACATGCGTGCGCTCACCGAAGCGCTGACCCGCGAGCAGGAAAACGAAATCCAGGTGCGCGTGTAGTCAGGCGTGTTTCCCGGAGGCGGCATCATGACCAAGAAAATACTGCTGGCTTACTACTCGATGAGTGGCAAAACACGAATGGTCGCCGATGAACTGGCCGCGACCATCGACGCCGATTGCGAAGCCATCCGCGAGCCCCATCCCCGCCATGGCACGAGCGGGCTCGTGCGCGCGCTGTTCGACGCCATGACACGGCGAGACGCGACCATCGAACCGCCCCGACGGGATCCTGCGAGTTATGACTTGCTCATCCTGGGAGGGCCGATATGGGCCGGACGTCTGGCCTCACCCGTCAGGACCTACGCCCTGCAAATGGCAACGCGCATGAAAAAGGTGGCTTTTCTGTGCACGCAGGGTGGCCGGGGTGCCGAGCACGCATTTGCAGAACTGGAAAAATTATGTGCCTGTCCGCCCAGCGCGACGCTGATCGTCAACGCAGAACAAATGAAGACATCGAGTTACCAGGACGCCTTGGGGGAATTCGGGAGGAAACTGCAGATGGTGATTGCTGCCCGCGAACCGGTCCAGGAGCATGGGCGGTAGAAACTTCGCAGAGCGCGACGACGCTCTTGCCAGGACGAGGCGCTCGCCATGGGAGCCCCCTTGCTGGCAGGCGAGCGGAGCGTGTCCAGGCGCACCCGCCAGCGTCTTGAGCATCGGCGCACGCCGGGATGCAATTTCATCACGTGGACGAGGGCGGGGGCATGACTGCATCGCATTGCTGAATGGCTGCTACGCAGCGTAACGCCGGCGCCACAATCGCTTGCTGTCAGTGGTGTGACCGGGTGCTCAGCATCCCCAGCAAAAACGCCATCCCTGCCGCTGCGCCAACCACGCCCCACGGCTTCTCATGTACGTATCGGTTGCTTCGCGCCGATACCTTGCGCAGGCGCTCGGTGGCTCTGTGCTCCAGGCGAGCCAGTCGCTCGCGCACAGCGTGCAGCCGGCGCCGGAGTTTTTCATTCTGCTCGCCGGCCGTGTCTCCTACATCGTCGAGAAGTTGCTCGATATCCTCTGCAACGACGCGCAGATCTTCCTTCAGGTGTTCATTGTAGAAATCGTTCATGTGGTTCTCCCAACAATGGATGGATGTTCCCGTCCTCGATCACGCAGTCACCCGCAGAATCAGTACTCGAGGCACCGGGATCACGATAGCTCGAGGGGCCACGTTCCCAATTGATCCACGTCAACGGATGACAGTGCCAGGCGGTGAAGCGTACCGCGAGCCGGGCCAGCCCCTGGAATTGAGGCGCAGAGCACTCGCGTACCGCCCCCCCCGAAGCGCCACCGCGCTGCGCATTACAGGCAGGGATCAGCGCAGCCATTGGACAACTCTGCTATTGACCCAGATCAACAGCAGATCTGGCGAGCGCATTAAAATGAAAATGGCAAAAGATGCGCGCCGGAGTCGCAAAACCCCGGACTCTGGGCACGTGTGATCGAAAAGCCAGAGTACCGGTGCAATCCGGGGCACAGGCAATCTCTCCAGTCCTTCGGCTGCAGGGTCAATCATATTGCTGCCCCATCTTCGGGGTGGAGGTCGACATGTCCAAAACCTGGGTCCTGATTGCGGATAGCGCCCGCGCTCGGCTGTTCGAGATCGAGCCTTCGGACAAAGGTCTGAGTGAAGTGGCCTGTTTCAACAATCCCGATGGACACGCACTCGGACGCGGTACAGCGACAGACCGGCTGCCGCGTGTCAACGAAAGCGTGGGCCCGGTTCGCCACGCGATCGAGCCACACACCTCACTGCGCGAAAAGAGCACTGATCACTTCGCGCACGGCTTGAGCGAAACGCTGGAACGTGGATACCACGACCATCTGTATGAACGGCTGGTGCTTGTTGCGCCGGATCGCTTTCTTGGCATGCTGCATAAAAATTTCAGCAAGACATTGATCGCATGCATTGCAGGGGAAGTCCGACATAACCTGACAGCGTTACCCGTTTCGGAGCTGCAATCGCGTCTGCCGCGCAACATGCTTTCTCCTGGTCTCATGCGCAGCTGAACCCGTTTTCCGTGCATCCTGCCCGATCGAGGGCAACATGTCGGTGACGCGATGGCCGCCCGATCTGGTCGACGTTGCCGCCACGGGTAGCAGGATGCCGACGGCACGGCAAAGACTGCAGGAATCCGGCAAGAAACCGACGCTGCCGTGCGGGATGCTTCATGTGGCGGGCATACAGAGCTGACTCAATGAAACCCGATGGCCTCCCCCGCCGCGTCACAGCTCGGCTGGTGACCGGAATCAGGGGAAACTCCCGCCCGCAAGCCCGCCGCCACGACAACCTGGCGAAAGACGGCAGCGGCACATCGACCCCGATACGCCGCTGCCGTTGGTCCGTCAGCTCACCGTGATCTTGCGCGTGCTGCCATTGGTTTTTTTCGGCAGGCTCAGGGACAACACACCCCCTTCGTAGCGGGCATCTGCCTTGCTCCCATCGAAGTCGCCGGGCAGCGTAAAGGAGCGATAGGTCTTGCCGAAGTACCGCTCGCAGTAAAGCTCCTTTTCGGCGTCCTTGCTGGTCTTCTCGCGCTTCGTCTCGGTACTGATGGTCAGCTGGTTGCCGTCCACCGAAATGTCGATGTCGTCCTTGTTGACACCGGGTATCTCTGCCTTGACGTGGAACGCCTTGTCATCTTCCGTGACGTCGATGCGCATGTCCGGCATTACCTCCAAGTCGCGCCATGGCTCGCGAGTCGCCAAGCCGCGGAATATGTCCTCGAAGTTCGCCAAGGGGTCGAACCGGGTTGGGGTTTTCAATGGATTCCAACGTGTGAGCGTTGTCATGTGATGTTCTCCTCAAGCTCATGAACCAGTGTCCCGACAAAATTATGGCCAGCACAGCGCGTCAGCGGGATTTCGACGGTCCACATGCACCGCTGCGCATGCATCCGAAGCATCCGGTCACTGGGTATCACCGGTCACTGTCGGGCAACGCTTGTACGGTGTATTTCACGAGTGGAGCCGACTGCGGACGTACAGTGTCTGCCGAATCATCCATGACCAGGAACGACGCTAGTCCCCTGCGTCACCGGGGTTATTGAGCTAAGTCAACAATCAGGCCCATTGTCGGCGCCAGATTGAGCCGGTGTTGCACGCGGAGCTTGAGACGCCCCCACATGTGAGCAGAGGCATGACGGGGGATCCCCGGCGATTACTCCCCCAAGCGGCTTTGTCATGCATGCGTAGCGCGGCTCCATCCCTGCCGCGCCACCCGCCGTGCTCCAACCTGCTGCGAAGAAGACGCTTCAGGCGAACGGAGCACCTGTTGATCCTGATCAATATGGCGACCGGCGGATTGGATCCTAATGTGTACACCCTGACTCCCTTTGTGGAGGTGTGTGATGAACGACAAGCAATTGCGACAGGATGTGATCGACGAATTGGATTTCGAGCCCAGCATCGACTCGGCGAACATTGGCGTGACGGCCGAAGATGGCGTCATCACTCTATCCGGGCACGTTCCAGCCTATTCTCAGAAACTTGCTGCCGAACGGGCCGCCTGGCGCGTCAAGGGCGTCAAGGCGATTGCACAGGAGATCCATGTGCGCTTTTCCGGAGCCAAGAAGACCAACGACGACGAGATCGCCAAGCGGGCGCTCAATATTCTCGCGTGGAGCTCTTCCTGGCCTCCCGAAGCGCTGCATGTGAAAGTGCAGAATGGCTGGGTCACACTCAGCGGTGAGGTGCGTTGGAACTACCAGCGCGAGGCGGCAGAAGCCAGCATACGACGGTTGTCCGGGGTGCTTGGAGTGACAAACGAGATCGCGCTGATGCCGATAGCGTTGCCCGCCGACGTCGAACAACGCATCCACAACGCGCTCAAGCGCCATGCCGAGGTCGAGGCAAACCGGATCCGTGTTTCGGTCCATGACGGCGGGACGGTCAGTATCGAAGGCGATGTCGATAACTGGGAGGAACGCCGCATGGTTGAACGCGCCGCTTGGTCGACACCCGGGGTGCGCATGGTCGAGGACCATTTGCGGATTACCTGAACGTGCAGCATCACCGTCGGGGACGCATGATCCCGTGAAGGGGTTTGCCATCCCCGGCGGACCCCGCATACCCGCTCTTGATCTCGGTCAAATGCTCGGCATGAACACTTCCCTAGAGTGAGCCGCATGGCTCCACACCGCTGTCTCCCTGGATGGGACGGTTTTGTCCGGCCTGAAGAAGGTTGTGCTGCTGCTCAATCGATGGCGCCTCAGTCATGGCATGCATGGTAATGATCACGCTTTGCGCATCCGCTATCTGGCTGGGCGTGCCGGTTTTCCTGCAGGGCCCGCTTCCCGCGACACGAGGGGTTCGCCATGAAGGGAAATACCGTCCTCATGGGCGCGCCCCCCGCGCCAGGCTGTCATGCGCTCTCGCGCTGAACGGGTGCCCCTCATGAACGCACTGTCCGCCGATGCCTCCAGCTTCATCGAGAACCGCACATTCGCCGAAATCAAGGTCGGTGATCAGGCCAGCCTGGTCCGAACGCTGAGTCGACGCGACATCGAACTGTTCGCCGCGATGTCCGGCGACTTCAATCCGACGCATACGGATCCGGCCTACGCAAGCACTGACATGTTCCATCGGGTCGTGGCGCACGGCATGTGGGGGGGGCGCTGATTTCCAATGTCCTGGGGACCAAGTTGCCCGGCCCGGGCACGATCTATCTCTCGCAGGATCTGCACTTTTGTGCACCCGTGGGTGTGGGCGATACCGTCACCACCACGATCACTGTCAGGGAGAAAATCGCCGATACGCAGCGTGTCATCCTTGACTGCCTGTGCCGCAACCAGAAAGGCGAAGAGGTGATCCGGGGTACGGCCGAAGTAAAGGCGCCGCTGGAAAAAATCCACCGTCCGCGCATGGAGCTGCCCGACGTGCGCGTCGGCAACCACGATCGTTTCCACGCGCTGATGGCGCACGCTGCTCTGGGCGCTGCCCTGCCGACAGCGGTGGTGCACCCCTGTGACGATGTGTCCCTGGGCGCAGCACTCGAGGCAGCCCGGGCGGGTCTGATTGTCCCAATTCTGGTCGGCCCCGTGAGCAGGATCCAGGCGGCCGCCAGGCAGATCGATCGGGACATCAGTGGCGTGCGACTGGTCGACACGCCGCACAGCCACGCAGCGGCCGCCGCGGCGGTGGCGCTGGTACGCAATGGCGAAGCACGCCTGCTGATGAAGGGGGCGCTGCATACCGCTGAACTGATCCATGCTGTGGTCGACGCCAGCAGCGGTCTACGCACGGAACGCCGATTGAGCCATGTCTACGTGATGGATGTGCCCGACTATGCGCGGCCACTGCTGGTCACCGACGCCGCCATCAACATCGCGCCATCGCTGACCGACAAGCGCGACATCATCCAGAACGCGATCGACCTGGCGCGAATCATGGGCATCGGCACACCCCGCGTCGCCGTGCTTTCGGCAGTGGAGACGGTGAATCCGGCCATCCCCTCGACGGTGGATGCCGCCGCGCTGTGCAAGATGGCCGAACGTGGCCAGATCACCGGCGGTGTGGTCGACGGGCCGCTGGCCTTCGACAATGCCATCAGTCCCCAAGCCGCACGGGAGAAACATATTGTCTCCGCGGTGGCCGGCATGGCCGACATTCTGGTGGTGCCGGACCTGGAGTCGGGCAACATGCTGGCCAAGCAGCTGACCTTTCTCGCCGGTGCCGACGCTGCCGGCATCGTCATGGGTGCGCAGGTTCCGATCATCCTGACCAGCCGCGCCGATTCGCCACGCACGCGGATCGCTTCCTGCGCGGTGGCCGCGCTGGTGTCGCGTGCCCGGGCGGCGCCTCCCCCGGTCACGCAGGCATGAACACGTCTGTGGGCCACCTGTGGCTCGATGAGGATTTCTCCGGCGCCAGGGTCGCGTCCTGCGAGGGGAGCTCCATCCGGGCGGGCGAGGACCTCCTGCATGGCCGGAGCGGACGGCTTGCCCGCACCTGCAAGCGATCGGTCCCTTCCGGGGCCGATCGCCGCCGGGACCGCTACCGGCACGATCGGGGCATGTCACGGCTGCATGGCCGGTGCCGGCGCGAGGTAGGCGCGAGGAGTGGCCCGGCATGAGCGAGTCGCCAGTCCGGCGTCACCACGGCGTGATCATCTCGATCCGCGGCAGCGTGGTCGATCTGCGCTTCGAGGATGGCTTGCCGCCGATCCACACCCTGTTGCGCGCTGGTGACGAACAGCAGGTGCAGATCGAGGTGCAGGCGCAGCTGGATACGCAGCGCCTGCGCGGCATCGCGCTCAATTCCACGCAGGGGCTGGCCCGCGGCATGCCGGTGGTGGACAGCGGCGGTCCATTGATGACGCCGGTAGGCAATGGCATCCGCTCGCGCATGTTCGATGTGTTCGGCCATGCCATCGACCATCGGCCGGAACCCAGCGACGTGCAGTGGCGTTCCGTGCATCAGCCCCCACCTCCACTGGGGCGGCGCTTGACCCGCTCGGAGATCTTCCAGACCGGCATCAAGGCCATCGATGTGCTGGTGCCGCTGGAACGCGGTGGCAAGGCAGGCCTGTTCGGCGGCGCCGGCGTGGGCAAGACCGTGCTGCTGACCGAGATGATCCACAACATGATCGGCCACCACGAGGGCATGAGCATCTTCTGCGGCATCGGTGAACGTTGCCGCGAGGGCGAGGAGTTGTATCGCGAGATGCAACAGGCCGGGGTGCTGGACAACATGGTGATGATGTTCGGCCAGATGAACGAGCCTCCGGGCTGTCGATTCCGGGTCGGGCACGCCGCGCTGACCATGGCCGAGTATTTCCGCGACGATGAACACCGCGACGTCCTGCTGCTGATCGACAATATCTTCCGCTTCATCCAGGCCGGCGCAGAGGTCTCCGGGCTGATGGGCCAGATGCCCTCGCGGCTGGGGTATCAGCCCACCATGAGCACGGAACTGGCAGGCCTGGAGGAACGCATCGCCAACACCGACAACGGCGCGATCACGTCGATCCAGGCGGTTTACGTGCCAGCCGACGACTTCACCGATCCGGCAGCCGTGCACACCTTCTCGCATCTGTCCGCCTCGATCGTGCTCTCGCGCGCACGCGCCAGCGAAGGCCTGTACCCGGCCATCGACCCGCTGCAGTCGAACTCGAAGATGGCCACGCCGGGCATCGTGGGCGAACGCCATTACCGGCTTGCGCAGCAGATTCGGCGCACGTTGGCGCAGTACGAGGAGCTGAAGGACATCATCGCCATGCTCGGCCTGGAGCAGCTCTCGCCGGAAGATCGCAAGGTCGTCGCCCGCGCGCGCAGGCTGGAGCGATTCCTGACCCAGCCGTTCTTCACCACCGAACGCTTCACCGGGCTTGGCGGCCGGCTGGTCAGCCTGGAGGATGCGCTGGACGGTTGCGAACGGATCCTCGCCGACGAGTTCAAGGACTACCCGGAGAGCGCGCTGTACATGATCGGCGCCATCGACGAGGCGACACGGAAGCATACGGCCGGCCAAGCCGCCCCGCCATCGCCCCCTGCACAGGAGCCGCAACATGTCCGCCCCAGGGATGCAGCTTGAGATCTTGCTGCCGTTCAAGGTGTTCGCCAGCAAGATCGGCGTGTCCCGCATCGTCGCCGAGACCGCGGACGGCTCCTTCGGCCTGTTGCCGCACCGGCTGGACTGCGTGGCCGCCCTCGTCCCCGGCATTCTGGTCTGCGAGAGCGATGCCGACGGCGAGTGCTGGGTGGCGATCGACGAAGGCGTGCTGGTCAAAGTCGGCCCCCGCGTCTCGATATCCGTGCGCCGCGCACTCTCCGGCACCGATCCGGCCCGGTTGCGCGAGGCAGTTGAACAGGAATTCCTGGTACGCGACGCGCAGGAGCAGAATGTGCGACAAGTCATGGCTCGGCTGGAGGCCGGGTTTCTGCGCCGCTACGCGAGGCTGTCGCCATGAAAGACGATCAGTCCGGACACACTCCATCGGCCGATCGCACCCTTGCCGACAAGGTCGGCAGCAAGTCGGCGCGCAAGCTCCGCGCGCGGCGCCGGGGGACGGCCGGGGTCTGGTTCGGACTGGGCATGATGGGGCTGATCGGCTGGTCCGTTGCGGTGCCCACCCTGCTCGGTGCGGGCATCGGTGCATGGCTGGACCGGCACTATCCTGGCACGCATGCGTGGACGCTGGCCTTGCTGGTTGCCGGGCTGGTGCTTGGCTGCTTCAACGCGTGGCGCTGGGTGGCCAAGGAGCAGCGCGCCATGCGCGAGGACGCGGAGGATGACGATGCATGAACTGATGATCCAGGTACTCGTCGCCCTGGCAGGCATGGGGCTGGGCGCGTTTTTTTTCGGCGGCCTGTGGTGGACCGTGCGCAAGGGCATCGCATCCCGGCAGCCGGCACTGTGGTTCCTGGGCAGCCTGCTGTTGCGCACGGGCACCGTCCTGGCCGGGATCGCGCTGGTCGGCGGCGGCGACTGGCGACGACTGCTGCTGTGTCTGGCCGGGTTCGTGATCGGTCGCATCGCCGTCGCCCAGCTGACGCGGACCGCTGCGCCCGCTGGTCCGCCACCGGAGATGTCCGATGCATCTTAGCCCCGATCAGATCATCTTCTGGCAGTACCACTGGTTCGCGCTCAACGGCACCATCGTGTACACGTGGGCACTGATGCTGCTGCTGACAGTCGGCGCGCGCCTTGTCACGCGCAGGCTTCGCACCGGCCTGCAACGGTCACGCTGGCAGAACGTGCTGGAAATCGTCGTGGTGGGCATCCAGCAGCAGATCGCGGATGCCGGGCTGTCCCGGCCCAGGCGCTATATCGGCTTTCTCGGCACGCTGTTCCTGTACCTCGCGTTGGCGAATCTGTGCACCATCATTCCCGGTTATGAGCCGCCGACCGGCTCTCTGTCCACCACTGCGGCGCTGGCCCTGTGCGTGTTCGTGGCGGTGCCGCTGTTCGGGATCCAGGATCAGGGGCTGCCGGGCTATCTGAAATCCTATCTGGAACCGACGGCGGTCATGCTGCCGTTCAACATCATCAGCGAACTCTCGCGCACGCTGGCACTGGCCGTGCGCCTGTTCGGCAACATGATGAGCGGGGTGATGATCATCGGCATCCTGCTGACCATCACGCCGTTCGTGTTTCCGGTGGTGATGACCGTGCTCGGACTGCTCACCGGCATGGTGCAGGCGTACATCTTCAGCATTCTCGCAGCCGTGTATATCGCCGCCGCCCTGCGCACGCGCGAAACGACGCCCGGCAACCCCGGCCCGGCAGGCGGCGACTCCAAAGCGGCATCGCCCCCCTCGCCGGCCGACTCCACGGCTCATTGACCAAGGATTCCACCATGGACAGCATGACTCTCATCGCCATTGCCTCGATCGCTACCGCCGGCCTGACCATCGCCCTGGGAAGCATCGGCCCTGCCCTGGGCGAAGGGCGCGCAGTGGCCACGGCGCTGAGTTCGCTGGCCCAGCAGCCCGACAGCGCCGCCACCATCACCCGCACCCTGTTCGTGGGCCTGGCGATGATCGAGTCGATCGCGATCTACTGTTTCGTGGTGTCGATGATCCTGCTGTTCGCCAATCCATTCTGGAACCACGCCATCGCGTTGACCGTCGGGAAATAGGCCATGCTGATCGACTGGTTCACTGTCGCGGCACAGGTACTGAACTTCCTCATCCTGGTGTGGCTGATGAAGCGCTTCCTGTACAAACCGGTACTCGATGCGATCGACGCACGCGAACAGCGGATCGCCCGTGAACTGGCCGATGCCGCCGCGAAACAGGCCGATGCCGGCAAGGAACGCGATGCCTTCCGGCAGCGCAACGCCACCTTCGATAGACAACGCGCGGCGCTGCTGCAACAGGCAACCCGCGAGGCGGGAGCCGAACGGCAGCGGCTGCTCGACGAGGCGCGCGCGGCGGCCGATGCGCTGCTGGCCAGCCGCCGGCAAAAACTGCGCGACGACGCGGCAGCCCTCGACCGCTCGATCCAGCAGCAGACGCGTCAGGAAGTCTTCGCGGTCACCCGCAAGACGCTGGCCGACCTGGCTTCGGCCAGCATGGAAGTCAGTGCCACCACGGAGTTCATCCGGCGCCTGCACCAGCTCGACCCAGCCGACAAGAGTCGCCTCGGCAACGCGCTTGCCGATACCGGCGAACCGGTCCTGATACGCAGTGCCTTCGAGTTGCCCCCTGCACAACGCACGGCCATTCAGCAGGCCCTGCACGAACTTTTCGCCAGCGAGCGGCCGCTGCACTTCGCCACTGCCGACGCACTGATCGGCGGGATCGAGTTGAGGGCCAACGGGCAGCGCGTGACATGGAGCATCGATGCCTATCTGGGCTCGCTGGAAACCGAGGTCAACCGGCTTTTGCGCGACGACGAGCCCCCCGATCCGGCATCCGGAGCCACGGCAACATGAACCCGGACGACACCACTCTGCGCGCCACCTGTGCACGCGCCTTCGCCAGCCTGCGTCAGGCGCGGGACGCATTCACGCCCGACCTGGCAATACAGGAAACCGGAGTGGTGACCCAAGTCGCCACCGGCATCGCCCGCGTGCACGGCTTGCCCGGCGCCGCCTATGACGAGCTGCTGGCATTTCCCGGCGACCTGTACGGGCTGGCGTTCAATCTGGATGAAGACGAGATCGGCGTGGTCCTGCTGGGCGATCACGCTCGATTGCAGGCCGGCGACGACGTGCGCCGCACCGGCCGGGTCATGGATGTCATGGTCGGCGATGGACTGCTCGGGCGGGTCATCGATCCGCTGGGACGAACGCTCGATGGTCACGCAGGGGTCCAGTACGAAAAGCGACTGCCCATCGAACGGCCGGCCCCGTCGATCATGGATCGCGCGCCTGTCAGCACGCCACTGCAAACCGGGCTCAAGGTGGTCGACGCACTGATTCCGATAGGCCGCGGTCAGCGCGAACTGATCGTGGGCGACCGGCAGACGGGCAAGACGTCCATCGCCATCGACACCATCATCAACCAGCGCGGGCAGGACGTGATCTGCATCTATTGCGCGATCGGCCAGCGCGCCTCCGCGGTCGCCCGCGTGGTTGCCGACCTGCAAGAGCATGGCGCGATGGACTACACCGTGGTCATGGTGACCGAAGGCAGCGATGCCCCCGGGCTGGTCTACATCACGCCGTATGCGGCCACCAGCATTGCCGAACACTTCATGGAGGCTGGCCGCGACGTGCTGATCGTCTATGACGACCTCACCCAGCACGCCCGCGCGTACCGCGAACTCTCCCTGCTGCTGCGCCGCCCCCCCGGGCGCGAAGCCTTTCCCGGCGACATTTTCTATATCCACTCGCGGCTGCTGGAGCGCGCCACCCATCTCGGCGACGCGCGCGGTGGCGGCTCGCTCACCGCACTGCCGATCATCGAAACCGAGGCACAGGACATTTCCGCCTACATCCCGACCAATCTGATCTCGATCACCGATGGCCAGATCTATCTCTCGCCAACATTGTTCGCGCTCGGTGTGCTGCCGGCGATCGACGTGGGAAAATCGGTATCGCGTGTCGGCAGCAAGGCGCAGCGGGCGTCCTACCGTGCCGTCACCGGCGACTTGAAGCTGGCCTACGCGCAGTTCGAGGAACTGGAGAATTTTGCCCGCTTCGGCACCCGCCTGGACGACGATACCCGACGCATCATCGATCATGGCGAGCGGATTCGCGCCTGCCTCAAGCAGCCGGAGCTGGCGCCGGTCAGCGTGCCAGCGCAGATGAGCATCCTGCTGGCCCTGTCCCATCGCCTGTTCGACACGGTGCCTTTGCAGCGGATGGCCGAGGCCGAACACGCCGTGTGCGAAGCAGCCGTCAACATCCCGGCCGCGCTTTGCGCCCGCTTTGAAAGCGACGACGCATTGACGGATGCCGATCGCGACCTGATCCTCGGCATGGCGCGCCAGGCATTGATCGGCTTCAGTACAGCCGACGAAGACACATCGGCAGTGGCACGCGACATTCCGCCTGCCCCGGTCAACGGCTGATGAGCGATTCGCTGGCCAATCTGCGGCGTAAGATCGACAGCGCCACCGACCTGCAGTCCGTGGTGCGCACGATGAAGGCATTGGCGGCCGCAAGTATTGGCCAATACGAGCAATCGGTACTGGCCTTGTCCGACTACTACCGCACGGTGGAACGTGGCCTGGGCGTATGCTTTCGACAGACCGCCGCCGCGACCGGGACATTGCCTCCAGTGGCCCGCGAGCGCGGTGCGACCGGGATCGTGGTATTCGGCTCGGACCAGGGGCTGGTCGGCCAGTTCAACGACATTGTGGTGGAGCATGCGCTGCACACGCTGGCCGGGATATCCGGAGAGACTGTGTTTTCGGCCGTCGGCGAACGGGTGCATGCGCGCCTGGCCGAGATGGAGATCGTTCCCAGAAGCCAGTTCAGCCAGCCCGGATCGGTACAGGCGATCACGCCGCTGGTATGGCAAATCCTGGGGGAAAGCGAACGGCCGCACGGCGCCGATCACGTCGATGCACTCTACCTCTGTTATAACCGGCCCGTCAGCGGCGCCGGCTTCGCCCCGGTGAGCCTGCGCCTGCTGCCACTGGACGATGCCTGGCAGCGCCAGCTCGCCGCGCAGCCATGGTCCAGTCATGCCCTGCCGGAAGTGATGGGCGACAGCCGCACTACCTTGCGTGCGCTGATCCGGGAATACCTGTTCGTCTCCATCTTCCGTGCCTGCGCGGAATCGCTTGCCAGCGAAAACGCCAGCCGGCTGGCCGCGATGCAGCGCGCCGACAAGAACATCGAAGCCCTTCTGGACACACTCAACGGCAGCTTTCATCGGCTGCGCCAGGAGAGCATCGACGAAGAACTGTTCGATGTGATCACCGGCTTCGAGGCATTGAGCACACCGCATTGAGCATTCCCCGCGGGTGGCTGCGCACGAATTGACCCCGATCAATCCCCGCGCAGCGGCAGCTCTCTAAACTGGAATTAGCGGCAGCCCGATACCGGGCATGAGCGAGAAGACATGATCCACCGACACGTCCATCAGGGCGGAACCCTATGCGCCACCCCCAGATGGATGCGGCGATGCCGGCTGCGCGCCTGTGCGCGACTGGCCGCGCTGGTCGTGGTGGGGATCTGGCTGATCGCCGTGCCGCCGGACGTACGTGCAGTGGCGAGTGGCGGGCCGGCAGCCGTTCGCGCCAATCCGGCCCCGGCATTTTTCTGGCATCCGGAAATCGCGCCCGTCGGGCCCATGGTCATGGTGGTCAGCCTTGATGAGCAGTATCTCTACGTCTATCGCAATGGCGTGGCGATCGGCGCCAGCCCGATCAGCTCCGGTCGTCCGGGTCGCGAGACCCCGACCGGGATCTACACGATCCTGCAGAAGGAACGCGAGCACCGCTCCAACCTCTATGACGACGCGCCGATGCCCTTCATGCAACGCCTCACCTGGGATGGCATTGCGATGCACGGCGGCAATCTTCCCGGCCATCCGGCGTCACATGGCTGCATCAGATTGCCGCAGTCGTTTGCCGAAAAACTGTATGCGGTCAGTCAGCGCAACGCCGTGGTGGTGATTGCCGAAGCGCACGTCGCTCCGGCGGCCATTGTCCACCCGGCAGCGGTCGCGCCGATTGGTCTCACCGGCCAGCCGATGGCCACACCGCAGCCGGGCGACCAGCCGTTCCCCGGCGTGCCGGCTGATGGCGTGCCGCTCAGCGTGGTCATCAGCATCCATGACCGGGCCGTGTATCTCCTGCAGGACGGTCAGCTGGTGGCCAGTTCCGCATTGGGCATGACCGGGAGCGAGGCCTTTCGGGGAACGGTACTGTACGTGATGCGCCGCGACAACCCCGCTGCGGACGAAACGGAACCCCTCCGGCAAGCGGGGCATCTGTGGTCGGCCTATCGGATCATCGGCACCGGAGCCGTACCCGAGCCGGCGCAGATGGCCAGGCAGCTGAACGTTCCCGCTGCCTTTGCGCAGCGCCTGCAGGCCTCGCTGGCACCCGGCACCACTGTGCTGGTGACCGATCTGCCCGGTTATGGCAGAATAGGCAATGCTGCGTATGGCGCCCTGCTGGAATCCGACCAGCAACCCGCCGCCACGCGTTAGCTGCTCGGGACTTGCTGGCAGATGGAGACGGGATTCAGCAATGCCCGGCTAGATTCGATTGTCACATTCCACTTTCCTGCATCTCCATGCAGCCGCCTATGCGTCGTAGCGTCTTTTTACCCCTTTGTGCCGCGTTTTTTGGAGTGCTGGTCCTCCTGCCGACGCAGTGCGCACGTGCCGCAACCACCACCCGTCGCCTGGCTCATGCGCTGTCGCTTGTGGCACCGGCCGCCAACTCGAAAGTACTCGCCTTGGCCACCCACGCGTTACGCTGCGTGCAGCGCACCGTGACCACGCACATCCTCAGCGTGATCGACTATTCCAAACCTTCGACAGTGCCACGGCTATGGGTATTCGATGTTGCCCATCGGAAGTTGCTCTTTCACGAATGGGTGGCCCACGGGCGCAACAGTGGTGCCAACCTCGCCACGTCTTTCTCCAACGTTCCCGGCAGTCTGAAATCCAGCCTGGGGACCTTCATCACCGAAAACACCTACTTCGGTCACAACGGCTATTCGCTGCGGCTGAAAGGCATCGACGGTGCATTCAACGACAATGCCGAACGCCGGGATATCGTGATCCATGGCGCCACGTATGTGAATCCGGCACTCGCGCGCACGGAGGGACGGATCGGACGCAGCTTCGGCTGCCCTGCCGTGCGGCCCGCCGTCGCGCACAAACTCATCGATACCATCCGCCACCATTCGGTCGTGTTCGCCTACTATCCGGAGCACCGGTGGTTGCAGAAATCACGTCTGCTGGGCGACTGCAGCGACGGCACGGCACAGGTCTCGCGGGACGCTCCGTCCCATTCGCACTGAAAACCCTCTCCCCGCCCGCCGGAGGAGGCGGCGTGGTGTCTCGGTCTCGTTCTGCGTTGGCGTTCGCCACGATCTGCCCAAGATTCAAGCGGCATCGCGGACGAACCTGCCGTGCAAGCGTCGGAATCATCGCCCAAGGTGAAACAGTCTGCGTCAGCGGTTGAAGCGCCGCAGACACGCTGCCCGAACCGCCGCCGCATCAATGCGCCAACAGCACCGGAATCCTTGCATGTTCCAGTACGTGTCGGGTGGCGCCCCCGAGCACCAGTTCCCTGAGGCGCGAACGTCCCCACGCGCCCATGACCAGCAGATCGGCCTTCATCGCATCCGCCTCCTCGAGCAGTGAGGGACCGATCTCCGCTTTGGTCTTGAATGCGCACCATTGGGCTTCCACACCCTGTCTCGTCAACCAGGCGCGTAGTGGAAGTACTGGGGGTGTAAGGCCCGAAAGTCCATCGCGTTCGCCATTGAGCAAAAGCACTGTGTCGGCCGCGCGCAGCAGCGGCAATGCCGTCTTCACTGCACGTGCGGCTTCGGGCGAGCCATTCCATGCAATCAGAATACGCTCGGGGGCATTTGTGCGCTGCCAGCTATCCGGAACGAGAAGCATTGGAGCAGCCTTGGAAAACAAAGCCTTGGTGACATCATCCAGACCCACTGGAGCGTCCGGTGAATCGATGGGCCAGGGAGTGACCACGAAGTCGGCGAGGCATGAGCGCTTGGCGATAACGGGAACATACAGACCGCGGATGACCTCCCACACACTCTGCACGCCGGCATGCTCGCACAGGTCCTGCCACTTACCACGATATGCCAGGGCAGTTTGCTCTTCCCCATCCTGCAGCGCCAGAGACCCGGGCGTGGCCATGACCGACGAATAGAGCGGAACCACATGCAGGCCCACCACGAAGGCGGCGTGTAGGCCGGCAATGGCCAGCCCCAGACACGTGGCGGGAATACTCTCGTGCATGTCCTCCACATTGATGATGAGCTCGAGCATGGTCATTCCCGTCGCGGATTGACTACATCATCGGCTGCTCAGCAGGGATCGATATTGACGGACGTCAATAGGTGGGCGTTCCGACCCGGCGCAGCATCCGTTCCGGCCCTCGAGCGAACCGCAAGCGGTGTTGATCGAGGTCAAGATCGATAGCGTCGATGAATCGCACGATAGTCGTGACTGGCCATCCAGATGGGTGAAGGCCGGCACGTGCATTCTCATCAACGGAGGCCGTCATGAACAGACTCAAAGACAGGGTGGCACTGGTTACCGGCGGCGCGCTCGGTATCGGCGCGGCCTGCGCCAGACGCATGGTGCAGGAAGGTGCGCTTGTCGCGATCGCCGACCTTCACGACGAGGCAGGCCGAGCACTGGCCTCGGATCTGGCGGGTGCCAATCAGCTGGCCCGCTACTTTCATGCCGATATTTCGGTGGAAGCGAGCGTGGCACAACTCGTCGCGGACGTCGTCTCCGCTTTCGGGCAGCTGGACATTCTTGTCAACAATGCCGGCATCGCCGGGGCCAACAAGCCCACGCACGAACTCACCGAGGCGGAGTGGGATCGCGTCCAGGCCGTCAACGTGAAAGGCGTCTTCTTCTGCACCAAGCACGCGATACCGCACCTGCGGCAGTCGCGGGGCGCCAGCATCATCAACCTGTCGTCGATCTACGGCCTGATCGGTGCACCCGATCTGCCGCCGTATCACGCCTCCAAAGGCGCGGTGCGCCTGATGACCAAGACCGATGCCCTGATCTATGCAGGCGATCGCATCCGCGTGAACTCGATTCATCCCGGTTTCATATGGACACCTCTGGTGGAACAGCACATCGCCTCGTTTGGCGGCGATCCGGTACAGCATCGCAAGGAGGTTGGCGCCCTGCATCCACTGGGCCACATGGGCGAACCGGACGACATCGCCTGGGCTGCGGTGTACTTGGCCTCGGACGAGACGAAATTCATGACCGGCAGCGAGCTGGTCGTCGACGGCGGCTACACCTGCCGTTGAACCCACCGCCACAGAAGGAGACCCCCCAATGTTCAAGCACATCCTCATCCCTACCGATGGCTCCGAACTGGCAGAGCACGCCGTGAAACTCGCGATCGAGCTAGCGGCGGTATGCAAGGCACGCGTCTATGCCTTTCACGTCGTGCAGCCCTTCTACACGATTTCCTATGCGGCCGAAATGGGCCACGCCACCGAAGCGATCTACAACAAGAACGCGGTGCAGCGCGCGGAAAACTGCCTTGAGGATGTGCGTCGCGCTGCCAGGGACAGCAGCGTCGTGGTCGAGGGCCGTTACGAATTCGACGAACATCCATATCACGCCATCGTTGAAGTGGCGAAGCAGCAGAACTGCGACCTGATCGTGATGGCATCGCATGGCCGGCACGGCTTGAATCGACTGTTGCTGGGCAGCGAGACGCACAAGGTGCTGCTGCGCAGCGACATTCCCGTTCTGGTCTGCCGTTGAATCGCGGCGACGGTTGGAGCGCAGGATTGCGAATGTCCGGCAAGAACCATGCGAAAGCCACCGGCGGGCCGGAAGCTCCATCCATGAGCCCCCCGCGGCGGCCAGAGCCACGCACCCTGCAGGGATTGAGCCGAGAGGAATCGGCGCGGCGACTTGCTGCCGATGGCCCCAATCTGCTGCCGGGCGCGGAGCGCAAAACGCTACTGGCGATCGCCGCGGGGGTGATCGCCGAACCGATGTTCCTGATGCTGCTGGTCGCCGGCGGCATCTATATGGCGATGGGCGACCGCGCCGAGGCGGCGTTCCTGCTGCTGTTCGTATTCGTGGTGATCGGCATTGCCCTGGCGCAAGAGCGCCGCACGCAGCGGACCCTGGAATCGCTGCGCGAACTCTCCGCGCCGCGCGCACTGGTCATCCGCGATGGCGTTGAAATGCGCATTCCGGGCCGCGAGGTGGTGGTCGGCGACCTGCTGGTACTGCATGAAGGCGATCGCATCGCGGCCGATGCCACATTGCTGGACGGTCATGTCGATGTGAACGAATCCCTGCTGACCGGTGAGGCGGTGCCGGTCACCAGGCTGCCGCAGAACGGCAGCAGCCAGCTGTTCGCCAGCACCGTGGTGACCAAGGGTGTCGGCATCGCCGAAGTGCAGGCCATCGCCAGCGCCACGGCGGTGGGACGCATCGGCCAGGCACTCGCCGTGACAGCGGAACCGCGCTCGGCACTGCAACGGGCATCGCGCCGGTTGATCCGACGACTCACCATCGGCGGCCTGACGCTGGCCACTGCCTACACGTTGCTGGACTGGTGGTGGGACAGACAAGGCCTGCTCGAAAGCGCCTTGTCGGGCATTGCCCTGACCATGGCCATCCTGCCGGAAGAAATCCCGGTGATTCTGACCGTATTCCTGGCGCTGGGCGCGTGGCGGATCTCCCGGCACAAGGTACTGACCCGGAGAGTGCCGGCCGTGGAGGCGTTAGGGGCCATCTCGGTGCTGGCAGTCGACAAGACCGGCACCTTGACCCAAAACCGCATGCAGGTGGCGCAGCTTGACGCCGCCGGCGAGGTATTCCGCCAGGCCGGCGCCCGTGAGCTGCCGGAGCGGTTTCATGAACTGGTCGAATTCGCCATGCTGGCCACCCCCATGGACCCGTTCGATCCTATGGAAAAAGCCATTCAGCAGTTCGGACTGCGCTGGCTGGCACAGACCGAACACGTCCACGCAGAATGGGTGCCGGAGTTCGAATACGGCTTGTCCGCCGATATCCTCGCCATGACCCACGTCTTTCGCGGCGATACGCGCGCGCCGCACGTGCTGGCCACCAAGGGCGCGCCGGAAGCGGTAATCGACCTGTGCCACCTGGACGCGGCGAGCGCGAAGACGGTGCTGCGGCAGGTCGAAAGCATGGCGGAAAAAGGACTGCGCGTGCTGGGGGTGGCCAGCGGCGTATGGCGGGGAAACGCATGGCCGGCGAGCCAGCATGACTTCGATTTCCGCTTCCTGGGCCTGATCGGCTTCGTCGACCCGCCCCGGCCATCCGTGACCAGTGCCATCGCCGAATGCCGCGGTGCTGGCGTGCGCCTCATCATGATGACCGGCGACTATCCCGCGACCGCTCGCGCGATCGCCCGTGAGGTGGGCCTGAGCGAACGTGCCGAGGTGATTACCGGACCCGAGATCGACGCTTTGGACGACGCCGCCCTGCGCGAACGCCTGCGCCACATCGACTTGTGCGCGCGCCTGCAACCGGTGCAGAAGCTGCGCCTGGTACAACTGCTGCAGCAGGATGGCGAGGTCGTGGCGATGACCGGCGATGGTGTCAATGACGCACCGGCATTGAAAGCCGCCGACGTGGGCATTGCCATGGGCGAGCGCGGCACCGACGTGGCCCGCGAAGCGGCAGCGCTTGTGCTGCTGGACGACGGCTTCGGCAGTATCGTCGCGGCGATCCGGCAGGGACGACGCATCTACGACAACATCGGCAAGGCCACGGGATTCGTGTTCGCCGTGCACATGCCGATCATCGCCCTGGCGCTGGTGCCGGCGCTCCTGCACTGGCCGGTGCTGATGATGCCGGTGAACATCATGCTGCTGGAACTGCTGATCGATCCGGCCTGCTCACTCGTGTTCGAGTCGGAGCCGGCGTCGCCGGACATCATGCGACGCCCGCCGCGCGTGCTCTCCGCATCCCCGTTTGCCGCCCGCACCCTCACGCCGTCGGTGCTGCAGGGCCTGGGTTTTGCCGCCGTGCTGTTGCTTGGCTACGGCTGGTTGCTGCGCGGCGGCGATATCGCACAAAGCCGCACCGCCGTCTTCATGGCCTTGCTCGTGGGGGTTTTCCTGCTGACCCTGACCAACCGTGATCGTTCACACGCGCTGCTGATCCGCCGGACCGCGAAAAATCCCTGGCTGCTGCGCATGTTTGGCGGCCTGCTGGCGATGCTGGCCTTGGTGATCGGTGTGCCGCTTTTCCGCGACGTGATGAAACTGGCACTCCCGGGAACCGCCACCCTGATCGCCTGCGCGACGATGCTGCTGGTGTCGGCCGTCTGGCTGCAAGCATTGCATCGATTCGGGCGCGATCGCTGAACAGTCATGTCCGAACTTGCGGCCGCCGGCCCGGCGGTGGTTCGCCAAGTTCGCCAAGCATGCCCCCGTTGCGCAACCGTGCGGTGGCCGTGGCGTGACGAAAGACCACATTGACAACGAATTCATGCTATTTTGACGTTCATGCCGGAATAGATCCATTACCTCGCATGCCCGCGTGTTAATCAGTAGGCGGAGGGTTCGATGTCTCCTGGCTCCACCACATTGGATCTCAAGCAACTACGCAAGAGCTGCGGCGTCTGCGCACTGCACGAGCTATGCCTTCCGGCGGGGATTGGTGCTGACGGACTGAAGCAGCTCGATACCGTCATCAGGGACCACCGCATACTGGAGCGCGGCAATACGCTGTACTGTGATGGCGGCGCGTTCGTTGCCCTGTACGTGGTGCGCGCGGGTTCACTCAAGACCTATGTGCTGAATGAATCCGGCGACATGCAGGTCCTCGGGTTTCACCTTCCCGGCGAAATCGTGGGAATCGATGCGCTGGCGACGGACCGGCACATCAGCCACGCCGAGGCGCTGGAGCGCTCGAGCATCTGCGAGCTTCCCTACACTCATCTGCAAAAGGTCGCCAGCGAAGTCCCCCCGTTGCAACGCCAGTTGATGCGGGTCATCAGCCGCGAAGTGGTCGCCGAACACAGCCATCTGGTGATGATGGGCAAGCAACCGGCGCAGGAGCGCTTGGCAATCTTCCTGAAGAGCCTGTCCGATCGCTACAGTCGCCTGCACCGCGACGGCACGATGTTGATCCTGCCAATGTCGCGCAACGACATCGCGAACTATCTGGGCCTGGTGGTGGAGACTGTCAGCCGGCTGTTCAGCCGTATGGAAGACATGGGTGTGCTTGAGGTCAATCGCAAAACGATTCATGTACGCCGCCCCGACATCCTGGCCGAACTCTGCGCCACAGACGAGCGCCCGCGCAGAAAATAGCCCAGCCCGCCCCTTCCGTTGTCCCTGGCCAGTTCGCACTGTTTGCCGTTCATGGGCACCTCCGGGCGGTCCAGCGCGGCCTGCATCAGCGAGTCAACATCGCCTGCGACGGCCCCGTCGCCCGAATCGCATTGATGCACGACAACGCAGCGACAGGCGCGGTCGCCCATGGCCTCCGCTTCGACTGGAATGACCCACCGGGGCACCGGCGCACTCCACTGCGACCAGCTCTTCTTTTTCGCCTTCCACGGGCATGTGATCCATCGCACCACCTCGCATCACATGCATCCACGTGGCCGGACGCTGCGTAAATGCATGCAAGGGCGCTGGATCCGCAGGACGAGACTCGTATACGTTGGTGTCCCGTCATGTTTTTCACGAGGCAGGCAATGTCCGATTACGGCATCCACACCATCGACACCGGCTTCAACCGGCCGCGGTTCGATGCGGCCTATCTGATGGTCGAGAACGGCCGCGGCGCATTCATCGACTGCGGCACCAATCATTCCGTGCCGCGGCTGCTGCAGGCCCTGGAATCGGCCGGCTTGCACGTTCACGACGTGGACTGGCTGATCCTGACTCACGTGCACCTGGACCATGCAGGCGGCGCCGGCGAATTGATGAAGCAATTGCCCCGCGCACAGCTTCTGGTGCATCCGCGCGGTGCGCGTCACATGATCGATCCATCGAAATTGTGGGCTGGCGCCAGCGCAGTCTACGGCGAAGCGGAAATGCAGCGCAGCTACGGGCGGCTCGCACCGATCCCCGCCTCCCGCGTGGTCAAAGTGGACGATGGCGCGACATACGAACTCGCCGGTCGGCCTTTGCAGTTCATGCATTCGCCGGGTCACGCCAAACATCACCATTGCATCTGGGATGCGCGCAGCAGGAGCTGGTTCACGGGCGATACCTTCGGCTTGTCCTACCGCGAGTTCGATTGCGACAGCGGGCCGTTCGTGGTCCCCACGACGACACCCGTGGATTTCGATCCCGATGCGCTGCATGGGTCCATCGAACGCCTGCTGGCACGCCGGCCCGAAGCCATGTATCTGACGCATTTTGCGCGCGTCACGGATGTCGTGCGCCTGGCGAAAGACCTGCACGCCCGCATCGACGACCTGGTGGCCCTGGCAGAGCGCCTGAGCGATCACCCCGAGCGGCATCGGGCGATGGTGGACGCAATGGGCACACTGTTCGTGCGCTGCGCTGCTGAACATGGTTGCACGCAGGATCGACAGCAGGTTCTTGCATTGCTCGCCGATGATATCGAACTCAATGCCCAGGGACTGGATGTGTGGCTCAAGCGGCGTGATCGTGCGTGATCCGGCACGCACGGCGATCGAGGCGTCTGCACACAGGTGGCACCGTGCTCGGTGCAGCATGCGGTTGCTTTGATGACAGATGGAAGCGAGCGTGGAAACAACACTGATGTTGCTGCCCGCGAGCGCCTGCGCGCGGCACCGGCCGAGCTCGCACGAGGTGGCAGGAAAACCTTCCGGCCGATGCACGACGCCCAATACCAACGCGCTGCTGCGGCCTCCGTGGAGCCGCCCGGCGGCTCACCGACCGGGCAACCCACGGGCGCTGTGATCGCCGAGGCGATATAGCCAGTCTCTGCTTCGGCGCGCATGTGCATTGTCATGATTCCCGCGACAGTGTGCGCGGAATCAACTCAGGCGCGTCCCGTTCGGCACCCGCCGCTCGGTCGTCGTGATGACTACGCCCGCGTCCGTGGGAAACCCCGTGAGAAGAAATTCCGAGCGCATCGGCCCAATCTGCCGCGGTGGAAGATTCAGTACGCCCACGATCTGCTTTCCCAACAAGTCCTCCGGCGTATAGAGGTCGGTGATCTGCGCGCTCGTTTTCTTCTCCCCATAGGCGCCGAAGTCCACCCAGATACGCCAGGCCGGCCTGCGCGCCTGCGGAAACGCGGCCACCCGGACCACCGTGCCGGCGACCAGTTCCACGCGCCGGAAATCGGAAAACGCAATGGGATCCGTCATGCCGCCATGTCCTTTTGCCCGTGTTCAACGCCCGCAACACATGCGCGCCGGAAGGCCATCCCGTCGACCGCCCGTGCGCTCAGCCTTCGATACTCTCCCGCAACCGATCGCGGGCCTGCAACCACCAGTATGTCGCCTGGGCGGCAATGGCCCCGGCAGCGCGGAAGCTGCGGCTGAGTCCGAAACCGGAAAGATCTCGCCAATCCTCATCGCGATCGGCGATGGCCGCTGCAAGCAGTTCCCCTGCGGACGTGGTCGGTGCCAATCCGTGTCCGCCAAAGGCCTGAGCCCACCACAGCCCGTCGCCATTTCCGCCCACCTGCGGCATCTGGTGACGCGCATAGCTCATCCAGCCCGACCAGGCGTAATCCATGCCCACTCCGTCGAGCTGCGGAAACACCTTGTGCAGATCCCGCCGCAACAGGCGTTCCACATGCGCCGGATCACGGTTGCGGGTGGAGATGCGTCCACCCCAGAGCAATCGCGTATCGGCAAGAGGCCGGTAGTAGTCGAACGCGAACCGCGTATCGTAAACGGCTGCCTGCGTGGAGAGGCATGCGTCCAGCCGCTCCCCGAGTGGTTCCGTGACGGTCACATAGGTGGCGATCGGCAAGACGGCGCGATCGACCTCACGCCGCAACCCTGCAAGATACCCGCCGCAGGCCAGGACCACATGCTGCGCGTGCACCTCGCCTTCGGCCGTGCGCACACACCAATGCGCCCCATCATGCTGCAGGTGTTCGACAGGGCTGCGCTCGTGCACAGCCGCTCCGTTGTCCTGTACCAGCTTCGCCAGGGCCCGGATGTATTTCAGCGGATGCATGTGGAACGCGTGGGATTCGAACAATCCTTCGCTGTAGCGATCGGAGTGGATGCGCTCATCCATCTGCTCGGCACTCAACCAGTCCCAATGGGCATCAAAATGATCGGCCAGAAGCTTCTGCCGATCCCGCAGGATGGATGGATCGCGAAACCAGTTGGCCCAGATCACGCCCTGCTCCACCGCATCGCACTCGATGGCATTGTCATGAATGCGCGCGCGCACCTTCTCCACGGCATCCACGCTGCGCTGGAAGACGCGGCGCGCACGCGCCTCCCCCAGCTGCTGCAACAATGCCGCTTCACCCAGCGAATAGCCGGAAAAGACGAAGCCTCCGTTGCGGCCGGAGGCACCGAAGCCGACCTCGTGACGCTCCAGCACCATGACGTCATTGCAGCCGCGCTCGACGAGGGATACGGCAGTATTGAGGCCGGCGAGACCGGCGCCGACAATCACCACACGAACATCATGCCGGCCCCGCAACGTTGATGCAGGCGGATGATCGCCTGCTGTGGCCCGGTAATAGGTGGTGGGTGCCGTGCGGCTCATCGGCCTATCGTGCGCCCGAAGGGTCACGGCACACAAGCGGTGACGGCAGGGCTTTTCAGCTCAGTGCCTCCTTGAGGATCTCGCGCAATACCGGCGCCAACTCCGGATCCTTGGCTGCCATGTAACAGGTGGCGCGCACCAGTCCACGCTTGTTGCCGCAATCGAAGCGCTGGCCGGCAAATCGATACGCCAGCACATCATGCTGCTTGAGCAACGTCTCGATGGCGTCCGTCAACTGGATCTCCCCGCCCGCGCCGGGAGTGGTCTTCTCCAGCAGGTCGAAGATGCTTGCCGGAAGAACATAGCGACCGACCACGCCCCAGTCGGACGGCGCCTCGGCAGGGTCCGGCTTCTCCACCAGATGGCTGATGCGCCGGGCACGATCGGAAATTTCGGCCGAGGTATCCACGATGCCGTACTTGTGGGTCTGATCAGCCGGCACCTGCTCCACCGCGATGACACCGCCTCCCGCCGGCCGGGACGCCGCCAGATCGGCCATTTGCCGCAAGGCACCCGGCCCATCGTTGACGATCAGGTCATCCGGCAGCATCACGCCGAAGACATCGTCCCCGACCACGGGTTTGGCGCACAGCACCGCATGCCCCAGTCCCAGAGCTTCGGGCTGGGTCACGAAGACGGCCCGCACGTGATCGGGCAGCGTGCTCTTCACCATGGCCAGCAGCTCTTCCTTGCCCTTTTCCTCCAGACGGTCCTCGAGTTCATACGCCTTGTCGAAGTAATCGGCGATAGCATGCTTGTACCGGTTGGTCACGAAGATGAGGGTATCGGCCCCCGCATCGACTGCCTCGTCCACGGCGTACTGGATCAACGGGCGGTCCAGTACCGGGAGCATTTCCTTGGCCACGGCCTTGGTGACAGGCAGGAACCGGGTCCCCAGTCCGGCAACGGGAAAAACGACCTTGCGTAAGCGCTGACTCATGCGGCTCCTTCTTTGTCGATGCGATGCATTGGGACGACATTGGTTGGCTGCGCGGCGTCGTTCCAGCGAAATGACGGCAACAGCGTGGATACCTGCCGCCGCAACAGATCTTCGTCGTACATAGCCACGGCATCCAGGGCGCGATCCATGGTGGCAACCAGAAGGTCCCACGCCACCAGCCGCGGTTGCGACAAGAATATCTTCGCATGCGTGGTGGCAACGTAGTTTTCCAGCGGATGAAACAGCTCCTCGAACAGTTTTTCCCCGGAGCGCAGACCCGTATAGACGACGGGGATTTCCGAGCCGGCCTGTTTGCCGGTCAGGCGGATCATCTGCGTTGCGAGATCGCGGATCTTTATCGGCTCGCCCATGTCCAGGGCAAAGATTTCACCGCCCTCCCCCAGCGTGGCAGCCTGCAGGATCAATTGGCAGGCTTCGGGGATGGTCATGAAATAACGCGAGACATCCGGATGGGTAATGGTCACCGGGCCACCCTTGGCGATCTGCTCGCGAAACAGCGGCACCACGGAGCCGGCCGAGTCCAGGACATTGCCGAAACGCACGGTGATGAACTTGGTTCGTGACCGTTGCGCCAGGTTCTGGCACCAGATTTCCGCCATGCGTTTGCACGCCCCCATGACGCTGGTCGGGTTGACGGCCTTGTCGGTGGAAATCAATACGAAACGGCCGACCTCATGGCGATCGGCCAGATCGGCGACACAGCGCGTGGCCATGACGTTGTTGCGAAACGCTTCGCGCAGCTGACCCTGCAGCATCGGCACATGCTTGTAGGCGGCCGCATGCAGGACGACTTGCGGCTTGCGTGCAGCGAACAGGTGTTCCATGGCCACTGCGTCGCCGCTGTCGGCAAGTATCAGGTGCAATTCCAGTTCGGGAAAATTCGCTCGCAACTCGCGTTCGATGCGATAGAGGTTGAATTCCGATATTTCCACGATGGTCAACGAGGCCGCGCGCAGACGCGCCACCTGGCGACACAGCTCCGCACCGATGGAGCCACCGCCGCCCGTCACCAGAACACGATGCTGGCCGATGGACTGCGCGATCCGGGTCCAGTCCAGGTCGACCGGGTCCCGCCCCAGCAGGTCCTCGATGGCAACTTCCTTTATTTCGTCCGGTGCCGCGCGCCCGGCAACCACATCCTCCAGGCGCGGAATGGTACGAAACGGCAATCCACTGCGCTCGCACAGCTCGACGATGCGCCGCATCTGCTGTGCGCTGGCAGTGGGTTGCGCAATCAGCAACATGTCCGCGGCCACCTGCGAGGACAATTCCGCCATATCGTCCAGAGGTCCCAGCACCGGCAAGCCGTGCAGTTTCGAGCCGCGCAATCCCGCGTCATCGTCCAGGAAACCGATGACTTCGTACGGCCCCCGGTTGCGCGCCAGATCGCGGACCAGGGCGTCCCCGGAACGGTTGGCCCCCAGGATCAGGACACGTTTGCGCGCCCGCCCGTCCACGAGATCACGTCGGGTGTCCTTCCAGAACCTGTAGGCGAGCCGTGGAACGCCCAGCAAGGCCGCAAGGATCAACGGGTACATCAACAGGACGGACCGCGGCACCCCGAGGAGACGGTCGTAGAGAAAAAGTGTCAGCCCAATGAGCACGCCACCAGCGACGGTGGCGCGGATGATGTTCCACAGATCCGGCACACTGGCGAAACGCCACAGCCCCTTGTACAGCCCGGTCCAGGCGAATATGCCTCCCTGGATCAGCAGCACGAGGGGAAATTCGGGGGGCACGAACGATGCAGGCCCGAGGCTTGGCATCAGCGCATAACGCAGGCTTTTTGCTGCCCACCAAGCCAGCATGACCATGCCCAGGTCGTGCATGACCACAGCCGTTCGCGGGTGCATGCCCGGTATCCATTTAGGCGAACTCATGACGCTCTCCATGTCTGGCCCGGCGCAACACCCATGAACGGACGAGCCACCAGGCGATCGCTCCTGCTGCATAGACGCCAAGAAACAGCGCGGGTGCAAGCCCGCGATCCGTCCACGCGAACCACACGAACGGAATTGTCAGCGCGTTCCAAGACATATACAGACATCCTGTCCGACCGTGACTCCACCCTGCACGTACCAGCCACTGGTATGTGTGCTCCCGATGAGCAGTGTACCAGCGGCGCCCCCTGAGTACGCGCGAGACGAGGGTCAGGCCGGAATCGATGGCGAACCCGGAGGCGAGAATGAGCATGGCCCAGACACGACTCGTATCTGTTGCCCAAAGTAGCCCAATGAACATGAATATCAGCAAGCCGAGTGCGCCACTGCCGACATCGCCCATGAAGATGCGCGCGGGCGGACGATTGAAAAAAAGGAACCCCAGGCTGGCCCCCGCCATGCACAGGCACGCCCACGCCAACCCGGTATCCCCGCTCGCCCATGACAATACCGCCAGGGCGACGCCCATGAACATCGATTGCATGGCAAGCAATGCGTCGATCCCGTCCATGAAATTGTGCAGATTGACACTGCCGACACCGGCCACCAGCAAGACCGGCAGCCACCACAGGCTTGCAGGTGTGGTGATCAGTACAGTGAAACTGAACCCCAGCACCGCCAGACACTGGATCCACAAACGGGTGGTGGCCGTCAGCGAGCGATGGTCATCCCACCAGCCGACCCCGGCCACCAGCAGCAGAGCGAGCATGAATGCCGTCACTTGTGGCGCCTGCAATGTGCCTGGCTGCCACAGCATCGCGGGGAGCGAACACAGCGCCATGGAGAGGATCAGGCCGAGGCCACCTCCACGTGCGGTGGGCTGGTGATGCGAACGCCGTTGCCCCGGGACATCCAGCATGCCGCGATGATGCGCATACGCGATGGCAACGCGCACCAGCACTACGGATATCGCCACAGAGAGAATCACCAGCACGGCGCCCCACCGGTCTTGCGCGGTCAACTGCGACGTCATGGATACTCCTGCTGCGCGGCCTACTCGTTGGAGACGCCATGGATCGGCCGCACCGTACCCCACTGCTTGCAGCTGGGACACTGCCAGTGGTGTGCCTTGGCACCGAAACCGCAGCGACCGCAGCGATACATCGCCTGCCCCTCCAGCAGCTTGCGGGTCAGGTCGCGCAGAATCAGGAAATTTTCCTGTACATCGTCGGGCATGGTATCGATGGTGGTGTCGATCAACGCCATCAGACCCCGCACGGACGGACGGCGGCGCAGCTGCGCGGTCAGAAATTCGGTCCCCGCGCGCTCGCCCTTGCGCTTGCGGTACAGCGCCGCCAGCGCCAACACGGGCGAGATGCCGTGATAACGCGAAATCAGCTCCTGCAGGAACGCCTCCGCCCTGGCCTCCTGGTCCGACCGCGTATAGACATCCAGGAGCATGGACAGGATGTCCGGCACAAAGGTGACATCGCAGTCGATGGCATGTTCGAACATCTCCACCGCATCACGGTACTTGCCGTCGCTTGCCAGAATGCGGCCCTTGATCATGTGCGCGCGGACGTTTTCAGGATCGTGCCTGAATGCCTCGCGCAGATAGCTCTCGGCATCCTTGTGGGCCCCGTGCAGCCGCGCCTGCTCGGTCAGTTCACAGTAGAAGTGCGCGATGTTGGACGCCTGCGACTCGCCGTTCATCGCTTCCAGACGGCGTGCCTGCTCGATGGCCTTGTGCCAGTCGCGTTCGTGTTGATAAATCGAGATCAGATGCTGCAACGCGGACGGAGCATGCGCATCCATCGCCGCCAGGTCGGAGAACAGGGTCTCGGCCCGGTCCAGCAAGCCGGCGCGCATGTAATCCTCGCCCAGTTCCAGCAGCGCCACGGTTTTCATCTGGTCGCTCAGGTTGGAACGCGACACCAGATGCTGGTGCACGCGGATGGCACGATCGACTTCCCCGCGACGCCGGAACAGGTTGCCCAGCGCCAGGTGGGTCTCGACCGTGTCACGGTTGTACTCAGCCAGCTTCAGGAAGACTTCGATGGCCTTGTCCTGCTGCTCGTTCAGCAGGTAATTGAGGCCGCGGAAGTAATCCGAGGACAGGGCGTTGACCCGTGCACCGGATCGCCGTGCACCGGTCTGGCGGCTGACCAGCCACCCCGCCAGAAAACCTACCGCCAGCAGCAACAGAAACGCGACATAGATACTCATGTGCTTCGATGGGCATCCACACGTTCACGCCGTCGCGGACCACGCACGGTGCGTTTCGAGCCGGCCCATGCGGTCAACCCGCCCAGCAGCCAGCCTGTCACCAGAACCGCGAGCAATGCAGCTCCTCTGGGCAGAGTGACCAGAGTCGCACCCAGATCGTAGGTGACCATGTCTGCGTTGAGCGCACCGAACAGCGCGCCTGCAACGAGGAAGACCAACAACAGAAGAAAAATGAGGACTCGCATGCGCTGCGACTTTACCCGATTGTCGTGCACGCGCCCAGCCCGCGGACATGCCGGGGAACGCCGCAGTTGACGCCTCGTTCACCTGCACCGTCTGAAAGTTTCAGCCGCCACACTCAATCGTGATTGACGCGCTCGCGCAGTTCCTTGCCCGGCTTGAAGTGGGGAACATGCTTGCCGGGCAACGCCACGGCCTCGCCCGTCTTGGGATTGCGCCCCATGCGCGGTGGGCGGTAATGCAGCGAGAAGCTGCCAAAGCCGCGCACCTCGATGCGGTCGCCGCTGGACAGCGACTGGCTCATCTGCTCCAGCACGCTCTTGACCGCCAGTTCGACGTCTCCGAAAGCAAGGTGGGTCTGACGTTGTGACAGCGTCTCGATCAATTCGGATTTGGTCATGGTTCCTGCAATTCCTTCGGGCTTTCCCCTGCACGCCCGGCGTCACCACATTCCGGCAAGCGCCGGATGGCGCCCGTGAATCGCGGTTCCCTGACGCCAAGTCGCAGCGGGCGGCCGCTATCGGCCGCCCGCAACAACACGACAGATTACTCGTCGTCGGACTTGTTCAGCTGCTCCTTGAGCAACGCACCCAACGTATTGCCGCTGGACGCCGTCTGATAATCGGCCATGTCGTCGACCGTATCCGGCTGATCCTTGGCACGAATCGAGACCTGCAGCATCCGGCCCTTGCGGTCCATGCCGGTCAGCCGGGCCTCGATCTTCTCACCCACCTTCAGGTATTGCGTGGCGTCGTCGACGCGTTCCTTGGCGATGTCATTGGCGCGCAGCGATGCGTCCACGCCGTCGCCCAGATCCACCACCGCGCCCTTGGCGTCCACTTCCTTGACGGTACCGGTGACGATGCTGCCACGCGGATGCGCCGCCATGAACTGGCCGAACGGATCCTGCTCCATCTGCTTGATGCCCAGACTGATGCGCTCGCGCTCGGGATCGACCGCCAGCACCACGGCCTCGACTTCCTCGCCCTTCTTGAAGTCGCGGATCAGATCGTCGCCCGATGCCTGCCAGGAGATGTCCGACAGATGCACCAGACCGTCGATGCCGCCTTCCAGGCCGACGAAGATGCCGAAGTCGGTGATCGACTTGATGGCGCCGGAGACCTTGTCGCCCTTCTGGTGCATGGCGGCAAAGGCTTCCCACGGATTGGAACGGGTCTGCTTGATGCCCAGCGAGATGCGGCGACGCTCCTCGTCCACATCCAGCACCATGACCTCGACCTCGTCGCTGACCTGCACCACCTTGGCCGGATTGACGTTCTTGTTGGTCCAGTCCATTTCCGAGACGTGCACCAGGCCTTCCACGCCCGGCTCGATCTCGACGAAACAGCCGTAATCGGTGACGTTGCTGACCTTGCCGAACAGGCGGCTGCTGACCGGATAACGGCGCGAGATGTTGACCCACGGATCGTCGCCCAGCTGCTTCAGGCCCAGCGACACGCGGTTGCGCTCGCGGTCGTACTTCAGCACGCGCACGTCCAGCTCGTCGCCCACATTGACCACCTCGGACGGATGGCGCACGCGCTTCCACGCCATGTCGGTGATGTGCAACAGGCCGTCGATGCCGCCCAGGTCCACGAATGCACCGTAATCGGTGAGGTTCTTGACCACGCCGTGGATGATGGCACCCTCGGTCAGGCGCTCCAGCAGCTTTTCGCGCTCCTCGGAGTATTCGCTCTCGACCACCGCGCGACGGCTGACCACCACGTTGTTGCGCTTGCGGTCGAGCTTGATGATCTTGAACTCGAGGTCCTTGCCCTCGAGGTAGGCCGGATCGCGGACCGGGCGCACGTCCACCAGGGACCCAGGCAGGAAGGCCCGCACATCCTTGATGTCGACGGTGAAACCGCCTTTGACCTTGCCGGAAATCTTGCCGGTGACCGTCTCGTCCGCGTCGAAGGTTTCTTCCAGCTCGTCCCACACCATGGAACGCTTGGCCTTCTCGCGCGACAGCCGGGTTTCGCCGAAGCCGTCTTCGAGCGCTTCGAGGGCCACCTTGACCTCGTCGCCCACTTCAACTTCCAGCTGGCCTTCGTCATCCTTGAACTGGTCGATGGTGACGATGCCTTCGCTCTTCAGCCCGGCATTGATGACCACGACATCGTTGCGGATTTCCACCACGATGCCGGAGACGATGGAGCCCGGCTTGAGCTTGGAGAGGATCTGCTGTGATTGTTCAAACAGCTCGGCAAAACTTTCAGTCATGTGATTTCCGTCAAATGAAAAAGACCGTCGCCTGACGTACGCGCCGTCGGTTGAAGCAATGTCGAATCCATTGCATGCGTCCGCAGTGTGCCGGTCCACCGGTTGAGGGCGTCAAAGACACCGTTACCATGTCCTACGCCGCGGCGCAGGGCCTAAATTGCACAGCGGCAGGCGGTCAATCCGCCTGCACCTGCGCCAGAACTTTTGCCACCACCGTGACGATGTCCATCCCGGTCGTGTCGATCGAAACCGCATCGGCGGCGGGCCGCAATGGCGCAACCTTGCGCGACGCATCGCGTGCGTCGCGGGCCTCGATCTCTCGCAGAAGGGTCGAGAGTGTAACTCTCAGCCCCTTTGCTTTCAACTGTTTATAGCGTCTTTTTGCCCGCTCCGAAGCGCTGGCCGTGAGGAACACCTTGAAGCGGGCGTCCGGGAAGATCACCGTGCCCATGTCACGTCCATCCGCCACCAGCCCGGGCGCCTTGCGGAAGGCTTTCTGCTTCTCCACCAATGCCTTGCGCACACCGGGAATGGAGGCGATGGCCGATGCCGCGGCGCCGCAGCTTTCGGTACGGATTTCATCGCTGGCATCATGCCCGTTGACGATCACGTGCGTATCGCTGGCGTCGTCGGCGCGGAAACGGATGCGGGTCGATTCGGCGCAACGGGTCACGGCGTCGGCATCGGACAGGTCCAGACCCGCCATGCCGGCGGCATAGCCCACGGCGCGGTACAGCGCGCCCGAGTCGAGCAGATGCCAGCCCAGGTGATCCGCCACCTCGCGGCTGATGGTGCCCTTGCCGGAGCCGGACGGCCCGTCGATGGTCAGCACCGGGATGGTTTTGGGCGTTTCAGCGGTCAAACTGGATATCCTCACCCGCATGGCGCCGGTCCCAACCGCGCAGCTCGTCGCGGATATGGGCAATCCTCTGCCGCCCCAGGGCATTGTGTTCGCTGTCCAGAACCTGGCCATCGAGTAGTTCCGCAAGCCGCTGCACGGCCGGCAGCATGGCATCCCAGCCATCCAGCGCCGGCACCGGTGCCGGCAGCGTCATGAAACAGCTCAGACCGGCCGTATCCAGAGAGTCGATTGCGCTCATGTCGAAGCTGCCCGGGCGGATCATGTTGGCCACGCTGAAGATGGGGCCGACCTCACGATTGCCGTCCAGCAGGCGGTGGAAGATGCCCATGTCGCCGAATTCCAGCCCGGTCTTTTCCGCCGCGACCACGATATCCGGTCCACGGAACCGTTCGCCGTCGCGAGCCATCACGTACAGGGTGACAATATGGTCGACTGGCAGCTCGGCAGGCCGTCGGCCCACTTTGGAGCCGGATGGGCCAGGCTCACCGGGCGCATCCGGCTCCGGCTTTGCAGCCACCTCGTCGCCCTGGGCGTTCGGTGCATGCCCCTCATTCAGGGCGGCGCCCAGCCGCTCCAACTCTTCGCGCAGGTCGATATCCAGATCGCCCTGTCGAGGCCGCCGGGATGAGGCCTCGCCCAAGGTGACGACATCGTCCGCCGGCTCGTCGGCGGACGGCGCCTCGCCCATCTGCGGCTCCTGACGCGATCGCGGACCCCCGGGGGTCCGTTTGCCCTGCCCGGGCTTGCGCGGCTGGCCGAACAGCCAGACAAGCACCAGCACGATAATGCCCACGATCAGCATCGGCACGCCAACGGCCGGATTCCAACTCATGCCTGATCTCCCGGATATGCACGCCACCATGCACGGCGGCGAGGAAATGGTTGTCGAAAAGAAAGTGCGATCTTACGCCGCGCCGGCCAGTTTAGCCGCTTCGGAGAGATCCACCTGAACGAGGCGCGACACGCCAGGCTCGCGCATGGTCACGCCGCACATCTGTTCGGCCGCTTCCATGGTGGCCTTGTTGTGGGTGACGAACAGGAACTGCACCTGTTCGCTCATTTCCTTGACCATGCTGGAGAAGCGTCCCACGTTGGCTTCGTCCAGCGGCGCGTCGACCTCGTCCAGCAGGCAGAACGGCGCGGGATTCAGACGAAAGATGGCGAACACCAGCGAAACCGCGGTCATCGCCTTCTCGCCACCGGACAACAACGTGATGTTGCTGACGCGTTTGCCCGGCGGACGCGCCATGATGGCGACGCCCGTATCCAGGAGATCCTCGCCGGTCAGCTCCAAGTACGCGTGGCCGCCGCCGAACAGACGCGGGAACAGCTCCTGCATGCCGGTGTTGACCTTGTCGAACGTCTCCTTGAAGCGCTGGCGTGTCTCGCGGTCGATCTTGCGGATGGCGTTTTCCAGCGTCTCCATGGCATCGGTCAGATCCGCCAGCTGGGCATCGAGATAGCTCTTGCGTTCGGACTGCTCCTCGAATTCCTGGATGGCGGCCAGGTTGACCGGCTCCAGGCGCTGGATCTTTGCAGCCAACCCCTCCAGCTCCTGTTTCCAGTCCTGTGGCCGCGCATCGTCGGCCAGTGTCTCCAGCAGTGCCTCCAGCTCCAGGCCGGATTCGGCAATGGCTTCTGCCAGCTGTTGCGCGCGCATGTCCAGCGCCTGCACCGAGAGCTTTTTTTCCGACAGCTGTTCGCGCTGCGCCGCCAGTTCCTGCTCGAAGCGGTGACGGTCGGCTTCCAGTTGCCGCAGCTGACTGTCGCACTCCTCCACCGCGCGGCGCGCCTCGACCAATTGCTTGTCGACCAGCAGACGCTGATCCAGATAGGTCTGCCGTTCCGCTTCCAGTTCGGCCACTGGATCGGAGCCTTGCGCCAGCTGCTCGGCGATGTCCGAGCGCCGCGCGTCGACCTGTTTGAGCTGCGTATCCATGCGCGCCAGCGACTGCTCCAGCGATGTCAGCGCGGAGCGCCGCGATTCCAGCGACAGTGCCAGCTGGTGTGCCTGTTCGTCGGCTTCGCGCGCATTCATGCGCGCTTCCTCGCGCGCTTCCAGCAGGTCGCGGCGCTCGTTTTCCAGGCTGCGACGGCGGTCCTCGAGATCACCCATGCGTTCCACGGCTTCGTCCAGACGCGCACGCGCCTCGCTCGTCTGTGACTTCAGCTGGTCCTGCGTGGAGGCCAGTTCGTCGAGCTCCGCGGAGACCTTTTCCGTGCGTGCCCGCGCGGTCTCGATCTTGCCACGGTGGCCCTGCAGCTGACCGGCCAGTTCCGACTGGCGCCGATGCGTGTTGTACAGCTCGCGCTGGGCGTCGTCGCGGGCGCGTTCGGTCTCGAACTTCTCGCCACGCAGCGCTTCCAGCCGCTCCTCCAGTTCACCCGTCTGTGCGTCCAGCTGCTCGGTACGCGTGTGGAGCTCCTTGATCTCGCGCTCGCGCGCCAGCACGCCGACCTGATTGCCTTGCGCATGGCGCACGCGGGCCATGTCGGCGGACAACCACACGCCATCCGGGGTGATCACGGAATGTCCCGGCGGCAACTCCGTGATCACGCGGCGCGCCTGCGGCAGATCGTCGGCGACGCGCACCGGAGCCAACAGCCTGCATACGGCGGCAGGCCCGCGCACGCGGGAGGCCAGCGAATCGGCTGCCCCTTCCTCGCCAGTAGCCTCGGACATCAGCACCACATCGGCTTCGCCCAGCGTCTCCAGCGCTTCGGCGTAATGCAGCGGCGATTCCACCAGGACACCATCCAGCACTCCGGCCAGTACCGTTTCCACGGCATTTTCCCAACCGGCATCGACCTGCAGCGCTTCGCCGAGGCGACGTGCCTGATCCAGCCCCTGTTCCTGCAGCCACGGCGCGGCGGCGCTTTCGTCCTGCCCCAGTGCGGCGTGCTGCAGGGCTTCCAGCGACGCCAGCCTGCCGCGCGCGCCCTGCAGCTGCTGGCGAGATTCGTTGAGCGTGTTCTGCACCTGGCGCTGCTCTTCCAGCACGCGTTCGTGCGCGCTCTTGCGTTCATCCAGCGCCGTACCCAGCGTTTCCACGGCCTCCTGCTGCTGATCGTGCTGCTCGGCCAGCTGCGTGGCCGCAGCATCCAGCGCGTCGACATCGAACGCCTTGCGCTCGGTCTCCAGCGCTTCGCGGCGGCGCGAGATATCCAGCGACTGGCGATCCAGATAATCGATGCGGGTGCGCTCCACATCGGCGGCGCGGGCGGCTTCCGATGAGGTGCCGGTATGCGCTTCCCAGCGCTGCTGCCACTCGGCCAGGTGTTTTTCGGCTGTCTGGTGCGCGTCGCTGGTGGTGTCCTGCATCTGCCGCAACGTTTCCAGCCGGGGTTCGCCCTCGGTCAATGCCTGCCGCAGGGATTCGGCCTGTTCGCGATCCTGGACGAGGTGCTCGCTGAGCGACTCGCGCTCGCGGTCGGCTTCGGCTTTCGCGCGCTCCAGGCGCGCGGCCATGTCGCGGTTGTGCTGCACCTGCTGCTCGATGCGGGCGATGTCCGCACCGACCTTGTAGACCTCCGCCTGCACCGCATTGAGATGCTCGGTGGCGTCCTGGTGACGTTCGCGGGTGGCCTCGATCTGCGCCTCGGACTGCCGCTGACCGGCCAGACGTTCCTCGATGGCGATTTCGGCCTTGCGCAAGGCATCACCGTGGCCACTGTGCTCCAGGCGGATGGCGCGATAATCCAGCGCCTTGAGCTCCGCCTCCTTGCGGGTCTGCTCCTCCTTCAGTGCCTTCCAGCGCTCGGCGGCACGCGCCTGGCGGTTGAGGTGCTCCAACTGCTTGTCGACCACGTCGCGCACATCGCGCACACGGTCCAGGTTCTCGCGCGTGGAACGGATGCGGCTCTCGGTCTCCTTGCGCCGTTCCTTGTATTTGGAGATGCCGGCGGCTTCCTCCAGGTGCGTGCGCAGCTGTTCGGGGTGCGCCTCGATAATCTGGCTGATCATGCCCTGCTCGATGATCGAGTAGCTGCGCGGCCCCAGGCCGGTGCCCAGAAACAGATCCGTGATGTCACGGCGGCGGCAGCGCGTGTTGTTGAGGAAATATTGCGACTGCCCCTCGCGCGTGACCAGACGCTTGACCGAGATCTCCGCGAAATTGGCGAACTCGCCCTGCACTGCGCCATCGTCGTTGTCGAAGATGAGCTCGACCACCGCCTGCCCCACCGGCTTGCGTGCGCTGGATCCGGAAAAGATCACGTCGGTCAGCGAATCGCCGCGCAGACGACTGGCGGCGCTCTCCCCCATCACCCAGCGGATGGCGTCGATGATGTTGGACTTGCCGCAGCCATTGGGGCCGACCACGCCGGTCATGTTGGTGGGCAAATGCAACGTGGTCGGGTCGACGAACGACTTGAATCCGGCCAGTTTGATGGTGGTCAGGCGCATGCAGAGACAACCGGTGGTACACCCCTAATGGGTGCAGAGCGGAAAATCGGATCCGACAGTGTCGCCAAGGACGCCACACGCCGCAAGCCTCGCGGCGAATCTTCGCCCTGCGCGCAGGGTGCCCCGCCGTCCAGGAGTGCGGCCGGCAGCCGGCGCGCACAGTGATTCATGCAAGGCTGTCGCCAGGCGCAGCTCGTGGAGGGGACAATTGCAACCCGACGCTCCCTCCCGCCCACCCGCGAGGAAGCCACGACACCGCATGTACCGCCCCAACAAGGGACGGGGCGTGCGGGCGATGTCCTGCGCATGGTGCTGTGCGTTTTTGCGGCGTCTCCGACCCAGCACGACAGCATGGCGTGCCAGCGCCGCTGCGCCATCACTCGGTCGATGCCCTCCGCAGCCAGTCCTGCAGGCGGGCAGCAAAGCGCTGGCTGGCGCGGTTCAATGCCTTGACGCCCCCCGCGGCGTCCGCCGTCGGTGCCGGTGCCTTGATGCGGAAATGTTTTTGCGCGATGACGCTGTCGTCATGGTTGTCGACCAGCGTTGCCGACGCCTCGATCACCCCGGAGCTGTGGCCCGGCTGCGCAAAGTACTGGCTGAACTGATCCAGCCGGATACGCAGGCCGACATCGGCATGGGCGGTGCCTCCGGGCCCCACGACAGCGCGCCACCGACCACCACTGCTGATTGCGCTCTCCACGACATGCTCCAGCAACGTTGCCGGCGGTGCTACCCAGTCCGAGCGGCCATAGGCCGATATCCGCGCATCGTGCCGGTAACCGAGCTGGTAATACATGTTCGTGCTCCGCAGCCATGTCGGCACCATGATGCGGTCGATCTGCAGGATGCGCCGGCCGCGCTGTGCCGGATGCTGCCGATGCGTGGAAGGCGCCGTGGTCAATGTGTAGTGCTTCGGGAACTGTGTCTTGGACGTGTGCAGGCAACCGCCGAGAAGCAGCGTGCATGCGCACACCATGGCCAGGCAGATCCTATTCATGGCCGGAGCCTCCCTTGCTGGATTCGTGGACGCCGGACCCATTGAAGCCGGGTTCACCGGGGCCGGGCGGATGTTTGGGCGGGCCGAAGATCAGACTTTGCGGCTTCGCCTTCAGTTCGCGCATCAACTGATCGAGCTGGCGCGAGGTGCGCTTCAGGCTCTCGCTGAGCGTGTGGATGTCGGGTACGGTCTGCTTGTCGAGCTTGCGGCTCAGCGATTGCAGGCTGTCTTCCAGCTTTCCGGCCTTCTTGACCGGCCCTTGCCCCTCCCTGGCGATCTTGTTGGCGTTGGCCAACAGGGCATGACTCTGCTTCAGGCTTTGCCGTGCACTGTTCACCAGTGCCGGCATCTGCTTGATCGCCGGCATCAGCTGCTTCTCGATGGTGACCAGCTGTCCGGTGGCGGCATCGATCTGCTGGATCGATGCGCTGAGATGCTCGCGATTATTGGCATCGAGAACCTTCTTGGCGTTGGCCAGGATGTCGTGAATGTTCTTCATGTCCTCCTTGCCGGAGGCCTTCAACTTGGCCAGAAGGCCCTTGTGCAGGGGCACGCGGGCCGGGTGCTTGTCGCTGGTCTTCAGGTGTGCGTTGCTGCCCTTGCCGAGCTTCAGTTCCAGCGCCTCGCCACCGGTCAGCCCCTGCATCGCCAATACGGCATAGGTGGCATGGGTGATATAGGTCTTTTTCTGCAGCTTGAAATCGATCACGACGCGTGAGCGGTCGGCGGGATCGAACTTCACATGGGTGATGTGGCCGACTGTCAGGCCCTTGAATTTGACCTTTGAATGCGGCCCCAGACCGCCCACGGATTGATGCGTGACAATCTGGTATGCCAGCGGCTCGCTTTTCTGATTCGACAACCAGAAGTAGAGGACGATCGCAACCGCGGAAAAAACGATGACGAAGCTGATGGCAATGATGGCATGCGTACGATTTTCCATGGTCATCTCATCTCATATTCGGGGAGCTCGCGTAACTGCTTTTCACCACGTCGCGAGCGGAAAAAATCCGCAATGAACGGATGGTCGTAACTGGCCACTTCTTCCAGCGTGCCGACCGTGATCAACTTGCCCTCGTCGAGTACCGCGATGCGATCACTCAGAGTCGCCATGCTGTGCAGGTCATGGGTGACCATCATTGCGGTGAGATTCAGTTCGTGATGCAGCTCATCGAGCATGGCGTCGAACTCGGACGAGGACACCGGATCCAGCCCGGTCGTGGGTTCGTCCAGGAACAACAGCTCCGCTTCCAGCATCAACGCCCGCGCCAGCGCCGCGCGTTTCAGCATTCCCCCGGACAGTTCCGCGGGGTACTTCCAGGCGGTTTCCGCCTTGAGGCCGACCATGTGCAACTTCAAGGCCACCGCATCGCGCAGCATCTCTTCATCGACAATCTGCCCCTCCTTGCGCAATTCGCGCATGGGAAAGGCAATGTTGTCGAATACGTTCAAGGCACTGAACAGGGCCCCTTTCTGGAACAGCACGCCCCACCGACGCCGCAGCAGTCGGGCCGCCTCGCTTTCGAGTTCGCCCACGGGCTGTCCCAGCACCTTGATGGCACCCTCGTCCGGCGGGAGCAGGCCGATCACCTGATGCAACAACGTGGATTTGCCCGACCCGGAGGTCCCGATGACGGATAGGAATTCCCCCCGCATGACCTTCAGGTCAAGCCCCTGATGGACCTGCTGATCGCCGAAGCGCTTGTGCAGGTTGCTGATTTCGATCACGGCTTCGTCGGTTGTGGACGTCATGACTCCGGGGATCCTCGCCCGGACGATTCGTGAATACACGCGATGATCGCGTAGGTCATTGGATTCGCACGTGTTTTCGTGATTGAGTCCATAGTCGGGCCTATGGGCGATTGAACGAAAATTCGTGTGGGTTCAAGGGGCAAGTGAGGGCGTGTGTGATTCATGAATAGTCCGGGCTAGACCAATCCGACGTTGGTCAGCGCAGCACCCAATGCCGAATCGAACAAGACCACAAGCGCCAGGCTGGTGACCACGGAAAGGGTGGTGTTGCGGCTCATGCTCTCGGTATCGGGCGAGGAGCTCAGGCCGAAGTAGCAACCCACCAGCGCGATGGTCAGCCCGAACAACGCCCCCTTGCCCAGCCCGAACCAGATGTTGATGATCTGCACCTGCTGCGGCATCTGGTCGAGAAAGTGCATGTAATTGATGCCGAAGTTCGCCTGCGACGTCAGCGCTGCACCGAGCATGGCCGCGATATTGGTCCACACCACCAACAGCGGCATGGCGATCGCCGCGCCGATGACGCGCGGCAGTGCCAGGCGCAGGCTGGGTGAGGACCCGAATGCACGCAACGCGTTGTATTCCTCGGTGATGTGCATGGCACCGATGCCGGCGGTCATGGCCGAACCCGTGCGGCCGGACATGATCAGACCCACGACCATCGGACCCAGTTCGCGCGGCACAGCAGTGCTCATCATCCCTATCACCATCCTCGAGGCACCGAATCGCTGCAATTCCAGGCCCAGCTGAATGGCCATGACAATCCCGATCATGAAACCGATCACACCCAGCAGCAGCATGGATGTAGCGCCGATGCGATAGACATTGGCGGAAATCTCCCGCCAGGGCGTCACCCGTGGATGACGCACGCAGTACACTACATCCAGCATCAATTGCCCCATCAGCACAAAGATGCCGCCCACGACCTTCAAGATGGAAACCACGCCGCCGCTGAAGCGCTGCAGAGCGTTTGGAATTTTGCGCGGCGATGGCTTGCTGAGCTGGGGTGTATCTTTCAGGCGGTCGAACCAGTGACGGTATTCATCGCGGCACTGCAGGTTTTCGGGCAATTCCCGATCCCAGATCTTCCATAGCAACAGCGCGCCGGCGCTGTCCATGGCTTCCACATCAGTAAGATCCCAGCTGAGATTGCGGGGATTCTCGAGCTCACCCAGCTCGTCCTGTAATTGCCGCCATTTTTCAGCGTGCAGCAGCAACGCCCAGGCGCCGCCGAGGCGAACCCGCGAATCGTCGTGTTCCCATGTGGCGTCGGACATGCGTGTAGTTACCGGACCAGCGGTGCAGGTACCCAGTCTAAGTCCGGATCCGTGCAGGGTTCGTGGTGATCACGCGCTTGCAGCACCCACATGCCGTGGCAGGAAAATCAGGCCTCGTCCGGGGCGCGGGCCTCGATCGCCAGGGCATGGACCTCGCCGGACATCATGTCGCCCACGGCCTCGTAGACCATGCGGTGACGTTGCATGAGGCTCTTGCCGGCGAACGCCGCGCTGGTGACGCGCACGCGAAAATGTCCCTGCCCCTCGCCGGCATGGCCTACATGCAGATGCCCCTCATCCAGCACATCCAGCGACGTCGGCTCAAGCGCCTGCGCTACCCGGCGATGGATTTCGGCGGCCTTGTCCGTACTCATGGCAATGCCTGCTTGAAAGGCCTGACATCCACGTGGTCATAGACACCGGCGGCGACATACGGGTCGGCATCGGCCCACGTGCGTGCATCGGCGAGGCTGTCGAATTCGGCCACGATGAGGCTGCCGGAAAATCCGGCGGGCCCGGGATCGTCCGCATCGATGGCGGGAAACGGACCCGCCAGCTTCAGGCGACCCTGCGATTGCAGCGCATTGAGCCTCTCAAGATGCGCCGGCCGGGCGGCCTTGCGCTGTTCCAGCGAGTCGGTGACGTCGGTGCCGATGATGGCGTACCACATAGGGCGGAAAAGAGAAGTGAGACAGGCACATGAGTGTAAGGCATTCATGGGCTGTTCGGCTCAAGGTATAAGGGCGGATCAATCCCGCAAGGGGACTTCTTGCCGTCGGGAGCAACGCGACGGATCCGCCTGCTTGCCGGAAACCATCATACGTTCCCGCAAGCGGGCGGCTCCGTCGCTGACACTCCTTGAGCCACCTTACCCGCTACCCGTCGAGCCCCCGACGTGATCAGCCGACTTCCGGGCGCATGTAGGGAAACAGCAGCACGTCGCGGATGGATGGCGCATCGGCCAGCAGCATGATCAGGCGGTCGATGCCTACACCCAGGCCGCCGGTAGGCGGCAGGCCCACTTCCAGCGCGCGGATGTAATCGGCGTCGAAATGCATGGCTTCGTCGTCGCCGGCATCCTTGGCCGCCACCTGGGCACGAAAGCGCGCCTCCTGGTCTTCCGGATCGTTGAGCTCGGAGAAGCCGTTGGCGATCTCCTTGCCGCCGATGAACAGCTCGAAGCGATCGGTGACTTCCGGATCGTCGTCGCAGGCCCGCGCCAGCGGACTGACTTCGGTGGGATAACGCGTGATGAAGGTCGGTTGCACCAGCGTATCCTCCACCGTGGCCTCGAAGATCTCCAGCAGCAGCTTGCCCCAGCCGTAGTCCGGTTTGTAAGGGATCTTCAGGCGATCGCAGTGACCACGCAGTGCCGCCACATCCCGCAGATCCGCATTGCTGATCTCGGGGTTATGGTGCTGCACGGCCTCATGCATGGCCCAGCGCCTGAAGGCGGGGCCGACGTCAATATCGCGGCCCTCCCAAGTCAATGCCGTGCGCCCCAGCACCGACTGCGCGGCATCGCGGATCATGCCTTCGGTCAGGTCCATGATCTCGATATAGGTGGCGTAGGCCTGATACAGCTCCAGCATGGTGAACTCGGGATTGTGCCGCGTGGACACCCCCTCGTTGCGGAAATTGCGATTAATCTCGTAGATGCGCTCGAAGCCGCCGACAACCAGTCGCTTCAGATACAGCTCCGGCGCCACCCGCAGGTACAGCTCCAGATCCAGCGCGTTGTGGTGGGTCACGAACGGCTTTGCCGTGGCGCCCCCGGGGATGACGTGCATCATCGGCGTTTCCACTTCCATGAAGCGCCGCGGTTCGGCCTCCAGCCATTGCCGCATGCGGCCAATCACGCGCGATCGCAGACGAAACGTCTCGCGTGCCTGTGCGGTGACGATCAGATCCACATAGCGCTGGCGGTAGCGCCGCTCGACATCCGACAGACCATGCCACTTGTCCGGCAGCGGACGCAGGCTCTTGGTCAGCAGGCGTAGCACATCGACCTTGATCGACAATTCACCGGTGCGCGTGCGCATCAACACGCCTTCGGCACCGACGATATCGCCCACGTCCCAACTCTTGAAGGCGTCGTACACCGACTCGTCCACCGCGCCCTTGCGCACGAACAGCTGGATACGGCCGCTCATGTCACGCAGTTGCACGAAACTGACCTTGCCCTGCACACGCTTGAGCACCATGCGACCGGCGACTTTCACGCGGCGCTGCATCGTTTCGATGGACTCGGCGTCATGCGTATCCTGATCCGCGAATTCGGCCTGCAGATCACCGCAGAAACTGTCCGGATGGAAGTCGTTGGGAAACGCGATGCCCTGCCCGCGCAGCGCTTTCAGTTTCTCGCGGCGCTCGGCGATGAGGCGGTTTTCGTTTTCCGCCGGGGCTTCGGTCGCAGCCGGCTGGGCGGCAGGCTTGTCTTTCGAACTGTGTGTTGCCGTCATCATGGTATCCATGCGCGCAGAACTGCGCAGTGTATGCGAGCGAGTGCCTTGCACAAAATGGGTTCGTGGCAACCTGGGATCAAATCATTTTCAAAGGCACCAGGGGTTTCTCCAAAAACGAGATATACATCACACTCTCGAGCGAGAATACTTGACAAGCCGCCACCTGTACCAGACTGAAGGCGGAATCCGCTGTTCTCAAATGTGAGGAGAGGGACGATGAAAGCTCGCTATCTACACCCGGCGCTGGCATCCGTGCTGGCCCTGGCGCTGATGTTTGTCTCGGTGTCGTCATTCGCCGCCGGAAAGACGTCGGCAAAGGGTGCTCCCGGCACGATCGCATCCACCTGGATCATGTGGGTCAAGCATGGGCAGGCACAAAAATTCGAGAATGCCGTCAAGGACCACGCCGCATGGCGCAAGAATGCGGGGGAAGCCTTCAATTGGTCGATTTACCAGCCAGTCGTCGGTTCGGACCTCGGTTACTACGTGATCCGTTCCGACGGACATCACTGGAAGGATATCGACGCGAACGCGACATGGGAGCAGCAACAGCAGGCCGGCGCCCAGTTCGGGAAGCAGGTCGAGCCCTACGTGCAGCGCATGGAACATTATTTCGAGCAGGACGACAGCAAACACAGCCACTGGACTGCCAGCAAGGATTATCGCTACTTCGGCGTGAGCCACTACCAATTCAAACCCGGTAGCGGCGCCACGGCGAACGCCGCGATGGACAAGATCCAGAAGGCGGTCACTGACGCCAAATGGCCCTACAGTTATGCGATCTCCGACGTGATCGGTGGCGCGGGCGGAATCAACATCGTGGAGCCGATGAAGAGCTATGCCGACATGGCCGATCCCGACCCCTCGATGATGAAGATCCTGACCGAGTCGCTTGGATCAAAACACGCGGCCAAGTCCGCGATGCACGACTTTGGTTCATCCATCCAGAGCCACAATTACACTGTATACGTCTACCGCAAGGATCTCTCCACACCGTCGCAGTGACGGCAAACTGCGTTGACATGGTCCCTGCCCGACGTGCAGGGCCATGTCAGGCAAACGCGTCAGGCATCGTTGCGTTTTGCGCCAGCTTCGAGACCGGATTTCAGGCTGGCCTCGATGAACTCGTCCAGGTCGCCATCCAGCACCCGCTGCGTGTCGGTGCGCTCGACGCCGGTGCGCAGATCCTTGATGCGTGACTGGTCCAGCACGTAGTTGCGGATCTGGCTGCCCCAGCCGATGTCGGACTTGCTGGCTTCCAGCGCATCCTTCGCGGCATTGCGCTTCTGCACTTCCAGCTCGTACAGCTTGGCATTGAGCATCTTCATGGCGCGGTCGCGATTGGCATGCTGGCTGCGCTCGGTCTGGCAGGCCGCCACCGTGCCGGTGGGCACGTGGGTGATACGCACCGCCGATTCGGTCTTGTTGACATGCTGGCCGCCGGCGCCGGAGGAGCGGTAGACGTCGGTCTTCAGGTCCGCAGGGTTGATGTCGATGTCGATGTCGTCGTCCACTTCCGGCGACACGAACACCGAGGTGAAACTGGTGTGCCGGCGGTTGTCCGAGTCGAATGGGCTCTTGCGCACCAGCCGGTGCACGCCGATCTCGGTCTTCAGCCAGCCGTAGGCGTAATCGCCCTCCACACGGAACGTGGCTGACTTGATGCCCGCCACCTCGCCGCCGGACGCTTCCAGCATCTCGGTCTTCCAGCCGCGCGCTTCGGCCCAGCGCAGGTACATGCGCAGCAGCATTTCGGCCCAGTCCTGAGCCTCGGTGCCGCCGGCGCCCGCCTGGATGTCGACGAATGCATTGTTGGTGTCGGTTTCACCAGAGAACATGCGCTGGAATTCCAGCTTGTCGACGCGCTTCTCCAGCTTGTTAACATCGCCCTCGACGGCCTTGATGGTGGCATCGTCGGTGTCCTCGACGGCCATCTCCAGCAAATCGTGGGCATCGCCCAGTCCGTGGGTCAGCGTATCGATGCCTTCGACAATGTGGTCCAGGCGCGCGCGTTCGCGGCCCAGATCCTGGGCGCGTCCGGGGTCGTTCCAGATATCGGGGTTTTCCAGCTCGCGGGTAACTTCTTCCAGGCGCTCGCGCTTGGCGGCGTAGTCAAAGAAACCCCCTAAGCGCGTCGACGCGGGCGACGAGGTCCGCAATCTGCGCAAAGATCGGATTGGTCTCGATCATGATGTGTCCGGTCGATGAAAGGTGTGGTCGAGGGTGTGACGCAAGGCTGCGCATGGTAGCAAACGCCGCCCCCCGAGCGCAGCCACGAAGACCGGGTGCTATGGATCGCGAGGCTCGGCAATCCAGCGCATGGCTTCGGCAAGTGCCGCGTTGCGAAACAACCGGAAGTCGGCAGGAATCATGAATCGGGCTACCGACGCCGTGGCGCGCAGCCAGGCCACGTCGGTCACCATGGCGACACGATCCCAGCCCTGGAAATGCCGCAATCCCAGGCTGGCGTCATCCCAGATGGCTCGCGCCTCGAAACCCTTGAACTCCTCGCCCAGGTGATACAACAGCGAGACCCGCTTGTTCAGGGCAAAGGCGGCTTCGATATCGGGCACGATGACGGATTCGTAATCATGTGCCGTCACCATGCCACGGGCGCTGAAGCCGAGACTGCCCGAGGGCATGCCGGGAATCTGTTCGATCATGGCAGCATCTCCATGCAGGACTGTAATCAAGTTGAGCGCCGAACGGTCTTCGATGCAAGTATGTTCGCAACATGCGGTGCCTGCGCGCGAAAGCCTCACGCACTGCATCCATCGCCGCCGGTGGGTCGTAAGCATGCATATGCGGTCCAGAGTCGGCGTGCAGATGGATTCGACGCCGCATACAGACGTGGCGGCAACGCCGGCAATGTGCCTGCGCGGGAATGGCTGATGCGCAAACACATCCTCGCCCGTCGCCAGCAACGCCAGGCAACACGCATGGGGCCAGCGCTTCTTCCGATCAGGAGACACGAGTCTTGAATGCCGCTCTTACTGCCAACACCGAGATACCGCCGTTCGCGCAAAGCCTGCGCCAGCACGGATTGACCCTGCCCCGCACGGCGCTGGAAATCCTGCAAATCAACGTGGGCAAGCTGTGCGATCTGGCATGTCTGCATTGCCATGTGGAAGCCGGCCCCGCCCGTACTGAAATCATGCAGGCGGCCACAATCGATCGCCTGCTGGAGTTGCTGGCAGATGCACCAGCCATCCACACCGTGGACCTGACCGGTGGAGCGCCGGAGCTGAATCCCCATTTCCGCACCCTGGTGCGCGAGTCGCGCGCCCTGGGCAAAACCGTGATCGATCGTTGCAACCTGACCGTCCTGTTTCGCGACGGCCAGGAAGACACGGCACAGTTTCTGGCCGACCAGGGCGTGAAAATCGTCGCCTCGCTGCCGTGCTACACCAAGGTGAACGTGGAAAAGCAGCGCGGCAGGCATGTGTTCGATCCATCCATACGCGCGCTGCGCATGCTGTCCGGACTGGGCTACGGGCGCCCGGATTCGACACTGGAAATCGACCTTGTGTACAACCCGACGGGCGCCAGCCTGCCTCCCGCGCAGGCGGATCTGGAAACCGACTACAAGCGTGAACTGGCCAGACACTTCGACATCCACTTCAACCGCCTGTTCACCATCACCAACATGCCGATCAAGCGCTTCCTGCACCTGCTGCAACGCGAAGGCCGTTACGACAGCTACATGCAGACCCTGCTGGACGCCTTCAATCCGAACGCGGCGTTGGGCGTAATGTGCCGCAACCTGCTGTCTGTGGACTGGCGCGGACAACTGTACGATTGCGACTTCAACCAGGCACTGGGCTTGCCGCAGGGCGGGCACCGCCGCACCATATGGGATATCCAGTCGCTGACCGATGTGGAACGGGACCCGATTGCGTTTGGTGAGCATTGCTACGGCTGCACCGCGGGCTCCGGCAGCTCCTGCAGCGGTGCGCTGACGTGAACGCCCATGCAAAATCTGCCATTGGCACACGTCTGGATGCCATGCGCTGGAACCGGTTCCACAGTGTCGCCCTGCTGGTACTGGGGGTGAGCTGGGGCTTCGATGCACTCGAGGTGACCTTGATCAGCAATGTGCTTGGGGTGCTGCGGGACCAGTGGCATCTCGGCGGCATGCAGATGAGCTGGGTTTTCGCCGTGTGGTTTCTGGGGCTGATGCTGGGCGCTTTCGGTTTCGGTCGCATCGCCGACCGATTCGGCCGCAAACCGGTATTTCTGGGCAGCTTGCTGATCTACGGCGTGTTTACCGCATTGACAGCAGCGGCACCTTCCTACGGCTGGCTGCTTGCGCTGCGCCTGCTGACCGCGATCGGCGTGGGGGCGGAATACGCGGCGATCAACGCCACGATCAGCGAATTGATTCCACGCCTGGTGCGTGGCCGCGCCAGTGCCCTGGTCATGAACTTCTGGTCCGTCGGGGCGATTCTGGCCGCGTTGCTCTCGCTGGTCCTCTTGGCCGTGCTGCCACCGCAAATTGCCTGGCGCGCAGTATTCGGCTTCGGCGCGTTGATTGCACTCATGACCCTGGTTTTGCGGCGATTTCTGCCGGAATCGCCACGCTGGCTGGAAAGCCGCGGTGAGTCGGCGGCGGCCATGCGCATCGTCAATCGTATCGCCCGGGGCAGGATCCGATTTCCCAGCCATCCGCACGCCGCCGGCCGCACAATGTCACAACCTGAAGCATCCGCCGGGCTCGGCACCCTGTTGCGGCAGTATCCAGGCCGCTTGGCCTTGGGCTGCACACTGGATTTCGCCGAGGCTGCGGGCTACTACGGCCTGTTCGCATTCCTGCCACTGGTGGTGTTGCCGGCCTTGAAGCTCGATGCCGACGCACTGCCGTGGTTCTACCTGTTTGGAAACATCGGTGCGCTGGCCGGTGGTCTCGCCGTGGCGTGGCTGCTGGAGAGCTGGGGACGCAAGCCCACTGTCACCACCTGCTACGGCCTGACGGCGCTGGCCATGCTTGGTCTGGCCGCGGTGAGCAGCTGGGGCACGGCCTGGATCTTTGCCGGCTTCATTGTTGCCAACTTGCTGGCGACGGCAAGCTGGGTCGGCGCCTATCCGACCTTCACCGAACTGTTTCCGACATCTTTGCGCAGTACCGGCACGGGCACCAGCATCGCCGTCGGCAGACTGGGCGCGCTGATTGCGCCATTCCTGGTTTCGGCCATCGGCGGGCGCTACGGCATCGCCGCCGCGGTGCTGTTGCTGACAGGATTCTGGCTGCTGGGCTTCGTGACCATGCTGATCTGGAGTTGGCGCGGACTCGAGGCGCGCGGACACAGCCTGGACAGCCTGGTCTCCGATCCACGTGCACCTCGCGTATGTCCGTCGAGCTGATGGGACCCCGGGTGCGGCATGAGAACGGGCAATCGCTCTCGGTAATTGTGCCGTTGGCGCCCGGTGAGACCGAGTGGCATGGATTACTGCGCCAGCTGGTCGCGCTTCCGCCAGCTAGCGAGGTCATCATCGTGTGCGCAGACTCGAGATCACGCCCAGCACCTGCTGACTGGCCACCGCACCTGCATTACCGCGAATGCCATGCGCAGCCGGGGCGTGCAAGGCAGCAAAATCTGGGCGCACGCATCGCCACGGGTCACTGGTTGTGGTTTGTGCACGCCGACTCGCGTCTGCGGGGAGACTGTCTGCACGAGCTGCAGCGATTTATGGCCGAAGGATCCGACGCACTGGGCTGGTTCAGGCTGGCTTTCCGCGACGATGGCCCGCGGCTGACGGCATTGAATGCCGCAGGCGCCAACTGGCGCGCGCGGTGGCTGGAATTGCCCTTCGGTGATCAGGGGCTGGTCTTGCCGCATCACTGCTTCGAAGCGTTGGGCGGTTTCGACGAGGAAGCGCCTTGCGGCGAGGATCATTTGCTGGTCTGGGCTGCTCGCCATGCGGGTCTGCCGCTTCATTGCATCCCCGCCGTGCTGGAGACAAGCGCCCGCAAGTACGCGCGCCACGGTTGGCTGCAAACCACCCTCCGGCACACATGGCTGACGCTGGCGCAGGCGTGGCCGCAATGGCGCAGGATCCGCAGGTAATGCACATGACGCCGGCACTGGCCATCTTCGTGAAAACACCGGCATTGTCGCCGGTGAAGACGCGCCTGGCCGCGACGCTGGGCAGCAGCGACGCGACCCGGTTTCACATGTTGGCGGCGCGCGCCACCGCCGCCGTGGTGCAGGCGTGCCAACAGGCCCTCATCCCGTACTGGGCGGTGGCCGAGGCTGGCCCGGAGACTCACGCGGCATGGCCGGAATTTGCACATGCATGGCAAGGCGACGGCAACCTCGGGGCCCGCCTGCATCACATCTATGCACAGCTGCAGGCGCGCCATGGCTGCGCGCTGATGATCGGTGCGGATGCGCCGCAGCTGACGCGCGCATTGCTGCAACACGCGCTCGCCGCACTGCATGACAACGCGCATCCATGGGCGCTCGGGCCTGCCACGGACGGGGGATTCTGGATCTTTGGTGGGCGGCAACCGGTGCCGCGGCGGGTCTGGATGGACGTAAGCTATTCGCAGGCGGATACCGGCTCGCAGTTGCGCAACGCGCTTGCGGCGTTGGGCCCGATCGCCGCCCTGCCCCGGCTGACCGATGTCGATGACGCCTCGGACCTGCCCGCTCTGGCCGAATCCATGGATGCCCTGTCGCATCCATTGCCGGCCCAGCGCGAGCTGGCCCATTGGCTGCACCTCTTGCTCGAGCGACGTGCGGCGGCATCATCCTCCTGATGCAGGATGTGGATGCTCCGCCGTCAGCGGCCGGTGCGACTGTTCAATGCCCGTCCGCAGCCGAGGTCGCCCATGGCTTGCCTGCGGCGCGGCCGGGCCTTTGGATTGTCCGCCAGCCACAGCGTGAGCGCGTCTGCCAGGGATGCGCGTACCGCACCTGGGTGGTCGCGCTCGACATCGCCACCGAACCAGCCAGGCTCCAGGACACATGCAGCGTGTTGCTGCCGATGTCGTGATGGGGCGGCCACTGTCTCCCAAGACCAGCGGGACGGTGAAGGCGGACGTTGATCAGAAACGCCATCTGCTGTCGGGTGCTGTCTTCATCGGCATCTCCACCGGTGATAACGCTGCAGCCACTTCAGTGCACCGGGCGGTGCATGCCCCCGCTTCCACGCCCCTGCGGCATGCGCGTTGGCCTCGGCCCAGGTGGGGTACGCGTGCACCGTGGCAAGAATCCTGTTCAGACCCAGCTTGTGCCGCATGGCCAGGGCAAATTCGGCGATCAGTTCGCCGGCGTGCGCACCGACCACCGTGGCTCCGAGGATGCGATCCTTGCCGCGCGGGGTCAGCACCTTGACGAAGCCGCCGGTGCTGCTCTCGGTGAGCGCGCGATCCAGATCCTGCAGCGCGTAGCGCGTGACCTCGACATCCATACCCCGCGCGCGGGCCTCGCGTTCATTGAGGCCCACGCGTGCCACTTCCGGATCGACGAACGTCACAGTCGGCAATACCGAATAGTCCACCCTGAATCGCCAGACGTCGCCGAAGAGTGCGTTGACCACCGCATGCCACGCCTGATGTCCCGCGACATGGGTGAATTGCCGGGGCCCCGCAACGTCACCGCAGGCGTAAATATTGGGATACAGCGTCTGCAGATAGTCGTTGCTCTCGACTGTTTTCGGCGCAGGAATGCCCAGCTCCTCGAGTCCGAAACCCCGGGTCCGTGGTTGTCGGCCCACCGCCACCAGCAAACAATCGAAGGGGATCGCAACGGTGCCGGCACCGTGCTCGCAAATCAATCGATGCCCCTCCTCGCCGGACTCCACGCGCACTGCCGTGTGCCCTGTGCGCACGTCCACGCCATCATGGGCAAGATGCTCGCGCACGAATGCGCTGACATCTTCATCCTCGCGTCCCAGCAACCGTGGGCCCGTTTCCACCTGGATCACCGCCACGCCGAGCCGCGCAAACGCCTGCGCCAGCTCGCAGCCGACCGGCCCGCCGCCCATGATCACCATCGCCTGTGGCGCACGCTCCAGTTGCCACAGCGTGTCCGAAGTCAGATAGTCCACCCGATCCAGTCCGGGCAGCTCCGGCACGACCGGCCGGGCACCGGTGGCAACGATGATGGCGCGGGTGCGGATCGGCTCGCCATCCACTTCCACGGTCCATGGCGAGGTGATCTTCGCCTTGCCGATGCGCACGTCCACGCCCAGTTCGCTGTAGCGCTCGGTTGAATCGTGCGGCGCCACCTGCGCAATGACATCGCGCACCCGCTGCATGACCGCAGGGAAGTCGATGCGCACCTCCCCGACGTGCACGCCGAAAGCTGCACCATCCCGCGCCCGGGCCGCCTGCCGCGCACTGCTGATCAGTGCCTTGGACGGCACGCAGCCGGTATTCAGGCAATCGCCGCCCATGCGACGTTTTTCCACCAGCGTGACCTTTGCCTTCACCGCCGCAGCGATGTACGCGCTGACCAACCCCGCCGAGCCTGCGCCGATCACCACAACGTTGCGGTCGAAGTGCCGCGGCTTGTCCCAGCGCGCATACATCCGGCGGCGCTTGAAGTAACGCGACAGCCAGCGCGCGATCAAGGGGAACAGGCCCAGCAGCACGAATGACCCGATCAGGGCCGGCGAGAGGACGCCCGCCAGCGACTGGACCCGCCCCAGTTGCGTGCCCGCGTTCACGTACACCACGGTGCCCGCCAACATGCCCACCTGACTGACCCAGTAGAAGGTGCGCACGCGAAGGCCGGTCAGTCCCATGACCAGATTGACGATGAAAAACGGAAATACCGGCACCAGCCGCATGCTGAACAGGTAGAATCCGCCGTCCCGTTCAATTCCTTCATCGATGGCCTTGAGCCGCTTGCCGAAGCGTTTTCTGACCGCATCGCGAAACAGGTAACGGCTGGCCAGGAATGCGCCTGTGGCACCGATGGCGGAGGCGAAGGACACCAGCACGGTGCCTTCGAGCAGACCGAACAACACCCCTCCAGCCATGGTCAGCAAGGCGGCACCCGGCAGCGAAAGGGCGCTCATCGCCACGTAGACCGCGAAAAACAGCGCCCCCAGCATCCATGGATGCGCGTGACGCCAGGTCTCCAGCTGATGCTGGCGTGCCTTCAGCGCGCGCAGGCCCAGATCATGTTCAAACCCCAACGCGAAGAATGCAGCCACCGCCGCGATCAGTAGCGCCGCCAGAGCCAGACGCGTCACAAGCTTCTTTCGTTCCATGCTTCCTCAGGACCGGGCCGGGCCCGTTGTCATTGCAATACGCGCAAAGATACGTGCCTGAGGACAGAGTGGATGCAGGGGCACGATGCTGCAGACGCCTGAAACAGGCGAAACAGACCGGCCGAAAAGAAACCGCCCCGAGGCAGGCGCGTCAGTATCGAACGAGGGGGAGGAGTCGATACCGCATGGTTAGCGCCGCCATCGGGGCGGGAGTGTCGCCGCCCAGGGGGAGGGGTGGCGGCGGACAGATGGGACTTTACGGGAGGGGTTAAATCGTTTCCAATATATTTTTCAAGGTCTACTTATACGGTTTCCATATATGTTCGACATGCGCCAGCTGCGCTACTTCGTGGCCGTTGCGGAAACCCTCAGTTTCACCCAGGCGGCACAGCGGCTGCACATGTCGCAGCCCCCGCTGTCGCAGCAGATCCGCGCTCTGGAAGATGATCTGGGGGTGCGGTTGCTGGACCGCAACAAGCGGCGCGTGCTGCTGACCGGCCCCGGCCGCCTGTTCCTGGAAGAAGCTCGCAAGATCCTGGCCCAGGCCGAAGCGGCACGGCTGAGCGTCAGTGGCGCGGCCGCCGGTTACACGGGGCGTCTGCGCCTGGCCTACGCCGGGTCCGTGGCCTTTCATCCGACCTTGCCGCATGCCCTCCTCAACCTGTCCGATGTTGCACCCGGAATCCGGGTGGAACTGCGCGAAATGTATTCGGAGCAACAGTACATGGCGCTGGCCGCCCGGCAGATCGACGCCGGCTTTGTGCGCGCCAGGGCCAAGGATGCCCGACTGGAACAGGAAACGGAGCTGCGCACGATCGACCGCGAGCCGTTGCTGTTGGCCTTGCCGGCCACGCACGCCCTTGCGGGACGTGAGCGGATCCACTTGCATGAAGTTGCCAAGGAGCCGTTCGTGACCCAGCCGCGAGCGCTGAGCACGACACTCTACGACACACTGGTGCAACTGGCCGCCCGCGTGGGATTCTACCCGGCCATCCGCCAGGAAGTGCAGCAGGTCACAGCCATGTTGACGCTGGTGTCGGCCGGAGTCGGGCTGGCACTGGTTCCCGCCTCCCTGCGTGCGGTGCAACTGGAAGGTGTCCGGATGATCCCCCTGGAGGACGAGAACGCCTACCAGCTGCTGGCAGTCGCCACGCGGATGAAGGACGACTCGCCCGTATTGCGTCGATTTCTGGATATTCTGTCGCCGGGTCCTGTCTTTACCCGCGACATTTGACTTGCAGCATGTTCGCGGGGCCGATAGAATTCCCATTTTAACTGCAGCGTTTTCAGGAGTCTGCCGTGAAGGTGCTTTCCTCTCTCAAATCCGCCAAGCAGCGCCATCGCGACTGCAAGGTCGTGCGCCGTCGCGGCAAGGTATTCGTGATCTGCAAGACCAATCCCAAGTTCAAAGCGCGTCAACGCTGAGCTTGCGAACGGCCAGCCTGGTGAAAAGGGTCGCTTTGCAGCGGCCCTTTTTCGTGTCTGTGGTTGCATAATGCATGACACGGGAACATCCGGCATGGCGGCGTGCGCCGGCATCTGTTACACATCGACGTGCAAGACTTGATGAGACTCTTGATCGGGGGGCGCCACCGCGGCGCAAGGAGACAACATGATGTCCAGGTTGACGATGGTCCTGTGCGCAGCAGCGGCAATTGCGTGCACCGCTGCGCCAGTCGCGCAGGCGCAGCGCTCGAAGCATGGCGACACCCTGCTGTTGCGGCGTGTGCAGCAGGAAAAACGCATGCACCTGCCCACGCGCGGCATGACCATGAGGCAGGTCGAGGCGCGTTTCGGCAGCCCCCGACGCAAGCTCTCGGCGCGCGGTGGCGATGCGCGGCTGCATCCTGTCATCCACCGCTGGGAATATCCCGGCTACATCGTGTATTTCGAGCGCAGCCACGTCATCCACGCCGTGCGCAATACACCAGCCGGCAACAATCGCCATCCAGAGCGCACGCAATAGCGATGTACCGCAGCACATGAGTCCAGGCCCATACCGACTGCCCGCGGAATGGGAGCCGCAGGCAGCGGTGATGATCGCGTGGCCGCATGCCGGGACCGACTGGGTGGCGCGCCTGGATGCCGTGGAATCGACGTATCTGGCATTGGCGGCCGCCATCACGCGCTTCGAAACGCTCATCGTCTGCACGCCTGACGCCCACGTCCGCGCCCGCGCGCAACAGCTGCTCACCGCACATGGAGTCAACCCGCGGCAGGTACGGTTTGTGGAGGTGTCCTACAACGACACCTGGCTACGCGACAGCGGCCCGATCACGTTGCGCGATCCTGCAGGTCACATCTTGCTGCTGGATTTTCGCTTCACGGGCTGGGGTGGCAAGTTCGATGCCGACAGCGACGATGCGCTGGTTCAGGCGCTGGTCGAACACGGTGTGTTCGACCGGGCGCGGCATCAGCGCATCGACTGGGCACTGGAAGGCGGCGCGGTGGAAAGCGACGGTGCCGGGAGCCTCCTCAGCACCTGGCAATGCATGCACCTGAGGCACCCGGATCTGGATCGCGAGACGCTGGGGCAGCAGCTGGCGGCGCACCTGCACGCTGAGCGCGTGATGTGGCTGGATCATGGCCACCTGCAGGGCGACGACACCGATGCGCACATCGACACGCTGGCGCGACTGGCACCCGACAACCACCTGGTTTTCCAGGCGTGCGACGATGCCGACGATACGCATTACACGCCTCTGGCACGCATGCGCATGGAGCTGGAGTCACTGCGTACACTGGCCGGTGAACCGTATCGCCTGCATGCCCTGCCCTGGCCTCGCCCGATCCTCGACGAGGGGCGGCGCCTGGCGGCATCGTATGCCAATTATCTCGTGCTCAACGGCGCGGTGCTGGTCCCGGCGTACGACGACCCTGCAGACACCGCGGCCGCCGCAGTCGTGGCCGCAGCACATCCCGGCCGCGAAATCATCAGCATTCCCTGCCGGCCGCTGATCTGGCAAAACGGCAGCCTGCATTGCATCACCATGCAGCTTCCATGGGTCACTGTGTAACCCGCCCGGCACGTTCAGCAGCGGAATGAGACCATCGACATGAAGCGCCTGATGCATTGCCTGACCTCATGCACCTTTGTGGTGATGACTTGTGCGTGCGCCCACGCCGCGCAGTTCCGGATCCACGTGTCCGGAGCCACGGCAGGTGACCGCCTGCCGCAACGGTTCGCATACGACCGACAAGGCTGTCACGGCGCCAACCAGCGGCCCGGCCTCACCTGGAGCGGCGCTCCCGCAGCGACACGCAGCTTCGCCCTCAGCGTCTTCGACCGCGATGCCGGCACGCAGGGGTTCTGGCACTGGATGGTGCTGGACCTGGGTGCAGATACCCACGGTCTGCACGGCGATCAGTCACTGCCCGGGCAGGCTCAGGTCCTGCGCAACGATTACGGTCATACAGGCTGGGGTGGCCCCTGTCCACCGCCCGGGCCGCCGCATCACTACGTCTTCACCGTCTACGCGCTGGATGTGGCGCACCTGCCGCTGCCGGCATCCACCGAGCCGGCACAGGCGGCACACGTGATCGACAACCATGTCCTGAAAAAGGCGACCGTTACGCTGACCTACGGTCGCTGACGCCGCCGGAGACACATGTCCCGCCACGCGACCCTCGACACCGTCCTCCGAGAAACAGCATGTCCCGAACACTGAAAACCGCGCTGCTGCAGGAAACCCACCATGGCAGCCGCACCGCCAACCTCGAAGCCATCGAGGCGGGTCTGCACGAAGCCGCGCAGGCCGGTGCGGAACTCGTGCTGCTGCAGGAACTGCACAATGGCGCCTATTTTTGCCAGCACGAGGATACCGACGTATTCGACCAGGCCGAGACGCTGCCCGGACCCGGCACCGAGCGCATCGGCGCGCTGGCCGAATCGCTGAAACTGGTCGTGGTCGCTTCGCTGTTCGAACGGCGTGCCGCGGGCCTGTACCACAACACCGCAGTGGTCTTCGATCGCTCCCGCGAGATCGCCGGACGCTATCGCAAGATGCACATTCCGGATGATCCCGGTTTCTACGAGAAGTTCTATTTCACTCCCGGCGATCTGGGTTTCGAGCCCATCGATACCTCCGTGGGACGTCTTGGCGTACTGGTGTGCTGGGATCAGTGGTATCCGGAAGCGGCGCGGCTGATGGCGCTGGCCGGGGCGGAGCTGTTGCTGTATCCCACCGCCATCGGTTGGGACCCGGCTGACGAAGATGACGAAAAACAACGCCAGCGCGACGCCTGGATCACCGTCCAGCGCGGCCATGCCGTGGCCAACGGCCTGCCGCTTCTGGCGTGCAACCGAACCGGATTCGAAGCCGACCCCAGCGGACATGGAGGGGGCATCCAGTTCTGGGGCTCGAGCTTTGTCGCCGGTCCCCAAGGGGAATATCTGAGCCGTGCCGGCACCGACGAGCGCGAACTTCTGCTGGCCGAGATCGACATGCAACGCAGCGAGGACGTGCGCCGCATCTGGCCGTTCCTGCGCGATCGCCGGATAGATGCCTACGGTGATCTTTGCAAACGCTTTCGCGATTGAACAGCAACGGGGCCGGCTTGCTCCAGCGGCTGCCCGCCCCCATGCTTGAGCGCTCCGTCACCGCTCCGACCGCTTCATGACCGACACCGCCGACGTCAATCCTCTGCCCGGGCGCCTCGAAGGCCAGCCCATCGAGCGCCTGCGGCGCGAAGGAGTGGAATACGTGCTGCTGGGCACGGCACATGTGTCGCGCGCCAGCATGGAGGCCGTCGAGGCGATCCTGGAAACCGAATCCTTCGACGCCGTGGCCATCGAACTGTGCGAAAGCCGCGCGGCAGGCATGCGCGACCCCGAGTCGTTCAAGCGCATGGATCTGTTCCAGGTCATCCGGCAGGGCAAGACCGGCATGGTCGCGGCCAGTCTGGCGCTGGCATCGTTCCAGAAGCGCCTCGCCGACCAGTACGGCATCGAACCGGGCGCGGAAATGCGTGCCGCTATGCATGGCGCCGAAGAACGCGGTCTGCCGCTATGGCTGGTGGATCGTGAGGTGGGAACGACGCTCAAACGCGCCTGGCGGCAGACCGGATTCCGCGAAAGGATGGGCATCCTCGGCGGCCTGGCCGCCAGCGTCTTCGAACGCGAGGACATTTCCGAACAGGACATCGAACAGCTCAAGCAAGGCGACATGCTGGAAGGTGCCTTCAAGGAATTCGCGGCATCATCGAAGACGCTGTATCGCAGCCTGATCGAAGAACGCGACCAGTTCATGGCGGCACGGCTGCGCGAGCAGGCGGCGCTGCAACCGGAGGTGCACCGTGTGCTCGTGGTGGTCGGCGCCGGTCACCTCAAGGGACTGTCGGAACAGTTGCGGCATCACCATGACGATCCGGCACAGCAGGCCGCAATGTTGTCGCGCGTACCGCGGGCCGCGCGCTGGCCCAAATGGCTGGCGATTGCCCTGGTGCTGGCCGTGTTCGCTGCCATTGGCGTGGCTTTTCACCGCAACGCCGCGCTGGGCACGCAGGCGTTGCGCGACTGGATCGTGTTCACCGGCGGGCTGGCTGCCTGCGGAGCGCTGCTGGCGGGCGGACATCCACTGAGCATTGTGTCCTCGTTCGTGGCAGCGCCGCTCAAGCCGTTCCGTCCGGGCGTGCCCGCGGGAGCCGTGGGAGCGCTGACCGAGGTCTGGATGCGCAAGCCCGAGGTAGCCGATTTCGAAACGCTGCGCGGCGACGTGGCGCACTGGAAGGGGTGGTGGAAGAATCGGGTCGCACGCGTCTTCGTGCTGTTCATGCTGGTCAACATCGGCACCATGATCGGCGAGTACATTGCCGGTGTGCATATTCTCGGTTCGCTGCTCTGAACCAAAGCGCCGCAACCCGCATCTGCCGCCGTGACACTTCGCCGCAGCATCGCCGGCATGTCCTTGATGGCGCAAGCTCGCCCCGGAAACGGGCCGCGCGTGTTGTCGCAAGCCCCGTCGCTCCGGCTATACTTGATGCTTGACCGCAACTGCCCACATGGCTGTACCCAAGGGGAACCGATCCGATGACCCGAACGCTCCTGCTCGCCATTCTCACTGCCGCGGTGCTTGTGTTCTCTGGCACAGCGCTGGCCAAGGGCGACAATGCGGCCAAGCTCAACGCCGAAAAGGCGGCCGGCAAGACCATCGTCTACACGTGTCACGGCTGTCATGGCGTTCCCGGTTACGAGAATGCGTATCCGAATTACCGCGTGCCGAAGATCGCCGGTCAGAACCGGCAGTACATCATCAACGCGCTGCACGATTACAAGAGCGGCAAGCGCAAGCATCCAACCATGGACGCGCAGGCGCGCGGCCTCACCGATCAGCAGATCGAAGACGTGGCAACGTATCTGTCCAGCCTGCGCGGCAAAAGCCATTGAGCCAGATCCACAAGGGGCCCTGCATGAAACGTCTCATCACCTGCTTTGCGCTTGCCGGCATCATGCTGTTGTGCGCGAGTCCCGTTCTGGCCGACGGCAATGCCCGGGCCGGCGCGAAAAAAGCGACCACCTGTTTCGCCTGCCACGGCAAGAATGGCGAAAGCGTCTCCCCGACCTATCCGCGCCTGGCCGGACAGCATCAGAATTACTTGGAACAGGCGCTGCACGAGTATCAAAGCGGCCAACGCAGCAACCCGATCATGCAGGGGTTCGCGCGGCAGCTGTCGGAGAAGGACATCGCCGACATCACCGCCTATTACGCCTCGCTTCCCGGCACGCTGCAAAGCCTCAAGGGACACGTCCAGGGTGACGGCGGTTGAGAGCGATCGACGGCAGGGGTAAGAGCGCACGCACCACGGGCAGCATTGCACGCGTCACTGCTGCCGCGGCCACCATTCACGCCATGGGTGAGGTGCCGCCCTCGTTCTTGCGTTCGTAATAGGGGTTTTCCCCGGTGGTATGGTCGGTGGCATCGCGCACCGCGCTGATCTCCGGCACGCGTGCCTTCAACGTTTTCTCCACGCCCTGCTTCAGGGTCACGTCGACCATGCCGCAGCCGTGACAACCACCTCCGAACTGCAGCACGACGACGCCGGCAGATGTCACTTCGATCAGGCTGATGCGACCGCCGTGTGAAGCCACCTGCGGATTGATCTCCGCATCGATCACATATTTCACCCGCTCCACCATGCCTGCGTCCGCATCCGGCATGTACCCCTTGATGCTGGGCGCCCGGATATTGAGCTGTCCGCCTGTGGCGTTGGGCTCGAAGTCGATGCTGGCATCGCGCAGCCACTTGACGCTCTCGCCCTGGACATACAGCTGGAACTGGCGGCATTCGACGATCCATTCGTCACCATTCAGTTCATTTCTCTCGCAGAACTCCAGCTCGCAGTCAGCGGCAGGTGTCCCGCCCCGGCTTACTCTGAGACGGATACCCAACCCGTCGATATCCTGCTGGACGAGCAGCCGGTTGAAGTACTCCTGCGCGCGTTCAGTCATTTCGATCATGTGTATGCACCCGTGTTCACGTGACTTCCTGCAAAAAACAGAACCATTTTAGTACGAATTGCATTCCGATACAGCCACTGTGACTTTCCCCGCGCAGATTCGACGCGTGCCTTTTGCTGCTTTGCCCTGGAAGAAAGGCAGCCTGACACCGCCACTGCACCGGCCCCGGTCATCCCTCAGGGGCCCTGAACGGGTTCGACGGGCGCAAGCTACACTATGGCATTCGCACTTGAGGAACCGACGATGAAACTCGAAGAACTGACCCACCTGCACTGCGAACCACGCAAGGGTGCCGAACATGCTCTGGACAAGGATGGGATCGAGTCGATCCTGCAGATCCTGCCCGGCTGGGAGACCTCCGAGGAGGGCAAGGCGATCGTCAAGGACTTCAGCTTCCGCGATTTTCACCAGACACTGGAATTCATTGCCGCGCTGGGATTTGTCGCCAATCACCAGGATCATCATCCGGATATCGAAGCCGGCTACGGCCATTGCAAAGTGCGCTTTTCCACGCATGACGTCGGCGGTCTGTCCATGAACGATTTCATCTGCGCTGCTCGTGTGGAAGCATTTCTGAGCTGATGCGACGTCCCTGGCGCCCCGCGCTCGTGGAGGCTGCAGGTGCGATCATCGCCATTGCCTGCATTGCGCTGGCATTGCACACGCTGGCGGCGATGTTGACGGACGCACACGTGGGCGATCAGGCACTGCGGCGCACGGCGCTTTTCGCACACAGGCAATCGCCCTGGCAGTGGGAGCTGCATGATCGCAACGGCCTGGTCGCGCAGCGTGTGTTCGGCCCGGCCATCCTCGATACGAACAGCGGCCGGGGACTGCGCATGACAGCGCGCAGCCGGGACGCCTACGAGATCGGGCTGCCACTGCCCTCGCCTGCGGATCTGGGACGGGCCTCCGTGCTGAGTGTGCGTTTGCACACCCCGCACCCTCTTGCCGTTTCCGTGGTGACGCGGCCCCGCCTGGACGCGCCATCCTGCCTTGCCGCACTCCCTGATCCGTCACATCGGCGCCACTGGAACCTGCAATCGCTGGCGTGGCATCACAGCGACGGTCGGGCCTGCAATGCTCCCACCCGGGCCGCGATGATCCGTCTGCGGTTTCGCCAGCCGCCCGGCAGCACGGTTCTGCTGTCGCGTGTTGCATTGCGTCTGGCGCTCGCCGCACGCATCCCTGACCCGGGGACAGCTGTGCGCATGCATGGTCCAGCCTCGGCAGTGGCCGCGCAGCTGAAGCAGCTGCTGGGATCCTTCCCGGCCACGATGTGGCCGATGGTGATCCTGCCGCCCACATACTCGCCCCAGCAGTTGCTCCATTGGCGCGACCTTGCGCTGCAGCTGGCGCCGGCCGCCATCGTGCTGCCGCACGGCTGGGCATCCGGACATCACGCAACACCTCCGCAGGCGTGGCACGAAGGGCAATGGCTGGGTCTCGCCCTCTACATGCTTGCACTCATCGCGCTGCTGGCATGGCGACCTCCAGGTTCATCACGGCTCTGGCTGGATCTTGTCGCCGCCCTGGCCGGTCCCCTGTGGGCCATTGCCGGGCTGCATCTGGGCAGCCCGCTGGATTGGCGGCAGGCATCTCCTCTGCTGGCTGGACTGGTCTATGCGCTGGTGGCCGCGCTGCGCACGCGCGTCCCGGGAGAATGGCGTTGGATCGGAGGCTGGCGTGACTATCCGGCGCCGCTGGCATTGCTTGCGGTCGCGATGTTGCTGCTGCTGGCGTTCGGGCATGCCTGGTCCCCCCCAAGCGTCGTGCGCATTCTGGTCTATCTGGCATGGGCATCATTGCAGCAATGGTTGATCCTGGTGTTCGTGCTACGCCGCCTGGAGCTGGTCGTGCCTGCGCGCTGCACAGCAATCATCGCCGTCGCCACCTTGTTTGCACTTCTGCACACACCCAATGCGCGCCTGATGCTGCTGTGCTTCGGCGCCGAGCTGTACTGGGCGTGGTGTTTCACCCGGCGGCGCACACTTCTACCCATCGCGCTGGCACATGCAACCGGCGCACTGCTCGTTCAGGCCGCCTTGACGGATGGCTGGCTGAGGTCGCTGGGGATCAGCGCGCGCTATTTCCTTCCGTCATGAACCGCCCCTCCCTCGTGAGCCGGCTCGGCGGGAATCGTGCGCTCACCGCTCATTCCGCGGCGAGCGCGTCCAGCACGGCGCGCAAATCTGCCGGCAGGGGCGCGGAAAAACTGTAGGCACGCTGTTCCAACTCGAACTCGAAACGCGCTGCGTGCAGAAACAGGCGTTTCAGGCCCAGCGCGCGAAAACGCTTGTTGAGTTCGCGCTCGCCGTATTTGCCATCGCCGGCCAGCGCATGCCCGGCGTGTTGTGCGTGCACGCGGATCTGATGTGTGCGACCAGTGCCCAGGGTCACTTTCATCAGCGTGCCCATGGCGTAGCGTTGTTCCTGCCGAAAGAACGTCAGTGCCGGCTTGCCCTCCGGCGAGACCCGCACCATGCGCTCGCCACCTTGCACTGCCGATTTGCGCAATGGCGCGTTGACATCGAATCGGGCCTGCGCCGGATGCCCCGTCAACAGCGCCAGATACTGTTTGGTCACCTGACCTTCGCGAATCAACCGCTGCAGTCCGGTCAGGCCGCTGCGGCTGCGCGAAAACACCAGCACACCGCTGGTATCGCGATCCAGCCGGTGCACCAGCTCCAGATGTTCCTCGGGGCGCGCTGTCCGCAACAGCTCGATCGCGCCGAATGTCACCCCGCTGCCGCCGTGGCTGGCCATGCCGGCTGGCTTGTCCATCACCACGAAATGCCTGTCCTCGAAGATCACTGCATCGGCAGCCTGGCGTAGCAGACCCGGCGGCGGAGCGGAACGTTGTCCGGTTGGAGCGGTATGCACGGGAGGAATACGCACCGTGTCGCCGGCGCTCAAACGTGTATCCGGTTTGGCGCGCTTGCCATTGATCCGCACCTGCCCCTTGCGCACGACGCGATAGATCAGGCTGCGCGGGACGCCCTTGAGCACTGCCGCAAGGCAGTTATCCAGCCGCTGGCCATCGCGCTCGGGGCCGATTTCCAGCTGCTGCACGCTTGGCGCCGTATCTCGGGAAGTTGCCGTCCGCATTGAAAAAATCCGAAATTGAAAGGTATACTCCGCAGGCGCCAAGTGGACTCGAAACCTCAAGGTTTTCGAGGGCACTGCCCGGTCCTGTGGCCGGTGGAGACGCCCCGGGGCCCCGAGACGTGGCTCCGGCGCCATCTGCCAGTCATCGTAACGGTTGCCAGGGCATTGAAACACCCTGTCGACCCAGGCCTCATGGCAGCGCTGGTTCGTGATTGCTTGATGTCTGCAATGTCCGAATCGCTTGAAACAAGCGCATGCAACCCGACAATTTGCCCGAAGACCGGACTGCTTCGGACCTTTTACCGCTCTCATGCAGCGGCGCGATCTCCGGCTGGCCTGCCCCGATGCATGGTCGCCGCGCGCGGCCGCGCATGCGGGCCTGAGGATAAAACAATGAAACGCATGTTGATCAACGCAACTCAGCGTGAAGAGTTGCGTGTGGCCATCGTCGATGGCCAGAATCTCTACGATCTCGATATCGAGATACCCTCCCGCGAACAGAAAAAATCCAACATCTACAAGGCCCGCGTGACTCGCGTCGAGCCGTCGCTCGAAGCATGCTTCATCGACTACGGCGCCGATCGGCACGGATTCCTGCCACTCAAGGAAATTTCCCGGGAATATTTCAAGGCCGGCCTAGACCCGCACAAGGCGGGCATCCGCGAGTTGCTCAAGGAAGGCCAGGAACTCATCGTCCAGGTGGAAAAGGAAGAGCGCGGCAACAAGGGCGCTGCACTGACCACGTTCATCAGCCTGGCCGGGCGCTACATGGTGCTGATGCCCAACAGCCCCAAGGCCGGCGGCGTATCGCGTCGCATCGAAGGCGAGGACCGCGCGGCACTGAAGGAAGCCTTGGGACACATGGATCTGCCCGAGAATATGGGGCTGATCGTGCGCACTGCCGGCCTGGGCCGTGACGCCGAAGAGCTGCAGTGGGATCTGGACTACCTGCTGCAACTGTGGAAATCCATCGCGGCGGCGGCCGACACCAAAAAATCGCCCTTCCTGATCTACCAGGAATCGAAGCTGTTCATCCGTGCCCTGCGCGATTATCTGCGCAGCGACATCGGCGAGATCCTGATCGACGAAGCCGAACTTTACCAGGACGCCCACGAGTTCATGCAGCAGGTCATGCCCAATGCCCTGCACAAGCTGAAACTGTATGAAGACACCACGCCGCTGTTCTCGCGCTACCAGATCGAGACGCAGATCGAGAGTGCCTTCGACCGCACCGTGCGACTGCCTGCCGGTGGCTCCATCGTCATTGACCAGACCGAGGCGCTGACCGCCATCGACATCAACTCGGCGCGCGCCACCAAGGGCAGCGACATCGAGGAGACGGCGTTTCACACCAATTGCGAGGCGGCGGTGGAAATTGCCTGTCAGCTGCGCATTCGCGATGCCGGTGGCCTGATCGTCATCGATTTCATCGACATGGACAGCCCCAAACATCAGCGCGAGGTCGAAGAGAAGCTGCGCGAGGCACTGAAGCGCGATCGCGCTCGCGTGCAGCTCGGCCGCATTTCGCGTTTCGGTCTGCTGGAAATGTCCCGTCAGCGCCTGCGCCCCAGCCTCGGCGAAGCCACGCAGATTGTCTGCCCGCGCTGTGACGGCCATGGTCAGATCCGCAGCGTGGAGTCGCTGTCGCTGTCCACGCTGCGCCTGATCGAAGAATATGCCATGAAGGACAGCACCGGCCAGGTACTGGTGCAGGCCCCGTCATCGGTCGCCAACTTTCTGCTCAACGAGAAGCGCGCCAGCGTCGTCGAGATCGAGATGCGCCACAGCGTCCATGTGGTCGTGGTGGCGGATCCGCATCTGGAAACACCGCATCTGGAAATCCAGCGCATTCGCGAAGCCGACATGGGCGAGCACAGCAAACCCAGCTACGAACGCCTGACCCCGGTGGCGGAAGAACCGCTGCGCAAAATGGGGCAGGATCTGGGCAGCAGCGAGCAGCCGGCGGTGAGCCGGGTGGTTCCGTCCACACCGGCCCCACTGCGCGAGATTGCCGCGACCAGTCCGTCGCCTCAGCCGACGACACCTCCCGCGCCTTCCAGTCCTCCTGCGACACGTAGCGACGGCGGTCTGATGTCGCGTCTGTTCGGCTGGTTGAACGGGCCATCACGCACGAATGACAGTGCGTCCGAGGACGACATCGCGCCCGCCCGTCGCCGCAAGCCGACGCAACCGGGCTCGCGCCGTCCTGCTGCTGCCGAGCAGAGCGATGGCGAGCGGCAGCAGCGACGTCGCAGCGGCGGGTCACGTAGCCGCAGCGACAGCAGTGATGGCGGCAAGCGCCAGAGTTCGCGACAGAGTTCCGGCAGGAGCAACAAGCCGGACTCGGCAAGCAGATCACCACGCAAGTCCTCCAGTTCAGACGCCCCCAACAATGACCGCAAGCGCGAGGAATCGGGGAAGAAAGAGTCAGCCGACACCTCCTCCTCGCAAAAGACAAAAACCGCGACGGAAGCAACCGCGGCCTCCGATCACGGCCGTACAAAAACCGGCTCGACACGCTCTGCCCAGCGCAACGAACCAGCTCGTGCCGGCACGCAATCGACAGGCACCGGAGCAGTCGAAGACAAGAAGGCCGACACGGCAAGTGTGTCGGAGCATCAGAAGGGCCACAAAGACCAGGATGAAAACGGCTCGTCCTCCTCCAGCAGCAGCGGCCAGCGGCGGCGGCGCGGTCGCCGCGGCGGCCGTCGTCGTCGCCGCAGCCAGGAAAACAAGGCGCAGACGCAGAACAACGATGCGTCCACGGACCAGGCTGCGTCCCCGCCACATGCGGACAAACGATCATCCGAGGATAAAAAGACGCAGACACCGTCCCCCAAGGCGGCTGCAGGCACGCGGGGCGACCGCGCCCCTACGAGCGACAATACGTCTTCCGGCAAGGCAGACCATGATGATGCTGCCAAACGGCCCGCGCCATCGGCAAAGAGCGAAGCAGCATCACGTGACGCGGACGTCCAGCCTGGGGCCAGAAGCGGGCGCACCTCCGACGCTGCCTCCGTAGAGGCAGCGGGCGCTCACGCGGCGCCTGCCGTCTCCGGACACACCGCTGCAACGCCACCGTCCAAGGAGGGTGGGGATCTGAAGTCTGCCTCTCAGGCTCCGAAGCAGGCCCAGACACCGCAGGAAAACCAGCCGTCCTCCTCCGCCACGTCTTCCGGCAGCCCGGCGACGCGCTCGGATTCCGGCGCTTCAAATGCGCCACCGGCGACAACTCCGACATCGCCATCGCGCGCCGACAGCCCCGGCGCTACGGTGCCCACGCCGGGCTCCACCGTTTCTTCTGCAAAGGAGGCATCCGCATCGCCGTCCTCGGAAGCGGAGCGGCCTACCGCCCCCGCCAGGGAGGAGACGACGGCACGCGAGCCCCGGTCCTCGTCACGTGCGGAAAGCACCCCTGCAAGCAAGACAGCCACGCCCGAGGCGACCTCCACCAAAATCAGGGCGACGAGCTCCAGCGACGCGTCCACACCCTCGAAAGAGACAACGCCGGAGGCCGCACCCCGCAAGGCTCCTGCGCAGCCATCCGGAGAAAAATCCACGGCACACGCCTCAGGATCGGACAAAGCCGGCAATGTGACACATTCCACGGCAGACGGCCCCGCGAAAGCCCACGCTGCCTCGGCACCGCGCATCCAGGATCCGGATCACGTCGCCGTGAAGCCACCGCGTCCGCCGCAAGGAGACCTTGCGGGTTCGGGATCACCCGATACACGTGGGCGCGAAAACCAGAACCAGCGACGGCCAACGACCGATCGTACGGACGGTGACGCGCCGGAACACTGAACGGTATTCAGCCTGTCCAAACAAAAAAACCGACGTTTCGACGTCGGTTTTTTTGTGGCTTGCAGCGCGTAGATCAGCCGGACAGGCCGCACTGCGCCGAGGGCAAATTGAACCCGCGGCGTACCCGCAGGCGTCCATCCGCTGCGACATCGGTCAAGGCCAGAAGCTGACCATCCGCGGCATACGCGCGATGGACACCGGGCACCGCTCCTGCGCACACGACGCTCTGGCCGAAACCGAGTGCGCGGCTCTGCGCCACATCCAGACGCAACGCGGGCATGCGGGCAAGACCGGCATCCACCGGCAACAGACACGACGCCAGCGCCTCATCGCCCTGCCGGGCTCGCGCCTCCAGCTCGGCCATGGTCAACATCTCCGGGTGCGTGAACGGATCGACCCAGAGCCGGCGCAATCCGGTCAGGTGCGCGCCGCACCCCAGCTTGTCGCCCAGATCGCGCGCCAGCGCGCGAATGTAGGTCCCGGAACCACACGTCACGCGCAACCGCACATGCGTGCCATCAAGGGCCAGTATTTCAATCGCCTCGATATGCACGGCGCGCGACGGAAGATCAAGCTGCTCGCCGGCACGGGCACGTTTGTACATCGGCACGCCATCACGCTTGAGCGCTGAATAGATCGGCGGAACCTGCTCGATGTGACCTGTAAATGCGTTCAGCGCTTCATCCACCGTCTGGCGATCCAGCGCAGGCACGGGGCGCTGCTCCAGCACCTCGCCCTCGGCATCATCCGTGGTGGTGGCCTGCCCCAGGCGACAATCGGCCTCATATGCCTTGCGCGACCCCAGAAGAAGACCGGCGATCTTCGTCGCCTCGCCGAAACACAACGGCAGGAGTCCCGTGGCCAGTGGATCCAGGCTGCCCGTGTGGCCGCCCTTGGCAGCACGAAACATGCGGCGCACGATCTGCAATGCCTTGTTGGAACTCACGCCCGCTGGCTTGTCCAGGAGGACGATTCCGTTCACTGTGCGATAGGTGATGCGAGCCATAGAGGGACAACAGCGCAGTGCAGGAGAAAGTCACGATGCGCGAATCACGCCGCGACGTTGCGGCTGCGCCAGATTCAGTCGTTCGCGTCTGTGTCGTCGTGCAGCCCCCGCAGCAGCGCTTCGATTCGCTCCCCGGTATCCACAGACGCATCGTAGCGAAAGCGCAGCTCCGGCACGCGCCGCAGCCGGACCCGGCTGGACAATGCCTTGCGCAAGACCGGGGCCAGAGTGTTCAGATCGCGTACCGCCTGCGTGGAAGCTGCCGGTTCCAGCGTGGTGATCCACACCGTGGCCACATCCAGTTCGCGCGTCACCTCCACGTCCGAGACGCTGGCCGACGGCAAAGCGTGATCACGCACGGCACCGTGCACGAGCTGGCCTACTTCGCGCCGCAGCTGCGAGGCGATACGGTCCGTGCGTTTGAAATCGCGTGAAGGCATGAGATACAGAAAGTGAAGAGAAGTGAAAAAACCAAGATGAAACGGATATTGCAGTTTGCTGCTGAACGCAGCGAAACCCGATCAGCAGCGCTGCGCCCTGCTATCTCCTGTCCGCCGCTCTCTAGAGCGTTCGCTCCACCTCGATGCGCTCGAAGCACTCGATCTGATCGCCCTTCTTGACGTCGTTGTACTGCTTGACGCCAATGCCGCATTCGGTCCCTTCCTTGACCTCCTGGACATCCTCCTTGTAGCGGCGCAGCGATTCCAGCTCGCCTTCGAAGATCACCGTGTTGTCGCGCAGCACACGGATCGGCTTGCTGCGCTTGACGCTGCCCTCGACCACGATGGAACCGGCCACCGCGCCGAACTTGGAGCTGCGGAACACGTCGCGAACTTCGGCGGTGCCGATGATCTCCTCGCGGATTTCCATGCCCAGCAAACCGCTGGCAGCCTGCGTGACCTGATCGATCACGTCGTAGATGATGGAGAAGTAGCGCAAATCCAGGCCGCTGGTATCGATCACCCTGCGCGCCGACGCATCGGCACGCACGTTGAAGCCGATGATCAGCGCCTTGGAGGCAGCTGCCAGAGTGGCATCGGACTCGGTGATCCCGCCCACACCGCTGGAGACCACGTTGACGCTCACCAGATCGTTGCCGATCTGGCTCAACGATTCGCGCAGCGCCTCTGCAGATCCCTGGACGTCGGCCTTGATGAGGATATTGAGCGTCTGCTGCTCTTCCTGGCCCATCTTCGCCATGATGTCCTCAAGGCGGTTGGTCTTGCTCACCAGCCGCGTCTCGCGACGCTTGTGCTGACGCTCCTCGGCTACCTGACGGGCCAGCTTTTCATCGGCCACGGCGACGAAATCATCACCGGCATCGGGGACACCGGACAAGCCGAGCACCTGCACCGGAATCGACGGGCCGGCCGAATCGACCTGGACTCCGGTTTCGTCGATCAGCGCACGCATGCGCCCAAACTCGACGCCGCATACCACGAAGTCGCCCTTCTTCAGCGTGCCCTTCTGTACAAGAACCGTGGCCACGGGGCCGCGACCGCGGTCAAGGCTGGATTCGATGACCACGCCCGACGCCTGACCCTCGGTCGGCGCCCGCAATTCCATCAGTTCGGCCTGCAACGAGACGGCGTCCAGCAGATTGTCGATGCCGTCACCACTCTTGGCCGACACCGGCACGAACTGCACGTCGCCGCCCCAGTCTTCCGGCACCACTTCCTGCGCCACCAATCCCTGCTTGACGTTGTCGGGATTGGCGTCGTCCTTGTCCATCTTGTTGAGGGCCACGATCAGCGGCACCTTGGCGGCGCGCGCATGCTTGATGGCCTCGATGGTCTGCGGCATGACGCCGTCATCGGCCGCCACGACCAGCACCACGATATCCGTGGATTGTGCGCCGCGCGCGCGCATGGACGTAAACGCGGCATGGCCCGGCGTATCCAGGAACGTGATCACGCCCTTGTCGGTGGTCACGTGATACGCGCCGATATGCTGCGTGATGCCACCGGCCTCGTCCGAAACCACCTTGGCCTTGCGGATATAGTCCAGCAGCGAGGTCTTGCCGTGGTCGACATGGCCCATGATGGTGACCACCGGCGGCCGTGGCCGCTGTTCGCCCTCTTCCTGATTGGAGGCGGCCTGCTCCAGCAGCGCGGCCTCGGCGCCCTTGTCCTCTTCCTTGACCGGGTTATGGCCAAGCTCCTCCACGACCAGGGTCGCGGTGTCGTGATCGATGACCTGGTTGATGGTGGTCATGACCCCCATCTTGAACAGCGCCTTGACCACCTCGGCACCCTTGACGGCCATTTTCTGCGCCAGTTCGGAGACCACATTGGCTTCGCCGACGGGGACGTCGCGGACCACCGGAGCGGTGGGACGCGAAAAGCCGTGCGGCGAGTTGGAGCCGCCGCGGGCCGGTGTAGCGCCACGGTTGCGACCACGCTTGCGGCTGCTGGAACGCCGTGCCCGGTCGGCTTCGCTCAGGTGCAACTGGCCGCCTGTGCGGTGTTTGCCGCGCTCGTCCTGCTTGTCGCGCGCTTCGTCCTTGTCCTTGTCCTTGTCCCGGGATTTGCGCGCGGTCGGCCGCGAGGTATCGGCGACACGTTCGCGACGCGGCGGCCGATCCTCATGAATGCGAGGCATGACGGGAGTCGACCAGGCATCCTTGGGCTTGGCCGCCCCGGTTTCCGTGGACTCCGTTGTAGCAGCAGCATCAGCATCAGCGGCAGCCTCGACCTCGACCGGCCCCGCCTGATCATCGGACTCCGCCTCCGGCTGGGTCTCTTCTACGGCCTCCGGCGGAGCCTCGGCAGCAGCCTTTGCTGCCGCCTCGCTTTCTGCCTGCAGACGAGCGGCCTCCTCGCGCTGTTCCTGCTCGGCCTTTTCGGCCGCCTCGCGATCCAGCTTCTGCTGCTCGCGACGTTGTGCCTGCTCGGCGAGTTCGCTTTCCTCGCGCGCGCGCTGCTCCTGCGATTCCCGCAGTTTGCGTTGGGCCTCTTCGCGCTCGGATTCGAGCTGCGTGTCATCGGACATTTCGCTGCGCTTGACGTATGTGCGCTTGCCGCGAACTTCCACATTCACGGTTTTGGAGGGAGCGCCACGCCCGCTGTTGCGGCCGCTCCCGGAGACTTTCAGTTCGCTCATCCTGCGCCGTCGCAGAGTGATCCGGCGCGGCGAATTCTCGTCGCTTTCGCTCTCCCCGCCTGCGGGAACCGGCTCTCCCTTGCCGTGCGTGCGGCGCAGAAACCCCAGCAGCTTGACCTTTTCGGTGCTGCTGATGGCCTGATCGGGTTCGGAGAACGGCATTCCGGCCTCGTCCAGCTGCGCCAGCAGCTTGTCCACCGGCATGTCCAGGACTTTGGCAAGTTGCTTGATAGTAACGTCCGACATTCTCTAGATTCTCCGCCTTTCCCATGCTCTACGTGTGAACACACCATGTGTGTCCCGCTCCCGTTGAAGAGGTTGCCCTCTCCGGCGCACCCTCGCGGGCGCCGCCTTCGGTACCGGGTCAGCCACCCTGTTCCAGTCGAGCGATCATCGGTGCACGCGCGGCCATGATCAATGCCGCGGCGCGTTCCTCGTCCATATTCTCGATATCGATCAAATCGTCGACAGCGAGATCCGCCAGGTCGTCCGCGGTAATGATCCCGCGTTCGGCCAGGATGTACGCCATGCTCTCGTCCATGCCTTCCAGCGCCAGCAGGTCATCGGCCGGCTTGTGCTCCTCGATGTCTTCCTCGGCGGCCAGCGCCTGTGTCAGCAGTGCATCGCGGGCACGGGCACGAAGCTCCTCGACGATGTCCTCGTCGAAGCCTTCCACCGCCAGCAGCTCGGCAGTCGGCACGTAGGCGATTTCCTCGATGCTGGAAAATCCTTCCTGCACCAGGATGTTGGCGATCTCCTGATCCACTTCCAGATGCTCCATGAACAGCTCCAGCGCGGCTTCCTGTTCGGCCTCGCTCTTGGCCTGCACCTGCTCGTGGGTCATCACGTTGAGCTGCCAGCCGGTCAGCTTGCTGGCCAGCCGCACGTTCTGGCCACCGCGGCCGATGGCCTGGGACAGCTTGTCCTCGGCCACGGCGATGTCCATGGAGTGCTTTTCCTCGTCCATGATGATGGACTGCACTTCCGCCGGCGCCATTGCGTTGATGACGAACTGGGCGAAATTCTCGTGCCACAGCACGATGTCGATGCGTTCGCCGTTGAGCTCGTTGGAGACAGCCTGCACGCGCGAGCCGCGCATGCCGATGCAGGCACCGATGGGATCGGTGCGGCTGTCGTGGGCCAGCACGGCGATCTTGGCGCGGTCACCCGCGTCGCGGGCGCAGCCCTTGATCTCCACCAGACCCTGGCCAACCTCGGGAACCTCGAGATTGAACAGCTCGATCATGAATTCCGGCGCCGTGCGCGAAACGAACAGCTGCGGCCCGCGCACTTCCGAACGCACTTCGTACAGATAACCGCGCAGGCGGTCGCCAACGCGTACGGGTTCGCGCTGGATCGACTTGTCCCGCGGCACGAAGGCCTCGGCGTTGCTGCCCAGATCCAGGTAGATGTTGCCGCGCTCCACGCGCTTGACGATACCGGTGATCAATTCGCCGACACGATCCTGGAACGCCTCCACGACCTGGGCACGCTCGGCCTCGCGCACGCGCTGCACGATCACCTGTTTGGCGGCCTGCGCGGCAATGCGGCCAAATTCCGCGTTCTCGATCTGGGTCTCGATGAATTGTTCGACCTCGGCATCCTCGCGCTCGTCCAGCGCATCCATCAACCGAACCTGCCAATACGGCGATTCCATCTCGCCGTCATCGGCAATGATTTCCCAGCGGCGGAAGGTCTCGTATTCGCCGGTATCGCGGTCGATGCTGACACGGATGTCCGCATCCTCGTCGGGATAGCGCTTCTTGGCCGCAGAGGCCAGCGCCGCTTCCATTGCTTCGAAAATGGTTTCCCGCGGCACGCCCTTCTCGTTCGAGACCGCATCCACCACCAACAATAAATCTCTGCTCATCGCCGCCACTCCGCAGTGCTCAATGCACCTAAGCTCTCAACCCAAGTCAGGCCTTGTTGCTCTTCTTTCCACCCGGCTTCGGCGTCGGGGCGATCCCCAACGCGACCCAGTCCGGCACCAATCGCGCACTTTCCACAGCGTCATGCGTGAACTCGACAGCCGTGCGTTCGACCTCCAGCACAATCCGCTCGTCCTCGACACTGGTGATGATTCCCTTGAAGCGTCGCCGACCGTTCATCGGCGCCTTCAATGTCACCTTGGCCTCCTGCCCCACGAAACGCGCGAACTGCGCTGCCGTGAACAGCGGCCGGTCCACGCCCGGGGAGGACACTTCCAGAACATAGTGCCCGGGGATGGGGTCATCGACATCCAGCAGCGCCGACAGCTCACGGCTGGCTGCCTCGCAGTCATCGACACCGACTTCGCGCTCGCGGGGCGCCGCGTCCGTCTCCACCGTGTCGATGAATACGCGCAATGTACTCTGCCCTTGAGCGGGCTGCCATTCCAGTCCCAGACACTCGAGGCCGAGATCGGCCAGTGCCAGGGTAAAACGATCTGCGAGTGCGCGTGTATCCAATGCCTACCTGTCCAATGCCTGACCGTCGATGGTCTGCAAACAAAAAATGGGCGAAACGCCCATTTTTCAAGCGTCTCCGTTGTATCCGATCGCGGTTACGCGCAGCTCCCGAAAGGGCGCCGGCACGGCGCATCCTGCGCCCAACAAAAAAGCCTCACAAGGAGGCTTCTTTGCCGTCAACCTGGTAGCGGGGGCAGGATTCGAACCTGCGACCTTCGGGTTATGAGCCCGACGAGCTGCCAGACTGCTCCACCCCGCACCGGAGAAACGGAACTATACCGTTTTGCACCTTGCATGGCAATACCGAACGGTTGGAAATCGGCCGTCGGAATGCTTTTTCCTGCGTCCGGCTTCAACCCGCGAAGGCATGCTTGCACCATGCCAACAACGGCCCCCAATACAGCCCGAGGCCAAGCAGTGCAAACGCATTGATCGACAATGCCCAACGCAACGATGGGTCGCGATGCGCTTCCAGCTCCACGCCCTCGGCAGGCTCATCGAAATACATCACCTTGACCACGCGCAGGTAATAGAACAGTCCGATGATGGCGAACACCGCACCAATGATGGCCAGCCACAGCATGCCCGCATCGATGGCCGCCTTGAGGACCATCAACTTGGCAAAGAACCCGAACAACGGCGGCACGCCGGCCAGCGAAAACATCGCCAACGCCATCAGGCCCGCGAACCACGGCGAGCGCTTCGCCAATCCCTTGAAGTCGTCGATCTCCTCGCATTCGAACCCGGCGCGTGCCAGCGCCAGAATCACGCCGAATGCCGCGGTGCTCATCAGCGCATACGCAATCGCATAGAACATTGCCGCGGAATAGCCCTCTGGCGAGGCGTTGACGAAACCGACCAGCAAGAAACCCATGTGCGAGATGGTCGAATAGGCCAGCAGGCGTTTCAGGTTGGTCTGCACCAGCGCAACCAGGTTGCCGATGGCCAGTGAGAGCACCGCAATGGCAGCCACCATCACCTGCCAGTGGGGAGACAGAGTGCCCATCCCGCCGCCCAGAAGGCGATACGCCATACCGAACGCCGCCAGCTTGGAGGCCGAACCGATGAACATGGTCACCACTGTGGGCGCGCCCTGATACACATCGGGCAGCCACATATGGAATGGTGCCGCACCCAGCTTGAAGGCGATGCCGACGATCATGAAGATCAGGCCGAAAATCAGCAGGTGCGGCATGTGCGTGGCGGTCGCCGCACCGTGCAGGTGCGCCAGATCCAGTGTGCCGGTGGCGCCATACACCATGGACATGCCGTACAGCAGCATGCCGGAAGCCAACGCGCCCAGCACGAAGTACTTCATCGCCGCTTCGGACGCCAGGCCATTGTCGCGATTCAGCGCCACCAGCGCGTAGGACGACAACGTCAGCAACTCCAGCCCCAGATACACCGTGACCAGACTGCCCGCGGATACCAGGAACATCACGCCCAGCGTGGCAAACAGGGTCAGCGAATAGAACTCGCCCTGGAACAGGTTGCGCTCGCGCAGGTAGGGGCGGCCCAGCACGAACACCAGCAGCACGGACAGCAGCGTGAACACCTTCAGGATCTCGGCAACCTGATCGCGCACGAACATGCCGTGGAACACGGTCTCGCTGGTCGCCGGCTGCCCGAAGATCACCAGAATTCCGGTGACCACAGTGATCAGCACAGCCAGCCAATGGGTGATGTTGCGCTGAGTGTGCCGCAGCCACAAATCCAGCAGCAGCATGACGCACACCGCTGCCACCATGTACAACTCCGGCAGCAAGGTCAGAAGGGAGTGAAGGTTCATGCGGCGCTCCCGTTGCTGCGAATGCGCCCCGGCGCGCGCATCACTGCGGCGCAATCGCACACGGCTCGTTCAAATCGTTGCATCATGATCATGCCTTTCCTAAATCTTCGAGTGCGCCAGCTGGCCGACCAGCTTGGTGATCGGAGCATCCATCAGGTGAACCAGCGGCGCCGGCCACACACCGATGGCCAGCACGCCCAGTGCGAACACGCCCAGCACCAGAACCTCCCGGCCGTTCAGCCCCGGCATTTTTTCCACGGCAGGGTTGGTGACCTTGCCCCATATCACGCGCTTGACCAGCCACAAGGTGTAGGCAGCGCCAATGATCAGGGTGAACGCGGCCACCAGTGCCAGCCACGGGTTGGCGCTGAAGCTGGCCAGGATGACCATGAATTCGCCAACGAACCCGCTGGTGCCCGGCACGCCGCAATTGGCGAACGCAAACAACATCACGAAGGCGGCGAACCAGGGCATCACGGTCATGAGTCCGCCGTAATCCGCGATCTTGCGTGTATGCAGACGGTCGTACATGACGCCGATGCACGAGAACATGGCACCGGAGACGAAGCCGTGCGAGATCATCTGCACCATGCCGCCCTGGATGCCCAGCCGCGCCGCTTCCATGTTATGGGAATCGCGAATCAGCATGAAGGCGATGAACGTGCCGAGCGTGACAAAGCCCATGTGCGCGATCGACGAATACGCCACCAGCTTCTTCATGTCGGTCTGCACCAGAGCCACGTAGCCGATATAGACCACCGCGATCAGGCTCAACGTGATGAGCAGCCATGCGTAATGCGCGGATGCATCCGGCGTCATGGGCAGCGAGAAGCGCAGGAACCCGTATCCGCCGATCTTCAGCATCACTGCCGCCAGGATCACCGAACCGCCGGTCGGCGCCTCCACGTGGGCATCAGGCAACCACGTGTGCACCGGCACCATCGGCACCTTTACCGCGAACGCGATCAGGAAGGCGAAGAACAGCCAAGTCTGCTGCTGCATGGTCAGCGGCAGCGCCTCCAGCGTGGCCATGTCGAAGGTGCCCGCCTGCTGGTACAGGTAGATCAGGCCGATCAGCATGAAGATCGAGCCCAGAAACGTATAGATGAAGAACTTCAGCGTGGCATAGACCCGCCGTGGTCCGCCCCAGATGCCGATGATCAGGAACATCGGAATCAGCATGGCTTCGAAGAACACGTAGAACAGTAGCGCGTCGGTGGCGCAGAACACGCCGATCATCAGGCCTTCGAGAATCAGCATGGCCGCCATGTAGTGATGCACCCGCTTGGTGATCACTTCCCAGGCACCGATGACGACCAACGGCGTGACAATGGTGGTCAGCAGGATCAGCGCCACCGAAATGCCGTCCACGCCCAGCGCGTACTTCACGTTCAATGATGCGATCCACGTCGCCGACTCGGTCAACTGCATGCCGCCGTCGTTCATGTGGAACGCCGGAAGCATCAGCAGACTCAGCGCCAGGGTGAGCAGTGCCACCAGCAATGAAATCCAGCGCGCCGCGCGCGGTCGATCGGCGCCCGCCATCAGCACCGGCACGGCGCCAATGATGGGGACCCAGATCAGCAGGCTCAAAAGATTGGACATCGTTAATTCTTTCCCTGTGGTCTGTCAGCCGCCCTGACCCAGCAGCCAATAGCCGCCGAGCAGTAGCACCAGCCCGAAAATCATCGCGAAGGCATATTCGTAGAGTCGGCCCGACTGCAGGCGACGCACGCCGGCACCGATGCGCCGCACCATGCCCGCCGAACCATCCACCATGACCCCATCGATCACCGCCGCGTCGCCGCCACGCCACAGCGCACGGCCCAGCAGCACGCCGCCACGGGCGAAGATGGCGTAATACACCTCGTCGAACCAGAACTTGCGGTCCAGCGTCACATAGACCGGATACAGCCAGCGCTTGATCTTGTCGGCGGCGGCCGGATTGACCACATAGACGTATGTGCAGATGGCGAAGCCCAGTGCGACCAAGCCGAAGGCGGGCGAAACCAGGGAATCGATGGACATTGCCAGCGACCCATGGAAGTCCCCTGCAAGCCTGCCCAGCACGTCGTGCGACGGAGCCACATGTATCGCGTGGTCGAAGAAATTCCCGAACAACAGCGGCTTGATGCCGATATATCCGGCAATCAGCGATGGAATGGCCAGCATGATCAGTGGCAACGTCACCACCCAGGGCGACTCCTTGGGTGCGTGCGCCAGTACACCCGGCTCATGATGCGCATGATCGTCGTGTGCATCGCCGTGACCGTGCTTGACGGTGAACTTCTCCTTGCCATGGAAGGTGAGATACATCAGACGGAACGAATACAGTGATGTCACCAGCACGCCCGCCATCACGCAGAAGTGGGCATAGCCCGCCCCCCACACGTGCGAGTCGGCCACCGCCTCGATGATCATGTCCTTGGAATAGAACCCGGAGAAGAACGGCACGCCGCACAGCGCCAGAGTGCCGATCCACATGGTCACGTAGGTAATGGGCATGTACTTGCGCAGACCGCCCATGTAGCGCATGTCCTGCTCGTGATGCATGGCAATGATCACCGAGCCGGCGCCCAGGAACAGCAGCGCCTTGAACGCGGCGTGCGTCATCAGGTGGAAAATGCCGCCGGCAAACGCCGAGGCCCCCAGCGCTGCCGTCATGTAACCCAGCTGCGACAGCGTGGAATACGCCACCACGCGCTTGATGTCGTTCTGCACGATGCCGATCAGACCCATGAATAGCGCACCGGTAGCGCCAATGACCAGCACGAAGCTCAGCGCCGCATCGGACAGCTCGAAGATCGGCGACATGCGCGCCACCATGAAGATGCCTGCCGTGACCATGGTCGCGGCGTGGATCAGCGCGGAAATCGGGGTCGGGCCTTCCATCGAATCGGGGAGCCACACGTGCAGCGGTATCTGCGCCGATTTGCCCATGGCGCCGATGAAAAGGAGGATCGATATCACGGTGGCCGCGCCCCAGGCGACGTGCTGGGAAATGTGCAGCTTCTGCCCCACCAGCAACTGCACGTGATCGAACACCTGCACGTAATCCAGCGTGCCGAAGTAATACAGCACTGCGGCAATGCCCAGCAGAAAGCCGAAATCGCCCACGCGATTGACCAGGAACGCCTTGAGATTGGCGAAAATGGCCGATTCCTTCCTGTAATAGAAACCGATCAGCAGATACGACACCACGCCGACCGCTTCCCAGCCGAAAAACAGCTGCATGAAGTTGTTGCTCATCACCAGCATGAGCATGGAGAAGGTGAACAGCGCGATGTAGCTGAAGAAGCGGGTGTAACCCTCGTCATCAGCCATGTAACCGATGGTGTAGATGTGCACCGCCAGCGACACGAACGTCACCACGCACATCATCAACGCGGTCAGGTGATCGATCATGAAGCCGACATTCACGCTCAGATGGCCGACCTGGAACCAGGTGTACAGGTTCTCGTTGTAGACCGGCGCACCGCCCCAGACCAGCTGATAGAGCACGTAGAACGACAGCACGCAGGAGATGGCGACGCCGGCGATGGTCACCGTATGCGAACCGGCGCGGCCGATCTTGCTGCCCAGCAACCCGGCCAGGACGGAGCCGGCCAGCGGCGCCAGGGCGATGATCAGCAAAATGGTGGTGGAAAGACTCATGTGCCCTTAACCCTTCATGCTGTCGATGTCGGCGACGTTCACGGTGCCGCGATTGCGGAACAGCAGCACAAGAATGGCCAGTCCGATGGCCGATTCCGCCGCCGCCACGGTCAGGATGAAGAACACGAACACCTGCCCCGCCGGATCGCCGAGAAAGCGCGAGAACGCCACGAAATTGATGTTCACCGCCAGCAGCATCAGCTCGATGGCCATCAGCAGCACGATGACATTCTTGCGATTGATGAAGATGCCGGCCACGGCGATGCAGAACAGCACCGCCCCCAGAACGATGAAATGAGCAAGCGTAATCATGTCTCAGGACTCCTTCGGGCCCGCGCCTTTCGGACGTCGCACCGTTTCCATCTTCACCACGCGCACGCGATCGGCAATCTTCACGCGGACCTGGTCCCCCGGGTTCTGCCGGCGCACGCCGACACGATGGCGCAGGGTCAGCACCACCGCGGCAATCACGCCCACCGTCAGGATCAGTGCGGCAATCTCGAACGGCAGCAGGAATTGCGTGTACAACGCCTGCCCCAGCCACGCGGTGTTGGATACCCCGGCCTGCACTGCCGGATTGGCACCCATGGTCTGCGCGTGCATGGCACGCACGCCGATCAGCGCCAGGATCTCCAGCAGCATGACCACCGCCACGGCAATGCCCACCGGCAGATAGCGGATGAAGCCCTCCCGCACCCTGTCGGTATTGATGTCCAGCATCATCACGACAAAGAGGAACAGCACCATTACCGCGCCGACATACACGACGATCAGCACGATGGCCAGAAACTCCGCCTGCGCCAGCAGCCAGATCGCCGCCACATTGAAAAACGCCAAAATCAGCGACAACACCGCGTGCACGGGGTTGCGCAGCGTGATGACCATCAGCGCCGAGAGTACGGCAATGATGCCGAACGCGTAGAAACAGATCAGTTGAAACAGTTGCGGGGACATCATTTCTCCTAGCGATACGCCGCGTCTTGCGCGCGTGCGGCGGCCACGTCCTTCTCGAACCGATCGCCGATGGCCAGCAGCTGCGGTTTGGTCACCACATGTTCGCCGCGTTTCTCGAAGTGGTACTCGTGCACATGCGTCTCCACGATCGAATCCACCGGGCAGCTCTCCTCGCAGAAACCGCAATAGATGCACTTGAACATGTCGATGTCGTAACGCGTGGTACGGCGTTGGCCGTCCTTGGCACGCGGCGCCGAATCGATGGTGATCGCCAGCGCCGGGCACACCGCCTCGCACAGCTTGCAGGCGATGCAGCGCTCTTCGCCATTGGGGTAGCGGCGCAATGCGTGCAGCCCGCGAAAGCGGTTGGATTTGGGAATGTGCTCCATCGGGAAGCGCATGGTGTACTTGGGCGAGAACATGTAGCGGATGGTCACGCCCAGACCCTTGAACAACTCGATGAGCAGCAGGCTTCTGAAGTAACTGGAAATACGGTTCATAACGTGGACCTCAGGCTCCCAGCGGGAACCAGCCGAAATATTTCATGCAGCCGGTCACCAGGATCCAGACGATGGAAATCGGGATGAAGACCTTCCATCCCAGACGCATGATCTGGTCATAGCGATAGCGCGGATAGGTGGCGCGGAAAAACAGGAACAGGCAGGCGAACACGAATGCCTTGATGAACATCCACCACCAGCCTGGTGCGCCAAGGAACCCCCAGCTCAAGGGAAACGGACTCAGCCACCCCCCCAGGAAAAACACCGAAGTCAGGAAGCTGACCAGGATCATGTTGGAGTATTCGGCCAGGAAGAACAGCGCGAACGCGGCGCCGGAGTATTCCACGTGGAAGCCGGCCACGATTTCCGATTCGCCCTCGGCCACGTCGAACGGTGCGCGGTTGGTCTCGGCCACACCGGAGACAAAGAAGATCACGAATGCCGGCAGCAATGGCAGCCAGAACCAGTCGAAGAGACCGACCCCGCCGGCCTGTGCGCGGACGATATCTTTCAGATTCAGGCTTCCGGCCAGTACCAGCACGCACATCAGTGCCATGCCCATGGCCAATTCGTAGGAAATCACCTGCGCCGCGGAGCGCATGGCCCCGAGCATGGCGTAGCGCGAATTGGAGGCCCAGCCGGCCAGGATGATGCCGTAGACGCCCAGCGAGCTCATCGCCAGCAGATACAATGCGCCGGCATTGATGTTGGCCAGTACCGCATGCTCGGAAAACGGCACCACCGCCCATGCCGACAAGGCGGGGATCAATGCCAGCAACGGCGCCAGAAAGAACAGCGTCTTGTTGGCATTGGTGGGAACGATGACTTCCTTGAGCAGCAGCTTCACCACGTCGGCGAATGCCTGAAGCATGCCCAGCGGGCCGACCTTGTTCGGCCCCATGCGCACATGCATCCAGCCGATGATCTTGCGCTCCCAGTACACGTACATGGCCACCGTCAGGGTCAACGGCACCACGATCAGCAGGATTTTGATGATCGTCCAGACGATCAGCCAGATATCAGCACCCATGCGATTACGCCTTGCTCAAGGTTACGGCCGCGCCATACGGCGGCAGCGTGGCGGTGTCCGCGTAAGCGGCTTCGATCCAGACCGCACCCTCGGGCACGGCGGCGTCCAGCACCAGCGGCAGGACGGCATCGTCAGCGACGTGCACACTGCAGCCATCCTGCAGCGAGAGACGCGCGGCCTCCGCCGGATGCACCCGCGCCGCGGCACCCCGATTGAGAGGATGCGCGTTGAGTGCAGCGGCCCTGCGCAGGACCGCATCCACACGATAAATGGGCAACGTCGCCAGACGTACCAGCCCTTCGTCGGCAGCCGTACGCTCGCACAACCCCCTGCCCTTGGTCGGGGTGTGCGAACGCAGCGTGTCACGCAACTGTTCAAGACTGTCAAAATCAAAGCCGTTCAGCTGCATTTCGCCGCCCAGCGCACGCAGCACCTTCCAGCCTTCCAAGGCATCGCCCGGCGCCTTGGCCCCGGCGCTGGTCTGCTGTGCGGCACCATACACGTTGACCAGGGTGGCATTCATTTCCGGTAGCAACGTCAGCGGCAGGATCACGTCGGCGACGGCCTTGAGCGAGGCACTGGCAAACGGCGAGAACGCGATGACGCGCTCGGCAGCGTGCAAGGCCGACATGGTCAAGGCACCGTCGGCGAAATCAAATGGTGGCTCGGCGCCATACACGACATAGGCCTTGCGCGGCGATTGCAGCATGCCGCGCGCATCCAGACCCTCCTGTCGCGGCAGGACACCAATCCGGGACAGGCCCACAGCGTTGGCACCGGGCGGAATTTCGGCATATGCGACGCCGGTCGCCTCGGCCACGAAACGTGCAGCGGCACGCAGCCAGGAGGCGTGCGGATGCAGCAGCGCCGCCTCACCCAGCAGGATGACCGCGGAGGACGCCTCCTGCAGCGCCTGCACCGTGGCACGCGCAGCATCGGTCACCTGCACCGTCGCCAAGGCTTCGCGCAAGGCGGCATTGGAACCGCCGTCGGTCACGCTGCCGGCACCAGCCAGCTCGATCGCCGCCGCAGCGAGCATCAGGGCCTCATCGACCAACGCCTGCGGCGCGACCACGGTTTCCGCTGCCAGCTTGTAGTTGAAATCGAAGCGCGCCGGGTTGAGCACGAAAATCTGCGCGCCCGTGCGCGTACTGAGATCGAAACGGTTGCGCTTGGCAGCATCGACGTCGAGCCGCTCGCCCTTGCTCGCCTGACGCAGTCGCTGATGCAACAGCGGCATTTCGCTGCGCAGATCACTGCCGATCAGCAGCGCCGCATCGAGCTTGTCGAACTGATCCACCGGCATCCCGAACGGGACGGCCGCGGCCATGTCCGCGAAATCGAGCTGACGCAGCCGATGATCGACATGCCTGCATTCCAGCGCCTCGGCCATGCGCACCAGCAATTCGCCCTCTTCGCTGGAAGTGGCCGGATGCACCAGCATGCCCAGTTCGTCACCGCGTACCTGCTGCAGCGATTCCATGGCGAAGGACAGCGCATCCTCCCAGCTGACGTTCTGCCACTGGCCATTGCGCTTGACCATCGGCGTGGTAGCGCGATCGTCTGCATCCAGACCCTGATAACTGTAGCGGTCGCGATCGGACAGCCAGCATTCGTTGATGGATTCCGCATCGCGCGGCACGGTACGCAATATCTTGTCGCGGCGTGTGTGCAGCCACAGATTGGAGCCCAGCGCGTCGTGATAACCGATGGACTTGCGCGCCAGCAGCTCCCAGGCACGCGCCTGGAACTGGAACGGCTTGTTGGTGAGGGCACCCACCGGACACACATCGATGATGTTGCCGCTGAGCTCGCTCTCGATGCTCTTGCCGATATAGGTGCCGATCTGCAGATTCTCGCCACGGCTCATGCCGCCGAGTTCGTTGGTGCCGGCAATCTCGCCCATGAAGCGTACGCAACGCGTGCACTGGATACAGCGGGTCATCTCGGTGGCGACAAGCGGACCGATGTCCTCGTCTGCAATGGTGCGCTTGCGCTCTGTAAAGCGGCTCACGGAACGGCCGTAGCCCAAGGAGATGTCCTGCAACTCGCACTCACCACCCTGATCGCAGATCGGGCAATCCAGCGGATGGTTGATCAGCAGGAATTCCATCACGTTGCGCTGCGCGTGCAACGCCTTGTCCGACTTGGTGCGCACCACCATGCCGTCGGCCACAGGCGTGGCGCAGGCGGGGGCGGGTTTGCCCATCGGCTTGCCGCCCATCTCCACATCCACCAGGCACATGCGGCAGTTGGCCGCGATGGCCAGTTTCCTGTGATAGCAGAACCGCGGAATCGGGATCCCGGCATCATCGGCCGCCTGGATGATCATCGACCCCTTCGGCACCTGCATCGAGGTGCCGTCGATCTCGATGCCGACCAGATCCGGCGCGGTATTTTCTTTGGGTTGCGCACTCATTATGCGGCGACTCCCAGCTTCTCTTCCGTCATGGAACGACCGTGTTCGATGAAGTATTCGAACTCGTCCCAGAAATGATGCAGAAACGCCTGCACGGGCCATGCTGCAGCTTCGCCAAAGGCACAGATGGTGTGTCCTTCGATCTGGCCGGCGACCGCCTTCAGGCGATGCAGGTCATCCTGGTTGCCCTTGCCTTCCAGGATGCGTGTCAGCACGCGGAACATCCAGCCCGTGCCCTCTCGGCATGGCGTGCACTGGCCGCATGATTCGGCGTAGTAGAACTGCGCGATGCGGCGGCAGGCCTTGACCATGCAGGTGCTGTCGTCCATGACGATCACGGCACCCGACCCCAGGCCGGAGCCTGCTTCCTTCAGCGAATCGAAATCCATGGTGCATGTATTGATGATGTCCGCCGGCAGCACCTTCATCGAGGAGCCGCCGGGGATCACCGCCTTGAGCGTGCGCTCGCCGCGAATGCCGCCGGCCATTTCCAGCAGGTCCGGAAACGGCGTTCCCAGCGGAATCTCGTAATTGCCGGGGCGCGCCACATGGCCGGAGACGGAGAAGATCTTCGGTCCGCCATTTCTGGGCTTGCCAACACTGGAAAACCACTCCGCACCCTTGCGCAGGATCGCCGGCACCGAGGCATAGGTCTCGGTGTTGTTGATGGTGGTGGGTTTGCCGTACACGCCGAAATTGGCCGGAAACGGAGGCTTGAAGCGCGGCTGGCCCTTCTTGCCTTCGATCGACTCCATCATGGCGGTCTCTTCGCCGCAAATGTAGGCGCCGGCCCCCAGCAGGTTGTGGATGTCCACGCTGATGCCCGAGCCATTGATGTCGCTGCCGAGCAGGCCGGCCTCATAGGCCTCCTTCAGCGCGCCTTCGATATGCTCGAACGGCTCGTGGTGAAATTCGCCGCGCAGATAGTTGTAGGCCACGCTGGAGCGTGTGGCGTAACAGGCGATGGCCATGCCCTCGATCACTGCATGCGGGCTGAAACGCAGGATGTCGCGATCCTTGCAGGTTCCCGGCTCGGACTCGTCCGAGTTGCACAGGATGTATTTCTGCTGATCATCCTTGGGCATGAACGACCATTTCATGCCGGTGGGAAATCCGGCACCGCCACGACCGCGCAGATCGCTGTCCTTGATCTGCTGAACGATATCGGCCGGGTCGGGCTTCTCGGCCAGAATCTTCTTCCACGCCTCGTAGCCGCCGGTCTGGCGATAATTTTCCAGCGTCCACGGTTCATCACGATGCAACGTGGTGTAGACGACCTGGTGGTCTTTGGGTTCGGGACCGTATGCCATGATATGTACCTTTGCGATCCCCGCTGTATCGCGAGAATCGAACGCGGCCATGCCGGCCGCCTCATTGAAAATGTCTCGTTATTCGAGGGCGTCGAGAATCTTGTCGACCTTTTCCATCGTCAGGTTCTCGTGATAGTGGCCGTCGACCACCATCATCGGCGCGCCACAGCACGCGGCCAGGCACTCTTCTTCCTTTTTCAGATAGACACGCCCATCCGGCGTGCTTTCGCCCAATTTGATGCCGAATTTCTTCTCGCAATGGCGCACCACATCATCACCGCCATTGAGCCAGCACGAAATGTTGGTGCAGATGGCGACGTTGTGGCGCCCCACCGGCTCCAGCTCGAACATGGAGTAGAACGTGGCCACTTCGTAGGCCCACACCGGAGGCAGGTTGAGGTATTTGGCGACGGCGGCAATCAACGCGTCGGTCAAATATCCGCCATTCTGCTGCTGCGCGGCGAACAGCGACTGGATCACGGCCGAGCGCTTGCGGTCGGAGGGAAACTTGGCCGCCCAGTGGTCGATCTGCCCGCGCGTGTCGTCGCTCAGCACGGCCCGCGGATCGACGTCCTTGACCTTCTCGAAATTGCCTGTCGCTCTCATATCAGGAGGCTTTGTCGTCTTGGATTGAAATGAACCGGTGCGGTGCTGCGTCGTGCGCCGGTGGAGTGCGCCGGAAGACCGGTGCCGTCAAAGTGGCGGGTCACCGGTCCACTTCACCGAATACCAGATCGTAGGTGCCGATCATGGCCACCACGTCGGGCAGCATGTGACCGACCAGGATGTCGTTCATCGATGACAGATGCGCGAACCCCGGCGCCCGCGCCTTGACGCGGAACGGCTTGTTGGCGCCATCGGAAATCATGTAGATGCCGAACTCGCCCTTGGGTGCCTCGACCGCGGCATACGTTTCGCCGGCCGGCACACCGTAGCCCTCGGTGTAATGCTTGAAGGCATGGATCAGCGCTTCCATGTCGCGCTTGAGATCCTCGCGCGGGGGCGGCGACACCTTGTAGTTGCTCAGCATCACCGGACCGTCGTTCTCGCGCAGCCACTTCACGCACTGCTTGATGATGCGATTGGACTGGCGCATCTCCTCGACACGGCACAGATAACGGTCGTAACAGTCGCCTGTGTTGCCCACGGGGATGTCGAAATCGACATCGGCGTACGCAGCATACGGCTGCTTCTTGCGCAGATCCCATTCGATGCCCGAGCCGCGCAGCATGGGGCCGGTCATGCCCCAGTTCTTCGCCTGCTCCGGACTGACGATGCCCACGTCCACCGTGCGCTGCTTCCAGATGCGGTTGTCGGTCAGCAGCTCTTCGTACTCATCCACCTTGTGCGGAAAATCGTCGGTGAAGGCATCGAGATAATCCAGCATGGAGCCTTCGCGCCATGCATTCAGGCGTTTGAGATCCTTGCCCTTGTGCCAGGGCGAGCCCTGGTACTGCGGCATCTGTGCCGGCAGATCGCGATAGACACCACCAGGCCGGTAATATGTGGCGTGCATGCGTGCGCCGGAAACCGCCTCATAGCAATCCATCAGCTCTTCACGCTCGCGGAAGGCATACAGGAACACCGCCATCGCGCCCAGATCGAGCGCGTTGGAACCGATCCACATGAGATGATTCAGGATGCGCGTGATCTCGTCGAACATGGTGCGGATGTACTGCGCACGGATCGGCGCCTCGATATCCAGCAGATTCTCGATGGCGCGCACGTAGGCGTGCTCGTTGCACATCATGGATACATAATCCAGACGATCCATGTAGCCGATCGACTGATTGTAGGGCTTGGATTCGGCCAGTTTTTCGGTGGCGCGGTGCAGCAGGCCGATATGCGGATCGACGCGCACGATGGTCTCTCCGTCCATCTCCATGATCAGGCGCAGCACCCCGTGCGCAGCCGGATGCTGCGGACCGAAGTTCATCGTGTAATTGCGGATTTCCTGCTTGGCCATCAGTCAATTCTCTCGCCAGTCGTCGGCGGCCTCGGCACGGGCCTGCTCCAGGTCGGAGTCCTTGCGGATCACCTTGGGCACCAGCACGCGCGGCACCACCGATGTCACCGGTTCATAGATCACCCGGCCCTTCTCGGCGTCATAGCGCACCTCGACATTGCCGATCAGCGGGAAATCCTTGCGGAACGGATGGCCCACGAAGCCGTAATCGGTAAGGATGCGGCGCAGGTCCGGATGGCCTTCGTAGATGATGCCGTACAGATCGAACGACTCACGCTCGAACCAGTTGGCCACCGCCCACAGCCCGGTCAGGGACGGCACGATCGGCATGGTCTCGTCCGCGCAGAAGGTGCGCACGCGCAGACGCTCATTGTGGTCGATGGACAGCAGATGCGTCACCGACGCAAAACGCCGCTCCATGTGCGATTCGACCGGCCGCTCGGCCCAGGAGAACCGCCCCAGCGCCCGACCTTCCACGCCCCGCGAATAGCCATGGCTCTTGACCTCGGCCGTTTCCCATTCGTCATCGCCGTAGCCCAGGTAATCCACGCCGCAGGTATCGATCAGCTCGGAAAAACGGAATTCCGCCTCGTCGCGCAACGCCGCCGCCACGGTATACAGATCGACGGCGTCAACTTCGATGGTGGTTTCTTCGCGCACCGTCTCGACCTTGCGCAACGTGTCGCCGAAGCGTGCGACCAGCCGGTCGGCCAATGCCCTGGATGGTGTATCAGTCATGCCCTTCCTCAGCGCGCGATGGTGTGGTTGCGGCGGATCTTCTGCTGCAGCTGCAGAATGCCGTGAATCAGCGCCTCGGCGGTGGGCGGACAACCCGGCACGTAGATATCGACCGGCACGATGCGGTCGCAACCGCGCACCACGGAATAGGAATAGTGGTAATACCCGCCACCGTTGGCACACGACCCCATGGAGATCACCCACTTGGGATCCGGCATCTGGTCGTACACCTTGCGCAGCGCCGGCGCCATCTTGTTGACCAGCGTGCCGGCCACGATCATCACGTCGGACTGCCGCGGACTGGGGCGGAACACCACGCCATAGCGATCCAGATCCAGGCGCGCCGCACCGGCATGCATCATTTCCACTGCGCAACAGGCGAGGCCGAAGGTCATCGGCCACATGGAACCGGTCCGCGCCCAGTTCATCAGCGCATCCACCGAGGTGGTGGCAAAGCCGCGCTGCACGACCGGATTGTCATCGGCCGGACGCAGGATATCGTCGACCAGATTCAGGGGTTTCGGGTTGTGCATCACCCGTTCGACGGAGGATATCACTCCCATTCCAGTGCTCCCTTCTTCCAGACGTATGCAAAGCCGACCACCAGCAGGGCAAGGAACAGCGCCATCTCCACCAGCGCGATCACGCCGATGCTGCTGAACACCACCGCCCAGGGAAACAGGAAGGCGACTTCCAGGTCGAAGATGATGAAGATGATGGCAATCAGGTAATAACGGACATCAAAACGCATACGGGCATCTTCGAAGGCTTCGAAGCCGCACTCGTAGGGCGAAAGCTTTTCCGCATCGGGCCGTCGCGGCGCCACCACCAGACCGACCACCAGCAGCACGATACCCATCGCTGCGGCGACGACCAGGAACAGAAGAATGGGCCAGTATTGGGCGAGCACGACGTCTTTTACCTCCGCGCCTTGGCGCATCAGCGGCCGCTGCGCTTTGCAGCGGCCGTGCAATGTGGTGCCCAAGGGGGGACTCGAACCCCCACGACTTTCGTCGCTACCACCTCAAGGTAGTGCGTCTACCAGTTCCGCCACCTGGGCAATGTCAACCTGCGTGGTTCGTCAACGAACCCTCAAGATCAATGTCCGCTCCCGCTCGACGCGCTGTTGGCCGGAGCAGTCGGTGCGGGGACAGCAGCTGCCTGCTTGCCGGTACCGGAGGCGGACTTGCCTGCGGCAGGCTTGCCGGTCGCAGCAGGGACCGATGCATTGGGCACATCCGAAGCCGTTGCCGAAGCTGCTGTCGTTGCGTTCTTGGTCGCCTGGCGCGCCGGCGCACTGGCCATCACGCCCAGATCCTGCGTCGACGATGTTGTCGGCGCGCCGGATCGGCTCACGTAAATGCCCATGCCGAGGCTGATCACGAAGAACAACGTGCCGAGAACAGCTGTGGCCCGCGTCATGAACGAAGCCGCGCCGCGCGCACCGAACACGGTTGCCGACGAGCCGCCACCGAATCCTGCGCCTGCATCGGCACCCTCGCCGCGCTGCATCAGGATCAGCACGATCATGGCCGCGGCGATCAGAATGTAGAGAACACTGAAAATGATGAACATATACGTGCCTGCCGTGTCGCGCGATGATTACCGCGCCGCGGCGCAAATTGCCAGAAAATCGGCTGATGCCAGAGCGGCGCCGCCAATCAGACCACCATCCACGTCCTTGCAGGCAAACAACTCCGCCGCATTGGCGGGTTTGACGCTGCCGCCGTAAAGCACGCGAACCAGATCGGCAATTTTAGCATCTCTGGCCGCAACTTTGCTACGGATAAATGCATGCACCTCCTGTGCCTGCTCCGGTGTGGCCGTCCGTCCGGTGCCTATTGCCCACACCGGCTCGTAGGAAATCAGGGCAGTGCCAAAGGCGTCGACTCCGACAGCATCCATCACTGCGCACAATTGCCGGTCGATCACCGTCCCGGTTTCCCCGGCGTCCCGTTGCTCCTGCGTTTCGCCCACGCACAGGATTGGCGTCAGCCCTGCGGCACGTGCCGCTGCGAATTTGGAGGCTGCCTGCGCGTCTGTCTCGGCATGGAGTTGACGCCGCTCGGAGTGGCCCACCAGGGTCATGGTGCTGCCGATGTCCCGCACCATGGCAGCCGAAACCTCGCCGGTATAGGCCCCGTCCTCCTGGTGTTCGCTGACATCCTGCGCACCCAGCAGGATATTGCCGTCTGCGCAGATATCGGTCAGTGGCCCCAGGTATGGATAGGGGGGGAATACGGCAACTTCGATCTCCCGCGGGCGCTGTGCGGCGATGTCTCGCACCAACGCCTGGGCCATCTGCAGCGAGCCGTGCATCTTCCAGTTTCCCGCCACTATCGTTTTGCGCATGACGTTTCCCTACTCGGCAACCTATCCGCGCAAGAATAGCCGCCCCATGCACCGGGTCGCAATCGCAAGATCCCGTGGCGGCACGTAACATGCACCGCCAGTGCCATTTCTCTTGCCAGGTCCACACATGCCCACGTCACATGCAGCAAACCGGCGCGCCCTCGTCACCGGCGCCTCCGCCGGTATCGGCGCCGCCTTCGCCCGGGAACTGGCGCAGCGCGGCCACGATCTTGTTCTCACGGCGCGCCGGAGGGATCGATTGCAGGACCTGAGCGAGCGACTGCACGCACAGCACGGCGTCCAATGCGCCGTGATCCCCTGCGACCTGGCGCAACCGCAGGCGCCGACCGAACTGGTGCAGGGCATCTCGCAACGCAACCTGCACATCGACGTGCTGATCAACAATGCCGGCTACGGCGTCCCCGGCACGTTCGACGCGCAGCCATGGGACGTGCATCGGGATTTCATGCAGGTACTGATGCGCGCGCCGACCGAACTGAGTCATCATCTGCTCCCCGCCATGCGCAAACGCGGCTTCGGCCGCATCATCAACGTCGCCTCCCTGGCCGGACATCTGCCGGGCTCCAGCGGCCACACCCTGTACGCGGCCGCCAAGGCCTACATGATCCGCTTCTCGCAATCGCTGGCGCTGGAAAACCGCGCGCATGGCGTGAATGTCTGCGGCCTGTGCCCGGGATTCACCTACTCCGAGTTCCACGATGTCAACGGCGCACGCGCACTGGTGTCGCGCATGCCGCGCTGGATGTGGATGGACGCCCACACGGTGGCGCGTCAGGGTCTGGACGCCGTGGAGCGTGGGGAGGCGGTCTACGTCAACGGCCGCCTGAACAGGGCCATCAAGGCTTTCGCCGAGCTGATCCCCGATCGACTGGCCATGCAGCTGTCCGCCCGGCACTCGGGGCGTTATCGCGTCACCGACTGAACCCAGCGGAGTCCTGCGCGTCATGCGCCGATCAGGCGGGCCAGAAGAAATGCCGCGCCGGCTGCCAGGGCACCGACCAGCAGCGTCTGCCACGCGCTGCCCCAGGCGCCCGTGCCGGCGATGCGGCCCTTGACCGCCCCAAACACCGTCAAGGCAATGGCTGTGGAGGCGATCGAAAAGCCCAGCGCGTGCGACACATTCCGGGTCAGCATGTATGGAACCAGCGGCACCAGCCCGCCGACCACATAGGCACCGCCGATGGTGGCCGCACTTTGCATGGCCCGACCGGGTTGCGGCGCTTCCAGCCCCAGTTCGAACCGCATCATGAAATCGACCCACGCCTCATGATCCTGGTGGAAAGCGGCCAACACGGGCGCGCAATCGTCCCGTGACAATCCATAATGGCCCAGAATCTCGACCACCTCTTCCTCTTCGCGATGGGTCACCTCGCGCACTTCGTAATGCTCGCGGCGGCGCTCGCGCGCGTAATGCTCGGCGTCTCCTCGCTCGGCCAGATATCCACCCAGGCCCATGGCGATCGCGCCGGCGGCAATTTCGGCCACGCCGGCAGTGACGATCAAGCCCGATGCCGCAGCCGCGCCTGTCAGACCGGCCGCCAACGCGAACGGCACGGTCAGTCCGTCGGCCATGCCCAGCACCACGTCGCGCACGGTATCCGACGCAGTGAAGTGCTTTTCGATATGCGGTTTGCGGGTCATCGGGGCGCTGCCGGAAAGAACGACACGGACAAAAATCAGATCAGGCGGATTTCCCGCAGTCGCTGCATCAGGTAGTCATGCGAGGTCATCGGCGTCTGGTAACGCCTCGGGTTGTCGGCACTGATGCATGTATCCAGCGGATCGAGCATCACATCCGGATTGGGGTGCAGGAAGAACGGCACCGAGTAGCGTGCGTGACGCGCGGCGTCGCCCGGTGGATTGGTGACGCGGTGCGTGGTCGATGGATACACGTGATTGCTGAGGCGCTGCAGCATGTCGCCGATATTGACCACGATGGCATCGCCCTCGGTGGTGATGGGCAGCCATTCGCCGTCGCGGGTCAACACTTCCAGACCCGCGGCGCTGGCTCCGACCAGCAACGTGATGAAGTTGATGTCCTCGTGTGCGCCCGCACGCACGTTGGGAATGTTGCCCTCTTCGATCGGCGGATAATGAATCGGTCGCAGGATCGAATTGCCGACATCGATCTTGTCCGCGAAAAAATCCTCCGGCTGGTCGATGTGCAGCGCCAGCGCCCTGAGCACGCGCCCGCCGAGCGTATCCAGCGACTCGTAAAGTCCGTAGCCGAAGCGCTGGAATTGGGGGATTTCAGCGGGCCAGATATTTGGCGGCATGACATCGGCAAAGCGCGAATCACGCGGAATCTCCCGGCCGATGTGCCAGAACTCCTTCAGATCCGCGTACTCGCTGTCCTTGGCCGTCTCCACCTTGAAAGGTGTATAGCCACGCGCGCCGCCGGTCCCCGGCAGGTGATACGCCATCTTGGCCGCGTCGGGCAGCGCAAAGAAGCGCTGGAAGACATCGTAGGCGCCATCGATCAGATCGCGTGAAATGCCGTGTCCACTGATGCAGCAGAAACCGAATTCGCGGTAGGCGGCTCCCAACTCGGCCACGAATGCCTTGCGATCAGTCTCGTAGCGGCGGATGTCTAGCGTGGGAACGTGCTTCATGGGAATGCCGGGAATCGGGAATCGGGAATCGGGAGAGCCTACCAACGCCACGTCATTCAGGCGAAGGAAAGAGGATGAACGGCTGCGACCCGGTGCACCAGCCGCCGCGGATGCCCGCCGGCGCAGGTGATCGGTGGCGTGCCGATGACACGTTTACGCTTCGTCCGCCGCCGATTTTACGGCGTCGGCCAACTGCGACACCAGGCGCTCCACCTCGGCCGCATCGTCTGTCTCGATGGTGACCCGGACCACCGGCTCAGTGCCCGATGGGCGCAGCACCACGCGTCCGTGATCGCCAAGCTGTTGCCGTACATCGGCAAGCGTTGCCTGCACGACATCCGAAGCCACCAGCGCCGCACCGCCCGGGGCGCGCACGTTGACAGTGGTCTGCGGCAACTTGCGCAAGTCACGCAACACGACCTCCAGGCTGGCACCGAGATGATGCAGCGACTCCAGGACCGCCAATGCGCTGACGATGCCATCGCCGGTGGTGGCACGGTCCAGACACAACATGTGGCCCGAGGCTTCGCCGCCCAGAAGCCCCTCGTGGGCCTTCAGCTGCTGCAACACGTGGCGATCACCGACCTTGGCGCGCAGCAGCGGAATATCGCGCGCCTGCAGTGCCTTGTGCAGACCGTGATTGCTCATCAGCGTTCCCACCACCGGCCCACGCAGACGTGCACGCTGCTTCCAGTCGCGCGCCAGCACATAGAGCATGTCGTCGCCATCGGCCAGGGTGCCGTCCGCGCACACCATCTGCACCCGGTCGCCATCGCCGTCGAAAGCGATCCCCAGATCCGCGCCCTGCTCCAGCACCGCCTGCTGCAGCGTCGCCGGGTGCGTGGACCCTACATCATGATTGATGTTGAACCCGTCCGGTGCCGCGCCCAGCGTGGTCACCTGCGCGCCCAGTTCGGCAAAGACCGTCGGCGCCACCTGATACGTGGCGCCGTGCGCACAGTCGAGCACGATCTTCAGTCCGTGCAACGTGAAATCCTCGGGCACGGTGGCCTTGCAGAATTCGACATAGCGCGCGGCCGCATCCTCGATACGGCGCGCCTTGCCCAGTCTCTCGGAAGGCACGGTGACGAATTCGGCATCCACTTCGCGCTCGATGGCCTCCTCCACCGCGTCGTCCAGTTTCTCGCCGGCGGCAGAGAAGAACTTGATGCCATTGTCGAAGTGCGGATTGTGCGATGCGCTGATGACGATGCCGGCATCGGCACGCAGGCTGCGGGTGAGGAACGCCACTGCCGGAGTGGGCATGGGCCCCAGCAGCTGCACATCGGCACCGGCTGCGACCAGACCTGCTTCCAGGGCCGACTCGAACATGTAGCCGGAGACGCGCGTGTCCTTGCCGATCAGCACCTTGGCACGCCCGTTCTTGCCGGCCAGCGCCACGCCTGCAGCCCGCCCCAGGCGCAGCATGAATTCCGCCGTGATGGGCCAGACGCCCACCTGGCCACGAATGCCGTCGGTGCCGAAGTACTTGTGTTGAGTCATGGAATGAAATGCCGGAAATGGGACATGCAGAGAGAAAATGGTCAATCGTCATCCGGCCAGCGCGGTGGGGCGGATGTCTGTGCTGGCGGCACCGGGTCAGCGGCATGCACAGCCTGCCATACCGCCAGCGCGTCACAGGTGGCGGCCACGTCATGGGTGCGTACGAGCATCGCGCCGCGCTGCGCCGCGATCAATGCCGCAGCGACCGAACCGGCAACGCGTGCGGCGGGTGTCCTGCGCCCGGTGATGTCGCCGATCATGGATTTGCGCGACAGCCCCACGTACACGCCGCCCCCCAAGCCGGCGAAGCGATCCAACGCGCTCAACAGCTGCAGATTATGTGCCAGCGTCTTGCCGAAGCCGAAACCCGGATCGACCAGCACACGCCGCGTATCGATGCCGCTCATCTGGCAGGCGAACACGCGCTCGGCGAGGAAACGGTGCACGTCGGAAACCACGTCGTCGTACCGCGGATCGGTCTGCATGCTGCGCGGTTCGCCCTGCATGTGCATCACGCATACAGGCACGTCCAGGTCCGCGGCGGCCTCCAGCGCGCCATCACGGCGCAGGGCGTAGACATCGTTGATCATGCCGGCACCCGCAGCGACCGCCGCGCGCATCACCTCGGGCTTGGACGTGTCCACCGCCAGCGGCATGTCGCATCGCGCGGCCAGCTGCTCGATGACCGGCAGCACGCGGTCGAGCTCCTGCTGCAGCGGGACGTCGCACGCACCCGGCCGGGTGGATTCGCCGCCGATATCGATCATGGCTGCACCCGCTTCCACCATCGCCAGCGCATGTGTCACGGCCGATTCCGTGTCGGCATGCTCGCCACCATCGGAAAACGAGTCCGGGGTGACATTGAGCACCCCTACCACGCGCGAACGATTCAGGCGTAGCGCGCGACCACCGCAATCGAGCATGCGCGTGGTGTCGAACATGCTCAGGCGCCTGATCCGTCGCCGGCCAGCGGGCCCATGTACCCGCGGTAATAGCGCAGCTCGTCGATGGAATCGTGGATGTCGCTGAGCGCGGTATGCGCGCTGGTCTTGCCGAATCCCTGGGCAATCGACGGCGCCCAGCGCCGCGCCAGTTCCTTGAGGGTGGAGACATCCAGATTGCGATAATGGAAAAAACGTTCCAGTTCCGGCATCTCGCGGAACAGGAACCGCCGGTCCTGGCAGATCGAGTTGCCGCACATGGGCGACTTGCCGGCCGGTACCCACTGCTGCAGAAATGCAAGCGTGTCGGCCTCGGCCCGGGCATGATCCACGCTGGACTCCAGAACACGCTGCCACAGCCCGGACTTGCGGTGCTGGTTGCGGTTCCAGTCGTCCATGGCGCGCATCCGCGATTCCTCGTGCGCAATGGCCATGACCGGCCCCTCGGCCAGAGTGTTCAATTCGGCATCGGTGACCACGGTGGCGATCTCGATGATGGAATCATTGTCCGTATCCAGGCCGGTCATTTCCAGGTCGATCCAGATGAGATTGTCGGCGTGCGGCTGCGGCATGGATATCCTTTGCAAGATCGGTTCTTGTGCGCATGATAGCCGATGGCCGTGTGCCGGCAGACATCCGCTGTACTGGCGGCCCATGGCATCATGCGCGCATGGCAGACGCGACCTTCTTCTGGCACGACTACGAAACCTTCGGCACCGATCCGCGCCGTGACCGCCCATCCCAGTTCGCCGGCATCCGCACCAACATGGAGCTGGAACCGGTCGATGACCCGGTCAGCATCTTCTGCCAGCCGCCCACGGATGCATTGCCGCATCCGCAGGCCTGCCTGATCACCGGCATCATGCCGCAGCAGGCGCAACGTGACGGCTTGCCGGAGCACGCATTCGCCGCCGCCGTGCACGAACAGCTGGCGCAACCGGGTACGTGCGGGGTGGGCTACAACTCGCTGCGGTTCGACGACGAGTTCACGCGGCACCTGCTTTATCGCAACTTCTTCGATCCCTACGAGCGCGAGTGGAAACACGGCAATGCACGCTGGGACCTGATCGACCTGGCGCGCATGTGCCATGCGCTGCGCCCGGAGGGCATCCAGTGGCCCAGACGCGATGACGGCAGCCCCAGCTTCAAGCTGGAACACCTCGCCGCGGCCAATCACATCGAACAGCGCCGCGCCCACGATGCGGTCTCCGACGTCGAGGCCCTCATTGGCCTGGCTCGGCTGATCCGCAACCGCCAGCCCAGACTCTGGCAGTGGTATCTGGCGCTGCGCCGCAAGCAACGCGTATTCGGTCTGCTGGACGTGGGCAACGGGACGCCAATGCTGCACGTCTCCTCGCGCTATCCCGCATCGCGCGGCTGCCTGGCCATGATCATGCCCCTGGCCATGCACCCGTTGCGGCCCAACGAGATCATCGTGCTGGATCTGGATCACGACCCCACGGACCTGCTCGACCTGGACGCCGAGGCCATTGCCGATCGCATCTTCACAGCGCGCGCCGATCTGCCCGAGGGTATCGAACGGATTCCGTTGCGAACGGTGCACGCCAATCGCTCGCCGGCCTTGGCGCCGCTGTCGGTGCTCAAGGGTGTGGATACCGCGCGCATCGCACTGGATGTCGAGCGCTGTCAGCACCACGCCGCGCAACTGCGGCAAGCGCCCCACCTCGCTGCCACGGTACGCGAGGTCTTCACCCGGCATGCCGACCTGCCGGCGGCGGGCGATCCGGAACTGGCGTTGTACGACGGCTTTTTGCCCAATGCCGACCGCCCGCTTCTTGCGCGCGTGCGTGGCACCCCGCCCGAGCAACTGGCACATCCGTCCTTCAGCTTCAGCGATCCGCGCTATGCCGAACTGCTGTTGCGCTATCGCGCCCGCAACTGGCCACACACACTGGATCCCGAAGAACACGTCCGCTGGGGAACCCTCAGGTCCAGGCGTCTGACGGGTGCCACGGATACTGCGACATTGTCGCTGGCCGACTACTTCGCCATCTTGACCACACTGCGCGCTGCGCCCGGGACCGACCGGCCAAGCGGGCAGATACTGGACCAGCTCGAGCACTGGGGCCGCGAACTGGCCGCGGCAGCGGGCATCGACATCGACTTCATGGAGGCTCCATGCATCCCATCAATCTGAACCGTGCCTTCGCCCGCTTCGATGACACCTGGCAGCCGCGCATCGTCGGCGAACTCAATGGCCAGCACGTCAAGCTGGTGAAGCTTGAAGGCCCATTCGTCTGGCATCACCACGCCGACGCAGACGAACTGTTCCTGGTCGTCGCCGGACGTCTGCGCATGCAATACCGCGACCGCGAAGTGACCGTGGACAATGGCGAATTCGTCATCGTGCCGCGTGGCGTCGAACACCGCCCGGTGGCCGACGTCCCCTGCCAGGTGCTGCTGCTGGAACCGGTCGGCACCCTCAACACCGGCAACGTGCGCGGCGACCGCACGGTGGACGAGCCCCGGCACCTGGATACGAGAGAGGCCTGATGGCACGCACCTACTTCAGCCCGGCGACCTTCACCTTCCTGCGCCAGCTCGAGCGCAACAACAACCGGGAATGGTTCCATGCACACAAGGCGCAATACGAGACCCACCTGCGCGAGCCGTTCCTGGCGTTGATCGCGGACCTGCAGAGACCCGTGGCGCGGATCAGCGCGCACTATCAGGCCGACCCGCGCAAGATGGGCGGCTCGCTGTTCCGCATCCATCGCGACGTGCGTTTCTCCCGCAACAAGCTGCCCTACAAGACCTGGGCCGGAGCCCGTGCCTTTCATGAGCGCCGCCGCGAGATCCACGCACCGTCGTTCTACCTGCACATCGAACCGGGCGCGAGCTTCGCCGGCGGCGGCATCTGGCATCCGGAATCGAGTACCCTGCGCCAGATCCGCACGTTCATCACCGACAACCCCGGTGCCTGGAAACGTGCCACGCGCAGCACGACGTTTCGCGAGCATTTCCAGTTCCGCGGCGAGCGCCTGAAGCGACCACCGCGGGGTTTCGATCCCGGGCATGAGCTGATCGAGGACCTCAAGCTGAAGAACTTCGCCGCCGGCGAGCCGCTCACCGACGCGCTGATCTGCTCGCCGCGGCTGCTGCCCAGCATCGTCGCCACATTCAAACGTGCCGCTCCCTTGGTGGATTATCTGTGCGCCGCCCGCGAACTGGAATTCTGAACCGGAATTGCGCCACGGCACGCAGTACAATGGAAGCAATTCGTATTGCCAACACCAGGAGATACATCATGCGCATGTTCAGCCTGTTCGTCGGCGCCGCCCTGATGGCCATGGCCATGGTCCCGGCCCATGCAAAAACGGACTCCGGTGCGTTCTGGTCCACGCCCACCATCCATGGCTACGGCCGCATCCACTACGTGAACAAAGCCGCCTACAAACCACAGTCCGGCGCCACCTACAAGATCGTGTTCTCGCTGACCATGGGGCCGAAGAGTCCGGACAAGGTGAATCCGGCGCTCGATCACGTGGCACGCACGGTCAACCTGTATGCCGCCTCGGGTGTGCCGCTCAGCCATCTGAAATTCGTCGCTGTCGCCGTCGGACCTGCCACTCCGTTGGCACTGGACAATGCGCACTACAAGGCCAAGTTCGGCGTCGATAATCCCAATCTCAAGCTGATCCGCGAGCTGCGCAAGGCCGGCGTCGATGTCGCCGTCTGCGCCCAGGCCGTGGCCGAGCATCATTTCAAGTATGGCTGGGTATCGCACAATGTGACTCTTGCGCTGTCGGGGCTGACCACCGTGACCACGCTGGAGCACAAGGGCTACGCGTTGATGCCGCTGTAATCGCGCATCGACGACGCAAAGGAGAATGCCGATGCCACTGTCACTCGGACGATTCCTGGCGGTCGCGTTCCTCGGCCTCGTGGCCGGCATGTCCCTGCCGCCGACGGCGGATGCAGCACAGCAGAGCGCGTCAACCCGGGGGACGGCGTCGCACGGCGTCTTTCCGCCCTGGCAACACGGTCGCAACAATGATGCCGCTCAGCGTGGGCTCGAGTTCACGGTGCCGCCGGTCGACGTCCTGTCCGATTTCCATGGCAGCCCCATGCATCCGGACCTGGTGCTGTATGTGGCTGGCAACTACTACTTTGCGATGGCGCCGCTGGTGCAAGCCTTCGAGCGTCGCTATCCGCAGTACAAGCATCACCTCTACTGGGAAACCATTCCGCCCGGATTGCTGGAAACACAATTGAAGGCCGGTGGTACGGTCACAGTGGGCAACATGACCTGGACCGCGCCGCCGGATGTGTATATGGCCGGGCTGGGACGGGTCGGGAAAATGGTCGACGCAGGCGAATTGCAGGCGCCGGTGGTGCCGTTCGTGACCAACAACCTGACGATCATGGTGCCCAGGGGAAATCCGGCGCATATCCACAGTCTGTCGGATCTGGCCAAGCCATCCGTCAAGCTGGCCATGCCCAATCCCAGGTTCGAGGGCATCGGCAAGCGCATCGAGAAGGCACTGACCAAGGCCGGTGGGCAGGCGCTGCTGACCGCCGTCTACACCACCAAGGTCAAGAATGGCAGCACGCAGCTGACGCACATCCATCATCGGCAGACACCGTTGTGGATCATGCAAGGCAAGGTCCAGGGCGGCGTCACCTGGCAATCGGAAGCGCGTTTCCAGGAAATGGCCGGGCATCCGATCACGCATGTGGAAATCCCGGATGCGCACAATGTCACCGCGACGTACGCTGGCGCAGTCGTGACCCATGCACCCCACCCGCAGGCAGCACGACGCTGGCTGGATTTCATTCATTCGCCGCAAGCACTGAAGATCTTCGGGCGCTACGGATTCAAGCCCGCGCAGACGGCTGCGCCATGAAGTAGACAGGCCCTTGAGGCCACAGGGCATCGATGGGACAGCCATTCATGCGTATACAAAAATACCTGCGATTCAATGCGCTGTCATCGATGCTTGTCGTAGGATGCCTTCTCGCATCGATGCAGGCACAGGCCGCCGCGGTATCGCAAAAAACGGCACGCACTTTGGCCACGCAAGGCGATGCGAAACAGGGCATTGCCGCGTGTTCCAGTTGCCATGGGGATGCCGGGCAAGGCAAACCTGCCGCCGGCTTCCCGAAACTGGCCGGTCTGCCGGCAGCGTATCTGCTGCAACAGCTTCGGGCGTTTGCCGATGGCAGCCGCAGCAATGCCGTCATGGTGCCGATGGCCAAGGCGCTGTCGCCCGGACAGGCAAAAGCCCTGGCAACGTACTACGCCCGCCTGCCCGTCCCGGCCTCTCCATCGACACGCGCATCACCGGCGTTGGTGCATGCCGGCGCGGAGCTGGCCCGACACGGCAGATTCAACGATGACCTGCCCTCGTGCGAACTGTGCCACGGTCGTGGCGGCGTCGGCGTCGGTTCCGCGTTCCCGCCGCTGGCAGGCCAATCATCGGTGTACATCGCACAGCAGCTCCACGCCTGGAAACAGCACACGCGTCCGCCCGGACCCATGGGCCTGATGCAGGCCGTCGCGGACAAGTTGTCGGCGGCGGACATCAAGTCGGCCGCCGCGTATTTCTCCACGCAGTCCGCGCGGCCGGAGAAGGACACACCATGAAGCGATCCCTCCTCGCCGTCTTCGCGATCGCCGGCGTTGCGCTTGTCGCAGGCATCGCCTTCGTCGCCGCGGCGCATCCATTTGCCGCCGTGGCGAACGGAGGTTCCCGGCACACACCTACCCGTGACTCGTCTCCGACAAAGGTCGTGCACCCTGTCGCCGACGCGAGCACGTTCCAGCCTCCCGCGCTGGACAGCATCCCCGACAACCAGTTCGGCAAGATGGTACGTCTTGGCATGCACATCTTTGACCAGACGCCACGCTATGCCGGTCGTTACATAGGCAATCATCTGAGCTGCAGCAACTGCCATCTGGATTCCGGACGTCTGGCCGGCTCCGCACCCATGTGGGCTGCCTGGGTCTCCTATCCGGCCTGGCGCAGCAAGAATCGCCGCGTGAACACGTTTGCCGACCGGCTGCGCGGATGCTTCCGCTACAGCATGAACGGCACACCTCCGCCGCTGGGCAGCAAGACACTGCTGGCGCTGCAAAGCTACGCCTACTGGATGGCACAAGGTGCGCCGGTCGATCCAAAAATCGCCGGCCGCGGCTATCCGGACATCGCCAGACCGGCCGTGCCCCCGGCCATGCAACGCGGCGCTGCCGTCTATGCGGAAAACTGTGCCTTGTGCCATGGCAAGCACGGTCAGGGGCAACGCGATGCACGCGGACGCACGAACTTCCCCGCGCTGTGGGGACCGGACTCCTTCAACTGGGGCGCCGGCATGGCCAGCTTGAACCGCGCTGCCGCGTTCATCAGAGCCAACATGCCGCTGGGCAAGGCCGGCACGCTGAGCGTGCAGGACACCTGGGACGTGGCGTTGTATATCGATGCTCACGAACGTCCGCAGGACCCCCGCTTCACCGGCTCGGTCCCCGAAACGCGACGCAGGTTCCACGACACGCCCGATTCGATGTACGGCAAGCCGGTCGCCGGTCACGTGCTCGGGCAAGGCGCGGTACCGGCCGGAGGCAAGGCGAAGACGGGGACAGACAGAGAGTAACCGGCCATCACGGATCAGATCGAGGTCCCATTTGGCGCTCATGCCGCGCAAAGCCTGTGACGTCAGGCATCCGCAAAGGCAAAGCCTAGGACCTCGGCAATGGCGTCGGTACCCAGCAGGCACATCAACAAGCGCTCGATGCCCAGTGCCACCCCGGCGCAATCGGGCATCTGATCCAGTGCCGCCAACAGATGTTCGTCCAGTGGCAGTTCCGCTTCCTCGCGGGCGCGGCGCACCGCGTTGTCGCGTTCAAAACGCGTGCGTTGCTCTGCGGCATCGTTCAACTCGTGGTAGCCATTGGCCAGCTCATGCGGGCCCAGATAGACCTCGAAACGCTCGGCGAGCGGCGGATCGCCGGCACGGATTTTCGCCAGGGCACATTGCGTCGCCGGGTAGTCGTGGATGACAGTAATGCGATCACGCGGAAACCGCGGTTGCAGCAGATGCGTGATCAACAGGTCCAGCCAGTCATCGCGATTCAGGCCTTCCGGGTCGATGGCGTATGCGGCCAGCGGTGCCTGCAGGGCGGCCTCGTCGGCGGTCCATGGATCGAGATCCAGACCCTTCACGAAGAGTTCCCGATAGGTGTACGTGCGCATGCCGCTGCGTCGTCCCGACAGTACCCATGCGGCCTGCACCAATTCGACCACTTCGGTCATCAGGCGATGATGGTCCCAGCCGACGCGGTACCACTCCAGCATGGTGAATTCCGGGTTGTGACTGCCTCCCGCCTCACCGTCACGAAACACCCGACCCAGCTCATAGCAATCGCCGATCCCTTCCGCCAACAGGCGTTTCAATGGAAATTCCGGCGAGGTGCGCAGGAAGCGTTGCCGCGGGCCGGCATGGGCTTGACCGCTGAACCGCGTGTGGAAGCTGCGGATATTGGGATCTGTATTCGCGGCGGCGGAAAGGATCGGCGTGTCCACTTCCAGCACGCCGCGCTCGGCAAAAAAACGACGTATGCGGGCGTACAGATTGGCACGCGTTCGCAGGGCTCTTGCACGTTCCATGTCTGCTACTTCCGCAACTCAGGGCGCATGCGACGCGAGAAACGTCATCAATTGCGACTCGTCCCAGATATCGATCCCCAGTTGCTGCGCCTTGTCCAGCTTGGAACCAGCGGCCTCTCCTGCCACCACGAAATCGGTCTTTTTCGACACGCTCCCGGTGACCTTCGCGCCCAGGGCCTCCAGTCGTGCGCCGGCTTCGTCACGCGTCATGGCGGACAGCGACCCGGTCAGAACCGCGACTTTGCCGTCGAGCGGCTGTTGATCGCGTGCCGGCACCGCGGCTGCGGCCGCCAGCAGTTGCTGCATCCGCGCGCCGGCGTCGCGCAGTGTTCGCTGCTGCATATCGTCGGCCAGCCATGCCCGCAGGTTGTCCGCGGCCGCTTTCGGCAGACCGGCTGCGATCCACTTTGCCTCGCCGGCATCAATGAGAGACGGCAGGGAATCGAAGGATGCAGCCATGCGTTTGGCACTGGTGGGGCCAAGCTTGGTGATGTTTGCTGCCGACAGAATCGCGGCCATGTCGAGCCGCTGGCGCAGATCCGCGGCCGGCGCCTGTTCGTCGCTGAGCGTCACGCCCTTTTCCAGCAACGCATCGACCACGCTGCGGTTGCCCTCCTGCTCGAAAAACGTGGCAATCGAGGTGGCGACTTCGGGACCGACATCCGGCAGGAGGCGCAAGATCAGCGCGGGGGTCGACCTTATGAAGTCCAATGTTCCCAGATAGTTGGAAATCACTTTTGCAGTGCTTTCTCCAATGTGCATGATACCCAGCGCAAACACGAACCGCGCCAGCGTGGTCTGCTTGCTGGCGTCGATGGCATCGATCAGGTTTTCAGCCCACTTGGTGGCCACCTTGCCCTGCTTTACAGTTTCCGGCACGGTACCGTCGCGTTCGTCGGCGCGTTGTTTCATGGCCACGAAATCCTCGACCGCCAGACCGTACAGATCCGCCGGCGTCTCGACCATGCCGAACTCGACCAGCGCATCGATGTAACGTTCGCCGAGTCCGTCGATGTCCATGGCGCGGCGCGAGGCAAAGTGGATCAGCGCTTCCTTGCGCTGCGCAGCGCAGATCAGGCCACCGGAACAGCGCCACGCGGCGGCTCCCTCTTCGCGCAGCAGCTCGGAGCCGCACACGGGACAGTGGCTCGGCATCTGCCAGGATTCGACGTCAGCCGGGCGCTTTTCCGGCACCACGCGCACCACTTCGGGAATGACGTCACCGGCGCGGCGCACGATCACCATATCGCCGATGCGCACGTCCAGACGCTCGATCTGATCGGCATTGTGCAGGCTGGCGTGGGTGACGGTGACTCCGGCGACCTGCACCGGCTGCATGCGTGCCCGCGGCGTGGCCGCGCCGGTGCGGCCGATCTGGATCTCGATATCCAGCAGACGGGTCATCTGCTCCTGCGCGGGAAATTTGTGCGCAATGGCCCAGCGCGGTGCGCGGGCAACGAAGCCCATGGCGCGCTGACCGGCAAAATCGTCCAGCTTGTAGACCACGCCATCGATGTCGTAGGGCAGCGTGTCGCGCTTGGCACCGATGCGCCGGAAGTACGCCATGAGGCCAGCGAAGCCGGTGGCCGTATCCACATCGGGACACGTCGGCAGGCCCCACTGTCGCAGTCGCCTGAGGGTGGCCGAATGCGTGTCCGGCAAGAGGGCCGTATCGCTGACTTCGCCCAGCCCATAGGCATAAAAGGCCAGCGGGCGACGTTCGGTGACGGCCGGATCCAGCTGCCGCAGCGACCCGGCGGCTCCGTTGCGCGGGTTGGCCAGCGGCTTGTCGCCGCGCTCCAGCGCCTGCTTGTTGTACTGCTCGAATGCGCCGCGTGGCATGTAGACTTCGCCGCGGACTTCCAGCACGTCGGGCCAGCCCTCGCCCCGCAGACGCAGCGGGATCGCCCTGATGGTGCGCAGATTGGCGCTGACATCCTCGCCGGTGGCGCCATCGCCGCGCGTGGCACCCTGCACGAACACGCCGTTTTCATAGCGCAGGTTGATCGCCAGCCCGTCCAGTTTTGGCTCCACGGAAAACACCGGCTTCGATCGTCCGAGCGCCTGCTCGATGCGGCGCTCGAAATCGGCCACCTCGCGAAAACGCACGCGCTCATCGTCGCTGGCCGCGTCGGTATCCTCGAACGCGTTGCCCAGCGACAGCATGGGCACCGCGTGACGCACTTCGGCAAAACCTGCGGACGCGCGCTCGCCGACACGACGCGTTGGCGATTCCGGCACGGCCAGATCGGGGTATGCATCTTCCAGCGCCTGGAGTTCGCGTACCAGACGATCGTATTCGGCGTCCGGAATATGCGGATCGTCAAGCATGTGATAGCGATAGTTGGCATCGTCGATTTGCGCGCGCAGCTCTGCGGCACGGGCCTCGGCATCTGCGGAAGGGGTGGTGGAGGACATCATCGCGACCCGGTCTTGAGCATGAAAATGGATCTGTTGCCGGCATCCCTGTGGGACAGACACCGACGCCGACTGCTAGGCTTCGCAGTTCTTCTCCTCAGCATGATATCCGGGAGTGCGCATGCGTTGGTTGATCGCCCTGTCGAGTCTGGCCATGACGGCTCCTGCGGCCGCGGCGGAAAAGACGATGAGCACGAATTTCCATCTCACCGCCTCGCCTGTCGGCTGGCTGGCGGGGGTGCTTTTCGTGCTGGCGTATGCGGCGGTGATCGCCGAGGAACGCATCAACATCGCCAAGTCCAAGCCGGTGATGCTGGCAGCGGCGTTGATCTGGGGCCTGATCGCCTGGCACGTCGGGATACCGGGCGGTGGAGACTCGCCGGTGCGGCATGCCTTCGAGGGCATGTTCCTGGAGTACAGCGAGATTTTCTTCTTCCTTGTGGTGGCCATGACGTACGTGACCGCCATGAGCGAACGCGGCATTTTCGATGCGTTGCGCACGCAGCTGGTACGCCACAATTTCAGCTACAGGCAGCTGTTCTGGATCACCGGCGCGCTGGCGTTCTGCCTGTCGCCGGTCCTGGACAATCTGACCACGTCGCTGGTGATGTCGGCAGTGGTCCTGGCCGTGGGTGCCAGCAACCGCCGTTTCATCACCCTGTGCATGATCAATCTGGTGGTGGCGGCCAATGCCGGCGGCGCCTGGAGCGCGTTCGGCGACATCACCACGCTGATGGTGTGGCAGGCGCACAAGGCCGAATTCCTGGACTTTTTTGCACTGTTCCTGCCGGCGCTGGTCAACTGGCTGGTGCCGGCGCTGGCGATGCATTTCGCAGTGCCGGCCGGACGGCCTGAATCGGTGTCCAGCGAGAGTCGCATCAAGCACGGCGGCATCGGGGTGTGCGTGGCATTCGCGCTGACCATCCTGATCACCGTGATCGGCAAGCAGTGGTTGGGCATGCCTGCGGCCTACGGCATGCTCACCGGGCTGGCGCTGTTGAACCTGTGGGCCTCGAACATCGATCGCCGGCAACGGCGCTACGCGCTGGCCCAGGGGCTGGAGCAGAACAGCTATTCCATCTTCCGCATCATTGCCAATGCCGAGTGGGACACGCTGCTGTTCTTCTACGGCGTATTCGCCTGCGTCGGCGGACTGGCGGCACTGGGATATCTGGAGCTGGCCTCGAAACACCTGTACGGCACCATGGGCTTCACCTTCGCCAACAGCGCCATGGGCGTGCTGTCCTCGGTGATCGACAATATTCCCATCATGTTCTCGGTACTGAAGATGGATCCGCACATGGGTCAGGATCAGTGGCTTCTGATCACGCTGACTGCCGGCGTCGGCGGCAGCTTGCTGTCGGTGGGGTCGGCGGCGGGCGTGGCGTTGATGGGCGTATCGCGCGGTACCTACACCTTCGGCGCACACATGCGCTGGAGCTGGGCCATCGCGCTGGGGTTCCTCGCCAGCATCGCCCTGCACCTGTGGCTGGATACGCATCACATCTTCGCCGGACTTTTCGGTTGACCACGAAGTCTCCTGCCCGGCCGCATCATCCGGTTCAATCGTTCGACGTCGCGCTGTAGGCGTCCAGGGCCTGCTGCCGTGACGTTTTCAGGTCGACAATCGGCGCCGGATAACCGGTTTTTTCGAGCAGGCCTTCATGCTCCCAGGGCGCAAACAGGTCGGGTGCCGCAACATCGCCCAGTTCCGGTATCCATCGGCGGATGTACTCGCCGTCGCTGTCGAAACGCTTCGCCTGGGTCACCGGATTGAAGATGCGGAAATACGGCGCCGCGTCCGCGCCGCTGCCGGCGATCCACTGCCAGCCCAGAGTGTTGTTGGCCAGATCCGCGTCCACCAGCGTGTCCCGGAACCAGCGCGCACCGTCCAGCCAGTGATGCCGCAGGTTCTTGGTCAGGAAGCTGCCCGCGATCATGCGCACACGGTTGTGCATCCAGCCGGTGGCCCACAGTTCGCGCATGCCGGCATCGACAATGGGAATACCGGTGTGTCCGCGTTGCCAGCGCTGCAGCGATGCCTTGTCGCGCTTCCAGGAGAAATCGTTGAATCGTGGGTTGAGGTTGCTGTGCACGGTCTGCGGGAAGTGATACAGCAGGTGATGGGCGAACTCGCGCCAGCCCAGTTCGCGCATGTAGGCGTCCAGGTCCGGCGCGGTGCGGCCCTCCGCCTGCAGCATCCGGCGCAACGTGGCCACGATGCTGCGCGGCGTGACCTCGCCGAAGTGCAAGTGCGGCGATATGCGCGAGGTGCCGTGACGCGCCGGCTGATCGCGCAACTGCGCGTAGCCGGAGGCGGCATCGTCGGCAAAGATCTGCAGCAGTTCGCGCGCACCACGTTCACCGGGCGTCCAGTGGTCAGTGAACCCATCCGCCCAATCGCGTTGTGGCAACAAAGCCAGCGATTCGACGGAACAGCCATCATCAAGCGTGCACAGGCTCAATGGCTGCGGCACCGGCAACGGCGCTTCGGCACCCAGCTGGGCCCGCAGATTGCGCCAGAACGGGGTGAACACACGATATGGCGTCTCCTGCTGCGTCCGGATCTGCCAAGGGCTGCGCCACAATGCGCCCTCGAAACTGTGCGCGCGCACGTCTAGATCGCGCAGCGCCTGCTTGATCTCGGTGTCGCGCTTGATGATCGCCGGCGCATACAGCCGGTTCCAGTACACGGACATGGCGCCTGTCTTGCGTGCCAGATCACGCAACTGCCGCAGGCTTTCGCCGTGACACACGTGCAGCGCGCCGTGGCGTTCGCGCAACGCTGCATCCAGCGCCTGGAGCGAATGGTGCAGCCACCAGCGGCTGGCTGCCCCCGGTGCAGCCTCGCCCTCCTCGTCCGGGGCATGGATGTAGACCGGCAACACCCGGTCGTGCTCACGCGCCGCTACTGTCAATGCAGGGTTGTCGAGCAGCCGCAAATCGCGGCGAAACCAGACAATGGCCACGCTCACGCACACGCTCCCCACACACCAGGCCCGGACATCACGCCCGCCCCGCCCGGCGTGCGGCGCCGACCGCGCTGCTGAGCGCACTCAGGAACATCTCCGGCAACACGGCGCGTACCGGAACGTACCAGAACCGGTCTGTCTTCAGGGCAGCACACTTCACGGCATCCTTCTCGGTCATCAGCACCGGCAGGTCATCGCCGAAATCCAGGTCATCGGCCGTGAAGGCATGATGATCCGGAAACGGGTGTTCGACCACATCGATATGCTGTGTACGCAAACTGTCGAAAAAGCGCTGCGGATTGCCGATGGCCGCCACCGCATGCACCCGGCGACCGGCATACACGCTCAGCGGCTGCTCGCAGCCAGGGTCATCGAGGCGCCTGGCATGGTCGCCGAGAAGTCGCATGAGAATTTCATCCTGGTGCGGCAAGCCACCGTTACAGATACGGAAATCGACGCTTCTCAAGCGCTGCAGCGGTTCCCGCAACGGACCCGCGGGCAGCGTCCAGCCATTGCCATAGCGGCGCTTGCCGTCGGCGACACAGATTTCCACGTCCCTGCGGAGGCGATAGTGCTGCAGGCCATCGTCGGAAATGACCACGTCCACGCCCAGCTCGCACAGCAACCGCGCCGCGGCAGGCCGATCGCAGCCAACGGCCACAGGCGCCCCGCTGCGACGCATGATGAGGCACGGTTCGTCGCCGACCTGCCGCGGATCGGCATCCTCGCGCAGAAGCCGGGGCGCGCGCTCACGTCCACCGTAGCCGCGACTGACCACACCGGGATTCCAACCGTGCTGGCGCAGATGTTTCACCAAGGCGATCACCAGCGGGGTCTTGCCGGTGCCACCGAGAGTGATGTTCCCCACTACCACGACGGGCACATCGAGCTGGACGGACGACAGCCAGCCGCGCCGGTAGAACAGGTGGCGCACTGCGAGCAACCATTGGTAGAGAACCGCCGGCGGACGCAACACCCATGGCGCAGGCCGGGGGCTGTACCAACGGGCAAGCAGCCATCGCTCCGGACTCAGCATGATCGGCGTCCTTGAAGAGGTCCCCCGGGGGTGGGCACCAGCGCGCTCATGCCGATTCATCGTGCGCGATCATCATCAATCCATCAACTGAGCGGGCGCGGGTTCCTGGAACTGCAGCCGGTGCAGCGCGGCGTAGTGGCCATCGCGCTCGAGCAAATCCTGATGGGCCCCGACTTCGACGATGCGCCCGGCATCCATCACCGCGATCTGGTCGGCATGCTCGATCGTGGACAAGCGATGCGCGATGACCAACGTGGTGCGATCGCGCATCAAATGCTCCAGTGCCTGCTGGATCAGGCGTTCGGATTCGGTGTCCAGCGCCGAGGTGGCTTCGTCCAGGATCAGGATCGGCGCGTTCTTGAGAATGGCGCGCGCAATGGCGACACGCTGGCGCTGCCCTCCGGACAACATGTTGCCACCCTGCCCGATGGGGGTGTCCAGCCCCATCGGCATGCGCTCGATGAACTCCATGGCATGCGCAGCTTTTGCTGCGGCCACGATCTCCTCCTGGCTTGCAGTTCCCAGCTCGCCGTAGGCAATATTGCCGGCCACAGTGTCGTCGAACAGGATGACACCCTGCCCGACCCAGGCAATCTGCCGGCGCAGCGACTTCAACCGGTAGTCAGTGAGCCTGCAATCATCCAGCAGAATCTCTCCGCTGGATGGCTCGTAGAATCGGGGCAGCAAGCTGGCCAGCGTGCTCTTGCCGCTGCCGGAGCGCCCCACCAGGGCCGTCACCGTCCCCGGTCGGCAATGCAAGTCGACCCCGCGCAGGGCCTGATTGGAGGCGTCGGGATATGCCATGGCGACATCGCGAAACACGATATTTCCCTCGCAGCGTTGCACATCCCGGGTGCCGTGGTCCGGCTCGGGAGGCATATCCATGATGGTGAACAGGTCGATGGCCGCAGCCATGCCTCGCTGGATATTGGCCTGCACCGAGGTCAGACGCTTCAACGACGGCAGAATGCCGGCCATGGCGATGATCATGGTGGTGAAATCGCCCGGCGTCAGATGATTGATCATGCCGGGACGCGTGGCCATGAACACGATCAGCGCCAGCGAAACCGCGGCCACTGTCTGCACCGTGGCCGAGGACAGCGCATTGGTCATGGCCACCTTCAGGTTCAGGCGTCGGCTGCGGGTGGTGACATCCAGAAAGCGCCGATTTTCACGCGTCTGGCCGCCATAGATCTTGACCTCCCGCTGGCCGTTGACGGCCTCCTCGACGACACCAGTCACCGACCCCATCACGCCCTGCTCGCGGCTGCTGATGCGCCGGTACCGCCGACTCACGACAGTGGCGACGAGGCCCACCACCGGCACCAACACGAACAACGCCAGGGTCAGGTAGGCACTGGTATAGAGCATCAGCCCGACCAGCCCCACCACGGTCAGCCCATCCGTGACCGCGACCTTGACCGCATTGGTCGAGGCATTCGCCACCTGTTCCGATGTATAAGTGATGCGCGCAATCTGGTGGCCGGAAGCCTCGCGCGCGAAGAACGCAGACTCCATGCGCAGATAGCTGCCGAAAATATCCACGCGCATCTGGTTCACCACGTGCCGGCCGATGTAGGCCGTCCCGTAGTTCTCCGTGAAGGCGGCAACTCCACGCACACTGAAAATCAGCACGATCCAGATCGGCATCCAGAAAATGATGTGAGGGTCCCGCTGGGTGAACAAGCCATCCAGCATCGGCTTGATTTCCTTGGTAAACAGCGTCAGGCAGCCAGCATCCACCGCCATCCCCAGCAACGCCAGAACCACGACCGGCCAGTAGGGCCTGGTATACCCCAACAGTCGCTTGTACGTCGCCCAGCCGGCCTGGTCGGCGCGACGACTCACCCGGACCCCCTGCCTTGTTCAGGTGTGGTGGCAATCGACAGATGCGAAAAGCCAAGCTGACCCAGCACGTCCATCGCGGTGACCACCGCCTGATGCGGTGTCTTTGCATCGGCGCGCAGCGTGACCGGCTGGTCGTGATGTCCGCCCGCAGCATTGGAGACGGCGCGCTTGAGCGCCGTCTCGTCGCCACCCAGCACACGCCGATTGCCGATGTAGAACCGCCCTTCCCTGTCGATCACGATCAGCAGCGGATGCGCCTGGGCGTTTTTCGTGGTGGCGTCGCTGGCGTGCGGCAGCGTGACCTGCATGCGGGAATGCCGTACGAACGTGGTGGTCAGCACGAAAAACATCAGCAGGGTCAGCAGCACGTCGATCAACGGGATCACGTTGATCTCGAAGTCGTCGCGGCGACGGTCGTTTCCGATACGCATGCTTACCGGGTCCCTAGCGCGCGGCACGTGCCGGATGCGTGGCTGCCGCCGGCCTGCCGGCAGCGGCCGGTGTGGCGCCGCGACGCTCGGCTCCCGCCGCCAATTCGTCCAGCAATGCCGTGGCCTGTTTCTCCATATCCACCACGTAGCCATTGACGCGGGAGCGGAAATAGCGATGCAGTACGTAGGCCGGAATCGCCACGACCAGACCACTGGCAGTGCAGATCAGGGCCTCGCCAATGCCCCCCGCCATCTTAGCCGGATCGCCGACACCATTGACCATGACCGCCAGAAACATGCGGATCAGGCCCAGCACCGTCCCCAGCAATCCCAGCAGCGGACCGATCAGGGCGATGGTGCCCAGCGTATTGAGAAACCGTTCCATGCGGTGCACGACGTGACGCCCGGTGTCCTCGATGCGCTCCTTGATGATCTCGCGCGAGCGATGCCGCACCGACAATGCACCGGCCAGCAATTCGCCCAGCGGCGAGCTGGCTTCCAGCGTGTGCAGATGGCCGGCATCGAGATTGCGCGAGCGCGCCCATTGCCGCACTTCATCGCCCAGGCCCGGCGGCAGCACTGCGCGCCGGCGCAGCGTCCAGAAACGTTCCAGAATGATGGCCAACGCCGCCGCAGAGCACACGAGAATCGGCAGCATGCCCCAGCCGCCTGCCATGAGAATGTCCAGCACGTTCGTTCTCTCCCGACCTGTTCACTTCGAACCCGCATGATAGCAGTGACGATGCCTCCGACCCGGGGTGCACGTCACGCTAGTGTACTGTTCCCTCTTCCCGGCCCATTCAGCGCGTGACAGCCGTGCAGGGCGGATCAATCCCCCAAGGGAACTTCCTGCGGTCGGGAGCCGTGCGACGGTTCCGCCTGCTGGCCGCGATCCCTCCACGTTCTTGCAAGCAGGTGGATCCGTCACTGACGTGCCTTGATCCACCCTACGAAAAATGGCTATTCGCGCCAATAGCGCGTGTGCCGCAACCGCCATCGGGCGATGACGAAAGGCTTGCCGTTGGCCGGAAAGCGGAGTCTGACGGCGCCGCTCGTGGCGGTATTGAGTAGTGGCACTCCAACGGCCCGGTATCGAGCCACCACCACCGGGGCCGGATGCCCATAGCGGTTGTGCCAGCCGGCCGAGACGATTGCCAGCTCCGGCTGCGATGCGTGAATGAAGGCGGTGCTGGACGAGGTGTGGCTGCCGTGATGCGGCACCTGCAGCACCAGCGGAGTCGACGCCTGCAGCTGCCGGGCGACCAGGGGCTCGATGCGCTGCGTGATGTCCCCGGTCAGCAGCAGGCGCCCGGCACGGCCGGCAATCAGCAGCACGCAACCGCGATCATTGCTGTGTGCAGTGGCTGCGGCATGCAGCCGTGGTGCCAGCACGCGCATGCGCACACCATCCCATTGCCAGTGCTGCCCCGCGTGGCAATGCCGAAGCTGCAGCCGGGGTGAGCGTCGCGGTTCGCCGCCCAGCTCGCGCGCGACCGGAAACGCGCGCGCCACCGCGGGCGCGCCGCCGGCGTGGTCATTGTCACCGTGACTGATCATCATCAGGTCCAGCCGTGTGACGCCCAGGGCGTGCAGCGCCGGGACGACTGCCGCTTCGCCCAGATCGAAGCCGGATGGATAATGTGCGCCGGCATCGAACAGCAACGCGTGCCGGCGCGTACGCACGACGATGGACAGGCCCTGCCCCACATCCAGCACGGTGGCACGGAAAGCACCGCTGGCAGCCGGGTCGACCCCTGGCACCAGCAACGGCAGCATCAGCGCCAGCCCCAGCCAGCGACCATGCATGCCGCGCGGCGCGAACAGCCACAGCGCGCCAAGCAATGCCAGCGGCAATGCCCACCAGGGCGCCATGGGAAGATACCAGCGCGCCAGCGGCCAAGCCGCCATATGCGCAAGCATCCACCACTGCCAGTGCATCACCCGGGCTGCAGCCTGCAATGCCATCGTGGCACCGCCGGGCCATATGCCCAGCAGAACGGTTCCGCTCAGGGTCAGCGGCACTACCAGCAACGAGACAACGGGCACCGCGACCAGGTTGGCCCCCGCGCCCAGCGGCGACGCCTGTCCGAAAAAGCCGACCGTCAATGGCAGCAATGCCACGGTCATGACCAGCTGCGCACGGCCCAGGGTGTGCAGGTAACCGCCGCGCCCGGCACCGGAACCCCCCAGACACAGCAACAGCAACGCCACCGCGGCAAAGGAAAGCCAGAACCCGTCAGACAATACCGCCAACGGATCGGCCACCACGATGACAAGCAGCGCCGCCGCAAGTGACGCCATGGCGCCGATCCGACGCCGTTGCAAGCGCGCGGCCGTCACCGTCGCGATCATCAGCAGTGCGCGTAGCGTGGGGAGCGCGAACCCCGCCAGCGCAGCGTACATTGCCGCCATCAGGCAACCCGCCATCACCGCCGCCAGGGGGCGCGGCAAACATCGTCCCCACTGCGGCCGGATATTCCAGAGCAGGCGCACCAGCAATACGCCGAACAACGCCGCGATGCCGATATGGAACCCGGAAATGGCCAACAGGTGCGACACTCCGGTGCGCCGCGCCACCTGCCATTGCGCATCGCTCAAGCCACGCTTGTCACCCACCGCAAGTGCCTGCAGAAGATGCGCATCGTGCGTATCGTGAACCCGCTGGCCAATCTGCCGCGAGATCGCCGCGCGCCAGCGGTCCAGGCAAGGACCATGCGTCGGCAACAGCCGGTTGGGACCCTCATGGCGAACATAGCCGACCGCCTCGATACCGCGTTGCAGGGCGCTTCGCTCGCTGTCGAACCCGCCCGGATTCATCAGCCCCCGGGGCCGCTTCAGACGCAGCCGAAGATGCCAGCGGCTGCACGGAGCCACCCGTCTGTCGTGCGCGTGGCCGTACCAGGACACATGCACGCGGCCGTGCAGCTGCACCGGCTTGTCGTGGAAGCGTGCATGGTCGACGAACACGACAAAGCGTCGCGCTTCCGCGCCGGACTCCGGCAGGCCGCGCACCTGCCCGGTCACTTCGATATTCTTGCCGCTCAACCCGGGTGGCAGGCGCGCCTGCAGCGCGATATCGGCTCGCCACGTGCTCCACGCACATGCCAGCAGGAACCACATAATCCAGCGCAGCCGCGGCCAGCGATGGGCCAGTACCAGCACACACAGGCTGGCAGCCAGTGGCCACGGCCACGATGGCAAGCGCGGCAGGCACTGCACCAGAAGGTCGCCCGCCAGCACCGCCGACGCCAGTGCCGGCAGCGGCAAACGGTCTGCGTCGAAGAACAAACGGCGTTCCATGCGTCGCCCCGGTCCGTCCTGGACAATATGCCCGCCATGTCAGCAAACGCCGGCCTGGCAGCGCGAAGTTTCTGCAGAGATGCCTGCGGTCAGGCGGCAGCTTCCTCCCAAGGCTGCAGCTCGCCGCCGGACAGCTCCAGCACCCGGTCCATGCGCGCGGCCAGGCGCACATCGTGCGTGACCAGCACGAAGCTGGTGCCGATCTCGCGATTGAGTTCCAGCATCAGCTCGTAGACCTGGGATGCCTTTTTCTCATCCAGATTGCCGGTGGGCTCGTCGCCGAGAATGCAGGCCGGTCGCGTCACCAGCGCACGTGCCACGGCACAACGCTGGCGTTCGCCACCGGACAGTTCACTGGGCTTGTGCCGCAACCGCTGGTCCAGTCCCACGCGCTTGAGCAGTTCCGCCGCCGCATCGCGCGCGTCGTTGACCGTGCTGCCGCGAATCAACAGTGGCATGCTGACGTTTTCCAGCGCGGTGAATTCGGGCAGCAGGTGGTGAAACTGGTAGACAAAACCCAGCGACTTGTTGCGCACGCGCCCGCGTTCGGTATCGGACAGGCGCGAGAGAATACGGCCCTCCACTTCCACCTCGCCCTTGCTGAGCGTATCCAGCCCGCCGACGATGTGCAGCAAAGTGCTCTTGCCGGCACCGGAGGCACCGATGATGGCCAGGGTCTCGCCGCGGCGCACCTCGAAACTGGCGTCGCCGAGCACTTCGGTGCGCAGGTTGCCTTCCTTGTAGACCTTGGCGACATGGCGCGCCGCCAGCACGACATCACCGTGCGACGTTGCATTGTCCGGGACAGTGTTGGACATGGAGGTCTCCCGCTTATTCATAGCGCAGCGCCTGTGCCGGCTGCGTGCGCGAGGCACGCCAGGCCGGATACAACGTCGCCAGCAGCGAAAATGCGAACGAGATGCAGCCGATCCAGATCACGTCGCTCCAGCGCAGCTTGCTGGGCACCTCGCTGATGTAATACACATCCGGCGACAGGAACTGGATGTGGAACACGTTCTGGATCCAGTCGGCGATGGCCGGAAGATTGATCGACAGCAGCACGCCGAACAGCACGCCCAGCAAGGTGCCGACGATACCCACTGTCAGCCCCTGCACCACGAACACGCCCATGATGGTGCGCGGCGTGGCGCCGAGCGTGCGCAGAATGGCAATGTCGGATTGCTTGTCGGTGACCAGCATCACCAGCGTGGAGACTAGATTGAATGCTGCCACGCCGATGATCAGCGACAGGATCAGGAACATCACCACCTTCTCCATGGCCAGCGCCTTGAACAGGTTGATGTTGGTCTGCCGCCAGGTTTCCACGCGGTAGTTCTGCCCCAGCTGACGACGCAGATGGCTGGCCACCGGATAGGCATCGAACATGTTGTGCAGACGCAGCCGGATACCGGTCGGGCCGTTCAATTCGTAGAGCTTCTCGGCGTCGCGCATGTTCATCAGCGCCACCCCGGTATCGTATTGCTGCATGCCCAGCGAGAAGATGCCCACCACGTGGAAACGCCGCAGCTGTGGCACCGCGCCCATGGGCGTGCCGTGGAACCTGGGGGCATACACGGTGACATCGTCGCCCAGCCCCACCCCGATCTGCTGCGCCAGCTCGTCACCCAGGATGATGTTCCACTTGCCGGGCTTCAGATCGCTCAGCTTGCCGGCCTTCATGTGCGTGTTGAAATCCGAGACATGCGGTTCCAGCTTCGGCACGATGCCGCGCACCAGAGCACCGGTGGAACCGCGCCCCACCAGAAACGACTGGCCTTCCACATATGGCGCCGCTCCGCGCACCTGCGGATTGGATTGCGCCAGATCGAGCGCCTTCGGCCAGTCGCTGACGCTGTGGCCGACACCGGAGACGGTGGCATCGGACACCGCGCCCAGGATGCGCGTGCGCATGTCGCTGTCGAAGCCGTTCATCACGGAGATGACGGTGATCAGCGCGGTCACGCCGACGATGATGCCCAGCACCGACACCAGCGAGATGAAGGAGATGAAGTGATTGCGGCGCTTGGCGCGGGTGTAGCGCAGGCCGATGAACAGGGACAACGGTCGGAACATGGGTGCTCGATTTCACTGGCGCGGACATGCTGAAAAGCATCGTGACAACCAGCCACACCATGGTCGTGCCGGTGCGGGCCGGACGGTTGTGGAACGGGCGTTGCTGCAATGCCTGGAAGAGCTTGAGACCGCAATGACGCCGCAGAGTGCCGCAAGCAACGCTACACGGCAAGCAGCCGTATCGGTCAGTGCGTGTCGGCCGATGCCGACAGGCGCATGCGCAGGCGCCGCCGCGTATCGCTATCGAGGTTGTCCGGAAGCAAGACCAGCGCACCGGTGTGCCGCGGCCAGCGCAGCCTGAGCACGATCAGTCCGGCGACAATGTGGTAATCATGCAACTCGGCTTCGTGTTCCGCGTCAGCTGACAGCCCAATTGTCCAGCCACCGTCGCTGCGCCACGCCACGGTGTGGATGGACGGACGCAGCATGGTACGCAAGGTAGCCGCCGCATAGGCCAGGAAGGCAACCACCAGCACAAGCCTCGCCGACGCCGGCAATCCGCTCAGCACGACCGCCAACGGCGCGATCACTGCCAGCATGGCCGTCACCGCGAACAACCGCCGCGACGGGCGGTACTCAAAGGTGATGGCTGGCGCGGATCTCACCAACGATCTCCTGCCAGTCCGCGCGCGGCGGCGTGCCGCGGGCGATGGTCCAGTCCCAAAGGTCCGGATCCTGTTCCTGCAGCAATTCCGCAAACGCCTGTTTCTGCGTGGCGCTGGCGTCGGCATAGCGATGCTCCAGCCACCAGCCGTACAGCGCATCGAGCTCTTTGGTACCGCGCCGGCACAGCCACTGCAGGCGCGCGAAAGGTATGTCACTCATGATCCCGGCAAGCTCCCATGGACAATCGGCACAGGGTACGGCTGATGGCCGGTCCGTACAGTGCATGCGGCACAGATGCTAATCGTGCGGATACGGCGTCATCGAATACGGCCGGTCGGCCACCTTCGTGCCCCACTCGCGATTCGGCCTGGCTTGCATGACGAAGATCAGCGTACCGCCCTTGATGATATCGCTGTGTCTCAGATAGACGCGCTTGAGCGGCTTGCCGTCGAGCATGACCTTGCCGATGTACGGATGGGCCTTGTCCAGGTGTTCGGCCTTGATGGTGAAGGTGCGCCCGTTGGGCAGATGCATCACCGCGCGCCGCACGAACGGCCGGCCGATCACGTACTGGTTGCTGGCCGGCGCCACCGGATAGAAGCCCAGCGCGGTGAAGATGTACCAGGCCGACATCTGTCCCAGATCGTCGTTGCCGGACAGGCCGGTGGGTGTCGGCTTGTACTGGCTGTCCATGATCTGGGTCAGGCGGTGCTGCGCCTGCCACGGCTCGCCCGCGTAGTCGTACAGATAGGCAATGTGGTGGCTGGGCTCGTTGCCCTGGGCGTAGTAGCCGATCAGGCCGGAGATATCCTCGACGTTGGCGAACTCCTTCGGATCGACCTTGGTGTCGAACACCGCGTCGAGCTTGGCGATCAATGTCTTGTCGCCGCCCAGCGCCTTGATCAGGCCGCCGATGTCCTGTGGCTCGTACCAGGAATAGGTCCAGGCGTTGCCCTCGGTGTAGTCGCTGCCGTAGCCCACCGCGGCCGGGTCGAACGGCGTGCGGAATGTGCCGTTGGTCTTGCGCGCGCGCACGAACCCGGTTTTCGGATCGAACACGTTGCGCCAGTAGCCGGCGCGCTTCCTGAAGCGCTTGGCGATATCGCCCTTGCCCATGGCTTTGGCCATGCGGTAGATGGTCCAGTCATCGAAGGCGTATTCCAGCGTCTTGGATGCCGCTTCGGGCACCTTGTCGATGGGCACGTAGCCCAGCTTCATGTACCAGCCCAGGCCGCCATAGGGTTTGTAGGTGGCGCTGGCCACCATGGCCTTCAGCGCCGCATCGGCATCAAAGCCGCGAAAACCCGCCATGTACGCATTGGCGATCACCGGCACCGCGTGGTACCCGATCATGCACCACGTCTCCAGGCCCTGGTACGCCCACACCGGCAGGATGCCGAATGGACTGGACTGCTGCGCAGCCACCAGCGAGCTGACGAAATCATTGACGCGCTTGCGCGGCTGGATCAGCGTCATCAGCGGCTGCTGCGCGCGAAACACATCCCACAGCGACCAGCTGGAATAGAAATCGAACCCCCTGGCCGTGTGCACGCCGTGGTCCGGCCCACGGTAGCGATGATCCACGTCCATCGACAGGTTGGGCGCGATCATGGCGTGGTACATCGCCGTGTAGAAACTCTTTTGCAGCGGCGCCGGCGCATCGATGTCGATGGACGCCAGGGCATGCGTCCAGGCCTCGCGCGCCGCCTTGCGCTGCGCATCGAAGTCCCAGCCCTTGCCGTCGGCATCCAGATTGGCGATGGCGTTGGCCTCGCTGACCGGCGAGATGGCCACCTTCACCAGCAGCGGCGAAGTCAGCTTGCCGAAGTCGAACACGCCTTCCAGCTGTTTGCCCGCCACCGCGGCAGTGTCGGCCGGGCTGTCACCCGGGCCCTTGAACCCCTTGTAGGGAATGTTCTTCTCGCGGTTCATCAGCTCGTGCGACTGCATCGGCTGCGAAAACCGCATGGCGAAGTACAGCTGCCGCCCCGGCGCCCAGCCGCGCGTCTCGCGGTAGCCGGTGATCGTGCCGTCCTTGCGCACGCGCAGACGGGTCCACAGCACCTTGCCCTTGTAGTCGTAGATGCTGGGGCGCAGGTCCAGCAGCACGTGCGCGTTTGTGCCCTTTGGAAAGGTATATCGGTGCCAGCCCACACGGCGATTGGCGGTCAGTTCGGCGCGGATACCGTAATCGGACAGCGTCACCGCGTAGTAGCCGGCCTGCGCCACCTCGCTGGAATGGCTGAAGCGCGAGCGATAGCCGCTGTCCGGATCCGCACGCGAGCCCGGGTCGAGCTTCACCTTGCCGGCGATCGGCATGACCAGCACGTCGCCCAGATCGGAATGTCCGCTGCCGGAGAAATGCGTGTGCGAGAACCCCATGATGCTGGAATCCTCGTAGCGGTAGCCCGCCGCCCACTTGTAGGCGTGATGGAAATCCGGCATCGCGGTGTCCGGACTGAGCTGGATCATGCCGAAGGGCACCGTGGCGCCGGGAAAGGTATGCCCGTCGCCTCCGGTGCCGATCATCGGATCGATCTTGCTCCAGTGCGAATGCCCGCTGGCCGAGGCCTCAGGAATGGACATGCAGAACACTCCGCTGACGATCAACGCGAAGGAACAGGTCAGACGCAGCAGCAGCGACGGCAGACGGCGACGAACAGGCGGCATGGCATTTTTCCCCACGTTGATGCGAACAAGGGTTGCGGTTCACCGAACACGCAGCGACAACAGCGACGGCAGATGCGAATCCGCTCCACGACATAGTCACACCGTCCGGCTGCACACACACAGGCAGAACATACAGCACTGGCGCGGTCGCGACAGCCGCGGGCGCATATCGCCGTGGGCAACAGCCAAATCTGTGCCGCTACGCGACAGCGGGATCAGTGCGTCGCCGCAGCTGCCAACTGCTTGCGAAAGGGTGCAATCTCTTCGTTGGAGACCTTCGCTGCCTGCATCCGGGAGACGGCCTCACGCAATTGCGGCATGCCTTCCGGGCGACCCATGCGCATCAGGATCCGCGCCTTCATCGCATTCAGGAGCGCCCCCCGGCCGCTACCGAAATCGGCGATGCGCAGTTGCAGATGTTTGTCGTGCACCTCGACCAGCACGTTGGTCGCCGGCATCACGGCATGCACGACTTGCACTTCGATGATGCGCACCACGTCTTCAGATGGAATGGCCGCAGGTATCTATAGCCCTCGGCCTCGCGATGGCAAGGCGGTCTGCCTGAAGCGTGTCCACCCTGACATCAAAACTGGATGGCTTTCTTCGGACGCTCCGTACCCGGCGTGTGTTTCTGCTTCGGCCTTGGCCACGGACAGAGCATGGGCACGCGTTTCTGGTAATCGCGGTAGCTGTCGCCATGCGCGGCAACCAGGTCACGCTCTTCCAGGAATTTCACTGCAATCAGGATGTAGCCTGTGGTCGCGGCAGCAAACAGCAGGTGGCCCGCACTCATGTATGGCGTGGCCCAGAATGCGATGATGAAGCCCAGCATCAGTGGATGCCGCACCAGCCGGTAGTAGAGGTTCTCCGTGAAATCAGGCGGCGTGTATGGCCGCTTGCGCGCCGCCAGCCAGACCTGACGCAGACCGAACAGGTCGAAATGGCTGATCGCGAACGTCCCGGTCAGCACGATCAGCCAGCCCACGGCGAAAACCGCGTAGAGCAACCAGACCCCCCACGCCCTGTGCACATGCCAGACCGTGCCCGGCAAGGGCTGCCACTGCCAGAACAGCAGGATCAGCACCAGGCTGGACAACAGGACATAGCTGCTGCGCTCCAGCGGCTGCGGCAACCAACGCGTCAGCCAGTGCTTGAATCCGCGCCGCGCCATGCCGCTGTGCTGAACGGCAAACAGGCCAAGCAGAGCGATGTCGATGACCAATGCCTCGGCCAGTCCGCTGGCATGGCCACGATCCACTGTCAGCGGCACGCCGAAATCGCCCACGAAAGCAATGGCATACAGGAACGTCAGGAAGAAGATTCCGTAACAGGTCAGCCCGTACAGGAAGAACAGTGAACGCTTCATGGCATGTCTCCGGTTCGCACACGATACCGACTGCCATCTTGCCGCAACTGTCAGCCGTGGCAATGACTTATACTCCCTGCTGCATGCTCGAAACGCCCGCAACAGGCGGGAGCGGCCATGAGCAACGATGTTCTTTCCGATGTCCTGAACCTGGTGCGGCTGAGCGGAGCCCTGATCTTCCGCATCGACATGTGTGGGGCATGGTGTATCGCGGCCAATCCCACGGTCGAGACCTTTGCTCCGCTGCTGCCTGAGCAGGCCGACCACCTGATCGCGTTTCATGTCGTTCTCGCGGGAGATTGCTGGTTGTGCGGACCCGATGGCGACTGGTTCATGGCCCCGCCCGGCGATGCCGTGGTGCTGCCGCACGGTGATGCGCACGTGCTGGGAAACCAGGCGCGCCAGGATGCAATTCCATTGCAGCAGCTTCTGGATCGACACCAACCGGCCAATCTCAGGCACCTGCAGGTCGGGACCGGCGACCATCCACACATCAGCCTGCTGTGCGGATTCCTCAGTTGCGACCGGCGCGCCTTCGAGTCGTTGTTCGCCTCCCTGCCCGGTCTGTTCCGGGTACCACTGGGCACCCAGGCCGTTGCATGGGTGGACGACGTCCTGGGCCAGGTCATGGACGATATGCCTGGCGCGCTGATCATCCGCACGCGGCTGACCGAAGTGCTGTTCATGCAAGCCCTGCGCACGTACGTCGACATGCTGCCGGACGATGCCTGCGGCTGGCTGGCAGCGGTGCGCGATCCGGTCGTGGGTCGCGCACTGCACCTCTTGCACAGTCAACCGTGTCGCGCCTGGTCCGTGCAGACGCTGGCCACGCAGGCGGCGAGCTCACGTTCCCGTCTGGCCTCGCGATTCCGCGAAGTGCTGGGCCAGACGCCCATGCACTATCTGGCCCAGCTGCGCATGCAGATGGCCGCCCGCCGGTTGCATCAGGGCACGCGTACGATGGCGGCCGTGGCGGACGAGGTCGGCTATGATTCTGCAGCGGCCTTTCAACGCGCCTTCAAGCGCCATTTCGGTATCGCCCCCGGTTTCTGGCGGCAGAAAACCAGACCATGCGACCCCGGTTCCACATCGGCGCATGAATGTCCGCTGCGGCCCCCGGCGTCGCCATTGCTCTCATGCCGCGATGACCGTCCCGGTCGGCACGGAACGTCACCTCCCGGTGGTTTGCCGACACCGTTGCGGCACAGCTTCCCGAGCCCGCCCACTTCCCACTGATCGGCAACGGCAGCCATGAAGCTGTCGCCTGGATGTACGGATAGCCGGTTCGGCCATTTGAAATTGACGCAAATGCCGTCATCTTGCTTGCGGTAACGAACGGGAGACAGACATGGCAACCGGTTGGGCAAAGGAAGGCGCTGTGCAGGAACAGATCGACAGCACTGTCGATGATGGCGTTGCACTGGCGCGCAGTCGTTTGCATCGTGGCGGTGCGAGCCTGAGCCACTGCGAGGAATGTGGCGAGCCGATCGCTCCGGCGCGGCGCAAGGCCGTTCCGGGCGTGCGCCTGTGCGTGAGCTGTCAGACCGAACAGGACGCGCACAGCACTCGTACCACGGGGTTCAATCGCCGCGGCAGCAAGGACAGCCAGCTGCGCTGAACCTGCGACGCGCAAGTACGCAAGTCACGCGGACAACGGACGCTCGATTCCCACCTCTCGATTTGAACGGTATGAAAGGTCGGGTGGATCAACCCCACCAGGGGACTTCGCTGCGGTCGGGAGCAACGCGACGGATCCACCTGGCTTGACGCAATACAGGATGGTTCACCGCAAGCACGCGGCTCCGTCGCTGACGCTCCTCGAGCCAGCCGACGATTAAAGGCAGTCCTGTCAGAACGACCGCTCCGTGAAGCGCTGCAGCCATTTGTTCGCCATGCGGCGCATGGACTCATCCAGAGTCGTATCTTCAGCCACCTCGGCCACGGATCGCCACGCCAGTGCATGGGATTCATCGCTGACCGCGAAGCGCTCGTCGGCGCCAGCACGCACCACGTAGCGCACGTCGTAATGCCAATGCTCCGGCACCTCGCGGCGCGCCGGGATACGGTGTCGGTCGATGTCGAAAATCGCCGGCTCCACCTGCAGATCGGACAGGCCCGATTCTTCCTCCGCCTCACGCAAGGCGACGCGCGGCAGATTCGTGTCGCCATCGGCATGACCGCCCAGCTGCAGCCAGCGATCCAGTTTGCGATGGTGCGTCAGCAGCACGCGCTGGCCATCACTGCTGACCAGCCAGCACGAGCCCGTGAAATGGCCCTGCAGACGGGAACGTTCGAAGGCGCCAACGCCTTCGTCGGCAAGGCTCAGGAAGGCATCGGCACAGTCGCTTTCCGTGTGCGCGTGCGCATAGGCACTCAGTGCCGCGCGCAGGGCATCAAGGTCGTTGGGCATGTTTTCAAACCAGACACAAACGGGCAGCCTGCCTGTTTCGATCGCGACCGGCAAGATCACGGATGCATGACTTTTGTCCTTGTACGGGTGTCGTGACTTTGGCATGGTACGTCGGCTATGTCGCATCGTTGCGGCAAATTGCACACAACAAAAATAAAGCGGGCGCGGCCTTGCCTTGCGCCACCATGACCATCCTCGGGGGGAGATACCAGTCCATGAAGAACCTGTTCATCACCAAGCCGGTGCATGCCGAACCGCACGTGGTCGCCGGGGAGGAGGTCGAACTGGCTCGCAGCCTCGACTGGCGGCACCTGATCATGCTGGGCATCGGTGCCGTGATCGGCGCGGGCATCTTCGTGATCACCGGCACCGCTGCGGCTGAACACGCCGGGCCCGCCATCATCCTCAGCTTCGTGTTCGCAGGCATCGCCTGCGGCTTCGCGGCGCTGTGCTATGCCGAATTTTCGGCAATGATTCCGGTGTCGGGCAGCGCCTACAGCTACACCTACTCCACACTGGGCGAAGCCGTGGCGTGGTTTGTCGGCTGGAGTCTGGTGCTGGAATACCTGTTCGCGGCCTCGACGGTGGCGGTCGGCTGGTCCGGCTACACCTTGAGTTTCCTGGACCAGTTCGGCCTGCACCTGCCTGCAGTGCTGCGTCAGGCGCCATTCACCTTCCGCCACGACCAGCTGGTGGGGACCGGCGCGTGGTTCAACCTGCCGGCGGTACTGATCATCGGCGCCATTGCCACATTGTGCTATCGCGGCATCAAGGAATCGGCCACCGTCAACGCCGTCATCGTGACGGCGAAGGTGCTGGTGGTGCTGCTGGTGGTGATCTTCGGCGCACACTACGTCGCGCCGGCCAACTGGCATCCGTTCATTCCGCCCAACCAGGGACCGGGCATCTACGGCTGGTCGGGTGTGTTCCGTGGCGCGTCGATCGTGTTCTTTGCCTACATCGGCTTCGATGCGGTGTCCACCGCCGCGCAGGAAGTGAAGAATCCGCAGCGCGACATGCCCATCGGCATCCTCGGCTCGCTGGCCATCTGCACGGTGCTGTACATTCTCATGGCCGGAGTGCTCACCGGCATGCTGCCGTTCGCAAAACTCGACACCGCGGAGCCGGTGGCCACGGCCCTGGCCGCATATCCGGCCCTGACCTGGCTGAAGACACTGGCCGAACTGGCTGCCATCGCCGGCCTGAGCACGGTGATCCTGGTGATGCTGATGGGGCAGCCGCGCATCTTCTACGCCATGTCCCAGGACGGCCTGATGCCGAAGATGCTGGGCCGGGTGCATCCCACATTCAGGACGCCGCATCGCGCCACCGTCATCGTGGCCCTGATCGCCGCCGTGATGGCCGCGTTCCTGCCCATCAGCCTGCTCGGTGATGTTGTCTCCATGGGCACCCTGGTGGCCTTCGCCACCGTATCGGCCGGTGTATTGATCCTGCGCTACACGCAGCCGAATCTGAAACGTTCGTTTCGCGTGCCGCTGGCGATCGCGGTGTGCCCGTTGGGGGTGCTTTGCTGCCTGGCGCTGATCTACATCATGCCGCTACGCAACTGGTTGATCTTGCTTGGCTGGACCGTGATCGGCTTTGTGGTCTACTTCAGCTACGGCTACAGACACAGCAAGCTGCGCAACGGGCCGCCGGCCTGATGGCGACAAACGCTCGACAACGCCTCAACGTCCGCACCCGGTAAAGCCCATGTCCATGCTGCAGCAGCTGTTCTCCCGCAAGACCAATTTCGCCGACGACGACAATGTGCAGGATGGCCCCGGGTTGCGCCGCACGCTGGGCCCGTGGGGCATTACCGCGCTGGGGATCGGCGCGGTGATCGGTACCGGCATTTTCGTGGTCACCGGTACCGCCGCGGCCGAGCACGCGGGCCCGGCGGTGCTGATCTCGTTCGTCCTGGCGGCCATCTGCAGCGGCTTCACTGCGCTGTGTTATGCCGAGTTCGCCACGCTGATCCCGATTTCCGGCAGCTCCTATTCCTATGCCTACGCCACGCTGGGCGAGGTCATCGCCTGGTTCATCGGCTGGAACATGGTGCTGGAATACGGCATCTCCGCTTCCGCCGTGGCGGCCAGCTGGACCGGCTATTTCACCAGCTTGCTGGACAGCGTCGGGCTGCACATTCCAAAAATGCTCAGCGGCGCGCCACTGGCGTTCACCGATGGTGCGCTGGTGACCACGGGCAACCTGTTCAATCTCCCGGCGGTGGCCATCGTGCTGGCGCTGACCTGGCTGTGCTACGTCGGCATCCGCGAGTCCTCCGGCCTGAACGCTTTCATGGTGGTGTTGAAGGTGGGGCTGATCCTGCTGATCATCGCCGCCGGCGTGCATTACGTCTCGGCTGAAAACTGGCATCCCTTCATCCCCAAGGAGGTGAAGCCTGGCAAGTACGGCTGGTCCGGCATCATGCGCGGCGCGGCCATGGTGTTCTTCGCCTACATCGGCTTCGAGGCGACCTCCACGGCGGCGCAGGAATGCAAGAACCCGCAGCGCGATCTGCCGTTCGGCATTCTGGTCTCGCTGGTGATCTGCACTGTGCTGTACCTGGCCATGGCCGCGGTCATGACCGGGCTGGTGCCCTACTTCGACCTGAACACGCCTGATCCGGTGGTCACGGCGATCGCTGCCTATCCGGCACTGAACTGGCTGCGCCCGGTGGTCGAGGTGGGCGCGCTGATCGGCCTGTCGTCGGTGATCCTGGTAATGATCATCGCGCAACCGCGCATTTTCATGATCATGGCGCGCGACGGGTTGATGCCGAAGATCTTCGCCAAGGTGCATCCGCGCCACCGCACGCCGCACGTCAATACGCTTATCACCGGATTTGCCATCGCCGTGCTGGCCGCCATCTTTCCGCTGGACCTGCTGGCCAACCTCACCTCCATGGGGACGCTGATCGCCTTCACTGCCGTGTGCATCGGCGTGTTGATCCTGCGCTATACCGCGCCCGACCTGCCACGCTCGTTCCGCGTGCCGTGGGCACATGGGGTCTGTATCGCCGGAGTACTCAGCTGCCTGGCACTGCTGGCGGCCATGAACTGGTTCAACTGGCTGTTGATGGGCGCCTGGACCGTGGTCGGCCTGCTGATCTACTTCCTGTATGGCTATCACCACAGTCATCTGCGCCGCGACACGGCTGCCACCAGATCAACATGATGCTGCCCGGGCGGGCGTCGATCTTTTAGAGAAAAATTCTCGAAAGTTTCCACATCCCATTGAAATAAAAGAATATGTATGTGGCCACCTCCAACCTGTCCGCTGTCCGTTGGCTCCAGCCACCGCATCGGGAGTAGAATCTCCGCCTCCGCAGGTTGATCACTTGGCAGTGGACCGGCGGATCAGCCGTCCGGTGCACCGGATCGAGTCAGCTCCTCGGATTCGGTGCCCCGGGCGGCCCCCTTCGATCACCGAAATGCGTTGGGGAAAAAAAACCGGCATGCAGCCGGTTTTTTTTGTCCGCTGAAAAATATGCGATCAACCACTCTTGGGCTGGTGCGAAATGCACCACCCCTTGGCGTTGACCGCCTTGCCCGGAAACAGCTGGCAAGGCCCGTACGCTGCGCCGGGCTTGCCCTGGTAGAACGTGCAATTGGAGCAGTTGGCGCCTTTCTTGTGTTTGGGATTGCTGGTCTTGCTGGCATCTTCCGTGTATTGCAGCGCATGCGCGGTCGGATCGGATGGTTTCAGGTGGGGCAGCCCTGCGGCACGCGCATACCGCGGCATCAGGCTGAATGCCGCGCCGGCGACAGCAGTGCCTGCTGCCAGCTTGATGAATCGACGCCGTGACTGATCGTTGTTCTCGTTGTGCGACATAGGTTGAACCTCCGTCTGTGACGTGCCTGCGAACCGATGCGGCCATGCCGCCCTCGGCAACCGAATCACCTGCAACTTGCGGAATCGTACACCGGATGAATGCACCACGTCTCGCCGTGCGACGCCGGCACGACGTCGCACCGCTGCTATCATCGACCCTTGCCCATCACCCATGAGCCGAGATGTCGCTCGAACACATGACCCGCGACCGGCTGGCCGCCTGTACCGACGGCCTTGCCGAAACGGCCCGCGAACTGGCGGCACTGGGCTGGACCCCTGCCACCAGCAGCAATTTTTCCATGCGCCTGGACGAGGAGCATGCGCTGATCACCGTCTCCGGACGTGACAAGGGGCGCCTGTGCCGCGATGACGTGATGGTGATCGATCTTGAGTCCCGTCCGGTGGATTCGCAGCTGCGGCCCTCGGCCGAGACACCGTTGCATACGCAGGTCTATCGGCGCTTTGCCGATGCCCAGGCCGTGCTGCATACGCATTCGCGCACGCAGAGCGTGGCCTCGCGGCTGTTCGCGTCTGCCGGAGTGGTGCGGCTGCAAGGGTGGGAGCTGCAAAAAGCCATTGCAGGCCATGCCACGCATGAAACCGTGCTGGACGTGCCCGTGTTCCCCAATACCCAGCAGATGCCCGAACTGGTGGCACGCGTCGATGCATGGCTGGATGGCGGTCAGCCGTTGTACGCCTACCTCATCGACGGCCACGGCATCTACACGTGGGGCCGGTCGCTGGACGAAGCCAAGCGCCACCTGGAAGCGCTGGATTTCCTGCTGGCATGCGAACTCGACCTGAGGAGACTTTCCCCATGAGCCGCTTGCGCATTTTCCATGAACACGATGGCCGACATGTGCTGCTCGCCACCGACGATCATGCGCGCATGGCCAGCGAGCTGCGTGCCGTGGGTATCCGCTTCGAGCAATGGGCTGCGAGCCAGCCGGTCGCGCCCGGCGACAGCGAGGAAGCCGTCATCGCGGCCTACCGCGAAGATATCGATCGGCTCATGCACGCGGAGGGCTATCAGTCAGTGGATGTCATCAGCCTCACGCCAGACCACCCCGACCGCGCGGCGCTGCGCCGCAAGTTCCTCAGCGAGCATACCCACAGCGAGGACGAAGTCCGCTTCTTCGTCGCCGGCTGCGGATTGTTCACGCTGCACATCGGCGAACGCGTGTATGAAGTGCTATGCGAAGCAGGCGACCTGATCGGTGTCCCCGACGGCACCCGGCACTGGTTCGACATGAGCGAATCGCCCTGCTTCGTCGCCATCCGCCTGTTCACCAACAAGCAGGGCTGGGTCGCCAGCTTCACCGGCGAGGATATCGCCGAACGTTTTCCACGCATGCAGCCGCGATAGATTGCATGCACGGTCCAGCATCCCCAGCCATGGAGCTTCAATGACTGAAACCCGCGCCATTGTCACCGACATCGAAGGCACCACCACCTCCATCGCCTTCGTCAAGGACACCCTTTTCCCCTACGCCCGCAAACGCCTGCCCGCCTTCGTCGAGACGCATGCAGACGATCAGGACGTGCGCCACTGGCTGCACGAGGCGGCGCGCATTGGCGGCTTGACGGAGGCGCGCCGCACCGAGGTCATCGACCTGCTGATCGAGTGGATGGATGCCGACCGCAAGGTCACGCCGCTCAAGGCGCTGCAGGGCATGATCTGGAAGGAAGGCTACGAAACCGGCGAGTTCACCTCCGACATCTATGCCGATGTACCGGATGCGCTGCGCGGATGGCATGCCGACGGCGTGCGCCTGTACGTATACTCCTCCGGATCGGTCGCGGCGCAGAAACTGATGTTCACGTACAGCGATGCAGGAGATCTGACGCCATTGTTCGCCGGGCATTTCGACACCGAAATCGGGCACAAGCGTGAGGCGGAGTCGTACGCTGCCATCGCCGAGGCCATCGACGAAACGCCTGCGCACATCCTCTTCCTGTCCGATGTGACCGAGGAACTGGATGCCGCTGCCGCCGCAGGCTTGCGCACCACCCTGGTGTGCCGCCCTCCGGCCAGTTGCCCGTCGGCACCGGGCACGCATCCGTGCGTGGAAAGTTTCGCCGCAATCGACATCTGATCTTTACCGATCAAAAATCCTGCAAGCGTAGGGCGGCTCAAGGAGCGCCGGAGCCGCCTGCCTGCCTCGAACTATCCGACGTCTTCGCAAGCAGGCGGATCCGTCACTGGCCGTTCCTTGATTCGCCCTACGCAATGGCGCGGCCGAAGGCCGCTATCTGCTCGAGCAGCCAATCCATGTCCTCGCGGCGCGTGCGGAAATTGACCATGCAGATGCGCAGGCTGTAGCGGCCGTCCAGCACCGTGGGCGAAAGGATGATGCGTCCGCTGTCCATGAGCTGCTGCTGGATCTGCGCGTTGACGTGATTCAACGTCTCCTCGTCCATGCCCGGCCGTCGATAGCGAAAACAGCTGATACTCAATCCCGAGGCCAGCAACTCCAGCTCGGTCGCATCTTCGATGCGTTCATCCAGGTACGCGCGCAAGGCGATATTGCGGGCAATCGCCTGCCGGTACACGTCCACGCCGCGTAACTTGAACATGAACCACAATTTCAACGCGCGAAAACGCCGCGACAGCTCCATGCTGTAGTCCCAGCAGGCGAAATCCTCCAGCGGGGCAGTCTGCGTCACCGTGACGTATTCGGATGTTTCCGCGTACGCGGCGCGCAGGCGCTCGGCATCGCGGACCAGAAGCACGCCGGTATCCAGCGGCGCAAACAGCCATTTGTGCGGGTCCAGCGACAACGAGTCGGCCTGCCTGAACCCCTCGCGCATCCAGGCACCGGCCTCGGTCATGGCCGCCGGCGCACCATAGGCACCGTCGATGTGGAACCAGATGCCCGCTGCCCGGCACTCCGCCGCCAGGTCCTGCAACGGATCCACGGTGCCGGCATTGGCCGTGCCGGCGGACGCGGCCACCATGGCCGGTCGACGGCCGTGGCGCAGATCATCGTGCATGGCCTGTCGCAACGTCTGCGGAGCCAGGCGACGCTTGCCATCCACTGGCAGCCGCCGCACATGCTCGATGCCGATGAACCGCGCGGCCTTGACCAGCGAGAGGTGTGTTTCCTGCGACATGTACAAGACCAGGTCGGCACGCCGCGCGTCAGGATGGGCATCCAGCGTATGCTGCACTGCCGCTCCCAATGCATGCATGTTGGCCGCCGAACCACCGCCGAGCAGCGTGCCGTGGCCGCCGCCTTCGAAGCCCACCAGCGTATCCAGCCAGCGCAGCAGCAACCGTTCCACCGTCACCGCCGCCGGCGCCGAACGCCAGGCGGTGATGTTCTGGTTCATGACCGACGCCAGCAAGTCGGCCAGTGCACCCACCGGATCCGGCGAAGCACAGACATGGGCGAAATACCGCGGATGTCCGTTGCGGCGCGAATACCGCATGAGCTTGTCCTGCACTTCCTGCAGCACGACGTCGACATCGCTGCCGCTTTCCGGCGGCGGCTCGTCCATCAGCGCCGCCAAGTCGAGCCCGCTGATCGACTCGAGCAGTGGATCGTCAGCTTCGGCCACAAGCCAGCGGGCAGCCACCCGGACGACTTTCGCGGCAAGCGCCTCGAATTCGGCAATCCCCAGGTCCGGGGGCAAGATCTGTTCGCTTCGATTCACTGCGTCTTCCCTTCACCACGTATCCGCCATGCGGCCTGCACACTGCGCCGCACCATACCAACCCACCCCGAATCCCACTACCATGGCATGCAGCAAGGGACCATTGTCGCCGTGCCCTTTCGTGCGAGGAGCCGCTCATGAACAGCAGCGAGAGCGAACCATCCGATAGCCTGGCGCTCACCCGACGCCTGGTCTACCTGGCGTCCGAGCGCACGCTGTCCGCGTGGATCCGCACGGCGCTGTCGCTCATGGCGCTGGGATTCGTCATCGACCGCTTCGGCCTCATCGTGCAGCAGTTGCCGACCTCGCCCACCGTACACATGGCTGCCCACTATCCCCGCGCCATCTGGGCCTGGGGCGGCGCCGTGCTCATCGGCCTGGGCGCATTCATGGCCATCGCCGCCGGCATCCGTCATCTGTGCTTCGCCATTGCCTACCGGCGCGACGGCAGCACCGACGTACGGCGCGGCCTCTCCGTGGGCAGCCTGTTCGCCATCGCGCTGGGGCTGCTGGGGATCGTGCTGATCATCCTGTTGCTGGTGATCCTGCCCTGACCGCATCGAGGGGCATCTGCCCGACGCTCACGAAGGTTATCCCATGAAACTGTTTGCCAGCCCCACTTCGCCATTTGCCCGCAAGGTGCGTGTCGCCGTGCGGGAGAAACACATGACCGCCCGCGTCGATACCGTGATGCTGGACCCGTGGGCCAGTCCGGATGCGCTTCTGGCGCACAATCCGCTGTCCCAGGTCCCCACGCTGCTGGCGGACAACGGTCTGGTGCTGACCAACAGCGATACCATCATCGACTGGCTGGATCGCCAGTATCCCGACCCCGCACTGCTTCCGTCTGACCCCGAGGAACGTGATGCGGCCCGCGCCGTCGTCGCGCTGGCGCAAGGACTGATCGAATGCACCGTGGATATCGTCATTGAACGCCGCAAGCCGCATGAGCGGCAGGACGCGGGCATCATTGAACGACGGCTGGAGACGGTCACGCGGACGGTGGGCGTCCTGGCGTCGCGTTTCGACCCGCCGACCGACCGACTGCGCATGGATGCCATCGGCGTGGCCTGTGCGCTTGCGTATCTGGATCTGCGACTGCCCGAGAGCGATTGGCGGACGCAGTCTCGCGAGCTGGCCGACTGGCACACATGGGCAAGCCGGCAGGCGTCCATGCGCGACACTGCGCCGCCAGAGGACTGATCCCTGCCGCGGCCGTTCAACCGGCATCCATGCAGCAACCGGTAGGGTCGGGTGAGCACTTCCACGGAGCCCCCACCCTTGCCTTCAGCCATTGCCCATGACCTCGTCGAGTTGATCGAGCAGCAAGCTTTTCCCTGCGTCGGCGCCAAGTCCGCTCTGGCGCGGCATCAGATCGAACTGATGCACGCTGGCGACCTGCGCCGCAGGGACCGGGATAGCGCCATCACCAGTCGCCTGCAACAGGCCGCCTCACGGTGGTCGGAACAGGCAATGTTCGTCAGTCTGGCCATCACATTCGAAGATACCCCCGCGCTCGACGAGCCCGACTTCGAGCAGGCACTCTGGAAGCGTCTGCAATCCATCCAGGAGCACGATGCACGCCACCACGCATGGGACGGCACTGTCAGCGACGATCCACAGTCCCCCCATTTTGCCATGAGCGTGGGTGGCCGCGCGTTCTACGTGATCGGCATGCATCCGGCCGCCAGCCGTCTGGCGCGCCGCTTTCGCTGCCCCGTGCTGGTATTCAACCCCCACAGCCAGTTCCGGCGGCTGCGCGCCGACGGGCGCTACGCACGACTGAAACAGGCCGTGCGCGCACGCGACGTCGCCTACAGCGGATCCGCCAATCCCATGCTGGCCGATCACGGCACCGCTTCGGAAGCCAGCCAATACAGTGGACGACTAGTGGACGCCGACTGGACCTGTCCGTTCCACGCCCGGCACTCCGAGGACGCTGCATGATCCATGAAATTGCTCCGCGCAGCGGCGTGGCCTTCGAGCTGCGTCGCGGACAGAGTCTCGAAGTAATCGACCCCCAGGGCGAACAAGTGGCCGACCTGATCGCCTTTTGCCGCGAGGACACCACCGAATACCTCTCTTCGGGACGAAGCATCGACTACGCCAGCCGTATCTATCTGACCCGTGGCGATCCGCTGTATTCCAACTTCAGCCGGGTCATGTTGCGCATCACCGAGGACACCGTGGGCCGGCACGACTTCCTGCTCACGCCCTGTTCGGCAGAGATGTTCCGCATCATCTACGGTGAAGACCATCCGCATCGTGGCTGTTTCGGCAATCTGGCCGCAGCGCTCGCAGAGTACGACATCACTCCGGCGCACATTCCCACCACCTTCAATGTGTTCATGAACGTGCCTGTAGATGCGCAGAGCGGCCGCATCAGCGTGGAGCCCCCGTTGAGCCGCCCCGGCGACTACGCGGTGTTCGAGGCGCAGATGGATCTGGTCATCGGCCTGACCGCCTGTTCTGCCGGGCAATCCAACAACTTCAGCTACAAGCCGATCCACTACCGGATCCTGGATCCATGACTGACAGCGCCAGTTTCGATATCACGCTGCGGCGCACACCGGCGCGCGGCGTGGGCCGCTTCGAGCGCCTGCCGAAATGGCTGAATCTGGTGCCCATGGTGGTGCAGTGGTTCTGGCTGGCCGCGCGCTACCGCAGTTTCACCGTGCCCGGCTGCGCCAATCCGCTCATTACCACCGGCGGCCTGGTGGGCGATGGCAAGATGGAATACTTCAACAGCATGGGCGCTCTGGCCCGTGCCGCAACGGCGGAGCATGTCGCCATCCGGATCACCTCCCGAACCCGCCTCGATGATCTTCTGCAATGCATGAAGACCGGCGGGCTGCGCTTCCCGATCGTCGCCAAGCCGGATATCGGCTGGTGCGGCTTCGGTGTGCGCCGCATTGATGATGCGCAAGCGCTGGATGTGTACCTGCAGGCATTTCCGCATCGTCAGACGCTGATCCTGCAACGCTACCTGGAGGGGGCCGGAGAGGCCGGACTTTTCCACGTGCGCCATCCCGGTCAGCCACACGGACGCTTGATCGGCGTGGTGCTGCGCCAACGTGCGCAGGTGATCGGCAACGGCCGGGATACGCTTTACACGCTGACCGCGCATGACCCGCGTGCCCGGCGGGCCTTGCGCGGCACCGCCCACACATGGATGCACGACAGACACGTCATCCCCGCGGCAGGCGAAACCGTGCAGCTGGGCACGGTGGCGTCCACCCGGGTCGGCGGAGCCTACGAGGATGGCTCCGACTGGATCACGCCGGCCCTGACACGTCGTGTCGACGCCATCGCCAACGATATGGGCGAGTTCCATGTCGGACGCTTCGACGTGCGCTACAGCTCGCCGGAAAGTCTGCGGCGCGGCGAATTCACCATCATGGAAGTCAACGGTGCCGGCTCCGAGGCGGTGCACGCCTGGGACCCACGCTACTCCATTGCCGACGTCTACCGCATCGTGTTCGCCAAGCAGCGGCTGCTGTTCGCCATCGGCGATGCCAACCGCCGCCGCGGCCGCACCCCGGCACCGCTCATGCAGCTGATCGCCATGCACCTGCGCCAGCAGCGCCTGATCCGGCGCTATCCACCGTCCAACTGAGCGCGGCGGGCCCGCTTCCAGCCGAACATCAACCCCACCGTCAACACCGATATGCTGCATGGAAGCAGGTTGTAGAACAGCCGATACAGCAGCAGTGCCGCCAGGACGCTGGCGCTGTGCGAGGCCGGCATGGCCGTGAGGATGGTCGCCTCGAACACGCCCAGCCCACCCGGCGAATGACTGAGAATCCCCATGAACGTTGCCGCTATCACCAGCGGGACAATGTCCGTGAAGCCGCCAAATCCGTGGGCGACCTCCGGCGGCAGCAGGATGTAGAAGGCAAACACCGCGCCCGACATCTCCATCAATCCAACCAGCATCTGCAGCGCAATGCCGCCACTGCCGATCACCGGCAGATGCAGTTGACGAAAGCGCACGCGCCGCAACAACATCGGCAACACCGCAATCAGAATCAGCAGGCACGACAACAGGGCCAGCCCGGCGGGGCGGTGCCAGGGGGGATCACCTGCATCCAGCAACCATGCCGCAGCGAGCACCACCACCGATCCCATGCCGACGAACAGACCGACCAGCGCCACCACGCGGGCAATGTCTGCCACCTTCAATCCAGCGCGCTGATATGCCTTGTAGCGCAGCGCGCCCCCGGTCAACAGATGAAAGCCGAGGGTGTTGGAAATGGCCTGGGTGATCACGCCGACCACGAGTGCCATCGGGGTGGACACCTGGCCCGGCGCGGCATGGCGCGTCGCATAGCGCTCATAGATGGCCAGACCGGTGAAACTCGCCACCGTGCCCAGCAGCGACAACCCCATGCGCCACGGCGGCGTCGAGCGCAACGCCACCCACAAATCGCCCGCGCGCATGGTACCGATCAGGTGAAACAGACTGATCCCGGCCGCCACGATGATCGCCAGCGCCACCGTGAGCTTGATCAGGGTCTTGAAATGAATCCGCATGCCGTTCCGTGATAGCTGTTGCGGCAAGACCTGAACTTCGATGCACATCGGCCCGCCGGAGCGCAGCAGGATCGCACAAGCGGCACGTCGGCGTATGTACCGAAAGGGGCAAAATCAGCAAGTGAGATGTAGGGCGGATCAAGGAGCGCCACGCCTGCTTGCGGGAAATCAGGGTAGCCATCGGCAAGCAGGCGAGTCCGTCGCGCTGCGCCCGACCGAAGGATGTCCCTCTTTGCGAATTGATCCGCCTTACGCGCTCAGCACCTCCCTACGCGTTGTACCGAACGTCGAAGTTCGACTCATTCAGCGTGACGCTGGCGCAGCACGTCGATCGCGTCGCTCAGGCCCAGGCCGCGCGCACGCAGAAGCACCAGCAAGTGGTACAGCAGATCAGCCGATTCGCCCAGCAGCTGTGCATCGCCCTCGGCCACTGCGGCCAGCGCCGTTTCCACACCTTCCTCGCCGACCTTCTGCGCGATGCGCCGGGTGCCGGCGGTAAACAGCTTCGTGGTGTAACTGTCTTCCGGGCGCTCGTCGTGCCGTTGCCGGACGAGCGCATCCAGCCGTCCGAGAAAGGCGACGTCGGGCACCATGGCATCGTCGAAACAGGAGTCTGTGCCCAGGTGGCAGGTCGGGCCATGCGGACGGGCCAGCACCAGCAACGTGTCGGCATCGCAATCGGCACGCATGTCCTTCAGTTCCAGCACATGACCGGAGCTTTCGCCCTTCATCCACAGGCGCTGCTTGCTGCGGCTGAAGAAGGTCACCTTGCCGCTGTCCCGTGTCGCCGCCAGCGCTTCGCGGTTCATGTAGCCGAGCATCAGCACGCGGCCATCCTGCCAGTGCTGCACGATGACGGGAATCAACCCGTCGCCCTTGGGCCAGTCGAGAATGTCAGCATCGAGCGTAGACACAGTCATTGCAGACTCCGTTGAACAAGGGACGTATTGCATTGAATGGAAGAACTCATGCGCGCATCCCGATGCCGGCGGCGGACAGCACCTGCTTCAGGTCCGGAATGCCGATGGCCCCGGAATGAAACACACTGGCCGCCAAGGCGGCATCGGCATCCACGTCACGGAACACCTCGACAAAATGCTGGGGCGTACCCGCACCGCCGGATGCCACCAACGGCACCGCGCATACGGCGCGCACCGCAGCCAGCTGTTCCAGGTCGTAGCCGTTGCGCACACCGTCGGTCCCCATGCAATTGAGCACGATCTCGCCGGCACCACGGCGTTGCGCCTCGACCACCCAATCCAGGGTCAGGTGCCGCAATGCGCGGGTTTTCGACGGATCACCGGTGTACTGACGCACACGCCATGCGCCGTCGTCGTCGCGCAGACTGTCGATGCCCACCACCACGCATTGCACACCGAACGCCGCGGCCAGTTCGTCGATCAACCCGGGCCGCTCCAGCGCCGGGGAGTTGACGGAAACCTTGTCCGCGCCGGCAAAAAGGACCTCGCGCGCCGCATCCACGCTGCGAATACCGCCGGCGACGCAGAACGGGATGTCGATCTCGCGTGCCACCCGTTCCACCCAGCTGCGGTCCACGGCGCGCCCTTCCGGGCTGGCGGTGATGTCGTAGAACACCAGCTCATCCGCACCCGCATCGCGATAGCGCAGTGCCAGATCCACGATCTCGCCCATGACCACGTGATCGCGAAAACGCACGCCCTTGACGACTTTGCCGTCGCGGACATCCAGGCAGGGAATCAGACGTCGGGTCAACACGACAGCGCCTCGGCCAATGTGAAATGCCCTTCCAGCAAAGCCCGACCCAGCACGATGCCGCCAGCACCTGCGGCACGCGCGGCGCGCACATCGGCGATGCTGCGCGCGCCACCGGACACCTGTACCTCGAACGTCGGGGCCAGTTGTGTCAGATGCGCCAGCAATTCCAGGTTGGGGCCCGTGAGCGTGCCGTCACGGTCGATATCCGTGCACAGCAGGTGTCGGGCGCCTGCAGCCGCATACTGTGGAACCAGCTCATCCAGCGTCGTCGGCTCGTCCTCGGTCCAGCCTGCACTGGGCAGGCGCCACGCGCCATCACGTCGGCGGGTGTCCAAAGCCAGCACCACGCGCTCGGCGCCGTAACGCGCGATCCAGTCGACCACGCGCTGCGGCTCGCGGATGGCCAGCGACCCCACCACCACGCGGGTCACGCCGGCTTGAAACAGACGCTCGACATCCAATTCGCCGCGCACGCCGCCGCCAGCCTGTACCTGCAATCCGCTGCGAGCGAGTGCCATCAGGGTATGCAGGTTGTCCAGGGCACCGCTGCGCGCGCCATCCAGATCGACCACATGCAACCACGCGGCACCGGCGGCAGCGTACTGATGCGCCAGGGCCGTCGGCTCCACGGCATAGTCCGTCTGTTGTTGATAGTCGCCCTGGTACAGACGCACGACGCGGCCTCCACGCAAGTCGATGGCGGGGATGATGGTGAAACTGTCACTCATGTTCGACTCGTGAGTTGCAGACGTCATGCGGCCACGGCCAGACGCAGAAAATTGGACAACAATCGCGCCCCCAGAGCCGCCGAGCGCTCGGGATGAAACTGCATGCCACAGACGTTGCCACGTCGCACCACGGCGGCGAATGGCGCGCCGTGCTCGCTGCTGGCCAGCGTGTCGGGCCCGACTGGCGCAGCGTAGCTGTGCACGAAATAGGCATGCCGGCCACACTCCTGGATGCCGGCCAGAAGCGCATCATCGCGCTGCACTTGCAAGGCGTTCCAGCCCATGTGCGGCACGCGCAGCCCTGCACCGCTGGACAGGTGACGCACCGTACCGGGCAACAGGCCCAGGCAGGGTGTATCGCCTTCCTCCGAATGCTCGAACAGCAGTTGCATGCCCAGACATACACCCAGCACCGGCTGCGTCAATTGCGCGATCAACGTGTCCAGGCCATTCTCGCGCAGGCGCCGCATACCGGGTCCCGCCGCGCCGACGCCAGGCAGTATGACCACACTGGCCGCGCGAATACGGGCCGGATCACTGCTCATGACCGCATCGACCCCCAGACGTTGCAGTGCGTAGCGCACCGAACCGATATTGGTGCCGCCGGCGTCGATCAGCACGACGTCGATGTCTGCAGCCGCGACCATTACAGCGTGCCCTTGGTACTGGGCAGCGCATCGCCCTCGCGCCGCACCGCCTGGCGCAGCGTGCGCGCCACGGCCTTGAAACAGCCCTCGACCATGTGATGCGCATTGTCGCCGCGCACCGTCAGATGCAGGTTGGCGCCCAGCGTCTCGCACAGCGAGCGGAAGAAATGGGGCACCATTTCGGTGGACAGTTCGCCCACGCGCTCCCGTCCGAAGCTGCCGTCGAAAACGAAATACGGCCGGCCGGACAGATCCAGCGCCGCGCTGACCAGCGTCTCGTCCATGGGCAGCGTGAAGCCGTAGCGACCGATACCGCGCTTGTCGCCCAGCGCCTGGCGCAGCGCCTGGCCCAGCGCCAGCGCGCAGTCCTCCACCGTGTGGTGCTCGTCGACATGCAGATCGCCCTCGCAGGTCAGCTGCAGGCTGATGCCGCCATGCTTGCCGATCTGCTCCAGCATGTGGTCGAAATAGCCGATGCCGGTGTGAATGCGCGGATCGGGGGCGGTGTCCAGGTCCACCCGCACGTGGATGCGCGTTTCCCGCGTATGGCGCGTCACTTCGGCCACACGCGGCGCGTCGCACAGCGCGTGCGCCACATCCATCCAGCCCATGTTCTGCGGTCCCACGCGAAACCCCCGGACTCCCAGGTTGGTCGCGAATGCCATGTCCGTCTCACGGTCGCCGACCATGGCCGACGCCGCACGGCGCCAGCTGTCATCGCCCAGATAATGCCGCACCAGTCCAGTGCCCGGCTTACGCGTATCCAGTCCTTCATGCGGGAAACTGCGGTCGATCAGCACCTCGCTGAACACGACGCCCTGTGATTCCAGCAGCCGCAGCAGCAATCCATGCGGCCCGTCGAAATCGGCCTGCGGAAAACGCTCCGTGCCCAGCCCGTCCTGGTTGGTCACCATGACCAATTCATACCCGGCGCCGATGCAGCGACGCAACGCGGGAATCACCTCCGGCAGCAAGGCCAGCTTGTCGAACCGGTCGATCTGCTCATCGGCCGGTTCCTCGATCAGGCAGCCATCGCGGTCGACAAACAGCAATTTGCGGCTCACAACATGCCCTCCATGCAAAATGCAGGGCGGATCAAGCAGCAACGCGACGCATCGGCCTGCACGCGGAGATCCGTCCTGTTGCCAGCGTTGGCCCAACGAGCTGCAAACTCCACGCAAGCAGGCGGCTCCGTCGCTGCCGCTCCTTGAGCCGCCCTACGGGTCAGAGCCGCCGTACGGGTCAGGTACATCATGCGGTCTCCGTGATGGTGGCAAGGGCCTGCAGCACGCGCGTGTTTTCCTCGGGCGTGCCGACGCTGAAACGCAGATGGCCGTCCAGGCCAGGATAACGCCCGACATCGCGTACCACGACGCCCTGACCCAGCAATGCGTGATACACGCCTGCGGCATCGTCCAGTTGCACGGTCAGAAAGTTGGCCCGTGACGGCAGCACGCGGCGTACACCAGACAGCTGCGCCAATGCGATCGTCATGCGTTCGCGTTCGGCAACGATGCATGCCACACGCTCACGCATCAGCGTTTCGCCAGCGCCATCCAGCACCCGCATGGCGGCATCGACACAAGGCGTGGGCAACGGATATGGCGGCATGATTCGCCGCAGCAAGGCGATCACCTCTGCATCTGCCAGGAGGCAGCCGATACGCGCGCCCGCCAGCGCCCAGGCCTTGGACAATGTGCGCAGCACGCCCACATTGCCGTAGCGCCCCAGCAGCGTGATGGCCCCGGGCGTATCGGCAAATTCCATATAGGCCTCGTCCACGATCAGCAACGCGCGCCCGGCCAACGCGCGCGCCAGACGTTCGATCACCCGCAACGGCACCAGGCCCCCGGTGGGGTTGTTCGGCGAGCACAGGAAAACAAGTTTCACCGCTGGCGTCAGCGCTGCGAGCACGGCATCGGCATCCAGCGAGAAGTCATCCCGCAGAGGAACCCGCAGGACTTGTGCGCCCTGCACGGCGGCGCAGATCGCATACATGCCGAACGTCGGAGGACAGATCGCCAGTGCATCCTCGCCCGGCCGGCAAAATGCGCGCACCAGCAAGTCGATGGCTTCGTCACTGCCGCGTCCGACCAGCACCTGCTCCTCATCCACGCCGTACAGGCCGGCAAGCCGCGAACGCAAGGCGGAGGATTGCGGTTGAGGATAGCGATGCAGATTGCGCCCGTCATCGCCAGGTGGTGGCCATGGCGATTCATTGGCATTGAGCATCACCTCGGCGGCGCCCGCTTCCATGCGCGCCGACGCATACGGCGTCAACGCGCGTATCTCCGGGCGCGCCAGATCGACAATGCTGCGCGAGGCGCTCATGGGTTTTCCTGCAATGCCGCCAGGCGCGTGCTCACCGCGCGCGCATGTGCGTGCAACCCTTCCGCCTGCGCCAGCGTTTCAGCACACGGCCCGATACCGCGCAAACCGTCGGCGGACAACTCCTGTACCGAGATCTGCTTGAGGAAGCTGTCCACCGAGACACCGCTCCAGGCGCGCGCGTGGCCATAGGTGGGCAGCACATGGTTGGTGCCGCTGCAATAGTCCCCGACGGCTTCGGGTGACCATGGGCCAAGGAAGACCGATCCGGCGCTGTCGATGCGTTCCAGCAACGCGCGTGGCGCCTGTACGGCGAGAATCAGATGTTCCGGTGCGTAGGCATTGCTTACGTCGGCGGCTTGTGCCAGCGAATCCACGCGCACGATGTGGCTTGCAGCCAGCGCCTGCCGCGCGGTGGACGCACGCGGCAGATCGCCCAGCTGACGCTCCACCTCTCCGATCACGGATGCCGCAAGATCGCTCGCATCGGTCACCAGCAGCACCTGCGAATCCGGCCCGTGCTCGGCCTGCGACAGCAGATCGGCGGCAATGAAGCGTGGATCGGCGGCGGCATCGGCGATCACCAGGACCTCGGATGGCCCCGCCGGCATGTCGATGGCCGGCCCGCCCGGTGCCGACGAGACCTGCTGCTTGGCTTCGGTGACCCATGCGTTGCCCGGTCCGAACAGCTTGTCGCAGCGCGGCACACTATCGGTGCCCACCGCCATGGCCGCGATGGCCTGCGCGCCGCCCAGCCGGAACACCGTGTCGATGCCGCACAGCCGCGCGGTATGCAACACCGCCGGATCGACACTGCCATCGCGGCGCGGCGGCGTGCATAACACCACCTCGCGGCAACCAGCCAGTTGCGCCGGCACACCCAGCATCATGGCGGTCGATGGCAACGGGGCACTGCCCGCCGGCACGTACAGACCCACACGGCTCACCGGTCGCAACACACGCTCGCATATCACGCCGGGCGCCGTCTCCACGCGGGTGGGCTGTGGTGCCGCCGCCCGATGAAAGATCTCGATCCGCTGGCGCGCCTCCCCGATGGCCTGCTTCAACGCGGGATCCAGCGCCGATTCGGCCGCGTCGAAATCGGCGGGCGGAACGTTCAGCGCGTCCAGCGTGCAACCATCGAAGCGTGCCGTCAGCGATTTCAGCGCCGCATCACCATCGCGGCGCACGGTCTCGATGATCTCGCGCACCGCCTCGGCCCGCTCGCGACTTTGCGTTTGCGCCGGTCGCTGCAGCACGGCCTCGCGGGCCGCCGCATCCAGTACGTTCCAGTCGACGATCTTCATGCCAGCATCTTCTCCACCGGCAGCACCAGCATGGCGCGCGCACCGGCGCGCTTCATCTCTTCCAGGTCGCTCCAGCTGACATTGCCGCTGCACACGGCCTGCAAGGCGATGGTGTCCGGCTCGCCCTCGATGGGTGTAAGTGTGGGTCGGCGGCAGCCCGGCAGCAGCTCGACGATGCTCGCCACGGCGTCGCGCGAGGCCTCCAGCATCAGCAGCCGTGATTCGCGCACGTCCAGCACGCCGTCCAGACGCCTGAGCAGCAGTTCCAGCAGGTCACCGCGCTCGTCGGCGGGCACCTGGGCCGCACCGGCCAGCGTGGCCTCACTTTCCTGCAGCACGGCAACCTCGCGCAATTGATTGGCCACCAGCGTGGCGCCGCTGGAGACCAGATCGCAGATCAGGTCGGCCGTTCCCAGACGCGGTGCGATCTCCACCGATCCGGACAGGGTGACGATGTCTGCCTCGATCGACTGTTCGCGCAGCCAGCGGCCAAGGAGATGCGGATATGTTGTCGCGATACGCTGTCCGGCCAGCTGCTGCGGACCGTGCCACTCCTGTTCCTGGGGCATGGCAATGGACAGCCGGCAACCGCCGAATCCCAACTGGCGCAGTTCGCGAAATGGCGAATCCCCCTCGCGCCCCAGCGCATCCTCGCTCAGCACATTGCGGCCGACGATGCCCAGATCGCACACGCCATCGGCAATCAATCCCGGGATGTCATCATCGCGCACCAGCAGCAGGTCCACTGCCAGACTCTCGCCGAAGCAGAACAGTTTGTCGCGACTCTGGCGGAACGTCAGCCCGCAACGGGTCAGCAGGTCCAGCGAAGGTTCCGACAACCGTCCCTTCTTCTGCACCGCGATGCGCAGGCGGTCACGGGCGATCATGCGCGTGCTCCCTGCGGCGCAGGGGCGCGTCGCCGCGAGCGCGAGGACGCGGCGGCAAGGTACCCGCCATTGCCCTGGTTGATGAAGCGCGCCACCCGGCCGATGGTGGTGATGCTGACCGCCGTGAGGTCGTGGATTTCGCGGTATGGACGACCCTCCAGAAGATACGGCACGACCCGCCAGCGATCCGTCAGCGCCTCCAGCTCGGCCGGTGTGCACAGATCACGCAGGAAGGCACGCATCTCGTCGGCCGTGCGCAAGGTCAGCAGCGCCCGGGCCAACCCGTCTTCGCCGGACTCCGAGGCTGTTTCGATGGATATTCCGCGTCGCTTCATAACGTATTAACGCATTAGTACATTGGCGCAGAGTGTAGCCCCCTTCGCGCCGCGCACGCAAGCATCGCGGGCGAGAAGCCCACCAACAAGGAACAACGCCTCATGATCCTATCCACACAGGATGTGGGCAGACGCGGGAAAAGCCTGTGGAAAAGTCGATAAAGCATTTGCATATCATGGACGTACAACAACTTGATCAAAAATTGATCAGGTTGCTCTCGGGCCGTCCATGCAACCGACTCAAGCGATCAGACGACGGTCCCGCACCAGGGCGCAGACCGTCCGCACGTCCACATCCATGGCGCGGTCGTGACGCATGAACGGAACATGCTCGCGCAGAGTGGCCAACGCCTTCTGTACGGCAGTTCCGGCATGAAACGTGTCGCCCTCGGCCAGCGCCTGCATCAAGGCACGCACCTCGTTCTCGAACTGGGGCCGGTGCGCCTGGCCCTCGCCTGGCGCACCGGAAATCTTTGCAGCCAGGGCACGCCAGTCGCCGCGCGCTGCCAGAGTACGCGCGGCATTGAGCATGTCGCGGCGATAGTCCAGCGCCTGCGCTGCGGTGTAGATCTCCAGCGCCAGCACGTGGCCCAGATCCTCGGTCATCTCCAGCACGTGGCGCGCCTCGTTGGCGCCCATGGAGACATGGTCCTCGGCGTTGGCACTGGTGGGAATGGAATAAACCGATGCCGGATGCGCGCGCGTGGCCAGATCGTTGACCAGTGCCGCGGCGGTGTACTGCACGATCATGAAGCCCGAATCGGTGGCGTCTTCGTTGCCGGTGAGGAAGGCCGGCAGGCCATCGTTGTTGGCCGGGTCCACCAGCTTGTTGAGGCGGCGCTCGGAAATCGACGCCAGTACCGGGATGGCCGCCTTGACGTAGCTCATCACCAGCGCCAGGGGCATACCGTGGAAATGGCCCGCAGAGATCACCTGCTCTTCGATATGCCGCGGCTGGCCATCGCTGTCGGGAAACACCAGCGGGTTGTCGGTCACGGCGTTGAGCTCGATCTCGATCACGCGCGCGGCTTGCGCCACCGCATCGCGCACCGCCCCATGCACCTGCGGCATGCAGCGCAGGCAATAGGCGTCTTGTGGCTGGTGCTTCTTGCCACCCTTGAACGGCAGGAACCGACGATAAAATGCCTCGCGGCCATGGCGCTGATCCGCGGGCACCCAGTTCCAGGCAATGTCGAAATGCTGCGCCTGTTCCTCCGGCGTGTCCCAGGCCTGCGCCGTCCACGGCCTGAAGGTCGGCACCAGGTGATACGGGATGTCCAGCAACGTGGAGCCATCGAGCAGCTCGCGGATGTGCTGCGCCGTCTGCACCTGTCCGGGATGCGGCCGCAACGCGTGCACGTCCTCGCGCATTGCACCGCTGCGGCCGGCGAAGGCATCCAGGCTCATGGCCGCAGCGAGGTCGGCGGTGTCGAGCAGATGCTGCAGCGTATCCAGCGCCAGCACGCCGGTGGCCAGCATCTGCGTGGTGCCGTTGTTCAGCGCCAGACCTTCCTTGAACGACAACCGGATCGGTTCCAGTCCGGCACGTTCCAGTGCCTGCGCGCCGGGCATGCGTGTGCCGTCGAAAAATGCCTCGCCGCCGCCCAGCAGCACGATGGCCAGATGCGACAGTGGTGCCAGATCACCCGAGGCGCCCACCGACCCCTTCTGCGGAATCACCGGCACCACACCGCTGTTGAGCATCGCGGTCAGCGCCTGCAGCGTGCTGACGCGGATACCGGAGTGGCCCCGCATCAGGGTATTGATGCGGATCACCAGCATGGCCCGCACCACGTCCTCGCCGAATGGCTCGCCCACGCACACGGCGTGCGTGAGAATCAGGTTGTGCTGCAGCTCCTCCATCAGCGTGCCTTGCGGCTTATCGGGATGGCCGCCCGGCAATTCGTCACGGACGCGATGCGCCCCCAGCAATCGATCTGCATTGCTGCCGAAGCCGGTGGTCACCCCGTAGATGGGCTCGCCGCAGTCGACCTTTTCGGCCAGGAAATCGGCGGCGCGCTGCACGCGATCGAGCTTGTCCGGCGCCAGCTCCACCTTCGCACCATGCGCGGCCGCAACGACCTGCGCGCGGGTCAGGCTGTCGCCGTCCAGAATGATTGTCTGTGGAGTGGTCAATGCCTGGGGCCCTTGATGTCGTTGATACCGTCTGGCGCTGTTCGCGTGTCGTCTGCGCGCCCATTGTTGCGCCGTAGAGTGGATCAGGGAGCAACGCGACGGATCCGCCTGCTTGCCGGTCGCCAACCCACTGCCCCGCAAGCAGGCGGATCCGTCACTGGCGTTCCTTGATCCGCCCTACGAATTGGTCGCTGCCTCCATCGCGGCTGCCTGCTCCAGCTCCACGCGCAGCGCCTTGATCAGCTCGTCGCGCGAGACTTCGAACTGATCGTTGCGCAGCATGTCCTTGACCGTCACCGCCCCTTTCGCAAGCTCGTCTTCGCCCAGCACCAGCACGAAACGGATACCGGCACGATCCGCGTACTTGAACTGCTTGCCCAGCTTGGCGGCCTCCAGCACCACCTCGGTGGCGATGCCGGCATTGCGCAGCTCGGTGGCCAGCGCCAGATATGCCGGCAACTGCGCCTCGTCCATCTGCGTGACCAGTGCCTGCACGGTGCTGCGCGCGGTACCGATCAGGCCGGCCTCGCGCAGCTGCCAGTACAGGCGCGTGGCGCCAATGGAGATGCCCACCCCGGGCAGGTGCGACTTGGTGTACTGGCCGGCAAGATTGTCGTAGCGCCCGCCCGAGCAGATCGAGCCGATCTGCGGATGATCGTCCAGTGTGGTCTCGTAGACCATGCCCGTGTAGTAATCCAGGCCGCGGGCAATGGACAGGTTGAGCGCGAACCTTGACTCGGGTACGCCCATGTCGCGCACCAGCGTCAGCACCTGCTTGAGTTCCTCGCGGCCTTCCTCGAACGTGGCACTGCCCGAACTCAGGGCGTCCAGCTTGTCCAGCGCGTCGGCCAGCGAAGTGGAACGCACCTGGACGAAATCCAGGATCTTCTGCGCCACGTCGTCCGACAGGCCGAACGTGTCGCCGGTCAGCGTTTCGCGCACGTAATCGGCGCCGCGCTTGTCCAGCTTGTCGACCTCGCGCAGCACGCGCATCTGCACCTCGCCGTCGGCAATGCCCAATCCCTCGAAATAGCCGCGCATCAGCTTGCGATGGTTCATCTGGATGGTGAACGCGCCGATGTCCAGGTCGCGGAACACACTGTCGATCACCGCGGGAATTTCGGCGTCGTAACGCACCGACAGGCTGTCCTTGCCGATGACGTCGATATCGCACTGATAGAACTCGCGGAAACGGCCGCGCTGGGCACGCTCGCCGCGATACACGCGCTGCATCTGATAGCGCCGGAACGGAAAACTCAGGTCGCGCTCGTGCTCGGCGACGTAGCGTGCCAGCGGCACGGTCAGGTCGAAGCGCAGCGCCAGCTCGGGCTGACCCTCCTTCTCCAGCGCACCGGTGGACTGCACGAAATAGACCTGCCGCTCGGTCTCGCCGCCGGACTTGGTCAGCAAGACGCGACTGAATTCCATGACCGGTGTTTCCACCGGCAGAAAGCCGAAGCGCTCGTAGTTGCTGCGGATGACATCGAGCATGCGCTGGAACGCAATCTGGTCCAGCGGCAGCAATTCGAGCACGCCGGGCATGGTGCGGGCCTGGGTCTGCGCCATGAAATGTTCTCTCGGAAAAGCGGACGGGTGCCCATCAGGGCGGCAAACGCGTAGCGTAGCAGACAGTCGCCCTGTTCGGCCGCGTTTGCGAGACGCCCATTGCCATGCCAGAGGCTCGCCGTTATCATTGCCGGCTCGCGTCGGGGTGTAGCTCAGCCTGGTAGAGCGCTACGTTCGGGACGTAGAAGTCGCAGGTTCAAATCCTGTCTCCCCGACCAACGTGATCGAAAAAAGGCCATCCCTCGCGGATGGCCTTTTTTGTGCCCCGCCGCGCGGCCTTGCACACAGCCTCAGCTGCAGAACACTCGTGTGCGCCGGCGCGATCCACTACTCTTCGTGCATCCCGGCCCCACGTGCAGTGGCACACAACGGGCTGACCACGCAGGAACAAGGGAGCAGTCGATGAAAGTGTTGGTGACCGGCGGAGCGGGTTATATCGGTTCACATGTGGTGCGGCAGCTTGGCGAGGCCGGGCATGACGTCGTGGTGTATGACAATCTTTCCACGGGCCATCGCTGGGCCGTTCTCGGCGGTACCCTCATCGAGGGAGATCTGGCCGACGGCGCTGCGCTGGATGCGCTGTTCGCGGCACACGACTTCGATGCGGTGCTGCATTTCGCCGCGCATATCGTGGTGCCGGAATCTGTGGCCGACCCGCTGAAGTACTATGGCAACAACACCCGCAACACGCTGGCGCTGCTGGAGCACGTGCAGAAAGCCGGTGTTCCGCGCATGGTATTCTCATCCACGGCTGCCGTATATGGCATGCCCGAGCAGACGGTCATCGACGAAACCGCTCCGTTGGTTCCCATCAATCCGTACGGCGCCTCGAAGATGATGAGCGAGCGCATGCTGGCCGATTTTGGCGCCGCCGGCGGGCCGCGCTACGTGGCGCTACGTTACTTCAATGTCGCCGGCGCCGACCCGCAGGCACGCATCGGTCAGGCCACGCCCGATGCCACGCACCTGATCAAGGTGGCCTGCCAGGCCGCGCTGAGGCAGCGTGACAGGCTGCAGATCTTCGGCACCGATTACCCCACCCCCGACGGCACCTGCATCCGCGACTACATCCATGTGGAGGATCTGGCGCGCGCGCACCTGGACGCGCTGGACTATCTGTCCGACGACCAGCCGTCACGGATCCTCAACTGCGGTTACGGTCACGGCTACAGCGTGCGCGAGGTGGTGAACATGGTCCGCAAGGTGAGCGGTGTCGATTTCCGCGCCGACGATACGGAGCGCCGCGCCGGCGACCCCCCCGCCCTGGTCGCCGACAACAACCGCATCCGCAGCGTGCTGGGCTGGACACCGCGCCACGCCGATCTCGAGGAGATCGTGCGTGATGCCTGGCGTTGGGAATCGCGGGCCTAGTGTACTGCCGCGCAGCCTGTCCCGACGGGACGCTGCGCTGCTTGTCACATGGTCTGCGTGGACTTTTCCGAGTTGAGCATGCCGCCCAGAATCGACTCGATCTTGGTGCGCGCGGTATCGCCGTCCGCGGAATCGTTGAACTGCACGCCGATGCCTGCCGTGCGGTTGGCCTGCGCGCCCACCGGCGTGATCCAGACCACCTTGCCCGCCACTGAGAGGCGCTCGCTGTCCTCGATCAGGGTCACCAGCAGGACCACCTCGTCACCCAACTGGTAGTTCTGCGCGGTCGGCACGAACAGGCCACCATGTTTCAGATACGACATGTAGGCGTTGTACAGCGCGCCCTGATCCTTGATCTTCAGGGACAGGATGCCCTGTCTGGGGGATTTGGCCGAACTCATTGCAGGCTCCTTGGCACGTCTTCGAAGCTTCCTGCATGCATCGGTACAGGTCAAGCTCCAGCAAGGCGGATCGATTCACCCTGCAGCTCTCCGGTCAACGCCACGCCGCGAGAAGCTCGAGCACGACCAGATCCTTGCGCAGCGGTCCGCGCATGGACTCGCGCGCGCTGCATGCCTCATGAAACCATTGCTGCAGCTGATCGGCATCCATGGCGCTGTGCAGGGGAGGCACCTCATGCAGCGCACGTGCACGGGTTTCCTCGGCCACCGCTTGCGCCGCGAACCACAGACGCTGTTCCGGGGCATCCTCCACCCAGCGACCGACCACCGCGAGCGGTTCGGCGCGGCCCGCGGCCAGGGCGCGCAGGTCGGTGCGCACCTCGTCGCGTTGCGCCAACGCACCCTGCCCCGCCCACTGTGCCGCCAGACCGGGATTGCCGCCGGCAGCCTGCAACGCCAGCTCCGCTTGCGGGCAGTCCCGGGCGCGCAGCCAGGCCAGCGCCTGCGCGTGGTCCGGCAGACGGAAGTCCATGCGCTGGCAGCGGCTGTGGATGGTGGCGGGCAGCCGCCACGGCATGTCTGTCAGGAGTATCAGCATGGAATCCCTGGACGGCTCCTCCAATGTCTTCAGCAAGGCGTTGGATGCCGCCGCGTTCATGGCATCCGCGGGATCGATCAGCACCACCTGCCAGCCACCGAACTGGCTGGCTTTGGAGAGTCGTTCGGACAAGGCGCGAATCTGACGCACCCTGATCTCGCTGCGCAACTTGCCGTCATCGCGCGTTTCCAATTGCACTCGCACCAGATCCGGATGGGTTCCGGCATCCAGCAACTGGCAGCTGCGGCAGGCACCGCAAGGGCCGTCCGGGCGCGGCTGGCGACACAGCAGAACCCGCGCGAAACGTTGCGCAAAATCCCGCTTGCCCAGCCCGGCAGGTCCGGCCAGCAGCAATGCATGCGCCAGCGCCCCACGTTGCCGGCGCGACATCAATGTCTGCCAGAGGTCCGCGTGCCAGGGAGGAGCCGTCATCATGCATTGCCCCGGATCAGCGGCTGCAGCACGGCGACAGCGTCGGACAGCACCTTGTCCGGCGTCTGGCTCGCATCCAGCACACGAAAACGCGCTGGCTCGGCTGCGGCGCGACGTCGATAGACATCGCGCACGCGTTCGAAGAATGCATCCTCTTCCGATTCGATGCGGTCGCTGACGCCGCGACCCGAGGCACGCGCGCGGCCGGTTTCCACGGGAACATCCAGCAACAGGGTGAGGTCCGGCGTGAGCGCCCTGGCAGCCCATTGCTCCAGATCGCGAATGCGGGCCTCGGGCTGACCTCGACCGCCGCCCTGATACGCGTAACTGGCGTCGGTAAAACGGTCACACAGGACCCAGCCGCCGGTGTCGAGCGCAGGCTGCAACACGTCGCGCACCAGTTGCGCGCGCGCGGCAAACATCAGCAGCAGTTCGGACTCGGCGCACAGCCCGTGCCGGGCCGGATCCAGAACCAGCGTGCGCACGGACTCCCCCAACGGGGTCCCGCCCGGCTCGCGTGTCAGCAGCGGGTCGATACCCTGGGCACGCAGATACGCGCACAAGCCATCCAGCAAGGTGCTCTTGCCCGCACCTTCACCGCCTTCCAGCGTGATCAATCGTCCTTTCAATGTCTGCCTCCGGCGCAATGGTGGCGCTGGTAGCAATCGACCGCGCGGTTGTGTTCCGCCAGCGTGTCGGAAAACACGTGCCGACCGGAACCATCCCCGCGGGCCACGAAATACAACGATGCACCACTGGCCGGATGCAGCACGGCCTTGATCGCCGCACGCCCGGGCATGGCAATGGGCGTAGGAGGCAGGCCGGCGTGCATGTAGGTGTTGTAGGGCGTGTCGGTGGTCAGGTCGCTGCGCGTGATGTCGCCATCGTAGTGTTTGCCCATGCCGTAGATCACGCTGGGATCGGTCTGCAGCAGCATGCCCTTTTGCAGGCGGCGCTCGAACACGCCGGCGATACGGGCGCGCTCGTCGGCACGCGCGGTTTCCTTTTCCACCAGGGAGGCCAGAATCAGCGCCTGTTGCGGAGTGCTCAGCGGAATATCGGCGTCACGTCCGGCCCATAATCTCCGCAGGGTCTTTTGCATGGCCTGGTGGGCACGCTTGAGCAGATCCAGGTCGGAATCGCCCCTGACGTAGGCATAGGTTTCGGGAAGAAACTGGCCCTCGGGACTGGTGCCGGCGTCACCCAGACGCTGCATGATGGCGGCGTCATCCATGCCTTGCGTGGCGTGCTTGAGCTTCGACGCACCGGACAAGGCGCCACGCACCTGCCGGAATGTCCAGCCGTCGACCAGCGTGAAGTTGCGCTGCACAACACGGCCGATCGCCATGTTGTGCAGCAGCTGACGCGGAGTGATATGCGATGGCAGCGCGTATTCGCCGGCATGCAACGTGTCCGTCACGCCCATGCGCATGCCCAGCACGCGCCAGTAGAAACGCGGCGCAGCACTCAGATGGCGGCTGCGGATGTGGCGCACAATGGCATCGAAGCTGCTGCCGCGGCTGATTTCCAGCGGCGTGGAGGTCTGCCCGGTGGCCAGGGGCGCGTCGGCAAATCGGTTGATCTCGTGCCAGAAAATGCCGCCAGCCGCGAGAACCACGAACAGCAGCAGTCCCAGCAGCAGTTTCAGGGCAACCCCGCCGCGCATCGCCGTCATGCGCGCGTGTCCGCGGCCAGCCCCAACGCCTGCCAGTGCGCCATGCAGGCGCGGGTCGTTTCACCCGGTGCGGCAAGACGCCTGTTGTCCAACCATGCCACCGGCATCACGCCACGTACGCTATTGCTGAGAAACATTTCGTCGGCTTCCATAAGTTCATCCACGGAGATGTCCCGCACGTCCACATCGGCCATGTGCTCGATCAACTCGGCGCGCGCCACGCCGGCCACGCCGCAACGCTGCAACGACGGCGTGACCACACGGCCCTGTCGCACCACGAACAGGTTGGCCGATGTCGCACAGACCACACGTCCCGCGGTATCGCGCATCACCCCTTCGGCGACCTCGGCATCGGACCATTCGGCACGTGCCAGCACCTGTTCCAGCCGGTTCAGATGCTTCAGGCCGGCCAGCTGCGGTTGCACCGCCAGGCGCATCCGGCAGAAGCGTACCCGGATTCCTTGCGTGGACCAATCCCGCGGAAGATGCGGCGCGGATGCAACACCCAGCACGCGCGTGGGATGCGGCACTGGCGGTGGTCGATAACCCCGCGGGCCCTGGCCGCGGCTGAGCGTGATCCGGACCACGGCCCGCGACCACTGCTGCGCCAGTCGGGCAGCTTCCATGCGCAGCAACTGCGTCTGCGGCGCGGGCAAGCCCAGCCGCTCGCAACCATGCCTCAGCCGCTGCATGTGCCGCTGCCACAGCGGCGCGTCTCCGTCGACGAAAAGCACGGTTTCGAAGAGGCCGTCGCCATAGCAGAAGCCGCGATCCGAGGTCGATACGCTGTCCATGGCCACGCCATTGACCAAGGTATGACACGTCACGCCACAACACCCAGCGCCTGCAGCAGGCCGCGCGCCTTGGCACGGGTTTCGTCCAGCTCCCGCCGGGGATCGGAATCGACCACGATGCCGGCACCCGCGCGCAGCGTCACGTCGCGACCGTGCGCACTCAAAGTGCGGATCAGGATGTTCAGATCCATGTCGCCGTTGCGATCCAGATAGCCGATGGCACCGGTGTAGGCGCCGCGCCCGGTGCCTTCGAGTTCCGCGATGATCTGCATGCAACGCACCTTGGGGCAGCCGGTGATGGTGCCGCCGGGAAAAGTGGCAGCGATCACCTCGCCCGGCGTCACTCCATCGCGCAAATACCCACGCACATTGGAAACGATGTGATGCACATGCGCATAACTTTCCACCGTCATCAGTTCGTCGACCTCGATGCTGCCCGGGCGGCACACGCGTCCCAGATCGTTGCGTTCCAGATCGATCAGCATGACGTGCTCGGCACGTTCCTTGGGGTGGCCGACCAGTTCCCGGACGCGGGCGCTGTCATCATCACCGGCCACACGCGGTCTGGTGCCCGCGATGGGACGTGTCTGCACGACGCTGCCACGCACCTGCACCAGGCGTTCGGGAGATGAACTGACGACGCTCCAGGACGACTGTTGCCACAACGCGGCAAATGGCGCCGGGTTGGCCTTGCGCAGCGCGCCATACAGCGCTGCCGGCGACGGAGCTTCGGCAAAACGGGCCCGCCACTGTCGCGAAATGTTGGCCTGGAAGACATCACCCGCACGCAGATAGGCATGCACACGCTCGACCGCCTGCAGATACTGCTGCGGCGGATCCTCCTCGACCTGGGCGGCGGCCGGCAACGGTGTCATGATCGTGGGCGGCGCCTGCAGGTCCGCCTGCATGCGATCGAGCAGATCCTCCCGCCCCGCTTCGGCGACCAGCACAGTGCGATCCTGCGCATGGTCGTACAGAATCGCGGCCGGACAGCGCAAGGCCATGGCCATCGGCGTGCCGTCGTTACTTGATGGCAGCTGCAGGCGGGATTCGATCCCGGCGATCAGTTCGTAACCCAGATACAGCGCCCAACCGCCATGAAACGGCAGATCATCGCGTGCCCGCGGGGTGCGCTGGATAAGCCAATCCGCGTCCAGCGTCTGCAGGAACGAGGCGTCCGCGAGGCCATCGCCGTCGCGTGTCAGCCGACCGCCGGCATCCAGCTGCAGGATGCCATCAGGATGTGCGCACAACAGATCCCAGCGCGCCTGTGCGGTCCCATGAGCCACACTTTCCAACAGGCACGGGTAGCGTGCCGGATGTGCCGCGGCCGGGGTCAGCAGATCACGACGCCCCGGCAGGACGCGTTGTACCGCTGCCGGCCTCGCCATCATGCGGCCTCAGCCATCGCGCCCGAGAGGCGCTCCTACGCGCCGTCTCCAGCACGCCGGAACACCAGCGAGCCGTTGGTGCCGCCGAAACCGAAGGAATTGGAGACGGCCACGTCGATGTCGGCATCGCGCGCGGTATGCGGCACGAAGTCCAGATCGCACCCCTCGCCCGGCTCGTCCAGGTTGATGGTGGGCGGCACGATGCTGTCGCGAATCGCCAGGATCGAGAAAATCGCCTCGACACCACCGGCCGCACCCAGCAGGTGGCCGGTCATGGACTTGGTGGAACTCATCATGAGTTTCTTCGCGTGATCGCCGAAGATGCGCTTGGCGGCCTGCACCTCGGCCAGATCGCCCAGCGGCGTGGAGGTACCGTGCGCGTTGACGTACTGCACCTGGTCGGGATTCAAACCGGCGTCGTCGATGGCATTCTGCATGCAACGCCCGGCACCGTCGCCATTCTCGCTGGGCGCGGTCATGTGGTGGGCGTCGCCGCTCATGCCGAAGCCGACCAGCTCGCAATAAATGTTGGCGCCGCGGGCCTTGGCGCTTTCGTATTCTTCCAGCATCAGCACGCCGGCGCCATCGGACAGCACGAAGCCGTCGCGACCGGCATCCCAGGGGCGGCTGGCCTTCTGCGGCTCATCGTTGCGCGTGGTCATGGCGCGCGCCGAGCAGAAGCCACCGACGGCGGTGCCGGTGGTGGCGAACTCCGCACCGCCGGCGAGCATGGCGTCGGCCTCGCCGTACTGGATCATGCGCATGGCCAGGCCGATGTTGTGCGTGGCCGTGGTGCAGGCAGTGACGCAGGCGATGTTGGGCCCCTTCAGGCCCAGCATGATGGACAGCTGGCCCGCCACCATGTTGATGATCGAACTGGGCACGAAGAACGGCGAGATCTTGCGCTGGCCGCGCTCATGAAAATCGATGCTGGTGCGCTCGATGGTATACAAACCGCCGATACCGGCGCCCACCGCCACACCGATACGCGTGGCGTTGCCGTCATTGACCTCGTAACCGGCATCGGCGATCGCCTGCTTGCCGGCAGCGATGCCGTAGTGGATGAACGGGTCCATCTTCTTCACATCCTTGGACGGGATGTACTGCGCAGGATCGAAGTCGCGAACCTCGCCGGAAATCCGGGTGGGAAACGTGCTGGCATCGAAATGGGTGATCTGGCCGATACCGCTCTTGCCCGCCTTGACATTTGCCCAGGCGGTGGCCACATCGTTGCCCACCGGGCTGACCATGCCCAGACCCGTCACTACCACGCGTCGCTTGCTCATGCTTGCCTTCCGTCGTTGACTGCGGACCGCACCATACGCTGGCGCATTTTATCTCTTGCAGAAACGAAAACTGCGCCCTAGTGGCGCAGCTTTCGGTGTATTGCAGATGACGCGCCGGATACACCCTGCAGGGCGGCCGGGCATGTCACCAGACCCCATCAGGACTTGACGTGCGCCTTGATGTAGTCGCTGGCCTGCTGGACCGTGGTGATCTTTTCCGCTTCCTCGTCGGGAATCTCGGTCTCGAACTCCTCTTCGAGCGCCATGACCAGCTCGACGGTGTCCAGCGAATCAGCGCCCAGATCGTCCACGAACGAGGCGTTCGGGGTGACTTCGTCTTCTTTGACGCCAAGCTGTTCGACGACGATCTTCTTGACGCGCTCTTCGATGGTGCTCATGTGTATGTAACCTCCCGAGGGGAATAAAGCCGGCACATTGTAGTGGCTATGCCTGCGCGCCACCAGAGCCGAACGTGCAGAAAAAAATGCCGCGCGAGTCGTTCATGACCCGACACGATTTGCCCATTGTCTCTCAAAACGACCGTCAAGGCGACCTTGACATCCTGCGTGTCTGCATCTCGTCAAGGCATGTACATGCCGCCATTGACATGCAGCGTCTCGCCAGTGACATACGAGGCCTCGGACGAGGCCAGGAAAGCAACGGCATGCGCGACGTTGGCGGGATCGCCCAGTCGCCCCAGGGCGATCCCGGTTTCCAGCGTTTCGCGTTGCTGCGCGCCAAGGCTGCGCGTCATGTCGGTATCGATGAAGCCCGGCGCGACCACGTTGACGGTAATGCCGCGCGAGCCGATCTCCCGCGCCAGCGATTTGGAGAACGCGATGATGCCGGCCTTGGCGGCCGCATAGTTGGTCTGGCCCGGGTTCCCGGTCAGCCCGACCACGGACGCGATGTTCACGATGCGGCCCTTGCGCGCCTTCATCATGCCGCGCAGCACTGCCTTGGACGTGCGATACACCCCGCTCAAGTTGGTATCCAGCGCGGCGTTCCAGTCATCGTCACTCATGCGCATCAGCAGCTGGTCGCGGGTGATGCCGGCGTTGTTCACGAGAATCGTGATCGGGCCGGTGTCGCGGGCCACCGCCTTGACCAAGGCGTCGACGGACGCACTGTCCGTGACATCGAGGACGCGTCCGCTGCCGCCGGAAGCGTTCAGGCGCTCGTCGATGGCGGCTGCGCCGGCCTCGCTGGTCGCGGTGCCGATCACCGTGGCGCCACGTGCCGCCAGTTCATCGGCAATACTGGCACCGATGCCGCGGCTGGCGCCGGTGACGAGGGCCACTTCACCTTGCAGGGAGTTGCTCATGAAGGTTCCTTTGTGGATTCGGAAATGAAGACGAGAACCAGCGGATGTGTGGGTTACGCGTCACCGTGGCACTTTGTACCGGGAGTTTGGCTCAGGCCCACGCATTCTGTGCTGCATCGAGCTCCTCCGGCGTGCCCAGGGCGCGCGCCTGCAGCGATTTGTCGATACGGCGACACAATCCGGTCAATACCTTGCCGGGCCCGCATTCGCCCAGATGCGTCACGCCGGCAGCGGCCAGCGCCTGCACACATGCACTCCAGCGCACCGGCATGAACAATTGCTTGTGCAATGCGTCGCGGATGGCATCAAGGGTGTCATGCGCCCGGGCATCGACGTTCTGCACCACCGGAATGGAAGGCAGTTGCCAGTCGATCGCGGTCATGCGTTCGGCCAGCAGGTCCGCAGCATCCCGCATGAGCGCGCAATGCGACGGCACCGACACGGCCAGCCTGACGGTTTTCCTCACGCCCAGCTCGGCCAGCTTCGACAGCGCGCGATCCACTGCGTCAGCGTGTCCGGCGATCACGATCTGACCGGGCGAATTGTAGTTGGCGGGCGCCACGACCTGTCCCTCGGCCACCGCGGCGCAGACCTGCTCGATCTGCGTTTCCTCGCCGCCCAGCACCGCGGCCATGGCACCAGTGCCTTGCGGCACCGCGGCCTGCATCAGGCGTCCACGCTCGGCCACCAGCCCCGCTGCGTCGTGCAGTGACAAGGCCCCCGCGCACACCAGAGCGCTGTACTCGCCAAGGCTGTGCCCGGCCAGACGTGACGGCAGCGCTCCCTCCTGCGAGGCCCAGACACGCCATACGGCCACGCTCGCCGCCAGCAATGCCGGCTGCGTGTTTTCCGTACGGTCAAGCTGCTCCTGTGGGCCGGCGGAGGCCAATGCCCACAGATCCGCCGAAGCGCCCTGCGAGGCTTCCTCGAACGTTTCGCGCACCTGCCCGTGACGCTCGGCCAGCGCGCCCAGCATGCCGACCGATTGGGCGCCCTGGCCGGGAAACACAAAGGCCAGGTCCGAGTGTTCATGGATCATGGTGAGCCATCCTTTTTGCCGGAACGAGAGTTCGCAATCAGACGATGCACAGTGGAACTCGAAGGAGACAGCTGCGCACCACGCATGTGGCCAGGCGCAGCGCAAGCATTGCGCCTCGTCAGAAGCGCAACAATGCGGAGGCCCAGGTGAACCCGCCGCCGAACGCTTCCAGCAGCAAGGTCTGCCCCCGTTTCACGCGGCCCGAGCTGACCGCCTCATGCAGCGCCAGCGGCACCGAACCGGAGGAGGTGTTGGCGTGTTTGTCCACGGTCACGATCACCCGGTCCATGGACATGCGCAGACGCTTGGCGGTGGCTTCGATGATGCGCAGGTTGGCCTGATGCGGGATCAGCCAGTCGATCTCCGATTCATGCATGCCGGCCACTTCCAGCGTCTCGCTCACCAGGGAATCCAGGGTCTTCACTGCCACCTTGAACACCTCGCGACCGCTCATGCGGATGCGCACGCCGTGGTTGGGCTCGTCCTTGAAGCCTGCGGACACGCCCACCGGGTTGTACAGCAGATGCTTGTGACCGCCATCGGCATGCAGGCAACTGGCCAGGATGCCGGGCTCGTCGGACGCGTCCAGCACCACCGCGCCAGCACCGTCGCCGAACAGCACGCATGTTTCGCGCTCCTTCCAGTCGACCATGCGCGTCAGTGTCTCGGCGCCGATCACCAAAACCTTGCGGAACTGACCGCTGCGTATGAAGGCATTGCCCACACCCAGCGCATAGACGAAGCCCGAACAGGCCGCGTTGACGTCGAACGCGGCACAACCATTGGCACCCAGACGATGCTGCACCAGACATGCCGTGGCCGGAAAGATGATGTCCGGCGTGGTGGTGCCCAGGATGATCGCATCCAGCTCCGAGGCCTTGACCCCCGCAGCCTTCAGCGCCTCGAGTCCCGCAGCACAGGCCAAGTCACCGGTGGTTTCGTCCTCGGCGGCGACGCGGCGTTCGCGAATGCCTGTGCGCGTGCGGATCCACTCGTCGCTGGTATCGACCCACTGTTCCAGGTCGTGGTTGGTGACGGTGCGCTCGGGCAACGCGCTGCCGGTAGCGATGATACGTGCGTAAGTCAGGGCCGTTCCCCTTGAAAGCTGGACATTGAAGGGCGGCGAGAGAGTCGCGAGCGCCGCATACACGGCACTTTACACCGCCATGGAAACCGACGAAACGCGTTTGGCTCGATCGACGCGACAACGCAAAACGGCGCGTTTCCGCGCCGCCTTGCCGATTCGCCGGGTATGCCTTCCCCCAGCGATCAGTCCTCGTCGACCACGGCCGACTGCGTGTCGATGACCTTGCGGCCACGATAGTAGCCATCCTTGGTCACATGGTGACGACGATGCACCTCGCCGCTGGTGGGATCGGTCGACAGCTGCACGTGATTCAGCGAGTCATGGGAGCGGCGCATGCCGCGACGGGACGGGGTGGTGCGGCTCTTGGAAACAGCCATGGTCGTTCTCCGGCAAAAAAATCAGTGTTTCTTGAGTTCGCGCAAGACCGCGAACGGATGTTCTTCGGGTTCATCGTCAGAGTCCTGATCCTCGCGCGGATCACGGCTCTGCTCGGGCATCTCGCTGTCCGGCGCCACCGGCACCAGCGGCACGGCGAGCAGGAGTTCATCCTCGATCACCGCCGCGGGCGCGACATCGTCATCGGGCACCAGCAACGGCTCGTATCCCGGTGGCAATGCCGCCTCTTCCTGCTCGTCACGCAGCAGACCCAGCCGCGAATCGATGTGCACCGGCAACGCAAACGGCTGGAGTGTACGTTGACAGGTCAGCATCAGCGCGGCGTCGGCCTTCACCGCCAGATAGGCGACACCCAGATCATCGGTGCCGAAATCCAGCGTGTAGGTCACGTCGCCATCGGCACTCGCCAGCACGCTCTTCAGCCGATCGAGCGTGTCGATCGCCAGAGCACCTGAAAAGGACCGCCGCGCCGTGACCATGCGCCAAACGTCCACTACCTTGGGCAGCATCACGGACATAGCCTGAGGATTTTAATGATTGGCGTGCCGCCAAGTCAATGTTGTTCCGCAACGTGGGTATCGCGTGGACACTGCAGGCCCCGGAATCGGCATCGCATGGGCGGGGTTATCGCGAACCCTCGAATGCGGCAGACTAGCGGATGTCGCATCCATAGCAAAACCAGTCAGGGGGCATTCGCTTTTGAAATATTTCGCGCTCGCGGCAGGCTGTGCGCTGCTGTCGGCGGTCATCGTGGCCGTGATCATGCTGTTCGCCCGCGCCAAACGGCTGCGTCGGCGCACCCGTGCGCTGCGTCGCCTGCTGGATGACGCCGATGATCTGGAGCATGATCTCAGGGAATGCCGGCAACGCCTGGACCGTGCGCATGCCGTGATGGCCGTGGCCCCGGGAGTCCCGGCAACCGGCGAAACGGCTGCCAGGGAATCGGTCGATGCCGGGTTGCGCTCGCTTCTGGAGCACCGCCTGTGGATCCGCGACCGCGCGCCTGATGCGGACCAACACGAACTGGATGCTGCCGTCCGGGCGTTGCGCGACGCACGTGCCCGCCTGCAACCTCAGCTGGTTGCGCTCGATCATGCCCAGCGCGATCTGGACCAGGCGGTGCGCGAACGGATCGAGAAGGATGCCCAATCATGATGTCTCCAACCACCGCGCCCCTGCGCGTCATCCTGGCCTCCACTTCGCCTTACCGCGCCGAACTGCTGCAGCGGCTGCTGCCTGACTTCGAGCAGCGGGCATCCGGAGTGGACGAAACCGAGTTGCCGGGCGAGGCGCCGTCGGCGCGCGCCTTGCGCCTGGCCGAGGCCAAGGCGCGCGTGGTCGCCGCGGAGGTCCCGAATGCGCTGATCATCGGCTCCGACCAGGTAGCGGAGCATGACGGCACCGCGCTGGGGAAACCCGGCGACATCGACCGGGCCCGGCAACAGCTGCAGCGTTGTTCCGGCCAGACGGTGGTTTTTCATACCGCGCTGTGCCTGATCGACACGCGCGAGCTGGAAGCGCCTGCAATCACCGCAATCGACGTGACGCGGGTGCAATTCCGTGCGCTGGATCCAGATGCAATCGAACGTTACGTCAGTCGGGAAAATGCCTTCGACTGCGCCGGCGGTTTCAAGGCCGAGGGGTTGGGCATTGCGCTGTTCGAACGCATCGAGAGCACCGACCCCACGGGACTCATCGGCATGCCACTGATCGTGCTCTCGCGGCTTCTGCGCGGTCGCGGCATCGATGTGCCCTGACCCCGGGCGCGGGTGGGCCGCGCGCAGGCGCAGCAGCCCGCAGCCGACGCCGGACGGGCACTTTGCCGCGGCAGTGCATCGCCAGCCGGGTATCGCCCGCCTGCTCCCTTGCCGCATGGTGAAACAGGTCACGAAACCGGCTCGCAAGGGTCCGGCACGCACCGCTACACTGGGGTCATTGCGCACCGGCGACTCTCTACCGTGGCGCGCCGGGGAGCAGTGAGGACGCCATGGCATCGACCGTACCGCTCGACGACACGCCGCTGCAGCAGCGCCTGCATGATGCACTGAAGCAGGTCAACCAGGTGCTCCTGGGCAAGCCCCGCCAGGTCAAGCTGGCGTTCGCGTGCCTGATCGCCGGCGGCCATCTGTTGCTCGAGGACGTGCCCGGCGTCGGCAAGACCACCCTGGCCCACGCGCTCGCCGCGACGTTCGATCTCGACTTCCAGCGCATCCAGTTCACCAGCGACATGCTGCCGTCGGACATCATCGGCGTCAGCGTCTACGAACGCGAGGCCGGCAGCTTCCGCTTCCATCCCGGCCCCATCTTCAGTCAGCTGCTGCTGGCCGACGAGATCAACCGCGCCACTCCGAAGACGCAAAGCGCCCTGCTGGAAGCCATGGCGGAAGGCCAGGCGACAGTGGACGGCGACACCCGTGAACTGCCGCGGCCGTTCTTCGTGGTGGCCACGCAGAATCCGCTGGATCTGGCCGGCACCTTCGCCCTGCCCGATTCGCAGCTGGATCGATTCATGCTGCGCCTGAGCCTGGACTATCCCGGCGCCGAAGCGGAACGCGCATTGCTGACCGGGACCGATCGCCGCGATTTGCTGGCATCGCTGGAGCCGCAGCTGGATGCCCTGTCCATGCTCGAGCTGCACCGGCACTCCACGACCATCACCGCCAGCGCGGCACTGCTCGACTATCTGCAGGCCCTGCTCGGTGCCAGCCGCAGCCACGCCGACATCCGCGTCGGGCTGTCGCCGCGCGCCGGGCTCTCGTTGCTGGCTGCATCACGGGCCTGGGCGCTGCTCGGCGGCCGCAACTATGTTCTTCCCGAGGACGTGCAGGCCGTGTTCGTTCCGGTAGCGGCCCATCGCCTGATTCCCGCCAAGGGCAACGACCGCAACGCGCTGACCCGCGCACTGCTGGCTGACGTGGCGGTGGAATGATCGCCCTATGGTCGCAAATCCGGCACTGGGGCGAGCGCCGGCTGCCGGCCCTGACCCGCCTGAAAAGCGTCGAACCGCTGCCGATCCATTTGCATCGCAAGCGCATCTACATCGTGCCCACGGGATTCGGAATGGGCTTCGCCGTACTGCTGTTCGTGATGCTGTTGGGGGCGCTCAACTATGGCAACAACGCCGCCTTGCTGCTGACCTGCCTGCTGGGCGCCGCCGCCATCAACAGCATGCTGTCGGCGTTCCGCGCGCTGAACGGCCTCAGCCTGGAGCGTATCGAGAACCAGCCGGTGGTGGCGGGCCGGCCTGTCGATCTGCTCTTGCACTTCAACCCCCACATGCGGCGACGCTGCGCCCTGCGCATGGAGAGCGCAGCGGGCGCCCGGACCTTTACCCTGCCTCGGCAGGATCGCGCGAAGATCACGTGGCCGCTTGCCACGCAACGCCGCGGCTGGCTCGATGTCCCGCAATTGCGCATGGCCAGCACCTGGCCGTATGGACTGTTCCGTAGCTGGAGCTGGCTGCATCCCGCGCACCGGGTGCTGGTGTATCCGCAGCCCGAGACCTCCGGGCCGTTGCCGCGCGGCGCCCGCCAGCAGAGCCACCCACGGCATCTGCACGGAGGCGAGGACGCCGCCACGCTGCGCGCCTACCGCAGTGGCGACCCGGTGAAACGTGTCGCCTGGAAAGCCAGCGCACGGCATGACGCGCTATTGGTGCGTGAGACCGAACAGCCGGCCCAGCAACCCGACTGGGAACTCCGCTGGCACGACCTGCACGGCATGGATGACGAATCGCGCATCGCCCGACTGGCGCGCTGGGTGGACCAGGCGCATGCGGCTGGGGTGCGCTGGACGCTGGCCCTGCCCGCCAAGACTGTCGGACCCGCTGCCGGGGCCGCGCACTATCACCACTGCATGAGCGAATTGGCGCAGCTGCCATGAAACGCAAGCCACTGGCCGGATTTTGCGGCGCGTCGCGCAGCATCGACGATGCGGCGCTCAGTGCGCATGCGTTCGATCTGCTGTGCCTCACCATGGTGGCAACACTGGTGCTGCATGCCTCGCATCTGCCGATCTGGCTGAGCAGCGCCCTGGCGGCCGTGCTGGCGCTGCGCTGGTGGCAGCGGCGGCGGTTCGCCACCCGCGTTCCGCTGCTGGTGAAACTGCCTCTGGTGGCCCTGTTGCCGGTTCTGGTGTTCGCCCAGTACGGCACCCTGTTCGGGCGTGCGCCCGGCAGCGCCCTTGCGGTGGGCCTGCTGGTGTTGAAACTGCTGGAAAGCGAACGCAAGCGCGACGCGCGGACAGGTGTGGCCTTTGCCTGCTTCGCCCTGATGAGTGCACTGTTGTTCGGCAAGGGACTGGTGGCCACCGTGCTGGTGGCGCTGGCCCTGCTGCCGGCATTGATGACGTTGCGTGCGCTGGAGCCGGATACGACCCGCGTGGCGTGGCCCGCGGAATTGCTGACCTCCGCCCGGGCGCTGTTGCTGGCATTGCCGCTGACCCTTATCGGGTTCCTGTTCATTCCGCGCCTGAGCACTCCCCTGTGGGGCGCGCCGAACGCGGGCGAAGGACGCACCGGCGTCAGTGGATCCATGGCGCCGGGGGACTTTACCCAGCTGCTGGTGGACGACAGCCCGGCCTTTCGCGTCACCTTCGCGCACGCTCCGCCACCACCTGCCGCGCGCTACTTCCGTGGCCCGGTCCTGACCTGGTTCGACGGACACACCTGGAGCACGCTGAGCCGGCGCAGTGATCCGCGGCATCCCAGCATCACGCCGGTGGAACCGCTGCAAACCGACGGTCGCATCTACCATTATCGCGTGCGTCTGCAGAGTACGCAGCAGCACTGGCTGTTTGCCCTGGATACGCCGATCGATGCACCGCAAGGTGCCCGCTTGACGCCCGCGCGCACCATCCTGCGGAGCAGGCAGGTGCAATCGACACTCACCTACAGACTGGCCTCCAGCGCGACACACCGCCTGGGGGCACACCGCCTGAGCGCAATGGAACGGCATCTGACGCTGCAGCGTCCCGAGGGCTTCGATCCACGCAGCGTGGCGCTGGCCCGGCGCTGGCGGCAACGGTTCGGCGACAACGACGCGGCCATCGTGAAACGCGCGCTGGCCATGTTCCACGATCAGGATTTCCGTTACACGCTCAATCCGCCGCCGCTGGACCGCAACAGCGTGGATGACTTCCTGTTCAACACGCGTGCGGGATTTTGCGAACACTACGCCTCGGCCTTCACCTTCCTCATGCGCGCCGCGGGCATCCCGGCGCGCGTGGTGGCCGGCTATCAGGGCGGCTACTGGAACGCCATGGGCGATTACCTCCTGGTACGCCAATCCGACGCCCACGCCTGGAGCGAAGTCTGGCTGCCGGCGCACGGCTGGGTCCGCATCGATCCCACGGCAGCGGTGCGGCCGGAGCGCGTGGACCTGGGCGCCACGGCCGCGGCGGGCGACCAGGCGCCATGGATGATGCGCGGCTGGCTGCAACGCATGCGCAACCACTGGGATATCGTCAATCACTGGTGGAACGCCAGCGTGAACGGGTTCGACGCCCTGCGACAGCGCGGGCTGCTGACCCGCTTCGGCATCCGGGGCGCAGACACGGCAACCCTGACCGCGGCACTGATCGCCGGTACCGTGGCGGTGCTTTGCTTCGGCTTGATCGTGGTGTTGTGGCCCCGCAGGCAGCCGCGCGATCGTCTGCAGGTCGCCATGGCCCGCCTGCAGCGACGTCTGAGGCGGGCCGGAATCGAGCGCCGCCCCAGTGAGGGCCCGCGGCATTTTTTCGCCCGTGCGGCACGCCATCTGCCGCATGAGCGAGACAGCTTGCGTTCGCTTGCCGAGATGTATATTCGTATGCGATACATGCAGGACGCTGCGTCGACCGAAGATGTTCGCGCTTTTTTGCATGCAGTACGGATATTTCGCCCTCGCCGCACGGTCTAATGCGGCAATGGACTGCTATCGGCGTCCTGTCAGTCGGAGAGAACTGTCATGTCCCTGTGGAAACCCGTGATACTGATCGGCGCGGCACTGACGTTGGGTGCCTGTGCCACCATCCCCAAGCCCCTGGCGGGAACCTACACCACACTGCCGCCGTCCTCGGCGCAACAGGGGGCGACCAATGGCCAGCAGGTGCGCTGGGGCGGTGAAATCATCGAGACCGTGCCGGAGCAGCAAACCACCTGCTTCTACATGCTCGCCATGCCCCTGAACGAGGAAGCCCGTCCGCAGCACGGCGCATCCAGCCAGGGCCGTTTCGTGGCCTGCAAGAGCGGCTTCTATGATCCGGAAGTGTTCCGCAAGGGCCGTGAGGTCACCTTCACCGGTACGCTCGATGGCACCATGACGCGCAAGGTGGGCGACTACAGCTATCCGTATCCGAAACTGGATGCCAATGTGGTGTATCTGTGGCCCAAATACCGGCCGCACAATTACGGTTACTACGGTGGCTACGACTATCCGTACAGCCCCTTCGGCGGATTCTATGATCCGTTCTGGGGCCCGTATTACGGGCCATACGGCTATTACCCGTCCGGTGGCGTGATCTTCATACAGCGCAGCCACACTCATGACGGTGACCGTCACTCCCACAGGAAATGATGCGACTCAGCCGGGCGGCCAGTGCATGGACCGTCCGGCCAGCAGGTGCACGTGCAGATGAAACACGGTCTGCCCCCCCTGCGCATTGCAATTGATCACCGTGCGATATCCCTCGTCGGCCACACCTTCCCGACGCGCATACTCGGCGGCGCTCAACAGCAATGTTCCTAGCAGTTCCGCATGTTCCGGACCCGCGGCATCCAGCGTGGTCACCGCAGTCTTGGGAATGAACAGCACATGGATCGGCGCCTGCGGGTTGAGGTCGCGAAAGCCGAGCACGGCATCCGTCTCGTAGACGATGTCCGCGGGGATTTCGCGGCGGATGATCTTGCCGAAAATGGTGTCGTTGCCGGAGTCATTCATGATGCCGTCCTCAGTCGTTTGTTGCGGTCGTCGCGCTCATTCCTGTGACTGCCGGCTGCCGAAGGCATGCGCCAGCGTGCTGCGGTCCACATATTCCAGTTCGCCGCCCAACGGCACCCCATGCGCCAGGTGCGTGGTGCGCACGCCGGCGGCACGCGTCAGTTGCCCCAGATAATACGCGGTCGCCTCGCCTTCCACGGTGGGGTTGGTGGCAATGACCACCTCTTCGATCTCGCCTTCCTGCAACCTGGTGCTCAGCTGATCCAGGCCGATCTCCTCCGGCCCCAGCCCATCCAGCGGCGACAGGCGCCCCAGCAACACGAAATACTGCCCGCGATAACCGGTTGCCTGTTCCAGCGCGGCCAGATCCGACGGGGTCTCCACGATGCACAGCAGTGACCTGTCGCGTTGCGGATTCGCGCACAGCGCACAGATCGTCTCTTCGCTGAAATTGCGGCAGCGCGTGCAATTGCCGATGCGCTGCATCGCCTCCTGCAGCGCATCGCCCAGACGCCGGCCACCATCCCGATTCCGTTCCAGCAGCTGCAGCGCCATGCGCTGGGCGCTTTTGCCCCCGACGCCCGGCAGGCAGCGCAGGGCGTCGATGAGCTCGTCGAGGAGCTTGGAGCCGGTGGTCATCGCGCTCGCCCCGATGCCTTGGCTTGCATCAAAATGGCAGCTTCATGCCGGCCGGCAGGTTCATCCCCGCGCTGGCATCTCCCATTTTTTCCTTGGTCAGCTCGGCCACCTTGTTGACCGCGTCATTGCAGGCCGCGGCCACCAGGTCTTCGGCCATTTCCGGATCATCGGCAAACATTTTCCGATCGATCTGCACACGGCTGACCTCGTGGTTGCCTCGCATCTTCACCGTGACCATGCCGCCTCCGGCGGAGCCGGTGACCTCGGCCTGCGCAATTTCCTCTTGCGCGCGCTTCACCTTTTCCTGCATCTGCTGGGCCTGTTGCATCAATTGCCCGATCTGTCCTCGCATGGCGGGTTCTCCTGATGTTGTCTAGATGAAATGGTCTATATGACGGCTGAAAAAGTGGACCGGAACGTGGACCGTGGCGGGTGGTTGCGTGCTCAGGAATCCAATGGCCGCACCGACTGCGGCACCACGCGCGCGCCGAAATCACGTTTCAGGGACTGCACCAGCGGGTCGTCTTCGATGGATTGCTCGGCATCCGCCTGACGCTCACGACGCTTGCGCTCCGAATGCGCTGCCGGCGTATTCTCCGGCGCGCTCTCGGCCCGCTCGAAGTGCAGCTTGATCGGCCGGCCCAGTGCACGCGCCAGCTGATCGCGCATCTGGCCCGTCATCGGTTCGACGGCCAGATCCGCGTATTGTGCCTGCAGCGTCAACGTCAGTACGCCCTGCTCGAGCTGTTTCAACGATGCATGCATTGCCAACGCGCGCACCGGGCCACGCAGCTGGGCGGCTTCGATCAGGGCCGCCCAATCCGGAGTCTCGCCCTCGGCGTACGCCATCGTGGGTTCCGCCGCCGTTGCCGACGCAGGCGCCGGCGCTGCCCGACTTGGCGCTGCGTCGGCCGCGGAAGCGTGCGCCCTGCCCTCGCCATGGACCTCCGGGGCGCCGGCAGCAGGGGACTGCTGGCGCGTGCCTTCGCCGGAGCGCGGGGCAGGTGTCGGCGCGGAGGCGGAACTGGCCGCCGCCGGTTCTGCCGACGGAGTGCGCGATGACGCGGCCGATGCCACCCGCTCGCTGGGGTCGGATCCGCCGGCCGCACCGCCCTCGCCGTCAGCCGGCCGGAATGCCAGCATGCGCAGCAGGCACATGTCGAACCCGGTGCGCATGTCCGGCGCCAGAGTCAGTTCGCGACCACCGCTCAATGCCAGCTGATAGTAAAGCTGCACGTCTTCGGGCTGCATGCGCGCGGCGAGCGTCTCGATACCATCGTCGCCGGCATCCAGCTCGCTGCGGTACTCGGGCACCAGCTGGCGCAACTGCACCCGGTGCAGCAATGCCGCCACTTCGTCCAGCACACCGCTGAAATCGGGGGAAAACGACGCGATGCGATCGCTTTCCGCCATCAGCGCGGGACCGTCACCAGCCGCCAACGCATCCAGAAGCCCCAGCACCTGGCTGCGCTCGACGCTGCCCAGCATGGTGCGCACGTCCGCGGCACGCAGCGCGCCGGCGCCGTAGGCAATGGCCTGATCCAGCAGCGACAGGCCGTCGCGCATCGATCCATCGGCCGCGCGCGCCAGATCGACGACGGCCGTCTCTTCGTGCTCGATTGTCTCGGCTTGCAGGACATGGCGCAGCAATCCCGAAACCTGGTCCGGCAGCAGCCGCTTGAGATTGAACCGCAGGCAACGCGAGAGCACCGTGACCGGCAGTTTCTGCGGATCCGTGGTCGCCAGCAGGAACTTCACGTGCGGCGGCGGCTCCTCCAGCGTCTTCAGCAGCGCATTGAATGCGTTCTTCGACAGCATGTGCACCTCGTCCACGAGATACACCTTGAAACGCCCGCGGGTGGGCGCGTACTGCGCATTCTCGATGACCTCGCGCACGTCGTCCACGCCGGTATTGCTGGCCGCGTCGATTTCCAGCAGATCCACGAAGCGCCCCGCATCGACCGCAGTGCAGACTGCACACTCGCCGCACGGATCCGAGGACTGGCCCTTCTCGCAGTTCAGCGACTTGGCGAAGATGCGCGCGATGGTGGTCTTGCCCACACCACGCGTGCCGGTGAACAGGTACGCATGATGCGTACGGTCCGTATCCAGCGCGTTGGACAGCGCCCGCACCACATGTTCCTGGCCGACCAGCTCGGAAAAACGGCGGGGCCGCCACTTGCGTGCGAGAACCTGATAGGACATACCGGATACCTTGGGGCGATGCGGGAAGCTACCAAGAGATTGTGCCAAGTCCGCCGGTACAAGTCAGCAACAGCCGACGGATGGCACCCGCCGCTGCGGGGCCGAACGACCCGGGAAAGGTGGCGGCCCTGCCCGCCACACCCCGGCACCCGAGTCCTCCACTACCGTTGCTTCCTTCCGGACCTGGCGGGGTTTGCGGATTATCGTCGCGGGGGGACCGACAGGGCCACCATAAGACGTTGTGCGATCAGGAGCGCTTCAAATTGGCGGAGAGGGAGGGATTCGAACCCTCGATACGGGTATAAGCCGTATACACACTTTCCAGGCGTGCTCCTTAAGCCACTCGGACACCTCTCCGCGCCTGATCGACTCTTCGGCACCATGCGGCGCCAAAGGTGCGGAAGGATAGCCGGACTATGCCGTCCAAGACAAGCCGCGGCGGCTATCCGGCCCGCTCCGGGCGCAATACAGGGTCCGCCAGGTCGATGCGTTCTCCCGTGGCCAGCACCCGCAGCCCGTGCACGCGCAGGGCCTGGCCATCGTCCTGGCTGGCGTAGTGATACAGAAGCAGACGCTCCCTGAGCCCGGGCGGATATTCGCGCTCGAGATCCTCCACCCCCGTATGGGAGGGGTTGGCGACGAGACCGCAATCGTGCGCGATGGGCTCGCCCGCATCGGCGACGGCGGCCAGCACCTCGGGGATCGGCCGCGTGTCCCCGGTCCATACAACGCTCCCCGGCAGGCACAGGCCGAATGATGTGCCGGGACGGTGATGACGCGTGGCGAAAATATCGAACCACAGATCCTGCAGCCAGAAGCCGCGCGAGCATGGAATCAGGCGAAACGCCTCCCAGAAGTTGACGCCGCCCTCGGCCAGCACGCCGGGATAGTCCGCTACGCGCGCCTGCAACAGCGGCATCAATTGCGCATGCACGAACAATCGCGTGCGCCCGCGCCACGCCGCATCGAACCACAGACGCGAAAACAGGCCTTCCATGCCGCCCACATGGTCCATGTGCAGATGCGTCAGATACACCGCCGGCGGCGGATGTGCGTAGACATCGAGAAACCGGTCCAGCGTGTCCGGCCCGCAATCGATCAGCAGCACGGGCTGCCCGTCCCGCTCGATTACGGCCGCGGCACTGCCCAGACTGCCGGCGCCTGCCGACGAGCCCACCCCGAGTACGTGCAATCTCCAGCTCATGCCTGCCTCACGTTGTGGCGCTCCGCTCGTAACCCTGCATCAACGGCATCCACACCGTCTGCCGAAACACGTCATCCTCGCCGTCGGCCGCGCCTACCTTGCGCAAGGAGCGCTGCAGACGTTGCAGGTTGCCCTGCTGCCAGGACGAGGCCGGCGTGCGGAACTCGCCGCGATCGAAGTCGATCAGATGGATGCCATCGTCGCCGAGGAGAATATTGTGCGCATTGAGGTCGGCGTGCCAGACACCCTCGCAATGAAAGCGGGCGATCACCGCGCCGATCGCGGCGGCTGTCTCCACATCCAGGGTCTCATCCTGCACCAGCTGCGCCATGGTGCGCGCATTCGGGACCTGGCGTGTCAGAAGATCCGCCGTGTAATGCAGCCCCGTGCGGCAATAGCGTGCCGCCAACGGTTGGGGCACCGGCAGGCCGCGCTGATGCAGCTCGGCCATGAGCCGGAATTCGGCAAAACTGCGCGTACGGTCACGGCCCTGCCACAGATAGCGGTCCCCCAGCATCTTCGCCACGGCGCCGCCGCGGTGATAATGCCGCAGCACGCAGTCGCCCACCGGCGTCTCGATGAAACACGCCGATGCGCGCCCACCACCGCGGCCGCGCAGCCGATCGTCCCGCTGCCAGTATCCAGGGTCGAACCAATCATGATCGACTTGCGGCAGGCACTCGGCGTCAAACAGAATGACGCCGTCCGCATCGGCTTGCATGTGCGCATTGGCCATCGTCGTCATCCGCCGCGGTGGTGTCCGCGTTCGCCGCTCTTCCAAGGTATGCCAGTCTAGCAAGTTCATGCAAAACGCTTCCGCCCCTTCATCCCTGTGCCTGCTGCGCACCTCGGCCATCGGCGACGTGACCCACGTCGTGCCGCTGGTGCGCACCGTGCAATCGGCCTGGCCGCAGACGCACCTGACCTGGATCATCGGCGCACTGGAACGCACGCTGGTGGGCGACCTGCCCGGTGTCGAGTTCGTCACGTTCGACAAGAAAAAAGGGCTGGCCGGCATGCGCGCGGTGGGCGATGCCCTCGCCGGCCGGCGCTTCGACGCCCTGCTGCACATGCAGGTGGCGTTGCGCTCGAACGTGCTGAGCCGCACCATTCGCGCGCGGCGGCGCATCGGCTACGACCGCGCACGCTCGAAGGATCTGCACGGCCTGTTCGTCAGCGAGCGCATCGCGCCACGGCACGGCCAGCACGTGCTCGACGCGCTGGGCAGCTTCCTCGAACCGCTGGGCCTGAAACAGACCGACGTGCGCTGGGAGATTCCCCTTCCGGACGAGGCCCGCGCATGGGCCGCGGAGCAGATTCCCGACGACACGCCCACCCTCGTGGCCAGCCCCACGTCCAGCCACGCCCTGCGCAACTGGCAGCCGGCGCGCTACGCGGCGGTGATGGATCATGCGGTCAACCGCGGGCTGCGTGTGCTTCTGGTCGGCGGTCCGTCAACGCAGGAGCGAGCGATGGCCGATCAGGTGCTCGGCGCGGCACGCCAGAGCGTCATCGACCTCACCGGCAAGGACACGCTCAAGCAACTGCAGGCCTTGCTCGCGCGTGCAACGATGCTGCTCGGCCCCGATTCCGGCCCCATGCACATGGCCAATGCCGCCGGCACACCGGTCATCGGCCTGCACGCGGCCAGCAATCCAGAACGCTCCGGCCCCTACTCCGACCGGCGTTGGTGCGTGGATCGCTACGACGCCGCCGCGCGCCGCTTTCGACACAAGCCCGCGGCGGAGTTGCCCTGGGGCACCAAGCTGGAATATCCCGGCGTCATGGACCTGATCGAGGTCGACGCCGTGATCGAGCGCATGGAAGCCCTGGGTACCGAGTTGGGCGTGCTGCGCTGAGATCGGCCAATCCGATCAGTTGCGGTAGTCCTGATACGACTTTTCCTCGACCAGCTTCGAGCCCAGCTTGAGATTGATCTCGCGCTTGACCGCGGCGCGCTCGTCGTTGCGCACGTAGACCGACCGGGCCAGCTCGATGAACGCATGATCGAATTCCTGCGCCTTCTCCTTCAGCCGGATGCGATCCTCGATATCCCACAGCGCCTCGTTCACCGCCTTGAGCCGCGCACGCTCATCGCCGATGTCGGTCTGCGACGCCGCAGCCTCCTGCCAGGTCTCGCCCAGCAGCTCCAGCTCATGCCGCACGTTGGTCAGCTTGGTCTCGTCCGCGATGCGCTCGGACTTGATTTCCAGGATGGTGATCTTGTCGATCAGTTCGCCATAGGAGATCGGGACGTGGATCAGGCTCATGGTTGGCTCGGCTTGGGGAGATCGGGGTGTATGGTAACTCGGAGGGGGGTTGGTTGTGGTGGGTGGCCATGGTTAGCGTTTCGGGCTGCGAGGTTTTACTCCGCTAGTACCCGACCCGACATGCTGAACTACTGGGTCGCAGGATTTGATACAGCCTGCTCTTACATTGATCCACGGATGAATCCATCAGGGGAAGCAGCAACGTGGCCTCGTCACTTACTCAGGAATGCGAATTGCGCTGGTCGCTCTCGCCAGCGTGTCAGCGCTTGCTCGCTCTTTGGCGCTCCATACATAACACCGGCAGACCGGTGCGATTGCGTATATGGATACCAACTGAAATGACCGCATAAATCACTTCAAGGCGCCTCTCTCTCATGGACGAAATCAGCCCAACCGAACTCAAGTCGATCCTGCATTCCAAGCGCGCAAATATTTATTACCTGCAACACTGCCGGGTGTTGGTCAACGGCGGTCGCGTGGAATACATCACGGACGAAGGCAAGCAATCGCTGTACTGGAATATCCCCATTGCCAACACGACAACGGTACTGCTCGGCACCGGCACGTCGATTACCCAGGCAGCCATGCGAGAACTTGCCAAAGCAGGCGTTCTGGTTGGCTTCTGTGGTGGCGGCGGCACCCCGCTTTTCAGCGCCAACGAAATCGATGTCGATGTGGCTTGGTTCACGCCGCAGTCCGAGTATCGGCCCACAGAATATCTGCAAGCCTGGGTACGATTCTGGTTTGATGATGCATTACGTGTCGCCGCGGCCAAAGCTTTTCAGTTGCAGCGTCTGCAACGGGTACAACAAGCCTGGTTGCAGAATCGGGCGCTAACCGATGCCGGCTTTGAGGTTGATTCGAATCAATTGCGTCAGCGTCTTGAACGGTCTGCGCAAGCGATAGGCATAGCAACCGACACCTCGGACCTTCTCACCGAAGAAGCCCGCCTCACCAAGGTACTGTTCCGATTGGCCGCACAAGCCATGCACTATGGCGATTTTACACGGTCAAAACGTGGCAAGGGCACCGATCCGGCCAACCGCTTCCTCGACCATGGCAACTATTTGGCCTACGGCCTGGGCGCGACCGCTACCTGGGTCTTGGGATTACCGCATGGCTTGGCCGTGCTGCACGGCAAAACTCGAAGAGGCGGACTTGTTTTCGATGTTGCCGATCTGGTCAAAGACGCAGTGATTCTGCCGCAGGCATTCATATCTGCCATGGCCGGGCACGAAGAATCCGAATTCCGGCGTGCGTGCATCGAGGCACTTACGCGCAGCGAGTCGCTGGATTTCATGATCGACACGCTCAAGCACGTCGCCATGCATACAACAGATCACGCCGCATGAACGTCCTGCTGATCGCGCAGTGCTCCGGACGGGCGCTCCCCGAAACCCGACGCATCCTCGACCAATTCGCGGAGCGGCGTGGCGAGCGAACATGGCAGACCCCAATCACGCTGGAAGGCCTGACTGCCCTGCGCCGTCTGCTGAAAAAGACAGCTCGACGAAACACGGCTGTTGCCTGCCACTGGATTCGTGGCCGCGATCACAGCGAGCTGATCTGGATCGTCGGTTCCGCGCGCCGCTTCAATGCCGAGGGCAGCGTGCCCACCAATACCACCACGCGTGACCTGTTGCGTCGCAAGGACGAGAACGATTGGCATACTGGGGAGGTTATTCGCCTGCTGGCCAAACTTGCAGGTCTGTTCCACGACCTCGGCAAGGCCTCCAAGGCGTTTCAGGAGAAGCTTCACCACGGCACCAGCGTCCGTGATGCCTATCGCCATGAATGGGTGTCGCTGATGATGTTTCATGCCTTCGTCGCCGGTCGCGACGATTCGGCATGGTTGGAAGATCTCGCATCTCTGCAGCCGGAAAAATCTCCAGACTGGCTCAATGAACTGCTGCAACGCGACGCACAGTCATTGCGCCTGGCACGCCCGCTCAAGGATTTCGGTCCGCTGGCCAAGATCATCGGCTGGCTGATCGTCAGCCATCATTTTCTTCCCGTCGACCATGGCAACGACGCAAAATGCATCAAGAAGCTCCTGCGTCTACCCAACCAGATCAGTCCACGCTGGAATCGTGTCGACGACGAGGCCACGGAAAAACAGAAACGGGCCTGCTGGACTTTCCCGGAAAACACGCCATTTGCCAGCCAAAGCTGGTGTCGGGAAGTCGCGCGAGTGGCCCGGCGCATGCAGGAGCACCCGAAACGGTGGGAAACCGCGTGGCTGGACAACCGTTATGTGGCCCATCTGAGCCGCCTGTGCCTGATGCTGGCCGATCATCATTACTCCAGCCGTCTCACGGAGCCCTCGCGCGGCGACAAGCGCTTCTCGTTGTATGCCAACACGCGCGGCGGGGCGTTGAACCAGCGACTGGACGAACACCTGCTCGGTGTCGGGTTCTGCGCCGGCAGCGTGGCCCGTCATCTGCCGCTTCTTGAGCATGACTTGCCGCGCATCGCTCGGCACAAGGGCTTCTCCAGACGCAGCGCGAACCGTAACTACGCTTGGCAGGACAAGGCATTCGATCTGGCGCGCAGCATGCGTGAGCGCAGCACCGAATACGGCTTTTTCGGCGTGAACATGGCCTCGACAGGATGCGGCAAAACCTTAGCCAATATCCGTATCCTGTACGCGCTCGCCGACCCCGAACGCGGCATGCGCGCATCGGTCGCGCTGGGGCTGCGCACGCTCACCCTGCAAACCGGCGAGGCGTACAGGCAACGCCTTCACCTGGGCGAAGACGATCTCGCCGTCCGCGTCGGCGGCGGCGCCCGCGCTCTTTACGACCATGCAAAGCACACGCATGGCAATGACAATGCGCACGACCCCAAGTTTCTTCGCAATGGCAGCGAATCCACCGCGCCGCTGATCGACGACGACAGCTACGTCTATTTCGAAGGCAGCCTGCCATCCGGCCCGCTGCAGACATGGCTGCAACACGATCGTGACGCGCTGAAACTTCTCAACGCGCCGATCCTGGTCAGCACCATCGACCACCTCATTCCGGCTACCGAAGGCACGCGGGGCGGGCGCCAGATCGCGCCCATGCTGAGACTGATGAGCAGCGATCTGGTGCTGGACGAACCGGATGATTTCGATCTGGACGACCTGCCGGCCCTCACGCGCCTCGTACATTGGGCTGGCATGCTCGGCAGCCGGGTGCTGCTGTCCTCGGCCACGTTGCCACCCGCATTGATCCGCGGCCTGTTCGAGGCGTATCTCGATGGCCGCACCATCTACCGCCGCAATCGTGGCAGCGCAGCGGCCAATACTCCGATCTGTTGCGCCTGGTTCGATGAATTCAGTGCCCACGCAGCCGATTGCGGCACGTCCTTGGCGTTCGATGAGGCACACAAAGGCATCGCCGCCCGTCGCGTCAATCGCCTGCGCAAGGAGCCCGTACGTAGGCGTGCGCACATTCATCCGCTGGATATTGCCAGCGGTCAGCCGCGCGAGGCCATCCGCAAAGCGTGGGCGGAGACCTTGCATGTCCTGATCCACGAACAACACGCTGCACACAGCACACCCGATCCGAACAGCGGTAAGCGCGTCAGTTTCGGTCTTGTTCGCATGGCGCATATCGACCCGCTGATCGATACCGCTCGCCATATCTTCGCGATGGGCGCAAACCACGATCACCGCATCCATCTTTGCTGCTACCACAGTCGGCATCCGCTGATGGTTCGTGCCGCCATCGAACGTACGCTGGATACCTGCCTGGATCGCCGCGACGAACACGCCGTGTTTCGCCACCCGGACATGCGCAAGCAACTGGACCCGCACGATGAACCCGACCAGATCTTCGTGGTGCTGGCCTCGCCGGTCGCCGAAGTCGGACGTGATCACGACTATGACTGGGCCATTGTCGAGCCGTCTTCGGAGCGCTCCATCATCCAACTCGCCGGGCGCATCCGTCGGCATCGGAGCAGCACATGCCAAACGCCCAACATCATCCTGCTGGGAACCAACTTGAGCGCCCTTGAGAAGTCCGGAATGCCTGCGTATTGCCGCCCCGGATTCGAAGGCGCGGCCCCGTGGAACCTGCAAAGCCACCGACTGGAAGACATTCTCACGCCGGAGCAATACCAGCGCGTCGATGCCATACCTCGCGTCACCGAACGCGCGCCGCTTCAGCCCCGCAACAACCTGGTGGATTTGGAACACCAGCGCCTGCATGACGTGTTCGGCCATGTGCCTGCGGACAAGGACACGTACGTCAGCACGTGGAACACGCGGCTGTGGCTCGACACTCCCGTGCATCTGACCGGGCTGGCCCAGTCAGTGCAACGCTTCCGCAGCGGCCCCGCGCAAACCCGCTACGTGTTCGCGCCGAACGAAGATCTCGACAAGATCGTGTTCACCTTCGTGGAGCGGGACAACGCCCTGACGCGCTGCCCAACCCTGCTCCATGACACCGATCTCTCACTTGGCAACCGCATCCAGCTTTGGGCTGTGACCGATTACCTGTCCGAACTGCAACAGCTCATGGATGCATTCGACCTGCCCGCCGAGCGCTGTGCGCGGCAATTCGGATTTCTGGACATGGAACCCCGCGAGCAGGGCTGGAGCTACAACCCTGCACTGGGCCTGAGACGCCATTTGACCTGACTCACCAAGGGAGGAACCCGTGGACCCGCAAACGGAACATATTCGCCAAACGATCGACGCATTCATTAGCGAGCGACTGCAAGCCAAGCTGGATGACCTGAAAGAAGACGATCAGGATAAACGGCATGCGCTGCAGCTCGACTACAGTCGGGAGAACTGGCTACGCAAGGCTGCGAAAGATGCTGCACAGCTCCAAATGGCCACTCACCTGCTGAAGTACTCTCACCCCAAAGCGAAAGGCACCAGCATCGATTTCAATAGTAATCGACAGTTGCCGCTTCCACTGGTTGGTAGCGCCGGGAACAGCCATCAACGTGATTTTGCAGTGGGGAACGCCGCAGCTTTGTATCTCGTCAAGCTTTTAGAGAGAAAAGTTTCTGGGCAGGAACTCTTTGTTTACGCCGCTAAACGTGACGCATCATTCAAAGCGGCGTTGAGCGAAAATCCGGAAGACGCCGACGCCATTTGCGATGCCTTCGCCGCCATCACTCAGGGCTCGGACAAACCGTCGAGCCATACTCTGGCCAAGCAGCTGTACTTTCCACTTCCCGACGGCGGCTATCACCTTTTGAGCCCGCTGTATTCGACCGCGCTGGCACACCGCCTGCATCAGCACATTCAGCACGACCGCTTCTCGGAGGCGGCCAAGGTGGCGCGCGCGGCCCGCCGCAAGAACATCGCCCACCCGCACGGCCACCGCGAGCACCCCAATCTCGGGATGCGAAAATTCGGCGGCAGCAAACCGCAGAACATCAGCCAGCTCAACAGTGAGCGCGGCGGCGTTGGCTACCTTTTGTCCTCCTTGCCGCCGACATGGACCTACCAAGGCATCAAACCACCGCTGGGCGTATCCACGGTGTTTTCTCGATGGATCCATTGGGGAGAACTCAAGCGCATTCCCGACGAGCTGAAGCGCTATTTGGAGCGGCTGCCGAATGACCGCAGCAACGTCCACATGCGTCGTGGCCGCGCGCGACGCATCGATGATCTCGTCGATGCCTTGCTCAACCGCACTGCCTGCATCCAACAGTTGCCTGCAGGCTGGAGCGTCGACCCGGAATGCCGGCTGGATGATGCCGAGGTCTGCTGGCTGGACCCTGGACGCACACAAGTGGACGAAGATTTCGCCCACCGCTGTCGCGGCAACGACTGGCCGCTGGACATCGGCCATCGCTTCGGCAACTGGCTCAGCGCCCGCATACGCAGTGACCGCCTGCGCATCGACGACGAGGAGCACGGAATCTGGAAACATCAACTTCGCGAGGCCATTGATGCCATGGTCAAGGAGCTCGACGATGCCCGCTGAACTCAAATCGCTGCTCATCCTGCCACACGTGCAGGTGCAAAACGCCAATGCCATTTCCGGCCCCTTCTCCTGGGGATTTCCGGCGCCATCGGCGTTCACCGGATTCGTGCATGCGCTGTCACGTCGCTTGTCCGCAAATGGCCTGACCGAACTTCAACTGGGCGGCGTCGGCGTGGTCTGCCACGCATTCGATCCCTTGGTATCGGACGGTTACATCAAGAGCTTCCGGCTGACGCGCAATCCAGTGGATGCCTCGGGCAAACCGCCAGCCTTCGTGGAAGAAGGCCGGGCCCACATGAACGTGAGCCTGGTCATCGATCTGCGCGGCGAAGGTCTGCTGGATCACGACGAAGACACCCTGCCCGCCCTCGCACGGCAAATCGCCGCCTTGGCGCGAACCCAACGGCTCGCGGGCGGCAGCATCCTGGAACCCACGGTACCCGCGTCCGATCCGTACGTGATCTCGCTTGCAGGCAATGCGGAAGATCGCCAGCGTCAATGGCGACGTTTGCGCCGTCGTCTGCTTCCCGGATTTGCTCTGGTCGCGCGCGATGACCTGCTACAGCAACGGCTGGATACCCTGCGGCAAAAGCAAGCCGCCGCCACACCACTGGATGCACTGCTCGACCTCACCAGCCTGAACTTCGATTGCCAAATCACACAGACCGACGACGGCACGGAAACGGCGCACTGGAACATCCGACCGCGCGGCGGCTGGCTGGTCCCGGTACCCATCGGATACAGCGCCATTTCGCCGCTGTATCCGCCCGGCGAGGTGCGTAACAGCCGCGATCCGGACCTGCCGTTCCGTTTCGTGGAAAGCATCTACAGCCTCGGCCAGTGGCTCAGCCCGCACCGCATCCACGAACCGCAGCAACTGCTCTGGCGCCACGACGCCGAACCCGACGCTGGTCTCTACCGCTGCATCAACACCTATCAACCCACCGAACCCGCCAACGCATAAGGAGATTTGTCATGGCCAAGACCAATGAACTGCAAACCGCATCCGTGCTCGCCTTCGAGCGCAAGCTGGACCCGTCCGACGCGCGGTTCAGCGCCGGAACGTGGGATCAACGCGCCCAGCGCGACGCTTGGGCGCCACTCGAAATCCGCGAGAAATCCATTCGCGGCACTATTTCCAATCGACGCAAAAACACGAAGGACGAAGATCCAACCAAGCTCAATGCTGATATCGAAAGCCCCAATCTACAGACCGTCGACGTCTGCGCTCTGCCCGAATCCGCCGACACACTGAAAGTGCACTTCACCTTGCGGATTCTCGGCGGCTGCGGCACACCAGCGGCCTGCAACAATGCCGACTACCGTACCAAACTGCTCGAGACCGTGGACGCCTACGCCTCCGAACACGGATTCGGCGAACTGGCCCGTCGCTACGCCACCAACCTTGCCAACGGCCGCTTCCTGTGGCGCAACCGCCTGGGTGGAGAATCCATCGATGTACGCGTGCATCAAATGCAGGACGGAAAAAGCATCCAGGACTGGACGTTCGATGCGCTCAAACAGCCTTGGCGCAACTTCGAATCAAGCGATGACATCAGCTCACTGGGCAAGGTGATCGAGTCCGGATTGCGTGGTGATCGCTACGTCCTACTGGATATCACCGCCTTCGTGCGCGTGGGTGCCGGCCAAGAAGTCTTTCCGTCACAGGAACTCATCCTGGACAGCGGCAACAGCAAGAAAAGCAAGACGCTGTATGACGTCGATGGCGTCGCTGCCATGCACTCGCAAAAGCTGGGCAACGCCCTGCGCACGATCGACACGTGGTACACCGATTACTCAGAGGCTGACGACAACCTTGGCCCGATTGCGGTGGAACCGTACGGCTCGGTCACCTCGCAAGGAAAGGCTTACCGCCAACCCAAGCAAAAAAAGGATTTTTACAATCTTCTGGACCGCTGGGTGCTCAAGGACGAAAAACCCGATTCAGGCAACCAGCACTTCGTCATGGCCACGCTGATCCGCGGCGGCGTCTTTGGCGCCAGCGGCAAGGATTGAGCCATGAATCACTACATCGACATCCGATTGCAGCCCGATCCGGAGTTTTCTGCGGGCACGCTGATGAACGCATTGTGCAGCAAACTGCATCGTGTATTGGTCGAGAAAAAAGAAACCGGCATCGGCATCAGCTTCCCCGCGCACGCATTGAAACCCAAACGCACTTTGGGCGATCAACTGAGGCTACACGGCAACAAGGAAGCATTGGGAAACCTGATGCAAACATCCTGGCTCAACGGCATGCGCGATCACATTCACGTATCCGCTACCTCGCCCGCGCCTCCAGACGTCGGGCATCGCATCGTGCGTCGACGCCAATTCAAGACCAACGCTGAACGATTGCGCCGGCGCCGCGCCAAACGCCACGGGGAAACCATGGACCAAGCCCGTGAACGCATCCCGGACAACGTGGAACGCAAGGTTCAACTTCCAAGCCTCACCCTACATAGCCGGAGTACCGGGCAACCCTTTCACTTGTTCGTTGAGCACGGTCCGTTGCAAAAACACGCGGCATCGGGGGCGTTCAACAGCTACGGACTCAGCCAGGACGGCACGGTGCCATGGTTCTGACCCATTTCCACGCATTTCCCGGTTGCGACCCTTTTTCTGTGGCGCTCTGTACAGTCTCGTGAATCATAGACTTAGCGCCTTGGCCTGAAAAAAGCCAAGGCGCTGTTTTATTGGTTAGATCCTTGAAAACAAAACGTTTCAGCACTGAATGCTCTAGTTCGCTGCCGCGCAGGCAGCTCAGAAAGCATAGTGCGGGCCATGGAGGCGTGTTGGCATGTTCGCTGCCGCGCAGGCAGCTCAGAAAGATGAAATCAGGCGCGAAACAGGGCTCACATACTTCGCTGCCGCGCAGGCAGCTCAGAAATTGACAAGAAACTGACCGGCCACAGACAACAAGTTCGCTGCCGCGCAGGCAGCTCAGAAAATGAAACGCAAGCATTCGCACAAGCTTCAACCGTTCGCTGCCGCGCAGGCAGCTCAGAAAAGTAAGGCGCCGTGCATTCGCCGGCATAAGTCGTTCGCTGCCGCGCAGGCAGCTCAGAAAGTCCATTGCTGCTGTTGCAAGGCGTGCGTCTGGTTCGCTGCCGCGCAGGCAGCTCAGAAATCAGCACACGCTGAACGGTTCTCTCGGACAAAGTTCGCTGCCGCGCAGGCAGCTCAGAAATGCGTCCAGCCGTAGCCAAACGACATAGTAGAGTTCGCTGCCGCGCAGGCAGCTCAGAAAAGTTACCCATTTGATCCTATTAAGATGCTGGGGTTCGCTGCCGCGCAGGCAGCTCAGAAAATGCTGGACAAATTGGCCAGCAGGCGATGAACGTTCGCTGCCGCGCAGGCAGCTCAGAAAATGTAGCGGTTCAGAACGCTTGGCTCATGCCCGTTCGCTGCCGCGCAGGCAGCTCAGAAAGAGGTGCAGAAACAGATGCACGACTGCAATCGTTCGCTGCCGCGCAGGCAGCTCAGAAAACATTCGACGAGCTGCGCGGGGTTCTCGATAGTTCGCTGCCGCGCAGGCAGCTCAGAAAACAGCGCTGGTGGCTGATACGAGACGCATGTTCGCTGCCGCGCAGGCAGCTCAGAAAATGCAGCGTATGAACTGAGCGGGCGCCCATCGTTCGCTGCCGCGCAGGCAGCTCAGAAAACGCCCTCGAACGACTGATCGATTCGGATGTGTTCGCTGCCGCGCAGGCAGCTCAGAAAACCACCGAGTCAGGCGGCGGGGTGGCGATGAAGTTCGCTGCCGCGCAGGCAGCTCAGAAAATACCGCAGACCGTGAGCTTGGGAAAATCGGTTCGCTGCCGCGCAGGCAGCTCAGAAATCGTAGAACGCGCCAAGATCCAGCGACTGGTGTTCGCTGCCGCGCAGGCAGCTCAGAAAATGAGGACAGATAATAGCACTGTGCGACATACGTTCGCTGCCGCGCAGGCAGCTCAGAAAAGATGGCTCGATTGTGCTTGCCGATGAGATACGTTCGCTGCCGCGCAGGCAGCTCAGAAAGAGATGAGAGCCTGGAGGCGCGCAGCCGCAGCGTTCGCTGCCGCGCAGGCAGCTCAGAAATTTGAAGGTGGCGAGCAATTCGCCTCCGAGACGTTCGCTGCCGCGCAGGCAGCTCAGAAATGCATCGATGACTGCGCCAGAGACTTTTGCACGTTCGCTGCCGCGCAGGCAGCTCAGAAACGGTGGCGCCTCATACGGATTGTATTGGCCATGTTCGCTGCCGCGCAGGCAGCTCAGAAATTGATCAGACACGGAGGAACGCGGCATGAGCGGTTCGCTGCCGCGCAGGCAGCTCAGAAATGGCCTTCCTGCCGTCGGCTACGGCTACACAGGTTCGCTGCCGCGCAGGCAGCTCAGAAATATGTGTCCCGCGAAGGTCTGGCCAGCGCCGGGTTCGCTGCCGCGCAGGCAGCTCAGAAAATCCCAGGCGCTCCACGCACAGGCGGTACACGGTTCGCTGCCGCGCAGGCAGCTCAGAAATCATAATGATGTCCATGCAGCGCAGCATCCGCGTTCGCTGCCGCGCAGGCAGCTCAGAAAACCCATACGCCGCCATGTCCTCGATTTCCTCGTTCGCTGCCGCGCAGGCAGCTCAGAAAGCGTTCATGAGCTTGCCGATGCTGATCTGGTAGTTCGCTGCCGCGCAGGCAGCTCAGAAATGATCGCGAGTCACCGGCGTACACCGGCAAGCGTTCGCTGCCGCGCAGGCAGCTCAGAAATCTCGTCTGTCGAGGTCACGCACACGCGCTCTGTTCGCTGCCGCGCAGGCAGCTCAGAAATCGTACAGCTTGGCGATAGGGGGGAGCTTCGCGTTCGCTGCCGCGCAGGCAGCTCAGAAAGCTCAATGCGGCCAGCCTGACCACGGTCACCGTTCGCTGCCGCGCAGGCAGCTCAGAAAACCACGTCCTCGGCCATCTGCGCCGCTGCGGCGTTCGCTGCCGCGCAGGCAGCTCAGAAAACATCATGGCGGGCGGGCGCATCATCATCTGTGTTCGCTGCCGCGCAGGCAGCTCAGAAAACCCGGCGCTGTGGGTGATCCTCCGGATACAGGTTCGCTGCCGCGCAGGCAGCTCAGAAAGATGTACAGCGTTTTACCCGATCCGTCATTCCGTTCGCTGCCGCGCAGGCAGCTCAGAAATTGAGTGTAAACAATATTCTTCTACACTTGTGGTTCGCTGCCGCGCAGGCAGCTCAGAAAGCTCAGCAGGTGGTGGGCGTCGGCGCCATCGAGTTCGCTGCCGCGCAGGCAGCTCAGAAAATGGCCAACTCGACGCGCGCCTGCAGCGCGAGTTCGCTGCCGCGCAGGCAGCTCAGAAATTGCATGGGCGCGTGCAGCCGAATGACTTGTCATTCGCTGCCGCGCAGGCAGCTCAGAAATTGCCATCTGGCGCGACATCGGCGCAGTTGATGTTCGCTGCCGCGCAGGCAGCTCAGAAATGATTTACGGACCCTTGGAGCGCCGTTTGCTGGTTCGCTGCCGCGCAGGCAGCTCAGAAAACAGCGCGGGCTTTTTCATGCCCGCGTTTCCCGTTCGCTGCCGCGCAGGCAGCTCAGAAATGGCGCCCGGGCAAGCCAAGCCGCGCGCGGTGGTTCGCTGCCGCGCAGGCAGCTCAGAAACGAGATGCCGAAAGCGCGACGGCGGCGATGGCGTTCGCTGCCGCGCAGGCAGCTCAGAAATAAGCGCTGCTTTGACCTTTACAAGTCTGCCAGTTCGCTGCCGCGCAGGCAGCTCAGAAAGTATATGTCGGCTACGTCCGGCATGACCATCGGTTCGCTGCCGCGCAGGCAGCTCAGAAAGCCTACACCCTGACGCTTGCCGACGCCGCCAAGTTCGCTGCCGCGCAGGCAGCTCAGAAAATGGTCCCGCCAGTGATCGCAACGGCGCCAGCGTTCGCTGCCGCGCAGGCAGCTCAGAAAAGAATGCCGCGCGAGAGATCATGGTTGCGGTCGTTCGCTGCCGCGCAGGCAGCTCAGAAATCAACACCCACCGCGCGGCCACAGCGGCGCAGGTTCGCTACCGCGCAGGCAGCTCAGAAATGATCGATGATCAGTTGCACTGTCGCGAGACAGTTCGCTGCCGCGCAGGCAGCTCAGAAAAGACGCCATCGGAAAACCCGGGGCAGAGTGCACTTTTGAGGCTACTCGTGGCGACGGATTCAACCGCTAGAAGGTACCGGAAGTACCTGCGTATGACGTGAATGATTGCGTGACGGGGGGATTCGTCGGCCCCTCCTGTGGGCCTCACCCCTGCGCCTCGCTCCGGGGCCAGCCTTCAGCTGTCCAAATTTGTTCCTGACAAATTTGTCGAACCAGTGGGTTCGTCCATCACACTCTCTCCGCCAGATACGCAAAACGCCCCGGTCGGGGCGCTTGCGTATCTGGCGGAGAGAGTGTCAGACATGATTGCATGTCAGATTGTCCCATGCTGTGCCAGCAAGATCCGCAAAAGCGTTGGTATGACTTACTATCGCCGTATTTTATGAAATGCGCTTGTATCATGCCGTGCCATGGCGTACTATCCAATTCCAACAATTATTGTTGGGTTGGATGTAGGGTACGTCATGCCGAAGAAGACGAAACAGCTAAGCGCGCTGGAAGTCTCCCGTCTGCGGGATGTTGGGTTCTACGCGGTCGGCGGCGTCTGGGGCCTGCACCTGCAAGTGCGCGGCGGTTCCCGCTCATGGATACTCCGCGCCACCATCGGCAACAAGCGCCGCGACATCGGCCTGGGCGGCTTCCCTGATATCACCCTTGCCGACGCGCGCAACAAGGCGCGAGAGTTTCGCGCAAAGATCGCCGAGGGGATCGACCCCATCGCAGAGCGTCGCGCCGCCATGGAAGCGCTGAACTTTTCCCCGCTCACATTCGATCAAGTCGCGGAACGGCTGATCACGGCAAAGGAACCGGAATGGAGCAACCGCAAACATGCCGAACAGTGGCGATCGACACTGCGGACGTATGCAAGCCCGATCATCGGCAAGATGCGGGTTGACCATATCGAACTGCGGCACGTACTGGCTGTGCTGGAACCGATATGGACGGAAAAGACAGAGACCGCATCTCGGCTGCGCGCTCGCATGGAAGCGGTCATGGCATGGGCCACGGCATCGGGATATCGCGACGGCGACAACCCGGCCCGCTGGAAAGGAAACCTTGATGCGTTGCTGGCCAAGCCCGGCAAGGTGAAAAAGGTACGCCACCACCGCGCCGTGCCGATAGATGACATGCCGCAATTCATGGTTGCACTGCGCAAACGGCAAGGCACCGCCGCACGGGCGCTTGAGCTTCTGATCCTGACGGCGACACGCTCCGGCGAGGTACGCGGGGCGACGTGGGACGAGTTCGACCTGGACGCCGCGACGTGGACGATCCCAGCCGAGCGCATGAAGATGGGCAAGGAACACCGCGCGGCGCTCTCTGATGACGCCGTGAACCTTCTGCGTGCGCTGCCCCATACAAGTGAACTTGTGTTCCCCGGCATGCGTGGCAGCCGCCCGCTTTCAGACATGACGTTATCGGCCGTCATGCGCCGCATGGACGTGGACGCCACCCCGCACGGCTTCCGCTCCACGTTCCGCGACTGGTGCGCAGAACGCACCAACTTCCCGCACGAACTGGCCGAAATGGCGCTAGCGCATGCTGTCGGCAACAAGGTTGAAGCGGCCTATAGGCGCGGCGACATGCTGGCCAAGCGGGACAAGATGATGAATGCATGGGCGCAGTTCATCGGCACCACGGCAAGCGCCAGCGTGACGCCGATCACCGGCGCAAAGAATCGGGCTTAGCCCGGTAAGCGGCGGAACCGAGTGTAGTAGCACCCGGCCCGCCTTCCACAACCACGACCGATAGGAGGTCGAGATCATGGCATTGAAGAGTGTACCAACCACCGGGGCCGCAATCTCCAAAGACTGGCCAGACGATGCTTGGGCGTATGCCGCAGCCGAACGCATGGAGAAGCTGAGCAAGCAAGATTACAGGCAAGTGAGCTTCATGTTGCGGCTGATGGAAGACAAGCGTTTTGCGAATGCGTCTTCAGACCCTGAGGCGTTTTTCATGAATGGGTTAGCCAGCATCAACGCCATCCTATGGCCGAAGCCAGATCTAGAGGTGATTCGTGGCGGCAAGGAGGCACTGGAGTCATGATGGACATAAACCATCCAGTCAGAGTGCGCAGACGCGAACGCTTGAAGGAATTAGTGCGAGAAAGCCTAAGGCATGATCCACGCTTCATGGAATTGAGAGCCAGGCGCGCCAAGGCCGAGATGCAGCGGCATGGTTTGACAGTGGTACAGGGCGGCAAGAACGACAAACCGCCTGCGCGTCCAACCGAATCCGAGGACAAGCCGCCGACGGCTGCATGATTAGTCACGCCGCGCCTAGGACGGCCATCCGAACCGCCGGCACCTTCCCGGCTTGGCGCGGCACCCTTTGAAGGGCGCAGAGGTGGGCGTGATGGCACAGCGGCCAAAGCAGGACCCGGATGCACATATAGAGAACCTGGCGCGGCTCGCAAAATATGGAGACGCCGACGCCGGATACATGCTTCACGCGCTTTTAGCATCGCATCTAAGCGACGCTGCAATCAGTGGGGTCATCCCACCATCCGTTGCCAAGCGGTTATGCGACATGCACGCAGGTATTGCGCTAGGAAATAGTGCAACTGACGCCATGATGATGAGCGCGCCGTCAAGCCGCCCGATTCGAGGTTTGGAAAGAGATCGTGTTTTTACTTTTGTTGCGGATATGGTGGCGTGTTTTGAGCACGTGGAAGGCTGCAGAGACGACCTGGAAGCAAAGGGCATCCAGTTGCCGCAGAGAAGGCCAAATATGGCGGAAGTCTATCGGGTGGCGGCAGCAGCTTTCAGCCTGTCTACGTCCCGCGTGAAGGCTATCTATTTAGAAGAACGAAGACGGCTTGCAGACATGGATTGAAAAGCACGGGTGTATTCAATCCTGTACGTGAGAATAGTTTAAGCATCACCCCGGCCAAGGGTCGCCCATGGAATCCCATGCGCGAAACCAGAAAGAGGCGATGCCATGCACACCGAAAGCAACCCCAACCCTGCCCGCATCCTGCGCGTTCCTGCGGTTACCACACGCACAAGTCTGTCGCGCAGCTCCATCTACAGAATGGAGGCCGAGGGCACGTTCCCGAGGCGAATCAAGATCGGCCCCAACGCAACGGGCTGGCTCGAATCTGACGTAGAACAGTGGATCGCTGATCGTGTAACCGCGTCGAAGGCGGCAGCATGAACGCGCCGCGCATCCGCACCCGTACCGAGATCACCCGCGATCTGATTATCGCCTGCCGCCGGCTGGGCGAGATCGGCTTGGCTGCAGAGTTGGGCCGTGCCGCGCCCGACCTTGCCGAAGTGAGTCGCACGACTGAAGGGCTGCAGCGCCTGCTGGTCGAGTGCCGCGCACGGGAGGTGACCGGATGAATACGGCCATACAACGACAAAGCCCGCCGGACAGGGCGGGCTTCGAGAGAGCGCAGAGAGGTGGGCACCAACTGCGAGCCGATGTTACCGCGTCACCGTCTGAACTGCTACTGCCACGGCTTGATGGCGTCATCACGTCCGGCAAGGGTTGGCGCGCGCAGTGCCCGTCCTGTGGCGGCAAGTCGAAGAAACTAGCGATTGCAGAGGGTGACGATGGGCGGCTGCTGCTGACCTGCTTCGCAGGCTGTCCGGCCCATGACGTAGTGGCTGCAGTCGGGCTCACTGTCGCTGATCTGTTCGTACGTCGAGACTTCCGCACCTTGACCCGCGCGGAGCGTTCAGAGCTGCGCCAGCGTGCGTTGATTCCGAAATGGCGGGCGGCGCTGGAAGTCGTGGTTCATGAAGCGACTGTCGTGCAGATAGCCGCATGCAAGCTGAGCGACGGCACTCCACTGACGCAAGCCGAACACTGCCGCATGGGCAAAGCCGCATGCCGGATATTCGAGGCCAAGGAGGTGCTGGATGTCCGATGATATTCAAAAGGCACACGACCCGTGCAGCCACTTGGCCAACGCACACAGGATCGTGGAGCACTACGGCGACCAGCTTCTATACGTCGAGGGCATCGGCTGGCATGTCTGGCACCCGCCGTGGCGTGCCGATGAGCTCGGGGCGCGGCGCGTCGTGCATGGACTCGGGGCAATCATCGCGCAGGAAGCGGCGGGGATGGCGCAATGGGTGGCTGACGCATCGAGCAAGGCCGACCGCGAGGACCGCGAGAAAGCCATGAACATGCGGTTCAAGTGGGCAGGCACGAGTGAATCGGCGCAGACCCTCGAGCAGAGCATGCGCATGGCGTCCACGTTGCTCAATTGCAAAGCTGTCGACCTTGACGCCAATCCGATGCTTCTAGGCACCCCGAGCGGAGTTCTGGACCTGGGCTGCGGAAATTATCGCCCGCACGACCAGCGCGACCGGATCACAAAAACGACCGGCTGCGAATTCGACCGCGTGGCAAGCGCGGAGACGTGGAAGCGGTTCGTCTCCGCAGCCATGGGAGGAGACCCGGACCTGATCGGATACGTACAACGGCTGTGCGGTTACATGCTGTCAGGGGCACGAGGTGAACACCTTCTGCCGATTCTCTGGGGTAACGGCGCCAACGGGAAGTCCACGTTCCTTGGGGCAATGCAGTCCGTGTTGGGCGATTACGCGGGAACGGCTGCACCCGGGCTTCTGATTCAACGTCATGGTACAGAGCATCCGACCGCGCTCGCTGATCTTCAGGGCAAACGCATGATGGTGGTGTCCGAAACTGGCGAGGCGGGACGGCTCAACGAGGAACAGGCCAAGCTGCTGACGGGTGGCGACACGATCACCGCACGACGCATGCGGATGGATTTTTTCCAGTTCGAGCCATCGCACCAGCTGATATTGCAGACCAACCACAGGCCGCGTGTCGCAGGCACTGATCAAGGTCTATGGCGGCGGCTGCGCTTGATCCCGTTCGCCGTCACCGTGCCAAAGGACAAACGCGACCCGCATCTGCCTGAAAAGCTACGTGCAGAACTGCCCGGCATTTTGTCGTGGTGCCTGGACGGCTGGAAAAACTATCGTACCCATGGATTCAACTACCCCGAGGCTGTACGTGCAGCGACATCGGATTATCGAGAATCCAGCGACATCGTGGGCGAGTTTTTGTCCGAATGCTGTGACATGAACCCGAACTTCACGGAATCAGCCGGCAACCTTTACCACGCGTATCAGGACTGGTGCGGGCAAGTTGGCGAGCGTTCGCGGTCACAGCGCGAGTTCGGCATGCGGCTGGGTGAACGTGGTTTCGTGCAGGCGAGAACAGGTTCATCACGACGATGGCGCGGCCTGGGACTACATGAGACAAGCCAGAGTGACGCTAATGACGCATATACCCTGATTTTAGGTTAAGCACTACGCGAGACAAAAAACATATAGGGAATAGGGAAAACAGCGATTATCCGTCACCTTCCGTCACAGACGCCGAAAAGTACCGCCAAGCCAGCGATGGCGAATGAATCACCGAACCATGAAACCGAGGAAACAACACATGAAAATTCACAGAAAACAGCAATGCGATGGCTGCGACAAGCGCTTTCGACATCCGAGTCAGGCCGTCGCGCTGGGCATTGGGAAGCACGATGACGAGCTCGTCATTCAGATTTGTCCCGACTGCGCGTTACGACTTGGCGAAAATGACACCGACTTGAGCGATCGAGTCGATAAAACGGCGCGCGAGCGTCGCAATCACCATGGGCGGCTGAAAGCATGAACACAGATATCACCAATCCACCGCGACGCACGGTGCGCCTGTACGGCAAGCTGGGGACACAATTCGGGCGCGTGCACGAACTGTGCCTCGATTCCGGCACGCCGCGCGAGGCACTGGCCGCCCTCATGTCCCAACACAACGGATTGCAGGCGTTTCTGACGCAGGCCAAATCCAATGGCATGGGCTTCGCCGTATTCATCGGCAAACGGAATATCGGCGAAGACCGGCTGAACTTCCCGGCCAATGACGATATCCGCATCGCTCCGGTGATCCTGGGCAGCAAGAACGATGGGGCGTTGTTTGAAATAGTCCTCGGAGTGGCCTTGGTCGCTGTTGGGTTCTCTGACGGGGGACTAACAGTTGCCCAGGGTGCTGCGCTTATCTCCGCGGGAACAGGACTTGCTGCCGGCGGCGTGGTGCAGCTCCTGACGCCCACACCGAAACTCAACAAGCCCGGAGAAAATCCGGCAAACACCCCCAGCTATCTGTTCAACGGCCCCATCAACACCGAGGCGCAGGGCCATCCGGTGCCGGTGTTCTATGGCGGCCCGATGAAGATCGGATCCGCAGTGATCAGCGCGGGTATCGATGACGCAGATACAGCGTATGCACCGCAACCGCCTGGGTACGGGAACATGGGCGGCGGCCATGTATTTGATGGAATCCTGAAGACATTTCCGGCGCAGTGACGATGAAAATCGCGCTGACCAAACGCGCCGATTACCAACCCAACGAGGTGAAAAAATGAACGCAAAGACACAGGAACCCATCGAGCAATACGCCCTCGCGACACACAGCCTTGTTGCGACGTTCCTTCGCGATTTTGGGCAAGCCCATCCCGAAGCGATGCAAAAGATTGAAGCTGCCATGTCTGTCGGCGCGTCGTGGAAGGTAGAAACCAAACTTTTGTCTTGTGGCCTTCCCGAGGTGGCGATCACATTGGTAACCGCAGACGACACACATTTGCACCTAGCCGATTTGGCGTTCGAGCCACTGACGTTGAACTGAACGTGATATAATCAGTCCATCGGAACTCGGACGTGCCACGCACCCCGCGTCACCCGATCAAGTTTGCGGCAAGCCCACGGCGAAGCGCGCGACAGACTGGTTTTCAATCAAACCGGCCTGCGCGTGCTTTTTTGTATGCGCGGCCATTACAAACTTGAGGATAAAGACATGATGAAGTACAGATCAGCGGTCGCGCGCATTTTCCCTGAGGCCGCGAAAGCAGGATTCGACCTAAAGGGCACAAATCCGGACGCAACGAAATCCGATCTATTGGCTGATCGCGCGAACCTGCGGCGACTCATCAACGCGGTGTCGGCGCAGGCGGAGGAAAAGCAAAAGGAAGGAACATACGACATGGAAGCCGATAAGCACGCGGCTGAAGTGGTCGAAGCAGCAGGGGTAATGATCAACCACATCGGAATCAAGCTGGACGATGAGGACGCAGGGGGCAATCACAGCGGCAGCAGCGGCGATGGTGTCTTGCGCGACATCACGGGCCAGCGCATTGGCGTCACCCTGGACGCGGCGACGATGCGCGAGGAGAGCAAGATTGCGGCGGCACTCGGACAGGGGCGCTACGTCACGCACGAATCCGGTTCATTCGCTGGCGATAACGAGAAAGGAAGCCTCACCCAATTTTTCAGGGGGGTTGCCGGCGGAAACACAACCCCTGGAATTCGCGCGGGTCTGCTTGAGGGCACCGATAGCGCAGGCGGCTATGCCGTCCCGAACTGGCTGCTTCCCGGCATCCTGAAGGCGTTGGTGCCGTCATCGTCGATGATCGCGGCGGGTGCGCGCATCGTGGTGCTGGATCAGCAGGGCGACAGTTTCAGGATCGCGGGGATTGATACCGTGCCGTCTGCGGCATGGCGCTTGGAAGCCGGTCTGTTGACCGATTCCCCGCCGACATTCCGAGTGGTCTCCATCGTACCGCGCAGTTTGTCATGCTTGTTCCGCGTGTCGCGCGAGATACTCATGGATGCCCCAGACATGGATCAGGCACTGAGCATTGCAATCAGTCAGGCATTCGGAAAGGAGCTTGACCGCGCTGGCCTGCTTGGCGGCGGCACCGCGCCGGAGATCCGCGGCATCCTCAACACGACCGGAGTCAACACGTACGACATGGGCACGAACGGACTCGCGCTCACGGACTACTCGCCGATCATCAAGGCTTCCCGCGTCATCGCTGACGATAATGCGCCGCCGCCCACCGCCATCATCACCAGCAACCGCGAAGCCGAGACCGTCGACCTGTTCGCCGACACGCTTGGCCAGCCATTGCGCCGTCCGCCCGCATTGGACGAGATGAACTTTCTCGCTACATCGCAGATCCCGTTGGACGACACACATGGCACGGCATCTGATGCGGCCAACATGTACCTGGGCGACTTCAGACTGGCAACGTTCTACATGCGTGAGCAGCTGAGCGTGCAAAGGCTGACGGAGCTGTACGCGAACAGCGGAGAAATCGGGTTCGCGTGTCATGCGCGTGTCGACCTGGCGTTGGCGTACCCGAAAGCATTCTGTGCCATCAAGGGCGTCATCCCGGCAGCGTAATCACTCACTTGCTTGTTCGGAGTGATCGGGCCAGCCGGCGGTGCCCGCAACAACACCGGCAGCTGCGGCGCAATAGGGCTCCATGAACTCCGGTCCAGCGTGACGCAGCAGGCAGCCGGGCGGTGGCCTCTTGCCCATTGGCAAGTGTCACGCCGCCCGGCCCGCCATATTCCCGGCGGGCACCTGCGCGATTGGTGGGGGGTAGGTATGTCAAATCGCTATCGATTCTCATTACATGACCGACTGTCCAGCTTTTTTTTGCATCCCCAAAATGGTGACGCCATGTCCAGACCACGTAAACCGACCGCAATGCACGCGCTTTCTGGCGCGATGGAAAAGAACCCGTCTCGTTTCAGGGATCGCGCTGCAGAACCAACGGACGACCGCCCCTTAGGCCCGCCCCCGGAGTTTCTGGAGGCTTCCCAGCGGGCAGCGTGGCTTGAGATTGAGCGACTGGCGCCCTGGCTGTGCCATGCCGACAGGCTCGCGGTAGAGATCGCCAGCGTTCTGATCGCGAAATTCCGGCTGGCGGGTGACATGACGCCGCCGGCGATCTTTTCGCGACTGGAGGCCGCCTTGGGCCAACTTGGCTTGACGCCAGCCAGCCGTAGCAAAGTCACGATGCGGCAATCCGGCAAGGACAACCCTTTCTCCCGGCACGGTGGCAAACCCGCAGCTGGGATCTAGTCGCCGATGCAGCAATGTCCGGCTGAAGGTGCGTGTACGCGGAACTGATAGCCGCGCAGCGCGCAGCATCGGCGCATCGGCGCAAGGAAATATGGTGGGCGCTGCATCCTGAAATTCAGGTGGGAAAACTTTTCCCACCTGAAATTGGATACAAAAATCCGCCCACTAATGAAGGTCGTGGTCGCGGGAGGCCGCAGGAATTCGCCCACTTTGCATCCTGAATCCAGCGGGAAAAGTTTTCCCACTGGACGAAATACAGACGAAAGTGGGCGGAATGCGCCCACTTCTGGAGGCCGTGGCAATACATCCTTTGCATCTGATACCGCGTCTATCTGGCGAATCAAAGCGCCGGATTAACGAGCAGGCGGCGCGTGCGGACGCATTGGGCAATGACCCGCCAGCAAGCTGGCTGCGATATCTCACTGAAACTCGGCATTGAGGCAAGCGCTTGGCTCATTGTTGGGTCGATTGTTGGTACAGCTTTCATTCCACATATAAGTAACTGATTTATATACGGTATTGGCGGAGAGAGTGGGATTCGAACCCACGGTGGGCGTAAACCCACGGCAGTTTTCAAGACTGCTGCCTTAAACCACTCGGCCATCTCTCCTTCAACTTGTAGAAGGCGTGCTCCGCACGCCCCACGGCAGTTTGACTCGGGACATCCCGTCCCTCGCCCTTCGGGCCATCGGCTGCGCCGATGTTCGCTCCGGCGTCCTGCCTCCGCGAGCAAGACTGCTGCCTTAAACCACTCGGCCATCTCTCCTTCAACTTGTAGAAGGCGTGCTCCGCACGCCCCACGGCAGTTTGACTCGGGACATCCCGTCCCTCGCCCTTCGGGCCATCGGCTGCGCCGATGTTCGCTCCGGCGTCCTGCCTCCGCGAGCAAGACTGCTGCCTTAAACCACTCGGCCATCTCTCCTTCAACTTGTAGGAGGCGCGCTCCGCACGCCCCACGGCAGTTTGACTCGGGACGTCCCGTCCCTCGCCCTTCGGGCCATCGGCTGCGCCGATGTTCGCTCCGGCGTCCTGCCTCCGCGAGCAAGACCGGTGCCTTGAACCGCTCGGCCATCTCTCCGGTGCAACTGGTCGGATTGCTCCGCGGCGCTGGAGTATAACGCCTCAGCCGATCCGTGCACGAGCAGTCGCGGCCTCAGCTGATGGCATCGACGCCTTGCATGTACGGGCGCAGCGCCTCGGGCACGGTGATGGAGCCGTCGGCGTTCTGGTTGTTTTCCATCACCGCGATCAGGCAGCGGCCGACGGCCAGACCGGAGCCGTTGAGGGTGTGGACCAGTTCCGGCTTGCCGGTGGCCGGGTTGCGCCAGCGGGCCTGCATGCGGCGGGCCTGGAAATCCTCGAAGTTGGAACAGCTGGAAATTTCTCGGTAGGTCTGCTGGCTGGGCAGCCACGTTTCCAGGTCGTAGGTCTTGGCGGCGCCGAAGCCCATGTCGCCGGTGCACAACAGCATCCTGCGGTACGGAAGATCCAGTTTCTGCAGCACGGCCTCGGCGTGGCCAACCATTTCTTCCAGTTGCGCATACGATTGATCGGGATGGGCCACCTGCACCATCTCGATCTTCTCGAACTGGTGCTGGCGGATCATGCCGCGCACGTCGCGCCCGTAGCTGCCGGCCTCGGCGCGGAAGCACAGGGTGTGCGCGGCCAGACGCAACGGCAGCGCGGAGTCGTCCTGGATGGTGTCGCGCACCAGGTTGGTCAGCGGCACCTCGCCGGTGGGGATCAGGTAGCGTCGGGAATCACCCACCTGTGTGGCAAACAGGTCATCCTCGAATTTCGGCAGCTGGCCTGTGCCCTGCATGCTGTCGGTGTTGACCAGCACGGGGACGTTGCATTCCAGATAGCCGTGTTCGCCTACCTGCAGATCCAGCATGAACTGCGCCAGGGCGCGATGCAGGCGTGCCAACTGGCCACGCATGACGGTGAAGCGGGCGCCGGAGAGCTTGGCGCCATCATCGCCGTCCAGCCAGCCATGACGCTCGCCCAGCTCGACGTGATCCTTGACCTCGAAATCGAAGGTGCGCGGCTCGCGCCAGCGTGACTGCTGGACATTGTCGCTCTCGTTCTTGCCCACGGGCACCGATGCGTGCGGCAGGTTGGGAATGCCCAGCGTCAAATCGGCCAGCTGCGTACGGATGGCGGCCAGTTGCTGTTCGATGTCCTTGAGCCGACCGCCCAGGCCTTCGACTTCGGCCAGCAACGGCGCGATGTCCTCGCCGTTCGCCTTGGCCTTGCCGATGGCCTTGGAACGACTGTTGCGCTGGCTCTGCAGATCCTGGGTCTCGGTCTGCAGCCGCTTGCGCCCGGCTTCCAGTTTCTCCACGGCAGCGGTATCCAGCGTGTAGCCGCGCGTGGCCAGGCGTTCGGCGGTGTCGGCAAGATGCGCGCGCAGCAACGTCGGATCGAGCATGGGGGCATCCCTTTCAATGGTGTCAAACGACAATTATCGCGGCACGTGAGGAAATGGCGCAAATACCGATGGCGGGCGAACCGTGGCTTCGTCCGTCATCGGCATGTGCAAGCAACTCGGAGCACCACACGACAAGCTTTAGTTGAGCAGTTCGCAAACTTTCAGACTGCGTCGTTCCCGTGCCCGCTCACTTCACCCGTTCGTGGTGAGGTATCGAACCATGAACGGCGGGGGAAATATGGGACTGCCCTTCGATACCTCAGGGCGAACGGGTTTCGTTGAGTTTTCCCGGACAGCAGTGCGCTTTCGCGGGAATGACGACAAAAAAGCAGACAATTCGAGGCGTCCGTCAGGCATCGCGGGCCTTGCGCCGCGCTTCGCGCAGGGCCTCGAGCTTTTCCTTCAGCTTGATTTCCAGGCCATGCTCGACGGGCTGATAGAACTCGGTGCCGGTCAATGCATCCGGCAGGCACTGCTGATCCAGCGCCACGCCACCCTCGGCATCATGATCGTATTGATACTCCTTGCCGTAGCCCAGGCTCTTCATCAATTTGGTCGGCGCGTTGCGCAGGTGCAGCGGCACTTCCAGCGTGCCGGTCTCGCGAACCACCGCGCGCGCCTGGTTGTACGCCTTGTAGGCGGCATTGCTCTTGGGCGCCGCCGCGAGGTAGATGGCCAGCTGCGCCAGACCCAGCTCGCCTTCGGGACTCCCCAGGCGCTCGTAGGTGTCCCATGCATCCAGCGCCATGCGCCAGGCGCGCGGGTCGGCCAGACCGATGTCTTCGACGGCCATGCGCGTCATGCGCCGGGCGAGATACGCGCGATCGCAGCCGCCATCAAGCATGCGTGTGAGCCAGTACACGGCAGCGTCCGGATCGGAACTGCGTACCGATTTGTGCAGGGCCGAGATCTGGTCGTAGAACTGCTCGCCGCCCTTGTCGAAGCGGCGCGTGCGATCGGCCAGCACCTTGATCAACGTGTCCTCGTCGATCTGTCCGTCCGTGGCCAGTTCGGCCGCGATCTCCAGCAGGGTCAGTCCGCGGCGCACGTCGCCGTCGGCTGCCTGCGCGATGAGCTTCAACGACGCGTCATCGACGGCAAGGCCCTGCCCGCCCAGGCCGCGCTCACTGTCTTGGAGCGCGCGCCTGAGGGCGACGACGATGTCGTCGGCGCCCACCGCATCCACCACGTGCACCCGGCAGCGTGAAAGCAAAGCCGAATTGAGCTCGAACGACGGATTCTCCGTGGTGGCGCCCACGAACAGGATCACGCCCTTCTCGATATGCGGCAGAAAGGCATCCTGCTGCGCCTTGTTGAAACGGTGCACCTCGTCCACGAACAGCACCGTGCGCCGCCCCTGCGCAAAATTGCCCTCGGCCTCGGCCAGCGCCTTGCGCACATCGGGCAACCCGGAGAGCACCGCGGACACGGCGCGGAATTCGGCATCGGCGTAATCGGCCACCAGCAGCGCCAGCGTGGTCTTGCCGCAGCCGGGCGGCCCCCACAGCACCATGGAGTGCACGCGGCCGTCTTCCAGCGCCCGGCGCAATGCCGCACCCTCGCCCGCAATCCGTGACTGACCGACGATATCGTCCAGATTGCGCGGACGCATGCGTTCGGCCAGGGGCTTGAGCGCCTCCGGCTCGGCGAACAGGCCCGGCGTGAAGGAAGATGTACGTTGCGTCATGCCGGCATCATAAGATTCGGGCGCGCAACTGCACCGGGACGATCGTTTATCCGGAGGTGTGGTCCAGATGCGCCGCGGTACCCTTGCCTGTGCCGCGGCGCAGCCGCCGGTAGGCGATATAGCCGAGACCGGTCAGCGCCGCCAGCACGGCGGGCAGCAGCAGGGTGCGTGCGTGCCAGATGCCGAAGGCAGTACGCGCCGGCAAAGCCGCCGCCGAGGAAGGCGCCGAACAGCAGCAGGTACAGGCGGGCGCGCAGGCCATCCACGGCCAGCCCGCGCAGGCGGTGGCCGAGCAGGATGCCCAGGTCGGTAACGATGCCGGTCATGTGGGTGGTGCGCACCACCGCTCCGCTGAAGGTGGTCACCATGGCGTTCTGCAGGCCGCTGGCGCCGGCCATCAGCCACAGGCCGAGGTTGGCGTGATCATGGATCAGCGGGATCGCCGCCAGCAGCAGCGCCGATTCGACCAGCAGCGCCACGCCGTAGCGCTGGCCCAGCTGCAGCGAGGTATCGCGCACGATCATGCCGCTGAGCCGCGGCGCCGGCGAGGAACGCCAGCCAGCACGCCGACGAAGCGGACCAGCGCCAGCGAGATTCGCCCTTGATCGCGCTGACGCCGACCAGCGTGGTGGTGCCGGTCATGTGGGTCACGGCCTGGTGGTCGAAGCTCAGGTAACCCACGGCATTGACCATGCCGGCCAGCAGCGCCAGCAGCGTGGCGCCGAACCAGACCCAGCGCGGCAGTCGACGGATCATCTGCGTCCCCTGCTCCGTGCCGGTGCGATCAGTTCCCGCCCAGCGGATGGACCTCGGGGATGCCGCGAGTGTCGCCGATCACGTCGGCACCCTTGGGCGGAGTGAAATTGAACAGCGAGGACGGCAGTTGGGGATTGCGTTTCCAGCCGGAGAAGCGGATATCGGATGTGTTGCCCAGCCGATCCTTGAAACGCATGCGGCGCAGCGTGTCGTCGGCGAAACCCAGCTCGGCGGAATCGAACTGTCCGTTGCTTGTGGCGGGCGTCATGCGCAGCCACTCCAGACCGTTGCGCGTGCCGATCTCGGTGACCTTGAACTGCTTGTCCAGCTGCGAGGTATCGGTGAGCACCGTGAGCGGACTGTGCGCCTCGGCGGTGCTCTGCTTGCGCACGGTGACCTGCTCCAGGCTGGGATCGTACATCCACACACGGCTGCCATCGGCGACGATCAGCTGCTTGTAGGGCGACTCGGTCTGCCAGCGGAATTCGCGCGGCGCCTGCAATGCCAGCGTGCCCGTGCTGGTGTCGCCGGTGTGGCCGTTGGCGTCGGTCAGGGTCTGCGAGAACTGCCCGCTGATGGCATGCAGGTTGTGGGCGAACGCCTTGAGCTGCGCGCGGGCGCTGGCGGTGGCGCCGGCGGGCGTTGCCGTGACGGCAAGCAGGCTGAGAAGCAGCAGGATGGCGCGTTGTTTCATGACGGATTCCGGTGAATGACGCGAGGAAAATGTGGATGGCTGCAGCATAATGCAAGCTCACGGGACACCACCGACACTGTCTCCGATCTGCCGCAATCGGCGGACCCCGCTCAATCGCGCGGCGGCGGCGGAGCCAGCACCTCGCGGGTGCCGTTGTGCTGCGGTGCGCTGACCACGCCATCCGATTCCATCTGCTCGACCAGACGCGCGGCGCGGTTGTAGCCGATGCGCAGGTGCCGCTGCACCCCGGAAATCGAGGCGCGACGGGTCTGCGTGACCACGGCCACGGCCTTGTCGTAGAGGGCGGCATCGCCGCCATCGCCGTCGCTGGCATCCTGCGGGATGCCGGATTCGTTGATGACCTTGCCATCGCCCAGCGTCTGCACGTCTTCCAGCACACCCTCGATATAATCCGGCTCGCCCTGGGTCTTCAGCCACTCCACCACCTGGTGCACTTCGTGGTCGTCGACGAAGGCACCATGCACGCGCTCCGGCGTGGCGGTGCCCGGCGGCAGATACAGCATGTCGCCGTGGCCCAGCAGGGTTTCGGCGCCGGACTGGTCGAGAATGGTGCGCGAGTCGATCTTGGAGGACACCTGGAAGGCAACGCGGGTGGGGATATTGGCCTTGATCAGGCCGGTGATCACGTCCACCGACGGACGCTGCGTGGCCAGGATCAGGTGGATCCCGGAGGCGCGTGCCTTCTGCGCCAGACGCGCGATCAGCTCCTCCACCTTCTTGCCGACGATCATCATCATGTCGGCAAACTCGTCGATGATCACCACGATCTGTGGCAGCGGCTCCAGCGGATCGGCGGTGATCGCCGGCATCTCCGGATCGGGCTTGAACAGCGGATCCATCAGCGGCTGTCCGGCCTTGTCGGCCTCGCGTACCTTCTTGTTGAAGCCGGCCAGGTTGCGCACACCCACCGAAGCCATCAGCTTGTAACGACGTTCCATTTCACCCACGCACCAGCGCAGGGCATTGGCCGCCTCCTTCATGTCGGTGACCACCGGCGCCAGCAGGTGCGGGATACCCTCGTAGACCGACAGTTCCAGCATCTTCGGGTCGATCATGATCAGGCGCACATCGCTGGCCGGCGCCTTGTACAGCAAACTCAGGATCATGGCATTGACCGCCACGGATTTCCCCGATCCGGTGGTGCCGGCTACCAGCATGTGCGGCATCTTGGAGAGGTCCACCACCGCTGGATGGCCGCCGATATCCTTGCCCAGCGCCAGCGACAGCGACGAGCGCGCGCTGTCGTACTCCTTGGAGCGCAGGATGTCCGACAGGTACACGATCTCGCGCTTGCTGTTGGGGATCTCCAGACCGATCACGTTCTTGCCCGGGATCACGTCCACCACGCGCACGCTGACCACGGACAGACCGCGCGCGATGTCCTTGTCCAGGTTGGAGACCTGGCTGCCGCGCACGCCCGGCGCCGGCTCCATTTCGAAACGCGTGATCACCGGCCCCGGAAACACGCCGACCACCTTGGCCTCGATCTTGAAATCGCTGAGTTTCAGCTCGACCTGGCGCGACAGCACTTCCAGGGTTTCTTCCGAATAGCCGGGCCCCTGCGGCGGTGCTTCGTCCAGCAGCGACAGCGGCGGCAACTCGCCCTTGGAGGCCGCGCCGGTAAACAACGGAATCTGTGTCTCGCGGCTGGCGCGCTCGCTTTTTTCCACGCGCGGCGTGCTCTGCTCGATGCGGATGGGCTCGCGCTGCGCCTGCTTCACCGCATCGGATTTCTTGATGGCCGACCGCTCCGATCGCGCTGCGCGCGCGGCAAAGGCATCCGGCGCCTTGCGCATGCGCTGCCCGCCCCAGGCAACGACGCCCAGCGCCGCGCGTCCCAGCCAGTCCATCACGCGGAACCAGGACAACCCCGTCGCCAGCGTGACCGCAATCAGGAACAGCGCCAGCAGCAGCAAAGGCGCACCCTTGTCACCAAAGGCGTGCAGCACGCCGATGCCCACGGATTTTCCCAGCACGCCGCCAGCGCCCTGCGGCTCGATCTCCGCGGCGCCCAGGCTCAGCCAGGCCAGTCCCGGCGTGACCACGAAGAACATGACGAAGCCGACCAGACGCGCAGCCGGCTCCCACGGCGTCGCCGGTCGCTGCAGCTTCAAGTCACGGCGCAGCACCCGCACGCCCAGGATCAGCAGCAGCAGCGGAAAGGCGTAGGCGACGATACCGAACAGGTACCGCAGCATGTCGGCGAGCCACGCGCCCACCGTGCCACCCAGGTTGTGCACGTGATGGGTATCGGTGGCATGCGACCAGCTGGGATCGGCCTGGCTGTAGCTGAACAGGCACACCAGCAGATAGATCGCCAGCGGCACCAGCAACAAGACGCCCGCCTCGCGCAGACGCCGCTTCAGCTCGTCGCTGAGCCGCGGCGGGTCGGCCTCCTTGCCTTTGCCCTTGCTCTTGTTTGCTTCTGCCCGGCGTGCCACGTGATCACTTCACCTTGGAAACTTCGCAACAGGTACGGCTCGATGCCGTACCCGGAATCCCACAACCGTTCGTGGTGACACCTCGACACGCTCGGCACAGGGTACGCCGCCGGGGTATCGAACCACCAACGGCGCGGGCAAGCGCAGGCCTGCCCTTCGATGCCCCCGGGCGAACGGACTTCGTTCACCTTTCCGATGGCTTTCCCAACGACATATCGCAGGGCCGCCGGCAGCCATCGGCAGGTCTGAGATCAAATCACAGATCAGTATCGCAATCCATTGAACTTTCAGGCGTTATACCACGCCTTCCAGCGCCGGATGCACGATCTTGCCAGCTTCCACGTTGATGCCGGCCTTCAACGGCGCATAGTGGCGCCAGGCCTGACCGTCAGTGAGGCGCTGCACATACGGCAGGATTGCGGCAGAAATGGCCTGCGAGGAAGTCTGCGGCACCGAGCCGGGCATGTTGGTGACGCAGAAATGCGTGACGCCCTCGACCTCATAGGTGGGCTCGGCCCAGCTGGTCGGCCTGGAGGTTTCGAAGCAACCGCCCTGGTCGATGGAAATATCCACCAGCACGCTGCCCTTCTCCATGCTGTGCACCATCTCGCGGGTGACCACATGCGGCGCCCGGGCACTGGGAATCAGGACGGCGCCGATGACCAGGTCGGCGCGCGCCACTTCCTCGGCCACCGCCGCCTCGTAGGCGTACAGCGCGGTGACGTTGTGACCCAGCGCCATCATCTCGGCCATGCGGTCCTGGCGCTTGTCGAACACCACCACGTTGGCGCCCGCCTGCGCGGCGAGGCACGCTGCCGCACCACCGGCTGCGCCGGCACCCAACACGACCACACGCCCGCGCTCGGCCGACGGCAGACCGCCCAGCAGCTTGCCCTTGCCGCCCTGCGGACGATGCAGGAGCGTGGTGCCGCATTGCGTGGCGATACGTCCGGCGATGATCGACATCGGCGCCAGCAGCGGCAACAGGCCATCGTCTTCCACCGACTCGAAGGCCACGCCGGTCAGCCCGATATCCAGCAGGCTGCGGGTCAGTGCCGGCTCGGCCGCCAGATGCAGATAGCAGAACAGCAGGTGATGCTTCCTGAGGTGCTTGAGGTCGCCCTCGATGGGCTCCTTGACCTTGACGATCAGCTCGCCGGCCTCGTACAGCGCAGCGGCATCGGCAACCACCTTCACGCCCACGCGGGCGAAGTCGTCATCGCTGAAGCCGCTGTGCTTGCCGGCTCCGGACTGGATGAAGACGTCGTGACCACGCCGCACCAGGTCGGCGGCGGCAGCCGGCACCAGGGCGACGCGGCCTTCGAGAGTTTTTGTTTCAGAGGGGATTCCGATACGCATGGGCGATCAATCCTCGTTCAGGGACAGTGAGGGGATGGAAATGCGGTCTGTGCCGCTTGGGTTCCGGTTTTTTTGACGTTGCCGAGCTTGAATCGAGACCATTGCTTCCCCATTGTTGGAGGTTCATGCGGATCGCCCGGAGGCCGGTGACTACGGCATCATGGGCGACGCTGCGACGCGCTGGACCACCGCATGCCGCACTGCACGATGAACCCTCGATTCAAGCCGAACAAAACCGCAAGGATTATACATGAGCACCCCCAAGCACAGCCGTCTGCTGATCCTCGGCTCCGGCCCTGCCGGTTACACCGCCGCCGTCTATGCCGCACGCGCCAACCTCAAGCCGACCATGGTGACCGGTCTGCAGCAGGGCGGCCAGCTGATGACCACCACAGATGTGGACAACTGGCCCGGCGACAACGATGGCGTGCAGGGCCCGGAACTGATGCGCCGCATGGCCGAGCATGCCGAGCGTTTCGAGACCGAGATGGTGTTCGACCAGATCCACTCCGCGGATCTGGAAAACCGCCCGTTCCGGCTCAAGGGCGACTCTGGCGAATACACCTGCGATGCGCTGATCATCACCACCGGCGCCACGGCCAAGTATCTGGGTCTGGCCTCGGAGGAAAAGTACAAGGGCAAGGGTGTGTCCGCCTGCGCAACCTGCGACGGCTTCTTCTTCCGCGATCAGGACGTGGCGGTGATCGGCGGCGGCAACACGGCGGTGGAAGAGGCCCTGTATTTGTCCAATATCTGCCGCAAGGTCTACCTGGTGCATCGCCGCGACACGCTGCGCGCGGAAAAGATCATGCAGGCCAAGCTGTTCGAGAAGGCCGATGCCGGCAAGATCGAAGTGGTGTGGGATCACGTGGTCGCCGAGGTCAAGGGCGACGACTCCGGCGTCAACGGCGTGCGCGTGAAGCATGCCGAGGACGGCAGCACCCGCGACCTAGAGGTCTCGGGCATGTTCGTGGCCATTGGCCACACGCCCAATACGGGCATCTTCGACGGCCAGCTGGACATGCACAACGGCTACATCCGCATCAAGAGCGGCCTTGCCGGCATGGCCACAATGACCGATGTCGATGGAGTCTTCGCCGCCGGCGACGTGGCCGATCATGTGTACCGCCAGGCGGTGACCTCCGCCGGATTCGGCTGCATGGCGGCGCTGGACGCCGAGAAGTGGCTGGATCAGCAGAACCTCACCGGCTGAACTTTGCACCGTAGGGAGGATCAAGGAGCGCCAGCGACGGATCCGCCTGCTCGCGGGCCATCATCCTGCACTTTCGCAAGCAGGCGGCTCCGTCGCTACGCTCCTTGAGCCGCCCTACACGAAGGACAGATGATGCTTACTGCCCGCTTCCACGCTTCGCTCGACGCCATCGACGCGGCTGCATGGGATGCCTTGGTGGATGCCGGCAACCCGTTCGTCTCGCATGCATTCCTGGCCGGCCTGGAACGTCACGGCTGCATCAGCGAGAGCTGGGGCTGGCATCCGCACCATCTCGGGTTGTACGACGGCTCCGCCCTTGTTGCCGCCGCGCCCGTCTATCTGAAGGGCAACTCGCACGGCGAATACGTCTTCGACTGGAGCTGGGCGCACGCCTGGGAGCATGCCGGCGGCGCCTACTATCCCAAGTTGCTGTGCGCCGTGCCCTACTCGCCCGTCCCCGGCCCGCGTTTGCTGACCGGCGACAACCGGGTATTGCGTACGTCGCTGATCCAGGCCATGCAAGCAGAGACGGAACGACTCGGCCTGTCCTCGGCACATGCCAATTTTCTGCCGCAGGATGAAGCCGCCGCATTCGATGAGACATGGCTGACGCGCTTCGACTGGCAATTCCACTGGCACAACCGCGGCTACGGCACGTTCGACGATTTCCTTGCCGCGCTGAATCACAAGAAGCGCAAGAACATCCGCCAGGAACGCCGCCAGGTGGAGCGCAGCGGCCTGCACTGTGCCATGCACGGCGGCGATACGCTCGGTGACGCTGACTGGCAGGCCATCCACGCGTTGTATCAGGCCACGTTCGATGAAAAGGGCAATCACGCCGCGCTGACGCTGGAGTTCTTCCGCCACCTGGGCACGACGCTGGGCGAGGGCGTGCAAGTCGCGCTGGCCCGGCGCAATGCAGACGCGCCACCGCTGGCCATGGCGCTGTTCCTGCGCAGCGAGAACACGTTGTATGGCCGTTACTGGGGTGCCCGGGAAGACGTGCCGGCCCTGCATTTCGAGCTGTGTTACTACCAGGGCATCGAGTACGCCATCGACCATGGGCTCACGCGCTTCGAACCCGGCGCGCAGGGCGAGCACAAGCTGGCGCGTGGTTTCCTGCCGCAGCGTACGCATTCGCGCCACTATCTCGCGCACGACCAGTTCCGCGATGCGGTAGCCGACGCGCTGGCCCGCGAGGGCGAGGCCCTGGAGATGTATCGTCAGGACCTGATGGCGCATTCGCCCTACGCGCAGACGCACGCATGACCCGACTGCCCATCCACCTGCTCGGCCCCCGTTCGCCGCCGGTCTTTCCGCCGGTGGAAAGCGCGTTGCGCGAGCCCGATGGCCTGCTGGCGATGGGGGGCGACCTGTCGCCCGAACGCCTGCTGGCCGCCTACGGCCGCGGCATCTTTCCGTGGTTCGGCGAGAACGAACCCCTGCTGTGGTGGTCACCCGATCCGCGCTGCGTCTTCGATACCGGCGCAGTGCATGTCAGCCGCAGTCTGCGCCGGCAGTTGCAACACTCGACCTGGTCACTGAGCGTGGATCGCGCCTTCGATGACGTGATCGCAGCATGCGCCGCCCCCCGCGACGGCCAGCACGGCACCTGGATCGTGCCTGCCATGCGCCAGGCCTACGGTCGGCTGCACCGGCTCGGCCATGCGCACAGCGTGGAAGTGTGGGACGGCGAGACGCTGGTGGGAGGCATCTACGGTGTCGCCATTGGCCGGCTGTTCTCCGGCGAATCCATGTTCAGCCGGGCCAGCGGCGGCTCGAAGGTGGCGCTGCTGGGCCTGTGCCGCCTGCTGCATGACCAGGGCGCCCCCCTTCTGGATGCGCAGGTTGCCAATCCACACCTGCTGTCACTGGGGGCGACGCAGATGCCGCGCCCTGCGTTCGTGGAGCGTGTTGCCGAGCTGACGCACTCGCAGCCGTTGACGTGGTCACGTTTCCACGGAGGTCCCGCTTCGGATTTGCTGCAGCAAACCCGCCCCTACGAAGGCTAGATCGGCACCGGGCGCAACGAAACCCGACGCAGCGCTGACTGCAGTTCGCGCGGGCGGTATGTCGTCTATTTGTGGAGCGGACAGCGTCCGCCGAGACCTTGGGCGTCAGACAAGACGCAGTGGGCTTCAATCACCACGGGCCCGGTAATGTTCGGCCACGTAGCCCTCGACCAGACCGACGAATTCCCGGGCGATGCCCTCGCCGCGCAGGGTCACTGTCTTCTTGCCGTCGACGAAGACCGGCGCCGATGGCGCTTCGCCCGTCCCCGGCAGCGAGATGCCGATGTTGGCATGCTTGGATTCGCCCGGCCCGTTGACCACGCAGCCCATTACCGCCAGGGTCAGGTTTTCCACGCCGTCGTATTTCACGCGCCATTCCGGCATCTTCTCGCGCACATGCGCCTGCACGTCGCGGGCCAGATGCTGGAAGACGGTGCTGGTGGTGCGGCCACAGCCCGGACAGGCGGTGACCAACGGCGTGAACGCGCGCAGGCCCATGGTCTGCAGCAGCTCCTGCGCCACCACCACCTCATCGGTGCGCGGCTGGTCCGGTTCGGGCGTCAGCGAGATGCGGACGGTGTCGCCGATGCCTTCCTGCAGCAGCACGGCCAGTGCCGCGCTGGAGGCCACGATGCCCTTGGAGCCCATGCCGGCCTCGGTCAGCCCCAGATGCAGCGCATAATCGCAGCGCGCCGCCAGATCGCGGTACACGGCAATCAGCTCCTGCACGCCGGAGACCTTGCAGGACAAGAGGATATGGTCACGCCCCAGCCCCAGTTCTTCGGCGCGCGCAGCGGAATCCAGGGCCGAACGCAACAATGCCTCGCGCGCCACGTGCGAAGCCTCCCACGGTTCCGCGCGGCGATGATTCTCGTCCATCAGTGCCGCCACCAGGGCCTGATCCAGCGAGCCCCAGTTGGCGCCGATGCGCACCGGTTTGTCGTACTTCAGCGCGGTTTCGATGATGGCCGCGAATTGCGTATCCTTTTTCTTGCCGAAGCCGACGTTGCCGGGGTTGATGCGGTACTTGGCCAGTGCCTCGGCACAGGCCGGCTCAGTCTCCAGCAGCTGATGGCCGTTGTAGTGGAAATCGCCGACCAGCGGCACCGACACGCCCATCATGTCCAGGCGCTCGCGGATCTTCGGCACCGCCGCTGCCGCCTGCGGATTGTTGACGGTAAGGCGCACCAGTTCGGAACCGGCACGCGCCAGCGCGGCGACCTGCCTGGACGTGGACATCACGTCGGCCGTGTCGGTATTGGTCATCGACTGCACCGCGACCGGTGCGCCGCCGCCAACCATCACGTTGCCGATGCGCACACCGACACTGTGCCGGCGCGGCTGCGGCTCGGCATTGCGCGGAATCGTCTCTGGCGGGGTGTCGGGAACAGCGGACATGGTCGACTTCGCGGGTGCTGGAATGAATGTCCAAGGATAACCGATGTGCGTTTCCGCATGATGAATCTGCAGCCTGGAGCGGCTGCCGCGTATCCCCGCGCCCCGCGGGCGTGACAGAATCCGCTCCATGAATACCCGCAGCCCCAGTGCCTCGCACGAGCTTTCCGAACGCGCATTCGGCCGTACAGCGGGGGCCACGTTGATTTCAGGCAATGCAGTGGGCGTGCTGATCGACGCGCGCGCGCATTTCGACGCCTGGCTCGATGCCATCGCCGCGGCCCGCGATTACATCCTGCTGGAGAACTACATCATCCGCGACGACGCGGTGGGACGCCGCTTTCGTGATGCTTTGACCGAACGCGCCGCCGCCGGGGTGCGCGTCTTCGTCATCCGCGACTGGCTGGGCTGTCTGGGATTGTCCGGCGGCCCATTCTGGGAACCGCTGCTGAATGCCGGCGGCCAGATACGCGTCTACCATCCGCCGCAATGGATGCAGCCAGTGGCGCTGGTGAGTCGTGATCATCGCAAGATGCTCAGCGTGGACGGCGAGATCGGGTTTCTCTCCGGCGTGTGCATCTCCGCAAAGTGGCTGGGAGATGCCGACCGTGACGTTCCACCGTGGCGTGATACCGGGATCAGCATACGCGGCCCGTCCGTCGCGGAACTGGAACGCGCCTTCGCCGATTCATGGAGCCATCTGGGAAGCATGCTGCCCCTGGATCTGTTGCGCGAAGCAGATGCCATGCGGGTCTGTGGCGAACACGCCCTTCGGGTCATTGCCACCCAGCCCAGCACCGCCGGCGTGTACCGCATGGACCAATTGGTGGCGGCCATCGCGCGCAGCTCGCTGTGGCTCACCGATGCCTATTTCGTCGGTGTCTCGCCGTATGTGCAGGCACTGACGTCCGCGGCACGCGATGGTGTCGATGTCCGGCTGCTGGTTCCCGGCAGCAGCGACGTTCCGCTGATGGCGCAGATGTCACGCGCCGGCTATCGCCCGCTGCTGCAGGCCGGTGTGCGCGTGTTCGAGTGGAACGGCTCCATGCTGCATGCCAAGACCGCCGTGGCCGACGCGCAGTGGGCGCGCGTGGGCTCGTCCAACCTGAACCTGGCCAGCTGGCTGGGCAATCGCGAAATCGATGTCGCCATCGAGGATCAGGGCATCGCGCAACAACTGGCGGATCAATACGAACGCGATCTGGAAAACGCCACCGAGATCGTCCTGGCACCACGGCGTCTGCGCCGCGGCACCCGCGTGCACAGCGACGAGGATCGTCCCAAGCGCCCGAAACGCTCCGGCGGCGGTTCCAGCCGTGCCGCCGCCGGCGCCATGCGACTGGCGCATACCGTGGGCGCGGCACTGACTCATCGCCGCGTGCTGGGCGATACCGAAACCGGCCCCATGCTGGGTGGCGCGCTGGGGCTCCTGGTCATCGCGCTGCTGACCTTTTACTGGCCCGCCGTGCTCGGCTGGCCGCTGGCAGTCATTGCGCTGTGGCTGAGCATCAGCCTGGCCAGCCGCTGGTGGCAGATGCGCCACCAGCGTCGCCGCGAGCACGCCGATGCAGAGCGGGCCGACGCCGACAACGACCCATGGTAGCCTGACCCGCCCGTTCGCCGCGCACCTGCCCATGCCGCAATCGCCCTCAGCACGCGAGATCTTCACGCCGTCCGCGCTCAACCGGCTGGTGCGCGACCTGCTGCAGGACGCGCTGCCGTCGATCTGGATCGAGGGCGAACTGTCCAACGTGGCGCGACCCGCCTCCGGGCACATCTACTTCACGTTGAAGGATGCGCGCGCTCAGGTGCGCTGCGCATTGTTCAAGCCGAAAAGCACCTGGCTGAAGTTCAAACCCGCCGATGGCATGCATGTTCTGGCGCGTGCCCGCGTGGGCCTGTACGAACCGCGCGGCGAATACCAGCTGATCGTCGAGCATCTGGAGGAAGCCGGTGAAGGCGCGCTGCGCCGCGAGTTCGAGCGGCTCAAGAACCAGCTCGAGACCGAAGGCCTGTTCGATGCCGCGCGCAAGCGCCCCATCCCCGTCCTGCCGCGCCGCATCGGCGTGATCACCTCGGCCACCGGTGCTGCCATTCGCGATGTACTCAGCGTGCTCGAGCGCCGCCTGCCGATGATCGACGTGGACGTCCTGCCGGTGCCGGTACAGGGGCGCGAAGCCCCGCCCGCCATCGTCGAGATGCTGCGCAAGGCCTCCGCGAGCGGCCGCTACGACGTGCTGCTGCTGACACGCGGCGGCGGTTCGCTGGAAGACCTGTGGGCCTTCAACGACGAAGCCGTGGCGCGGGCGGTCCATGACAGCGCGGTGCCGGTGGTCTCGGCCATCGGTCACGAAATCGATTTCAGCATCAGTGATTTCGTCGCCGATCTGCGTGCACCCACGCCATCGGCTGCAGCCGAGCTTCTGGTACCTGATGCACGCTCGCTGCAGCAGACGCTGCAGCAGATGGCGCAGCGTCTGCACACCCACCTAGAACGGCGGTTGCACACGCAGACCCAACACCTGGACCACCTGCAGGCGCGCCTGCAATCGCGTCGGCCCCAGACCCGGCTGGCACAGGGTCGCGAGCGTCTGCGCGCGTTGCACGCCCGCCTGCAACGCGCGGCTGGCACGCACATGCAGCGACGCCAGGCGCATCTGCGCCAGCAACTGACCGCGTTGCATGCGCACCACCCACGGCAACGGCTGGCAGCGGCGGACCTGGCCCTGGCCAACACGTATCGACAACTGCGCTCGGCGACCTGGGCCGCACTCGAGCAGCGACGCCAGGCACTGCAACAGACCGGTCGCACCCTGCATGCGGTCAGTCCGCTGGCGACCCTGGAACGCGGCTATGCCATCCTGCGCGACGAACACGGCCAGTTGCTTCGATCCGCCGCGGCAGTCGCGCCGCATGCGCGCCTCAGCGCCCGTCTCGCCGACGGCACCCTGCAGCTGCAGAACGTCACGCCGGAAAAAAAGGCCGGCTGATCAGCGATGGAAGGCGTCGCAGGGCGATCCACGGCCGCCACCGGTCGATGGCTTCATCCCCCTGCGTTCAGTGCAAGGTGCAGCCTTGCGTGCGACACTCGACGGGCTATCGGTCCGACACCCATGCGGTAGATCGGGCACGTTCATCGAGCCATTGCGCCGGCAGCGAGTGCGTTGGCGCCGTTGCCCGGCCCCGCCGGAAGGACTGCGCATGAAAGCATCTGATCTGTTCGTCAAAGCGTTGGAAGCGGAGGGCGTCGAGCGCATCTTCGGCGTGCCCGGCGAGGAAAACCTGGACCTGGTCGAATCGCTGCGCGAATCGTCTATCGAGCTCATCGTCACGCGCCACGAGCAGGCCGCCGGTTTCATGGCAGCCACCTGGGGGCGCTTGACCGGCAAGGCCGGTGTGGCCCTGTCCACGCTGGGGCCCGGCGCCACCAATCTGGTCACTGCCGCGGCCTACGCCCAGCTCGGCGCCATGCCGATGCTGATGATCACCGGCCAGAAACCCATCAAGTCGCACAAACAGGGGCTGTTTCAGCTGGTCGATGTGGTCGACATGATGCATCCGCTGACCAAGTCCACGCAGCAGATCGTCTCCGCGCAGACCATTCCCGCGCGCATCCGCGATGCCTTCCGCCAGGCCGAGGAAGAGCGCCCCGGCGCCGCCCACCTGGAGCTGCCCGAGGACATCGCGCGCGACGACGTGGACGATCCGCTATTGCTGCCCACCGCATACGCGCGCCGGCCATCGGCGGATGAAGCGGCGCTGGTGCAGGCTGCCGAAGCCATCAGCCGTTCGCAACATCCGATCCTGATGATCGGCGCCGGCGCCAACCGCCAGCGCACTGCGCAGGCGCTACGGGATTTCGTCGACAAACTGCACATCCCGTTCTTCACCACGCAGATGGGCAAGGGTGTGGTCGACGAGGAACACCCGCTGTGGCTGGGCAATGCGGCGCTGTCGGACGGCGATTTCGTGCACCGCGCCATCGACGCCGCGGACACCATCATCAACGTCGGTCACGACGTGGTGGAGAAGCCGCCGTTCTTCATGCGCAAGGGACGCCGCACGGTCATCCACATCAACTTCTCCTCCGCCGAAGTCGACGCCGTGTACTTTCCGCAGATCGAGGTCGTCGGCGACATCGCGCACACCGTGGAACGCCTGACCTCCGCCCTGGATCACCAGAAACACTGGAACTTCGCCTTCTTCGACATCGTGCGCAAGGCATTCCGCGTGCAGCTGGACGAACACGAAGACGACGACCGCTTCCCCCTGCATCCGGTGCGCATCGTCGCCGACGTGCGCAAGGTCATGCCGGACGATGGCATCCTGTGCCTGGACAACGGCATGTACAAGATCTGGTTCGCACGCTATTTCCGTGCGCGCAAATCCAACACCATCCTGCTGGACAACGCGCTGGCCTCGATGGGTGCCGGCATGCCTTCCGCGATGGGCGCGAAGATGGTGCATCCGGAGCGCCGCGTGCTGGCCATCTGCGGCGACGGCGGCTTCATGATGAACGCGCAGGAGCTGGAAACCGCGGTGCGGTTGAAACTGGATCTGGTGGTGCTGATCGTGCGTGACAACGCCTTCGGCATGATCCGCTGGAAACAGGGCGAGATGGGTTTTGCCGACAACAGCATGGAATTCGGCAATCCCGACTTCGTGAAGTTCGCCGAGGCCCATGGCGCCACCGGCCACCGCCCGGAAAAAGCCGATGACTTCGCCCCCACACTGGAGCGTGCCTTCAGCGCGGGCGGTGTGCACCTGATCGACCTGGCGATCGATTACTCCGTCAATCACGAGGTGCTGAACGTGGAGATCCAGCGACGCAGCGCGGAGATCATCGAAAAACACGTCGGGTAGCTGCCCTGCCCATCGAGACATCATTCCCATGTCGAAAGGACACGACCATGGCGTTCTGGGTGTACATGCTGAAATGCAACGACGCTTCGTACTACATCGGCCATACAGACAACCTGCAGCAGCGTATCGGACAGCATCAGGCGGGCACTCTTGGCGGTTATACGTGCAACCGCAGGCCGGTTGAGTTGGCGTTTTCGCAGGAGTTTGTCATTCGTGAAGAAGCGCTATCGGCAGAACGGCGGATCAAAGGCTGGAACCGAGCCAAGAAGGAAGCGCTGGTGCGTGGTGACTGGAAGCAGATTCAGCGGTTGGCGTGGGGCAGTAAGAATCCGTTGCCCGAGCGCTTGCGGTAGCCGTTCATCCTTCGATACCTCAGGACGAACGGTGGTGGGTTCCAGAAATCCGATGCATCGAAGCCGGTATCCAGGATATCGAGGCACTTGGTATATAACTTTTGAATTCTCCGGTTCCGAGGATCTCTCAGCCGTTCGTCCTGAGGTATCGAAGGATGAACGGCCCTCAAGGAGGCAAGCCATGCTCAACAAGAAATATCCCTACTACCTGGCCAACAAGGCCATGCAGCCCAACACCGACCTCGAGGTCCGCGACAAGTACTCCGGCAAGGTGGCCACGCGCGTGGCCATGCCGGACGACAAGGCCGTGCAGAAGGCCATCGCCGCCGCCGTAAAGGCCGAAAAGCCGATGCGCGAATTCAAGCCATATCAGCGCCAGGCCGTACTCAACCACTGCGTCAAGCGCATGACCGAGCGCAAGGACGAGCTGGCCAGGGCCCTGTGCATCGAGGCCGGCAAACCCATCAATGACTCGAAGGGGGAAGTCACGCGCCTGATCGACACCTTTCGCATCGCTGCGGAACTGGCGCCGCAGATCGGCGGCGAAGTGCTGAACCTGGAAATCTCCGAGCGTGCCAAGGGCTATCGCGGTTTCACCAAGCGCGTGCCGATTGGCGCTTGCTCGCTGATCACGCCGTTCAACTTTCCGCTGAACCTGGTGGCACACAAGGTGGCGCCGGCCATCGCCGCGGGATGCCCGTTCGTGCTCAAGCCTTCGGAAAAGACACCCATCGGCGCGCTGGTCATCGGCGAAATCCTGGCCGAGACCGATCTGCCAAGGGGCGCCTTCTCCGTGTTGCCCGTGATCGGCGACAAGGCTGCACCTTTCGTCGAGGATCAGCGTCTGAAACTGCTGTCGTTCACCGGCGGCCAGATCGGCTGGGACCTGAAAGCCAGGGCGGGTCGCAAGAAAGTGATTCTGGAGCTCGGCGGCAATGCCGCCTGCGTCGTGGACGCCGATCAGGGCAGCCGGCTGGATTTCGTGGTTGACCGTCTGATCTTCGGTTCCTTCTACCAGTCCGGCCAGAGCTGCATCGGCGTGCAGCGCATCTACGTGCATGCGTCGCTGTACGACGCGCTGAAGAAGAAATTCGTCGCCAGGACCAGGAAGCTCAAGGCCGGCGACCCGAAGAAAAAGGACACCTTCCTCGGCCCCATGATCAACGAAGAAGCCGCCGAGCGCCTGCACGGCTGGATCGACGCTGCGAAACACGCCGGCGCGAAGGTGCTGTGCGGCGGCAGGCGCAAGGGCAGCATGCTTGACGCCACCGTGCTGGAAGACGTGCCCCGCGATGCCGACATCAACTGCCAGGAAGCCTTCGGCCCGGTCGCCCTGCTGGCGCCGTTCAAGACATTCGACGATGCACTGCAGATGGTCAATGATTCCGAATACGGGCTGCAGGCCGGCGTGTTCACCAACGATCTGAGCCACACCATGCAGGCGTGGGACGCACTGGAACAAGGCGGCGTGGTCATCGGCGACATTCCCAGCTTCCGCGTCGACAATATGCCCTACGGCGGCATCAAGCGCTCCGGGCTGGGCCGCGAAGGCATCCGTTACGCCATGGAGGACATGAGCGAACAAAGGCTGCTGGTGATCCGAGATGCGTGAATCCGGAAGGCATGTGAAGCCGGCATTTTCATCCGCCACAGACTGTGCGGACATGGCCGCCTCTCTTCGGTGATGGTTGCGGCCACCCTTTCGGTGACGACATCGCGAACAGGATGCTCGATGCAATGAAGGATCTTTGTACCCTGAGTGGCGTCTTTCGGCACGAGCAGGTCATCCGCAAGAGCCGTTTCGTGGCGCATGCCGCGCCGGTCGCCGATGTGGATTCCGCGATGGCATGGATCGCGGACATCTCCGATCCCACGGCCACGCATAATTGCTGGGCCTATTGCATCGGGCAGGATTACCGCTTCCATGACGATGGCGAGGTTTCCGGCACCGGCGGCAAGCCGATCCTGCAGGCGATCGAAGGGCAGCATCTGGACGGCGTGGCTGCCGTGGTCACGCGCTGGTTCGGCGGCGTGAAGCTGGGAACGGGCGGCCTGATCCGCGCCTACGGCGGGACCGCCGCCGAATGCATGCGCCGCGCCGAGCATGTGCCGATCATTCCCACGGCACGGATCGGCTTCGGACTTGGCTACGCGGAACTCGAGCTGTTCAAGGCCCGGGCGCACGATTGGGGTGTGCAATTCGAAAGCGAGGACTTTGGTGCACAGGGCGTCGAAGTCGTGGCCCACCTGCCCCTGGCGCACCTCGATGCGCTGGACACGCTGCTGGCCGATCTCAGTCGTGGCGCATGCCGCGTACGTCGGCTGGATTGAATTACGCAGTGCGCACCCCCACGCTTGATCCGATGCAGCGCCATGCCCGGCGATGCCGGCTTCAGGGGATATCCGCATGAGCAGCGTACCGACCGACCGCTCCCCGCGAAAAGAGAAAACGCGCGGCAATGTACGCTCGCTGCTGCGGCTGTGGCCGTTCATGCGACCGCACTGGAAGCTGGCCACGGGCTGGCTGCTGTTTCTGGCGCTTTCGTCCGGCTCCAACCTGGTATTGCCGATTGCCGTGCGGCACATGATCAACCACGGATTCGCCGGCACCAATCCGGAGGTCATCAACCGCACCTTCGCCGCCCTCTTCGTGGTGGCAGTGATCATTGCCATTGCCACGGCTGCGCGCTATTTCTGCATCAGCCTGCTGGGTGAACGCTCGCTGGCCACACTGCGGCGCGATCTGTACGACCACCTCATCCGGCTGGATCTGGGCTTCTTCGAAAAATCGCGCGTGGGCGAACTGATCTCCCGGCTGGGTACCGATACCGAGCTGGTGCAGACACTGGTCGGCTCCGGCATCTCCATCGCCCTGCGCTCGGTGGTCATGCTGATTGGCGCCACGGTAGCCATGCTCCTGACCAGCCCCCGCCTGGCTGGCCTGACCGCGCTGGTGATTCCGGCGGTGATGCTGCCGATCCTGATTTTCGGCCGTCGCGTGCAGCGCCTGTCACGGCACAGCCAGGACCGCCTGGCCGATGCAGCCGCCGTTGCCAACGAAACCCTCAACGCTGCCCAGGCGATCAAGTCCTATGCGCGCGAGGACACCGAAAGCCGACGCTACAGTGACGCCATCCGCAATGCGTTGCTCACCGCGCGCAGGCGCATCGGCATGCGTGCCGGGCTCACCGCCTCGGTGATCACGCTGGTCTTCGGCGCCATCACCCTGGTGCTGTGGGCCGGCGCACGCGACGTGCTGGCGGGCGAGCTGAATGCCGGGGTGCTGGGCCAGTTCGTGCTGTACGCCATTTTCGCCGCCGGTTCGGTCGGCTCGGTCAGCGGCGTGTGGGGTGAAGTGATGCGCGCATCCGGCGCCATGGAACGTATCGGCGAGCTGTTCGATACCGTCCCGGAAATCTGTTCGCCCGCACATCCGGTACGCTTCACGCATCGCCCGAGCGGCGAACTGCGTTTCGAGAATGTCGGTTTCAGCTATCCGACACGGCTGGAAACGGCCGCGCTGGATGGCTTCAACCTTGCCGTCCACCCCGGTGAAACCGTGGCACTGGTCGGCCCCTCCGGTGCCGGCAAGAGCACGGTGTTCAGTCTGCTGCTGCGCTTCTACGATCCGCAACACGGGCGCATCACGCTGGATGGAGTGGACCTGCGCGCACTCAGTCTTCCGGATATGCGTGGTGCCTTCGCACTGGTGCCCCAGGAAACGGTGATTTTCGGCGGCAGCGCAGCGGACAACATCCGCTTCGGACGCGACACCGCCGATGACCGGGCCGTGCATGCCGCCGCCCGCGCGGCCGAGGCCGACACTTTCATCACCGCGCTGCCCGAAGGCTACGACACCGAGCTGGGCGAACGCGGCGTGCGCCTGTCCGGTGGACAGCGGCAGCGTATTGCCATCGCCCGCGCCATCCTGCGTGATGCGCCATTGCTGCTGCTGGACGAAGCCACATCGGCGCTGGACGCGCAATCGGAAGCGGCCATCCAGCAGGCTCTGGCGCGGCTGGAAGCCGGCCGCACCACACTTGTCATTGCGCACCGGCTGGCCACGGTGCAGCGTGCCGATCGCATCGTGGTCATGGACGCAGGCCGCATCGTCGCCCAGGGCACGCATGAGAGCCTGCTGCGCGAAGACGGGCTGTATGCCGATCTGGCACGGCTGCAGTTTGCGGCGTGAATCGTAGGGTGACGCGACGGATCCGCCTGCTCGTCAACACCCATTGCGCATTTCCGCAAGCAGGCGGATCCGTCGCTGACGCTCCTTGATCCGCCCTACAACGAAAAAGGCCCCGCATCGTGCGACACGGGGCCTTTTTTTGATCGGTGCAATGAAGCGCCGAATCAGGCGACCACCACTCCCGATGCCTGCGCCCCCTTCGGGCCCTGCACCACCTCGAAGCTCACCCGCTGCCCTTCCTTCAGGCTGCGAAAGCCTTCGATATTGATCGCCGAATAATGGACGAACACGTCCTCCCCACCGTCTTCAGGGGCAATGAAACCGAACCCCTTGGCGTCGTTGAACCACTTCACCGTACCGAAAAGCATCTTGATCAACCTCATGACATGGACAAACGTGCCATGCACGCGCGACTACTCCCCGTAACCCGCGTCACCGCACGTGCCGAGTATCGCCGCGTTCCGGAGCGCCCGCAACTCCGCAGCCAGCCGCACTATCCCATTGACTACAGGCCGAGCCGGGGCTGGAGACCAGGCAACGCGCGGGACCAGAGCGTTATGTCTGCACCAGCATGCGCGACAACAGCAGAGGAACCTGTGTGGTTGCGGCATCCAGATGCGCCATGATCTCGTCCAGGCTGATCTCTGCCTGGTCGCCGCACCCCGCGGCCCAGTTGGCCACCAGCGCCAGACAGGCATAGGGCACGCCCAGTTCCCGCGCCAGCACCGCTTCGGGCATGGCAGTCATGCCCACCAAGTCGCAACCGTCACGTCGCATGCGTGCGATCTCGGCGCGTGTTTCCAGACGCGGCCCCTGGGTGACCCCGTAGCAGGCGCCATCGACCACGGGCACTTCCTCTGTCATGGCAGCATCCAGCAACGCCCTGCGCAAGCCCGGATGATACGGCTCGGTGAAGTCGACATGCTCGACGGCGGCCCCCTCCACGTCGCAGAAGCTGTCCAGGCGACCGTGGGTGTAGTCGATCAGCTGGTCCGGCACCGCCAGCACGCGCGGCCCCATATCCTCGCGGATCCCCCCCACGGCATTGACGCCGATGATGCGGCGCGCACCCAGATGATGCAGCGCCCAGACGTTGGCGCGATAGTTGACGCGATGCGGCAAGTGGCGGTGATCCTCACCGTGCCGTGCCAGAAATGCGACACGCCGCCCCTGCAGATCACCACTGACGATATCGGCCGACGGCGTGCCGAAGGGGGTCTGCACGGCATGTCGCCGGGGGTCGGTGAGACCATCGAATCGATACAGACCGGTACCGCCGATGATGGCGAGATCGAGGTTCATGCGGCCTCCAGCGGCGGGACGAATGGTGAATGGACACGAGCGAGATGCGATGGAGGACGAGTAGACACGGAAAACCCTCGCGCGCGCCGGACCCGGGACCATCGCAGGAATGGCATGCCGCCACGCGCGTTTGTCACGTCTCGTTTCTCACTTCTTGCTTCTTGATTCTCTCAAGGCGTAAATCGCGGGCAGATTGCGCCCCTGCTCGTGATAATCCATGCCGTAACCGTAGACGTACGCGTCGGGCACCGTCACACCATTGAAATCGGCCTCGATTCCGGCGTCGGCGCGATCATGGTCCTTGCGGCACAGCGTGGCCGTGAGCACGCGGCGCGCGCCCAGTCCGCGACACTCGTCACGCACCGCGCCCAGGGTGCGGCCCTCGTCGAGAATGTCATCCACAAGCAGCACACTGCGGCCCTTGAGATCCACCACGGGGCGCCGCAGCCATTTGATCTTGCCGCCGCTGGTGCCGCCTCGGTAGCGCGTGGCGTGCACGTAATCGAACTGCAGATCGGTGTGTATGGAGAGGGCCAGCTCGGCGGCAAACACCAGCGCGCCATTCATCACGGTCAACATGACGGCCGGTTCGCCGTCCAGGGCGGCGTCGATTTCCGCTCCCATGCGCACGATTTCACGATGCAGCCGTTCCCTGTCGAACAGTTTTTCGGATCGATTCAATGCCTGCTGCAACGATGGCGATTCACTCATGGATATCCTCTAGTTCTTGCAGTCGTGCCAGAAAATGATCGCGCTGAGGGTTGTCCTGCAGCGCATCCCAGCTGCCAGCCACTTCACCGCGCAGATGGGCGACACGCTCGGGAGCGCAGGGTTCGCGACCACGTACCGCATCCAGCGCGGCATCGAATGCATCCGGCTGGCAGGCCAGTACGAGATCGCACCCGGCATCCAGATGCGCCAGCACCCGCGCCCGCATGTCGTTGCCGGCGCCGGCGGCCGCCATGCTCACGTCGTCGCTGAAGACGAGCCCGGCAAACTCGAGCTCCTGTCGCAGCACCCGGCCAATCCAGACCGGCGACTGGCCCGCGGGGTGTGTGTCCTCGGCCGGGTAGATCACGTGCGCCATCATCACCGCTTCCACGCCCAGCTCGATGCACTCGACGAACGGCACCATGTCGCACAGGCGCATGGTGCCACGGTCACGGGGGTCGGTGGCGACAGCAACGTGGGTATCTTCCCGCACCGACCCATGACCGGGGAAATGTTTCAACGTGGCTGCCATGCCGGCCATGTGCATGCCGCGCACGTAGGCCTGGGCCAGATCCGCGACCACCGCCGGATCCGCGTGAAAGGCGCGGTCACCGATCGCACGGTTGCCGCGCTCGAGATCGATCACCGGCGCGAAGCTGAGATCGATGTCCATGGCGCGCATCTCGCTGGCCATGACCCAGGCGTGCTCCTCGGCGCGCACCAACGCATCGGCGCGATCGTCGTCGTGGCGTCGTCCCAGCGCCGCCAGCGGCGGAAGTGTGGTGAAGCCGTCGCCGCGCAGTCGCTGCACGCGGCCGCCTTCCTGATCGACGGCAATGATGAATCCATCATCCGGTCGCCATGCGCGCAGCGATTCGATCAATGCCTGCAGCTGGTCGCGCGACTGATAGTTGCGCGAGAATAACACCACGCCGCTGACATGAGGGTCGCGCAGGCGGCGTCGATCGTCATCATCCAGTCGCAATCCGCCGATACCGAGCATCAGCATGCGCGTTCCTCGCGTTCGGCATTGCTCCATGCGCTGTAGGGATGTGTGGCCAAATTCACGTTCAGATAGCGCGGCAGATGGCTGACCTCGGCGCCCAGCCACGACGGATGCGGAAACGGCGCGTCCTCGGCCGGCAGTTCGATTTCCGCCACGACGAGGCCATCGTTGGCATTCTCGAACACATCGATTTCGAAAAGATGACCATCGACATGCACATCGTGACGGACCTTGCGCACTGTCTCGTTGCACAACTCTTCAAGCATCTCGCGGGCCTCGTCAAGCGGGACGGGATACTCGTATTCGCGGCGTGTGATCGACTGCCGCGCGGCCTTGATGTTCAACCACGCCTGATCGTCCCCGATGCGCACGCGCACCGAGCAGCGCGACAGGTGCATCTGGTAGGCGGCCGCATCGATCAGGTATCCCTGCTCCATGCTGCGACGCCGCGACACGCCTCGACGCCAGGTGTCGTCCGCCAGCAGGAATTTGCGTTCGATTTCAATGCCCACAGGGAACTCCCGCCGCTCTAGCGCTCGAACAATGCGATGGATTCGACATGCGCGGTATGCGGAAACATGTCCATCACACCCGCCGCTGTCATGCGGAATCCATGCCGGTTCACCAGCAGCGCGGCATCGCGTGCCAGCGAGGCGGGGTGGCAAGAGACATAGACGACACGTTGCACTGAACGCCCCGGAAGATACTCCAGCAGCTTGTCGGCACCGGCGCGCGGTGGATCCAGCAGCATCTTGCTGTAGTCGCGACGCGCCCAGGAGGCGCCGCGCTGGTCCTCGAAAAGGTTGGCGGCATGAAAGCTGACGTTGTCGATGCCGTTGCGCGCCGCGTTGGCTGCCGCACGCTCGACCAGGCCATGCTCGCCCTCCACGCCGACCACCTCCGCCACGCGCCGTGCCGTGGGCAGGGTGAAGTTGCCCAGACCGCAGAACAGGTCCAGTACGATATCCTCGGCCTGCGCTTCCAGCAGGTCCAGCGCCTGGGCGATCATGACCCGGTTCATGCCGGCGTTGATCTGCACGAAATCCAGCGGCTCGAAGTCCAGCTCCACATCCGATTGCGGCAGGCGAAAGCGCAACTGCGGCTGCTCGGGCCACAGTGGATGCACGCTGTCGACCCCTTTGGGCTGCAGGTAGATGGCAAACCCGTGGGCCTTGGCAAAGTCCGTCAAGACCGCGCGATCGTGCTCCGACAAGGGCTCCAGGTGCCGCACCACCAGGGCGACCGTATCGTCGCCGGCAGCGAACTCGATCTGCGGAATGTCGCGCGATGCGTCCAGCGTGCCCACCATGTCGCCGATGGCCTCGATCTTCGGCCCCAGCGCCGGATGCAGCACTTCGCACCGTCGCACGTCCGCCACGAAGCGTGGATTGTGCTCGCGAAATCCCACCAGTACGCGGCCCTTCTTGGCCACATGACGCACCGACAGCCGTCCCTTGCGGCGATAGCCCCAGGGCGCGTCGGTCAGCGGCGGCAACCAGCGCCCGGGCTGGACCTTGCCGATACGTTCGAAGTTGTCCGCCAGCACGCGCTGCTTGGCGGCAATCTGCGCGTCGGGTGCCATGTGCTGCAACGCGCAACCCGCGCACTGGCCGAAATGCCTGCAACGCGGTTCAACCCGGTCCGCGGCTCGCGTCAGCAACGTTTCGACCTGTGCCTCATCGAAGCTGCGACGCCGGCGCGTCACGCGTGCCTGCACGCGTTCGCCGGGCAGGGCCCCGGTCACGAACACGGCCTTGCCATCCACCCGCGCCACACCGCGGCCGTCATGGGTCAGATCGGAAATATCGGCTTCGAACGTTGTTGTCTTCATGCAATACCGGACAGCACGGTCAAGGGATGGACCGTGGGAAAAAGCGGAAAAAAAACGCGGACCGCGACACGCCTACTTCTTGTGCCACGTCCCGTTGGCGTTCTGCACATACCAGCCGGCATGCGCCTTCTGGATCCAGATTCTGGCGAACGTCTGCTGGATGCGCGAGGCCCATTCGGGGTGATTGTTGGCGGAAGCAATCTCGCTGTACAGCGCCTTGCGGTCGCGGTTCTCCGCCGCCACCGTGGACTGCACCTGGCTGCGCCGTGACAGCGGTACCGAGGATGCACTGCGGACCGCGACCAGTCCATCCTGCGTGAAACCGACCACACCCTTGTTCAGAAGGGCCTTCATCTGATCGTGGTATCGCGTGCGCATGCGCCTGTGGAGGGCTTCGACCGCCGGCGTTTGCACGCGCAGGTCCGGCTTGTTTGCAGCATGTGCGGCAGGCACGAGGAAATCCAGCACGGCCGCGGTCGGGTCTGTCCCCGGCATCGCCGGCGGTGGCTGGCTGCTGCCGGCCGGTGCGGGTTTGCCGGAAGATGTCGCCGCCGCGGGCGTCGCATCGCCGATCACCGAGCCGACGAACTGGTCAGCCGCCTTTTGTGCAGCCGCCTCGGGAAAGTACACATTGATTGTGACGCAGCCGGCCATGCCGACCAGTGCCGCGACGCACAAGCAGATCAAACCCTTACGCATGATGCTCTCCAGATTCATGGCGCAGATGATCCCATACCCTCGCATTCCGAACCACGTCGACATTCTTCGGCTGGTTCATTTCACCACCGGGCCCTTGCCGCTGGTCGCCGCTTTCAGCCGGCTGATCAGGATCGGCCAGCTGACGTCGCGTTGATGACCGATCACGCTCAGATGCGGCAATCCGTTGCCCTCGACGATCAGGTAGCCGTTGTCGACGGGCTTGATGCCGCCCATGTGACAGACCGATCCGGTCAGCCGGCATGTCAGCTGGATGCGGCTGTAACCGAAACTGTGGAACAACTTCAGCATCATCCCCTGCAGGCCCGCAGCCACCCCGCCGCCACCCACCGAGGTGAGGTTGTTCACGGCTTCCTGACTGATGCGGCCACCCTCGTCCGCCGTCAGGCTGGCGTCGAAGGCGACCGGTTTCCAGCCGACCAGTCGCAGCTTGCTCACCGTGCCATGCATATGTCCGGTGATGGAGCCGAAGTCGAACACGCTGGTCATCGATTTGAGATCCATGTGGCTCATATGCATGTTCGCCGCCAGCACCGGTGTATCGCCGAACGGATGCTGCAGCGTCATGCTGGTGATGTCGACGAAGCCGTGGAACGCGTTCATCGACAGGCCGCCGTCGAGATCGAATGCGCCGTTGCGATAACTCAGCCCCGGCATCGCTCCGGCCAGGGTGCCGGGGAATTCGGGCCAGCCCAGCGCGCGGCACAGCGCAGGAAGGTTTATGCCGGACAGGGTCATCGAAGTATCCAGCCGTTGCCCTTTGCTGGCCGCCGGCCGCCACGACAATGCCGATATGGACCACTGCCCGCCCAGCACCGGCACCGTCAGCGGTTGCAGCAGCGTCAACTCGCCGTTGCGGCTCTGCAGGTGCGCCTTGGCAGCCCCGTTGGGAATCGCATGGAACTTCAACGCCTTCCAGCCCAGCGTGGTCGGTTTGCGCGTTCCGCCACGGCTCCAGTTCAGACCACCGTCGAGGTCGCGCACGCGGAGGTCTCCCGCCGCATCGGCGAGGTCCATGTTCCGCGCGTCAAAGCGGAATGCACTCAGCCCCGCGGGTGTCATGCTCAGGCTGCCATCGATCGAACCATGTATTTTCAGGTCCCCGACGCCCTTGGTCTTCAGCCAGGCCTTTCCATAGTGCTCATAGGCGGCCGGAAAGGTGGCGCTGACATGGTCCAACTGCAGCCGCTGCAGGGCTCCACCGGAGGCAAAGCGCAAGGAGCCTTTGACCGTCAGCGCCCCCGGGTCGGTGAAATCCACGCGCCGCAGATCCACGGCGCCGTGCGCGCTGCGCGCATGCAGTGACAGCTGTACCGCGGACGAAGGCAGCGTCGCGTAAAGCGAGCCGAGCAATATCTGGCCGCCGTGCAGCCGGCTGTCGAGATCGATCAGCGTGGGGGTCGCCGAGGTATCCACATGCACATGCCCGGACCCGGTCAGGCCCTGTCCTGCCAGCGTTCCCGATGTCGAATCGAAGGCCGCCTTGGCCACCCTGAAAGTCCCCGACGTCTGAATGCCGTCATCCAGGACATCCAGCGCCATCGTCCCGCTGATACGTCCCCCCTTGAGCTGGCCACCGTGCCAGGCATGGGCCAGCAGCCCCTGCAGCCAGCGCAGCGGCAGCGCCGTGAGATGGATCTGTGCATGCGTCAGCGCGTCTGCGGGCAAGGCCGTGGACAGCTTGGCGCGCCCCTGGGACACATCCAGCGCCAATGTGTTGGTGTCGCCGTCGATCTGGGCCATCAGCGTGCCGTTGCTCAGCAAACCACCGGGAGCATGCTTGAGTTTGACCTGCGCGTTCAGGCTCCAGTTCTGCGGCCCACTGTGCTGCAGCGTACCGCCGAGGTGCAGGCCGACATGATGCCAACCGAGCATCGACACGTCGGCGGACTCCGCACTCAATGTCAGGTGTGGCGGCTTTCCGGCGTTGGAATCCAGTGTCAATCGCACGTTCTGCAGCTTGACCCCGGGCAGCTCGATCACCCGGGCGTGCATGACCACACCGGCTGTCGCCTGCGCACAGACCAGCATGGCCGCCAAAAGACCACCGAGCCACCACGCCAGCTGTCGACTTGATATGCAACGCATGTCCCACCATTCTGACAGACAGACATGAAATGCCACGGAAACGGCCATGCATCGCCACGCTTCTGAACGGTCCGCTTCACGACGTCACAGTTCACGAGATCCTTCCACCAAACCCAGTGCACCTTCTGTGCTCGTTGCCGACGATGATCGCAGCAGCCGCTACTTCCTGGTCGAGGCCCTGGGAAAGCTGGGCTGTGACGTGGTCAGCCATGCCGATGGCCCACCGGCACTCGACGTGGCGCGGGAACGGCGCTTCGATTTCCTGCTTCTGGATTGCCGCATGCCGCGCGGCGGCGCCGAGTTCGTGGCAACCCGGTTGCGGCACGGCCCGCATGCCGCCTCGGCACGCTCTCCGATCGTGGCCACCAGCGCGGACGTCTCCACGCCCCTGCGCCAGCGGCTGCTGAGGGCCGGCTGTCTTGGGGTGGTGGAAAAGCCCCTGTCGATACGCGCTCTCAGCAGTCTGCTCAAGTCCGTCCTGCCGGCATCACGATCGCCCGCCCTGCTCGATGATGCACAGGCGCTCGCCAGCAGCGGCAATGAAACCACGATGCGTCAATTGCGCAGCCTGTTCGCGGAGGAATTGCGCCTGCTTCTGGACGACCTGGATGCACTGATGGCAACCCCGACGGTGCTGTCCGAACGTCTGCACCGGCTGCGGGCAGCCTGCGGGTTCTGTGGCGCCACAGCGCTTGCCGAGGAAGCATTGCGCGTGAAGTTCATGATCGACCAGCAACACGCGATGAGTTCCGGGCACCTGGCCCACTTGCGTAGGGACGCCACGGCCACCCTGGATGCGCTGCTGCAGCAGCAGTCCAGTGAACCGGATTCGCCGGATTGAGGCTTCGCGGCAAGCGGCTCAGGATGACCTGAGTGCGCGCAGCATGCGCCATGTACGCAGTTCCGCGCCGCCCAGATGAAATGCGATGACCTGGCGTGTGAGGCGACGCAGCGCGTTCATGCCACGCGCATCGGGTGGCGTGTCGCATGCCAGCGCGCGCAGGTCCGAACCGCGCAAGTCGTTCGCTTGCCCCCCAGCCTCGCGCTGGGGCCCATGATCGGGTACATACCGGTAGTATTCCCCGGGCTGTAGCGGCTGTCCGCTGTCGGCATCGAACTCCAGTTGCAGGGCAAAACCCAGCAGAGCCAGAAAATCCCTTTCGAAGCGTCGCAATGTCCATGCCAGCGGCTCGCCTTGTGCCAAACGCTGCAGTGTCCGCTGATACACGCCGAACAGCCCGGCATGCGGATCGTGACGCGCGCTCATGCGCACCACCAGTTCATTGACATACAAGCCGCCCAGCAGCACGTTGCCGGCAAGCCGCAACGGGGCGGACGCCGGTTCGGCCAGACGCAACGTGGCCAGCTCACCGCGCAGCTGCAGATTCATCAGAAGCAGCTGGAACGGTTCCAGTTCGGAACGGCGCACCCGGCCGCGTGTTCCCCGTACTCCACGCGCGACTACACCCAGACGGCCATGATCACGCGCCAGGCATTCCAGCAGCAATGAGGTTTCGCGATACGGGCGCGCATGCAGAACGTAGACAGGCTGTTGTTCGATAAGCATGGCATCGAGAGCCGGGAGCAGGAAAGTGGACCGCGCAGCGGATCAAGCAGCAACGCGACGGATCCGCCCATGCGACTTCAATCCGTGTAGCCGAAACGTTTCAAGGCGGACTCGTCATCCACCCAGCCTTCGCGCACCTTGACCCACAGCTTGAGGAACACGCGACGCTCGAACATGTGTTCCATGGCACGTCGTGCCGCTGTTCCCACCGCACGCAACTGGGCGCCGCCTGCACCGATGACGATGGCTTTCTGGCCCTTGCGTTCGACCCAGATCACGGCGTGGATTTCGGCCAGACCATCCGCGCGATCCGTGAAGGTTTCGATCTCCACCGTGGTGGCATAGGGAATCTCCTGCTCCAGTCGCAGCATCAGCTGCTCGCGGATCAGTTCGGCCGCCAGAAACCGCTCGCTGCGGTCGGTGAAGGTATCTTCGTCGAAAATCGCCGGTTGCTGCGGCAGGCGCTGCAGGATGCCGTGTTCCAGATCTTCCAGTCCCTTGCGCTTGAGCGCGCTGACGTAGAATACCTCGTCGAAACTGCGCCCTTCCAGCACATTGCTGACGAACGGCAGCAGCGCCGCCTTGTCCTTTTGCCGATCGACCTTGTTGATGACCAGCACGCGCGCCACGCGCTGTGCCGACAGCGATGCATACACGGCGTCATCCTCATCGGTCCAGCGGCCCGCCTCGATGACCTGCGCGGCCACGTCCACATCGGCCATGGCGGCTCGCGCGGTACGGTTGAGCGAACGGTTCATCGCCTTGCGTGCGCCACGATGCAGACCGGGTGTGTCCACATAGAGAATCTGCCCGCCGGGATGGGTGATGACGCCCAGGATGCGGTGCCGGGTGGTTTGCGGTTTCGGACTGACGATGCTCAGGCGCTGCCCGATCAGGGCATTGAGCAATGTCGATTTGCCCACATTGGGACGCCCGATGAGCGCCGCAGTCCCGCAGCGAAACGGGACATCCGGATGCTGATCGGCCGTCATGACGCGCGTGCTCCGGTCAGGTGCGCCAGAACGTCCCGTGCGGCCTGCTGCTCCGCCTCGCGGCGGCTGCTGCCGCGCCCGGATATCTCGATCGGATGCGGTTGCGACACGCGGCATCGCACATCGAAGGTTTTGGCGTGATCTTCGCCGAAGCTGTCGACGAGTTCATATTCCGGCAACGCCAGCGCGTGACCCTGCAGCCATTCCTGCAGCTCGGTCTTGGCATCCTTGTGCGATCGGGGCGTGGCCTCGATGCGTGACTGGAACAGTTGCCGCACCACGTCGCGACAGACATCGAAGCCGGCATCCATGTAGACAGCGGCCAGCAGCGCCTCGACCGCATCGGCGAGAATCGATCCGCGGCGGAACCCGCCGCTTTTCATTTCCCCGGGCCCCAGCTTGAGCCGATCTCCCAGCTCGAGTTCACGGCCGATCACGGCCAGCGTCTTGCCGTTGACCAGCTGTGCGCGCAGTCGCGACATTTCACCTTCGCTGGCACGCGGGTGCGCCTCGAACAGCATCTCGGCGACCAGCATGTTGAGCAATGCGTCACCGAGAAACTCCATGCGCTCGTTGTTGGGCCGCCCGGCGCTGCGGTGGGTCAGTGCCAGTTCGGCCAGGTTCGGATCTTGAAAGCGATGCGGCAGATTCACGGGATTCAATACACGAGGCTCAATACGAAAGGTTTCCTTGCAACGGCACCGTCTTGTCGAAGTGCAACAGGAAATCGATGTTGTAGATGAAGTGGATCCGTTCGTCGTAACTGACGTTCATTGCATTGCCGCCATTGTTGTGGATGAAACGGATATCGTTGGGCTTGATCACGCTGTCGGCGTACTGGAAGCTCAGCTTGAAGGAGAAGTCGCGACGCACCTGATCCTTCGACTTGCCGTCCACACCTTCCGTGGAGACCTGCTTCATGGCCTTGACCACGCTGAAATACTGGATGTATGGCGGCACCAGCTTCATCGCCATGTAGGCAAAGAAACCGGCGATCAGCAGCACGAAAATGAATCCGATCAGCGTCATGCCCGATTGTCTGGACGTGCGCGCAGATTGCGTCGTGACGTTCATGACGTTTTCCCCCTGGCAACTCATGTCAGCCCTCTCCCCTCGTCAGTCAATGAATCAGATCGCCGATCCGCGAAAATGCCACGCCGTGATCCCAGGCAAACCAGATCAGGAACGCCTTGCCCACGAGATCTTTTTCCTGCACACATCCCTCGTAGCGGCTGTCTTCGCTGTCATCCCTATTATCACCCAGAACCAGGTAACAGTTGGGCGGCACGATCTCCGGATTGTCGCTGTTGGGCAGATCCGGCGCCCGATGCGCCTGCGGCATCTCGATGATCCTGTGGTGCACGGTGCCCAGATGCTCGTGCAGCACGATACCGCCATTGTCCATCAGCAGGCGGTCTTCCCGGTCGTCCGGATTGCCCGAATACGCGCCCTCCAGCTGCTCGGGCACGCGCTTGCCGTTGATGAACAGATGCTCGCCATGCATGACCACGCGATCACCCGGCAGGCCCACCACACGCTTGATCCAGTTCTGCCCGGGCGCCCACGGCGGCCGGAATACGACGATATCGCCGCGCTTGGGCTCGCCGAGATCGATGATCTTGTTGTGGAACACCGGCAACCTGAGTCCGTAGGCAAATTTGTTGACCAGGATGAAATCGCCCGTGCGCAGGGTCGGCATCATCGAACCGGACGGAATACGGAACGGTTCTGCCACGAACGAGCGCAGCAGCAGCACCAGCAACACCACCGGAAACAGCGAGCGCGCCCAGTCCACCGGCCAGGGATCGTGCACATCCTTGCCGCGTTCGGCGGCGCGACGCTTGCGCGCCTTGTACAGAAACAGGCGATCGAACGCCCAGACGAGGCCGAACAGGACCGTCAGGCCCAGCAGCAGCGCCGCAAAATCAAATTCCATCGTTGGCTCCTTGGAGCCGGGACTGGGGGATGGGGAATGGGGAATCGTGAAAGCGGCGCATTGCAGCTTCGACCATTCCCCATTCCCTATTCCCTATTCCCGACCTTTGGCTATTTGTCCACTTTCAAGACGGCCAGGAAGGCTTCCTGCGGAATCTCCACGCGGCCCACCTGCTTCATGCGCTTCTTGCCCTGCTTCTGCTTTTCCAGCAACTTCTTCTTGCGCGACACATCGCCGCCGTAGCACTTGGCCAGCACGTTCTTACGCAGCGCCTTGACCGTGGAGCGCGCAATCACCTGCCCGCCGATGGCGGCCTGGATGGCCACGTCGAACTGCTGGCGGGGAATCAGCTCTTTCATGCGCTCGACAAGATCGCGGCCGCGGCGATCCGCCTGCGCGCGATGCACGATCAGGCTCAGTGCATCCACGCGTTCGCCATTGATCAGCACGTCGACACGCACGAACGGCCCCGCCTGGAACCGCACGAAATGGTAGTCCATGGAGGCATAGCCGCGCGACACCGACTTCAGCCGGTCGAAGAAATCCAGCACCGCTTCGGCCATGGGCAGCTCGTAGGTGATCTGCACCTGCGTGCCCAGATAGCGGATGGATTTCTGCACGCCGCGCTTTTCCTCGCACAGCGTGATGACGCCGCCGACATACTCATCCGGCGTGAGGATGGTGGCCTCGATGATCGGCTCGCGAATCTCCTCCACTTGCGGCGAGGCCGGCAGATCGGCGGGATTGTCCAGTGTCTCCACCTCGCCATCCGCGCGCACGATCTCGTAGACCACGGTGGGGGCCGTGGTCACCAGGTTCAGGTCGTACTCGCGTTCCAGGCGCTCCTGCACGATCTCCATGTGCAGCATGCCCAGGAAGCCGCAACGGAAGCCGAAACCCATGGCCTCGGAGGATTCCGGCTCGAAGAACATCGCCGCATCGTTCAGGCGCAGCTTGTCCAATGCATCGCGCAGCGAGGGATAATCGTCCGCTGACACCGGAAACAGACCGGCAAACACACGCGGCTGCATGTGCTGGAACCCCGGCAACGGGCCCGGAGCCGGATCGCCGGCAAGAGTCAGCGTGTCGCCCACCGGTGCGCCGTGCACGTCCTTGATGGCTGCATTGATCCAACCCACTTCGCCCGCGCCCAGATGATCCAGCTTCTTGCGCTTGGGGGTGAAGACACCCAGCTCGTCCACACCATGGCTGCGGCCGGTGGACATCACCTGAACCTTGTCACCGGGCCTGATGGTGCCCTGCATGACGCGCACCAGCATGACCACGCCCAGGTAATTGTCGAACCAGGAATCGATGATCAGCGCCTGCAGCTTGTCCGTGCCCCGCGGTTTGGGAGGCGGAATGCGCGCCACGATGGCTTCCAGCACGTCAGTCACGTTCAGGCCGGTCTTGGCGCTGACCTCGATGGCATCGCTGGCATCAATGCCGATCACCGCCTCGATCTCGGCCCTGACACGGTCGGCATCGGCCGTGGGCAGATCGATCTTGTTCAGCACCGGCACCACTTCCAGGCCCTGCTCCACAGCGGTGTAGCAGTTGGCCACCGACTGCGCCTCCACGCCCTGCGCGGCGTCCACCACCAGCAGCGCGCCCTCGCACGCGGCCAGCGAACGGCTGACTTCATAGCTGAAGTCGACGTGGCCCGGCGTGTCGATGAAATTGAGCTGATAGGTGGTGCCGTCTTTCGCCGTGTACGGCAGCGACACGGACTGCGACTTGATGGTAATGCCGCGCTCGCGCTCGATGGGGTTGGTGTCGAGCACCTGCTGCGCCATCTCGCGCTCGGTCAGGCCGCCGCACAGATGGATGATGCGATCCGCCAGCGTGGATTTGCCGTGGTCGACATGGGCGATGATGGAGAAATTGCGGATCAGGTCCATGGGCACACGTTCACGCAGATTTTGCCTGCAGCAGAAAACAGCGCCGCCCGCGAAATGCGGGCGGCATCAATCGCTTATTATGGCATGAAGCGACTGCATGCCGATGGTGCGCGCACCATCGGCATGCAGATCACCAGCACTTGCTCAGTGACCGCTGTGGTCCGGTACCTCGATGGTGACGAACGCAGCCTGTCCGCTGCGGCCGCGAACCAGCAGCAAGACCGTACCGCCCGCCTTGACGTGGCGGATGGCCTTGTTGAAGGCGGCCACACTGCCCACCTTGCGCTGACCCACCATCAATACCACGTCACCGGCCTGCAGCTGTGCTGCGGCGGCCTGACGCCCGGTGATCTGGCTGATCATCACGCCGTCATGCGGCTTGAGGTCCAATTCCTGACGCTGATCGGATGTCAGTGCCTTGACATGAAAGCCCAGCTTGCCGGCACCCGAAGCACTGCTGCCGCCGTGGAACATGTTCGAGCCGGACGTATCGTGTGGCATGGCACCGATGGTCACATGCAACGTCTTGTGTTTGCCGTTGCGCAGCACCGTGAATGTGGCCTTGGTGCCCGGCTTGGTCATGGCCACCATGGGCGGCAGATCCGCCACCGAGTCCACTTCCTGGCCATTGAAGGCGATGATCACGTCACCGACCTGCACACCGGCCTTGTCGGCAGGCTTGCCCGGGAGGACCTTGTTCACCAGGGCGCCAATGGCGCGGTCCATGCCCAGGGCCCGGGCCTTGTCATAGTTCACCGGCTCCAGCTGCACACCGATCATGCCCCGCGACACGAAGCCCTTGGACTTGAGCTGCTGCACCGCGTTCATGGCCACGTTGATGGGAATCGAGAACGACACCCCCATGTAGCCGCCGGTCTTGGAGTAGATCTGCGAATTGATGCCCACGACCTGACCATCCAGGTTCAACAGCGGTCCACCGGAATTGCCCGGGTTGATGGGGACGTCGGTCTGGATGAACGGCACGTCCATCTGATCGGCCGGGCCGAAGCTGCGGCCCACGTTGCTGATGATGCCCTGGGTCACCGTGTCGTCGAAATCGAACGGTGAACCGATCGCCAGGACCCACTGCCCCGTCCGCAGCGACTCGGAGTTGCCGACATTGACGGTGGGCAGGTTCGAGGCGTCGATTTTCAGCAGCGCAATGTCATAGGGTTTGTCGGTGCCAACGACCTTGGCCTTGAAAATGCGGTGATTCTTCAGCTTCACGATCACCTTGTCGGCCTTGGCAACCACGTGGCGGTTGGTCAGGATGTAGCCATCGCTGGAAATGATGAAACCGGAGCCCACGGACATGTGTGCCGGTTGCTGGAACGGCGCCCCCTGACCGCCGGGCATGCCCGGCATGCCGAAGAAGTGACGCAGAATGTCCGGCATCTGCTGATCCGGCACGCGCTGCCCATTCTGGTAGGCCCGGATATGTTGCGTCTGATGGTTGCCGTTGTAGGTGGCCTGCACATGCACCACCGCTGGCGACACCTGCTTGACGATGCCGGTGAAGTCCGGCAACTGCGCCGCCTGCGCCGTGGCAGCCAGCAGCAAAAGGGACACAAACGCAGACCATGCGGCCGCGCGTTTCGTAAGACGGCTCATCGAGTCATACCTCCTTGGTTCAGATATGCGGCGGGCACGCTGACGCTTGCCCGGGACGATGGTTCGACGCTGGAAAAGGCGACAAGTTCCCCGGTTCGATATAAAAACCGCAACCGGAACATGGGCTTGAAAACCTCTCGAGCACAGGCGAGAAGCGGGGCAAGACTGGCCTCCCTGCTGTTCGATCCTCAACGTGTTGTACACGTCCACCCACCCAGGCCATACGCTTGGCCAATCGAGCTTACTGCGTGGTGACGGGTGTCATTGCGCGGTTCGCTGCAGCACGATGCTGCGTAGGAAGCAGCACATAGCGCACGCCCTGCTGCCGGTGCGACACATTATCCGCACGCGCGGCATGGATGTGCATATAGGGGGCCATTTGCCGCGAATAGGTCGCCGGGGCCAGGGTATTGACCCCATGGCCGAAGCCGTAGAACGTGGCGGCAGCCGGCTGCGTCATCTGTGTGGCGGAACTGGCCGACAGCCAGCGCGGCACCTGCGCCGGGGAACTTGGATGCTGCACACTCGGGGCAATGGATGCCTGGGCATTGGCCACTGGTTGTGAACTGGTCGCAATGGCCACACCTGCGGGTGCCGTGGTGGGCGCCGTTGTACGCGGTTGCACGGCCATCAACGCCACCGCTGCCACGCCGGCCGCGATCACGCCGCCGCCGGACCACTGCAACCAACGATGCCGTGCAGCCGGCGCAACGGCCTGGTCGTCCAGCTGGCGCCGCACGCGTGCGGCAAACCCTTCGCTGGCAGTCAGTTCGCATTGACCACGCAACGCATCGCCGGCCAGGTGGTAACGCGCCCACGCCTCCAGCGAGGCCGGGTCGCTTTCCAGGCGGCGCAAGAGAAAACGCAGGGTATCGTCATCCAGGGCGCCATCCGCCAAAGCGGACAGGGATTCTCGTTGGATCGGTTTCATGCTGACGGCTCCTCCCGATGGGAAAGCAGCGGCTTCAGTTGCTCGTCGATGGCCTCGCGGGCGCGGAAAATGCGCGAGCGGACGGTACCGATCGGGCAATCCATCGCCTGCGCGATTTCATCGTAACTCAGCCCGTCGACTTCACGCAGATTGATGGCCGTACGCAATTCTTCGGGCAAGGATTGGACAGCGGAAAACACGGTTTGTTCAATCTCCTGGCGCATCAATTCCCGCTCCGGCGTTGCCGTGTCGCGCATGCGTTCGGCGCCGTGGGTATACACCGCATCGTCGGCGATCACGTCATCGGTGGGCGGCCGGCGGCGCATCGCCACCAGATGGTTCTTGGCGGTGTTGACGGCGATCTTGTACATCCAGGTGTAGAACGCGCTGTCACCGCGGAATGAGCCGATGGCCTTCCAGGCACGGATGAACGCATCCTGCGCCACATCCTCGCACTCGCTGCGATCGGCCACGTAACGGCCGATGAGGCTGATCACCTTGTGCTGGTACTTGCGTACCAACAGGTCGAAAGCCAGCTTGTCGCCTTTTTTCACGCGCTCGACGAGCGCTCGGTCCTGTTCGTTGTTACCCATGCCGGGCGCGTCTCCCTATCGTGCGAAATTTCCGTACCGCCGACGATCTCTGTATGGCGGAGCAGAACATCCAAAAACGCCGGCCATGCCGCGCGCCCGCTGAACGATGACCATTGTGACCATGAAAAAACATGTTCAGTTCGCCGACATGGGGTCGCCTCGTGCGGGCATCAAGCGCGGTCTTCCTCGCCAGCATGCCATCGACCGTGACTGGATGCGCTGATCGCGGCTCTTCGCGATATCTCGCATTCGCCGCAACCACGCGGTATCTTGACCCTCCTTTTCCACGGACGTGTAGCGACCATCATGTTCGAAGGACTGCGCTTCAAGCATTTCAAGACCGCCCAGGATGAGACGGGCATCGTCATCCTGGACATGGATCGGGCCGACAAGAGCGTCAACGCGATCCATCGCGAGCTGCTGGACGAACTGGATACGATCATCGAGCGCGTCATCATCGAGCGTCCCGCCGGGGTGGTCATCCGCTCTGCCAAGGCGTCCGGATTCGCCGTGGGGGCGGACGTCAACGAGTTCGTCAATTACGAGAAAGCCGGCACCGTGCAGGACAACATCGAGCATGGCCAGCAGGTTTTCGAACGTCTGGCGCAGCTGCCCTGCCCCACGGTCGCCGCCATCCACGGTGCCTGCATGGGCGGCGGCACCGAGCTGGCGCTGGCGTGCAACTATCGGGTGGCCGTGGACGCCCCCGAAACACGTATCGGCCTGCCCGAGGTGATGCTGGGCATCCATCCCGGCTGGGGCGGCACCGCCCGGTTGCCGCGTTTGATCGGCGCCACCGATGCCCTGCCCGCCATTCTCACCGGCCGTGCATTTTCCGCGAAGCGCGCGCGAGACGTGGGCCTGGTCGATCGCAAGGTGCCGCAGGATCAGTTGCTGCAGGTCGCCTGCAATCTTGTCAAGCACCCGCCCAGCCGCCCCCTCGCCCAACGCCTGAAAGCGTGGAGCACCAACTGCTGGCCGGTGCGTCAGGCGCTGGCACCGATGGTCCGCAAACAGACCGCCGCCAAGGTACGCAAGGCGCATTATCCCGCGCCGTTTGCCGCCATCGAGGTGTGGCGTCAGGGCGGCGGATCGATCCGGCAACGCCTGAAGCTGGAAGCCAGATCGGTTGCGCGGCTGGCCACTACAGCCACGGCGCGTAACCTGATCCGGGTCTTTTTCCTGCGCGAGCGCCTGAAAAGCCTGGGCAGCGAAACGGCTCACGACATCAGCCATGTGCATGTGGTGGGCGCCGGGACCATGGGCGGCGACATCGCCGCATGGAGTGCCTACAAGGGATTCGACGTGACCCTGCAGGACCGCGAGATGCAATACATCCAGCCGGCCCTGGATCGCGCGCGTGCGCTGTACGAAAAAAAGCTCAAGACCGGGTCCCGCATCGATGCAGCCATGGCTCGGTTGCGTGCCGACGTCGAGGGCAGTGGCGCTGCGGATGCCGATCTGGCGCTCGAGGCGATCTTCGAGGACGCCGACGCCAAGAGATCGCTGTACGCGCAGATCGAGCCGCAACTGAAACCCGATGGCCTTCTGGCCAGCAATACCTCCAGCATACCGCTGGACGAACTGCGCCAGAAGCTCGCGCGGCCGCAGCATTTTCTCGGCCTGCACTTCTTCAACCCGGTGGCGCAGATGCCGCTGGTGGAAGTGGTGCGCCATGACCAGCTGGATGCACATGCCGAGAAACGTGCGTTGGCCTTTTGCAAGGCCATCGGCAAACTGCCGGTCGCCGTCAGGGGCACGCCGGGTTTTCTGGTCAACCGCATCCTCATGCCCTATCTGCTGGAATCCATGCGCATGTACAGCGAAGGTGTGCCCGGGCCGGTGCTGGACAAGGCCGCCAGGCGCTTCGGCATGCCGATGGGGCCGATCGAACTGGCCGACACCGTGGGTCTTGATGTTTCCGCATCCGTGGGCAGGGAGCTGGCGCCCTTCCTCGGCCTGGAGATTCCACAGGGCATGGAGGCAATGCTGGAGGCCGGCAAGCGCGGCAAGAAGGATGGCCAGGGGTTCTACACATGGACCGATGGCAAGGCCCAGAAACCCGAAGTCGATTCCAGCTACACGCCACCGGACGACATCGAGGAACGCATGATCCTGCCCATGGTCAACGAGGCGGTGGCCTGCCTTGCCGACGGTGTGGTGGAGGACCCGGATCTGCTGGATGCCGGCGTCATTTTCGGCACCGGCTTCGCCCCGTTTCGCGGCGGCCCGATCCAGTACATCCGCGAAACCGGGGCCGATGTCTTGCACGAGCGGCTGCAAGAGCTCGCCCAACGCCACGGCGACCGCTTCAGCCCCCGGCACGGCTGGGACAACCCCGTTCTGCGCGAACCGTCAGGGAACCTCTGATTGAATCCTGTACAGGCATCACCGGATCTGTCTGCGCATAGGGTACCGGTACGTCGGTGCCGGCAGGCTGGTTGCCTGTCAAGCTGGCGGATCGGTGCCCTGTGCGCAGACAGGCCGGCTTCAACCGGTTGATTGCAAGAGAAGAGGTCCTGTCCGGAACGCGCCCTGCGCGCTGTCCGCAACTTGCGAAGGCAACCAGCCTGCGCCGCGCCACGGCCAACACGCAGGGCGCGTTCCGGACAGGATGCTGCCTGCACAGGATTCAATCAGAGGTTCCTTAGCGTCGGGCGGATCAAGGAGCGCCAGCGACGGCTCCGCCTGCTTGCCTGAGACAGGCTTGTTTTCCGCAAGCAGGCGGAGCCGTCACTCATGCTCCTGACCGAAGGAAATCCCCTTGCGGGATTGAGCCGCCCTACGGATGCACTACCAGATCAGGTCGTCCGGCACGCCATCGTCTGGCTCGGCTGCATCGGGATCGACCAGAAGAGCCACATGCTCCGGCGCAAACTCGCGAATCGATTCGGCGCGCTCGCGGCTGACAATCAGGTAACGTCCGGCCTGCTGGATCACGCCGAGTTCGCCGGCATTGAGGGCCTGCATCTGCACGGCATCAACATGCACGCGGCGGATCTTGTCGCGATACTGGAAGTGCCGCATCAATTCGGCGTCATCCTTGTTCAGCGCATGCCCGGCAAGCGCCTCGCGCAGTTTTCGCTTGCGTTCGCGACGTTGTTGCGCCGCCTCTTCGGCCTCGCGCTGTTGCCGCCGACGCTCCCGCGCCTCATCCTTGTTGCGCAGCGCATAGGCGCGAGCCAGATCCATCTCGCCAGAGGATGCAGCGCGCTTTTCCGGGGGGCGACGTGCACCGCGGCTCTTGCGCGATTGCACATCGTGGGGCTTGGCTTTCGGCTTCGGCTTGGCGAGACCGCTCTTCAGCAGTTGATCGCGCAGGGAGTCGGCCATGTTGCATCTACCTCTGAATCATCATCACCGCGCGGACGCGGGCTGAGGTGGGGAAATCAGTAATGCGGCGGGGGCGGCTCGCTGTGCCCATCATGCCCCAGAGCGGTACGCATGGCCTGGAGTTCATCGCGCATGTCGCGAACGGCCTGCTCCAGCGCGCGCAGGCGCAGGCTTTGTTCGGCATCGGCAGTGGACAAGGCGGTCACCGTGTCGTCGATGAACGTCAGGCGCATTTCCAGGTCGTCCAGCCGCGTGTTGCCCGTCTCGTCAGTCATGGGTCCGCAGAACTCCGTTGCCAAGCACGCTGCGTCCGCGGCCGATGCCGTAATAGGCAAGCCCGGCCTCCTCGATGATCTGCGGCGTATACAGGTTGCGGCCGTCGAAAATGGCCGGCTCACGCAGCGCCTGCCGGATGCGCGCGAGGTCCGGCGTGCGGAAGGCCTTCCATTCCGTCACCACGACCAGGACATCGGCGCCATCCAGCGCGTCGTAGGCCGCATCACACAGGGTCAGGCCGGCACGCTCACCATAGATGCGACGCGTCTCCTCGCGCGCCTGGGGATCGAACGCGCGCACCTCTGCGCCGGCCGCCCACAGCGATTCCATCAGGTAGCGACTGGGTGCTTCGCGCATGTCATCGGTATTGGGCTTGAAAGCCAGGCCCCAAAGGGCAATCGTGCGGCCTTTGAGGTCGCCCCGAAAGTGGCGCTTGAGCAGGTCGAACAGCTTGCCCTTCTGGGTATCGTTGACCGTTTCCACCGCTTCGAGGAGGTGCGCCGGGTAATCATGTTGGTGGGCGATGCGCTCCAGCGCCTGCACGTCCTTGGGGAAACACGAGCCCCCATAGCCGGCGCCGGGATAAATGAAGTGGTAGCCGATGCGAGGGTCCGAACCGATCCCCTTGCGCACGTGCTCCACATCGGCACCGACACGCTCGGCGATATTGGCGATCTCGTTCATGAAGCTGATCTTGGTCGCCAGCATGGCATTGGCGGCGTACTTGGTCAGTTCCGCGGAACGCTCGTCCATGACCACCACCCGCTCATGGTTGCGATTGAACGGGGCGTACAGCGTGCGCATCAGGTCAATGGCACGCTCGCTGGAGGCACCAATCACCACACGATCGGGCTTCATGCAATCGTTGACGGCGTCGCCTTCCTTCAGGAATTCCGGATTGGAGACCACGTCAAACGCGACCTCCTGTCCCCGTTCGGTCAGTTCATGAGAGACCGCCTGACGCACCCGGTCGGCGGTTCCCACCGGGACGGTGGATTTGTTGACGACCACGGCGTAGCGGGACACGCGCTCGCCGATGGTTTTCGCCACGGCCAGCACGTATCGCAGATCGGCGCTACCGTCCTCGTCCGGCGGCGTTCCAACTGCAATGAAGATCAGATCACCGTGCTCGACGGCGATATCCGGGTCCGTGGTGAAATCCAGGCGGCCGGCTGCATGGTTGCGTTGCACCATGGGTTCGAGGCCAGGTTCGTAAATGGGGATCCTGCCCTCGCCAAGCGCCGCGATTTTCTGCGCATCCACGTCCACGCACATGACATGGTTGCCCATCTCGGCCAGGCAGGTGCCGGTGACCAGACCGACATAGCCGGTGCCAAATATGGTGATCTTCATTCTGACTCCCGCGCGGAGGACGTGTGCAGCGGCATAGTGTAGAAGGAGCCGGCGGAAGGAACCAACAATAAAAAGGCGCGGTTCATGCCGCGCCTTTTCATCAAAGCCATGTCCGGCGTCGATCAGCTACCGCTGTCACCGTTGCCGTCACCATGATCGGTGCTCGGCGGTGCGGCCTTGGTCTTGTCCAGTTTGACGTCGAAAATGATCGTCTCATTGGGCGGAAAACCGTTCTTCGGCTGCGCGCCATATGCCAGGTTGGACGGGATGTACAGCTTGTAATGCCCACCCACCTGCATCAGCTCCAGGCCCTCGCGGAATCCGGGGATCACGTTGGCCAGCGGGATATCGGCCGGGCCACCGCCCTTGTGATCGGCGGACGCATCGAACTTCTTGCCGTCGACGAACGTGCCCACATAATCCACCGTCGCGGTGTCATTGGGACCCGGATGCGGACCCGTGCCGCGCTTGAGAATCTTGTACTGCAGCCCCGACGCGGTGGTCTTCACGCCCGGCTTCTTCTTGTTCTTGGCCAGGAACGCTTCGCCCTCGCGCTTGTTCTTGGCGGCAACCTTGGCAAAACGCGCCTCGGCCTTGGCCTTGAGCTGGGTGATGAACTCCTTGCGAACCTTTTTCTGCTCCGCCTCGCTCATGCTCGGCTTCTTGCCTTCCAGCGCATCCTTCATGGCGCTGGCCACGACGCTCGGATCCACCTCTTCGCGCACGATGGGCGGCAACTGACCGGCCAGATCCCAGCCGACCACGTAGCTGGCCTTGGTCTTGCTGACCTTGGACGTGTCGTGCTTGGTATTCTGGGCGGCATAGGCGCCCGCGGTCATACCCAGCGCTGCTGTGGCAGCTGCTGCAAGCAACGTGGGACGCAAAAATGACTTCATTCGTTACTCCCTCATGATGTGATGTGCCGGCGCCACCGGACGCCACCCCGCCGAGTGCGGGGCAGGCGCCGCATTGTGCGGCGCCTCGGCGTCGTTGGCAACGCTTCCGAAAAGACGGACATTACCGCATGGAAAAGGTTCAAACACGTGCTGCCTGCAGGATCGGCATTCTGCGTCGGCCGATGCTGCCTTGCGGCATGTCCTGATGTCTTACGTTAACACACTGTTTACGCGATAGAACCGCAGTGCATCGGCGGAGACTCAATGGTCCGGTGGATCCTGATCCTCCTCGGGGCTGCTCAGTGTATCCCGCAGCGCAGCCTGCAGCCGGGCGTGAATCTTCACCAGGCTGCGCCACAATATCAGCGCCAGCCCGACGCCCACGGCAATCAGCAGAAACACCACGCCATTGGGCGGCAGAATGGTCGACCCCAGCGCACCGACCAGCAAGGCCAGCGCCACCAGCATGCCCAATGGAATCAGCCGTGCCAGAACCATGCGGATGGCGTGCGTGTATTGCCCCGTGAAACGCGGCTTGATGCCCAATTCCGCCAGCAGCATGCCCAGCGCCTCGGCCTTGCGGTACACCGCGATCAGCATCGGCAGCGACAGAAACAGCGCCCCCGCCCAGATCAGCGTGTGTCGCGTGGTGCGATCGATGCCGAACTGGGAAAACCAGCCCCAGTTGTTGGCATTGATGTATCCGCCCAGGACGAACAGTGCCGCCACAAGGACGATATTCACCGCGATATGCCAGAGGAAACGGCGGAACATGGCGGCCAGCACCGCGTTCTCCTCCACCGGACGCAGATTTTCCAGCCAGCCCGTATAGGTCGAAGCCAGGAGTTGCGCCGAGCGCGGCGTTACGCGACGCACCGCAGAGACCACCCGATCGGAGGTGCGTACCAGATTGGGCGAGACAGCCATGCATACCACCGACACAGCCACGGCAATGGGATACAGGAAGGCACTGATCGCATGCAACGACAGCCCCAGCGTGGCGATGACGAAAGAAAACTCGCCGATCTGCGCCATGCTCAGGCCCGTCCGCAACGAGGTACGTGCGCTGTGCCCGGTCAGAAACACGCCCATGCTGCACACGGTCGTCTTGCCCAGCATCACCACGCCTGCCACGATCAATACCGGCACCGCGTAGTGCAACAGCGCCATCGGATCGAACTTCAACCCGATGGCCACGAAAAACAGCGCCGCGAACATGTCGCGCAATGGCTCCACCAGATGCGCCACACGACTGGAATTGCGCGATTCGGCGACCACGATGCCGGCAAGAAACGCTCCCAGCGCCACGCTGAAGCCCATCTCTGCCGCCAGCAGACTGGCGCCGAAGCAGATGCCCAGCACCACTACCAGCAGGACCTCGTCGCGCCCGTAGCCGGCCACGTGATCGACGAGCCGCGGCAGCAGCAGCAAGCCCAGGATCATGCCCACCACCACGAACAGTCCCAGATGCCCGACTGCGGTCAGCGCGGCCCCGGCCTGCACCGTGCCGCCGATCGCCACTGCCGTCAGCAGCGTGATGATGATCACCGCGGACATGTCCTCGGCCACCAGCAACCCCACCACCATGCGTGCAAACGGCAGATGCTGCAGGCCGTTTTCCGCCAGGGTGCGCGTGGCGACCATCGTCGAGGACAAGGCGACCATTGCGCCCAGGAACAACGCATCGATGCCGGACCAGCCGAACGCCAGGCCCAGGCCATAGCCGATCCACAGCATCAGCCCCACCTCGGCCAGCGCCGCGACCAGTACGCCCGCGCCCACCTGCCGCAACTTGCGGATACTGAACTCCAGACCCAGCGTGAACATCAGCAACACCACGCCGAGATTGGAAATATCGTTGATGGTGCGCGGATCGTGGATCAGCGGCCCCGGCGTGTGCGGACCGATCAGCACTCCGGCCAGGATGTAGCCCAGCAGCACCGGCTGACGCAGCCGATGAAAAATGACGGTGGTGGCGCCGGCAACCAGCATGACGATGGCCAGGTCACGGATGAATCCGATTTCGTGCATGCCGTTTCCTTGCAAAGACAACGGAAAGCTTAAACCGGATCGTGATGTCCCGGTCGTGAAATCACCCCTCCCGCCGCGCAACTCGTCACGTGCGAGGTGCAATACGCGCATGCCAAGGTCGGACAGAATCGGAAATTTTCACGAAAACACTTGACGCCTCGCGGCGGCGCCCGTAACCTTCCGCGCTTCCAGTGACGGGGCCATAGCTCAGCTGGGAGAGCGCTACAATGGCATTGTAGAGGTCGCCGGTTCGATCCCGGCTGGCTCCACCACTTTTCCGGTCCAAACGGTTAAGTCCCCATCGTCTAGAGGCCTAGGACACCGCCCTTTCACGGCGGTAACAGGGGTTCGAACCCCCTTGGGGACGCCAACTTCCTCCCGCAGGAGAGGGGCGCTGGAAACACAATGCGGAGCGGTAGTTCAGCTGGTTAGAATGCTGGCCTGTCACGCCGGAGGTCGCGGGTTCGAGTCCCGTCCGCTCCGCCATTCTTCAAAAAAAACCCGCCTCAGCGGGTTTTTTTTGTGCCGCATCTTTGCGTAGGGTGGATCAAGGGACGCCAGTGGAAGATCCGCCGCTTGCAGGAAACCATCCTACGTTCCCGTACGCAGGCGGATCCGTCGCGTTGCTCCTTGATCCGATCTACCAGCAGCTCTACCCGCAGTGCGCAATTGCCTCTGGCGTGCGCACCCGCTGCAAGGTGCCGATCGAATGCCCCTGCTCCGCGAGGTATTCCAGCCAGCGATTCAGAAAGCTGTTCATGCGCAAGCGATGCTGCGCCACCGTCCGGGCCATCGGGAACGGCCCCAGCACCTGCCACAAATGCCGATCCGGATCACAATGCATGGCCTCGGTCTGATGCGCGTCGGTATACACGCGCATCTGCGCCGAGGGCGCGGGATGTCCGGTGCGGGGGTCGACAAAGCTGTAGCTCAGGCTCATTTCCAGCGTGTAGGGATGACGTTCATGGATATGCAGATGCACATCCATGCCGTCGCCGACACTGGACACGTAATGTCCCGTATCCAGCCGATGCGGCGCGAACATGCGCGCCAGGCGCAGATGATTCTCCGCATACAGGCCCATCAGGAAGCCGAAGCGTCCCGGAAGGACGGATGTGGGGCGGTCAAGAATGGCACTCATGGCCCGATGCTAGCATCGCTGGCCACCCCGATTCGTTAACCCACGTCAGAACATGTGCCTCTCGATGCCCAACCCGCTGAGGATCTTGCTGGCCAGCTCCTCGATCGACGAATGCGTGGTGTTGATGCTGGGAATGCGTTCCTGCCGGAACAACCGTCCAGCCCGCTCCAGCTCCCAGCGCACCTGCTCAAGACTGGCATAACGGCTGTCGGGACGTCGCTCGCTGCGGATCTGGGTCAGACGCCGCGCGTCGATGTTCAGACCGTAAAGCCGTTCGCGCACCTTCGACAGGCGTTCGGGCAACTCGAACCTCTCCAGATCATCCGGCGTCAGCGGATAATTCGCCGCGCGCACACCATATTGCAACGCCATGTACAGACATGTAGGCGTCTTGCCCGACCGCGACACGCCCACCAGCACCAGATCGGCGTCCGCGTAGTCCACGTTCACGCCGTCATCGTGCGACAGCGCATAGTTGGTGGCATTGATGCGCGCCTCGTACTTGTCGAAATCCACCATGCCGTGCGAACGGTTGACCTTGCCCGAGCGCCGCAGGCCCAGCTCGTGCTCCAGCGTGCCGATGAATGGCGCGAACACGTCCATCATCACTGCCCCGCTCTCGGCCACGATGTTGCAAAGCGCCGGCGAGGTCATGGTGTTGATGACGATCGGCCGCTCGCCGGTCTTCGCGTACAGCGTCTTGATGCGCAGCGCCGCCGCCGCGGCCTTCTCGGCGTCATCCACGAACGGCAGGCGGTGCGTGTCCAGATCCACGCCCTCGAACTGCGCCAGGATCGAATGGCCGATGGTCTCGGCGGTGATGCCGGTGGAATCGGAAATGTAGAAGACCGTCCTACGCATGGGATTTCTCCGGGGAAACAGCCGGCAGTCTAGTGCACCGACCGCGTGATCCCGGCGGCCGGTCCGGCCGCCAAGGGCACCCGGACCGGGGCCACCTGCTCTCGCGCCTTGTCTCGGCCCGCACCGGCAAGCGACAATACCAGTTACGCGCACACCGCGTTTTTATTCACTTTTTCCGGGAGACCACCTTGAGCGACCTGGTGCTTTGGCTCGACACATTGCGCATGACCGACCTGGACAAGGTCGGCGGCAAGAACGCCTCGCTGGGCGAGATGATCGGCGAACTGGACCAGCTCGGTGTTTCGGTACCGGGCGGCTTCGCCACCACCGCCGATGCATTCCGCGACCACCTGGAATCCAGCGGCCTGTCCACGCGCATCTACCAGCGTCTGGACTCGCTGGACGTGGAGGACGTGGATGCCCTGGTTACCGCCGGCAAGGAGATCCGCGACTGGATCGTCGACACCCCGCTGCCCGGCAACCTGGCAGACGCGATCCGCGATGCCTACGCCGCACTGTGCACGAAAGCCGGCAGCGACAACATTGCCGTGGCCGTGCGCTCCTCGGCCACCGCCGAAGACCTGCCCGATGCCTCCTTCGCCGGCCAGCAGGAAACCTATCTCAACGTGGTCGGCATCGACGACGTGCTGGACACCGTCAAGGAAGTGTTCGCCTCGCTGTACAACGACCGCGCCATCGCCTACCGCGTCCACCATGGTTTCAAGCACGAGGAGGTCTGCCTGTCTGCCGGCATCCAGCTGATGGTGCGATCGGACATCGGTGCGTCCGGCGTGCTGTTCACCTTGGACACCGAATCGGGCTTCCGCGACGTGGTCTTCGTCACCGGCAGCTATGGCCTGGGCGAGATGGTGGTCCAGGGGGCGGTCAACCCGGACGAGTTCTACGTCTTCAAGCCCACCCTGCGCGCGGGCAAGCCGGCGGTGCTGCGCCGCCAGCTCGGGTCCAAGCAACAGCGCATGGTGTATTCCAATCTCGATGGCGAGCGCGTGCGCACCGAGGCCACGCCTGCCGAGCTGCAACGGCGCTTCTGCGTGACCGACGCGGATGTCGAGGAACTGGCGCGCCAGGCCCTGACCATCGAAAATCACTACGACCGTCCCATGGACATCGAATGGGCCAAGGACGGAAAGACCGGCCGCCTCTACATCGTGCAGGCGCGTCCGGAAACGGTGAAGTCCCGCGCCCATGCCACCCAGCGCGAACGCTTCCAGCTCAATGAAAAGGGCAAGGTGCTGATCGAGGGCCGCGCCATCGGCCAGAAGATCGGTGCCGGCACCGCACGCACCATCACCTCGCTGGAGCAGATGGGCACTTTCAGGGAAGGTGACGTGCTGGTGGCCGACATGACCGATCCCGACTGGGAGCCGATCATGAAACGCGCCGCCGCCATCGTCACCAACCGCGGCGGCCGCACATGCCATGCCGCCATCATCGCGCGCGAGCTGGGCGTGCCCGCCGTGGTCGGCACCGGCAACGCCCTGGAGTCCATCCCCGACGGCACCGATGTCACCGTGTCCTGTGCCGAGGGCGATACCGGCCGGGTCTACGAGGGCCTACTCGATTTCGACCGCATCACGGCGGACCTGGGCGCCATGCCCGAAGCACCGCTGAAGATCATGATGAACGTGGCCAATCCGGAGCGCGCCTTCGATTTCGGCCAGTTGCCCAACGCCGGCATCGGCCTGGCCCGCCTGGAGATGATCATCGCCAGCCACATCGGCATTCATCCGAAGGCGCTGCTCGAATATGACCAGCAGAGTGCTGAACTGAAAGCGAAAATCGACGAGCACATCGCCGGTTACGATGGCCCGGTCGCGTTCTACGTGGATCGCCTCGCCGAAGGCATCGCCACCATTGCCGCGTCGGTGTACCCCAAGACCGTCATCGTGCGCCTGTCGGATTTCAAGACCAATGAATACGCCAACCTCCTCGGCGGTGAAGCCTACGAACCGAAGGAGGAAAACCCCATGCTGGGCTTCCGTGGCGCCAGCCGCTACATCGACCCGCTGTTCACCGATGCCTTCGCCCTGGAATGCCGGGCGGTCAAGAAGGTGCGCGAGACCATGGGACTGGACAACGTCTGGGTCATGATCCCGTTCGTGCGTACCCTGGAGGAGGGTCGCAAGGTCATCGAGGTGCTGCAGAAAAACGGCCTCCAGAGGGGCGCCAGTGTCGATGGAGAGCCGGCCCTCAAGATCATCATGATGTGCGAACTGCCCTCCAACGCCCTGCTCGCCGACGAGTTCCTGGACATCTTCGATGGCTTTTCCATCGGCTCCAACGACCTCACCCAGCTCACCCTGGGCCTGGACCGGGACTCCAGCCTGGTCGCCGACCGGTTCGACGAACGCGACCCGGCAGTGAAGAAACTGCTGGCCATGGCCATCAAGACCGCACGCGCCAGGGAGAAGTACATCGGCATCTGCGGCCAGGGACCGAGCGACCATCCCGATCTGGCCGAATGGCTGATGGAACAGGGCATCGAGTCGATGTCGTTGAATCCCGATACCGTGGTGGATACATGGCTGCGGCTGGCGAAGCACAAGAAACAGTAACGGCCGAACCCGGGGTCGGGGGAAGGCGGGCCGTGCCCGCCTTCCTTCACGCCCATCCGTTGCCCTTCCATGCCATCGTATCCGCAGGCGATGGCGCGCCGGGCATGCGACCCCCACCAGGGAAAGCCGTGCGCTCATCCGGATGCGCGGACACCGAGGCGGCCGGCCCCGGCCTGATTGCGGTCCCCGGCGCATGTCCGGCCGACTTCCACGCTACGATGATGCCTACACCACACGTCCGTGCAGAGCATCGTCATGCTGGAAAATCTGATCGGCGGCCTGGCTGCCGCCATCATTGCCCTGATCTCGCAGCTGGGATACGGCGGAATCATTCTGCTCATGGGGATCGAGAGTGCCTGTATTCCCGTTCCCTCCGAAATCATCATGCCGTTTGCGGGATACCTGGTCTTCCAGGGGACGATGGTGCTGTGGCTCGTGGCGTTGGCGGGTGCAGTGGGCTGCGTGCTCGGTTCCTGGCTGGCGTATGCGGCGGGTGCCTGGGGCGGCAGGCCGCTGGTCGAGCGATACGGCAAGTATGTGCTGGTCTCGCATCATGATCTTGACCTGGCCGATCGCTGGTTTCAGCGTCATGGCGGCATCACCATCTTCATCGGTCGGTTGTTGCCGGTGATACGTACGTTCATTGCCTTTCCTGCCGGCGTTGCCCGCATGCCGTTGTGGCGTTTCACTCTGTATACGTTCCTGGGTTCCTACATCTGGTGCCTGGGCCTGGCGTGGATCGGGCTCAAGCTGGGCCAGCACTGGAACACGCTGGGCGTGTATTTCCACCGCTTCGATGCATTGATCGGCGGCCTGTTCATCCTCGCCATTGCGCTGTACATCTGGCGTCATGTGCGCAATGTGCGGCGGAATTGAACGCCGTAAACAGCTGCACTGCCGATCACTACCGTTGCAAGACGACTGCCGTGACCGCCGAATGACTTACGATCTTCTCGCGCAACTGCCCGCCCTGCTTCCCAAAGCGATCACGTGGGCGGAACGACAGCACGCCGCCATCATGCATGCCGGCAAGCCACTGGCTGCAGATGAATCCACCATCACGCAACGGTTTGGGGTCAAGCGCCCGGAGTGTATTCATGTGCTGGAAGCTCCGCGCCTTCCGCTACCCGACGACGACGTTCTCAAGCAAGCCGTGCTGCTTAGCGGATTTCTGAGTGCAGACGCCATCGGCCTCACACTGGGCGACGGGGTGCTTGTGTGTCACGGACATCGCAGCACCCGCCTGCTCTCACATGAATTTCTTCACGTTCAGCAGTACGAACAAGCCGGATCAATTGGTGCATTCCTACCTGTCTATCTGCAGCAAATCGCCACGGTCGGATATCGCGCCGCGCCCTTGGAAAAAGATGCCCGTCGACACGAATACACCTGAGGGTCACGTCTCACCAATCACACGCCTAGCGCGTGACTGCAACAGGCGTCGCAACGGTCTTCCGCCTGCCCGGGCTTCGAATTGAAGTCCGGCTCTCGGATTCTGAGACCTGCGCATGCTCGAAAGACAGGCTGGATCTGATATGTGGAATGTCATCGACATAGCGAAACTTGCCAAGGAACTCGATTCGCGCCATCCGGGAAGCCGCGAGCGATGGCTCTGCCGTGAGTTCTATGCGCCGCCGCACGCACACCACGACACGTTCCTGAGCAGCACGCCTGCCAGTCTTAAGCTGATCGGCGCCTGGCCCGCCGCCGAAGGCATCCGCCCGCCGCAGGCAGTGGTCGATCAGTTGAATGCGTGGCTGGACAACATGCAGCGAGCGCACACCGAGGAAATCGGCGGACCGAATGACTGCATCAGCATTGCCGTCGGCGTCCGCGACGCGGAGCGTCTGCTGGCGGTGAAACTGTGACATGGCGACGGCACGTACTTCTTCCCCAAAACGCCGTGCAGGTCAATTTGCTGGCTCCGTGAGCTCTCCATGCGCACAGCGTGTGTTGATGCTGCCGGGGTGAAGCGTTGCGCAGCTGTGGATGCCCGCTTCACTGCCGCTGGGGACCATGATTGACTCGGATCAGAAATTCGCCTGCAGACCAAGTTCAGTGTCGCCGCGACATACTGGCGCCTTTCCACGTTGCTCCCGCATCCCGTGCGCCCTGGAGCGCGTCATCTGCAAACTCGTCTGACTGGAGGATCCATGGCTCGCATGCAAGCTGCACAAATCAAGAAGGCCGGTGCCAATTTCGAACTGGTTGAACGCGATGTGCCGGAACCGGCAGCGGGCCAAGTTCGCATCAAGGTGCAGGCCTGTGGCATCTGCCATTCCGATGCGTTCGTGAAGGATGGCGGATTCCCCGGGCTCGAGTATCCGCGTATCCCCGGCCACGAGGTCATCGGCACGCTGGACGCGATGGGCGACGGCGTGACGCATTGGCAGGCCGGGCGGCGTGTCGGCGTTGGCTGGCATGGTGGTCATTGCGGCGTGTGCGAATCCTGCCGACGCGGTGATTTCGTGACCTGCCAGAATGCGCAAATCTGCGGCATCAGTTACGACGGCGGCTACGCGCAATACATGGTGGCGCCGGCCGAAGCCCTGGTGTCGATTCCCGAGTCGCTGTCATCGGCCGAGGCGGCTCCGTTGCTTTGCGCCGGCGTGACCACGTACAACGGCCTGCGCCAGACCGGAGCGCGTGCCGGCGATGTGGTCGCGGTGCTCGGCGTGGGTGGTCTGGGACACCTTGGCGTGCAATACGCCCACGCCATGGGCTTTCACACCGTGGCGCTGTCGCGCGGCACGGACAAGAAGGACCTTGCCCTGGAACTGGGCGCCGACACCTACATCGACACCGAGGCCGAAGATACGGTCCAGGCACTGCAGAAACTCGGCGGCGCACGCGTCATCCTGGCAACCGCGCCCAATCCGGACCTGATGAGTTCGATGATCGACGGCCTCTCCGTGAACGGTCAGTTGCTGGTGGTCGGTGCCTCCCCCGATCCGATCAAGGTGTCGCCGCTCCAGCTGCTGACGGCGCGGCGCAGTGTCACCGGCCATCCCAGTGGCGCGCCGCATGATTCCGAGGAGACGCTGAATTTTTCCACGCTGCGCGACATCGCCACGCGTATCGAAACCTACCCGCTGGCAGAGGTCAGCGCCGCGTACGAACGCATGATCAGCAACAAGGCCAGGTTCCGCGTGGTGCTCTGCATGGATTGATCTGGATAAAACACTGGCGCACTGCTGATAGCCCCTGTCCGGTGCCGCCACCGGCCCGGCTGCCGCGATGCGCCGGTCAGCCGATGGCCGCACATGCACAACGCTTTTTCACCGCTGGCTGCCCTGTTTGGTGCCATACTCGCGGCGTCGGCAAACGCCGGCAGAAGAGCATCCTGAACACTGAACCCGATTCGGGAGAATGATCATGAGCAAGGGCATGGACTCCAGGAAAAGCGACAAAAAGAAGCCGGTGAAGACGCTGAAGGAAAAGCGCGCGGCGAAGAACGAGAAGAGAAAGCACAGCCAGTAGCGGGTACCCAAGAGTCGGCGAGAACGGCCGACGTTCTTGTCACCGGCATGTTCGGATGGATGCACGAACAGCCGGTGCGATCGATTGCAGCCGTCCGCCGGGAAACAGGCGCGGCGCGCTCCTTTGCGGCCTCCGCAGACGCGGTACCACGCCGCTCAAGCCGTTGCGCCTAATGCGGGATCCCTGATCCACCACCCGTCTGCACCCGGGCGGGCGCCTCGACCCCTCCATTTCTCGCTCCTTTGGTGCATCGGGTCCGATATCTGACTGCGCCCCCGTGCCTTCCAGATCAGCGTGCCATCTCGCGCGCCAGAACCGCGACGTTGACTTCGCAACGCAATGTGAATCCCAGCGATTCATACAGCGAAATCGCGGCCGTATTGCTCTTCCAGGTATGCAGGAATGCGGTTTCGCCCCGCGCAGCTATCCCCGCGGCAACATGCCGGGAGAGCCGTTGCGCCAGTCTCCGGCCGCGAAAATCCGGATGTGTGCACACGCCGCTGACCTCGGTATAGCCGGGAAAACGGAATCGCTCGCCCGCCATCGCGGCGAGCCGGCCATCGATGCGGATGCCGCGAAATGCGCCCATGCGGCATGTGCCGCGCAAAAATGGGCCCGGCCGGGTCAGGGTGGCCAGCTCCAGCATCTCCCCGGCATCATCCTCGCCCAGCGCGACCACGCCTTGCACATCGGTTCCGCTGGAGATCGGTTCATGGGCAACCATCTGCACGCCCATGGTCGTCTCGACCACGGCCAGGCCCGCCGGGATGCGGATCTCCGGCACCTGCAGGATGACGAGTCTGTCTTCCGGCTCCATCAGGCGCGCCAGCGCGGCAAGCGCCGGGTCGCTGTCATCTCGCGTCGCACCGAACACGTTGATGCGCGGATCATAGCGACGCGCCCATGCGTCGCCTGCGGACAGCCCGACATGCGCGGTGGTCAAGCTGGACCAGACGGGGCGATCAAGCAACTCCATGATGCATCTCCTGCGTTTTGAATCCAGGCAACCGCGCCTCCCGCATCGTGATGTCCTCCTCGGCCGCCGCAAAAAAAATCCGGACACGCCCCTACATCGGCGGCGTGCAAACATTGTTGCCGGCAAGTCCTGCAATGCAACCATCATCCGCCCGCTGAGCTCCCGACGGGCGAACCGCCGAATGGGCGCCAGGAGTGAACCCGTACACCCGTGTCCGGCGCATGGGCTCGAGGCAGAGATGTCGAGGGCATGGACGCGCCTCCCAGGGCGGCACGCATGCTCGCCATAGCGTCGGCACCATTTCATTCCGGGTTCAGTCACTCCGCTCTAGCGTCGCTGATGATACCGCCCTACATGCAGGCACCCATCATGAAGCGTCTTGTCTTCATTTTTCCGGTCATACTTGCCGCCGGCGGCTGCGTCTATCACCGGCATCATCATCACAATCATCGGTATCCGCCGCGTGGCCACGCCACGCACCATGATCACGGTCGCGGCTACGATCAATACCATCATCATGACGATGACGGTCATGGTCATGAGGGCTGAAAAATTTCCTCGTTGGCGAACAATGTCCCTGAAGTCATTTCGGCCATGAGCAATGCAAGGGCTCGGATGCGCCTGCAGCCCCCCGCTGGGCAGCGGAGGCATGTACCAAGCGACGGTGGGTGTTGAGCTTCATCGTTTCCGGCGCCCCGGCACTCATTCGCGCGAGGGCAATTGCCTGCGCCATGCTGCTGCTCGGCACAGCCTTCCCTGCCTGCGCAGCAACGGAATCCGCGCGACAAACACTGCTCCAGGATGGCTGCGCCACGTTGCGCTCCGCTGCCAGGGCGATTCCGGGAAACGGTCCGATGCTATTGCCGAGCTATCCGACCATCGGGCGCGATGCCGGCAAGCTGCGCGCCTTGCAGGACGTTGCCTTCGTCTACGACAACGCCGTTGCCGGAATCGCCCTCACGGCATGTGGCGCACCCAGGCAGGCGCGGCGTATTGCCGATGCCCTGGTGCAGGCACCGGCGCATGATCCGACCTACCATGACGGCCGCTTGCGCAATGCTTACAAGGCCGGCGCCATCGCCGATGGCAAGGTCGGGTTGCCGGGCTACTGGGACAGGGACGGCGGCTACTGGAAGCAGGATGCGTATCAGGTCGGCACCTCCAGCGGCAACATGGCCTGGGCCGCACTGCTGTTGCTGACTGTGTATCGCGACACCCATGATGCGATCTATCTGCACGCCGCGATAGGCAAGCTGCACTGGATCGATGCCCATGCATATGACAAGGCGGCGCCAGCCGGCTACGAAGGTGGCCTGTTCGGCTTCGACGGCAAGCAACGCGTGCAACACTGGAAATCGACCGAGCACAACATCGACATCCACGCGGCGGCGGCCTGGGCCCTGTCGCACACCGGCCCGGATGCCGCTCTGGCGCGGGAACGCACGATCGGCAGACAGTTTGTTTCCGCCATGTGGAATCGCCGGCGGCACCGCTTCTACATCGGGACCCTGGAGGATGGCACCACCATCTCGCGGCAGCACTCGGCGCTGGATGCCGAACTGTGGCCGCTTCTGGCTTTTCACCCGCAACCGGCGGATTGGACACACGTCTGGCAGTGGGTAAACACGCAACACCGCCATGGCGCCGGATACGGCTATCGACGCCATTCCAAGGGAGTGTGGACGGAAGGTACGGCGCAGGCTGCCGACGCCATGCTCGCCACCCACAGGGCGGTCCCCGACGCACTCTGGACACTGCTGCTGGGCCAGCGCGCCAGAAACGGCATGCTGTTCGCCACGCCACGGAAGCGCATCGACACCAATCTGGCGATCGGCCCGGACTCGACCACGGCGGACTTCTACTACTACCACCTGCCGCATCTGGGCGCGACGGCGTGGGCGGTTCTCGCCGCCAAGTCGTGGAACCCGTTCACGGGCAACGCCGTCACACGCTCGACTCGACCTGTATCAACCCATCATCCATAGGGGCGTGCGACGCACGCCGTCATTGCGCGTACCAGTCACGCAGACGCACATCGATATGCGGATCGCCGGCGTTGACCAGCTGCTGGAACCGCCGGATGTCCTGCCCGCGATAATGGTATGGATAGACCACGGCCGGCTTGAATGCCAGCACCGCTTTCGCGGCATGCTGCACATCCATCGTGTACGGCAGATTCATGCACACGAACGCCAGATCGATATGCTTCAGCGCGCGCATCTCGGGAATGCCTGACGTGTCGCCCGAGATATAAATGCGCTTGCCGCCCAGCGTCAGCACGTAGCCATTGCCCCAGCCCTTCGGATGATAGGCGTCGGGCGATTGCGGCAGGTTGTACATGGGCATGGCATGGATGGTGATGCCATGGCTGTGCGCGGTGTCGCCGTTGGCCATGATCAGCCGGGTGCGGCCAACCTGCGTCCCGATCCTGTCCGCCACCGATTGCGGCATGACCATCGCGGCCTTGTGCGTGTCGATGCCCCTGAGCGTTTCAGGGCTCAGGTGATCGCCGTGCGCATGCGTGATCAGGATCAGATCCGGCGCACCCTGCCCCTTGTACAGCGCCGGGGATCCGGTCGGATCGACGTAGATCGTCTGCCCGTTCCAATGCAGCACGAAACTGGCGTGGTGGATGATGTGCAGCCTGACCGCCCCCTTTGCCGTCTGCAGCGCTGCTGCGTCCGGATGAGATGCGGTGGGCATCGCACACGCCACCACTGCAAAAAACATGAGCGCGCACGTGGCGAGCAGGAATCGCAGGAACATGTGCATGGCCGGCCTCTCCCGTCAACACGGGGTTTGAGGCTAGCACGTCCCGGACGAGAGAGCGGATGCCGTCTTTTCGCACAGGGCGCAGGGCATCACGACCGCCCCTGCAACCGTTGCGCGGAGGATTACCGGGCCCGTTCGCGCCAATGCGGATCGAAGGACCCGGCGTCCGCTAGGCCGAGCGGCGCTGCACGATCAGCTTCTTGATCTCCGCGATGGCCTTGGCCGGGTTCAGGCCCTTGGGACAGGTGCGGGCGCAATTCATGATGGTGTGGCAGCGGTACAGACGAAACGGGTCTTCCAGTTCGTCCAGGCGATTGCCGGTGTCCTCGTCGCGCGTGTCGGCGATCCAGCGGTAGGCCTGCAGCAACACGGCGGGGCCGAGATACCGCTCGCCGCTCCACCAGTAGCTGGGGCAGCTGGTCGAGCAGCAGGCACACAGGATGCATTCGTACAGGCCATCCAGCTTGTGACGGTCCTCCGGCGACTGCAGCCGCTCGGTGTCGGCCGGCGGCGGACTCTGCGTGCGGATCCACGGCTTGATGGACGCATACTGCGCGTAGAAGTGCGTCAGGTCCGGCACCAGATCCTTGACCACCGGCATGTGCGGCAGCGGATAGATGGCGATTTCCTTGCCCTTGCAGCTGTCGATGGCCGTGGTGCAGGCCAGCGAGTTGACGCCGTCGATGTTCATGGCGCAGCTGCCGCAGATGCCCTCGCGGCAGGAACGACGCAGGCTCAGGGTCGAATCCACCTCGTTCTTGATCTTCAGCAACGCGTCCAGAACCATCGGACCGCAGCTGGCCAGGTCGATCTCGTAGGTGTCGGTGCGCGGATTCTGTCCGTCGTCGGGCGACCAGCGATAGATCTTGAAGGTACGCGGCTGCTTGGCGTTGTTCGCCTTGTGCTGCTTGCCGGGCTGGATCCGGGAATTTTTCGGTAGCGAAAACTCGGCCATTTCAGAGATTCCTCAATACACGCGTTTTTTTGGCGGCACGGTGTCGACGTCGTCGGTCAGCGTCTGCATGTGCACGGGCCGGTAGTCGAAGCGCGTCTTGCCCGTGTCGTCCACCCAGACCAGGGTATGCTTCATCCAGTTGGTGTCGTCGCGCTCGCTGTAGTCTTCATGTGCGTGCGCACCGCGGCTCTCGTGCCGCTGTTCGGCCGAATACATGGTGCCGACGGCATGACCCAGCAAGTTGGAAAGCTCCAGGGTTTCCACCAGGTCGGTATTCCAGACCATGGAGCGGTCGGTCACCTTGACGTCGTCGAACATCCCGTGGACGTCGCTGATCTTCTCGCAGCCTTCGGCCAAAGACGCGGACGTCCGATATACCGCCGCATCATCCTGCATGGTCTTCTGCATGGTCTTGCGGATTTCGGCCGTCGGGGTGCCGCCAGCGGCGTGACGAACGGCATCGAACCGCTGCAGTGCCTTGTCCAGCGCGCTGGATGGAAGATCCTTGTGCGCCGTATCGGGCTTGATCAGCTCGGCGCAGCGGCCGGCGACGGCACGGCCGAACACCACCAGATCCAGCAGCGAGTTGGAGCCCAGACGATTGCCGCCGTGGACCGACACGCAGCCGGCCTCGCCGATGGCGAACAGGCCCGGCACCACCACATCGGGATCGTCGCCCTTCTTCTGCACCACCTCGCCCATATAGTTGGTGGGGATGCCGCCCATGTTGTAGTGCACCGTCGGCAGCACCGGAATGGGCTGTTTGGCCACATCCACGCCAGCGAAGATACGCGCGGTCTCGGCGATGCCCGGCAGGCGCTGGTGAATCACCTCGGCGCCCAGGTGCATGAGATTCAGATGGATATGATCCGCGTTGTCGCCCACGCCGCGGCCTTCGCGGATCTCGATGGTCATGGCGCGGCTGACCACGTCGCGCGAGGCCAGGTCCTTGGCGCTGGGCGCATAGCGCTCCATGAACCGCTCGCCCTTGGAATTGGTGAGATAGCCGCCCTCGCCGCGCACACCCTCGGTGATCAGGCAGCCGGCACCATACACGCCGGTGGGATGGAACTGCACGAACTCCAGATCCTGCAGCGCCAGACCGGCGCGCAATACCATGCCGCCACCATCACCGGTGCAGGTATGCGCCGAGGTGCATGACGCAAACGTGCGACCGTAACCACCGGTCGCCAATACCACCGCATGTCCGCGGAACACGTGCAGCGTGCCCTCGTTGAGATCCAGCGCCAGTACGCCACGGCACACGCCTTCGTCATCGAAGATCAGGTCGGTGGCGAAATACTCGACGAAGAATTGGGCGTCATGCGCCAGCGCCTGCTGGTACAACGTGTGCAGGATTGCGTGGCCGGTGCGGTCGGCTGCCGCGCAGGTGCGCTGCGCCGTGCCTTTGCCGAAATGCGTGGTCATGCCGCCGAACGGACGCTGGTAGATCTTGCCGTCCTCGGTGCGCGAAAACGGTACGCCGTAATGCTCCAGTTCGACGACGGCGGCCGGAGCCTCCTTGCACAGGTACTCGACGGCGTCCTGATCGGCCAGCCAGTCCGAGCCCTTGATGGTGTCGTAGAAATGGAAACGCCAGTCGTCCTCGCCCATGTTGCCCAGCGCGGCGGCAATGCCGCCCTGGGCCGCCACGGTATGCGAGCGGGTGGGAAACACCTTGGTCACGCAGGCAGCCTTGAGGCCCTTCTGTGCCAGGCCGAAGGTGGCGCGCAGACCCGCGCCACCGGCGCCGACCACGATCACATCGAACTTGTGCTGCTGAATCTTGTAGCTTTCCATGAACAGTCCTTCAGCCCCCGAATGTGATGCGCAACACCGCCACCGCGCACGCCAGTGCGAAGATCGCGGCAAGAAACTTGATCACCACCTTGAGGGAGATCTCCAGCCACGTGGCATGCACGTAGTCCTCGATGATGACCTCCAGGCCCAGCTGCATGTGCCAGAACAGCACGCTGGTGAAGGCGATCATCAGCACGGCGTTCCACGGCTGCGCAATGGCCGCGCGCGCGCTGGCGTAATCGACATGCAGCAGGCTCAGCACGGTGGCGACAAACCAGAGGACCAGGAAGAACAATGCCACCGCGGTCAGTCGTTGCAGCCACCAGTGGGCGACACCTTCGCGCGCCGATCCCAGACCGCGTGCGCGCTGCAGCGGCGAGCGCAGATCACTCTTGGTATTCATGCGCCACCTCCGGCCAGTACGAACGCCCACACCAGCACCACCAGCAGCAGGCTGACGATGACCGACAGCCAGCTGGAACGCACGAACTGCGCGGGTGCGTAGCCCATGCCGGCATCCTGCAGCAGATGCCGCACGCCATTGCACAGGTGATAGAACAGTGCCCAGCTCCAGCCGACCAGAAAGATCAAGCCGATCGGGCTGCCCGCAACGACCGTATATGTCCCCCAGGCGCCGGGACCGGCGGCCAACGCCCACAGCCCCCACAATACGACGAGGGTACCCACCGCCAGCGCAATGCCGGTGGCACGGTGAAGAATCGAAGTCACCATCTGCACCTGCCATCGATAGATGCCAAGGTGCGGTGAGAGAGGTCGCCCGGTCTGAGCCATCTTGGCTATCCTTCTATGGAATGGCTGGTGTCATGCTCGGTGCGCCCGCACGCATGCGTTGCGCGCAGACGATCAGAAATCGATGATCAGAAGTCAATGCATCGTCCGTTCTTTTCCCAGTCGCCGTAGCGCGTTGGATCGGGACGCCCGGACTCGGACTTCTCCGCCTTGCTGTCCGTTGACCCGGACGGCTCTGAAGGCGCCGGCGGAGTGGATCGAGCGGTATCTGCGGAGTCGGGTGTGTTTTCGGACATGGATGACGTATTCAAAAGCGCGAAAATCCTAGTACTTGATGCAGTGCCGCACAACCCTGATGTAGGGAGCCTTGGCAGCAGCCCGGCACGTTGCCACGACTGTCGCAGGCACGCAGATGCGCGACGGCAGTTGGCCATGATACACCGAACTCGCAACAGACCCGATGAGGACCCGCATGAACAGACTCGCCTATTCCGTCATCGACCTCGAAGGCGATGACGCCACGGCATTCGCCAATGCCCATTTCAGTTCCGATGTACGCGCACTGCAGCCCGGCCACTGGCAATGGAGCAGCTGGCTCGATGCACGCGGGCGGGTGCGGGGGCTGTTTCTTCTGGTCGGCAATCCGGATGGCACCTTGCGTCTGCTTCTCAGAGGCGGTGATGCGGTGAAACTGATCGAACACCTGCGCATGTTCGTTCTGCGCTCACAGGTGAACATCGTGGCGCAACCGGACATGCACGCCGTCGATCACGCCAACCCGATCCCCATGCACAGCGTGCAGGCACAGGACGGGGAGATGGTTATCGGTTTCGGCGACTACGCCGTGCGGCTGACGCCACACACACCTGCGGCGGATGCAGGCTGCGAGTGGCAACGCCTGGACATCGAACGCGGCTTCGCCTGGTTGCCGCAGGCAGCGTCCGGCGCATTCCTCTCTCCTGAACTGTCTTTGCGCCGGGTCGACGCGACCAGCCTGACCAAGGGGTGCTATCCGGGACAGGAGATCGCCACGCGGCTGCATCACCGCGGCGGCAACAAGCGCCATCTGTGTCAGGTGCACGGGTCCCGCGCCATCGCGCCGGGAAGCGAGGTCCACCTGGAGGATTCGATGGTCGGCATGGTGCTGCAAAGCGTCCCCGACGGCGATGATCATGTGGGCCTGGCCGTTCTTCACGACCGTGCACTGGCGATGGGAGCGCGCGACACCTTGCGCGTATGCGGGAGGTCATCCGAGCCACTGCGTGCGAGCCGACGCTTTGATGACTGATCCGGGAAGGTCTGTCTGCCTGCTGAACAGGCAGGCGCGAATACTTGATATCTTTTTGTTAAGCCGTTACCGTCACGCTGCTTTGGCGCTGCACGGAACACTGCGCGCCAACAACGTACGCGACAAACCGGAAGGTTCCGGATTGGCGCGGACCCGCACAGGATGCTGTGCGGGATGACTTGTCCCCATCTGCACGGGACCGCTGCGAACCACCACCGTCGTTCTCGACTGACCCGCAACGCAAGAACGTACCACCCACAATTGCCGATGACCGCTTGTGTCGAAAGACGCAACGACACCATCAGCGTGAACAGACGTATCACGTGTCCGCCACCGCCGGCGTCCTTCCACAGCACATGCTGCGACCCGCTTACCTTTCGTAAAGAGGCCCATCATGAAACTTGCCTGGTTGATCTGGATGACATCCATCCTGCCGCAACCGCTGGCCAACCACACGTGTCTGGCCACGACCATTTATCTGGAGGCGCGCAGCCAGCCGGTCATCGGCCAGTTCGCCGTGGCCGAAGTCGCCATGCGGCGGCGTCAGCGCGGCACCTGGGGCAAGACCGTCTGCGACGTGGTCAAGGCGCCACATCAATTTGCCTTCACCACCACGCCGGGGTCCTACCAGGTGACCAACATCAATGCCTTCATCAAGGCATGGAAGATTGCCGGCGAATCGATCGCCACCTGGAACATGCCGCGCGGCAAACGCGTCCTCGTGGTTCCCGGCGCCGATCATTTCGCCACCACCACCAGCGCACCGAACTGGGGCGCCATGATCTCGCCCCTGAAAACCATCGGAAACCACACGTTCTATGCGGTGAATTGAACGTTGCATTGAGCGTTCCCCGGCACCTGGCGGCATGCTTCGTCGTCAAAAAAAGGCCCTCGCGAATGAGGGCCTTTTTTTATTTACCGAAACGGGCGGCACGTTACAGAAGATAGACGTGGCCGTTGCGTACCTGCACATAATCGCCACGACGCACCCGCGGATCTTCCTTCTGCGTCACGGTCACGGTCTGTCCGTTGTTTTCGCGCACCACGATCTGCCAGGCCGGGACCTGTTTGCCGTGGCTCTTGCCCACTTCGTGCCCGGCATATCCGCCCGCCGCGGCACCGGCGACAGTCGCAGCCGTGCGGCCGTTGCCCTTGCCGACCTGATTGCCCAGCGCCCCGCCGACCAGCGCGCCGATCACGGTGCCGAGCGTCGATGAGTTCTTGTCGACATACACCTGCCGCACGCTTTGAACGTGGCCGCAATCGGCGCAATTGGCGCGGCGTGAGCCGTTACTGACCGGTCGGGTTCCATATCCGCCGCCAGCACGCGTGCCGTACGGGCTTGCACACCCGGCCAGACCCAGCATCGCTGTCGCAACCAATGTGACGGTGAGCGCGCGAAGACCCATACGGATTGTGGATTTGCTTATTCTCATGAAACATCTCCTGGCAATGAATGAAGGTCGCTGCAATCGAATGCCACGAATCAGTTGGCGCCGACCGGCGAGACGCCGGACTTGACCTGGATACGGTCACCCGGGTCGTGATCCATGCGCGTGGTGTGTGTGGTGCCGTTGTACTTGTAGGTCACCTTGTAGCCCACCACCGTCGTGCTGCGGTGATTCACCGTCGAGCACTGGCGTTGCGTGGAGGTGTACGTATTGTTGTTCTGCTCATGCTCCTGGACCTTCTTGCCGGCATAGCCACCGCCGACTGCGCCCGCCACCGTGGCCAGCGTCTTGCCCTTGCCGCCACCGACCTGGTGGCCCAGCACTCCGCCGATGACGGCACCGATGGCCGTTCCGGCGATCTGGTGCGTATCCTTGGCCGGCTTGTGATGCGTGGTGATGACGTCATGGCAATTTTGCGTGGGGTGATTGGTGGTCTTCTTGATCGGTGTCGAGCTGACCACTGTGGCGTACTGCGGGCCTTCAGCTCCCGCCTTGCCATTGCACCCGGCCAACGCACCGACGGCGAGCACGCACATTCCGGCATACACCGTGGTCCTGATGATTTTCTTCATATCGCAAGCCTCCTTCAGCCCCTAAGGCGCTGGAATGGATTCGGTCTCTTCCAGCAAGCATTCAAGCACCGACGAACTGAACACGCCCTTAGGTTTTCGTTATCTGCACAAAACGCTCACTCGGCGTAAACACAATGCTCACGCGAGCTTTTCATGCCGTGGCGATTTCCCATCTACCATCTGTGTCATGCAAACATCCGCTCCCGTGCTCATCGACTCCCACGCGCATCTCGACCTGGATACATTCGACGCCGACCGCGCAACGGTGCTCGAACGCGCCCGGTCGGCCGGCATTGCCGCCTGCGTGGTGCCCGCGACCACGCGCGATGGCTGGGATACGCTGGAGCAGCTGTGCAAGCGGCACGACATGCTGCATGCGGCCTACGGGCTGCACCCCATGTTTCTCCACTCGCACGCCCCCGGTCATCTGCAGGAACTGGAGCACGTTCTGGAACGCGGACGCGCGGTGGCCGTGGGTGAATGCGGACTGGATTTCCATGTCGACGGACTGGATGCCGATACCCAGCGCATGTATTTCAAACGCCAGCTGGAGATGGCCGCTGCCGCCGATCTGCCGGTGATCATCCACGCCCGGCGGGCAGAAGAGGAAGTGATGCAGACGGTGCGCCACATCAAGTCATTGCGCGGCGTGGTGCACAGCTTCAGCGGCAGCGCAGAGCAGGCACGCCAGCTGTTCCAGTGTGGATTCCTGATCGGCCTGGGCGGGCCGGTCACTCATGATGGCTCGCACCGGCTGCACAGATTGGCGGCACGGATCCCGCTGGAGCAGTTGCTGCTGGAAACCGATGCACCCGACCAGAGCGGCGCGGCACATCAAGGCGAGCGCAATGAACCTGGCTATTTGCCCGAGGTACTCGATCGCATCACGTCATTGCGCAGCGAATCGCGCGAAGAGATCGCCGCCGCCGCCACGCGCAACGCGCGTAACCTGTTCGGCCTGCACTGAGCGACCGCCGCAGGCGCGCATGGTGCCCTCGCCATCTTGCATGCTCGCCCGCCTCGCCCTTAGACTGATAGTTCATTACTGAATAATTCATCGATGACATGGGGCAATTGCTGCAATCCGCCGATTCCATGAAAACCGGTGTCGGACGCGTTGCCGAACATCTGCCCGACTTGCCGGTCGATGCCGTGGTGCTGCTGCGCCTGGTGCACATCGCGGGGAACGGGCTGGACGACCTCGAAGAAACCTGGCTCAAGCCGCACAGGCTCAAGAACAGTGAATTCCGCACCCTGATGATGCTGTTCAGCAGCCCGGACCATGCCACCCATCCCAGCGAACTGTGTCGCTGGGCGACACAGAAACCGACCAACATGACACGTATCATCGACGGCCTGCTGCAGCGCGGACTGGTGACACGCAAACCCGACAAGGAGGATCGCCGCCGCGTCATCCTCAAGCTCACTGCCCCGGGGGAACATCTTGTGCGCACGCTGCTGCCGCAACTGCATCCCAGGGTTTCCGCCATGTTCACCAACTTCAGCACCACGGAAAGCCGTCAGTTCCGCCGCCTGCTGGAAAAACTACTGCGCAACCTTGACCCCATGACTCCGGGGCAGGAATGACCCCATGAGATCTCCGCGTATCCTGGCCATTGTACTGGCGACCGTCTTGCTCGGCGCCTGTGTTTCTGTTCCCGACAAAGTGGCAAAGCCAAAACTGCGCCATGACGTGCCTCTGGCGGGGTTATCCGTTCCCTCCCACGGCCAATGGCCGGCGCAGGACTGGTGGAAGTCATTCCATGATCCGCAGCTCGACCAGCTGATCCACATGGCCATGAAAGGCTCGACCAGCCTTTCGGTTGCGCGGGCGCGCGTGAACAGCGCGCAGCAATCCATCCATGTCGCCGCTGCGCAGGCCGGACTGAAAATCGGCGGCAGCGCCGAGTTCGAACGGCAGCGGCTCAGCGAACATGGTTTGATCCCCACGAAATTCCTCGGATTCACCTGGTACAACCAGGCCACTGCGGGCGTGCAGTTGAACTACCACTTCGACTGGTGGGGCAAGCAACACGACAAGATCCGCGCCGCCATCGGTGCCGCCAACGCGGCACAGGCACGTGCCAGTGCCGCGGCCCTGGCGCTGGAAACCTCCATCGCCGACACCTATTTCGGCTGGCAGGCGGATCAGGCACGTCTCCAGCTGGCGCGGCAGCAGGTCCGGGTCAACAAACGCCTGGTGCATATCGACCGCCTGCGTCTCAACGCCGGATTGCAACCCATTGACAAGCTGCTCGAGGCTCAATCCCGATTGTCGGCGGCCCGCCTTCATATCACCTCGCTGCAAGGCAGCGCCCGTATCAAGCGCGTGGCGCTGGCGACGCTGGCCGGCGTGGCGCCGAAGATGCTTCCCGCGCTCAAGGCACGGCCTCTCCCGGCCGCAACCATGGTTTTGCCCGCCAATGCCCGGCTGGACCTGATCGCACGCCGCCCCGACATTGCAGCCAGCCGCTGGCAGGTCGAGGCGGCCCTGCAGAAGGTCCACGCTGCACGCGCCGAATTCTTTCCGGATATCAGCGTCACGGCCATGGCCGGCCTGTCCAGCATCGACATGAGCAAATTCCTGGACAGCAGCAGTCGTGTGCTCTCCGTGGCGCCCGCGCTGCATTTGCCCATCTTCGAAGGCGACTTGCTGCGCGCCGGCTATGGTGCCTCGCGCGCGCGCCTGAAAGCCGCCATCGCCGATTACGACAATACCGTCAGCGAGGCGGCCCACGACGTGGCCCGGCGCGCCCTGACCCTCCAGCAACTGCATGCGCAGCGCAGACAACAGCGCCAACAGATCCATGCCGTACAGGCAATTGCCCGCAGCAGCACCGCCAGGCAGCGGCAGGGCCTGACCGATGCGCGACCCGTGCTCAGGGCGCGCGCCCAACTGCTGCAGGAGCGCGACACCGCCTTGACTCTGCAGGCACAGGCAGTGTCGGCCGATATCGCGCTGATCCAATCGCTGGGTGGCGGTTACCGCATGCCGACGCCCGGTGATGAATCCGGCACAAAATCCCCCCATTCGCCCCGGAAAGACACGCCATGACCGCCGACAAGAGACCCGAGGACGAACACTCCGACGACACCGGACGTGAGGGCGCCGCGCCACCCACGAACGCGCCCGGCGACACCAAGCCCGGCACCGACAAGCGCAAGCGCATGCGCATCCTGCTCATCATCGCGCTGGCGTTCGTGCTGGCCGGCATCATCTGGCTGCTGCTGTGGATCTTCGTCTATTCCGTACAGGAGTCGACCGATGATGCCTACGTGAGCGGCAATCAGGTCACGGTTAGCGCCCAGGTCGCCGGCACCGTGACCGCGATCATGGCCGACAATACCGATCGTGTGCAGGCCGGCCAGGTGCTGGTAAAGCTGGATTCCACCGATGCGCGCGTCGAGCTGGGCAAGGCGCGCAATGCGCTGGCACAGTCGGTACGCAAGTTCCGTCAGAAGCAGGCATCCGCCGCTCAGGCTGATGCCGCCGTCAGCGCGCAGAAGGTTGCCCTGCAGGTAGCCCAGGCCGACCTGAAACGCCGGCAGCCGTTGCTGAAACAGCAGGCCGTGGCAAGCGAGACACTGGCACACCTGAAGGATCAGGTCACCACCGCACGTGCGCAGCTGAAGGTGGCAGAGCAGAAGGCCACCGCGGCCCATGTGGCCATTTCCGGCACCACCGCCATGACCAACCCCGCAGTGTTGAGCGCCAAGGCGGAATTTCGCAAGGCCTGGCTGGCGGTGCATCGAACCGAGGTGCGGGCGCCAGTCAGTGGCTACGTCGCCAACCGCAGCGTGCAACTGGGCAACAGCATCTCGCCGGGACATGCGCTGATGCAGATCCTGCCGCTGGATCACCTGTGGGTGGACGCCAACTTCAAGGAAGGCCAGCTCCGGCACATCCGCATCGGCCAACCGGTGACCGTGGAAAGCAGCATCTACGGCGGCGATGTGACCTATCACGGCAAGGTGCTGGGCATGTCGCCCGGCACCGGCTCGGTCTTTGCCCTGCTGCCGCCGCAGAACGCCTCGGGCAACTGGATCAAGGTGGTGCAGCGCGTGCCGCTGCGGGTGTCGCTTCCCGCCAAGGAACTTCGCAAGCACCCCCTGCGCATCGGCCTCTCGGCCGAGGTGACGGTGGACACCAGCCAGCGTTCCGGGCAGGTGCTGGCCCAGCATCCGGTGCAGCAACCCGTTGCCACCACCTCGGTCTACGTCAAGGGATTGGCCCAGGCCAACCATGAGGCCGATGCCATCATCCGCGCCAACATGAAACAGCAGACATCCGCCTCGCACTGAGCCTCCTGCGCGCACGGCACCGGATCCCGGCATGACCCAGTCCATCACCGAAGACGCCAAACCGTTTACCGGCATCACGCTGACCGTCCTGACGATCGCGATCGCCTTCGCGACGTTCATGGAGATCCTGGACCTGACCATCGTCAACGTCGCCGTGCCGCACATCGCCGGCGACCTGGCAGTGAGCGCACAGGAAGGCACCTGGGCGATCAGTTCCTATGCACTGGCCAGCGCCATCATGCAGCCGCTGACCGGGTGGCTGGCGAAACGCTTCGGCGAGGTGCGCACCTTCTGCGTCTCGCTGCTGGCCTTCGTCACCTTCTCCACGCTGTGCGGCCTGGCCCACACCATGCCGGAACTGGTGTTTTTTCGCCTGCTGCAGGGCGCCGGTTCCGGCCCCATGGTGGCGCTCTCGCTGTCGCTGCTGCTGGCCATCTATCCGCAGGACAAGAAGGGACTGGCACTGGCGCTGTGGGCCATGACCGTGGTCATCGCACCCATCTTCGGCCCCATCATGGGCGGCTACATCACCGACAACCTGTCCTGGCCGTGGATCTTCTTCATCAATGCGCCGGTAGGCCTGATGGCGGTCACCATCGCCTGGACGCTGCTGCGCAAACGCGAGACCAGGATCACCAAGCAGCCCATCGACAAGATCGGCCTGCTGCTGCTGATCGTCGGCGTCGGCTCGCTGCAGTTCATGCTGGACAACGGCAACGACAAGGACTGGTTTGCCTCGCCTCTGATTCTCGCGCTGGGCATCATCGCGCTTGTGGCATTGACCTTTCTGGTGGCCTGGGAGCTCACCGACAAGCATCCGGTGGTGGACCTGTCGCTGTTCAAGAGCCGCAACTTCGCCGTCGGCGTGACCGCGCTTGCCACCGGCATGATCGCCTTCTTCGGCATCAACGTGGTGTATCCGCTATGGCTGCAGCTGGACCTGAACTACACCGCCACGTGGGCCGGCCTGGCCACGGCGCCGGTGGGCATCCTGGCTTTCATCCTGTCGCCGATCATCGGCCGCAACATCGACAAGATCGACCTGCGCATTCTGGTCACCGTCGCCTTCGTGGTGCTGGGCGGTACTTCGTACTGGTTCTCCACGTTCAACAGCCAGGCCTCCTTCGAGACGCTGATCCTGCCGCGACTGGTCATGGGCATCGGCATCCCGTGCTTTTTCATTCCCCTCAATCAGATGATCATCTCCGGCCTGCCGCCCGATCAGGTGGCCTCGGCCTCGGGGCTGGCCAACTTCTTCCGTACCATGGCCTCCAGTGTGTCCACCGCCGTCACCGTGACGCTGTGGCAGAACCGCGGCAAGTACCACCACGCCATCATGGCCAGCAATATCACCACCGCGCGTCCCGCCGCCGAAAACTACCTGGAGCATCTCAAGGCCATGGGCCTGGACCAGATGCACCGCCTGGCCATGCTCGATCGCGTGGTCCAGGGAGAGGCCCTGACGCTGTCGGTCAACGAGGTCTTCTGGATCTTCGCCATCATGTTCGTCGCCATGATCCCGCTGATCTGGCTGGCCAGGCCGCCATTCGGCGGCGGTGGACCCGAGGCGGTGCATTGAGATGCAGGGCGGGAAGGATTGATTTCGGGTCATCCGGCGCACACGGAAAGCGTCCAAAGCCGAACCGGCATCGACAAGCGGGGAAGCCGGGATGAAAAGACGCGCCGATCTACGCCTGGCCCGGACCCTCGGCATCCAGCACCGAATCCCGATTCTCGAGCAACATCTCCAGCGCCCGCCCCACAGCCACGAACGCGAAGCTGGCCGTCACATGGGTCGCCGCCCCCAACCCGGCGCCACAGCCCAGCCGCAGCGCTTCGGTGGCGTCGGGCCGCGTGCCGCTGACGCTGCCGTCCGGCTGCGGATAGCGCACGTTCTCCAGCGAATACACGGTGGGAATGCCGAAATAGCGCTCGGTATTGCGCGGAAAACCAAACTCCTGCCGCAGCTTCTTGCGGATCATGCCCAGCAGCGCATCATGCGTGGTACGCGACAGGTCACGCACGCGAATCTGCGTGGGATCAGTCCGCCCGCCGGCCGACCCGCTGACAATCAACGGCAGTCTGCGTCTCCGGCACCAGGCAATCATCTCCACCTTGACGCGAAAGGCATCACAGGCGTCCAGCACCAGGTCATATGCGCCGCCCAGCAACTCGTCCAGTGTCGAGGGCGTCAGAAAGCGCTCGATGGTCTGCACATCGATCTGCGGATTGATGGCACGCAGGCGCTCGCCGATCACGCCCACCTTGGCGCGGCCAAATGCCCCTTCCAGCGCATGTAGCTGGCGGTTACTGTTGCTGACGCAGACTTCATCGGCATCGATCAACGTGATGCGCCCCACTCCACTGCGCGCCAGTGCCTCCGCCGCCCACGACCCCACACCGCCCATGCCCACGATGCACACGCGCATACCGGCCAAACACGCCACACTGCCGGCGCCGTACAAGCGATCCACACCGGAAAAACGATCCGCAGCGGTTGCCCGTGGCGCAACGGCGGGAGCCGTCGGTGATGTCGATTCTGCAACACTCATTCGATTGACGCTCTATTGCACTGAAAATAAATGATTGATTCCAGAGACCCATTCCGCCCATCCACATGGGAAAACAGGCCAGGATGATCTTGTGCGCGCACTGCTACTGATCATCCTCGGGCTGGCCATCGGCTCCATCGCCAGCGTCATGATCGTCAACACGCTGCGCATGCGCGATGCCTACCCGCGCGGCGTCATGGCCATCCAGCAACATCATATGGCCACCATGCAACGCGCCATCAAGCGCGGCCAGTGCCCGGCCGACGCGAATTCCGCCCAACTGGCCCGACTGAACGCGATCAACGCGGAGATCGTCCCCGCGTTCTCCGGCCCCCACGGCGCCATCGATGCACCATTCAAGACCGATGCCCGGCAGCTACAGGATACCGTGACCGCAGCCTTGCGTTCCGCCCCGAAGAATTGCGGCGAACTGGCTGCGGCGGTCCAGCGAATCAGGCAGCGCTGCACGGACTGCCATCGGCAATATCGGTAAGTCTACCTGCGCGCAAATCGTGCGCGAACGATTGTTCCCAACCCGTTGTTGATGTCGGCGGACGGCTGCTTCACGCCCTGACTCACCCCGTTATATCGGGAAGGGCTGGCGATGCCTGAAGCACAGGCGCCTCGGGAACGGCCGTGTTGTCCAGTGGCGCTTGTTGCGCCTTTATATGACTAGATCGAAGAGTCGGCCCACACCAATGGTGACCAGCATTGCCAACGCTCCAAGCACCACAACGCGCAGTGCACCGATCGCGGCGCTGGCGCCACCCGTAACGGAAGCGAGCGCACCCAAGCAAGCGAGAAACACCAGTGCCGTCACGAACACCATGGGTAGAAGCCAAGCCATCGGCACCAGCAGAAGCACAATAAGTGGCAGCGCCGCGCCGACAGCAAAGCTCAGTGCCGACGCACCAGCTGCCCGTAACGGCCTTGAGAGGGATATATCGCTCATGCCCAGCTCGTCCCGCATATGCGCGCCCAGCGCATCGTGGGCCATCAGCTGATCGGCAACCTGGTGCGCCAACGCCGGCTCCAACCCGCGGCCCACATAGATGGCCGCCAGCTCTTTATGCTCGCCTTCGCGATTGTGCTGGATTTCATGCCGCTCGCGTTCCTGCTCGGCATTTTCGCTGTCGCGCTGCGAGTACACAGACACATATTCGCCGGCGGCCATCGACATCGAGCCTGCCACCAAGCCAGCCACGCCTGCGGCGAGTATTCCCTGGCTATTGGCCTGCGCTGCGGCGACGCCGAGAATCAGGCTGGCGGTGGAGATGATACCGTCATTCGCGCCCAGCACGGCCGGCCGCAACCAGCTCAGTCGATGGGTGACGTGACTTTCCGCATGACGTTTACGCATGCAACGGACTCCCGAGAATCAATTCAAAGCGTCAGTATGACCTGCTGCCGTGACATTGGCGCAAATTTTTGCGCGTGCTGAACGGACATGATCACGGTCTACCGGGACTTGCAATCAACCTCATCGGGCGACGCAGTTGGCCTCACGGCATCATCACCGGCGAGAAGATAGAGTGCCCTTTTTGAGGTGGAAGGCATGGACATTTGTCAATTGATTTGCGATGACCATCACGAGCAGCGTCGGCGCTTTGCAATTCTTGATGAGGTCGAGCGATCCGATACCGAAACGTTGTCTGCCGTATGGAATCGACTGGCGACTTTTCTGGAAGTTCACGCGGCATCGGAGGAGAAGCATTTTTACCCGGCATTGCTCAAAGTGGGCGAAGGTGCTGGTAGCAAGGATTCGCCGGCTGGCGAAACACGAGATGCTATCGGCGATCACAATGACATTCGTGATGCGCTATCAAAAGTGTCGCTTCACGCTGTAGGAAGCGATGATTGGTACACCGCAATCGCCGCAGCCAGAAAAGCCAACAGTGACCACATGGGTGAGGAGGAGCGCGAAAGCCTCGCCGAGTTTCGCCGTCACACCAGCTTGGAGCAACGTCATCGCTTGGCCGTCGCCTTCGCAAACTTCGAAGCGAAACACTACTCTGGCGTCAATGCGAAAAACCGCGATGCGGAGAGCTACATCAGTCGCCGAAAATAGGGCATCGCCAAGAGGCGAAGTTTTTCGTGGCTACCTCTTCTCACTCCTTCACGACCTGAACCTATTCGCGGAAGCTGGCACCGGTGAGCATACGTCGCGTGATCGAGTCGTGGCGCACGAATTGGTGATACAGCGCCCCAAGCACGTGAAGCGCCAGCAGCGCCACGATCAGCCAAGGCAGGACATCTGTGTGGAAGGTGTGTGAGCCACTCGCAAGCGCGTGGCTGTGCGGTGTCCACACCGGCAGCGTAAACAGGCCATAGACGTTCACTGGGTGACCGCTTGCCATCACCATGATCAAGCCGGCCAACGGCTGCGCCAGAAGAATGAAATAAAGTAGATAGTGCGTGGCGTGAGCAAGATAGCGTTGCCAAGCGGGTAGCTGTGCGAGCGATGGCCGCGGGTTGACCAATCGCCAGAGGATAAACAAAAGCGCCACCACGAGCGTCAGCACACCGGTGGACTTGTGAATACTGACCAGCGTCTTTCCCAACGGCGAATGATGAGAGAAACCGACCATCACCCAGCCGAGAATGAGCATGCCGATCATCAGTAGTGTCAAGATCCAGTGAAAGCTACGCGTCAGCGCGCCATAGCTTGTGGATGAGTCTTTAAGCATACGTGATCTCCTTGCGGTCGACGCCAGAGCACCAAGCTTGAATAGCCGATGCTCGCAGAACGCCAGCATGTGCGCCAGAGTATTAACCGCTTACGGTCCAGATTGTGTGAAAGATCCGAAATCGCTAAACGGGTTCCACGGCGCCGATGAAATTTGTCGATGAGGCATTTTTCGTATGGTGAAGACCGGGCTCAGCGCTCATTGCTTTTCAAACTCCGCAACGGTGACGTGATCATTATCACGCATGGTGACGTTGGCAGACGAGAACCACGGCTGTGATCCAGGTTTCGACCAATGCGACACACACGCAACCGTGCGCACGGCTCAATAGCGAATCTTCCCACGCAGCATCTGCCAGAACATCACCCAGTCCCCCATCAGGCTGTACAGCGGATGGCTGAAGGTGGCGGGCCGGTTTTTCTCGAAGCGCATATGACCGAACCAGGCAAAGCCATACCCGATCAGTGGCATCAGGATCAACAGCCATGGGTTGCGGCTGAGCAATGCCAAAGCAAGCACCAGCAGCACCAGACAGCTGCCGATGAAATGTGCGCGGCGACAGCGTCGGTCCGCATGTTCGGACAGGTAGAACGGATAGAAATCGCGGAAGCTGGCAAAATGCTGCATGGGGGACTCCTGCGGAAGCGACGCGACGCGACGCCATTCTGCCCCATCGCAGCGGCAGCTTCACCTGGCTGCCGAGGCCGCATGGTGCACCGCAGCCCTCGCCCACTGCGTACGCGCATCAATCAGGGCCGCCACGGCCTGCGGCGATTTCATCCAGGCAAAGTGTCCGGCTGCGCAACCCAGCGCCGCAGCATCCAGCGCAAACGTCTCGCTGGGCGTATGCGGCATCTTGTGGATGAGATATCGCAGCGAGCGCTCGGGGCCGAACGCATCGTCCTGCATGCGCAGCGCCAGCACCGGGCACTCGAGGTCGGCCAGCCCCAGTTCCAGCTCCACCTGCATGCCTTCGGCCATGTAGCGGCCGCTGCGGCCGCTGCGGCTCCAATCGGTCATCACGCCCATCGACTCACGGCCGCCGAAGCCGATTCTGCGACCGGGGAAATAGCCGAACACCCGGGCGGTGGCCGGTGCCAGGGCATAGGCGACGCGCAACCCCCAGCGCCAGCCGGGCGCGAAGACCTTCCAGAATGGAGAACCGCTGGCAACCAGAATCAGCGCCGCGGTCTGCTGCGGGCGCAGCGCAGCGCACAAGGCCGCCAGCTGTCCGCCAAGGCTGTGCCCGCCAAGCATCCATTGCACGTCAGGCGCATGGGCGCCCGCCCGCTGCAGACCGCTGGGCAGATCATCAAGCAGAAGCTCGCGATAGCCCCAGACACACTGGCGCGAGGCGCGCCGATCGCTGCTGCCGATGCCACGCCATTCATGCAGCGCCACCGTGTACCCGCGTTCGGCAAGCGCCTGTGCAAAGGAAAGGTAATGCCGGGCGGCCACGCCCATGGCCGGCATCCAGTACAGGCCGCGGCCGTCCCCATGCGGCGGCACGAGCATGGTGAGGTCGTATTCGGATCCATCCGCGCAGCGCACGCGAGATACATGCGGCGTCGTGCCGGACCCTGCCTTCGCGTCAGTCATGGAATGACTCGCCACGATGCTGAAAAAACGAAGGGCCGACGCACGTCGACCCCGGAAAACCATCGACGCCAGCGCAGCGCGACGTCAACACACCCCCACGATGAACCGGCCCCGCCTGCGAACAGGCAGGGCCGGCACCGGCCACAGCAGCCGGGACGGCCGCTGTGGCACGGAATCCGCCGCGAAGCAGATTCAGGCAGGCGTGACTTCTTCGGCCTGCAGGCCCTTCTGGCCTTCGACAACCTTGAAGCTGACCTGCTGGCCTTCCTGCAGGCTCTTGAATCCGTCGCCACTGATGGCGCGGAAATGGACGAACACGTCCGGGCCGCTTTCGCGACTGATGAAGCCAAAACCCTTGGCATCGTTGAACCACTTCACGGTGCCGATTTCACGATCCGACATGACTCACTCCAGATTTCTCGAGACAAACCGATGCATTATTGGCAATGATCGGCGACTTACTGAGATTGCCGGAGACACATGAAGCGACGTAGCACTGACGCGACCGGACAAACCACAGTAGGCCAAGCATAGCTGAAAAAGACGCCCGCGTAGCCTATCGGGGCTGACCAGCAGCTAAATACGAAAAAAGCCGGGCAGGAAACCTGCCCGGCTTTTTGATTCTCCGCTTGACGCGCGTGGCGTCAGGACGGAATCACCTCGTCGGCCTGCAGGCCCTTCTGGCCCTGCACGACCTTGAAGCTGACCTGCTGGCCTTCCTGCAGGCTCTTGAATCCGTCGCCACTGATGGCGCGGAAATGGACGAACACGTCCGGGCCGCTTTCGCGACTGATGAAGCCAAAACCCTTGGCGTCGTTGAACCACTTCACGGTGCCGTTTTCACGATCCGACATAACTTATTCCAACCTTTACATTTCTATAGACAAGCCGTTCCGACATGGAGCGGCGACTTACTGAGATTGCCGGGGGACACATGAAGCGATGGAACGAGCGGGAGATCTGCTCCCGCAACATCAGGCCACTCGCGCGACCGAACAAACACAGTGGCGCGAATCATACGCACTTTCCGGGCCCGTGGCGATCTATTTCGACGGTATTTTTATGAACGCCAATTAACTGGCAATCAGGCGGTTCGACGCCGTTAAGCCAACGTTGGCCACATGAACCACAATGAAGCCTCCGCGCCACGGCGCTCTGAGTACGCTCCAAGGGGAAGTCGATATGCGTTTACGTCCTGCCGTCTTGACTGCATCACTGTTGGGCATGGGTTTGGTGCTGGGGGGATGCACCCGCCATGAAGCCAAGCCGTCGCACCCCGCGTCAAGCCATTCCACGGCGAGGTCCGCGAAAACGTCGTCTTCATCACAGTCATCCACACATTCGACGCACTCCGCATCGCATACAGCCGCATCCACGCCAAAACTTCCGGACAAGACCGGCATCCCGGCCTGCGACGATTACCTGGCCAGCTACAAGGCCTGTCATCGTGCCGCCCATATTTTCCCCGCCGATACCATCCAGTCGCACTACGAGACCATGCGCACGACCCTGCTAGAGCAATCGCGCGATCCGAAACAACGCGAAATCCTGCCCGCACGCTGCCGTTCGCTGAACAAGCTGATGCGTGAGGCCTTGCACGGCAAGTCCTGCGAGATGCCGGCCGGCGCCGCCAGCAGTGCCGCGAGTGGAAGCTCATCCTGACGATTCTGCGCCTTGGGCTCACTGACCGGGGCCCACGACATCAGCGGCGCATGCGGCCGCAGAATCCCGACGCTTCAACGCGCTGCATCACACTGACGCAATGCAGCCCGCAACGGCCGCTCCAGCGCCGCCGGGAAGACCCTGGCGAGATGCACCGACGGCGTCTCGTGCCACGCCGCGAAGACCGCCAGGGCATGGGCCAGCTCCCGCAGCCCACGTGAATCGATGCGCGCCTCGGGCTCGAAGTGAAAGCTGCGCACCTCGAACACGCCGTCACGTCGATGCGCCTTGGCATCCATGCGCGCCACCAGCCGCCCGCGATGCAGCCATGGCAGGACGAAATATCCGTAGCGCCGCTTGCTCGCGGGTCGATAGCACTCCAGTGTGTAGGCGAAGCCGAACAGCGTGCGCGCGCGGTCCCGATCCCAGACCACCGGATCGAATGGCGATAGCGGTGCCGTGTACGTGGCCCGCAGGCGGCCCCGGGCCGCGCGCTCCGCGAGTGGCAGTATGTCCCGATGCACAAGACCGGGTGTGTCCCACCCCTTGACGCGGACCTGCAGCAATTCGCCCCGTGCCGTCAATTCCCGGCATTCGTCCGCAGTGACCCGCCCCAGGCGGAAATAATCACCGATCCACTCCGGCCGCGCCACGCCCAACGCCCGTACGGAGGCTGCAATGAACCACTGCCTGGCCTGCCCCGCCGTGGGTCGGGCCGTGGCCGCGGCATGACCCAATCGTGGCCATACCCGTTCGGTGAGGTCGTAGACGCGCTGGAACCGCTCACGGCGTGCCACCATCAGCTCGCCCTGGGCAAACAACGCTTCCAGGCAGGATTTCTCCAATTTCCAGCCCCACCATCCGGCAGAATCCTTGCGGGCAGGCGCGAAGTCCGCGGAGCGCACCGGCCCATGGTGGCGCACATGCTGCAGGACCGCCTGCATGCGATCCCCGTGCTCGGCGCGGACGCGCGCCGCCATGCGATACGCCCAGTGCGTGTGGCGCCGTGACCGGTAGGCGGCATGCATGGGCATATGCGCCGCTGGCACCAGGCATGCTTCATGCGCCCATGCCTCGGCCAGATCGGCGCTGACAAGCAGTTCATCCAGCCAGATTTTCGGATAGGCACCGAGGCGGGAATAGAGGACCAGCCAGGGGCTGCGCGCCACGACCTGGATGGTGTCGATCTGCAGCAGGCACAGATCGTGCGCGACCCGCAGCAATCTGTCGGGATGCATGCCCCTGCGCGGGCGGCGCAACAATCCCTGGGCAGCCAAGTGCAACAGGCGTGCCGCGTTGGGTGTCAGCTCGAGATCCGGAGACATGCACGCATCCTCCCATATCCCGCCGCGTGCCACGTGCGTCGGGTTCCACGATGTCCAAGAGCCGATCGGTTCTTCGCGGCTGCATCGCAATCCACATTGAACCCTTGTTCAAGCCCGGGTTGGTAGCTTCCTTGTCTGCGCCACGGCTTTTCGGGGGCGTGGTGCGTCTGCACCTGAAGTCTTTCCCATCCGTATCGACGGAGTACTGCCATGAAACATGTCCTTCTCTCGAGCCTGTGCTTCGGCGCGGGCCTGCTTCTGAGCGGCGCTGCCCTGGCCCAGAGCGCCCCGCCGCCGGTTCCCGTCAACCAGCAGGCGCACCCCCCGACAAACAACACGACGAAATCCCCGGTGGACACTGATCGCGATGCGATGCAACCGGAAGACACGCAGTCCGATGACGATCAGAAGGTGATCGGAAGCACCACGTTCACCTCCTCCAAAGGCGCGAAGGTGACGATCAACTCGCAGACCCAGGCGCCACCCGAGGCGGGACCGCCGCCCGCGTTTTCCAAACTGGCGGGCGCATCCGGCCATTCCATCACGCGCGCCGAGGCATCGGCCTACCCCCCGCTGGCCAATGATTTCGAGTATGCCGACTCCAACAAGAACGGCCGCATCAGCAAGGCCGAATACACGCGCTGGAAAAATCACTAGCCTCGCCAGGGCCGCGGGTCGGCCGATACCGCGTCCGACCGGCTTCGCCCAGCCCGCGGGTTCACCGGCAAGCCGCCATTCCCCAACGCAACAGGTCACCCGTTCACCCAGCGAGCCGCCGGATGTCCGGCATCAGGGCGCATTCGCGCAGCACGCGAATGCGCCCATCTGGTGAATGCAGGATCAGTCTGCGGGCCCCAGCGGCTCGCCCGCGGCGGCCACAAAACAGTGAAACCCCGGCAGTTGTCCGGCCGGCGATTTCGACAGGACGATGCATCTATGACGTTTCGATGGACGCTGCCGACCCTGGTGCTGTTCAGCCTCCAGGCCGCGATGGCGGTATATGCGCAGACCGCACAACCGAACAGCCTCGAAGCGTGCGCCGCGGTCGAGTCCGATGCTGCGCGCCTATCCTGCTACGACAAGATTGCCGGACACGAGGAGGCCGGAGCTGAAGCGCGCAAACCCCACGGCAAACGCGAGCCGCACAATGGCGGCATGTTCCCCCACGGGCGGGACCGGTATCGCACCATGCGCGCGGCCAGCGCCCCGGGTAACGGGGACGCGAAACCGGCCTCGTTGCTGGACAGCCGCTGGGAGCTGGCGCAAGAAAGCAAGCTGGGCACCTTCAGCATCCGCGGTTACAAGCCGGTCTATCTGTTGCCCGTGTTCTACACCAGCAGCGTAAACGATCACCCCACCAGCCCCTCGCCCGACCACACGGTTGCCGACTCGCTGGATTACCAGCACGTGCAGGCCAAGTTCCAGCTGAGCCTGAAGACCAAACTGTGGCAGGGATTGCTGGGCGATCGCGGCGATCTGTGGTTCGGCTATACCCAGTCATCGCGCTGGCAGCTCTACAACAGCAAGATCTCGCGCCCGTTCAGCGAGACCGATTACGAGCCGGAACTGATGATGGTCTTCGACACGCACTACAACGTGCTGGGCTTCGATGGCCGCCTGCTGAGCCTGAGCCTCAACCACCAGTCCGACGGCCGCAGCAACCCGCAGTCACGCAGCTGGAACCGCATCATCGCCAATATCGGGTTGGAACGCGGCAACTGGACGGTGACGCTGCGGCCATGGTGGCGCATTCCGGAAAACGCCTCCAATGACGACAATCCGGATATCCAGGATTACATGGGACACGGCGAAGTGCGCATCGTGCACGAATCCGGCCGCAACGAATTCTCGTTGATGGCTCGGCATGCATTCCGCAGCCATGCCCACGGTGCCCTGGACTTCACCTGGTCGTTTCCGATCCACGACAACCTGCGCGGTTATCTGGACGTGTTCAACGGCTACGGCGAGAGCCTGCTCAACTACAACCACCATTCCACGTACGTGGGCGTGGGCATATCCCTGCTGGGCTGGTACTGAGCGCGGCCCCGCCCCTCATTCGGCCGCCGCCCGCGACAGCCGCATGCGGGCAACGGACCATGTTCCGCCCTCCAGCGAGAGCACAAAAAAAACCGGCGCAACGCAGACACCGTGACACATGTCTGCGTTGCGCCGGTCGTCAGGCCTCGGCGGCTGTGGCTTACGCCTGCTGTTCGGCCTCGGCGTCGGTGGCGAGACCTGCCACCTGGCCGTTGTTGAGCTCTTCCTCGGTGGCATCGCGCACGTCCGCCACCTTGATGTCGAAGTTCAGGGTCTGTCCGGCAAGCGGATGATTGCCGTCCACCGTCACTTCATCGGCCTCGACATCCTTGACCATCACGGTGATCGGACCCTGCGGTCCGGTTCCCTGGAACTGCATGCCCGGTTTGGGCTCGGGCACGCCCTTGAACGCGCTCTTGGGCAGCTTCTGGATCAGCTGCTCGTGACGCGGGCCGTAACCTTCGTCCGGCGCGACTTCGACCTTCAATGCATCGTCCGGCTCGTGCCCGGCCAGGGCCTTCTCCAGACCCGGCACGATGTTGCCGGCACCGTGCAGATAGGCCAAGGGCTCGCGGCCTTCCGAGCTGTCGATGACTTCGCCACCTTCATTGGTCAGCGTGTAGTGGAATGATGCAACCTTGCTGTCGGCGATTTGCATGGGGGAACCTCGGGAAATCAAATAAATGGGCCAGCGCAGGAACACCAGCGCGAACCCGCTAGGCTAAAACCCATGGCGCTGAACTGCAAACCCAGGGGCCTCGTCAACAGTGATCTGCCGCAGGCGATGGGGGACATTCCCGCGCGCCGCGTGACGCCACGAACGAGCGACACGTCCATGGACCCCATGGCACGGCCCGGTGCCAGGCAAGGCCCCGCACACGCATCGCAGGATCATCCTGCTGCAAAGTGCGCGGGCGACATGGCGGGCCGCCAGCGTCGCGTCAGCCACCTTAACCCGCTACAACAGGCATCACGTGGCCGATGCACAACGTCCTGCAGACCCGGCACGGAACACGCAATCCGCCAGCATCGATACCTGCTCCCGGCACACGTCCATTGTCGACATGTGCCCGGGCTCGGTCCTACTTGCTGCTCACGGGATTGCCGTTGGTATCGATCACCTGGGTGGGGCCGATATTCAAGGCGCGGATGGGCTTCTCGATTTTGGACAGGTCGCCCACGATCACCCAGGTCAGATGATCGGGACGGATCACTTCCCGCGCTGCTGCCTGCACGTTCCGGTCCTTGAGCCCGTCGATACGCTGCTTGAGCGTGGCGATGTAGTCGTCCGGACGATGGTACAAGGCGATGTCGGTCATGGCCGAGAGCACGGCGCCGCTGGTCTGGTACTCGCCGGGCATGGTGCGCACGTCATTCTGCTTGATCTTGCCGATCTCGGCGCTTGTGAGCGGTCTGGTACCGATGACCGCATGCGCTTCCTTCAGGATCTCCTTGACCGAGGGGGCGGTCTTGTCCGTCTGTACCGGCGCATAGATCAGAAACGGGCTCTGGGCCACAGCCTCCGGGATGAAACTGAAGGCTCCATAGGCCCAGTGCTTGCCTTCGCGCAGGTTCATGTTCAGACGCGAAGTGAACGACCCACCGAACGCGCCATTCATGGTGGTGATATCCAGATGGTTCGGCGCCGTGGTGGAGGGCGAGACCAGCCCTGCCAGAATCACCGACTGCAGCGACCCGGGACGGTCGATCAGGTAGACACGCGACTGATCCGGATAGGACACCTTGGCGATATTCTTCTTCGGTACCGCACTGGACGGTGCCTTCCAGTTGCCGAACACCGCGTTCAGGCGGGGCAGGATCTGCTGCATCGTGGTATCGCCGGCGACCAGGATGCGCACGTTGTCCGGGCGCACATAGTCATGCATGAAGGCGCGCATGTCGGACACCTTCAACGCCTTGATCGAGGCAGTGGTGCCCGAGCCGGTGAACGGCATCGCATAGGCGTTGCCCTTGCCGTACAGCAGGGGCGGCAACACCCGCAGCGCCAGTTGCACCGGCCGCGATTTCTCGTGCGCGATATTGGCCAGCCACTGGCCGCGCAGGCGCTGTACATCTGCCGGGCGAAAGGCCGGGTTGCGCACCATGTCGGCCAGCAGCTCGAGCGACGGCTGCAACTTGTCGTCGAGCGCGTCCAGCGAGGCCGTGCAGGTATCCAGCCCGCAGCCGGTGGAGATGTGCGCCCCCAGGCCTTTCATGCGCTTGGCGATCTGCAGCGCGCTGAGGTCCATGGTGCCCTCATCGAGCACGCTCATGGTGAAATTGGCCGTGCCCAGCTTGTGCCCCATGTCGGTGGCATAGCCCGCATCGAAGAGCAGGCTCATCTGCGTCACCGGAATATCGTGATGCTCCGCCAGCGTGACCTTGATGCCGTTGTCGAGCGTGGCGTGCTGCAGTCTGGGGAATGCAAGGTCCGGAAATGCATCCACGGAGGGCACACCCTTGCTGCGGTCGACATTGGACTTGACCGTGTGCCAGTCGTGCCTGGACGGCATCACCGGGTCGGGCGCGCCGGGCGCCCTGCCCAGGCCGCCGGTCTCTGCCACATCCGCGGTGGAGGCCTTCTCGCCCTTACTCAGCGGCGTCACGGTCAGGGTGTAGTCGCCCTTGCCGACCCACTGGCGCGCGGCCTCGCGCACCTGCGCGGGTGTGGCCGCCATCATGTCCTCGAGCTGCTTGCGCCACGCCCCCGGATCCTTGTGGTAGACCTGTCCGGCCGCCAGCAGGGTAGCCTTGCCGGAAAAGCTGCCGACCCGCTCGATACGGCGCACCATGTAGGCGCGGAACGCCGTCTTGGAGCGTTCCAGTTCGTCGCTGCTCGGCCCGTTCTGGAGGAACGTTTTCCAGACGTCGGCCACGGCCGCCTCGACCTTTTTCGGATCCACGCCCTTCTTGACGTCCACTTCCAGCTCGAACTGCGAGGCCAGCTCGCCGGAGCTCTGCTCGACAGAGACGTCGTCCGCCAGCTTGTCCCGATAGACCAGGCGCTGGTACAGCAGCGAAGACTTGCCGCTGCCCAGGATGTTGGCGGCCAGGCTCAGCATGTTGTCGGCATGCGTCCCCCCGTGCGGCGTGTTCCATTCGCGATAGATGTGCGTCTGCGGCACGTCCATCTGCATGTGGCCCGAGGTGGAGCTGTCGCGTGGAAAGGTCCACGGCTGCAGCCTGGCGACCGGCGGACCGGACGGAATCTCGCCGAAATACTTCAGCGCCTTGGCCCGGGCCTCGGCGAGGGTGATGTCACCGACCAGCACCAGGGTGGCATTGGCGGCACCGTAATAGGTCCGGAACCACGTCTTGAAATCCTGGATCGAGGCCGCGTTGAGGTCCTTCATCGAGCCGATGGTGTCGTGGTGATACGGATGGTTCAGCGGATAGGCGTGCGCCTCGATGTCCTCCTGCACGCGCAGACCATAGGGCTGGTTTTCGTCCTGGCGCTTCTCGTTCTGCACCACGCCGCGCTGCTGGTCGACCTCGTCCTTGCCCAGGCCGTCGAGTAGCCAGCCCATGCGGTCGGACTCCATCCACAAAGCCATGTCCAGCGCCGTGGTGGGGACGGTCTCGAAGTAGTTGGTGCGATCATTGGCGGTGGTGCCGTTCATGCCGGTGGCACCGGCCTTTTCGAAGGGCTGGAAATAGTTGCCGTCGTGATGGCCGGAGCGCTCGAACATCAGGTGCTCGAACAGATGCGCGTAACCGCTCTTGCCCATCGGCTCGCGCGCGGATCCGACGTGATACCACATGGCCACCGCGACCACCGGCGCCTTGTGGTCCTCGCTGACCACCACGGTGAGGCCGTTGGGCAAGCGGAACTTCGTGAAAGGAATGGTCGGCAATGTGCCATCGGTCGATGGCGCGGCAACCGCCGTTGCAGCGACGGCCAGCAACACGGCCGCAATAAACCCCAGTGGGCGCTTCATGGATATCTCCCCAGTTTTCCATTCAGGTAGCAGTTCATCGAGCCTATCCCGGCCAACGGGGCCGCGCAATGAGACGATGAATCCGGGCTCGACTGGTCCGCGGCTCCGTGTAGTGGGACACTTCCCTGCCGTTCTCCTGGCGTGTCCCGTTCATGCGCAAATGGCTCGCCGACTGGCGGCACGGCCCGACCCAGCGCCGCGTGTGGGCGCTGGCCGCTCCCATGATCGCCTCCAACCTGACCGTGCCGCTGGTATCGCTTGCCGATACCAGCGTGGCCGGCCATCTGGACTCGGCACCACAACTGGGGGCCGTGGCTGTGGGCAGCGCCATCTACACGCTGCCGGTGTGGATGTGCGGTTTCCTGCGCATGGGCATGACCGGCTTTGCCGCACAGGCGGTGGGGCGCTCCGACGGCAGTCTGCTACGGCAGATCATCGCGCAGTCGCTTCTGCTTGCGCTGGTGCTGGCCGTGCTGGTCGGCATGACTCTGCTGCCGCTGTTGCCGTGGGTGCTGGAGCTGATGCGCCCGTCCGCGGTGCTGGACCAGCTGGCCGGCGGCTACGTGCGCATCCGCCTGCTCGGGCTGCCGGCGGCCCTGGCCAACTATGCACTGGTGGGCGCCCTGCTGGGCACACATCGTCCCGGAGCGACCCTGCGCATGCTGCTGGTCACCAATATCAGCAATATCGTGCTGGATGTGGTGTTCGTGTTCGGCCTGCATCTCGGTGTGAACGGCATCGCGGCCGCCTCGGCATGCGGTGCGTGGCTGGGCTGCCTGACCGGACTGGCCGCTCTGCCCGACATGCTGCGGGTGCATCCGGGCGGCATGCACATCGACGCCCTGCGTCGCTGGCGGGCATGGGCACCGCTGCTGGGCGTAAACCGGGACATTTTCCTGCGCTCGCTGGCGTTGCAGGCGGTGTTCTTTGCCATCACGGCACTGGGGACGCGGCTGGGCACAGTTGTGGTGGCGGCCAATGCGCTGCTGCTGAACGGACTGATGATCGTGTCATTCGCCCTGGATGGCCTCGCCAATGCAGTGGAAGCGCTCACCGGGCATGCCATCGGCAGTGCGGACCGCATTGCCTTGCGCCGGGCACTGGTGGTTGCCGGGGGCTGGTCACTGCTGGGCGGGGGCCTGTTCGCGATCCTGTTTGCGCTGGGCGGCGGACTGTTCGTGACGCTGCAGACGGATATTGAAGCGGTGCGCGCAATGGCCATGCGCAACCTGCCCTACCTTGCGGTTCTGCCCTTGATCGCCGTGGCCAGCTACATCCTGGACGGAGTGTTCGTGGGCGCCACGCGGGCGCGCGAGATGCGCAACAGCATGCTGGTGTGTGCGCTGGGATTTGCACTGCTGGTCACGCTCTTGTTGCCGTGGCTGGGCAACGATGGCCTGTGGCTCGCATTCCTGGGATTCATGGCAGCACGCGGCGCGAGCCTGGGCTGGATTGCGTGGCGCATCGGCCAACGCGGGGCGTGGATCGCACACCCCCCACATGAGCCGGCGTTGGGCAGGCCGGCGCGTCCGTCCCATTCCGCTTGATTCCCGCCTGCTCGACTATGCGGCAGCGAGCATCTCCTCGAGATCCCGACCGATACGTTCAGGCGTGTCCCTGGAGGCATAGCGCCTGACGACCTGCCCCTGCCGATCAACCAGAAACTTGGTGAAATTCCATTTGATGGATTCGGTCCCCAGCACGCCTTTTGCCTCGTGCCTGAGCCAGCGATACAGCGGGTGCGCGTCGTTGCCGTTCACCTTGATCTTGGCGAACAGGGGAAACTCCACCTTGTAGTTGAGATCGCAGAACTCACGGATCTGCGCCGCGTCGCCCGGCTCCTGATGGCCGAACTGGTCGCAGGGAAAACCGAGCACGGCGAAGCCCTTGTGGGCATATTTGCGGTACAGCGCCTGCAGGCCCTCGTACTGCGGCGTGAAACCGCACCTGGATGCCACATTGACGACCAGCAGCACGTCCCCCTGCCATTCATCAAGAGCGTGCTCGCGGCCATCGATGTCCTTTGCGGAGAAATCGTAGATGCTGGTCATGATCGTTCCCTCGTGGAGGAGACATTCAGCCCGCAGCCGTGTCCACATCGAAGACACGCCGCAGATACGCCACGTATTCGGCATCCTCGCACATCGTCTTGCCCGGCGAGTCGGTCAGCTTGGCCACCGGCTGGCCATTGCAACGCACCATCTTGATGACGATGTTCAGCGGCTCGGGCCCCAGGTCGTTGGTGAGATTGGTGCCCACACCGAAAGCCAGCTGGCAGCGTCCGTGGAAATGATCGTACAGATCCAGCACCTTGGGAATATCCAGGCTGTCGCTGAACACCAGCACCTGGTTGGCGGGGTCGACGCGATTTTGCGCGTAATGCGCCAGCAGCCGGTCACCCCATGCAAACGGGTCGCCGGAATCATGCCGCGCGCCGTCGAACAGCTTGCAGAAATACATGTCGAAATCGCGCAGAAACGCGTCCAGGCCGTAGGTATCGGACAAGGCGATACCCAGATCGCCGCGATATTCCTGCGCCCAGGTCTCCAGTGCGAATACCTGCGAATCGCGCAGTCTCGGACCCAGCGCCTGGCATGCCTGCAGATATTCGTGCGCCATGCTGCCCAGCGGCGTGAGCTCGCGGCGCATGGCAAACCACACGTTGCTGGTGCCGGCAAACTGCTCGCCCAGCGCGTCGGCCAACGTGCCGATCACCTCGTCCTGCCACTGCCGTGAAAAGCGCCGGCGCGTGCCGTAGTCGGCGATGCGGCACTCGCCATGCCCGCTGTCCCTGAGTAGACGGATCTTGGTCTCGAGCCGTTTGCGGCCCTCGTCGAAATACCCGTCCCCCGCCGTGCACCGAAAATAGATCTCGTTGACGATCGCCAACAGCGGGATCTCGAACAGGATGGTGTGCAGCCACGGGCCACGAATGCTGATTTCGATTTCGCCGTTTCCGTCCGGCGACGGCCGGATCTCCACGTACTTCTCGTTGAGATGGAACAGCCCCAGGAAATCCACGAAATCCGAAGACAGAAAGCGCAACGATCGCAGATACTCCAACTCGTCGTCACGAAAATGCAGCGCACACAGCTGCGCCACCTCCTCGCGGATCTCCTCCACGTACGGCACCAGATCAATGCCATCGGTCCGGCAGTTGAAGCGGTATTCCACCTGGGCGGCAGGAAAATGATGCAGCACCACCTGCATCATGGAGAACTTGTACAGGTCGGTATCGAGCAGGGAAGCAACGATCATGCGCGTGGTTCGGGGGCGGGGGACCACCATGATGCCACGCTGACCCAAGATGCCACATGTCTCCGAGTCGGCACCCGGGGGTGCCACGGCATAATGGATACCCATGAACCGCATCATCATGACCCGTCCCGTACCGCACCCGTCGCTGGCCAAGCTCGCCGACTTTCTGCACACGCACCACCGGATCTTCGTGTTGACCGGCGCTGGCTGCAGCACCGATTCGGGCATCCCCGACTACCGCGACAACGACGGCGCCTGGAAACGCGCTGCGCCCATGACGTGGCAGACATTCATGGGCCACGAAACAGCCCGCGCGCGCTACTGGGCACGCAGCATGATCGGCTGGCGACGCTTCAGCACCGCCCGCGCCAACGCCACGCACGCGGCGCTGGCACGTCTGGAGCAACGGGGCCGCATCGAACTGCTGGTCACGCAAAACGTGGACCGGCTGCATCAGCGTGCCGGTGGCCACCGCGTCGTCGATCTTCACGGGCGGCTGGATCGCGTACGCTGCATGCACTGTCGACTGCGTCTGGCGCGCCAGGACGTGCAAGAAATGCTGTACACGCTGAATCCGCGATGGGATCAACTGGCCGCTGGCGACGCTCCCGATGGTGACGCGGACCTGGACGTGCAGGATTTCTCTTCGTTCCGGGTTCCACCGTGCCCGTCCTGTGGCGGCATTCTCAAGCCCGATGTGGTCTTCTTCGGCGAGAATGTGCCGCGCCGCCGCGTGCAGCGCGCCATGCACCATCTGCAGCGGGCCGATGCGCTGCTGATCGTCGGCTCTTCGCTGATGGTGTATTCGGGCTATCGCTTCGCCGTCGCCGCATCGCGGCAAGAGCTGCCCATCGCCGCCATCAACCTTGGCCGCACACGGGCCGATCCGCTGTTGACGCTGAAGGTCGACGCACCCTGCGCACAGGCGCTGCAACTGATCCACTGAGCGGCATGCCGCCGGCGGGGTGTCCTTGCGCACGACATGGCAGGGCGAGTTTCCTGCGATGGACCCACCTGTCGCCGGGCGTCTCCTCCGCCCAGACTCCGAACGGCGCCGGGCCACTTGCAGATATTGCAGCGGAACCGATCTGGCTGTTGCCCCGAAACACGCCGGCCGGTGGCCTGCAGCTGACGCCTCCGGATCGATCCCGCATACTGGTGCCCCCACTGCACACCCTTACTTGCCCATGACCGCACGCATGACACAGATCCGGCAAAGCGCACTGCTTTGTACCCTTCTAGGTCTCGCCGCATGCGCCTCGACGCCGCCTTCGCATCCGTCGCATGCATCACCACCGGCACCTTCCGGGAGCGCGTCCGGCGCAGCCACCCGCCCCGCACCCGCAAGCACGCCAGCCGCGGCCACATCCAGCGGCGGCACCAAAACCGCCTTGCCGGCGCCGCCGAAACAGGTGGCTGACAATCTGCCGCCCCCCACCCCGCCACGTCTTTCGCCGCGACAGAAACTGGCGCAGCGCATCCGCGCCGTGATCGATCAGCCACGCTTCGATCATGCCAACTGGGGCATCAAGGTGGTCACCGTGGGCAGTGGTCACACGCTGTATCAGCATCATGCGAACGACCTGTTCATCCCCGCCTCCAATACCAAGCTCTACACCACCTCGCTGGCACTGCACACCCTCGGTGCGTCGTATCGGTTCACCACCTCGCTGTACGCCAGTCGCCACGTGGGGGCCCATGGCGTGTTGCATGGCAATCTCATTCTGTACGGACACGGCGATCCCAGCCTGGGCGCGGGCAGCGACACCCGCACGCCCACGCAATGGGCCGATACGCTGGCACGCGCCGTGGCAGCCAGAGGTATCCGCCACATTCGCGGCAACCTGATTGCCGATGCCACCTATTACAAGGGCACGCCCGTCGGGGCCGGCTGGGAAGCCAACGACCTCGAGTTTTCCTACGCACCGATCGCCTCGCCGCTGAGCGTGCAGGGCAACACCTTCGGCATCCGCGTGGAACCCGAACATGGCCATTGCTGCGAGGTCAGCACCCAGCCTTCGGAAACCGGCGTGCACATCGACAACCTCACGCACACGATTCCGCGCCACGGGCGCGCGAACCTCGGCCTGCACCGGCCGCCGGGTGCGCCCACGCTGTACGTCTATGGCGGATTGAAGGCACATTCCGGCCCGCGCAGCTTCTCGCTGTCCACCTCGAATCCGGCGCGCATGGCAGCCGGCCTGCTGCGCGATGCTCTTGTTCGCCATGACGTCGACCTCCAGGGCGACATCGAAACACGCAACTGGCCGCAGCCGGGAACCGATCTCGATGCGTCCGGGGTCGTGCATATCGCCGACATCCAGTCGCCGCCGTTGCGCGACCTTGTCCGGCACACACTGAAGCATTCGGACAACCTCTACGCGCAACTGTTGCTCCTGGCCGCCGGCAAACGGCAGAAGTCCGCAGGCCATTGCATCGACCAGAGGGGACGGCCGAAAACCACGCAAAAGTGGGGTGTGTGTGCCATGCGCCGGCTGCTGAAAACGGCTGGAGTCCCCTCCGAATCCGCACGCTTCGAAGAGGGCAGCGGCCTGTCGCGCAAGGACCGGGTGACGCCCAGCGCCACCACCGATCTACTCCTGTGGATTCATCGGCAACCGTTCTATGCGGCGATCTACGATGCGCTGCCCGTGGCGGGCCGGGATGGCACCTTGCGCTATCGCATGCGCGGCACGCCGGCTGCGGGCGACATCCACGCCAAGACCGGCACCTTGCGGTTCGCCTACGCATTGTCCGGCTATGTGACCGATGCGGCCGGCCAGCCGCTGGCGTTCAGCATCATGCTCAACGACTATCACCGCCCGACCAACAGCCGCGGACGCCCCACCGTGCATGGCGTGCACCGTGATATCGACTCAGTCGCCAGGGCCATCACGGCCGTGGACACACGTATTCCATCGGGCAGAGTGCAGGAGTGAAGCGCCCGTGCAACAGTTGCCGTCATCCACGCGGATCCGGCTTGACGGGCGCGCGATCCAGCGCCAGCGTCTGCGTCACCATCAGGCGAAACGCCGTGGCCTCGCCGTCATAGTCCCAGCGTTCCACCGTGCATTCGCCCGGGGCCTCGTGCGGTTCACGACGCACGATATTGACCGAATTGGGGACACCGTCGCGTGTCCGCGTGGACAAGGCGGTTCCCGCCTGCACGACCCATACGACGCGGCGCAGGGCATCGAATCGTTCCCGCAGCGAACGCACATACGGCAGATGGATGTGCCCGCCCAGCAGCAGATCCGCACCGGCATCCGCCCAGGCAACAGCCGCATTGCGTGCTCCATGCAGCAAATTGCCCTCGTCCACCGGTCGCACCACATGCATCGGCTGATGCGTGACCACGATGCGCAACTGCTGCGGTGACGCCTCCCGCAACAGGCGGCAACTGCGATCGATCTGCCGAGCCGTGACCGCGCCATCGGTGTGGCGCCAGCGCGACGTGGTGTTCAGGCCGATGACCAGCAGGTCCGGCGTCTCGACCACCGGCTCCAGCTCCGGCCCGAAACAGCGCCGATATCCCCTGTAAGGCACGAACAGCCGTGCGGCCAGGTTGAACAAGGGGACATCGTGGTTGCCGGGCACCACCAGATACGGCAAATCCAGCCTGCGCACGAACTGCGCGGCGGCCTCGAACTGTGCATGCCGTGCCCGCTGCGTGATGTCGCCGGACAATACGACCAGCCGCGGCGTCTGCGTTCTGGCCAGATGAAGCAACGCCTCCACCACCGGCCGGACCTCGGTGCCGAAGTGCGGATCCGATATCTGCATGAGCACACTCATGGGTCATGCACTCCGACGCGGTGTGCGCGAGCGACGCGATCGGGCACCAGCATGCGCAACGGCCGCGGCTCGACGCGGAAATGCAACGGCAGCCGCAAACGACAGATTTCACCATCCAGTGCCACCTTCACATGGGTCTGGTGGCCTGTACTCACGCGCATGTCGGTAAAGGCAAAATTCCGTGCATGCATGTCGTCGCCCAGCATGCCCAGCATGCCCCGTGCCGCCATCAGCAGCAGTTGCAGCGGCCCGATCGGCTCTACGGCGATGCCCACCAGAGACCCGTGATCGACCGCATCGGCATTGGCCAGCCCGATATCCTCCAGTTGCAGCCGGTTGTTGCCCACCACCAGCGTGCAGGCAGCCTGCTGCATGCCCTCCCCGTCGCAGGTCACGTCCAGATGGAACCGGTCCCGGCGCCGCAGCAGCGACACCAGCCCGGAAAGGAGGGCCACGGCACGGCTGCGCCCCAGCTGCTGCTTGAACGCCTCGCGATCTTCCAGCACTTTCGGATACAGGCCCAGGCTGGCGTTGACCAGGAACAGGCGATCATTGACCGCCCCCACCTGGACCTCGCTCACATGGGCCTCGAGCAACGCTTGAACCGCGTCTTCCAGCGCCTCCGGGATGCCTTGATTGCGGCCGGTGAAATTGAACGTTCCCTGCGGCAGCACGCCCATCACCGCGCCAGTATCCAGAACCCGCCCGACGGCTGCATTGATGGTCCCGTCGCCGCCGGCCACAATCACCGCACCCCCGCGTTGCGCCGCCGTTTGCGCCAGATCGCGGGCAATGGATGGCAGGTTCGACGGATCCTCGATCACCGTCACCTCATGTTGCTGTCCGGCATCTTCGAACACCTTGCGGATGATGCGCTCGCGCCGCGCGGCCCGGTCCGCGCCGGAACCACCGTTGAGAAGCACGAACAAGGGCATGTCGTGGCTGGTTTTCACGTCCCGAATCTCCCTTCTCCCGCCAAGCCACAGCGTGCATGGCGGAAATCAGTGGCCGAAGTGCGGCCGCATGATCCGCGCCAGGAACGCCGGCAGAACCCGTGGTTCCATGACGATCGTGAACAGCAAACCGTAGGCGGCTCCCCACAGATGCGCACTGTGATTGATGTTGTCGCGGCCCCGCCGGTCCATGTAGATGGAATAGCCCACGTACATGACGGCATAAAGGATGGCCGGCAGCGGCACCACGAACACAATGATCTGCGACCATGGCCGCAACAGGATGAACGAGAACAACACGGCGGACACGGCCCCCGACGCGCCCAGGCTGACATACGCCGTGTCGTTGCGATGCGCCAGGTAGCTGGGCAGGATCGATACCAGCAGCGCGCCCAGATAGAACGCCAGAAAACCGACCAGGCCTATATAACTCTCGTAGAATGCTTCGATCGCGCGACCGAAAAAGAACAACGTGAACATGTTGAACAGCAGATGCTGCGCGTCTGCATGGACCAGGCCGTAGCTGATCAGTCGGTACCATTGGTTTTCACGCGTGACTGCAGGCGGCCACAGCACCATCCGCCGCCCCAGATCGGCGTTCTTGAAGGCCATGATGGAGATCACGCTGGTCGCTGCGATCAATACAAGCGTCACGATCATCGATTGGGTCCTGCCAGGTGGGAAACGTGTCGCGCGCGGCGACGCGCAAACATCGAAGCCGACCGCTGCGCACTGGACGCGCTGCGGATCAATCCACCCATCCTACAGAAAGCGGACCGCTGCCCGCAGCCTAGTGTACTGCTTCGCACTATTTAACCCATTCAGCGAGTCGCTGGGGGTCCGGCTGCAGGTGCATCCGCGCCGCAAAGGTGGTTCCTTTTCAAGCGGAAGCGCCGCGGCAGACGGGCGCCCAGCGGCTCGCCCTTCGGGAGCCAAGCGCACAGGCCATGGCGGCGTTGCAACACTTGCCAAGGGAACAACCCTTGGCGGCGCGCTGCGCCTTGCCATGCCCCGTGCGCTTGGCTCTGAATGGGTCAAATAATGTGAAGCAGTACACTAGCCTCTCCTGTCTGCCGATGCCTGCGTCGATTGCGGGGGATATGAGCACACCCTCAAGGTTTTCCGCGCGCGGCCGATAATCGAGCGTGAGCAGGCGGTCAACGGTACTCGCCATGAGCGGTGTGCGATGACAAATCGGTACACGACGCTGCAAAAACGGCGCGCGCACCAACTCGCCTCTGAAACGCCGCCCGCCGATGTACGTGTCCAGTCGCCCCACGACATGACGGCCGCGGACAGCATACCTGGTGATGCTCCATCGGCCGTCGCGTCGACGTTGTTGCTGGACTCAGTCGCCGCGATCACGCACATGCGCGACAGTGAAGCGCTGGATCGCAGCCTGGTGCTCTGATTGGCGGAACTGACCTTGGCCGACTGCATGCAGCTGCATCGCCATCCGGGCGTCCCGGGCAGCACACCGGCCAGCATGACGCAGTGTCGACGCCAGGCGGGACAGCCGCTGAGCGTATCGGTACAGGCGACCCGCAGGGGAGAGTCGCCGGCCCTCTCGCCTGAAAGCCAGCCCAGCGCGCACATGCTTCCCGATGGCCGCCAGCGCCTGCAGGTACCGGTCTTCAGCGCCTCCCGTCTGCTGGCCACCCTGCTCATCGACCATGCCCACGATCTGGAAAACGCGCGACAGCTGGTGACCGGATTTTCGCGCATGTACGCCAACTACATTGCCCTGCTCAACGAGAGCGAGCGCGACAAGCTGACCGGCCTGTACAACCGTCGTACCTTCGAGAGACATCTGCAACGGCGCCTGGAACCTTCGCTCCGCCCCGCCCCGGGCGCGGACGGTCGTAAACACGCGTGGGTGGCAATCGTCGATATCGATCACTTCAAGCGCGTGAACGACACCTTCGGCCACCTCTATGGCGACGAGGTGATCCTTGCTCATTGCCCAGCGCATGCGCCACAGCTTCGCCAGCCACGCCCATCTGTTCCGCTTAGGCGGCGAGGAGTTCGTCATCTTGTTCAATGCCCGGGGCGAGAACGACGCCGCCCGGATGCTGGAACGCTTTCACCGCAAGGTGTCCAATCGTCCGTTCCCCCAGGTCGGTTCGGTCAGCGTCAGCATGGGGTTCTGCCGCATCACCCGGCACGACTTTCCGGAAGCGGCACTGGACCGAGCCGACCAGGCGCTGTATTACGCCAAGAGTCACGGCCGCAACCAGTTGCACGGCTATGAACAGCTGCTCCGCTGCGGCGAACTCAAGACCGTCAGCGCCGGCAGCATCGACCTGTTCTGAGCAGGTCGATGGCGTGCCGTTCCCGGCGCGACGCTCTTGCCGGTATGCTCGAACACTCTCCCTTGCGCACACGACGCCACATACCGGTCACCGATGAAGTCGATCCGCCCACTGCTGCATCACCCGATTCGCGACTGGGTGCTCAAGGCCTTTCCGCGCGATCCGGCCACTGGCATCGACTACGATCACCCCCGAGGGGATCCGGGGCTGTTCGGCCCGGACACCATCACCTGGCGCATTCACGCCGATTTCCCCGGCATGCTGGCCGGCGGCCTGAGCGCATTGATGCTGCAGACCCTGCATCCGCGGGCCCTCGCCGGCGTCTGGGACCACTCCAACTTCCGCGAGGACCTGGTGGGTCGCTTGCGCCGCACCACCGCTTTCGTGGGCGGGACCAGCTATGCCCCTGCAGCCGATGCACATGCCCTGATCCGCCGCGTCCGCCGCATCCATGCGCAAGTCAGCGGAGTGACCGAGGACGACCAGCCGTACGCCGCGGATGACCCGCAGCTTCTCACCTGGGTCCATGTCACCGAGGCGTTCAGCTTCATGCGCGGATTTCAGCGGTATGCGCACATGTATGTGACCCCGGCCCAGGTGGACCGCTACTACGATGAGTCACGACGCATTGCCGAGGCGCTGGGAGCGCACGATGTACCAGCCAGTGCGGCACAGGTGCAGGATTATCTGCAGAGCATCCGCCCGCAGTTGCGGTATACCGAACGCTCGCGCATCGTTCTCGATGTGCTCTCGCATATCCGTCTTCCGGTCCCTGCGGCGGGCCTGTCGCGGGAACTGTTTTTGAATGCGGGCAGCGTGCTGTTGCCGGACTGGGCCCACCAGATGCTGGGACACACGCGCCGGCAACGGCTGCAATCCCGCCTGGCGGCACGCACCTTGTGGACACTGGCGCCATTGTTCCGGCAAGCTCTGTCCGAAGGCGTGGCTGCACGCTCATGCCGCCGCGTCGGGCGTTGCCCCGGAATTCTCCACGAGATGCCGCCTGAATAGTCGCATGGCGTAGGTGTGGTGATGCCGACGCTCCCACGAAAAAGGCTCTCCGCCGGGGAGAGCCTTTTTTCTGCCACGATGATGCGGCTGTTCAAGTCTGGTGTGCGGGATCGCCCACTTCACCGGCCGTCGAATCACCGTTGTTTTTCGGCGGCGGTGTCGGGGTTGCCGGCTGGTCCCAATCGGCAGGCGGACCGGGACGGCGACCGGCCATGATGTCGTCGATCTGCGCGGCATCGATGGTCTCGTACTGCAGCAGTGCCTCGGCCATCAGGTGCAGCTTGTCCAGGTTGTCGGTCAGCAGCTTGCGCGTCTCCTCATACGCCTTTCCGAGGATATCGTGCACGACCTCGTCGATCTTGCGCGCGGTCTCGTTGGAGACATTCTTGTGCTGGGTCACCGAACGGCCCAGAAAGACCTCATCCTCGTCCTCGCCGTAGGTAACCGGACCCAGCTCGTCCGACAGGCCCCATTTGGTCACCATGTTGCGCGCCATGCCGGTGGCGCGCTCGATGTCGTTGGAGGCGCCTGTGGTCACCTTGTCGGCGCCGAAGATCAGCTCCTCGGCCACACGCCCGCCATACAGCGAACACAGCTGGGAGTGGATGGCCACCTTGTTGATGCTGTACTTGTCGTTTTCCGGCAGGTACATGGTCACGCCCAGCGCGCGGCCGCGCGGGATGATGGTGACCTTGTAGACGGGATCGTGCTCGGGCACCAGCCGGCCGACGATGGCGTGACCGGATTCGTGGTACGCGGTCAGCTTCTTCTCGTCTTCGCTCATCGCCATGGAACGGCGTTCGGCACCCATCAGGATCTTGTCCTTGGCCTTTTCCATGTGGATCATGCGCACTTCGCGCGCATCCTCGCGGGCTGCAAACAAGGCCGCCTCATTGACCAGATTGGCCAGATCGGCACCGGAAAACCCCGGCGTGCCGCGCGCGATCAGCATGGCGTCGACATCGGTATGCAGCGGCACCTTGCGCAGATGCACCTTGAGGATCTGTTCGCGGCCGCGCACATCCGGCAGCCCCACCATGACCTGACGGTCGAAGCGGCCCGGCCGCAGCAAGGCGGGATCCAGCACGTCGGGACGGTTGGTGGCCGCGATCACGATCACGCCCTCGCCGCCTTCGAAACCATCCATCTCCACCAGCAGCTGGTTCAGGGTCTGCTCGCGCTCGTCGTGGCCACCTCCCACGCCGGCGCCGCGATGGCGCCCGACAGCGTCGATCTCGTCGATGAAGATGATGCACGGCGCATGCTTCTTGGCCTGCTCGAACATGTCGCGCACGCGGCTGGCACCCACGCCCACGAACATCTCCACGAAATCCGAACCGGAAATGGAGAAGAACGGCACCTTGGCTTCGCCCGCGATGGCCTTGGCCAGCAGCGTCTTGCCGGTACCGGGCGGCCCCACCATCAGCACGCCGCGTGGAATCTTGCCGCCCAGCTTCTGGAACTTGGAGGGATCACGCAGGAACTCCACCAGCTCGGCGACTTCGTCCTTCGCTTCCTCGCAACCGGCCACATCGGTGAAATTGACCTTCACCTGATCCTCGCCCTGCAACTTGGCACGCGAACGGCCGAAACTCATGGCCCCACGCCCGCCACCGCCGGACTGCATCTGGCGCATGAACCAGATCAGCACGGCCACGAAGATGATGATCGGCAACCAGTTGATCAGCAGGCTGAGCAGCGAGAAGCCATTGTCCGAGGGCTTCTGGCGCACGCTGACGCCGTTTTTCTGCAGGGTGTTCAGCAAACCGCTCGAGGTCACGCCGATGGTGGGCACCACCGTATGGAACGCGGTGCCGTCGCGCAGCTTGCCGCTGACCACCGGCGGCATGTCCGAGCTGATGGTCGCAGACTGCACATTGTTGTTCTCCACCTGTTGCGTGAAGGTGGAGTAATCCATCTGCTTGGCGCTGGCGCCATGCGGATTGAAGCTCTGGTACACGGTGAGCAGTACCACCGCGATGACCAGCCACAGCAGAAGATTTTTGGCGGTTTCGTTCATGCGCAGATCTCAGCTTGTTTGCTGACCTGACGGACGACGCCCGCTGGCCAGTGCATACACTTCACGCGAACGCGCGCGTGAAGCCTTGGGTTTTCGCATCGTCACGCGACCGAACGTGGCGCGCAACTCGCGTACATAATCGTCGAATCCGGCGCCTTGGAACAGCTTCACCACAAACGTACCACCAGGATTCAGCCAGTCACTGGCAAAGGCCAGCGCCAACTCCGCCAGATGCATCGCCCGCATCTGGTCTGCCACGGCCACACCGCTGATATTGGGGGCCATATCCGAGAGCACAAGATCCACGCGCGCTCCATCGAGCAGCGCCTCGAACTGTTGCAGCACCTCCGCTTCGCGGAAATCGCCCTGCAGAAACTCCACGCCGCCCAGTCCCTGCATCGGCAGGATGTCCAGCGCCAGCACCCGCCCGGACTCGCCCATGCGGCGACGCACCATCTGCGACCAGCCGCCGGGCGCGGCACCCAGATCCACCACCAGCATACCCGGCTTGAGCAGCTTGTCGCGATCGAGCAATTCCTCCAGCTTGAACGCCGCACGGGAACGCCAGCCTTCGCTCTGCGCGCGTTTGACGTAGACATCGTCGAAGTGCTCCCGCAACCAGCGAGAACTGCTTTTGCTGCGGGCCATGAGACAGTGTCTGTAAATGAGCGGCTACAGTGTGCATGATACCCTTGTCGGTCCCCTTCCCGCGAGTCGAAGCTGAACGCCATGCCACCCAAGAAACCGTCGCCGGCAGAATCCAAGGCCTCCTCCGGCCTTCAGCGCCCCGCCGATTCGGCACAGGGCAAGGCCGGACCGGAGGGCGCTGACACCGCACTCAGCGCCACGCAACGCCGTTATCTGCGCGGGCTGTGTCACCACCTGAATCCCGTCATCCTGCTGGGCGCCAAAGGCGTGAGCGATGCGGTGATCAAGGAGCTGGACCGCGCCCTTGATCAGCATGAGCTGGTCAAGATCAGGCTGTCCGGTGGCGATCGTGACGGCTGCCGGGAACAGGCCGATGCATTGACCGAAGCCACCGGTGCCAGCCAGGTGCAGTTGATCGGCCACACGGCCAGCATGTTCCGCCGCAACGCCGACGAACCGAAACTGGCACTGCCGCGCTGATTCGACTGCCGCCAGCTCACTTTTCCAACGCAGCAAACGCAACGGGTGAAACGTGGAACTCTCACTGGAACGCCCCGGCAACTATCTGTACATCCGCTGGGTCGACGACACCTCCATCTGTGTCGTGGATCGCACGCTGACGCGCAGCTTCATCATGGGTCACGATGACGTCATCGAGGACTGGCCTGTCACCGATGCAGGACAGATCACGCCGGCACTGATGCAGCCGCTGCTTGCGCTTGAACCGGAGGTGATACTGATCGGCACAGGCGCAGGGCAGAAATTCGTGCCGCCGGCAGCCATGGCGACGAGCATGCGCCGCGGTGTGGGCGTGGAAGCCATGGACAATGCTGCAGCCGCACGCACCCACTCGGTCCTCGCCGCGGAGCAGCGGCGCGTGGTCGCCGCTTTCATCCTGCCCACGGCTGGGGAACCGAGCGATTCATGACTTGGCCTGAAGGCCGGCTCATCATCGGCAACAGGCCGATCCGCCGCCGCGTTCCCTGATCCGCCTCCAGACCGGCTTCAGCGACCGGGCAGGTAACTGGACGGATCCACCGGTTTGCCATTGTGGCGAATCTGGAACTCGAGTTCGTCGCGCGGCGCCCCGCTGGATCCCATGGCCGCGATCACCTGGCCCGCCTTGACCTGCTGCCCTTCCTTGACCAGCCGCCGGCTGTTGTGGCCGTACGCGGACAGGTAGCTGTCCGAGTGCTTGATGATGATCAGCTCGCCATAACCCACCAACCCGTTGCCACTGTAGACCACGGTACCGGATGCCGCCGCGTGCACCGGCTCGCCGCGCTTGCCGGCCAGGGTCAGGCCGGGAATGGCATCGTGCGCATCATATCCCTTGATGACCGCGCCGGAGACCGGCCAGCGCCAGTCGATGCCGCCCGCCACATGGGTCGGCGCGGATGCGATATGTTGCGGCGGAGCGGGCGGCGGCGTTTTTTCTTTTGCACCTGCGGGCGTGGCCGGTTGTGCATCGCCTGCAACCGCGACCTTGGTGGTGGCCGTGCTGTCGCCAGACGCATCCGGCACGGCGCTGCCGGCGACGCCGGACGTGGCCGACTGCACCGGCCGGAACACGGGTGCCTGCGCCGCGGGCTGCGAAGCAGGTGCCGATCTGCGTGGTGCCGGTTGCGGGCCCGTGGCCTGCCGCGACGGCGCCGTGGTGCGCAGGCGCTGCCCGGGATAGATGACATACGGCGCATCGATGCCGTTCCAACGTGCCAGGTCGCGATAATCGGCTCCCACCCGGAACGCAATGCTGTACAGCGTGTCACCCTTGGCGACGATGTAATCACGTCGCCGCACATGGCCCCTGGCATGCACCGGCACGCCCTGCGCATTGCGCTGCACCACCACGGAACGCGTCAGCGGCGGCGTGGAACAGCCGCCCAGAAGCAACGCGAGCAAGGCAGCCATGCCCATCCATGCATATCGACTCGATCGACTCATCATGTCACCCAGCTTAAATGAACCTCTGATCCTCATGCCATCTTCAGCGCAACCAGAACCACCACACGCCCAGCGCCACCAGCAGCACCAGCACCACCCATCCGAACCACTCGATATGCCGATGCAGCATCTGCCCGGCACGCTCGCCGAAATAGCGGATGAGCACCGCCAGCAGATACACCCGTTTGCCCCGCCCCAGCGCCAGACAGGCCAGAAACGCCCAGATCGGCACGCCGACGATGCCCGCCGCCCAGGTAATGAATTTCATCGGGACCACAGGCTGCAGGGCTGCCAGGAACAGCACCGTCAGCAGCCCCCACAGATGCCGGTGCATCTCTCCGCGCAAGGTGGCAACGCCTTGCTGGATGGGCACGAGCAGATGCAGGTCGGCCAATAGCGGCTGCAGCGCCTGATAGGCATAGTGGCCCAGGGCATACCCCACCAGCGAACCCAGCAGAGAAAACAACAGGCTGACGTTGGCGTAACGGAATGCGCGCTGCGGACGTGCCAGCGCCATGGGCGTCAGCATGACCTCCGGCGGCACCGGAAAAATGAACGCCTCGATGAAGCTCAAGCCGGCCAGATAACGCAAGGCGTGCCGATGCGAAGCCCAGATCAGGGCGCGTTCGTAAAGCGGCTTGAACAGGCGCATCGGCGACGGTCCTTGCGTGCTTCAGCAGTGATTGCGCCGGTAACCGGCAACGGAGGGAACGAACGGAAGCGGCGGCGGACAGCCCGCCATCAGACGGCGCCGCACATTCAGGCCAACCCGCCCAGCATGGGCACGAAACTGACGTCGCCCAGGCGCTCGCTGTCCAGTTCGCCGTCCTCGTTCATGCACAGACGCAGCAGCACCTGTGCGCCGGAGGGGCCCACCGGCGCGATCAGCACGCCCCCCGGGGCCAGCTGTTCGCTGAGCTGACGCGGAATGCCCTCGCCCGCCGCCGTAAGGATGATGGCGTCGAAAGGCCCTTCCGCCGCCCAACCGATCTGGCCGTCGTCGTGGCGCGAGCGCAGGTTGTCCAGGCCCAGCTGACGAAACCGGCGTCGTGCCTGACGCAGCAGTTCCTCGATACGCTCCACGGTGTAGATCTGCGGCACCAGCGTTGCCAGCACGGCCGCCTGGTACCCGGATCCGGTGCCGATCTCCAGCACCTTCTGCGGCACGCCACCGCGCTGCTCGAACGGCTCCAGCAATGCCTCGGTCATGCGCGCCACCACCCACGGTTGCGAGATGGTCTGGCCGTGGCCGATGGGCAGCGCGGTATTCTCGTAGGCGCGCGAAGACAACGCCTCGTCCATGAACAGATGCCGCGGCAGGCGGCGCAATGCTTCCAGCACGCGCAGATCGGCAATGCCCTCGGCACGCAGGCGCGCCACCAGCCGGTCTCGCGCACGCTGCGAGGTCATGCCCTCCCCACGCAACGCTGCACGTGGCAGCTTGTGCAGGTTCATGAGTCCTCCCTGTGGTGCCCCGGACGCAGGTTGCCAACCCATTCGCCAACTTTTTCCAGCGCCTGGAAGCGGGTCAGGTCGGTGTGGATCGGCGTGACCGAGACAAAACCGCGGCTGACCGCATCGAAGTCGGTCCCGGGGCTGTCATCGTCGACATCGCCGGCCGCACCGATCCACCAGATGCGGCGTCCTCGCGGGTCGGTCTGCGGAATGCACGGCGCGGAACGATGCCGCTTGCCCAGCCGCGTGACCTCGAAGCCGCGCAGTTCATCCCACGGGCAGTCCGGCACGTTCACATTGAGAATGGTGTCGACGGGCAGCGGATCGTCGACCAGATGCCGGATCAGCGCCAGTGCGGCGCGCGCCGCCGTGTCGAAATGCCGCCCCGTGTGCTGTTCGGTCACCAGCGAGACCGCGATGGCCGGCAGCCCCAGGAAGCGCCCCTCCATCGCCGCGGACACCGTACCGGAATAGATGACGTCATCACCCAGGTTGGAGGCATTGTTGATGCCCGAGACCACGATATCCGGCTCGAATTCGAGCAGGCCCGACAGCGCCACGTGCACGCAATCGGTGGGTGTGCCGGCGACGCGGTAGAACCCCTCGCCCATGTCGTGCACACGGATCGGCTGATCCAGTGTCAGCGAATTGCTGGCGCCGGACCGGTCCCGGTCCGGCGCCACCACCGTGACATTGCCGCAGGCCGCCAGATGCTCGGCCAGAACGTGGATGCCCGGTGCATCCACACCATCATCGTTGCTTACCAGAACTTGCATCAGGAATCCGTTGCTTGCCTTCGGGCGCGCTGCGGGCACGCCGGAACAGATCCCCGATTCTAGCAGTCCGCCCGACCCAGATGGTCGTGCGCGTGATTCATCATGGCCCGGCTCCGGGGTAGGATGGAGGCATGAGCAAGCGGCCGCCCACGCACGTCAGCGACGAGGACATGCAGCTGTTTCGCGAAGCCATCGGCGATGTGCGGCGCCAGGTGCATGTGCCCGATCGTCCGGCGCCGCGTCCACCGGCGCCGCGGCCGCGCATGCGCGATGCCGATGAGGCGGCCGTGGCTGCAGAATTGCTGAACATGGAGTTCGACCCTGCCGTCCTGGAAACCGGCGAGGAACTGGGCTTCCTGCGCGACGGCTACCCTCCGCGGCTGCTGAAACGGCTCAAGCGTGGCCAGTTCAGCGTGCAGGCCGAACTCGACCTGCATCACATGAATGCCGCTGCGGCCGCCGCCAGCATCCGCGACCTGCTCGACGAAGCGCGGCACGAAGGCTGGCGTTGCGTACGTATCGTGCATGGCAAGGGCCTGCGCTCGCGCCCCGGCGGTCCGGTGCTGAAAGGACTCACCGATCGCATGCTGCGCCGCCGCGACGACATCCTCGCCTTCGCCTCGGCACGTCCATCCCAGGGCGGAACCGGTGCGGTGATCGTATTGCTGAAGCGATGAGTATCTGCAACCGTCTCCCCGATGAAGGCGGGGGACGGCGATCACTCGATGCTCAGCCGGACGTCCCGGGCCGCGTCACTTCGGCCAGCTCGCGCACGACCACCGTGGCGTAGGCGCCCGCAGGCAGGGTGAATTGCAATTGCAACGTGGTCTCGTCCGGCCATTGCCACGCAAGGTCGGTCGGCAGCAGGCGCAACGCGCGGCGGTCGTGCTGCATGCCCGCCGCAGCCAGGCCTTCCACGAGATCGGCTTCGGCATCGGCCACGGCGTTTTCGCGGCGCGCGACCTCGGCGCCGGCCGGAGTCGGGCCCCGGCCCCACAGCGGCCCCGATGGATGGATGTCACCGCGCACCAGGCGTTGTGCCAGCGTCTCCGCCCACGGCTCCGGGCCGAACCACGAGCGCGACCCGGCCAGCGACCAGATCTCGCCGTCCAGCGCGCGGTCCCAGCAATCGTCCGTCACCCGGCCAGCCAGAACCGCGTTGAACAGCTGCGAGCGTGCCGCCGACAACAGCATGGAGCGCGTCTTGCGGTCGACGCGGCGGCCCGTTCCGGGATTGCCGAACATGTTCCGCGCCTGCTCCACGTTGTTGCCGCCCCGGCCAAAACGCTGCGCGCCGAAATAATTGGGTACACCTCTTGCCGCAATGGCCGCGAGAAGCGTCTCCGCACCATCACGCGCCCCCTGCACGTCACGCAGCAGCAACGTGAAGCGATTGCCCTTCAAGGCGCCGCGCTTCAGTTTGCGCCGGTGCCGCCGGCTGGAGAGGATGCGCACGCCATCGTGGGCAAACGCCGACCAGTCAGGCTCCGCGCGCCCCGCCAGTTGCAGCGAAAACGCCTGCGTGGTGACCGCGTGGCGATCCTTCAGGCCCGCGTAGCCCACCGCAAGCGGCTTGACCCCGGCGAAACGCGCCAGCTCGCGCGCCACCCAGTCCGTGTTCTGGCCGCGCTTTTCCACGCTCAGCAGGACATGTTCGCCTTCGCCATCGGCCGCATACCCGAGCATCTCGTCAACGCGAAAATCCTCTGGCGTGGCGCGCATCGTGACCTTGAGCGGCGGTCCGCCGTGGGCGCAGGGCAGTGTCACTGGCATGGGAACCCAGTGGCGGGAACAGCAAAAAGCACTGCGCGTGGCGCACCCGTGATGTCCGGTGGCACGAGCGCCGCTCTCACTTGTTTCTCTCTGCGCATGACTTGTTTCCGCCTCTCTACCGGAACAGGAACAGCGAAGCCAGTCCGAGGAAAATGAAGAACCCGCCACTGTCGGTCACGAAAGTCAGGAAGATATTCGAGCCCAGCGCGGGGTCACGCCCCAGGCGGGTCATGGTCATGGGAATGGCCACGCCCATGAAGGCGGCAAGCAGGAGGTTCAGTGTCATCGCCGCGATCATCACCAGGCCAAGGGCCACATCGTGATACAGCACCATGGCCACCACGCCGATGACGCTGCCCCAGACCAGGCCGTTGATCAGCGAGACCCCCATTTCCTTGCGCCACAGGCGGATCGCCGCGGAGGGCGAAATCTGCTCCAGCGCCAGCGCGCGCACGATCATGATGATGGTCTGGTTGCCGGAGCTGCCGCCGATGCTGGCGACGATCGGCATCAACGTGGCCAGTGCCACCAGCTTTTCGATGGACCCTTCAAACAGGCCGATGACACGCGATGCCAGGAACGCGGTGACCAGGTTGATGGCCAGCCAGCTCCAGCGGTTGCGCACGGATTTCCACACCGAGGCGAAGATGTCCTCTTCCTCGCGCAGGCCGGCACGACCCAGCATCTCCGATTCGCCTTCCTCGCGGATCTGGTCGACCACGGCATCGATGCTCAGGCGCCCCACCAGCCTCCCGGCGGCGTCCACCACCGGCGCGGAGACCAGGTCGTAGCGCTCGAAGGCCTGTGCCGCATCTTCGGCATCATCGTTGGGATGAAAGGTGGTGACATCACGCGCCATGATCTCGCCCACTGTGCGCTCCACGGGATGCACCAGCAGCCGCTGCAGCGGCAGCACGCCGGTCAGCAGATTGTCCTGGTTGGTGACGAACAACTTGTCGGTCTGCTCGGGCAGCGCGTCGAAGCGCCGCAGATAGCGCAGCACCACTTCCAGCGTGACATCCTCGCGGATGGTCACCATCTCGAAGTCCATCAGTGCGCCGACTTCGTCCTCGGCGTAGGACAACGCCGACTGCACCCGTTCGCGCTGCTGCGCATCGAGGCTGGCCATCAGCTCGGGCAGCACTTCGGTGGGCAGGTCTTCCACCAGATCGGCGAGCTCGTCGGCGTCCAGCGGCTCCACCGCCGCCAGGATCTCGCCCGAATCCATGTCCTCGATCAGCGTCTCGCGGACCGCGTCCGAGACTTCCAGCAAAATGTCGCCGTCACGCTGCGCCTCGACCAGTTGCCAGATGGCCAGGCGCTGCTCCAGCGGCAGCGATTCGAGAATGAAGGCGACGTCGGCCGGATGCAGCGTCTGCAAGCGCTGGCGCATCTCCGCAAGCGGCGCGGAGGCCTCCGCGTCGGACAGCGCATGGGGCGTGCCTTCATCGCCCTCGTGCAGCTGCAGCAGGTCGACGATGTCGCCCAGCTGCTCATGCAGGCGGGATGGCGATTTCCTGTTTTCGGTTTCGCTCATGACGCGCTCCGTCCCGGCAACGCGGAGCGTCCCGGGGGTATCACCAATTCAAAATGACGCGGTGGACAGGCGATCCAGGTCGACTGGGTATGTCCATGGTGAAAAGGCTCCAAAGGGCCGGGAAGTCAGGCGCGGCATGATAGCAGGCCGGGGACCCATAGCACGACGTGCAACCAGCCGATGTCTGCCTTGTAGGGCGGCTCGAGGAGCAACGTGACGGAACCGACTGCTTGCGGGAAACATTCCTACCTTCAGGCAAGCAGGCGGCTCCGTCGCTACGCTCCTTGAGCCGCCCTACCCCTCTCGGGGGGCTATCTGCTGGAAGGTTTTTCTTGAAGGAGCACCACGGCCATGGCCGCGATGCCTTCCCCGCGACCGGTGAAGCCCAACCGTTCGCTGGTGGTGGCCTTGATGCTGATGGCGTCGATGTCGGCGTGCAGATCCGCGGCCAGTGTTTCGCGCATGACTGACACGTGCGGCCCGACCTTGGGCTGTTCCGCAATCACGGTGATGTCGGCATTGCCCAGCGCATAACCGCCTTCGGTCAGCATCGTCGTCACGTGCCGCAGGAAGCTGCGGCTGTCCGCATCCTTCCAGCGCGGATCGGACGGGGGAAAGTGCCGGCCGATATCGCCCAGCGCCAGCGCGCCGAGCAAGGCGTCGCACAGCGCATGGATCACCACGTCGCCGTCCGAATGCGCCAGCACGCCGTGCGTATGGGCAATGCGCACGCCCCCCAGCATGATGAAGTCACCCTCGCCGAAGGCGTGCACATCGAAGCCCTGCCCAATACGCATCATGCAACCTCCCGCTTCACGTCAGGTTCCCCCGCAGAAGAAATTCCGCAAGGGCGAAATCAGCGCGGGTGGTGACCTTGATGTTGTCTTCGGCGCCTTCGACCAGCAACGGCCGCAGGCCGACGCGCTCCATCGCCATGGCCTCGTCGGTCACCGACACGCCCGTCGCCGCGGCATCCTCGAGGGCTCGTGTCAACGGCCCGCGCCGAAACATCTGCGGGGTAAATGCCCGCCAGCGCGCGGCGCGCGATTCGGTGGCCACGCTGCAACCATCGTCGTCGGCACGCTTGAGCGTGTCGCGCAGCGGAGCGGCCAGCAGTCCGCCCTCACCGCGCCCGCCCCGCGCGATCAACGTGGTGATGTCGGCATGACGCACACAGGGCCGCGCCGCATCATGCACCATCACGAACGCATCGTCGGCCACATCCGTGGGCAGTGCACGCAACGCCGCGACAACCGACACCGCCCGCTCGGCCCCGCCCACGGCACTCAGAACGGGCAGGTCCTGCGGCAGCGACAGCGTCGTCCAGCGCGCATCGTCCGCGGCCAGCGCCACCACCAGTCCGGCGATGCGCGGATGGGCGGCCAGCCGCTGCAATGTGTGCGCGAGCAACGGTTGCCCTGCCAACGGCAAGTACTGCTTGGGCACGTCGCCACCCACGCGCGTGCCGCGGCCTGCCGCCGGCACCACGCACCAGATGTCGCGCCGCTCAGTGGCCACCGGCGGGCTGTGCGCTGCTGGCGGCCGTTGCCGGCACTACCTGATAGAACGTCTCGCCCGGCTTGATCAGGCCCAGCTCGGAGCGCGCCCTGGACTCCACCGCCTGCTCGGCGTGCTTGAGGCCCTGCACGTCTGCGGCCAGCGCCTGGTTGCGCTGCTGCAGGTGCTGGTTTTCCTTTTTCTGCGCCGCCACGCTGCTGCGCAGCTCGTGCACCTTGCGCACGCCGTTGTCGCCGACCCACAGCTTCCACTGCAGGACGACGAACATCAAAATCAGGATAACGGCGATCCAGCGCAGCACGCGTGGTGGCCTGTCAGCCGCCGAGCTTGGCGAATGCCGCGCGACCGGCGTAACTCGCCTTGTTCCCCAGCTGCTCCTCAATGCGCAGCAACTGGTTGTACTTGGCGACGCGGTCGGAGCGGCTCAGCGAGCCGGTCTTGATCTGCGTGGCGGTGGTGGCGACGGCGATATCGGCGATGGTGGTGTCCTCGGTCTCGCCGGAGCGATGCGAGATCACTGCCGCATAGCCGGCCGCATCGGCCATGGCGATGGTTTCCAGGGTTTCGCTCAACGTGCCGATCTGGTTGACCTTGATCAGGATGGCATTGGCGATGCCTGCCTCGATGCCCTTGCGGAAGATCTTCGGGTTGGTGACGAAGTTGTCGTCGCCGACCAGCTGGATGCGCTCACCCAGACGTTCCGTCAGCAGCTTCCAGCCGGCATCGTCCTGCTCGGCCATGCCGTCTTCCACGGTGATGATCGGGTACTTGTCGCACCAGCCCGCCAGGATGTCGACGAAACCGGCCGAATCGTAGACCTTGCCCTCGCCGGACAGATCGTACTTGCCCTCCTTGTAGAACTCCGACGCCGCGGCATCCAGTCCCAGGAAGACATCCTCCCCGGCCTTGTAGCCGGCCTTGCCGATGGCCTCGAGGATGGTCTCGATGGCTTCCTCGTTGGACTTGAGGTTCGGGGCGAAACCGCCCTCGTCACCCACGGTCGTGGTCAGGCCGCGGCCCTTGAGCACGCTTTTCAGCGCATGAAAGATCTCGGCTCCGGCGCGCAGCGCCTCGTGGAAGTTGGGCGCAGCCACCGGCAGGATCATGAACTCCTGCACGTCGACGTTGTTATCGGCATGCGCGCCGCCGTTGATGATGTTCATCATCGGCACCGGCAGCTGCACCTCGCGGCCGTCGGCCAGGTACTGCCACAACGCCTGGTCGCGAGAACTGGCCACGGCGCGCGCGGCTGCCAGGGACACACCCAGCAACGCGTTGGCGCCCAGCTTGCCCTTGTTGTCGGTGCCGTCCAGCGCAATCAGCTTGTCGTCCAGTGCCTTCTGTTCGGCGGCGTCAAAGCCCTTGAGGGCATCGGCGATTGCGCCGTTGACGTTGCCCACCGCCTTGGTCACGCCCTTGCCCAGATAGCGGCTCTTGTCGCCGTCGCGCAGCTCCACCGCCTCGCGCGTCCCGGTGGATGCGCCGGACGGCACGGCGGCGCGGCCCATGTGGCCGCTGTCCAGCGTGACCTCGGCTTCGAGAGTGGGATTGCCGCGGGAATCGAGGATTTCGCGGGCGTGGATGGTGCGGATCGTTGTGCTCATGAGCGATACAACCGTTGGTTTGTGATTAGAGGGTATGTTCCGGAAAGGCGCTGGCCTTGACGGTGCGGTCCAGCTGCAGCAATGTTTCCAGCAGCTCTTCCATGCGCCCCAGCGGCCACGCATTGGGGCCGTCACTGAGGGCCTTGTCCGGATCCGGATGGGTTTCCGCAAAAAGGCCCGAGATGCCAGCGGCCACCGCCGCGCGCGCCAGCACCGGCACGAATTCGCGCTGGCCGCCGGAGCTTTTGCCCTGCCCGCCCGGCAACTGCACCGAGTGCGTGGCATCGAAGACCACCGGGCAGCCCGTCTCGCGCATCACCGCCAGGCTGCGCATGTCCGAGACCAGATTGTTGTAGCCGAAGCTGACACCACGCTCGCAGACCATGATCTGCGCGTTGCCGGCGTCGCGCGCCTTGTCGACCACGTTCTTCATGTCCCACGGCGCCAGAAACTGTCCCTTCTTGATGTTGACCGGCTTGCCCGCCCTGGCCACTTTCTGGATGAAGTCCGTCTGCCGGCACAGGAAGGCGGGTGTCTGCAGCACATCCACCACCTCGGCGACCTCGTCGAACGGCGTGTATTCGTGGACGTCGGTGAGCACCGGCACGCCGACCTGACGCTTGACCTCACCGAGGATGCGCAGACCTTCTTCCATCCCCAGACCGCGGAAACTGGCGGCCGAGGAGCGATTGGCCTTGTCGAAGCTGGACTTGAAGATGAACGGCATGCCGAGACGCGAGGTGATCTCGTGCAGCCTGCCCGCGGTATCGATCTGCAACTGCTCGGACTCGATCACGCAGGGGCCGGCGATCAGGAACAGCGGATGCTGCAGACCCGCCTGGAAACCACACAGGTTCATGCCGATGCCTCCTGCAGTGCCAGGCGTTCACCCTCGCGCACCGCCTTGAACTCGCGCGCAGCCTGGATGAAGCCGATGAACAGCGGATGCCCGTCACGCGGTGTGGACGTGAACTCCGGATGTGCCTGGCAACCCAGGAACCACGGGTGCGTCTGTTCCGGCAGCTCGATGATCTCCACCAACAGGTCGTCCATCGACTTGCCGGAGATCACCAGCCCCAGATCCTCGAACTTCTGCCGATAGCGGTTGTTGAACTCGTAGCGATGCCGGTGGCGCTCGCTGATCACATCCTTGCCATACAACCGATGCGCCAGCGTGCCGGGCTTGAGGCGGCATTCCTGCGCGCCCAGGCGCATGGTGCCGCCCAGATCCGAGGTTTCGCTGCGTGTCTCGATATCGCCGCTGGCAGTGGTCCATTCGGTCACGAGCGCGATCACCGGGTCGGCCACGTGGTGATCGTTTTCGGTGGAATCGGCCTGTTCCAGACCCGCCACGTGACGCGCGAAGTCCACCACCGCCGCGTGCATGCCGTAGCAGATGCCGAAATACGGCACGCCGTGCTCGCGCGCATACTGCGCTGCCGCCACCTTGCCTTCGAAACCGCGCTTGCCGAAACCGCCCGGCACCAGGATGGCATCCGCCTCGCCCAGCAGCGTTGCGGCACTCTCGGCCTCGACCTGCTCGGAATCGATCCAGCGGATGGTGACGCGTGTGGTCTGCTTGATGCCGCCGTGCTTGAGCGCCTCCCCCAGCGACTTGTAGGCATCCTTGTGCTCCACGTACTTGCCGACGATGGCCACGATGACCTCGTCACGCGGATTCTCCATCGCCTCGACGGTGTGCTCCCATGCGGACAGGTCGGCCTCTTTCGCATCCAGCGACAGACGCTTGACCACGATGTCGTCCAGGCCCTGCGCGTGCAGCCACAACGGCAGCTTGAAGATCACGTCCACGTCCATGGCACTGATCACCGCCTCGTCGGAGACATTGGTGAACAGCGCGATCTTGCGCCGCTCGACTTCCGGCAGCGGCTGCTCGCAACGGCACAAGAGGATGTCCGGCTGGATGCCGATGGAGCGCAGCTCCTTCACCGAATGCTGCGTCGGCTTGGTCTTGATCTCGCCGGCGGTCTTTATGTACGGCACCAGCGTCAGATGCATGAACAGGCACTTTCCCGGCCCATGTTCGGAACGCAGCTGGCGGATCGCCTCCAGGAACGGCAACGATTCGATATCGCCCACGGTGCCGCCGATTTCCACCAGCGCCACATCGTAACCTCGCGTGGCCTCGTACACGGCGTGCTTGATCTCGTCGGTGATGTGCGGGATCACCTGCACCGTGGCACCCAGGTAGTCACCGCGGCGCTCCTTGCGGATCACGTTCTCGTAGATCTTGCCGGTGGTGATGGAATGCTTGCCGGTCAGGCGCGTGCGCACGAAGCGCTCGTAATGGCCCAGATCCAGGTCGGTTTCCGCGCCATCGTCGGTGACGTAGACCTCGCCGTGCTGGAAGGGGCTCATGGTGCCCGGATCCACATTGATGTATGGATCGAGCTTCATCATGGCCACGGACAGGCCGCGTGCCTCGAGAATGGCAGCCAGTGACGACGCCGCGATGCCCTTGCCAAGGGAGGACACTACGCCGCCGGTAACGAAAATCAGGGGGGTCATGAACAGCAGCCCGTGCTGGTAAAACACCATTCTACAGATTCACCACGGCGCTCGCGAGGGCTGCAGCAATCCGCGTCCCTCGCGTTGCCGTCCCGACCGGATGACGCATGTGGCGGATTTGACAAGAGGTTCGTTCTCTTCGGCGCCTGTTAGCATGACGCGATGACTCAAGATATTTCTTCCCGCATCGACACCCTCCGCACCGCCATGCACTCTGCCGGCGTGGCCGCCTGCCTCGTTCCCAGCGCCGATCCGCACCTGTCCGAATACCTGCCCGAACACTGGCAGGCGCGCGTGTGGCTGTCCGGTTTCACCGGCTCGGCCGGCACGCTGATCGTGACCGCGACCGACGCCGGCCTGTGGACCGACTCGCGCTATTTCGAGCAGGCCGAAGCACAGCTCAAGGGCAGCGGCATCGAACTGAAACGCATGCACGTGCCGCACACGCCCGAACACGTCGAGTGGCTGGTGGAGCAGCTGGCCGACGGCGACGTGCTGGCGGTGGCCGGCGACAGCCTCTCGCTGACGGCGCGGCGTTCACTGCAAAAGCGCCTGGCGCAGACCGGTGCGCAGCTACGCTGTGATCTGGATCTGCCCGGAAAGATATGGACCGATCGCCCGGCCCTGCCCGCCGCGCCAGTGTTTGCGCACGACCGGCAATATCTCGCCGCCGCGCGTGCCGACTATCTGACCGCGGTGCGCCACACCATGCGCGAGGCGGGCGCCAGCCATCATCTGGTGTCCAGCCTGGACGACGTGGCCTGGATCACCCAGCTGCGCGGCAACGACGTGGAATACAACCCGGTGTTCCTGGCCCACCTGCTGATCGATGCCGATGGCGCCACGCTGTTCACCGATCCCTCGCGTGTGGATGCCGCGATCCGCGAATCGCTGGCAGCAGACGGCGTGCAACTGGCCGCCTACGATGCCATCGGCAGTGCTCTCGCGGCGTTGCCCGCCGATGCGCGCATGCTGCTGGATCCGGCGCGGGTAGTCTGCGACGTCGTCGATGCGCTGCCCGCCACGGTCACGCTGATCGAGCAGGGCACGCCGTCCACGGCCATGAAAGCCATCAAGTCGCCCAGCGAGCTGGAGCACATACGCGAAGTGATGCGCCAGGACGGCGCCGCACTGGTCAAGGCCTTCCATCGCCTGGAACGGGCCGTGCACGAAGGCGATGCCACGGAACTCACGGTGGACACGTTCCTGCGCGAGGCTCGCTCGGAACGCCCCGGCTTCGTCGGCGAAAGCTTCCCCACGATTGCCGGCTACATGGCCAATGGCGCCTTGCCGCACTACCGCGCCACACCGGAAGAACATGCAACGCTGCAACCGCACGGCCTGCTTCTGGTGGATTCCGGCGGCCAGTATGGCGGCGGCACTACCGACATCACGCGCATGTGGGCGTTCGGCGAGACCACGGCCGAGCAGCGCGAGGATGCCACGCGTGTCCTCAAGGGCACGATTGCGCTCAGCGCCGCGCGCTTCCCGCACGGCGCCACCGGCCCGCAGCTGGATGCCCTGGCGCGTGCGCCGGTGTGGGCCGGCGGCGGCGAATATGGCCACGGCACCGGCCACGGCGTGGGCTACTTTCTCAACGTGCACGAGGGCCCGCACGGCATCCGACCACCGGTATCCGGTCGCGCACTGGTGCCGTTGGAGGTGGGCATGATCACCTCCATCGAGCCGGGCCTGTACAAACCCGGCCGTCATGGCATCCGTCACGAGAACCTGACCGCGGTCGTGCCCTGGAAGCACACCGAATTCGGCAGTTTTCTCGAGTTCGAAACCCTGACGCTCTGTCCCATCGACACCCGCGCCCTGGCGCTGGATCTGCTCGATGCCGACGAACGCGACTGGCTCAATGCCTATCATCGGAAGGTCGAGGCCGCACTCTCGCCGCTGCTGGACGATGCCGACCGCGACTGGCTGGAGACGCGCTGCGCCGCGATATGAGCCCCTCTCGAATCGCTGCGAGGCCGTTTGTCCACATGTCTCGTCGGTGAAGCACGGACCGGCAGCGTCAGCGCATGCCACTGACCCGCCCACGACCGGACCATCATCGTGTGATGTCGCGAGACCCGCCTCCATGTCGGCAGGCGGGCCTCGCTGCAGGTTGACCGGGTGCGATGGCCGTCTCAGCGCGGGCCGTCGCCACTGGTTCCGCTGCTGGCCGGCGGCATCTGCTCAACGCCCTGCGTGGAGTGGTTCGTGCGGTTCAGTGCACCGCTGGACATGGTGCCACGGGATGAGCCGGACCGCATGCCACCGTTGTCGCCCTGGTAGCCCTCACCCGTGTGCATCGACCCGCTGGTGGTGCTGGTGGGCGGCGACTGCATGATCGAGCTGCGGTTTTCATCGGTGCGCTTGATCGTTTTGGGCGGCATGGCACTGGAACCGGTGCGGGCCGGGTTTGTCGAGATGCCGCTGTTGCTCTTCACCTGGTCCTGCTGATTCCTGATCCGACGCTGCTCTTTCTGCCGCGTCTGCCGGGCGCGTTCCCGGGCGGTGGATGTCTGCCGTGTGTTCTGGTTCTGCATGGCAGTGGACGAAGTGGCCGTGGGCGGCGTGGTGCCGGCCCGCGAAGTGGACCGGGTGCCCTGTGCCGCAGACGGCGCAGGCGCGCCGGTGGCTGCGAAGGCCAACACCGGTGCAAGGGTCAGGCTGGCGCCGAGAACGGCAACTGAAGCGAGGGTCTTGAACATGATGCTTTCTCCGGGGTGTGTGCGTTGTCGAGTGGGGATGCGGCCAGGCGCTGCGACGCATCGCTTGCACCTGCGGCTCCAACCTATGCCCGGCGAATCGAATCGGGACTAAACCCGCCGCGCGGACGTTTACCCTGTCGACAGCGATGTGCGCGGCCTCCGCCATCGCGACCACGCGCTCTTGACGGCCCCTTGACCCCATGTGGCGCCATCGCCATGCTGCGATTCCCAACACCGCCAGGTTTCCCTTCCCGCGCATGAACCAACGCTACAACGCCGCCGATATCGAAGTCCTCTCGGGTCTGGATCCCGTCAAACGCCGTCCCGGCATGTATACCGAGACCACGCGCCCGAATCATCTGGCGCAGGAAGTCATCGACAACTCGGTGGACGAGGCGCTGGCAGGTCATGCCACGCACGTGGATGTCACCGTGCACGAGGATGGCTCGGTCTCGGTCAGCGACGATGGGCGCGGCATGCCGGTGGACGTGCACCCGGAGGAAGGTATCCCCGGCATCGAGCTGATCCTCACGCGGCTGCATGCCGGCGGCAAGTTCTCCAACGCCAATTACGCCTTTGCCGGCGGCCTGCACGGCGTGGGCGTGTCGGTGGTCAACGCACTGTCGACGCGGCTCGAGGTGACCATCTGCAGGGACGGCAACGAGTACCGCATGACATTCGCCGACGGCGAGCGCAGCAGCGAGCTGGAGGTGGTCGGCAGCGTGGCGAAAAAGCGCACCGGAACCACCCTGCGTTTCTGGCCGGATCCGAAATACTTCGATTCCCCAAGGATTTCGCTGCCGAAGCTCAAGCATCTTCTACGTGCCAAAGCCGTCTTGTGTGCGGGCCTGACGGTCCGCCTCACCGAAGAAGCCAGCGGTGACACCGTCGAATGGCGTTACGAGGACGGCCTGGCCGATTACCTCACCAGCGAGCTGGACGGCGCCGAATGCCTGCCCGCCGAACTGTTCGTGAATCATGCCGCGCGCGAGACGGAAGGCATGGACGTGGCGCTGACCTGGGTGCCCGAGGGCGCCCCAGTGCAGGAATCCTACGTCAACCTGATTCCCACGCTGCAGGGCGGCACGCACGTCAACGGTCTGCGCACCGGCCTGACCGCCGCCATGCGCGAGTTTTGCGACATTCGCAGCCTGCTGCCGCGCGGGGTGAAACTGGCGCCGGAAGACGTGTGGGAACGCCTGTCCTTCGTGCTCAGCGTGAAGATGCGTGACCCGCAGTTCGCCGGCCAGACCAAGGAACGCCTGTCCTCGCGACCCGCCGCGGCACTGGTGGAAAACGCCGTGCACGATGCCTTCAGCATGTGGCTGAACCAGCACGTGGACCAGGGCGAACGCATCGCCCAGCTGGCCATCGACCATGCCAGCGCGCGGCTGAAAGCGGCGAAGAAGGTGGTGCGCAAGAAGATCACCCAGGGTCCCGCCCTGCCCGGCAAGCTGGCCGACTGCTCGGCCTCGGATCTGACCCGCACCGAACTGTTCCTGGTGGAAGGCGATTCGGCCGGTGGCTCGGCCAAGCAGGCACGCGACAAGGATTTCCAGGCGATCCTGCCGCTGCGCGGAAAGATTCTCAACACCTGGGAAGTCGAATCCAGCGGCGTGCTGGCGTCCAACGAAGTGCACGATCTGGCCATCGCCATCGGCTGTGATCCGGGCCGGGAGAGTCTGGATGGACTGCGTTATGGCAAGGTCATCATCCTCGCCGACGCCGACTCCGACGGCCTGCACATCGCCACGCTGTTGTCGGCGCTGTTTCTGCGCCACTTCCCGGCGCTGGTGCGCCAGGGCCATGTGTTCGTGGCCATGCCGCCGCTGTTCCGCATCGACGTCGGCAAGCAGATGTTCTATTGCCTGGACGAGGACGAGAAGCGCGTGCTGCTGCAGCGCATCGAGCGCGAGAAGATGAGGGGCGCGGTCAGCGTCACCCGTTTCAAGGGTCTGGGCGAGATGAACCCGGCACAGTTGCGCGAATCCACGATTTCGCCGGACACCCGGCGTCTGGTGCAGCTGACCATCGACGATGGCGAAGGCACCCACGCACTGATGGACATGCTGCTGGCGCGCAAGCGAGCCTCCGACCGCAAGGCATGGCTGGAGAACAAGGGCGACCTGGCCACGCTGGAAGTGTGATCCGGGCGTCGAGCCGCAGTGCGGCCTTTCGTGCCTGCCCGCGGCATGCGGTCACCGGCAGCCTGCTCGCCTCCCGCCGCCCCTGCACGCCTCCATTCCGGTTGACCCGGATCAACGCATGGCCGATCGGAGGACGGCATACTGCCGGCCATGCCCTACCGTGACTGGACCCGCCGCGCCGTCGACACCCTCCGTGCCGAGGCGCACCGCTCGGCCGACACCCACCTGCTGCGCGTGGACCTGCCGGCCTTCACCGGTATCCCGCTGTACCTGAAGGACGAATCCGGCCATCCCACAGGCAGCCTCAAGCACCGCCTCGCCCGATCGCTGTTCCTGCACGCGGCATGCAACGGCTGGATTGTCGAAGGTACGCCGGTGATCGAGGCCTCCAGCGGCAGCACCGCGATTTCCGAGGCCTACTTCGCGCGCATGCTGGGCCTGCCTTTCGTCGCCGTGATGCCACGCACCACCTCGGCCGGCAAGATCGCGCAGATCGAGAGCTTCGGCGGCCGCTGCCACCTGATCGACGGTACCGATGTGTACGGCGCCGCACAGCAGCTGGCGACAGAGATGGGCGGTCACTACATGGACCAGTTCACCCACGCTGAGCGCGCCACCGACTGGCGCGGCAACAACAACATCGCCGAGTCGATCTTTCGCCAGATGCGGCTCGAGGCCATGCCCGATCCACGCTGGATCGTGGTCTCGGCCGGTACCGGCGGCACCTCGGCGACCCTCGGCCGTTACATCCGCTACGCCGACAACCGGCGCTCGCCCACGCACCTGGCGGTGGTCGACCCGGAGTTCTCGGTGTTCCATCGCTATTTCAACAGCGGCGATGCCAGCGTGACGCTGCAGCGCGGCTCGCGCATCGAGGGCATCGGGCGCCCGCGCGTGGAGCCCTCGTTCCTGCCCGGCGTGATCGACCGCATGATCGACGTGCCCGACGCCGCATCCATCGCCGCACTGCGCGTGCTCGAACGTCTTCTCGGCCGTCGTGTGGGCGGCTCCACCGGCACCAATATGGTCGGCGCCCTGCAATTGATGTGCGAACTGCGCGCCACCGGCGAACGCGGTGCGGTGGTCACCCTGATCTGCGATGGTGGCGAGCGCTACGCCGACACCTGCTACAGCGAGGCATGGATCGCGAACCAGGGCCTGGACGTGGCTCCCCAGGAACAGCGCCTGCAGGCCATCGTGGACGAGGGGCGCTGGCTGGACTGAGACATCCGGACAGTGATGCCGGCTGCTGGCGGGTGCCTACACATCCCCTGTTGCCGGATCATCTGACCCGGCGAGCCGCCGGCGCGTGCGGCCCACAGGCGACGCAGCTGCCATGCGGAGCCCAGCCCCGCGGCCTGTGCGGCGCATTCTTGGCGCGCTGAGTATCAGGCACGCTTGCGGACCCGATGCGGACAGATCGGGCCAGCGAAGTCCGACCATGCTGCCGCTCCGGCCGCTCCACCGTGCCCTCTTTGCCGGCGCCGTGCATGGCGCTATGGTGCAACGGCCATTCACGGAGCCCGCCATGTCCCTCGCCGCCCCCATCGACTTCAAGGCCTGGATCGACGCACACCGGCACCTGCTCAAGCCACCGGTGGGCAACAAGTGCATCGTCGACGGCGACTTCATCATCATGGTGGTGGGCGGCCCCAATGCGCGCAGCGACTACCACCACGACGAGGGTCCGGAGTTCTTCTACCAGATCGAGGGCGAGATGGTGCTGAAGGTGCAGGACGAGGGCGAGCAGCGCGACATCCCCATCCGCGCCGGCGAGATCTTCTACCTGCCGCCCAAGGTGCCGCATTCGCCGCAGCGCATGGCCGGCTCGGTGGGCCTGGTGGTGGAACGCCGCCGCCTGCCGCACGAGAAGGACGGCCTGCTGTGGTTCTGCGAAAAGTGCAACCACAAGCTGTACGAGGAGTACTTCGCACTGCACAGCATCGAGAAAGATTTCCCGCCGGTATTCGAGCGCTTCTACGGCTCGTCCGACGCCCGCACCTGCGATGCCTGCGGTCACGTCAATCCGGCACCAGAGCGCTACGACAAGGAATCGTAGGGCGGATCGACTCCGCACGGGAGTTTCTGACCGAAGCAAAATCCCCGCCGGACTTCGGCCAGGAGCGACGCGCGAGATCCGCCAACTTGCCTTAAAAGCCGGCCTCCCCCCGCACGCAGGCGGCTCCGTCGCTCGCGCTCCTTGAGCCTCCCTACGGCCGGCGAGGCACACACAGGTTGACCGCAGCACGCGGCGTGTTTGATGCTGCCGCGACTATCTGGGCTGGGGAGAATGCATGACCGACACCACCAACAACGCCGATGCTACGTGGTTGGGCCACCCGCGCGGGCTGGTGACACTGTTCATCACCGAGGTCTGGGAACGCTTCAGTTTCTACGGCATGCGCGCGCTGCTGGTGCTGTTCATGGTCGCGGCCGTCAGCACCGGCGGGCTCGGATTCGACGACAAGGTGGCCGTGGCCATCTACGGCCTGTACAACGCCGGCGTCTACCTGACCTCGCTGCCCGGGGGCTGGATCGCCGATCGCCTGCTCGGACAGCAACGGGCCGTATGGTACGGCGGCATCATCATTGCCGCCGGGCATTTCACCCTGGCCATCCCCAGCCACGGCACGTTTTTCCTGGGCTTGACGCTGATCGTGCTGGGTACCGGACTGCTCAAGCCCAATACCAGCGCCCTGGTCGGCGACCTGTACCCGGATGGTGGTGCGCGCAGGGATGCCGGGTATTCGATCTATTACATGGGCATCAACCTCGGCGCATTCTTCGGGCCCCTCATCTGAGGCCTGCTGGGGCAGAAGGTGAACTGGCATTACGGCTTTGCCGCGGCCGGCGTGGGCATGGTCTTCGGCTTGATCGTGTATCGCCTGACCCTGGGCTTCCTGGGTCCGGCCGGCGCGCACCCGCAACCCGCCCACAAGGAACCCGCCAGGCAGAAGACTTTCCTGCAGCGGTCCTGGACCGGGCTGTGGATCGGTGTGGCGGTCATCGCAGTCGTGTTCGCGCTGGGCGCGTTCGGCATCGTGCATTATCCGCCGGTGCTGCTCTCGGTATGGGTGGGCGCCGCCATTCTGGCGCTGGGGCTGGGATTCATGCTGTGGCTGTTCATTGCCGGTCGCCTGACATGGGTGGAGAAAAAACGCATGATCGCGCTGACCATCCTGTTCCTGGTACAAGCGCTGTTCTGGGCCGGGTACGAGCAGGCCGGCTCCAACTTCAACCTGTTCGCCGAACGCTATACCCAGCTAAGCGTGTTCGGCTGGGGCTTCCCGGCCTCCTGGTTCCAGAGCCTGAACCCGCTGTTCATCATCGTTCTGGCGCCGTTCTTCGCCTGGTTGTGGGTGTGGCTGGGCAAGCGCAACCTGGATCCGAACACGCCCTTCAAGTTCGCGCTGGGCATGCTGTTCATCGGTATCGGCTTTCTGGTGATGGTGGGCGCCGCCTGGATCGTGGTCAGCGGTCACAAGGTGCTGCCGACCTGGCTGGCGCTGACCTACCTGCTGCACACCACCGGCGAATTGTGTCTGAGTCCGGTGGGCATGTCGGCGACCAGCAAGCTGTCGCCGCGTCGTTTCGGCAGTCGCCTGATGGGCACATGGTTCCTCTTCACGGCTCTCGGCGAGCTGCTGGCCGGGCTCATCGCAGCCAGCTTCAGCGCCAGGGATGTGGGCGACATGCCGCACATCTACGCCACCGTGGCCATTGTTTCCATCGCCGTTGCCGTGGTCCTGGCTGCCTTCGCCATTCCCATTCAGCGACACCTCATCGGGCGCGAGATCCACTGAGGCGCGGCACCCCTGCATGGAACCTCGGGCCGGTCGCCCTGTCTGAGACATGGATGCGGTGTATCGGGTACACCGTGTTTCGGATTGCGCGGCATTCCAGCCGTGATTCACGCGATGGCGCGCAGGCCGTCGCCAGTATTGTTATGCTGAGTGGCCGTGTCCATCGATCCATCGTCCGGGATGGGCAACTCGCAACCACCACATTATTTTCCAGAAGGTGCTCCATGTACTCAAACCGTATTGCGCTGCTGGCCGTTGTCGCCGCCGCCTCCCTTTTTTCAGCCATTCCCGCGGCGCACGCCGCCAAACACCAGCTCGGCGGCAAGGTCGTGCCCGGTGTCTGCATGCTTTCGCGCGAGGCGGTGATCGCCAATTCCAAGGTCGGCAAGGCAGCGGACAGCCGCCTGAAGCAGCTGGCAGAGCAGTCACGTTCGCAGCTCGACAGCGAACGCAAGCCGCTGCAGCATGAAATCCAGCAGTTCCAGTCCAAGGCGAAATCCATGTCCGAGTCCGAGCGCAAGAGCAAGGGCCAGGCCCTGCAACAGCGCCTGCAGGCATTCCGCGCCAGGGCGCAGAGCCTCAACCAGCGCATCCAGCTGACCCGTTCGTCGGTCATGCAGCGCATCGGCAAGGAACTGCAGCCGCTGGTAGGCAACGTATACCGCCGCAATCACTGCGGACTGCTCCTGGACCGCGACTCGGTGCTCGGCGGCAACATGAGCAACGACCTGACCAGCGACGTGGTGGATGCGCTGAACAAGAAAATGACCACCATCCATTTCAACCTGCACAAGCTGCCCAAGTCCAACAATCAGAACAAGGGCCACTGATCCGAACGCTGCAGGGGCGGGGGGCGATGCATCGCCCCCCGCCCTTTTTTTTTACAGACCAATCCGCTTCCACATCGGAACACACCTTCCACGGACGCACCCAGCATGCACGGGGTCGACAGAGGCGCCATTCCTATCCCTCGACGCCAGGAAGTTGATGTCTGGAGATTTGAACGTCTCGTGCGGAAGACGCCGATTGCATACGTTGCGCTGATACCCGGGGACGCGAGTGCCATCGGTCCGGGCGGGACCTCAGCAGTTTGTTCCGGTTTCACGGAACCCGGCTGGCTGAATTCCATCGGGACGCCGAGACGGCACCCGGGCCGGGCCACGCCGATCGCGCTGAAGGAGATTCGATGTGAAACATGCAGCACTGGTGCCTGTGCTCATTCTCACTGCATGCACGGCAGCCACGCCCTCGCCATCACCACGATCACCTGCTCCTGCCGTGACGGCGGCCTCCGGCGCAGTATCGACCCCGTCCTCCCGGCTCAGCCGCTACCACTGGCAGATCAAGACGGCCACCGGCACGAATGGACAGCCCATCGATGCACTGCTTGCGCGCCCCAAAGGCCCGCTGCAGCTGGATTTCTCCCACGGCCGAATCTCGATCAAACATGTCTGCAATGCCATGAGCGGGTCATATCGGATCGCCCACGGGGAACTGCATGTGGCCTCAATGCTGCACACCATGATGGCCTGCTCCAATCATTCCCTGAACCAGCTGGAAGGAGCCATCACCCGGCGCCTGCGCGTCCCCGCACACCTGCAGATCAACACCGGCGGCGGCATGCCGCGCCTGATCCTGGTGACCGCCGATGGCGACACGCTCACCTTTGCCGGACGGCCCAAAAGCGCCACGCGCTGAAGCAGCATCCCCGCAGCTGCGACACCGCACCTGCGACATGCGACAACGGCCTGGCGAAAAACATTCCGCCGGCCCTTGTAAAGACCTCCGGCCATCTCCACCTCGGATATTGCGACCGCTGAACCTGGCGATGCACCACTGCTTCGGAGGGCAACAGCAGCTGAACAACGAGTCCGACCCATGAACTTTTCCACGGGGTCGCACTCAAACAGATCGTATCGCCGCGACGGCGACGCGCGATGGCCGCATCCACTGGGCCATCTAGAGGCCGGCATACCTCTCCCCCAAGACCGCCGGCCTGACACCGCCCCGACAGTGCCTCCCCTCACTGTCGGGGTTTTTTTATGCCTGATTTTCGGCCCTGCCCCACCTGCCCCACCGCAGCATTACTTCGCGCGCAGGTAGAGATTGGCCGCGGGCCGCGGTCATGCCGTGCCGTTGATCGAGACATGGACGCGACACATGCCGCCATCCAGGCGCACCCGCCCAACATCACGCTTATGCCGCCAACACTGCCTGTTGACGCGGCGCCCGGTATAACAGCGCTTCTCAGGCAGCGCCGCGGCCCTTAACGGCACATCCCTGCCACCCACGCCATCCGAAGGAGAGCATTCATGCGCGTACTCATTGCCGGCGCCCATGGCCAGATCGGCCAGCGCCTCATCAAGCAGATGTCCCAGGGTCCGCATCAAAGCAGGGCCATGATCCGTGATCCCGACCAGGCCGAGACCCTGCGTGATCTGGGCGCCGATGAAACCGTGGTTGCAGACCTGGAGGGGGACTGCCGCGATGCCGTGAAGGGCTGCGATGCGGTGATCTTCGCCGCCGGCTCTGGTGGCCACACCGGACCGGAGAAAACCGAAGCCGTGGACCGTGACGGCGCCATCGGCCTAGTCGATGCCACGCGCGAAGCGGGGGTGCAACGGTTTGTCATGATCTCGTCGATGGGCGCCGACTCGCCGGAAAGCGGGGAAGAAAACATGCAGCCCTATCTGCGCGCCAAACAGGCCGCGGACAATCACCTGCGCAAGAGCGGCCTGCTCTACACCATAGTGCGTCCCGGCAGCCTGACGGATGCGCCGGGCAATGAACGCGTCGATGCAGCCGAGGACCTGGGACGTTTCGGCGAAGTTCCGCGCGACGACGTCGCCGCCGTTTTGCTCGCCGTGCTGGATGCTCCCAACACACACGGCAAGCATTTCGAGCTGCTCGCCGGCGAGACGCCCATCAGCGAGGCCGTCGCCAATCTGTGATGCTCCGATCCTCCGGCGAGTTGTCGGGGATCATTCATCCTGCGAGGGCGTCAACACTTCATGTTGACGGTGGATACGTTATTGCTGGGTATTGAGCCATCGGCAACACGATTGGATTGTGTCGTGCCCGTCGGCGGCGCCGCCATGTTACGAGGAGACAGCGAAAATGAGCACCAAGACCGTATCGCAAGTCATGATTGAAACCTTGGAAGCCGCGGGCGCCAAACGCTGCTACGGCATCCCCGGCGATACGGCCAACCACGTGTCCGATGCCATCTTCCACAGTGGCATCGAGTGGGTGCACGTGCGTCACGAGGAAGTGGGGGCCTTCGCCGCGGGCGCCGAATCGTTCATCACCGGCGAGCTGAGCGTGTGCGCCGGATCCGCCGGGCCGGGCGTGCTGCATTTCATCAACGGCATCTACGAAAGTCACCGCAACGGCGCACCGGTGGTGCTGATCGCCACGCAGCTCGACCGCTCGGAAATCGGCTTCAACTTTCCGCAGTTCGTGGACCAGCAGAAGATCTACGAAACCTGCTCGGTATTTTGCCAGCACATCAGCTCCCCGGATCAGGCGAGCCGCGTGACGGCCATCGCAGCGCAGACGGCCATCGCCGAGCGCGGCGTGGCGGTGATCATCCTCAATGGCGACATGGCCATGCAGGAAGTGAAAGAGGCACGCCCGTACCGTGCGCACCGACCGCGGCCGGTGATGCGCCCCGCCGATGACGAGATGGATCAGATCGCGCGCATGCTCAACGATGCCGGCAAGATCACCATCTACGGCGGCATCGGCTGCCAGGGCGCCCACGATCAGGTGGTGGAACTGGCGCGCAAGCTCAACGCACCGGTGGCACACACTTCGCGCGCCAAGGACTTTCTCGAATACGACAACCCGCACAACGTGGGCATGACCGGCATCCTGGGCGTGAAATCCGGCATGAAGGCTGTGTCCGAATGCGATTGCCTGCTGCTGCTGGGCACCGATTTCGCCTACACGCAGTTCTACCCGGACAAGGCAAAGATCATCCAGGTGGACATCAAGGCCGGGCATATCGGCCGCCGTCATCCGGTGGATATCGGCGTGCTGGGCAATGTGCGCGATACCGTCGAAGCATTGCTGCCGCTGGTGGAGGAGCGCTCCGACAGCACATTTCTGGACGCCTGCCTGAAGAAAGACGAGAAAACCGAGGAGACACTGGAGAAGCGCGAGGACGACACCACCGACGACAACCTCATCCATCCGCAGCACGCCACCCTGCTGCTGGACAAGCTGGCCGACGACGATGCCATTTTCACCGCCGATGGCGGCTCGCCGATGGTCTGGGCACTGCGCCATCTGCGCGTCAACGGCAAGCGGCGCACGCTGATCAGCCTCAGTCACGGCACTATGGCCAACGCCTATCCGCAGGCCATCGGCATCAAGAAGGCGCTGCCCGACCGGCAGGTCATTGCCATGTGTGGCGATGGCGGCTTGGCCATGCTTCTGGGCGACCTGCTAACGCTGGTGCAGGACAACATTCCCATCAAGCTCATGGTGTTCAACAACAGCGCCTTGGCCTTCGTGGAAATCGAACAGAAGGTCGCCGGGCTGCTGGACAACTACACGGACCTGAAGAATCCGGATTTTGCCAAGGTGGCGCAGGCCATCGGCATCCATGGCGAGCGCGTGGAGAAAAACTCCGACCTGGAGAGCGGCATCCGCAATCTGCTGGCGCACGACGGTCCGGCGCTGCTGGACATCAAGGTCAATCGCGAGGAACTGGTCTGGCCACCGGACATCGAGGCCGGACAGGTCATGGGCACGGCCGCCTACATGACCAAGGCCGTGCTGGGCGGTCGCGTGGGTGATGTCTTCAGCACCTTCAAGAACAATTTCCTCAAATAACAGCGCGTACACCGCGCAGGACGGCTCAGCTGCGTAGGGCGGCTCAAGGAACGAAGGGACGGAGCCGCCTGCTTGCGGGAAGTCAGGGTGGTTACTTGCAAGCAGGCGGCTCCGTCGCGTTGCTCCTTGAGCCGCCCTACGCACGGCGCTTGCGTGCATGGCGATAAATGCGTACATTTGTACGCATGACGCTTTCCCCGCCTCCACTGTCCCGCCGCCAGCAACAGGTGCTGGATTTCGTGCGCCGCCACGTGCAGGCGCACGGGCTGCCGCCGACCCTGCGCGAGATCGCCGACGCGCTGGGATTTTCCAGTCACAGCTCGGCACAGACCTGCGTCACCTCGCTGGTGCAAAAAGGCGCGCTGGAGCGCTCGCCCCGGCACCGCGGGCTGCGTCTGCCCGCATCGACACCCCCGCACGCATCGGGATTCGAGCTGCCCCTGATCGGCCGCGTCGCTGCCGGTGCGCCGATCCTGGCCACCGAACACGTCGAGCGTCAGGTGGAGGTGGACCCCGCCCTGTTCCGCCCGCGCGCCGACTACCTGCTGCGCGTGCTCGGTTCCAGCATGTGCGAGGCCGGCATCCTGGATGGCGACATGATTGCCGTCCACCGCACGACGCAAGCCGAGGACGGCCAGATCGTAGTCGCGCGCGTGGAGGACGAGGTCACCGTCAAACGTATCAAGAAGCAGCGCGATCGCATCACCCTGCTGCCTGCCAACCCCGATTTCCAGCCCATCGTCATCGACGCCGGCATCGGCGATGGCTTTGCCATTGAAGGCCGCTGCGTCGGCGTCATCCGGAGTCTTTGATCCGGACTATCCATGAATCACGCACGCCCTTCACTTGTCCCCTGGATCCGCACAGGTTTCCGTTCAATCGGCCATGTTCCCCGCCATGGCCTCGATCACGAAAACCCACGTACATCCAATGATCTGCGCGACCCTCGCGCGTATGCACGAATCATCCGGAGCAAAGCCATGCCCGACGCACTTGCCAGCATCCTGCAACACCCCGCCATCTGGCGCCGTGCCACTCCGTCCATGGCGCGCCAGCGGGCCCAGCCCACCGGCCTGCCCGAACTGGATGCGCAACTGCCCGGCAGCGGCCTGCCGCAGGGCGCGCTCAGCGAAATCCTGTTTCCCGCGGACGGCCTGGGAGAACTCGGCCTGCTGATGCCGGCCGTGGCCGCACTGACCGCGGCCCGTCGCCGCGTGGTACTGATTGACCCGCCGTACATTCCCTATGCGCCGGCATTGGCCGCCGCCGGCGTGGATTTGCACTACCTCAATGAACTGCGCGTTGACGGGCCCGAAGCCTCCTGGAGCATGGAGCAATGCCTGCGCTCGGGCTGCTGCGGCGCCGTCATCGGCTGGCTGCCCGATATCGACTATCGCCGCCTGCGTCGCCTGCAGCTGGCCGCCGAGACCGGCGACGCCATCGCCGTGCTGTACCGAGACGCACGGCACGCCGCGCACACCAGCCCGGCGGCGCTGCGCCTGCACGTCGAGACATCGGGGCATGACAGCTGCGTGCAAATCCTGAAATCCCGTGGCCGTTTCCAGGACCATGCCGTCACCGCCCTGCCCCGCGGCCACCTGTTGCCCCGCTCCGCCTGAACCCGGAGGTTCAGATATAGGGCGGATCCGTCGCTGACGCTCCTTGATCCACCCTTGTATGTTGGCTTTGCCCGTATTTTCACCCCCATTCACAAGCAAGAGAGAGTGGGCCTGTGTCAGCTGGAGATGCGACCCAGCATGATGCATGGTGTTCCAGTTCCCGGGTAGGCCGTACCACCCTGGAGGCGAGATGATCTCGACCTCGTACGTAGAGCGGCCCCCCGCCTCATCGCCCACCGCGTGGAGTATCCGGAAGCCGGTTCAATGTGAGCCGGACTTCGCATCACAAGGTCGCAGCGGCATCAAATGCGAGGTCGGGGAGCCTGAGAACATTCTTGCGCATATCCAGCGAGGTGTCAGTCCATGAGCACGACATATGTCGGTATCGATATCGGAGCCAAATCGGCCGTGATGGCGTGGCGCGCACACGAGCGCACGCTGGGCACGACATCGTTCAAGCAGACGGTGACCGGACACGCCGAACTGGTCAAAAAACTGCACACACTCAAGCCCACGTGCGTGGTGCTCGAAGCAACCGGGGTGTACTACTTTGACCTGGCTCTTGCGCTGATGCAGGCCTCCTTGCCGGTGGCCGTCATTAACCCGCGCAGTTACCACCACTTTGCCAAGTTGAAGCTAACGCAGACCAAGACCGACGCGACAGATGCCGCCTTGCTGGCCGAGTACGGCCAATGCCTGAAACCCACGCTTTGGGTGGCTCCAGAGCCACATCACTTGACCCTGCGTGACATCGGCCGTCAACTCAATCGGATTGTGGCTGCGCGCACCCAAGCCAAGAACCGACTCCATGCACTGCGCGCTCGACACGGCACGCTGCCCCTGTTGCTGGACGATGAGGTGGAGGCCATCGACACGTTTGATGCGCGCATTGCACGGTTGACCGCAGCGGCCATGGAGCAGATCCGCGCGTCGAGCGAGTTGACCGCCCACTACACGCACCTGTTTGCCGCCAAGGGAATTGGCCAGACATCGGCGATCGCCCTGTTGGCCGAGCTGTGCGTCTTGCCGCGTGACCTCAAGGCTCCGCAAGTGAGTCGCCATGCCGGGCTGGACGTGCGCATCGTGCAGTCCGGGACCAGCGTGCACAAAGCGCCACGGCTGAGCAAGGCCGGCAATGCGTATCTGCGCAGCGCGCTGTACATGCCTGCCCTGAGTGCCTCCGCCCACGATCCGCGCGCCCATGCCTTCTACGTGGCTCTGCAAGGCCGCGGCAAGAAGAAGATGCAGGGTATCGCCGCCATCATGCGCAAATACCTCACCGGCGCTTGGGCCTGCATGCGCAACAATGAACCCTTCGACTCCATCAAGCTGTTCAGCGATATTCACGTCGCTGATGCTTGACCGGAAACAGAGTATCTACGCCGCTGGCGTTGATGACAGGCCGGTCGCGAGAGGGCCGACTGCAGTGAACGATGCGTGGCGTACCGAGGAAACTGTCTGTATCGAGCATCCGTCATGTTGTGGGCCTGCCTTCATTTTCCCGATCTCGCCTTCGCCGCCGCCTTCGATGGCCTGGTCCATGAACGGCCGCGCGCACTGATCGACGGCCCGCCGCAGCGGCGCTGCATCGTGCGCGCCGATGCCGCTGCCCGCCAGTTGGGAGTCACAGCTGGCCAGAAACTGGCCGCCGCGCAGGTGCTGAGTCCGACACTGCAGGCCCTGCCTCGCAACGCCGCCAGGGAACAGGCGCTGCTGCAGGAAACGGCCGCTTTCGGCTATCGCTTCAGCGCGCAGGTGAGCCTGGCACCGCCCCAATCCGTGCTGCTGGAAATCGGTGCCAGCCTTGCCTTGTTCGGTGGCTGGCCTGCCCTGCAGCGGCGGCTGCAGGGCGAACTGAGCGACATGGACCTGTGCTTCCGGCTGAGCGCCGCCCCCACGGCTGGCGCCGCCTGGCTGCTTGCACGCCACCAGCATGAGGTGTGCATCACGCAGGATGTGCCGCTGCAAAGAATGCTGGCGCAGTTGCCCCTGGCACACGGCGGCCTGAGCGGGACCTGTGTGGCGATGCTGCACGACATGGGCTTTCGTCACCTGCGCGACATCTTCCACCTGCCGCGTCCGGAACTGGAGCGGCGCATCGGTCGCGAGGCCATGCACTGGCTGGATCGCCTGCGGGGTCTGGCCCCGGACGCCCTGGAGACATGGCGCCCGCCGGACCGTTTTTCGCAACGTCTCGAATTCGATTTCGAGGTCCGCGGCGGTGCGCCCCTGCTGTTCTCCCTGCAGCGCCTGACCCGTGCCCTGGCGCACATGCTCACGGCCCGCGACGGCGGCGTGCAGCACATGACGCTGGTGCTGGAACATGAAGGCAATGCGTGTACCCACGTATCCCTGGAACTGGCAACACCGCAGCGCGATGCCGCCATGCTGTTCGATCTGGCACGCACCCGTCTCGAACGGGTCACTCTGACTGCCGCGGTGCGCGCCCTGCGCCTGGAGGCGCGTCACCTGCCGACGTTTCATCCCGAGCGCCGCGACCTGTTCGACCCCGTGTGCGGCGAAGGTCTGGACTGGCCCACACTGTGCCAACGCCTGACCACGCGGCTGGGCCCAACAGCGCTGCGCCAGCTGGAACCGGTCTCCGAGCACCGCCCTGAACGCGCCTGGCGCCACGGCACCCCTGGATCTCCGGCAGCCCGCGAAGACCGCCCCCGGCCGCTGTGGCTGCTGCCCCGCCCCCGCGTGCTGCGCGGCTCGCTCCACATACTCAAGGGCCCGGAGCGTCTGGAAAGCGGCTGGTGGGACGGTGACGACATGCGCCGCGACTACTACGTGGTGCAAACCGCCCATGGCCAGCTCGCCTGGGCCTGCCGCGTCGCCGGTCAGGCCGATGGCTGGATGCTGCACGGATGGTTTGCATGAAGAGCGCTCATCCCGCATACGCCGAACTGCACTGCCTGAGCACTTTCAGTTTCCAGCGCGGCGCGTCCAGCGCGCGGGAACTGTTCGCACGCGCCGCGGAACTGGGTTACACGGCGCTGGCGATCACCGATGCGTGCTCGCTGGCTGGCATCGTGCGCGCATGGGATGCCGCGCGCGAATTCGGCGTGCGCCTGATCGTGGGCAGCGAACTGCGCCTGGAAGACGGCACCTGTGTGGTGCTGCTGGTGGAAGACCACACCGGCTACACCGAACTGTGCCGATTGATCACGCTGGGTCGCAGTCGCGCCGACAAGGGAAACTACCATCTGCATCGCCACGACCTCGAATCGCTGCCATCCGGACTTTGCCTGCTGTGGTGCCCCGGTTCGCTGTCCGCGACATCGGCAGCGACCCTTGACGATCAGGCACGCTGGATCACGCAATACTTTTCCGGCCGCGCCTGGATTGCTGCCGAGCTGCATCGCGGACCCGATGATGCCGGCGACCTGCGCACGTTGCGCGCGCTGGGCCAGCGCCACAATTTGCCGCTGGTCGCAGCCGGCGACGTGCACATGCACGTGCGCCAGCGGCGCGCGCTGCAGGACGTGCTCACGGCCATTCGCCTGCGTACGCCGCTGGCGCAGGCCGGCACCGCGCTGTTGCCCAATGGCGAGCGCCATCTGCGCCGCCGAGAAATCCTCGCCACGCTGTATCCGCCCGAGCTGTTGCAGGAAACGCAGCGCGTCGCCTCACGCTGCCAATTTCGCATGGAAACCCTCGATTACACCTACCCGAACGCACTGGTCCCGCAGGGCCGCACGCCTGCAGCTCATCTGCGCCAGCTCACCTTGAACGGTGCCAGGATGCGTTGGCCCGATGGCGTGCCCGACAGCGTTGCCGTTCAGATCGAGAAGGAACTCGCCCTGATCGCCGACAAACGCTATGAACCGTTCTTCCTCACCGTGGAAGACATCGTGCGCTACGCGCGCAGCCGCGACATCCTCTGCCAGGGCCGCGGCTCGGCGGCCAATTCGGCGGTGTGCTACTGCCTGGGCATCACTTCGGTGCCGCCGGACAAGGTGGATCTGCTGTTCGAGCGCTTCATTTCCAAACAGCGCGACGAGCCGCCGGACATCGACGTGGACTTCGAGCACGAGCGCCGCGAGGAAGTGCTGCAATACGTGTTCGCCAGATACGGCCGCGACCGCGCGGCGCTGGCGGCCACGGTGATCAGCTACCGCGGCAAGAGTGCGGCGCGTGACGTGGGCCGGGCGCTGGGATTTTCCGAGGACCAGCTGGAACAACTCGCCGCCGTGTTCGCGCACGGCCACGGCGAGGTGCCGATCGCCGAACGCCTGCGCGAGCGCGGCTTCGATCCGGAGAGCCGCAGCGTGCGCCAGCTGATCGTCCTGGTCGAGCAGCTCATCGGTTTTCCGCGCCACCTGTCGCAGCATGTCGGCGGCTTCGTCATCTCCGAGCAGCCGCTGAACCAGCTGGTGCCGGTGGAGAAAGCCGCGATGGCCGGACGCAGCGTGATCCAGTGGGACAAGGACGACCTGGAATCGCTGGGCCTGCTGAAAGTGGATTGCCTGGCGCTGGGCATGCTGACCTGCCTGCGCAAGAGTTTCGCCCTGCTGCGTGCACACCACGGCATCGACATGAACCTGGCACAGGTCCCGCCGGATGACGCGGCCACCTACGCCATGATCCGCGACGCCGACACCATCGGCACCTTCCAGATCGAGTCGCGCGCGCAGATGTCCATGCTGCCGCGCCTGAAGCCGTGCTGCTATTACGACCTGGTGGTGCAGGTGGCGATCGTGCGCCCGGGGCCGATCCAGGGTGGCATGGTGCATCCGTATCTCGAGCGCCGCCGGCACCCTCCGCAGGACATCATCTACGCTTCGCCGGCGGTGAAACGCGTGCTGGGACGCACGCTTGGCGTCCCCATTTTCCAGGAACAGGTCATGGCACTGCTGCAGGCCGTGGCCGACTTCAGCGCCGACGAGGCCGACGATTTGCGCCGCTCCATGGCCGCCTGGAAGCGTCGCGGCGGCGTGGAAAAATTCGAGCCGCGCATCCGCACGCGCATGACCGCCAACGGCTACAGCGCCGAATACGCCGAGCAGATCATCAGCCAGATCCGCGGCTTCGGCAGCTATGGCTTCCCGGAATCGCACGCAGCCAGCTTTGCCATGCTGGCCTACGCCTCGTGCTGGCTGAAATGCCACCACCCGGCGCTGTATGCATGCGCGTTGCTGAATTCACAGCCGATGGGCTTCTACGCACCCGCACAGATCGTGCAGGACCTGCGCCGTCATGGCGTCGAGGTGCGCGCCGTGGACGTGCAGCGCAGCGACTTTGACTGCACGCTGGAATCTCACGCTGACGGCGCCCCCGCGCTGCGTCTGGGACTGCGCCAGGTCAACGGTGTCTCCCCGGACATGGCCTTGCGTATCCGCACCGCGCGCCAAAGCGCGCCGTTTGCCGATCTGGCCGATCTTTGCCGGCGCGCCGATCTGGGCCGCGCCGAGCGCCAGCGGCTGGCACGCGCCGGCGCCCTGCGCCAGCTCAGCGGACATCGCCATCGTGCCTACTGGGACAGCGCCGGCATCGAGCGCGCCTCGCCGCTGTTCTCCGGCACCGCCGTACGCGAGGCCCCTGTATCGCTGCGTCCGCCATCGCTGGCCGATGATGTGCTCGCCGACTACGCCACCCAGGGCCTGTCGCTGCAGCGCCATCCCGTCGCCCTGGCACGCCAGGCGTTGCGCCAACGCCGCATGCAGCGCGCCGTGGACCTGTCGCACATGACCGACGGCAGTCACGTGCATACCGCGGGTCTGGTCACGGTCCGCCAGCGACCGCAGACCGCCAGCGGCGTCACCTTCGTCACCCTGGAAGACGAAACCGGGCAGACCAACGTGGTGATCTGGCGCCGCCTTGCCGAACGCCAGCGCCGCGTGCTGCTGGAATCGGTGCTGCTGGGCATCAGCGGACGGTTGCAGGAAAGCGAAGGCGTGCGGCACCTGATCGCCCATCGCCTGCACGACCTCAGCGCGCTGCTGCCCGACCTGACCTCGCAATCGCGCGACTTCCACTGAGCCCCGCGTAGGGCGGATCAAGGAGCGTAGCGACGGGTCCGCCTGCTTGCGGGAAGATAGGGTTGTTACCGGCAAGCCGGCGGATCCGTCCCCCGGATCAAGTCCGGGGTCCTTGATCCGCCCTACGCGACCCTTTTTGTAGGTGCGTATCTTCGAAGATGGTCGTGGACGGGCGCTGCATGCCGCACAATGCATGACTTTGACGCACCACCCACGTCGCCCATGCCCTCTGCTCCATATTCGTTCCGCTCCAGCATCCTGACCACGCTGCTGCGCTTCCGGCGCCCGGACGTGCCGTTGCGCGTGGCGCTGCGTGCGGCCGCGGTGGTCACGCTGCCCCTGGCGGCGGGAGTGGCGACGGGCCACGAAACCATCGGCCTGGGCATCGGCGCGGGCGCCTTCAACGTGATGTTCTCCGATCAGCCGGGCCCCTACGGCCAACGGCTGCGGCGCGTCGCGCTGGCGTCCCTGGCGGCCGCCGTCGCCGCGCTGGCCGGATTCCTGCTGGGGGCGCATGCCGCACCGCTGGTCCTGGCCATCGGCGTCTGCGGATTTCTGGGTGGCATGCTGGTGATCTTTGGCGCCGACTCCGCGCGCGTGGGCATGATCAGCATGATCCTGCTGGCAGTGGCGGCGTCCACGCCGCTACCCTGGCGCGATGCCGTCGGCGCCAGCGGTCTGATTCTCATCGGCGGCCTGCTGCTGGCGGTGGTTTCCGTCCTGGTCTGGCCGCTGCAGCGCTATCGGCCGGAACGCGAGGCACTGGCGCAATTGTTCCGCGAACTGGCGCAGCTGGCGCGTCATCGCGGTGCGGACGATGATCCGCCGCCGCTGACCGAGACCATCAACCAGGTGCGGCACATGCTTCTGCAACGGGGGCCCACGCGCGGGCGCGCCATGGAAGCCATGCGCGTGCTGCTGGACCTGGCCGAACGCATGCGCCTGGAACTGCTGGCCATCGGTCAGCTGCGCAATGCCCCCGGCCTGGACGAGGCACGCATCGACAGTGCCTGCGCGCGGGTCCTGGAGATCCTCGCGCGCTCGCTGGAGCACGCCGAACCCCCCGCACGTGCCCGCCAGGCCCTGGCCCACATGCAGGATGTCCTTGATGGCATGTCGCAGCCCCACACGCAGAGGGCACGGCTGCAGGCGCTCATCGGTCAGCTGCGCGCCGCCATCCGCAATGCCAACTGGGCCGGCAGCCGCGGCGAACTGCGCGCCTCCAGCGTTGAATCCCGCTTGCCCCGCGCGCTGCGTGGAGCCTCGCCCTGGGCCACCCTGCGCGCCAACATCCATCGCTCATCCGTGGGCTTCCGCCATGCCATGCGCTGCGCCGTCTGCCTGATGCTGGCGCAGTGGCTGGCGCGCGCCACCGCCCTGCCGCATGGCTACTGGTTGCCGATGACGGCCGCCATCGTGCTGCGCCCGGATTTCGGCGGCACGTTCAGCATCGGCCTGCTGCGCATTGCCGGCACCATTCTCGGACTCCTGCTGACCAGCCTGTTGCTGGCCATCACGCCACATACGGTGTGGCCGCAGATCATATGGCTGGCGCTTTTGTGCTTCACGTTCCGCTATCTGGCCACGGCCCACTACGGCATTGCCGTTGCCGCCCTGACCGGCGCGGTGGTGATCCTGCTGTCGTTCGAAGGCACCAATCCGAATGCAGCGGTACTCGCGCGCGTACTCAATACCGCACTGGGCAGCACCATGGCACTGCTCGCCTACATGGTCTGGCCCACCTGGGAACGCACCCGCAGCCGGGCCGCGCTTGCCGACATGCTGCAGGCCTACGCCGGCTATCTGGGGACGCTCGTGCACGGCTGCGGCCCGCAGGTCCGCAACGAGACACGCAGCGCCGCACGGCTGGCCCGCAGCAATGCGCAGGCGTCGCTGGACCGGCTGCGCGCCGAGCCCGGGGTCAGGCCCGCACTGCTTGCGTTCCACGAGTCGCTGTTCGCGCATGGCAATCGCCTGGTGCGCACGGCGATGTCGCTGGAGGCAGTTCTCGAAGAGTGCGCCACCCATCCGCAACGCGAGCCGCTGGATGCCTTTGTGCAGCAGTCCCGCGCCAGCCTGATGCGGTGCGCGGATGACCTGCGGCGTCAGCACGCCGCAGGATCCGAGCGGAACCTGCGGCAGCAACAGATCGTACTGGCCGAACTCCTGCGTCAGCATACGGACGACCCCGCGAGCTCCACCCTGATCACGCTGACCGATCGCGTGGCCGACAACATCAACACGCTGGGCTACGTCCTTTATGGCGAGGAGTCCTCACCCGCAGTCGTCTCCAGCCCGGCTGCGTCTTGATGCAGAAACGCCACGCGCGCAGCCGCACACCCGTGGCGCCCTGCTTCACCTTGGCCGAGGCAGTACACTAAGACATATGCTGAAGATCGATACCCACGCGCATATCCTGCCTCGTGAGTGGCCGGACCTGGCGTCCAAATACGCCGAGCCACGCTTCGCGGTAATGACGCACAGCGGCGGCCATCACCGCATCTATAAGGACGGGCGTTTCTTTCGCGAAGTCTGGGCATCGGCCTTCGATCCCGAACAGCGCATGGCCGACTATGCCGCATACGGCATCGACGTGCAGGTCATCTCCACCGTGCCGGTGCTGTTTTCCTACTGGGCCAAGGGGCATCAGGCACTGGAATTGCACCGGCATCTGAATGATCACAGCGCCGAAATCTGCCGCCAGTACCCCAAGCACTATGCCGCCATCGGCACCGTGCCGTTGCAGTCGCCCACCCTCGCCATCCAGGAGCTGGAGCGCTGCATGGATCAGCTGGATCTGGCCGGTGTGCAGATCGGCTCGCACTGCAACCAATGGAATCTGGACGCGCCGGAACTGTTTCCGTTCTTCGAAGCCGCGGCGGATCTTGGCGCCGCCATCCTGGTGCATCCGTGGGACATGATGGGCCGCGACACCATGCCCAAGTACTGGCTGCCGTGGCTGGTGGGCATGCCGGCGGAACAGTCGCGCGCCGCCTGCTGCCTGATCTTCGGCGGCGTGCTGGAGCGGCTGCCGAAATTGCGGGTGATGTTTGCCCACGGCGGCGGCAGCTTTCCGTTCACCATCGGCCGCATCGAGCATGGCTTCCGCATGCGCCCGGATCTGGTGGCCGTGGACAACGCCCGCAATCCGCGCGAATACTTCACGCAGATGTACTTCGATTCCTGCGTGCATGACAGCCAGGCATTGAAGTATCTGCTGTCGGTCGTGGGACATGACCGCGTCATGCTGGGCACGGATTATCCGTTCCCGCTGGGCGAGCAGTCGCCCGGCAGCGGCATCGACGCGCTGGATATCGATGCCGCCGAGCGCGAGCGGCTGTACAACGGCACCGCGCTGGAATGGCTCGGGCTGTCCCCGCAACTGTTCTGACCCCGGAGAAGCACCTCATGCGCCGATTCCACCGCGCCGCCGCATTGTGCATATGCATGCTGGGTACCGTCATCTGTTCCACCGCCGTCGCCGCCGACTGGACCATGGCCCATGGCAACGTGCACTTTCATACTCCCGCCAGCTGGACACGCATCATGAGCAGCGCCGGCGATCCGCAGGTGATGGCTTTCCAGGTCCCGGACCCGTCGCCAACCGGCAAGACCACCCTCGCGCGCGTGGTGGTGACGACGACACGCGCGCCCGACGTGAGCACATTCAAGGCGTTCATCAGCAAGGCCCACGAGCGTGCCGCCACCCAGCCCGGCGTGAAGATCGACAAGTCGCACAGCAGCGATACGGTGCTGCGTTACAGCGCCGACGAAAACGGCACGCGGCAGGTGGTGGAGGAACACTTCGTGCTCACTGCGGATCATGCCATCGAGATCAGCTGCATCCGTCCGCAACATTCCCGCGCCGGCACGCGCTGGAAAACCGCGTTCGATACCGGCTGCCATTCCATTCTCAAGCAGGTCAAATGACCTTCCAGCACACAGGACACACCATGCAAGAACAGCAGCCAGGCGCCGACTGGGCCCGCACGCTGGACCGCGACGATCCGCTGGCGCGCTTTCGCGATGCGTTCCTGATCCCCCGCCACGAGGACGGCGAGGCGCTGTATTTCTGCGGCAATTCGCTGGGGCTGGAACCGCGCAGCGCGCGTGAGGCCGTCAACAACGAGCTGGACTACTGGGGCGACCTGGCCGTGGAAGGCCACTTCAAGGGACGCCTGCCGTGGATGGATTATCACGAGTACGTGCGCGACCACATGGCCGAAGTGGTCGGCGCGCAGCCGCCCGAAGTGGTCACCATGAACACCCTGGGTGTGAACCTGCACCTGATGATGGTCAGCTTCTACCGGCCCACGGCCGAGCGTCCCGCGATCCTCATGGAAGCCGGTGCCTTCCCCACCGACCGCTACGCCATGGAGGCGCAGATCCGTTTCCACGGGTTCGATCCGGCCGAGGCGCTGATCGAGCTGGAGGCCGACCAGCCCGACGGCATCCTGTCCATGCAGGCCGTCGAACGCGCCCTGGCCGAACACGGTTCGCGGATCGCCCTGGTCATGCTGCCGGGCGTGCAGTACCGCACCGGCCAGGCCTTCGACCTCGCCACCATCACGCGCCTGGCCAAGGCGCAGGGCTGCATGGTGGGCTTCGACCTGGCCCATGCCGTGGGCAACCTGCCTCTGGCATTGCACGACAGCGGCACCGACTTCGCCATCTGGTGCAACTACAAGTACATGAATGGCGGTCCGGGTGCCGTCGGCTCCGCCTTCGTGCACGAACGCCACGCGCACACCGACCGCCCGCGCTTCGCCGGCTGGTGGGGTCATGACAAGTCCACACGGTTCCAGATGGGGCCCGACTTCGTGCCCACGCCGGGCGCCGACGGCTGGCAGATCTCCAACCCGCCGATCCTGGCGCTGGCACCGCTGCGGATGTCGCTGGATCTCTTCCACGAAGCGGGCATGCAGCGCCTGCGTGACAAATCCGTGCGCCTCAGCGGCTATCTCGAATGGCTGGTGCAGCAGCAACTGGCCGACACGCTGGAGGTGGTCACCCCGGCGGATCCCGCACAGCGCGGCGCGCAACTGTCCATCCGCGTGCATGGTGGCCGTGACCGCGGCAAGGGGCTGTTCGACCATCTGATCGCCCGTGGCATCATCGTCGACTGGCGCGAACCGGACGTGATCCGCATCTCGCCCACCCCCATGTACAACCGCTTCATCGACTGTTTCGATTTCGCCGAGGCCGTCGGCCAATGGCGCGACAGCGCCGCGTGACCGCACAGCGCCCCACACAAAACGCACCAGATGCTGCGCTGTCCATCCAGTGGACCCTGCAGATGTCGTCGTCCCGGCGAATGCCGGGATGACGGTCGGCAGGGAGCCATGAGCTCGCCGGGCGCAAGCTGTTCACCCCGTCAAGATGATCATTCACGCTTTCCACTGCCAATATTCAGCCATGCCCAACTCCGAGACCTCCCCTACCCGAACCGATTCGACCCCGCAACGCCTGCGCCTCAGGCGCCCGGACGACTGGCACGTGCACCTGCGCGACGACGCCATGCTGACGGCGGTGGCCGGCTACACGGCGCAGCAGTTCGCCCGCGCCATCGTCATGCCCAATCTGGCGCCGCCGATCACCACCGTCGCCGCCGCCAAGGCCTATCGCGGACGTGTCTTCAAAGCGCTGGATGCCGAGACCGCATTCACGCCCCTGATGACGCTGTATCTCACCGATGACATGGATCCGGCAGAGATCCAGCGCGGCCACGACAGCGGCATCATCACCGCCTGCAAACTGTACCCGGCCAACGCCACCACCAATTCGGCGCACGGCGTGACCAACGTGCGCAACATCTACCCGGTGCTGGAAACCCTCGAACGCATCGGCATGCCGCTGCTGGTGCACGGCGAAGTCACCGATGCGGAGGTCGACATCTTCGACCGCGAAGCCGTGTTCATCGACCGCGTGCTGACGCCCGTACTGGCCGACTTCCCGGCATTGAAGGTGGTGTTCGAACACATCACCACCGCCGACGCCGCCGAATTCGTGCTGGCCGGCAGCGAGCGACTCGGCGCCACTGTGACCCCGCATCATCTGCAGATCAACCGCAACGCGCTGTTCGCCGGCGGCCTGCGTCCGCACGCGTATTGCCTGCCGGTCGCCAAGCGCGAACGTCACCGGCTGGCGTTGCGCAAAGCCGTCACTGGCGGCAGCGACAGGTTCTTCCTGGGCACCGATTCGGCACCGCACACCCAGAGCGCCAAGGAATCGGCCTGCGGCTGCGCGGGCATCTTCAACGCCCCCGTGGCGCTGCAAAGCTATGCACAGGTCTTCGACGAGGAAGATGCGCTGGATCGCCTTGAAGCCTTCGCCTCGGAAAACGGCCCGCGCTTTTACGGCCTGCCGCTGAATGGGGAATACATCACGCTCGAACGCGCGCCCATTGAAATTCCGCAGCATCTGGCAACCGACGCGCAGAATCTGGTGCCCTTCCACGCCGGCACCACCCTGCCCTGGCGCATCGCCGAAAGCGACGCCCCAGACCATCCCCAATCCCGTAGGGGGGATCAAGGAACGAAGTGACGGATCTGCCCTACGAGAGCATGGACGCTTGCAAGCATGGCCGAGATGCCGGAAGGTGGCCCGACCCACCCGTTCCCGTGATGTGAGTTCCCCCGCATGTTCAAACCGTTCTCCTTCTTTTGTCTCAGTCTGTTGATCGCCGTGCCGGTGGCGCAAGCCACACCGCCGCAGAAGACCTCCTCCATTCCCGGCTCCGCGCTGGATTCCACCGCGCCATCGACCACACGGCAGATGCTGGCGAAAGACCATCCGGTCACCGCCAGGCACGCCATGGTGGTCTCCGCCCAGCATCTGGCCACGCAGGTGGGCGTGAAGATTCTCAAGAAGGGCGGCAACGCCATCGACGCCGCCGTGGCCGTGGGCTACGCGCTGGCCGTGGTGCATCCGTGCTGCGGCAATATCGGCGGCGGCGGTTTCATGGTGGTCCACCTGGCCGGCGGCAAGAACGTGTTTCTCGATTTCCGCGAGAAGGCGCCGCTGAAGGCCACGCCCACCCTGTTCCAGGACAGTCACGGCCACGTGGTCAAGGGCCGCAGCACCAAAACCTATCTCGGCGTGGGTGTCCCCGGCACGGTGATGGGCCTGGAAACGGCGCGCAAGACGTACGGCACCATGAGCCGCAAGCAGCTGATGCAGCCGGCCATCGAGCTGGCGCGCAAGGGCTTCACGCTGCAGCAGGGCGACATCAATATCCTGCACGAGCGCAGCAAGGATTTCGCCAAGTATCCCAACGTCGCTGCCACCTTCCTCGACCACGGCAAGCCGTACCAGGTCGGGCAGACACTGAAACAGCCGCAGCTGGCGCATACGCTGCAGCTGATCGAAAAAGACGGCACGCACGTGTTCTATCACGGCGCCATCGCCCATGACGTGGTCGCGGCCAGCAAGAAAAATGGCGGCATCCTGTCCATGAAGGACTTCGCCGATTACACCGCCAAGTGGGCCAGGCCGATCACCTGCGACTATCGCGGCTACACCTTCGTCTCCGACCCCCCGCCCAGCTCCGGTGGTACCACCATCTGCCAGATCCTGGGGCTCATCAAACCTTATCCCTTCAGCACATGGGGCTACGGATCGGTCAAGAGCGTGCATTACCTGGTGGAAGCCGAGCGTCGCGCATTCGCCGATCGCAACACCTACCTCGGCGACCCGGCCTTCGTGCACAACCCCATTGCCAGGCTGCTGTCGCCAGCGCACCTGAAGACGATGCGCTCCACCATCAAGGCCGACAAGGCCACGCCCTCGTCCGAGATCAAGGGCAGCCTGGGCCCGGCCGAAGGCCAACACACCACGCAGTATTCCGTGGTCGATGCGCACGGCAACGCGGTGTCCGTGACCTACACCATCAACTACCTGTTCGGCGTGGGCCAGATCGCCGGCAACACCGGCTTCTTCCTCAACAACGAGATGGACGATTTCACCTCCAAGCCCGGCATTCCCAATTCGTTCGGTCTGGTGCAGGGTCACATCAACCAGGTCAAAGGCGGCAAGCGTCCGCTGAGCTCCATGTCGCCCAGCATCGTGCTGCGCAACGGCAAGCTGTTCATGGTCACCGGCAGCCCCGGCGGCTCCACCATCATCTCCACTACCCTGGAGAGCTTCCTCAACGTGGCCGACTTCGGCATGAACATGCAGCAGTCGGTGAACGCACCACGCCTGCACGAGCAGTGGTACCCGGACCACGTGATGGTCGAACCCGGCCTGCTCAGCCCGGCGGTGAAGCGCAAACTCCAGGCCATGGGCCATACGTTCAAGGACGTGAAATCCTGGGGCGCCGACGAAGCCATCCTGGTCAATCCGAAAACACACCTGCTGGAAGGCGCCAACGACCGCCGCCGTCCCGCGGGGCTGGCTGCCGGTTATTGACGATACCGCCTGTCAGCAGCGCCTGGTGCAGGGACGCGCCACCGCCACGCGACACAGCATCAGTCAGCTGGATCAGCCCGTTTGCTTGCTAGACTGAAACGCACAGGGTGAATTCCTTCCCGGGAAAAAGACCATGCGGCACCTGATCAGCCTCGTGTTCCTCATCGCCGCCGTGGCCATGTACGTGCTCGGCCTGGGGCCGCTGTTTTTCGGCCTGCCCCTGCTAGGACTGGCCTTCGTGCTGATCGGCCTGGGTTTCGAGCTCGGATTCTGGCTTCAACGCCACCGGCGGGCGTGAACACGCCTGGAGTGCCTGACCGCCGAACGTGCCAACTGTCATCCAGTCGCCACCCTAGCCTCGGGGCGATGTGCCCAAGTCCTGGATAACATCCGGCCAAACATCTTTTCGCACAGCTTCGATGAATTGGATGCGATACGGTCCGGCGCCTATTTACTGGCTGGCATGGCCGACATATCCATCCACATCGCCCCCCAGACGTGACCGTCGGGGTCGGCGAAGTCGCGACCGTACATGGACGCATGATCTTCAACGGGATTGATATCTGCAGTTCCGCCGTTGACGGAGGCCGCCTCGTTCATTGCATCGACGTCTGCGCGTGAATCGCAGGAGATATTCAGTGCGACCTCGCTCGATGTACTCGGCGGGATGGGGCGCGTCGTGAATGTGCGCCATCTGGCATGGGACAAAAGCATGACATTGATGGTCTCGCTCCACACCATGAGCGCCGCGGTATCGTCCGTGAACTGCGCATTGTTGACGAAGCCCAGGGCCGTGTAAAAATCCCTCGAGGCCTGCAGATCAGCGACGGGCAAGCTGATGGTGATGGTGCGGGGCATGATCTCTCTCCCTTTGGGGTTTGGGTGTCGCGCAGCCAACGCCAGACAGAATCCGAAGCGCGCTGTAACCCCGCAACCCAACCCACATGGTTGCGCGCGGCCTTGGATCAGCGAATCAGGTCAATCAACAACTTGCATTCTCCAAAGCAGACTAATCCTGCAACCTGAATCCGCCGTGACACGACCTGCGAACGCCTCGGCTACCGGCGCTGGATCGGTAGCCCGGACATCTGCACCTGCCTGCAGCAACAGCGCGCTCGGTCGAGACGCGGCCCAGGCCATGCTCGAGGCCAGTCGACCCTCGACTGCGAAGCAAGCGAATCCGACCCGTTTGGTTAACCTTCTTTTAGATTGCATGCACGTCGTTCCATATGTACCATCTATAATAGTGGTACATATGGAACATCCGAAATGAACATCCGCATCGATATCGACGCCGCTGAACCACTGTTTGCGCAATTGATCGCGCAGATCAAGGACGCGGTGCAGGCGGGCAAGCTGCGCGCCGGCGATGCCCTGCCCCCGATCCGCCAGCTGGCCGGCGACCTGGACCTCAACAACAAGACCGTCGCCAAGGCCTACCGCCTGCTCGAGCGCGACGCCGTGATCCAGACCCGTGGCTATCGGGGCACGTTCGTACATCCCGACGCCCAGGCCAACAGCACGGTCGATCTGCCCGCGCAGGTGCGCGGCGCCCTTGAACAGACCATCCAGTCCCTGCGCGAGGCCGGAGCCACCGACTCGGAAATCCGCATCGCGTTCACCGATGTCATGAACTTGCGTCGCACCGGAGCCACGGCCGCATGAACATCCTTTTTTACCTCGTATTCCTGGCGCAGGTCCTGTTGATCTCGGCCATCGTTCCATACCTCGTGAAGCGTCGCTTGCGCGGGGTTCTGGATGCGTTCCCTGCTTCGACCCATCCACAGCTGTACCCGCGTCCGTTGTCCACCTGTCGCACCGGCCTGGCCATCTTCACTTGGTTCAATCACCTGTTGTTGCTGCTGGGGCTCGCACTTCTGGTCATCCTCTATCGAGTGCACGGCAGCGACACGCCGATCCCGGAATCCTGGCCGGGGTTCTTCGGTGGCATGCAGTTTCTGCCGATGCTGGTCATGGACCTGTTCTGCATGAACCTGTTTCGCCGTCTGCGCGAGCTGCGCCCGATGAAACAACGCAGCGCCAGCCTGATGCCGCGCCGCCTGTTCGACTTCATCCCGTGGTGGCTGCTGACACTGGCCTTGGCCATGACCGTGATGACCGTGCTCGCGGATCTGTACCTGCGCGGTTTCGTCCTTGGTCACGAGATCCTGGCAAAGAACCTGACCCTACTGGTGACCAACGGCCTGCTGGCCCTGCTCGGGTGGTGGAAGCTGCGCGGCCGCAGCCTCACGCCGCACCACAACCCGGAAGCCCGCAACCGCAGCATCGGCACCCAGCTGACCGCGATTGCGGTGATCAGCATCGCCTTCAGCATCTACATGCTGCTGCACGCGGCCAACACGGCCTTCGGGCTGCAGAACTTCGACGCCATCATCATGAGCCTGTATTTCCAGAGCGCCATGGCCATTTCCATCATCATCACGCTGCGTACCGCGGTGCCGTTGCGCCAGGCGTGAACCCGGCATGAAACGTGAGCGCCCCGGCACGCGACGCTTTTAACGATCGGCTCCGGGGAAGTGCACTCGGAGCTGCAAACCACCAGATCCATGACGGAGCAGTCACATGAACACATTCGACATCATCGCTTTCACCCTCGCCGCTGTAGCGCTGGTTTTCAGCATCAGGAACCACGAACGCATCAACGCGCTCGAGAAAAAACTGAAGGAATCCGACGCCCTCCCCGGGGACTTCAGCTCGGCAGCCAAGCCAGCGAAGCCGAAGCCGCCGGCTTGATCGACAAAAACGCGGTGGCGTGATCACGTCCACCGTTTCGACTTGCGTGGCCGGCATGGCCCGACGGCAACGGAGCAGCATGCAACGCTGGTCGCATGCCACGCTAACCCGCACGCGAACGGCACTGCATCCGCTATCTCGATCGAACTCAGTCCCGTGCGGATCACGACGGTCGAGCGTGCGCAACTGCACCGAAGGTCCAGCCTGCATGCCGACGTCGGCGGGCCACCGAACACCGCCGATCACACCACCGGCGGAAGAAAGAATCCTCTACATTTCGTGCGCGCTCCATGCCGGGATTTTCAATGGATATGCATGTCGGACTCGTGCAGATTGAATCCGCGCCGCCGCCCGCGGAGTCGCAGCGTCCCCCACGCGACGGGAGTTTACGGTGACGAGTGCACGTGATTCCGATGGCTTCAGGCGCCGCGGTCTGGATATGACGCGCATCAAGACGTTCACGGACGCAGCCTCGCGTTTGCGCTGACGCCGCTCGTCATCTCGCTTGATCCACCCAAGACCATGCAGGCGCTGATCGGCTCACTTATCCACGTGCCGGGCTTTGTGCTTGGCGCCATGCTGCTGATGGTGTTCTGGAATGCGCACCACCGCTGGAGCCGGCGCTATGGGCTGGATGACCACACCACCATGGTGCTCAGCAGTGTCCTCGTGTGCAGCGTCCTGGCGTTCGTCTACCCGCTCTGTTTCATGATGAGCGCCCTCTCCAGCTTCACCGCAAGCATGACGGGCCTACCGATCGGGCCCGATTACCGCACGCTGCGGTTTCACCGGCATGCACGATGTGAATCACATGCTGGTGATCTATGGCATTGGCTTCATGGCCATGTCGATCACGATCGTGCTGTTGAATCTGCACGCATGGCGGCGGCGCGACGAGCTGGAGTTGAATCGGGTGGAGCGCATTGAGACGCGCGTCGAGCTCGGCATATGGCGCATCCTGTTCGCCACCGGCCTCCTGTCGACGGTGATCGCCGCTGCGTTTCCAGATGTCACGCCGATTGCGGGCTGGGTCTACGCTCCACTCGGAATCGTTATACCGCTGTATTGCCGATTCATGCGGCAGGGCACCCGTGTCGTCGATGATACAGCCACGCCCCCGCCTCCCGGCGGCGCATCGTGAGGTTTCGCCGTTTCGCTTGAATAGCTACGGGGTGATCCATAAACCGCTGGCAGCGAAGTTGAATTGCGGCGATAAGGGGCGGAGTTGCTAAATCAATGACTTTGACCCATTGATTTTGACCCCGGTAATTTGCAGAGCCACTGTGCTGGGCACATCTGATCGCGACGGTCTCACCGCCAGCAGAGTGGACGTCGCATGGGTCGTTGTCTCGAGCTTCATCCTGAAATGGTAGGTTGCCCGGTGCATGCAATGGCATGCATCCATGGTGTTCTTGCATCATGGATGCAACCCGGGAGACGGCCATGACCGACTACGAACGCCTGCGGCGGAACATGGTGGATGCGCAGATCGCGCGACGCGGCATCCGTGACGAGCAGGTGCTTGCGGCCATGCGAACCGTGCCACGCGAACGTTTCGCCGACGCCAACATCGCCGAATTCGCCTACGAGGACACGCCGCTGCCCATTGCCGAGAACCAGACGATTTCGCAGCCGCTGATCGTCGCCGAGATGCTCGAGGCGGCGGAGATCGCCCCCCGGCCAGCGGGTACTGGAAGTCGGCGCCGGCTCCGGCTACGCGGCGGCGGTGGCCGGACAAGTCGCTGACCGGGTGTTCGCCATCGAGCGACACGCCATGCTGGGCGAGGCGGCCCGGCAGCGTCTGGCCGATCTGGGATATGACAACATCGAAATACGCGTGGGCGACGGCGCCGATGGCTGGCCGCAGGCGGCGCCATTCGATGCCATCCTGGTCCCGGCCGGCAGCCCCGAGGTACCTCAGGCGCTCAAGCAGCAGTTGGCCGCAGGCGGACAGATGGTGATTCCCCTGGGAAAGCAGAGTTATCAGAAGCTGAAGAAAATCACCCGATGCAGCGAGACCGATTTCCGGGAAGAGAACATCGGTTCCGTCGCCTTCGTGCCGCTGATCAGCGAAAGCGGCACCGCCGGGGATGGTGCCCCGCCGGGGAGAGCGACACGACCGATCACGTGGCCATGCACAAGGGATCGGCGCTGGAGCGCGTGGAGTCCTGAGTGGATGCGGCGGCTGCAGATTCCGGCACTGCCTGGCCGGCGTCGCGGGAATCGGTGACCCTCGCGGGCGCGCTTGCCGGGATATCTACAGCTTGTCGAATTCCCGCTTGAGGTCGTAGCCCTTGTCGGTCACGATGCGCTCGAGGGTCTGCACACGGTGCTCCAGGGCATCGATGCGGCTCTGGTATTGCGGATCTTCGCGCGGCCGGTTCTCCTGCAGGCGCATGTAATGCTTGATGATGCCTGCCGCCACGACGACGATGACAATGGCCAGAACGAATAATTGTCCGTCTCCCATTATGGATTCCTAATCTTCCAGATCGCGAAATTGACGGTCGAGGTCGTATCGACTCGAGGTGACGTACCCTTCCATGCGCTGCAACTTCATGTCCAGCTCGCGAAAGCGGTGGCGTACGTCGCGGAAGGTTTCGCCCGCCGACCGCCTGACGCTGCGCCAGTATCGTTCATCGGCGTCCCAGTCGTACAATTTTTCCGGCTTGACCGGCAGCAGGAAGCCGAGGACGAAATACGCGACCAGCGTCAGGCCGTTGAACCAGAACAGCGCAATGATCGCAAGGATGCGGATGACGGTGACGTTCCAGCCGAAATAATCCGCCAGGCCCGCGCACACGCCCATGAGCTTGCCGTGGCGCGGGTCGCGGTAAAAGCGCTGCGCGCGCCATGTGTCGTCGTGTCTGCGTCTCATGCGTCAGCTCCGGTGGCGGCTCGATCGCCAGAAGGTGCGTTCGTCGCCGTCGCCCCCGTAGCGCAGCGGGCGCTCCGGCATGACCAGGGCGGCAACGATATAGGCCACCACCACAGACACCGGGAAGAACCAGGCCAGGGCGAATGTGCCGAGGCGTGTCAGCCACACCGGCCAGTCGAAATAGTCGGCCAAACCCGCACATACGCCCAGGATCACGCCGCGTTCGGAGTCGCGACAGAACCGGCGCGGCCGGCCGTCGTCGTGTGAATGGTTCATGCCTTGTCCCTCCAGCCGGGGGCTTGTGTATCGAGAATGGTTTCCAGCGTCTTCACGCGGCCTTCCATCTTGTTGGCCAACTGCCACAAATCCGAAAGCATCTTTTCATCTTCGCCGGTCAGGTTCTGGGCCTGCCTGCGCTTGGTCGTGTAATGCATGATCAGCCACAGCGGGGCCACGAAGATGCAGAAAATGGCGAAGATGGCCGTGATATCCATCGTTTCCTACTCCCCGTTATTGGAAGCGGTCGTGGCGTTTTTCGAACCCATGCGTTCTTTCAGTGCTGCCAACTCCGCCTCGATGTGCTCGTCCGTCTCCAGGTCCGCGAATTCGCGGTCGAGATCGCGCTGCCTGCCCAGATCGTACGCTTCCACCTTGCCTTCCATGTTCTCCAGCTTGCGCTCGTAGTGGTCGAACCGGCCCAGCGCGTCGTTGATGCGCTCGTCGTGGATGCGGCTGCGCGCCTTCAGGCGGTGGGCCGCCGTGTGATGACGCGTTTCCAGCGCCTTCTGCCGATGCTTGGCATCGGCCAGCTTGGCCTGCAGTGCGGCGATGTCGTCGTTGAGTTTGGCCAGCCCCAGTTCGATTTCCTTGTGCTGCTCCTTGAGCGAGTCCTGTGCACCATCCACGTGCTTCTTTTCGGCAAGCGCCGCCTTGGCCAGATCGTCACGGCCCTTGTTGATGGCCAGTTCCGCACGGCGCTGCCACTCGTCGGCCTCGCGCGTGGCGTAGGTCATGCGCCGCTCCAGTTCCTTGCGGTCAGCGATGGCGCGTGCCGCGGCGGAGCGCACTTCCACCAGCGTGTCTTCCATTTCCTGGATGATCAGCCGCACCACCTTTTCCGGGTCCTCAGCCTTGTCCAGCATCGCGTTGATGTTGGAATTGACGATGTCGCTCAGTCTCGTAAAGACGCCCATGTTTGCTTACCTCGTGAAAGTGAAGGCCACACGGTTCACAGAGCAGGCATCGTGCCAAGTTTGCTCTTCCATACAAGTGATTGAAAATCATGCTTTTATTTCTGGAAATCCCGACACAGGGCGCGTTCGTGAAACCTTTATTGGCTTATATTTAGTTAGATTGACTAAAATAAGGTGAATATAGCCGCTAACACCAGGCGCCCGTCCGGATCCTGCCCTTGCACCTGCATCCCCGCAACCATGTGAGCCTCATGCCTGATACCTCGTCATTGGAGACCGAAACCACGGCCATGCTGGGCGAGTCGCCGGCCTTCCTGGACTTGCTGGAACACGCCTCGCGGGTGGCCGCCGTGGACAAGCCGGTGCTGGTCATCGGCGAACGCGGCACCGGCAAGGAACTGATCGCCGCACGGATCCACTACCTGTCGCCGCGCTGGGATGCTCCGCTGGTCAAGCTCAACTGCGCCACCTTGACCGAAACATTGCTCGAAACCGAGTTGTTCGGCCATGAGGCCGGCGCCTTCACGGGCGCCACCCGTCGCCACGTCGGCCGTTTCGAGCAGGCCGATGGCGGCACGCTGTTTCTCGACGAGCTGGCCGCCGTCTCGATGCGCGTGCAGGAAAAGATCCTGCGCGCGGTCGAATACGGCCAATTCGAGCGCGTCGGCGGCAACGAGACATTGAAGGTCGACGTGCGCATTGTCGGCGCCACCAACCGGGATCTGCCGGCAGCCGTGCGTGCCGGACAGTTCCGCGCCGATCTGCTGGACCGCCTGGCGTTCGACGTGCTGACGGTGCCGCCCCTGCGCATGCGCACCGGCGACATCCTGCAGCTGGCCGAGCACTTTGCCGTCGACATCAGCCGCGAACTGGGGCTGGACCTGTTCCCCGGTTTCACCGAGCACGCGAGCACGGCGCTGATGAACTACGAGTGGCCGGGCAATGTGCGTGAATTGAAAAACGTGGTCGAGCGCTCGGTGCATCGCGCGCCCGCAGAGCAGCCCGTGGACACCATCATTTTCGATCCGTTCGCGTCCGCATTCCGGCCATCCGCCGAGACCCAATCCGAAACTGCCACGGCGGCAGCGCCGGAAACGTCGGTCCACCTGCCGTGCGATCTCAAGTCGGAAACCGCCCGCCTCGAAATCGAACTGATCGAGCGCGCACTCGCCGAAGCCCGCTACAACCAGACCGAGGCTGCGCCATTACTCGGACTCAGCTATCACCAACTGCGCGCGTTGTTGCGCAAGCACAAGATGATCAAATCGCGCGACAAGCGGGACGGCCCCACTCGATGATCGGGGCAGGCGTCCCGCGCATAGCGATAGGTACTCCCCACGGTGCTCCTGCACCATGCGCACCGCACGCGCACGCACCTCGGGTAAAAACTTGTTCGACTTGTTCACGGCTCCATTCTCTCAAGTGTTGAAGCCTCCTCAAAACCCGGGGCGGTTCAATACCCTTCACTTGGGCTCCACAGCGCCGGGCATAGTCTGCATCCGAGTACCTGCGACTGGTTAGTAGCGCCGCAAAACCATACTCCACGGCCTGCGGGGGGCCGGGTTCAAATTTCTCCGCTCCTGCTACAGCACGTAGCCCCCCCCCTCCGCCTGGACCATCGCAATGAAACCACGTACCTATTCCACCGACGCCCGCACGTCTTCACTCGCGCTGCGCCTTGCTGTTGCCTTTGCACTAGCGGGCGGCATCCCGGCCTTGGCCATCCCCGCTGCCGCGGGCGCCCCGCTGCTTTCACAGACGAACCAGACGAACGCGTCGGATAACCAGACAGACCCGGGCAACATGGACTGGCGCTATTACGGCAACGATCAGCTCAATCGCCGCTATCAGAATATCGATCAGATCAACCCGTCGAATGTGGGGCAACTGAAGCCGGCATGGGTATTCCATACCGGAGAGATCGGCGACAAGGAATCCTTCGAGGCGTCGCCGATCATGGTCGACGGTACGGTCTACATCTCCACAGGCAAGGACACTGTGTTCGCGCTCAATGCCGCCACCGGAAAGAAGGAATGGGTGTACAAGCCATCGCACATGCCACCGGACAGCAAGCTTTCGATCTGCTGTGGCAAGGACAGCCGCGGCGTGGCGTACGGCGATGGCAGGATCTATCTGGCGCGGCTGGATGGCGTGTTGGTGGCACTCAATGCCAAGAACGGCAAAAAGCAATGGCAGGCCACTGTGGCTCACTACGGCAAGGGCTACAGCATGACCATGGCGCCCCAGTTCGTCGACGGCAAGGTGATCGTGGGCGTCTCCGGCGGAGAGTACGGCATCGAGGGCAAGGTGGTCGCCTACGATGGCTCCAGCGGCAAGCCCGCATGGACCTTCCACACGATCAAACCCGATACCTGGGCAGGCGATTCCAGCAAACACGGCGGCGTGCCAGTGTGGAGTAATCCCTCGGTGGATCCGAAGCTCGGCCTGGTCTATGTCACCACGGGCAATGCCTCACCCGACTTCGATGGCTCCCACCGGGCCGGCAAGAACCTCTACGCGTCCTCGATCGTGGCGCTGGATGCGAAAACCGGTGACGTGAAGTGGTATTTCCAGGAAGTGCACCACGATATGTGGGATTACGACGGCCCCAGCCCGCCAATCCTATTTACCGACCACCACGACGGCCAATCGGTCGCCGCACTGGGACACTGTGACAAAGGCGGCCAGTACTTCATCCTCAATCGCAGCAACGGCAAGCCGATCTTCAAAGTCACCGAAACCTCCGTGCCGCAACAGCCTGCCTGGCAGCACGCTGCGCCCACGCAGCCCATGTCGGCGGTACAGCCGCTGACGCCGATCGGATTGCAGAATCCGCCCAAAGGCTACAACTACAATTATCAGCCGTACTTCACGCCGCCGAATCCGAGTACACCAGTGGAGCAGCCGGGCACCGAAGCTGGCTGCGAATGGCCACCTGGTGCGTTCAGCCCGCGCACCAACTACGTCTACTACGGCGTTCGCTACGAGCCGACCGGATTCAAGGGTGAGAAAGGACCCATCAAGAATCCCGGCAACACCAAGAAAGACGCAGGCTCGGCCTTCGTACGGCCGCTGCCGGGCATCCATTACTGGGGGTATTTCGGCGCCACCGACACCACCACCGGCAAAACCGCATGGCGGACCAAGCTGAAACAGGCGCCTTTGACCGGGCCAGTAGTCGCCGGCGACCTGGTCTTCTACGGCGAGACCGACGGCAAATTCCACGCAGCCGATGCCAAGACCGGAAAGAATCTGTGGACCTTCAACGTTCCCAAGCGGATCAAGAATGCGGGAGGATCGGACGGGGCTTTCAGTGTCTACGAAGTCAATAGCCGGGAGTATGTCATTGGCGTCTTCGGCGGCAGTGCCATGGAGCGCCATCTGAATCAGAAGTCGCCCGTGGGCGATGCGGTCGTGGCCTTCGCCTTGCCCCAGGGATCGAAAACAAGCAATTCAAAGGGTTCAAATAGAAGCCATTAATTGCGGAGCACTGTCACCGGTTTGCTTCCGAAAAGTGTCAGGGCCAATTTACCGCGGGTGTGCAGCGGCAAGGAGGGGTCCCGAGAATAAGCATTAAATGTCCCTGACACCATTTTTCGGGCAGGATCACTTCCTACCGTGAGATAAGTGAACCTGACCCCGTTCCGCTACGTGAGTTGCCTACGCTTATAACGCAAAGGTAAGCGGCGCGCGTAGTGCGTCCGCTTGGGACGCCGTTGTAGAGGACATCACACCATAGCCCCCAACGCTGCGACGATACCTTGGAACAAAGCCGCACTCGCAACACCCTCCAGGACGGAGCGCACGCTCCGAAGACTTTCTTTGAGTATTGTTACGTTCGGTTTCTGGGAGCCTAATTGTGCCTCGATGCACGCAATGTCCGTTTTGACCTGTGATTCTTGGGCGCGAGTTGCGCTTCGACAAGGCGCTCCTTGAGTTCCCTTATGACGCTTGCGACCGCGTCAAGGTCAAGCGTCTTGCTGAAGTTTTGAGTTGACTGTTTTGTGCCCTGCTGGAACTGAGATTCAGACATTGATCCAATGTAATTATCAAGATGTCCTACATTGAACGTGAGATTGCTTGCCTGTTGTTTCTCTTCTTGCGAAAAGCTCACACCTTCTCCGGTTATACCTTGTTCTTCAAGGCCTAGAGACCACTCAAGTACCATATTGCGGATCTTGTCGAGAAGACCATGAATCCGAGCCTTCGCCAATATTATTGCCGGCTCAAGCGGAAATTCCATGCCCTTCATAAGTTTTTGTTCAACGGACTTGGCGAGTTTCACGTAGACCGTATCACCGTCCCCATTCGCAATTTGCTCGAGTTCATAGACACTTTGTGATGTGCCACGCTTTGAAAGTGTCTCGGCAATTTCAACATTTTGAATTATCAAAGGTTGCCATCCGTGATAAGGGTTATGCACCTTCAATTCTCCACGCAACTTCCGATATTCCGGTACGTCGGAACCTTCGGGGTAGCCATTGAGTTCATGCGAGAGCCATTCAACGATATCAATCGTTTTGAGCTTTCTGGCCGTAACGAGAGCCTTCCGAAGAAGATCAGCTGTAGACACTGAACTATCTAGCGCATCCCTCTGTAGTTCAAGTACTAAGGAAGTCATCCTGTGCCCTCTAACTTAAATTCGATTGCGAAGTGACGTGCAACCTCGCAGCCTAACCTGCGTGGTCGTCGGTCACCCTGCGCCACCAAGCGTTCACAATCAATGGCTTGCGCCCTTCGCTGCAGCCTGACCCCGCAGCCTGATCTCCCCATGCGGCGGCTTGCTGATTTTGCGACCACCAACAGTGGATCGTTGGTTCCCGCAGCGAAGGTGGTTGCCGCCAACCGGCAGCGGTGCGGTGATCACGACCACACCTGATACCAGCCCAAGAGTTCCCCGCATGCAAACCGCGCGCTCCCCCCGTTCGCTCCCAGCATAGCGCAAAAAAAACCCGCGCCGCAGATGATGCGGCGCGGGCGGCTGTTTCATCCCGCCAAGCGGGACGCGTTTATCGATGCCGCCTCGACTCAGGCTGCCTTGTCCGCCTGCTTGCTCTCGGCATGCCGCACCTGCCCATTCCCATGCAGCACAAAGCGCTCGATGGTCAACGACTCGGCCCCCATCGGCCCGTAGGAATGCAACCGCGTAGTGGAAATACCGATCTCCGCGCCCAAGCCCAACTCGCCGCCGTCGGAGAAGCGTGACGAAGTGTTGACCATCACCACCGCCGAACGCAGCGCATGCACAAAGCGATCCGACACCGCCTTGTCCTTCGCCGCGATGACCTCGGTATGGTCAGAACCAAACCGCCGCGCGTGAGCGATGGCAGCATCGACATCGTCGACTACGGCGATGGCCAGCTTCAGCGCCAGAAACTCGGTGGCGTAGTCCTCTTCGGTGGCCGCGGCGATGTCCGGCACGCGCTTGCGCGTGGCTTCGTCGCCGAACATTTCCACACCGCGCTCGGCCATGGCCTTGGCGGCGCGCGGCAGGAATTCGTCGGCGATGTCCTTGTGCACCAGCAGCGTTTCCAGCGAGTTGCAGGCGGCCGGGCGCGTGGTCTTGCCGTCGATCAGCAGGTCGATGGCCTGGTCCAGGTCGGCGCTGGCATCCACATAGAAGTGGCACACGCCCTTGTAGTGCTTGATGACCGGCACGCGCGCATTCTCGGTGACGAAGCGGATCAGGCCCTCACCGCCGCGCGGGATGATGAGGTCCACGATGTCGTTGAGCTGCATCAGCTCCTGCATGGCTTCGCGGCTGAGATCATCCAGCAGCACCATGCCGTCCTCGGACAGCCCGGCGTCCTTCAGGGCGCCGCGCAGGCACCTGGCGATGGCCTGGTTGGAGCGCACCGCCTCCTTGCCGCCGCGCAGGATGACGCCATTGCCGGCCTTGATGCACAGGGCCGCGGCGTCGGCGGTGACGTTGGGACGGGCTTCGTAGATCATCGCCACCACGCCCAGCGGCACGCGCACGCGCTCGATGGTGAAGCCCTTGTCGGACTTGATGGTGCGCGTGACCTGACCGACGGGATCGGGCAGTTCGGCCACTTCGCGCAGCGCCTTGGCGACGCCGGCCAGACGCGACTCGTCCAGCATCAGGCGATCCAGCATGGCCTCGGAAATACCCTTTTCCTTGGCCGCCTTCATGTCCTCGGCGTTGGCGGCCAGCACGTCCTTGGCATTGGCTTCCAGCGCGTTCGCCATGGAGCGCAGCAGCGCGTTCTTCGCGTCGGTGGACAGCTGGGCGATTTCGACCGCGGCATCGCGGCACTTGATGGCGTTTTCGCGAACGGATGTGCTCATGTGGTCACTCCTGTATCGATGGTCACGAGGTCGTCGCGGTGCACGATGGATTCACCGTAGCTGTAGCCGAGCAACGCCTCGATCTCGCGTGTATGGGAGCCGGCGATTTGGCTGAGTTCAGCCGCGCCGTACTGGGTGATGCCGCGGGCGATGACTTCATCGTCGTCCGAGTCGTCGGCGACGATCTGCACCATGTCGCCGCGCTGGAATTCGCCGTCGACGCTGACGATGCCCTTGGGCAGCAGCGACGCTCCCTCGCCGGACAGGGCCTTGACCGCCCCGGCATCGACGCGGATGTGGCCGGGCACGGCGGGCACGTGCAGCAACCAGGACTTGCGGGCCTGCAGGCGCGTGGCGCTGACGCGCAGGCGCGTGCCGCGCAGCAGATCGTTGGACAGCAGGCGCACCACGTCGCTGTCGCGACCGTTGAACAGGATGGTCTCGATGCCGGCGGCGGCGGCTTTCTCCGCGGCCTCCAGCTTGGTGCGCATGCCGCCGGTGCCCACGCTGCTGCCGGGATCGCCGGCCATGGCCATGATTTCCGGCGTCATCTCCTCGACCACGTCGATGGGCGCGGCTTCCGGACCGCTGCGCGGATCGGCGGTGTACAGGCCGTCGATGTCGGTGGCGATCAGCAGCAGGTCGGAATCGGTCAGGGCGGCGACGATGGCGGCCAGATTGTCGTTGTCGCCGAGGGTCAGCTCGTCCACCGCCACGGTGTCGTTCTCGTTGACCACCGGCAGGATCTCGTGCGCCAGCAGTTCGCGGATGGTGCCGCGGGCGTTGAGATAGCGGCGGCGGTCACGCAGGTCGTCGTGGGTCAGCAGGACCTGTGCCAGCGGGCGATCAAACAGGCGCTGCCAGAGGGCGATGGTCTGCGTCTGCCCCAGGGCCGCCATGGCCTGGCGCTTGGCGCTGGAGGCGGTTTCGGCGTCGATATGGCCGCTCAGCAGAAGCCGGCCCGCGGCGACGGCGCCGGACGACACCAGGATCACTTCGCGCCCCGCGGCCTGGCAGGCCGCCATGAACTGTGCCAGCCCCAAGGCGTAGCGTGTACTCAGGCCGCCGGCCTGGTCGGCCAGAAGACTGCTCCCCACTTTCAGCACCGCGCGCTTCCATGGTGGAACGGATTGTTCTTTGAATTTCTTCAGTGTCGTCATGGGCTCTCGTGTGCTTGCAGCTGATCCAGAATGACATGATGGCGTTTTTGCAGAACATCAAGGTGCAGACTCGCCGATCCGCCGGGCGAGGTGCGCGCCGCGAGGCTCTGGTCCGGTTCACGGCCACCGCCGACCTCCGCAGACGCCGCAGCGGCGGCGCGATAGGCATCGCGAAACGGCACGCCGGCAGCGGCCTGCTCGATGGCCACATCCGTAGCGTACATGGCCGGATCGACCGCCGCGCGCATGACCTGCGCATTCCAGCGCATGCCATCCAGCAACGACGGTACCAGCACCAGCGCCGCCAGCGCACGGCCCACGCCATGGCAGATGGCGCCCTTGCTCAGCTGCAGGTCGCGCTGGTAACCGGAGGGCAGCGACAGCACCTGCTCGATCTCGGTGCGCGCGGCAGCCACGGAGGCATAGGTGGCGCGCAGCATTTCCACCACGTCGGGATTGCGCTTGTTGGGCATGATGGAACTGCCGGTGGTGAAAGCATCCGGCAGTTCCACGAAATTGAATTCGGCGGTGGTGAACAGGCTCAGGTCCCACGCCATGCGGCGCAGGTCCAGCAGCGCCGAGGCGAAGGCATCCAGCACGGCCAGCTCGAACTTGCCGCGCGAGAGCTGCGCGTAGATGGGGCTGACCTGCATGCGCGAGAAACCCAGCGTCTGCGTGGTGTAGGCGCGATCCAGCGGCAGGTTGACACCGTAACCGGCGGCCGTGCCCAGCGGATTGGCATCGATCCAGTCGCGGGTCTGCAGTGCGCGCTGCGCGTTGTCGATGAAGCCTTCGGCGAACCCGGCGAACCACATCGCGGTGGACGAGACCACGGCGCGCTGCAGATGCGTGTAACCGGGCAGCGGCAGCGCCGGTTCGGCGGCGCGCTTGAGGCAGACATCGGCAATGGCATGACATGTGTGCGCCAGTTCCGCCAGCTTGTGACGCAGCCACAGGCGCGTCGCCACCAGCACCTGGTCGTTGCGGCTGCGGCCGGTATGCACGCGGCGACCGGCGTCGCCGAGGCGTTCGGTCAGGCGCGCCTCGATGGCCGAATGGCCGTCCTCGTAGCGGGCATCGAGCACGAAACTGCCATTCGTGAAATCCTCCGCCAGCACGTCCAGCTCGCGGCACAGCGCCTGCGCATCGTCCGCGCTGATGACGTCGATACGCGCCAGCCCCTCCACGTGCGCCTTGCTGGCCTGGATGTCGTGCAGGAAGAATTCGCGGTCCAGAAGCACGTCGTCGCCGGCCAGGAACTGCATGATGCGTGCATCCACCTGCACGCCGTCTTTTTGCCAGAGCAGATTGCTCATGTGATGTGGTGTCCTGCTGCTGCGTCTGTCATGGATGGCGGCTGATGAGCGCCCCTCGTCGCCCATACGATAACAAGCCGCCGGCGTGATGTTTGGCGGTCACCACGGCAGCTGCGGTGGCCAACTGCGACACGCGCGCCCCGCATGCGGGTATTGTGCCCCCGCGACCATGTACTCCGTGTTACTGCTGGGCCGCCCCCTGCGCTGGCGGCGCAGCCGGCGCCGGAATGCCGGCCATCTCCGGCAACGACAGCGCCCTGTTGAGATTCTGCAGCGCCTGTGTGGCGGCGCCCTTGAGCAGGTTGTCCAGGGTGGCGGCCAGCACCACGCGCCTGCCGTCGGCCGCCACCGCGAAGCCGCCCAGTTCGGCGTGATGATGTCCCGCGACACGGCTGACCCACGGCGCATCATCCAGCACGCGTATCAGCGGCTCCTTCTCGTAGCGCGCGCGATAGCGGGCGATGACTTCGTCGCCGCGGATCGCCCGCGACAGATACAGGTTGGTGGTGACCGTGAGGCCGCGGAAATGCGGCGCCACATGCGGCATGAACTCCACCGGCACGCCCAGCTGCCGGCTGGCTTCGCGCTCGTGCACGTGACCGACCAGGCTGTAGGGCATCAGGTTGTCGCGCAGCTGCTGCGGGTCGTTGCGTGACGAGGGCGTGGTGCCCGCACCCGAATACCCGGACACGCCGAAACACACTGGTGGACCGGCCAGCCACTCCTTCAGCGGCGCCACCGACAGCTGCATGGCGGTGGCGTAGCAGCCGGGGTTGGCGATGCGTTTCTGGCCACGGTAGCGGTCACGGGTCAGCTCCGGCAGACCGTAGTACCAGGTTTCGTCGAAACGGTGATCGGCCGACAGGTCCACGATCACCGTGTGCGGCGCGGTCTCGTCCAGCGCCGCGACGAAGGCATCGGAGGCGTCATTGGGCAAGGCCAGGATCACCGCGTCCGCACCGCGCGATGCCACCGCCTGCGCATCCAGCGCCTCGTATGCCAGGTCGCCCGCGTAATCGGGGTTGTGTGCGTCCACGCGCTGCCCGTCCAGCTCCCGCGAGGAGACGAATGCGAGATCCAGTTGTGGATGCGCGGCGATCAGGCGGATCAGCTCGGCACCGGTATGGCCGCGGGCGCCGACGATGCCAACGTGTTTGATGCTGTCTGTCATGAAATCCTCAAAAAAAAAACCGTTCGCCCTGATGCTTCGACAAGCTCAGCACAGGGTCCGCTTCGCGTATCGAAGGGCGATGTCCGACTGTGCGGTTCCGTTCGTGGTTCGATACCTCACCACGAACGGCAGGGAGAGATTATGAACGGTGCGGGAGATTATGAACGGTGCGGGAGATTATGAATCCAGTCTGTTCCAGCCGCGCCGACGTACAGGAATAATTTGGTTGCTACGACAGCTCATGCCGCTGCCTCCAGCAAGGTGGCCGGCCGTTCGGCGCAATGCGCCACGCAGCGGGCGATCACCGCGAAATCGTCGAGCCCGTACCAGAAGACCTTCCAGCGGTCCTGCCGATAGCTGCCGTCGGCCTCCGCGTAATAGAACGCGTTGGCGCGGTTGGCGTGCCGAGAGCGCCAGAACAGCGCGGGCGTGTCTTCGCGCATGATCTGCCACACGGCGCGGCCGATGCCCTCGCCCTGCGCATCGTCCAGCACCGCGAACTTGTCCAGATAGATGCCGCACTCCTCGCGCGTGAGGATCATTGCCGCGCGGTAGTTCTCGCTGATGTAGATGCGGTACGGCGTGGTGCGCTGGAAATAATCCGCTGCCAGGGTGCGGCGGAAACTCGATTCGATCAGCTGCCGCAGGCGGTCCGTGTCCACCTCATCCCAGCTTTGCGGTCGCAGCACGCGTTCGCCGCGCCGCACCAGGGTGCCGGAACCGCGATGGGTGAACAGCTCCCTGGCCAGCTCGGCGGGCCGCGTGATCGACACCGACGAGGTCAGCGGCAGATCGTCCAGCAGCTGCTTGATCTGCTGGATCTTCAGGCGCATGCCCGAATGCAGCCACGGTTGCGCCATCAGATGATCGTATTCGGTGCTGAGGTTGATGGAATCGATGACCGTGTCGTTGTCGTCCAGCAGGCCGCCGCTGCCGGTGAGGAAGATGATCTTGTACGGCTGCAGCGCGCGCACCAGTTCGTTGGCGGCGAAGTCGGCATTGATGTTGAGGATCTGGCCCTCGGGCGTCTCGCCCAGCGAGGCGATCACAGGGATCGAGCCCACGCGCAGGCTGGCCTCGATCGGCGCCAGGTTGACGCGCTCCACCTGCCCCACCAGAGCGAAGCGTTCGCGATCCAGATAGCTGGCGTCGAAGACACCGGACAGGATCGAGGTGGCGCGCGCATCCACGCCCTGCAGCGCCTCCACCAGCCGCAGGTTGGTGGTCTGGAATACGCGGCGCACGATGGCCAGCGACTCCGGCGAGGTGACGCGCAGGCCGTCGATGGTGCGCTTCTCGATACCGGCGGCGGACAACTCGTCATCCAGCTGCGGACCGGCGCCGTGCAGCACGATGGGCGTCAAACCCACCTGCTGCAGGAAGGCCAGCGACGAGGTCAGCGATTCCAGATCGTCGCGCAGCACGGCGCCGCCCACCTTGACCACGGCAAAGCGCTTGGCATCGACCTGTGAAAAACGCTTCAGGTATTGCTGGATCTCCTTGGCGCTGCCCATGCTGGACAGCAGCCGCACGATCACCTGGCGCACTTGCGAATCGGTCTTCATGCGGCCCCCGCGTCGATGATGCGATGCAGGTGCGTGGTGTAGGCATCCAGCTGATCCAGCGCCACCCACTCGTCCGCGCTGTGCGCCTGCGCGATGTCGCCGGGGCCGAACACCATGGTGGTGAACCCGGCGGCGGAGAACAGCGCGGCCTCGGTCCAGAAATCCACGGCGTTGCCGATGGGCAGATCCAGCTCGTCGGCAAGGTCGCGTGCGGCCAGGCGCCGGTTTTCGGCATTGGCGATGTCACCGGATGGCAATGACGGCCCGCGGAAGGTTTCCTCGAACAACGCCGGTTTCGGGTCGGCAAAGCCGCGGAAGGTCTGCAGCAGCGTATCGGGGTCCATTGACGGCAACGGCCGGAAACCGAACTTCAGCTCTGCCTCCGGCGCGATCACGTTGGCCTTGATGCCGCCCTCGATGCGACCGAGATTGAAGCGCAGGCCGGTCAGGCCGCCGAAGCGATGGTGCGCTTCGCGTTCCACCAGATCCAGCGCCTGCGAGCCCCAGCGTACCGCCTGGTGCAGCGCGCTGTCGGCCAGCGTCTGCTCGCCGGAGGCGTGCCCGGCGCGGCCGCGGAATTGCATGCGCACCGAATTGATGCCGCGATGCGCCAGCACTGCTTCGCCGCAGGTGGGCTCGGAGACGATCACCGCCTGGTAGCTGTGCGAGTGGCGCACGAAGGCGGGCACGCAACGGGCGTCGTTGGCCTCCTCGTCTGTGGAAAACAGGAACGCACAGTCGCCGTCGCTGGCCTGCGCCACCGCCAGCATGGCCGCCGCCGCGCCCTTGATGTCGCAGGCACCCAGACCCACCGCGCGGTCGGCATCCACGCGCAGCTCGAACGGACTGGCACTCCAGTGCGGCGAATCCGGCACAGTGTCCAGATGCACGTTGAACAGCAGCCGCGGCGTGCCGCGCACCGCCAGCAGGCTGACCGCTCCCGCACCATGATCGGCCAGCGTCAGCTCGAAACCGGTCAGCTGCGCGCGGAGGTAATCGAAGATGCCGCCGGTGTCGATGGCGCGCGGTGGGTTGCGGGTGTCAAAACCAACCAGTGCCTTCAAGTGGTCAAGTGTGCTGTCGAGCAGGCTCATGTCGTGCATTCCATGAATGATGTGTTTCGTGGTTTTGATTGGAGTCTCTGGTCGGTCGCTGGATGCCGGCCTGCGCCCATTACTGTCGGGGAAAAATGGAGTCACCTTGCCCAATGCTGACGCGTCACCCTGCCAATCAACGCTTATGGGAGACTCGATTCTTGCCCGTTACTCACACCCGTTCGTGGTGAGGTAACGAACCATGAACGGCGCGGAAAACGAGGAGGCCGCCCCAATACGCTGCCTCTGAATGGTCATCGCGTTCGATTCACCTGCGCCCACAGCGTGGAACTCATGCCGAACAGCTTGATGAAGCCCTCGGCCTCTTCCACGCCCCAGTCGGCCGACTGCGCATACGTGGCACCTTCGGCATTGAGAATATGCGGCGACTCGACGGCGACCGCATCCACGCGACCGCCCTCGGTGCGCAGCGTCACGATGCCATTGACCTTGCGCTGGCTGCTGGCCAGGAAGGCTTGCAGGTCGGCTTTCAGCGGATCGTGGAAAAACCCCTCGTAGACCAGTTCCACCCACTGCCGCGCCACGTCGGGCTTGAAGCGGTTTTGTGCCTTGGACAGCACCGCTTCCTCCAGCGCCCGGTGCGCGGTCAGCAGTGCGATGAGGCCCGGTGCCTCGTAGACGATGCGGCCCTTGAGGCCGATGGTGGTGTCGCCGGTATACAGGCCGCGGCCCACGCCGTAGCGCGCGAACGCGGCGTTGAGCTGTGCCAACGCTTGATGGCCGGGCAGTGTCTGGCCGTCCAGTTCCACCATTTCGCCATGGCGAAAGGTCATCCGCACTTCCAGCGCATCCTGCGGCCATTCGTGCCGCGGTGCGCACCAGCCCCGCGCACCTTCGCCCGGCGCCTGCCAGCGATCGACTTCGCCGCCGGACAGGGTCACGCCCAGCAGGTTTTCGTTGATGGTGTAGCTCTTCTGCTTGGCCCGTACGCCGAAGCCGCGTTCCTCCAGATACGCCTGTTCGTAGGCGCGGGTCTGCGTGTGCTCTTTCTGGATCTCGCGGATCGGCGCGGTGATGTGGTAGTCGCCCAGTGCCTGCACGGTCAGGTCGAAACGCACCTGATCATTGCCCATGCCGGTGCAGCCATGCGCGATCTGCTTCGTGCCCAGCTCGTCGGCGCGCTTCAGGGCGGCCTCGACGATCAGGTAGCGATCCGAGACCAGCAGCGGGTACTGCCCCTGATAGCCCTCGCCCGCCCACACGAACGGCTTGACGAAGCCGTCCCAGATGGCGGGCCCGCCGTCGATGGTGACGTGGCTGGCCACGCCCAGCTCCCTCGCACGCTGTTCGATGAACGTGCGCTCATCCGCGTCCACGCCCCCGGTGTCGGCAAACACGGTATGCACGGCGTAACCACGCTCGGTCAGCCAGGGCACGCAGAAGCTGGTGTCGAGGCCGCCGGAAAAGGCGAGGACGATGTCTTTGCTCATGTCGGGAGGTCCAAAAGAATGTCGAAGAAGGAATCGGTGATCGGGGTGTTCGCGGGTGACCGCTGACTGTCCGGCGTAGAGTCGTGCGCCGCGACCATCACGTGCGCCAGCGCCGCATCGCGTTCGCCGCCGCGCTGCTCACGAGCGTGGCGCCAGCAATTGGGCCATGATCGCCTTCTGCACGTGCAGCCGGTTTTCGGCCTCGTCGATGGCGATGCAGGCAGGCGAATCCATCACCGCGTCAGTGGCTTTGATGTTGCGGCGCAATGGCAGGCAGTGGCTGAACACGGCGTCATCGGTGCGTGCCATCTTGGCTTCATCGACGATGAAGTGCCTGTGCGCATCGCGGATGGGCTTCTCCTCGTCCCAGCGGCCGAAATACGGGATGGCGCCCCAGCTCTTGGCGTAAACGACCTGCGCGCCGTCGTAGGCGGCCTCGATGTCATGCGACATGCGGAAGGCGCCGCCGCTGTCGCCGGCATTTTTCTTCGCCAGATCCATGTAGCGCGAATCCAGCGCGTAGTCGGGCGTGGGGCACAACAGCGTCACGTCCATGCCGAAGCGCGTGGCGATGGTCAGCGCCGAATTGGCCACGGCCGTGTTGAGCGGCTTCGGATGGTAGGTCCAGGTCAGCACGTACTTCTTGCCGCGCAGATCGCTGCTGCCGAAGTGCTCCTGCAACGCCAGGATATGCGCCAGTTCCTGGCACGGATGGGTGATGGTCTCCATGTTGATCACCGGCACCGTGGCATGGTGGGCGAAGGCCTTGAGCACCGTGTCCTTGCGATCCACCGACCAGTCCTGGAACTTGGGGAAGGCACGCACGCCGATGAGATCCACGTAGCGGCTGAGCACCCGCGCCACTTCGGCAATGTGTTCCTCGGCATCGCCGTCCATCACCGCGCCCGGCTCGAACTCGATCGGCCAGGCATCCTTGCCCGGCGAGAGCACGATGGCCTTGCCGCCCAGTTGATGCGCGCCCAGCTCGAAACTGGTGCGTGTGCGCATGGAGGGATTGAAGAACAGCAGCGCGATGGATGTGCCCTCGAGCTGCTGCCCCTGCGGTGAGGCCTTGAAGACGGCGGCCTGCTCGAGCAACGCGTCGAGCTCGGTGCGCTGCCAATCCTGGGTATTGAGAAAATGACGAATGCTCATGTCCTTCCTGTCATCAAAGATTTTTTTGCCGCCGAAAATGCGAAAACCCGGCACAAGGCCGGGTTTTCGTCGAAATGCGTGACACGCGTGCGACAGCCTACCCGGCCGAATATCCATTGTCCGGTCGGCGCGCACGCGAGGTCATGCCGGCAGCCATGCGGGCGCTGGTCAGGATACGCGGGGCAGTGAACGGAGTATTCGACATGGATGAAATCGCGACGCTCGCCGATGGGGGAGCCGTATGAATACAGCGTTTGCGATGAAGCTGCAACAACGATTCGGCATGAGCCCTGCCACGCCTGCCACAGCCAGGCGCGGCAGGGAAGCCGATCAACCCGCCGGGGTCACGCTGACGCGTACCCGCAACCGCTCGCCCGGATCGTAATCCAGCCGCGACAGGAAGACCTGCCCACGATAACGGTACTCCACGTCATAACCGACCACGCGGCGCTCGTTGCGCACCGCCTGCACCTGATCGCAGCGCGTCTCCGGAGTCGAATACTCGCGATCGTTGCGGTTGCCCACATGGTTGCCGACGGCGCCACCCGCCACGGCACCGGCGACAGTCGCCGCGGTGCGGCCATCGCCCTTGCCCACGGTGTGTCCCAGCACGCCGCCGATCACCGCGCCGAGGATGGTGCCGGCCGTACCGTTGCCACCCTCGCGATGGATCACCTGCGACTGATAGCAATTCTGCTCGGGATGGCGCACCTGTACCTGGTCATACACCGGATCGACGCGCAGCACGTCGGCCCAGCCGTAATGCACGTTGTCACCGCTGTCCGAGCCCGGCGGAGGGGGCCGCTGCGCGCTCGCCAGGCCAACGCCCAGCACAAGGAGCAACACCGAAAGCATCAACGTACGCATGAAACACCTCTTGAACCGATGAAACACAATGGCGTGTTCTTAACGACCTGCATTACATCAAGTTCACACTGAATATACGCTTAGAGCTGGGTGCAGGGTCTTGCTACCATCTGCAGCCGTCCACCGTGCCATGCGATCACCCATTCCATGACCATCCGCCTGCACAACTCCCTGACCCGCCGCCTCGAACCGTTCCGCCCCCGGGACCCCGAGCACGTCACCATGTACGTGTGCGGACCCACCGTGTACAGCTACGTGCACATCGGCAACGCCCGGCCGGCGGTGGTGTTCGACGTGCTGGCGCGCCTGCTGCGGCGGCATTACCCGAAGCTGACCTACGTGCGCAACATCACCGACGTGGACGACAAGATCAACGCCGCGGCACGCGAAGCCGGGGTGGACATCGACAGCATCACCGGCCGCTTCGTCGACATCTATCACCAGGACATGCAGGCGCTGGGCGTGGCCGCGCCGGACATCGAACCGCGCGCCACCGAACATATCGACGCCATCGTGGCCATGATCGCCACCCTGATCGAGCGCGGCCATGCCTACGCCGCGGAGGGCCACGTGCTGTTCGATATCGGTTCGGATCCGGCGTACGGCCTGCTCTCCGGCCGCTCGGTGGACGAGATGATCGCCGGCGCACGCGTAGACGTGGCGCCCTACAAGAAGAACCCGGCCGATTTTGTCCTGTGGAAGCCTTCCGACGCGGACCAGCCCGGCTGGGATAGTCCGTGGGGGCGTGGCCGCCCGGGATGGCACATCGAGTGCTCGGCGATGAGTGCCGCCCACCTGGGCGAAACCATCGACATCCACGCCGGCGGCATCGACCTGCAGTTCCCGCACCACGAGAACGAGATCGCGCAGAGCACCTGCGCCCACGGCGGCAAGACATTCGCGCGGGTCTGGCTGCACAACGGCATGCTGACCTTCGACGGCAAGAAGATGTCCAAATCGCTGGGCAACGTCATGGTGCTGCACGAGCTGCTCGCACAGCATCCGGCCGAAGCCTTGCGCTATCTGCTGCTGAAGGCCCATTACCGGCAGCCACTGGACTGGTCCGAGACGGCCCTGACCCAGGCCATGCGCACCCTGGACGGCTGGTACGGGGTGCTGCGCGATCTTGCCGATATCGAGATCGACGCGGATGCCTGCCCCGTGCCGGCGGCGCTGGAGGCGGCACTGTGCGACGACCTGAACACCCCGCAGGCGTTCGCCGAACTGGCCCGGCTGGCGGACACGGCGCGGCACGCGGAGGGTGAAAACGAACAACGCGCGGCCAAGGGCGCCCTGCTCGGTGCCGGTGCCGCGCTGGGATTGCTGCAACAGACTCCCGAAGACTGGTTCCAGCGTGTGGGCGGCGGCGATACGGTGGACGCCGCCCGGATCGACGCCTTGATCGAGGCGCGACGCGTGGCACGGGAACAGCGTGACTGGTCACGTGCCGATGCCGTGCGCGACGAACTGGCGGAGATGGGCGTGACCATCGAAGATGGCCCCGAGGGCACGCGCTGGAGTCTCGCCCGCCGGTGATCCCGTGACGCGGCCACCCGCCTGCCACGCGTCGTTTTGCTGCTTTCAGGCGCGATGCGCGATAATGGCGACATGACAGAAGCCGCCACCACCAGCGCCGCCGAAGCGCAGCAGGAGATCGTCGAGGAATTCGGATTCTTCAGCGACTGGACCGAACGCTACCAGTACCTGATCGACCTGGGACGCAAATTGCCACCCTTTCCCGACGCCCTGAAACGCGAGGAATATCGCGTGCACGGCTGTCAGTCGCAGGTCTGGCTGGTGCCGGATGGCGATGCCGAGTGCATGCGCTTTCGCGCCATCAGCGATTCGGCCATCGTCTCCGGCCTGATCGCGCTGGTGCTGCGCGTGTACTCCGGCCGCCCGGCGCAGGAGATCGTGGAGACGGAACCGGCCTATATCGAGTCCATCGGCCTGGCCAAGCACCTCTCGCCGACGCGCTCCAACGGCCTGGCGGCGATGCTGAAAACGCTGAAAGGCTACGCGGCGCGGTCCCTCGCCGACGCGGCTTAGCGGGGCCGGGAAAGCATCATTGCGTAGGGCGGCTCAAGGAACGTCAGTGACGGAGCCGCCTGCTTGCGGAGAAGCAGGATTAACTCCAGGCAAGAAGGCGGATCCGTCGCGTTGCTCCCGGCCAAAGGAAGTCCCTTTTAGCGGATTGATCCGCCCTCCGTGTCTGCGCTTTTGCGGCGCCAGAAAGACAAAGCCCCGCGAGCGCGGGGCTTTGTCAAAAGACCGATGGCTGAATAGCCACACGCGGTCTCAGTCACCCATCTGCTTCTGCAGATGTTCGCGACGTTCCTGCGCGTCCAGCGACAGCGTGGCGATGGGCCGCGCATCCAGGCGCTCAATGCCGATTTCCTCGTCGGTCTCGTCACAGAACCCGTAGCTGCCGTCCTCGATGCGGCGCAATGCCTTGTCGATCTTGCTGATCAGCTTGCGGTAGCGATCACGCGTGCGCAGCTCCAGCGAGTTTTCCGTCTCGCGTGTGGCGCGTTCGGCCTCGTCGCCCACATCGCGGACTTCACCGCGCAGGTTGTCCATGGTCTGGCGCGATTCCTCCACCAGCTGTTCGCGCCACGTGCGCAACTTGTGACGGAAATAGGCCAGCTGCTTGGGACTCATGTACTCCTTGTCCCTGGACGGGTGATAGCCCTCTGGAAGGGTGATTTCCACCGACGACGGCAGCGCGTAGCGCCCGTCTTCCATGGTGACCCCGGGTTCGTTGTTTTTCTTGGCTGCTTTGGACATGCGTGAGGGTGCAACTTTCGGTTTGACGCCGGTGGCCCGACGCTTGGTGGATGTGGATGTGCCGTTGGATGCCGGCACCGCTTTGGCAACTTTGGCCGCCATGGATGATGATTTGCTGCCGTTTTGCGGACGGCTGGATGCCGCCGCCTTTCCGGCTGTCGTTTTCCTGCCCGCCGCACCGGTCTTGCCGGCGGCGGATTTCGTGACGCTGTTGTTCCCGCTGCCAGCCACCCTTCTGGCGGCCGGCTTTGTCGTGGTCCCTGCAGATGACGATGCCGCGCGCCCTTTGCTGACTGTTTTCACTGCCCTGGATGCTGCACTCGACGCCGCCTTTGGCGTGCCTGTCGCAGATGCCTTCCTTGTGGACTTCCCGGAAGCGACGCTCCTGTCGGTGCTCTTCTTCGCCGCAGCGCTCGCGGCTGTCTTTTTTGCGGCTGTGGTTTTTGCGGCCGTCTTCTTCGCCGCGCCTGCCGTGGCCCTGGAGGCCGCTTGCCTGGTGGTTCCAGCCGTCTTGCCGCTCTTGCCGGCCGTCGTGCTGCGCGCCGTTTTTGCCCGCTTGACAGCGGCGCCGGCCTTCGATGCCGCTGCGCCGTTCTTGCCGGTTTTCCCGCCTGCAGCCGTGCGCCCGCTCTTCGTTCCCTTCGCTTTCGCGGTCTTGCGCGTCGATTTCGCCATTTCCTTTACCATTTGGCTCATACCATTGTGGCTCGGCGGGCGGCTGTTATAGCCTAAGTTGTGCGATACCGGCAACCACTAGCCGTCGTGCCGTTCCGCCGAATGTCAGCTTGCCCCTCAATGCAGTATCACGACCCCATCCTGTGACCCGCCTGATCCTTTTCCTGCTCGCTTTCTACAAGCGACTGCTCAGTCCCCTGCTCGGAAAGCATTGCCGCTTTTATCCCAGCTGTTCGGACTATGCAAGGGTTGCGGTGTCGCGATTCGGCCCCTGGCGCGGTGGCGTGCTTGCCGCATGGAGGCTGTTGCGCTGTCATCCCCTCTGCCAGGGCGGCCCCGACCCCGTGCCCCGCGCCTTCACCTTGACACATTGCGGGCATCGACACACGCATCGTCGATGAGGTCCGCAGGCGTGCCCGGAGCGCATCGTTCTCAGCCCAGGTCCGTCAGGGGACCGTAGCCGCCTTTCACTCCCTTGCTGGCGTGCGCCACGGCATCATGCGGGTGCAGGCTTTCCTGATGCTCCACGCGGATGATGAAATCCGCCAGGCGTTCATCGGCATCCAGTGCTTTCTGCAGACGCCGCGCGGCGTCTTCGCAAAACATGAGGTTGCGGCCGTTGGCCTCGGCGAAAGCCTGCTCGTCCTCGCGCTTGACGGCCGTCTGCACGGGCGTGCCCAGCGCCGCCTCCGCCTGGTCGACGAGGTCGTGCAACGGGATGTCGAACACGGGCTCCAGACGGACCCGCAACCGCGCCACGCTGCGCTGCGCATGCGGCGTGGCCACCATGCCCTGCTCGCTGTTCAGCCAGTCCAGCACGGTCTGGCGGTCGAGCTGGCCCTCTTCCGGAAAATCGGCCGCGAATTGCTGCTGCACCAGTTGCCGCGACAAGGCCGCCGATGCGGGACAGGTGGAGGAATAGGTGACGTCGGTGGTCAGGTCGACCTCGAACTCGTGGCCGTGCAGCGTGGCCTGCAGAATCACCGGGTAGCTGCGCCAGCCGCTGTGGCCGCTCTTCAACGCCGGGCGCCGCACCAGATGATCGAAGCGCACGCGGATCCGCGCGCTGTCGGACAAATCGGCATGCGTCTCTAGGAAGGCGCGCAGCAATTTGCGCAACAGGCACGGCGTCAACGCCTCGCCGGTCAGCATGTCGTCGACCAGCAGATACAGCCGCGACATGTGGATGCCACGCCGATCGCCGCGGATCAGATTGACCTGCGCATCCACTTCGGCCGCCGCGCGGCTGACCTCGCCATCGGCATCGGCCACATGCACCGGCACCTGGATGCGAGCCATGCCGACCCAATCCAGCGCACCGGCGACGTGCGTTTGTGCCTGGGACGCCACATCCGGCATCTGCCGTGCGGCATGATCAGTGGTCGACATGCATCTGCTCCAGAACTGGGAAAGAGGCTGCAAGAGCCCCTTTGCAATGGGACAACGATACGCGATATGCGGTCGATCGGGCGTCTGTCAACCGCAACGCGCCGTTCACGCAGCCCTCACTCCACATGATGCTGCCAGTCGCGCGCTGCGGCCCAGGCCGCGAACAAGGCGCCCAGCCGGCCCCTGCGCCCCAGCACATCTGCAACGGCAGAGACCGGTTCGCGCCCCCGCGGCACCCGCCGCGCCACGCGGTGCCCGATGCGCGCCTCCAGACCGCGAAATACGCTCAGGGGCCCCGGCTGGCGCCAGGTGTCCCGGTATGAGGTCGCGATGTCGTGCAGCTGATCGCGCACGGCAGCGCGGCGCGCCTGCGTGTCCCGTCCCAGGGCGTCGCGATCCAGGCCATGGCGAGCCAGGCGCGCCATGGGCAATGCCAGCTGCTCTCCGGCTTTCGGAGTATCCAGATGTGCAAGGGCCGTCAGCAGATGTGTCAGCGTGGCCATGCCGGCGGCGCGTTGCGGATCGGCATCATCCCCGAACCACCACGCCGTTTCCAGCGCCGCCAGGGCCGCATGGAACGGGGCCGCCGCGCGCATCTGCGCGGAGAAATCGGACGCGGTGGGCGCCTCGAGCTGCTCGATCGCCGCCAGCACCGGCTGCACCCACAGCTGCGGGTCGATGCGTTGGGCGCGCGGATCGGCAAACACTGCCCGCACCACCGGATGACGCCCGCCGCTGGCCGTCGCACCGCTGACTTCCTCGGCCCACCAGGTCAGCTTGGCAGAGGCCACCTCCGGCTCGCGGATGCCATACGCGGCATCCACCCACTCCTGCTCCAGCGCGGCCATGGCCAGCAACGACGGGCGACGCGACGGCGCAATGAAACTCAGTGCCTGATGACCCCACGGGTGCGCGCGGAGCCATTTGTCGACATGACTTTGCAGCGCAACATCGGTCATGCGGTGCTCTCCGGCACGATCGGCAACTCAGGCAGTGGCCCGCGGGCCGCGATGCGGTGATCGGCGCAGCAGGCATGCGGGCCAGCGCCTTCAATTGATCGATACGCCTGCATCACGCCGGTTTATGCGCACAGAGCATGTAGTTGACCGCTGTGGATTGCATCAACCATGCCTTACGCATCAACGGGTTGTAAGCCATCCCAGAGACTTCGTCGAGCTCCATGCCGGCGTGGCGCAGCAGGCGCCCCAGTTCGGACGGCTTGAGAAATCCGGCGTAATGGTGGGTGCCGCGCGGCAGCATGCGCAGCAGGTATTCCGCACCCACGATGGCCGCGGCGAAGGAGGCCGGCGTGCGGTTCAGTGTGGACAGGAACAGCTTCCCGCCGGGTTTGAGCATGGCCGCAAGATCCCCCACCAGGGCGGCCGGATCGGGCACATGCTCGATCAGTTCCATGCAGCACACCGCATCGAAGGACTCCGGTTCGGCAGCCGCGAGATCCGCCGAGGACTGCACGCGGTAGTCCACGTCCAGTTGCGACTCGTGCAGGTGCAACTCGGCCACATCGATCACGGCCTCGCCCAGGTCGATCCCCACCACCTGCGCGCCGGCGCGGGCCAGCGATTCGCTGAGCAGCCCGCCGCCACAGCCGACATCCGCCACCCGTGCGTCCTTGAGCTGCACGCGATCGGCAACATAGGCCGTGCGCAGCGGATTGAGATCGTGCAATGGCCTGGATTCGCCGTCAGGATCCCACCAGCGCGAAGCCAGCTTGTCGAATCGGGCGATTTCCTCGGAACTGACGTTTGTGGTGTTCATGCGGACGGAGACTCCCGTAAGCGAAAAAGGGCAACACCGGTCGCCATTCCACGTGGCGCCCGGCCCGGATCGGAGGACACCCGTGCAGGCCCGACCGGCCTTCAGACGGCGGCGATACGATCGCGCCAGGCACGTGCCTTGTGCGTCACCTCGGCCGCATCCATGTCGGTGAGCACGCGGTCGGCCAGCTTGCGCTGCCCCGCGATCCAGACATCGCTGACCTGGTGCCGTCCGGTGGCATACACCAGCTGCGAGAGCACGTTGAACAGCGGCTGCGATTCCAGTTCGTCCAGGCGCACGGCCGTCAGATCGGCCTGCTTGCCCACTTCGATGGAGCCGATGCGCTCACCCAGTCCGGCGGCACGCGCGCCATTCAATGTTGCCGCACGCAATGCGAAGGCGGCGTCGAAGGCGGCCGCCTCGCGCGCCACGGCCTTGGCCAGCTGCGCGGCCACGCGCATCTCGCCGAACATGTCCAGATCATTGTTGGACGCACAGCCATCGGTACCGATGGCCAGAGTAACGCCCGCCCGACGGAATTTTTCAGAGGGACAGAAGCCGGATGCCAGCTTCAGGTTGGATTCCGGACAATGCACCACCGACACGCCCTGCTCGGCGCAGGTGTCGATTTCCGCATCCGTGACCGCAGTCATGTGCACCGCGATCAGACGGTCATTGACCAGGCCCAGCTTCTGCAGGCGCTGGAACGGGCGCAGGCCGCTGTCGCGCTTGGCATCCTCGACCTCGTGTTGGGTCTCGTGCGTATGCAGGTGCACCGGGATATCGAGCTGATCCGACAGCACGCGGATGCGCTCGAAGCTTTCGTCGGAAACGGTATACGGCGCATGCGGCACGAACGCGGTGGTCAGCAGCGGCGTATTGCGCAGCGTGTCGTGCGTCTCCAGCGCGCGCTCGAAATATTCATCGCGCGTGTTCGCCCAGGGGCTGGGAAATTCGATCACCGGCAGCCCGACCACGCCGCGGAATCCCAGACGACTGAAGGTGGCGCCGATCACGTCCGGGAAGAAATAGTTTTCGTTGGCGCAGGTGGTGCCGCCACGCAGCATTTCGGCCACCGCCAGCTCCACGCCGTCGCGGATGAACTCCGGCCCCATGAAGCGCCCTTCCACCGGCCAGATGTGTTCCTCCAGCCACGTCATCAGCGGCAGGTCGTCGGCCAGACCGCGCAGCAGGCTCATCGGGCTGTGCGTGTGGGCATTGACCAGGCCGGGGATCAGCGCGTGATCGGGCAACTTGACCGTTTCACGTGGCGCATAGGCGTGCCGCGCGTCGGCACGCGGCAGCACCGCCACAATCTCGCCACCATGCACGGCGACGGAATGATCTTCCAGCACGGTGTCATGCGGCTCGACCGGCACCAGCCAGCGCGGCTCGATCAGCAGGTCGATGGGTTGTGGTTGTGCTTCGCTCATGCGTCTCCCGATTCCTCGTGATGGTTTTCGAGTAGGGCGCATCAAGGAGCAACGTGAGGGATCCGCCTGCTTGCCTGAAGCCACCTTACTTCCCCGCAAGCAGACGGCTCCGTCCCTTCGGGACTTGAGCCACTCTACGAACTTGCAGAGCGCGCCAACGTCACTTCACGCGGCCGACGTACTCGCCGGAGCGCGTATCCACCTTGATCACCTCGTCCTGATTGACGAACAACGGCACGCGTACGGTGGCGCCGGTTTCCAGGATGGCCGGCTTGCCGCCGCCGCCCGAAGTGTCGCCGCGCACGCCGGGATCGGTCTCGGTGATCTTCAGTTCCACGAAGTTGGGCGGCGTGACCGACAGCGGCGTGCCGTTCCACAGCGTAACCACGCAATCCTCTTCACCCTTGAGCCACTGCGCCGCATCGCTGACCGCATTCTTGTCGGCCTGATGCTGCTCGAAGCTGTCGGGATCCATGAAATGCCAGAACTCGCCGTCGGAATACAGGAACTGCATGTCCGTATCCATCACGTCCGCGCCTTCGACAGTCTCGTTGGCCTTCAACGTACGTTCCACCACGCGACCATTCTTCAGGTTGCGGATCTTGATGCGGGTAAAGGCCTGGCCCTTGCCGGGCTTGATGAAATCGGCATCCACGATGGTGTACGGATCACCGTCGATGAGAATTTTCAGACCGTTCTTGACGTCGTTCAGCCCGTAACTGGCCATGCACTTGGCTCCCTACAAAAAAACCGCGCGCGGCGGCTACAATGGACGTTTGCCCGGCACAACCCTGGCCGGTACGTGACCTCCTATGATAACCGCAAGCCCGGACTCCGCACAGCCTCGACCCGCCATCGGCAACTGGCGCCGACAGTGGCGCGACGCCATCACCGACGGGCGCGAACTGTTGCAGCTGCTGGGTCTGGATCATCTGGCCCCGCGGCTGCCTGCTGCCGATGCCGGCTTTTCGCTGCGAGTGCCCCGGCCCTTTGCCGGCCGCATGCGCCACGGCGATCCGCAGGACCCGCTGCTGCTGCAGGTCTTGCCGCAGCTTGCCGAGGAAGCCTCGGTGCCCGGTTTTGGGGTCGATGCCGTGGAGGATCTGAACGCCCGTGCAGCACATGGTGTATTGCACAAATATCAGGGCCGCGCGCTACTGATCGCCAGCGGCACCTGCGCGGTGAATTGCCGGTACTGCTTCCGCCGCCATTTTCCGTACGGTGCCGAGATCGCTGCCGCCGCCCGCTGGCGTGACGCACTGGCCTATGTGCGCGAGCATCCTGAACTGCACGAATTGATCCTTTCCGGCGGCGATCCATTGGCCCTGTCCACCGCCAAGCTGGAGGAACTCACCGACGGCCTGCACGACACGCCGCATATCCACACCCTGCGGCTGCATACCCGCCTGCCGGTGGTGCTGCCGGATCGCATCGATACACGGCTTCTCGATTGGCTCGCACGGCTGCCGTTGCGCACGGTCGTGGTGCTGCATGCCAACCATCCGAACGAGCTGGATGCAGAGGTGGCAGCGGCGTGCGCCAGATTGCGTGCTGCCGGAGTCACGCTGCTCAATCAATCGGTGCTGCTGTGCGGCATCAATGACAGCATCGAGGCGCTGACCGGATTGTCGCAACGCCTGTTCGACATCGGCGTCCTGCCGTACTACCTGCATCAGCTGGACCGCGTGACCGGAACTGCGCATTTCGAAGTGGACGACACACGTGCGCTCGCACTCGAACAACAGATGCGGGATCGCCTCCCGGGCTACCTGGTGCCGAAACTGGTACGCGAAGTCGCGGGCGATGCCGCCAAGCGGCCCGTGACCGCCGACGCGTGACTTTCCGGCCACGCACGTCACAATGGTCAATCACTCTCCAAGGAACCTGAGCGAGCGGTGGAAACTGGCACCGGCACGCGTATTGGAGTACAACCGGGAGCGTCCGCATCACGGACGACTTTCGACCCTGACGGAACCACACCAGACAAGCCATGGCATGAAGCAGGACAACGTCATCCGCATCCTTTTCATCGAAGACTCGATCGAGGATGCCGAACAGATCATCAGCCTCTTGCGCAACAACGGGATCGCAGTACGTCCCGGGCGCGCCACCAACGAAGCCGAGCTGGAAACCGCCATCGAGTCGCTGCGCCCGGACCTGGTGCTGGCCAATCCGGATGCACGCGACCTGGCCTTGCGCGATGTGGTGCAGCAGATGGAAGCGTCCGGCAACGACGTTTCGGTAGTCGTGCTGACCGACAACATCAACGATGATCGCGTCGAGGAATGGTTCGTGATGAAACTGCGTGGCGTGGCCCTGCGGTCACGGCCCACGCAGTTGCTGCACATCATCGAACGTGAATTCGATGCCCTGAGCATGCGCCGCCGCGTGCGCGCACTGGAAACCACACTGCGCGAATCGGAACGTCGCTGCGACGCCCTGCTGGATTCCTCGCGCGACCCCATCGCGTATGTGCACGAAGGCATGCATGTGCGCGCCAACCGTGCGTACCTGGAAACATTCGGCTACGACAGCTTCGACGACATCGAGGGCCTGACGCTTCTGGACATGGTCTCGGCCAAGGACGCGGACCATTTCAAGGCGCTGCTGAAACGCCTGTCGCGGGGCGAAAAACCGCCGCAACGGGTGGAGCTGACCGCAGTGCGTGCCGACGGCACCAGCTTCAACGCCAGCATGGAATTTGCCCAGGCGACATTCGAGGGCGAAGCCTGTCTGCAAGTCATCTTCCGCCGCCAGGTCGCCGATGAGCATCTGGTCGAACAGCTGCAGCGCGATGGCGTCACCGGCATCTACAACCGCACCCATACGCTGGAACTGATCGATGAAGCCGTGACCGCGGCGGCAAACGGCGCCAAGAACCAGGCGCTGCTTATCGTGGAACCGGACAACTGGCGCGCCGCCATCGATGCGGTGGGGCTCACCGACGCGGATGCCCTGCTGAAAGGCATCGTCGAGCGTCTGCGGCAGCAACTGTCGGAGAACGATCTCATCGGTCGCCTCGGCGACCAGACGCTGGGAATCTTGTTGCGCGAACGCACCGACGAGTCGGTTCGGCACGCTATGGGGGCCATGCTCGCAGCATCGGTGGACAGCATCTACGATGCCGGAGAGCACTCCGTGAGCCTTTCGCTGAGTATCGGCGGCAGCCTGCTGGGGGAAAAGAACGCCCGCGCGCCACAACTGATCGAACAGGCGCGCAATGCTCTGCGCAGCGCGCAGACCCAGGGCGGCAACCGCAGCGAGCTGCATGACCCCGCGGCGAAGGAAAAAGCCGAAAGCCAACGCGATGACAACTGGCTGACGCAAGTCCGGACCGCGCTCAAGGACGATGGCTTCATCCTCTATTATCAGCAGGTGGTGAGCCTGCAGGATGCGGAAGGCGAGTTCTACGAAGTCCTGCTGCGCATGCATGGCCCCGGCGGCGAAGTCCTGCCGAACTATTTCCTGCCGGTCGCCGAGCGCGCCGGCCTGATGCCGGAAATCGACCGCTGGGTGATGGACCAGGCGATCGATACCCTTATCGAGCGTGAGCGCGAAGGTCGCGTCTCCACGTTCTTCATCAAGCTGACCCTGCCGTCGCTGCAGGACGAAAGCCTCCTGCCGTGGCTGGAAGCACGCCTGAAGGAATCCGGATTGCGGCACGGCGCCCTGGTTCTGGAAATGCCCGAGAGCAAGGTGCTGACGATACTGAAACCGGCGCAGGAGTTCGTGTCCCGGTTGAAACGTGCCGGTGGTGCCTTTGCGCTGGAACAATTCGGCTCGGGTCTGAACTCGTTCCAGATCCTGAAACATGTCGATGCGGGGTACCTGAAAATCGACCGCAGCTTCATGGCGTCACTGCCGGAAAACAACGAAAACCAGCAGAAGATCCGCGACATCTGCCATCAGGCGCGCGAGCACGACAAGCTCACCGTCGCCGAGTGGGTGGAGGATGCGACCAGCACATCGTTGCTGTTCGCCTGCGGCGTGGATTTCGTGCAGGGCAACTTCCTGCAGGAACCGGAGAAGATCATCTCCCTGGACACCGCCATCGTCTGACGCCAAGCCAGTCCGGAATGCCCCTTAGGGCGGATCAAGGAGCGCCATTGACGGATCCGCCTGCTTGCGAGAAATCAGTATAGCTACCCGCACGCAGGCGGATCCGTCGCGTTGCTGGTTGATCCGCCCCACGAAATTTGCGGGATTGATCCGCCCAACGAAATACGCACGGCAAAAGCCGCGCCGGCACATAGGCTGACGCGGCTTTTAAGTCTGCGACTTGGCGCAGCGGGCCGATACGCGGCAGCCTCGAGCCGCCGCACGGCATACGTCTTACTTCGCGGCGTGAGTCGCGGCAGAGGCCTTCTTGGCCGCCTGTGCCGCGGCGATGTCTTCCTTGATGCGGGCCGCCTTGCCTTCCAGACCGCGCAGATAGTACAACTTGGCGCCGCGCACCTTGCCCTTGCGCTTGACGGTGACCGAATCGATCGCCGCGCTGTGCACCTGGAACACACGCTCCACGCCGGTGCCGTGCGACATCTTGCGCACGGTGAAGGCCGAATGCAGACCGCGGTTGCGCTTGGCGATGACCACGCCCTCGAACGCCTGCACGCGTTCACGCGCGCCCTCTTTCACCTTGACGTTGACCACCACCGTATCGCCCGGACTGAACTCCGGCAGCTGGCGGGTCATCTGCTCGGTTTCAAACTGCTCAATGATCTTGTTCATGGCACACCACCAATGTTTTCAGTCCCGGAAGCCGATATCGCCTTCGCGGTGTTGAGCCGCCAGATACTCGCGGCGGAATTCATCCAGCAACGCACGGGACGTTTCGTCCAGCGTACGCCGCGCCAGCAGGTCCGGGCGCCGCAACCATGTGCGACCCAGTGCCTGCTTCAGGCGCCAGCGGCCAATGGCCGCATGGTCGCCCGAGCGCAGGACCGATGGCACCGGTCCCAGCACATCATCCACCGGATGCGTGTACTGGGGACAATCCAGAAGGTCGTCCGAAAACGAATCCTGCTGCGCCGATTGCGCATCGCCCAACGCACCGTCCTGCAATCTGCCCACGGCATCGATCACGACTGCCGCAGCCAGTTCTCCTCCTGACAACACGTAATCGCCGATGGAAATTTCCTCGTCGACTTCGTGTTGCAGAAGGCGTTCATCCACACCTTCGTAACGCCCGCACAGCAGCGCCACACGCGGGCGGCGCGCCAAAGCCTGCGCCCGACCCTGCGTCAGCCGCCGTCCCTGCGGGCTGAGGTACACCATGTGTACCGGCTCCGGTGCCGCGCTGCGCAGCGCATCCAGCGTCGCGCGCAGCGGCTCGATCTTCATCACCATGCCGGGGCCGCCGCCACAGGGGCGGGCATCCACCGTCCGGTGCCTGTCGGTCGCGAACTCGCGCGGATTCCAGGTTTCCACCTGGAGAAGCCCGCGTTGTTGCGCCCGACCCACGACTCCGACACTGGCGCATTGCCGCACGAAATCGGGAAACAGCGTGACCACGTCGACCCGCACGATGCCCTCGCCGTGAACGGCTTCAACCGTCCTGAAAACTAAAACTCCGCATCCCAGTCGACCACGATGCGTCCGGATGCCACATCCACTTCGCGAACCACGCTGCCCTGCAGAAATGGAATCAATTGTTCCCGTTTGCCGCCCCGGACCACCAGGACGTCGTTTGCCCCGGTGGCAAACACATGATGCACGCGTCCCAGCACTTCGTCCGCCAGGGTGCGCACTTCAAGCGCTTCCAGATCGCACCAGTAGTATTCGTCATCCCCGGTCGGCGGCAATTGCCGACGCTCCACCAGGATGTCGCATCCCACCCAGGCACTTGCCTGATCCCTGTCCAGGAGCTCCGGAATCCGGGCGACCAGTCCCTTGCCCTGCACGCGACCGACCACCTTGTCGATGCGCTTGTCCGTGGCTTCGACATTTCCGCCCGGCGCTGCTGTCAGCAGCCATGGCTGAAGATCGAAAATGTCCATTCTGGGCTCGGTCCAGGATTCGACCTTGACCTCGCCGCGAACACCGTGCAGCCCGACGATGCGCCCCACCGGGACGCGTCGGCCGGCGTCCTCCATCTCAGGCTGCCGCTGGAGCTGCCACCTGCTGCTTGCCCGCTTCCTTGATCAGGGCCCGCACCTTGTCGCTGGGCTGGGCACCCTTGGCCATCCAGGCCTCGACGCGGGACACGTCCAGCTCGAGACGCTTGTCGGCACCGGAGGCGACCGGGTTGTAGTAACCCACGCGCTCGATGTTGCGGCCGTCGCGCTTGTTGCGCTGATCGGTCACGACGATGTGATAGAACGGACGGCCTTTGGCGCCGCCGCGCGCAAGACGAATCTTGACCATGAATCTGAACTCCTGAAGTTGCCGGCACACCGGCAGCCGCACGCGACGGTGCGTGGTTCGCGCGGGTTTGTCACGCGGTAAACGGGGCATTTTAATGGAAACGCGGGAAAAAGAAAGGGGGCGGGTGCAGGAAGTGGCGCCGCCTCCACGCAGATGCCCTGCATCCGGCAGCTGCCGTTGTTCCCGCTCGCTTCTGTTCACCTACACCGGGCCTGCATCACCGCATGGGCGGCATTCCGCCACCACCCATGCCCTTCATGGCTCCGCGCATCTGCCGCATCAGGCCCTTGCTGCCGCCCTTGCCCAGCTTGGCCATCATCTTGGACATCTGCATGTACTGCTTCATCAGGCGATTGACGTCCGCCGGATGCGTACCGGAACCGAGCGCCACGCGCTTCTTGCGCGACCCCTTGAGCAGGTCCGGATGGCGCCGCTCCTTCTTGGTCATGGAGCCGATAATGGCAATCATGCGCTTGACCTCGGTGTCGTTGACCTTGGACTTGACGTTGTCCGGGATGCCGGACATGCCGGGTATCTTGTCCATCAGGCCGGCCAGGCCGCCCATCTTGTTCATCTGCTCCAGCTGATCGCGCATGTCATCCAGGTCGAAGCGCTTGCCCCTGGAGACCTTGCGCGCCAGCTTCTGCGCTTTCTCCCTGTCGACCTTGCGCTCCACATCCTCGACCAGGCTGAGCACGTCGCCCATGCCCAGAATGCGCTGCGCCACGCGATCGGGATGGAACGGCTCCAGCGCATCGACCTTCTCGCCAGCGCCCATGAACTTGATCGGCCTGCCGGTGACCTGACGCACCGACAGCGCCGCGCCGCCACGTGCATCGCCATCGGTCTTGGTCAATACCACGCCGGTCAGCGGCAAAGCCTCGGCAAACGCCCTGGCGGTCGTGGCCGCATCCTGACCGGTCATGGCGTCGACGGTGAACAGGGTTTCCACCGGATCCAGTGCGGCATGCAGCGCCTGGATCTCGGTCATCATGGCCTGATCGACATGCAGCCGCCCGGCGGTATCGACAATCAGCACATCGGCCACTTCGCGCCGCGCCGCGTCCATTGCCGAGCGCGCGATCACCACCGGATCCTGGCCGGATTCGGACGGGAAGAATGCCACGTCGACCTGGGCCGCCAGTGTCTTCAGCTGCTCGATGGCGGCCGGGCGATACACATCGCAACTGACCACCATCACCTTCTTCTTGTGCCGCTCCTTCAGCAGCTTGGCCAGCTTGGCCACGGTGGTGGTCTTGCCCGCGCCCTGCAGACCGGCCATCAGCACCACGGCCGGCGGTTGCACCGAGAGGTCCAGCTGCTCGTTGGCCTCGCCCATGATCCGGGTCAGCTCGTCGCTGACCACCTTGATCAGCGCCTGCCCCGGCGTGAGGCTGGCCAGCACCTCCTGGCCCACGGCGCGTTCGCGCACATGTGCGACGAGGTCCTGCACCACCGGCAGCGCCACATCGGCCTCCAGCAGCGCAATGCGCACTTCGCGCAAGGCCTCGCTGATGTTGTCCTCCGTCAGACGGCCGCGGCCGCGCAGGCGGGTGACCGTGGTAGACAGGCGTTCGCTGAGCGATTCAAACATGGCGATTTGATGCGTGTGGGAAACGCGTCAGTATAACGGACAGCGCAACCCGCTCGCGCACCGAGCGACAATTCGACGGCCTGCCGCACCCCTCCCACCGTGCGTGGTGCGGTCTCCAGACCCGGGGGCGCACTTCGATCCGCGGTGCGACCCCTGCGCTGCGCCTGTCCAGGCATCAGAACCTGGCTGTCATCGGCCACGATCCGCCTCGTTCCTTGCGGCATGAACAGACACAGGCCAGGCCATGCGTACGACGGCACATGCACTGCGTTCATGGTCTCATCGATCACCGTCCGGTCGATGCTCATCGTCTTCTTTCGGCGACCCTTCGAGCCGCCGGTAGATCACGTAGGAATACGGCACCGGGAGCAAGCCTGCGGCGACGATGCACGCAAGGCCTGCCCCGAACGGCAAACCCAGCGGCGTGCCCACCAAGACCACGAGCCCGGCCAGCACGAACAGCCGGCCGGCCAGCCGATGCGTGCGTTCCCAGGTCGCCTCGCTGGTGATGGTCCATGGCGTGCGGATGCCGGCAAAGAAATTGCGCCGCAACTTGCCCATGTAATTGCCCATGATCATGATCAGCGCGGCGACGCCCAGCATCACGATTTTCGGCATCGGCAAGGCGTAACCCGCGCCTGCCAGCAACATGCAGACGCCAACCACCAGCATGAAGCCCTGCACCACCAGCATCAGCCCCGTGAAGACGGGCGCGAACGGCTCGATGCGGAAGCGGCGCGGCGAGATGACGGGCAGCAGCCACGTCAGCAAAGCCAGCGCCGCCACCGTGAGCGGCGCAAAGGCCGCGGCCCAGACCCGCGGCATGTGGCCGTCCACCTCACCGTGCACGTTCCAGTGTGATGGCACCTGAGCCGGCAGGGACGACCACAGCCAGAAGGCGGCAATCAGGCCGGCCACGAAGAACGCTGCCGAGATCGGCACGCTGCGGGTGAATTTCATGACTTGTCTCCCATCCGCTCCCGGTTCGGGAACAGATCGAAAAGCACGCGCGCCAGATCCTCGAACACGGTGCTGTTGAGTGAGTACACGATGTATTGGCCACGCCGCTCGGTCCGCACCAGGTCGGCGCGCTTGAGCACCGAAAAGTGGTGCGACAACGAGGCCGGCGTCATCTGGAATGCCGCGCCGATCTCGCCCGCTGTCAGCGACCCGCCCTGCAGGCGCTTGAGGATTGCGCGCCGGGTTGGATCAGCCATGGCCTTGAACACGTCCTGCTGCTTCATGCGTGGATCGCTGCATCGAACATGATTCGATACTTAGACAAATATCTAAATATAGCAAGCAAAAAACTTCGCGTCATGCCTGTGGCCGGCCGACATACGTTCACGTCACAGCCCGCGCTGTGCCACACTTTGGAATCCCCTGAACGAGCGAACGCAGACGGCATGATGCGCAGACGGTTTGCAGTTGGTGGCACGTGGCGCCGGCAAGGTCAGCTGCCCTGGCAGCGCTTGTGCCGCGGGCCACACGGCGTGTGCATGCCGCCCTTTACATTTGAAATCGAAAAGATAGGGTCGCTCCCGTGCCCGCGCGTGCCGACGGGACACCGCCCCGGCAGCCCGCCCGGCTGTCCGCACCGGCCCCCCTTTGGCCACACGCTGTCGGCGGCGATGACGCCTACGCCCACTCATTCAGAGGTTTCCGCAGCCATATGCTGATCACTTTTTTCACCTGGGCGGCCATCGTGCTGTATATGGGTGCCGCCGCGGCGCTGGCGCGGCCACTGGTCAACGGCAAGCCCCCGCTGGGCCGGCTCGCCATGAGCGCTGCCGCACTGGCATTGCTGGCGCATGCCACTGTGCTGCTGGTCAATCATCGCGGCGCGCTGGATCTGCACTTTTTCGCCGCGCTGTCGCTGGTCGCCTTCGTGATATCGGGGCTGACTGTCATCGTCAATCGCTCGCGACCGGTCGCCCCCCTGGGCGTGGTCGTGTTTCCGCTGACCGCGCTGCTGCTGGCGGTCGACGTCTTTGTGGCCCCGCCCACGCTGCCCACACCCATGAACTGGCAGATCAAGCTGCACGTCACCGTGGCGCTGCTGGCGTTCGGCGTGCTGTCCATCGCCGCGATCATCGCCCTTCTGCTCGCCGCACAGGAACACGCGCTGCGCCGCAGCCGGTTCGGCACCTGGCTGCACGCGCTGCCGCCACTGACGTTGACGGAAAGCCTGCTGTTCCGCCTGATCCATGCCGGCTTCACGCTGCTGACGCTGACCCTGATCACCGGCATCGTGTTCGTGCACAACCTGTTCGGTCAGAACCTGGTGGAAAAAAGCGTGCTGTCGATCATCGCCTGGCTGGTCTTCGGCGCCCTGCTCTGGGGCCGCTGGAAACATGGCTGGCGCGGCACGCGCGCGGTGAACCTGACCTTGATCGGCATGGTCTTCCTGGTACTGGCCTTCCTGGGCACGAAGTTCGTGCTGGAGGTGCTGCTGCACCATCCCGTCGTTTGAAAATTCCTCTACTCGCGTAGGGCGGCTCAAGGAGCAACGCGACGGAGCCGCCTGCTTGCGATCAACGATCAGCAAGCCGAACGTCTCGGCTGAGAATGGTCTTCCTCTGCAAGCAGGCGGCTCCGTCACTGGCGTTCCTTGAGCCGCCTACGAAACTACGAAACTATCCGGCCGCGTCCAATGCCTGCGCCAGACGTTCCACGCCGATCACTTCGAGTTCGCCGAAGCGGCCTTTTTTCGGCGCGTTGGCGCGCGGCACGATGGCGCGGCGGAACCCATGCGTAGCTGCTTCCTTGAGACGCTCCTCGCCATGCGGCACCGGGCGGATTTCGCCCGACAGGCCTACCTCACCGAACACCACGGTCTGCTCCGGCAACGGCCGGTCACGCAGTGACGAGAGCACCGCCAGCAACACCGGCAGATCGGCCGCAGTTTCCTGCACGCGGATCCCGCCGACCACGTTGACGAACACGTCTTGGTCGTAGGCCGCCACGCCGCCATGACGATGCAGCACCGCCAGCAGCATGGCCAGGCGGTTCTGTTCCAGCCCCAGCGTCACGCGCCGCGGGTTGCCCAGCGAAGATTGATCGACCAGCGCCTGCACCTCCACCAGCAGCGGCCGGGAGCCCTCGCGCGTCACCATGACCGCGCTGCCCGGCGTGGGCCCGGTATGCGCGGAGAGAAAAATGGCCGACGGATTCGGCACCTCCCGCAGGCCCTTGTCGGACATGGCGAACACGCCCAGCTCGTTGACCGCACCGAAGCGGTTCTTGAACGCGCGCAGCACGCGGAAGCGGCTGCCTGCCTCGCCCTCGAAATACAGCACCGCATCGACCATGTGCTCCAGCACGCGCGGACCGGCGATGCCGCCTTCCTTGGTCACGTGCCCCACCAGCAGGACGGCGGTGCCGGTTTCCTTGGCGAAGCGCGTCAGCCGCGCCGCCGATTCACGCACCTGGCTCACCGAGCCCGGTGCCGCCGGCAGCGTCTCGGTCCAGATGGTCTGGATGGAATCGATCACCAGCACCTGCGGACGCGCGGCCATGGCCTGCTCCAGGATGCGCTCGATGCAGGTCTCGGCCAGTCCCTTGAGCGGTTCCAGCGGCAACTCCAGCCGCTGCGCGCGTGCTGCCACCTGGCTCAGCGATTCCTCGCCGGTGACATACAGACCCGACACGCGCGCGCCCAGCAAGCCCATCATCTGCAGCAGCAAGGTGGACTTGCCGATCCCCGGATCGCCGCCGATCAAAACCACCGAACCGTCCACCAGCCCACTACCCAGCACGCGATCCAGTTCGCCCATGCCGGTCAGCGTGCGCGATTCCACGCTCGCCGCCACTTCGGTCAAGGCGGTCACACTGGGGCGTCCCGCTGCTTCGCCTGCATAGCTTCCGCGCTTGGCCGCCACGGAATCGACGGCGGCCGCCGGCTGCACCGTGAATGCACTCAGCGTGTTCCAGGCGCCGCAGCCGGCGCACTGACCCTGCCACTTGCTGTGATCGGCACCGCATTCGCCGCACACGTAGGCGGTTTTTGCCTTGGCCATGAAAAGAACGTCCGTGGGAGTGAAAAGGCTTCGAGCTTAACGTTCCAGCGTCGCAGCAGGCGAGATCCGCCGGTCATGCGGCGGCGCGCTGGTGTGATCAACAAGGTTTTTTTGTGCACGAGCAATGCAAACGCAGGCGCGTTGTCAGCTCATCTCTCATCGTCCTCGGTGAACAACACGCGGCGGGTCATGCCGCAGGTGAGTTCGTAACTGATGGTGCCGGCATGGCTGGCGATGGTTTCCACCGGCAGCTCCGGACCCCACAGCGTGATCGGGTCGCCGACGCGTGCATCCGGCGTCTGTCGAAGGTCCACGGTGATCAGGTCCATGGAAATGCGGCCGATGATGGCTGCGGGACGGCCGCCGACAAGGACCGGCGTGCCGGCGACGGTACTGCGCGGATAGCCGTCACCGTAGCCGATGGCGGCCACGCCCAGGCGCATGTCTTCGGGCGCCTGCCACGTGGCGCCGTAGCCGACGCGCTCGCCTTTCTTGAGGTCATTGATGGCCACCAGCCGCGTGCGCAGTGTCATCGCGGGCTGGAAGCCATCGTCGGCGCCGACGCGCCCCTCGATCACAGACAAGCCGTACAGCAGGCCGCCGACGCGCACCCAGTCGCCGAGCGAGCGCGGCCAGCCCAGCACACCCGCCGAATTGGCCAGGGCACGCGGTCCGTCGAGACCAGCCACCGCCGTCTCGAACGTCTCCATCTGCCGTTGCGTCAACGCGTTGCCGAATTCGTCCGACGCTGCAAAATGCGTCATCAGCGTGATCTCGTCGGCCACGGCCGGCATCGAGCACAAACGCGCGTGTACCTCCGTCGCACGCGCGGCCGGAAAGCCCAGCCGATGCATGCCCGAGTCGATCTTCAGCCACACGTGCAACGGATGCTCGCCGGCATCGGCGGCCAGCCAGTCGAGCTGGCTCTGATGGTGGATCACTGCATCCAGGTCCAGCCGCTGCATCTCGGCCAGGTCGGCGGCGCTGTCCGGTCCGGACAACACCACGATGCGCTGACCGTGCCCGGCCGCGCGCAACCGCTGACCATCGGCAATGGCCGCGACACCAAACGCATCGGCTCCGGTGAGCGCCCGAGCCACACGTTCCAGGCCGTGGCCATAGCCGTCGGCCTTGATGACGGCCATCACGCGGGCGTTGCCAGCCAGCTCGCGAATGCGTGTCAGGTTGTGGCGCAACGCACCTAGATGGATGGTCGCGGTCGCAAGACGGCTCATTGATGGCGCCGGAATGCGGAACTCACTCGAATGCTCCGGAGAACGCCTCCGGCGCATAGTTCTCGAACTTGGTGAACTGCCCCAGGAAGGTCAGCTTCAGCATGCCGGTGGGGCCGTTGCGCTGCTTGCCGATGATGATCTCGGCCAGGCCCTTGTCTGCCGATTCGGAGTCGTAGTATTCGTCGCGATAGATAAACAGGATGACGTCGGCATCCTGCTCGATGGCCCCGGATTCGCGCAGGTCGGACATCATCGGGCGCTTGTCCGCACGCTGCTCCAGCGAGCGGTTGAGCTGCGACAGGGCCACCACCGGCACGTTCAGCTCCTTGGCCAGCGCCTTCAGGCCGCGGGAGATCTCGGAGATCTCGGTGGCGCGGTTCTCCTTGTTGCCGGGCACCTGCATCAGCTGCAGGTAATCGATGACGATCAGCCCCAGTTCGCCGTGCTCGCGCTGCAGGCGACGTGCGCGCGAGCGCAGGTCCACCGGCGACAGCGACGGGGTGTCGTCGATGAAGATCTTGGCGTCGCTGAGCATGGTGATGGCCTGCGTCACGCGCGGCCAGTCCTCTTCGGCCAGATCGCCCGTGCGCAGGTGTTGCTGGTGGATGCGGCCCATCGAGGAAATCAGGCGGAACGCCAGCTGCGAGGAGGACATTTCCATGGAGAAGATGACCACCGCCTTCTTGCTGCGGATAGCTGCGTTCTCGGCCATGTTCACGGCAAAGGCGGTCTTGCCCATGGACGGGCGCGCGGCCACGATCACCAGGTCCGAGGGCTGCAGACCGGCGGTCATCTCGTCCAGATCGGAAAAACCGGTAGGCAGGCCGGTCAGCTGGCCACGATTCTCGTAGCGCTGGTGCAGGATGCGGAATGCCTCCTTCACCGCATCGCGCATGGACACCGAATCCTTGCGCCCGCGCGCCCCTTCCTCGGCAATCTTGAAGACGCGCTGCTCGGCCACCTCCAGCACTTCCTGCATGCTGCGCCCTTCCGGGCGATAACCGTCCTCTGTGATGTGGGTGCCGGCATCGATCAGCTGCCGCAGTACCGACTTCTCGCGCACGATATCGGCGTAGGCGGTGATGTTGGCAGCGCTGGGCGTGGCGTTAGCCAGTTCGATCAGGTAGCTGGCGCCGCCGATCATGTCCGACAGTTCGTTGCCCTCAAACCATTCGCCCAGCGTCACCGCATCGCACGGCATGCTCTTTTCCGACAGCTGGCTGATGGCGCGATAGATCAGCCGGTGATCCTTGCGGTAGAAATCATCCTCCGCCAGGCGGTCGGCGACGCGGTCATAGGCCTCGCCGGTCAGCATCAGACCGCCCAGGACGGACTGCTCGGCCTCCAGCGAATGCGGCGGCACGCGCAGTGCCTCGATGGACGCGGCGGGCGGATTGCGTTCGGGAAGGCTGGCCATGGTTCACCCCGTGATCAAGATGACCATGATACGGGTCGGCGTCGCAGAAACCGATACAACAACTCTGGGGAAATCCTGTGGATAGTTGTGGACAACTGTGGATAAATGCACCGGCGGGTCGGCATCTCTCCAAGAGGACACGACCTCCCGCACACGCAGGGCGGATCCATCCCACAAGGGATTTCTGACCGAAGGAAATCCCCGGGGGACTTCGGTCAGGAGCACCCGCGAGGCGTCCGCCTGCTTGCCGGGAACGCCGGGGACATACCGGCAAGCAGGCGGCTCCGTCGCTGGCGCTCCTTGAGCCACCCTACATGACGCCGAGCCACGTACCTCGGACCGGCAAAACGAAACGGGCGCCCGAAGGCGCCCGTTTCTCAAGTCACGCATGGGTCCGGGAAACACTCAGTCAGCGTTGACCGTGACCTTGATGGTGGCCTGCACGTCGGCGTGCAGCACGATGTGCGCCTCGTACTCGCCGGTGTTGCGGATGGCGCCTTCCGGCTGCACGATCTCGCCCTTGTCGACCTCGAGATTGCGTGCCGCCATGGCCTCGGCGATTTCGCGCGGGCCCACGGAGCCGTACAGCTTGCCTTCCGGGCTGGCGTGCGCGGAGATGATGATTTCGGTGCCGTCCAGCGTGGTCTTGCGGGTTTCGGCTTCGCTCAGCAGCGTCTTGGCCTTGGCTTCATACTCGGCGCGGCGCTGCTCGAACGCTTCCAGGTTGGCAGCAGTGGTACGCACGGCCTTGCCTTGTGGCAGCAGGTAATTGCGGCCGTATCCCGGCTTGACCTTGACCTTGTCGCCGAGGTTGCCGAGATTCTTCACTTTTTCCAGCAGGATGAGTTCCATGGGATGGCTCCGATTCGTTAGCGCCGATACGGCCGGCGCAGCCTGTGGACGGGTGTCCGAATGGTGACGGCTTGCTCTGCGGGGATTGCCCACAGGCGCACCGGATCGCGCACCACTCCCCCGTTCGCGAGGGAGCGGCGGTGACGCAGGTTTTACGCGTCGTGGTTGTCGGTGTAGGGCAGCAGCGCCAGGAAGCGGGCACGCTTGACTGCGGTGGACAACTGACGCTGATAGCGCGCCTTGGTGCCGGTGATGCGGCTGGGCACGATCTTGCCGGTCTCGGTGATGTACTGGCGCAGGGTGTTGAGATCCTTGTAATCGATCTCCTTCACGCCCTCGGCAGTGAAGCGGCAGAACTTGCGGCGGCGGAAAAATTTGGACATGTTGGACTCCTTATGCGTCAGTCGTCGCTGTCGCGATCGCTGTCATTGTTGTTGTCGTTGTCATCCTTGCGCTCGCTCTTGCGATCGCCATCATCCTTGCTGCCATCACTGTCGTCGCGACGACGCGGTGGCTTGGAATCTTCCTTTTCCTTGCTCTTCAGGATCGGCGACTGCTCGGTATCGGCCTCGTCGCGCTTGACGATAAGATGACGCAGCACGGCGTCGTTGAAGCGGAAACCGGACTCCAGCTCGTTCAGCACATCCTGGCTGCACTCGATGTTGAGCAGCACGTAATGGGCCTTGGCCAGGTTCAGGATCGGATAGGCCAGCTGACGGCGGCCCCAGTCTTCCAGACGATGGATATGGCCGTTGTCGCCCTCGATCAGCGCCTTGTAGCGCTCGATCATCGCAGGCACCTGCTCGCTCTGGTCCGGATGGACCAGAAACACGACTTCGTAATGACGCATGTTGTCTCCTCGTGGATGTCAACCCGCGGCCGGCGGCCGATCGGGTGGCAGCCCCCCGCGTGGGAGCGGTGAGGCAAGGTCCTGCACGCACCGGAACGGCGCAGACAGAAGCGGAATTGTAGAGCGCGCCGCCCCTGGTACGCAAGTCACTGATTATGAGGGCGCATCACGCGCTGCCGGAAACCCGCGCCGCGCAGTGCGACACCTCAGCCCTGGGCGGCATCCACGGTGAAGCTCTCGCCGCAACCGCACTCGCCGGTGGCGTTGGGATTGTGGAAGGCGAAGGCGGTGTTCAGGCCCTGGCGCTGGAAATCGATGACGGTGCCATCGACCAGCGGCATGCTCTTGGCGTCCACGATCAATGGCACACCATCGACCTCGATCACCTGATCGCCCTCCCCCACCTGCTCGGCCAGTTCCACCACGTAGCCGAACCCGGAACAGCCGGTGCGACGCACGCCGAACCGCACACCGGTGGCGCTGGCGTTGTCCTGGAGAAAATGCTGCATGCGATTGCGGGCGGTTTCGGTGATCTGGATCATTGTCGGAGCCGGAAATGGAAATGGAGAAATGGGAACGGTGGAGCCCCGCGGGAGGCTTCCCGGACCACAGTTTAACAGCCGGGATGGCGCTCATGGCGCAAAGGCATGTCCGCGGCGGACGCATCCGTTATCATCGCGGGCTTCTCTGATGTTTCACGTACACGCGTCGATATGCGGCGCCTTTTGCGGAGTTTCAATCCATGACCACGGCCAGCCCCACTTTATGCAGCGTGAAGCAGGCTCTCGCCGGTGCGGTCGCAGTGGGCAACGAGGTCACGGTGCGCGGGTGGGTGCGCACGCGGCGTGATTCCAAGGCCGGCCTCTCCTTCATCAACGTCAGCGACGGCTCCTGCTTCGATCCCATCCAGGTGGTCGCCAGCGCCGATCTGCCCAATTACGAGGACGACATCAGGAAACTGACCAGCGGCGCCTCGGTGGTCGCGACCGGCACACTGGCCGCATCGCAGGGCAAGGGGCAGGCCTTCGAGATCCAGGCGCGCGAGGTCGAGGTTGTCGGCAAAGTGGACGATCCGGAAACCTATCCGATCCAGCCCAAGCAGCATTCCATGGAGTTCCTGCGCGAAGTGGCGCACCTGCGCCCGCGCACCAACCTGTTCGGCGCAGTCACTCGCGTGCGGCAGACCGTGATGACGGCGATCCACCGCTTCCTCACCGAGGAGGGGTTCTACTGGATCAATACGCCCATCATCACCACCTCCGATGCCGAAGGCGCCGGCGACATGTTCCGCCTGTCGTCGCTGGATCTGGCCAATCTGCCCCGCGATGAAAAAGGCGCCATCGATTTCCGCAAGGATTTCTTCGGCCGCGAAGCGTTCCTGACGGTCTCCGGCCAGCTCAACGTGGAGGCGTACTGCCTGGCCATGAGCAAGGTCTACACCTTCGGCCCCACGTTCCGAGCGGAAAACTCCAACACCCCGCGGCATCTGGCGGAGTTCTGGATGGTGGAGCCCGAGATCGCCTTCGCCGACCTGGCCGACAATGCCGATCTGGCCGAACGATTCCTCAAGTACATCTTCAAGGCTGTGCTGGACGAGCGTGGCGACGACATGGCGTTCTTTGCCAAACGCGTGCAGGCCGATGCCATCACGCGGCTGGAGGCGTTCATCACCGCGCCGTTCGAGCGCATCGAATACACCGATGCCGTGGACATCCTGAAAAAATCCGGCCGCAAGTTCGAGTTCCCGGTGGAATGGGGCGTGGATCTGCAGACCGAGCACGAACGCTATCTTGTGGAACAGCACGTGGGCCGGCCGGTGGTGGTGATGAACTACCCCGAGGCCATCAAGGCCTTCTACATGCGCCTCAATGACGACGGCCGCACCGTCGCCGCCATGGACGTGCTGGCGCCGGGCATCGGCGAGATCATTGGCGGCGCGCAGCGCGAGGAACGCCTGGACACGCTGGATGCGCGCATGGCCCAGTTCGGTCTGGATCCACTGGTCTACGACTGGTACCGCGACCTGCGACGTTACGGCACGGTACCGCATGCCGGTTTCGGGCTGGGATTCGAACGCCTGCTGTGTTACGTGTGCGGGCTTGCTAACATACGCGATGCGATCCCCTTTCCCCGCGCCGCGGGGAGCGCAGAATTCTAGTTCAGCTCCCGTCTTCCCATGTCCACGTTCCCACCGACCCAGCCTGCTGTTATCCGGCCTGTCTTGTCCAGGCTCGGCGTCATCGCTTTCACCGCGCTGCTTGCGGCGTGCGCCGGCTCGCCGGCCAAGCCCGGGAAAGAGTCCGACGCCACGACCGCGCTCACGCGCAAGGCGGCCATCGAAAAGCTGCAGAACACATCGGTATGTTGCGGCAGCTTCGCCGACTTTCATTTCAAGCAGACGTTGCCGTCCCACCCGCAACCGATGCACATCGGCCCCGGCCGGCCGGTGGCCAATTTCAACGGCACCCGCAGCTATTTCGTCAGCTTCAAACTGCCTGCGGACCACAAACTGCCCTACAAGGTCTTGCTGAAGTCGAACCTGAATGGCGGGCGCTGGCTGCACTCGAGCTACCTGTTTGCGCCCTCCGTGGTCCTGCTCGACTCCCAATACCGGATGCTGCGCACCAAGGATGTGCAGCTGTGCGAATACATGGGGTGGACCAGCGCCACGTCGGGCGCGTTCGGCAGCGTCACCATCAAGAGCCCGCAGGCCCAATACCTGGTGATCTACAGCTCCGGACGGCAACTGAACTCGAGCACGTACTGGGAGCAGTCGCCGGCCAACTTCTCCGCCGACGATCCGGTGAAAATGACCTCCAGCGGCAGCTATCAGATCCCGCATGGACCCAACGGCAAGCTCTATGTGGGTCTGTTGACGAATCGTTATGACGGCGTGCTCAGCGAAGCCATTTGCGGCAAGCCGAAACGGCGCAGTGGCGGCGTGCTGTCCACGCTGCGCTCCATCGTGGCACCGTCCCGCAACGGATCCGGGAGCTGATCCGGTGCGCCATGCCCTCACACCGGCGCAGCGCGCCAGCTGTGTGCCGCAGGGTTGCCGCGGGTGAATGCACTGTACATCCTTCTGCTGCTGGCCGGTGCCGCGGGTTTCGGACTGCATCTGTATGCGCAGTTCAAGGTTGCATCGTTGATGCGTCGTCGCTACCCGGAAAAATGGGAAATCGTCGCCAAACCGGAACGCGGACGCCCGGGCCGCATTCGCACGTACGCGCGGTTCCAGCGCGTCATGCGCTCCAACGTGCCGCAGCTGTTCGAGGATGCAGATATCGTGCAATGGCACCGCACATGGCGGTATGCACCGTGGGTCGCGTGGCCCTGCTGGATCGCGGTTCTGCTGATGCAGGTCTGGTGGCATCCCTGACACGCATGTGAATGCACGCCTTCACGGTGCGCAGGGCGCGGGCGGCAGCCCGATCCCACCCAACGGAGAACATGATGGATCTCGATCTCGAAGGGCGGCACGCCTTGGTCTGTGGCGCATCGCAAGGCATCGGCCGCGCCATTGCCGTGGAACTGGCGCAACTGGGTGCCAGCGTCACCGCGCTCTCGCGCACAGCCGAGGCACTGCAGACGCTGGTCGGCGAGCTGCCGCGCCCGCATGCCGCACAATCGCACGATTTCATCGCGCTGGACATGCTGGAGACCGAGGCCCTGCGCGGCAAGCTCGAGACGCTGACCGCCGCGCATCCGGTGCACATCCTCATCAACAACTCAGGCGGCCCGCCTCCCGGGCCGGCGGGCGACGCCGACCCGGAGGCCTATCTGCGCGCCTTCCGCCAGCACCTCGTGGCCGGCCAGGTGCTGCAACAGGCCGTCACCCCCGGCATGCGCGCGGCCGGCTTCGGCCGCATCGTCAATGTCATCTCCACGTCGGTGAAGGAGCCCATTCCCAACCTGGGGGTCTCCAATACAGTGCGTGCCGCGGTCGCCGGCTGGGCCAAGACATTATCCGTGGAACTGGCCGCCGATGGCATCACCGTCAACAACGTGCTGCCGGGCTTCACCCGCACCGGACGCCTGGACGGCATCATTGCTGCACGCGCAAAACAGAACGGCGTCAGCGAGGACGAGGCAGCGGCGACCATGCGTGGCTACGTGCCGGCGAAGCGTTTCGGCGAACCGCAGGAAGTCGCCGCCGTGGCGGCGTTTCTGTGCACGCCGGCAGCAGCGTATGTCAACGGCGTCAGCATCGCCGTCGACGGCGGTCGCACCCACGCCCTGGCGTAAAGCGGATCAATCCGCAAGAAGCTCCCGTAGGGCGGCTCAAGGAGCAACGCGACGGAGCCGCCTGCTTGCGGAAAGGCTGGTTTGTGTTGTCGACAAGCGGCTTGCGAGAAACCGAAAGCATGCATCGGCGGGCAAAAAACACCGCACATTTTGGCAAGCAGGCGGCTCCGTCGCTGCCGCTCCTTGAGCCGCCCTACGGTATCGCTGAATGCCACGCGAAAAGGCGAACGGTTAGACTTGACGCATGACTGTATCGACACTCGCCAACCTGATTGCAGGTCGCCTGCAGGCGCCGGTCAGCGAACGCTACCTCGATGTCCACGAGCCGGCCACTGGACAGGTATTCGCCCGCTGTCCCGATTCGGACGCGACCGATGTCGATGCCGCCGTCGACGCCGCGGGCCATGCCGCGCCCGCGTGGGCCGCCATGCCGCCGGAAGCGCGCGCCACGTGTCTGCGCACCCTGGCCGACCGCCTGCATGACCGCATGGACGTGTTTGCCGAGGCCGAATCGCGCGACAGCGGCAAGCCCGTGGCATTGGCGCGCAGCGTGGATATCCCGCGTGCGGTCGCCAACCTGCGTTTCTTTGCCGACGCCATCGGCCAGTGGAGCAGCGAATCGCACAGCGGCACGCCCGGCACAGTGAACTTCACCTTGCGCCAACCGCTGGGCGCGGTCGCCTGCATCAGCCCGTGGAACCTGCCGCTGTACCTGTTCACGTGGAAGATCGCACCGGCACTGGCCGCGGGCAATACCGTGGTGGCGAAACCCTCGGAGATCACCCCATACACCGCGTTCCTGCTGTCCGAGCTGAGCCTGCAATGCGGCCTGCCGCCTGGCGTGCTGAACCTCGTGCACGGTACCGGCCCGCACGTGGGTCAGCCGCTGGTGGAACACCCCCGCGTCAAGGCCGTGTCGTTCACCGGCTCCACGCGCACCGGTGCGGCCATCGCCAGCGCCGCCGCGCCCGGCTTCAAGAAATTGTCGCTGGAAATGGGCGGCAAGAATCCGGCCATCGTCTTCGCCGATGCGGATATCGGCCATCATCTTGACACACTGGTGCGCTCCGGCTTCGCCAATCAGGGCGAGATCTGCCTGTGCGGCTCGCGATTGCTGGTGCAGCGCGCCATCTACGAGCAATTCCGCGAACGCTATCTGGAACGCGTCCAGGCATTACACGTGGGCGATCCCCGCGACGCGCACAGCGACCTCGGTGCGCTGGTCTCCAGGGCGCATTTCGACAAGGTCATGGCCTGCATCGGCCGTGCACGCGACGAAGGCGGACGGATCCTGTGCGGTGGCGAGGCTGTGTCGCTGCCCGGCCGCTGCGCCGGCGGCTGGTTCATCGCCCCAACCGTGATCGAAGGCCTTCCCGCCGATGCCGCCACCAATCGCGAGGAAATCTTCGGCCCCGTCGTCACGCTGATCCCCTTCGAGGACGAAGCCGAGGCGCTGGCCATCGCCAATGCCACCGACTACGGCCTGGCCGCCTCGTTGTGGACGCGCGACCTGGACCGCGCCCACCGCATGTCGGCACAGCTGGACTTCGGCATCGTCTGGGTCAACTGCTGGATGCTGCGCGACCTGCGCACCCCGTTCGGCGGCACCAAGCAATCGGGCGTCGGCCGCGAAGGCGGCATCGACGCACTGCGCTTCTTCACTGAAGCGAAAAATGTCTGTATCAGCTACAACATCTGACGAGGACTCCAACGCATGAGCGACAATCATCTGGATCAACTGCTGGAAAACAATCGCCGCTGGGCGGACAACACCACCGCGCAGGACCCGCATTTCTTCGAGCAGCTGTCGGCGCAGCAGGCGCCGCGTTATCTGTGGATCGGCTGCTCGGATTCGCGCGTGCCGGCGACGCAGATCGTGGATCTGCCGCCCGGGGAGATCTTCGTGCACCGCAACGTGGCAAACGTGGTGGTGCATGCGGATCTCAATGCGCTGAGCACCATCCAGTTCGCCGTGGACGTGCTGAAAGTGCGGCATATCCTGGTGGTCGGCCATTACGGCTGCGGTGGCGTCCAGGCGGTCATTGAAGAGCAGCGCGTAGGGCTGGTGGACAACTGGTTGCGCCACGTCGGCGATGTGGCGGCCAAGCATGCCGCGCTGTTGCAGCCGCTCACCGACATGGCCCGGCGCCACGACCGCCTGTGCGAGCTCAACGCCATCGAGCAGGCGCTCAACGTCTGCCATACCACCGTGGTGCAGGAGGCCTGGGAACGCGGTCAGGACCTGTCGGTGCACGCCTGGATCTACGGACTGGCGGACGGGCGCATCCATGATCTGGGGCTGGACATCGGTTCACGTGACACCATCGACGCCTCCCATGCCACGGCACTGAAACAGCTGGCGAAAGAAACCTCGGCATGAACACCTTCCGCACCGAGACTGCCCCGGCGCCGGTCGGCGCCTACCCGCATGCGCGCCGCGTCGGCAACCTGCTGTTCCTGTCTGGCGTGGGGCCGCGCATGCCCGGCAGCAACGATGTTCCGGGCAACGTGCTGGATGCCGAGGGCAAGTTGGTGGACTACGACATCGAGGCGCAATGCCGGCAGGTCTTCGCCAACGTGCGCGCGGTGCTGGAATCCTGCGGCGCACACTGGGACGACTTGGTCGACGTGACCGTCTTCCTCACCGACATGGATGCCGATTTCGCCACCTACAACCGGCTGTACGCCGAGCACTTCAAGGGCATCGACGCCTGCCGCACCACCGTCGCCATCACCGCCCTGCCCACGCCCATCGCCATCGAGCTGAAGTGCATTGCTTGTGTCAGGGATTGAGTCACGCGTTACGCGTCAGCGGATTTATCGAATGACCGGTCAATCGGCAGCTGCCTTTCCGCCGCGCGGACGCCGAGGCTTCTTCGGCTTTGGCAATGGCAACGCGCCGAAGTTGCCAAAAGCAACTCCCTCATTGCCTCGGAATCGTCGAGTAGCTCATCGACCACCGGAAAATCCTTCGAGCCTGGATAGGGTCGGCCTTGTGGAAGACTCGGAGCCCATTCATGCGATGCAGACGACGGCTTTACGAAAAGACTGTTGTCGCAAACCAGCGCAACGACTTTGTTGACAATCACCGACAGCGCGTACTCTCCAAACATCTTCCTGGACATGAGAGCGTCGCCGAGGTTGGCCTGTTCAACGACGTAATCGACAAACTCTTTGTCAGTGGCCACTGCCCGCCACCTCGCGCCAAAAAAATGCTCAGGATTGCCCCCTTAAGGTGATCTGATCAATCCTGAAAACTGTCAGAGCCGTGTCGGCTCGGAAATACCTAGATCATCGCAAATTTTCTGGACAAGATGATTATTAACCTCCCGGTGCCGGGGGGGGGGGGGGGGGGCTGCGCTGCGTTTCCCTGATACGGAATGTACCCACCATGAGTGCTTACCGCTTTCACGCAGAAGTTCGCAGCCCTGAGCACGAAGATGCGCGAGGAGATCGCGCCGCTTCATAAGGCGATAGAGAACTCTTCGTAGTCATTTCCAGCAGCATCCCGAGCGTCGGCGCGATTGAACTCGATGGCTTCGCTGAGAGTGGTAAGCAGCGAGGCCAGAAGCTCTTCTCGCGACGCTTCTGGGCAATTGACGCCGGTCACTTCCTCAACCCAGCCAATCCAGACGCCCTCATCGTGTTTTATGACAGCTGTGTATGTTTGCTGCATAGCACCAACCTCCGTTTGGACCTTATTTTACTCGAAAGCACCGGCTGTTCTAACGCTCAAGTAGTTAAGCGGCGTTCGATAGCACCCACCGCTTGGACGCCGAGTCAGACCTTTACGCCGGCGTCCGTTACGGCTACTGCTGCTTTCGAAGCTGGCGGCAACACCATTGCAGCAAGCAAGCGTTGAAAGATGCTTACGACAATTGCGACGAATAGTAGCGCCAAGCATCAATCGGCAGCCAGCGCCTCCACTGCGGCCTTGTAACGCACGGCGATACGCTCCTGATCGTGATGCCGGTGATCGCGGATCACCCAGCGGCCGGCCACCATGACGTCGCGGACCAGTGGCGCGTTGCCAGCGAACAGGAAGCTGTCCATCAGGCTGTCGCTATCGCGGGCGGCCAGCCACGGCGAGGCGTCGTCCAGCACGATGAGATCGGCGCGCCTGCCGGGCGTCAGCGCATCGGCCGGCAGGCCGGCAGCCTGCGCACCGCCCGCCTGCGCCGCGCGCCACAGGGTTTCACCGACGCTGGCGCCGGGCGTACGCGCCGCGATGTTGCGGTGCCGGGTCGACAGGCGCTGGCCGTATTCCAGCCAACGCAGCTCTTCCACCGGCGACACGGAGATATGCGAATCCGAGCCGATGCCCAGCCGGCCGCCCGCATCCAGATAGTCGGCCAGCGGAAACAGGCCGTCGCCGAGGTTGGCCTCGGTGGTGGGACACAGCCCCACCACGGCGCCGCTGGACGCCACGCGCCGGGTTTCCCCGGCCGTCATTTGCGTGGCGTGGATCAGGCACCAGCGCGCATCGACCTGCGCATGATCCAGCAGCCATTCCACCGGTCGCGCATCGCGCACGGCCATGCTGTCCTGCACTTCGCCGATCTGTTCGGCCACGTGGATGTGGATCGGTCCGTCCTGCGCCGCCGGCATCGCCAGCACCTCGCGCATGGCCTCGGGCGGCACTGCGCGCAGCGAATGCAGGGCGATCCCGGTGGTCATGAGCGGCCCCTTGCGCGCCTGCAGCCTGTCCAGTAGATCCAGATAGCTCTCCAGCGTCTGCCCGAAACGGCGCTGGCGCTGTGCCAGTGGTCGGCCGTCGAAGCCGCCGCACATGTACAGCACCGGCAGCAGGGTCAGGCCGATGCCGGCCTCGGCCGCGGCCTTGATCAACGCCATCGACATCGCCGCCGGATCGGCATACGGCGTGCCATCGGGCTGATGATGCAGGTAGTGGAACTCGCACACATGCGTGTAGCCGGCGCGCAGCATCTCCACGTACAGCTGCGTGGCGATGGCGCGCAGGGCCTCCGGCCCCAGGCGCGAGGCGAAGGCATACATGGTTTCGCGCCAGGTCCAGAAGCTGTCTTCGCCCTTTCCGCGGCGTTCGGCCAACCCGGCCATGGCGCGCTGGAAGGCATGCGAATGCAGGTTGGTCATGCCGGGGAGCACATAACGCCCCAGGAACTCGCCTGCCGCTTCGGCATCCGACGAAACGACGTCGCCGCTGGACTGGATGCCGAGGCGCGCCCCCTTTAGCCAGCCATCGGGAGTCCACAGACAATCGGCGTTGTAGTTGGTCACAGTCATGCGCATTCCGCGAGATGAGAAGTTCGGTCTGGGTCTGGTTGCAGTGTAACGGCCACATTTTGACCTGTGTTTTACGTCCCCCATGAGACACTGATCCGATGGCAACCAAACGTACCGGCACCCCGTCCCGTCTCACCATCCGTCAGGCCACCCTGGACGACGTCCCGCAACTGGTCGATCTGACCGCCAGCGTCTACACCACCGAGTGGGGCCACTCGGCGGAGATGCTGCGCGGCCAGCAGGCACACTTCCCGCAGGGGCAATTCGTCGCCGAATACGATGGCCGCGTGGTGGGTTACTGCGCCACGTTCCGCATCGACGAGGCCGCGGCGCTGGCACCGCACACCTGGACGCAGATCACCGGCGGCGGCTTCGGTTCGCGCCACGACCCGCACGGCGACTGGCTGTACGGCATGGAGGTGGTGGTCAACCCCGAGTTCCGCGGCATGCGCATCGGCCAGAGGCTGTACAAGGCGCGCAAGCGGCTGTGCATGGACCTGAAGCTGCGCGGCATCGTGTTCGGCGGTCGCATGCCGGCACTGGCCAAGCGGGTGAAAAAATACGGCTCGCCGCAGGAGTACATGCAGGCGGTGATCGACGGCCGCCAGCGCGACCCGACCATGAGCTTCCAGTTGCGCAACGATTTCGAGTGCATCGGCCTGCTGCGCGAGTACGTGCCCTCGGACCACGCATCGCTGGGCTACGCCGCACACATGATCTGGCGCAACCCGGACCTGCATGATCACCCCGACGTGCCGCACGTCTCCAACGGCCCGCCGTTCCCCGCGACGGTGCGTGTGGCCTCGGTGCAGTACCAGCAGCGGCGCATCACATCGTTCGACGAGTTCGCCACGCAGATTGAGTACTTCACCGACATCGCCGCGGACTACAACGCGGATTTCGTCACGTTCCCGGAAATGATCACGCTGCAGCTGCTGTCGATCGAAAACGCCGAGCTCTCGCCGGTGCAGTCTATCCGTCGCCTGAGCGACTACACGCCGCAGGTGAAGGAGCTGTTCAGCCGTCTGGCCGTGCACTACAACATCAACATCATCGGTGGCTCGCACCCCACGCTCATGGACGATGGCGACATCCACAACGTCAGCTACATCTGCCTGCGCGACGGCGCCATCCACGAGCAGGAAAAAATCCATCCCACGCCCAGCGAGCGCAACGTCTGGAACGTCACCGGCGGTGACAGCGCCACCATGATCCAGACCGACTGCGGCCCTATCGGCGTTATCATCTGCTACGACAACGAGTTCCCGGAAGTGGCGCGGCACCTCATCGACCAGGGCGCGCTGATCCTGTTTGCGCCGTTCTGCACCGACGTGCGCGAGGGCTACCTGCGCGTGCGCTACAGCTGCCAGGCCTGCGCGGTGAGCAACCAGTGCTACATGGTGCTGTCGGGCAACGTGGGCAACCTGCCCGGGGTCAACAATTTCGACATTCAGTACGCGCAGAGCTGCATCCTCACGCCCTGCGATTTCCCGTTCGCACGCGACGGCGTGGCAGCCGATTCCACCCCCAATACCGAAACCGTGCTGTTTGCCGACCTGAGTCTGGAAAATCTGGCGCGCGCGCGCAATTCGGGCACCGTCACCAACCTCAAGGATCGACGCTTCGACCTCTATGAAACCCGCTGGAGGCGAAACAAACCCGCTTGAGGGCAAGCCGCGGCGGCGCATATCTGACATAATGGGCGGATGCCCGAGTCACCCTCGTCCTCGTCGAAGTCCTCCAACCCACGGCTGCAGAGGCTCCTGGGCCACGAGTTCTTCGCGCCGCACGAGTGGAAACGCCGCATCGCGTTGTGGACCGGCGCGATCCTCGTGGCGCTGGCCGCCATCGTTTTCGCCAAGGCTGCCGACTGGGCGTTCGAGCTGTTCCAGTTCATCCTGAGCTACGGCATCTGGATCCCCCTGCTGATGACCCCCGTGGTCTTCGGGCTGATGGCCTGGGCCACCGAAGGCAGGATGCGCGCCACCCGCGGCAGCGGCATTCCGCAGGTCATCGGCACCCTGCACATCGAGGACGAGGGGTTTCGTCACCGCATGCTGGCGCTGCCGATTGCCGGCGTGAAGATGGTCCTGACCCTCATCGCGCTGGCGGTGGGCGCATCCATTGGCCGCGAAGGCCCCACCGTGCACGTGGGCGCAGGTCTTTTCTACGCCTTCGGCCGGCGCTTCGGCTTCACCGACCCCAAGGCCGCCTCGCGTTTCATTCTCGCCGGCGGCGCTGCCGGCATCGCCGCAGCGTTCAATGCGCCGCTGGCCGGCGTGGTCTTTGCCATCGAGGAGCTGGCCGGCGCGTTCGAGCATCGTTTTTCCGGTCTGCTGCTGACCGCCGTGATCGTCGGCGGTGTGGTGTCGCTGGGCATCATGGGCAACTATTCCTACTTCGGCGAAGTGCAGGCCAGCCTCAACCTGCACCAGGCCTGGGCCGCCGTGCTGCTGACCGGCCTGGTAGGCGGCGTTCTGGGCGGGCTGTTTGCACGGCTGATTCTGCTCAGCCGCAGTGGTCCGCTGGCCTACATCGGCAAGCTGCGCTCGCGCGCGCCGGTGCTGTTCGCCGTGGCCTGCGGCCTGGCGCTGGCCGGACTCGGCGTGATTTCCCACAACAACATCTACGGCACAGGCTACGAACAGGCCCGCGCCTTTGCGCAGGAAGCGGCGACGACACCCGGCCACGCGTTCGGCATCTACAAGCTGCTGGCCAATGTGGTGTCGTACTGGTCCGGCATTCCCGGCGGCATCTTCTCTCCGGCCCTGGCCGTGGGCGCCGGCCTGGGGCACAACATCGCGCATTTTCTGCCGGGGACACCGGAAGCGGCCGTGGTGTTGCTCGGCATGAGCGCATATCTCTCCGGCGTGACGGGGGCGCCGCTGACCTCGGCGGTGATCGCCATGGAGCTGACCGACAACCAGGACATGGTCATTCCGGTCATGGCTGCCTGCCTGATCGCGCGCGCCGCCGCGTCGCTGTTCAGCCCCACGCCGGTCTACAAGGATTTCGCCGAACGCATGGTGCAGGATTTTGAACGCCAGAAGGTAGCCCAGGCGGAAGCTTCCGAGCGCGAGCGGGCGGAAATCGAGGCGCTGGAAAATGCCCGCCAGACCAGCGCCTACGCCGAGCAGGCGGCACCGCCGGAAGCCGAATCGGATGACACCAAGGCAATCACGGACCAGGACAGTCCCGGACCATCGGAAAAAACCGACTGACGTCCACCCTGCTTGATCCAGCAGATACACTCGAGGGCCTGCCATCCAGCCAGGTTCTTCATGTCCGACCGCCCTCTCGATCTGCTTGTCATTCGCGCCCGCGTGGCAACCCTTGCCGGTGCCGAGCCATTGCACGTCATGCCCGCCGCCGCCATCGGATGCCGCGATGGCCGTATCGTGTGGGTCGGCCCCATGACCGGGCTGCCGCCGATGATGCGTCAGCATGCCACTCGCGTGGAGGATGCCGGCGATGCCCTGGTCACTCCCGGCCTGATCGACTGCCACACCCATGCGGTCTTCGCCGGCACGCGCGCACACGAATTCGACATGCGGCTGAATGGCGCCAGCTACGCCGAGATCGCCGCAGCCGGCGGAGGCATCCTCTCCAGCGTGAAAGCCACAGGCGAGGCCGACGAGGACACGCTGGTCGAACAATCCCTGCCCCGCGTGCGCGCACTCATGGCCGACGGCGTCAGCACGCTGGAAATCAAGTCCGGGTACGGGCTGACCCTGGAGAGCGAAGCCCGCATGTTGCGCGCTGCGCGGCGCATCGGCGACGAACTGGGCATCGAAGTGCGCAGCACGTTCCTGGGGTTGCACGCGCTGCCGCCGAGCTACAAAGAACGGCGGACGGAGTATGTCGACCTGGTCTGCGACGAGATATTGCCCGCACTCGCTGAACAGGGGCTGGTGGACGCGGTGGATGCCTTCTGCGAGAACATCGCCTTCACGCGTGCGGAGACCAGGCGCGTCTTCGAGCGTGCACACGCGCTCGACCTGCCGGTGAAGCTGCACGCGGAACAACTCTCGGACATGGATGGCGCGGCGCTGGTCGCCGAGTTCGGCGGCCTGTCCGCCGATCACCTGGAACACCTCAGCGACGCGGGTGTGCGCGCCATGGCTGAGGCGGGTACGGTCGCCGTGTTGCTGCCCGGCGCCTTCTACGCCCTGCGCGACACGCGCCAGCCACCCATCGCCGCCCTGCGTGAACAGGGTGTGCCGATGGCTGTCGCCACCGATCTCAACCCGGGCACCGCACCTCTGCTCTCGCTGCGACTGGCGGCCAACATGGCCTGCACGCTGTTCCGTTTGACACCTGCCGAGGCATTGCTCGGCGTCACCGTGAATGCCGCGCGCGCCCTGGGGCTGGATGACCGCGGCACGCTCGAGGTGGGCAAGCGCGCCGACCTGGCCGTCTGGGATGTGCATGACCCGGCTGAATTGTGCTACTGGATCGGTGGCACGCTGCTGCGCCGCCTGTTCGTGGCCGGCAAGGGCACTGATTCACCGGGGTGAAACCACTAGACCGGGAACATCAACCCAGTGGTGCGCGGGAGGACAGGCGCGAGGCAAATGCGCGGAAACGCGAACGCTGATCGGAAGCAAGATGCGCATCGACCACCGGATGCGTGATCAACGGATTGACCCGGCGATGATGCTTCCACAGCTCGAAGTACACGTGCGGCCCGGTGGACAGCCCCGTGCTGCCGACGTAACCGATCACCTGCCCCACATGCACGTGCGTGCCGGGATGGATCCCATGGGCAAAGCGATGCAGGTGGCCGTAACGCGTCATGATGCCGTGGGCGTCGCGCAACTCCAGCATGCGGCCGTAATTGCCGTGCCATGCAGCCATCTTCACGGTGCCACCCAGCGCTGCGCGAATGGGCGTGCCCAGCGGCGCGGCAAAATCGATGCCCTTGTGGAACTCGCGACGCTTCAGCACCGGATTGATGCGCCAGCCCCAGCCGGATGAAATACGTGCGTGACGCACCGGCGGCAGCATTGCCAGGATGCGAATACCGTGTGCATGGTCGCCCAGCAGGTATTGATGCCCGCTGCCATCGACATAATGGAAAATGCGATGGTGTGTGCCGTTGAGGGTGACATCGATGCACAACAGGTGATCGTGGCGATCCGAGGGCGCGCCATAGAAGGTGGCCACCAGCCTGGCGTCGGCCGGCAACTTCGCCGGCAAGGTGTGATCGGCAGCAAGATAGGTCTGCAACGCCTCGGTGAGGCGCCAGGAGACATGGTGCGCATGCAGCGACTTGGCGACGGAATCACCGACCTTGAATGCAACCCTGGCGATTTCACGCCTGCTGCGTTGGCCGGGTGAGGACAGTGCCGACACCTGACCATGATGCGCCACGATCAGTGCATTCAGCTGCCAGCCGCCGCCGAGCTGTGGCGTCGCGCACGCCACCAGGGCATCGCCCGGGCGCAGTTGCGACAGCGCATCCGCATTGCCATGCAGTCCCAGCCAGCGCATCACGCCGTCGGCATTCACGCCGGCATCGCGCAGCATGCTGTACGCTGAATCGCCGGAGGCGACGGTCATGCGGAACAAGGTGCACGGCTGGCGCTGCGCGACGTGGCTGTGCGACACGGCCATGTGCGAATTGATGGACCCCGCGCCCCGGGCGGCCCCTGTGGTCAAGGGCAGCAATAGCGACGCCAACGCCGCCAGCAGGAAGATGCGGGTGAATGCCATGGAAATCCGTGGTTGGGGTACGAACGCGAAACGCCAAAGTTATTTGTGGAATGTTCGCACCTGCGAACACTGCGTTCAAGGGTGGAGTGCGTTTTTTGTGACATCCATCCGCCCGTCACTGCATACGCGGGGCCGCCCAGCCGCCGGGCAGGGTTCTGTCAGTCCTGGCGACAGGCGCGGCACACGCCATGCACTTCCAGGGTCTGTGCCTGCGGCCGGAATCCCATGGATTCGGCCTGAGTGGAAATCAGTTGCGCCACGCGCTCGTCACAGACCTCGAATGCACTGGAGCAGACATCGCAGATCAGAAACGGGACCTGGTGCGCCTCGGCCGGATGATGGCAGGAGACAAAGGCATTGACCGACTCCAGCTTGTGGATGAAGCCGTTGCCATGCAGAAAATCCAGCGCCCGATAGATGGTGGGTGGTGCGGCGCCATCGTGGCTTTCACGCAGACGGTCCAGCAGATCGTAGGCCTTGACCGGTTTGTCCTCGGCCGCCATCAATTCCAGCACCCGCCGCCGCAACGGCGTCAGGCGCAGGCCACGCTCGCTGCAGGCCTGCTCGACTTCGCGCACGAACAGATCGGCATCACGCAGATGACGGTGGTAATGCACGGATTTTCCGGTGGCTGCGTTCATGAAAACGTGAGGACCGCGATCCCGACATGATATCACTGGCGCGCCGACGACTTCGGCCGCCGCCCACGCACCACGATGACCGCCCAGCCGATGGGCCCCAGCAGCGCCGCCCACGCCACGCCCTCGCCGATGCGTCCCCGCCACCAGCCGAGTAATGCACCACCGGTCAGCCAGAGCACGTTGAACCACAACAGCTGCCACCACGGCACCAGTTCCAGCAAGCGGACGCACACCTGCCAGAACGCGCCGGGCGCGGTCAGATCGATGCCCTGCGTCGCCCTGGCGATCAGGTCACCCATGCCGGCACGCTCTCAGGACGCGGTGGCGCGGTGCCTGGCCTCGGCGATCCGCGCCAGCGCCGTGCCGCGGCCGGCCAGATACACGGTCTCGTCGATCGACGGCGACACCTGGGTACCGGTCATGGCCACGCGCAGCGGCTGGGCCACTTTGCCCATGCCCAACTCCAGCGACCCGGCCACATCCTGGATCGCACCGTGCACCGCTTCGACAGTCCACTGCGGCAGTTGCGCGAGATGTTCGGCAGCGGCATCCAGTACGGCCGGGGCGGTGGCCGAACGCAGATGCTTGTTCACGGCCTTCTCGTCCCACTGCGTGATCGGGCCGTACCAGACCCTGGCGCGATCGGCCATGTCGCGGAACGTCTGCACGCGGTCACGCAACGCGCGGATCACCTCGGCGGGCTGCGGTCCCGCGGCAACGTCGATGCCGGCGCGCTGCAGGTGCCATGAAAATTCCGCCACCAGGGCCGCGGGATCCTCGCTCTTGAAATACTGCTGGTTGAGCCAGCCCAGCTTGGCCATGTCAAAGCGTGCCGCCGAGCTGTTGACGTCGGCGATGTCGAACAGATCGATCATCTGCTGCAGCGAGAAGATCTCCTGATCACCATGCGACCAGCCCAGCCTCACCAAATAATTGAGCAGCGCCTGCGGCAGATAACCATCTTCGCGGTACTGCATCACGCCCACTGCGCCGTGGCGCTTGGACAGTTTCTGCCCGTCCGGCCCCAGGATCATGGGCAGATGGGCGAACACCGGCACCGTCGCACCCAGTGCTTCGTAGACATTGATCTGCCGCGGCGTGTTGTTGACATGGTCATCGCCGCGGATGACTTCGGTGATGCCCATGTCGATGTCGTCCACCACCACCGCGAAGTTGTAGGTGGGGAAACCATCCGAACGCATCAGCACGAAGTCGTCCAGTTCGCTGTTGGACCATTCGATGCGCCCCTTGATCTTGTCCTCGAAGACCACCGAACCGGAGTGCGGATTCCTGAACCGCAACACGCGGTTGGGATCGTCGCGATATGGCGCATCGCGATCGCGATAGGCGCCGTTGTAACGTGGCTTCCCGCCCTTGGCCATCGCCTCGGCACGCATCGCCTCGATTTCCTCCCGCGTCTCGTAGGCGTAGTAGGCCTTGCCGGCCGCGCGCAATTGCTCCGCCACCGCGCGATAGCGTTCGGTGCGGTCGGTCTGGTAGATCGGACCCTCGTCGGCATCCAGGCCCAGCCAGTGCATGCTGTCGATAATCGCCTGCACGGCCTCCTGCGTGGAACGGGTGCGGTCGGTGTCTTCCACGCGCAACACGAACTGGCCGCCGCGGCGACGCGCTTCCAGCCAGCAATACAGCGCAGTGCGGGCACCGCCGATATGCAGGAAACCGGTGGGGCTGGGGGCAAATCGGGTCCGAACGTTCATTGATGGCAACAGATCAGCATGGACAACGCGCTAGCGTATCAGAACCCGTGGGTGCATCCATGGGCGGACGTGCACCCCGGGCGTGGTGTTTTTGTGACAGAGATAGGATTGTCTCTGATTGACCCGGGACAAAATCGCTTCACAATATGTACGCAACATGCGATCGCGCAGGTGGGACGCGATCGTTCAGGGGGAGAAAACAGCACATGAAGCGCTTGACCATCGCCCTTGCCGGGCTGGAGCAGTCGGACGTGGATCTCGTCCGCGACGCACTCGACCGTCACGATCTTGCACCATGGCAACTGCATGAAGACCCCACGGCGGACGGCGCGGATGCCGAACTGCTGATCGTCGACGTGGACAGCGTCTGGGGACACATGGACTGGCTCAAGTCCACAGCGCGCGGGCAGCGCACCGTCGGCTACAGCAACCAGCCGTCGGCTCATGAGGGTGACCTGATGCTGGTCAAGCCGCTTGTCGGTGAACACCTGGCGCAGCTGCTGCAGGCACTGATCGAGGACGGAACGGGGTTCGATTCCGCATCGTACGCTGCGTCCCATCCCCATCCCCATGAGGGCGAGGCCGGACAGGTCCTGGCGCCGCCATCCGCCACGTCAGGCCCCACTGCGCATGCCGCGCAAGCACCACTCGGCGCCGCTGCTGCGACCGATCCCGGTGCCATGCCGGCACACCGCAGCGACGGCGAAGATGACAGCACCGGGGACATCGACGACGACGCCGCCACGATGGCCGAAACTGTGGGCGAGTGGCTGCTGACGGGCGCATCGACGACACCCTTCGTGCTGCACGACGGTGACCAGCGCCTGCTGGTGGATCCGCAACTGCGAAGCTATCGCGGCACATCCCAGCTGAAACCGCTGATCCCGATGCTGAAGCTGTCGCCGGGAATCATGCAGACTCCGCACGCCGCAGACCTGGCGACGCTCGATGATGCCGGGCAGCCGATCGACCGTCTGTTCTGGCTGGCAGCGCTGATCGCCACGCCGGGGCAACTGTCCACCCGCCACGACAGTGCCACCACCTTCCGCCTGGATCGCTGGCCCCAGATCGAACGTGAATTTCCACGCCACTTCCGTATCGCCACGGCGATGATGAAACAACCCGGGTCGCTGGGGGAGTTGGCCTCGGCGGCCAATACGCCGGAAGCCGATGTCGCCGACTTCATCAATGCCTACGCGGCTACCGGCTATGTCATCGCCAGCGATGAAGACGACGATGCCATGGCAAAATCACGACCGCGCCTGCGCAACCTGTTTGCACGCGTCGCGAGCCGCTGAAAGCACGCCCTCCCGACGGGATATCGCTCAGGCGGCGCGCTCGGACCGGGTCAGCATGCGCAGCAGCGAGGAGAGGGTCTCGCGCATCTCGCGGCGGTCCACGATCATGTCGATGGCACCGTGGTCGAGCAGGAACTCGGAGCGCTGGAAACCTTCCGGCAAGGTCTCGCGCACCGTCTGCTCGATGACGCGCGGCCCGGCAAAACCGATCAGGGCCTTGGGTTCGCCGATGTTGATGTCGCCCAGCAACCCCAGACTGGCGGATACACCGCCCGTGGTGGGATGGGTCAGCACGGAAATATACGGAAGACCCGCATCGCGCAGCCGCGCCAGTGCGGCCGAGGTCTTGGCCATCTGCATCAGCGAGAGCAGCCCCTCCTGCATGCGCGCCCCGCCGGTGGCACAGAAACACACCAACGGCATGCGTTCGGCCAGCGCCTTCTCCGCCGCGCGGGTGAATTTCTCGCCCACCACAGAGCCCATGGAACCACCCATGAAACCGAACTCGAACGCCGCAGCCATCAACGGCGCGGCCATCAGCTGCCCCTGCATGACCAGCAGGGCATCCCTGGATCCGGTCTTCTTCTGCGCGGCGACGATGCGGTCGCGGTAGCGCTTGGAGTCCTTGAACTTCAGCGTGTCCACCGACTCCATCGAGGCAAACAGCTCCGTGGCGGAGTGTTCGTCGAACAGCGCCTCGAGACGCGCCCGCGCGGAGATGGCGTGATGATGACCGCACTTGGGGCAGACCATCAGCTGACGCTCCAGCTCAGGGCGGTACAGCACGGTGCCGCATTCCTTGCACTTGTCCCACACGCCCTCGGGCACCTTGCCCTTGCTGGTCGGCGACTGGGTGCGCGTGCGCGGCGTCATCAACTTCTGTAACCAGTTCATGGGGTCGAACTCTCCGTTTGGCCGCGGGCGTCGAGCGCATCACGGATCGGCGTCAGGAATGCGCGTGCACGGGCCACCGCATCCCGAGCATCGGCGGCACCATCGAGGCGATCCACCAGCGCGCTGCCGATGACCACCGCATCCGCGAACTCGGCCACGGCACTGGCACTCTCGGCGTCACGGATGCCGAAGCCCACAGCGACGGGTGCCTGCGCCGTCTGGCGGATCCGCGCCACCCGCGCCGCGATGTCGCCGGTGGACAGCCGCGCCGCTCCGGTAATGCCCGCAAACGACACATAATACAGGAAACCCTCCGCCGACTCGCAGGCAGCAGCCAGCCGGACATCGGCCGTCGTCGGCGCTGCCAGCTGGATCAGGCGCAATCCGGCCTCGCGCAATACGGCCACCCTGTCGCCCTCCTCCACCGGACAGTCCACCAGCAGCACGCCATCCACGCCGGCCGCGGCAGCGTCCGCGGCAAACCGCGCGTACCCGTACATCTCCAGTGGATTGAGGTAGCCCATCAGGACGATCGGGGTCGTCTCGTCCGACTCCCGGAACTGGCGTATCCACGCCAGGATGTCGGTGAGGCCGACGCCATGCCGCAACGCGCGCTCGTTGGCATGCTGGATGACGGGTCCATCGGCCATCGGATCGGAAAACGGCACTCCCAGCTCGAGCACGTCGGCCCCCGCCTCCACCAGCGCATGCAGCAGCGACACCACCGTATCGGGCGAGGGATCGCCCGCGGTGACGAATGGAATCAGGCCGGTCCGACCCGCGGACTTGAGTTGCCGGAAGCGGACATCGATGCGATTCACAGCTCGATCCCCTCACGCTCGGCCACCGTATACACATCCTTGTCGCCACGTCCGGAGAGATTGCACAGCACCAGGCCGTCCCTGGGCATCTCGCGGGCCAGCTTGATGGCCTGCGCCACGGCATGCGACGACTCCAACGCGGCGATGATGCCCTCGGTACGCGCCAGGCGGTGAAACGCCTCCATGGCCTCGGCATCGCTGACGCCGACATACTCGGCGCGACCGGTATCCTTGAGGAAGGCATGCTCCGGGCCGACGCCGGGGTAATCCAGGCCTGCAGATACCGAATGCGTCTCGGTGATCTGGCCGTGATCGTCACACAGCACGTAGGTCCGGTTGCCATGCAGCACACCGGGACGTCCCGCGGCGAGCGACGCGGCATGGCGGCCGCTGTCGACTCCATCGCCCGCCGCCTCGGCGCCCACCAGGCGCACCTCGCGATCATTGAGGAAGGCGTGAAACAGGCCGATGGCGTTGGACCCGCCGCCGACGCATGCGGTCATCACATCCGGCAGCCGGCCATACTCTTCCAGCATCTGCGCGCGCGCCTCGCGTCCGACCACGGCATTGAAGTCGCGCACCATCATCGGATACGGATGCGGACCGGCCACCGTGCCGATGATGTAGAAGGTGTCATCGACATTGGTCACCCAGTCGCGCAGCGCCTCGTTGAGCGCGTCCTTGAGCGTCTTCGATCCGGAGGTGACCGGTACCACTTCGGCGCCCAGCAGCTTCATGCGGTAGACGTTGATAGCCTGGCGCTGGATGTCGCGCGCGCCCATGTAGACCACGCACTTCAGGCCCAGACGCGCCGCCACCGTCGCCGTGGCCACGCCGTGCTGTCCGGCGCCGGTTTCGGCGATCACGCGCGGCTTGCCCATGTGACGCGCCAGCAGCGCCTGGCCCACGGTGTTGTTGATCTTGTGTGCGCCGGTGTGGTTCAGGTCCTCGCGCTTGAGCAGGATCTGCGCACCGCCGGTTTCACGCGACAGCCGCTCGGCGTGGTAGATCGGAGTGGGCCGACCCACATAATGGGCCAGATCGCGATCCAGCTCGGCCACGAAATCCGCATCCTGCCGCAGGCGCCGGTAGGCGTCGGTCAACGCGGTCAGCGGCGCCATCAGGGTCTCGGCGACATAGATGCCGCCGTAGTCGCCGAAGCGGCCGTGGGCGTCCGGGAATACGTGGAAATCCTCGATGCTGTTCATGCTGTGCGCCGTACTCGCTGTTCTCGTCGAAGGTCTGCCATCCGGTCATGCTAACCGGCAAGACGGCAGTCTGCTTGCCCGGGCGCCGGATGAAAAGCGTTTTCCCGTGGCCGTTACGGAAAAAAACCGGCGCCGGGCTCGGCGACGCAATGCACCACGCCGCCTGCCCCGGCTTGAACAGCTTCGACTGGACGGCAGCGACCAGTCGGAAGATGTGCGGATGACTCGCCCGCGACATCAGGCAGGTGAGCGCACCTCGTGGAAGAGATCCGGTTTGGCCGGCCCACTGACGGCAATTTCGGCCAGCAGGCCTTTGTGAACCACCCGACTCAGGGCGTGATCGACCAGTTTGATGGTGGCAGGCACAGGCAGATCCATGTGACCGACAAAGCAGCTGCCGGGCGGCACCGGTTGTGTCTGCACGTAGCGCAGCGGCGGATTGGCAAGGGCCCCCTGCGGCCAGCACTCTTTCCATACGTTACCGATCGGATGGAAATTCGAACTGAGGTTGGGGCCACCGCACACCATGAACACACGCATGGTTTCTCCCACTTTCGCCTTGATGGGGCCCAACCGGTCTGCGGCAAGTGCATTGACGGCACCATTGAAAAGCACGTACGTCGGATTCTCGGCTGCCATGGCGTCGTAGTCGAAGTGCACCGTGCCCTTCGCGCCGAACGGCTCATGCGTATAGACCTCATGCTGTCCGAGATAGATTTCGCGGTCCACGGCAGGGAGCCCGTCGTACGGTTCCACCAGAATCATGCCGAACATCCCGCTACTGATATGTTCGTCCAGATTGGGTACCGCGCAGTGATAGATGAAGGCGCCGGGATACATGCACTTGAAAAACTCGCTGCGACTTTGTCCCGGCCCGACCATGGTGGCCTCGGACCCGCCACCGGTTCCGAAAATGGCATGCAGGTCCAGGCTGTGGGGACGCACGTTGTCCTTGGCACTTTTCACGGTCAGCGTCACCGTGTCTCCCTGGCGTACCCTGATCATGGGCCCCGGCACCTGCCCGTCCCAGGTCATGAAGTCGAATCCGGTGGCGTCATCCAGCTTGGCGTGTACCTCGCGCGCCTCGAGTTCGATCACATGATGGATGGAATGCTGGCGACGAATCGGCGGTGGCAATCGCGTAGGGTCTGCAACCACGGTATCGGCACGCAACAATGTGCCGGCGATATCGCTTTTCCGCACAGCGGATGTGGCGTCTGCGTGCCCTGCGGCAACAGCACGTGCCTGCACGGCAAACCCGCCCAGGCCAAGCATCGCGGCACCGGTTCCTGCGACGCTGACAAAATGGCGTCGGGATGGATCCCGGGGCGTCACATGCTCGGCAGTCTCTTCACTGCGTTTTTTCATGGCATCGGATCTCCGGCCCTGGATGGAGGAAACATGCAAAAGGCAGTGGCATCGTGCATCGATTTGCAGATGGCCAGATCCAGCAACACGGAGGGCGTGACGCCTCCCCCGTGCAACGCGTCGGACGAACCGTTCAATCCCCCGACTTTTCTTCCTGCTCCTGCCTGGCGTCCAGCACCACCGTACCGGCAACCGCAATCAGCACCATCATCAGCGTGCCCAGCACCCAGGCGAAATACCATGCCCCGCGGTTTCCGAGCAGAATGGCGAGCGCGAGCGCGATCAATGCGATCACGAACCAGAAAACGAAAATCAGAAAACCTTTCATGGGACCCCGCAATGCGCGCCAGCGCGCGACGTATCAATACGCATGCTCGTCGCGGGCGATCCGCTCGGGCGTGACCGTGCCGCGCATGACCCAGAACGCCCAGCTCGTATAGACCACGACGATTGGAATGAAAATCAGGGTGAACGCCAGCATCCAACCCAGCGTGCCGGCGCTGGAGGACGCATCCCAGATGGTCAGGCTTTGGCCGGGGTTGCTGGAGGACGGCATCATGAACGGGAACATCGCTGCGCCTACTGTACCGATGGTGCCGGTCCAGGCCACGACGCCGAGCCACCAGGCCAGATGCGAACGCCCCTTGCGTGCCACCAGCACTCCAGCCAGCAGCGCCGCATAGACGCTCCCCGGCACCAGCCACAGTGCCGGATGGGCCATGAAATTGGCCAGCCAGCCACCCGCATGCGTGGCCACTGTCTTGTGCAACGGCAGTGCCGGGCCGCCCGGATCGGCACCGGCCAGGATCACGTAACCATTGATCGTGGCCACCCACAGTCCGCAGGCAGTGAACAGCGCCAGGGCGGTACCACCTGCCACCGTGAGCATGGTCATGGCACGCGCGCGGATCACGCCGGAACCACGGTTCATGACCATGCTACTGCCCTGATACAGCGCCAGCGCCAGCGCCATCAGCCCGCACAGAACCGCGAACGGGTTGAACAGCGTGATGAAGCTGCCCGTGTAATACGACACCATGTCCCAGCTGAAGTGGAACGGGACACCTTCGAGCATGTTGCCCATCGCCGCGCCGAACACCACCATCGGCACAGCTCCGCTGACAAACAGCATCCAGTCCCAGAATTGGCGCCACCGCGGCGCTTCCAGCTTGCTGCGGTACTCGAACCCGAGCGGACGCACGATCATGGCCCACAGCAATACCAGCATGACCACGTACAGGCCGGAAAATGCCGTGGCGTAAATGGTCGGCCAGGCCGCGAACACCGCCCCGCCGCCGAGGATGAACCAGACCTGGTTGCCGTCCCAGTGCGGCGCGATCATGTTGATCACCGCACGGCGTTCGCCATCGGAACGGCCGTAGTAGCGCAGCCCCGCGCCCACGCCCATGTCCATGCCCACCATGACTCCCAGACCGACGAGCAGCACGCCCAGCAGCAGCCACCAGATCAGTTTCAGTACGACATAGGCATCCATGGATCAGGCCTCGCTCCACAGGGTCGAAGGCGGGGCCGGGGCCGGCGGTGAATGCTCCGCAGGCAGGTCCTCCGGTCCGCGACGAATGAATTTCAGCATGAGATACATCTCGATCACGATGAAGATCGTGTACAGCAGCAGGAAACCGGTCAGCGAAAAGATCATGTAGCCCACCGAATGCGTGGAAGCCGACAGCCAGGTGGGCAGCTGGCCGTAGACTGTCCACGGCTGCCGCCCGATCTCGGCGACGACCCAGCCAGCCTCGTTGGCGATGAAGGGCAGCGGAATGGTCCACGGGGCGACGCGCAGGAACCAGCGCTTGCGTTCGATGCGATGGCCCACCGAGTAGATGGTCGCCAGGATCAGGAACGCCAGCATGGCAAAGGCGGCCAGCACCATGATGCGAAACGACCAGAAGACCGGCCACACCGGGGGGATGGTGTCGCGCGCAGCCCTGGCGATTTGCGCCGGAGTGGCCTTGGCGACGTCTGCCGCGTAGCGCTTCAGCAATAGCGCGTATCCCAGATCCGACTGATGTGCATTGAACGTGGCCAGAGCATCGGCATCGTGCGGGTGGCTGCTGAGCCGTTTCAGCGCAAGCAACGCCGGAATGCCGTTGCGTATCTTTTCCCTTGCGGACGCCTCCAGCGCATCCGCGCCCGCAATCGATTCGGTCAAGGTGTGCGTGACCAGCGGGGTGAGCACATACGGGACCTGGATATCGAAATCGTTGCGCTGTCCTTTCTGGTCCGGCCACGCGACCAGATTGAACCCGGCCGGCGGCGTGGCCGTTTTCCACAGCCCCTCCATGGCCACAAGCTTGGTGGGCTGTGCCGTCCCGTTGATGAATCCGAGCGCATCGCCCAGGGTGATGGTGCCGATGATGGCAAACACGCCGAACAGCGCCGCCACGCGAAACGACCGCCTGGCCATTTCCATGTGGCGCTTGCGCAGCATGTAGAACGCGCTGATGCCCAATACGAAGATGGAGGCGGTCACGAATCCGGCGACGGTGGTATGCACGAACTTGGCCTGCGCGTCGGGGCTGAAGATGAGGCTGGGAAAATTGTCCAGTTCCACACGCATGGTTGCCGGATTGAAGTGCGAGCCGACGGGTTTCTGCATGTAGGCATTGGCGATCAGGATCCACAATGCCGACAGATTGGATCCCAGCGCCACCATGTATGTCACCAGCAGATGCTTGCCCCGCGACAACTTGCTCCAGCCGAACAGCATCAGGCCGACAAAGGTCGATTCCAGGAAAAACGCCATCAATCCCTCGATGGCCAGCGGCGCGCCAAAAATGTCGCCGACAAAATGCGAGTAGGTCGACCAGTTGGTGCCGAACTGGAACTCCATGGTCAGACCGGTGGCCACGCCCAATGCAAAATTTATGGCGAACAGTTTGGCCCAGAAATGCGTCATCTGCCGATAGATGGCGCGCCCGGTGATGACATAGATGGTTTCCATGGTCGCCAGCAGGAACGACAACCCCAGCGTCAGGGGCACAAACAGATAGTGATAAAGAACGGTGGTGGCGAACTGGAGTCGGGAGAGATCGACGACGGTATTCAGATCATGCATGATGCGGTCGCTTGTTTTTGGTTCCCGGGGCTGCAGGCCGCGGGAGCGAAAGGTCAATCGCTTGAACACAGCTTCATGCGACCGTGCCCGAAGCGTAGTGGATCGTGCGCCACCGGGATTTGATCTGGATCAATGCAGATGCCTTCGGCTGCAGGCTATGAAATACCGGATGTCCGCATCGGCACGATCTGCGCGCCTTCGCCACTGCATGATCTCTCGTCGCCTCCATTCATATGGCCGCATAGACTTCTATAGTGGGAACTCGATCGCAGCAGCGCTGGATGCGTGCCGCTGGCCACCAACGCGCCCCGATCCAGCAGCAGAATCTGCTGCGCGTGACGTACGGAACTCATGCGGTGCGAGGCAAAGATGAGCGTGTGCCCGCGAAGGCATGTATCCAGAGAACGCCACAGGCGTGCCTCGGTTGCCGTATCGAGGCCTTCACATGGTTCGTCCATGAGCACCACCGGGGCATCGCGCAACAACGCGCGGGCGATGCCGACTCGACGCACCTGTCCACCCGACAGGCGCATGCCCTCTTCCCCGACCAGCGTGTCATAGCCCTGCGGAAAGGCCATGATCTCGTCGTGGATGCAGGCCGCACGCGCGGCATCCATCATCGCCTGTTCCGATGCACCGGGGCGCCCCAGAAGCAGATTCTCGCGCACACTGGCATGAAACAGATAAACCTGCTGCGGAACTGCCGCCACACGTGCGCGCAGATCCTCGCTGCGATAGTCGCCGACCGGTCGACCGCCCCAGGACAACGTGCCGTACTGACAATCCACAAGCCGCAGCAGCAGCTGGAGGAACGTGCTTTTGCCGGCGCCGCTGGCACCCACCACGGCGATATGCTGGCCGGGCACGATCGTCGTGGTGATATCGCACAATGCCCACGGCTCGCCCGGCGCATGGCGTACACCGACATGGCTGAAATGCAACGTATCGTCACCCGGTGACGGCGCGGGATTATTTGGCTGCGCAACTGCCGGGCGCAGCCCCTCGAAGGCACGCAAGCGGCGGCTTGCGGCCTTCAGCTGACCCAGCGATTGCCATGCTGCGGGCATCTGTGTCACGGCCTCGAAGCAGCCCAGTACCAGCAGGATCACGGGCGCGAAGTCGATCGCCCGAAGATGATGCGCACGCACCAGCACGATCAGCACACCGGCGCTTGCCAGCACCGCCAGATGGGTCAACAGCAGGAAGCCCGCGTTGGACAGCCCCGTGAGATGCGACAAACGTTTCTGGCTGGCGATCCAGCGCCGGCTGAGTGCGTGGATCCCGCGCAGGCGTGCCGGCATTGCGCCAAAGACAGTCAGCTCACCCAGGCCATCGACCACCTCCACCATCGATGCCTTCAGCGCCGCCGAAAGTCGCACCGCTTGCGCGCCGGGACGCGCCGCCAGTCGCTGCATCAGCAGAGGCAGCGCAATACCGGCAAGCGCCAGGAATGACAGTGCGACCGCGGCCACCAGCGGGCTGAACCACGCCAGTACGCCGCCAGCCCCGACGACGCAAAGGAATCCCGCCGCCATGGGCAGGACCAGGCGCAGATAGACCTGATCCAGGGTATCGATGTCAGTGCGCACGCGCGCCAGCAGATCTCCATTGCGCAGACCCTGCAGCCGCTGCATGGATAGCGGTTCCACCTGCTGATAGAACCATACCCGCAGTCCGGTCAGAAGTCGCAGCGTGGCGTCATGAGTGGTCAACCGCTCCAGATAACGCCCCCCGGTGCGCACAATCGCCAGGCCCCGGATCAACACCGCCGGCGTGTAGTAATTGAAGTCGACGCCGCTCAACCCGGCGGCGGCCATGCTGGCCAGGAACCAGCCGGCCAACGCCAATAGCGCCACGTTGGCACCCAGCGTAAGCACACTGCACAGCACGCCAAGCGCGAACCAAGCGGCATAGGGGCGGGCCAGCCGCAGCCACCAGCGGAAATCGCTCATGGCAGACCCGCCGTCGCTGCCAGCAACCGTGCGTACAGTCCGTCGGCTGCGCGCAATGCGACATGATTGCCCTGCTCGCGCACCCGGCCGTGATCCATCACCACGATGTGATCGGCGTGCTCCACCGTGGCCAGACGATGGGCGATGACCACCAGGCTGCGGCCGACCGCCAGTGCCGACAGGGCCTTGATCAGACGTTGCTCGTTGTCGCTGTCCAGATGCGCACTGACTTCATCGACCACCACGAACGGCGCATCCTTGACCAGTGCCCGGGCAATTGCCAGCCGCTGTGCCTCGCCGCCCGACAGGCGCAAGCCACGCTCGCCGATGGCGGTGTCCAGGCCGCGCGGCAGGGCGGCGACCACATCGTGTGCCTGCGCCTGACGCAGCGCCTGCCACAGCGTCTCGTCATCGGCATTGAGCCGACCCAGGCAAAGATTCTCCCGCACGCTGCCGAAAAGCAGATGCGGCTGCTGCGGCACCCACGCCACCTTGGTATGCCAGGACTCCAGCGCAATATCCGCCAGCGCCACGCCGTCAACCTCCACCGAGCCACTGTCCGGGCGCAGCAGCCCCAGAAGCATCAATGCCAACGTACTCTTGCCGGCACCAGTCGGACCGACCACCGCCATCATCTGGCCGGCACGACCGATATGCAGATCGATATCGCGCAGCGCGGTATCACCGTGCGGGTACGTGTAGTTCAGCGAACGGACTCGCACGCGGGGAACCCCGCCGGTCAGCACACCGAAACGCGTGCAGGTTCCCGCGGACACCGGCGTATCCAACAACTCCACCATGCGCTCGGCCGCACCGATTGCCTCCATCCGCGCGTGATAGACACTCCCCATATTGCGCAACGGCAGGTAAAAATCAGGCGCCAGAAGCAGCACAAGGAATCCCGCCTCGAAGCCGATGTCACCCCACAACAACCGGAACCCGATCAGCACCGCCACCATGGCGATGCTCACCGTCGCCAGAAACTCCAGTACCAGCGAAGACAGGAATGCCAGACGCAGAACCGCCATGGTGCTGCTGCGGTAATCCTCCGAGAGCCGGGCGATGAGGCGCGCCTCGCGCCGCCCCATGTTGAATATTTTCAATGTGGTCAGGCCGCGCAGGGCATCCAGAAAGTGTCCGGACAGCAGTCCCATGCGTTGCCACTGGCGCTGATTGAGCGCTTCCGCCCCTTTTCCGATAAACACCATGAAGACCGGAATCAATGGTGCGGTCAGCAAAAGGATGAGCGCAGACATCCAGTCAATGGGGAAAATCACCACCAGTATCGCCAGCGGAATCAGCATCGCCAGCGCCGTCTGCGGCAAATAGCGGCCATAGTAGGCCTCGAGACTTTCCACGCCGTCGGTGACGGTGTTGACGACTTCGCCGGTCTGCACGCTGCGCTGCCAGACGATCCCCAACGAGGTGAGATGCGTCATCAGCCGATGACGCACCGACAGTTTGATGGCGCTTGCAGCGGCGAAGGAGGCACGCTCCATGGCATAGGCGAGTGCCGCGCGCAGACAGATGATGGCGAGCAGCATCAGCAACGGAGGCCATAGCTTCTCCAGCCCTGCGTGGCCGAAAATCACGGCAGCGGCGAGATGCGCCAGCAATGCGGCCTGCACGATGAGCAGCACGCCGCTGGACATGCCCAGACCGATCGCACAACCCACGGACGCACGCACCAGCGGACGCTGCGTCTTCAACCAGGCAAGTGATGGATTCGATGGCTGCATAAGCGGGTCGCGCGAAAAAATAACGGGAACGAACAACCGTCAACCATGCTTGAACCATGGGGAGCACGAAGCATAAAATGCGCTTGATGCGCACCTCTTGATCCAGATCATTTCCTCCTCCACCCATCGGCATTGTCCGATCCACACATGCTCCGTCTGTATGCTCCGTCTGTGGCATTTATGCGTTGCGCCGCCATGCGGCGGTCGACGACAGCGCGTCAGGCGAACAAGGCAACTGCGCGTGACACTTCTGCCCTGAAGGAGAGGCAAATGCCTGCAACGTTCCAATACATGCAAGAGGTTCAGAAAGCGTGCAGCCACTGCTCATTGCAGCACCTGTGCTTGCCCTACGGATTAAACAGTGCCGACACGGCGAGGCTGGAGATCCTCGTCGACGTGGGCCGGCCCTTCGTGCGCGGCAGCACCATTTTCGCCCAGGGGGATCCGCTGACCGCAATCTACGCCGTGGTCAGAGGATCGGCCAAGACGGCCATGGTCGATGCCGATGGCCTGGAGCAGATCATGGGCTTTTACTATCCCGGGGACCTCATCGGCCTCGACGGCATGGCAACAAAAACCCACCAGTGTTCCGCCAGTGCACTGGAACATACGGCCTTGTGCCGCATCCCCTTCGATCAGCTGGATGATCTGCTGGGCGAGTTGTCCGGTTTGCGTCGGCAGGTGATGCGGCTGATGAGCCAGACCATCTCCAACGACGAACAATTGCTTCTGACCCTTGGCCGCAAAAACAGCGAGGCCCGTATCGCCACGCTCGTGCTCAGCCTCAGCCGCAGATGCGAGCAGCGCGGCATGTCGGCTTCACCCATCCACCTCAGCATGGCTCGCGCCGATCTGGCCAACTTCCTCGGCATGCGCGTGGAGACCGTCAGCCGCATCCTCCGCAGGCTGCAGGAACAACGGATCATTCGCGTGGAACGAACAGCCGTGCACATTCTTGACGAGAAGGCACTGAAGAGCGCCTCCGGTCGCGGCGCCTGGGCCGTCGATCAGTAGATACGCATCGATGTGGCTTGAGGCGTAGGCGGCAAGGCACCGGAAAGTGTTGCACCGCCGCTTCCCCTGTGACAGTTTGCGGCATCACTGGCGCCACAACCTCAGGAGACAAGGATGCGTGGCGGATCGTCCAACGGCAAGTGTCGCGATCGTGGCATCGGGCTGTTCGGCGCGATTGCCATTGGCGTGGGCGGCATGATCGGCGGCGGCATCTTTGCGGTTCTCGGTGAGGCGGTCTCCATTGCCCACGGCGCCACACCTTTTGCGTTCCTCGTGGGTGGCATCGTCGCATTCCTCACTGCCATCGCCTACGCTCGCCTTTCGGTCGCTCTGCCTACCCGCGGCGGAACCGTCACTTTCATCGACGAGGCATTCGGCAACAATGTGCTCTCGGGCAGCCTCAACCTGATGCTGTGGCTGAGTTACCTGGTGACCATCGCAATGTACGCCCTGGCGTTCTCTTCGTATGCACAGACATTTTTTTTGTCGCCGCATGACGCATGGCCACATCATGTGCTGATCAGCCTCGCCATTGTCCTGCCCACGGCGATCAACATCATGAGCGCGCGATTCGTCAGCCGCTCCGAGACGGCGATCGTTGCCCTGAAGCTGACCCTGATCCTGATCGTCATCGTCGCCAGCGCACCCTACGTGCATCTGGCCCATGCAGTGTCGATGGACCGCTCGGATTGGCTGGCAGCAATTCCCGGCGGCCTGATCATCTTCGTGGCCTACGAGGGCTTCGAGCTGATCGCCAATTCCGCCGAAGACGTGAGGGAACCCAGGCGGACACTGCCCATGGCATTTCTTGGCTGCGTGACCTTCGTGGTGATTCTCTACGTGCTGATTGCAATCATCACCATCGGCACGGTGCCGGAAAGTACGCTGATGCAGGCAAAGGACTATGTGTTGGCCGCGGCCGCGAAGCCGGCACTGGGGGATGCAGGCTTCATCATGGTGGCGGCAGCGGCATTGCTGGCTACATTTTCCGCTATCAATGCCACGATCTACGGCAACGCCAGACTCGGCTACACCTTGGCCAAGGCCGGGCAGTTGCCGGAACGGCTCGATCATCAGATCGGCAACCGTCCAGTGAGCGGCGTCGTCATCACCGCAGCCATCAGCCTTGTGGTTGCCAACAGCATTGACTTGACCAGTATCGCCATCATCGGCAGCGCCAGTTTTCTGCTGGTCTTTGCCCTTGTGAACCTCAGCGCCTTGCGTCTGCGCAAGCGCATCGGCGGGTCGGGAGTGATTTACGCGACAGGCGCACTGATGTGTGGCCTCGCCCTGCTGGTATTGCTGGCACACACATGGACGCGCGATGTACTGGCCGTCTTCGTGTTTCTGGGATTTGTGGGTCTGTCCGTGCTTTTCGAGACAGTCTACGGCCGCTGGTTTCGCGGCCATTTTCTCGGGCGCCGCTATGCCGTCGGAGGAACCCATTTCCGTCGCCGTGGAAAATGATTGATTCAGATCAACACTGCACGCCATGGCCAAACCTAGAATCATGTCATTCGCGCAGCGGTCCGGTTGCCGTTGTCGGCCTGTATCCATTGCGGAGGCCTGCCATGTTCAAACGTATCCTGGTGCCCGTGGACGGCTCGGACCTGTCCCTGCGAGCACTCGACACGGGGCTTGAACTGGCCCGAACGCTCGACGCGGAGGTCTGCGTTGTTCACGTGGTCATGCCATTCAAGGCGATGTGGGATTCGGCAGAGATCCTGGGGGTCAACCAGGCCATCTACGAGGATCAGCTGAACAAATCCTTTTACGAGAAACAAGCGGTCACGATTGCCGAAGCATTTCTGAAAGAGGCGTCCAAGCGTGCAGCAGCCGCGGGTGTCGATTGCAACAGCAGCTACGTGTTTCATCGCCGCGCTCATGTAGCGATCGGAAAGATGGCACTGGAACGCGGCTGTGACCTCATCGTCATGGGCTCGCATGGTCGTCATGGCCTGAACGAACTGCTTCTGGGAAGCGTGACCCACAAGGTGATCATCAAGAACCAGGTGCCCGTGCTGGTCTGCCATTGACCGGATGCACGGGAGACTGCAATAAACCGTTGACTCAGATCAATGTTCGGCCAACGAACCCGCAGGATCATGCTGCCAATGCATCGGCACCGACATTGCCGTTTCCTGCCACGTCCGACGACCTAGTGGAGCATTCGCATGTTCAAGCACATTCTTTTGCCCATCGACGGTTCGGATCTTTCCCTGCGCGCCCTGGACACGGGGATCGAGCTGGCCGGCAGGCTCGATGCTTCCGTTCACGTGTTTCACGTCGCCATCCCCTTCATGGCCATGTCCTACTTTGTCGAGATCATGCAGGCCAATCAGGCCTCCTATGACCAGCAGGCAGCCACCACGGCGGAAGACTATCTGCGCGAAGGGTGCAAGCGCGCGGCTGCCGCCGGGGTTCCCTGCCAGAGCAGCTACGTGTTCCACCATCAGCCCCATGTGGCGATCGGCGACATTGCACGGCAACAGAAATGCGATCTGATCGTCATGGGGTCCAACGGCCGGCACGGCCTGGACAGACTGCTTCTGGGCAGCGAGACGCACAAAGTCATCCTCGAAAACACGCTCCCGGTGCTGGTCTGCCACTGACGAACCTCCACGCCAGGCAGCCATCAAAAGCCATGCACAGCCAGACGAACCACGTCCATCGAACGGAGACGCATCATGACGAACCCGGACAGCGGAACTGCACCCAAACCCGACGATCTTGCCCAGCTCCTGCTGGAAAGGGAGTACTGGATCGATGCCTTGAACGACGGCAGCCGCGTGCTGGTGCGACCGATTCGAAAAGACGATCGCGAACGCGAACGCGCCTTCATCGACAGGCTGTCACCCGAAGCCAGGCACTTCCGTTTTCTCGGCACCATCAAGTCCGCCAGCCCCGCTCTGCTCGAGCAAATGCTGGATGTCGACTATCACACGCGCACGGCTTTCGTGGCGCTGGTGCATGACAATGGCGTCCTGCGCGAGGTAGGTGTCAGTCGCTACAGCGACCTTGGCGACGGCACCCAATGCGAGTGTGCTGTCACGGTCGCCGATGATTGGCGGCACCGCGGTCTGGCCGTCATTCTGATGCGCCACCTGATCTCCGTCGCGCGGCGCAATGGATTCCGGCAGATGATCTCGCACGATGCCGCAGACAACGAAGCAATGCATGAACTCGCTCGATACCTGGGATTCCGCCGTAGCAGCGAACCAGGCAATGCCGCCGAGGTCATCTACACACTGGACCTGTAAAAGCCGCGTTGCCCCGCACCGATCGAGCCGCAAGCAAGTGGCATCGTTCTTGCCGGACAGGACGCGGCGCAACGTGCAACAGACCCCATCGGTACCGGCACGGCCGGCCGGGAATTTCCGGCCGCCTCGGAACATGCCTGCAGCAACGCAGCGAGCGACAGCTACGGCGCCCTCGCCCGCTCTCATGCCGCACGAAAAGACGCGTCGATATCTCAGGCGTCGGTGAATGCCTGGTTGCGCAGTTGTCCCTGGGCCAGCTGCGGTGCGGCGGTCGGCTCGGAAAAATCATCCGTCCAGTGCCAGTCGCGTATGTCGGGCAGGTCCTGGAAGTGCTCGCGGATGTAATCGTGATGTTCGTGCAGTTTCTGTTCGAAAAGCTCAATGATCGTTCCGGCACCTCTGGAGTGCAGGCGCCGGGCATGTTTCAACGCCTCGATGGCCAGGTGATAACGACTCATGTGGTTGAGAACCACCATGTCGAACGGCGTCGTGGTGGTTCCCTGGTCGCAGTAGCCGCGGACGTGGAAGCGCGCCTCCCCGGAACGTCCGTGCACCATGGAGTGGATCAGCCAGGTGGAGCCATGAAAGGCGAAGACAACGGGCACGCTATCCGTGAAAAGCGCATCGAACGCCGCATGGTCCATGCCATGCGGATGTGTCTGCGGATCTGCGAGCACGCCCAGATCCACCACATTGACGACACGCAACCGGATTTCCGGCAGATGCTTGCGCAGCAGCCATGCCGCCGCAACCGTTTCCGTCGTGGGCACGTCGCCGACACAGGCAAGCACCACATCGGGCTCCTCGGCACCATCGTTGCTGGCGAAATCCCAGACAGAGGCACCTTTCGAGCAATGCTGCAGCGCCTGCTCGAACGTCAGCCACTGGAATTCGAGCTGCTTGCCGCAGGTCACCACGTTGACGTAGTTGCGGCTGCGCAGGCAGTGGTCGAATACATTGACCAGACAATTGGAATCGGGCGGGTAATATGCCCGGACCGTTGTCGGGCGCCGCTGCAGCACGTTGTCCACGAAACCGGTGGACTGGTGGCTGAAACCATTGTGGTCGTTGCGCCAGGCGTGGCTGGACAACAACACGTTGAGTGACGCGAGGGGCCGGCGCCAGGGAAACTCGTGGCTTTCCTCCAGCCACTTGGCATGTTGCGTGACCATGGAATCGACGATCTGCGAGAAGGCCTCGTAGGTCGACCACATGCCGTGTCGACCTGTAAGTAGATACCCTTCCAGCCAGCCCTCACACAGATGTTCGCTCAATACTTCCATCACGCGGCCATCCGCGGCGAAATGATCGTCGATGTCCACGACGGGGCCGAAGGCGTGGCGATTCGTGGCCTCGAAAACGGCATTCAGCCGGTTGGAATTGGTTTCATCCGGTCCGAACAGGCGGAAGTTGTCGGGATTGCGGCGAATGATGTCGCGCAGATATTCGCCCAGCTTGCGTGGTGCCTCGGCGACCACTAGGCCGGGTGCCGGCACCTCCAGGCAGTAGTCGCTGAAATCGGGCAGATCGAGCGCCGTCAGCAGGCGTCCGCCATTGGCGTATGGAGACGCCCCCAGACGCAATTCTTCCGGCGGATTCAATGCATCGATATCGGCCGTGGGTGCGCCCTGTGCATCGAAGAGTTCCTCAGGCGTGTAGCTGCGCATCCAGGCCTCGAGCATGTCCAGGTGCTCGGGATTCTCGCGCACGTTGGCCAGTGGCACCTGATGGGCGCGGAAGGTGCCCTCCACGGCCAATCCGTCCACTTCTTTGGGTCCCGTCCAGCCTTTGGGCGAACGCAGGATGATCATGGGCCAGCGCGGTGGCTCATGCAGTCCCTCGCCTCGCGCATCGTGCTGGATCTTCCTGATCGAATCATGGCCCTGGTTCAGTGCGGCCGCGAAGCGCTGATGCATGCCAGGCAGATCGTCCCCGGCAACAATGATGGGGTCGTAGCCCCGGCCCCGATAAAGCTCGATGAGGGCCGCATCGGGCATGCGCGCCTCCACCGTGGGTGCGGAAATCTTGTATCCGTTGAGATGCAGAATAGGCAGCACGGCTCCGTCGGTTGCGGGATTCAGGAAGCGCACGCTTTTCCAGCTGCCCTCCAACGGGCAGGTTTCCGCCTCGCCATCGCCCACCACGCACACGGCCAGCAGGTCCGGATGATCGAATGCGGCGCCGAATGCGTGCACCAGCGAATATCCCAGTTCCCCGCCCTCGTGCATGGAATTGGGCGTGTGCGGTCCGCAGTGGCTGGGCACGCCGCCCGGTGTGGAGAATTGCCGGAAAAACCGGCGCATGCCCTGTTCATCCCGGGTCACGTCCGGATGCACGTCGCTGTAGCTGCCCTCCAGCCAGGCGCACGCATTCAAGGTCGGGCCGCCGTGACCCGGACCGGAAATGTACAGCGCGCGGAGATGGCGTTCGCCGATCAACCGGTTCAGGTGCGCGTAGATGAAGTTCTGTCCGGCCGAGGTCCCCCAGTGCCCCAGCAGACGCGGTTTGATGTGGTCCACACGCAACGGGTCGCGCAGTAGCGGATTGTCCTGGAGATAGATCTGGCCCACGCACAGGTAGTTCGCGGCCATCCAGTAGCGATGGATCCGATCGACCATCTGCGCATCCAGAGGTCCATCCTGAGTGCTCGCCGGTGATGTGTGCGCGGGTTTCTTTGTGGTGGCGCTGGAGAGCGCCGCGTTGAACGTGAACATGGTTGCGCCTCGTGGGGATCGATGTGAAGGGTTGAGACAGGCTGCGTCCTCTTTGCCACTAGCCATCCGTGTAGCGACGTGAGGCGGACGATGCGGAATCAATGAACCGGACCGTCTGCGAGGCAATCACGGCCTCCTCGTCGGTCGGGATGATGCACACCTGCACGCTGCTGTGCGGGGCGCTGATCACCGAGTCATGCCGGGCGTTGGCATGTTCGTCACATGCAATGCCCAGCCACGACAGTCGTGCACATACGGCGGCCCGTATCGGCGCCGCGTGTTCGCCGATGCCTGCCGTGAAGATCAGCGCATCGAGTCCGTCCAGGCTGGAGGTCAATGCACCGATCTCGCGTGCGATGCGGAAGACAAACAGCTCGATGGCCTCGGCGGCATGCTGCTCACTGCTGTCCAGCAGCGCGTGCATGTCGTTGCTGATGCCCGATACGCCCAGCAGGCCGCTGTCGTGATAGAGCAACTGCTCGACCTCATCCACAGACAGGCCGTACTCGCGCTGCAGATACAGCACGATGCCGGGATCCAGATCACCGCAGCGCGTCCCCATCACCAATCCGTCCAGCGGCGTCATTCCCATGGTTGTGTCGACGCTGCGGCCCGCGTGCATGGCGCACAGACTGGCGCCGTTGCCAAGATGCGCCACGATCACCCGTCCGTCCGCCAGCAGCGGGTTTTCGCGACGCAGCCGACCGGCGATGTATTGATAAGACAGTCCGTGAAAGCCGTACCGTTGCACACCCGCATCCGAGAAGCGCCGCGGCAACGCGAAACGCTTTGCACAGTCAGGCATGTCATGATGGAACGCGGTGTCGAAACAGGCCACCTGCTGCATCTCCGGATACAGGCGCGCCAGCGTCGCCACCGCGGCCAGATTGTGTGGCTGATGCAGCGGCGCCAGCGGATTCAGCTTCGCCAGATCACGCCTCACGTGCGCATCCAGCCGTACCGGACGACTGTAATCCGGACCACCATGCACAATCCGGTGGCCGACCGCCTGCAGGGCGTCTCCATGCAGACGCGACTGCACCCAGTCCAGCAGGTCACCCAGCAAGGTCTCGTATGGCACCGACGAGGTGTGCCCCCAGTCATTCTCTTCGATGGTGGTGCCATCGCCTGCCTGTGCCACGAAATGCGGCACATGGTCGATGCCGTTGATCTGCCCGCGGCAGACTCGCGGTGGATCCGCAGTGTGCACCGTGTTCATGTCGAACAGCGCGAACTTGATGCTGGACGATCCCGCGTTGAGTGTGAGCACGAGCTTGCGCACGAGTTCAGGACTCCCCGGGCTGGCGGCGCACGCCGTTTGCGGAAAGCAAGGCAAGAACGTGCGTGGAATCGCGCCGGATCAATTGGGCAATCTCCCGTGCGAAAACCATTGTCGGTGGCAACTCCAGGCCTGTGTCTCCCTGGATGTGGCGGCTCACGCGAGCGCATGAAGCTGGCCTCATTACCCATAGAAGTAAATCGGCCCGCATCGGCTGCGCAAACGACCACCTGCTGGAACAATACATGGGCGGGACGAGCGTTTTCACGTTGCCGCCCTGCCCGCCGCGACGGTTGCAGCCGATTCGAGCACTCGGTATGCCAGAAGCTTTATCCTGTCGCTCACCACAAACCATACCAAGGCATAGGCCCAGACGAACGCGGCCCAGCCCCAGCCCAGCGGCGGCATCAGGAAACCATAAACCGCGATCAGGGTTGCGATGACCTGAGTGCCGAGCACGGCCGCCCACAGGATCTTTGCAGGCCGGATGGACCAGAACGGACCGCGCGTGCGCGTCAGGAAAATCGTCAAATGCCCGGCCACGGACAGCATCAGGTACATCATCGGTTGCAAGTGCGGATGGTCGAGGTGAAACACGCGGTCGCCGAGGTAAAACAAACCGAAGGCGGCGATCGGTCCGAGGATGCCGAGTACCGAGGCAATGCCAAGCACCATGCGCATGTTCCAGGCCTCGGGCTCATTCCTGTAGTGCACCCTGTCGTAAGCGATCGAAAGGATGGCACCGTCGTTGAGCACGGCCAGCATCACGATCATCACTGCGGTCAAGGGATAGAAGTTGAAGATCAGGATCGCCGCGGTCATGAACAGCAACACCCGTAATGTCTCGGCAATGCGATAGATGGCATAGCTGGTCATCCGCTGGAAGATCTTGCGACTTTCAGCGATTGCCTCGATGATCACGGACAGGCCCGGCGTCGTCAGCACGATGGCCGCTGCCGCACGTGCCGCGTCGGTAGCGCCGGCCACGGCGATGCCGCAATCGGCCTTCTTGAGCGCCGGGGCGTCGTTCACGCCGTCGCCGGTCATGCCGACGATATGGCCGCGCTCCTGCAGCACATCGACAATGTGGTATTTGTGCTCCGGAAAAACCTGGGCGAAGCCGTCGGCGTCTTCGATGGACCTGGCCACTTCATTGCTCTCGGTCTTTTTCGAATCGCCCAAGCTGCTCGCATCGAAAATGCGTGTGCCGAGATCCAGCTTGCCGGCCATCTCCCTGGCAATGGCCAATGCGTCGCCGGTCACCATCTTGAGCTTCACGCCCATCTTGGCTGCGGTCGCGATGGTGGACCTGGCATCGTCGCGCGGCGGATCGAACAATGGCAGCACACCAAGCAATTGCCATTGACCATCACCTTCATCGCGCGCCACGCCCAACGCGCGGAATCCGCGCGCCGCGAATGCATCGACGGCCTCGTCGACGGCATCCTTGACCTGCGCGGCATTGGCTGAGAGGGCCAGGATCACCTGCGGCGCGCCCTTGGTCACCTTGAACGTCTTGCCGTCCTTGCCCCTGATGCTGGCTTCGGTGCGCTTGTGTACCGGATCGAACGGCGTGAAATGGACGATCTCGAAAGCCTTCAGCGCATCGGCGTCCCCGAGCCCACCCAGCACCGCCAGATCAATCGTGTCGTTGTTGTCGGCGCGCGAGGCCAGCGCGCCGGCGAGGATGACTTGCTCCGGGGCAATATCACCCGCACAGAAAGGATCGCCCAGAGTCAATTTGTTCTGGGTCAGGGTGCCAGTCTTGTCGGCGCACAGCACGTCCACACCGGCCAGCTCCTCGATGGCCACCAACTTGCTGACGATGGCCTTTTTTGCGGCCAACAGTCGTGCACCCACCGCCATCGTCACCGACAGCACCGTGGGCATCGCTACCGGAATCGCCGCTACCGTCAGCACCAGCGCAAACTGTACCGTGGTCAGGATCGGGTCGCCGCGAAAGACCGCGACGGCGATGATCAACGCGACCAGCGCCGCCGCGAGGATGATCAGGTAATTGCCGATCTTCAGCACCGCTTTCTGGAAATGGCTGACGGTATGCGCCCCTGCCACGAGCGACGCGGTCTTGCCGAAATAGGTGTTCCTGCCGGTGCCGTACACGATGGCGTCGATTTCGCCCTGACGGACGATCGAACCGGAAAAAACCGCCTCACCCGGTGTGCGTTCGACTGGCAATGACTCGCCGGTCAGGGCGGACTGGTCCACTTCGATCGGATCGCCGTCAAACAGATACGCATCGGCCGGCACGATATCGCCCAGCCGCATGCGGATCACGTCCCCCGGCACCAGTTCGCGGGCGGGTGGAGTGATCCACTTCCCATCCCTTTGCACCCGCGCCTTGACCGCCAGGTCGGCTTTCAACGCCTCGATGGCATTGCCCGCCTGATGTTCTTCCCAGAACCCGACCACCGCGTTGGCCAGCAGGAGAACCAGGATGATGAAAAAATCCGGCCAGTGCCGCACCACCGCCGAGAGAATCACCGCTGCCTCGATCATCCAGGCAATGGGTCCCCAGAAATAGCCGAGGAACTTCAGAAGCGGGTTGGCCTTTTTTTCCTCGATCTCGTTCGGTCCGAATTGTTGCAGCCGTTGCTGCGCTTCAGACGCGCTCAAACCATCCGTGCCGCTCTCAAGCTGCTTGAGAATCTCGTCACGGCTGAGCGTTTCAACTTGTTGATTGTCCAGGGTGGCAATCACGATCGGAGCCCGTGGGGGATAAGGACACGATGCGGCATGGAGCCAAGGACATCGTCTTGTGCTGATGTACGGAGACCACAGGGCCCAAAAGGGCGCTGAAGGTGCCTGCTCACAACTGTCAGGAATGATGCGCGCCCTGCCAAGGCCATTCATTGATTTGAATCAATCACTGAATCTCGTCACCCGTACTTACCCATGCCACACTGGCGCGCCATGAAGCCTTGTTCCCGCTCGCGCCCGGCGGACACCACCAAGACTCCAGCGCGTCACCTGGGCGTCGTCACGCTCACGCTGATGACGGCCGCACTGTTTCTCACCCTGCGCAATATGCCGATGATGGCGGCGACAGGGCTGGAGATGGTGTTCTTCAATGTAGTCACGATGTGCGCCTTTCTGATACCCGTCGCTCTGGTGTCCGCGGAGTTGGCCACAGCCTGGCCCAAGAACGGCGTCTTCCATTGGGTCGCTGACGCGTTCGGCACGCGCTGGGGTGTGACCGCCGTATGGCTGCAGTGGGTGCAGAGCGTCTTCGGCCTCACCTCGATCCTGTCCTGCGTGGCTGCCAGCCTGGCTTTTGCCTGGGATCCGCGGCTGGCTGGTGACGGTGATTTTCATCGACCTGGCACCTGCACGTTCTGGTGCCGATAACCGCCGTGCTTGTCGCTCTGGGCGCCGCCGGCCAGACCAGCACCTGGGTGGTGGGACCGGTCAAGGGGCTGTGGGCGGCGGGATGCGCCGGCAACCCGCCACCGGTGCTGCACACCGTCAATGCCAAGGGGCGTGCCGCGCAACATGTTGCTGTTGCAGGCGGTGGCGATGAGCGCAGTGGCGCTGGTCTTTCTGGTTGCACCGTCTGTGGATACCGCGTTCCTGCTGCTGACTTCTCTGGCCGTGATCCTGTACTGCGTCATGTACCTGCTGATGTTTGCTGCGGCGATCCGCCTGCGCTACAGCGAAGCGGCAACGCCGCGGCCCTATCGCGTGCCCGGCGGCAAGGTCTGGGGCCTGTGGCTGGTTGCGGGAATGGGGTTTGTCACCACCCTTGCCTGTCTGGGCATCGGCCTGCTGCCGCCCGGTGGTGAGCTTGCCGCACCCGAATATATCCTGACCATGCTCGCCGTGCTGGCTGTGATGACCGCTTTTCCCTTGCTACTTTATCGGTGGCGCCACCCGAGCCGGGCGCGGGCGGCCCAATCGGAGTAATGCATCGTCATGGTCAAGAAACTGCAACAGGAAACCGAACTGGTGCCCACGTATGGCTCCCGTGCCATGTCCGCGCCGGTGCCCAAATACAGTCTGCCCGACGCGGAGATGACCCCGCGAACCGCCTACCAGATGATCCATGACGAGCTCATGCTCGACGGCAATGCGCGGCTGAATCTGGCGACCTTCGTCACCACCTGGATGGAACCCGAGGCCGAGCGGCTGATGGCCGAGAGCTTCGACAAGAACATGATCGACAAGGACGAGTATCCGCAGACCGCGGAGATCGAGACGCGCTGCGTGAACATGATCGCGCGCCTGTTCAATGCCCCGGAGGAGGGCGAACCCGTGGGCGTGTCCGCCATCGGCTCCAGCGAGGCGGTGATGCTGGCCGGCATGGCGCTCAAATGGCGCTGGCGGGCGCACTGCAAAGCCAATGGCCGCAGCGCCGGCAAGCCCAACCTGATCCTGGGTACCAACGTGCAGGTGGTGTGGGAGAAATTCTGCCGCTACTGGGAGGTCGAGCCGCGCTACATCCCCATGCGCGAGGGCCGCTACGTCATCACGCCCGAGGAGGTGGTCAGCCGCATCGATGCAGACACCATCGGCGTGGTGGCCATTCTCGGTACCACCTTCACGGGTGAGTTCGAGCCGATCGAGGCCATTCACGACGCCGTGGTCGCGCACAATGCCGCCCACGATCTGGCGGTGCCGCTGCACGTGGATGCCGCCAGCGGCGGCTTCATTGCACCCTTCATCCATCCCCAGCTGCACTGGGACTTCCGGTTGCCCAACGTGGTCTCCATCAACACGTCGGGTCACAAGTACGGCCTGGTCTATCCGGGCGTGGGCTGGGCGCTGTGGCGTGACAGGAAACATCTGCCCGAGGAACTGGTATTCCACGTCAATTATCTGGGTGGCGACATGCCCACCTTCACGCTGAACTTTTCGCGGCCCGGCAACCAGATCGTGGGCCAGTACTACAATTTCCTGCGTCTGGGACGGGCCGGCTATACGCGCATCATGCGCACTCTGCAAGACACGGCCACCGAGCTTGCCGACGCGATCGCCGAAATGGAGCCGTTCGAGCTACTCAGCCGCGGCGACACCATCCCGGTATTCGCGTTCCGGCTCAAGGATCCCTCGAACTACAGCGTGTACGACATCTCCGACCGTTTGCGCGCCCGCGGGTGGCAGGTTCCGGCCTACACCATGCCGGCCGACGCCCAATCGGTGGAGGTGCTGCGCATCGTGATCCGCGAAGGCTTTTCACGCGACATGTCGGATCTCCTGCTGACGGATCTGCGCAAGGCCGTTGATACGCTCGATGCGACATCCGGCACGCAACGGGGGAAAACGAAAGAAGCACCGTTTCATCATGGCTGATCATACTGGCCCGGCCGCGGAGCGTGACATCACAACTCCAATGATCCAGATGCCAACCCCATCCGGAGATGTCGCGTCCATCTCCGATCAATCAGGATGCGGTCGCTGTCGGCCGCATCCCGCGCATCGTGGGTCCATTTGCGTCCCTGAACCATCTCAAATATTTGCCTCTACCTGGGCATCATGTCTCTGGCTCAAGGTGTCCGCAAACCCGTGGTTGACATCCCGATGCTGCACCTCGTCCGCGCGCACCATCAGAACTACATCCCGCAGGCGGGCATTGGCCGGCATGTTCCAGTAGTCGATGGCGATTTGCGGCGCGGGAACGTTCTCTTCCACTCCTTCATCGATGTGCTGGAGATAGAAGTTGTAGCTGATGATGGCTTCTTCCTCGAAATAGCCCACCACCCGATGTGCGGTCCGCGAGGAGACGAGATACAGCAGGAAGAAGAGGTTGTAGAAGATGCCCTGGACCAGCACCACCACGAGGCGCTCGAACCACGTCGGGTGAATGATGGCCATGAACGTCATCAGGTGCATGCGCTCGTTTTCGGCCTCGTCCATCAGTGTGTAGATCCAGCCATTGTCATCGCACATGCGCCGCAGACAGCGCAAGTGCTGCAGTGTTGCGCCCACCATGCCCGGCACTGCCGCCACGGTTTCCAGCACCACGGCACGATGGCCATAGCGCTTGGCAAAAAACGTGTCGGCGACAAAGCGCAGTAGCTTTGTGAAGCCGTAGGCGAAGCGATCACGAAACCCTTGCGGTTCATGATGCCGCGTAAGGTCGAGCCGGTCATCGTTCAGGGACGCACGTGATTGGCTGACGCGGGTTCTTTTCTGTTTCATGTGTCTGGTCTCGAAGCAGGTGGTGGAATTGGCAGAACGGTTTTCTGCGCACCGCCATGCTACAAACGCCACTGGTGACCCCCCTTGATCCAGATCAAGATCTCGCGCCCGTTGAACGCGCGCCACCGCGCCAGTTGCAAGAGGCGCTCGCTGGTGAAAAAGGCATCCTCCGCAAGACCACGCCCTGTTGGCCGCACTGGAGGAGACACCACACCGACTGCCGAGATCACGCAGACATACCCGGCGACCCACGTCCGGCCACCCAAGATGATCGCGCGGGTGCGTTGTGCCGGCTGATACCCGGCCGGGTCAAGTGGTATCGGAGGACCGGAGGCGCCGCAGAAGGGAACCGCCGGCCGCTGCGGTCATCCCCGAGCGCCGTCCACCCGTGGCGTGACATAGATGCGGCCAAAACGGGCGCTCCACGGCACCAGCGCAATGAGCCAAACGGCACCTGCGGTCAATATCAGCCAGAGGCCATACCGGCTGTGCACAAACGGCGGCACTTCCGCCAGCACCCGAATCACGGCCACGGCCTGGATGACGGCAAATGCCCAGAGCGTGACGCGATCGGCCACCAGCGCTCGCCCGGAGTGACCGAGACTCACCCGCGATGCCATGGCAACCACCATTCCCGTGACAAAGCCGATTCCCAGCGCGTGCAGCGGCGCCAGCCCCAGATCGAACGCCGCGCCAGACAGCCTCAAAAGACTTTGCGCGGCGTACAGCAACATGGCGATACCAAGCCATGCAAAGCTCACGTGCAGCATGCCCAGCAACGGTACCCGCAGACTGCGATGCAGCCCCCAGCGCACACTGTGCCACACCGCCAGCCCCGCCAGCGGCAGATCCGCCAGCACGGTCCATTTGGCATGGCCGGTGATCTCCAGCGCGCAATGCAGAAGCACGCACAACAACGTCGCCGGCAGCGTCCAGACCGGCTTGACGATGGTGTAGTGCTGGAGCACGCCGCTGCTGAAAAAGGGAATCATGCGGTAGCTGACCGCGACGATCAGCGGTACCAGATACAGCCACAGGCCAATCGCCATGGTGATGTCGGACAGCGCTGGTGCCTGTGTGATCAGCCAGGCGGCGTAGGCGCACGCCCCCGCCCAGCCGAAACCGACACAGGCAAACGGAAACAGCGCAAAGTGCTTGTCGGCCTTTTTCGAGCTGCGCCAGACCTGCAGCAGGGTAAGCAGTGCGCCGGCCCAGCCCAGCGCAAACACCACCACACCGATGATCGCCACCCACCGCGACACGAATGCGCCCACGTAGAAGCACAACATGCCGCCGGAAAGCACTGCCGCAACGGTCGTGTAGCGCCGCCGCGGCACCGTGGCCGTCTGCAGCCAGCGCGGGAATACCGTGAACAGGAACCCGAACACGAAAAACGTGAAAAGGCCGTACAACATCAGGAAGACATGCGCCAACGGCGCCACGACCGTCAGCAGCGGTGGCGGCCAGAGTGGCAAGTACCAGCCGGCGAGCACATACAGCCAGAATGCAAGGGCGATCACCAGTTGCGAGGCACCACCGAGGAAAAACAGCCGGTGGGCGGCCGCCGTGATGATGCACGTTTGCTTTTGCGCGCCGGGCATGGGTTCAGGATGCATGATGATGGGATACGGTGCATATCGAATGGATGAAGCTGAAGATTATGCGGTGCGCCACGCGGCATCCTTGACCCGGATCAAGGCGATCGTCAGGTGGCGCGCCGACACTGCCGTCTGATGTCCAAGGTTTCGGAACTGCATGTACAACTGGATCAAGCTGCTTCATGTGACCTGTGTCGCCCTGAGTTTCAGCCTGTTCTTCGCACGCGGCCTATGGCTTTTCGCCGCGCCGCGCCGGTCGTTGTGGCGCTGGCTGCGCGTCACGCCACACATCGTGGATACGCTGCTGCTGGGCAGCGGACTGACGCTTGCCGTGTTCATCCACCAATACCCGTTCGTCAACAGCGGATGGCTGACCGCCAAGGTACTGGGGCTGATTGTATATGTCGCACTGGGCATGGTGGCGCTGCACTCCTCGCGTTCGCGCATCCTCCCGCGGCTCGCGTGGATGGCGGCCCTGCTGGTCTTCGCCTACATCGTCAGCGTGGCGATCAGCAAGCAACCTGGGGGATTCTTCATGTTGCATGCGTTCCCGTCTTGATGCGGATCAACGCATTGTCCATATGTACACTGAACTGTCTTTCGCAGCGACCTCGCGTGTCATGACCCATGTCGTCACCGACAACTGCATCAAATGCAAATACACCGATTGCGTGGAAGTATGCCCGGTGGACTGCTTCTACGAAGGACCGAACTTTCTGGCCATCCACCCCGATGAATGCATCGACTGCACTTTGTGCGTTTTCGAGTGCCCGGCCAACGCCATTTTTGCCGATGACGATGTGCCGCCGGGGCAGATGCACTTTTTCGGGATCAACGCCGAAATGAGCAGGATATGGCCGGTGATCACAGAGAAAATCGATGCCCCGGCAGATGCCGGGGACTGGGACGGCGTACCGGACAAGTTGCCTTATCTGGATCGCGGTCCACCCGGCAAGCCATAGCACTTCACGCCTGCGCGTCCGCCTCGTGCACCGCGGCGATGAACCGGTGCATCAAGTCCGCGTCCTTGATCCCGGGCGCAGATTCGATACCGCTGGACACATCCACGGCCCACGGGCGCGCGATCTGCACGGCTTCGGCCACATTGTCCGGCGTCAGGCCACCGGCGATCACCACAGGCCGCTCCGGCTGACGCGGCACCTGCGACCAGTCGAAACTCTTGCCGCTGCCGCCCGGCTCGCGCATGCGGTGTCCATCCAGAAGGAATCCCATGGCTTGCGGATACGCGGCGAATTCGGCGGCGAGGTCGGGCGCCGAGCCCATGGCCACGGCTTTCACGTGGGGCGCCACGAATCCCTGACAGTACGCCGCCGGTTCGCTGCCATGGAATTGCAGCACATGGGGCCTCAGCTGCGCCTCGACCTCATGGACCCAGGCCACTTCGTCATCCATGAACAGGGCCACGACCACCACATAGGGCGGCAGGGCGGCGCGGATGGCGCGGGCCGCGGGCACATCCACGAAGCGCTTGCTGCGGCGCGTGAAGACCAGTCCGATGGCATCGGCCCCCAGCTGCGCTGCCAGCACTGCGTCCCCGGGACGTGTGATGCCGCAGCATTTGATGCGCGTGCGCCTCATGTCCTATGAATGCCACAAACCGCTGCAAAACGGAAATACGTGCTCATCCCGATGTCACCTGCTGCGGCAAGCCCCAATGCTGCGGATACAGCGGGCCGACAAAGCTCAATCCCGTGGATGGCGCGGTCGGTCCGGCCACCGAACGATCGCCGCCATGCAGCAGCTCGCCGACCCAGGCCGGCTTGCGTTCGCCGCGCCCCACCGGCAACAGCGATCCGACGATGTTGCGCACCATGTGATGCAGAAAGGCATTGGCCTCGATGTCCACACAGACGTGATCGCCGTCGCGCGTGACCTCGACGCGGCGCACATCGCGACGTGCATGCGGTGCCTGGCAGGCAATGGCGCGGAAGGCGGAGAAGTCATGCTCGCCGATCAAAGCCTGTGCTGCGGCATGCATGCGCATGGCATCCAGCGGATGCCTTTCCCAGGTGACGTGGCGCGCTTCCAGTGCCGGGCGCACCATGCGATTGAGAATGATGTAACGATAGCGTCGGCCGCGCGCCTGATGGCGTGCATGGAATGAATCGGCCACCGGTCGTGCCCAGATCACGGAAATGCCGCGCGGCAGCTCGGAGCTGGTGCCCAGCGCCCAGCCACGCATGGAGCGTTCGGCGCGCGTATCGAAATGCGCCACCTGGCAATGCGCGTGCACGCCGGAGTCGGTGCGTCCTGCGCACACCACATTGACGGGATGATCGGCCACCCGCGACAGTGCCTTCTCCATGCTGGCCTGCACGGTGGGCCCATGGCTCAGTCGCTGCCAGCCGAGAAAATCGGTGCCGTCGTATTCGATACCCAGGGCCAGACGCATACCGGATCACATGCCGTTGCTTGCGGAAAGGCGGCAAGTGTACTGCCTCGATCCCCCGATGCCGACTGCGGAAAAGAGCACGGAGACGACGACGCCCGCCCGGAAACCGGACAGGCGTCGTGGGTGCGGTCCATCGCGACGGGTGTCAGTTCACCTCTTCGAGCAGCCTGCCTGCCATGTCTTTCTGCATCTGTGTGCCCTCGGCCATGACTTCGTCCAGCATGGCGCGGGCGCCTTCCGGATCGCCCATGTCGATATAGGCACGTGCCAGATCCAGCTTGGTATCGACCGGATCGTCCGACAGTGGCGCGGCCTCCCCTGACGAAAGCTCATAAGCCACATCTGTCTGGGCCCCGCCGCCCTGCGCGGGCTTCTCATGCAGGTCCGGCAGGATGCCCCCATCGTACTCGAGCCCCTCATCCTCCGGAATGGGCGGCAATGCGTCGTACTCGTCTTCGCTGGGCGCCTGTGGCACCTCGCCCCCTTCCGGGGCTGCAGATTCATGATGCGGTGTCAGATCGAAGTCGAAACTGTAGCCCGTGGTGTCGGTCTCTTCATCCGCATGCGGCGGGGAGACGGCATCATCGGCGACATCTTCATCGATGTCCTCGGCATCATTTTCGGACACGTAATCGCCCGGATCGAATGCATTGTCCGCCGATGCATCGACTTCCCCAGCGACGGGCGTAGCCACCTGCGCTGCCTCGCCGGCAAACAGCGGGTGCTCCGGCGTCAGTTCACGGCCCATGGCAATCACGTCCTGCCACTCGGGCTGATCGGGATCGGCCACGTGGGCATACATGGCCTCGGCGGCACCTTCGAAATGCTCCACGTCACTGCGCGCGTAGTACAGGCTGACCAGCTCCAGGTGCAGGCCCACGTCGTCGGGGTGCTCCGCCAGATGCGCAAGCAACTCGCGCTGGTCGACGTCCATCGCCTCGTCACCATCCATCACGGCGCTGGCCGAGCCGAATGGCGAATCGCCGAACTGATCCGCCAGCGACGGTTTGCCCTGCGCCTGCTCCGCACGCTTGCGCCGCGAACTGGCCCATGCCAGCAGCAGCAAGCCGATCACCACCACAGCGCCGGCCAGCCATGACCAGGGCCGCACGAACCAGGGATTGGCCTGCACCACCGGCCGTTCCGGCGCGCGATGGGCCGGCGCCTGACTGGCCGGCTGCGAGGCCGGCGATCTGGACGCCGTGGGCGCCGCGCTGGCGCTCAATGCCGTGGCCGGCGCTCCGGCGGAAGACGATCCCGATGCTGCCAGCATGGCATTGCTGCTGTTGGCCATCGCCGCAGTCGACGCGGCCGCCGCCGTTGCGGTGGACCCCGTGGCCACAGGGGAAACCGCTGCGGGCGACGCCGCCGACGCTGCAGAGCCCGCACGCATGCCGGCCGCCTTGCGAGCCTGCGCCAGCTTCTGTTGCAGCTCGGCGATCTGCGCGCTTTTCAGGCTCAGCAGCTTGCTGTTCTTGTCGTTGATGCTCTTGAGGCTGGACACCCGCGAGTGCAGATCGGCATTTTCCTGCTGCGCATTGGACAGCGACTCCCGGGTCCGCGCCAGATTCTGTTGCAAACCCGCCACCGAGGTATTGCCACTGCCGCCGGCAACGCCCGGCTGGGCATGACCGCCTCCACCCTGCTGCGGCGGCACCAGCGACAGGTGGTCGCCATTCGCGCTGCCGCCGTGTGCTGCCTTGCCACTGCCTGCGCGGCCTCCGGCGTGCGCCACCATGGTGGGTGACCCCGCGGCACTGTTCCGCCAGTCGGTCTCCTGCCGCCGCACGGCCGCCAATGCCGCGGCGACGGAGTCGGCGGTGGCTTGATCGCGCGAGGGAATGCGCAGTACGGCGCCACGTTTCAGCGCATTGATGTTGTGGCGATAGAACGCCCCCGGGTTGGCCTTGTAGAGCGCCATCAGCATTTGGTTGAGGGTCACGCCCTGCAGTTGCGCTTTGCGGGCGATCTCACTCAGCGTTTCACCGGACCGCACCGGACCGTACTCGCCGTTGCGCGCCGAGGATGCTGCCGCCCCTGAGGTGGCAGCGGATGAACCCGTCCGGGGGCTTTCAGCGGATGCGGCGGCCGCGCTCCCCTGCGCTGCAGCACCGGCACCGGGCTCCCCGGTCGGCGCAGGCGTCGGCTGGCTGCCGGCCATGCCTTGCGGATCCAGCAGGGCAGTGAACTCGCGCAGCATCGACCCCTTGGGCCAGCTGACCTTGAGCAGAAAATCGAGGTAGGTGGCATGCACAGGCTGCGTGCTGGTCACGCGAATCACCCGCTGGCCCTTGCCGTTGGTGATCACCTTGAAATTCAGGTGCGCCTTGATCTGGCTGCGATCCAGGCCGGCGCGCTTGAAATCCGCCGCCGAAGCCAGCGCCACCCGCACATGGCTGGCCTCTCCCGGATAGTCCGCAGTCAAGGGAATATCGGCCAGCAACGGTTGATCCAGCGCCGATTTCACACGGATCTGGCCCAGCCCCAGCGCCATGGCCGACGTGCTGCCCAGCGCCAGCGCCACCAGCAGCGGCAGCTTCAAGGTACGATTCATTGGTGCGTTCCCCCTCGGAAAACCTGGCCTTGTCTGGCTCGACATTGCCTCATGACAACGGCTTAACTTTAGTTCACAACACGCGTTTTCACCAATAGTGCCACGCATTGAAGCCCGCGGGGCCGTACGTCGCTCACGAATTCGATCTTCGAGCGGTTCATCACGCCGTTTTTTGCGGCAATCGAAGCATGCGTTCGAGACATGCGCAGATCAGCGGGTCGTCGGGTCTGCCGGACAGTGCGGAAACCATTTCATCGCGGCGTGCGGCACCCGGCCCAGAGGCCTGCACCGGCAACCTCTGCGCAGTCTCATTGCCGCAGGCGGCGCCGACCGCAGACCGGCCGAAGAAGGCGCTGGCTCACAGATATTGCTGCAGCAGCAGCTCGCCGATCTGCACGGCATTGAGCGCCGCGCCCTTGCGAATATTGTCCGCCACCACCCACAGATCCAGTCCGCGGGGATGCGAGATGTCTTCACGGATACGGCCCACGTACACCGGATCGGTCGCGGCGGCATCGCCGACCGGCGTCGGATAGCCACCGTCCTGACGCTGATCGATCACCGTCACGCCCGGTGCCTGCTCCAGCAATGCGCGCGCCTGTTCGGCGGTGATCTTGTCGCGCGTCTCGATATGCACGGCCTCCGCGTGGCCATAGAACACCGGCACCCGCACCGCCGTCGGATTGACCAGGATCGAGGCGTCGTCGAGGATCTTCTGCGTCTCCCACACCATCTTCATTTCTTCGCGGGTGTAGCCGTTGTCCTGGAACGTGTCGATGTGCGGGATCACGTTGAAGGCGATCTGCTTGCTGAATTTCTCCACCTTGACCGGCTGGAAGCTCAGCATTGCCGCCGTCTGCCGACCCAGCTCCTCCATGCCCGAGCGTCCGGCACCGGAAACGGCCTGATAGGTGGCCACGTTGATGCGCTGGATGCCTGCCGCACGATGGATCGGCGCCAGCGCCACCAGCATCTGCATGGTGGAACAGTTGGGGTTGGCGATGATGCCGCGGTTGCCGTACTGCGCGACGGCATGCGGATTGACCTCGGCCACCACCAGCGGCACATCGTCCGCACGGCGGAACTCGGAGGTGTTGTCGATGACCACGGCGCCGGCTGCCGCGGCACGCGGCGCATGCTCCCGGCTAACCGCACCGCCAGCTGAAAAGAACGCGATATCCACGCCTGCGAAATCGCAGGTCGCCACATCACGCACCGTGATCTCCTTGCGGCCCAGGGACACCGTGTCACCGGCGGAACGCGCGCTGGCCAGGGCAATCAGCCGGCCAATCGGGAACTGCCGTTCGGCCAGGATCGACAGCAGCGTCTCGCCCACGGCGCCGGTGGCGCCGACGATGGCCACGGTGTAATTGGTCTTTTTGCTCATTTCGTCGTGCCTGATCAAGTGGTGTGCGCGTGCATGCACAACAGGTCGTGGTGTTGTCGCGTCATGCAGGTGGTCGCCGTACGGCGGTCCTGGCGTTACGCGTCGGGAATCGAACCCGGGATGCGGGGGGCGGCAGATGCCACGTCACCGCATTGCGCCCGGTGCCGCAATGCCTGATCCATCAGCACTAGCGCCACCATGGCCTCGGCAATCGGCGTGGCACGAATGCCCACGCACGGGTCATGCCGCCCCTTGGTCACCACGTCCACCGGCCGGCCATCCAGATCCACGCTGCGCCCCGGCTTGAGAATGCTGGACGTGGGCTTGAGCGCCATGGATGCCAGCAGCGGCTGGCCCGTGGAAATGCCGCCCAGAATGCCTCCGGCGTGATTGGAGACAAATCCCGCGGGGGTGATTTCATCGCGATGCTCGCTGCCATGCTGCACCACCGCGCCAAATCCGGCGCCGATCTCCACGCCCTTGACCGCGTTGATCGACATCAGTGCCGCGGCCAGATCGGCATCCAGCTTGGCGTATACCGGCGCGCCCCAACCCGGCGGCACGCCCTCGGCAAGCACGTTGACGCGCGCGCCCACCGAGTCGCCGGACTTGCGCAGCGCATCCATGGCACGCTCCAACTCCGGCACCATGTCCGCATCCGGCCAGAAGAAGGCATTGCCTTCCACCGCCGCCAGGTCGAAATGCCGCGGTGTCAGCTCGCCCAGCTGCGCCAGGTAACCGGCGATGCGGATATCGAATCGCTGTGCCAGCCACTTTTTCGCAATGACGCCGGCAGCGACGCGCATGGTGGTCTCGCGTGCCGACGAGCGCCCGCCGCCGCGCGGATCGCGCACGCCGTACTTGTGCAGATAGGTGTAGTCGGCGTGGCCGGGACGGAACGTGCGCGCGATCCCGGAATAATCCCTGGAGCGGGCATCGGTATTGCGGATCAGCAGCGCGATCGGCGTGCCGGTGGTATGGCCTTCATGCACGCCGGAAAGAATCTCCACGTCGTCGCCTTCGCGTCGCTGCGATGTGTGTCGCGTACGGCCGGTGGCGCGACGTGCCAGATCGGCCGTGAAGTCGTCCCTATCCAGAGCCAGCCCCGGCGGACAGCCGTCCACCACGCAGCCGATGGCCGGCCCGTGGCTTTCGCCAAAGGTGGTCACGCGGAACAGGTGGCCGAAGGTGTTGTGGGACATGAGTGCCGGGCTCGCAGACAGGAACGGAATTCGGGAATCAGACGCCGGATCGAGCCACCATCATTTCACGCGGACCGCGACCGACAAAATGCCATTCACGCATGTCGCGCTGCCACCGCCGCGGCAATCGCCGCCGCGTGCTCCACCAGATCCTGCCGCTGCAACGCGAACACGCCCATCGGACCGACACTGAATTCCAGCCACACGAACGGCACCTGCGGCAACAGGTCCGCCAGCGCATGTTCGCTGTTGCCGACTTCCACGATCAACACGCCCTGCTCGCTCAGGTGCTCCGCCGCACGATCCAGCATGCGCAGCACGATATCCAGCCCATCCGCGCCGGCAGTCAGGCCCAGTTGCGGCTCGTGCGCATATTCCCCGGGCAGCGCGGCAAACTCGCTCTCGGTCACATACGGCGGGTTGGAGACGATCAGGTCATAGCGCGTATCGCCCAGACCTTCGAAAAGGTCCGACTTGATGGCCTGCACGCGCTCGCCCACGGCCTGGAAAGCGATGTTCTCGCGTGCCAGGTCCAGCGCGTCATCGCTGATGTCCGCCAGATCGACCTGCCAGTGCGGGTTGTACTCGGCCATGGCAATGCCGATGCAGCCCGAGCCGGTGCAAAGGTCCAGCGCGTGGTCCACCGGACGATCGTCGAGCAGGGGCGCGAAGCCATTCTCGATCAGCTCCGCAATTGGCGAGCGTGGCACCAGGGCCCGCGTATCGCTCTTGAACTTCAACCCCGCGAACCAGGCCTCGCCCACCAGATACGCCACCGGCACGCGCTCGTCCAGGCGTCGCTGGATCAACGCCAGCACGGTCACCTTTTCCTCGGCCGTCAAACGCGCATTGCCGTAGGCGGGCGGCATGTCCGGCGGCAGGTGCAACGTCGCCAGCACCAGGTGCCGAGCCTCGTCGATGGCGTTGTCCTGGCTGTGGCCGAAGGTCAGGCCCTCGGCGGCAAAGCGGGTGGCGCCGTAGCGGATGAAATCGATGATGGTGGCGAGTTCGTCAGTCACGGCAATCCGTGTGCAGAAACAGGCGCGCAAGTATACGCGTTACGCTGGCCATCCTGCCCGCCGCGGATGATCCTGCCATGACCTCCCCAATGTGTGTGCGTGCTTCCATGCGACAAATGATGTGCCTGCTCTTGCTGACGCTGGCAACGGTCTGCACGGCACAGGCACAGGATCCCGGCCCGCAGCGCTGGGCCTCGGCCATCGCCGCCTTCAAGGCCCAGGACCGCAGCAACCCGCCGCCACAGCACGGCGTGCTGTTCATCGGCAGCTCCTCGATCCGTTTCTGGACCACGCTCAAAACCGATTTCCCCGGCGTGCCCACCATCAACCGTGGCTTCGGTGGCTCCACCATTCCCGACTCCACCTATTACGCAAGCCAGATCGTGGTGCCGTATCACCCGCGACTGATCGTCATGTACGCGGGTGACAACGACGTCGCCGAAGGCCATGACGCGCAACGCGTGCTGGCCGATTTCAAGGCGTTCGCAGCACGCGTGCACAGGAGCCTGCCGCAGGTGCCCATCGTCTACATCGCCATCAAGCACAGCATCGCCCGCGACAACCTGTGGCCGATCATGCGTCGTGCCAATCAGCGCATCAAAGCATGGGCGTCAACACGCAAGGACATCCGCTTCGTCGACATGAATCCCGCCATGGCCGGCCCCGCAGGCAAACCGCGCCGCGCCCTGCTGCGCAAGGATGGCCTGCACATGACCCGCGCCGGTTACGCCATCTGGGTCAGGGCGATGAAACCCGTCCTGGCCCAATACGGATTCGACACACATTGACCCACGGAACGATCCGGGGCCTCAGAGCCTGCCGTGTTCCAGCGGGCGCTCGCGATGCATCAGCGCCCATTCGGCATGCTCGGCCAGCGCCGCCTCACCGAGCGCGCGCAGGATCTCGCGTTGGTCGCGAGTGTCCGGCTGCGCCTGCAGCGCGGTGCGCGCACCGGCAAAAAGGCCGCACATGAAGCGATATTGCTTGACCAGCTCCTTGTCCGCCTTGCGATATGCATAGGATTCGCGTGCAGCGGCAATGACCGCCAGGACCCCCATCACCGCCACAAGGATGGTGGTGGCATCGGCGCCCAGTGCGTGGTGAAACACTGCCAGCAGCACGCTGATGGAGATGCCCGCCCACAGGCAGGCCATTCCCAGAGTCTGGGTGAACCGGTGGATGCGGTCACGCTCAGCCGTCTTGCGCGTGTAATAGTCGAGCTGCCCGCCACGCCCGGGCGCGCCCACCCACTCGTCGATGACTGCCGCAAGAGCGGATGCCGGAACAGAATCGCGGTCGAATACACGCAGACTGGCCACGCGCATCACATTGCGGATCCAGCCCAGCTCGACGTCCTGCTTCTGCAGAAAGTTGTCATGCGCAAACGCAGTGGAGTCAGTGGCGGCTATGCCTGCGCGATACCAGTAGCGCTGCACGCGCAGGCCCTCGGCGAGCGCGCGATAGTCGATGTATTTGCGGTGCCAATCACGCTGCCTGGCGAGACGCGCAAGGAGCAGGCCACTGGCGAACAGGACGATGAACACGTCAATCCAGGTCTCCTGGTACGGCAAGTCGGCCGGAAGATCGGAGTAACAGATGAATGCAATGCCCATCAACGCCGCCAGGACATGGATGCCACGCATGGCCAGAAGCACACGCTTCTGAAAATGCAAGGCCAGCCAGTCCGCACGACTGAACAGGCCACCCAGCGCATCGTCAATGACGGCCTCCGACCCTCCGTCGCAGTCCCATATGGCCGTATCGGCCACCATGTCGCCTTGATAGCGCTGCACATCGAGATTGAACTGGGTCATGCGGGCGAAGACCGGACGAAATGCCCCAGGCATACCCGCCTCCGCCCGCGTCGCCCCATTCCTGCTGAGCCAACGCACCTGCAGCGGCTGCAGCGGGGGTTGGGGTGATTGCACGCCGGAATCAGGATCGGCCCGCGAGCAGGCGATGTGGTACAGCAGGCTTTCGTCGTCGTGATCGAACAATGACCGTGCACAGTCGCGGGATTCGATCAGGCCGGGCATGATCCCCGCCAGGTGATAACGCACGACCTGTGCGGTGCCGCCAAGCAAATCCGATGGACGTCCGTCCCAGATGGCCAGCAGGATGTGGCAATGGCTGGCGATGAATGTTCCGGCCGCAGCATATTGTCGATCACGCTGCACACCGTGCCGCGCAATGCCCCCCGGGGTGTTGCGCGCCAGCAGCGGCAGTTGCAGCGTGGTGCCGCGCGCACGCAGATCGGCAAATTCAAGGCAACTGCCGGCACTGCCGAAGTCATCCACATACAGCGCTGGCGGCAATGGCAATACCGCGGTCAGGCGGGCGCCGCAGGCCAATGCTTCCGATGCAACCACCCGGTCACCGCCTTCGGCCAGCGCCGAGAGCACGAGCAATGGCAGCTGCGGAAAATCGCGGTGGAGCAGCGCGAGAAAATCCCGCACATGGCGCCGGATCGGCTCGATCTCGCTTGCGGGAATATTGCGGTGACTGGTGACACCGACGACGAGTGGCATCATGCGGGTCATTGCGTCAGTCACCCCCGCCACCCTTGCGCCCTACAGCGATGAGCTGGTCGGCGTGGCGGCAGAGTCCATCTGTAACTGACACGGTCTGCTGGACAGCATGATGGATCACGGCACTCTCCCGCATGTCTCGCACCGGGCGCGACCGCGCCAGTGAACGGGTTGCATGGCGCGTCACCCACGTGTCGCTTTGCCGCGTGATGGAGAACGTGCCGTTGTCCCACGGCGAGCGGAAGGGACCTGGCAACCGCTCCCTGTGCCGCGCCCACTGGAAATTTTCCCTGACACCCTTTCCCCACAACTTTTGCGCATCAGCTGATGTGGAGACAAGAGCCGGGCCGGCGCGCGGATCGTCCGCCGGTCGAAGACGGGTGTTACTGGCCGTGCTTCACTCCGGGCTCGCCTTCTCCGAGGGCTACACCCGGCGCGCGTTTGGCCCGCGGCGCCTTGCCGATCGGCAGGAAACCCTTGCCCACGCTCAGCAGCATCAGTGCGCTGGCGGTATACCAGGCCAACCAGGAAGAGATCAAAAACAGCCAGCCGGCGCCCACGGACCAACCATGGCTTCCCAACAGATTTCCCACGGCGGCGCACGCAGAACCCAGCGCCAGGGTCAGCAGCACCATGGCGAGAGCGAAATTCTCCGCCATCGCCGCCACAGCTCCCATGAAGGTGATCGCCGCCAGTGCGATGAACCAGTAGCCTAATGCCGGAAAGGCCCCGGAAGGCTCGGTCAGCACTCCCACAGCGAACATGGCGTACAGGACACCATAGCCGATCCAGAACGAGCCCCACATGCCGTGCATGGCTGTGGCAATGCCATCTCGCGCCTTGTAGCTCCACATGCCGGCAGTAAATTGCGCAACACCGCCGAAAATGGCCGCGAAAGGAAACAGGTAGTAGGCCGTCGTAGGGCCACCATACCAGCCGGCCATGTGGGCTGCGACGATAAATGTGGAGCCGGCAAATGCATACAGCCCCAGAATGGAAGGCGGTGCTATCGGTTGCAGATAAACGCGCCCCACGGCATCGGTATCGGCTTCACTGATCATGGTCTCTTTCCTACTCTTGGGTACGGGCAAATATGAAAGATGGGTCGGTGATCTTCTTCACCGGCGTGAGGGTGAACGAGCCAAAGCCGGCATCTGTCCTGCCGAACTTGACTTGATGATCGAAGTGTGCGAGCGCCGCCCTGAACGCCTGATTACGCCAGGCTTGATCATTCATGGACACGTTTGTCAGGTGAGGGCGATGTGGTCGTAACTGCCTGCATCAATGACATGACCTTTATGGAAGCCAGCCATGAAAACGGTCAATCTGAACCGCCTGGCACAGGCTCACCAACACCACCAGCACAGCCCAGACTCCCATGCGAGTGTTCATTCCTTCCCCTCCCTGTCCCTGCCACGGTCCTGCCGCCCTCTCCACCCCTGCGCCGGGGTGGGCGCGCCTCGACACCCTTCATTGTCCTGCCGCTGCACAAGGCAAAGCGGATGCGCCCCTGTCTCGCGTTCACTGGCGTGTATGGCGGTCATGGTCCCGGCAGTCCGCCGCCGCTGACCGTGACGTAGATCGATGCCGTCGCGCTCCACCCTGAACACCCGGAGCTGTTGCAGGCACGCAAGGTGAACCTGTACTCCCCGCCGGTGAGCTGGGCCTGGGCCCAGGAGGTCGCGCCTCCGTCGTACACGGAGTACACCGATCCCGACGGCGCTGTCTCCTGCAATTGATACTCGGTCGCCGTCGACACCGCCGACCACGTGGCGTTGATCGTGGGCTTGGTATCTGGCGGTATCACGCTCAAGGAGGGTGCTGCCGGCGTGGCGGGCGGCAGCAACACGCTGATGCTCCTGGTACTGCTCCATCCGCTGCAGCCGCCGACATTGCAGGCCTGCACCCGATAGCCATAGGTGCCGTTGCTCTTGCCGCTGAGGCCCTTGCTGGTCCCTCCTCCGGTCACAGCGGCCGCTGCATACAATGGGCAGCAGAACCGGTCCCTTTGCCGATGCCAGGCCCTAGCCCCCTATACTTCGGCGATGTCACCCAAAGTCCTGCTTCAATACCTGCTGCCGCATCGCGCACTGTCCCGCGTGGTGTACTGGGCCACGCGCTGGCACTGGAAACCGTGGAAGAACTTTCTGATCGATCAGATCGTGCGCCGCTACAAGGTGGACATGGGCCAGGCCGAGCAACCCGATCCGCATGCCTACGCGCACTTCAACGCCTTTTTCACGCGCTCGCTGCGTGAAGAGGCCCGGCCGGTGGATCCGGATCCGGACAGCGTCGTGAGTCCGGCGGACGGGCGCATCAGCCAGCTGGGACGGATCGAGCAGGGACGGATTTTCCAGGCCAAGGGACAGGACTTCAGCACGGCCGAACTGCTGGCCGACGAGGATGCCGCCGCGCCGTATCGCAATGGCTCATTCGTGACCATATATCTGGCACCGCGGGACTATCATCGCGTGCACATGCCGTTGGCCGGCACGCTGGTCGGCACTACGCACGTGCCGGGCCGGATATTCAGCGTGGCACCGTTCGCGGTGGAGGCCATCCCGCGGCTGTTCGCGCGCAATGAGCGTCTGGTGTGCCATTTCGAGGGCGAGCATGGGCCATTCGTGGTGGTCATGGTGGGCGCCATCCTGGTATCCAGCGTATCCACCGTCTGGGGCGGCCTGACCATTCCGCCGTATGCCAACGTGATCGGGCGCCGCGACCATACCGGTCAGCGCATCGTCCTCGACCGCGGGACGGAGATGGGCCGTTTCAACATGGGATCCACGGTCATTGTGCTGCTCCCGGACGGGCGCGCCCCGTGGATGCCGCAGTTGCAGGCACAATCGACCGTTCGCGTCGGCCAGGCGCTGGGGCGGCGGCTCTCCGATGCGGGATCATGAAGTTCGGTACTGCGTCACTTTTTTGGCCCTCTGGAGGTGTAGCGCGCAAAGCCGCCTCGCGCTAATCTGACGTTTCAGAACACAAGGTGTCCTCCGCGTCGCGGACGGTTCACCCGGGGATCACCGTATGCAGCTCATGACACGCATCCTTGCCCTCAGCCGCAGTCTGCGGCTGGGACGTCAGCTGAAGGAAATCGAGAGCATCATTGCCCGCCTGCCGCGGCCGGCCAAGCGGGAACTGGCCAAGCTGACGTTGCGCGAAATGAACCAGGCCGCCCGCTGCGAGCATCCGCACCTGTACGGAACCCCTGCCGACCAGCATCATTCATCCTGGGGCACCGGCACTGATACCGGCCTCTCCCGTGCCCGCTCGACCAATCCGCAGATTCGCCTGCGCGGCGTGGCGCTGTGGATCGCCGTGGCGTTTCACGAAACCCGAAATGCGGAAAATTCCATGCCGCAGGCACAGCACCGTCACGTGCTGCGGGTGATCCGGCTGCTGAAGAACCAGCTCGACGAGAACGCGCGCTCGCTCGACACCCTGGACAGGTCCAGCGCCGCAGCCTGAGGGGGCACCCTGCCCGCCATCGTCCAATCCAGACGAGGCGGCCATGCGTCGCCAACGTCCTGCTGGAGAGACCAGTCACCGGACCTGGTCCGAGAGCGTACCTTCGCCGATGGCTCCATCCCCTCGTATCGACACTGGCGGAGAGGGCGCGTCTTGGCGACGTGCAGCGCGCCTCAACGCCTGCAACGCGGCAGGCGCAGATGCTCACCGATGCGGATGGAGTAATGCGGCGCATGCAGATGGTTCATGTGCGCCACGTGGTGCACGCTGGAGCATCCCAGACGCTCGACGATACCGCTGAGCGTATCGCCGCGGCGTACGCGATAGTGTCGCGGCAGCAATGATGCAGGCGGCGCCGGCACCTTGCCCGAGTGAAGGTCTGAGGCCAGGATCGGCCAAGGGCCGGATCTGCACTCCCTGCGATAGGGCTTTTCCAGGATCTCGGGTACCGTCACCCGGGTGCCGGCGGGCAATTCCTTCTGTGAATCCAGGCGCGGGTTGAGGTTGCGCAGGGTACGGAACCAGCCACGCTGCATGTGCTGCGCCTGGCCCAGGCAGATCGTGAGTTCGGACAGCGAGGTCGGCCGCAGCAAGCGGATGTGCCCCGGTTTGCCGTCGATCCTGGGAAACTTCAGGTTGTAACTGTCCGGATGCATGAACAACCACGCTGCCGCCAGCACCATGGGCACGTAATGGCGCGTCTCCTTGGGCAGGGAAAAATAGATGTGCGGATCATAGAAACTGTCGCTGGTATGGCCGTTGACCAGGCGCCGTACACGACCCTCGCCACCGTTGTAGGCCGCCAGCACCAGCTCCAGGTTGTCGTTGAACACTTTCAGCTGCTCGTCCATGTAGGCGGCATTGGCACGCGCGGACAGCTTCGGATCGAAACGCTGGTCGAAACCATCCACCGTGTGCAACCCGAAGCGCCGCCCGGTGGCGTACATGAACTGGAACGGTCCGGCCGCACCGGAGCGGGAGACGGCGTGGACCTTGCCCCCCGACTCCTTGGCCATGATACCGAACAGGATGGCCTCCGGAAGGTTGTCCTTGCGGTATGCCGGATGCAGCTCGAAACGCATGTATTGATAATTGACGTAGGCGTTCATCAGGTTGGGACGCAACCATGTCAGCCAGTCTTCCAGCGCGGACTTCACGGGCCCGTTCATGGCAATCAGATCCGACAGCTTGTGTCCCCGCAGCAGCGTCACGCTGCGCTGTGCCTGCGGCACCACCTGGTTCACCACGGAGGATTCGTCTGCCGCCGTATCGGCATCGGGCGTTGACGTATCGCCGTCGTTGGCCACATCACCCAGCGCATCCACGTTCTCCAGGCTCAGCAGATGATCGAACACACTGAAGAAACGTTGTGGATCGCAGCCGGGTGTATCGCCGCATTTGGCCGAGGCCACCTTCAGTGTTTCGATGGAGGTGTTCAGTGTTTTCTCTGCTGCAGCCTGGTCACCCCGGGCCTGCTGCTGCAATGCGGTCTGGTAATTCTTGCTGGCCTGGTCGAGTTGCTGATACAACACATTGACGGCCTGTTCATTGACGCCTTGCTGGCGCCCTCCCCCCGGCATGGATGCACAGGCGGTGAGGCAGATGGCCAGCGCGCATGCCGCCATGAAACGCAGGGGATGAAGAACTGTCGATACAAACATGGGCTGGGGGAAAATGCAGATCCAAGCCGCTCACGGTACCGTGACGGCTGCCGTGGCTCAAGGCCGGGCGGCCGCCATGCAGGCATCACGCGCCGTACAAGGCAATCCCACAGGGCATCGACATCACGCCTGATGGATCGCCCCAAGCCGGGTATTCTTAATGTGCCGCTCGCGGGATGAATATGCCAGACGCACCTCAGCCACTGCCACGCAACGCCTCGCGCAGGCGCGTACGCCAGGCGCCATCGCACCGGGGTACCATCTTCGTGCCACGCATCCTGGCGGCACTGCGGTATCCGTTGCGCGGTCCGGCACTGGCAGCCATTGCCATCTTCGCTGTCGGTCGCGCGGTGACGGCGATGGTGCCCGCACCGCTGAACTGGGCGCTGGCGGTAATCGTCTGGGCCAGCGCGTTTCTCTATGCGCTGGCGTGCCTGTTGCGCAGCGCCGACGGCTATGACGATCCGCCGGAAGTCCATATCCATCAGAACCAGACCCCGGGCGCCGTGCTGTGTGTGCTGCAGGCGCTGGGTATCGCTCTGGTTCTTCTGGCCGCCCATGTCTCGCCCGTCTTCTGGGGGGCGATCCTGGTTCTGGCGGTGTTGCTGCCGGCGATGACATTGTCCATTGCTTTCGAGGATCACCTGCTGCATCCACGCAATCTCCGCACATGGGCGAGGGTCATGCACGCGTTCGGGCCCGGCTATCTGCTGCCGGTGGCCCTGGGCATGGTGCAATATCTCCTGGTGCTGGTCGCTCTGCGCCATCCGGGCCCGCTGGCCGCCCTGCTCTGGTCGCTGCCGCTGATGTACGTGGTGCTGCTGCACCTGCGCGTCACGGGCATGCTCACATACCGCTATCACCGTGCGCTTGGACATCGTCCGGAAGCCGATGCGCTGGCCGAGCTGACTGGTCGCGATGCCGATGACGAACTGCTGCAGCACATATCGGCATTATGCAAAGCGGGAGACACGAGCACTGCCCGCGACTGCCTGATGCACCGCCTCACCGAGCACAGCGCGCCACTGCGTGTGCACACGGCCTATCGCCAGCTGTTGCGCTCCCGGGGGGAGCACGCCGCGCTGCTCGTGCACGCGCAATTGCATCTGGCGGCCCTGCTTGCGGAGGACGACCTGCGGCGTGCGCTGGGGGTGGTTCAGGAGTGCATGCACCTGGATCCGCACTTCATGCCGGACGACCCCGCCGTGGTTGGCGCCCTGGCCGACGCCGCGCTGCAAGGCGGCATGCCGCGCCTGGCACTGAAGCTGTCACGCGGTTATCCAAACCACTGGCCGCGCGCCGCGGATGCTCCGCATTACGGGCTGCAGGCCGCGCTGATTCTCGCCGATCAGCTGCAGCAACCCGTCGAGGCCGGCGTGCTTGCGGCGAAACTGGCAGAGGCCTACCCGCACGATCCGGAACAGGGCAATCTCCAGCACCTGCTGCAACGCCTGGACATGGCGGGCCCGGATTGCCCGGCCCCCGCCCCATGAGCCGCTGGCGTCCCCCCGCGGCACATTCCACCGCCATCATCACCCGGCGTGGTTTCGAGGCACTCAAATCCGAACTGGACGACCTGTGGCACCGACAGCGACCGCAGGTGGTAAAGGCGCTGGCGGCGGCTGCCGCCGAGGGTGACCGCTCGGAAAATGCGGAGTACACCTACCGCAAGAAACAGCTCGCCGGCATCGATCGTCGGGCCCGGTACCTGTCCCGGCGCATTCCTTCGCTGAAGGTTGTCGACGCCTCGCCTGCCGACCATGGCAGCGTGTTTTTCGGCGCCATGCTGACGCTGGAAAACGCAAGCAGCGGCGAGCTGCTGCACTACCGCATCGTCGGCCCCGACGAGACCGATGCACGCCAAGGCTGGATCAGCATCGATTCGCCGCTGGCGCGCGCGGCCCTGAACAAGCGCGTCGATGACAACTTTTCCGTGCGGCGTCCCGATGGAGACGCCGAAATGATCGTGCTGGCAATCCGTTACCCGGATTGATGCGACGCGCCTGTCACCGGACCGGCCGCAGGCGCGTCGAGAATCACGGAACCATCATGCCGAGGGTATCAGTGGCTCTTGCCTGGTGCCGGCTGACGCATGGACTTCATGACCGTCTGGATGTGCGTCTTGTTCTTCTTGTAGAAATCCATGTTGTGGTCGCTGACATGAATCTGTTTCACGAACTTCGCCGCCGACGGCACCTTGCTCAGACGCGTTTTCATCATGACTGCGGTCAGGGCCATCGATCCGCGCACATAACGCTGTGCACTCAGGTGATGCTTTTTCAGCACCTTGTGGATGGAGGCATTGGCATCGAGCTTCTTGGCCAGCTCAGCCGTGTTCTTGGTGCCGCGCGGATCGATATGCGGCTTGTTCTTCATGTTGCGTGCGTCCTTGGAGACCGCAACAAACTTGTTCAGGAAGTCATTGCTGAGTTTGAAGCTGCGCACACCGGGCTCGTTCATGCGGTCCACGAGCGATTGCATCTGCTGCTGCATCCGCGCGCGCATCTGTTCCATCATCTTCTGGCGCGCCGCAGCCTGTTGTGCCGACTGCGCGGACGAGGACGAGCTGGCCGGCGCCGCGGACTGTGCCAGTGCCAGCGCGGGAACCGACAGTACGGCCACCAGGGCGAGGCTCATCAGCGAGCGCCAGACACGGCGACCGCGCAGCGAAATCATGCGATTAGTCATGAACTATCTCCATTGAAACGTGGTGCAGAAAAAACAGCAGATGAACGGTACCTGCTGTGACATACGGATGCATCGTCACGGCATGACCCTGAACTGTCTCTTTCCAGGATACATGCGCGTCATGCATCCACGACGTGGGCCTGGAGGTCGTGGGCATCGCTGGCGTCCACCTCGACCTGCGCGAACTGGCCGGGCCGCAACGACGCGCCATCGGTGATGCGCACGATACCGTCGATTTCCGGCGCGTCGGCGGCCGAGCGGGCCACCGCGCCATCGGCATCGACCGCATCGACCAGCACCTGCAGCGTGTGGCCGACCTTGCGCTGCAGGCGCGCGGCGCTGACCTCGGCCTGCACCTGCATGAAGCGCTCCAGGCGATCCTCCTTCAGCTCGTCGTCGACCGGATCAGGCAGTTCATTGGCGCGCGCGCCATCCACGGGGGAATAGGCGAAGGCACCGACGCGATCCAGTTCGGCCTCGCGCAGGAAATCCAGAAGCTCCTCGAACTCGGCATCGGTTTCGCCGGGAAAGCCGACGATGAAGGTGCTGCGGATGGTCAGGTCCGGGCACATCGTCCGCCAGTTGCGCACGCGCTCCAGCGTGCGCTCAATGTTGCCGGGGCGCTTCATCAACCTGAGAATGCGCGGGCTCGCATGCTGGAAGGGGATATCCAGATACGGCAGGATGCGGCCGGCCGCCATCAGCGGCATGATCTCGTCGACATGCGGGTACGGGTAGACGTAATGCAGCCGCACCCAGGCATCCAGCTCGCCCAGACCTTCGCACAGATCGGTCATGCGCGTGCGATAAGCCTTGCCATGCCAGTCGCGCTCGGCGTAACGCGTGTCCACACCGTAGGCGCTGGTGTCCTGGCTGATCACCAGCAGCTCTTTCACGCCCCCGCGCACCAGCCGCTCCGCCTCGTTCAGCACATCGTCCACCGGTCGGCTGACCAGCTTGCCGCGCATCGACGGAATGATGCAGAAGCTGCACTTGTGGTTGCAGCCCTCGGCGATCTTCAGATAGGCGTAGTGCTTCGGGGTCAGCTTGACGCCGACAGCGTTGTTTTCACCCGTACGGGCGCGCGGCATGAGGTCGGTGAACGGGTCGTGCCCACGCGGCAATGCCTGGTGCACCGCGTGCATCACGCTGGCGTAATCCTGCGGTCCGGAGATCGACAAGACTTCCGGGTATGCCTCCCGGATCAACTCGGCACGCTTGCCCAGGCAACCGGTGACGATGACCTTGCCGTTCTCGTTGAGCGCCTCGCCGATGGCATCCAGCGATTCCTGCACGGCGGCGTCGATGAAACCGCAGGTGTTGACCACCACCGCATCGGCGGCCTGGTAGCTGGGCACCGTCTCGTACCCTTCAGACTTCAGCTGGGTAAGGATGCGTTCGGAATCGACCAGCGCCTTGGGGCAGCCAAGACTGACAAAACCGACCTTGTGTGCGGCCTGGGACATGACGACCTGCTGTCAGAAGATGAACCGGCCATTATACGCGTTCTCGCCGCCACGCCCTAATGCAGCCCGCATGGACGGGATCCGTCCACACTGTTTGCACTCACTGAGAGGCATCCGCTTGCATTGCCAATGCGCTTCCAGCTGAACGCCCCACGACTCGCCAAATGGATCACACGGCAGAAAGCATGATGCGCCGCGCTACCATCATCAGCGTTTCGACTTACCTGAGGGTATTGGCACATGGGAACGACAATCGCACTGGATACCGGCGTCTCGGCCTACGTGGCACGCCCTGATGGCACGCCGAAAGGCGGCATCGTGGTGATTCAGGAAATCTTCGGCGTCAACGGCCATATTCGCGACGTGGCCGATCGTTTTGCCCGCGACGGCTATACCACCATCGCGCCGGCATTTTTCGACCATGCAGAAAAAGACGTGGAGCTTGGCTACGACGAATCCGGCATGAACAAGGGCCTGGAAATGGTCAAGCGGGTGGGGATCGACACCCCTGTCGCGGATGTGAAAGCCGCGGCCGCCGCCATTGCCGATGCCGGTCGTGTAGGCACGGTGGGATTCTGCTGGGGGGGCACCATCGCCTTTCTGTCCGCCACGCGCCTGGGGCTCCCGTCGGTGAGCTATTACGGCGGTCGCAATGATCAGTTCCTGAATGAAACCCCCAAGGCACCGGTCATCTTCCACTTCGGCGGTGAGGATTCACACATTACCGAGGACATCGTGCAGCAGCACCGCGACAAGCTGCCGGACGCGCCGGTGTACGTGTACCCATCGGCCGGTCACGGCTTCAACTGCGACCGCCGCGACAGCTATGATGCCGACAGTGCCAGGCAAGCCATGAAACGCACGCTGGAGTTCTTCCAGATGCACCTGGCAGAGGCTGCTTAGCCAGTTTGTGCTGGCGCTGCCTACCGTTGCCGCCGTCGCGACGGCAGCGGTGGCCACGCGTCCACCACGAGACTCAGTACCCGCGGTTGCCGCCGGCCGGAGAATAGCCGTTGTTGGCAGCATCATGCGGATCCTGGTCCTGCGCCCCACGCTTGCGTTTACGCTCCGGCCTGCTCTGCTTCAGCGCCTTGGCGGCACTGGACTGCGTGGCTTCCAGACGCGTGAGCACGCCGTCGTCGTCGTAATACACCTTGAACCCGTACATCAGCGCCATGCGTGCCATGTAGGCCAGATGCGACTTGTGGATACCGGATTTTTCGCTGGGCACCAGCAATACCTTGGCCGGCAGCTTGCCCTGATCCTTCAGGTACGCAAAGTGACTGCCCAGATCCGCCGATGACAGCACGCCGCCATCGAGCGTGAACTGATCTTTCTTGTAGGCTGCCACCACGGTGTTGAACTTGGCAGACATGGTGTCGACCTGCTGCTGCGTCTTCACGTCATAGCTGTGGCACCCGGACAGGGACACGGCGGCCGTGATCAGCGCGATGGCAGCAACGCACAGCGCCGGCCTGGGGAAACGGATCATGCGATTTTCTCCTGCAAATAAATGGCCGGACCCCGGGGTGATCCCGAGAGCCGAGTGTAGCGCCGCGCGACCAGCTTCGACACGCCGGTGCCGCGCCCCGATTCAGGCATGCGGCAGCGTCACGCCGCGCTGGCCCTGATATTTGCCCTGACGATCGGCGTAACTGGTCTCGCACACCTCGTCGGACTGGAAAAACAGCATCTGCGCCACGCCCTCGTGGGCGTAGATGCGCGCCGGGAGCGGAGTGGTGTTGGAAAACTCCAGCGTCACGTGCCCCTCCCATTCCGGCTCCAGCGGAGTGACGTTGACGATGATGCCGCAGCGCGCATACGTGCTCTTGCCCAGGCAGATGGTCAGCACCTGGCGCGGAATGCGGAAATACTCCACGGTGCGCGCCAGCGCAAACGAGTTGGGCGGGATGATGCACGTGTCCTGCTTGACGTCGATGAAGCTGCGCTCGTCGAACTGCTTGGGATCGACGATGGTGGAATTGATGTTGGTGAATACCTTGAACTCGTCCGCGCAACGCACATCGTACCCGTAGCTGGACGTGCCGTAGGAGACCAGCTTGCGCCCCCCCTCGCTGCGGATCTGGCCCGGCTCGAACGGCTCGATCATGCCTTCGGATTCGGCCATGTGGCGAATCCAGCGGTCGGATTTGATGCTCATGCGCTCTCCAGTCGGTCGCGACGGCGGTTTCATCCTGCCGCTGCAGGATGGCAAAAATACATGCTCCGCCCCTTGCCCGCCAGCATCCGGATCATGCCGGCGGCGCGCCCTCGACCACGACCTTGCCCAGCCCCAGCGACTTGTTGCGCGGGCGCAACGACAGGCGTCCCCCCACATGCCGGGCAATCTCGCGATAACGCGCCGCCAGATCGGACTCCGGAATGGCCGCCACCGTGGGCGTGCCGCTGTCGCTGTGCTCGCGGATGCGGATATCCAGCGGCAACGACCCCAGCAGTGGCACCCCGGCCTTGTCGGCCATGCGTTGCGCGCCTTCGGTCCCGAAAATCGCTTCCTCGTGACCGCAGTTCGAGCAGACATGCGTGCCCATGTTCTCGATGATGCCCAGCACCGGCACATCCACCTTGGCAAACATGTTCAGCGCCTTGGTGGCATCGAGCAGCGCGATGTCCTGCGGCGTGGTCACGACCACCGCACCGGCAACTGGCACTTTTTGCGCCAGGGTCAGCTGGATATCGCCGGTGCCCGGGGGAAGATCCACGATCAGGTAGTCCAGACGATCCCAGCGCGCATCGGTCAGCAACTGCGTCAGCGCCTGGGTGGCCATGGGACCGCGCCAGATCATCGGGGTGTCCTCGCCCACCAGAAGACCGATCGACATCACCTGCAACCCGTGCGCCTGTTTCGGCGTGATGGTCTTGCCATCGGGCGAGTCGGGCCGCCCCGACACGCCCAGCATGCGTGGCTGGCTGGGGCCGTAGATGTCGGCATCCAGCACCCCGACGCGCGCACCCTCGGCCGCCAGTGCCAACGCCAGGTTGGCGCTTACCGTGGACTTGCCCACGCCGCCCTTGCCCGACGCTACCGCGATGATGTTCTTCACTCCGGCCTGCGGCGCCAGCTTGCCCTGTACCTTGTGGGTGTGCACCCGCATGCTCAGGGAGACCGTGGCCGAAGCGATTGCCGGATCATTCTCCAGAGCCTCGCGGACACGCCGTGCCAGCTCGCCACGGGCCGATTCCGCCGCATAGCCCAGCTGCAGATCCACCGATACGCGCTCGCCATCCACACCGAAGGCGCGCAGCGCGCTGCCAAGCCCGGTACCTGTATGCGGGTCGATCACGCCGTCGAGAATGTCGCGTGCGCGCTGTTCGTCAACCTGGGTCATGAGATCCCACCGCCATCGGTCAAACGTCAATTATGCCAGAGCAGCACCGCTGTCCGCCGCCCTTGCAGTGCTCGCCCCTCTTTTCATGACCACTTGACGGCGGATGCCGCAGCAGGGCAGTCTGCAGACCATACGTCCACGTACGGGAGGGCCGTGCCATGCTGTCGCTGAAGTCCGCAATGATCGCCATTGCACTGATGCTCGCTGCCGCGCCGGCATGTGCCGCCAGCGACTCGCCCGTGGGTGTGTGGAAAACCATCGATGATCACACCGGAAAGCCGACTGCGCTCATCCAGATCACCGAAACCGATGGCGCGCTGCAGGGCAGGATCATCAAGATCCTGCAGTCCGATAAAGGCCCGCATCCGATCTGCACGAAATGCGATGGCAAGCGCAAGAACCAGCCTGTGGAAGGCATGACCATCCTCTGGGGCTTGCACAAAAATGGCCACACCTGGAACGGCGGCCACATCCTGGATCCGGACAAGGGCAGCACCTACAAGTGCAACCTGCACACCATCGACAACGGGCAGAAGCTCAAGGTGCGCGGTTACATCGGGTTTTCCCTGCTGGGCCGCACCCAGACCTGGATCCGCCAGCAGCCGGCCAACGCGGCCGGCTCCGCGCAACCACCGGCCACCGCAGCCAGCAGCGACGGCATCGGCAAATAGCACGGCGCAAACGCAGGTTTGCGGAAGAATTTTCATCTGACCGGAATGAGGACGGTGCTGCCCGGACGCGCAACGGTACGTATCGAGCGCGCACCCTCGCCCGTCCGCCGGCTCTGCTGTCATAATGTGCGGCCCCCTGTTCCTGCCGGAGCCCACACGCATGAGCCGCCGCATCCTGGTCACCTGCGCCCTGCCCTACGCCAACGGGCCGATCCACATCGGCCACATGGTGGAACACGTGCAGGGCGACATCTGGGTGCGCGCCATGCGCATGGCCGGCCACGAGGTGCACTTTGTCTGTGCCGACGACGCCCACGGCACGCCGATCATGTTGCGTGCGCAGCGCGAGGGCATCGCACCGGAGCAGCTGATTGCGCAAAGCAACGAACTGCACCGCGCGGATCTGGACGACTTCGGCATCGCCTATGACCACTATTCGACCACCGACAGCGAGGCCAATCGCGAGCTCACCTACGGCATCTACGAAAAGCTGGACCAGGCCGGCCACGTGGAATCAAAGCCCGTCACCCAGTTCTACGATCCCGAGCGGGAGATGTTCCTGCCCGACCGCTTCGTCAAGGGCGAATGTCCTCACTGCCACAGCAAGGACCAGTACGGCGATTCCTGCGAAGTCTGCGGCAAGACCTACGCGCCCATCGACCTGATCGATCCCTACTCGGTGGTCACCGGCGCACGGCCGGTGCAGAGGGAATCGCAGCACTACTTCGTGAAGCTCGCCGATTTCCAGGACATGCTGCACGCATGGCTGGAGGAGCGGCGCGAGGCGGGCGGCCTGCAGGGCGAAGTGGTCAACAAGCTCAAGGAATGGTTCGCGGACGGCCTGCGCAGCTGGGACATCTCGCGCGATGCGCCCTATTTCGGTTTCGAGATCCCCGGCGCGCCGGGCAAGTTCTTCTACGTCTGGGTGGACGCGCCTGTAGGCTATTTCGCGTCCTTCCGCGAATACTGCGCGCACAACGACCTGGATTTCGAGGCCTTCGTCGACCGCGACAAGGCCGCTGCGCAACACACCGAACTGGTGCACTTCATCGGCAAGGACATCATCTACTTCCACACCCTGTTCTGGCCGGCCATGCTGTACGGTGCCGGCCTGCGCACGCCCACCGCGGTCTACGTGCACGGCTTCCTGACCGTGGACGGCGCCAAGATGTCCAAGTCACGCGGCACGTTCATCAATGCGCGCACCTATCTGGAGCATCTCGACGCGGACTACCTGCGCTACTACCTCGCCGCCATGCTGGGCCCCACCCTGACCGATGTGGACCTGGACATGCACGCGTTCGAGGACCGGGTCAATTCGCACCTGGTGGGCAAGTGGGTGAACATCGCCAGCCGATGCGCCGGCTTCGTGCGCAAGCATTTCGACGGCCGCCTGACCGCCACCTTGCGCGACGACTTCAAGACACGGTACGACGAGGCCGTGAAGCGCCTGGCACCGTGCGCCGCGCTGTACGAAAGCCGCGACTACGCCACCGCCATGCGCACCATCATGGAGGTTGCCGATGACACCAATGCCTGGATCGCCGAATGCGCGCCATGGAAGATGGCCAAGGACGAAGCGCAACGCGAGGAGCTGCACCAGGTTTGCTCGCTGGCGATCAACCTGTTCCGCGCACTGAGCACCTATCTGAAGCCGGTCGTACCGACCACGGTCGAGCGCGCCGAGCGCTTCCTCGGCATCTGCGCGACGCGCTTCAGCGACGCGGATACCCCGCTGCTGGATCATGCGCTGCAGGCATTCGAGCCGCTGCTCACGCGCGTGGACCGCAAAAAAGTCGAGGCGATGATCGATGCCTCGCGCGAATCCCTGCAACCCGCGACCGCATCACCAAGCACGCCAGCAAAACCCGAGGATCCACCCGTGAACGCATCAACCCCATCCCCCGACACCATCGGGATCGACGACTTCGCCAAACTCGATCTGCGCATCGGCAAGGTGACGCAGTGCGAGGCCGTGGAGGGATCGAAAAAGTTGTTGCGCTTCGAACTGGACGCGGGCGCCCTGGGGCAGCGGCAGATCTTTTCCGGCATCCAGGCCGCCTACCCCGAACCGCAGACGCTGATCGGCCGCAACGTGGTTTTCATCGCCAACCTGGCACCGCGCAAGATGCGCTTCGGTGTCTCCGAGGGCATGATCCTGTCCGCCGGAAGCGGCGGCGCGGAGCTGAGTCTCATCGAAGCCGATGCCAAGGCAAAACCAGGCGCGGAAGTCGGCTGACGCAAACGCCAGATATTCGTAGGGCGGCTCAAGGAACGCCAGTGACGGATCCGCCTGCTTGCGGGCAGTCAGGTTGATTACCGGCAAACAGGCGGATCCGTCGCGTTGCTCATTGATCCGCCCTGCGTATCCTGCGCCGCCCTGCAGCTGCTCAGCCCAGTTCGTTGGCGTTGGTGATGATCGATCCCACCAGCCCATAGTCCTTGGCCGCCGCGGCAGACATCCAGTAATCGCGCTCCAGATCCGAGCTGATGCGTTCGATGCTCTGCCCGGTCTCGCGCGCGAAGATCTCGTTCAGGCGCTCGCGCATGCGGATGATCTCGCGCGCATGAATCTCGATCTCGGTGGCCGACCCGCCGGCTCCGCCGGACGGTTGATGCAGCAGGAAGCGGGTGTTGGGCAGACTGAGGCGATTCTCGAGCTTCGCGGCAGCGTAGATCAGCGCGCCGGCGCTAGCGACCCAGCCGGTACCGATCACGCGCACCACCGGCTTCACGAACTTGATCATGTCGTAGATGGTGTCGCCGGACTCGACATGACCGCCCTGGCTGTTGATGAAAATGGTGATCGGCGCATCGCTCTCGGCCTGCAGCGCCAGCAGCTGCGCACTGACCCGCTCGGCCAGCTTCTGGTCGATGCCACCGTAGATCAGGATGGTGCGCGCCTTGAACAGGCGTTCGTCCAGATCGTTTCTCTTGGGATCCTTGGCCGCGGCCGGCGCGTCGTCGGCAAGCGCCGCCATGGAGACATCGGTTGGGGACATGACGAATGGAACTCCTTGCGATACACAGGAAAGAACGGCATTGTGACCGCGCGCGGCGGCATCGGCAATGCATATGCGTCGTCGAATGACATGGGGGCGACGCGATTGCAGACAAGCCAGACATCAGACACCGACATCATGCCGCGCCCGCCATACGCCAATTTCTCATGAGCACCCCCCCCCCTTCACTTGCCGACCGCATCGATGCCTTGTTGCCGCAGACGCAGTGCGAGCAATGCGGTTACCGAGGCTGTCGACCCTACGCCGAGGCCATCGCCGCCGGCGAAGCGGATATCAATCAGTGTCCGCCCGGCGGAGCCTCCGGCATCGACGCCCTGGCGGCCCTGCTGGGATGCGCGCCGAAACCGCTGGACCCGACGTGCGGCACGGAGAAACCGCGGATGCTGGCGCGGGTCATAGAGGCCGACTGCATCGGCTGCACCAAGTGCATCCAGGTCTGCCCTGTGGATGCCATCATCGGCGCCGCCAAGCGTATGCACACGGTGATCGACGACATGTGCACCGGTTGCGAGTTGTGCGTGCCCGCCTGCCCGGTCGACTGCATCACGCTGGACCCTATGCCCCCTGAACAGATCGATCGCGAGCATGCCGATGCGGCACGCCGCCACTTCCAGCGTCGCGCGGCCCGACTGGCACGCAAACGCGAACAACGCGCCCGGCAACTGGCCCGGCGCAAGGCGGCCATGCACGCACCGTTGCCGGCAGGCGATGGCGACGAGCCGGTGCGAAAAACCATCTCGCGCAGCGCCGTGCAGGATGCCATCGAACGCGCCAAGGCCAAGCGCCGCAATCGTTGAGACCCGCCGGCGCATTGCTGCCGGATGCCACGTCAGAGGACACACCGATCAGATGAAGAAAGACCACGTCACCGAGCTGTTCCAGCGCCTGCGAGAACTGGACCCGCATCCCACCACGGAACTGAAATTCGAGACGCCATTCCAGCTGTTGATCGCGGTGATCCTGTCCGCCCAGGCCACCGACGTGGGCGTCAACAAGGCCACGCGCCGGCTGTATCCCGCCGCCGGCACACCACAGGCGATCCTGGCGCTGGGCGAAGATGGCCTGAAGGGCTACATCAACACCATCGGCCTGTACAACGCCAAGGCAAAAAACGTCATCGCCACCTGCCGCATCCTCGTAGAGCGGCACGAGGGCGAGGTCCCGCACGATCGCGCCGCGCTGGAAGCCCTCCCCGGTGTCGGACGCAAGACCGCCAATGTGGTGCTGAACACGGCCTTCGGTGAACCCACCATCGCCGTGGACACGCATATCTTCCGCGTCGCCAACCGCACAGGGCTGGCGCCGGGCAAGACCGTCGTGGATGTGGAGAAGAAGCTGATGAAGGTGGTGCCGCAGGAATTCCTGCAGGATGCCCATCACTGGCTGATCCTGCACGGCCGCTACGTGTGCAAGGCCCGCAAGCCCGACTGTCCGCAATGCGTGATCCGTGACCTGTGCAGGTACAAGCACAAGACCGGCACGCAGTAGACCGGGCCTGGGCCAACCCGTGGTGCATGTTTCACCTGGTCACATGGCGTGATCGTGCTTCCACTTCCTGATCGCGGCCAGGGTGTTTTCAACGTGTTTGGCCGGATTGAGATTGGTGTAGGCGTAGATCACCTTGCCGTCGGGCGCGATCACGTACGAAGTGCGGTTGGCGTAGGTGGCATGCTGCGGCAACACCGCATCATAGGATTTCATGATGTGCTGATCGGTATCCGCCGCCACCGGGAACTTGCTGCGACACGCACTGACGGAAAACTTCTTCAGCGTGGAGATCGGATCATGCGACACGCCGATGACCGTGGCGCCCAGCGCCTTGTATCTTGATGTGGCCGCGGCGAAATCGTGCGCCTCGATGGTACAGCCCTTGGTGAACGCCGCGGGGTAGAAATACACCACCACCGGCCCCTTCTTCAGCGCCCTGGCCAGATTGTAATTGAAGACCTTGCCGCCTTGCGTGGCCCTGGCGGTGAACATCGGCGCCTTGCTGCCCACCGGCAGGCTGGCCCATACGGGCAAGACGGCAAAGGCGAGCAACGCAGCCAGGCAAACGATGCAACGTTTCATGAGCTTCACTCCCGAATGATCTGAAAGAACGCCAGCAGCTGGACCCTGCATCCGGCCGCAACCCGACCGCGCGCCAGCCACCCGCTCATCATAGACCCATCGGCCATGCACCCATGCATGGCGCAAACGCTGCCAGGCGGACATAAAAAAACGGGCAGCCTCGCGACCGCCCGTTCATCGTGACCACCATATCCTCAGCAGCAGCGCAAAATCGCACTGCTGCCGTGGCGCCGGTCAGTGCCTACTTGGCGAACAGATGCTCCACGGCGCTGCGCTCGTCTCGCAGCTCCTTCGCCGACGCGTCCATCCGCTGACGCGAGAAATCGTTGATCTCCAGATCCTGCACGATGCTGTATTTGCCATCCTTGCACGTCACCGGATAGCCGTAGATCACGCCCGGGTCGATACCGTAGGACCCGTCTGCGGGAATGCCCATGGAAACCCAGTCGCCACTCTCGGTACCCAGCGCCCAGGAGCGCATGTGGTCGATGGCGGCCGCAGCTGCCGATGCCGCCGAGGACGCACCGCGCGCCTTGATGATGGCCGCGCCACGCTGCTGCACGGTGGGGATGAAGTCGCTTTCGTACCACGACTGCTCGATCTGCTTGATCGCACTCTCGCCCTTCACCGTGGCGTGATGGATGTCCGGATACTGCGTGGAGCTGTGGTTGCCCCAGATGATCATCTTCTTGATGTCGGTGTTGTGCGCACCGGTTTTTTCGGCCAGCTGGCTCATGGCGCGGTTGTGGTCCAGACGCACCATGGCGGTAAAGCACCCGGCGTCCAGATCCGGCGCACTCTGCTGTGCGATCAGGGCATTGGTGTTGGCCGGATTGCCGACCACCAGCACCTTCACGTCACGCTTGGCATGGTCGTTCAGCGCCTTGCCCTGCGGCCCGAAGATCTTGCCATTGGCAGCCAGCAGGTCGGCCCGCTCCATGCCCGCGCCGCGCGGCTTGGCACCAACCAGCAGCGCATAATCGACGTCCTTGAATGCCACGTTGACATCATCGGTGGCTACGGTGCCGGCCAGCAGCGGGAAGGCGCAGTCGTTGAGTTCCATGACCACGCCCTTGAGCGCGTCCAGCGCCGGAGTGATTTCCAGCAGATTGAGGATGACCGGCTGGTCCTTGCCCAGCATGTCGCCGGACGCGATACGGAACAACAGCGCGTAACCGATCTGGCCGGCGGCGCCGGTGACTGCAACTCGAACGGGGGCTTTCATGACACGACTCCTTTGAGGGGAATGGGGGTGGAGAATGGAAACCGGGACACCGGGGCGACTGCTTCCAGCCGCATTCCGCACCCGATCCGCATTTCCGGCACTTAACTCAATTCGGCAAAAAATGCCTGGATGCGTTCCAGACCCGGCGCCAGCTGTGCGGCCGGGCAGGTATAGGAAATGCGCAACGCACGCGGCTCACCGAAGGCCGAACCGGGGACACAGGCAACGCCCTTGGACTCCAGCAGGGCCGCGCACAGGTCCAGATCGTCCTTGATGGTCTTGCCGTTGTGCGACTTGCCGAAGGCGCAGGAAATATCGGGGAAGGCGTAGAACGCGCCCTTGGGCACCGGACAGGTGACGCCCTCTATGGCCTCGAGCGCCTCGAGCACCTGGTCGCGGCGCGTGGCGAATTCGGCACACCGCGCCTCGGGCACGTCCTGCGGACCGGACAACGCCGCCGCACCCGCCGCCGCGGCAATTTCCGGAATACTGGTGATGTGGTTGGAATTGAGCGTGACGCAGGCCTCGGCCACGTCCTCCGGGCCGGCCATGAGCCCCACGCGCCAGCCGGGCATGCCATAGGTCTTGGACAGCGAGTCGACGAAGATCAGACGCTCGCGCAACTCCGGTCGGGCGTGCACGAAGTTGTGGTAGCCGACACCGTCGAAGATCATGCGGTTGTAGATGTCATCCGTGACGATCCACGTCTCGGGATGCTTGACCAGCACATCGGCCAGCGCCGCAATCTCATCCTTCGTGTAGACCATCCCGGTGGGATTGGACGGATTGTTGAACAGGAAGATGCGCGGCTTGCTGGCCAGCGCCTCGTCCAGCTGCTGCGGCGTCAGCTTGTACTCCTGCTCCGGCGGGCACGGCAGCAACTTGATCTTCATGCCGAGCATCTCGGCGATGTCCAGATAGCTGGTCCAGTACGGCGTCGGGAAGACGATCTCATCGCCCTCGTCCATCAGCGCCTCGACCAGGTTGTACAGCACGTGCTTGGCGCCCACCGCCACCGCGCAGTTCTCGCGCGTGTAACCCTCCAGACCCAGCGACTGCAGGTGGCCCAGGAACGCGTCCAGCAACGCGGTATCACCACGGTTGGAGCCGTACTGCCCGGAATCGGCATCCAGCGCCGCGTGTGCGGCATCGTAGACATGCTTGCCCGGCAGAAAGTTGGGGATGCCGATGGAAAAGCTGATGATGTCGCGGCCTTCCGCCTTCAGTCGCTTGGCGTTCTCGGCAATGGCGATGATCGCGCTGGGCTTGGCGCGGCTCATCCTCTGGGCGAACTTCGGCATCGCTTGCCTCGCAGGAACAGGGAAAACGGCGATTTTATCACAGCCGTCAGCGTGCTCAGGCTGTTCGCACACGTGGCGCAGGACGGATCAATCCCGCACCCGGTTCCGGCGGCAGAACGTCCCCGGCCATCGGCCGGGAGCAACGCGACGGATTCACCTGCCTGCTGGCGAGCGACCTGATTTTCCGCAAGCAGGCGGATCCGTCGCTGGCGTTCCTGACCAAAGGAAACCCCCTTGTGGGATTGATCCTACGCAAAATGACTTCACCCGATGCAGGGGTCTCTCAGTCGCGCGCGTCCAGGACCGCGTTCCATTCGGCCACGTGATCACGCTGCTTGGCCAGCAGGAGGTCGACGTCGCCTTCCAGCGTCACCTTCTCGATCACGTCGCCCTGCTCGATGGCATCCACCACCGCCTGATCCTCCTCGCCGACGACCACGCCGAACACGCTGTGCTTGCCGTCCAGCCAGGGTGTGGCGCCGTGGGTGATGAAGAACTGGCTGCCGTTGGTGCCGGGGCCGGCATTGGCCATGGACAAAATGCCGGCGCGGTCATGACGCAGCTCGGCATCGAATTCGTCTTCGAATCGATAGCCGGGGCCACCTCGGCCGCTGCCTTCGGGACAACCGGCCTGGATCATGAAATCGGCCAGTACACGATGGAAGGTCAGCCCATCATAAAAACCGCGGCGCGCCAGATTGACGAAATTGGCGACCGTCATCGGCACCTTCTTGGCATGCAGCTGAAGATGGATCGGGCCGCGTTGGGTATGCAGGGTGGCAATCATGCTCATGGAAATCCTCGTGCGATGGCGAATACCGGTCGTGACCGGTCAATCAATCCGCAAGGATACCTGCTTCCACCTGTCCGGCACATGCATGTGCATGGCGGTGCCGGTCCGCCGGGGAGACCAGCACCGCCACTACCCGGCTCCGCCGGATCGCGCCGCTGCGCCCGTCAGGAGCCCGATCAGAAGGAGCCAGGAGCTTGGCGGCGGGCAGCGACGGTGGCAAGAGCTGCGCCGTCGCCTGCCTGAGCTTCACGCCTACTGACACTTTCGTCGTGAGGCTGCACGACATGCACCCAGCTGCACCGGCTCCGGCCGCAGATTTCGCGGCGACATCCGTCCCCCCATGCTCCATCCGGACCGGGTGGGCGTCCGCGAGGCATGCCGGCTGCAGTTGATTGTCGCGGCCATCCAGCAGATGTTATCTTATAACAACCAAGGCGCCGCGTGGCCGCCTGCGCTCCGGCACCCCCGAGACCACACTTGAAGACAATTCCCCATACGGCGCCGCCCCGCATCGCCGGCGCGGTCATCCAGCCCTCCTATGCCAACCTGGGCAACCTGAGCTGGCTGCACTTCCTCAACGACGGCGCCGCCAATTACCTGCCAGGCATCCTGCCCGCCCTGCTGATCGCCCTGCATGTGGATGTGCGCTTTGCCGGCGTCATCATGTCCGCCCTGCTGGTCGGCCAGTCCCTGCAGGTATTCAGTGGCTGGTTTGCCGATCATGTCGGCGGCCGCGGGATGATCGTGATGGGCCTGCTCGGTTCCAGCATCGGCGCCGCCATGATCGGCTGGGCTGACCAGATCGCCTGGTTGATTCCCGCGCTGTTCGCCATCGGCATCAGCAACGCGCTGTTTCATCCGCAAGCACTGGCGTGCGCGCGTCAGGCCAGCGGGTCGCGGCCGGGATTCGGCATGTCCCTGTTCCTGATTGGCGGTGAAGTCGGTCGTGGCCTCTGGCCACTGATCGCCAGTGTGGTGGTGACATACCTGGGATTGCGCTGGCTGTGGATTCTGGGCGTGCCGGCCCTGCTGACGCTGATCCTGGCGAACCGCGCCCTGCCGCGGCAACGTCGCCGTCACGGCAATGCCACGCCGATCGCGTGGCGCGAACATCTGGGCCCGATGAGCGCGTTGGTGGCATTTTCCCTGCTGCGCGCCCTGCTCGTGTTCGGCGTCGTCACGTATGTCCCGTTGCTCTGGCACGCGCATGGCCGCTCGCTGGCCGACGGTGCCGGTGCAATCGCGGTGATGCTGGTGGTGGGCATTGTCGGCAACATCGGTGGCGGACATCTCGCCGATCGGCTGGGCCGACGGGCCGTACTGGTATTTTCCAGCATGGCATGCGCGACGTTGCTGCTGTTGCTGTTTGTCTCCGGTCAGGGTGCATGGCAGTGGGTGTTGCTGGGCTTGCTGGGCATGATGCTGTTCGCCTCGCTGCCACTGAGCGTCGTCATCGGCCAGGACCTGTTCCCCGAAAACCGGTCCCTGGGTTCGGGCATGGCTCTGGGGTTGTCCAATGGACTGGCCGCAGTGGCATTGATCGCCTTGAGCCCGGTCGCCTCCCACTGGGGCATCGACGCAGTCTTTCCGGCACTTGCTGCGCTGGCTGCGGTGGCAGGGCTGATCGGCTGGAGGATGCCGCTTCGGGACTCCTGACGTTGGCATGGATCGCAGCATGCTGCGAAAGGAATGGCCAAGCCCGAGTCGCCGAGCGCTCAGGTGACGCGCGGCGGCATGAGGGCGGTCATCTATCTGAACAGCCCCCTGGACGGCAGTTGCCGAAATGCACGGCCGGGTGTTTGCTAAACCGGCATTTGCAGAACGGTCAGAGCGCCCCGCGCCAGGTCGACGATTATTCGACGCTGCGCCACACCCGGGCACTTGCCGTATCCCGACACCGCCCGGAGACAAGCATGATCAAAACGCCCGATGCACCCTCTTTCGACACGACATGGACGTTCTCCCCCCGCTCCATGGATGACATTGTGGAAGTCACCGTCATCCTGCGGCACAAGCCGGGCAACCGCCGCACTCCGGCTGCCTGGCTGCATGCGCCGCGACCGGATCAGGCCGTGGAGGCGTGCCGCGCCGATGCTGCCGATGCCGATGCAGTGCACGCATTTGCCCGGGACCACGCGCTGGATGTGGTGCTCGATGAACCGTGGCGACGCACCATCCGGCTGCGCGGATCGATACAGAAGCTGCAGGAGGCATTCGGAGTGGAACTGGGATATTTCACTTCACCCGACAGCGCCCAGGTTGCCGGTTGCCGCGGCGAGCCGCGCGTGCCCGCCTCACTGCAATCCCGCGTCATCGCCGTTCTTGGCATGGACCAGCGGCCCGTGGCCATGCCCCGCTTCCGTCGCCCCCAGGCACAACCGGCGGCCACATATACGCCCGTGCAGCTGGGCGAAGCCTATGCCTTTCCCGCACACACCGACGGTGGTGGACAGACTGTGGCCATCATCGAACTGGGCGGCGGTTACGACCAGCAGGATCTGACCACCTACTTCCAGAAACTGGGCCTGCAATCTCCCGATGTCAGTGTCGTATCCGTGGATGGCGGCAGCAACACGCCGGGTTCCAGTGCCGACGGCGAAGTCATGCTGGATATCGAAGTGGTGGGTGCACTGGCTCCGGCGGCACGGATCGTCGTCTACTTTGCGCCGAACACCGATCAGGGTTTCCACGACGCCGTGTCGCAAGCCGCCCATGACAGCAGCAACGCGCCTTCCATCATCTCGATCAGCTGGGGTGGCCCCGAGGACAGCTGGAGCAATCAGGCTCGCACGGCGATGAATGCCGCACTGGAGGATGCGGCAACCCTGGGGGTCACGGTGACAGCTGCATGTGGCGACAACGGTTCCGGCGACGGTGTGAGCGACGGACAACCCCATGTCGACTTCCCTTCATCCAGCCCGTATGCCCTGGCTTGTGGCGGCACGCGGCTGGAAACGGCAGGCGGCACCCCCAGCTCCGAAGTGGTCTGGAACGAACTGGCTGCAGGCGACGGCGCCACCGGCGGCGGTGTGAGCAACACGTTTGCACTGCCCGCGTACCAGCAGCAATCCGGCGTCCCGGCGGCACCGAATGGATCAAAAGGCCGTGGCGTCCCCGATGTCTCGGGCAACGCCGATCCGCTGACCGGTTATCAGGTGCGCGTCGACGGCCGTGATGAAGTCATCGGCGGCACCAGTGCCGTCGCTCCCCTGTGGGCAGCGCTGATCGCGCGTCTCAACCAGGCCCTGGGCCAGCACATCGGCAACCCGCACGCCGCCTTCTATCAAGCCGCCCCCGCGGTCTTCCGCGATATCACCAGCGGCAACAACGGGGATTACAGCGCCAGGGCCGGATGGGATGCATGCACCGGCTTGGGAAGCCCCGATGGCACTGCACTCCTGAAAGCGCTGGATGGCACCGCGGGTAAAAGCCAAGGTCCCCGATGATGCAGGCCACGTTCATCTGCGCCCCAAACCGATGACGCAGTCGTCAGGCCGCTGACCCCGGGGTCAAAAAAAGGGCGCTCCAGGTGGAGCGCCCTTTTTGCGCATCAACGCGTTGCAGCTTCTCTATTACTGGGAGGATGCGCCCACCGGCTTGATGGTAAATCCACTGAGCCCGACACCCAGGCTCCAGCCGTTGCCGGTGCCGCCCAGGGACATGGTGACATTGCCCTTGGTCATCACCGCGCCGTGCGCGCCCTTGGTGGCGCCCGCATGGGCGGAGGCCGACGCGTAGCTGCCCATGATGTCATTGATGGACTTGACGCCGGTGAACTCGGCATGGCCATTGTTGATCTTGTACTTGCCAGCCGTCAGCCCACCACCTTTCACGTTCAGCTTCACTTTGCGTGTCTCGCCGTTGTTGCAGCGGACGGTGCCCTTGCCGCTGGCCGTCTTGTAGATGGCCGACCAGCCTTTGAGCGTGAACTTCATGTGGCAATCCAGCTCTTTGTTATTGCTGCTCATGTGCGTGTTGGACTGCGGCGAGGCACTCATGCCCTGCGCCATGGCGGGTTGAACCCCGGCCATCGCCACTGCACCAATAACCGACGCAACCGTGAGAGAAAGTGTCTTCATTCGCATGATGTCCTCCTTTGCCTTGGGGGGGAAACCGGAACGAACGACGCACAGCGGTGCTGTTCGCCGTCCGACCACGATTCCATTCTGGATGGGGGCAGATGAATCGCGCCATGACACCTACCTGGAGCGTTCATGCAGCGGATGGGTGCGTGGTCCCCCTGTGAACAGTGCCCAGTCAGCTCGTCACATTCGCATGATGTCAACCGCCGCCCCGGCCGTCACCGCCGCCGAGTCGAACCGGATCTCCAGGTCACGGGGAGCCCCCGGGGGAGACGTGTGCGGAAACCCGCCACGGGAGCGTTCATGCGCATATCGGAAAACCTGCGTATAATGGTTGGTTTATCCAACCAACAGGTGACGCGGATCTCAAGGTCCCGTCGGTGCAAGCATGTCCATCGAAAAGCTCCGCAATATCGCCATCGTCGCGCACGTCGATCACGGCAAGACCACGCTGGTCGACCAGCTGCTCAAGCAATCCAGCACACTGGCCGAGCGCGAGGTCATCCCGGACCGGGCCATGGACTCCAATGATCTGGAAAAGGAGCGCGGCATCACCATCCTGGCCAAGAACACGGCCATCCGCTGGACGGCACCGGACGGCGAGGACTGGCGCATCAACATCGTCGACACCCCGGGCCATGCCGATTTCGGCGGCGAAGTGGAGCGCGTGTTGTCCATGGTGGATTCCGTGGTGGTGCTGGTCGACGCCTTCGACGGCCCCATGCCGCAGACCCGTTTCGTCACGCAGAAAGCCTTCGAAATGGGTTTCAAGCCGATCGTGGTGATCAACAAGGTGGACCGCCCCGGCGCCCGCCCGAGCTGGGTGCTGGACGCCACGTTCGATCTGTTCGACCGCCTCGGCGCCAGCGACGAGCAGCTGGATTTCCCGGTGGTCTACGCCTCCGCCCTGAACGGGTATGCCGGCATGGAAGAGGACGTGCGCGAGGGCGACATGACGCCGCTGTTCCAGACCATCATCGACAAGGTCGCCGCGCCCAGCGTGGATCCGGACGGGTCATTCCAGATGCGCGTCAGCCAGCTGGACTACAACAGCTATGTCGGTGTGATCGGCATCGGCCGGGTCGAACGCGGCACGGTACGCACCAACATGCAGGTCAGCATCATCGACCGCGAGGGCAAGAAGCGCAACGGCAAGGTGCTGCAGGTGATGGGCTTCATGGGCCTGGAACGCCATGAGGTCGCAGAGGCGCGCGCAGGCGACATCATTGCCATCTCCGGCATCGAGAACCTGAGCATTTCCGACACCGTCTGCGCGGTCGACGCCCCCGAGGCGCTGCCGGTGCTGACGGTGGACGAACCCACCATCTCCATGACCTTCCAGGTCAACAACTCGCCGTTTGCGGGCAAGAAGGAGGTCAGCGGCGGCAAGTTCGTCACCAGCCGGCAAATCCACGAGCGTCTGCAGCGCGAAACGCTGCACAACGTGGCGCTGAAGGTCGAGGAGACCGCGGATCCGGACAAGTTCAAGGTTTCCGGCCGCGGCGAGCTGCACCTGTCGATCCTGATCGAGACCATGCGCCGCGAGGGCTACGAACTGGGGGTTTCCCGCCCCGAGGTCATCATCAAGGAAATCGACGGCCAGATGCAGGAACCGTACGAGCATCTGGTGGTGGATCTGGAAGCGGACTATCAGGGTGGTGTCATGGAACGGCTGGGCCTGCGCAAGGGCCAGCTCAAGAACATGGAGCCGGACGGCAAGGGCCGCGTGCGGCTGGAGTACATGATTCCGGCGCGGGGCCTGATCGGCTTCCAGACCGAATTCAAGACGCTGACCGCAGGCACCGGCCTGCTGTTCCATGTCTTCGACCACTACGGTCCGAAATCCGAAGGGGCCATCGGCAAACGCTCCAATGGCGTGATGATCTCCAACGGCACCGGCCCTGCCCCGGCGTACGCGTTGTACGGTCTGCAGGATCGCGGCCGCATGCTGATCGACGCCAATGTGGAAATCTACGAAGGCCAGCTGGTCGGCATCCACGCCAAGGACAACGACCTCACCGTCAACGCGCTGCGCGCCAAGCAGCTGACCAACGTGCGCTCCTCCGGCAAGGACGATGCGCTGTCGCTGGTGCCGCCGGTGAAGATGTCGCTGGAACAGGCACTGGAATTCATCGACGATGACGAGCTGGTGGAGGTCACGCCGAAAGAGATCCGCCTGCGCAAGAAGCACCTGACAGAAAACGACCGCAAACGCGCCTCGCGACAGGCCGCTTGAACGCGTAAACGGAAAGCACGCACACGATCGTCATCCCTGCATGTGCCGGGATGACGATCGTGTCACCTCAAGGACAGCCGCCGCCGGAATCCCTCCGATATCGCCCCGAAAACACGCTAAGCTGACCAGGCATTTCCTTCAGCCGTGTGGTGCAACGGAGGCCATCCATGGGCAAGAGTCGCCTGGAAGCGTTCAGCGATGGCGTACTGGCGATCATCATCACCATCATGGTGCTGGAACTGAAGGTGCCTCATGGTGACAGGCTGGTCGCCCTGCGGCCGCTGCTTCCGGTGTTCCTGAGCTACGTGCTCAGCTTCATCTATGTCGGCATCTACTGGAACAATCACCATCACCTGCTGCAGGCCACGCGGCAGGTGAGCGGCGCCGCCCTGTGGGGCAACCTGCACCTGCTGTTCTGGCTGTCCCTGTTTCCTTTCGTGACCGGGTGGATGGGGGAAAACCACTATGCGGCACTCCCCGTGGCCGTGTACGGTGGCGTGCTGTTGATGGCAGCCATCGCCTACGCGCTGTTCGTGCGCGTGCTCATTGTCGCCGAAGGCGTCGATTCCCTGGTCGCCCGCGCCATCGGTCGCGACATCAAGGGCTTCGCATCCATCGTGGTTTATGTGGGCGCCATCGCACTCGCGTTCGCCGCACCGTGGGCATCGCTGCTGCTGTACGCGCTGGTGGCGCTGATGTGGCTTGTCCCGGACCGGCGCATCGAGAAGCACATGACTCAATAAGGGGGCACACCACAGGACGCACCGATCATGCATATGCAAACCGCCTGGCCCGAACTCCCCCATGCGGAGTGGCAGGACACCTGCTCGACCCTGCAGCTGTGGACCCAGATCGTGGGCAAGATCCGTCTTGCACAGACGCCATGGCTGAACCATTCCTGGCACACCACGCTGTATCTGACGGCACGAGGCCTGGGCACGTCGCCAATCCCCTGCGGGCAACGCATGTTCCAGATCGACTTCGATTTCATCGAACACGCGCTGATCATCCAGACCAGTGATGGGATGCAACGCAAACTGCCGCTCGAACCCCGAAGCGTCGCCGACTTTCACGCCGCGATCTTCACCGCCCTCGACGAACTCGGTCTTCGAGTCGCCATCCACGGCAGCCCCAACGAAGTGGCCAAACCCATTCCGTTCCGCGAGGACACGGCCCACGCCGCATATGATCCCGAGTACGCACAGCGGTTCTGGCAGGTGTTGTTGCAGGTAGACCGTGTGTTCAAGCAGTTCCGCACCGGATTTCTGGGCAAGAGCAGCCCGGTGCATTTTTTCTGGGGCAGCTTCGACCTTGCCGTGACGCGCTTTTCCGGCCGTACTGCTCCGCTGCATCCGGGCGGTGTACCCGCGCTGCCGGATACCGTATGCCGCGAGGCCTACTCGCACGAGGTCAGCAGCGCCGGGTTCTGGCCTGGCGGCGGCATCACCGATCACGCCGCATTTTATTCCTACTGCTACCCCACCCCAAGTGACTTCGCGGTCCAACCGGTACGGCCGGCTGACGCCTGTTTCGACCACGACGCCGGCGAGTTTCTGTTGCCCTACGATGCGGTGCGCACGACAGACGATCCCGAACGGACATTGCTAGAGTTCCTGCAAACCACCTATGCGGCAGCCGCCGAAACGGGACATTGGGACCGGCAGGCACTGGAATGCCCGTTCGGCAGACCGGGGCACCCCCGGGTGGTGCCGCCCACGTCCTCGACGAACGCGACCTCATAACGCATCATCGAAAGGAGCCGACGTGCGCGTCGGTTGATCCCGCGCCACGGCCCGATCACAGCCATGCAAACTCGTGGCCGCCCGGAAGCTGCATGGCCCCGCGGCTCGAGTCCGGGTAGAAAGCCGGCTGCACGCTCAGGCGGGATTCGACTCGCGCATGGCCTTCAGCCCGATGGTCCAGCGCATCAGTTCGTCCAGCAGTTTGGCGGCCGAATCATCGATCAGTGCGTTGGATTGAAACGTCCCTTCACCATCGATCTGCCTGTTCACCATCGGCACCATGACGCCTTCCCACATCGGCATCATTTTCAGGGAGGTGACCAGCAACTTGGCGGCCTGCACCGCGCGCAAGCCACCGGACACACCGCCATAACTGACGAAGGCGCATGGTTTGTAATTCCATTCCCGGTAGACGTAATCCAGTGCATTCACCAGCGCGGGCGTCGGATTGTAATTGTATTCCGGCGTGACGAACACATAGGCATCGGCCGCCGCAACACTGGCACTCCACTGTCTGGTGTGTTCATTCCTGTAATCCTGCCGGGCCGGATGCACGGGCTCGTCATACACTGGCAGGTTGAAATCGGCCAGATCGACCAATTCCAGATCGAACTTGCCGTGGCGCTCGGCAAACGCATGAAACCAGCGCGCCACGGAGGGGCCGACGCGTCCCGGGCGGGTCGAGCAAATCACGATATGCAGTCTGGGTGACATGGGGATCTCCTTGCACTTGTCCGGCCGCATGATTTCAGGATGGACACATGCCGGCACGTCAGCCAAAGCCGACAACGCAGATCATACACAGCCAGGTCACTACACTACGCACATGAATTCCCCGACCCCGATACTGCTGGCTTGGAGCGGCGGCAAGGACTGCCTGATGGCGCTGCAGGAACTGCGCGCGGATCCGCAATGGCGCGTGGTCGGCCTGCTGACCACGGTCACGCGCACGTTCGACCGTGTCGCCATGCACGGCATCCGCCGCGACGTACTCCAGGCCCAGGCCGATGAGCTCGCACTCCCCCTGCTGATTGTCGATATCGACTGGCCAAGCAGCAATGACGCCTACGAAAGAGCGCACGCAGAGGCCCTGGAAAAAGCCGCATCGCGCTGGCCGGGGCTGTGCCACTGCGCCTATGGCGACCTTTTTCTGGCCGATGTGCGCAGCTATCGCGAAACGCAACTGGACCGACTCGGCTGGAAGGGCGTATTCCCGCTGTGGCAACGGGATACCACGCAAACCGCGCGCGAGTTCGTGCGCCACGGCCATCGTGCCGTGCTGGTCTGCGTGGACACGACGCAACTCGACGCCGACTTCTGCGGCCACGAGTTCGATCTCGCCCTGCTCGCTGCCCTGCCCCCTGGAGTCGACCCATGCGGCGAGAATGGCGAATTCCACACACTGAGTTTTGCCGGTCCGCTGCTGCGGCAGCCGCTGAACCTGCAACGTGGCGAATCGATATTGCGTGAGGCGCGCTTCCGGTACACCGACTTCATGCTGGACCATGCCTGAGACACTGCCTATCCTGCCCGACATGCTGCGCCCCGGCCTGCGGCTGGTGTTCTGCGGTACTGCCGCGAGCCGGCGTTCGGCGCGCGAGCGGGCGTATTATGCCCATCCGGGCAACGCCTTCTGGCGCACTCTGCACGAGGTCGGGATTACTCCGCGGCGGTTTGCCCCCGGGGAGTTCCCGCGGCTTCTGGATCTGGGCATCGGGTTGACCGATCTGGCCAAGCACCACAGCGGCAACGACAATCAGCTGCCCGGCGACGCCTTCGACGTCACCGCATTGTGCCGCCGGATCGAACTGCATGCGCCGCGCATCATGGCCTTCACCAGCAAGAATGCCGCCCGGGCAGTGCTGAAGCGCCCCGTGGACTACGGTTGGCAACCCCAGGAGATCGGCAGCACGCGCCTGTTCGTGCTGCCGTCACCGTCGGGGCAGGCACGCTCCAGCTGGAGCCTTGAACCGTGGCAGGAACTTGCCGCTGCGATCGATCGCGGCGGGAGGACGTCAGCTGCGCGCGATACCTGATGACCCCGACGGAACAGCGCCAGCGGGCAAGGCCCGCCGGCGCTTCGCCGTCACGGCCACAATCAGGGCGATTCGGTCAACGCGCGATACTTGCGCACGGTCTTCGGCGACACTGCCGATGCGTTGTTGTCCCACGCATGACGAAGGTACGTCACCACCGCGGCGACATCGTGATCATCCAGCTTCTGCGCGAACGGCGGCATCGAATACGGCCGTGGATAGGTCTTTGTCGGCGTCTCGAAACCACCCAGCAGGACCATGCGAATCGGATTCACCGGGTTGCCGGCCAGCACCGATGCATTGCCGTTGAGCCGCGGATAGACGTTGGGCACGCCTTCGCCGGATGCCTGATGGCATTCGGCACAGTTTTTCTTGTAGACGATGCGTCCACGCGTGATCAGGCGCGAAATCTGGTCGTCGGGCGGCTCGGTGAACGTGGTCTGCACCGAGCTCTTCTTGCTCGGCATATCCTGCAGGTAGGTGGCAATGGCGCGCAGATCGTCCTTGTGCACGTACTGCGTGCTGTATTGCACCACTTCGGACATCGGGCCATACACGGCCCCCTGGCGCGAGCGACCGGTCTTGAGCAGGTTGACAATGTTTTTCGTGGTCCAGCCCTCGAGCCCGCCGTTCGGCGCTGTGCTCAGATTGGGCGCATACCAGTTCTGCAGCGGGATCATGCCGCCAGCCAGTTTCATGTCGCGCCCGGACTTGGTGCCGCCGAGTGCGTTGCGCTGCGTATGACAGGCCGTGCAATGTCCCAGCCCTTCGACCAGATAGGCACCCCGATTCCATTCATCCGATTTCTTCGGGTTGGCCTTGTAGACCCCCTTGTTGAAGAACATCAGTCGCCAGCCCAGCATCGACGCACGCACGTTGAACGGGAACGGCATGCCCAGCGGCTTGTTCTTGTGGTGGATCGGCTTGACGCTGCGCAGATAGGCAAAAATCGCATCGGCGTCCTTGCGCGTCACCTTGGTATAGGAGGTGAATGGCATGGTCGGATACAGGTACGAACCATCCTTGCGTACGCCATCATGCAGCGTGCGCCAGAAGTCCTTCTCGGTCCAGCTGCCGATTCCCGTGGCCTTGTCCGGTGTGATATTGGTCGAATACACGGTGCCGAACGGCGTCGCCATCGCACGCCCGCCCGCCAGGGGCTGCCCGCCCGGCTTGGTATGGCAGGAAATGCAGTCACCCATGCGCATCAGGTAGTAGCCGCGCTTGACCTGCGCACTGCTGCCAGCGGGGCCGGAGAGCGCGGACTGCTGGCGTGCCTGCGCCCGCGTTGCGGACAACGCCATCCACGCCATGGCGCCAACGGATACGACCACGATGGCCGTGACCGCCAGACGCAGGGCATGGCGTCGAATCAATGCTGTCATGGCCATGCTTATTTCTCCTGAACGCTGCCGCAGGTCATGGGCATCTGGATCGAATCGGGGGCTTGGGGGCGTGCTGTGAGCGATGGCTTGCGCGTGGCCAGCCAGGCGGCGGCGGCGGAGACATCCTGTGGCGTCAAACGCGAGGCGATGGTTGCCATGCAATCGGGGGCATTGGCGTGACGGCTACCATTGCGCCAGCCACCCAGCTGCGCGGTGATGTAGTTGTAGGGCAGCCCGATGAGCCCCGGGATATCGGGTTTGACGCCATACAACGTCTTGCCGTGGCAACTGGAACAGGCCGGCACCTTGCGTGACGCATCGCCATGCTCCACCAGTTGCTGGCCGCGCTTGAGCTCGGCACTGGATACATTCGGCACATGCCCCTTGGGAAACGGCGGATTCTGGTGGGCGAAGTAATCGGCAATCTGATGCAGATAACGATGCGGGAGTTCCGACACCATCCAGTTCATGGCCGCATAGCTGCGCCGGCCCTGCTGAAAATTGATCAGCTGGTGATACAGATATCCGGCGGGCTTGCCACCGATACGCGGGTAGAACCCGTTGGCTCCGCCCTGGCCATCCTTGCCGTGACAGCTGAAGCAGCCTTTCAATCGCTGCTGCATGGTGTCGGGCACGTGCGCGCCATCGGTCTGCGCCGCCATGAGGGGCATTGTCAGCAACGACAGCAGCAGCACAAGCCACCGCAAGCGGGAAAATGAAGGTTTCATGGGGTTTCCGGACTTAATCGCGCACGGGGAACACTCGAGACATCGTCCCGTCATGCCCCTTCACGCAAAACAGATTCGCTCGACATTGTAACCGAAACCGGTGCATGCAAACATGGCGACGCAATGACGCAGACTGCCATGTCGCGCTGGGAACGGGGTTCTATGAATACGTCTGTGCAAGTATTTCCGTTGCCGCCTGTCCGCAGAGCACGCCCCGACGACGGTGGCCGGCTCACTGTCGATCACGGGAACACGACGCATGCCTGCGAGCACCCCGCGGCGATCCGCCCCCGCGGTCGCACAGACGGGGCGATGCCTGCTGATCTGCGCACTGCGGCGCGTTCTGCCGAGACAGCCGTCGTCGCGCGCGCCGCCCGGCACGCCGCGCGAGCCCGCCGGGCACCAAGCCCCCTTTGCAAACTTTTCCAGAGCATTCCCGCCATGCCGTTTCGCGCAGTCTCGATCCTCACCGCCATCGCCATGTTGCTGCTGGCCACATCCACGGCGCAAGCACAGCAGGACCCCGCTCAGGCCAACGATCCATCCGCACCATGGTTTTCCTCGATCGCGCAGCTGCAGCAACGCATGCGCAATGGTCAAAGCAGCGCGGTGCATCTCACGCAGGCGTTCATCCAGCGGATCACCCGGCTCGATCAGAACGGACCCAATGTCAACTCAGTGATCGAACTGAACCCGGACGCGCTGGAGATTGCCCGCAAGCGCGACCATGCGCGTGCTGCTGGAACCGCGCAGGGGCGCCTGTTCGCAATCCCCGTCATGGTCAAGGACAACATCGACAGCGGCGACCGCATGCAGACCACGGCCGGGTCTCTGGCGATGGTCGGCGCGCCGGCTTCACACGATGCCACCGTCGTCGCCAAGCTGCGCCGGGCGGGTGCCATTCTGCTTGGCAAGACCAATCTCAGCGAGTGGGCCAATTTCCGCTCCTCGCATGCCACCAGTGGCTGGAGTGGACGCGGCGGATTGACCCGTAATCCGTACGTCCTGAATCGCAACGCATGCGGTTCGAGCGCGGGGTCCGCGGCGGCGGTCGCGGCCGGTTTCGTCACGGTGGCCCTGGGGACGGAAACCGACGGCTCGGTGATCTGCCCGTCCTCGGTCAACGGCATCGTGGGGATCAAGCCGACGCTGGGGTTGGTCAGTCGTGCGGGCATCATTCCCATTTCGCACAGTCAGGATACCGCGGGAGCCATGGCGCGCACCGTGACCGACGCAGCCAGACTGCTCACGGTGATTGCCGGCAGCGATCCACGCGATCCGGCGACCGGCGACGCCGACATGCACGCCACCGATTACACCCGGTTCCTCAAGCCGGGGGCGCTCAAGGGCAAGCGCATCGGCGTGGTGCGTGCGCTCGCTGGCGACGATCCGCAAGTCGCCCACATCCTGGATCGGCGCGTGGCGATGTTGCGTGCGGCCGGCGCCACGGTGATCGATCCGGTCAAACTTCCGCATCAGGGCGACTACGGGAAGGCGGAAATGACCGTCCTGCTGTATGAATTCAAGCACGACCTGAACGCCTATCTGGCTACCCGCAAGGGCCTCAAGGTCAAGACGCTCAAGGATCTGATCGCGTTCGACCGTCACAACGCAGATCGCGAGATGCCCTGGTTTGGTCAGGATCTGTTTCTCAAGGCCGAGGCCGAGGGGCCATTGACGGACAAAACCTACACCGACGCCCTGGCCAAGTCCAAGCGGCTTTCAGGGCCGGCCGGTATCGATGCCGCTTTGCAGGCACATCATCTGGATGCGTTGATGACCATCGCCACGGGCCCGGCCTGGACCACGGATCTGGTCAATGGCGATCATGCGAGCGCGGCAGGTTACGGTCCGGCGGCGGTCGCCGGCTATCCGTCGATCACCGTGCCCGCGGGGTCAGTTCACGGCTTGCCCGTCGGCGTATTGTTTTTTGCAGGGAAGTGGAGTGAACCGACCCTGATCTCCATTGCCTACGGCTTCGAGCAGCATGCGCATGCACGGCGCCGGCCTCATTTCCGGGCGACGGTCATGGCAAAAAAAACGGACCGCGTTCCGGACCAGGACGCCGCCCCTGCCCCGGCAGCAAGCGTTTCGCAGTAGCCGCCAACGCAGCATTCCAACGCAAGGATATTCAGGCGGCGCGGCGCCCCCCCGACTTGTGCACGATCTGCATGGCCAGTTCCAGGGACTGTTCGTAGTTCAGGCGGGGATCGACGTGAGACTTGTAGGCACGTACCAGGTCGGCTTCCTTGAGGTCACGCGCGCCACCGGTGCATTCGGTCACGTTCTCGCCCGTCAACTCCAGATGCACCCCGCCCAGGCGCGTGCCGGCAGCGGCATGAATATCGAATGCCTGATCGAGCTCGCTGGCAATATTGTCGAACCGCCGTGTCTTGTATCCGTTGGACGTGCTTTCGGTATTGCCGTGCATGGGGTCGCAGATCCACAGCACGCGGCGCCCGGCGCCTCGCACCGCCTCGAGAAGTGCCGGCAACTTGCTGGCCACCTGCTGCGCACCCATGCGGTGGATGAGGGTCAGCCGGCCCGGTTCATCATCCGGATTGAGCGCGTCGATCACCCGCAGCAATTGATCTGGGGTGACCGACGGGCCCACCTTGAGGCCGATCGGATTGCGGATCCCCCGGCAATACTCCACATGCGCCCCGTCCAGCGCCGCAGTGCGCATGCCGATCCAGGGGAAATGCGTGCCGAGATTGAACCAGCCCCACTGCCGCGGCACACGTCGCGTCAGTCCCTGCTCGTAATGCAGCAGCAAGGCCTCATGCGAAGTGAAAAAATCCACCCGGGAAAAACTGGCGATGGGATTCCCGGCGAGTGTTTCCATGAACCGCAACGCTCCGCCGATGCCCGTGACCATTTCGCGATATTCGGATGCCAGCGGCGAATGCTCCACCCAGGCCAGATCCCAGTATTCGGGATGATGCAGATCGGCAAATCCACCGTCAATCAGCGCGCGGGTGAAATTCATGGTCATTGCCGAACAGGCATGGGCGCGCGCCAGACGCGACGGATCGGCACGTCGCGCCTGCGCGGAAAATTCCGGATTGTTGACGATGTCGCCACGGTAACTCGGCAGCGTGACTCCGTCGCGCGTCTCACTGTCGGCCGAACGCGGTTTGGCATATTGCCCGGCAAAGCGGCCGATGCGAAGCACAGGCAGCTTGAGCCCGTGGACCAGCACCAGACTCATCTGCAACAGCACCTTCAGGCGATTGGTGATCACCATGTTGTTGCAGTCGCTGAACGTCTCGGCGCAATCGCCGCCCTGCAACAGGAACCGTTTGCCCTCCTGCGCCTCGGCCAGATGCTGCTTGAGCGCAAGAATCTCCCATGACGTCACCAGAGGAGGAAGCCGCCCCAGTTCCGACAGCGTCTGTGCTAGCTCTTCCCGATCTTCGTAGACCGGCTGCTGAATCGCGGAAAAATCCTGCCACGATTCCGGTGCCCAGTTGCTCGGCTCACGGACGGATCGCAGATTTCGCTCGGCGGTGGACATGATGCGGAACACTCCAGATTCGAATCACAATGATAGACCCGGAGCCCGGAGGGGGAAATGCCGTTCGCTCATGTATGCATGTGCATCTGGGCTAACCCTTACCTGGCGCGCCCCCTGCGGGGAGCCCGGCCGGCAAACACACTCCACAGCCCCAGCAGGACAAACCAGATCAATGCCCATGCCGGCATGGGCAGGCCGAGCACGTCCTGGACTCTGGCGCACTCACCCGATCCGGAGAGGACTTTCTCCAGAACCCCCAGTAGACCGCCGTTGCCGGCCCGGGTTTCCAGCATGTATCCCAACGGCGCTCCGCAACTTGGCACCTGCCCAGGGGGCAGCGACTGGATCCACAGGTGGCGCAGGGAAATGGCTGCACCGATCAGCGCGGCCGCGATCAGCAGGGAGACATAGACCCAGCGCCCCCAGCCTCGTGGTGCGTGCGCCCCCGCAATGAGAAACACCATGCCCAACCAAATGAAGACGACGCGCTGCAGAATGCAAAGGGGACACGGATCCAGGCCCTGCACATATTGCGCATACAACGCATATGCGATGAGGGCGGCGCAAACCAGAAAACCCAGCAGGTGGACCGTACGAAATGACCAGCGTAACGGATGCATGCCTGTCCCTGTTCCGAGAAAGCTTCAATGTATCCACCGCGGAGAGAAATGTCAGCCTTGCACATGACGGATGTTGAACATTCGGGGATTCACCACAAAAAAAGCCCCGGTCGAAACCCGACCGGGGCTTTTTTGTGTCTTGCGCAAACCGGGCGCTTCCGGACCGGGGAGCGCGTCTTTTCTATTCGGCCTCGGCGACAGCTGCCTGCGGCCGGTCAACCAGTTCCACGTAGGCCATCGGTGCGTTGTCGCCGACACGGTTGCCGCACTTGAGGATGCGCAGATACCCGCCCGGGCGCTCCTTGTAGCGCGGCCCCAACTCCACGAACAACTTGCCGACGGCTTCCTTGTCGCGCAGGCGCGCAAACGCCAGGCGGCGATTGGCCACGCCGTCGCTCTTGCCCATGGTGATCAACGGCTCGGCTACACGGCGCAGTTCCTTGGCCTTGGGCAAGGTCGTGCGGATCAGCTCGTGCTTGACCAGCGACGCCGCCATATTGCGGAACATGGCCTGCCGATGGCTGCTGTTGCGATTGAATTTGCGTCCGGATTTTTGGTGGCGCATGACGTTTTGTTCCGTTGTGAGTAGTCGGCAAACATGATGTCGTTGCCGTGTTGCTGCGCGTAAAGTCGGGCGCCAGGCACCCTGTCATACCTGTGGTCAGGCAGTGAAGCATCTTGCTCCCCCTGTCTCACCATGGGCCGCCCGCAGAGCAGGCGACTTTACTCTTAACCGAGTTGCATTCCGTGCGCGAGCCCCGGCGGCGGCCAGTTCTCGAGCTTGGTACCCAGCGCCAGTCCACGCGCGCCGAGAACTTCCTTGATCTCGGTCAGCGACTTCTTGCCGAGATTGGGCGTCTTCAACAGTTCGACCTCGGTCTTCTGCACCAGGTCACCGATGTAATAGATGCTTTCCGCCTTCAGGCAGTTGGCAGAGCGCACGGTGAGTTCCAGATCGTCGATCGGACGCAGGAGCAGCGGATCAAAACCGCTCTGCTCAGTCTCATCCGGCTCCACCTCGCGACGCGTGAAGTCGCCGAACACGGACAGCTGATCGTTGAGAATCTCGGCCGCACTGCGCACCGCTTCCTCGGCACCGATGGTACCGTTGGTCTCGATGTCCAGCACCAGCTTGTCGAGGTTGGTGCGCTGTTCCACACGCGCGGCTTCCACCTCGTAGGCAACGCGGCGCACTGGAGCGAACGACGCATCCAGCTGCAGTCGGCCGATCGGACGTGCCTCGTCGTCCGGATGCTGTCGGGCGATGGCGGGCTGATAACCCATGCCCGTGACCACCTTCAGGCGCATGTTCAGCGAGATATCCTTGGTCAGGTGACAGATCACATGATCAGGGTTGACGATCTCGACGGTGTGGTCGACGGCAATGTCTCCGGCCGTCACCACGCCCTTGCCTTTCTTCGCCAGGGTCAATGTGACCTCGTCACCGCTATGCTGCCGGATGGCGACATCCTTGAGGTTCAACAGCAGATCGATGACGTCTTCCTGCAGACCCTCGAGCGTCGTGTACTCGTGCAGGACACCGTCGATTTCGACCTCGACAATGGCCGCACCGGGGATGGAGGAAAGCAGGACACGGCGCAGCGCATTGCCGAGGGTATGACCAAAACCGCGCTCGAGCGGCTCGACCACGACCCTGGCCCGATTCGGGCCAAGCTGTTCGACGCTGAGGCCGCGTGGCTGCAGCACACTTGTAGAAGAAACTGCCATGTATGGCTCCGATAATTACTTCGAGTAAAGCTCGATAATGAGGTTCTCGTTGATGTCGGGCGGCAGATCACCACGCTCCGGCACCGACTTGAACACGCCAGCGAACTTCTTGGTATCCACTTCCACCCACATCGGGCGCAGGTCCATGGTGTCCGCCACCGTGGAGGCTTCCTGCACGCGAAGCTGGGCGCGGCCACGCTCGGTCAGCGACACTTCGTCGCCCGTGCGCACCTGATAGGACGGCACATTGACCTTCTTGCCATTGACCAGCACCGCCTTGTGCGCGACCAGCTGGCGCGCCTGGGCACGGGTCACCGCAAAGCCCATCCGGTACACCACGTTGTCCAGGCGGCACTCCAGCAGCTGCAACAGGTTTTCACCCGTGTTGCCTTTCTGCGTGGATGCCTTGGCGTAATAGTTGCGGAACTGGCGTTCCAGCACACCATAGATGCGCTTGACCTTCTGCTTCTCGCGCAACTGCACCGCGTAGTCCGACAGGCGGATACGCTTGTTCGCGCCGTGCTGGCCGGGCTTGGTCTCCAGCTTGCACTTCGAATCCAGCGCACGCGCTGGACTCTTCAAGCCGAGATCGGCACCTTCTCGGCGCGCCAGTTTGCAGGTAGCTCCACGATAACGAGCCATATTCTTTTCCTAAAGTCTGGCCACGGTTGGCCGGTTTCTGATTCTCGCGATCAAGGATGACCGCCAAGCGACGTCTTTATACCCGACGCTTCTTGGGAGGCCGGCAGCCATTGTGCGGGATCGGTGTCACATCGGTGATGTTCAGGACCTTGTAGCCCAACGCGTTCAGGGACCGCACCGAAGACTCACGCCCGGGGCCGGGGCCCTTGATGCGCACTTCGACTGTCTTCACGCCGTAATCCAATGCCGCGCGGCCGGCTCGCTCGGCTGCCACCTGGGCAGCGAACGGCGTGGACTTGCGCGAACCACGAAATCCGGCGCCACCGGCGGTTGCCCAGGACAACGCGTTTCCCTGGCGATCGGTGATGGTGACGATGGTGTTGTTGAAGGACGCCTGCACGTGGCAGACCGCATCGGTGACGACGCGCTTGACCTTCCGTTTGCTTTTGACCGGCTTTGCCATATTTAAAGAACCCAGTTACTTTCTGATCGGACGACGCGGACCCTTGCGGGTGCGCGCGTTCGTTTTCGTACGCTGACCGCGCACCGGCAGACCGCGGCGATGGCGCAAGCCGCGGTAGCAGCTCAGATCCATCAAACGCTTGATCGACATACCCACCTCGCGGCGCAAGTCGCCCTCGATCAGATATTTGCCGATTTCCTGACGAAGACTCTCGACCTCGCCCTCGCTGAGCGACTTGATGGGCGTGGTGGGGTCCACGCCAGAGTCCGCACAGATTTTGCGGGACCGGGTACGCCCGATACCGTAGATACTCTGCAACCCGACCCATACATGCTTGTGGACCGGCAGATTGACACCTGCGATGCGCGCCATGATGCACTTTCTCCGATACGTTACGAGCGCGGTAAACGCGCAATGGTAACCTGAATTAACGCAAACAGAAAGCCCCGGTACCTGAGGCGGTACCGACTTCCTACCTTATTTTCCCGCATCCAAGATCAGTTGCGACGCAGGTTCGACTTCTTCAGCAAGCTTTCGTACTGATGACTGGTCAGGTGCGCCTGCACCTGGGCGGTGAAGTCCATGACCACGACCACCACGATCAGCAGCGATGTGCCGCCAAAATAGAATGGAACGTTCCAGGCAGTCTGCAGGAACGTCGGCACCAGACACACCAGCACCAGATAGACCGCGCCCACACCTGTCAAGCGGGTCATCACCCCATCAATGTATTCGCTCGTCGCACGGCCCGGCCGAATACCCGGAATGAGCGCGCCGGAGCGCTTCAGATTGTCCGCGGTTTCCTGCGAATTGAACACGATCGCAGTGTAGAAAAACGCAAACACGATGATCAGCACGGCGTAAATAATGTCGTACAGGGGACTTCCCGACGACAGCGATTGCGTGACCACCTGCAACCAGTGGATCTTGCTGGCATTGCCGAACCAGCTGGCCGCGGTCGCAGGGAACAGCAGCAGACTGGAAGCGAAGATCGGCGGGATCACGCCCGACATGTTGATCTTCAGCGGCAGATGCGAGCTCTGGTTCTGATAGGCCCGGTTACCGCCCTGCCTTCTGGCGTAATTGACCGTGATGCGCCGTTGTGCCCGCTCCATGAACACCACGAATGCGGTGGCACCCAGCACCACCACGATGACCATCAGGATCTGCAGGATCGACAGCTCGCCATTGTTGACCATGGTCAACGTATGCGTGACCGCGCCTGGCAGGCCCGCGACGATGCCGGCGAAGATCAGCAGCGAAATGCCGTTGCCGACGCCACGCTCGGTAATCTGCTCGCCCAGCCACATCAGGAACATGGTGCCGGCCGTCAAGCCGATCACCGCTGTCAACACGAAACCGGCACCAGGCAGATACACCACGGGGTCGCCGCCCACGCCCGTTTGTTTCTGCAGGGCCACGGCGATACCGAATGCCTGGAAGATCGCCAGCCCTACCGTACCCACACGCGTGTACATGGTCATCTTGCGGCGGCCGGACTCGCCTTCCTTCTTCAGCTCCGCCAGGCTGGGCACCACCGAGCCCATCATCTGCACCACGATGGATGCCGAGATGTAGGGCACCACGCCCAGAGCGAACACCGAGAAGCGCGACAGGGCGCCACCGGAGAACATGTTGAACATGCTCAGCAGCCCACCCTGATTGTTCAGGAAGCTGCTCATCGCGTCGGGGTTTACGCCCGGCACCGGGATGAATGAACCCAGCCGGAAGACCACCAGCGCCCCGACCACGAACAGCAAGCGCTGCCGCAGCTCCTTGAGCTTGCCGATGGAACCGAGCATGTTGCCCTGCGGCGACGCCATCCTCGATTACTCCACGCTGCCGCCGGCAGACTCGATGGCCGCTTTTGCGCCCTTGGTCGCCAGCACACCGGAGAGCTTCACCGCCCGCGTGATTTCACCACGCGCCACGATCTTGACCTTTTTTACCAGGCGCCCGACCAGCCCGGCTTCGCGCAGCACCGTAAGATCGATGGTGTCGGATTTGACGGATGCAAGCTGGTACAGGAAAACCTGTTGGGTATCGGCCTTTTTCAGCGAACGGAAGCCCACCTTCGGCAGACGACGCTGCAGCGGCATCTGGCCGCCCTCGAAACCGATCTTGTGATAGCCGCCCGAACGCGCGTGCTGGCCCTTGTGGCCACGGCCGGCAGTCTTTCCCAGACCCGATCCGATGCCGCGCCCGACACGCGTGCGCGCAGGCCGCGAACCCTTGGATGGCTTGATGTCATTGAGACGCATGGTTGTTACTCCTCGACCTCGAGCAGATAGCCGACCTTGTTGATGAGGCCACGTACCTGAGGACTGTCTTTGAGCTCTCGCGCATCGTTGCGCTTGTTCAATCCCAGCGCCTTGACGCTGAGGCGATGACGCTCCCGTACGCCGCGCAGGCCCTTGACCAGACGCACCCGCACAGTACTGCTCTTGTTAGCCATGACCCATCACCTCTTCTACCGTCTTGCCACGCTTGGCGGCGATATGCTCGGGCGAAGCGACGGCCTGCAGACCCTTGATGGTTGCACGCACCAGGTTAATCGGGTTGCGCGAACCAACGGCCTTGGACAACACGTTGCGTACGCCAACCACTTCCAGCACGGCGCGCATGGCGCCACCGGCAATGACACCGGTACCTTCGGCGGCGGGCTGCATGTAGACACGTGCCGCGCCGTGATTGGCCTTGATTGCGTACCAGAGTGTGCCGTTGTTGAGGTCGATCTTGACCATGTTGCGGCGCGCACGATCCATGGCCTTGGAAATGGCCAGAGGCACTTCACGCGCCTTGCCATAGCCGAAACCCACGCGCCCTTCGCCATCACCGACCACGGTCAGCGCGGTGAAGCTCATCTGCCGACCGCCTTTCACGGTCTTGGCCACTCGGTTGATGGTAATCAACTTCTCGAGCAGGCCGTCGGAATTTTCGCGATCACTCGAAGACATGTCGTTTCCTTGATTGCCCGGACAATCCGGGACTTCTGCTTACGGCCGCCGGCCGCTTGGAGTTGTTGTTTGCAACGTCAATACTCAAGAGTGCATGGACCACCGGCATTGCCGGCTCGAGGAGCAAACCGCCCTTCTTGCCACTGACCCTCGTTCTGTTTCGCTGTTTAGAACTTCAAACCAGCCTCACGTGCCGCGTCGGCCAACGCCTTCACACGGCCGTGATAGCGGAAACCGGACCGGTCGAACGCTACCGTCTCTACACCCGCCGCCAGCGAGCGCTCGGCAACGATCCGGCCAACGGCCGTGGCCGCCTCGATATTCTTTGTGCCTTTCAGGCCTTCGCGCACGGTCTTCTGCAGCGTGGAGGCCGCGGCGACCACCGTATCCCCGGACGGAGCAATGACCTGCGCGTACAGATGCTGACCGGTACGGTGCACGCTCAGGCGCGCAACACCAAGTTTACGGATGCGTGCACGCGTGGAGCGAGCGCGACGCTGACGGGCTGTTTTCTTCTTGTCCACGTTGATTCTCCTGGAAACGGATCGGCTGTTGAGCTGTCCGGGCCCGCATCTTCATCGGGGAATCGACCACCCATGGTCGCTGTTTTCCCGCTCGCGGATCCGGCGTTTTTAACTCACTTAGGCCTTCTTGGCTTCCTTACGGATGATGTATTCGCCGGCATATCGCACACCCTTGCCCTTGTAGGGCTCGGGCGGACGGAAGGCGCGGATCTTCGCCGCCACCTGACCGACAATCTGCTTGTCCGCACCCTTGACCAGAACCTCGGTCTGGGTGGGTGTCTCGATGGACACGCCATCGGGACAGGTGAACAGCACAGGATGGGAGAACCCGAGGCTGAGATTGAGGTTCTTGCCCTGCATGGCCGCGCGGTAACCGACGCCGACCAGCTCGAGCTTTTTCTCATAGCCCTCGCTGACGCCCTTGACCATGTTGTTGAGGTTGGCGCGCATGGTGCCGGCGAACTTCCATTCACCGTTCTCGTGCACCTTGACCTTGACCACGCCGTCTTCGACATGCACATCCACGCCCGGCAGATGCTTGACGGACAGCGTGCTCTTGGCGCCCTTGACCGTGACGCCGTCGTCGGTCACGGAGACCTCGACGCCCTTGGGCAATGTGATAGGAGCTTTGGCTACTCGTGACATGACCGTCCTCCTTAAGCCACCAGGCCAATGATCTCGCCACCCAGACCCTTGCTGCGGGCCTGCGCGTCGGTCATCAGACCCGCTGAAGTGGACACGATGGACACGCCGAGGCCGCCGAGCACCTTGGGCAGATCATCCTTGCCCCGGTACACGCGCAGGCCCGAGCGGCTGACCCGCTGGATGCGCTCGATGGCCGGACGGCCCTCGAAATACTTCAGACGGATGTCCAAGGTGGACTTGGCCGTCTCGGCATTCTCGACGCTGGCGTCGAGAATATAGCCCTCGCTCTTGAGCAGCTCGGCTAACGCCTTCTTGAGCTTGGAGGCCGGCATGCGCACATTCGACTTGCCCGTCATCTGGGCATTGCGAATACGCGTGAACATGTCGGCAATGGGATCAGTCATGCTCATGGGAAACCCTCTGAGTGTGCACCGATATCCGTTGACCGGAAATCTGGATGTTTGAAACGCCGACCATCAGTCGACGTCGTGTTCAGGCAGACCGCCAAGGATAGCAGATCTACCATGCTCTTGGCGAGCGCCTTGAGCAGCTAGCTTACCAACTGGCCTTGCGCAGACCCGGCACATCGCCGCGCATGGTCGCCTCGCGCAGCTTGTTGCGTCCCAGGCCGAACTTGCGGTAAACCCCACGCGGGCGGCCCGTCAGCTCGCAGCGATGCGTGAAGCGCACCGGGCTGGAATCACGCGGCAGTTTCTGCAGCTTCGCCTGCGCGTCCATCTTTTCGTCATAGGACGCTTCCGGGTTGATGATGATCTTCTTCAACTCGGCGCGCTTGACGGCGTATTTCTTGATCAGCTTGGCGCGCTTCTTGTCGCGCTCGATCATTGAGGTCTTGGCCATGCCTTGTACCTGTCTTTAGTCGTTTAATTGCGGAACGGAAAGCCAAAGGCTTCCAGCAACGCCTTGGACTCTTCGTCGGTCTTCGCGGTGGTGGTGATGGAGATATCCATGCCACGCAGCGCGTCGATCTGGTCGTACTCGACTTCCGGGAAGATGATCTGTTCCTTGACGCCCATGTTGTAGTTGCCGGAGCCGTCGAACGAGCGCCCGTTGGTGCCGCGGAAATCGCGTGTACGCGGCAGCGAGACGTTGATCAGACGATCCAGGAACTCGAACATGCGGGCCCGGCGCAAGGTCACCTTGCAGCCGATGGGCCAGCCGTCGCGGATCTTGAACGAGGCAACCGATACACGCGCATTGGTGACGATCGGCTTCTGACCGGCAATCTTGGTCATGTCGCTCACGGCGTTTTCGAGCACCTTCTTGTTGCCCACCGCTTCGCCGACACCCATGTTCAGCGTGATCTTGCTGATGCGCGGCACCTGCATGGGGTTGGTGTAACCGAAACGCTCGGTGAGCTTCGGCATGACCTTTTCTTTGTAGAATGTTTCAAGACGTGTCATGGCTTAAAGCTCCTTATGCGTCCACTACTTCGCCGCTGGAGCGAAACACGCGAACCTTGCGCCCGTCTTCGAGCGACTTGAAGCCCACGCGTTCACCCGCACCGGTCGCGGTGTTGAACAGCATCACGTTGGAAAGGTGGATCGACGCCTCACGCTCGACGATTCCACCAGGCTGGTTTTCCTGCGGGTTCGGCTTGGTGTGGCGCTTGACCAGGTTGACGTTGGAAACGAATACGCGCTCCCCCGCCACGCGCAGAACATCGCCGCGCTGACCCTTGTTCTTGCCGGTGATCACGATCACGTGGTCACCTTTCTTAATCCTGTTCATATCGAACTCACTCAATCGGTGTGAGAAACATCGCTCACTTTGGACGCTGCAAAGTTGCGCTCGCGGTTCTTACAGCACTTCCGGCGCCAGCGAGACGATCTTCATGAACTTTTCGCTGCGCAGCTCGCGCGTGACCGGCCCGAAGATACGGGTGCCGATGGGCTCCAGCTTCGCATTGAGAAGCACGGCAGCATTGCCGTCGAAACGGATCAGCGAACCGTCGGAGCGGCGCACGCCCTTGGCGGTACGCACCACCACGGCGTTGTAGACCTCGCCTTTCTTCACCTTGCCACGCGGGATGGCATCTTTCACGGTGACCTTGATGACGTCGCCGATGGCCGCGTAACGGCGCTTGGAGCCGCCGAGCACCTTGATGCACATCACCTTGCGTGCACCACTGTTGTCTGCCGCCGAAAGCGTGCTTTGCATCTGGATCATGTCTAAATCCTCGTCTTACTGTTCAGCACGCGTGACGATTTCGACCACGCGATGATGCTTGGTCTTGGACAGCGGCCGGCATTCTTCGATACGTACCACGTCGCCCTCGTGCGCGCCGGACTCGTCGTGCGCATGCAGCTTGGTGGAACGGCGAATGATCTTGCCCAGCAGCGGATGCTGCACCTGACGCTCCACCAGCACCGTGACTGTCTGCGCCATCTTGTCGCTGATGACGCGGCCCTGCAGGCTGCGCGCGGTGCTGTTGTCGTTTTGTACCTGCTTCTCGCTCATGATTGGCGATCCTTAACTTTCTCGCCCAGCACGTGCTTCGTGCGCGCGATGTCGCGGCGCACGCGGCGCAGCTGATGCGGTTGGGTAAGCTGACCGGAACCCTTCTGCATGCGCAGGTTGAACTGCTCCTTGCGCAGGTCCAGAAGATGCGTCTTCAGCTCGTCGGTCGACTTTTCGCGGATTTCGTTGTTGGCCATCACAGCACCGCCCGGGTTACAAATTGGGTCTGCACGGAGAGCTTGGCTGCGGCAAGGCTGAACGCCTCGCGGGCCGTCTCTTCGTTGACACCCTCGATTTCATAGAGCATCCGCCCAGGCTGGATCGGCGCGACCCAGAATTCGACGTTGCCCTTGCCCGATCCCATGCGTACTTCGATCGGCTTCTTGGTGACCGGCTTGTCGGGAAACACGCGGATCCACAGCTTGCCGCCGCGCTTGACGTGACGGGTAATGCACCGACGCGCCGCCTCGATCTGACGCGCGGTGATCTGGCCGTGCGTGGTCGCCTTGAGCCCGAACTCGCCAAAACTCACCAGATTGGAGTTGTGTGCGAGCCCGCGATTGCGGCCCTTGTGTACCTTGCGGTATTTGGTTCGTTTCGGTTGCAACATGACGTCGCTCCTTACTTCGCAGAGCGGTCGCGGCGGCCTTCACCGCTGTCGCGCCGGCCAGTGGGCTTGGACTTGGATTTCGGCTTGTTGGCCTCTTCCTTGGCCTCCTGTGTCGCCGCGGCCAGATCGAAGATCTCGCCCTTGTAGATCCAGACCTTGATACCGATGACACCATAGGTGGTCTTGGCTTCCGCCATGCCGTAATCGATATCGGCTCGCAGCGTATGCAGCGGCACGCGGCCTTCACGGCTCCATTCGGAGCGCGCGATCTCGGCGCCGTTGAGGCGACCGGCAACGTGCACCTTGATGCCCAGCGCACCCAGGCGCATGGCATTGCCGACCGACCGGCGCATGGCACGGCGGAACATGATGCGGCGCTCCAGCTGCTGCGCGATCGATTCGGCGACCAGCTGGGCGTCCAGCTCGGGCTTGCGCACTTCATTGACGTTGATGTGGGTGGGAACACCCATCATCTTGGTCACGTCCTTGCGCAGCTTTTCGATGTCCTCGCCCTTCTTGCCGATCACCACACCCGGACGCGCCGTATGGATGGTGATGCGCGCGGTCTTGGCCGGACGCTCGATCTGGATTCGGGATACACCTGCCTGCGCAAGCTTCTTGCGCAGCATCTCACGCACCTTGAGGTCCGCGATCAGATAATCCGCATACTCGCCCTTGTTGGCATACCACTTCGAATTCCAGTCCTTGGCAATACCGAGGCGGATGCCGGTGGGATGAACTTTATGACCCATCGTCTCGTCCTAAGTTTATTCGCCGACAACCACGGTGATGTGGCTGGTACGACGCAGGATGCGTGACCCACGGCCTTTGGCTCGTGCGCGCATGCGCTTCATGGTGGGACCTTCATCGACGAAGATCCGCGATACTTTCAGTTCGTCGACGTCCGCACCCAGATTGTTCTCGGCGTTGGCGACAGCCGACAGCAGGACCTTGCGGACCATGTGCGCGGCCTTCTTGTTGGTGTACTCCAACTCGTCGCTGGCGCGCCCGACAGGCATGCCGCGAACCAGATCCGCCACCAGACGCACTTTTTGCGCCGAGATACGGGCGCTGCGCAGAACTGCTTTGGCTTGCATTGTGCTGTCCATGATCACTTGGCCCTTCTGTTGCCGGTGTGGCCCTTGAAGGTGCGCGTCACCGCGAACTCGCCGAGCTTGTGCCCGACCATGTTCTCGTTGATCAGCACCGGAACGTGCTGGCGACCGTTATGGATGGCAATGGTGAGCCCAACCATTTCCGGCAGGATCATCGAGCGACGCGACCAGGTCTTGATCGGCCGCTTGTTGTTCACCGCCGATGCGGCTTCGACCTTCTTCAGAAGGTGCAGGTCGACGAACGGACCTTTTTTCAATGAACGTGGCATGGTCGTCTCCCTTACTTTTTGCTGCGACGGCGCACGATGAACTGATCCGTGCGCTTGTTGTTGCGGGTCTTGTAACCCTTGGTCGGTGTACCCCACGGACTGACCGGATGACGGCCACCGGAGGTACGGCCTTCACCGCCGCCGTGCGGATGGTCGACCGGGTTCATGGCCACACCGCGCACCGTCGGGCGAATGCCGATCCAGCGCTTCGCACCGGCCTTGCCGAGTTTGCGCAGGCTGTGCTCGCTGTTGCCCACCTCGCCGATCGTGGCGTGGCACTCGGCGGGCACCCGGCGCATTTCGCCGGAACGCAGACGCAAGGTGGCATAACCCGTTTCGCGCGCCACCAGCTGAGCCGAAGCACCGGCGCTGCGTGCCATCTGCGCGCCCTTGCCTGGCTTGAGTTCGATGCAATGCACCGTCGAACCCACCGGGATATTGCGCAATGGCAGGCAGTTGCCGGTCTTGATGGGGGCATCCCGCCCTGCAACGACACGGTCGTCCACCTTCAGGCCCTTGGGCGCAATGATATAGCGCCGCTCGCCATCGGCATAGCATACCAAGGCGATGTGCGCGGTCCGGTTGGGATCGTATTCCAAGCGTTCGACGCGAGCGGCAATGCCGATCTTGTCGCGCTTGAAGTCGATCATGCGATATTGCTGCTTGTGGCCACCACCGCGATGACGCGTGGTTATGCGTCCATGATGGTTGCGACCACCCGACCGGGACTGCGACTCGGTCAGCGCCGCGTACGGCGCGCCCTTGTGCAGGCCTTCGCTCTGTACGCGCACCGTGGAACGGCGCCCTGGCGAAGTCGGCTTGAGTTTAATGAGTGCCATCGGAATTCAACTCCTGGATCAGGCCCGGGCCATCACGTCGATGGATTGACCTTCGACGAGACGGACGTAAGCCTTGCGCTTGCCCTGGCGCACGCCCTGACGAAAACGGAACGACTTCGTCTTGCTCTTGCCATTGACGATGTTGACGTTCAACACCTTGACGTCGAACATTTCTTCGACCGCTGCCTTGACGTCGACTTTCGTGGCTTCACGCGCCACGACGAAAACGTACTGGTTGGTTTCCGCCAGACGCGCCGACTTCTCGGAAATGTGCGGCGCGTGCAGCGTACTTAGAATGCGTTCATTGCTCATGCCAGCCACTCCTCGATCTTCTTGACCGACTCCACGGTCAGAACGACGTGATCCGCCCCGACCAGGCTGACCGGATTCAAGGCCGCGGCGTCCACGACATTGACATACGGAATGTTGCGCGCTGCCAAGTACACGGTTTCACTGGCATCCTCGGATACCAGCAACACACGGCCGCTCACATCCAGCTCCGCCAGTTTCCTGACCATGTCGCTGGTTTTCGGCGTATCGATGCCGAAGGACTCGATCACGCGCAGACGATCCTTGCGATTGAGCTCGGCAAGGATTGAGCGCAACGCACCGCGATACATCTTGCGGTTCACCTTCTGCTCGAAGCTGCGCGGCTTGGCCGCGAAGGTCACGCCACCACCGATGAAGATCGGTGCGGTCAATGCCCCGTGGCGTGCGCCACCACCTTTCTGCCGCTTGGACTTCTTGGTGGTCCCGCTGACCTCGGAACGTGTCTTCTGTGCCTTGGTGCCGGCACGCCCGGCGGCCTGATAGGCCACCACCACCTGATGAATCAGGTGCTCACGAAATTTCTCGCCAAACACCACGTCGGAGACCTGGAGCGGCTTGGCGTTGATGACATTCAGTTCCATGCCGATTCTCCTTTAGCCCTTGGCCGCCGCGCGGATGATGACGTTGCCGCCGGTTGCACCCGGCACCGCGCCCTTGACCGCAATCAGGTGACGCTCGGCGTCCACCTTCACGATTTCCAGATTCTGCGCCGTGCGCTTGACCGCGCCCATGTGGCCGGACATCTTCTTGCCCGGAAACACGCGGCCCGGCGTCTGGTTCTGACCGATGGAACCCGGTGCACGATGCGACAGCGAGTTGCCGTGCGTGTTGTCCTGCCCGCGGAAGTGATGCCGCTTGATGGCGCCGGCAAAGCCCTTGCCCTTGCTGACACCTGCGATATCAACGATGTGACCGACCTCGAACACGTCAGCGACGTTGATCTCGGTGCCCACGCCGTACTTGCCGGCATCGTCCGCGCTGACACGGAACTCCCACAAGCCACGGCCCGGCTCGACCTTGGCCTTGGCGTAATGCCCCTTGAGCGGCTTGCTCAACAGGGAGGCACGACGCACACCCATGGTCACCTGCACGGCGGTGTAGCCGTCATTGTCTTCGGTCTTCACCTGCGCCACGCGGTTCGGCGTCGCCTCGATCAGCGTCACCGGCACCGAGTGCCCGTCTTCTGTGAAGATCCGGCTCATGCCGCATTTGCGGCCAACCAGTCCGATACTCATCTTCGTATCCTAATCCTGTCGCTCAACCGAGCTTGATCTGAACGTCTACGCCAGCGGCGAGATCGAGCTTCATGAGCGCGTCCACGGTCTTGTCGTTCGGGTCGACGATATCGAGCACGCGCTTGTGTGTGCGGGTCTCGTACTGATCGCGCGCATCCTTGTCGACGTGCGGTGACGTCAGAATGGTGTAGCGCTCGATCTTGGTCGGCAGCGGAATCGGGCCCAGCACCGTGGCTCCGGTACGCTTGGCCGTTTCGACAATTTCGCTGGCAGACCGATCAATCAGTCGATGATCGAACGCTTTCAGCCGAATGCGAATCTTCTGGTTCGCCATAACCGTGTCCTGTTATCAAAAAGAACGTTGTTTTTATATGCAAGGCAACTTCTCGCTGCCCTTCGAACCCCGGCGGCATCCGGCCAAAGCCGGACCCACCAGGGGGAGCCATTGCTGCGGCTCGCCGCAGCAATGGCGGACCTTACTCGACGACCTTGGCGACGACGCCGGCGCCGACGGTGCGGCCGCCTTCGCGCACCGCGAAGCGCAAGCCCTCGTCCATCGCGATCGGGTGGATCAGTGTCACCACCATCTTCACGTTGTCGCCGGGCATCACCATCTCCACGCCCTCGGGCAGCTCCACCGCACCGGTCACGTCCGTGGTACGGAAGTAGAACTGCGGCCGGTAACCCTTGAAGAACGGCGTGTGACGTCCGCCCTCGTCCTTGGACAGGACATACACCTCGGCCTCGAACTTGGTGTGCGGCGTGATCGAACCGGGCTTGGCCAGCACCTGGCCACGCTCCACGTCATCACGCTTGGTGCCGCGCAGCAGCAGACCCACGTTGTCGCCCGCCTGGCCCTGGTCCAGCAGCTTGCGGAACATTTCCACGCCGGTCACGGTGGTCTTGGTGGTGGGACGGATGCCCACGATCTCCACTTCCTCGCCCACCTTGATCACGCCGCGCTCCACGCGCCCGGTGACCACGGTGCCGCGGCCGGAAATCGAGAACACGTCCTCGACCGGCATCAGGAACGCCTTGTCGATGTCGCGCTCGGGCTCGGGAATCCAGCTGTCCAGCGCCTCCACCAGCTTCACGATCGACGGCACGCCGATGTCCGACTCGTCGCCTTCCAGCGCCTTCAGCGCCGAACCGGTGATGATCGGGGTGTCGTCGCCGGGGAAGTCGTAGTTGGACAGAAGTTCACGCACTTCCATCTCCACCAGCTCCAGCAGCTCGGCGTCGTCCACCATGTCGGCCTTGTTCAGGTACACCACGATGTACGGCACGCCTACCTGACGCGACAGCAGGATGTGCTCGCGCGTCTGCGGCATCGGACCGTCCGCGGCCGAGCACACCAGGATCGCGCCGTCCATCTGCGCCGCACCCGTGATCATGTTCTTCACGTAGTCGGCATGGCCCGGGCAGTCCACGTGCGCGTAATGACGCTTGTCAGACTCGTATTCCACGTGTGCCGTGGAGATCGTGATGCCGCGCGCCTTTTCTTCCGGGGCGCCGTCGATCTGGTCATAGGCGCGCACGTCGCCACCGAACTTCTCCGCGCCGACCTTGGTCAGCGCCGCGGTCAACGTCGTCTTGCCGTGATCCACGTGGCCGATCGTGCCGACGTTCACGTGTGGCTTGGTGCGTTGGAATTTTTCCTTGGACATGACTTAAAACCTCAAAAGAACGTAGAACTGGTTCTTGAAAACCGGAAACCTGAAACGGGCCGCCCGATCAGCCTTTCTTCATCACCTGCTCGGCGATGCTGTTGGGCGCCTCGGCGTAGTGATCGAACTCCATGGTGAACGTCGCGCGCCCCTGGCTGGATGAACGCAGCGAGGTGGCATAACCGAACATCTCGCCCAGCGGCACCATCGCATTGACAACCTTGCCGGAGGGACCGTCCTCGGTGCCCTGCAACAGTCCGCGACGGCGACTCAGATCGCCCATCACGTCGCCCATGTACTCCTCGGGCGTGACCACCTCGACCTTCATGACCGGCTCCAGCAACGCCGGATCGGCCTTGTGGAAGCCTTCCTTGAACGCCATGGAGCCGGCGATCTTGAACGCCATTTCGCTGGAATCGACTTCATGGAAGGAGCCGTCGACCAGGCGGATCTTGATGTCCACGATCGGATAGCCGGCCAGCACGCCATTGGCCATGGCTTCCTGGATACCCTTGTCCACGGCCGGAATGTATTCCTTCGGAATCACACCGCCGACGATCTTGTTCTCGAACTCGTAACCATCGCCGCGCTCCTGCGGCTCGATCTCGATCACCACGTGACCGAACTGGCCCTTGCCGCCGGACTGGCGCACGAACTTGCCTTCCTGGCGCACCGCCTGACGGATCGCCTCGCGATATGCCACCTGCGGCTTGCCGACGTTGGCTTCGACATTGAACTCGCGCTTCATGCGGTCCACGAGGATATCCAGATGCAGCTCACCCATGCCGGAGATGATGGTCTGACCGGATTCCTCATCGGTCCGCACGCGGAACGACGGATCTTCCTGCGCCAGACGCCCCAGGGCGATGCCCATCTTTTCCTGATCGGACTTGGTCTTGGGCTCGACCGCCATGGCGATCACAGGATCCGGGAAAATCATGCGTTCCAGCGTGATCACGCTGTCAGGCGCGCACAAGGTGTCGCCGGTGGTGACATCCTTGAGTCCGACCGCCGAAGCGATATCGCCAGCGCGCACTTCCTTGAGCTCCTTGCGCTCGTTGGAATGCATCTGCAGGATGCGCCCGACGCGCTCCTTCTTGGACTTGACGGGGTTGAACACCGCATCACCGGCGTTGAGGACGCCCGAGTACACCCGGAAGAAGCTCAACGAACCGACATACGGATCGGTCATGATCTTGAACGCGAGCGCCGAGAACGGCGCCTTGTCGTCGGCCGACCGATGCGCTTCCTTTTCGTTTTCGTCCACGCCCTGCACCGGCGGACGATCCGCTGGCGAGGGCAGCAGCTGCACCACGCCATCCAGAAGCGCCTGCACGCCCTTGTTCTTGAAAGCGGTGCCGCAGAAGACCGGAATCAGCGTGTTCTCCAGCGCACCCTGACGGATAGCGCCGATGATCTCTTCCTCGCTGAGCTGCCCGTCCTCGAGATACTTGTTCATCAACTCCTCGGAGGACTCGGCAGCCGCCTCAACCAGGAATTCATGTGCCGCGTCGCATTTTTCTTTCAGCTCCGCGGGAATCTCCCGATAGTCGAAGCTGGCGCCGCGGGTTTCCATGTCCCAGTAGATCGCCTTCATCTTCACCAGGTCGACCACGCCCTCGAAGTCATCCTCGGCACCGATCGGCACCTGCATCGGCACCGGGTTGGCACCCAGACGGCTCTTGAGCTGACCCACCACCTTGTCGAAATTGGCGCCGGTGCGGTCCATCTTGTTGACGAACGCCAGACGCGGCACGCTGTACTTGTTGGCCTGACGCCACACGGTTTCGGACTGCGGCTGCACGCCACCGACCGCACAGAGCACGAACACCGCGCCATCCAGCACGCGCAGCGAGCGTTCCACCTCGATGGTGAAGTCCACGTGGCCCGGGGTATCGATGATATTGAAACGATGCTGCGGCATGGAGTGATCCATGCCGTCCCAGAAACAGGTGGTCGCCGCGGACGTAATGGTGATGCCGCGCTCCTGCTCCTGCTCCATCCAGTCCATGACTGCCGCACCGTCATGCACTTCGCCGATCTTGTGCGAGACGCCGGTGTAGAACAGGATGCGCTCTGTCGTGGTGGTCTTGCCGGCATCGATGTGGGCCATGATGCCGAAATTGCGGTAGCGATCGATTGGAGTGGTACGTGCCATAGTTGATTCCAGCGGGGAGCCCTCCCCGACGTTCAGACAGCCATCCGGGCCGCGTTTTTAATTGAAATGTCCACCGAAACCGGCGGCCTTGTTCTCGCCATCCGAAAAGACGGCCTTACCACCTGTAATGCGAGAACGCCTTGTTGGCTTCCGCCATGCGGTGAGTTTCTTCACGCTTCTTCACTGCGCCACCACGTGACTCCGATGCCTCCAGCAGTTCTGCAGCCAGCTTGCGCGGCATCGATGTCTCGCTGCGCTTGCGCGCGGCATCGATAACCCAACGCATGCCCAGCGCGGTACGGCGACTCGGGCGGACTTCAACGGGGACCTGGTAGGTCGCACCGCCGACGCGGCGGGATTTGACCTCGACCACGGGCGCCACGTTGCCCAGCGCCTTCTCGACCAGGACCACCGGCTCCGCGTTCTTCTCGCCGATATGATCCAGCGCACCGTAGACAATGCTCTCGGCGACGGACTTCTTGCCGCTCTTCATCACCATGTTGATGAAGCGCGCGATTAACTCGCTGTTGTGCTTCGGATCCGGGAGGATCACGCGAGCGGGATGTGAACCTTTACGCGACATGTTTGTTTATCCTTGGGGAAAGCGGGAAAGCCGCTCGCGCTGCTCGCTTGAAGTCGCTCGCTGCGCTCGCCGTGACTGGCTGAAGGAAAGTCGCGTAATAGCGCCTTGCCTCGTGCCGTGCTCTTCCTCTTTACTCTTAACAGGCGACACGGTCGCCGACTTCACTCGTTACCGACGGCACCAGCCGCCTGCCTCAGCCCTTGGGCTTCTTGGCACCGTACTTGGAGCGCGACTGGCGGCGCTTGGTCACACCGGCGCAATCCAGACTACCGCGCACCGTGTGATAGCGCACGCCGGGCAGATCCTTGACACGGCCGCCGCGAATCAGCACGACCGAATGCTCCTGCAGGTTGTGGCCTTCGCCACCGATGTAGCTGATGACCTCGTAACCGTTGGTCAGGCGCACTTTCGCCACCTTGCGCAACGCCGAGTTCGGCTTTTTCGGAGTGGTGGTGTAAACGCGCGTGCAGACGCCGCGACGCTGCGGACTTGCCTGCAGGGCCGGCGAAGTGCTCTTGTAGCTCTTCGGACGGCGGGATTTGCGCACCAGTTGGTTGGTCGTCGCCATGGATACTGATCCTAAGAAACACAAAGGCAGACCGGTAAATCCGGCCTGCCAAGAAGCGGAAATGTAACACGCCCTGCAGGCTTCATGCAAGCAGGAGCTGCCATCCGTGAGCTCGAACACGAGGCGCTTCCCTGCGCCTCTTTTCGTATGTGGTCGCTACGATCAGCCGGCTTACTTGCTGTCGTCGCCGTTTTCTGCAGCTGCACCCACGAATGCCGAAGCATCATCGGAGGCAGTAGAGCCGGAACCAAGCGCCTCTATCTCCGAAGCGGTCAATCCGTCATGGCGCTGACGCTGAGCGTGGTACGCCAAACCGGTTCCAGCCGGGATAAGCCGACCGACTATAACGTTTTCCTTCAAGCCGCGCAAGGTGTCGCGTGTCCCCTTGACGGCTGCACCGGTGAGCACCCGCGTGGTCTCCTGGAACGAGGCCGCCGAAATGAACGACTCCGTCGCCAGGGAGGCCTTGGTGATACCCAGCAGCACCGACTGGAACTCCGTCGGCCGCTCGTCGCGCTTGACCATCGCCGCATTCTCTTCGACCAGCCGCATGCGCTCGACCTGCTCACCACGCAGATAGTTGCTCTCGCCCGCGTCGGTGATCTCCACCTTGCGCAGCATCTGACGGATGATTGCCTCGATGTGCTTGTCGTTGATCTTCACGCCCTGCAAGCGATAGACATCCTGGATTTCCTTGACCAGGTACGACGCCAGCGGCTCCACGCCCAGCAGGCGCAGGATGTCGTGCGGATTGGGTTCGCCGTCGACCACGGTTTCGCCCTTCTCCACGTGCTCGCCCTCGAAGACGATGACGTGGCGCCACTTCGGAATCAGCTCCTCGTGGTCGTTGCCCGCGGCATCCTTGATGACCAGACGCTGCTTGCCCTTGGTGTCCTTGCCGAAGCTGACCACACCGGATTTCTCGGCCAGGATGGCCGGTTCCTTGGGCTTGCGCGCCTCGAACAGATCGGCCACGCGAGGCAGACCACCGGTGATGTCGCGGGTCTTGGACGACTCCTGCGGGATACGCGCGACCACGTCGCCCACACCCACTTCGGATCCGTTCTGGATCGACACGATGGCGCCGGCCGGCAGGAAGTACTGTGCCGGCAGATCGGTCCCGGGCAGGCTGATGTCCTTGCCCTTCTTGTCCTCCAGACGCACCATCGGCCGCAGATCCTTGGCCGCTGTGCCGCGACGTTTGGGATCAGTGACCACGGCACTTTCCAGACCGGTCAGTTCGTCGGTCTGGCTCTGCACGGTGACGCCATCGATGAAGTCGATGAAGCGCACCTTGCCGGCCACCTCGGAGACGATCGGATGGGTATGCGGGTCCCAGTTGGCCACCGTCTGGCCGGACTTCACGGCCGCGCCGTCTTCCACCGCGATGCTGGCACCGTACGGAATCTTGTACCGCTCGCGTTCGCGGCCGTGCGTATCCAGCACGCTGACCTCGCCCGAGCGCGACACGGCGACGAAATGTCCCTGATTGTGGCGTACGGTCTTGAGGTTGGTGAACTTCAGCGTGCCGGTGGTCTTCACCGTGACGTTGTCGATGGCCGCCGCACGCGATGCGGCGCCGCCGATATGGAACGTCCGCATGGTCAGCTGGGTACCCGGCTCACCGATGGACTGGGCCGCGATGACACCCACCGACTCGCCGATGTTGACCAGGTGACCGCGCGCCAGGTCACGCCCGTAGCACATGCCGCACACGCCGTGCGCTGCCTGACAGGTGATCGGCGAACGTACCTGCACGTTCTGCACGCCGGCCTCGTCCAGGGCCGCCACCAGATGCTCATCCAGCAGCGTGCCGCGGGTGACGATGGGCTCGTCGCTGTCGCCCGGTGCATAGACATCGTCGGCGACGACCCGGCCCAGGACGCGTTCACGCAACGGCTCGACCACGTCGCCGCCTTCAACGATGGCGGTCATGGTCAGGCCCGCATTGGTCCCGCAATCCTCGGTGGTGACAACCACATCCTGCGCCACGTCCACGAGGCGACGCGTCAGGTAACCGGAGTTGGCCGTCTTCAATGCGGTATCGGCCAGGCCCTTGCGGGCGCCATGGGTGGAGTTGAAGTACTGCAGCACGTTCAGGCCTTCACGGAAGTTGGCCTTGATGGGCGTCTCGATGATGGAACCGTCCGGACGCGCCATCAGGCCACGCATGCCCGCCAGCTGGCGAATCTGCGCCACCGAACCACGCGCGCCGGAATCGGCCATGATGTACAGCGAGTTCATCGACTTCTGCAGGACTTCCTTGCCGTCGGCATCGGTGACCTTGTCGTTGCCGATGCCATCGATCATGGCCTTGGCCACCAGCTCGTTGGTCCGCGACCAGATGTCGACCACCTTGTTGTAACGCTCGCCGGCAGTGACCAGACCCGACTGGAACTGCTCCTGGATCTCGACGACTTCGACCTCCGCATCGGCGAGAATCGCCTTCTTCTGATCGGGAATCTTCATGTCGTCGATGCCGATGGAAATGCCGGCACGCGTGGCGAAGCGGAAGCCCGTGTACATCAGCTTGTCCGCGAAGACCACGGTATCTTTCAGGCCCAGACGCCGATAACTGGCGTTGATCAGCCGCGAAATCGCCTTCTTGGTCAACTCCAGGTTGGCCAGCTCGAACGGCAGCCCGTCCGGCATGATGTCGAACAGCAATGCGCGGCCGACCGTCGTCTCGACCAGGCCCGTGGTTTCCACGCGTTCGCCGTTCTCATCGATGTCGACCTGCTTCAGGCGCACCTTGACCATGGCGTGCAGTTCCGCCACATGGTTGTCATAGGCGCGACGCGCCTCGGCCACATTGGCAAACACCATGCCGGCGCCCTTGGCACCGACCAGCGCACGCGTCATGTAGTACAGGCCCAGCACCACGTCCTGCGTCGGCACGATGATGGGCTCGCCGTTGGCCGGCGACAGGATGTTGTTGGACGACATCATCAGCGCACGCGCTTCCAGCTGCGCCTCGATGGACAGCGGCACGTGCACGGCCATCTGGTCGCCGTCGAAATCGGCGTTGAACGCGGAGCAGACCAGCGGATGCAGCTGGATGGCCTTGCCCTCGATCAGCACCGGCTCGAACGCCTGGATGCCCAGACGATGCAGCGTCGGCGCGCGGTTGAGCATGACCGGATGTTCGCGGATGACTTCGGAGAGGATGTCCCACACCTCGGCCTCTTCGCGCTCGACCAGTTTCTTGGCCGCCTTGATGGTGGTGGCCAGTTCACGTGCCTGCAGCTTGGCGAAGATGAACGGCTTGAACAACTCCAGCGCCATCTTCTTGGGCAGGCCGCACTGATGCAGGCGCAGGGTCGGACCGACCACGATCACGGAGCGGCCCGAATAATCCACGCGCTTGCCCAGCAGGTTCTGCCGGAAACGTCCCTGCTTGCCCTTGATCATGTCTGCCAGGGACTTCAGCGGGCGCTTGTTGGTCCCTGTGATGGCACGGCCACGCCGGCCGTTGTCCAGCAGCGCGTCCACGGACTCCTGCAGCATGCGCTTCTCGTTGCGCACGATGATGTCCGGCGCGTTCAATTCCAGCAGACGACGCAGGCGATTATTGCGGTTGATGACACGGCGGTACAGATCATTGAGATCGGACGTGGCGAAACGACCACCATCCAGCGGCACCAGCGGCCGCAGGTCCGGCGGCAGCACCGGCAGCACGGTCAGGATCATCCATTCCGGCTTGTTGCCGGATTCAAGGAACGCCTCGACCAGCTTGATGCGCTTGGTCAGCCGCTTCAGCTTGGTCTCGGATCCGGTGGCGGCGATCTCTTCCTTCAGGCGCACGGACTCGGCGTTGAGATCCAGGTCCTTGAGCAGTTCGTAAACGGCCTCGGCGCCCATTCGCGCATCAAATTCGTCGCCATGCTCCTCGACGGCTTCCAGATACTGGTCTTCATTGAGCATCTGGCCGCGCTCGAGCGGCGTCAGGCCCGGGTCGACCACCACGTAGGCTTCGAAGTACAGGATGCGCTCGATGTCGCGCAGGGTCATGTCCAGCATCAGGCCGATGCGCGAGGGCAGCGACTTGAGGAACCAGATGTGCGCGGTCGGGCTGGCCAGCTCGATGTGGCCCATGCGCTCGCGACGCACCTTGGCCAGGGTGACCTCGGTGCCGCACTTCTCGCAGACCACACCGCGGTGCTTCATGCGCTTGTACTTGCCGCACAGGCATTCGTAGTCCTTCACGGGGCCGAACACGGCGGCGCAGAACAGGCCGTCGCGCTCCGGCTTGAAGGTGCGGTAGTTGATGGTCTCCGGCTTCTTCACCTCGCCGTAGGACCACGACCGGATCAGCGCGGGCGACGCCAACGCAATCTTGATGGCGTCGAAATCCTGCGGCTGACGCTGCTGATTGAACAGGTTGAGCAAATCTTTCATTTGAGTCTCCGATTTGGAGCTATGTCGGGCGCCAGGCGCCACCGTCCAAACGTTGCTGCTTTCAGGATCCGGGGCCCGAAGCCCCGGATCCCCGCCGTCACTTGATCTCGTCGAGCTTGATGTCAATGCCCAGCGAGCGGATCTCCTTGACCAGCACGTTGAACGACTCCGGCATACCGGCGACCATCTCGTGGTTGCCGTCGACGATGTTCTTGTACATCTGGTTGCGGCCCTGCACGTCGTCGGACTTCACCGTCAGCATTTCCTGCAGGGTGTAGGCCGCACCGTAGGCTTCCAGCGCCCAGACTTCCATCTCGCCGAAGCGCTGGCCACCGAACTGCGCCTTGCCGCCCAGCGGCTGCTGGGTCACCAGGGAGTACGGACCGGTGGAACGCGCGTGCATCTTGTCGTCGACCAGATGGTTGAGCTTGAGCATGTGCATGTAACCCACGGTCACCGGGCGATCGAACGGCTCGCCGCTGCGTCCGTCGTACAGCGTGGTCTGACCCGATTCGGGCAGATCGGCCAGTTTCAGCATGGCCTTGATCTCCTCCTCTTCGGCACCGTCGAACACCGGTGTCGCCATGGGCACGCCGCCGCGCAGGTTGCCGGCCAGTTCCAACAGCTCCGGTTCCTTGAAGCTCTTCAGGTCGACATTGTGCAGCGAGGTCTTGTTGTGGTTGTAGACCTGATCCAGGAAGTCGCGCAGCTTGGCAGTCTTCTCGCCATCCTCCAGCATCTGGTTGATCTTGCGGCCCAGGCCCTTGGCGGCCCAGCCCAGATGCACTTCAAGAATCTGCCCGATGTTCATGCGCGAAGGCACGCCCAGCGGGTTGAGCACGATGTCCACCGGACGACCGTCGGCATCGAACGGCATGTCCTCGACCGGCACGATCATGGACACCACGCCCTTGTTGCCATGGCGGCCAGCCATCTTGTCACCCGGCTGGATGCGACGCTTGACGGCCAGGTACACCTTGACCATCTTCAGCACGCCCGGGGCCAGATCGTCGCCCTGGGTGATCTTGGTCTGCTTCTCCTTGAAGCGCTTGTCGAACTCGTCCTTCTGCGACTTCAGCTGTTCGGCGGCACGCTCGAGGAACTCGGCCGCGGCCTCGTCCTTGACGTTGATGCGGAACCAGTCGTCTTTCTTCAGGCTGTCGAGATACGCGTCGGTGATGGCACCACCACGCTTGAGGTCACCGGGCGCGCTGCTGACCGTCTTGCCGACCAGCTGAGTACGCATGCGCGCGTAAATGGCGTCCTCGAGGATACGGAACTGATCGTCCATGTCCTTGCGGATGCGCTTGATCTCGGTTTCCTCGATCTGCCGGGCGCGCTTGTCCTTCTCGATGCCGTCGCGGGTGAACACCTGCACGTCGATGACGGTACCGTCCATCCCCGGCGGCACGCGCAGGGACGAGTCCTTCACGTCGGAGGCCTTCTCGCCGAAGATCGCGCGCAGCAGCTTCTCTTCCGGCGTCAGCTGGCTTTCACCCTTGGGCGTGACCTTGCCCACGAGGATGTCGCCGGCCTTGACCTCGGCGCCGATGTAGACGATGCCCGATTCATCCAGACGCGCCAGTGCCTGCTCGCCGACATTCGGGATATCCGCCGTGATTTCCTCGGGCCCGAGCTTGGTATCGCGCGCCTGCGAGGTCAATTCCTCGATGTGGATCGAGGTGTAACGGTCTTCCTGCACCACACGCTCGGAGATGAGGATGGAGTCCTCGAAGTTGTAACCGTTCCAGGGCATGAACGCGACCAGCATGTTCTGCCCCAGCGCCAGCTCGCCCATGTCGGTGGAGCTGCCGTCGGCCAGCGTGTCGCCGGTGGAGACCTGATCACCGACATTGACCAGCGGACGCTGGTTGAGGTTGGTGTTCTGGTTGGAACGGGTGTACTTGACCAGCGAATAGATATCCACGCCGGCATCGTTGTCGCCGATCTCGTCCTCGTTGACCCGCACCACGATACGCGCAGCATCGATCTGGTCGATGACGCCGCCGCGACGCGCGGTCACGGTCACGCCCGAGTCACGGGCCACGGCACGCTCGATGCCGGTGCCGACCAGCGGTTTCTCCGAACGCAGCGTGGGCACGGCCTGGCGCTGCATGTTGGCGCCCATCAGCGCGCGGTTGGCATCGTCGTGCTCCAGGAACGGCACCAGCGCCGCGGCGACCGACACGGTCTGCATCGGCGAGACGTCCATGTAGTCCACATCGGAGGCCGGACGCAGCTCGGACTCGCCACGGAAGCGACAGGACACGAAACCTTCGCTGAAGCTGCGATCCTTGTTCAGCGGCGAGTTGGCCTGGGCGATGATGTGGTCGCCTTCCTCGATGGCCGACAGGTATTCCACCTTGTCCGTCACCTTGCCGTTCTCGACCTTGCGGTACGGCGTTTCCAGAAAGCCATACGGATTGGTCCGCGCATACACGGCCAGCGAGTTGATCAGGCCGATGTTCGGGCCTTCAGGGGTCTCGATGGTGCAGACACGCCCGTAATGGGTCGGATGCACGTCGCGCACCTCGAAGCCGGCACGCTCGCGGGTCAGGCCACCCGGTCCCAGTGCAGACACGCGGCGCTTGTGGGTCACCTCGGACAGCGGATTGTTCTGGTCCATGAACTGCGACAGCTGCGAGGAACCGAAGAACTCCTTCACCGCGGCCGCCACGGGCTTGGCGTTGATCAGCTCCTGTGGCGTCAGGCCTTCGGACTCGGCCAGCGACAGGCGATCGCGCACCGCGCGCTCCACGCGCACCAGACCGATGCGGAACACGTTCTCGGCCATCTCGCCCACCGAACGCACGCGCCGGTTGCCCAGATGATCGATGTCGTCCACGTGACCACGGCCGTCGCGGATGTCGATCAGCTCCTTCATGACATCAAGGATGTCCGAGCCCTCGCCGATCTCTTTGACCAGCTCCTGCGCATGCGTCGCCTTCAGACCGCTGAAGTAGCGGTGGTCGTACAGCACGCCGGGACCGGTGACCGCATCACGGCCCACGCGACGGTTGAACTTCATGCGGCCCACGGCCGACAGGTCGTAGCGGTCGAACGTGAAGAACAGATTGAAGAACAGGTTCTGCGCCGCTTCCTTGGTCGGCGGCTCGCCCGGGCGCATCATGCGATAGATCTCGACCAGCGCCTCGAGCTGCGTCTTGGTGGCGTCCACGCGCAGCGTGTTGGAAATGTACGGACCGCGATCCAGGTCGTTGACGTACAGCGTCGGCACCGTGGCCACGCCCGCCTTGCGCAGCTGCTCGATGAGCTCCTCGGTGATCTCGTCATTGGCCGACGCGATCAGCTCGCCGGTCTTCTCCTCGACCACATCCCTGGCCAGGATGCGACCGACGAGGTATTCGTCCGGCACTTCCAGTTCGTCGACGTCGGCCTGGGCCAGCTGCTTCACGTGACGCGCGGTGATGCGCTTGCCCGCCTCAACCAGAGTCTTGCCGTCGGCAACCAGATCGAAGTTCAGCGTTTCGCCACGCAGGCGCTCGGCGACCATCTCCAGGGTGGCGCCGTCCTTCTCGTTCATGTGGAAGATGTTGTGCTCGAAGAAGATCTCGAGCATGTCTTCGTTGCTGTAGCCCAACGCGCGCAACAGCACCGTCACCGGCAGCTTGCGGCGCCGGTCGATACGCGTGAACAGCGCGTCCTTGGGATCGAACTCCAGATCCAGCCACGAGCCGCGATAGGGAATCACGCGCGCCGAGAACAGCAGCTTGCCCGAGCTGTGCGTCTTGCCGCGGTCGTGATCGAAGAACACGCCCGGCGAGCGGTGCAGCTGCGAGACGATGACGCGCTCGGTGCCATTGATGATGAAGGTGCCGGTTTCGGTCATGAGCGGCATTTCGCCCATGTAGACCTCCTGCTCCTTCACGTACTTGACCACCTTCTTGGAGGCCGGGCTGTCCTTGTCGTAGATGACCAGCCGCACGATGACGCGCAGCGGCGCGCCGTAGCTCATGCCGCGGTTGCGGCATTCGCGCTCGTCGAAGCCGGGTTCGCCCAGGCGGTAGCTGACGTACTCCAGCGCGGCATTGCCCGAATAGCTGGAGATCGGGAACACGGACTTCAGCGCCGCATGCAGACCCTTCTCGTCGCGCTGCTTGGGCGCCACGGTCTCCTGCAGGAAATCCCGGTAGGAGTTGGTCTGGATCGTCAGCAGGTTGGGCACGTCCAGCACCGGCGGACGCTTGCCGAAGTCCTTGCGGATGCGCTTCTTCTCGGTGAACGAGTAGGTCATGATCTGCTACCTGTGAAGGCTGGGGAATCGGGATCCGGGAATCGGAAATCGGACAAACGCCGCTGCGTGCAGGGTTGGTCCGCTATCTGTTCGTCGATCCAAATTCCGCATTGTTTTTGGGGGTGGCCGGAATCGAACAATCCGGAATGCTGCATCAGCGAAAGCGCGATAGCGCCTTCAACGAGCCCCATTCCCGAATTCCCGTTCACGGCTTTTACAACGAGCATAGCCCGGGGGCTTTCGCCCCCAGGCTTGCTTGACTCCATGTCGAGCATGCGGCGCGCAAAGCGCCTTACTTCAACTCGACGGTGGCGCCGGCTTCTTCGAGATCTTTCTTCAACTTGTCGGCGTCTTCCTTGCTGGCCGCTTCCTTCACCGTGGTCGGGGCACCTTCGACCATGTCCTTGGCCTCCTTCAGGCCCAGACCGGTGATGGCACGCACGGCCTTGATGACCGACACCTTGTTGGAACCGATCGACGCCAGCACCACGTCGAATTCGGTCTGCTCTTCGGCGGCGGCGGCATCGCCACCAGCAGCCGGACCTGCGGCCATGGCGACCGGGGCGGCAGCGGAGACGCCGAACTTGTCTTCCATCGCCTTGACCAGCTCCATCACCTCGACGAGGGACTTGTCGGCGATCGCGTCGATGATCTGTTCGTTACTGAGAGACATTTGAGTTAACTCCTGGAAAAACCACTTGAACGGTTGTTATGTAGTGCCGATGGGCGAGAAGGCCTTTCAGGCGGCCTTCTTCTGTGAGCCGACCTGATTGAGCGCGCGCGCCAGTTGCGACGCGGGCTCGGCCATGACGCGAACCAGCTGCGTGGCCGGCTGGACCATGACACTGAGCAGCATGCTCAGTGCTTCATCGCGGGTCGGCAGCGAAGCCAGCACCTCAAGGTGCGAGCCTGGATACACTTTCCCGCCGATGGCCACGATCCTGGCCTGCAGCTTGTCATTGGCCTTGGCAAAATCCTTCACCAGTCGACCGGCGGCACCCGGATCTTCCACCGAGAAGGCATACAGCAGCGGACCGACCAGCTGGTCGGAGGTCCCTTCGTAATCGGTCCCTTCCACTGCCCGGCGAACCAGGGTGTTCTTCGCAACGCGAAGAAACACGCCGGACTCGCGCGCCTTCTTGCGCAGCTCGGTGAGCTGCTCGACGGTCAAACCCAGATACTCGGCGGCAACCAGCGAATGCGCCGTGGCGGCCACGTTCGCCAATTCGGCAACGACCTCTTTCTTCTGTGCAAGATTGAGCGGCATTGCTTTCTCCGAATCCGGAGCCGGGCGCGTATCCTCGCGTTGCCGACTCCCAGCGTTTATGGATCCACCTGCGTCCTTTCGGGATCCGTCGGCATCATCTTTGATGCCGTCTTGGTGGCCGTTCCAGGAAAACCTGTTCGGGCGTCACCATCTGCGCAGGCTGCGTGAGCGATTAAGGTTTGTCTGCGTGCTGCCGTTCGACATCGCGAGGATGCCAACGACCAACACGCGGATCCACCGCCTGCGGTCTTTGACGGCTCCGGCCATCTCTGGCCAGCGCCCCCAAAACCGTTCCGCGCCGAATCGAGCGATGGCGCGGCTCGTTCGTTACTTGCCGGCAGCCGCCAGCGTGGAGGTGTCCACGGAAACACCGAGACCCATGGTGCTGGAGACAGAGACCTTTTGCAGATACTGGCCCTTGGCTGCGGACGGCTTGGCCTTCAGCAGATCGGCGACCAGCATGTTCAGGTTGTCGGCCAGGCTGGAGACTTCGAAATCCGCCTTGCCGATGGTGGCGTGAATGATGCCCGCCTTGTCGTTGCGGAACTTCACCTGTCCGGCCTTGGCGTTCTTCACTGCCGTTTCCACGTCCGTGGCGACCGAGCCGTCCTTCGGATTGGGCATCAGGCCGCGCGGGCCCAGCAACTGACCCAGCTTGCCGACCACACGCATGGCATCCGGCGTGGCGATCACGCGACCGAAGCTGAGATCGCCGCCCTGCATCTGTTCGGCCAGATCCTCCATGCCGACGGCATCGGCGCCGGCGGCCTTGGCCGCTTCGGCTTTCTCGCCAGCCGGGCAGAACACCGCCACGCGCACCGTCTTGCCGGTACCATGCGGCAGCAGCGACGAGCCGCGCACGCCCTGATCGGACTTGCGCGCGTCGATGCCCAGACGCACGGAGACGTCGATCGATTCGACGAACTTCGCCTTGGCGTTGTCCTTGATGATGGTCAGCGCCTCGTCCAGAGGATAGGTCTTGCCCGGCTCGACCAGGCCCTGCATCGTCTTGAAACGTTTCGTGAGCTTTGCCATGTCTTAGTCCTCCACCACCAGGCCCATGCTGCGCGCGCTACCGGCAATGGTGCGCACCGCGGCATCCAGATCCGCCGACGTCAGGTCGGGCTCCTTGGATTTGGCAATCTCCTCGAGCTGGGCACGACTCACCTTGCCGACCTTGTCGCTGTTCGGTTTGGCAGAGCCCTTTTTCACGCCCGTCGCCTTCTTCAGCAGGATGCTGGCGGGCGGCGTCTTGGTGATGAAGGTGAAGCTGCGGTCGGAATAGACCGTGATCACGGTGGGAATCGGCAGACCCGGCTCCATTTTCTGCGTGGCAGCATTGAACGCCTTGCAGAACTCCATGATGTTCAGGCCCCGCTGACCCAGCGCCGGGCCTACGGGCGGCGACGGATTGGCCTGTCCGGCCTTGACCTGCAGCTTGATGTATCCGGTGATCTTCTTTGCCATTACGTTATCCTCGCGAGTTCGAACGCCTCAGACGGCTCCTCGCTGTACGTCATCATCCCTGTCGCTGGGCAGCGCGCATCCGGCGCGCCTTGAAACGCGGACACGCCGGGTCAGAATGACTCCGGCGTGAACCGTGCAGTATACGTGTTGAACGGGGCTCAAGCAAGCCCCATGCCGATCCCCAGGATCAGGATTTCTCCACCTGACCGAATTCCAGCTCGACCGGCGTGGAGCGTCCGAAAATGAGCACGGCCACGCGCAGCCGGCTCTTTTCGTAGTTCACTTCCTCGACCACGCCGTTGAAATCGTTGAACGGACCGTCGATTACGCGGACCATCTCGCCCGGCTCGAACAGAACCTTCGGGCGCGGCTTTTCCACGCCCTCACGCACGCGGCTCAGGATGGTATCCGCCTCGCTGTCGCGAATCGGCATCGGACGATCGGCGGTGCCGCCGATGAAGCCCATCACCTTCGGCGTCTCCTTCACCAGATGCCAGCACTCATCGTCGATGCGCGGCGCCTTGCCCTCGGTGCTTGTCTCGATCTGCACCAGCACATAGCCGGGGAAGAACTTGCGCTCACTGCGGCGTTTCTGCCCGCCGCGCATTTCCACGACTTCCTCGGTCGGCACCAGCACCTCGCCGAACTTCGCTTCCATGCCCTCGCGCTCGATGCGCTCCTCGAGAGCCCGTTTGACCTTGTGTTCAAAGCCGGAATAGGCGTGAACGACGTACCAGCGTGTGCTCATGCCCTACCTCACTTGCTCAGATTCAACAGCCAATCGAGCACGACCGTCTTCAGGATCAAGTCGATCGCACCAAGGATCAGCGAAAGAAGCACCGTCACGCCGAGAATGATCAGCGTGGTCTTCACGGTCTCGTCGCGCGTCGGCCAGACCACCTTGCGCATCTCGAACTGCGACTCGGCCAGATAATTGCGCGTGCGCCGGCCCAGCTCGGTGAATGCGGCGATGGCGACGGCCACTACCAGCACTGCGACCAGGCCCAGTACGCGCACGACCTGAACGACGTTCGGATACCAGTAGAAAGCAAAAACGCCCGCAACCACCAGCAACCCGGCAAGGGTCAACTTGGCGATATCGCCGGCATTCGAGCCGCTCACCTTTGCTTGTTGCGCTTTCGCGTTCATGCGTTCCCGAAGATGGCACGCCAGGAGGGAATCGAACCCCCAACCTGCGGTTTTGGAGACCGCTGCTCTGCCAATTGAGCTACTGGCGTGTATTTATGTCGCCCTCCCTGACGACAAAGATCAAACCGGCATCCATGCCGGACTATTCATAAAAGCGCCGACCCAGACAGGTTTGAGGCAAATTCAGCCTGAATGTCATCCGGCGAAAGAACAGAGAATGGCTCCAAATCGCGGACGCTTTAGCTCGTTCGCCCGCCCTTCCCCCAATCTCGGCTGTTACTCAACGACCTTGGCGACGACGCCGGCGCCGACGGTGCGGCCGCCTTCGCGCACCGCGAAGCGCAAGCCCTCGTCCATCGCGATCGGGTGGATCAGTGTCACCACCATCTTCACGTTGTCGCCGGGCATCACCATCTCCACGCCCTCGGGCAGCTCCACCGCACCGGTCACGTCCGTGGTACGGAAGTAGAACTGCGGCCGGTAACCCTTGAAGAACGGCGTGTGACGTCCGCCCTCGTCCTTGGACAGGACATACACCTCGGCCTCGAACTTGGTGTGCGGCGTGATCGAACCGGGCTTGGCCAGCACCTGGCCACGCTCCACGTCATCACGCTTGGTGCCGCGCAGCAGCAGACCCACGTTGTCGCCCGCCTGGCCCTGGTCCAGCAGCTTGCGGAACATTTCCACGCCGGTCACGGTGGTCTTGGTGGTGGGACGGATGCCCACGATCTCCACTTCCTCGCCCACCTTGATCACGCCGCGCTCCACGCGCCCGGTGACCACGGTGCCGCGGCCGGAAATCGAGAACACGTCCTCGACCGGCATCAGGAACGCCTTGTCGATGTCGCGCTCGGGCTCGGGAATCCAGCTGTCCAGCGCCTCCACCAGCTTCACGATCGACGGCACGCCGATGTCCGACTCGTCGCCTTCCAGCGCCTTCAGCGCCGAACCGGTGATGATCGGGGTGTCGTCGCCGGGGAAGTCGTAGTTGGACAGAAGTTCACGCACTTCCATCTCCACCAGCTCCAGCAGCTCGGCGTCGTCCACCATGTCGGCCTTGTTCAGGTACACCACGATGTACGGCACGCCCACCTGACGCGACAGCAGGATGTGCTCGCGCGTCTGCGGCATCGGGCCGTCCGCCGCCGAACACACCAGGATCGCGCCGTCCATCTGCGCCGCACCCGTGATCATGTTCTTCACGTAGTCGGCATGGCCCGGGCAGTCCACGTGCGCGTAATGACGCTTCTCGGACTCGTATTCCACGTGTGCCGTGGAAATCGTGATGCCGCGCGCCTTTTCTTCCGGGGCGCCGTCGATCTGGTCATAGGCGCGCACGTCGCCGCCGAACTTCTCCGCGCCGACCTTGGTCAGCGCCGCGGTCAACGTCGTCTTGCCGTGATCCACGTGGCCGATCGTGCCGACGTTCACGTGTGGCTTGGTGCGTTGGAATTTTTCCTTGGACATACGTGACAAACCCCGGTGGATTCGAAAAAAGAATGGCAGCTGAGGCGCTACCGCACCTGACAAATGGTGCTCATGACAGGAATCGAACCTGTGACCTCTTCCTTACCAAGGAAGTGCTCTACCGACTGAGCTACATGAGCAGCTTTCCAAAAAAGCAGCGCCCGGCGGGACAATGGAGCGGGAGACGGGGATCGAACCCGCATCATCAGCTTGGAAGGCTGAGGTTCTACCATTGAACTACTCCCGCCCAGCGGGTACATCTCCCGACCCCGCAAGCGAAACTCCGACGCCTGCGTACTCCGGATTTTTCGACCAGCCCGACCGCAATCGAGATGGTGGAGGGAGGTGGATTCGAACCACCGAAGGCGTAAGCCAGCAGATTTACAGTCTGCCCCCGTTGGCCGCTTGGGTATCCCTCCAGCAAAAAAGTTGCTACTGCTGAAATCGTCTTGCTTTTGACCGTGTCTGTCGCCGTAACCGTACAGTGGATGACCGGCGTGAATGCGCCATTTCCCAGCCTGTTCCGCCGCCCCTCGGGGCATTCCCGCGACAAAGAACGGCCATTTTCGCGGGCGCCTGCAAGGCTGTCAATACCCCAGGCGCTGCTTTGCCCTGCAGAACCACCTGAATCACTCCGATTTTGGCGCGCCGCGGTAGTCTGCGCCCTGCGCCTGCATTTGCGTGGACAGCTCCTTCAGCTTGCGCGCATAGGTTTGCAACTGACGCTCGTGCGCGTCGCGCGGCTCCCACGCCGGCACCGGCATCGGGCTACCGTTCGGTGCATCCAGCGCCACGAACACGATCACGCAACTGGTCGCAAGACGCTCACCAGCGGCCTTCGGATCGCGTGCACACACATCCACGGCAAAATGCATGCTCGAGGTGCCGGTATGAATCAGCCGTGCATGCACGCTGACCAGGTCGCCGATCAGTATCGGCGCAACGAAACGGATGCCACACACGGCCACGGTGACGCAATAAGCGCCACTCCACCCGGCCGCCCCGGCGTAGCCGGCCTGGTCGATCCATTTCATCACCATGCCGCCGTGCACCTTGCCGCCGAAATTGACGTCGGTGGGTTCGGCGAGAAAGCGAAAAGTGACCTGATGCTGCTGGCCGGACACGACAGGCCCCTCTAGACGTTGAAGCGGAAATGCAGCACGTCGCCCTCGCGGACGATGTAGTCCTTGCCTTCCAGGCGCAGACGCCCCGCTTCCTTGGCGCCGGCCTCGCCCTGATACTTGATGAAGTCGTCGAACCCGACCGTCTCCGCGCGGATGAAGCCTTTCTCGAAATCGGTATGGATGACGGCGGCGGCCTGCGGCGCGGTCGAACCTCGCTTCACGGTCCACGCGCGCACCTCCTTTTCACCCGCGGTGAAATAGGTCTGCAGGCCCAGCAGCTTGTATCCGGCATTGATGACGCGATCCAGCCCCGGTTCGCTCAGGCCCAGATCCGCCAGGAATTCATCCCGGTCGGCAGCATCCAGCTGCACCAGCTCTTCCTCGATGGCCGCACATACCGGCACCACCTCAGCGCCCTCCGCGGCTGCCCGTGCACGTACTGCATCCAGATGCGGATTGCCCTCGAAGCCGTCCTCGCGCACATTGGCGATGTACAGCAACGGCTTGAGTGTGAGCAGGAACATGTCGCGCACCACGGCACGCTCCTCGTCGTCCAGCTCCACGGAACGCGCCGGTCGGCCTTCCCCCAGGGCCTGCGCCAGCTTTTCCAGCACCGGCTTGCGTGCCAGAGCATCCTTGTCGTTGGCCTTGGCAGCGCGCTGCGCGCGATCCAGTGCCCGCTCCACGGATTCCAGATCGGCCAGCGCCAGCTCCGTGTCGATGGTCTCGATATCGGCCACCGGATCCACCTTGCCGGCCACGTGCACGATATCGCCGTGCTCGAAGCAGCGCACCACGTGCGTGATCGCGTCCACCTCGCGGATGTGGGCCAGGAACTTGTTGCCCAGACCCTCGCCCTTGGATGCCCCGGCGACCAGCCCGGCGATGTCGACGAACTCGATGGAGGTGGGAATGATCTTCTGCGGCTTGACGATATCGGCCAGCTGCTGCAGGCGCGGATCCGGCACCGGCACCACGCCGACGTTTGGGTCGATCGTGCAAAACGGGAAATTGGCCGCTGCAATGCCTGCCTTGGTCAGCGCATTGAACAGGGTGGACTTGCCGACATTGGGCAGGCCGACGATGCCGCATTTGATGCCCATGGGTGAAACTCCTGACGTGTTCGGAACTCGGAAGCTTGTTGCCACCCGCGTCATGGGCAAGCAAAGCTCACTCAACTATTCCCGCAAACTGCATTCGTGGGTGGCGAGGCATCCAACCGCGGACGCTGCGGGACACTTGCACACTGCCCTTCGATACCTCAGGGCGAACGGTTTTCCATGAGCGGTCCCGGCAACAGCCGGGACTCGCGGCGATTAGGCGTGCACACTTAGTTCCGGGCCCCGGATCCCGCGGCCCGGGAACATGTATGCAGGCGCTTCATGGCCTCTTCCATTCGACCGGCGACCATCAGGTCCAGCTGATCAGCCGCCTCGCGAATGCCATCAAGCATGGCATCTTCATCCTGCGCAGATGGCCGCCCCAGCACCCAGGGAGTGACGGCATCACGGTGACCGGGATGACCGATACCGATGCGCAGCCGATAGAAACGGCCGTGGCCCAGGTGACGCTTGATGTCGCGCAGGCCGTTCTGGCCGCCGTGACCGCCATCGAATTTCAGACGCACGGTCCCGGGCGGAAGATCCAGGTCGTCGTGCACCACCAGACACTGCTCCGGCTCGATCTTGTAGTAACGCAACGCGGACGCCACGGCGATACCGCTCTTGTTCATGTAGGTCATCGGCTTGAGCAGCCAGACCTGTTCGCCTGCCAGACGCACGCGACAGGCATCACCATGCAGCTTCGATGCTGCAGAGAACCGTTCGCCCTCGGCATGGGCCAGCGCATCGACGAACAGAAACCCGGCATTGTGCCGGGTCTGCAGGTATTCGGCCCCGGGGTTGCCCAGACCGACGATAAGACGGATACCGGACATGAGCGAACCGGATCAGGCCGGCGCACGCTGCGCCGGCCCAATGGCTCAGTCCTTGTCGCCTTCGGACCCGGACGCCTCGTCACCGGAGCCCCCGGACTCGGCACCGGCCGCATCCTCGCCCTCGGCCTCGCTTGCGGTCTCCGCATCATCGGACAGCGCGCGCACCTTGTTGACGGTGACCACGGTGAGGTCGTGACCATGGCTGAGTTCGACCAGCTCGATCCCCTCGGGCAGCGTCAGGTCGGACATGTGGATGTTGTCGCCTTCTTCCAGCGCCCCGAGGTCCACCTCGATGTACTCGGGCAGGTTGGACGGCAGACAGGAGATTTCCACTTCGACGATACGGTGCGAAACCATCAGGTCCGCAGCCTTGTGCGCCGGCGACTTGTCCTGGTTGAGGAAGTGCAGCGGCACCTCGGTGCGGATGGCTTCCTTCTCGTTGATGCGCAGGAAGTCCATGTGCAGCATCTGCGGCTTGAACGGATGCTTCTGCCAGTCGCGCAGCAGCACTTTCTGCGGCGCACCATCATCGATCTTCAAATCGAGGATGGAGGAGAAGAACCACTCGTGCTTGGCCAGCTGCAACACGATGCGGTGCTCGAGCTGGATGCTCTGCGGATCCTTCTTGCCGCCATAGACGACAGCCGGTACCTGACCCGCACGACGCAGGCGGCGGCTCGCACCTTTCCCCTCGTCCGTACGGCTCTGGACCGATACTTCGTGAATCATTGCCATGACCTTGCCTTCTGGGTTTGCATGAACCGCCTCACGGCGGCGTTGAAGGCTTCCCCGCGACCAGGGAAGCGCATATGAGACTCGTGAACCCGCCGCGCAAAATGCGGCGACTCAGCCGAGCAGTTTATCATCAATCCACATACAGGGAACTGACCGACTCGCCGAAGGCGATACGGCGCACCGTTTCGGCCAGCAGTTCGGCGACAGTCAGCTGGCGGATCTTGGCGCACTCCTGCGCTTCCTTGCCCAGCGGCAGAGTGTCGGTCACGACCAGCTCATCGAGCTCCGAGGCGCTGATGTTGTCCATCGCGGCACCGGACAGCACCGGATGCACGCAGTAGGCCACCACCTTGTTGGCGCCGTTTCTCTTCAATGCCGAGGCCGCCGCGCACAAGGTACCGGCCGTGTCCACGATATCGTCGACCAGCACGCAGGTCTTGCCCTCGACGTCACCGATGATGTTCATCACCGTGGCCACATTGGCCTTGGGACGGCGCTTGTCGATGATGGCCAGATCGGCATCATCCAGACGCTTGGCAATGGCCCGCGCGCGCACCACGCCGCCCACGTCCGGACTGACCACGATGATGTTGTCCATGCTGTAGCTGCGCCAGATGTCGGCCAGCAGCACCGGCGAGGCATACACGTTGTCCACGGGAATATCGAAGAACCCCTGGATCTGGTCAGCGTGCAGGTCCACGGTCAGCACGCGATCGATCCCCGCGGTGCTGATCATCTTGGCGGCCAGCTTGGAGGTGATCGGCACGCGCGAGGAACGCGGCCGCCGATCCTGCCGTGCGTAACCGAAATACGGGATCACCGCGGTCAGCGTCGAGGAGGAGGCGCGCTTGAGCGCATCGGCCAGCACCAGCAGCTCCATGAAGTTCTCTGCGGTGGGCGCGCCGGTCGGCTGCAGCACGAATACTTCCTGGCGCCGCACGTTTTCCTCGATTTCCACCTGCGTCTCGCCATCGCTGAAACGGCCCACCTGGGCCTTGCCCAGCGGCACCCCCAGACGATGCGCCACATCCTCGGCCAGCCTGTGATGGGCATTGCCGGTAAACAGCATCAAGCCTGCGGTATCCACGGGACTCCTCGTGTGTCTGCTATCTGCCTGCGTGGCAGACTGGAATGGCTGGGGCGGCAGGATTCGAACCTGCGCATGCCGGGATCAAAACCCGGTGCCTTACCGCTTGGCTACGCCCCAAGAGCAGTTTTTAAAAAGGACATCGGCATCACGCTCAAGCGGTGTGCCACTGCCCGTCAGACTGATGTTGCCACCGCTCTGTGCAGCGGTGATGTATTCACGCCCTCGGCCACACATGCCGTCCATCCCTGCGGGCAGCGCGCAGCGATGCCCTCGGCTTGCGCCCGTGTGCTTGTCTCCAGAAACACGCAACCGCCACTTCCCGACAGCCGCGCATGGCCAAAGTTACCCAGCCAGTCCAGCGCATCGGCCACCTCCGGATAACGGCTTCGCACCACCGGCTCGAAGGCATTGTCCGTCATATGCCCGCCGAGGAAGTGCGAAATTGTCGCTGCAGCCGCATTTCGTGTCAATTCAGGCGCTTGAAACAGCGCCGCCGTGGCGACGTGAACTCCAGTATTCACAACGACATACGCACGTGTGGGCAGTTCCACAGTCGTCAACCTCTCGCCCACACCTTCGGCCCAGGCGCTGCGTCCACGCACGAACACCGGCACATCTGCGCCCAGTTCATGGCCGAGTGTCGCCAGAACATGCGCCGTCAGGCCCGTGCGCCACAGGGTATCGAGCGCCACCAGCACGGTCGCCGCATCGGAACTCCCACCGCCCAGGCCGCCACCCACGGGAATGCGCTTGTGCACATGGATATCGGCGCCCAGAGCAGTGCCGGCGTGCCGCTGCAGGAGACGCGCCGCCCGCATCGTCAGGTCCTCCTCGGGCGCCACGCCTTCGATCCCAGCGAGGCGCCGGATCACGCCATCCTCGCGCACCCGCAGGCTTACGGTGTCGCCCCAGTCGAGCAGCCGGAACACCGTCTGCAGTTCGTGATAGCCATCCTCGCGCCGACCGGTGATTCGTAGACACAGGTTCAATTTGGCGGGCGCCGGCCACTCGGTCATGCCGACCCGGCTCATTTGAACCCCCAGCTCTCGATGGACACCCGCACCTTGTAGCGCGCGCGCGTCGCGAACACCTTGCGCGGCAGCGGCGGCTGATGCCCGGCAAACCACTGCGGATACTGCACTGTCCAGCCGTCCTGGCGGATCTGCGAGGGCAGACCATTGTTCCCAAACACGATCCGGCCGCGACTGTCCCTGGCGCGCAGGCCCAGCACCCAGGCGCGCAGCTGCCGCATCGGCACCTGCCAACCCAGCGCCCGGGCCAACAGTCGTTGCGCATCCGGGCCATACAGCGGCCCCTTGTCCAGACCGCGCAGGACGGCGCCATCCGGCCCACCGCGCAATTCGAAGCTGCGGCCGGTGATGGGTGCGCGCAGGGTGAATACGTACCGCGCTCCATTCTGCACCCAGGTCAGGCTGCCGCTGCCGCCATGATGGCCATCGGATACGCCCAGCCGCGCCTTGATGGTCCAATGGTCGGCACCGGCCAGCACGGCCGCGCGCTCACGCTGTGCGATGCGCGTCTCCGGGTTGCCTTGATGCTTGACCAGCGCCGGCGTGCATCCCGCCAACAGCAGCACGACAGCAGCGGCCGCCACCTTCTTGCCAAAACTCACGGCTTGATCATCTCCATGACGGCCTTCACCGCCTTACTGTGTGCATCCAGCTTGCGGGCCGCGGCCAGAACATGCCGGGCCTTTGCATGATCGCCGCTCTTCCATAGCGCCTGCGCCAGATGTGCGCCCACTTCGGCATCCTTGCGGCCCTGCCATGCAGCCTCAAGCGCATGCACGGCGCGCTTGAAATGCCCGAGGCGATACTGCAGCCAGCCCCACGAATCCATGATTGCCGGATCCTGCGGCCGCGCGGCACGCGCCTTGTCCAGCAGCTTCTCCGCTTCCGGCAAATTCCGATTGGCATCGGCCAGCGTGTAGCCCAGGGCATTGGCGGCGTCGATATTGTCCGGATGGCGCTCGAGCAGCCGCTTCCAGTCGGCGATGGCAGCATCGATCCTGCCGCTCTGGGCGTAGGCCATGGCGCGTCCGTAGCGTAGCGCGGCATCGTCGGCCTCAAGCTTCAAGGCTTCACTGTAGACGTTCGCTGCCTCGGCATAGTTCCCGTCGCGCATGTACAGGCTGGCATCCAGGCGATAGGCCTTGACCACCAGCCCCGACTGGTCGGCGTTGTCCATGCGCACCTGATCCAGCAGGGCATGGGCGCGGAACTTCCGGCCCTGCGCGTCCAGCAGATACGCACGGCGCATGTCGGCGTCGAATGCGTGCGGGTCGTCGTCGGAGACCTGCGCGTACCAGCGAATCGCGGCAGCGGGATGTTTGAGGATATCGGCCAGCTGACCGAGCAGATAGGTATTCTGCTCCTGCGTGGATGCATTGGCGTGGCTGAGGTGCGCGTACAGTCGCTTGAGCGCGGCGATGTCGTGCCCCCGCGACGCAAATCCGGCGCGCGCAGCGTATGTGGCGGACGTCTGCGGCCCTTGCGCAAGCACCCGCTCGGCGCGGCGGTTGTCACCATCACGTCCCAGCAGCACGGCGTAGCCGATCCGCACATGTGCATCCTTCGGATCGCGCGCATACGCCTTGGCGTACAGGGCCCGCGCCGCTTTGCGATCTCCCTGGTTGAGCTTGAGCTGGGCCGCCCAGGCATAAGTTTCGCCGCTGTGGAAACGCTGCACGGCCTGTGTCGCCAGCCGCTGCGCATAGGCATGCCGGCCCAGACGGTCCGCCAGTTCGCTCATGGCCAGCCACGCCTGCGCATCCTCCGGCAAACGCCCCGTGGTCGCCACCGCCTCGAGGATGATGCCGGCCTGGGCCGGATCGCGTGCATGCATCAGCACCCGTCCTACCGTGCGCCATGCATCTTGGCCGCCGACTGCAACCAGGTGCAACAACTGCTTCTTGGCCTGCTCGGTATCGCCGTTGCTCAACGCCAGTTCGGCGCGTGCCTGGGCGAGACCAGCGGCTCCCGCTCCCAGCGATTGCCAGCGATCGATGGCGCGACGTGCCGCCGCCTCGTCGCCAGCGGCAATGGCCAAAGCCGCGGCGCGTTCGGCCACAGCCGGCTCGCGCGAGACCTGGGCAGCCTTGCCGTAGGCCGCGGAGGCGCGTTTCAGGTCGTTGTCGCCAATGGCGAATTCACCCAGGAGCAGCTGCGTCATCGCATCCTTGTCCGCTGGCGTGGCCGGCACGTGCATCGTTGCCAGCGGCTGGCGGGAGGCTGTGGCAGAATGCGGACGGCTGGACACATGCGCGCAGCCACTACCGCCAAGCAGCAGTGCACATACCGCAAAATGCCGCAGTTGCTTGAAGTTGGAGCAACCCATCCGCACAATTCACCTCCGTCAGGCCGACGCGTGCCTTGCACCCATCGCAGCGGTCGACAGCTTACCCCATCGCCCTGCACGCCGAACCTTTCCCAGCGCCTTTTCCGTCATGCCGTTGATTGCCGTCGGACTCAATCACCTTACCGCGCCGGTCGCGCTGCGCGAACAGGTGGCCATCGACCCGGACGCCACAGCACAAGCGGTGGAGGCCTTGGCACGCGAGCACGGCGTGCAGGAGGCGCTGATCCTGTCCACCTGCAATCGCACCGAGCTGTATTGCACGGTGGACGACGACGCCCAGGACGTTCCGCAACGCTGGCTGCACCGATACCATCGGCTGACCGCGGGCAAACTGTCCGACTATCTGTACCGGCACGACGAGGACGCCGCCGTGCGGCATATCTTCCGTGTCGCCACCGGCCTGGACTCGATGGTGCTGGGCGAGCCGCAGATTCTTGGCCAGGTCAAGGACGCCTACCACTACGCGCACGCCGCGGGCAGCCTGGAGGCACCGCTGGAACGGCTTCTGCAGCAGACCTTCACCGTTGCCAAGCGCGTGCGCACCGATACGCGCATCGGCGCGCACACCGTCTCGGTCGCATTCACCGCGGTGCGCCTGGCCGAACAGATGTTTACCGATCTCAAGCAGGCCTGCGTGCTGCTGATCGGTGCCGGTGATACCGTGGAGCTGGCCGCGCGCCACCTTGCCGACAAGCATGTGCGCCGCCTGATCGTGGCCAACCGCACGCTGGAAACCGCGCAGGAGCTGGCCCGTCGCCACGGCGGTTACGCCATCGGGCTGGGCGACCTGCATCAGCATCTGGCCGAGGCGGACATCGTCATTGCCTCCACCGCAGCGCGCCAGCCCGTGGTCACGCAGGCGATGGTGAAAAATGCCGTCACCAGCCGTCGTCGCCGTCCCATGTTCATGGTCGATATCGCCGTGCCACGCGACATCGAACCCGCCGTGGGCAAGCTCGAGGATGTCTACCTGTATGGCATCGACGATCTCCGGCGCGTCATCGACAGCAACTTGCGTTCGCGCGAAAACGCGGCGCACGAAGCCGAGGCCATCGTCGAACTGCAGGTAGACCGTTTCATGGCCTGGCGCCGCGCCCTGACCCTGCGCAATCCGGCCATCCCCATGCGCCTGCGGGCGGAGAAGCAGCGCGATGAAGTGCTGGCAAGAGCACAGACCATGCTGGCCAATGGCAGGAGCCCGGATGATGTGATGACATTCCTGGCCCATACGCTCACCAACAAGCTGCTGCACACGCCCAGTGCGCGCCTGCGCGAAGCCACTCTGTCGGGCGACATCGACCTGCTGCGCCTGGCCGACCGCCTGTACGATCTCGACGACGATACCCCTCATCCATGACACCCTCCATCCGCAGCAAGCTCGAAGCCCTCGCCGAGCGCCACCAGGAAGTCGGCCTGCTTCTGGCGCAACCCGAGGTGCACGATGATCCGGGCCATTTCCGCGCACTCTCGCGCGAATACGCGCAACTCGAGCCCGTGGTCACCAGCCTGCGGCAGCACGAGGCCGCCCTGCACGAGCTCGAGGATGCCCGCAGCATGCTGGACGATGCGGACCTCGGCGAGATGGCCGCCGACGATGTGGAGCGTCTGCGAACGCGCCTGGAGGCACTGGACCGGGACCTGGAAATCCTGCTGCTGCCCACCGATCCGCGCGACGCGGGCAATCTGTTTCTGGAAGTGCGCGCCGGCACCGGCGGCGACGAGGCGGCCCTGTTCGCCGGCGACCTGCTGCGCATGTACCTGCGCTACGCCGAACGCCTCGGCTGGCGCGTGGAGATCGAATCGGACCACGCCGGCGAGCACGGCGGCTACAAGGAGGTGGTGGCGCGCGTGGAAGGCAAAGGCGCATATTCGCGCCTGAAATACGAATCCGGCACGCACCGCGTCCAGCGTGTTCCGGAGACCGAATCGCAGGGCCGCATCCACACCTCCGCCGCCACCGTCGCCATCATTCCCGATGTCGAGGAGGTCGGGGACATCAGCATCAATCCGGCAGATCTGAAGGTGGACACCTTCCGCTCCTCCGGCGCCGGTGGCCAGCACGTCAACAAGACCGAATCGGCCATCCGCATCACGCACCTGCCCTCGGGCATGGTGGTCGAATGCCAGACTGAGCGCTCCCAGCACGCCAACCGCGACAAGGCCATGAAGCGCCTCAAGGCGCAACTGCTGGAAGCCGAACAGACCAGGCAGGCCGCCGAGGAAGCCGCCTCGCGCCGCCTGCAGGTCGGCAGTGGCGACCGCAGCCAGCGCGTGCGCACCTACAACTTTCCGCAGGGCCGCATCACCGACCACCGCATCAATCTCACCCTGTACCGACTCGGCGAAGCCATGCAGGGCGATCTGGATGAACTGATCGACGCGCTGACCCGCGAGGACCAGGCCGACCAGCTCAAGTCGCTGACTGCCGATACCTGATCATCCCGAAGCGAAGCAGACCTCCTGAGAAATCCGGGGTCTGCGGCGGGGGTGCTGGCGCCCGGTCCCGCTCAATTTGAAACGAGCGCGCGTGCGGTGCCCCCAAAAAGCAAACGGCGAGCCCGAGGCTCGCCGTTTTTCATCCGTGGGAAGTACTCCATCCGATACCGGTAACGGCGCGCTGCCAGGCGGCCCGGACGCCGTGACTGTTGCGGACGCGCGGGTCAGAATTTCACTTCGCCCCACACGCCGACCTCGTTGGTCTTGCGGTTCGCATGGTCGCCGTTGGGAATGCTTACCGGTACGTCCAGAGCGGGGTTGCCGTTCTGCTGCTCGTGCTTGAACACCGCGGCCAGCAGGAAGCCCTTGGTGATCTGGAACTGCACGCCGGCGTTGTAGTACTTGTCCTTGGCGCTGGGGTCGATCTCCTTGCTCAGATTGGCGTGATCGTAGCGGGCAAACACGCTGACTGTATTCGACAGCGCCACGCTGCCCCACAACGAATAACCGTCGGCCTTGTCGCTGTACGGCGTGGTCACGTTGCCCCAGTCCTTGGCCTGGAAATACGATCCACCAAGACGGAAGTTCTTGCTGGCGTAAGCCGCCATTGCATCGACACGCGTGGCAGTGTTGTAGGTATTGGTGTTCTGCGTGTCTTTGCCCAGCTTGCCGGAATAGCCACCGACAGCCAGCACCATGCCGCTGACCGGCGAATAACCGACGCGACCCTCGAAATCCACATTCTTGCTGCGGCCGGGATGCTTGTATCCACCGCCGTTGGTCACCGCGACAGAGTAATCGAGGCTGTCATTGGCACCCAGCGTGCCGCCCAGATGCAGACCCCAGTCGGCCGAGTTGCCGTAATGCAGACGGTCGATCAGCGTGTTTTCCACGTAGCGGTAGCCGTAGTACCCCTCTTCGAACGGGATCCACGGCTGGTCGGCGGAACCTGCACGGAACACCGCGGCCTTGCTGAAGCGCCCCTGCACATAAGCCTTCTTCACGTAGACGTTGGTCTCGCCAATGGCGCTGGCATAATTGAAGTCGGTGGTCAGATTGACCGACCAGATGTCGTCGAACTGGTGATCCACACCGAAATAGAAGCGCTTCACGTCCAGACCGGTACCGGTGGCATCGGTCGTGTTCCCGGAATCCTTCTGGTCGATGTGTGTGAAGTCGACGAACATCTTGCCGCCGATCGTGGTGTCGCCAGGCGCGGCGTGGGCGCCGAAGCTCACAGCGCCAAGCGCAGTGATCAGGGCCGCTGCGAGAAGGTTGCAACGCATCAGGATGACTCCTCATCAAGTTGAATCTGCTGGCGTGCGGACCACCCGCACACCCATGTTTGCCAGCATCAGAGGTCGTCTTGAGCGACGTGATGGCGTGCATGGTGCAGGCGATTGGTTACCGACAGATGGGAGTGCGATGACAAAATGATGACAGCGGCGCTCAAGCAGGCAGAACACACATGCCTCCAACGACCCTGCAACCAAACTGTCATGTGCCGGGCCGTACCCTTGTCGGGCGCACGTCATCTCAGACGTCGCCCGCAACCGCTCAAGGAGACCTCCCATGAACGCCCCCCGTCGACTGCTTGCCGCATGCGCCCTGGTCGCGCTTGCCTGCGTATCCGCCATCCCATCGGCATCCGCTGCCGACGCGTGCGCGCCCTTGCAGGAACGCATGTCGTATGCCCGTTTTCGCAAACTGGGCCTGGATCAGTTGAGTGCGCAGCAACTCAAGGGGCTGAATGCGTGGCTTGCGGCACACGGCAGTTGCGGCTCCGGCATGCCCGACGCGACACGAGCGCCGGCAACGCCGCCGCACGACACCGCGTCCGGAGTATCCGGCGGGCCCATACACAGCCGCATCGCCGGCGACTTCACCGGCTGGGACAAAGACACCGTCCTGACGCTGCAAAATGGTCAGCGCTGGCGCGTCACCGACGATACCCCCATGCATATCGCTCGCCTGCACAACCCGCAGGTGACCGTCCGCAAGGGCTTGTTCAACGCCTGGCTGCTGGGAGTAAAAGGGGTGGGCCAGACAGCGCACGTGGCTCCGGTTCGCTGACTGACTTGCGCATTTCCGGACCCCGCACGGCCAGGAAGTACCGGGGGCGCGACTTGCAGTCGGGGGCCCGTGACGGGCATGGTGTCACACAGTTGAAACATTCAACTCATTTCATTGCAACACGAAGCACCTATAACTGTGCCCCAGGCGAACATCGCCTTTGAGGTCAAACCCGAGGAGCTACTGTGTTCAAATCCATCCCATCTCGTCTCGCCGTCGCACTCGCGGCATCCATGGTCTGCGTCGCGGCCAGCGCCACCGACATCACCGGCGCCGGTTCCAGCTTCGTCTACCCGGTCATTTCCAAGTGGTCTGCGGCGTTCGCCCAGAAAACCGGCAATCACGTGAACTATCAGTCCATCGGTTCCGGCGGCGGCATTGCGCAGATCAAGGCCGGCACGGTCGATTTCGGTGCCTCCGACAAGCCGCTGGATGACAAGACGCTGAAAAAATACGGCCTGGGCCAGTTCCCGGACGTGATCGGCGGGATCGTGCCCGCGTTCAACGTTCCAGGCGTGCCCGCCGGCAAGCTGGTGCTGGATGGCCCCACCCTGGCCAAGATCTTCATGGGCAAGATCACCGAGTGGAACGACCCGGCCATTGCCAAGCTCAACCCCGGCATGAAGCTTCCGGGGCAGAAGATCACCGTGGTGCACCGCTCGGATGGCTCCGGTACCACGTACAACTTCACGCATTATCTTGATCAGGTCAGTCCGTCCTGGAAGTCGAGCGTGGGTGAAGGCACCGCCGTGAACTGGCCGGCCGGCATTGGCGGCAAGGGCAACGAAGGTGTGTCCGCATACGTCAAGCAGGTCAAGGGTTCGATCGGCTACGTGGAGTATGCCTATGCGCTGCAGAACCACATCGGCTACGCCATCATGAAGAATGCCGCCGGCAACGTGGTGAAGCCGGAGACCTCCGCATTCCAGGCGGCGGCCGCATCGGCCGACTGGAAGGACGCCAAGGATTTCCGCCTGCTGATCACCAACGCTCCCGGTCCCAAGGCCTGGCCGATCACGGCCACCTCCTGGGTGATCATGTACAAGAAACCGAAAAACGCCGAGCACACCAAGGTCGCCTTCGATTTCTTCCGCTGGGCCTACAACCACGGTCAGTCTCAGGCCCGTTCGCTGGATTACGTGCCGCTGCCCGCCAGCCTGGTCAAGCAGATCGAGACCTACTGGAAAACCCAGTACACGATGTAAACTTGTCGTTCCCGCAGGTGTGTCGTGGCGGGATCCGACTTGCAGGCAGCGCGCGTGGCCCCTTGGCTACGCGCGCTGCGCCGTTTCCACCTGCCGACCGCGTACAAGGCCCTAAGCATGCACGCCACACGCACCGAAACGCCCGCTCGCGACATCGATGCACGTGCGCAGACTGATGCGCGGCACGACCGCATCTTTCACGGCATCCTGAAGTTCTGCGCGCTGCTGGTGCTGGCCGCTTTGCTGGGCGCTGCCTTGTCCACCCTGTGGGGCGGCCGACAGGTGCTGTTTACCCAGGGCTGGCATTTCCTGACCAGTGCGACCTGGAACCCCGTCAACGACCAGTACGGCGCATTGGCGCCGATTTTCGGCACGCTGGTGACCTCGATCATCGCCATCGTTCTGGCGGTGCCGGTGAGCTTCGGGATCGCCCTGTTCCTGACCGAAATTGCACCGGCATGGATGCGCAGCCCGGTGGGCACGGCAATCGAATTGCTGGCGGGCATTCCCTCCATCATCTATGGCATGTGGGGCCTGTTCGTCTTCGTGCCGTTCATGGCCAACATCGAGCCGGCCATCAGCAGCACGCTGGGCAAGATCCCGCTGATCGGACAGCTGTTCCAGGGGCCGCCGCTGGGTCTGGGCATCCTGACCGCCGGTATCGTGCTGGCGGTGATGATCCTGCCGTTCATTTCCGCCGTGATGCGCGAGGTGTTCCAGACGGTCCCCAAGCGGCTCAAGGAGTCGGCCTACGCGCTGGGCTCGACCACGTGGGAAGTATCCTGGGACATCGTGCTGCCATACACGCGCTCGGCCGTCATCGGCGGCATCTTCCTGGGGTTGGGCCGCGCACTGGGCGAGACCATGGCGGTCACCTTCGTGCTGGGCAATTCGTACAACATCACCGCGTCCCTGCTGATGCCCGGAACCACCATCTCCTCGTCGATTGCCAACGAATTCAACGAAGCGGTGGGGCTGCATCGCTCGGCGCTGATCGCGCTGGGCTTCCTGCTGTTCGTGGTGACCTTCATCGTGCTGCTGATCTCGCGTCTGATGCTGCGTCAGCTGGCCAAGAAGGAGGGCAAGTGATGTCCGCAAGCATCTACGCGCGCCGTCGCGCCACCAATATCGTGACCATGGCGCTGAGCGGTCTGGCCACCGTGATCGGCCTGATCTTTCTGGCCTGGATCCTGTGGGTCACGCTCAGCAATGGACTCAGCGCGATTCACTGGACCCTGTTCACGAAGATCACCGTGTACGGGCCCGAGGGTGGCCTGTCCAACGCCATCGTCGGCAGCCTGATCATGGACTTTATCGCCATCATCATCTGCGCGCCCATCGGCGTGCTGGCCGGCACCTATCTGGCCGAATACGCACAGAGCACGCGGCTGGGAGCGACGGTGCGGTTCCTCAACGACATCCTGCTGTCGGCACCATCGATCGTGCTGGGCCTTTTCATCTACGTGATTATCGTGGTCCCTTCGTCCAACCTGACGCATGGAAGCACCTCCTTCTCCGGTTTCGCCGGCGGCGTGGCGCTGGCGTTGATCGGCCTGCCGGTGATCGTGCGCACCACCGACGAAATGCTGCAGCTGGTTCCGGGCACGCTGCGCGAGGCATCACTGTCGCTGGGCCTGCCACAGTGGAAGCTCACGGTGCAGGTGCTGATGCGCGCCTCGCTGTCGGGCATCATCACCGGTATCCTGCTGGCATTGGCACGTCTGGCCGGGGAGACCGCTCCGCTGCTGTTCACGGCCTTCGGCAACAACTACATGACGCTCGATCCGCTGAACAAGATGTCCAGCCTTCCGGGCGTGATCTACCAGTACACCAACGATCCCAATCCGAGTCTGCATGCCATGGCCTGGGCCGGCGCCCTGCTGATCACGCTGTTCGTGCTGGCGTTGAGCCTGCTGACCCGTCTGATTTTCGCGCGCAAGAAGGTGAGTTATGACTGATACCGCCGCCTCCGCCACACCATCGACGGCGACGTCCGCGGGTACTACGGCTTCAAGCAAGATCCGGGTGCGCGACCTGAACTTCCATTACGACCGTTTCCATGCGCTGAAGCACATTCACATGGAAATTCCCGAGCGCAAGGTCACCGCGATCATCGGCCCGTCCGGCTGCGGCAAGTCCACGCTGCTGCGTATCTTCAACCGCATCTATTCCATCTATCCGAAGCAGCGCGCCGAGGGCGAACTCCTGCTGGATGGCGAAAACGTGCTGGATGGACGCTATTCCCTGAACCGGTTGCGCAGCAAGGTAGGCATGGTGTTCCAGAAACCCGTGCCGTTCCCGATGACCATCTATGAAAACGTCGCCTACGGCATCCGCCACCACGAGAAACTCAAGCGCCGCGAAATGGACGAGCGCGTGGAAACCTCGTTGCGCAACGCCGCGCTGTGGGACGAGGTCAAGGACAAGCTGAAGTCCACTGCGCTGGGCCTTTCCGGTGGCCAGCAGCAGCGCCTGTGCATCGCGCGCGCCATTGCGCTCAAGCCCGAGGTGCTGCTGCTGGACGAACCCACCTCGGCGCTGGATCCCATCGCCACGGGGCGCATCGAACAGTTGATCGACGATCTGAAAAAGCAGTTCACCATCGTGATCGTCACCCACAACATGCAGCAGGCCGCGCGGGTGTCCGACTACACTGCGTTCATGTATCTGGGTGAGCTGGTCGAGTTCGGCGATACCGAGGAAATCTTCACCAAGCCGGTCAAGAAACAGACCGAGGATTACATCACCGGGCGATTCGGTTGATCTGAAGCGCGCGACGCTCCCCCTCTCATGCTGGCGCGGACAGTCAGCGTCCGGGGATGCCACGCTGCATCGGCATGACACGCGTGTTCAGCCATTGCGTGCCAGCCTGAGCCACCGCCACGCAGCACAGCCGGGCACCACCATCCAGCACAGTTTTCGAGGCACATCATGAGCACATCCCAGGACCACATCAGCAAGAGCTTCGACAAGGAGCTGGACCGCCTCACCGGCGAAATCGCGCACATGGGCGAGTTGTCGGTCAAACAGCTGGAAGGCGCTGTCGACGTGGTGGAGCGCCGCGACGAGCGCGCCGCGCAGCGCATCGTCGACAACGACGACGCCATCGACGTGCTGGAACACGAGATCAGCCATGACGTGGTGCGCCTGCTGGCGCTGCGTGCGCCCATGGCACGCGACCTGCGCGAAGTATTCGCCGCCCTGCGCATCGCTTCCGACATCGAGCGCATCGGCGACTACGGCACCAATGTGGCCAAACGCTCGATCCCGCTGTCCATGGTGGCGCCGGTGTCCCACGCCCGCGGTCTGCGCGCCCTGTCCGAACTGGCAGCGGCATCCGTGCGCAAGGCGCTTGCCGCCTACCGCAACAACGACGCCGACGCGGCGTATCAGGTGTGGAAGGACGACATCAAGCTGGACGAGGCCTACACCGGCCTGTTCCGCGAGCTGCTGACCTACATGATGGAAGATCCGCGCAGCATCACCTCCTGCACGCACTTGCTGTTCATGGCCAAGAACATCGAACGCATCGGCGACCACGCCACCAACATCGCCGAGAATGTCTGGTTCCTGGTCAAGGGCGAGCCGCTGCAGTCACCGCGGCAAAAACGCGATCACACCTCCACCATGGAGATGGACCGCGATGCCTCCGAGGGTGACAGCGAGTCTTCGTCCTGAAGCATTCCCCATTCGCCCGGAGCGGGGGGCTTCCTGCTCTCGTCCAACCGCCAACGTGTTGGCGACATGGCCGAGCCATGCGTCAATGCGGTGCCTGCCGGTCCGCGTCGTAGGGAGGCTCACGTCGCCGCCGCGCGGCCATGGTGATGCCGAACAGGCTGATCAGCAGCCAGGCAATTTCCAGCAGCAGCGCCGGCAGGTTGAACTGGCCGAATACCAGGGAAATGATCACGCCGAGGGCGCCGAGGGCATTCATGATCTGATACGGGAGGCCCTGACCACCCAGCTTGCGCGCCTGCAGCAACAGGAATGCCAGCAGGATCAGCAACACTCCGGCCAGTCCCACCCACTCGTGCCATAAAAGATTCATGCCTTGCCTCCGCGTTGTCTGACCGTTTCGAAAAGAGCGACGCCCGCAGCCACCGAGACGTTCAGGCTTTCCATGGCACCGGGCATGGGGATGCGGCTGACGAAATCGCAGGTCTCGCGTGTGAGCCGGCGCATGCCTTCACCCTCGCCGCCCATGACCAGGGCGATGGGGCCCGTCAGGTCCATGCTGTAAAACGACGCCTCGGCTTCACCCGCCAGGCCAACCAGCCATACACCGGCATCCTTGAGCACGCGCAGCGCGCGCGCAAGGTTGGTTGCCTCCACCAGCACCATGCGCTCGGCGGCGCCGGCCGAGGCACGGCGCACCACCGGCGTCATGCCGACTGCGCGGTCCCTGGGCACAATCACCGCCGTGGCGCCGGCAGCCGCCGCGCTGCGCAGGCACGCACCGAGGTTGTGCGGGTCCGTCACCCCATCCAGCACCAGAAACAGCGTGTCATTGCCGGCGGCCTCGAGCAAGCCGGGCAGATCCGATTCGCTGCGTGCCGGTGGAATCTCGTAGCGCGCCACCACTCCCTGATGCCGCGCCTTGCCGGCCAGCTTGTCCAGTTGCTGACGTGGCCGCGCGTGCACGGCCACCTTTAGATCGCGCGCCTCATCGCTCAGCGCCTTCAGCCGCGGGTTGCGCGCCCCCTGTTCAATGAGCACCTCACGCACGCGCGCAGCATCCTGGTGGAGCGCGCTCTCGACTGGATGGATGCCGACAATCCAGGTCTCGCTCATGATGGGTTCTTGCCCTTGCCCGACCGACGCCTGCGCGGTGCCTTGTCTTGCCGCCCCGAATCGCTCTTGGCAGGTGCGGCACTGCTCTTTTTGCCAGACGACCTGCCGCTCCCGGAGCCACTCGATTTGGCCTTCTTGCGGTCAGAAGGAGGTTTGCGGCTGCCTTTCCCCGCGTTGCCGCCAGAACCTCGCCTGGGCGTCCCTGACGATTCATCCTTGTGGCCATCGGGGGCGTCATCGAAGATCATGCGCAGATCGATCTTGCGATCCTCCAGGCTGGCGCGCAGCACCTGCACGCGCACGTCATCACCCAAGCGGAAACGCTGACCGGTGCGCTCGCCTTCCAGCATGCGACGGGTGGGGTCAAAGTGGTAGTAATCATTGGAGAGCTGCGAAATATGCACCAGTCCGGACACGTGCGAGGGCCGCATCTCCACGAACAGCCCGAACGAGGTCACGCCCGTGACCACACCATCGAACACTTCGCCCACGTGCTTTTCCATCCACGCACACTTGTAGCGGTCATCCACGTCACGCTCGGCTTCCTCGGCGCGGCGCTCACGCTGCGAGCAATGGACCGCCATGGTGGACATCGCCGCGTCGCTGTAGGTGTAGTCGGCCGGCTTGCCCTTTTTCAGCGCATAGCGGATGGCGCGATGCACCAGAAGGTCCGGATAGCGCCGGATCGGCGAGGTGAAATGCGCATAGGCGTCCAGTGCCAGCCCGAAGTGGCCCTGATTTTCCGGATGGTAGATCGCCATGCTCTGCGAACGCAGCAGCACCGACTGGATCAGCTCCGCTTCCGGGCGGTCGTGCACCTTGTGCAGCAAATCGGTGAAATCCGCCGGTTCCACTTCATCGTGCGGCGGCAGGCTCAGCTTGAACTCGCGCAGGAACTCCAGCAGATCCTCGTACTTCTCCTTCGGCGGCGTGGCATGCTGGCGAAACAGTGCCGGAATCTTCTTGCGCTCCAGGAACTTCGCCGCCTGCACGTTGGCCGCGATCATGCATTCCTCGATCAGCTTGTGCGCATCGTTGCGCGGCTGCGTGCCCAGCGCCTCCACCTCGCCGTTGTCGGCCAGACGGAAGTTGGTCTCCGGCGTGTCGAACTCGATAGCGCCGCGACGCCGGCGCTGCGCCGACAGCGCCTGATACAGCCCGTGCAGATTTTCCAGTTGCGGCAGCACATCGGCCAGTTCATCACGCGCATCCTCGTCCTGCTCGCCGATGGCCTGCCACACCCGCGCGTAGGTCAGGCGCGCATGCGAGCGCATCAGCCCCGGATAAAACTTCGCCCGCTTGACCTCGCCATTGGAGCCCACCGACATGTCGCAGACCATGCACAGCCGGTCCACCTCGGGATTCAGTGAGCAGATGCCGTTGGACAGCGTCTCCGGCAGCATGGGTACCACGAAGCCGGGAAAGTAGGTCGACGTGCTGCGCTCGAAGGCTTCGGCATCCAGTGCCGTTTCCGGACGCACATAGTGCGATACGTCGGCAATGGCAACGATCAAGCGATAACCGCCGCCACGTTTGGGGGCGGCATACACCGCGTCGTCGAAATCGCGCGCATCCGCGCCATCGATGGTGACCAGCGGCAGCTTGCGGATATCCGTACGCCCGGCATGCTCGCCCTTGCCGACCTGCGGCTCCACCGCCTCGGCCTGGTGCAACACCTCTTCGGGAAAGTCCTGCGGCAGGCCGTGACTGGCAATGGCCATGTCCACCAGCAGCGACGGTTTCAGGCGGTCGCCCAGCACCGCGCGCACTTCACCGATGGGCCCCCGCTGCGCAGTCGGCGGCTCGCTGATCTCGACCACCACGATCTGCCCGGATCGGGCCTTGCCCACCTTGTCCGGCGGAATCAGCACGTCCTGGTGCAGGCGGCGGTCATCCGGCACCACCACGGTGACACCGTTTTCCTTGACGATGCGCCCCACCAGCCGCGGCGAGCGCCGCTCCAGAATCTCCACGATGGCGCCCTGACGCCGGCCGCGCCGGTCCAGCCCGACCACGCTGGCCAGCACACGGTCGCCGTGCAGCACGCGACGCATCTGCGCGGGCGAGAGGTACAAATCGTCCTCGCCGTCGTCCGGCCGCAAGAAGCCGTACCCCTCGGCGTTGGCCAGCACCATCCCCGGAATCAGATCCAGCTTGTTGGCCGGCGCAAAACCGCCGCGACGGTTCTGCAGCAGCTGACCATCGCGGGACATCGCTGCCAGCCGCTTGCCCAATGCATCGATATCCGTGTCATCGTGAAGATCCAGCGCCTCGGCAATCGCGCCGGCCTTCATCAGCTCGCCCCGCTTGGTCAGCAGCAGGAGGATCGCCTCACGACTGGGGATGGGGCGCTCGTAGCGTCGCGCCTCGCGTTGCGCGAACGGATCGCGCACGTTGCTGGATGGCGTGTCGCTCTTGCTCTTTGCTTGCGCACGCGAGTTGTTTTGATGGCCCTTGCCGGGCCGGGTTTGACGTCTGGACACAAATTTCCTTGTGACGGTTGGCGGCGTCTCAACACCACCGATGAAGTTGCTTGAAAAAATGCATTTGACAATGCACCCCGCGATGCCTATCTTACGCGGCTCCGCAGCGCATCAGCGCTGGACACCTGCCCAGGTGGCGGAATTGGTAGACGCGCCAGCTTCAGGTGCTGGTAATCGAAAGGTTGTGGAGGTTCGAGTCCTCTCCTGGGCACCAAGTTTCAAGTCTAAGCCGCTGAATTAGCGGCTTTTTCTTTGCTCTCTGGGGGCACTGTGGGGGCCAACGGCTCCAAAGCCCAACAAGCAGCAGCGGCAGAGAGCGCCCGCCGACCCATCCGGTAGTGTCTCATACTTATGAGAATGTTTGGCTTGCCCGGAAAAGGGTAATTAAGGTAACCGCGCCTCGCAGATCGCGCTGCATCCTTTGGGGCACAAGGCTTGTAGCGGATAAAGCAAAAGGTAACCTCAAGGTGATATATAGGTAATTCGGTTACTATTACAAAAGGTAACCTCAGCAATTTATCAAGTTGTTGAAATATAATAACTTTTTTTATTGAGACTTTGCGGTTACCCTTTTGGTTACCTCTAAATTACCTTTTCAGCAAATCGCTGAAACCATTGTGCCGCAACGCTTTCGGGCCGTTCGGACCGTGCCGGTTACCAAGATTACCCATTGCCGAAACGAACGTGCCGCAGCACTGCACCGGTCGCACCTGTCTGAAACCATCGCGCCGCGGCGTCGCTATGTCGCGTCGTTTCGCGTCGCCAATGCGTGCACTTGGGGGCCTGCGCCATCAGCCCGGGGCTTGGTTTTCGGCGGCAGCGTCCACTGCGTCGGTAGGGGTACAGGAGGCCGGCAGGCGAGGTGGGGGGATGACTGCGCGCGCCGGCCGCTGACCGGCCGCCCACAGGCGTCACGCCGACGGCCACGGGCAGGCCTCCATGGCATGCCCGCCGAACTTGGAACGAACAATGGATGACGCGCGGAACGCGCTGGTGTCAGTGTGCTCGGCGCTAGCGCGCCTGCAGCTTCGCCTGCTGGCCTTCAACCTTGGCCAACGTGAAGGCATCTACCGTGCGGGCGATGTTGGATCCGTGGAAGATCTGGACCCACCATCGCCATGGCTCGACGCCACACCACCGCGCACAGCGTTAAGCGGAGTGCTCGAGCACGCGGCACTTGCACAGGCCTACCTGTTGACCTTGATCGAGCGCCCTGAGCCCATCGATGGAAAGCGGGCGTGTCTCGCGCTGCACGCTATTGCGTGCGATGGATCCACCTGGGGATCCATGACACTGCGCCTGGCGGCGCGGCTTGGTGTCGACCTTGCATCGACGCCGCTGGAAGAACTGCACGGAGGACATATGCGCGACGTCGACCTCCCTCCCCGCCCTGGCCTGTAACCGGCGACCTTGACGGATCGTGCAGTCAGCAAGACGATTGAGCGAAGGAGGGGCTATGCAAGAGCAAAACGGGAATCAGTCGAGCGATCGGGAGATCGCCAATACCATTAGGCTGGCAATTGCTACGCAGACCGAGCCAACGACGCGGTTCGTGGGTTGGTGGCTCGCTGCACTTGGCGCCATGCTCGCTGGCTTTTTTGGCCACGCGGATTACGGCATTGCACTCCTTGGGGATGTTGCTTTTAACGTCTCGATGGCGCTACTCATTCTTGCTGGCAGTCTCGGGCTGCTGTCCGAACTGCGTGGCCTCGCTGCACGGCGACACCTAGCCATAGCAGAGCGGTTTCAACGCCGTTTACCAGAGCTCATGCATCGGGGAAATGGGGAGCAGGACCTCAGGGACGGTTGCGAGCTCGCGCTCCAAGGACAACCGTGGCTCGCGAGGATCATGGATAAATGGGGAAGATGGCTACTTAAGAGGCTTCCCGAGGAGATTCGGATTGATGGATCACAGGTATTCGCTGCCCGAGCGGCGACATACCAGTCGCTATGTGCCATTGGCATGGTCCTGTGCACCTTCATATTTCTTGGCTTGATCTTCTCGGCGTTCCTTTGGCAACAGTACTCAGATAACTGGGGATCGACGCATGTACCAAACACCAATGGTCTGATAAGGCTCATGCCTTCCCAGACACTGGATCACGAAACCGAATCACCTCCACACCCAGCATCGCATTCAGCGCCTGCATCCGCACCTGCAACGGCTTCACCTCAAGCCGGTAGAAACTCCCCTCGGCCTTTTCTACATCGCCGAAGCCGCCGGCATTATCCGGCACCACGCCAAGCAACTGCGGCGGCACCCGGTGCGCAGCCAGCACATCGTCGCGGCTGATGTTCTTGATGTCGGCGAAGTTGTCGCGGGCGCTCACCTCGCTGATCGGAATCAGCTGGATGCCGTCCTTTTTGCCGTTGGGCGAGTACATGAACAGGTTGCGGAAATTGCCCGGCCCCTTCGACTTGCGCAGCGCGTCGCGCATGGCATCGACGTCCTGCTGGTCCTGCGCGGGATCCGACATGTACAGGATGAAACCAGCGTGGCTGCCGTTGTCATAATACTTGCGCCGGAAAAGCGTGGCGCTCTTGTTGAGCTGCGCCGAATGCAACGCGCTGAGGTATTCCGGCACTCCGTAGACCTCCTGATTCACGTCGCAGTCCTTGAGGTGCACCACCGGCGTCTGGAACTCGTGCGCTTCCCTGGTGTAAGGCACAAACCAGAAATTGCGCGGCTTCAAACCGCGCCGCGTGAACTTCGCCGGCGAGCGCCGCAGGCGCATCAAACGCCCCGACACGGCGCGCTCCTCCTCCAGGTACGCGTTCCCGAAAGTGAGGTAATCCAGGCACAGCGCCCCAAACTCGTCCACCGCCAGCGCCGGGTGCGGCACATAGGTGGCCACCAACATGTTGCGTTTGACGTAGATCGCACTGGAGTGATGCGGTGCCGTCTTGAACGCACCGGCAAGCCCCTCCGGGCTGATCGGCGGTTCATACCAGCGCCCAGTCGACACGCATTCGGTGTAATCCAGCAGAGACGCCCGGTCCATGGGCTGGGGCTCGCCGAACGTGAACGCCGTCGGCACCGCCGGCCGTGTCGGCTGCGCCGTTTCCACCGTCTCCACCGGTGCCATTTCCTGCATGCGCTTGCGGCGCTGGGTACGCTTGCTCATCCCATAATCTCCATCACTGAGGTGTTCGAACTGGTGGCGCCCTCCAGCGGCTCGTGCAGAAGGGCATGCATCGTGGCCCACGCCAGATCGGCGTGGCCCGTTTCCTCGCTGCGGCCAGCATCAAACGTGAACTGGCGGCCGCTTGCGGTCGTGGTCTTGCGAATGGCCATGAAGCTGGAGGCAATCTCCGTGGATCCGGCATCGAACTCCAGGCGCCCGCCGTCGATCACACTCTTGGCCTTCAGCACCATGCGCGTCTTGGTCTCCGGGCTGTAATTGATCCCGGTGGCGCCCGGGAAAAACTTGCGCACCAGCTCGAACACGCCCCAGCCCATGCCGGTGGTGTCGATGCCGATGTAGGCCACGTGGTAGCGCTGCGTCATCTTGTGGATCGCTTCCGCCTGCGCCTCGAAATCCATGCCGCGGAACTGGTGGAGCTCAAGAATGCGGAACTTGCCACCCGGCACCATCGGCGGCGCCACCACCACGCAACCGGCGCTGTCGCCCGTGCGCGAAGGGTCGTACCCAATCCACACCGGCCGCGTGCCGAACGGCCGCACCGCGAACGGCTTGTAGTCGTCCCACGATTCCCACGCATCCACCATGCACCGCTGCATCACCGCAAGCGGGAAAATGCTGGCGCCGTCGTCCACAAAGCAGCACATCAGCAGGTTGGCGAAGTCGTCGTCGCTGTACTCCTGGCGCAGCTCCTCCAGGTCGAACAGATCGCAGCCGCCGGCCACCGCATCCTCGATGGTCACGATCTGGCGCCACATGCGGTCGGGCAGCAACAACCCGCTCGCCAGTGCCTCGTGGCTCACGTCGAAATCGCGACGGTCCGCCTTTGGCTTGCGCTTGTTCCACAGCGCGCCCGTCCACCAGGCATAGGCCTCGTGCGCCATCGAGCTGGGTGTGGAGAAGTACGTCTTGCGCCACTTCCTGTGCATGGCCATGCCGCTGGCCACCTTGTTCAGCGTGCGGAAGCCGTGCACCCAGAAAAACTCGTCAAAGTAGAAATTGCCGTGGTAGCTCTGCGCGGTCTTGGCATTCGTGCCGAGAAAGTGCATCTCCGCCCCGTTGGGCAGCACGATGGGATCGCCCTGCAGCGCCACGTCGGCCACCTGCCCCGCAAACTGCTGGATGTACTGCTTGAACACGTGCGCCTGGGCACGGCTCGCGCTCAAGAAAATCTGATTGCGCCCGGTGTCGATCGCATCGATCAGCGCCTCGCGGGCGAAATACCACGTGGCGCCAATCTGCCGGCTCTTGAGAATCACGCGCGTGCGCTGATCGCCCGCATTCAGCCACGTGCGCTGGTAGTCGAACAGCGCCTCGTGGAATGCCTTGCGCAGCAGCGTCGCCTGGTCATCCGTAATCGCGTTGCGCTGCGGCTTGCGCCGGTTGCCGGCATTGCGCTTGGCCACGTTCGGGTTCAAGTCCCCCTCGTGTCCGCCCGGGGCCTCATAACGGCGCACCCGCGCCAGTCGCTCCACCTGGCGGCCCAGCAGATCCAGCTCCTTGAAGTCACCGCCGGTCTTTGCGTCCTTGGCAATCAGCTGGCACATGCGCGCCTCGAGCATGCACTCCACGCGCTCAATCGGCTTCACATCGTCCCAGCCGTCACGGTCCTTCCAGCTCTGCACTGTGGTGCGCGCCTGGCCAAGATCGCGGGCAATGTCCACCACCGCCCAGCCCTGGAAGTACAGCGAACGAGCAGCGCGGCGCGGGTCCACGTTGGGTGCGGGAATCATCATGGGCGCCAGTCTGTAGCCCCGTGCCATGCCGGTCTGGCTCTCTCAATCCTCACTGATGGCGTACAGGACGCCCGCACGTGGACGCCTGCAGCCCACGTCACGATGCTGGCCACCTGTGCACCCACACGCCATCAATCGCACCCATCAGGAGCCCGCCGTGTCCAAGCAGAAGTCGAAGAAATTCCGCATCGCAACCGAAGGCGCCACCACCGACGGACGCACCATCGAGCGCACCTGGCTGCAGGACATCGCCGACACCTACAACCCGGCCACCTATGGGGCACGCATCAACCTGGAGCACTTCCACGGCATCGACCCCAAGGGCCTGTTCAAGTCATACGGCGATGTGACCGCGGTCGAGGCGCGGGAGAACGCCGACGGCAAGCTGGAGCTGTTCGCCACCATCGACCCCACCGCCGACCTGGTGCAGCTGTCGCACGATCGGCAGAAGGTCTACACCTCCGCCGAAATTCAGCCCAACTTCGCCAAGACCGGCAAGGCCTACCTGGTCGGCCTGGCCGTCACCGACAGCCCGGCCAGCCTGGGCACCGAGGTGCTGAAGTTCGCGGCCGACAACCCCGAGGCCAACCCGTTCAGCAGCCGCAAGCACCACCCGGACAACATCATCACCGCGGCCGAGGCCGTCACGCTGGAATTCAGCGCCGCCGATGAAAAACCCAGCGTGCTCTCGCGCGTGCGCCAGCTGCTCACGCGCAAGCAGCACGACGACGACGCCCGCTTCGGCGACGTCCAGCAAGCCATCGAAGAAATCGCCGAGCACGGTGCGGCGCAGTCCGAGCAGACCCGCGAAGCGCTGGCCAAAGTGGATGAAACCGCCGCCGACCACGCCCGCCAGCTGCAGGAGCTCACCGACACGCTCACCCAGATGCAGAAGGCCATGGACACCACCACCGTGCGCCACAGCCAGCGTCCCGAGTCCACCGGCGGCGACGGCCGCGAGTTGACCGACTGCTGACCACAGCCCACACGCCACCGCCCCACTGCCCGCCTGCACCGCTCCGAACCGAGGAACCACCCCATGCGCAACTTCACCCGCAAAGCCTTCAATCAGCTCGCCGCGCAAATCGCATCCATCAACAGCGTGGACCTGACCGACTCCACGTTCGAGGTCGACCCATCCGTCCAGCAGACGCTGGAAACCCGCATGCAGGAATCCAGCGCCTTCCTGCAGCGCATCAACATTGCCGGCGTCACCGAGTCCGAAGGCCAGAAGCTGGGCCTTGGCATCGGCGGCCCCATCGCCTCGCGCACCGACACCACGCAGAACGATCGCGTGCCGCGCGATGTCACCACCCAGGACGCCTTCAACTACAAGTGCGTCAAGACGGACAGCGACACCTTCATCCCCTACGCCAAACTGGACGCCTGGGCCAAGTTCCCGGACTTCCAGGCCCGCGTGCGCGATCTGATCATCAAGCGCCAGGCGCTGGATCGCATCGTCATCGGCTTCAACGGCACCAGCGTGGCCACCGCCACCGATCTGGCCAACAACCCGCTGCTGCAGGACGTCAACAAGGGCTGGTTACAGAACCTGCGCGATGCCTCGCCCGAGCGCGTCATGGCCGAAGTTGTCGCGGCCTCCGGCAAGGTGAACGTGGGCAGCGGCGGCGACTACGAAAACATGGACGCCCTGGTGTTCGACATGGTCTCCAGCCTGATCGACCCGTGGTACCGCGACGGCACCGACCTGGTGGCCATCGTCGGGCGCAGCCTCATGCACGACAAGCTGTTCCCGCTGGTCAACAAAGACCAGCCATCCACCGAGGTGCTGGCCAGCGACATCATCATCAGCCAGAAGCGTCTGGGCGGCCTGCCGGCGGCCACCGTGCCGTACTTCCCGGACGGCAAAATCCTGATCACCAGTTACGACAACCTGTCCGTCTACTGGCAGGAAGGCGCACGCCGCCGGATGCTGCAGGACAACCCCAGGCGCGACCGCGTGGAGAACTTCGAGTCCTCCAACGATGCCTACGTCCTCGAGGATCACGGCAAAGCCGCCCTGGCCGAAAACATCACCCTGGTCTAACCGCCAGGGTCACCCCCACCGTCACCGCGCAAGGAGCCCACCGTGCCCTCTCCCGCACAGAAGCACTTCGCGCGGGTCCGCACCGCCCGCGAGGCCGCCACGGCCTCGCCGGGCGAGGCGATGCCCGCCAACGCCACGCAGTACGAGCTGCACCTGTCCAAGCTCGGCCAGGACATGCGGCGCCTCAAGGCCCTGCAATCCACCGAGGCCAAGATCAAGGTCAAGCGCGAGCTGCTGCCCGAATACATCCCCTACGTCACCGGCGCCCTGGAATCGGGCAACGGCGCGCAGGACGATGTGCTCATGAGCGTCATGGTGTGGCGCATCGACGCCGGCGACATCGACGGCGCCCTGGACATCGCCACCTATGCGCTGCGCCACGGCCTCACCCTGCCGGAGCGCTACAAGCGCACACCGGCGTGCCTCATCGCCGAGGAAATCGCCGAGGAGGCCATGCAGGCCATCGCCGCGGACAAGTCGCCGGACATCGACGCCCTGCGCCGCACCGCCGACCTGACCGCAGACAGCGACATGCCCGACGAAGTGCGCGCCAAACTGCAAAAAGCCATGGGTCTGGCGCTTGCGGAGGCTGCGCCAGCCGACGCCTTGGGCCATCTCAAACGCGCCCTCGAGCTGCACAGCCGCTGCGGCGTCAAGAAGCAAATCGAACAACTGGAGCGCACGCTCCGCAACGCCTCGTCGGCCAACGCCGACACCTGAGCGCCCCCCGCGCCCCGGCGGCCCGGCCGGCGATCGCCCGCGTCCCTCCCCGCGCGAGCGTGACCCGGCCGGCCACCGCCGGACTTATCGGAGCCCGCCATGCCCGGCCTTGTCGCCAACGCCACCGCCAGCACCACCCGCACCGTGGCCAACGATGGCTGGTGGCCGGATATCGACCTCGCCGAGCTGCGGCAAACCACGCGTCTGGACGGCACCGTGCCCGAGCCGCGCCTGTGTGCCATGGCCGTGGATGCCGTGCTGGACGTCAACACCCAGCTTGCGGCCTGGCAGGGTATCCAGCGCGATGCCGGCATCGAGAATTCCACGGACATCACCGGGCCTGGCATCGGCGGCAAACCCGCCGCCGTGCAGCACTACATGAGCGCGGTGCGCTCGCTGGTGCAGGCCGCTGCCGCCGAGGCCTACCGCGACTTCGACACCACCGCCGCCGGCGACAAGAAAGCCGACGCGCTGGCGCCCAACATCGACGCCTTCCGCCGCAATGCCGCGTGGGCCATCCGTGCCATACAGGGCAAGTCCCACGCCTGCGTGGAGCTCATCTGATGCAGGTGCGCGCACAACAAGGCGACACCATCGACGCGCTGTGCTGGCGGCACCTTGGCCGTACCGCAGGCGTCACCGAGCAGACGCTGAATCTGAACCCCGGCATTGCCGATATGGGGCCGGTCCTGCCGATCGGGCACCCGGTCACCCTCCCCGATCCCGCCGCCGCCGTCGCCGACATCCGGCCCATGACCCAGCTGTGGGACTGACCATGACCGACCCAACCGCCAGCACCGCCGCAGCCCTTGCCGCAGGCGCCACCAGCGCCGCCATGGTCCCCGGCGTGGACGGCAACGCGCTGGTCGGCGCCATCGCCGGCGGCGCCCTGTTCGTGGTGCAGTCCAAAGACCCGGGCCTGCTGCGTCGCGGCGTCTACCTGCTGGTCAGCATCGCCGTGGGGTACCTGGCCGCCCCGGATCTGCTGCACATGCTGCCCATCGACAGCACCGGCGTGGCCGCCTTCCTCGCCGGCAGTTGCGCCGTCACCGTGGCCACACAGCTGCTGGACCGTCTGCGCCACACCGACCTTCTCGCCATGTTCCGCCGGAGCCGCTGACATGCCCCACCCGCCGCTCTATTCGCTCATCACCGTGGTGTCCTGCGTGGTCATCTTCGTACGCCTGGCCACATACCGCCGCCGCAACAGCCGCCACCGGCCGGCCTATGCCTGGATCGCCTGGTGCATGTGCACATGCAGCGCCGTGGTCGGCATCAAGGTCGCCCTTGGCTTGCGTCCACCTGTCGGCCCCGTCGAAGCCCTGTGCACGCTCGCCTTGGCCGTTGCCATACTGCACGTGCGCGGCGACGTCGCCCACCTGCTGCAGGGGCGTCTGTAATGGCCCTGGTCCTGCCGGAAACCCGCGTCCGCCGCATCATCGACGGCCTGCTCCAGAGCGAGGGCGGCAGCACCTTCACCGATGATCCCACGGATCCCGGCGGCGCCACGCGCTGGGGCATCACCGAGCGCGTGGCACGCAAGCACGGCTATACCGGCCCCATGGCCCAGCTGCCAGAATCCACGGCCCGGGGCATCTACCAGGCCAACTACATCCACGGCCCGCAGTTCGATGCCGTGATGACCATCGACCCCAACATCGGCGCCGAGCTGATCGACACCGGCGTCAACATGGGCCAGGCCACCGCGGCGCGTTTCCTGCAGCGCTGGCTCAACGCCTTCAACGTCGCCAGCGATGATGGCCACACCCACTATCCGGACCTCGAGACGGACGGCGTCGTCGGCAAGGCCACCCTTGATGCGCTGCGCGCCTTCTTGCGCTGGCGCGGCCCCATGGGCACCACCGCCATGCTGCGCGGCCTCAACGGCACCCAGGCGGAGCGCTACCTCGCCGACACCGAACACAACCCCAGCCAGCGCAAGTACGCCTTCGGCTGGATCGTCAATCGCGTGGAGATGTAACCAGCATGCAAGCACCGTTCGAACTGCACCACGGCGAAGCGCTCGCCACCCTCCGCCAGCTGCCGACGCACAGCGTCGATGCCGTCATCACCGACCCGCCCTATTGCAGCGGTGGCACCCACATGACCGGGCGCACCCAGCAGACCACCCGCCAGAAATATCAGCAGACGCACTCACGGGTTGCGTACACGGACTTCGCCGGCGACAACCGCGACCAGCGCAGCTTTACCTTGTGGTGCACGCTGTGGCTGTCCGAGTGCCTGCGCATCGCCAAGCCCGGTGCGCCTGTAGTGCTGTTCACCGACTGGCGCCAGCTGCCGGCCACCACCGATTACCTGCAAGCCGCGGGCGCCACATGGCGCGGCGTCCTGCCATGGTGCAAACCATCCGGCCGCCCGGCGGGGCCGGGCCGCTTCCGCAACGGCGCCGAGTACATCGTATGGGGCAGCAACGGCCCCATGCCACCGCGCGAGGACATAGGCTATCTGCCCGGCTACTTCGAGACTTCCGTGCGCCGGGCAGACAAGCACCACGTCACCGGAAAACCCACCGACCTCATGCGCCAGATCGTGGGCATCTGCCCAGCGGGCGGCACCGTGCTGGACCCGTTCGCCGGATCCGGCACCACCGGTGTGGCCGCAATACTCGAAGGCCGCCGCTTCATCGGCATGGAAATGAGCGCCGGCAACATCGCCATCGCCACCGCCCGCCTGCTGTCCGCCGTCGACGGTCGCATCCTGCCCAGCACCATCCCCAGCCGCCCCAAGGCCGTCGCCGCATGAACAAGCTGGACAGCCTGCGCACCGCGCTCGCCACCGCCCTGCCCGAGCTGGCAGACAACCCGGATCGCCTGCTGGTGTTCGCAGACAAGGGGCAGCTGGCCGCCACCGCGGCCTCGGGCAGCAGCTGGGAATACCGCTACACCGCCAGCCTGGTGCTCACCGACTTCGCCGGCGACGTCGACCAGGTCATGCGCACCGCTCTCGTGTGGGTGGCCACGCACCAGCCGGACCTGCTGGCCAACGCAGCCACCACAGGCAGCGTCGTGCGCTTCGAGGCGGAGATCCTGGACAACAGCCAGATCGATCTGTCGCTGGCGCTGGATCTGTCCGAGCCCGTCACGGCCAGTGCCGATGGATCCACCTTCACCCGTCCGCCCACCATCACCGGCGACCCGACCGCGGCCTGGCAATGGCCCACGACCTGACCGCACTGGAGCGCGAGCTGGGCGCGCTCGCGGGCGCATTGTCCGCCGATGCGCGGCGCCGCATGCTGCGCGCCCTGGCCATGGATCTGCGCCGCAGCCAGCAACAGCGCATCGCCGCTCAGCGCAACCCGGATGGCACGCCATTCGCCGCACGCCGCCCCAAGGCGCGGGGCAAGTCTGGCCACATCCGCCGACGCAAGGCGCGCATGTTCGCCAAGCTGCGCCAGGCCCGCTACATGAAGGCAAGCGCAGATGCCGACACGGCCGCGGTGGGCTACTCCGGCCGCGCCGCCGCCATCGCCCGCGTGCACCAGGAGGGCCTGGTCGATCGCGTCAGCCGCCGCGGCCCGCGCGTGCGCTATGCCGCCCGCCGCCTTCTGGGCTTTACGCCCGAGGACCGCGAGCACGTGCGCGATGTGCTCATCCGTCATCTGGGGCTTGATCGATCCTAGCAACGCGCAATAGGGGCGCCACCGCGTGCACGGCACAGCAGGCGGCACTCACCATGGCCGGAACCGCACTGACCGAGTCACTGCCCATGTTCTGGATCGCATTCGCCACCGGCGTGATTGTCGGCGTTGCCCTGGCCGCCGTCGCCGGCATCGTCTGGCTTGCGGCTGTGTTTGGCAACCCGTTCCTGTGACACACCCCGGAGAACGCCATGGCAGGAATATTCGCTGCATTGGTGAAGCTGATCCTTGGGCTTCTCAAGCTGCGCCACCCACCCAAACCGGACCCGAACGCCAGCGCCCGCTACGCCGCCGGCATCGAGCGAACCACGCGCCAGCAACTGGACCAGGAGCTCGCCCATGCGCATGACAAAGATCGCCGCACTGCTGCTTCTGTCCGTCGCGCTGACAGCGTGCAAGACCAATACAAAGCCGCTGCCGCCGCCGTCCGTCGCGCCGACAGTGATGTGCAGTGAACACGCCCCGGACGAGCGCCTCCCGCCGCTGCCTGCAGCGCCTGCGGGCCGGCTACATCGCCCTGCGCTGGAGCACTTGGTTAAAGCGCTGTACGGCTGGTCCGCAACGGCCGCCGGCGTCGTGCACCGGCAACACATCAAGCGCCACACCACCGCCCGATGCCTCGACCGCCTGCGTGCGCGCGGCATCATCAACTGAGGACCCACGCATGAACCTGAAAACACTCGCCACCACCGCCACCGCGGCCGTGTCCCTCATCAGCTCCGCCGGCGACCTGTACGGCTTCGTGCACACCATGGTCGATGACGTCGAATCCAACGCCAAAGGCACCAGCGGCGCCGACAAACTGGCCGCCGTGCTGGAAGGCGCACGCCAGTACCTGATCGCCCACGGCAAAGACATCGAGTCCAGCTGGGACAGCATAAAAACCGAGCTGACAGCGTTCGTGAACGGCGTTGTGGCCACTTACAACATGCTCGGCATCTTCAACAAGGCCAGCTGACTACAGCACCGCAACGCCTGAAAAAAGGCCGTCCTCCGGGGCGGCCTTTTCCGGCCTGATCCTGCCGCGTCGCCATAGGAGCACCCAAGGGTGCGCACCCGCCACCCAGCACGGACCATCAACGCCATGCACGCCACCGATACAGCCCGCCGCCTGGAAAACCTGCTGCGCTACGGCACCGTCGAAGCCCTGGACTGTGCCAAGGCGCGCCTGCGCGTGCGTTCCGGTGGTTTGCTCACCGCATGGCTGCCATGGCTTGCGCCGCGGGCCGGCACCACCAGCGTCTGGAGCGCGCCCAGTGTCGGCGAGCAGGTGCTGGTGCTCTCACCCGGCGGGGATCCTGCCTGCGGCGTCGTGCTGCCGGCCATCTACAGCACCGCCAACCCGCCGCCGTCCGACAAGCCGCAAACCGTTCTGGTCACCATGCCGGACGGGGCCGTCATCGCCTACGATGGCGACCAGCACCAGTTGCTGGCCACCCTGCCGTCCGGTGGCAGCGCGTCCATCACCGCCCCCGGCGGCGTCAGCATCACCGGCGACGTCACCATCAAGGGCGATGTATCTGTCGACGGCAAGGTCGATGCCACCGGCGACGTCAAGGCCGGCGATATCAGCCTGCAGAACCACAAGCACAGCGGCGTGCAGTCCGGCAGCGCGATTACAGGTGCGCCGCAATGATCGGCATGAACGCCCACACCGGCAAGGCGCTCGCGGGCAACGCCCACCTTGCGCAGTCCATCGCCGACATTCTCACCACGCCGGTGGGATCGCGCGTGATGCGACGCGACTATGGCAGCAACCTGCCCGCACTGATCGACGCCCCCGCCAACCCGGCCACTCGAGCCCTGCTGTACGCCGCCACGGCCACGGCACTGGCGCGCTGGGAGCCGCGCATCGTCGTGCAGCGTATCCAGCTTGATGCCAGCCAGGCGCAGCAGGCGCGCTTCACTCTCACCATCACCGGCCAGGTGGCTAACAGCACCCAGACCCTGCGCGTGCCCCTGGCCGCGGGAGCACTGAGCGCATGAGCGGCAACGTCGACCTGTCTACCGTGCCAGCGCCGGCCGTCGTCGAGCCGCTCGATTATGGAACCATCCTGTCGGACCTGCTGGCGGACCTGGTGGCGCGCTATCCGACCTATTCCGCCCTCGTCGAGTCCGACCCCGCCTACAAGGTGCTGGAAACCGCAGCGTACCGCGAGTTGCAGCTGCGCCAACGCGTCAACGATGGCGCCAAGGCGTGCATGCTCGCCTACTCCACCGGCACCGATCTGGACCAGCTGGCCGCCTATTTCGGCGTCACCCGCCTGACCATCACTCCAGCGGATCCCGCCCACGGCATCGCCGCCGTCATGGAAGCCGACGCCGATCTGCGCCGCCGCGTGCTGCTGGCGCCGGACAGCTTCAGTACCGCCGGCCCCACCGGCGCCTACGTATTCCACGCCCGCTCGGCCGCAGGCGCCGTCATCGATGCCAGCGCCACATCACCCGATGCCGGTAAGGTGCTGGTCAGCGTGCTGGCCGATACCGACGACGGCACCCCGGATGCGGCCACGCTGGATGCCGTGCGTAATGTGCTCAACAGCGCGGACGTGCGCCCGCTGACCGACCAAGTCACCGTGCAGGCGGCCACCATCGTTGCGTTCACTGTCGCGGCAACCATCCGCGTGTACGCCGGCCCGGATCCCGACGTGGTGCTGAGCAATGCCCGCACTCGCCTTGATGCCTACCTGGCGGATTCGCGCAAGCTGGGCCGCGATGTCACCACCTCCGGCCTGATCGCCGCACTCATGGCACCGGGCGTGCAGGGCGTCACCCTGAGCGCGCCGGCCGCCGATGTCGTGGTGGATGACACGCAGGCTGCCCACTGCACCGGCATCAACCTCACCAATGGTGGCATCGATGACTGACGCCGCCACCCTTCTGCCGCCCAATGCCGCCGCGGCCGAGCGCGCCCTGTCGCAAGCCACGGCGCGCATCGGCGATGTCGCGGTGCCCCTGCGCACGCTGTGGCACCCGCAGACCTGCCCGGTTGCGCTGCTGCCGTGGCTGGCGTGGGCGGTCGGTGTGGATGGCTGGTCATCGTCATGGGACGAGCCCACCAAGCGCGCCGCCATTGCCGCGGCCATCGACGTGCGCCGCCACAAAGGCACGCTCGGCGCCATGCAGCGCGCCCTGGGCGCCGTGGGCTACAGCATCGCCGTGCGCGAGTGGTTCCAGGACGAACCACCAGCGGCCCCCTACACATTCGCGCTCGATGTCCAGGTCACCGGCAAGGGCATCACGGCCGAGGTGGCCAACAACATCACGGCCATCGCCCATGCCACAAAGAACCTGCGCAGCCGCCTGTCCGGCCTGCGCCTCATCGGCGCCACCTCCGGCCAGTTCACCGCAGCGGCGCACACCTACGCCGGAGCCACGCACACCGTGCGCCCGTTCCAGGTGGCCGAGCTGAGCACCACCGCCACTCCGCACGCCGGCGCCACCACGCAGGCCAGCGCCATCATTTCCGTTCACCCCGCAGGCTGACCCATGCCCCAGACTTATTTCACGCTGCTGACCAAACAGGGCTTTGCGGCCATCACCAACGCCGCCGCGCTCAAGCAACAGATCACCATCAGCCAGATGGCCGTCGGCGATGGCGCCGGCAACGCCACGACGCCGGACGAAAGCCAAACGGCCCTGGTCCACGAAACCTACCGCGGAGCGCTCAACCTGCTGACCGCGCCCAATGATTCGCAGATCCTCGCCGAGCTGGTCATCCCGGCCGGTACCGGTGGTTTCACTATCCGCGAGCTGGGCCTGTACGACGACGCCGGCCACCTGCTGGCCGTGGCCAACTTCCCGGCCACCTACAAGCCGTCCACCGATGAGGGCACCACCTCCGACCTCGTGCTGCGCATGCTGGTGCAGGTGGGCAACGCGTCGGCCGTGGCCATCACCTTGGACCCCTCCGCCGTGCTGGCCACGCGCGATTGGGTGCTGCAGAACATCGGCGCGGCCACCGTGCTGCCAGGCGGCGATCCGGGCATGGTGCTCACCAAGCTGTACAAGGCCGACGGCAGTTACCGCTGGCGCCGCCTTACCACCGCCGATATCGACGGCCTGGAGGTAGCCCTCGAAAGCAACAAGCCCGCCGTCACCCACGATGCCACGTGTGTCTCGCCCGCCGATGGTGTCAGCGCAGTGGTACCCACACCCACCCTTGTTGGCTCGGCCTATTACCCGCTTTACGGCGTGCCCCAGCAGTGTCGGCACTTCCGTGTCATCAAACAGGGCGGCGACTGGAACGCACCGGACTACACCGGCACCGAGAACGCGCAAAGCGGCACACCGGCCACGTCGCACGCGGTCGGCAGACAGCTTGACAATACGCAGGGCTATCTGTGGCAGTACCAGGACGAAAACACGTTCGGCGAGCTGGGCGCGTGGTCCGATGCGTTTACCTTCTCGACCGGGTCGATTTTTATCGAAGCGCCGACTATCACGAACCCAGCCGACAGCGCTGTTGATGTCGGCGCGCGGCCCGTGATCCAGCTAAGCGACTTTGTCGTTGGTGGCGGCGGCGCAGACACCTTGCGCGCCACGTCCGTGCGCATCCGCAATGCGCAGGGCGTCGTGGTGTGGCAGGTGGACGAAAGCACCGATCGACTGAATAACTTTACCGTTCCAGACGGCGTGATGCAGGATGGGCAAGCGGTTTACACCATCGACGCGAAATACTATGGCGCAACCTATGGCGCATCCGCATGGTCTGCTGTGTCCACCATCACCACCGCGGCATCTTTCCTGCCTGATTTCGTGGCGGATATTGGCAAACCTTTTGGCGGCGGCTACGTCGCCGGAAAGATCGTCTCTGATTATGACGGCAACACTTACGGCTTGATCGTATCCAGCGGCAGCGGCGATAGCGTCAAAGCGGGCGCACAGGATATGACATGGAGCACGAGGAACGGCTTATTGAACCCGAGTCCCGGCGTGCCGCCGATGACCCTAGCTGACGGCAAGGAAAACTACGACGCGCTCAAGAGCTCCTATTATTTCAGCGATTGCACTGCTGCGCAGTGGGTCGAGAATGAATGCAACTCTGGACAGGGGCTTAACGGCTATACCGATTGGTACCTACCAAGTCGAGATGAACTTGAGCTTCTCTATCGCCAATTCACGCCGACCACATATCAAGCGGCTGCCGGCTCGCGCCCTAACTCGACAACTTATTACGGCGCCGACGGCGCGGGGTTCGGCACCAATGCCAATTCGCTGCCGAAAGGCCATCCCTACAGCGAAGCCCCCGTCGATCAGGCGGCAGACGATAACTTCAAGGAAGGCGGGGCCGATGCATTTTCGGCAGACCACTACTGGTCATCTACGTCTGCCGATGGAAGCGATGCGTGGGGTCAAGAGTTTGAATTCGGACATCAGATGGTCGCCGGAGAGTACAACGACGGTTCAAATAAATCGAATTTTATGGCCGTGCGTGCTGTTCGGCGGGTAAAACTCTAAACTTTTTATTTCTATCCATTCCGTCTGCGAATGACTTCAGGCGCGCCGTTGCGCCGGCGTGACGAAAGTCATTCAAAAAAAGAGAAAATCGCATGAAATACGTGACTGCCCATTATATCGACGCCCGCGATGACATCCCTGAAACCGTGGCACCACTGCGCAATGGCCCCAAGCTGCCAAGCGATAAACTCACGGTCACCATTGTCGATTATCGCCAGCGCCCATCGCTCATTATCGGCACGCTGACGGACAGCACGCCTGTTCCGCCTGCGTGCTCCATGATCGACCAAGCCGACTATGCAGCAAAGTTGGCAGACTGGACGCAATGGCGCCTCACCACCACCGCCGCGCAAGCCAAGGCGGCCATCCAGCAGTGGTTGGACCAAACTGCGCAGGCCAATGGCTACGACGACATGAATTCGTGTGTCAGCTACGCCGGATCCAGCGTGAAACAGTGGTCCGACGACGCCGCCGCCGGCAGTGCGTGGCGCGATGCCGTATGGCAGGCCGCATATCAGTGGCAGTCCGACGCCAGCGCACAGCCGCCCGACCCCATCCCGAGCGTATGCGAGGTGGTGGCAAAAATGCCGCAGCCGGATGCATACGGATGGACCCAGCATGCTGCTGGTGCCAACCCGTCCGGCGGAGTCACTACCGGCAGCACGTCGAGCAGCTAATGCCTCTCGATCGTCCCGCCGTCACGCTGCTATTTGCCCGCTCACGCTCGCCGGTAAGCCTGGCCATCCGTCTGTTCACATGGTCGCGCTGGTCGCACGTGGCCGTGCTGCACAACGGCCACGTCTACGAAAGCCAGGCACCGGGCGGCGTCGCCGTCACGCCGGCGCACCGTTGGCAGCGCTGTTACACCAGCGTGCAACACGTACGCCTCGCGCATCCCCACCCCGCCGACGTATCCGCATTCATGGCCAGCCAACGCGGCAAGCCCTACGACTACGGCGCCATCGCCGGCCTGGTCTTCCGCCGCCGTGCCTGGGCGGACCGTCGCCGCTGGTTCTGCAGCGAGCTGGTGGCCTGGGCCTTCGCGCAGGCCGGCCGGCCCCTGTTTCGCCGCACAGCACTGTCGCGTATCACGCCGCAACACCTGTGGATGCTGGCGCCCGTTGTCGCAAGTCGAAACAGGAGCAGCACCACGTGCGCTGCGCGTGCCGACACGCCAGCATCCTGACCATCCCGGTACCCACCCGCCCCGAGGAACAGCTCTCATGTCCACCACCAGCTATCACCACGGCGCCACCGTCACGGAAGTGGACGGCGCCCCCATCGCAATCTCCGAAGCCAGTACCGCCGTGATCGGCTTTGTCGCCACCGCCAGCGACGCCGACGAAACCGCATTTCCGCTCAACACGCCGGTGCTCATCACCAGCCCGCAGACGGGCTTGGCCAAGGCCGGGACATCGGGCACGCTGGGCAGCACGCTGCAGGCCATCGCCAACCACATCAGCAGCGGCCAGATCGTCGTCGTGCGGGTGGAGGAAGGCGACGACGCCGACGGCACCAACACCAACGTCATCGGCGGCACGGACGAAAACGGCGCATACACCGGCATGAAGGCCCTGCTGGTGGCCAAGTCCAGGCTCGGCGTCACGCCCAAGATTCTGGGCGCGCCGGGGCTGGATACGCAGCCTGTCGCCACCGCGCTGGTGTCCGTGGCTCAACAGCTGCGCGCCATGATCTACGCCGGCTGCAACGGCTGCGCCACGCTCACCGACGCCACCGCCTACCGCGAGAACTTCAGCGCACGCGAGTTGATGCTGATCTGGCCCAACTTCCAGGCCTTCGACACCGCCAGCTCCAGCACCGTGGAACTGCCCGCCGCCGCCGTTGCCCTGGGCCTTCGCGCCAAGCTGGACCAGACGCAAGGCTGGCACCGCGTGCTGTCCAACATCGCCGCCAACGGCGTGACCGGCATCAGCAAGGACGTGTTCTTCGATTACCTGTCTACCGGCACCGATGCCGACACGCTCAACCAGGCCGGCGTGACCACGCTGGTCAATCAGTCCGGCTTCCGCTTCTGGGGCAGCCGCACCTGCGGCGAGGCCGATTCGCTGTTCGTGTTCGAGAGCTACACGCGCACCGCGCAACAGCTCATCGAGACCATCGGCAACGGCGTGTTCGCCTACACCGACAAGCCGCTGCACGCCTCCCTGGTGCGCGACATCATCGAGTCCATCAATGCCCTGGGTCGCCAGATGGTCGCCGCAGGCGAGCTGCTGGGCTTCAAGGCGTGGTTCGATGCGGCCAAGAACGATCCGGCCGCGGTCCAGGCCGGCACGCTGGCCATCAGCTACCAGTACACGCCGGTGCCGCCTCTGGAAAACCTCAAGCTGGTGCAGAGCTTCACCGACACCTACTTCGCCACCCTGGTCAGCGACAGCAGCGCTGCCTGACCACCTGCCGCCGGCCGAGCCGGCGGCGCCCCTTTCCCGCCACGCTGAGGACCGCCCATCGTGAACCTGCCCCGCATCATCAAGAACGCCAACATCTTCGCCAACGGCATCAGCTGGCTGGGCGAAGTGCCATCCGTCACCCTGCCCAAGCTCCAGCGCAAGATGGAGGACTACCGCGCCGGCGGCATGGGCGCACCGGTCAAGCTGGACCACGGCATGGAAGGGCTGGAGCTGAGCTTTTCCAGCACCAGCATGCTGCGCGAGGCCATCAACGGCTTCGGCAATCCGCTGGTGGACGGCGAGCAGCTGCGCTTTGCCGGCGCCTACCAGAGCGACGACGGCGCCAGCGAGGCCGTGGAAGTCGTCGTGCGTGGCCGCTACTCCGAGCTGGACTTCGGCGACGAGAAAATCGGCGAGAAGGGCGAGCGCAAGCACACCTTCCCCGTTTCCTACTACAAGCTGACCATCAACGGCACCGTGCTGGTGGAGATCGACATCATGAACATGGTGGAAATCATCAACGGCGTGGACCGTCTGGAACAAGCCCGCCGCCAGATCGGCGTGTAACTCCCGGCGCCCGCCACCCGCGCGGGCGCCACTCCCTTTACAGCAGAGCACCCACACCATGTCCCAGCCCGTGACCGAATCCGTTTCTCTCGAAAGCCCCATCCAGCGCGATGGCGGCGACATCGACACCATCGCCGTGCGCAAGCCTGCCGCCGGCGAGCTGCGCGGCACCAGCCTCACCAACCTGCTGCAGATGGACTACGCCGCGCTCGAGGCCGTGCTGCCGCGCATCACAATGCCCACGTTGAGCAAGGCGGATATCCAGGTCATGGATCCGGGCGACTTCACCATGCTGGCCAATACGGTGGTCGGTTTTTTGTTGCCGAAGTCGATGCAGGACAACGCCTGATCGACGATCCCGAGGACGCCATGGCGGACATCGCCGTGGTGTTCGGCTGGACCCCGGCCGACATGGCCGGCATGTCCATTTCCGAGCTGACGCGCTGGCGTGACAAAGCCGCCGCCAGATGGAACCCCGAGGACTAGGCATGGACATGAAACTGCGCGTGGTGCTGGACGCGGTCAATCGCATGACGCGGCCGCTCAAGCAGATCACCGGCAACACCCGTGCGGCGGGCAAAGCGCTGGGACAGGCCCGCGAGCGCAAAAAGCAGCTCGACCGCACGCTGGCGGATGTGGACGCGTTCCGCAAGAACCGTCGCCAGCTCGATGAAACGCGCACAGCGCTGCACCAGGCCCAGGAGCGTACCCAGGCGCTGGGCCGCCAGCTGCACACCACCGAGCGCCCCACGCGCGAGATGACGCGGCAGTTCAATCGTGCGCGGCGCGAGCTGCACGCCCTTCAAACGCGCGAAACCGAACAGGCCCGATCCCTGGGCAGCCTCCGCGATCGCCTCGCTGCGGCCGGTGTGGCCACCAGCAAGCTGGGCACCCACGAGCGCCGCCTACGGACGGAAACCGACGCGGCCACCCGGTCTGTGGAAAAGCAGACCGCCCGCCTGCGACGGCTGGGCAACATGGAGCGGCGCATGGCGGCCGCTCGCGAGCGCATGGACCGCACCCGGTCGCGCGGCGGAGCGCTGGTCGGTGGCGGAATGGGTGCCGCATTCGCCGGTGGTGGCGCACTGTACGCCGTCACCCGCTTCATGCTCCCCGGCATGGACTTCCAGTACCAGGAGTCGCGCGTCAAGGCGCTGGCGCGTCTCAAGGACAACTCGGCCGCAGCCAAGATGCTGCACGACCAGGCACGCAAGCTTGGCGCCAACACCGCGTTCACGGCCACCGATGCCGCCAGCGGCCAGGCGTTCCTGGCCATGGCTGGATTTACGCCCAAATCCATCCGCGCAGCCATGCCCGGCATGCTGAACCTTGCCCTCGCCGGCGGCGACGGCAACGGCCCCATGGATCTGGGCGAAACAGCCGACATCGCGTCCAACATCCTCTCTGGCATGGACCTCAAGGCCAACCAGATGAACAGGGTGGCGGACGTGCTCACACGCACCACGTCCGGATCCAACACCGACCTGCGCATGCTGGGCGAAACCATGTCCTACGTCGCACCGCAGGCCGCGGCGTTGCACGTGCCACTGGAAACCGCCGCCGCCATGGCCGGCAAGCTGGGCGACGCCGGTATCCAGGCCAGCCAGGCCGGTACGGTCATGCGTGCCATGCTCACGCGCCTGGCAGCGCCACCGGCCGCCGCGGCCAAGGCGCTCAAAAAGCTGAATATCCAGACACGCGACGCACGCGGCAACCTGCGCAGCATCCCCAAAATCCTGGTCGACCTGGACAAAGCCACCAAGGGCATGGGCACGGCCGACCGCGCCGCCTATTTCAGCGCCATCGCCGGCCAGCGTGCTGTCGCCGGCATGACACAGCTGGTGAAGGTGGCCGGCAGCGGCGAGCTGCAGAAGATGGTCACCGACCTGCAGCACAGCAGCGGGCAAGCGGGCCGCACCGCATCGCGGATGATGGACAACGCCAAGGGCGACATCAAAGCGCTCGGATCGGCCTGGCAGGACTTGGGCATCCAGATGTTCGAGTCGGAAAACGCGCCCATCCGCGGCCTGATCGAACACGTGACGCACCTGGTGCGCAGCATCACGGCCTGGACCAAGGCCAATCCAGAACTGGCATCCACGCTGGTCGCTGTCGCCGCCGTCCTGGCCACTGTCGTGGCCGCCGCCGGTGCCTTGGCCGTCGCCGTGGGTGGTCTGCTTGGGCCGTTTGCCGTTGCCCGTTGGGCCATGACTGGATTGGGCATCAAGGCCGGCATGCTGCTGACGCCGCTCAAGCTTCTGGGCCGTGGGTTCCTCTGGCTCGGCGCCGCGTCGCTACGCGCCGGCGCCATGATGCTGGCCAATCCCATGGTCCTCATCATCGCGGGCATCATCGCCGCCGGGGCCGCCCTCGCCTTCGCCGCCTACGAAATCTACAAGCATTGGGCCGGCATCAAGGCGTTTTTCTCGCACCTGTGGGGCAGCGTGTCTGCCGCGTTCGCCGGCGCCTGGAAGCGCATCAAGGACATCGTCGGCAGCGGCGTGAACTGGCTACTGAACAAACTGGCGCCCCTGCGCCACGCCCTGCACATGCTCCAGGCCGCGTGGGACCGGCTGCACGGGCGGCATGCGCCCACACCGCCCAAGCTGCCCACGCAGCACCACGCCATCCACTGGATCACTGGCAACGATGCGCAGGCGCAGGAGCGCGCCTTGCAGGCCCTGACAGCGCACGGCACTGCGTCCGCCGCAGGCGGCTACACGCCGCTGAGCCGGCGCGGCCGCCCGGTGGTGCACCGTCAGGGCGACCAGATAACCATCCAGGTGGACGGCACGCACGATCCGCACGCCACCGCCCACGCCGTGCGCGACGAGCTCGACAAACGCGATCGCGAACGCAGCGCCGCAAGCCGCTCCGACCTCTACGACACCGAGTAAACGCCCATGATGACCATGATGTGCCTGGGCACGTACACGTTCGGGCTCTCCACCACCGCCTACCAGACCCTGCGCCGGCAGACCCAGTACAAGCACGGCACGCTGTCGCGCGTGGGCGCCCTGGACGCCTACCAGTACCTTGGCCCGGGACAGGACACCATCACCCTGTCCGGCATCGTGTCGCCGCCCACCACCGGCAAGCTGGCCTCACTGCGCGACCTGCGCTCCATGGCCGACCAGGGCGGCGCCTACATGCTGGTGGACGGCAACGGCCAGGTGTACGGCGCCTACTTCATCGACGGCCTGACGGAGAACCAGACCGACCACCTGCCCGGCGGCACGCCGCGGCGCATCGACTTCACCCTCACGCTGCGCCGCAGCCCCACGGAGCCGGAGAACTACGCCGCCGGCCAGCGCGGTGGCGGTCAGTGACGCAGGTCAACCGCTACGGCACCCGCCGCCCGGACTACCGCGTCGCGCTGGACGGCACCGACCTCACCAGCACGCTGCGGCCGCGGCTGGACGCGCTGAGCATCAGCAGCAAGCGCCACGGCAAGGCGGACCAGCTGGATCTGGTGCTGACCGATCCGGACGGCGCCTTGGCCCTGCCGCGTACCGGCGTGACGCTCGCCGTCTCCCTGGGCTGGGCTGATGCCGAAGGCCTGCGCGACATGGGCACCTACACCGTGGACGAGATCGAGCACGCCGGCAGCCCGGACAAGCTCACCATCCGCGCCCGCGCCACGCCCGTTTCCAGTGCGCTGCGCGAGCGCAAGACACGTTCCTGGCACGCCACCACCGTGGGCGCCTTGCTGCGCCAGATGGCCGCCGAACATGGCCTTCAGCCGCGCATCAGTAGCACCCTTGCCGCCATTGAAGTGGAGCACATCGACCAGGACGAATCGGACATGAATATCCTGTCGCGCCTGGGCCACCTGTTCGATGCATCGGCCACGGTCAAGGCCGGCTGCCTGATATTCGCGCCGCTGGGCAAGTCGCTGTCGGCCAGCGGCATCCAACTGCCCACCGTCAGCCTCACCCGACGCGATGGCGACCGCCACCGCTACCACAACGCCGACCGCGAGCACTACACCGGCGTCACCGCCTCATGGCACGACCACGGCAAGGCCGACGAACGCACCGTAACGGCTGGATCGGGCGACAGCACGCTGCGCCTGCGCAAGGTGTATCCCAACCAGGCACAAGCGACGTCCGCAGCCAAGGCCGCATGGGCGCGCACGCAACGGGGCAAGTCCACATTCACCCTCACGCTGGCCACCGGCCGCGCGGACATCTTCCCGGAGCAACGCCTGCAGCTGCACGGCTGGCCACCGGCCATCGACAACACACAGTGGATCATCACCGCCGTGCGCCACCACTTGGACTCCAGCGGCTACCGCACCACCCTTACCTGCGAAACGCCGGCCAGCGCCGACCAGGCCGCCACCAGCGAGGCCGCGGCATGAGTGCCGGCAGCCGTGGCCCCTACGGCGAGCCCACCGTGCCGCTACGCGTGCCGCGCAGCCTGCTGCCACAGATTCAGGACATGCTCGAGCAGGCGCGCGAACGCGCCCGCTCGCTCCATGCTCACGCCGCGATGGGTTCCACACCTACCGTCAGGCGCTTGCCGACGCACTCCAGCGCCCGCTCCAGCTGATCCATGCGCGAGGCGTGCCGCAGGTCCAACAGTCGGTCCACCTGCGGCATGTGCACGCCCATCTCCCGGGCCAATGCCGACTTGCGGATCCCTTCTTCCATCATCGCCTGATACAGCGCCACCTTGGCCGCGGTCACCGCCGGCAACACCACAAACGGTGCGCCAGTCTCGATGCGCGAAGGCGCGGGCACCGGCTTGCGGTCATCCATGCGCGCCATGATGGCGGATTCAATGGCATCCAGACCCTCCAGCAGCGCGGCGTCCTCATCTTCGCCCACGCTGGTCAGTTCGGGAAAATCCGGGCTCTCAATCATCAGTTCACCGGCATCCATCGCCGTAAAGATCAACGGATATTTCATGCCTTGGTTGCGGGGCACTGCCCCACCCTCCTTCTCTGTGTGTCGCCCTGTGTTCCAGGCACTGCCATGGAACGTATGCGGGCATGGCCCGCCCCTGCTTTCTGTATGACTGCCGGGCCTCAGTCGAGGCCCAGCTTCTTCACGATTGCCTTGCGTAGCGGCTCTTTCATCTCCTTGGAGCCGTGGTTGGGGACAATCGTCACAATGTCGCCCAACCGTGCCTTCATGTGGCTGCCTTTCGCTTGCTCCAACGTCACTCCTTGACGCCGCAACCACCGAAGGAATTCCGAATACTTCACCGCTTTTGCTCCGTGCCGCTTCGTTGCGCACATGTTAACACAAGCGATGCACTTTGCAACACTTGTGTTATATTTATCGAATACGATGCTTGGAAAAGTCCACGGTGCATCGGCTGTCGCGGTACAACCACGCCGCCAGACTTCCCGGTCAATGAGTCCCATGCCTACACCAGCGCCGCCGAACAGCAGCGTTCAAATAACGCGACTCAGTTCGCCGTTTCACTATGGGGGGATGCCGTCAGCATCACGCCGGTGAAGGCCGACTGCGATAACGAGAAATCCACGCCGTCCAGTGTGGCGTGAGCGGTTTCCGTTCCATGATTCGGGCCGATGTTGGCATCGTGAATCAGCTTCGATAGCACTGGCACAGTATCTTTCAACGTCAGACCGGGCACGGTCGCAGCCATGGTTGCCGCGTCCACGATGATAATGCGCGCACCGGATCGTGCGGACCCGTCGCCCTTGGCAAGCACGGCCACGCTGTTCACGCGGTGCGATACCGGCTTGAAGCTGCCGATCATGGAAAGATTCGCGTTGAAGTCGTTCTGGAAGGCGCCCTGGACGCCACCGTCTTCGAGCTCGCCATCGTCGCCGCTCATCCTGAACGGCTGGCTGGAAGCCACCATCAGCGCGTTGAAACGAGCGGCATAGGCCTTGGGACTCACGCCGAAATCGGGTCCGGCCTCGATGGCAGCGCGCTGCTTCGCCAACGCGGATGCGGTCGATGCCGCTGCGGCCGGCGGCTTCTGCACAGGCTTGGATGTACCGCCATTGCCTGGTGATTCGCTGCACATGCTCAAGCCAACCGCGCACGCCACCACCAGCACAATGACGACCAGACAGCCACCAGCCTGTTGCTTTCCCGAGACCCCTGGATGCTTCACGCCACACCCAGGGCACGTCTTTGCAGATTTATCGACCTGGTGGCCGCACGATTTGCACGTCGTCAGTGCCATGTCTTGCTCCCCTGTCCCGTTTTTAATCCCGCAACGATGGCCCGGGTTCAACCACCGCTGTGGTCTGCTTTTTGCATACTCTCGATGAACTCGGCCAGCTCCGGCACCGCACGTTTGAACTGCACAAGAAGCCATGCGCGCTCCACCGGGTCGCGCTCTGCATCCCAGCGGCGCACAAATGCCAGCACCGGTGCCAAGTCGGACGACACCCCCTGCGCACCCTCGGCGGGCGCCGGCGCAGCTGCGGTATCGCGCTCGCGCCCTAGCACGATCCAATCCAGTGACGCGCCATAGCGCTGCGCGGCGGAAACGCAGTGTTCGTAAGGGATCACGCCACGGCGGCGCCAGCTGTGCAGCGTGGTTTTGTGCTGGCCAATCGCCTGCGCCAGCTCGGTATCCGTGGAGACACCGTGCAGCAGCTTCAGCCGCTGCAATACCTCGTCCGTCACCTGATCTGTCACGTCGCCTGGATTCCCTGTGTTGTCCAGATGCGCAGAATGCGAAACGCCTACTTGAAAGAATGCGTTTTGCCTACTACGCTCTGCCTTGTGAGTCACAATCCCTGAATCGTAACCCAATGCCATGTCCGACATCTCTGCTCCTCGTAAACGGGCCCCGGCGGGCGTGGTGGTGAAGCGTCCGGTGGCGGTCTATTTGCTGCCGGATGAACTGGCAGCGTTCAACGCCATGCACGCAGGGACCAAGCTCACGCGCAGCGCACTGGCTCGCCTGGTGCACTTGGCCGGCATGCAGGTGCTGGCAACCGACCCCGACCGCGTCTTGCGGCCGGGGGATGTGAAAGTCTCGTAGAAGCGCTGTACAGGAAGTTAACCCATGGCCTTGAAACGCACCGCCATCCGCTGCCCGCACTGCGGGCAGCCGGCCCGCATCGCCTCATCGTCCCAGCTCAGTGCGCTGGTGCGCGAGAGCTATTACGACTGCACCGACGTGGTGGACTGCGGCCACCGCTTTGTGGCCACCACGTCCATCGACCGCACCATCGTGCCCAGCCTACAGCCGCGCCATGGCGTCAACCTGCCCATCGTCGAGCGCCGGCCCAACGACATCGTGGTCAAACACCGCGAGGAGGAAGCCCAGCCCGACAACGCGCACCAGCCGCACCACCACAACCACCCGGCGCCAGGCCACCGGCCGTACGCCAACCACTGAACGACCGCAACACAGAAACAGGGGAAAACATGTCGATTCAATTGCACAACCCGGATCCCGCGCTGGAGGCGGTGGACTGGATCACCCGCCACAGTGACCAGTACCTGCACACCGACCAGCTCATTGCCGCCTGCGCGCTGCACCTGGTCACGAAACTGACCGTGCCCATGCAACGTGCCACCGAGCTGGCCCGCCATGCGCTGGGCGAGCTGCACAGCCGCCACCGTCCGGCCTACATCGACATGGCACGCAGCACCTCGTACGTGCTGTACGTGGTGGATCCGCGCACCGGGCGCACCCGTTACTTCACCGCCGCGCAGTTGCTGGATCTGGTGGATGGCGGCCCGTGCGCCATGCAGCAGCCCACCGGGCGCTCGCCCGCCGAGCGCTGCGGCACCCGCGCCGACACCGCTTAGCTCTCCCAGTCCGCTTCCAGAAGCGCCCGCCCGGTTGCCATGCGCAACCGGAACGGCCCCCGCACGCCCGCATACCGGAACCGTCCACCGATGACACAGCACAACCACATCGCACAAGCACGCACGGCGGCGTTGACACGAACGCGCCGGCGGAGCGATGCTTGCACCGTCGCTGCAAAATCAGCGTCCGGGTTTGGAAGCCCGAATAGGAGCGCGAAAGCGCCATATCGTCCGATGCTGGCGCTTTTTCTTTGCCTGCCATCGGCCGGCATTGCGCACACGCATTGCACGTCAGTTTATGGCGGGCGGCGTGGGGAGGCCTTCGGGCCTGCCGGTGACTCCTACCGGTCTTCCAATCCCGCGTCGTCCGTCACCCTGTTTGGAAGCAGGGCGGCGGACTCCAGCCATAGGAGTCCCGCAATGCACACGTCCAACGACACGCGCACGCGCGCCGAGCTCGCCATCGCCGAGCTGATCACCACCCACGAATTACTCGAAGCCAGCACCGCGGCCATCACCGCCGGCCTGCACGCGCAGACCATCGGCGCCGACGATGTCTTTCTCATGCTGCGCGCCGTGGCCGACCGCCAGGCGCGGGACCTGCACCGCATCGCGAACGCGCTGGAGGTGCACGCATGAATGGCGACGTGCCCCGCACAGACTTGGCCGGGCTGGCCTCCGATGCCTATCTCGCCGGCGATGCGTTGGCGATGCAAACGCGCTGGGAACATATGGAAATGCTGCGTCTGGCAGCGGACCCGGTCCAGATGAATGGGTGCGCGCAGCGCATCTTTGCGGGCCTGCTGATCGTGCACGACACCTCGCTGCAAGACATGACAGTGCGCGACGTACTGGCGCTTGTGCAGCGCACCCGCACGCTGTATGAGGCGTGGCTGGCATGAGCGCGGACATGCAGCACGACATCCTCCGCCGCCTGCAGGCCGACTTCGGCCTCAAGAAGCGCGGCGACTACATGCGCGGCGGCTTGTGCCCACGCTGCAGCAAGAAAACCCTGTGGTGCGTATCGGAAAAGCCCTACGGCGTGCGTTGCGATCGCATCGAGTCCTGCGGCTACGACGAGAGCGTCAAGGAGCTGTACCCGGATCTGTTCCGCACCTGGTCCGATCGCTTCAAGGCCACGCCGGACAACCCCCACGCGGCGGCCATCGCCTACCTGCGCGACGAGCGCGGCCTGAACGTCAAGGCGCTGGCCGGCCGCTTCACGCAGGAGCTGTACCGCGACCCGGACACCGGCGACACCACGGCCACGGTGCGCTTTCCCCTGCCCGGCGGCAGCTGGTGGCAACGCCTGATCGACGACGTGCGCCGCTTCGGCAAGAAAAAGGCCACGTTCGCGCCGGGCAAGGCGTTCAAGGGGCTGTGCTGGTCTCTGCGTGACGTGGCCGAGCTGGCCACCGCTGACGAGGTGTGGATTGTCGAGGGCATTTTCGACGCCGCGGCGCTGGAGCTGCACGGCATCGCCGCCGCGTCGGCCATGTCCTGCAATGTCTATCCGGAAACCTTCCTGCGTGCCCTGGCCGATGCCGTGCCGGCGGGTAAGAATCGGCCTACGCTGGTGTGGGCGTTCGATGACGGGCGTGTGGCGGCGGACTACGTGCGCCAGTTCGCGCGACGCGCACGCAAGGCGGGCTGGACCTGCACCGCCGCGCTGTCACCCAGCGAACGCGGCCGCAAGATCGACTGGAACGACCGCCACCTGCGCGGTCAGCTCACCGCCGGGCATGTGGATACGTGGAAGTACCACGGCGCGTTGCGCCTGGCCAAGGATGCCGCAGAAAAAGGCCGGCTCATCCACGCCCGCAAGCATTGGGCCAGCTTCTTTTTCGACTTCGCCGAGCGGGTGTACTGGTTCCAGCTTGACCAGGCCAGCTATGAAAAGGCCATGCGCACGCTGGAGGACAAGTACCAGGACGACAAGCCCGACCGCGAGGAGCTGGTGGCCGAAGCCCTGGCCGCATCCAATGCCGTGCACGAGATCGCCAACTGTCACCCGCGCCCGCTCTACTTCCAGCGCAACAGCCTCACGGGCGAGTCCTGGTACTACTACCGGGTGGACTTTCCGCACGGCGGCAAATCGGTCAAGGACACCTTCAACGGCGGCAGCCTGTCCAGCGCGGCCGAGTTCATGAAACGCCTGCTGTCCATTGCCTCCGGCGCCATCTACAGCGGCACCAGCGACCAGCTCAAGCGCATCATCCAGGTGCAGCTGTTCAACCTGAAAGAAGTGGAAACCATCGACTACATCGGCTACAGCCGCGAGCACGCGATGTACGTGTTCGGCGACCTGGCCGTGCGCCAGGGCCGGGTGCTGGAGATCAACGACGAGGACTACTTCGACGCCGGCAAACTGTCGCTGAAAAGCCTGAACCAGTCCGTGGCCCTGACGGTGCAAAAGGATGCGGAAAAGTACCGCACCGACTGGCTGGACATGCTGTGGCGCTGCTTTGGCGCCAAGGGGCTGGTGGCGCTGACGTTCTGGTTCGGGGCGTTGTTCGCCGAGCAGATCCGGCGCACGGAAAAGAGCTTTCCGTTCGTGGAAATCATCGGCGAGGCCGGCTCGGGCAAGTCCACCCTGGTGGAGTTTTTGTGGAAGCTGCTGGGCCGCACGGACTACGAGGGCTTCGACCCGTCCAAGTCCACCGCGGCCGCGCGAGCGCGCAATTTCGCGCAGGTGTCCAACCTGCCCGTGGTGCTGCTGGAGGGCGACCGCAGCGACGACACCATCAAATCCCGCCGGTTTGATTGGGACGAGCTGAAAACCGCCTACAACGGCCGCAGCGTGCGCGCCGTGGGCGTCAAGAACAACGGCAACGAGACCCGCGAGCCGCCGTTTCGCGGCGCCATCGTCATCACGCAGAACGCCGCCGTGGAGGCCTCCGACGCGGTCATGCAGCGCATTGTGCATCTGCGCTTCGATCGCTCCGGCCACACGCCGGAAACCGGCCCCCTGGCCAAGCAGCTGGAGACCATGCCGGTGGAGCAGGTGTCGCACTTCATTCTCAAGGCGGCGCAGGCGGAATCCAAGGTGCTGGCCACCATTGCCGAACGCATCCCGGAGCACCAGCGGACGCTGCACGGTCATGCGGACCTCAAATCCGTGCGCATCATCAAGAACCACGCGCAGATCCTCGCGCTGTTCGATGCCCTTGGCCACGTGCTTCCGCTGACGGATGAACACCGCAGCGCGTTCGCCGCGTGCATCGCAGAGCTTGCCGTGCAGCGCCAACACGCCATCAACGCGGATCACCCTTACGTGGCCGAGTTCTGGGACCGCTTCGATTACATCGACGGCGACGGCGCCGTGCCAGCGCTCAACCACAGCCGCAACCCGCACGAGATCGCCGTCAACTTGAACCACTTCGAGCAGGAAGTGGCCGAGCGGCGCTTGTCCACATCGGCCAGTTCGGCCGACCTCAAGAAACTGCTGCGCAGCAGCCGCCACCGCAAGTTCGTGGACGTGAAAACAGTCAACAGCGCCATATGGACGCGCGGTGCGCAGGATACACGGGGCAAATCCGTCAAGTGCTGGGTGTTCCAGCGCGCCCCGGGCGAAACGTCGGGGCAACCGGCATGAACGGCGGGGCTCGCGGGGGAGCGGCAACTCCCCCGACGCACCGTCACCACCACAAGGCAAAGGAGCACACGATGATCTGCAACGACCAGGCACACACCACAGCGGCAGGGGCGGCACTCGAACCCCGCCACCAGTCTACCGCGGCTGCGCCGTGCGTCACCTCCCACCCGGCCGTGCTGACGTTCCACCGGCGTTGCACCGGCGTTGCTGCACGCAGGCGCGCCACCCGCGAGGCCGTGGCGGCCATGGCCGCGCGGCTGGGGCTGGATCCGCGAAGCTGTGCCTACCTGTGGCACTACACCGACGCTTATCTCAAGACCGGATACTCCGGCGCCGCGGCGTTGCAACACGCACACCGGGAGGGCACGCGGCTGGCAGCTCATGGCCATCTTCCAGAACCCAACCAATCGGCACCGAGCGCCGCGCAGGTGCGCCAGATGTTGCACCGGGATACCCAAACCGACGCGCAAAACGTCGTGTCTTTCATCGCCGGCGTGGTGCTGACCACCTGCGCCCTGATGCCCTTCTTCCACTGAGGACCACCCATGTTTCCACGTAATCTCACACTGTTTCGCTTCGCTCCCGGCCTGGTCACAGCTGACGAACTGCACGAGGCCATCAGCGCCCATCCGCTGCGCGAGGTCGGCGACATGGAGCTGGCCACAAGCGGTTTCATGTCACCGGCCGGCGAAGGACAAAACTGCCTGACCATCGACTGCGGATCCAGCATCGGCGCACTGCACGTAGTGGAGTCGCGCATCATGCCGGCCAGCGCCATCCGGCACGAGGTCGACAAACGCAGCCGCGCCATCGCCGAGCGCGAGGGACGCCGCGTGGGTGGCCGCGAGCGCAAGCGCATCAAGGATGATGTGGTCAACGAGCGCATGCCCCGGGCCATGGTGCGCCGCACTACCTGCCTGTTCTGGTTCGATATGGTCGCTGGCTGGATCATGATCGACACCGCCAGCCGCAAGCGCGCCGAACACATCCTTTCCGACCTTCGCCACGCCCTTGGCAGCCTGCCAGCGGTCCCGCTGGCGCCGGAATGTTCACCGCGGCACACGATGACCGATTGGGTGGCCCACCAGCACCGCTTGCCGGCCGGCATCAGCCTTGCCGACAGCGTGGAGCTGCGCGACCCCGCCGACACCCACGGCGCGGAGGTCAAATGCCGCCGCCAGGCGCTGGACGGCGATGAAATCGGCGAGCACCTGCGCAGCGGCAAGCAGGTGTTCGAGTTGGGCTTGGAGTTCGACGGCCGTCTGGGCTTTCGCCTTGGCGAGGATCTGACACTGCGCGGCCTGCACTTCTATGACGTCGTGACCGATGAACTGGAGGCCTCCAACGCAGACGGCGCAGACGATGAAATCCAGGCACGCTTCGCGCTGTTCACCCTGGAGCTGCAACGCGTCGCCGGTTGGCTGGATCGCACCTTCCGCCTGGCCAAGCCGTCCCGGGCGGACTTGGAGACCGCCGCATGAGCTTCACGACCGAACGCCAGCCCAACCACGACCGCGCCGCCGCGGCACGCAAAGCCCGCACACTTCCGAACGATGTACGCAAGGTGCTGCAGCTGGCATTCACCGCGCTGCATAGGTCCGCGCCAATCGACTCCGTCAAGCGTGTGTACCCAGATGCACACGCCATGCACAGTGAGGCGCACCGCGCCGTCCGTGAGCTGCTGGACATCTACGCTGTGCACGCGCTCATGCAGGGCAACGATAAGCCCGAGGAAGTCACCAAGGAGCTGTCCACATGAGCCTGCATGCTGCACTCGGTGGGCCGTGCGCACCACAACATGTGCAGCCTCCAAGGCCGCCCGACAGGGCGGCCAGGCGCAGCGCCCGAACTCTGCAGCTTGGCCAACACGTGGACCGTTTCACCAGCTACGGCGAATATTCCCGTACCGGCATTGCTCGCCTTGATGGGCTGCGCCGCGGCATGCATGCAGTGGTTTACATCGACGCCGCGGACCGCCTTTGCACACGTATCGCCCACTTCACACGCGCCGACGCCGAGGGGACCTACCCCGTCGACGTGTACCTGATCGACACAGATTCACCGGAGTAACACCGCATGGAGACCAACAAGGATCCCATTACGCCCATCCTCGAACGCCTGGACATGATCATCCAGGCGCAATCGCTGCCGCTGAACGACACGCTGTGGTCGGTGGAAGATATCGCCCGATGGTCGCAGCTGTCGGCATCGACCGTGTCCCAACACGTCATCACCCGCGACGATTTTCCGGCACATGCCTTCCTCACCGGCCGCAAGGTGGGTGCAAACCGCCGGTATTTTGCCGCCGAGGTGATCGACTACGTGCGCCGAAACCGCGGGAAACTGCCACGTCCGTCACGCGCCACCAGGTGCCGGGCTGATTAAACACTTGGCACACCGATATACTGAGCGCCCGGCACTGCCCATGCCGGTGCGCTCTTGGTGGTTGCTCGCTGCGCACTACCGAGAGCAAGGAGCATGCCGAGTGTCATCCACGTACGACTCACTGAATCAGAAAGCCGCTGAACTCACCTACGATATCCAGGCCGGGCACACGCTGTCGGCCAGCCTCGTGGCTGGCTTACGCACAGACGAGGTCGACCTCGACCACCTCTATTCACTTCTGACCGGTCATTTTCAGCGCCTCGAGGCGCATGTGGCCGAAATGCGCAGCCTCATCGCCGAGGCGGCCTGATGATCGGCAGGGCGACGCTAGTCGCCCTGCCGTTCCAACACGTCAAGACGCTTGATCAAGGCATCGAGCGCGGAGGCAACCTGGTCATACAACGCGCCAGGGTCCGCATCGCCGGCTTGCGCCGGCAACATCGGCAGCACTGCACCGCCCAGGTGATCCGATGCTTGGAACCTGCGCAGCACCTTGTTGAGCGTTGTGGCCACGCGCTCGAACCGGGCGCCGCCGTCAATGCGTTCGGACAATTCCGACGCGGTGGCGTTGTAATAGATCATCAGCGATCGCAGATCCCGCTGGCCAAGTACACGGGCCAGCTCCATGGGGTTCAGCACCTTGGCCAACTGCGTGCAGGCCTCGTGCCGCGAATCGTGGAAGGTCATGTCTTCGACACCTGCCGCGCGGACAGCGCGGCGAAAGGTGGCATCGGCCGTGGCCGAGCTGACGTGGAACACCTGCACATCGGGCGCAGGTTCCAGCTGCAGCTGCAACTCCAGCAATTCGCGGGCAGCAGCGCTGAGCGGCACGTTGCGGCGGTTGCCGTTCTTTGACTTGGGCACGTGCACGTAGCGGTCGCGTAAATGCACGTGCGGCGGCGTCAACCGCAGAATCTCGCCCTGCCGCATGCCCGCCTCGAGGGCGAACAACCAGGCCGTGGCCACATGATGTTTGCGCAACTGCGGCACCATCCCCGGCGTGTACTGCAGCTGATCCAGAATCGCGCGACGTTCGTGGGGATACACGCGACGGTCGCGGTGCTCGGCACCCTTCGGCCGGCGCACGTCGCGGACTGGATTGGATCGCACCCACTTCCACTCCAGCTTAGCCAGCTGAAACACCGAGGACAGCAAGTTCATTTCGCGCAGCACAGATGCCGGCGACAGACGTTGCAACGACGTGTTGCGCCACTCTCCGATCACCTCCGGGGTCACATCGTCCATGATCCACCCGACAAAGGGCATCTCGCGGGCAAACTTGTCCAGGCGTATGGCTTCCCAGCGGCCGCCGTCTTTCTGCGGCACAACCTCACGCTTGTACCGCTCGAACCCATCGAGCAAGGTTCGCCGCGGAATCCCGGCCGATCCGGTACGCTTTCGCTCGCGCAACTCGGCCTCCAGCGCGGTGGCCCACGTCCTGGCCTCGCCTTTCGTGTCGAAGGTGCGGGTCTCGCGGTGACCTAGAACCTTAACCCGCGCGGTACAGCGCTTCCCGCGCCACTCGTAGCTCGCCATGCGTGGGTCTCTTTGGGGGCCATTTGGGGGCCAACGATTGTAAAAGAGTGTCTCACAGTGGCCAAAAACAGCGACAGCAAATCGCAGCCGATGCGGCTAAAACCGTTGGTGTGCAAGCGATTGGGAAATATTGCCACAGATTGGCCGATTTCGCGAAAGCGGCAAAAACCGTGTATGGTTCCTCTCCTGGGCACCAATTGTAGATCAAGCCCGCCACCCGGCGGGCTTTTTCGTTTGCGACAGCAGCGATCCGGACAGGTCGCGGACAGCTTGGCGATATACTTTGCAGCCGCCTGTACACGCATGCTTGCGGAATCCGTACCCTCAGCCACAGGTCTGAACCCACGCATGACGATCTACTTTCGCCGCCGCGACGTCCCCGAACTGGCGGGTTTGCCGCGCGACCAGGCCAGCTTGCGTCTGCGTCAGGCGCAGGAACACATGAGCCTGAAAATGGCACTCCTGTCATCGGCGCTGTTCGGCGGCATCACCCTGATCGGCGCCGGCGTCGGTTACCTGCTGGGCCAGCAACTGGTCGGCGTCCTGGCCGGCTGGCTGCTCGGCATGTGGATGTACTCGCTGGTCAAGCTCAATGCCGCCCGGCCGTGGCTGAAAAACGGGCCCTGATTCGACGAGGGCAAGGCTGCACGCTTCAGCGTTGCGTATCCGGCGACTCCGGCGGACCTTTCAATTCCACCCGGTTGCCCTCCGGATCGAAAAGGTAGATGGACGGCCCCTGCCCCTCGGCACCATAGCGGGAGTCGACCTCGCCGATGCGCACGTCATGCGCTTGCAGATGCTTCAGAATCGCCGCCTCGTCATATGGCTCCACGCGCACGCAGACATGATCCATGTTGTGCCCCTCGCTGCCCGGCGGCGCCCCGCCCTGCTTCCCGAGCTTGCCATCCACCCTGACCAGATCGATCAGCGACAGACCGGCGCGCAGCTGCAGCAATCCCAGCTGTTCCTGCCACTTTTCCACACTGCAACCCAGCACGTCCGTATAGAACGCCTGCATTGCCTGCAAATCGACCACCCGCAATACGACATGGTCGAGCCCTCGGATATTGATCATGATTCATTCCTCCTCGCCGCGTGCCTTGGCCGTGGTCGCCCAACGCACCACTTTGCCGATGCTGGTGCCCTGTACCAGTATCGAGAACACCACGATGTAGTAGGTCATCGCCAGGATCAGATCCCGCGACTTTCCTGGTGCCAGCGACAGCGCCAGGGCCACCGAGATCGCCCCGCGCAAGCCGCCCCAGGTCAGCACCTGCCACGCGCCCCGCGGCAAACGGAAGAATCGCGAAAGCAACGCCACCGGTGCCCCGGCGCACAACAAGCGCGCCAGCAGAACGACCACGATCATGCCGCCGGAAACCATCAACACCTGCGGCGAAAACGACACCGCCGCAAACTCCAGCCCGATCAGCACGAACAGCACTGAATTGAACATCCAGTCCAGCAACTCCCAGAACATGTCGTGATGCTCCCGCGTGATCTTGGACATGCCGTACTCGCGCCCCTGATTGCCCACCACCAAGCCGGCCACAACCATTGCCAGCGGGCCGGAGACCTCCAGACGGCGCGCCAGCGCGTAGCCGCCCAGCACTGCCGCCAGGGTGATCATCACCTCCACCTGATAGTTGTCGATGCTTTTCAGCAGCCGGTAGATGATGTAACCCAGCACCAGCCCGAACGCGATTCCGCCACCGGCCTCGCGTGCCAACAACACCAATGCGTGCGTCCACCCCGGGTTATCCGTTCCTCCAATCATGCCGACCAGGAGCGTAAACAACACCACGCCGATACCGTCGTTGAACAGCGACTCCCCGGAAATGACCACGCGCAGGCTGTTCGGCGCACCCGCGTTCTGGATGATGCCGGCCACCGCGACCGGATCGGTCGGCGAAATCAAGGCGCCGAACAGCAGACAGTACGGCAACGGCAGCGACAATCCCGCCAGAGGCAACGCGAACCACAGCGCGGCACCGATCAGCACTGTCGAAACGATCGTGCCCACCACCGCGAGAATCGCCACGTGCCAGCGATATGAACGCAGGTCGCCGAAATTCACCGGTAGCGCCGCGGCAAACAGCAGCACGGACAGCATGCCCTTCAGCACCACCTCGGGAAAGTCGATCGACCGCAGCAGATGGGTCTCGTAGCCATGCAGGCCGGTCATACCCAGGGCATTCAACACCAGCAACAGCACCGACAACACCAGCGCAATCGCCATGACTCCGATCGCCGTGGGCAGATGAATAAAGCGATGATTGACGTAAGCCACTGCGGCAGTGATGACCAGGCAGATAACGGCAACGTCGAACATGCAGCTGGCTCCGGAATGGGAAGTGATTCAGGCGCAAGGTGGATTCGACATGGTACCGGCATCCACGTGATGCCGACGCAGTGGATATCGATTGCATCGTCTGCCCATACGCATTAGCCCGCCCCCGCCATGATCATCTGGGTCGAAAAACCGCTGGTCCTCGTGATCCACAACCGCCAGATCAGCGAGCATGGCGGCAGCATTGGCGTGCGCGACCAAAGCCTGCTGGATTCCGCGCTTGCTCGGCCGCAACAATTGCGTGCCCATGGCGATCCACCGCCTGATCTCGCGGATCTGGCGGCCAGCCTGGCCTTTGGTCTGGCGCGGAACCATCCGTTCGTAGACGGCAACAAGCGTACGGCACATGTGGGTTACCGCACGCTCCTCGCGCTCAACGGCGCCCGCCTCGAAGCTGGCGATGAAGATAAATATCTGGCGATGCTGACCCTCGCCGAAGGCAGGCTGGAGGAATCGAATTTGCCGCATGGCTGCGCGACCGACTGCGCCTGGAGGCGGACGATCAGGCGCAAGAACCGACGCTAAACTACGCCAGCAGATAGTCGCTCAACGATGTGGTGACCGGCAATCAACCGATGCACCCAGTCCTGCGCCTGCGGACAGTCACTCACATCCAGCACGAACTCCTGCCCCTTGGCGACGCTGCGGAGTCGGCAAAGTCCGTCATCGCGGCTCCACCGTTTCGGGTCCGAGTGATAGCTCAACGGCACGCGCCCATGATCCGGGTGAAACCACCCCGGCAACGACCAGACGCTGCGGCTGGAGCGCTCTGCCGTCAGCCGCAGTGCAGCGGAATAACGCCAGAACACGCCTCCGCCATGACAGTTCGGCGCATACGCCGACTGCCGCGGCGCGATGTAGAGCGTATTACGCGTATCGCTGTAATGCTGCGGATGTGCCACATGCGGGTGATCCGCGATCCATGGATACCGCGTGATACATTGATCACGCGCACGCACCACCGGCAATGCTGCGCCAATCTCGAGCCACCCGAACAGCACATGCAGATCCGGCGCTCCTCGTTCGAACCGCCAGCGCCCCCGATCTCGCTCCACCTGGCGGAACCAGCCGAAAAACAGGAACACATCGCCGGGCGCAACGCCCTGCCTTTGCAAATGCGTCTGGGAGCCGCCGGTCTGTCCCAACGCCGGCCGCCAGGCTTCCGGCCTCAGCGCGGGTTTGCGATCCAGATCCGGATCCAGATGCACCGTCGTGCCCATGCCGTGCCGGCCACGGTTCAAATCGGCCAGCAACGGCGCCAGCTCAACTCCGCGCGCATTCACGTCTCCCAACGTGAAGGCATCGTGCGGCGAAGGGATCGGCAACGGCAACAAGCGCCCGTCCGGCAGGATCGGGCTGGGCATGCCGCCGTAGCCGGAATCAAAGCCCTTGCGGGACAACACCAGTTTGCGCGCACCCCTCATCCTTTCACGCACGACAACATGCCCTCATCCCGGCGCACGCGGAGAGAGAGCCCATGGACGGACTCGTCGTTGAGGAGCGAGGAAGGGCGGGGTCCATTGTGCTTCTCACGGAGATCAAATGGATTCCGGCTTTCGCCGGGATGACGAGTGCGTGGGATTCGCGGCGGCCTGACGGGCCCTGTTTGCAACCAGAGTCACTGCAACCTCCTCGAGCCGGGACTCCTGTGTATTCCGCACAACAGTGAGCTTCGCCGGAAGTGCACAGCGGAGACTTTTCGGAATCTCCTCAAGCCTCCGGCTCCGGCGGCAACTTCTCCAGCACATCCTCCAGATCCTCGATCACCGCCTCCAGTGCGTCATGCAGCTGACCCTGGCGATCCACCAGATCGGCCAGCCTGTCGGCCTTCCCCAGCTTCGACAACTTGCCGTCGAACAACATCCACTCGGCTGTCAGTGTCTCCACATTGCTCTTGGAGTAATGCCGCATCTCCTTGAGTTGCGCCAGCGTATCGCCGAGATGGTCGGCTGTGGTCTTGGCTGTGTCCTCAGACATGATGCACACCCGCGGATGGGAGAAAGAGAGTTCCCATCCTACGCACAAATACTGGATGCCCGCAGAACGATCAAAATCCGGCAAACGGGAACCGGAAGCCGTTGCGTGGGTCCAGCGCCCGGACGTGGATCGAAAGACGCTCAGGAGCATGCCCGCATGGACCGTGCAGCCTGCAGCTTGGGCGGTCCGTGGTCCTTTGTCTGCACTTGCCTGCCTGCTGCCTGAAATCGCCGGCAGCGAAAACGCTGCCGGCGCATGGAACTGGTCAGTCCTTGCCATCCGGATGGATCGGGTCGCCCGGCGCGGAATCGCCGCGCGCCTTGCGTTGCGCCTTGCTCTGCTCGTCCGCCACGTTGCGATTTCTGATGTGCTGGGCGTTGGTCTCGCCGGAGCCGCCGGTCTGGAAGCTCGGGTCATGGCGCGCCGGAATCTCCGTGCGTTGCGGATTCACCGGCCGGCCGGGATCCGTCTCCGCATCGTCGTCCAGCCCATGTTTGGGACGGCCACGGTTGGGCGCGTCGGGTTGTTCGTCGACAGCGCCGCCGAGCCCGGCGGCAGGGTCACGGTTGGGCGGCGGTGCCTCGCCCGTCTCATCCACCGGTTGATGCCGCGCATCGTCACCCGTGAACCCCGGTGTCTCGGCGCTGTCGCCCTCGTCCAGCGAACGCTCCGCCCTCTCCGGACGATCACCCAGCTGCCCGCCCGGCAAACCGGCGCGTTCCGGATGGGGATCATTGCGCGCCGCCTCGACCGTCTCCTCGCGGATACCGCCCTGGCTTTGCGGACCGTTGTAGCCACTCTTCTGGTTGTCGTCTGATGTGCCCATGATGTGTTCTCCTGCGCATTGGATGGCTGGAATCCCGGCCTGCGGATCACATGGTGTCAGCAACTGGTGCGCCGCAGGACCGTGTACCGGAGGCGCCTGAGGGGCCTGTCCGGCGGATGCGAACCGGCAGGTCTGCACCCCGTGCCGCTTCGCCTGCACATCACCCTAAGACGCCGCGGCCATGTCGCCGCTGAACACGCCCAGACAACGTTCAAGCTGGAGTAAGCGGGCGGGGAAGCGAGCCGGATCATGGCCAATTTTTCGGCCGATGGATGGCCTTGTCGCGCCGGCGTGTCGCTACGATGGTCGGCCCTGACTTGGCGGATTCCCCGGAGAGGATGTGCTCCCGAGAGGGAATGACGCCAGTCTCCTCCTACGCCCGATGCTGTGTGCCAGCAGAACCGCAGTGCACGTGAGTGGTAAACTGCCAAGCAGGCTTCGATGCCTGCGAGGTGCATGATGAACACGATCCGGTTCTGCACGTTTGCCATGTTTGCAAGCATCCTGCTGCTTGTCGGCGGCACGTCGGCCAGCGCCGCCCGCGCCGATACAGACACAGCCGCGCACCCCCCTGTCCAGGTCACATATGCCAATCCCGCGAACTTCACCGAAAACCGGGTCTACGGCAACGAGGATCATTACAACGACCTGGCTTATCTTGGCCCGTTGAAAGCCTTCATCATCAAACGCGCCACACCCATGCTGTCACCAGGCCAGCACCTGCGCATCACCATCACCGACATCAAGCTCGCCGGCGCCTACGAGCCATGGCTGGGGCCGGACTGGGATCGAGTGCGCATCATGCGCGATATCTACCCTCCGAGTATCGACCTCGAGTTCACATGGACCGGCAAGAATGGCGCGATATTGCGCCAGGGGACGCGCAAGCTGCGCGACATGGGCTATCTCGATAGCGGATCGGCAAGATGGAACGACAGCGGTCCGCTGCAATACGACAAGGCACTGCTGGGCAACTGGCTGAGGCGGGGTCTGTCGCGGCTGTAGATTCAAACAGGGCAATTGACCCTGGAATCGTTCTTTCCGGTCGGCGGCACGCTGGCCGGAGTGGGTACGCCCGGAGTCTGCGGATACGGCGTTCCCGGTGCATGCCCTTCACGGCAAGTGCTCGAATACCACGTTGGGGAGGTCGTCCTCCACGCGCCAGTCGAAGCCGCAATTGCGCCATGCCCGGCCTGATGAGGGAAGTCGTGGAGGATCACGTGCACACCTGACCATGCGTGGTCGCGGCGCAGCGGCATGATGCCCGTCTCTCGAAAAGCCTTTGACTTGTCCTACCTCCGCCTCGAAGGCACATGGAACCGCACCGCCTGGTCCAGCAACGGCGTTTTCGAAGCCACGCCCTTATCGCTGGTGGCGCGGTACAAGTCGGCCGAAAGACTCGCCAGGCCCATGAACCCCGCGAACCGCTCCAGGGTCCGCAGGCTGTAGCAAAGTCGGACCTTGTCCTCGCCAGTCGCCCAGGTATCGTCCTGCGCTTCGCCCAACAGCATGGGAAACGCGCGCAGGAAGGCGTCCTCGTAAAACTTTCGGGGCCGGGGCGTGCCGCCATAACGGCTCAACAGGTACAGGCTGAAGGCGAAGGCATGCTGGATGATCGGGTACTCCGGATAGCCGTCGCTGTAGCCCCAGTTGAACCGCCGCGCGCAAGCCTTCAGCAAGGCGGGATACAGGGCACGCATGCCATGCGCATCGCGCAGCGACTTGCACGACCGGCTGAGGATGAAACGCCCCTTGTACTTGCGCAGCAGCCCCGCCTGCTGCGCGACCAGGCGGGTGACATGCAGCGCCTCGAAATCCTCTTCACTGCTCACCTTGCCGACTGGCCGGTCCATGCTGTAAGGCGAGGCCTCGACAAAGGCACGATGCGCCTGCTGACTGAAGGCACGCGGCAGGTTGCCCTTGGGCGTAGCCTTCAGCTCCCCCGCCTCCAGCGCCTGGCACAGCATCTCGAACAGCTGCGCGATCGGCGCCTCTGGTACCTCCGGCAGCACGTCGGGAAATTCCAGCCAGCGCGGCGAATCGAACGGTGCATACAACAAGGCATGCATCTGCACAGGCGAGAGGCCGTGGAAGTCATCGTGCGCCATCTCATTTTGCTGCTGCACGAAGGCCTGCATGTCACGCTGCATGCAGCAGCGCCCATACGCACGACCACTGCCGCAAGGGCAGGCCTCGTCCGGTGCAACGGGCAATTCCATCATGTATACGCCTCTTGCGACTGTGAGCGGTACTGGGTGCGTATTCCGGTCCAACTGACCACCGTGTCCGGTAATAGCTGACCAACGCGCTGGTGCTGACCACCCTGCTGGTGCTGACCGGTCGCAGAACGTTAAGCCATTGCGGGAATGGTGGCGGCTCGTGCTTCACGCGCCGTCTTCAGCCGCTTCAGCCCTCTGACCAGTTCGTATCGCCCAGTGTCGAGTTGGCGGACCTTGATCGGTACGCGAGCAATCTTGGGGCTTGCGGTGGGGTGCTCCAGGTCGCGACGGTACGCACGAATTTCGGCTGCTGTTGGCTCCACGGACTGAAGCGAGGCCGGAACATCGATGAGAGACATGGGTAGGTGAAGCAGAGTGTGCTCTTGAGCCGACTTCACGCCGCACGCTCCTGTAGGGCGCGTACAGCTGGCTGCCGATGCTGCATGGCCTGCCAGAGATCGTAGTTCGCCTGCATGGAGAGCCACGCTCGGGCGGTGCTGACGCCGGCCTGCTCAAGGCGCACAGCCAAGTCAGGACTGATGGCAGCCTTGCCGTTGAGCACCCGCGACAAGGCAACGCGCGACATGACCAGCCGGCTAGCGGCCTCGGTCACAGACAGATTCAGCGGGGCAAGCACTTCGTCCTTGAGGATGCCACCCGGATGAGGAGGATTGTGCATCATGGTTTGGTTCCTCAATGATAGTCCTGGTAGTCGACCAGCTCGACGTTCGAGCCCACGAAACGGAAGGTGACTCGCCAGTTGCCGTTCACCCAGACCGACCAGTGGCCTTTCAACTGACCTTTGAGAGGGTGCAGTTTGAAGGACGGCAGCGAGACGTCTTCCGGTCCAGCCGCGACATCAAGAAGCCCCAGGATGTTGCGGAGCTTGTTCGCATGCGCAGCTTGTATGCCTCGGGTCGACCCCGTGCGGTAGAACGTTTCGAGACCCTTGTGCCCGAAGCCAGTGATCATGCGTGTCAGTGTAACCTGTAACGTAACGCGATACACCGCTATCCGAACTCGGGACACCAGCAGCGGGGTCAGTCCACACCGGAACACTGGTCAGCCATTACCGGAATCCGCACTGGGGTCATCGCCATGATAAGTGAGGGAGCCTCAATGACCACGTCCCCCTTGTCCTGCCCTTGTCCGGATCATCGTGCACTCTTTCCGCGAGGCCCGGCCACCCGGCCCGGACGCCGGCACCTGCCGCCGGATCCACCGGTTGCTGGCCAGCGAATACCTCAACGAATCCCAGGGTCGACTGCCGTTCGGCTAACCCCGCGTCGGGCTGGCCGCTCCGGCCGGGCCATGCTAACGTGCATCGCAAATGCAACGCACCAGGACTGCGTCATGAAAACCGCCACCATGCCATCCCTGCGCGTCGACCCCACGTTGCGCGAAGCGGCCGAAGCCGTGCTCCGGGAGGGCGAGAGCCTGTCCAGCTTCATGGAGCAATCGCTGCGCGAGGAAGTGAACCGGCGCCGCATGCAGACCGAATTCATCGCCCGTGGCCTGGCGGCGCGCGAAGATGCGCGACGCACGGGTGAGTACCACGACGCCGATAGCGTCCATGCCGAGCTGCGCGGGATGCTGGACGAGGCCGAGGCCAAAAGCGAAGACCAAGGCGTGACGTGGCGAGTCCGCTACGCACCAGCGGCGCGCCATGACCTCAAGCGGCTGTACGGCTTTCTGCTGGAGCAGGACATCGTGGCGGCGCGGCGCGCGCCGGCATCCATCGTCAAGAGCATCGAGCTGCTGCAGGCGTTTCCTTTTACCTGCCGCAAAGTCGACCCGGACAACCCCTTGTTGCGCGAACTCCTGGTGTCGTTCGGCCATGCGGGCTACATCCTGCTGTACGAGATCGACGATGACCAAAGCGTCACCATCCTCGCCGTGCGCCACCAGCGCGAAGACGACTACCTCTGAGCGGCCGCGCCAGCGTCCGCTCCACCACCACACCGAGCACCATGCCCCCCAGCTACCAGCAACAGACCTGCGACCTGATCGACGGCCTCCGGGCCGTCTGCGCCAGCAACGGCCTGGGCAACGACGGCAACGAATACAAGATCATCGTGCAGACCTTTCTGTACAAGCTGCTCAGCGACAAATTCACCTATGCGATGAAGCGGCTGGAACCCAGGCTGGCCGCTCCCGACACCAAACTGTTTCTGACGCCATTTCTGTCAGAGTCTAGCGCCCAGGCAGCGCGTCGGACGGTCTGGGACGGCAAGTCAAGCAAGTGATCAAACTCCCCAATCCTCTGCTGCCAGCGGCAATTCGTTCAGCTCGTCGCGGGCCTCATTCCAGCCTGGGTAGTGCTGATCGAGAATGGCGATGAAACGCTCGTTGTGGGTGGGTTCGATCAGGTGCGCCATCTCGTGAACGACGATGTATTCCAGCAAATCCTTGGGCTTTTTAACCAGCTCCGTGTTCAGGCGGATGTTTGCCGATTTGGGGTTACTGCTTCCCCACTTGGTTTTCATGCGCTGCAGGTAGTAGCCGGAGACTTTGACCCCAAGCTTGCGTTCCCACTTCGCAATCAGCGGTGGTACGACCTCATGCAGTAATCGCTTGTGCCATGCGTGCACGACCTCAGCCCGCTTTGCGCGATTGCTTCCGGGCCGCACGATCAGCGTGATGCGTTTGTGGTCGAGTGCCACGTGCGGGCGTGTGTCTCGTTCCACGACGCTCAGCAGGTAACGACGGCCCCACAGGAAATGGCTTTCGCGACCGACAAACTGACGCGGCGTCTCTCGTGCCTGTACTTTCAGCTTCGCCTGCTGCTCCCTGATCCATCCGAGCCTGGAGATCGCATAGGCGCGGGCCACCTCGATTCGCGTACCTGCTGGCGCCGCAAGCGTGACCCGGCCGTCCGGCGGGTACACCGACAAATGCACATTCTTGATGGCCTTGCGGGTGACCTCAATCGCGATGTCGCCAAGCTGTATGGTCTCGGTCACTGGTAGCCCGCCTGATTCTTGATCAGTTCGAACACGGCTTTTGTGGCTTCGCGATTGCGATCCATGATGGGAAACAGGGCATTGAGTACCTGGCTCTCCCGGGTGGGGTCGCCATTCCAGCCTGCCGGGGCCTGCTCTCGCATGGCCCGGTCGATCGCCAGCGTCATGGCAAGGCGCACTCTGTCCTCGTCTGATGACGGTTCACGTACCTCATGTACCGGCCGGGCCGCGGCGAGAATATCCGGCAAGTTGTGGTAAATCACCATGGCCTCGCGCCGGTCTGCCAGCTCCGGCGGCATATTGCCGGCACCGTGGCCTGCAGCCATCTTCCTGACCAGTACCTCCGTATCCTTCAGAAAGGCTTCGTAGGTCAGGGTCTCAGTGCGCCACTGTTCGATCAAGTCATCGAGCAGCTTCGACATCCGCTCGTAGAACCGGGGATCGGTGAGTTGTTCCCGGATCACGGTCTTGCGGACGTTGTTGATGATGCCCTCGGCGATGGCGTTTTTGGACAACTTGCCCTTCTCGTTTAGCTTGCGGGCAATGGCATCGTGCATACCAGTCTCGACGATCAACTCCACCAGTGAGTAGTTGTCCACCAATCCCAGCGGATCGGCCGGGTCGGCCTGAACATAGGTATTGATCAGGTGGCGCATGTCCGCCTCGTAAGGCTTGATGTCCAGTTCCTCGCCGGAATGGCGCTTGATAGCCGCGCGCACCTCGGTGAAGAACGCCACCTCGTTGTTCAGCTGGGCGATCCGAGCGGCGGAATACCCGGCGGCATCGAGATCCTGTGAAATGGCTGCATACGCCCGCACGAAGGTCGCCACCTGTTTGTGAAAGGCGATGCGCAGCGCCTCGGTATCATTGAGGGCATTGGGATCATGGGCATCCCCGCAGAACGTGTGCAGGTACTGCTCCATCTCACGTGGCGGCGGTACCGGTTCGCAGAGATATTTCAGCGCCTCGCGGGCGGCATCGAGCTTCTTGCGGCCTTCCTCCAGCCAGTTCTTGAGCTGGATGTTGTTCTCTGTATCGCCGCCGTCGTCCAGGTCCAGCTCGTCCGAGCTGTAGACGGCGATGGCGTGCTGCACGTCGCCGAACAACTGTTTGTAGTCGACGATGTAGCCGTAGTCCTTGTCGTCGCCATCCAGCCGGTTGGTGCGGCAAATGGCCTGGAACAGGTTGTGGTCGTACAACGCATTGTCCAGATAGACGTAGGTGCATGACGGCGCGTCGAAGCCGGTCAGCAGCTTGCTCACCACAATCAGCAACTTGCAGTTGGCCGGCTCCTCGATGAAGCGGCGCTTCATTTCCTGCTCGTACTGCTCTGTGCTCTGGCCATCCTTCAGCACGTAGCGGGTGTAGGTGTCGAACTTGTAGCGTTCGTCGCTATCGGACGGCTCCCGGGAGATGGCATTGTGATTGGGCTGGTAGGAGGTGATCACGCCGCAATACGGGCCAAAGCCGGTGTTCTGGAACAGCCGGAAGTAATGGCAGGCGTCGTAGATGGATGCCGCCAGCAGCATGGCCGTACCACGGTTGTCGTTGAGCCGTGGCCGGAGGTCGAAGTCCTCGATGATGTCGGCGATGATGCGCTGCTTTCGCTCGGCGGCGCTCATCAGCTCTTCCAGCGTCGCCCAGCGCTTTCGCAGTACCGCCTTCTGGAAGTTATTGAGATTCCGGGTCTTGCGCTCGAACCAGGCATCCACTTTTTTGCGCGACGTCAGCCGCTGGGGCACGTCGCGGGCCTGGTACTTGAGATCCAGGATCACGTTGTCCTTGACCGCCTGGGGAAACTTGTAGGTGTGGATGTAGGTGCCGAATACCGCTCGGGTGGTTTTCTTGTTCTTCCGTAGCAGCGGGGTGCCGGTGAACCCGATGAAGATCGCCTCTTCCAGCCAGCGCTTCATCTGCGTGTTCATGCGTCCGCCCTGGGTGCGGTGACACTCATCCACGAACACGTAGAAGCGCCCATGCAGCGGCGGCGGGTCGCCCGTCAGATCACCGGGATCGAACTTGTGCACCAGCGCGCACAGCAGCCGGGGCGTGGCCGCGCCCAGCTTCTGGACGAACTGCGCCCGCGAGGTGATGCGTGGCGACGGACCATCCTCGCCCACCACGCCGGCGTTGCGCATCACGCCCACGATCTGCCGGTCCAGCTCGTCGCGGTCGGTGATCACCAGAATGCGCGCCTCCGGGTCGTGCTCCATCAGCCATTTGGCCAGCAACACCATCAGGATGCTTTTGCCGCTGCCCTGCGTGTGCCAGATCACGCCGCCCTCGCGCCTGGCCACGCGCGCCTGCGCCGCCTTGACGCCGAAATACTGGTGCGGGCGCGGCACCTTTTTCTGCCCGGCGTCGAAGATGACGAAGTTGCGGATCAGGTCCAGCAGCCGCTCCTTGCGGCACATCTGCGCCAAGGGCTTGTCCAGCAGGGCGCCGGGTTCCAGTTCGGTGCCGCCGTCCTCGTCCTTCCACTGCACGAAGAACTGCTCACGCGTGCCGGTGGTCCCGTAGCGCAGCCCCTGGGAATCGCTGCCGGCGAAAAGCAATTGCACCGCGCTGAAGAAGTGCTGATTGAAAATGGATTCCTGATTTGTGATGAGCTGGCGCACCCCGTCGGCCACCTCCACCGAGCTGCGTTTGAGCTCCATCACCCCGACGGCGATGCCGTTGAGGTAGAGCACCAGGTCCGGCCGGCGCTCATGGCCGCCCTTGAGCGTCACCTCCTCGGCCAGGGCGAAGTCGTTGTTCTCCGGGTGCGCCCAGTCGATCAGGTGCACATCCTCGTGCGGCCGGCCCGGTGCGAGCAGCACCTTTACCGGATAGCGCAGCAGGTTGTAAGTGCGCAGGTTGGCTTGATAGAGCGTCACGCCGGTGACATCGGCGGCGGTTTCCAGCTTCTGCAGCGCGGTGGCGATATGCGCATCGGAATAGCCACGCTCGCGCAGATTGGCACGCAGCAGCTCGGGCTCGATGGCGCGGTTGTTCTCGCGCTGGTGCCAATCGCCCAAGTAGCGATAGCCGAGCCCGCCCCGCTCCGTCGGCGTGGTGAACCTAGCTACCACGCGGTTCTGGGTCTGACGTTCGAGGCGGGTTCTTGTCGTCACGGGACTACCCTTGCTTGTTGCTGTGGCGCAACCAGGCTCTGCCGGCGGCGGTGAGTCGGTACTTCTGACGGCTGCTCAGGGGCTTGTCGGGAATGGTCATTTCCACCAAGCTCGCATCCAGCGCCGGGCGCAGGTAGTTTTCGTGGAAATGCTTCCGGTCTTTCAGCCCCATCGCGTCCTGGATTTCGGCGCGTTTCATTTCGCCCTGCATCACCGCTATCAACCGCCCGACATCCTCCGAAACCTGGGGGGTGACTTGTGGGGTGACTTGTGGGGTGACTTGCGGGGTGACTTGTGGGGTGACTTGCGGGGCATCTTCCCCAGCGCTCTCCCACTCCGCCTCCGGACGCCAGACCACCGCGCTGAACTGATTGCCCGCCGGATCATCCACCAGGTCGATTCGGGGCCAGACCTTGAGCGCGCGGGGGATACCGCTGCCCATGCCGCGATAGGGCAGGATGTGACTGGCGTGTTCGGTGAGGGTGGGATTGCGGCGGATGGTCCTGCCCCGGCGAATGTCCTCCGGGCTCAGACTGTCCGGCAAGTGGCCGGGGCTGACGATTTCTACCCGATCGGTAAAGATCATCAAGCGCACGGAGGCGCTGGTGAAGTAGTCCCGGTGAATCAGGGCATTGACCAGCAGCTCTTCCAGCACCAGCTCGGGAATCTCCAGCTCACCCAGGGTGTTGAAGCTCCGCCCCCGCTGCACATGGTGCAGGTTACGCTTGATAAAGGCGAAGGCGCCCTGGAACTGCTCCAGCAGGGTCCCCTTGATGTCTTCGCTGTCCAGGTAACGGCTATCGTGCAGTTCGGTGCCAGGAAAAGCCACGGCCTTGACCTCGAAGGCCGGGCGGTAGCGCTGGGGACGGCGCCCGAACAGCATCAGTCCCGCCAGGTTCAGTTCTTTTCCATCGCCCAGCCCCAGATTGTGCAGCAATTGTTCTTTCGTCTGACCGGCGAATTCGCTGCCCTGCCCGTAGCGGCGGTCGAAATAGGCCGCAAACGCCTTCTCGTCGAGATCCTCCGCCGAAGTCCCCGCCACCGGCACCACATCCGCATACACCAGACCGGCCCGCTGAAACATGCGCTGCATTTCCTCGCGCGAGGTCACGTGCCGTTTGTCCGAGCCCTGCTTGACCCAGATACGGCCGCGCTGGTCCACGTAGGGCTTGGCCAGACCATCCGGCACCTCCACCACCATCACCAGGCCCTGCTCGGTCTGCACGTTCTCGGTCACCGGATGCACCGGCGGGCGCACATGCTGGGTGGCGGCATTGCCGAGCAACTGATTCAAACGCCGGACCGAAGCCCCGTCCAGCCCCGTCACCGAGCCGTCGTCGGCCACACCAAGGAACAGACAACCGCCGCCGCTGTTGGCAAACGCCGCCAGCTCGGCGGCCACGCTGTCGGCGTTGCTCGCATCGCGCTTGAACTGGTGGCGGCTGTCCTCGCCGCGTGCCAGTACTTGCAGGAGTTCGACTTCCTTCATTGAGTGAATGCCTGATTTTCAGCCAGAAAATCGGGGTAAACTTGGTCAAGCATGAACCGCCCTCTCTTTCGGTCGCTCTCTGAAAGACTCACGCCATGCTTTCAACGCCTCGATATCCTTGCCCAATTCGTCCCCTTCCGGGATGAAGACAGGAACCTCCGATGACTGACTGTGTTCATAGCAGGAGTATTTTGTCATCAGATCATCAATGAACTGGCAGTCTTCGTGGCTGATCAGCGGCAACTGTGTGAGTCGATTATCCGTCGTGACGCTGCGACGGTGACGCCTCACGACCTGATTCAGCAAGTCGTCCTCAACTGTGCGCTCCAGCAATTTCCGGAAGTCACTGCATATCCCTTGTGCCAAACTTCTGTAAGCATCACCTCCGGACGTTTCGCCGGCTTTTTTGGCATCATCGAGCCGTTGCAACAGGATGTTATTTGCTTTCTTAGTATTGGCATTCCATACAGCTTGATCCGTCGGATGCCCTGCCGTTCCGGCAAACGATTCAATGCAGTGCTGTTGCAAATTCTGTCGTATCCAGTCCTCGCCAACCTTCTTGGCTGCATCTTCCATCGCCCCGTATAAGGACAGCCGATGCGTAAACACGAGCACCTGACGCGTCTGTGCCAACTGGGTGAGGCGAACGGCCACAAACCATTCGTAATCATGATCCAGTGAAGAGATCGGATCATCGAAGACGAACGGGGCAACGTGCGGCTGTTCCGCAACATCGGCCAGAAACGCGGCCAGTCCCACGACACGACGCTCACCATCGCTCAATACCGACTCGGGAAGGTCCTGGTCCGTCTGTGCTCCCTTCAGTCGAAGCTTGTGAAGCGACCTCCCTCTTTCCGTGCGTGTCTTGCACAGTTCAACCTTGATTCGTGACGCCCCCAATGCGTTCAGCTCACGATTGAAGCGGTCCACGAACAATTGGGTGATGACTTGCCCGGCAATCTCTCCAGCCTTCCGAGAGATACCAGAAGAATTCGCGAAGCGCTTCCAATCGTCGTAGAGCGCTACTTTCCGGAGTCGTTCAATTTCGGTTCGAATAGCCGCAGCCTGTTGCGCCGTCCAGCAGCGAGCTTCGAGATTCATCTTGTCCTTGCTGGCCTGGACACGGTCAAACGTCTTGGCGTCTTCATCGTGCTGTGCCGCTTCGCGTTCGAGCCCTTCGGACCGTTTGGTCAATTCTTCAAGGATATCGGTAGGCCAGACTACGGGGGCTGCCGACTCTTCGGCCTCGTGGCCAAGAAGAATGTCTCTGTTCTTGCGAACCAGACGCCACAATTCTGTCAGACGTGCTGCCCAAGGGCTGTCACTCAGCCCAACCGCTTGGCACGAGGTCGTGACCTGCTCCTCCGTCAGTCCAGCGGGTATCGCTTCAAGTGCCTTCTCGTAGGCCGTTTCCGCTGTCTTGGCTTCGGTCTCCAGACTTCCCTGTACGTAGTCTTCGAAGTCCCGCAACCGCTTCGGCGCTTCCTTTTCCAGTTTTTGATGGCAGAGTACGCATCGCGCGCCATCCGTCACGGGATACTGCCGTCCAGGGTAAGCGGTCTGGGAATAAGCTCTTGCCGCTTCCCACAATGCCAGCCAGGTCTCTGTACCGATTCCGTCCAGTTCGGCGGACTTCACTTGGGCTGACTCGGTGGCAATACGGCGTTTCGTCGACGCCTCCGCGCGCAACGTCCTGAAAGTCGCAAGCCGCTCGTTACCCAACGCGGTCGCTTCATCTTTCAGCTTCGACACAAGCTGCGCGATCTGCCGCTTTGTGTTTCGCTTGTCCCGCGCCAACTTTGCCGGATCAGCGGTATTTAGGCGTTCCTTCAGTCTGTCCAACGCCTGCTGATCTTTTCCTTCCCAGCGGACAATGGATTGAATCGCTTTTTCGGCGAGATTCGGCTTCAACTCACGGTAGATGGTTCCTGTCGGCGTTGCCGCATACTCAGCCGGCAATTGTGGCAGCGCACTGACCAGAGCGTCCTGCTCTTTCTGCAACCCACCTTTGACGCGATTGCAGACTCTGGCGAGCGCCTCAAACAATGCTACCGAAGGTGGCGTGTAGGTCGCTGCCGCTTCCTGCGTCAGGTAGGCAGTGGCAGTTTCGGCGTCAAAAATATCCACTGAGCGAAGGCCATCAACGGGAGCACTGTTCGCCAGCCACTCGATGTCGTCATCTGAGCCGTTGACCGAATACCCAACCTTGCATCGGCGCTCAACAGGTGGCACGTCAAACACGTTCGGTTTGAGGTCCGGCGCCCGTGGTTTTCCACATATCTTCTTGAGCAGGCGCGTATACCCCGATTTCCCGGAGCCGTTGTGTCCATAGAGAACGCAAAGATTCCCTTGGCCGAAACTCAACGGACGTCGGGGCGCAAGGTTTTCGATACCGCTGATATCGCTGATCGCATTGAGTCGCAACGTTCCAGCAGCAGATGCGTTCGAGCCAAGCTCCTCGAATTTCCTGTGGGCTGTAACCTTCTGGCCGTCCGGCGTCTTCATCTGGGCGACGAGCGTATCGAGTTGCGCATCTGATACGCTTCCCTCCGACAGCAGTGTCTCGGCGGCTTGTTGGAGCCAATCTTGCTGCTCATGAAGCCAGCCGCGAATTTCTTGTTGTACATCAGACATGAGGCGCTTCCTCCCTGCGCGTTTCCACCAGTCAAACGCAGCCAGTCAGCAACGCTTGTCTCAAGACCCGTTTGAGATCTGTGTTGCTTATGTAGATGCTGCCCCTTTCGGCACAAATCCCTTCTCCCGCATCCAGGTGAGGGCATGCAGCCAGCGGTCTTCAGGGATGCGCTGTTTGGATTCGTGCCAGTTGTTGAGCACTTCGTGCACGATCATTTCATCGGAGACGTTGCCTTTCTCGCGCAGCAGATCGCTCCAGGCGGAGAACAGGGTGGCGACGATTTCGCATCTTTCCGTATCCAGCCCACGGAATGTCTCCACGATTTCGTTGAACGTGGCGGCAACCCGGGAAAAATACCGGTCGAAATAGTGCTTGTGCCCGCCGCGCTTTTGCAACGGCATGTACCGATAGCGTCCATTGTCCTCGCACGCATCAAACCACTGTTGTTTGCGCAGTTGGCTGTCGATCGAGCGCAGCGCGCGGTTGTCGTAGGGGCCTGCGGCCTGCCTGTGGTAGGTGGAGCCCGTGTCCACGTCGCACAGGTGTTCGACGAGGAACAGCATCTTTTCGAACTTGACGTGTCCGAACGTCGGCTCGGCGTGCAACTGGTCGACGATTTCCGCCGCCAGTACGCTGCGCATGAAATGGACGTTGGCCTTGCGGCCGCTGGGCCGAGTCTCGTTCTCGGCAAGGTTTCGGCCGGCAGTTTCGATCAGCCGCGTCCTTCCGGTCAGCAGTTCCTGCATCATGGCTTGCTTGAGCGCGACGGTCTTGGTGCAGCGTTGTTCCAGGGCCTCGATTTCGGCGTCCATGTCGGAAAGAAACCGCGCGATAGCTTCTTGCTCGCCGATATCGATCGGCAAGTTGACCTCGAAATGCTGCAACTGCTTCTTGCCAACTTCAAGGAAAGTGCTGCCACCGCAAAGCTGGATCAACCGGTCCTTTTGCGTCGTCATCAAGTAATACAAAAACTCAGCATGGGCCGAGAATGGAATCAGGTTCTTGAACCCCTGATTCGTGGTCATTGGAATCGTGTTTAGGGCACACTCGCCGATAGTGGCGCGCGTTGTCATGATGACCGAACCCGACGGAATGATCTCTGCGGAACTAGCTCGCAGGCCAACCTTGGAAATCGTGCGTTCCGTTGCCGTAAGATACTTGCCCCCACGAAGGGCAGTAATGTCGGTTGGCGTGCACCATGCGACCCCGCCATTCCAGAACTCAGGGTTGCTCGTACTGGGTGTGCCGCCGCTACGAATTTCGGCAATGTCACCGAGCGGCTTTGTCTCCCACTCCCCCTCAAACCCCGGCAGGCGGGTTTGGCCGGTGAGGAGTTGCTGCATGGCGGCCTGTTTGAGATCGCGCTTTTTGGCGATCAGGCGGTCCAGTGCCTCCAGCAGGGCATCCACGTCGCTCAGGGCGGTGGCTATGGCGCGTTGCTCAACAACGTCGGCAGGTGCTGCGATTGCATACTTCCCCACCTGTGGCGCCGTAAGCTGAGGCACACCTGTGCTCTCGATGGCGAACTCCACACGATCATTGATTGCGTATGTCGCAAATTTTGAATCAACTGTTCCTGTGGTCTCAAGAACAACAAGTCTTACTATGGGGAAAAATGGCTCACTCCTGTATTCTGCGTGGCCTAAGTATCCCCGAGCTGTAATCGTGAGAGAGCCCGGTTTCGAGCGTTTTTGACTTGTGAACCCGTATAGTCCTTTATTCTGGATAGCGTTGGCGAAAATTGGAAAAGGATATTTATCGGACTGAACGGTTGATAGCGCATCCTTAGGAACATCACCACCTGCATAAATGGTGAAGTGTTCTCGAAATCGAAATACCTCCCAATCCTCCGGAATCACCCCCACCTCAGTCTGCTTGTAGCCGACAGGTACGGTCGGTTTTGTCGTCCGCAAGTCGTAGCCCGGCGACGCATCCCGCACTTCCATGGCATCCCGGCTCATCCCCACACCGCCCCCATTTTCTTCAGGTGCTCGTCCACCCGTGCCGACAGTTCGTCCACCCGCTTGGCCAATTGCGGCAACGGCGTGGCATAGCGTTCGGCCAGTTGCCGCACGCGGCCGGTGAGGGTCTGGGAGACGCGCTCCAGCTCGCCCTGGACGGCGGCTTCGAGCGCAGCGAGCCATTTGTCGTCCACCACCAGGGCCTTGATTTCGTCCTCACTGAGCTGAGGGTATTTCTTATAGGCAAGCTGATCGAGGGCCGCATCGGCTTCCTTGACCTTGGCCTTGAGGGCACTCTGTTGATCGAGCAGTTCCAGGTAGCGCGCGGTGGCGTGCAGGTCGACGAGGGCTTCCGGGAGCGGCTCGGCTTGCAGGCGCTTGCGGTAGGTCTTTTCCGCCTTGGCGAGCAGTGCACCGGCGTCCTTGCTGCGTGACTTTTGCTGGCTGTCCGCGTCCAGGTAGCGTTGCAGGGTGTGCTGCTCGGCGGTGTCGCCGGTGGTGGCCAGCCGGTCCTTGACCGTCTTGAGGGTGAGCTTGCCCTTGGGGTTCTTGAGCGGCGAGAGGTGGCTGTGGTCGGTGAGGCCGCGCAGCTCGGCGGCGTGTTCCTCGGCCTGCTCCATCCATGCGGTGTAGCGGGCGCAGGCGGCGGGGTCGTCTTCGTTCCAGACCGACACCAGGGCCTGGGTGAAGGCGTCCTGTGCGTCCGCCTTTGTGGAGACGTCCTTGAGCGCGCCGTCCTCACCGCCGTGCTCTTCGGCCAGTTCGGTCAGGCTGGCACCGACCGTGTCGAGTTCGGCGCGCAGGGTGTCCAGCGCGGCCTGTTCTTCGGCAAAGTAGCGGGCGACGATGCAGGGCTTGGGGATCAGGTCGCAGGCCCAGCCCTTGTCCTTCATCTGGCCCTTCTTCTTGCCGCTTTTCACTTCTTCCAGCACCCGGCGGGTTTCGGCGACCCAGCCGTCGGCAGCAATCGCGTAGGCGTCGTCCTGCAGGGTGTCGGCCCAATAGTCCATCAGATGCTGGTAGATGTCGTAGGGGTCGATCAGCGGCACGTCGTGGAAGGCGTCGAGCAGGGCCTCGCCGATGGTGGTGATCAGCGCCTTGGGCTGGCCATCGCGGTCGAAGCCTTTCAGGCACGGCGTTTGGTCGGCCCGCCACTGCGCGAAGCGTTCGCTGACCCACTCACGGAAGGCGGCGAATTCCGGGTGATCGAGGATGGTCGCCTTGACGGCCGTCGACGCGACGGCCTGTTCCAGGTAGCCGGGCGTGCCGTTGGCGCGGAACAGCACCGTGCGCAGCGCGGGGAACACGGCCCAGTAAGCAGCCAGGCCCGATACCGGCGGCATGGCCCCCTTTGTATCAGAAAAGGCGTCGCCGTCGATGTCGCGCACGGGAATGCCGCCGTTGAGGTGGGCGTGGATGTCCTGGCGGTCTTCGGGTTCCGAGCTGTCGATGTAGCGCGGCAGGTTGAGGTTGTAGTCGTTTTTCGGGTCGGCGATCTCGTCGAAGGGCACCATCCGGGCGAAACGCGGCTCGTCCACCTGCTTGCGGAAGGTGTCGACGATGCGGTGGATATCGCGCTCGCGCAGGCGGTTCTTGTTGCCGTCCTTGAGAAAGCCCCGGGACGCATCGATCATGAAGATGCCCTTGCGGGCGGTGGCGTTGTCCTTGTCCAGCACCAGGATGCAGGCGGGGATGCCGGTGCCGTAGAACAGGTTGGCAGGCAGGCCGATGATGCCCTTGAGGTAGCCGGAGCGCACCAGTTGCTTGCGGATGGCGGCCTCGGCATGGCCGCGGAACAGCACGCCGTGCGGCAGGATGCAGGCCGCCTTGCCGGTGCTGTTCATGGACCGGACGATGTGCAACAGGTAGGCGTAGTCGCCCTGCTTGGCCGGCGGCACGCCCCAGGCGAAGCGCTGGAAGGGATCGTTGGCCGGGGTGAGGCCGCTGCTCCAGCCCTTGTCGGAAAACGGCGGATTGGCGACCACGTAGTCGTAGGTGCGCAGCCCCTCGCCATCCTTGAATTTGGGGTTGGCCAAGGTGTTGCCCTGCACGATGTTGGCAGTGGGGAAGTTGTGCAGGATCATGTTCATGCGGGCGAGACCGGCCGTGGTCACGTCCTTTTCCTGGCCTTCCAGGGTAATGTGCTTGCCCGACTCGGCCGCCACTTTCAGCAGCAGCGATCCCGATCCGCAGGTCGGGTCATAGGCCGTGGTGGCGGCGACCGCCTTGTCCGGTGAAATGCCGATCACCTGGGCGATGATCCGGCTGACTTCCGACGGCGTGTAGAACTGGCCCTTGCTCTTCCCCGACTCGGTGGCGAAATGGCGCATCAGGTATTCGTAGGCATCGCCGAGGATGTCGTCGTGGTCGGCGCGGTTCTGGGCGAAATTCAGCGCCGGCTTCTGGAAGATGCTGACCAGGTTGGTCAGGCGATCCACCATCGCCTTGCCTTCGCCCAGCTTGTTGGGGTCGTTGAAATCGGGGAAGTCGCTGCGTGCCAGACGCTCGTTGGCATCGATCAGCGGCTGGATGATCTGGGTGTTGATCTTGTCGCCGATATCGCTCTTGCCCTTGAGCTTGACCATGTCGGCGAAGCTGGCGCCCTCGGGGATGACCACCGGCGGCGCAAAGTCGTCCGAGTCCGCGTATTTGTCGGAGATGTACTTGATGAACAGCATGAACAGGACGTAGTCCTTGTACTGGGACGCATCCATGCCGCCGCGCAGTTCGTCGCAGGAGGCCCAGAGAGAGGAGTAGAGTTCGGATTTCTTGATGGCCATGCGTGCTTCTATTCCGGGGTTATGCAAAGGGTCGGCGGGTTCGATGGGGGGAGAGAAACATCGTTCGGACGCATCGGATCAATCTTCAGCTGCCAGGAACCACACCGGCTTGAGGGGCAACATGCGGCGCGCGGAATCTTCCAGCTTTTCGTAGTGGGCGGTCCACAATTCGACCAACTTGCTGGTATCCACCAGCGTGATGCGTCGATGCGACTGGCGCGCTTCCAGGTCCGTGTCCTTGGTGAAGCCGGACAGCGCCACGTACAGTCCGACATCGCCCTCGCCCAGGACGGCCATGAAGCTGCGCAGGCCGACCACATCGATCTTTGCGGAGTTTGCGTTGCGCTTGACCTGCACCTTGATGCGCGGCGGCTTGGTGCCCAGCGGGTCGTTGTAGGCGATGACGTCCACGCCGCCGTCCTTGCCGGGCGGCGCGATCCAGGCGACGTGGTAGCCCATGGCCTTGAGCAACTCGCCGACCAGCTTCTGGAAGTCGTAGGGCGGCATCTCGGCCAAGTATTCCTCGATCTCCTTCCAGGCCATTTCCTCGGCTTGTTCAAGGGTGATGGCGGCCGAGCCTTCCGCCGCTTCCTCCGTCGAATCATCATCTGTGGATGCAGGCTGCGCCTTGCGCCACTTCCAGTAGAGCCGTTCAGCCTCTCGAAAGAACTGCTCCTCGTCCTGAAACTTAGCTAGCGCTTCCCTGCCCTCTTCGGTGACATTCCAGATGCCTTTCTGCTTGGTCATCCAGCCCGCTTTCACGGCTGGGACTGTACCGAAGCGGACAAGGCGCTCAAACCGGCGGCCACCGGAGCTGTAGTCGCCTGCCTCGTACTCCGTGATGCCCACGCGTTTTTCCAGCGCTTTCAGCGCTTCCGACGCATGGATGCCATCCGGATTATCGATGAGGATCTGCAAGAGGTTGCGCAGAAGTTGACCGGCCCTGGCCTTGGTGACATGTGCCACAGCGATTCCCCTGAAAAATAACTGTTCCACTTTACGGCGACATGAGCAAAGGTTCCAAGGAGCAAAGTCAGCTCAATGCCGCTTGGCGCCAACCGCCCATCACCCACGCGTGTCCGGCTCGCTCGCCAACTGCCTGGCAGCTTGCGTCATGCCTTGGCTGATCGCATCGAATACGGCAGCCGGGAAGCCCGTGGGCAGCTGCTGTGACACGCTGTCGAGGGCTGCAGGTATCCGGGAGACCAGTTCGTCGATCATTTCGCCGGCCCCTTTGAGGCCCATCTTCGCCGCCATCGACACCCAGTGCCAACGGTAGATGTCGTGCAGCCGGTAGTGTGCGTTGGCGCTTCGGACAGCCATGGCGAGCCGGGCCTTGCGTGGGTCCAGATGGTTCGCGCTCCTGCCCTGAACCGGGTAGGTGGACAGAATGTCGTAGAGCGGTGTCAGCTGGTAGCGCCCGCCGGGCAGCAGGTGGATGCTGAAATTTTTTGCATGGCCATCCGTCGCTCCCAGGATCCAGAAGACCATCTGCGCGCGGAAAAAAGTTGCACGATCGTGCTCGGCCTGTTCGGAACCCCGCAATCTGTCCATGATGCGCTGGATGCCCGGCCCTCCATCGGCTTCGTATTTGAGCGTGGGCGGAAGCCCGAACACCTGGCAGAAGTCTTCTTGCGGGATGCGCTGCCACCAGGTGCCGTCACGGGATCGTTGGCGATCGAAACGCTCCACGATCAGGGCTTTCTGGTCCTCGAAGCACCCGATGTCCGTGTGGGCCACGGGCAAACCCAACGCTCCGGCCAGCTGCATGCACAGCCACTCGTTCTCGACCGAATCTTTCATATCGGCCTGCATGTTGCCCACCATCCCCAGCGGCAACTTGAAGATATGCGTGCTTGGGGTGGCGCCTTGGGGTATGCACCAGCGCCCCTCGTGGCGAAGCAATGCCGTCTTCTCCTGAGCGCCGGCAATCGACAGGCGAAAGGCCTCGGTTTCCTCGCGCGTCCAGCGCCCGGAGGAAGGAACGTCGCGCAGCAGCCTGGCGACCGTGGCCTCATCCAGCGGCTCACATTCGATCCGCTTCACATCGCTTGGCGTTTGCCCTGCCGGAACAAGCTGCACGGCTCCGGCACAGTCACGCCCAACGGCACTCAGCAAGTCAAATGCGTGGGTGGAGCGCGTCCTGAAGCGCTCGCGCATCCGCTGCAGGATGCGTTCATTGTCAGGAATAAGGTTGTCGAAAAAGGCCGTGACGACATCGCCACGGATCGGCACGGGTTCGCTTGGCTTGTGGCCAAAGGTGACCGGCAGGGACAACGACAGAGGACGGCCGCTTGATGCCGCGATCCATTCTGCGTCGTAGGTGAGACGATCCGCCCCGGCACCGCCTCGATCCCACCGCCCCACGCGATGTCCGTTCATCCAGATATCGAGGGCTTTGACGGCGCGAGGAGCCATGACTTACCACTCCTCCTGCCGAAGGTGTTTCGGTGTCCCAGGTTGCCCTTTGGGCCGCAGCACCACTTCCAGACCGAGCAACAGGCAAAGACGGTGAATGCGGTCGAACGAAGCGCGCCCGGCATGTTTTTCCAGGCGCGACATGGCTTGAGGCGATATCCCTATTTTTTCAGCCACTTCGGCCTGGGTCAGACCCTGTTGCAAGCGAGCGGCCCGGAGTACCGCACCCACCTGCTCCGGCACGCGGATGATGTCCATGGGGAATCAATCTCTACGTTGGAAACTTCAAAAACAATCTACACGTTGTTTTTAATGAAATCAACGCATACGTTGTTTTTTTTGCCAGCGGGCTCTCGGTGGGCAGCCCAACCGCCGTCTATGCAAAGCGGCTTATACGGCACCGGCAAATTGAAGCCTATGCGTCCGCGCAATTTGCGCTATCTGCACCTCGGGCAGTCGGGCCTTCTCGGCGAATTCGGGCCAGCGCCGCACCGCCTCGACCACGTCCTCCAGCATCGCCCGGTCCCGCCCCCGCTTGAGCATGGCCGCTTTGGCGCAGGCTCGGAAATCCTCCAGCGTGAAGTCCTCCCGCTTGCCGTTGATGGTCATCTGATGGGTGGCGGTCCAGGTGCCGGTGGGGTTGTAGCTGTAGGTGACGTCGAAGGCCGGGGCCAAGGACCACCTTCCCTGCTGGTCCATCAGGAAGGCGATGTTCTTGACGTGGTCGTCCTGGTTGCGGGCGACGACGTTGAACAGCATGCGGCGGAACTGCTCTTCCAGCTGGGCCATGGGCAGGCCGAGCTGGCGCATGACCAGGAGGGCCTGTTCGTAGCTGGTGGCGCCGGCCTGGTTGTAGTCGAAGTGGGCCAGCGCGCCGAGCGAGAGCATGTGCAGCTTGCCGCCGTCGTCGGTGCGGTCGAAGCGGCGGGTCAGGAAGTGGCGGCGGCCGCCCTCTTCCAGCAGCCGGCATTCGCGGATGTCGATGCCGGCCGCGCGCGCCATCAGGGCGTAGGCGTATTCGATGGCGCCGTAACCGCGCGGGTCTTCCAGTTCCTTGTCCTTGTTGCCGGCCACGCCGTCGAACTTCAGCAGCCAGTCGCCGAAGCCCTCGCCGGCCTCGACCTGGCCGGAGCGCACTTCGTGGGTGTCCGGGTTCCAGGCGATGATGGCCTTGGCGCGCGCGCCGCCGGCGGAGGTGCCCACGCGCAGGATGTCGCGCAGGGCCTTTTCGCGCTGGTGGGTGTCCAGGCTGACCTTCAGGCCCTGGCGGTGGGTGAGCACGTCCGAAGCCAGGCGCACCAGGGCGGCCATATCGACGGTGCTCGATCGCGCGGGGCGCGGGCCCAGTAGCGGCTTGAATTCCAGCGCGCCCATGCCGCGTGCGCCCACGTAGCAAAGGCGCTCGACGGCGTTGAAGCTGTCCGGCGTGCGGCCCTGCTGGGCCAGCCACTGGTCGATCAGGGCATGGCCGAAGCGGTCCGGCAGCGAGTCGGCCAGCAGGCCCGGCAGGCCGTGGAAGGTTTCTTGCGGCAGTTCGGGGAAACGGTAGATCCGGCGCCGCAGCGGCATGCGCAGGGGCGAGAGCTCGATGCCGCTGCCGACGAACTCGGGCACGTATTCGAACGCCGCCGTGGTCTGGTCCTCGGCCAGCGACACGGCGCCGATGGTGCGTCCCCACAGGCGGACTTCGGCGACGGTCATGGATCCCAGGTCCACTTCTTGCCCGGCGCGGCGGCCGGTTCGGCCTGGCCGGAGGCGCGCTGACGGGTGCGGCCCCTGTCCTTGAGCTGCTGCAGCGGGCTGGGGGTCGGTTCGGGGATCAGGGCGTCCAGCTTGTCCTGCAGGCCGAGCACACGCAGCACACGCAGGAAGGTGGACAGCTGGGTGGCCACGGCGCCGGCTTCCAGGCGCTCCACGGTGCGCTTGGACACGCCGGCCTGCTCGGCCAGCTGGGCCTGGGTCAGGTCCTGGGCCAGGCGTTCGGCGGCCAGGCGGGTGCCGAGTTCCTGCAGGGCTTGGGTGTCCGTGGTGGTCTGCTTGATTTTCATGACTCGTCATATATGGCGGATAATTGCCTATATGTCAATTTATTCGTCATATATGTCGATTTAAACTAGCCTTAGCTTACGCCTACCTCAAGCCTGCAGCGGGCGCCGCTCTTCGACACCACTTTCCATATGCATGCGGGCAACCGTTTCTTCGAAGACAGTGCCGGCTGGCATTCACGCTCAGCAAATATCTCTGCAAGCGACTGATAGTAGCCAAGACTTCCAAGCATTCCACCCGTGAAGCGCTCGAACACCTTGCGCCCGACATTGGGGTCTCCCAGGTCCTGCACGATGGCTCGGGCATTGTGGAGTTTGTCGCAAGCCGAGACCAGGAGCGTCGCGTCGGGCGCATCCCGAAGGTGTTGGATGTAGGCCAGCTTGCGTTGCATCCAGTCGCGCTTTCGATCCTCCGGCGTGGCCGAGGCTTTCTTCTTGCTCTCGGCCGTTCCGTCGGTACATGCATCCACGATGTCGGCAACGGCATCGCCGAACTGGGCGCGAACCAAGTCCGCATGGATGGCCCCGCAATCCTCGACCACATCGTGCAAAAGGCCTGCGATGGCCTGGTCCTCATTGCCACCGAACTCCAGAACCAGGCTGGAAACACCCATCAGGTGATAGAGATACGGGATATCGGAGCCCTTGCGCACCTGCGCAGCATGGGCGATGCGGGCGTAATCGAAGGCCCGTGAGTAGCGGTCAGTCAATACCGTCATCGAATACCCCTCTTCATCGGTTACACGGCCATCATCCCAGCTTTGGGTCTCACGGACGGAGATGTTTGCCAACAAAAAGCCCCGCCGAAGCGGGGCTTTTTCGTGTGAAACAGTGCAGATCGCTCAGGCGAACGGGTCTTCCAGCACGATGGTGTCATCGCGGTCGGCGCCGGTGGCGACCAGGGCCAGGCGGCAGCTGGAGAGCTCCTCGATGGCGCGCAGGTAGGCGCGGGCGGCGGCGGGGAGTTTGTTCCACTCGCGCACGCCGGAGGTGGGCTGGTCCCAGCCGGGGAACTCCAGGTAGACCGGCTTGCATTCGGCCCAGCCGTCGGCGTCCAGCGGCGCCAGTTCGCGGCGCTTGCCGCGGTATTCGTAGGCGATGCAGACCTTGATGGTCTCCAGCCCGTCCAGCACATCCAGCTTGGTGATGGCCAGGCCGTTGATGGCGTTGATCTGCACGGCGCGCTGCAGGGCCACCAGGTCGATCCAGCCGCAGCGGCGCGGGCGGCCGGTGCTGGCGCCGAATTCGTTGCCGCGCTTGCGCAGCTCCTCGCCCATGTCATCGTGCAGCTCGGTGGGAAACGGACCGCTGCCGACGCGCGTGGCGTAGGCCTTGCAGATGCCCAGCACGTAGTCGATGTCGCAGGCGCCCACACCGGTACCGGCCAGCGCGCCGCCGACGGTGGTGTTGCTGGAGGTGACGTATGGATAGGTGCCGTGGTCGATGTCCAGCAGCGCACCCTGGGCGCCTTCGTAGAGGATGTGCTCGCCGTTGAGCCGCGCGTTGTGCAGCACCGTCGCGACATCGTCGACCATGGGGCGGATGTATTCACCCCATGAGAGTGCCTCGTCCAGTACCTGCTGGTAGTCCAGCGGTTTCGCCTTGAGCCAGTGTTCGAGCACGAAATTGTGGTACTCCACCACGGCCTTGAGTTTTTCCGGCAGGTCGTTGGGGTACATGAGGTCCGCGACGCGGATGGAGCGGCGCGCAACCTTGTCCTCGTAGGCCGGGCCGATACCGCGGCCGGTGGTGCCGATGGCCTTGCCGCCGGCAGCCTTTTCGCGCGCCTGATCCAGGGCGATGTGATACGGCATGATCAGCGGCGTGGCCGGGCTGATCTTCACGCGCGAACGCACCTCGACACCGGTGTCTTCCAGTTCCTCGATCTCGTGCTTGAGCGCCTTGGGCGAGAGCACCACGCCATTGCCGATCAGGCACAGCACATTCTCGCGCAGGATGCCGGAGGGGATCAGGTGCAGCACGGTTTTCTTGCCGTCGATCACCAGCGTATGACCGGCGTTGTGCCCGCCCTGGAAGCGGGCCACGGCGCTGACGCGTTCGGTCAGCAGGTCGACGATCTTGCCTTTGCCCTCGTCGCCCCACTGCGCACCCAGGATTACGACTGACTTGCCCATGATGTTCTCGCTGAAAATAACGTCGAATGGCGGTCGTTCCCGCAAGGCCATCCTGCTCTCGGGGGAACCCAACTTGAAATGCCTGAACGGGACCCGTTCGCCCTGAGGTATCGAAGGGCAGTCTCACAGCTTCCTGCGCCGTTCATGGCTCGATACCTCAACCCGAACGGAGGGGAATGCGTGGAAGTCCCGGCTTCAAGCAGTGCTGATCACATGACAAAGGCCGGCTCCAAACGATGACGCACCCATCCACGCAGAGGCAAGCGGTTTTCACCTTCATGGAAACAAGAAGCTGCTGCATGACACTCACACCTGCCCTTGTCACCTCAGTGCTTGCTGCTGCCATCGTCCTGGAAGTAGCGCATGAATTGCGAATCCGGTTTCAGGATCAGCACGCTCTTGCCGCTGCCGAAGGCGGTGCGGTAGGCCTGCATGCTGCGGTAGAACTTGAAGAAACCCGGATCCTTGTGGAATGCCCTGGCGTAGATGCCGGCCGCTGTGGCATCACCTTCACCGCGCACCTTGGCCGCATCGCGATGGGCATCGGCCACCAGCACCTGGCGCTGGCGATCGGCGTCGGCGCGGATCTTCTCGGCCTCTTCCTGACCGGTGGAGCGCAGCTCGTTGGCCAGCTTCTTGCGCTCGGCGCGCATCCGCTTGTAGACCGAGTCACTGACCTCTTCCGGCAGATCGATGCGTTTGATGCGCACATCGACGATGGAGACGCCCAGGTTCTTGCGCGTGGATTTGTCCGCCAGCTTGCGCACGTTGGCTGTGATATCCGCGCGCCCCCCGGAAATCAGCGCGTCCAGCGGACGGGCGTTGACCTCGAAGCGCAGCGCATCCTTGACGATCGGCGTCAGGCGCTGCACCGCCTGCGTGGTATCGCCGGAGGTGGCGCGATAGAAGGTGGAGTCGTCGGTGATGCGCCACTTCACGTAGAAGTCGACATTGACGCTCTTCTTCTCTTCGGTGAAATAACGCTCCGGCTGCGCGTCCAGGTTCTGGATGCGCATGTCGAAATGCAACGCCTGCTGCAGGAACGGCCACTTGAAGTGCAGGCCGGGCGCCGTATCCGTACGCTCGATGCGTCCGAACTGCAGCACCAGGGCACTCTGCCCTTCGTTGACATCGAACATGCTGTTCCAGGCCAGCAGAACGACGGCGATGGCGATGATGATGGATCCGATCTTCATGCGCCGTCTCCCTGCGTATTGCTGCCGCTGCCATTGGCAGGCTGGCTGCCGGAACTGCCGCTGGAGCCGGGCACCGGGCCCACGCCGGGCAGTTTGACCTGCCCCTGAGACGAATCATCGGGAGCCTTCTTCAGCGGCAGATAGATCACGTTGCGACCCTTGCCACCATCCAGCACCTTGGTGTTCTGCGACAGCACGTTCTCCATGGTTTCCAGCCACAGACGCTCGCGGGTCACGTCGGGAGCCTTGTGATAGGCGCCCAGCAGCAGATCGAAGCGATTGGCATCCCCGGTGGCCCGCGCCACGCGCTCGGCCTTGTAACCAGACGCCTGCGCCTGGATGCGTGCCACTTCGCCGCGGGCTTCGGGAATGACCTGGCTGGCATAGGCACGCGCCTCGTTCTCGATGCGCTGCTTGTCCTCGCGCGCCTTGTTGACGTCGTCGAAGGCTTCCTTGACCTGCTTCGGCGGCGACACGTTCTGGAAGCTGACTTCCGTGACCACGATGCCGGCACCGTACCCCTGCAGCGTCTTCTGCAGACGCTTGCGGGTGTTGGACACCAGCTGCGCGCCCTGGCCCGAGAGGATGGTGCTCATGTCACTGCCGCCGACCACCGAGCGCACGGCTGCCTCCGCGGCCTCGTTGAGCGTGGCGTCGGGTTCGGACATGGAGAACAGATACTTGCGTGCATCGGAGACCTGGTACTGCACGTTGAAATCCACGGTGACGATGTTCTCGTCGTTGGTCAGCATGCGCACCCTGTCGGAGACCGAACGGATCTGCTTGGTACGCACCTTGCGCACCGTTTCCACCGGCGAGGGCGCCTTGAAATGGAACCCCGCGGGCACCGTGCGCGAGTACTGGCCGAAGCGCAACACCACGCCCACCTGACCGGTGTGGATGACGGTGAACGAACTGAGCAATATCCACGCCAGCACGACGGCCGCGACGATGGTGAGAATGCCGCCGGGCCCACCGCCGCCCATGCGGCCGAGACGCTGCTTGATGCGCTGCATCCAGACATTGAAGTCCGGCCCCTTGCCTCCGCCGCCGGAGCCCGAGTTGCGGTTCCAGGGATCCTTCTGCCCCTTGCCGGGTTCATTCCAGGCCATGTCGACTCAGCCTCCTGCAGGCGAATACGAGGCCGACATGCCGCGCCGGTCGGTGATTACACTGGGTTGGGGCATGGTGACCGTCGTGTGGATTGCGGCGAACCGCGGTGATGGGATGACGGCCGGCCGCTGTAGATGCGGCCGGACAAAAAACGTTGGCAAGTCTAACAGATCGAGTCGGCCCGGCGCTTCCCGCCGGGGACACTCAACCCTCCGGTGGTTGCACGGCGTGACCCACCAGCTGATGCATCAGACGCGCCTCGTCACCATGACTTTCGCCGGCCAGGGGCGTCAGCAGTGCGCGTGGTGCGTCGATCTGCAGATGCCAGCCGCTCTCGTCGACGGATTCGCGCGCGATCGCACCCAATGCAGTCAGCCGTGAATGCAGACGCCCGGCATGCAGCGGCAGGTCCAGGTCCGCCTGCACGCGCTCGCCGCCAAGACGCTCGCCCAGTGCCTGGCGCAGCAGATCCAGGCCCTCGCCGGTGGCGGCCGAAACCCACACCTCGCGAGGCTCGCCGACGGCATCGCGATCCAGACGCGGCGCCGTGCCGTTCAGGTCGCACTTGTTCATGACACGCAATTGCGGCACCTCGCCGGCGCCGATCTCATCGAGCACCTGATCCACCACGTCGGCCAGCATGGCGCGTTCTTCGTCCGCGGCATCGCTGACGTGCAGCAACAGGTCAGCATCGCGCGCTTCCGACAGCGTGGCGCGGAATGCTGCCACCAGATCATGGGGCAGCTCGCGGATGAAACCCACGGTATCGGCCAGCACCGCGGGTCCGCAGCTCAAGTCTTCGATGCGGCGCACGGTGGGATCGAGCGTCGCGAACAGCTGGTTGGCGGTGTAGACCACGCCGCGCGTGAGCTGGTTGAACAACGTCGACTTGCCGGCGTTGGTGTAACCGACCAGCGCGACCCGCGGCACGGTATTGCGCAGCCGCGCGCGGCGCTGCTGCTGGCGCTGGGTCTGTACCTTGTCCAGCCGCTGGGTGAGTGCCTTGACGCGCAGGCCGAGCAGGCGCCGGTCGGTCTCCAGCTGGGTTTCACCCGGCCCGCGCAGACCGATGCTGCCACCGCGCTGACGTTCCAGATGGGTCCACCCGCGCACCAGCCGCGTGGCCATGTGCTTGAGCTGGGCCAGTTCCACTTCCAGCTTGCCTTCGTGCGAGCGCGCGCGTTGCGAAAAGATATCCAGGATCAGTCCGGCGCGATCGATCACCCGCACACCCAGGTGGCTTTCCAGGTTGCGCTCCTGCACAGGGGTGAGGATATGGTCGACCAGGACCAGATCCGCCTGCGTGGCGCGGACCCGTTCGGCCACCTCGTCGGCCTTGCCGGTGCCGATGTAGAAGCGCGGGCTGGGAGAGTTCACACGGGCCGGGATGCTTTCCAGCACCTCGGCGCCCGCCGAGCGCACCAGATCCTCGAATTCCGCGGCACGCTGCTCGGCGCCGCCTTCACCGTAGGTGTGAGGCAGCACCAGCAGGGCACGCTCGCCTTTCTTTTCTCGTTCGAACAGGGCTTGTCCACCTTGAAGCAAAAGGGCCGTCAGCGGCCATCATGCATATTGTCTCATGCACCACACGCGCACCGCAGGCAGCACGTCGATGCTGTTCACGAGCGGTATTGTTCGGGCACGTCGCTCCGGCCTGGAGCGCCGATGGGTCCGCCGCGAAGGCTTCAGGCTTCGGCTGTTTCCGGGGCCGTTGCGTGCTGGCCGTCCGGCACACCCTCGTGACCATTGACGCGCACATTGCGGCTCGGCACCACAGTGGAGATGGCATGCTTGTAGACCATCTGGCTGACCTGGTTGCGCAACAGCACAACAAACTGGTCGAACGATTCGATGGTGCCCTGCAGCTTGATGCCGTTGACCAGATACACGGCGACCGGCACACGCTCACGGCGCAGTGCGTTCAGAAATGGATCCTGCAGCGATTGCCCCTTGGACATGATGATTCTCTACTCCCCTCGCAGCCGAAAACCGGCTAGATGACGCGCTGACAATGGTCCATGCACACGCCCCGGTTCCAAAATCCCGGCGACCGGCGCTTCGATGGCCGGATCGCGCGGGCGCCTCTCTTTATCTTAACTATCTATAAATGCCATCTTCCATGACTTGTCAAGGCCGGACCCTCATGTTTACGAATTGCGGCACCGCGCGACATCGTCAACACCGGCCCCGCGCAGACGCAGCTCGAGCGCAGCACACGCCTGCCCGGCTAACTGGTCGCCACCAGCCCGCAACGTCCGTGCATCGTGCTCGCGGCGCAGCCAGGTGAGCTGACGCTTGGCCAGTTGCCGGGTGGCGAAAATGCCGCGATCGCGAAACGCGGCGGCGTCGCCCTCGCCCCCCAGAAACGCCAGCGCCTGACGATAACCCACGGCACGCATGGACGGCAGCTGCGGCGAGAGGTCGCCGCGTTGCGCGAGCGCCCGTACCTCATCCAGAAATCCATTCTGCAGCATGGCATCGAAGCGGCGCGCGATGCGCGCGTGCAACCGTGCGCGATCCGGCGGAATCAACGCCAGTTTCAGCACGCGAAACGGCAGGGGGTGCGTGCGTGCGCGCGCGATCAACGCACTCAGGGGCTGGCCGGTGATCTCGATCACCTCCAGGGCGCGTTGCAAACGCTGGGTATCGTGCGCGGAGATACGCTCCGCCGACGCTGGATCGAGCCGCGCCAGGCGCACATGCAATGCAGGCCATCCCGATGCCGCGGCCTCCTGGCCGAGGCGCTCGCGAATCGCCGGATCGGCTTCGGGCAGCACAGACAAGCCATGCTGCAGGGCACGGAAATACAGGCCGGTGCCACCCACGAGAAGCGGGACACGGCCACGGTGGATCGTCCTCTGCATGGCCTCGAACGCATCGGCGCGAAAATCGGCGGCCGAATACGGTTCGGCCGGGTCGCGGATATCCACCAGGGCGTGCGGATACCGTTGCAACGTGACCGCATCCGGTTTGGCGGTGCCGATGTCCATGCCGCGGTACACCAGCGCCGAGTCCACGCTGATCAGGTCCAGCGGGAATCGGTCGGCCAACGCGCACGCCAGGTCGGTCTTGCCCGAGGCGGTGGGGCCCATCAGGAAGATGGCGGGGGGACGGCGGTCGATATCCGGCATGCTGGGCAGTGTAGTGCCTCGGCAATCCGTGTCCCGCGCGGCCGTGCAAGACGCGGACGGGTCGGGCACCGGCGCTTTACACCAGTGCGACACATGCCTGCCCTATAATGATGCAATCCCCACGATGGCTTGGTCCCCCGGGGGCCGACCCTCCGCCATCCGCATCACTCAAGGACAACGCATGTCGAAGATGATGAACGCGCTGGTCAAGCGCGACGCCGCCAAGGGTATCTGGATGGAGCAGGTTCCCGTGCCCGACATCGGCCCCAACGAGGTGCTGGTGAAGGTGGAAAAGACCGCCATCTGCGGCACCGACCTGCACATCTACAACTGGGACGAATGGGCGCAGCGCACCATCCAGCCGGGGCTGGTGATCGGCCACGAGTTCGTCGGCCGCATTGTCGAGATGGGGCCGGGCGTGAGTGGTTACGAGACCGGCCAGCGCGTCTCCGCCGAAGGGCACATCGTCTGCGGCCACTGCCGCAACTGTCGTGCCGGACGCCAGCACCTGTGCCCGAACACCGTCGGCATCGGCGTCAACCGCAATGGCGCGTTCGCCGAGTATGTGGCCGTGCCGGCCTCCAACCTGTGGCCGATTCCCGATCCGATTCCCTCCGAGCTGGCGGCGTTCTTCGACCCCTACGGCAACGCCGCACACTGCGCGCTGGAGTTCGACCTGATCGGCGAGGACGTGCTGATCACCGGCGCCGGCCCCATCGGCATCATCGCCGCCGGCATCGCCAAGCACGTGGGCGCGCGCAACGTGGTGGTCACCGACATCAACGACTACCGCCTGAAGCTGGCCGCGGAAATGGGTGCCACGCGCGTGGTCAACGTGTCGCAGACGCGACTCAAGGACGTGGTGGCCGACCTGCACATGGAAGGCTTCGACGTGGGCCTGGAGATGAGCGGCAACGTGCACGCCTTCAACGACATGCTGGGCTGCATGTACCACGGCGGCAAGGTCGCCCTGCTCGGCCTGCTGCCGCAGGGCGCCGGCATCGACTGGGACAAGGTGATCTTCAAGGGCCTGACCCTGCAGGGCATCTACGGCCGGCGCATGTACGAGACCTGGTACAAGATGACGCAGATGGTGCTCACCGGCTTTCCGCTGGGCAAGGCGCTGACCCATCAGATCGCCGTGGAGGATTTCCAGAAGGGCTTCGACCTGATGGAATCCGGCCACTGCGGCAAGGTGGTGTGCTCCTGGACGTGAGTTCGGGCCCGGGGCCCGGAAAGCACAACCATGCGTCATCCCGGCTTTCGCCGGGGTGACGCGCGCCGACCTACGGATCCATTCAACGCAACCGAGGAACTCCCCATGGCCTATACCATCCGCGACCGCCTGAAAACCGAACTTGCCGCCATCCGCGAGGACGGACTCTACAAGGACGAGCGCGTCATCACTTCGCCGCAGTCCTCGGAAATCACCCTTGCCGACGGCCGCAAGGTACTCAATTTCTGCGCCAACAACTACCTGGGCCTGGCCGACCATCCGGACGTGATCGCCGCCGCGCGCGAGGCACTGGATACACATGGCTTCGGCATGGCCAGCGTGCGCTTCATCTGCGGCACGCAGGATCTGCACAAGCAGCTGGAGGCGAAGATTTCCGAGTTCTTCGGCACCGACGACACCATCCTCTATGCAGCCTGCTTCGATGCCAACGGCGGGCTTTACGAGCCGCTCCTCGGCAAAGAGGACGCCATCATCTCCGATGTGCTCAACCATGCATCCATCATCGACGGCATCCGCCTGTGCAAGGCGCAACGCTACCGCTATGCAAATGGCGATACCGACGAGCTGGAGAAACAGCTGCAGGCCGCGGACGCGGCCGGCGCGCGCAGCAAACTGATCACCTCGGACGGCACCTTTTCCATGGACGGCGTGGTCGCGCCGCTGGATCGCATCACCGAGCTGGCCGAGCAGTATGACGCCCTGGTGCACATCGACGAGTGCCACTGCACCGGTTTCCTGGGCGAAACCGGCCGCGGTGCCGCCGAGGTGCACGGTGTCATGGACAAGATCGACATCTTCACCGGCACCCTGGGCAAGGCGCTGGGCGGTGCAGTCGGTGGCTTCACGACCGGTCATGGTGAAATCATCGAGATGCTGCGCCAGCGCTCGCGCCCGTATCTGTTCTCCAACTCGCTGCCGCCACATGTGGTCGCCGCGGCGATCAAGGTGTTCGACATGCTGGTCTCGGCCGACGAGCTGCGCACGACGCTGAAAGAGAACACCGCGTATTTCCGTCAGCGGATGACCGCAGCCGGCTTCGATATCAAGCCGGGCACGCACCCCATCGTGCCGGTGATGGTCTACGACGCGCCCAAGGCGCAGGACATGGCCGCACAGCTGCTGGACGAGGGCATCTATGTCACCGGCTTCTTCTATCCGGTGGTGCCCAAGGGGCAAGCGCGCATTCGCACCCAGTTGAGCGCAGCGCACACGCGCGAACAGCTGGACCGCGCCATCGAGGCGTTCGTGCGCGTGGGCCGCAAGACCGGCGTGCTGGATCAGGCTTGATCGATGTAGGGCGGATCAAGGAGCGTCAGTGACGGATCCGCCTGCTCGCCGGAAGCCCGGCTGATTGCTCGCAAGCGGGCGGCTCAAGCCCGGGGGCCTTGAGCCGTCCTGCTCCTCATTATTTTTCGCCATCGGATTCCGGCTTGATGCCCAGCGTCTTGCGTATGGTCGCAAGAAGCGCGTACAGCGGTTCGCGGTCGGGAGACCAGGCAATGCTGTTCCCGGCCAGCGCCTCGATTGCATCGGCCTGGCGCAGGATCGGCTGGGTGGCGACGCGCCCGCCGGGGCTGTTGGCCAGGGACAACAACACTTCGAGCTGACGTTGCATGATCGCCGTATTGCCGGATGCGTTTTGCCGGATCTGGTCAAAACCCAACGCGATCATGTCGCCGAACCGCGGCTCGTTGGTGATCACGCGGATGTGCTGATCGCTGATGCGCAGCTGCGGCGGAAAGCGGCGCTCGGCCATGCGCAACAGCATCACGCCCAGCCAGTTCACGCACATCACTCCGGTGGTAGTCTCGTTCACCCCCGGTGACAGTGCCTTGAGCGCAACGTCGACCAGCTGACGCACCCCGTATCCCGGATCGTTTGCCAGAGTCCGCTGCGTGCTGAACGACCACACATCACGCACGCGTTCGATCATGTCGTCCTTGATCTCATCCGCGCTTTGCAGCTCGGCAATGGCTTCACCCGCGGCGACGAAGCATCCAACGCTGCGCCGCACCCGGATCAGCCCGTCGCATGCCTTGCCCACATCGACCAGCGAGTCGAAGTCGATACCGGTGACGTATCCGCTGGCCCTGGCACGAACCAGTGCCTGGTGACTGGTGTCGGGGCGTTTCAGGTCCACACTGTCCTCTGGTCGCGGCGCGGTGCGCTCGGGATAGTGCGCGTCGATGGAGGACAGGGCACCGGTGGCGATAGCCGCCACCACATTGGTCGCCTGCAGCCCGCGCACGATGTGGTGGATGAAGAAGATCAGCGCGGCGATTCCGGCAAACGCCAGCGCCAGCGCCACCAGCAGGGCGATGGGCGGGGCGTAGTCGGCCGCGCTGGCGCCGGACAGTGAGCGCAGGATCAGCATGCAATAGACGAAGATGCCCAGAAAGCTGCCCAGTACCACCTGGTTCGCGCGATCGCGGACGAATTCGCGCAACACGCGTGAGGTGTACTGGCCGGCTGCCAGGGTGATCGCCGCGATGGTGATGGAAAACACCACGCCGGCAATGGTGATAATGGAACTGCCGATCGTCTGCAGCATGGCCGTGGCGCCACGGATGCGCACATCCATCAAGCGGTTGACCCAGCCCAGTTCGGAGTGAGTCCACCATTGCTGCGGCATGCTTGCGTCGATCCCCAGCAGGGCGTACGCCAGAATCACGGCGCCCAGAACCATCAGAGCGGGCACGAACCACAGGCTGGTGCGCAAGGAATCCAGCCACAGGCGCAATCGCGTCATCATGGCATCAGGGAACCTCTGAATCGGGGTAGGTCAACGCAGCGTATAGAACCACGCCACACGGCGGCAAGTGTCGTCCCGTGCGGCAGGTGCGCCTTTTTGGCATCTCTGGTGAAAACATCTGCCCCGCCTGCATCCAGACCATCGTGGATTGCGTATCTCTCCATGAGCTGCCAGCAAAGGGCGGCCGACTTCAGATCCGAAAGAGGCGCGCTCCATGGACAATGCTACTGCCAATCCGCGATTACTCAGGCGCTGGGCCGGAACTGTCTGGCAATGGTTCGACAACGCTGGCGTACCGGATGACAGCGATGAGGAGGACAACCGCATCGACTGGGTGCGTGTGGTGCCCTTCATGGGCTTGCACGTGATGTGCCTGGGCGTGATCTGGGTGGGATTCTCATGGACCGCGCTATGGGTTGCGCTGGGTTTCTATCTGCTGCGCATGTTTGCCATCACCGCGTTCTACCACCGCTATTTCGCGCATCGCGCTTTCACGGCGCCGCGCGCGCTGCAATTCGTGTTTGCCGTGCTGGGGGCGGCCGGTGTGCAGCGCGGGCCGTTGTGGTGGGCAGCCCAGCACCGCAACCATCATCGCCACGCCGATACCGAGGCCGACGTGCATTCGCCGGTGCATCACGGTTTCTTGCAGAGTCACATGGGCTGGTTTCTGACCCGCGGCGGCTTCCGTACCGACTGGGCGGTGATTCGCGATCTGTCGAAATTCCCGGAACTGCGCGTCCTGGACCGCTTCGACATCCTGGTGCCCCTCGCCGCCGCCATTGGCCTGTATTTCCTGGGTGAGTGGCTGCATGACGCCCATCCAGCACTTCATGCCAGCGGCATGCAGATGTTGATCTGGGGTTTCTTCGTCTCCACCGTTGCGCTGTTCCATGCCACCGTGACCATCAACTCGCTGGCCCACCGCTTCGGCCGCCGCCGCTTCGAGACACGCGACAACAGCCGCAACAATGTGTGGCTGGCGCTGCTTACCCTCGGCGAAGGCTGGCACAACAATCACCATCACTTTCCGGGCTCGGCACGCCAGGGCTTCCGCTGGTGGGAGATCGACCTCACCTACTACGGCCTGCGCCTGATGGCCACCATGGGCCTGATACGTCATCTGCGTCCGGTGCCAGCCGGCCTGCGACGGATTTCACGCTGAGGGCCCGTCATGCGCATCGCAGTCATCGGCGCGGGAATTTCCGGCCTGGCATCGGCCTGGTTGCTGGCGCGCAAGCACGACGTCGTGCTGTACGAGGCCAACGACTACCTGGGCGGTCACACCCATACGCACGACATCGAGCTGCACGACGGGCATTACGCGATCGACAGCGGCTTCATCGTCTTCAATCCGGGCAACTATCCGTTGCTCACGCGCATGTTCCGGGAACTGGATGTGCGCGATCAGCCCACCACCATGAGTTTTGCCCTGCGCCACGAACGCTCCGGGCTGGAGTACAACGCCACCTCGCTGAACCGCCTGTTCTGCCAGCGTCGCAACCTGCTGTCGCCGCGATTCCACGGCATGATCCGCGACATCATGCGTTTCTACCGCGAAGCACCGGCGTTGCTGGAGATCGCCCACGGCGGCCCCACCCTGGGCGAATATCTCCGGCAGGAGGAATTCGGCGAGGCATTCCGTGACGAGCATATCGTGCCCATGGCCAGCGCACTGTGGTCCTCGCCCAGTGCCCAGGTCCTGGACTTCCCCGCCGCGTATCTGGCGCGATTCATGCACAATCACCACATGCTTCAGGTCGAGGACAGACCCGGGTGGCGGGTGGTTCATGGCGGTTCCAATCAGTACGTGAAAGCACTGCAGAACCGGTGGCCGGTGAAGGTGCGCCTGCAATGCCCGGTGACCGCGGTACGCCGCGACTACACGGGCGTGACACTGATGTCCCGCCAGGGGGCCGACCGCTTCGATCAGGTGGTGATGGCCTGTCACAGTGACCAGGCCCTGCGTCTGCTCGGCGACCACAGCGCGCAGGAACACGACATCCTGAGTGCCATGCGCTACCAGCCCAACGAGGCCATCCTGCATACCGATACCCGCGTGCTGCCACGGCGTCGCAAGGCCTGGGCGGCATGGAATGCGCTGATACCGCGCGCACCCGGCGATGCGTGCACTGTCACCTACTGCATGAATCATCTGCAGTCGATCCGCGCCCCGGAAACCTTCTGCGTCTCGCTCAATTGCGGCGACCGCATCGATCCCGCACGGATCCTGCGACGCATGCAGTATGCCCATCCACAATACACGCACGCATCGGTCGCCGCACAACAGCGCAAAGCGGAAATCCAGGGCGTGAACCGCACGTGGTTCGCCGGTGCCTATTGGGGCTGGGGGTTTCACGAAGACGGCATGCGCAGCGCGGTGGACGTGGCCGATGCGCTGGGAGCGTCATGGGCATGACGCGCCCCCATGTCGCTGCAGAGCACCTGGCTCGCGGCACGGAAGCCCCCAGCGCCAGCGCCGTCTACGCAGGCTGGGTGCGGCATCGCCGCTTTGCGCCGCGTGAACATGCCTTCGACTACCAGATCGCCATGCTGTACATCGATCTGGCCGAGCTGGACTCGCTGTTCGACAAGCGCTGGTTGTGGTCGCTGGAGCGCGGCAATGTCGCCACGTTCCGACGCAGTGACTACATGGCACCGCACGACGTGCCGCTGGACGAAGCCGTACGCCGGCGGGTGGAGCAACAGATCGGCCGCCGCCCCGAAGGCCCCATCCGCCTGCTGACCCACCTGCGCTATTTCGGCCACGTCTTCAATCCGGTCACCTTCTACTACTGTTTCGCCGCGGATGGACACACGCTGGACGTGATCGCGGCGGAAATCACCAACACCCCGTGGAAGGAGCGCCATGTCTATGCGCTGCCGGTGGAAAGTGCGGAACGCCACGGGCACGCCATGAGCTGGGCGTTCCGCAAGGGTTTTCACGTCTCGCCATTCATGCCCATGGATCGCGATTACGACTGGCGCTTCACGGTGCCCGAAAAGGATTTGCGGGTGCACATGAACGTGCTGACGCACGGCGAACGCGATTTCGACGCCACCCTGGTGCTGGAACGCCAGCCACTTGATGCCGAGTCGTTGCGGCGCGTGCTGTGGCGCTATCCGGCCATGACGCTGAAAGTCGTTGCGGCCATCCACTGGGAAGCGCTGAAGCTGTGGCTGAAACGCACCCCCGTGCACGATCACCCGAGCCGCAAACCGCCGCCAGACACGCGAGGCCACTAAGCCATGGATATGTACGCAGCAACCCTTACGCCAACCGCCGACGCGGCATCGTGGACGCGTCTGGAGCGCCTCCTGCGCGGCCGGATGCTTGCGCAGATGGCACAGATCGAGGGAGGTCATCTGATACTAGCCGATGCGCTGGGCGAAGAACGGCTGGGCCGGACGCGGCACCCGGAGACCGATCTGGTGGTGCACGTGCGCATCGATGATCCGGGCTTCTACCGAGCAGTCGCCGCCCACGGCAGTGTCGGCGCCGGCGAAGCCTGGATGGACGGACTGTGGCACTGCGACGATCTGGTGTCGCTGGTGCGGATCCTGGTGCGCAACCGCGACCTGCTCGATTCCATGGACAGCGGACTGGCTCGCCTTGCCGGCTGGGCCATGAAGGCGTGGCACGCCATGCGCCGCAATACCCGCGCCGGCAGCCGCCGCAACATTGCCGAGCATTACGATCTGGGTAACGACCTGTTCCAGCTGTTCCTGTCAGCGGACATGATGTATTCCTCGGCCATCTACGCCGACGAGAACGAGTCGCTGGAAACTGCATCCACCCGCAAGCTGGATCGCATCTGCCGGAAACTGCAACTCAAGCCCGGCGATCACGTGGTCGAGATCGGCACCGGCTGGGGCGGCTTCGCCGTGCATGCGGCAGTGCATTACGGCTGCCGCGTCACCACCACCACCATCTCGCGCGAACAGTATGAGCTGGCCAGGGAACGCGTGGAAGCCGCCGGCGTGGCCGACCGCGTGGAGTTGTTGCTGGAGGATTATCGCGATCTCGAAGGCACGTACGACAAGCTGGTCTCCATCGAGATGATCGAAGCCATCGGTCATCAGTACATGGACACGTACTTCTCCACGGTCGCCCGCCTGCTCAAGCGCGACGGCATGGCGCTGATCCAGGCCATCACCATCGAGGATCATCGTTATCGCAAGGCGCTGAAGTCGGTCGATTTCATCGAACGCCACATCTTCCCCGGCAGCTTCATTCCCGCGGTCAGCGTGCTGCTGGACTCGGCACGGCGCAGCAGCGACCTGCGCCTGTTCCACCTGGAAGACATCGGCCCCAGCTACGCCCTGACCCTTCGCGAGTGGCGACACCGCTTCATGGCGCAGCTGGACAAGGTACGTGCGCTGGGCTACGACGAGCGTTTCATCCGCATGTGGGAGTTCTATCTGGCGTACTGCGAAGGGGGGTTCCGCGAACGCTCCATCGGTGACGTGCACATGCTGCTGACGCGGCCGGACTGCCGCCGTGCATCGCTCACTTCCGATCCGGGCTGAGAGAACACTTGAACACCTGGATCAACATCATCGCCTACCAGTGCGTGTGGACCATCGCCGTGTGCAGCGCATCCAGAGGCCATGGATGGCCGGCGTGGCCAGCCTTCGTGCTGTTCGCGTCGTGGCAACTGACACGCGCCGACGGCGGCCGCCCCGATCTGTTGCTGATGCCGGTGGTGGCCGTTGCCGGCGCCTGCATGGATTCGCTGATGGCCGGTAGCGGACTGATTGCCTATGCCGATCCAATTCCGTCGGCGCACCTGGCGCCACTGTGGATCATGGCCATCTGGCTGAGTTTCGCGCTGACCCTGCGCCACACATTCCGGTTTCTGCACGGTCGGCCCTGGCTGGCCGCGCTGCTGGGCGGCGTTGGCGGACCGCTGGCGTACTGGAGCGCCGGACGTGGCTGGGGGACTGTCGAGTTCCCGCGCGGCGCGCTATGGGCGTTGCTGGTACTGGCACTGATGTGGGCCGTGGCATTGCCCGCCATGCTGGCTCTGGCACAGTATCTGCATACCCGGACACGAGACTCGCATCCCGAGGGAAACGCGCATGCCTGAGCTGTTGTCGCCCCCCGTTTCCGTGCTGCTGGTCCTTGCAGCCACAGCCGTGCTGATGACGTTCGGCTGGTTGTGGCAGTGGTACAGCCGCAACGCCACCATCGTCGATGCCATCTGGTCCACATGCATGGGAGCCAGTGCGGTGTTCTACGCCGTGGTCGGCCCGGCGCCGCGCTCGCTGTGCATCGTGGTGGCGATCATGGGCGGCCTGTGGGGCGGCAGACTGGCGCTGCATCTCATCAAACGCACAGTCAATGAAGCCGAGGATGGACGTTACCAGTACCTGCGCAAACACTGGCACGGGCGCCAGGCCAGGTTTTTCGGCTTCTTCATGCTGCAGGCGCTGGTCACCGCACTGTTCTCGCTGCCGTTCCTGGCCGTGGCGTGGAATTCCCATGGTCCACCGGGCTGGGCCTGGCTTGTGGCCGGCATGATCTGGCTGACAAGTGTCGGCGGCGAAGCCCTGGCCGATCGTCAGCTTGCGCAGTTTCGTCGCCAGAGCGCCAACCACGGCAAGGCCTGCCGCGATGGCCTGTGGCGTTACTCGCGCCACCCCAACTACTTCTTCGAATGGACGCACTGGTTTGCGTATCTGTTCCTGGCGCTGGGTTCGCACCTGTTCTGGCTGAGCCTGGTCGGCCCCGTGCTGATGCTGGTCACCCTGTATCGAGTTTCGGGTATTCCGTTCACCGAACAGCAGGCCCTGCGCAGCCGGGGCGCCGACTACCGCGCCTATCAGCGCAGTACCAGCGCCTTCATCCCATGGTTTCCGAAAAAGGACGCATCGCAATGAATGAACGTGTCACCATGACCGATGAAAGCCCCGGTCGCCCGCGCGAGGGAGGCTTGATCGGTCTGGCCGAACGCGGAGCGATTCCCGATGCCCTGCTCCGGGTTGGCATCCGTCGCCTGTGCGCACAACGCCTGCGCGAAGAACGTGCTGGAGGCGCGGAAGTTGCCTGGCAACGGTTCCAGATACTGCTGGAGGAACTGCGCACCAGCGCCGTCGCCCTGCATGCCGATGCGGCCAACAAGCAGCACTATGAATTGCCGCCCCGATTCTTCGAGTTGTGCCTGGGCAGGAAACTGAAATATTCCAGCTGCTATTTCCCCACCGGCAACGAGACACTGGAGCAGGCCGAGGATGCCATGCTGGAGCTTTATGGCGAGCGCGCGCAGCTGGCGGACGGACAGAACATCCTGGAATTGGGCTGCGGCTGGGGCTCTTTGACGCTATGGATGGCCGAACGTTTCCCGACCGCGCACATCACCGCCGTCTCCAACTCTTCGCTGCAACGTCGGCACATCGAGGCGCAATGCCGGGAGCGCGGTGTACGCAACGTCAGCGTCATCACCCAGGACGTCAACACACTCAAGCTGGAACCGGCCGAATATGACCGCGCGATCTCGGTGGAAATGTTCGAACATGTACGCAACTACGAAACCCTGCTGGCGCGCATCGCCGCCTGGCTGAAACCCGGCGGTACCCTGTTCGTGCACATCTTCTGCCACCGCGAACTGATGTATCCGTTCGAAGTGGAAGGCGAGGACAACTGGATGGGCCGCTATTTTTTCACCGGCGGCCTCATGCCGGCAGCGGATACCCTGCTGCATTTCCAGCAGCAGCTGACACTGGAAAGGCAATGGCGGTTATCCGGCAGGCATTATCAGCAAAGTGCGGAAGCATGGCTGGTCAACCAGGACCGCAACCGCGAGCAGGTCATGGATGTGCTCGGCGAAGCCTACGGGAAAAGCGAGGCACCGTTGTGGAACCAGCGCTGGCGCATGTTCTGGATGTCCTGCGCGGAACTGTTCGGCTTCGGCAACGGCAACGAATGGATGGTCGCGCACTACCGTTTTCTGAAACGCTGATTGGATTCCGGACTGGGACGGAAAATCCACGGTAGTCGCAAGGCAAATCAAGAAGCAGCGTGACCAATCCACCTGCTTGCAGACGCTGCGATTTCCCGCCAGCAAGCGCCCGGCGCTTCGCTCCTTGAGCCTCTCTACGCCCAAGCCGCGTTGCATACGACTGCGCCCTCGATCAGTTTTACCGCAACGTTTTTTCTCATTGCAAAAAGAAGCCCGGCGTGAGCCGGGCTTCTTTGGTCTTGCTGACGTGGACTGTTCAGCGATCTTACATGCCGCTGTTGTCGTCGTTGCTGTCGCTGTTGTCCTGCATGCCGCCGTTGTTCTGCACGTTGTCGTTCTGCACCTGCAGTTCGGTACGACGGTTGCGGGCACGACCGGCCTTGGTGGAGTTGGTGTCGATGGGGTTGTTCTCGCCATGCCCCACCGGGCCTTCCAGACGATCCTCGGAAATGCCGTGCGACGTCAGATAGTCGTACACGATCTTCGCGCGACGCTGCGACAGCTTCTGGTTATAGCTGGCGGTCCCGATGGAATCGGTGTAACCGGCCACTTCAACCTTCACCTGCGGATAGCGCTTCAGCGTATCCACCGCCTGGTCCAGGATCGACATCGACTGTGAGGTCGGTTCCTGCAGGGTCGGCGCAATGTCCGTCTCGTTCGGCTTCGGGCGATCGAACTTGAAGTTCACGCCACGCAGGTCGATGACCACCTTCTGCTGGCAGCCATCCGGACCCACGATGGTGCCGGACGCCGTGTTCGGGCACTTGTCGTCGCAGTTGTTGACGCCGTCGTTGTCGCTGTCCAGCTGGTCGCAGGTCGGCTTCGGCGGCGGTGCCGGAGCAGCGGCCGGGGCCGGTGGCGGCGCGGGCGGCTGGCCCAGGCGGGCCACCAGGCTTACACCCAGCAACCAGTCGCCATAGCCATTGTGCGATCCATCGGGATTGTTGCTGGACGTCTGGCTGCCATTGTCGAAGTCATAGCGATAGCCACCCTCGACGCGAAAATCAAAGTTCTTGCTCAGCGTCTTCGAAAGACCAACACCAACCTCCGCAGCCGGAGACCAGCTCTTGTCGCCGGAGTCGTTGTGGTAGCTGCCCATGGCGCTGACCAGTGCGTAAGGCCTCCAGGCGTTCCAATCCCCGGCGTAGAATCGACCGGCGACACCCACGTTGTTGTTGAACCAGCGCCCCGCCCAACCCGGACGCCGGTCTTCCTGGCGACTGGTGGAATCGAAGAACACGTCGAAGGAAGCATTCGGCGAGACAAACTTGCCGAAACCAAGACCGTAATACACCTGGCGACTGCTGGTGTTGCGATCGGTGTCGTTGTAATACCCGCCGACAGTCGGGGCGAGATACCAGCGTCCGTCGTAACCCGAATCACTGCTCGAGCCCTGATTCATCGAATCATTGCTCATGGTGCTCTGGTTGCTATCCGGGATGTTCTGGGTGTTCTGGGTGTTCTGGGCATGTGCGGCAGTCACGCTGCCCACAGCCAACGCAATCATGAGGAACAAATGCGTACGTTTCATGCGGGGGGACTCCTTCTTTATCAGTGTTTCAAGTGCTCCCGGACGAGCTTCGTTTTTTGCAATGCAAAACTCGTGGGGAAGAGAGCAATTATTCTTGAAGCAGGATCCTGCGCTTCATATTTTAGCGAAAAGAAAACAAAAACATAGCAAGTCGAAATCGCCGTTCACAGGGCAGTCACCCCATGAAAGATCAGTCCCTGGACGGATATTCGCTCCAGGAAAGACTGGTATTTCGGAATATCGTGACAAAAAGAAGCCCGGCGCGAGCCGGGCTTCTTTGGTCTTGCTGACGTGGACTGTTCAGCGATCTTACATGCCGCTGTTGTCGTCGTTGTCGTCGTTGCTGTCGCTGTTGTCCTGCATGCCGCCGTTGTTCTGCACGTTGTCGTTCTGCACCTGCAGTTCGGTACGACGGTTGCGGGCACGACCGGCCTTGGTGGAGTTGGTGTCAATGGGGTTGTTCTCGCCATGCCCCACCGGGCCTTCCAGACGATCCGCGGAAATGCCGTGCGACGTCAGATAGTCGTACACGATCTTCGCGCGACGCTGCGACAGCTTCTGGTTGTAGCTGGCGGTCCCGATGGAATCGGTGTAGCCGGCCACTTCAACCTTCACCTGCGGATAGCGCTTCAGCGTATCCACCGCCTGGTCCAGGATCGACATCGATTGCGAGGTCGGTTCCTGCAGGGTCGGCGCAATGTCCGTCTCGTTCGGCTTCGGGCGATCGAACTTGAAGTTCACGCCACGCAGGTCGATGACCACCTTCTGCTGGCAGCCATCCGGACCCACGATGGTGCCGGACGCCGTGTTCGGGCACTTGTCGTCGCAGTTGTTGACGCCGTCGTTGTCGCTGTCCAGCTGATCGCAGGTCGGCTTCGGCGGCGGTGCCGGAGCGGCGGCCGGGGCCGGTGGCGGCGCGGGCGGCTGGCCAAAGCGGGAAACGATGCTCAGCCCCAGCAACCAGTCGCCATAGCCATTCTGGGACGGTTGGCTACTGTCATCGAAATCGTAGCGATACGCTGCCTCGATACGAAAATCGGAATTTTTCGTGATCGTCTTGGACAAACCGGCGCCCAGCTCTGCCGCAGGCGACCAGCCGTCGTCAAACCGGTTGGTGTGATAGCTGCCCATGACGCCAACCAGGGCATACGGGCGCCATGCCGTCCATGCGCCGCCATAAAAGCGTGCCGCAATACCGTAATTGTTGTTGGCCCATTTGGCGCTGGAGTGGTCTTGGTCCCGGCTGGTGCGGTCGGCAAAAAAATCGATGGAGGCATTCGGCGAAATGAATTTTCCGAAGCCCAGGCCAAAGTAAACCTGCCGGCTATTGGTGTTGCGGTCCGTATCGTTGTAATAGCCACCCACGGTCGGGGCGATATACCAGCGTCCATCATAACCAGAGCCGGTGCTCATCGAGTCGCTGCTCATGGCACTCTGGTTGCCGTTGGACATGGTGTTGTCCTGTGCATCCTGGGCATGTACGGCGCTCACGCCGCCCAATGCCAAGGCAACCATCAGAAACAAGCAATTACGTTTCATTCGAAGTCTCCTCTACCTTCTTGTGACCCACTAGTTCAAAGCCCCCTGGCAACCATCTCAACGTTCAATCGTCTTCGGGGCCGTCCATTTGGTGATGTCTTGATTTCTGCGGAAATACAGAAGCACACCCGGAGCCTACTTTAGCAAAAAACAAACAATTGGGGGCTGCGGCAGAAAAACCGTTCATGCGCGAGTCACGGCCGTGTTCAGGCAATGAAAAGCTCCATGAACTGGTGTACCGGCAGGCGATCGAGCCCCTGCGGATTCTCGCAGGCAGCAAGGATCCGTGCCACGCGCTGCGAGGGCAGGTGCCCGCGCAACGCGTTTTCAAATTTCTTCAGCAGCACCGGAATCCCCTCGGCCCTGCGACGCCGGTGGCCGATTGGATAGTCGATGGATATTTTGTCGGTGCTGCTGCCGTCCTTGAAAAACACCTGCACGGCATTTCCGATATAGCGCTTGTCGGGATCGAAATAATCCCTGGTGAAAGCAGGATTCTCCTCGACCTGCATGCGCTCGCGCAATGCATCGATACGTGGATCGGCAGCCACGTCATCGTTGTAGTCCGCCGCGGTCAGGCGCCCGAAAATCAATGGCACCGCCACCATGTACTGCAGGCAATGGTCGCGATCGGCGTAATTGGCCAGCGGGCCGGTCTTGTCGATGATGCGGCAACCTGCTTCCTGTGTTTCGATGACGATCTTTTCGACCTCGTCGATACGTCCCGCGACCTCGTCGTGCAGCTGCATGGCGCACTCGACCGCGGTCTGCGCGTGAAACTCGGCGGGAAAACTGATCTTCAGGAGCACGTTTTCCATGACGTAGCTGCCGAATGGCCGCTCGAACTCGAACGGCTTGCCGCCGAACGCCACATCATAGAAGCCCCAGGTCTTGGCACTCAGCGCCGATGGATAGCCCACCACGCCCTTGTAGACCGCGTTGATGGCATGCGTCACGGCGCGACGGCAGGCATCGCCGGCCGCCCAGCTCTTGCGCGGACCGGTATTGGGCGCGTGGCGATAGGTGCGCAGGGCGCCGTTGTCGATCCAGCTGTGCGACGCCGCGGTGATGATCTCGTCCTTGCCGCCTCCGAGCATGTGCGCGGTCACCGCGCTCGAGGCCAGGCGCACCAGGATCACGTGGTCCTGGCCGACGCGATTGAAGCTGTTCTTCAGCGCATAGCCGCCCTGGATCTCGTGCGCCTTGATGGCCGCGGTCAGCACGTCGCGCACCGTCAATGGCTCGCGGCCTTCACGCTGCGCCCGGCGGCTGAGATAGTCTGCCACCGAGAGGATGGCGCCGAGGTTGTCCGAGGGATGGCCCCACTCGGCTGCCAGCCACGTATCGTTGAAATCCAGCCAGCGGATCTGCGCGCCGATGGCGAATGCCGCCTGCACCGGATCCAGCTCGTGCGACGTGCCCGGGACGCGCACGCCACCGGACATCCCCGCGCCCGGCACGATGGGCCCGAGATGCTTGACGCATTCGGGAAACTTCATCGCCAGCATGGCGCAACCCAACGAATCCAGCAGCATGTAGCGCGCGGTATCGTACGCTTCGGTGGATTCGATGCGATAGTCGACCACGTAGTCGGCCACATCGACCATCGGCTGGTCCGGATCGGGACGCTGGGCGGAACGGATATCGGCGCTCATGAAGAACCTCGCATCGGAAAAACCGCCAGTTTACCCTGATCCCCCTGTTCTCTGCCGTCCGGCACACCGGAAACAGCATGAATTTTCTCCCTCCGCATTTCTTCTCCGGCCTGCTGGCCATCATCGTGATCGATCTGGTGCTGGCCGGGGACAATGCCATCGTCATTGCCATGGCTGCCCGCAGGCTGCCGCAACGGCTGCAGAAACGCGCCATCGGCTGGGGCACGCTGGGGGCGATCGCCGTACGCATCGCCATGACGGCGGCGGTGGTGTACCTGCTGAAGATCCCGGGCCTGATGCTTGTCGGCGGCCTGATCCTGTTGCCGATCGGATGGAGGTTGCTGCAGCAGGAGGACGAGGCGCCGCCCGAGGTCGCCGACGCAATCGGCTTCTGGGCCGCCATGCGCACCATCATCGTCGCGGACGCCCTGATGGGTCTGGACAATGTGCTGGGCATCGCAGGCGCATCGCGGGGACACCTCGGACTGGTGGTGATCGGCTTGCTGATCAGCGTCCCGCTGGTGGTCTGGGGCTCCACGCTCATCCTGAAGCTGATCGCGCGCTTCCCACTCATTATCTATGTTGGCGCGGCCGCGATTGCCTGGACAGCCGCCCGCATGATCGCCAGCGAACATGTGCTCGAAGCGTGGTTCGATGCGCATGCGTGGGCGGCGTACGCACTGGATGGTGTTTGCATCGTCGGGATTTGCGCTGCGGGATGGTGGAGTCGACGGCGGAATCGTGAGATAAAGGAAACACTGCACGGTAATTAATTATTGCTTTATGATAATTAATTACCGCCCAGATGAAGACTTCATGCATCGCTCACCGCAAGACTCTTCACTGCTGCGACGTCTCGCCCGGCCCTTCCGCCGATCCCGCAAACATGTGCTCACACCCCCCAGCGCCGGGCCCGCGATCTGATGTCCCTGGCCAGCGCTGCATCTTTCATCGTCGCGATATGGTGGCTTGTGGTGGGTATCAACTGGCAAAACCGGGCTTTCGTCTGATGCCGATCGTCGTCGAACTGGACGTGATGCTGGCGCGGCGCAAGATGAAGTCCAAGGATCTTGCCGCCGCCATCGGCATCACCGAAGCCAACCTGTCCCTGCTCAAGCAGGGCAAGGTCAAGGGGATCCGTTTCGGTACCCTGGAACGCATTTGCAACGTGCTCCACTGCCAGCCGGGCGACCTGCTGGCGTATCGGTCCCAGCCGGAATGAATCTCGCAGCTGCCGTTGCCCGCCATCCCCCGGCCGACCATAATCGAACGCCCGTTTGAACACTTGGCCGGACATGACCGATTCCGCGTATCCCCATCTGCTCAGTCCGTTGGACCTGGGGTTCTGCCGCCTGCCCAACCGCGTGCTGATGGGTTCCATGCATACCGGACTGGAAGACCACGCGCGCGACTTCGACAAACTGGCAGCGTACTTCGCCGAGCGCGCCCGTGGCGGCGTCGGCCTGATGGTCACCGGCGGCATCGCGCCCAACATCGAGGGCTGGGTGAAGCCGTTTGCAGGGCGACTGTCCATGCCGTGGCATGTGGCGCGGCATCGCAAGGTGACGCAGGCGGTGCATGCCGAAGACGGCCGCATCTGCATGCAGATCCTGCACACGGGCCGCTATGCGTATCATCCGCTGTCGGTGGCACCATCGAGGAAACGTGCGCCCATCACCCCGTTCACGCCCCGCGCGCTGAGCGCCCGGGGGGTGGAACGCACCATCGGCGATTTCGTCAACTGCGCGAAACGTGCCCGCGAGGCCGGCTACGATGGTGTGGAGATCATGGGGTCGGAGGGATACCTCATCAACCAGTTCCTGGCCGCACGCACCAACACGCGTGACGACGGCTGGGGCGGGGACTACGCCAACCGCATGCGTCTGCCGGTGGAGATCGTCCGGCGCACGCGCGAGACGGTCGGCCCGGATTTCATCATCATCTACCGCCTGTCCATGCTGGACCTGGTCCCCGACGGGCAGAGCTGGGACGAGATCGTGCGTCTGGCCAAGGCCATCGAGGCGGCCGGGGCCACGCTCATCAATACCGGCATCGGCTGGCATGAGGCGCGGGTGCCGACGATCGTCACCAGTGTGCCGCGCGCCGGCTTCACCTGGGTCACGCGGCGGCTGAAAGGCGAGATCTCGCTGCCGCTCATCACCACCAACCGCATCAACATGCCGGATGTGGCCGAACGGGTGCTTGCCGCAGGTGATGCCGACATGGTGTCCATGGCGCGGCCGCTGCTGGCCGATCCGCAGTGGGTCGACAAGGCCCGCACCGGCAAGGCGCCATCCATCAATACCTGCATCGCCTGCAATCAGGCCTGCCTGGATCACGTGTTCGAGAACAAGCGCGCCAGCTGCCTGGTCAACCCGCGCGCCTGTCACGAGACCGAGCTGCGCATACATCCGGTCACCCAGGCAAGACATTACGCCGTGGTTGGCGCCGGCCCGGCAGGCCTGGCCTGTGCCGTCACTCTCGCCGAGCGCGGGCATCGGGTTACCCTGTTCGACCAGGCCGAGGCGATCGGCGGCCAGTTCAACATGGCGCGGCGCATTCCGGGCAAGGAGGAATTCAGCGAGACGCTGCGCTACTACGCGCAGCGCATCAGCGACACAGGCATCGATCTCCGGCTGCGCACACGTGCGAATGTCGCCACCTTGCGCAATGACTTCGATGCCGTCGTCGTTGCCACCGGCGTGGTGCCCCGTCAGGTATCCATTGACGGCCACGACCATCCCAAGGTGCTGAGCTACATCGACGTGCTGATGCACCAGGTGACGGTGGGGGCACGCGTGGCCATCATTGGTGCCGGCGGCATCGGTTTCGACGTGGCGGAATATCTGGTGCAGCATGCCCCCTCTTCGACCACGGACATCATCCGCTGGACGCACGAATGGGGCATCGACACCACGCTGTCGCACCGCGGCGGCCTGACGCAGCCGGCGGTGGAAGCCGCCGATCGGCAACTGTGGCTCCTGCAACGCACCCGGGGGCGTCCGGGCAGGCGATTGAACAAGACCACAGGCTGGGTGCATCGCGCCGCGTTGCGCGCCAAAGGCGTCACCATGCTGGGCGGCGTCCGCTACGAGCGCATCGACGACGAGGGCCTGCACATCACCATCAATGATGAAGCAAAAACCCTTGCCATCGACCACGTGATCCTGTGCGCGGGTCAGGAACCCAACCGCGAACTGGCTGGCGCACTGCAGAACGCCGGCGTCACCACACACCTGATCGGCGGCGCGGACGTCGCCGCGGAACTGGATGCCAAACGCGCCATCGACCAGGCGACACGTCTGGCGGCGGAACTGTGACCCGGTGTCACGGGCGCCGGTGCAGGGTTCGGCCATGGAACGTGGCGAACGGGGTGGCTCCTTCGGTCGGGAAAACACGCAACGGCCACACCATCAGGTTCAGGATATGACCCTTGACCGCGTAATGACGCTGCAATGCGCCTGGCGCTCCGCCTGCCCCCCCACGGAGATTGCTCCATGAAGCTGTATTACATGCCCGGCGCCTGTTCGCTGGCCGATCACATCACTCTGGAATGGACGGGGGCGCCCTACGAGACGCAGAAGATGACGCATGCCGACATCAAACGACCCGAGTACCTGCTCCTCAATGCGGCCGGCGCAGTACCCACGCTGGAGGAAGACGGCTGGACGCTGACCCAGAATGCAGCCATCCTCAACTATCTGGCGGACAGCTTTCCGGATGCGAAACTGGGCGGCGACGGCAGCGCGAAAAGCCGCGCCGAGGTCAACCGCTGGCTGGGCTTCGTCAACGCCGACGTGCATCCAGCATTCAAGCCACTGTTCGGCGCCACCGGATATCTGGAGGACAACGCCGTGGTCAAGAAAACCAAGGACCATGCCCGCCGGCAGCTACGCGGCTATTTCGAACAGGCCGACAAGCAGCTGGGCAGTCGCGACTGGATCGCCGGCATGCGTTCCATCGCCGATCCGTACCTGTTCGTGGTCACACGCTGGGCCAAGGCAATGAAAGTGGATCTCTCCGGGCTGGACCGCCTCGACGCCTGGTTCGGGCGCATGCAGGCTGACGCCGGCGTGCAGCAGGCGCTGCAGGATGAAGGTCTGGACTGACCCCGCGAGACGGAAATACCGGCGGCAGGTCGGGAGTCTCTATGCCAGACCCGACCTGCACACCTGCTCCAGACTGCCCGCTTTTCAGCGCTTCTCGATCGGCGTAAACGCCTGATCCTCGGGCCCGACATAATTGGCGCTGGGACGGATGATCTTGCCGTCCACGCGCTGCTCCATCACATGCGCGCTCCAGCCGGCCGTACGCGCGATCACGAACAACGGCGTGAACATGGCGGTCGGCACGCCCAGCATGTGATAGGCGCTGGCCGAGTACCAGTCCAGGTTGGGGAACATCTTCTTCGTTTCCATCATCACGTTTTCGATGCGCTCGGAGATCTCGAACAGGCGATCGTTGCCGGCGTCATGGCACAGCTTGCGGCTGATCTCCTTGATGATGGGATTGCGCGGATCGCCGATGGTGTACACCGGATGGCCGAAGCCGATGACGATTTCCTTGTTGGCCACGCGCTGGCGCATGTCCGCCTCGGCCTCGTCCGCGCTGCGGTAACGGCCGATGATCTCCATGGCCACCTCGTTGGCACCGCCATGCTTGGGACCCCGCAGCGCACCGATGGCGCCGGTGATGGACGAATAGATGTCCGATCCGGTACCGGCAATGACGCGTGCGGTGAACGTCGAGGCATTGAACTCGTGTTCCGCGTACAGCACCAGCGACTTGTCCAGCGACGAGGCGTGCAGCTCGCTGGGCGCAGTGCCGTGCAGCAGATGCAGGAAATGCCCGGCGATGGTGTCGTCCTCGGTCTCGGTCTCGATGCGCTTGCCGTTCTGCCGGAAGTGGTACCAGTACAACAGCATGGAACCGAAGCTGGCCAGCAGCCGATCGGCGATATCGCGCGCGCCGGTGACGCTGTGGTCGTCCTTTTCCGGCAGCACGGTGCCCAGCGCCGAGCAGCCGGTCCGCAGCACGTCCATGGGGTGCGTGGCTGCCGGAAGCAGCTCCAGCACGCCCTTGACCGGCGTCGGCAGGCCGCGCATGCGCTTGAGTCGCGCGCGGTAGGCATTGAGCTCGGACCATGTGGGCAACGCGCCGTACACCAGCAGGTGCGCCACTTCCTCGAAACTGGCCTTGGTGGCCAGATCCTTGATGTCGTAACCGCGGTAATGCAGATCGTTGCCGCTGCGTCCCACCGTGCACACGGCCGTGTTGCCGGCCGCCACGCCGGACAGCGCAACGGATTTCTTTGCCTTGGGCAGATTCTGCTGGGTATTCTCGCTCACGATGTTCTCCATATATGGGCAGTATTCTTGGTAGCGACGAAATGCGTCTTCACCAGGCCCTCACTCAATTGATGAAGGTATGTCTGGATGGCGATTTCGGGCATTCGGCCATCGGCCGCACACTCGATTCGCCCCTGGGTCCGCGATCCGCGAACATCCAGCACTCCCCCAGCGTCGAGCAGTAGCAGATACGCATCTTCGCGTGCCTGACGAATGCCCGGCGAAAGTTCGAAAGTGCCGGTGCGTCGTTGAAGACGAGGATCGGGAGGGTCTCTCCCGCGCTGAGCACGTTGCGATCGAGCGAGGAATAGCTGAATGTATCGTTCGCCAGACCCAACGCGCCGAAGACCTGTTTCCAGGTGGTTTGTGGCTTGCCGTCCACCAGCACCTGCACGTTGCGCACGATCGCCGGGCCCACGCCCTTGTTGAAAAGGGCCAGCTTGTATTCGGTATCGCCGGCGCCCGGGGGCTGCACGTAGCCCCGGGTCAAATACGGCCACACCTGCGCACGCACCTGCTGACGCTGGATGTAGGCGGTGTAACCGGATACCAGCAATGCCAGCAGCCCCACCAACGAGGCAATGACCACACCGATCGCATCCCAGCGATGCTTGCGGTGACTGCCGACAGCGGCCGGTGGAATCTCAGCGGGCGGCTGTTCAGTTGGCGGATGCTCGGTCATCGGCGCTCAGCGCTTGTTGCCGTTGCCGAACAGTGCATCCAGCTTCCGCTCGTACTCATGATAGCCGAGGAAATCGTATAGCTCCTCACGCGTCTGCATGGTGGGCACCGCGGCCTTCTGGGTGCCATCGCGACGGATGGTCTCGTACACATTCAGTGCCGCCTTGTTCATGGCGCGGTAGGCGCCGCAGCAGTACAACGCGATATCCACGTCCGCCGCACCCAACTCGTCGACGGTGAAGAATGGCGTGGCGCCGAACTCGGTGAGGTTGGCCAGGATCGGCACCTTCACCGCGGCCTTGAACTTGCGGTAATCGTCCAGCGTCTTCATCGCTTCGGGGAAGATCATGTCGGCGCCGGCATCGACGTAGGCCACCGCGCGCTCGATGGCGGCATCAATGCCTTCGTTCGCGGCGGCGTCGGTGCGCGCCATGATCACGAAACCCGGATCGGCGCGACCGTCCACGGCGGACTTCACGCGGTCGACCATCTCCTCCTTCGACACCAGTTCCTTGCCGGGACGATGGCCGCAGCGTTTCTGCCCCACCTGGTCCTCCATGTGCACCGCAGCCACACCGGCGCGCTCGAAGGAACGGATGGCCCGGGCGATATTGAAAGCACCACCCCAGCCGGTGTCGATATCCACCAGCAGCGGCAGTTGCGTGGCCCCGACAATGCGGCGGGCATCGGTGAGCACATCCTCCATGGTACTGATGCCCAGATCCGGCATGCCCAGAGAATTGGCAGCCACGCCGCCACCGGACAGATAGATCGCCCTGAATCCCACCCGTTCGGCCATGCGCGCCGCGTAGGCGGTGATGGCGCCCACCACCTGCAGCGGCTGTTCCCCGGCGACAGCGGCGCGAAAACGCGCGCCTGCGGAGCTCGATTCGCTCATGCGGCCTCCATGTTCAAAACGCCATTTTAGCCGATTCATGCTGACCCGCGCTGAAGGCTGCGCCGACAAGATGAAGGACCCTGGAATTCAGCCCCCCGGGCGACGCCGTCGTGCCCATGCGCGCCGGATCGGCCTGCTATGCTCGCGCCATGGACAACTCCGAAACCCGCAAACATGCGCGCATGTCCGACCGGTTCCGCGGCTTTCTGCCCGTGGTGGTGGATGTGGAAACCGGCGGCTTCAATCCGGAGACGGACGCCCTGCTGGAAGTGGCCGCGTCCATCATCCGCATGGACGCCGAGGGCGTCGTCTACGCCGAAGCACCCGTCTCCGTACACGTCGAGCCCTTCGCAGGCGCCCGCATCGACCCGCGGGCGCTGGAGGTGACCGGCATCGTTCCGGACAGCCCGCTGCGTGCGGCGCAACCCGAAAGGGACGCCCTGGATGTCATTTTCCAGCCAATCCGCAAGGCGGTCCGCGACGCCCATTGCCAGCGCGCCGTGCTGGTGGGACACAATGCCGCGTTCGATCTGAGCTTCATTGCCGCGGCGGTGCGCCGCACCGGTTACAAACGCAATCCGCTGCATCCGTTCAGCTGCTTCGACACCGCCACGCTGGGCGGTCTGGCATACGGACAGACCGTCCTGAGCAAGGCGGTGCAGGCTGCAGGTTTCGATTTCGATGCCCGCGAGGCACACTCGGCAGTCTACGACACCGAACGCACGGCGCAGCTGTTCTGCACCATCGTCAATCGCTGGAAACATCTGCGGGAACTGGAACTGGACCGGATGGGCGAGAGTTACATGTAGCTGGCGTGCGCTCGCACCACGTACCATGTATCCATGCCCATCCACGAATACATTGCCAGCGGTGAACGTCATTGCCCGCATTGCCGCGGCGGCTTCGACGTGTTGCAGCGTCTGACCGATCCGCCACTGGACACGTGTCCGCAGTGCGGCGCGCCCGCGCGCCAGCGCATCAGTGCACCCCACGTGGTCGCCGGCCAGGGGCAGCGCCTCAAGGAAGGCCACCTGGAGAAGCACGGCTTCACGCAATACCGCCGTGCCGGGGGTGGCGTCTACGAAAAAACCGCAGGGAAAGGTCCGGCCTACATCTCCGACAAGTGACGCCAGGCGCCTGCTGCACAGCGACGCCCAGCGGCCCTTGCAGCAAGGCAGATCACGGGGATTCAATCACGCGACAAGGCAAACCCATGCTGGTTGGCCAGCGCCATGAACCCTGGAAACGACGTGTCGACATTGGCGCAGTCGTCGATCCGCACGGCACCGTCGCTGAGCAGGCCGGCGATGGCAAAGCTCATGGCGATGCGGTGATCGCCCAGGCTGTCGACGTCGCCACCGTGCAGCCTGCCGCCGACGATATCGGCGCCGTCCTCGCATTCATGCACCTGGATGCCCAGTGCGCGCAGGCCACCGGCCATCGCTGCCAGACGGTCCGATTCCTTGACCCGCAGCTCGGCGGCACCGCGGATGCGCGTGGTCCCCGAGGCAGCCGCGGCGGCGATGCACAGTGCCGGAAATTCATCGATCATGTCCGGCACGACGGATTCCGGGATCTGCACGCCGCGCAGCTCCGCGTGCCGCACGACCAGGTCGCCGATGCGCTCCCCGAAGGCCTCACGTTCCTGCTCGATACGGATATCGGCCCCCATCAGCAGCAGTGCTTCGAGAAGACCGGTGCGGCGCGGATTGAGGCCGACGCCGTCCAGTCGCAACATTGAGCCGGGCACGATGCACGCAGCCACGATCAGGAATGCGGCGGACGAAAAATCCGCCGGCACATCAATGTCCGTCGCCTGCAGCCGCGCGCCGCCGGACAGGCGCACCCGGCCCGGCTCGAAGCGCACAGGCCAACCGAATGCCTCCAGCATGCGCTCGGTGTAATCGCGCGTGGGCCGCGGCTCGATGACCTCGGTATCGCCCTGCGCATACAGTCCCGCCAGCAGAATGGCGGATTTCACCTGCGCGCTGGCCACCGGCGGCGTGTAGCACATACCGTGCAACGTCCGGCCCCCATGGATGCGCAGGGGCGGCGTGCCATCGTCCGATGCATCGATGCGCGCGCCCATGGACGCCAACGGGTCGATGACGCGCCGCATCGGACGTCGCGACAGGGAGGCATCGCCCACAAGCCGACTATCGAACGCCTGCCCGGCCAGAAGACCGCCGAGCAGGCGCATGCCGGTGCCGGCGTTGCCGCAGTCCAGCGCCGCATCGCTGCCGCACAACCCGTGCAGGCCGACGCCATGGACGATGCGCTCGCCATGCTCCGGAGCGGTGATCTGCACGCCCAGTTGCTGCATGATGGCCGCGGTCGCCCGTGTATCGCTGCCCTCCAGGAAACCGCGCACATGCGAACGCCCTTCGGCCAGCGCCGCCAGCATCACCGCACGATGCGATACCGACTTGTCACCCGGTACGCGCAACCGTCCATGCAGCGGGTCGCCGCGGCGGCTGGTCCAGCCGATCGTCTGACTCACGGCACCGCCAGCGGGTACGAGCCCAGTATGCGGACCTGCCCCGCGTACGGCGCCAGATCGTCCAGCGCCGCGCGCATCGCCTCGTCGTCGGCATGCCCGCTGACATCGATGAAGAAGGCATACTGCCATTTGCCCGAATGCGCCGGTCGCGACTCGATGCGGTTCATGCTCAGGCCATGCTGCGCGAACGGACTCAGCACCTGGAACAGCGCACCGGGCCGATCCTTGATGAACACCAGCAGCGAGGTGCGGTCGTTGCCCGAGGACGGAAAGATCTCCCGGCCCAGCACCAGAAACCGCGTGGTGTTGTCCGAGTGATCCTCGATGGGTCCGGCCAACGCCTTCAGGCCGTAGACCAGACCAGCCGCTTCCCCGGCGATGGCGGCAGCATCATCCGCATTGCGTGCGCGCCGCGCGGCCTCGGCGTTGCTGGATACCGGCACACGCTCGGCGTGCGGCAAATGCTGGCGCAGCCAGCTCTTGCACTGCGCAAACGACATCGGGTGCGAATACACGCGCTCGATATCCTCCAGATGCCCGCTGCGCGAAAGCAGGAACTGGTGGATGCGCATCTCCACCTCGCCACAGATGGTCACCTTGGAAGACAGGAACATGTCCAGCGTGGACTGGATCGTGCCCTGCCCGGAGTTCTCTACCGGCACCATGCCGAAATCCGCGTGCCCGGCCTCCACTTCCTGAAACACTTCCTCGATGGTGCCCAGCGGCAACCCGTGCGCGGAATGCCCGAAATGCTTGCGTACCGCCTGTTCGCTGAAGGTGCCCGGCGGCCCCAGGTAACCGATCTTCAGGGGTTCCTGCTGTGCCAGGCACGCCGACATGATCTCGCGGAACAGGCGCACCACTTCGGTATCCGACAGTGGCCCGTCGTTGCGGTCGACCACGCGGCGCAGCACCTGGGCTTCGCGTTCGGGACGGTAATAATCCACCGCTGCCTTCAGCGGACCCTTGGCCTTGCCGACCTTCTGCGCCCACTGCGCGCGCTCGCTGATCAGTCCCTGGATGTCGCGATCGATGGCATCGATGCGTGCGCGTGCCTCGTCCAGGGAGATATTCGTGCCGTCTTTGTTCTGTGTGGTCATGCTGGTATCCGTCTAACCGTGCCGGTGCGCGAAATCGCGCATGAAATCAGTGAGTACCGCCACGCCTTCAGGCGGCATGGCGTTGTAGATGGATGCACGCATGCCGCCCAGCGCGCGATGCCCCTTGAGTGCCATCAGCCCCGCCTGCCCGGACTCTTCCAGGAAACGTGCGTCGAGCGCCGCATCCTGCAATCGAAAGGGAATGTTCATCCACGAGCGCGAATCCGATGCGACATCGTTGCTGTAGAAGCCGCCCGACTCGTCGATGGCTGCATACAACTGGTTGGCCTTGCCGCGGTTGCGTTCGGCCATGGCCTCGAGGCCACCCTGCGACATGATCCACTTGAACACCAGGCCGGCCAGATACCAGCCCCAGGTATTGGGCGTGTTGCGCATGGAATCGTTCTGCGCCTGTCCGGCATAGCGCAGGATCGGCGCCAGCGGCCGCGGGGTGCGCTGCAGGAGATCCTCGCGGATGATCATCACCACCAGGCCGGACGGCCCGATGTTCTTCTGCGCACCTGCGTAGATCAGGCCGAATTGCGCCACGTCGATGGGGCGCGACAGCAGGGTCGAGGACATGTCGGCGACCAGCGGTACACCGCCCGTCTCCGGCATGTGATGAAATTCCGTGCCGTGAATGGTCTCGTTGGGCGTGATGTGCACATAGGCCGCATCGGGATCCAGATCGAACGCATCCGGTACCCTGCGGTAGCCGTCGTCCGCACTGCTGGCGGCAATGCGCACGCCGACATGCGGCTCCGCCTCGCGCACGGCCTTCTCGCCCCAGTGGCCGCTGAGCACGTAGTCGGCCGAGTCGGCCTGTGCCGCAAGGTTCAGCGGAATCTGTGCGAAATGCTGCGTGGCGCCACCCTGCAGGAACAGGATGTGGTGGCTTTCAGGGACCGCCAGCAACTGGCGCAGGTCCCGCATGACCTCGGCGGCCATGTCCATGAATGCCGCGCCACGGTGCGAGATCTCCATGACGGAGGCACCGGTGCCGTGCCAGTCCAGCAGCTCCTGTTGCGCCTGCCGCAACACGATTTCCGGCAAGGCGGCCGGGCCGGCGCTGAAATTCCACTGTCTGCCCATGCTGCACCTCGCCATGATCGAAGATGCATTATGACGCGGCACACGACGGGTACAACAGCACGCCTCATGACAAAAGCACATGGAAGCAACACGTCGCGCCATGCCTCGCAGGGCGGATCCATGCCAAGGGGACGTTCTCCGGCCAAGGGCAACTCGACCAGGAGCAACTCGACACATCCGCCTGCGCGGGTCACTGCCCCGCTTCCGCCGCGAGCAGGCGGAGCCGTCGCTGACGCTCCTTGATCCCCCTGCGCGGCATGCAGCGGGAGGGTCACAGCTTCAATGCACCGCTTCAATGCACGGTGAAAAGCTCCTCGAACCCGGCCACGCGCAACGTGTTGCGCAGATCGGGCTGGGCGTTGACGATACGGATATCCGCACCCTCGCCGCCGGCGCGCTCCCGCAGCAGCAGCAGCATGCCCAGCGCCGAACTGTCCATGGTGGTGGCCTGCTCCAGATCGATCACGTAGCTGTGCGCCCGCTGCCCGTCGAGGCAGGCGTCGTGAAACGCCCGATGCACGGAAAAATCGAAGCGTTCCTGCACGTGGACGGTCATGCAGCCTTCATCGGCATCCAGTTCTATTCGCAAACTCATGGTTTCCCCTCGAGGTTCTGTCGACACGTCTGTACGAACATGTTCAGAGACCCCCTCAATCAGAACAGATCGATTTCGCCGGCGCTCATGGACGTCTGCAGAGCCGGGCCCTTGCCGCGCAACCGTGCTTTTTCGCGCTGCGTCGCCAATCGCTCGCGCAGGCGTTCGGCGCGTGCGGCCGTCTCGTCCGCCGCCCCGCTGGTCCGGGCGATGACCTCGATGTCACGGCTGCATTCACTGGTCACGTCCTGCAGTTCGACCAACCGCGTACGGGTCTGCTGGATCAGCTGGCTCAGGATGTCCTCGAACTGCAGCGAACGCACGGTGGTCGACACATCGGCAGACAGGCCACTGGCGATACCGGCCACTTCGTCGGCGGCGGCATTGACACGCGTATCGCTCTCGCTGACATGCGCCATCATGCGGTCAATGTCACCCTTGCTGGCCAACGCCACGCTCATGTCCTGCGCCGCCATGTCGCCGACAAGGCCACGCAGCTGCTCCATGGCATTGCGCGAGCGTTCCACGTGGGTGCCGATCTTCTCGTTGAACTGGTTGGAATTGCGCGCCAGATTGCGGATCTCGCCGGCCACCACCGCGAAGCCGCGTCCGGATTCACCGGCCCGCGCCGCCTCGATGGCCGCATTGAGCGCCAGAAGGTTGGTTTCCTCGGCAATGGTGTTGACGTTCTTCAACAGGTCGAATACCGCGTCCATTTCCTTGGCCATCTCGTCGATGCGGTAGACGATGCGCAGGCTGTCACGCGACAAGTGCACGATCAGGCCGACGAAATGCTCCAGCAGCGCGCCAGTCTTGGCGGTGAACTTCTGTACGGAGATATCGCCGTCACTGCCGGAGCTGTCCAGGATCTGACGCAGCAACGTCTGCTGCGTGCCGGTCTTTTTCGACAGCCCGTCGAAACCGCTGTTCAGCTCGCCCACGGCATCGCGCAGCACGTCCAGCGCCTGATGCAGCTCCTGTGCGGACTGGCTCAGCTCATCCACGATGGCGCTGCGCATGTCCTCCAGAGCGGCGTGCACCGGCAGGTCGTCGCTGCTGCCTTGTGCGGCCGACTCCACGGCGGCGTGATGGCGCAGCACCATGCGCTGGCTCAACGCGATCCACAGGGCGGCCAGAACTGCCACGGTGACCGGAGCCACCCAGCCATGGCTCCAGATGGTGACCACGATCAGCGCCAGTGCGCTGACGGCAAGGCCCAGGATGGGTTCGGGTTTGCGCATCGACCACATGTTCATAATCCTTGTCAGGTGCCCGTCTTCAGATCGGGCAACGGTTGTGCTGCCATCTCCAGCAGCCGCGCAGCAATGGATTGGAGCGGTACGGCTTCTGCCGCCGCGCCCATTTTCCAGGCGGCTCCGGGCATTCCCCAGACCACGGACGAAGCTTCGTCCTGGACCAGGGTGGCGGCGTCCGCTTCACGCATTTCCTTGAGGCCGCGCGCGCCGTCATCGCCCATGCCGGTGAGCAGGGCACCCACACCGGCTGCGCCCACGGTCACCGCCATGGAACGGAACAACACGTCCACGCTGGGCTTGTGCCGGTTCACGTGCGGGCCATCGTGCAACCTGCACACGTAACGCGCACCATCACGCATCACCAATAGATGACGATCGCCGGGCGCCACGTAGACATGCCCGCAATGGATGGGCTGGCCATCTTGCGCTTCGCATACGCGCACGGCACAGGCGCCATCCATGCGCGCCGCGAACGGCCCGCTGAACATGGCCGGGATATGCTGCACAACCAGCACCGGGGGCGTATCCGGCGGCAGCGCCTGCAGCACCACGCGAATCGCCTCGGTGCCGCCTGTGGAAGCGCCGATGGCGATCATGCGGGTGCCCACGGCGGTCTGCTTCTGCATGCGCGGAATCACCGCATCGGCATCCAGTCTGGGGTCCACGCTGCGCAGCCGCGACACATCGGCCGCGCGCGCCCGTGGCCGCGTCAGGGCAGCGGCGCGGACCTTGGCGCAGATCACTTCCGCACTGTGCGCGAACGTGCCGCTGACGTCGCTTCCCGGCTTGCAGAAAAAATCCACGGCACCCAGTTCCAGCGCGCGCAGGGTGACCTCCGCACCGCGTGCGGTCAGCGACGACACCATCACCACCGGCATCGGCCGCAAACGCATCAGGTTGTCCAGGAACGTCAGCCCGTCCATGCGCGGCATTTCCACGTCCAGGGTCAGCACATCCGGTGCCAGCTGCTTGATCTTGTCCCGCGCGATGTAGGGGTCGGCAGCCGCGCCGACCACCTCGATGCCCGCGTCGGACTCGAGCATGGTGGTCAACATCTTGCGCACGAGGGCGGAATCGTCGACGACGAGAACCCGGACTTTTGACTTGGAAGGCGCCATGATTGTCTAGAAAAGCTCCACTGCACCCTTTATCGGGTGATTTGCCAGTTCCTTGAGGTACGCACTCTCGCGGGCCGTCACGTCACTGCCGTCGATGGCACGCAGGCGCCGCATGCGCGCGCGCCCCGTATCCGGGAAGTACTGCACCTGGCGCGGGAAAACATCGCCGACATGTTCGGCCACCAGCATCAGGCCCTCGGTATGCAGGTAATGACGCACGAACTCCACATTGCGCCGGCCCACATCGCTCATGCCGCGCGCGCCGCCGAAAATCTTCACCTCCAGCCGTTCGCGTCGGCCGCCCGCCTTGAGAATGGCGTTGACCAGATGCTCCATGGCGTCGGTGCCGTAGCGTGCAGCCCGACCGACTTCCGCACGCCACGAGTCGGCGTTGCCATGGGCCGGCGCGGGCAACATGAAATGGTTCATGCCGCCGACGCCGTTCTCGCGATCACGAATACATGCGGCGACGCACGACCCCAGTACCGTGGTGATCACGTCATCGCCATCGCTGACGTAGAACTCGCCGGGCAGGATCTTCGCCACCGCCCGCACGATGCGTGAATCGTAGTAACGGCGTACATGCTCGAAGCCCGGCAGTGCGGCGCCCGTCACCTCACCGACCCGGCCTCTGCTGCCCGCAAGCACCGCCGCGGCAGCACTCATGCGCCCTTCCGTTGATAGATGGTTTTTCCGATCAGGCCGAACTCGGTGGCCAGACCATGCATCGATTCGGAGTGACCCAGGAACAGGTGACCCTCATCGCGCAATACTGAAGCGAAGCGCTGAAACAAGCGCTGCTTGGTGGGCTTGTCGAAATAGATCATCACGTTGCGGCAGAAAATGGCATCGAAGGCGCCGCGCATCGGCCATGCATGCAGAAGGTTCAACGGCTGCACGCGCACCAGTTCGCGCAGTCTCGGATGCACGCAGAACTGCCCCTGCCGGGATCCGGTTCCACGCAGCAACCAGCGCCGGCGACGGTGCTCGTCGATCCCCTTGAGGTGATCCAGGGTGTAGTGACCCAGCCGCGCGGCGGCCAGCGCCTGCGGGGACAGATCGGTGGCCAGAATCAGTGCATCCACGGGCCGCCCGTGGCGTTCCAGCGCCTCGGCCAGCACCATCGCCAGCGAATACGGCTCTTCCCCGCTGGAGCAACCGGCCGACCACAGCCGGATGCGCCCGTTGTGCGGCGACTTCAGCCAGCGTGGCAGAAGCTCCTCGGCCAGATAGTCGAAGTGATGCGGCTCCCGGAAGAACGCCGTGACATTGGTGCTGATGACGCTGGACAATTCGTCCAGCTCGGCTTCCGGCCGATCGCGCAACAGCTGGCAATACTCCTGGTAACCGCGCAGCTTGAGGACGCGCAACCGCCGCGCCAGGCGCCCCTGCACCAGTTGCCGCTTCTGTTCGCTGAGCGAGATGCCGCAGTGATCCAACACGAACTGGCGCAGGAAGTTGAACTCCGCGTCACCCAGCACCGCAGCGGCAGAGACCGGCGCCGTGGCTCCGGGCGCGGGATGATCCGCGCCCATGGCTCAGAACTCCTCCCACACGGCGCTGTCGGCGGCGACGGCGGCGGGTTCCGCACTCTTCCGGTCCGCAGATGCAGGTTTCGCTGCAGGGCTCTGGCCGGACGTGCGGGCCACACGCACCCCGTCCCCTGCATCCGCAACGATCTGTGACTTGCCCACAACCGTGGTGCCGCCCGCAGCCCCCGCTTCGGCAGCGGGATCGGCATCGCCCTGCAGATGGAAGAACGCCACGATGTGCAGCAGTTCATTGGCGCGCTCGTGCATGGCGCGCGATGCCGCGGCGGCCTCTTCCACCAGTGCGGCATTCTGCTGGGTCACGTCGTCCATCTGCACCACGGCATTGTTGACCTGCTCGATACCCGAGGACTGTTCGTGGCTGGCGGCGGCGATCTCGGCGACGATATCCGTCACCTTCTTCACACTGTCCACGATCTCGTGCAGCGTGTTGCCGGTCGCCTGGGCCAGCTCGCTGCCCGCCTTGACCTTCTCCACACTGTCGTTGATCAGACCCTTGATCTCCTTGGCCGCCGCCGCGCTGCGTTGCGCCAGACTGCGCACTTCGGTGGCCACCACGGCGAATCCGCGACCCTGTTCTCCGGCACGCGCCGCTTCCACGGCCGCGTTCAGCGACAACAGGTTGGTCTGGAAGGCAATCTCGTCGATCAGCCCCACGATGTCGGCAATCTTGCCGCTGGAGGCATTGATCTCGTCCATGGCGTGAATCGCCTTGCCGGCCACTTCGCCGCCACGCTCGGCCTGTTCGCGGGCACCGCGCGCCAGCTGATTGGCGTGACTGGCATTTTCCGCATTCTGCTTCACCGTGGACGTCATCTCCTCCATCGACGAGGCCGTCTCCTCCAGGCTGGAGGCCTGCTCCTGCGTGCGCTGACTGAGATCGTCATTGCCACGCGAGATCTGTTCGGCGGCGGAACTGACCGACTCGGAACCGGAACGCACCTCGCCCACGATCTCGCTCAACCGGGTATCCATGCGCTTGAAGGCTTTCAGCAGCTGACCCAGTTCGTCGTCGCGATGATCGCTGATGTCGTGTCCCAGATGGCCATCGGCGATGGCATCGGCGGTCTTCACCGCGAATTTCAGCGTGCGATGGATGGAGCGGATCAGGAAGAATGCCAGCAGCAGCGATACCAGCAGGCCTGCGGTCAGACCGATCAAGGTGTATTGGCGCAGCTTCTGCACCGCCGCCACGTTCTTTGCATAGCCCGCCTTGGACTCGGCCACCTGCGCCTTGATCAGGTCATTCATCTCGCTCTGCATGATGATCAGGTTGGGCAGCACCTCCGAGTACAACGTGCCGCGCACACCCGGATCGGCGCTGTTCAAGCCACTGATCACGTCACCCAGTGAATCTTCCACGTCCTGATAACCGCTCTGGAAGTTCTTGAACTTCTTGCTCACCAGTTTCGATTTTGGTGTTTTGTCCAGCTTCGCCATCAGCGCACTGTTCTTTGCAGTGAAAGCGGCGACCTCATCCTCCTTCTGCTTGACGATGCTTTTGTGCTTGAGCTGGAATACCGCTTCACTGAACGCAATGAACTGGCGCATGGAGTTGCGCGCGATCTGGTCGGACAAGGTCAAGGGCACCAGTTGATCCTGGTATACCTCGCGCGTGACCCCGTCGGACTGGTTCATGGCGGCCAGTGACACCCAGGTGCCCAGCAACAGCATCACAGTGAGTATGCCGATGACCACGATCAGCCGCAGCTTCAAGGTAAGGGTCGGCTTCTTGAATTTCGGCATCTTGAATTTCATCACGGTTCTCTTGTCCCGAACATTTCAGGCGGCCACTTCGACGTCGTCCAACGCCGGCATGGCCGCATCCAGCGCCGCCGTTTCCTCGGGGCGCATCAGCTTCTCGACATCCAGCAGCATGACCATGCGCTCGCCATGCGAAACCAGACCCTTCAAAAATTTCGTGTCCACGGCCACACCCATGTCGGGCATGTCCTTGACATCGCTCGTGGTGCAGTCGAGTACATCGGAGACGGCATCGACCACGATGCCGAACAGTCGCTCGCCCACCGCCACCACGATGGTGACCGTGGTGGCGTCATAGCTGTCCCGCTGCAGGCCGAAGCGCAGCCGCAGATCCATCACCGGCACGATGGCGCCGCGCAGATTCAGCACACCCAGAACGAACTCCGGCGTCTGCGGAATGCGCGTCACGTTCGACCAGCCGCGGATCTCGCGCACCGAGAGGATGTCCACGCCGTATTCTTCGCTTGCCAGCGCGAAGGTCAGCTGCTGCATCGATGTGCTCGTGTTTTGGTTGTCGTCACTCATCCATCCAGTCCCATCGGTATCGCGCCGGTCTCTTGGTTTCGGTATCGGCGCTGATCAGGCGATCTTTAGGAAAATGTCCTGGTTCCCGATGCCGGCTCGTGCCGAGCTGGGCGGCTCAAGGAGCGCCAGCGACGGATCCGCCTGCTTGCGGGGAAGGCGGGTTGCTCCAGACAAGCAGGCGGCTCCGTCGCTCCGCTCCTTGAGCCGCCCTACGTGAATATTTCAGGCGGCACGGCGCTGCTGCCCGAGACGCATCACGCCGTTGACGTCCACAATCATGGCCACCGAGCCATCCCCCAGGATGGTGGCGCCGGAAATACCGGGAATGCGCTGGTAGTGCGCCTCCAGCGACTTCACCACGGCCTGCTGCTGACCCACGAGTTCGTCCACCAGCAACCCCACGCGCCGGCCCTCGGCCTCGATGACCACGATGATGCCGTCGTCCAGCGCGGTGATCGCCTCGCGGCAGCCGAACAGACGGTGCAGCCGCACGATGGGCAGGTAGTTGTCGCGGAAGCGGAACAGCTCGGCACCGCCTGGCGTCTGCCGCACGGCATCGCTCTTGATCTGCATGGATTCGACGATCGAGATCAGCGGCACGATGTAACGCTCGCCGCCCACAGCCGTGGCCAGGCCATCGATGATCGCCAGCGTCAGCGGCAACACGATGGTGAAGACGCTGCCCTTCCCCTGGGTGCTGCGCACGGTGACCGTGCCGCCCAGGTCATTGACGTTGCGTCGCACCACATCCATGCCCACGCCACGACCGGAGAGATCCGTGGTGGCCTCGGCGGTGGAGAATCCCGGCTGGAAGATCAGTTCGGCCACGTCCTGGTCACCCAGCCCCTCACCATTGGGAATCAGGCCACGTTCCACGGCCTTGCCCACGATGGCATCACGATTGAGCCCGGCACCGTCGTCGCGCACTTCCACCACGATGTTGCCGCCTTCATGGAACGCATTCAGGCTCAACGTGCCGGCCTCGGGCTTGCCTGCGGCGCGGCGCGCATCGGGCGCCTCCAGTCCGTGATCGATGGCGTTGCGCACCAGATGCACCAGCGGATCGCCGATCTTTTCCATGACCGTCTTGTCCAGCTCGGTCTGTTCGCCGTGGATGTCCAGCGTGACCTTCTTGCCCAGCTTGCGCTCCAGATCGTGCACCAGTCGCGGAAAGCGATTGAACACCGCGCCGATCGGCAGCATGCGGATTGCCATGACGCTTTCCTGCAATTCGCGGGTATTGCTTTCCAGTCGTGTCAGGCCGTCTCGCAACTGCTCGAAGGCGGAGCCGGTCAGCTCCTGGTTGTCGCTGAGCTGACTGAGCATCGACTGCGTGATCACCAGCTCGCCCAGCATGTTGATCAGCGCGTCGATCTTGGGAATGGCGACGCGGATGGTACCGCCATCTCCGCCATGCGCGGCCCGTGCCGGCGCCGGCTTGCCGGCCTGCGTTTGCGATTGGGTCACCTCATCTGCTGCCGTGCTCGTCGGCGGAGTGGCAGGTGTCTCGGCGGCAACCGGTTCGGCTGCTGGCATGGGCTCCAGCGTGATCTCGCAGTCTCCATCCAGCCAGTCGAACACCGCGTCGATCTGCGCACGCTGCACATCGCCGTGCAGCGCCAGCGTCCAGTTCAGATGCACGTCGCCCACGTCCAGGTCCGCCGTTGCGGGCAGCGACTCCGGCACCTGGCATGCCACGTCCAGCCGTCCCATCGCCTCCAGCTCGCGGAACAGGCGCAGCGGGTCGTTGCCGGTCCGCAGGAGATGCGGCAACGGCCGGAACGTGATGTTCCACCCGGCGCCCGCTGCGGCCGGCGCATGATCCGTGGTATCAGCCTTGTCATCGTTGCCCGGTCCAAGATCGGCCAATGCCTGACGCAACGCTTCACTCTCGGCATCGGCAGCGGGCTCGCCGGCGCGCGAACGCTGCAGCATCACACGCAGGCAATCCACCGACTTGAGCAGCAGATCCACGACCTGCGCATCGACTGCATGCCGGCCGCTGCGTACCTCTTCCAGCAGTGACTCGGCCACATGCGTGAACGCGGCCACATCGGCAAAGCCGAACGTCGCCGAACCGCCCTTGATGGAATGCGCGGCGCGGAAGATGGTATGCACCAGCTCATCGTCTGCGGAACCGGCATCCAGCTCGAGCAGGGCCGCTTCCATGGCCTCCAGTCCTTCCAGGCTTTCCTCGAAGAACACCTGATGAAACTGCGCCAGATCGACACCGCTCATGATCGCTCAGCCCAGAACGCGGTTGACGGTCGCCAGCAACTGGTCGGGATCGAACGGCTTGACCAGCCAGCCCGTCGCACCGGCCGCCTTGCCTTCCTGCTTCTTTTCGGCATGCGATTCGGTGGTCAGGATCAGGATCGGCACACCGCCGTACTGCGGCAGCGCACGCAGCTCGCGTACCAGCGAAATGCCGTCCATCACCGGCATGTTCACGTCCGCCAGCACCAGCTGGAAACCGCCGGACTTGGCCGCGTCCAGTGCCAGCTGGCCGTTTTCCGCCTCGGTCACATCGTGACCGGCACCGCGGAGGGTGAATGCCACCATGCTGCGCATGGAGGCCGAATCGTCTACTGCCAGAATATTTGCCATGGTCGAACCTCGAGGTAGGGGGTGAAGCAGCCCGTCAGTTGGCCGGCGCCGCCGGTATTGCAAGAAGGGAATCCAGGCCCAGCGATGCACTGCCCTGACGCAGCGGCTCGCTCACGCGTTTCCAGTGCCAGGCAATGTCGCGACGCGCACATTCGCGCGCGAACACCAGCAGCAACTGCAGGGCCGCGGTATCGACGCTGTCGACAGCACCGCCGTCCAGTTCGATCGGGGTCGAACCCCCTTTGTCGAGCCGCGCCACAAGCTGCTCCTGCAACTGGGCACAGGCATTGAGACGCAGGGCGTCCGCCAGCTTGATGCATTTGGTCTGTGGTGACGTGCGCCGACCTGGGCGTGCTGCAGTCATGGGGAGTCCGTGTCGGTTGTCGCGCGAAAACGACGCGCGTTACCCATTTGATCGGCACACCGCCAGCGAACTTTAAGGGTTTTGCGCATCGAGGCGCAGCGCACCTCGCCCGCCGGTAAAGTTCCGCCGCCACCGGCCGATAGGGACTGCGATAGCCGGAGTGCCACGTGATCATTCAACCCACAAACCTGGCCGCGTTGACCTGGGCTGGCGCCGCCGCCGGCACCATGCCCGGTGCGTGGCGTGTGGGCAGCGTGCAGGCCGGCCGCGTGCTGGACCAGCTGGCGCTGAGCCGCTATGTCCTGCAGATCGGCGGCGTGACCGTGGAGGCCGATACGTCCGATGCGCAGGCGCTGCCCCGCCAGTTCCAGGCACGCGTGCTCAGCAACGGCTCGATCCCGCTGCTGGAAATCATCGACACGCAGGCCGAAAGCCCCCTCAACAAGCTGCTGCGGGCACAACTGCCGCGCCAGGGCGGTTACGCGCCGGTGCTGGCGGATCTGGCCGCAGTGGCGCGGCACCCGGCCATGCGTGAACTGCCGACACCGGTGCGCTACGCGCTGGCCAGCATGGAAGCGGCCATTCGCAGCCCGGCCGATCTGTCGGCGGCTGCAGGGTTGAAACGGGCGCTGTCCAATTCGGGCCTGTTCTTCGAACACGCATTGCTGCGTGCGGCGCTGGCGCCTGAAGGCAGTGGCCTCGATCACCTGGCGGCCGACTGGAAGGCGACACTGCTGCGCCTGAGCCGCGTGCTGCAGAACACACCGTCCGCACGCATCGCATCCGGGCAACAGCCACCATCATCGACCACCGAGCCTGGCCCGCCCTTGCGCTCACGGCCGATGCAGCCACAGCAACGCATCCAGTTGCCGCGCGAGCAGCAACATCCGAGCACGATCCTAGCCGGCATGCGCGATCATGTCGGCGCAGCGCTGTCGCGGCTGGAAATTGCCCAGCTCGAGGCACACCCGGGCCAGCCGGGTCCAACGGCCTGCATGATCGAAATTCCCGTGCACGGACGTGACCATGGATACGATGTGGTGCAGATGCGCATCGAGCGGGACACCACTCCCGCCCCGGCATCGGAACCCGGCACCTGGACGCTGGGTTTCAGCGTCGACCTGCCCGCACTGGGGCCGATACAGGCCGAGATCACGGTCCATGCACGCAAGATCGGCGTTCGCCTGTGGGCCGAGCGCCACGACACCGTGCAGCGCCTCGAAGCAGGTGCAGAGAAACTGACCCGACGCCTGGACGCCAGCGCGCTGCACCTGGAACGCATGCAATGCCGCCAGGGACTGCCGCAATCGGGGCAAGAGGTCCGCCGGCCCCTGTTCGAGGCCAGCGCATGAGTGGTCCCACGCCACGCCGCCAGGTCGTGCTGCGCTTTCGCGGCCCGGACACGCAGCCCTCCCTGATTCCGGATCTGGATGCCCGGCAGACGGATGCCCTGCAAGCCACCGCAGAACGCATGGGGCTGCCGCGCCTGTCCGACCCGCAACTGTCCGCCCTGCTTGCCGCCGTGCGCCTGCACGAGGAGATCCCCACCGAGCTGTATGCGGCATCCGCCGCGGTCATCGGACTGATCTACGACAGCATCGAGGACTGACATTCGGGTCCCGGTCATTCAAGGCCGCGACCGCACAGGAGCACAAGACCCGTTTCATGCGCCGCAAATGCGCAAAGCCGCCCCGCGCAAGCAGGGACGGCTTTCCTGGCGAACCCGCAAGGCATGCCGAGACATGCCACCCGGGCTGTTACCAGCTGCGAACCGACACGATCTTGAGTGTGTACGCCTGCATCGTGGAGCGAAAGCGGAAACGGCGGCCCATGTCGAACTTCAGGCTCTTGCCGGGGGCAATATTGGACGTGCCCGCGGGCCAGCCCTTGCGCTTCTCGATCACTTTGCCGCTCCCATCCTTGGCCATGATCTCGACCTGTGCGGCAGCCGGCGAGCTGCAGTTGTTCACCAGGTTTCCGGGCATGTGCATGGGACGGCCGGGGCCGGAAGGAACCACCTTGAAATCCTGCACCGAAAAATCCTTGACGGAACAGTCGGCGTGAGCGGCCAGGGGAACCGCGGCGAATATGGCGGCTGCCAGCAGCATTTTCATAACATCGAGCCTCTTGACTTGCGGGATTGGAGTCCGCCATGTGGAAGTGCGGCGGCACTTCCTTTATCGGCCCGCACGCCAGGAACTTTAGGGTTGCCGGGATGTCGGCGGAGATAACATCTCCCATGGAGACGGACTCAGTCCGTCGCGGTCTCGGCACCGCCGGCAAAGCGGTACACCTCATCGGCCCACTCGGCCGCATGCAGGTAGGTGTCGGCCAGATCCACGACCTTGCCCGACGCGTTGCGGATGGTCACCACATAGCCCGTCTCCCACGCACGCACCTGTCCCAGCAGGGGCGCCAGCGGTCCGCTGTCCTCGACCAGGGCTTCACGCACCTGCTCGGCGACCGGAACCTGCTCCAGCACGAACTCCATGGGTGCATTCATCATGGTGTCCAGCAGGGAGAACAGACCGGTCAGGAATGCGTGCTCCTGCATATCCCGCGCCAGGCCCCGCCCCAGCAGTTCGCACATGCGCGCCCGCGTGAGCGCGAACTTCAGCAGCTCCGGCGGGTTATCATCCATCCCCGCAAGACTCATGGCGTAGACCCAGTTGCGGATCCGCGCCACGCCGAAAAAGATCGCCGCATGCTGCAGTGACTTCAACTTGCGCGGCAGGTTGAAGTAGGCGGAGTTGACGCAATTGAGAAGTTTGTAGCTGAGCACCGCATCATTGCGGATCAGCTTCTCCAGCTCGATGGGGCCGTTGTCCGGGTTCTGCAGTGCCGCCATCAGACGCAGCACGTTGAGCTTGTTCGGCTTGATCTTGCTGGCATCCAGCGCATCGGGACGGAATAGGTAGCCGCCCTGGTATCCGTCGAACTCGAGCCGCTCGCACAGGCGATAGGCGGCATGGTCGTCGACATGGGTCGCCAGGACCAGAATGCCCAATGCGTGCAGCCGCTTGATGGCCTCGGCCATCGCCTCGGTGTTGATATGCGCCGAACGCACATCCAGGCTGACATACCGCACATTGCGCATCAGCGCGGCAATGCGCGTGGCCACCCCGGGCGACACGCCCCCGCGCTGCACCAGCCCGTCCATCATCAACAGCACGCCGCGCCCGGCGGTCTCCTCCAGAGCGGCGACAGTCTCCTCGTCAAAGCCCACATCCTGGCCGACGATGATGCCGATATTTCCACCCGAGGGCAGTACGTGGGCGTGGCTCAGCAAGACCTCGCGGTTGCAGCGCACCAGCGCTCGCGCGCCACCGATCAGCCGCCTGATGTTGCCGTTGGCAAACACGTCCAGGATGGTCTGCGTGGTGACCGGACAGGCTTCACCTGCGGCGTCGCGCGGCTGCAGTTCGTACGCGAACAGCGTGCGCTGACGATCCAGGATCGGTACACGGCTGAACGGCAGCACGGCCTCGTCGACGCCCTCCTCCCCCACAGCAGCACCGGCATCGGAAGGCTCGTTCATGGGCGTCATGGCAGGAATCGTCTCTGATGCGTATATTGATTAGGTGCGTTCAGACGTGCGAACGCGTCATGTTGAGCGGTGCACTGACCTGCTTGCCACCCGGCCCGTACAACGCGGCACCACGGTCGGCGCCGGTGACCAGATCAATGGCCTCGCGGACATGTTGCAGGCGGCGCTGCACGATGCGGCCATTCACGTCGTTCATGCCGCGACAGGACTCCAGCCCCGCCAGCACGGCGTCCCACCCGGGGACCGCGGCTGGATCGACGGGATCCAGTTCGCCCGCCAGATGCAGGCGTTCCGCATCCAGCGTCTCCAGCTGCTCGAGCTGCTGCTGCTTGCGCACGCCCACGGCATCCAGCGCATCGGCATCGGCGGCATCGAGAGCGGCCCGTTCGTCACGCAGGGCCTCTTCCAGCGCATCGACTGCCTGACGCATCTCGCCGACCACGGCGTGCAGCGAATCCAGGATGTCGCCGCGCCGGGTCATGATCAGCCCTTGCCGCCGATCTGGCTTTCGACCTTCAGCAGCTTGTCGGCGATGCGCGTGGCATCGACGTTGTAGTTGCCGCTGGCCAGTGCCTGGCGGACGCGCTGCACATGCGCCGCATCCACGGGCGCCGAGCTGCCCTGTATGCGCGATGCCTGGCCGATGGCCTGTGCCGACGCCGTCAGCTGCACACTGTCGCCTTGCGGTCCCGGTGTCTGCGCGCCAGCCTCGGCCGACGCCGTGCCTGCCTTGTTCTGCGGACTGTTCTGCAGTGCGGCCTGCTTGAGACCTGTCGAATGTATGGTGTTGTTCATATCCTGGACCTCGCCGGGATCAATGTCTGTTCATGGCCGGTATCGGCCGCTTTTGCGGAAACTTTAGGCGTGCGACGCGGCCTGCGTCGACCACGTCAGGGTAGCGCCCGCACCAACCCGGCGCCGAGGACCGTGGCATCCAGCGTCCGCCCGGAGCTCACGTTGCGCACCTGCACGCGCTCACCCGCATCGCCGCCTGCAAGCGCCACACCGGCAGCCCGCACCTTGATCCCCGACATATCCACCATCACCGTGACCTGGTCACCGCGTCGCACCACTTCACGATGGGCGAGCATCGCCGGGGTCAAGACGACGCCGGCACGCAAAGGCCGCGCCACCGGCCGTCCCGATGCCTGTGTCAGCGAGGACAGATATCCGTAGCCCAGCCGGCTCACGTCGCGCTCCTGCAACGCCACGTCATTGGCGCCGATGCTGTCCTTGCGCGCCAGCGCACGGGTGGTCACCAGCACCTTGCGGAAGATCCGCACCTTGACGCCGACCCGCAACGACCACGCCCGCGGCGCGGCGCAACTGACCTCCACGCTAACCCGGTTGCCGCGGATGCGCCCACCCGGAATACGCGATCGCAGCGACTGCGTGCAGGCAGCCAAGCGCAACCGCGAATCCAGCGTGCTGGCATGCGCCACCACCCGCGCATCGGCCGGCGCCGTCGCACGCACCTGCGCCACCGCCGCCTTTTCGATGGCCTGCAACGATTCATTGCCGCTCGCCATGGCAGAGCCGGCCAGCATGATGCCGACCAGCACCAGCAGTGCGCGCGGCAAGCGCGTCATGCTGGCGCTCCCACGAGATCGGACAGCGCATGCGTCACCCGATCGAGCGCCTGGTTCAATTCCTTGACCAGGGCATTGGCCCGGGCCTTGTCGCCATCCCTGACCAGGCTCACGAACTGACGACTCTGTCCCGCGAAGGCCTGCCCGGCCGACGTCAGATCCTGCAGCGCAGGATGCGCCGGAAGGTGCTGCTGCAGGCCGGCAATCCAGGTTTCCATGGAACCGGTATCGAACCAGCGCCTGTCGACACTGTCCGGCGCCCGCAGTGCCAGATTCAACGCATGCCTGTACCCGGAGCCGGCTTCGCGGATCGCCTGACTGAGGCTGGCGACGTCGCTGCCCGCCTCGGCCTGCAGACACTGCGCACTCAAATGGTGCGCCGTCAGGCTGGCCCGCGCCAGGGAATCGAGCTGGCGTTGACTCTCGCTGCTCAACCGGGTCATGGTGTCCAGCCCGCTTTGTGACGAGGTCACCCGGGTCTGCAGTTCACGCCCCGCGGTCTGCACGGACTGCACATGGTGCTGCACCTGGGTCAGTACCGTGTCCACCGAATCCAGCGCCTCCTGAGTCGTTTGCAGGCGTTCGTCGGCATGATCCAGGCGCCGCAGGCTGTCTTCCACCGCCGATTCCAGCTGGCCGGCATATTCACCCACTGCCTGGGTCACATTCTCGATTTCAGCAGTGGCACTGGTGGTCTTTTCGGCCAGCTCCTTGACCTCATCGGCCACGACCGCAAACCCGCGACCGGCCTCGCCGGCACGCGCTGCCTCGATGGCGGCGTTCAATGCCACCAGGTTGGTCTGGTGGGCGATATCCTGCACCGCCGTGGTCAGCCGGCCGATCTCGCTGAAAAAGCCGGAAAACTTGCCGTGTGTCTGCGTCATCGTGGACAGCGCGGAGCGCAGCAACCGCAGCTGGCCATCGAAATCGCGCACGCTGGCATCACCCTTGCCGGCCGACTGCAGCGCCGTGGTCAGCGCCATCATCGCCTGCGTCAGGGTATTGCTCATGGCGGCACCGGCATCCGTCAAACGACTGACGCTGTCACGCGTGGATTGTGCCTGCGCCCCCAGATCGACCAGATGTTGCCCCAGCGCCTGGGTTCCCTCGAGGACCTGTCCCTGCTGCTCCAGCGCCCGGCCGGCATCGCCGTGGCTATTGCGGCGCGCCGATCGCGCGTGCAGCAATGGCCCCAGTGCACGGGCTGCTGCAGGATACTGGCGCGACAGCTCCCGCACCCGGGTGCAGTCGCCGGCGGCCAGCGCCGTGGCCAGGTGTTCAACCGCTCGGCTTCGCAATAAAGGCATGTCGCTCACTTGCTCCAGTAGAAATGTGCGGGTGACGAAAGCCAGCGGCCACAGCACCCGATGATTCGCCAACCGCTTGCAGCACATCGGCGGCTGGGCGTGAAAATTGAATCGTCCCTGCCGTCGAAGCAATTCATGTGCCAGCAGACCACGTTGGATGCCATGCTCATCCTGCAGCGATGCGCCCGTCCCGCAGTGACAGGCCACATCGCGCGGGCACGCGACGCATCGCGCCCTGCATCCATCGCCTAAGGAACCTAAAGAAGCCATCAAACCGGCCGACACAGCCACCGGACTTCCACAACCTTCGCGGAGCCTTCATGGCGCAGGCCGTTCTCAGCAGCGTCGAACAAATGACCCAGCTCGCCGGCCACAACCGGCTGGCCCTGCTGATGTTCCGGCTGGGCGCGGATCAGGATTTCGGCATCAACGTGTTCAAGGTGCGCGAGGTGATCCGGCGCCCGCCGATGGAACAGATGCCCGGCTTGCACGCCCTGCTCGCCGGCAGTTTCGACTATCGCGGCCAGACCATCCCGGTGATCGATCTCGCGGCGGCCATGGCGTATGCGCCGCTGGCCGGAGATCCCGAAGCCCACGTCATCGTCACCGAATTCAACCGTACCCTGCAGGCCTTCCTGATCGCCACAGTGGACCGCATCGTGCATTGCGACGGTGCCGACATGCAGACCCCGGCGGCCACGCTGGGCTATGGCGACAAGGTCAATGCCGTCACCCGTATCGGTGGCCGCCTGCTGGCGGTGGTCGACGTGGAGCAGATCCTGGCGCAGCTGGATCCAAACCCGGTGGAGTTGTCCAATGAGCTGCGCCAGGTTGCGGCGCAGCAGCCGGCCACGCCACGCCGCATCCTGGTGGTGGATGATTCCGCCGTCGCCCGGCAACGCATGATCGGCATTCTCGAGGCCATGAACTTCGACTGCGTAGTCGCTCGCGATGGCGTGGAAGGGTTGGAGAAACTCCGCGAACTGGGCCTGGGCGAAGCGTCCGGCGGGGTCACCCTGATCATCTCCGACATCGAAATGCCGCGCATGGACGGCTATGCCCTCACCCGCGCCATCCGCGAGGACGAGACGCTGAGCGCCGCGCCGGTTCTGCTGCACAGCTCGCTCAGCGGAGTCTTCAACACCTCCATGGTGGAGCGCGTCGGTGCCGACCGCTTCGTCGCCAAATTCCAGCCCGACGTGCTGGCGCGCGCCGTGCTCGATCTGCTGGAGCGCGACACCCCCGCGCAGAGCGCGCAGGACGCGTAGGGCGGGCCCATCCCGCAAGGGGGAATTCCTTCGGTCAGGAGCACGGCGTCGCATCCGCTTGCTTGCTCGCGTAGGGCAGATCAACCCCGCAAGAGGATTTCCCTCGGTCAGGAGCAACGCGACGGATCCGCCTGCTTGCCTCGACAGTAGCCTGTCTCGAAGACAGGTGTATTTGCCGCAAGCAGGCGGCTCCGTCGCTGGCGCTCCTTGAGCCACCCCAAGGGGGCGACCCAAGGTGTGAGCCGCCCTGCGGTGCCGGCGTCACGCCGGTGACGGTTTTTCGACACTGGCGGCAACCGCGCGTGCCGCAGCGGCAATCTTTTGCCGCCCGACACGGACGCAGCCCGGCGCAAGGCCCGCCACGGTTGGGGTTTCATGCTGCTGGCACGCTCCTTGCGTGAGTCTTCGCGAACGCATTTCGCGGAGCTCACGCATGAACGCCAAACCCGACGCTCTTTTCGGTATCCACACCCAGGCACTCGATGTCTGGCAAAAGCGCGCGCAGGTGATCGCCAACAACCTGGCCAACGCCGACACCCCCGGTTACCAGGCGCGCGACATCGATTTCCGCAAGGTGCTGGCCGCGCAATCGCACGGTCAATCCGACGGCACGCTGCCGCTGGAAACCGACCAGCCCGGCCAGATCGGCGCGAACCCGGCGTCGGGCGCCGATGCGTTGCCGCTGTCCTACCGTACCCCGATGCAGCCGAGCATGGACGGCAACACCGTGGACGAGCAGGCCGAACAATCGGCATTCGCGCAGAACGCCGTGCACTACTCGGCCAGCCTCGGCTTCATCAGTGGTCAGATCCAGACCCTGCGCCTGGCCATCACCGGGAGCGGCAACTGATGTCCCTGTTCAAGATCTTCGATGTCGCCGGCTCCGGCATGGCGGCGCAGTCGGTGCGCCTGAACACCACCGCCAGCAACCTGGCCAACGCCAACAGCGTCTCCAGCAGCGAGAAAACCGCCTACCACGCCCGCGAACCGCTGTTCGAGGCCATCCGCCAGAACAGCATGGATGCGCAGGGCGGCAGTGCCGCCAGCGGCAATGACACCACGAGCGAGGGCGTGCGCATGGTGGGAATCACGCAAAGCCAGACACCCATCCAGGCCCGCTACGAACCCGGCAACCCGATGGCCGACACCGACGGCTATGTCTACGGCAGCAACGTCAATCCGATCGACGAACTGGTCAACATGATCTCCGCATCACGCTCGTACCAGGACAACGTCGAAGTCATGAATACCGCCAAGCAGCTGATGATGAAGACGCTGCAGCTGGGCAAGTGAGGTTTCAACGATGATCAATACGCTCACCAATACCGCCGCCAGCCAGGCAGCAAGCGCCAGCAGCAGTGCGTCCGGCAGCAAAAGCGAGCAGTCGCTGAGCCAGAGCGATTTCCTGTCGCTGCTGGTCACGCAGATGCAGAACCAGGATCCGACCAGCCCCATGGACTCCTCGCAGATGGTCTCGCAGATGGCGCAGATCAGTCAGGTCCAGGCGACGCAGGGCATGCAGACCACGTTGTCGCAGCTGGCCAGCTCGCTCAGCGGCGACAGCGTGGCCAAGGCCACGGGTCTCATCGGACATACGGTCACCACGGCCGCCTCGTCCGGCAACCTGCGCAGCGGCGTACTCAACGGTGCCGTCGGCGTGGATACCAGCGGCGCCGACGTCAAGGTGCAGATCGTGGATCCGGCGACCGGCAAGGTGGTGCGCAACATGGACCTGGGCGCGCAGCCCGCCGGCCTGGCCAAGTTCAGCTGGGACGGCAAGGCCGACGATGGCAGCAGCCTGCCCGACGGCACCTACGGAATCGCTGCCGCAGCCGGCAACACCCAGGCCTCCACCTACATCGACGGCCAGGTCACCGGCGTCGGCAGCTCCGGCAACGGCGCGGGCACCACCCTGCAGATCGACAACGCCGGCAGCACGTCGCTGAGCCAGGTCGTGCAGGTCAACTGACACTCCAATCAGCTTACGAGGAACACCCCCATGCCATTCAACGTCGCTCTCAGCGGTCTCAACGCGGCATCCTCCGATCTGGAGGTCACCGCCAACAACATCGCCAACACCAACACCACCGGCTTCAAGGGCTCGCGCGCCGAGTTCGCCGAGCTGTATTCCAACGCCTCGGACAACCTCAGCGCCACCAGCATCGGCAACGGCGTGCGGCTGGCCGACGTGGCGCAGCAGTTCGCCACCGGCAATATCGAATCCACCAGCAGCAACATGGACTTCGCCATCAGCGGTGACGGCTTCTTCACCCTGCACGACGGCAGCGGCTACAGCTACACGCGCGCCGGCTCCTTCCAGCCAGACCGCAACGGCAACGTGATCAACGCCGCCGGACAGCATCTGCAGGTGTTCCCGCCGGACGGCAACGGCGGCTTCGACAGCAGCACCATGGCCAACCTGAAGCTGGACACCGCGCAGCAGGCAGCCAAGGCCACCACCAGCGTGGACACCAACGTGAACCTGCCGGCCAATGCCACCGTGCCGAAGACGGCTACGTTCAGCACCACCGATCCCACCAGCTACAACCAGTCCACCTCGTTCACCGTCTACGATTCGCTGGGCGCCACGCACAGCGCCACGGTCTACTACGTCAAGGGCGCCACACCCGGCTCCTGGACGGCCAATCTCTACGTGGACGGAAGTTCGGCAGGCTCGCAGCCGTTGACGTTCGACTCGAGCGGCAAGCTGGCAACACCCAGCAACGGTCAGCTCAACTTCAGCCCCGTCAACCTCACCACGGGCGCCAACCCGCTGACCCTCACCATCAACGCGGCCAACACCACGCAGTCCGGCGAGACCTACTCGGTCGCCTCCATCGGCCAGAACGGCTACCCCACCGGCACGCCATCGGGCATCAACGTCAGCGACACCGGCATCATCTCGGCCACCTTCTCCAATGGCCAGTCGAAACCGCTGGGGCAGCTGGCACTGGCCAATTTCGCCAACACCCAGGGCCTGAACCAGATCGACAACACCAACTGGACTGCCTCATACAAATCCGGCGATCCGGTGATGGGCACCGCCGGCAGCGGCAAGCTGGGCAACATCCAGTCGGGCGCACTGGAATCGTCCAACACTTCCGACCTGACCCAGCAGCTGGTGAACATGATCCGCGCGCAGCGCAATTACCAGGCCAACGCCAAGGTCATCACCACCGACAACCAGCTGACCAAGACCATCATCAACATCCAGACCTGATCGATTCAGGGCTGACCGCACCAGACCCAACCGAACTCGTCTGATCGGGGTTTCGCACCATGGACCATTCCACCTACATCGCCATGACCGGCGCGTCGCAGATCATGCAGGCGCAGTCCGAAGTGGCCAACAACCTGGCCAACGCCAATACCGTCGGCTTCAAGTCCGAGCTGTCCGCGTTCAAGGCACTGCCGGTGCAGGGCGAAGGCGCAGCCTCGCGCATCAACAGCGTGGACCGCGGCGCCGGATGGGACATGAGCGCGGGCCCCACCGTTGCCACCGGCCGCGACCTGGATGTGGCCGTGCGCGGCCAGGGCTGGATCGCGGTGCAGGCGCCGGATGGCAGCGAGGGCTACACGCGCGCCGGCAATCTGAAGATCGATGCCAGTGGTCTGCTGACCGACGCCCGCGGCAACCCGGTGCTGGGCGACGGCGGCCCCATCAGCGTGCCGCCGGCCGGCCACGTCAGCATCGGCAAGGACGGCACGGTGTCGCTGGTGCCGCTGGGCGAGTCGCCCAGCACCATCGCCACCGTCGGCCGCATCAAGCTGGTCAATCCGCCCGCCGACCAATTGCAGCTCCGCGGCGACAGCCTGATGCACCTGCGCGACGGCGGCAGCGCACCGGCCGATGCCGATGTCACGGTGGAATCGAAAGCCCTGGAACAAAGCAACGTCAATCCCACCGACATGCTGGTGCGCATGATCCAGCTGTCGCGCCAGTTCGAGATGCAGGTGCGCTCCATCCACACCGCCGACCAGGACGCACAAGCCTCGTCCAAGCTGCTCGATCTCAACGGCTGAGCATCATGAGTCTCTCGACATGCACACGACGTGGGTCATTCCTTCACAGCACACCGCCAGCCGGAATAAACCACCGAAATCCGTTCGCCCTGAGGTTCGGAATAAACCAGCGAAACCCGTTCGTCCTGAAGTTCGGAATAACCCAACAAAATCCGTTCGTCCTGAAGTTCGGAATAAACCAGCGAAATCCGTTCGCCCTGAAGTTCGGAATAAACCAACGAAACCCGTTCGCCCTGAGGTATCGAAGGGCAATCTCCATGTTTCCCGCGCCATGCATGGGTCGACACGCCATCCGGTGCACCCGGTGCTGAGCCTCTCGAAGCATCACCACGAACGGGTCACCGGCTTTCGCAGCGACCATAACGCATTCACCCGCTCCCAAGGAGCCCCACCATGATTTCCTCACTCTGGATTGCCAAGACCGGTCTCGACGCACAGCAGACGCGCATGGACGTGGTCTCCAACAACCTGGCCAATGCCAACACCACCGGCTTCAAGTCCTCGCGGGCCTCGTTCCAGGATCTGGTTTACCAGAACGTGGAGCAACCCGGCGGCCAGACCACGCAGCAGACCAACTCGCCCACCGGCCTGAGCCTGGGCACCGGCGTGCGCGTGGCCGGCACCGAGAAACAGTTCACCCAGGGCAACATCCAGCAGACCGGCAACTCCCTGGACGTGGCCATCCAGGGCCACGGATTCCTGCAGGTGACCATGCCCGACGGCAGCATTGCCTATACCCGCGATGGCTCGCTGCACCGCGACCAGAACGGCCAGATCGTGACCAACGACGGCTATCCGCTGGATCCGGGCATCAGCATTCCACAGAACGCGCAGAGCCTGACCATCGGCAATGACGGCACGGTCAGCGTGACCGTGCCCGGCCAGGCTGCCGCGCAGCAGATCGGCACGCTGCAGCTGGCCGATTTCGTCAATCCCGAAGGCCTGCAGTCGATGGGCGACAACCTGTACCGCGAGACGGCCGCCAGCGGCGCACCGCAGCTGGGGCAACCCGGTCTCAACGGCCTGGGCACGCTGCAGCAGGGGTCGCTGGAAGGCTCCAACGTCAACGTGGTCTCGGAAATGGTCGACATGATCGAGACCCAGCGCACCTACGAAATGAACTCCAAGGCGGTCTCGGCCGCCGACCAGATGCTGCAGTACATCAACCAGCACACCTGAGTCGCAGTGGACCTCTGAATCATGCACATCCGCGAGCACATCCTCCGCCTTGCCGCCCTGTCCGCGCTGGCCGCCAGCGCCAGCGGCTGCGTCGGCACCATCCCGACACGCGACGCCCCCGCGTTCGCGCCCACGCTTCCGGTGGCGCAGGCAGCTCCGCCGCCGGCCGATGGCGCCATCTATCATGCAGCCACCTCGCGGCAGCTGTTCTCCGATGCGCGCGCCCATCGCGTGGGGGACATCCTCACCATCGTGCTGAACGAATCCACGCAGGCCAGCAAGAAGGCCGTCACCAGCACGTCCAAGAAGAACGACACCAGCATCGACGCCCCGTCCATCTACGGCCATACACTGCCCGTCGGCGGCGGTCCGCTGGCCAGCCTGGGCAGCAACAACAGCTTCGATGGCCAGGGCTCCAGCAGCCAGAGCAACCAGCTCAGCGGCCAGGTCACCGTCACCGTGTCGCGGCAGCTGAGCAACGGCGCACTGGTGATCCGCGGCGAAAAATGGCTGACCATCAACCAGGGGCAGGAACTGGTGCGCATCTCGGGCATCGTGCGCCCGGAGGACATCGGACCGGACAACACCATCCCGTCCTCCCGCGTGGCCGATGCCAAGATCGCCTACACCGGCCGTGGCACGTTGGCCGATGCCAACACGCAGGGCTGGCTGTCGCGCTTCTTCGATTCCAAATGGATGCCGTTCTGATGAACATGTCGCGCGCTTTTCGCACGCTGGCCTGTGCGCTGCTGGTGCTGGGCGCAGGTCTGGCCTCCGTCCCGGCGCATGCCAACCGCATCCAGGACCTGGCCAGGGTCGCCGGGGTGCGCAGCAACCAGCTGATCGGCTACGGCCTGGTGGTGGGCCTGGACGGCAGCGGCGACCAGACCAGCCAGGCACCGTTCACCACGCAGAGCCTGGAGAACATGCTGCAGCAGTTCGGCGTGCACGTGCCGCCGAACGTGCGTCCGCAGCTGAAGAACGCCGCCGCCGTCACCATCACCGCATCCTTGCCGCCGTTCTCCAAGCCCGGCCAGACCATCGACATCACCGTGGCCTCCATCGGCAACGCCAAGAGCCTGCGCGGCGGCGAACTGCTGATGACGCCACTGCGCGGAGCCAACGGCCAGGTCTATGCCATGGCGCAGGGCGCGGTGGTGGTCGGCGGCATCAGCGCACAGGGCAAGAGCGGATCCAGCGTGCAGGTCAACTCATCGGCGGCCGGACGCATTCCCGACGGCGCCACGGTGGAGCGCGCAGTGGCCAGCTCGTTCGGTGCCGGCGATACCCTGACACTGAACCTCAACACGCCCGACTTCACCACCGCTTCGCGCGTGGCCACCACCATCAACGACAAGTTCGGCAAGGGCACGGCCCGTGCCGACGACGCCACGTCGGTCACCGTGCGCGCGCCGGTCACGCCCGACCAGCGCGTGTCCTACATCGCCGCCATCCAGGACCTGGACGTGACACCCGGCAAGGCGCCCGCACGCGTGATCGTCAATTCGCGCACCGGGACCGTGGTCATCGGCGCGGACGTCAAGGTCTCCGCCGCCGCCGTCTCGCATGGCTCCATCGAGGTCAGCATCGGCGAGCAGCCCCTGGTCAGCCAGCCCGGCCCGCTCAGCAACGGGCAGACCGCCGTGGTGCCGCAGAGCAGCGTGAAGATCGCCGAGCACGGCGGCCACATGGTGAAGTTCGGGCCCGACACCAACCTCGACGAGATCGTGCACGCGGTGAACCAGGTGGGCGCCTCGCCCAACGACCTGATCGCCATCCTGCAGGCACTGAAGCAGGCCGGCGCGCTGCACGCGCAGCTGGTGGTGATCTGACATGGATTCGCTGACTGGCGCGCAGCAGCAGGCACTGGGGACATATACCGACCTGTCCGCATTCGACAAGCTGCATGCGGTCGCCTCGAAGGACGCCAAGGCGGCGTTGCCCGAAGTGGCGCGCCAGTTCGAGGCCATCTTCACGCAGATGATGCTGAAATCCATGCGCGCGGCCAATTTCGGCGACCCCATGTTCGGCTCGCAGCAGGAAAAGACCTACCAGGCCATGTTCGATCAGCAGCTGAGCTTGAGCCTGTCCGGCAAGGGCAAGGGCATCGGCATTGCCGACATGCTGGTGCGCCAGCTGGGCGGCGCGAACGCAGCCGGTGCCACGCCGGTGGACACGACCCTGCCTGGCGCCATGGTGACCGCCAGTCCGCAGGTGGCCGCGGTCGGCGCAACCCACGCCCCCGGCGCCCTGGAATCGGCCACGCGCGCACTCGGCGCCGTGCTCAACGTGGTGTCGCCCGCGGCGGATGCGGCCAGCAACGCCATCAGCCACTGGAGCGTCGACGGCCCCACCGACTTCGTGAAAAAAGTCGCCCCCTATGCGCGCGCCGCGGCCAGACAGCTGGGCGTATCGATCCGCTCGGTGCTGGCACAGGCCGCGCTGGAAACCGGCTGGGGCAAACACATGCCTACCGCCGCCGACGGCAGTCACAGCTTCAACCTGTTCGGTATCAAGGCGCATGGCGGCTGGCAGGGCAAGCGTGTCAACGTGCCCACCGTCGAATACAGCAACGGCGTCGCCGTGCGCAAACACGAACCGTTCCGCGCCTACGCCTCGCCCGCCGGCTCGTTCCGGGACTACGCCGACCTGCTGAGCAGCCAGCCGCGCTACGCCGATGCCCTGAATCGCGGCAACGACGTGGCCGGGTTCGCCCACGCCCTGGTCGCCGGCGGCTACGCCACGGATCCCGCCTACGCCGCCAAGCTGCAACACATCGCCGACAGCCCGGCCATGCGCGACGCGCTGGCCGCACTCAAGAATCCGGCGGCCACGCCGTCACAGGAGTAAGTGATGCGTCCGATTTTCCGTCTCGTTGCAGATACCTCGATGCCGCTTGCGCACAGGATCGCCACTCATGGCTGACATGCTTTCCACCGGAGTCTCCGGACTGCTTGCGTCGCAGCTCGCGCTCAGCACCACCAGCAACAACATCGCCAATGCCGGCACCGATGGCTACAGTCGCCAGAATGTCGAGTTCTCGGCGCGACCTGCACAGAATTCGGGCAGTTACTATGTCGGTCGCGGTGTCGACGTGGCCGACGTGCAACGCTCATACAGCCAGTATCTGAACGCCTCGTTGCAGCAGGCCGGCAGCGACCAGAGCCGCGCCGCCACGATGCAGTCGCTGACAGACGCGCTCAACAATGCGCTCAGCGGTACCTCCAACCTGCAGACGGCCCTGGACGGCTTCTACGGCTCGGTCAACGACCTGGCCAACGCACCGGCCGATACGCCCACGCGCCAGGCGCTGCTGGGCAAGGCCACCACGCTCACCTCCACCTTCCACACCCTGGATGGACAGTTCCGGCAACTGGGCCAGCAGGTCAACCAGCGCATCAGCGACGCCGTCGACCAGATCAATGGATTAAGCGCCAATATCGCCAAACTGAATGCGCAGATCCAGCGCGCCGGCAACAGCAGCACGCCCAACGATCTTCTCGATGCGCGCGATACTGCCGTGCGCAACCTCGCAGACGATATCGGTGTGCAGGTCGTGTCGCAAAGCGATGGCACCATCAACGTCTTCGCCGGCAATGGTCAGGCGCTGGTCACCGGTACCAGCGCGTTCAAACTGGAAACTACTGGCAACACCTACGATGCCGGTCGTACCGAAGTCACCGAAGCCGCCAGCGGGCAAGTCGTCAGCGGCCAGATTGGCGGCGGCAAGCTCGGTGCATTGCTGGGCTTTCGCGATCAGGTGCTGACGCCGACGCAGAACCAGCTGGGTCGTACATCGCTGGCATTGTCGCAGACGTTCAATGCGCAGAACCGCCAGGGCGTGGATCTGAATGGCCAGCTGGGTGGCGACTTCTTCAGCAATGCCGGCCCCACCGTGCATTCGTCATCCGGCAATACCGGCGGCGCCAGCGTGCAAGCCAGCATATCCGACATCTCCGGGCTGGCCGCGGCGGACTACGTGCTGCGCAAAGATGCCAGCGGATTCTCCCTGACCACGCGCAGCGGCCAACCTGTTGCCCTGAGCGGCTCAGGCACGGCCATCGACCCGTTCACCGCGGACGGCCTGAGCTTCACGGTCAGCGGCACCGCCAACGCCGGTGACAGTTTCCTCATTCAGCCCAGCAAAAGGGCCGGAGGCGGCATCGAACTGGCAATCAGCGACACCAACAAGATCGCCGCAGCATCCGCCCTGACCGCGACCTCGCCTGCCGGCAATACCGCGACAGCCGGCGATGTCAGCATCACCGACAGCAGCAATCCCGCCCTGCTCGGCACCGCCAACATCGCGTTCACTTCCGCAACCAGCTATACAGTCAACGGCGGCCCCACCCAAAGTTACACCCCGGGCAATCCGCTCACCGCCAACGGCTTCAGCCTGACGTTCAACGGCGCCCCGGCATCCGGCGACACCTTCCAGGTCAAATCGCATGGCGCCAATTCCGGCGACAACAGCAATGCACTGGCACTGGCCAAGGTGGCCGACAAGGGGGTGCTGGACAACAACAAGACCACCGCCAGCGCCGCCTACAGCCAGTTGGCCACTCAGGTCGGCAGTGCCGGTCAGCAGGCACAGACTCAGCTGGATACGCAAAACAGCATTCTGCAACAGGCCACGCAATCGCAGCAGAGCGTGTCCGGTGTCAATCTGGATGAAGAAGCCGCCAATCTGGTGCGCTTCCAGCAGTCCTATCAGGCCTCGGCAAAAATCATCAGCACCGCCAGTACGCTGTTCAATACCTTGATTTCGGCCATCGGGAACTGATCATGCGCATTTCCACTGCCTGGCAGCACCAACTTGCCGTACAACGCCTGCAGGACACGCAGTCCAGCGTTGCAAACCTGGAAAACCAGATCAGCAGCGGCAAACGCATCAGCAAACCGTCGGACGATCCCGTGGGCGCGGCGGAAACGCTGGACCTCAGCCACGTCAACAACGCCAACACGCAATACCAGCGCAACATCGATGCCGCCAACACCCGGCTGGGCGCGGAAACCAACGCCGTCTCCTCGGCCACGGACCTGCTGCAGCGCGTGCATACCCTGGTGCTGGAGGCCAACAACGGGTCACAGACGCCCGCCACGCGCAAGGACATCGCCGCGGAAGTCAACCAGCGCCTGCAACAGCTGGTGCAGCTGGGCAACAGCACCGACAGCAACGGGGGCTACATCTTCGCCGGCACGCGCACGCAAACGCAGCCGTTCGAGCTGGCATCCAACGGTACCGTCAGCTACGCGGGAGACAACGGCCAGCGTCTGGCCGCCGTGGCGCCGCAGACGCAGATCGCCACCGGCGACTCCGGCACTTCCGTGTTTATGGACATCCCCAACGGCAACGGCCATTTCGCCGTCTCCGCCAATACCGGCAACACCGGCACCGCCGTGGCCGGCAGCAGCTCGTTCACCGATTCCAGCCAGTACGACAACGGCACATACAGCATCGATTTCACATCGGCCACCACCTACGACATCACCGATGCCGGCGGCAGCACCGTCACCAGCGGGACCTACGATCCGTCCAAGGGCGGCGACATTGGCTTCAAGGGCCTTCAGGTCGGGATGACCGGTACTCCGGCGGCGGGAGACAGCTTCCAGGTCAAACCCAGCGGCACGCAGGATCTCTTCACCACGCTGGGCAATGTGGTCGACACGCTCAACAACAAGGACGGCGCCGCCCTCAACAATTCGCTCAACCGGCAACTGGAAAGCATCAGCCAGGGCCTGGAGAACCTGTCATCCACGCAGGCGAAGATCGGCGCGCGCAGCAATACCCTGGACCAGCAAAAGAACATTGGCGGCGATCTGGCCGTGCAATACAAGACGCAGATCTCCAATATCCAGGACGTGGACTACTACTCCGCCATCAGTCAGCTGCAGCTGCAGAACCAGTCCCTGCAAGCCGCCCAGCTGACCTTCAGCAAAGTCCAGGGCACCTCCCTGTTCGACTACCTGCGCTGAAAACCATTATTCCCCTTTTCCCGTAGGGTGGCTCAAGGAGCGCAGCGACGGAGCCGCCTGCTTGCCGGAAGCCGCGTAGGGCGGATCAAGGAACGCAAGTAACGGATCCGCCTGCTTGCCGGAAGGTAGGAATGGTTACCGCAAGCAGCCCGTAGGTGGTTCAACGACCTCGGACTCGATCCGGGGGACGCCGCCGCCGGCTTGCCGGAAGTCAGGTCAATTCCCCGCAAGCAGGCGGATCCGTCGCGTTGCTCCCGACCGAAGGAAGTCCCTTTTTGCGGATTGATCCGCCCTGCCAAAGCTCACTCACCGGCAACGTCGATCAATCCCGGGGCGGCGTCGTGCCCCAATCCGGCGCATACCAGCCACGCCTCACCGCACGGCGGAAACTGCTGTACGGCCACGCCAGTGGCGAATCCGCATGCCCGTGTTTCACCGGGTTGTAATGCACATAATCCACATGCCGCCGCCAGTCGTCGTCATCGCGCAATGCATGCTCCCAGAACCGCGGCTGTCAGCACCCCGCGGTCCTGCCGCAGCTGACAAAATGTTTGATCAACCGCCAGCGCGTGGAGAAATCCGCGTCACCCTCGGGCAGCGTCCACACCGCATGCAGATGATCCGGCAACACCACCACCGCATCCATCACAAACGGCCGCGAGGTCATCGTTCGACGAAACCCTTCACGCAGCCGCGCCGATACCCCATCGTCCACCAGCCACGGCTCGCGATGTCGCGTCACCAATGTAAAGAAATACGCCCCACCCGGCTGGCGCACCCGCCGATACATTTTCATATGCACGCATCCATTCGCAGGACATCCGGGTCAGCGTACCGAGTGCACACCAGCCCCAACAGCATCCATCGCCACCCACCCTTGTAAGAAAACCCTCCATTGAAAAAACCACCTGGCGCGTAGGGCGGCTCAAGGAGCGCCAGCGACGGAGCCGCCTGCTTGCGGGACGATAGGTTGATTTACCGCAAGCAGGCGGATCCGTCGCGTTGCTCCTTGACCCGCCCTACGGCAGCGCTTGCAGCGATGAACAGTAGTCGCAAGATCAAGGGCTCAAGTTTTTCTTGACAACGCCGAAAACAATCCTGAGGCGGACGGCATTCCGGATTGGAATCCCCGCTGGACAGAACACGCCGGCCCGTCCGGCAGCAGATTCCAATCAGGAGATACCATCATGTCACTGAGTGTATTGACCAACATCAGCTCTCTGGTTGCCCAGAACAACCTGAGCAAGTCGCAGAGCACGCTGAACACCGCCATCGAGCGCCTGTCCTCGGGCAAGCGCATCAACAGCGCCAAGGACGATGCCGCCGGCCTGGCCATTTCCACGCGCTTCACCACGCAGATCAACGGCCTGAACCAGGCCGTGCGCAACTCGCAGGATGGCATCTCGCTGGCGCAGACCACCGAGTCCGCTCTGAACCAGGTCACCGACAACCTGCAGCGCATCCGCGAGCTGGCCGTGCAGTCGGCCAACGCCTCCAACTCCTCGTCCGATCGCGCCGCCCTGAACCAGGAAGTGCAGCAGCGCCTGTCCGAGGTCACCCGTATCGCCCAGCAGACCAGCTTCAATGGCCTGAAAGTGCTGGACGGCAGCCAGCAGAGCCTGAGCTTCCAGGTCGGTGCCAACGCGGGTCAGGTGATCAATGTGGACCTGAATCAGGGCGTGCAGGCCAGCCAGATCGGCCAGCTGGCCAGCGACGCGGTCGACCTGAGCTCCAGCTTCACCAGCGGCAGTTCGGCCGCGACTGCAGCGTCGGTGGATTCAGCCTCCACAGTCTCCAGTTTCGACTTCTCCGGCGTCTCTGGTGGCTCGGCGTCGACGGTCACATCGAGCACCACCAGCGCCATGCTGGCCGACTTCTCCACGACGAACGGAGATTTCACTGTCGGCGGCAATACGGTCACCTTGACCAAGGATTACTCGTCCGGAAACGTCGCGGGCAACGACGTCAACACCCTCGCAACTGACATCCAGAGCCAGTTGGACACTGCTTCCAGCGGCACCTACAAGGTGACGGTGGACAGCAGCAACAACATCCAGATCGCGACCACCGCGCACCAGACCAGCACCACCGATGTCACCATCGGGGCCACTGGCACCGGCACCAACACCGACCTGTCGGGTGACTTTGGCAGTCCTGTTGCCGGCACGGCCGATACCAGCAACGCCAAGACCTTCACGATCGACGGCAATACCGTCAACCTGAACAGCAACGACACCAATATGGCCGGTCTGGTCACCGATGTGCAAGGCCAGCTGGACAGCGCTTCCAGCGGTACCTATACAGTGTCCAACGATGCCGGAAAGCTCAAAATCGCGCTCACCGCGCCAGGGGCGTCGTCGATCACAGTGGGCGGTACGGATGCCTCCTTCCTGGGTACGCCACAGGCGGGCACCGATGCCGTCTCCGGCACGGCAAGCAATCTGTCCCTGGGAAGCGGCGACCTGTCTTTCAAGGTTGGCAACGGCAGCTCCTTCGACATCAAGGGCAGCTTCGACTCCGCGCAGAGTGTGGCCGATGCCATCAACGCCCATTCCGACCAGGGCATCAGCGCCTATGTCGGGCATACCGATGGCAAGCTGCACATCTCGGCCGCACAGGACATCACCACCTCCGGTGCCCAGGCCAGCACCCTCGGCTTCCAGGCCAGCGATACGGTCGACAGCAGCCAAGCGCTGGGCAATGCCAGCGTGGCCACTGTCGATGGTGCCAACAACACCATCAACTCGGTCGATGCCGCCCTGCAGTCGGTCAGCACCCTGCGCAGCACCCTGGGTGCCGTGCAGAACCGCTTCGACTCCACCATCTCCAACCTGCAGACCATCTCGCAGAACCTGGATTCCTCGCGCTCCTCGATCCAGGATGCGGACTTCGCGGCGGAAACCGCCAAGCTGTCCTCGGCGCAGATCCTGCAGCAGGCAGGTGTCTCGGTGCTGGCCAAGGCCAACACCACTCCGCAGCTGGCACTGAAGCTGTTGCAGTAACGCTCCAGGCGCGTTGCCGCCGCCGAGCCTCTCCCGGCGACGGTCTCTGGCGCCGTCCGGACTCTCCGGACGGCGCCATTTTTTTGGAAATGGCACAACGCTTGCTTGGCCTTATGCGCGCGTTTGCAGGCAACCTCGATTCTTTTGAAGACGCAGCCAGCGGCGCATTCGCGATGCGATCTTCATCCGGCACCAAAGGCGATCACAATGTCCAGTATCGGCGGCACATCCAGCCTCGGCCAGGTCAACACCAACGACACCAACTCGGCCACCGGCGCGCTTACTGCCGCCGGCGTGGGCTCGGGCCTGGATGTGAATGGCCTGGTCACCAGCCTGGTGGATTCCAAGATCACGCCCCAAGCCAACCAGATCAAGCGCCAGACGACCAGCGCGCAAACGCAGTTGACTGCCATCGGCACTGTCTCCTCGGCACTGTCGCAACTGAAAACTGCCGCCACCGCCCTGTCCGATGGCAGCGCATTTGGCGCTCGCTCCACCCATGTCAGCGACAGCAGCGTTTTCAGCGCCTCTGCCGGCGCCGACACCGTACCCGGCAGCTACGACCTCAACGTGACGCAGCTGGCCGCGGCACAGAAAGCCTCGTCCGGCGCCTTCGCCGATGCCACGACGGCAGTGGGCACTGGCACGCTAACCGTCAGTGTGGGCAGCAAGAGCCTGAACCTGTCTCTCGACAGCAGCAACAACTCGCTGTCCGATATCCGGGACGCGATCAACAACGCCAAGGACAACCCAGGGGTAGCGGCCACCATCGTCACTGGCAGTGATGGTGCACATCTGGTGCTGTCGTCCCGATCCACAGGCGCAAACAACGCCTTCAGCGTGTCTTCCACGGGCGGCGACGGTGGCCTCTCGGCACTGGGTTATGACGCCGCAAGCAATAGTGGCAGCCTCAACGTGGTGACCGCCGCGCAGGACGCCAAGTTCAGCATCGACGGACTGGCTGCCAGCAGCGCCAGCAATACCGTCACCGGCAGCATCGACGGGGTCACTCTCAATCTCCAGACCACCGGCACCAGCACGCTGCAGGTGAGCCGCGACCAGGGGTCGGCCACCACCGCTGTCAACACTTTTGTCAGCGCATACAACAATTTCGTGAGTCTGTACAAACAGCTGACGGCCTACGACCCGACCTCGGGCAATTCCGGCGCCCTGAATGGCGACGCCACCCTGAGTTCCATCGACAACACGTTGTCCAGCATCGTCAGCAGCGCCTCCAGTGGCTCGGGCAGCAGCTACGCCTCCCTGGGCGATATAGGCATCGACCTTCAGGTCGATGGCACACTGAAGGTGGACAACGGCAAACTGCAGACCGCGCTGTCCACCAAGCCGGAGCAGGTGCAATCCCTGTTCGGGGGCGACAATGGCTACGCCGGCCGTATCGGCAGCCATTTCGACAGCTGGCTGGGAAACAAGGGCATCCTCGGCGTACGCACCAGCAACCTCAATCAACGCATCAGCGATCTGGGAGATCAGCAAGCGGCGCTCGACCAGCGTCAAAGCGATCTGGAGGCGCGCTACCGCGCGCAGTTCACTGCCCTGGATGCCACGCTCTCCAAGCTCAACAACACCAGCAGCTACCTGAAGCAGCAGTTCAACGCGCTGAACAACACCGGCAGCTCGTCCTCTTCCGGCGGATGAGTTGCCACCGCTCGCTCACACAGGATCTTTCATCATGAGTCTCGGATACGGCCAGGGTGCCGGCGCCTACCAGAACATGCATGCCCGCGGCGGCGTGGAAACCGCGGACCCGCACAAGCTCGTCGCCATGTTGCTGGATGGCGCGCTGGAACGCATTGCGCTGGCGCGCGGCCACATGGAACGCGGTGAAATCGCGCGCAAGGGCGAGATGCTGGGCCGCTGCACGGACATCGTCAGCGCCCTGCGTGACGCGCTCGATCACGAGGTGGACGCCGCATTCACGCAGCGCATGGACGATCTGTACGACTACATCACCCGCCGCCTGCTGTATGCCAACCTGCACAACGACACGGCCGCGCTGGACGAGGCCGCCAATCTTCTGCGCCCCATCCGCGACAGCTGGCAACAGATTCCAGAAGAGGCGCGCCGGCAGGCGCGACCGCAGCGGTGAATCACGCAAAGTCGCCCGGTGCCGTCCTGGACGAGGCACTGGTGCTGACCGAGGCCATGTATCTGGCCGCACGCGACGCGCAATGGGAGCGACTGGACAGCCTGGAAGACCAACGTCAACCCTTGCTGATGCGCCAGTTTCCGCGGGACATGGCCCTGCTCCGCGTGATGGGACGCATCCTGGAGCTGGACGCCAGCGTGCGCGCCGCGCTCACCGAGGCCCGCGAACAGGCCGCGCAGGCCTGGCAGGCGACGCGCTCGGCGCACAAGGCCCTCACCAGCTACATCGAGACCTGAAACGCAACCAATCAATGAGCAACGCGACGGATCCGCCTGCCTGGAGAACGTACTCCCATTCTTTTCGCCAGCAGGCGGCTCCGTCGCTGACGCTCCTTGAGCCGCCCTACCTGCCCTGATGATCCGTACGACCGGCAACACCATGACGAGCGAACCACAGCCCTACGACGCATTTGCCGAACGCATTGCCTATGAAGGCGCACTTCGGCTGCAGGTGCGGCCGCTGGACGCGGTCGCCACCGGGGCGGCGAACATGCATACGCTCAACGCCAGCGTGCTGGCGTGCGTGGCCTCACTGCCGGACGATGTGAAATTGCCGGAAGAGGACAGTGCCGCAGCACGGCAGCTTGCCCGTGTGAATGCTCGTCTGGATGTGCTCACGGAGTTGCTGGTACGTGCCCTGGAAATCGACGCGCAACTGCCGCGACCCACACCCGCACGCCTCAACACGCTTGGTTTGAGCAGCGACGCCGTCCCCGACCTGCCCGCCGGGACCCGGGTCCGAGCAAGCATCCACTTCGATGCGTGCCGCGCCGTGGCGCTGCAGCTGGACGGGCGCATCGCAGCGGGTGATGGGCGCGTGTTCGTTGCCTTCACCGATCTCGATACTGCCGCCCGCGACGCGCTGGACAGCCTGGTCTTTCGCCATCACCGCCGCCGCGTGGCAGAGGCGCGCCGCCACCCGGAGCCGGGGAACCATGCGCACGACTGATCTGACTGCGGCATCAGGGCACCACGGGTCAAACCTGCCGCTGCACGTCATCCGCTGCCGGAAAGGACCGACCTGCCGCGTCACCTCGATGGCTGATGATGTCGCCCGACAGGCCTGACGCACTGCAAGACCGAATTTTTTCGGCCGTCAAAAATCCCGCACTGACAGTCACTTGCCATTCATGTGCGTCGGTTTTCCCACGCCGCCAGATTTCCGCCGCCCCACTGGCACGCTTCTTGAGTATGTGTTGGCAACTGTCGAATCATCCGTCCAAGGGGAGATGGAAACCATGGAGCAGTTCATTCTTGTGGTGGAACCCGATGCCCAGCGTGCCGGCGCCATCGGCTCGGTCTTCGAGTTCATGGGCTATCAGCCGGTGCATGCGGATGATACGGCGCGGCTGAAGGACATCCCCGCGGCCGCCTGGAACGGCGTCTATCTGGGCACCATCGACACGCCCGAAGCACTGGAGCAGGTCTTGCTGCCGCTGCACGGACGCCGCGGCGAGCTGCCGGCCCTGGTGGCCGCGGACGCGCCGCTGGCCGTGCACGCCGTGGAATGCGGGTTCGCCATGATCGACCATGTGCCCTATCCACTGCGCTATGAACATCTCACCGAGATCATGCGCAAGCAGCAGGTGCAACTGGCCACCCGGCAGAACAGCGACAACGATCGTTTCGTCGGCGGGTCGGCCGCCATGCAGCGGGTGAAGTCGCTGATCCAGCAGGTCGCGCCATTCGACGCCAGCGTGCTGGTGCTGGGCGAATCCGGCACAGGCAAGGAATTGATCGCACGCACCGTGCATGAGTCCTCGCCGCGCAGCGACAAGCCCTTCGTGGCCATCAATTGCGGCGCCATTCCGGCCGAGTTGCTGGAAAGCGAATTGTTCGGCCACGAGAAGGGCGCCTTCACCGGCGCCATCAGCACCCGCAAGGGCCGCTTCGAGATGGCCGAGGGCGGCACGCTGTTTCTGGACGAGATCGGCGACATGAGCCTGCCCATGCAGGTCAAGCTGCTGCGCGTGCTGCAGGAGCGCACCTTCGAGCGCGTCGGAAGCAACAAGTCGCAGCGCTGCGATGTGCGCATCATCGCCGCCACGCATCGCAACCTGGAAGACGCCATCGAAAAGGGCCGCTTCCGCGAAGACCTGTTCTACCGCCTCAACGTGTTTCCGCTGGAAATGCCGCCGCTGCGCGAACGCACCGAAGACCTGCCGACACTGATCGCCGAGTTCAACCAGCGGCTGCAGCGCCGGGGGCTCAATCCGGTGCGTCTGTCCGAAGCGGCCCTGCAGCAGCTGGCGCTGCACCGCTGGCCGGGCAACGTGCGTGAACTGTCCAACCTGATCGAGCGCATGGCCATCCTGTGCCCGCACGGGGTGGTCAAGACCAATGACCTGCCCGCGCAATACCGTGGCGAAGCCGCCCCCAGCGAACCGGACCTGAGCGGCACGGCACTGCTGCAGATGATGGAAGCCTCGGTGGCTTCGGCCGATTGCACCGACGATGCGCAGCTGCTGCCCGAACGCGGCCTGGACTTGAAAGACCATCTTGCAGACATCGAAATCAACCTGATCCGCCAGGCACTGGACGCGTCCGAAGGCGTGGTCGCCCGCGCCGCCAAGCTGCTGCGCCTCCAGCGCACCACCCTGGTGGAAAAGCTGCGCAAATACGGCCTGCAGCCGAGCCTGCACGCATAACCCGCCGCCCGGGACTCGGGACTCGGGACTCGGGACTCGGGACTCGGGACTCGGGACTCGGGACTCGGGACTCGAAGAGCTTCGCGTAGGGCGGATCAAGGAGCAACGCGACGGATCCGCCTGCTTGCCGTAAACCATCCAGCGTCTCCGCAAGCAGGCGGCTCCGTCACTGGCGCTCCTTGAGCCACCCTACCCAGCTGAACCTACGTGTCGGGTGTGTCGCCAACGAAGGTTGACAATTTATTGTCGCTACCTTTTTGCAACACGCTGAATCTTCGCGTGTTTCATCATGGCACCCAACTTGCTTCCACTTATCGGAACCGACGGGATCACGCCATGACCGAAGCAACCACGACCGACCGTGCGCAGGCACTGGAAGCCGCGTTCGAACAATTCAATGCCACCTCCCGCGACCTGCAGAACGCCTGGGCGTCTCTGGAATCGCGCACCGCCGAGCTGACGCGCCAGCGCGATCAGGCGCAGCAAGCACAGCTGCGCGAACTGAAGGCGCGGGAACATCTGGCGCAACGCCTGCAATCCCTGCTGGAGGCCCTGCCCGCCGCGGCGCTCATGCTGGACAGCCACGGGCGCATCTGCGAATGCAATGCCGGTGCTCATGACCTGCTGGGCGAGCCGCTGCGCGATCACCGCTGGCAGGATGTCGCCGCGCGTGCACTGCGTGCCGAGAGCGATATCGACGGCACGCCGCGGCTGGCCGACGGCCGCCGCCTGAACCTGTCACGCCGCGCCATGGCGGATGGCGGCAGCGTGCTGCTGCTGACCGACGACAGCGCGGACCACGCCCGCCGCAGCGGCGTGGAGCGGCAGCGTCGCCTGGCGGAAATGGACAGCATGAACGCGCGCCTGGCGCATCAGCTGCGCACGCCGCTGGCCACCGCCATGCTGTATCTGTCGCGTCTTGCAGATGGCGATCTGGAGGCCGATACCGCCAGCCGCATCGGCGGCAAGGCACTGGACCGTTTGCGCGACCTGCAACAACTCATCGACAGCACCCTGGCCCTGGCCCGCGGCGATACCGGCGCCGAGGAAACCATTGCCCTGGGGACGCTGCTGGATGAGGTCCGTCACCTGTCTGCCAGCCGCGCCGATGCCGACAACCGCATCGGGTTCCAGCAGCCATTGCATATCCTCAATGTGCGCGGCCAGCGGCAGCTGCTGTCGAGCGCGCTGCTGAACCTGATCGAGAATAGCCTGGCCTTCGGCGACCATGTGCAGGTCGATATCCGTCACGACGATCACCGGGTGCACCTGCATGTCAGCGACGACGGCCCGGGTGTGACCGGGGCCGATGCCGCACGCATTTTTGAACCGTTCTTCACCACCCGACCCGATGGCAATGGCCTGGGGCTGTCCATGGCGCGCTCCATCGCCGAGGCCCACGGCGGCTCGCTGAGACTGGCATCGAGCGGGAAAGGCGCCTGCTTCGTGCTGACCCTGCCGCGCGCCGAAAGCGGCACCTGGCTGGACAGCGGACCATTGCTGGCGGCAGGAGCGACACATGCAGCCGGGAGCACGCCATGAACGTGCAGACGCGATCGGCCGTGCTGATCGTCGAGGACGACCCTGCACTGCGTGAAGCGCTTTGCGACACCCTGGGCATGGCCGACGTGCCGGTGCGCCATGCCGCCAATGGCGAGCAGGCGCTGCGCCAGCTGGCCGACGGCGGCATCGCGCTGGTGGTCAGCGACGTGCAGATGCAGCCGCTGGATGGCTACGCCTTGCTGGCACGCATCCGCCACGCCCATCCGCACCTGCCCGTGGTGATGATGACCGCGCACGGCACCATCGAACATGCGGTGCGTGCCATGCGCGACGGCGCCAGCGATTATCTGGTCAAGCCATTCGAAGCCCGGCAGCTGGTGACGCTGGCGCAGCGTTTCCTGCCGCCGCAGACCAGCGGCAACGGCCCGGTTGCCGCCGATCCCGGCAGCCGCCAGCTGCTGCAGCTGGCCACGCGCGTTGCCATGAGCGATGCCACCGTCATGATCTCCGGCGAGAGCGGCACCGGCAAGGAAGTGATCGCCCGGCACATTCATCAGCAGTCGCCGCGAGGCGACGGCCCCTTCGTGGCCATCAACTGCGCGGCCATTCCCGAAAGCATGCTGGAGGCGACGCTGTTCGGCCACGACAAGGGCGCCTTCACCGGCGCCGGGAGCAGCCGCGCCGGCAAGTTCGAGCAGGCCCAGGGCGGCACGCTGCTGCTGGACGAGGTCTCGGAAATGGCTCTGCCGCTGCAGGCCAAACTGCTGCGCGTGCTGCAGGAGCGCGAAGTGGAGCGTATCGGCGGACGCGGCAGCATTGCCCTGGATGTGCGCGTCATCGCCACCACCAATCGTCAGCTGCGTGACGAAGTCAGCGCCGGCCGCTTCCGCGAGGATCTGTTCTATCGCCTGCACGTGCTGCCGCTGCGCCTGTCGCCATTGCGCGAACGCCGCGGCGACATCCTGCCGCTGACCCGACAACTGATGGCAGGCCACTGCCGCCACATGCAACGCACGCCGCCGAACCTGAGCGTGGCCGCGGAAGCTGCGCTGCAGGCGCACGACTGGCCGGGCAACGTGCGCGAACTGGACAACCTGATCCAGCGCTCGCTGATCCTCGGCGCTGGCGACGCGCTGGATGTCGCCGACCTGCAGTTCGAGGATATCGGCGGCTCCACCGCACCCACCCGGAGCGCCGCCCCCGCCGGCGACCTGTCGGGCATCGTGCGCCGCAACGAGGATACGGCCATTCTCGACGCCCTCGAACGTCACCCGCGTAACCGTCGCGCCGCAGCATCGCATCTGGGCATCAGCGAACGCACCCTGCGCTACAAGCTGGCGCGTCTGCGTGCCGACGGCGCGGTCGTATGACCCTGTCCGCCACCTCGACAGTGATTGAACCGACTTCGTTGTGCGCCTTGGGACACGTCGTCTGTCGTCGCGCAACGACAACTGCCGCGCATGCACGGCGGCTCGGGGAACGCAGTGACGGAGCCGCCTGCTTGCGAGAAGGTCGGATGATTTTTGGCAAGCAGGCGGATCCGTCGCGTTGCTCCCGACTGCAAGAAGTCCCCTTGCGGGATTGATCCACCCTTGTATGTTGGCTTTGCCCGTATTTTCACCCCCATTCACAAGCAAGAGAGAGTGGGCCTGTGTCAGCTGGAGATGCGACCCAGCATGATGCATGGTGTTCCAGTTCCCGGGTAGGCCGTACCACCCTGGAGGCGAGATGATCTCGACCTCGTACGTAGAGCGGCCCCCCGCCTCATTGCCCACCGCGTGGAGTATCCGGAAGCCGGTTCAATGTGAGCCGGACTTCGCATCACAAGGTCGCAGCGGCATCAAATGCGAGGTCGGGGAGCCTGAGAACATTCTTGCGCATATCCAGCGAGGTGTCAGTCCATGAGCACGACATATGTCGGTATCGATATCGGAGCCAAATCGGCCGTGATGGCGTGGCGCGCACACGAGCGCACGCTGGGCACGACATCGTTCAAGCAGACGGTGACCGGACACGCCGAACTGGTCAAAAAACTGCACACACTCAACCCCACGTGCGTGGTGCTCGAAGCAACCGGGGTGTACTACTTTGACCTGGCTCTTGCGCTGATGCAGGCCTCCTTGCCGGTGGCCGTCATTAACCCGCGCAGTTACCACCACTTTGCCAAGTTAAAGCTAACGCAGACCAAGACCGACGCGACAGATGCCGCCTTGCTGGCCGAGTACGGCCAATGCCTGAAACCCACGCTTTGGGTGGCTCCAGAGCCACATCACTTGACCCTGCGTGACATCGGCCGTCAACTCAATCGGATTGTGGCTGCGCGCACCCAAGCCAAGAACCGACTCCATGCACTGCGCGCTCGACACGGCACGCTGCCCCTGTTGCTGGACGATGAGGTGGAGGCCATCGACACGTTTGATGCGCGCATTCCACGGTTGACCGCAGCGGCCATGGAGCAGATCCGCGCGTCGAGCGAGTTGACCGCCCACTACACGCACCTGTTTGCCGCCAAGGGAATTGGTCAGACATCGGCGATCGCCCTGTTGGCCGAGCTGTGCGTCTTGCCGCGTGACCTCAAGGCTCCGCAAGTGAGTCGCCATGCCGGGCTGGACGTGCGCATCGTGCAGTCCGGGACCAGCGTGCACAAAGCGCCACGGCTGAGCAAGGCCGGCAATGCGTATCTGCGCAGCGCGCTGTACATGCCTGCCCTGAGTGCCTCCGCCCACGATCCGCGCGCCCATGCCTTCTACGTGGCTCTGCAAGGCCGCGGCAAGAAGAAGATGCAGGGTATCGCCGCCATCATGCGCAAATACCTCACCGGCGCTTGGGCCTGCATGCGCAACAATGAACCCTTCGACTCCACCAAGCTGTTCAGCGATATTCACGTCGCTGAGGCTTGACCGGAAACAGAGTATCTACGCCTGTCGACACGGTCGTATGAACCGATCCATGCAGCTGGCACGGGTTGTGCATCAAGACCCCTGTCACACCCGCTTACGCGAAGGAAAACCGTCATGAGTCAAATAGACGTCAACAGTTTGCTGCAGCAAATGCGCAGCCTCAGCTCGCAGGTGGAGATGCCTGCGTCCAGCAGCATCGAGCCGACCGCCAAGGACGGCACCTTCGGCGATCTGCTGCGTCATTCCATTGACGAGGTGGCCGCCAGCCAGAACAAGGCCGGCGCGGCCGAAAATGCCTTCGAACGCGGCGATCCGAACATGTCCCTGAGCCAGGTGATGGTGATGTCGCAGAAGGCCGGCCTGTCCTTCCGCGCCATGAACGAGGTGCGCAACAAGCTGGTGGATGCGTACAAGAACGTCATGAACATGCCGATCTGATCGGGTCCGCCCGACGCACGCCGACACAGTACACATCCGCTACCTGTCGCTTTTCCACATGCATTGATCCGACGACATCTCCATGGCCGACAACTCCATCGCAACTTCCGCAAACGGCGATCATGCCGCACGCTTCGATTCGTTGAAAAGCGTGGTGCGCACACCGGCGGCGCGACAGTTGCTCATGCTGGTGGGCATCGCCGCCGCCGTGGCCATTGGCGTCGCCGTGGTGCTGTGGTCACGCAGCCCCAACTACGGCCTGCTGTACGGCAACCTCGGGCAGAAGGATGCCGCCAGCATCACGCAGATCCTGCAGGCCGGCGGCACGCCCTACAAACTCAGCGGCGACGGCAGCAGCATCATGGTGCCCAATGACCAGCTGGCACACCTGCGCCTGAAACTGGCTGCGCAGGGATTGCCCAAGGGCAGTTCACAGGCCAGTTCGCTCGGCGACCCCAACTCGCCGTTCGGCATGAGCGATCTGGCCGAACGCACGCATTACCAGCAGATGCTGGAAAGCGACCTGGCCAACACCATCGACAGCCTGGATTCGATCAAGGCGTCGCGCATTCACCTGGCCCTGCCCAAGCCATCGGCCTTCATCCGCGACAACAGCCCGGCCAGCGCCTCGGTGGTGGTGGAGCTGTATCCCGGGCGCCAGCTCGGGGCCAGCCAGGTGGCGGCAATCGTGCATCTTGTCGCCGCCAGCGTGCCCGCCCTGGATCCACGCCAGGTCTCGGTGATCGATCAGCAAGGCCAGCTGCTGACCACCAATGATCCCGACAGTCCGGCGGCGCAGGGCGATACCCAGCTGCGCCTGACCAACCGCATCGAGGACAACTACGCCAGCCGCGTGGAGCATCTGCTGACCCCGCTGGTGGGCGCCGGCAAGGTTCACGCGCAGGTCTACGCCGACGTGGATTTCACCCACTCCGAGCAGGCGCAGGAAACATACGGCCCCAAGCAGGGCATGCTGCGCAGCGAGCAGGTGAGCCAGTCCTCGCGCCCCGCAGGCAGCACACAGGCCAACATTCCAGGTGCACTCAGCAACCAACCGCCCGGCACGACATCGCAACCCACGGCCGCGAACCCCGCCGGCGGGCCCGGCAACGTCAGCGGCAACGCCGTGGCAAAGAACGGCAAGAGCTCGCAATCGAAGACATCGGGCACGCCCGAGCAGACCTCCAGCAGCGCCACGCGCAACTACGAACTCAACCGCACCATCGCCCACGTGGTCAATCCGGCAGGCCGGGTTTCACGCCTGACCGTGGCCGTGGTGGTCGACGACAAGCAGGTCGCGGGCAAGGACGGCAAGATCCAGAGCGTGCCGTTCAGCAAGCAGGAACTGGCCCGCATGACCGACCTGACCAAGAACGCGGTGGGTTTCGATGCCAAGCGCGGCGACAGTGTCAGCGTCATCAACGAGGCCTTCCAGCACGCGCCGGATGCCGCCATGCCCTCCAGCATGCCGTTCTGGCAGCGGCCGGGGTTCGGCAGCTGGGTAAAGCAGGGCCTGGGCGTGCTGCTGGTGCTGGCGCTGGTGTTCGGTCTGCTGCGACCGGCCATGCGCGGCTTGATGCGTGGCGGTGATGACGACGCGCCTCGGGCGCTACCGGCCAGCGCCACAGCGACCCGTGAAAGCGAATCCGTCGACGTGGCGCCCGCCGCCCATGCACTGGCGTACGAGCAACAGATCAGCCTGGCCAAGCGCATGGCGGCGGAAAATCCCAAACAGGTCGCGCAAGTGGTGAAGAACTGGGTGGCTGCAGATGGCGCCTAAGACCAACATTTCTCCCAGCGGCGCCGAACGCGCCGCCATCCTGCTGCTCTCGCTGGGCGAGGCCGATGCGGCACAGGTGCTCAAGCATCTGGAAGCGCGCGACGTGCAGACAGTGGGCAGCGCCATGGCCGGGCTGAAAAAAGTCTCGCGCGAACAGGTCAACGAGGCGCTGACCCATTTCACCAATGAAGTCAGCGACAACACCTCATTCGGCGTGGGCACCGACGACTACATCCGCGCGGTACTGACCAGCGCGCTGGGCGAAACCAAGGCCGGCAGTCTCATCGACCGCATCCTCACCGGCCGCAGCAGCAAGGGCCTGGAGTCGCTGAAGTGGATGGAAAGCCGTGCCATCGCCGAAATGGTCGGCCAGGAGCATCCGCAGATCATCGCCCTGATCCTGTCGCACCTGGAACCGGACCAGGCCGCCGAAGTCATCGGCTACCTGCCCGAACGCAACCGCAGCGACATCATCATGCGCGTGGCCACCATGGACGGCGTACAGCCGCACGCGCTCAACGAGCTGGACGAGATCATGGAGCGCCAGTTCTCCGGCACCTCCAACAAGCTCAAGTCCGCCACGGTCGGCGGCCTGAAATCCGCCGCCGACATCCTCAACCACATGGAATCGGCGCGTGAAGCCGAACTGATGGAAACCATCCGCGGCGCGGACGAAACGCTGAGCCAGCGCATCGAGGAACTGATGTTCGTGTTCGACGACCTGGCCGGGCTGGATGATCGCAGCATACAAACGCTGCTGCGCGAAGTGGCCTCCGATCAGCTGATCGTGGCCCTCAAGGGGGCCGAGCCGGAGATCCGCGAAAAGATCTTCGCCAACATGTCCACGCGCGCCGGCGACATGCTGCGCGAGGACCTGGAAGCCAAGGGCCCGGTGCGCCTGAGCGACGTCGACACCGCGCAGAAAGAGATTCTCGCCGCCGCCAAGCGGTTGGCGGACAGCGGCCAGATCAACCTCGGCGGCGGCAATTCGGAAGACTACGTATGACCGTGCTGCAACCCATCGTGCCGCGCGAGGAGATCGCCAGCGCCGAACGCTGGACCGTCCCCAGCGTGGAGCCCTCGTCACGCAGCCACGAGCCGCCTCGCCCCACCGTGGCCGAGCTGGAAGAGATCACCGAACAGGCACGCCGCGAAGGCTTCGAGCAGGGCCTGGCGCAGGGCCGCGATGCAGCACAAACCGAACTGCGCACGCAGGTTGCCCGCCTGGGACGCCTGTATGACGCCATGGCGCGTCCGCTGGCGGACATCGACGACACGGTGGAACACGAGCTGGCACATCTGGCGGTACTGATCGCGCGGCGGGTGATCGGCCACAGCATCCGCACCCGGCCGGAAACGCTGCTGCCGCTGGTTCGCGACCTGATCACGCAACTGCCCGCACAGACCCGCCAATTGCGCATTCATGTGCACCCGGAGGATGCGGCACTGCTGCGCGATCACCTGGGCGACCTGGCGGACCGGGGCTGGCGCATCGAGGAATCCCCGCAGCTGCAACGCGGCGATTGCCAACTGCAATCGGAGCACTCGCGCGTGGATGCGCGCGTGGCCAGCCGATTGCAGGCCGTGGTCGACGCAGTGCTCGACGGTGAAGAAGCCGGCATGGACGATGGCGTCTCGCAGGAAACGCACAATACCGGCGGCATGTCATGAACGATGCCGTGGCGCAGCCCGATGCCGCGCGCTCGATGCGCTGGCGCGAACGCCTCCAGGCACGCGCCAGCCGCGCCGAACAGGTCCGCAACACCTCGGTCGACGGCGTGCTGCGCCGCGTGGTCGGGCTGACCCTGGAAGCCGTGGGCTGCGAAGCCCCCGTGGGCGCACGTTGCCTGGTGGACAGCGCCGACGGGCCGCCCCTGGACACCGAAGTGGTGGGCTTTGCCGAAGGCCGCCTGCTGCTGATGCCCACCGGCGAACTGCACGGCATCATGCCCAATGCCCGCGTGCGCCCGGCGCCCGGCAGCAACGCCATGCCCGTAGGCGATGCGCTGCTGGGCCGCGTGGTCGATGCCAACGGCGTGCCACTGGACGGCAAGGGCCCGCTGCTGGCCACGCAGAGCGCGCCACTGAAACGCCCGGCCATCAACCCCATGCAGCGCCAGCCGATCCACCAGCCGCTGGATGTCGGCGTGCGCGCCATCAACGCCCTGCTGAGCGTGGGCCGCGGCCAGCGCATGGGCCTGTTCGCCGGTTCCGGCGTGGGCAAATCCACATTGCTGGGCATGATGACCCGCTTCACCGATGCCGACGTGGTGGTGGTGGGACTGATCGGCGAACGTGGCCGCGAGGTCAAGGAATTCGTCGACGACATCCTGGGTGAACATATTCTCGACGAGCAGGGCTGCCCGCGCGCCAGCGTCATCGCCGCGCCCGCCGACGCACCGCCATTGACGCGCCTGCGCGGCGCGCAACTGGCGACGGCCGTGGCCGAACATTTTCGCGACCAGGGCAAGCGCGTGCTGCTGCTGATGGATTCGCTGACCCGCTATGCGCAGGCGCAGCGCGAGATCGCCCTGGCCATCGGCGAGCCGCCGGCCACCAAGGGCTATCCGCCCTCCGTGTTCGCCATGCTGCCCGCGCTGGTGGAGCGCGCCGGCAACGACGCCGAGGGCCGCGGCTCCATTACCGCCTTCTACACCGTACTCACCGAGGGCGACGACCACCGCAGCGATCCCATCGCCGACGCCGCGCGCGCCATCCTGGACGGCCACGTGGTGCTGTCCCGCGATCTGGCCGAAGCCGGCCATTACCCGGCCATCGACATCGAGGCCTCGATCAGTCGCGTGATGCCCGCGGTCACCAGCCGCGAGCATCAGCGCAACGCGCAGCATTTCCGCCAGATCTATTCCGCGTACCGCCAGCAGCGCGACCTGATCAACATCGGCGCCTACCAGAAAGGCAGCGATCCACGCGTGGACGAGGCCATCGAGCTGTGGCCTACCCTGACGGCGTTCCTGCAGCAGGAAACCGGCCAGTCGGTGGGCTTCGACGCGGCGACCCGCACGCTGGGTGACATCCTTCCCCAGCGCGAGGCCCCGCCACCGCGGCAACCTGACGGAGCCACCCCATGATCCGCCGCTCCGATCGCCTGCAGCGCGTCACCGACCTGGCCGAACGACGCAGCGACGAAGCCGGCCGCAGCGTCGCCGATCTGGACCGGCAACTGGCCGCAGCGCAACGGCAATTGAGCGAGCTGCAACGCTTCCGCCGCGAATACGAGGCGACGCCCGATGGCCGTGGCGTGGGCGTGGCGGCACTGCTGAACCGGCAGCGCTTTCTGCATCGCATCGATCAGGCCATTGGCCAGCAAAAACGCGACCTCGAACAGATCCGCCGCACGCTGGAGCAATCACGGCAAGCCTGGTTCGACACGCGCAACCGTCACAGTGCCCTGGACGGCGTCACCCAGCGCTATCGCGACGAGGAACAGCGCGCCGACGATCGCCACGAGCAGAACGTCATCGATGAGCGCATGCAGCACCGTGACCGCGACCGGCATACGCACTGATGTCTTTTTCCACCACCGAAATGACCGCTGGCACGTTCACTGCATACCTCTTGTATTGAAAGCCATGTCCCGGACCCCAGTCATGCCCACACTGCCCGCCTTCAATGCGCCCGCTCCCGCACCGCCGACTGACCGCAGCAAGGATCAGCCAACTCCACACGATAACGGTGCCGCGGGCACGTCCGGTGATTTCGGCAAGACGCTGGGCGACGTGCGCAATGGCGCCGCACAGGACAATGCGGCGCAGTCCGGGCACACGCAGGCGCATCCGGCACACACACGCAACGCGCACGACACGGCCAGCGCATCGAACGACAGCAAGCAGAAAGCCGACGAGGCAAGCGACAAACATGCGCCCGCCAGTGCGCTGACGCCATTCGTCCCCGGCCTGGAACTGCGGCCGGTCCTTGCCGCCGGCAACGGCAAATCCCTGCCGGCCGCGCAGAGCACGGGAAAGACGCAAACAGCGGCACATGGCGCGCACAACCGGGTCCAGTCGCTGCTGTCGCAACTCCGGAACACGGCAAAAAACCCGCTGAAGGCGGGAGCAGCGGCGGGTACGGGCACGGACGAGAGCGCTCGCGCTCTGCAGGCCTTCGCAAAAGCAGCGGTGCAAGGGCAGAACGGCGAAAAAAAGGACATCGCGGCCAGCAGCATCGATGCCAGCCGCACAGGCCTGACCGCACTCAACCTGCAGGCGACACCTGCATCGGCCCAGCCCACGGCCGCGCATCAGTTGCAGATCCCGTCGGCACCGGGCAGCCCCGACTTCACCCAGTCCCTGAGCCAGCATGTGGCCTGGCTGGGATCGCAGGATATCCAGCAGGCGGTGATCCATCTCCATCCACGCGATCTGGGTCCGCTCAACGTCAACGTGCAGGTCAAGCACAACCAGGTGGACGTGAGCTTTGCCGTGCAGCACCCGGGCACGGTGCACGCCTTGCAGCAGACTCTGCCGCAGCTGGACACCCTGCTGGCGCAGCAGGGACTGAGCCTGGGTCAGGCGCAAGTCGGCCAGCAGCACAACCCGCAGCAGCAGGCCTCGCACGGCGATGGTGGCTCGGGGGGATCTGGCCACGCCGACGCCGTGGACGATCTGGCGATCGAGGCCCCGCTCCCTGCTCGCCAGCTGGCCGCGGGCCTGGTCGACGACTTCGCCTGACGTCCCCCGAAAAGTCCTCGTAGGGCGAATCAAGGAGCAACGCGACGGATCCGCCTGCTTGCGGGAAACCGGCCTACGCTCACGGGCCGTTGCTGAGAGCGTGCGATCGGCCGTTGCCCTGCCTTCCCGCAAGCAGGCGGCTCCGTCGCGTTGCTCCTTGAGCCACCCTTGTATGTTGGCTTTGCCCGTATTTTCACCCCCATTCACAAGCAAGAGAGAGTGGGCCTGTGTCAGCTGGAGATGCGACCCGGCATGATGCATGGTGTTCCAGTTCCCGGGTAGGCCGTACCACCCTGGAGGCGAGATGATCTCGACCTCGTACGTAGAGCGGCCCCCCGCCTCATTGCCCACCGCGTGGAGTATCCGGAAGCCGGTTCAATGTGAGCCGGACTTCGCATCACAAGGTCGCAGCGGCATCAAATGCGAGGTCGGGGAGCCTGAGAACATTCTTGCGCATATCCAGCGAGGTGTCAGTCCATGAGCACGACATATGTCGGTATCGATATCGGAGCCAAATCGGCCGTGATGGCGTGGCGCGCACACGAGCGCACGCTGGGCACGACATCGTTCAAGCAGACGGTGACCGGACACGCCGAACTGGTCAAAAAACTGCATACACTCAAGCCCACGTGCGTGGTGCTCGAAGCAACCGGGGTGTACTACTTTGACCTGGCTCTTGCGCTGATGCAGGCCTCCTTGCCGGTGGCCGTCATTAACCCGCGCAGTTACCACCACTTTGCCAAGTTGAAGCTAACGCAGACCAAGACCGACGCGACAGATGCCGCCTTGCTGGCCGAGTACGGCCAATGCCTGAAACCCACGCTTTGGGTGGCTCCAGAGCCACATCACTTGACCCTGCGTGACATCGGCCGTCAACTCAATCGGATTGTGGCTGCGCGCACCCAAGCCAAGAACCGACTCCATGCACTGCGCGCTCGACACGGCACGCTGCCCCTGTTGCTGGACGATGAGGTGGAGGCCATCGACACGTTTGATGCGCGCATTGCACGGTTGACCGCAGCGGCCATGGAGCAGATCCGCGCGTCGAGCGAGTTGACCGCCCACTACACGCACCTGTTTGCCGCCAAGGGAATTGGCCAGACATCGGCGATCGCCCTGTTGGCCGAGCTGTGCGTCTTGCCGCGTGACCTCAAGGCTCCGCAAGTGAGTCGCCATGCCGGGCTGGACGTGCGCATCGTGCAGTCCGGGACCAGCGTGCACAAAGCGCCACGGCTGAGCAAGGCCGGCAATGCGTATCTGCGCAGCGCGCTGTACATGCCTGCCCTGAGTGCCTCCGCCCACGATCCGCGCGCCCATGCCTTCTACGTGGCTCTGCAAGGCCGCGGCAAGAAGAAGATGCAGGGTATCGCCGCCATCATGCGCAAATACCTCACCGGCGCTTGGGCCTGCATGCGCAACAATGAACCCTTCGACTCCATCAAGCTGTTCAGCGATATTCACGTCGCTGAGGCTTGACCGGAAACAGAGTATCTACGCGGTAGGAACAGCCTGGTGACGCAGGCCACAAAACGTCACCGTCGATTTGACGTCGGACGTCAGTTTCCTGACATCCCGTCGCGAAGATTAAAAACAAACCACTGAATTGAAAGAAGTTATCTGGCGAAAACCGGAGTGGCACGACGCTTGCTAATCCTCCTTGGCAAGCATCTTTCGTCACGCAGTCCCGGAGTCGCGCCAACATGGCTGAAGCTGAACCCACCCCCGCCCTGAAAAAATCCGGCGGCAAGAAAAAATGGCTGATCATCGTGATCGTGCTGGTGGTGCTGGTCTGCGCCGGCGCCGGCGCGTTCGTGATGCTGGGCACATCCACAGGCACGCCGGGTTCCGCCCGTGCCGCGCCCAAGCCGATACTGACCAAGCAGCCGCAATACCTGCCGTTGGACCCGGCCTTCGTAGTCAATTTCCGCGGCGATCAGGACCATCACTTCCTGCAGATCGGGGTGACGCTGATGACGCACGATCCGGAGGCCGTGACGGCAGTCAAGGCCGCCAATCCGGTGATCCGCAACGCCCTGCTGCTGCTGTTCAGCAGCCAGAACGATAGCGCGCTGATGAGCGCGGACGGCAAGCGCAAGTTGCAGGCGCAGGCGCTCGAGGCAGTGCAGCAGGTGATCGACCAGCAGATCGGGCGGCCGGGTATCGAAGCCGTGTATTTCACCAGTTTCGTGATGCAGTGAGGCGGCCACGGTGAGCGACGTACTTTCCCAGGAAGAAATCGACGCGCTGCTGGACGGTGTCGGCAGCGGCGAGGTGGACACCCAGGCGGAGGCCGCGCCTGCGGGCGGCGTGCAGTCGTTCGATTTCGCGCAGCAAGACCGCATCGTGCGCGGGCGACTGCCCACGCTGGAGATGGTCAACGATCGTTTCGCGCGCTACTTCCGCGCCAATCTGTTCAGCGTGCTGCGCCGCTCCTGCGAGGTGTCGGTGCTGGGCGTGAAGATGTCCAAGTTTTCCGAGTACGTGCGCGGCCTGGCCGTGCCCAGCAATCTCAACCTGATCCGCGTGCGGCCGCTGCGCGGCACCGCGCTGATGGTATTCGAGCCGCGTCTGGTATTCAGCGTGATCGACAACTTCTTCGGCGGCGACGGGCGCTACACCGCGCGCATCGAGGGCCGCGATTTCACGCCCACCGAGAACCGCGTCATCCAGATCGTGCTGACCGAGGCCTTCCAGGCCGCCATGGAGGCCTGGCAGCCGGTGCTGAAACTGCAGTTCGAGTTCGTCAACTCCGAGATCAACCCGCAGTTCGCCAACATCGTCAGCCCCACCGAAACCGTGGTCATCTCCAAATTCCGCGTGGAACTGGATGGCGGCGGCGGCGAGATTCACCTGACCATGCCCTACGCGATGGTCGAGCCGATCCGCGAACTGCTGGACGCCGGCGTGCAGAGCGACAGCTCCGAACAGGACGAGCGCTGGGTGCAGAACCTGCACGAGGAAGTTCTGGATGCGCAGGTGGAACTGATCCCGCGCATGGCCGAAACCACCATCAGCATCCGTGATTTCGTGCATCTTCGCCCCGGCGACGTGATTCCCATCGAGCAACCCGAGCAGCTGCTGGTGTTCGCCGAGGACGTGCCGATTTTCCGCGGCCGCCTGGGTGTCAGCGACGGCAACAATGCGGTGCGCTTCGAAAAGCTCCTGCGCAAGCCCGACCTGCCCAGCCCCGTGGCCGTCATGGCCGACTCCAGACCGGTCAACTCCAAAGTGGCCAAGGAAACCGCATGAACACCCCCGTCAACCCCGAAAATCCCCAGGCCACCGACGGTGCCGCAAAAGTGGAGTTCGAAACCCTCCAGGACGGTGCCACGGGTGGCGGCAACGAAGTCAACCTGGACGTCATCCTGGACGTGCCGGTCACCCTGGCCATGGAAGTGGGCCGCACCCAGATCAGCATCCGCAACCTGATGCAGCTCAACCAGGGCTCGGTGGTGGAGCTGGACCGCGCCGCGGGCGAGCCGCTGGATGTGTACGTCAACAACACCTTGGTCGCCCATGGCGAAGTGGTCGTGGTCAACGAGAAGTTCGGCATTCGCCTGACCGACGTGATCAGCCCCGCCGAACGGGTGCGCAAGCTGCGATGAGCATCCGCCGTCCATTCCTGCTGGCTCTGCCGGCAGCCGCCCTGCTCGCCTGCCCCTGGCTGCTGCAGGCCGCTCCGGCCGCGGCCGGCAGTGCGGCAGCCGCGGCAAGTCCCGCGGTCCCCGGCATGGCCGGCGAACTGTTGCGCGTGGTACTGGGCCTGATCGCGGTCGTGGCCGTCATTCTCGGCGCCGGCTGGTTCGGCCGTCGTGCGCAATCGCGCGTGCGCGGCGGCGGTCGCCACATGCGCTGCCTGGAAACGCTGGCCGTAGGCGCCAAGGAACGCGTCCTGCTGATGGAAGTGGGCGAAAAGCAGCTGGTGGTGGGCGTCACTCCCGGCGGTCTGCGCACGCTGCTGGTGCTGGATGAAAAGCTGACGGCAACGTCGACGGAAACGGTTCCCGGCACGAACTTCCGCAGCCTGCTGACGCAGTGGAAAAAACCCTCATGACGGTGCTGCAACGCGGACATGCTCCGCAGAATGGGCACCGGAGCCGGCTCGCCCCGATGCCCCGCCCGACCCACTGGCTTGCAGGTCGCAGCGTCCTGGTGGTGGTCATCGGCCTCATGCTGCTGGCGCTGCCGACCTTGCTGGCTGCGCAGCCAGTGCCGGGGCTGACCGCACTCACCGTGCATACCGGCAAGGCCGGCGCACAGACCTGGAGCCTGTCGATCCAGCTGCTGGTATTGATGACGGCGCTGACCTTGCTGCCGGCCATCCTGCTGATGATGACCTCGTTCACGCGCATCATCATCGTGCTGAGCTTCATGCGCCAGGCGCTGGGCACCTCGCAGTCGCCGCCCAACCAGGTGCTGCTGGGCCTGGCCCTGTTCCTCACCTTGTTCGTGATGTCCCCGGTATTGAACAAGGCCTACAACCAGGCGGTGCAGCCCTACATGGCCGGCACGCTGACGGCGGCACAGGCGCTGCCCCAGGCCACCGCACCGTTCAAGCAATTCATGCTGAAGCAGACGCGCGGGCCGGACCTGCGCCTGTTCGCCAAGCTGGCCGGCGACAAGCCCTACCAGAACAAGGCCGACGTGCCTTTTCGTGTCGCGGTGCCGGCCTTCGTCACCAGCGAGCTGAAGACGGCGTTCGAGATGGGTTTCCTGTTGTTCATCCCGTTCCTGATCATCGATCTGGTGGTGGCCAGCGTGCTGATGTCGATGGGCATGATGATGGTCTCGCCGATGCTCATCTCGCTGCCGTTCAAGATCATGCTGTTCGTGCTGGTGGACGGCTGGACCCTGCTGCTGGGCACGCTGGCCGGCAGCTTCTATACGTAAAAGGCATGTCGAACCCCCTTATCCGCATCATCTCCACAGAAACGTACGGTTTTTCAGCAACCCAACGACATCCGTTCGCCCTGATGCTTCGGCAGGCTCAGCACGGGGTACGCTTCGCGTATCGAAGGGCAGTCTCCACGCATCCCGCGCCGTTCATGGTTCGATACCTCACCACGAACGGGTGAAGTGCCCGGCAACTCATTGAGCCTGCCAGCACATGATTTTCTTTTATCGCTTCAGGTCGTTCCAGCCATGACTCCAGAATCCTTGATCGCCTTCGGTCAGCACGCCCTCTACGTGGGCATGATGATCGGCGCCCCGCTGCTGCTCACCGCGCTGGTGGTGGGCCTGATCATCGGCATGTTCCAGGCCGCCACGCAGATCAACGAGATGACGCTGAGCTTCATCCCCAAACTGCTGGCGATGGCTGCGGTGATGCTGATCACCGGCCCGTGGATGCTGCGCACCCTGGTGGCCTTCACCCGTCACGTGATCGTGACGCTGCCCACGGCCGTGCGCTGACCGCGCGGCGGATGCGACCGGCATGAACATCGACGTGGGCCAGCTGCAGCAGTGGATCGCCATGCTGCTGTGGCCCCTGGCCCGGGTTTCCGGGCTGGCACTGGTGGCGCCGATTTTCGGCGCCACGGTGATCCCGGCACGAGTTCGCATGGGCCTGGTGCTGGTGCTTTCACTCGCCCTGATGCCGCTGGTGCAGGTGCCGCAGGGCATCGATCCGTTGAGCCTGAAAAGCCTGCTGGTGGTGATCGAGCAATTGATCACCGGCGCCGCCATCGGTCTGGTGTTGCGCCTGGCATTCGAGGCGGTCTCCGTCGCCGGCCAGGTGATCGCCTCGACCATGGGCCTGGGATTTGCCGAGGTGGTCAGCCCGCAGGGCGGTACGCAGACCCAGGTGTTGAGCCAGTTCTACATGGTCATGGTCACACTGCTGTTTCTGGCCATGGATGGCCACCTGGAATTGCTGCGCCTGCTGGCCGACGGCCTGCACGGCAAGTCGCTGGCCGATACGCACATCGATGACCAGGCCATGTGGCAGATGCTGGGCTGGGCCGGGCATCTTTTTTCCGGCGCGGTGCGCGTGGCCCTGCCGGCATTGATGGCGCTGCTGATCGTCAACGCCGGTTTCGGCGCCATCAGCCGTGCCGCGCCTTCCATGAACCTGTTTGCAGTCGGCTTTCCCATCACCCTGTCGCTGGGCTTCATCGTGGTATGGCTGTCGCTGCGCCTGTTGCCCGGTGCGTTCAACGCCCTGCTGGACTCGGCCACGCCGCTGATGCGCGCGCTGGCAGGAAGTTAGGAGTCTGCAACCATGGCCGAGAACGACGATCAGGAAAAAACCGAACAGGCGTCAGAAAAACGTCTGCGCGAATCGCGCGAGAAAGGCGAGGTTGCCAGTTCCCGCGATCTGTCCGCGGCCCTGATCACCCTGATCGTCACGGCCACGCTGCTGTCGATGCACAGCTGGATCGGAACACAGATGCGCCTGATCATGCGCGCCGGTCTGGTGCACTCGCGCCAGGCGCTGTTCGATGAATCCACCATGGGCCATACCCTGGCGACCACCGGTTTCCTGGCCCTGAAGATGCTGGCGCCGGTGCTTGGCGCTGCGCTGCTGGCGACTTTCATCGCGCCCGTGCTGATGGGCGGCTTCGTATTCAGCATCAAGGCGCTGGCACCCAAGCCGGAAAAGCTCAACCCGCTGGAAGGGCTGAAGAAGATGGTGTCCATGAACGGGCTGGTGGAGCTGGGCAAATCACTGCTGAAGGTGATTCTGGTCGGCGGCGTGCTGGCCCTGGTGCTGTGGCAGGCGCGCAGCCAGATCATGGGGTCACTGAGCGGCGACGTGCACGAGGGCATCGGCCGCACCATGGGAGCGCTGGGCCATGCAGGCCTGATGTTTGCCGGCGCCCTGGGGCTGGTCGGACTGGTCGACGCCGGCTGGCAGAAATACAGCTTCGCCAAGAAAATGCGCATGACCAAGCAGGAAGTGCGCGACGAACACAAGGAAACGGAGGGCAACCCGGAGCTCAAGGGCCACGTGCGCAGCATGCAGCAGCAGATGTCGCAGCGCCGCATGATGGAAGACATGCCCAGCGCCGACGTGGTGATCACCAATCCCACGCACTTCGCGGTGGCACTGCGCTACGACGAAAACGGCGACGGCGCACCGCGCGTACTGGCCAAGGGGCTGGATGTGATGGCGCTGCAGATCCGCCAGATTGCCAAGGCGCACCACATTCCGCAGGTGGAAGTGCCGCCGTTGGCACGCGCCTTGTATCACACCACGAAGATCGGCCGGGAAATCCCGGCATCGTTGTACGTGGCAGTGGCGCAGGTGCTGGCCTACGTGTACCGGCTGAACCTTGCCACATCCACGGATGCCGAGGCGCCCGAGCCGCCGAAACCCGACATCGACCCGTCCCTGATGGGTCCGTACCAAGGGAGCCTTTGAACAAGTGGATGCAGGCATCACGACACGCAAACGGTTCGCAGTGAATGGCGTGTGGCGCAGCCAGGGCCGGCTGCCCCGGCACGCGTGGCGTCGACAGCCGTTGAGCAGCACGCCGGCACATGCGGTGACGCCTGCCTCCACTGATTCGAAGTCCCCTGATCCAGGAGTCCCGAACTGATGGCGACCAGCACGTTTTCCATGAGCAGTTTCATGCAGGCCGGGCGCCGCGGCATCGGTGCGCCGCTGGGCATGCTCATCGTGCTGGCGATGATCATGGTGCCGCTGCCGCCATTCATGCTGGACATCCTGTTCAGCTTCAACATCGCGCTGTCGCTGGTCATTCTGCTGGCGGTGGTCTACGTGATGCGACCGCTGGAATTCGCCGCATTCCCGACGGTGGTGCTGGGTGCGACATTGCTGCGCCTGGCGCTGAACATCGCCTCCACGCGCGTGGTGCTGCTCAACGGCCATGCCGGTCCAGGCGCCGCGGGCAAGGTGATCCAGGCGTTCGGCGAATTCGTCATCGGCGGCAACTTCGCCGTGGGCCTGGTGGTGTTCTCCATTCTCACCATCATCAACTTCGTGGTGGTGACCAAAGGCGCCACGCGCGTCTCGGAGGTCACCGCACGCTTTACCCTGGACGCCATGCCCGGCAAGCAGATGGCCATCGACGCCGATCTCAACGCCGGTCTTTTGACGCAGGACCAGGCGCGTACGCGGCGCGAGGAAGTGCGCCAGGAAGCGGACTTCTACGGCTCCATGGACGGTGCCTCGAAATTCGTGCGCGGCGATGCCACCGCCGGCATCCTGATCCTGCTGATAAACATCGTCGGCGGTTTTGCCGTGGGCGTGTTGCAGCATGGCCTGTCGGCCAGCCAGGCGGCGCATACCTACACCCTTCTGACCATCGGTGACGGTCTGGTGGCGCAGATCCCCGGCCTGATGCTCTCGATCGCCACCGCCATCATCGTCACCCGCGTCTCGCACGCGCAGAGCATGGGCTCGCAGGTCATGTCGCAGGTGTTCGGCCAGCCGCGCGCACTGGCGGTGGCCGGCGCGGTGCTGATGGTGATGGGCATCATCCCCGGCATGCCCAATCTGGCATTCCTGCTGCTGGGCGGGATCTGCGCCGCCGGGGCGTACATGCTGGACAAGCGCCGCAAGGATGCCGCCGCGGCCGCGCGCAAGCAGATGGAGGAGCCGGAAACCGAAACCACGCCTGCGGAGCGTGTGGAGCTGAGCTGGGAAGACGTCAGCAGCGTGGACACCATCGGTCTGGAGGTCGGCTACCGGCTGATTCCGCTGGTGGATCGCGCCCAGGGCGGCGAGCTGCTGGGGCGCATCAAGTCGGTGCGCAAGAAATTGTCCCAGGATCTGGGTTTCCTGGTGCCCTCGGTGCACGTGCGCGACAACCTGGACCTGGAGGCCACGCACTACCGCATCACCCTTCTGGGCGTGCCGGTGGGCGAGGCGGAAATCCAGAGCGAACGCATGATGGCAATCAATCCGGGCCAGGTGCACGGGCAGCTTCCCGGCATCGCCACCCGTGACCCCGCCTTCGGTCTCGAGGCGGTATGGATCGAGCAGGGCCAGCGCGACAATGCGCAGTCGCTGGGCTACACCGTGGTCGACAGCGCCACCGTCATCGCCACGCATCTGTCGCACATCCTGCAGAGCCATGCCCACGAGCTGCTGGGCCATCAGGAGGCGCAGCAACTGCTGGACCGCCTGGCCGAGAGCGCCCCCAAACTGGTCGAGGATCTGGTGCCCAAGCGCCTGAACCTGGGAGTGGTGGTCAAGGTGCTGCAGAACCTGCTGGCCGAGCGGGTGCCCATCCGCAACATGCGCGGCATCGTCGAATCCTTGGCGGAACATGCCGCGCAGAGTCAGGATCCCGCCACTCTCAGCGCCGCCGTGCGCGTGGCGCTGGGTCGTCAGATCGTGCAGGAAATCAGTGGCCTGGGCACGGAAATCCCCGTGATCACCCTGGCGCCCGACTTGGAACAGATCTTGCTGCAGTCACTGCAGGGCGCCGGCCCGGCCGGTGCCGCGATGGAACCGGGACTGGCCGAACGCCTGCAGCAGCACGTGGCAGACACCGCGCAACGTCAGGAAATGGCTGGCGAACCGGCGGTACTGCTGGTGACACCGCCGTTGCGCACGTGGCTGGCACGATTCACCCGCCATGTGGCACCGGGCCTGCACGTGCTGGCCTACAACGAAGTGCCGGACAACCGTCGTGTGCGGCTGGTGTCCGCACTGGGGCAGTAAGCAACAAGCGACTTTACGTACTGGAGCAAACGACATGGCGCACGCCGCACCACATGCACTGCACAGGTCCCGCATCGCGAACGTTCGCACCGTGCGCCACCGGCCGTCGCGTCTGTGCCGGTTGGGCACCCGGCGTGTTCGCGTGCGCGCCACGCGTCTGCGGAGGCAATCATGAAAATCAAGCGATTCGTCGCCACGGACATGCGCCAGGCCATGCGTGACGTGCGTGCCGAACAGGGGCCCGATGCGGTGATCCTGTCCACGCGGCGCCTGGCCGAAGGCATCGAGATCATTGCCGCCATCGACTACGACGAATCGCTGGTGCGCGAGGCCATGGGTCCGCCCGCCGCGCCACGCCGCACTCCGTTGCAGCCGCCGGTCGCCGAATCGATGCCTGCAGGTCTACCTGCGAATGCCGCGTCCGCGACTGCGGATGGACCGCAAGCAGCCCCTGCAAGCCCGGCCGGCGCGCCTCGGCCGCCGGTCGAAGGTCCCCTGCTCAGCGGCATGTGCCAGGAATTGGGCAGCCTGCGCGAAATGCTCGAATCCCAGCTGGCGAGCCTGGCCTGGAACGACCTGGGCCGGCGCCAGCCGCAGCGTGCGGCCATCCTGCGCGAGCTCACCCGCATGGGTATCGATGCCGACGTCGCGCAATCACTGCTGGCCGACCTGCCCGCCACGCTGTCCAACGAGCAGGCGCGTTACCTGCCGCTGGGCCTGCTCTCTCGCAAGCTGCTGGCCAGCGGCCGCGAGCTGACCGACATCGACGGCATCGTGGCGCTGGTCGGCCCCACCGGCGTGGGCAAGACCACCACCATCGCCAAGCTGGCGGCGCGCTCGGTGCTGCGCTTCGGTACCGACAACGTGGCCCTGGTGAGCACGGACCATTACCGCATCGGTGCCGGCGCGCAGCTGGAACACTACGCGCGCCTGCTGGGCGTGCCGGTGTTCAGTGCCGATGACGCGCCCAGCCTGCAGCAGGTACTGACACGCGTGGGCGACCGCCGCTGCGTCTTCGTGGACACGGCAGGCATGAGCGCCCGCGACACGCGCCTGAATCGCCAGATGCAGATCCTGCGCGACGCGCGGCACGACCTGCGCACATGCCTGGTCATCGCCGCCAATGCGCATGCCCAGGCCATCGACATGGCCGTGCAGGCCTACCTGCCGCTGCAGCCGCGCAGCGCCATCGTCACCAAACTGGACGAAGCGCCGTCGCTGGGCGGCGTGTTTTCGGCATTGATCCGCAACCAGCTGACGCTGGACTACACCACCGATGGCCAGCGTGTGCCCGAGGACATCGCCACAGCCGACGCGCGCGCACTGGTGTGCCGCGCCGCCAAACCCGACACCCGCGCCGATGCGGCACCCGACGACATGCTCATGGCCGAGCGCTTCGGGCGCCTGGCATCGGCACTGGCTTGACCCGGACGATTCATGAATCCCACACGCCCTCGCTTGTCCCTTGAATCCACGCGGGTTTCCGTTCAATCGGCCATAGTCCCCGCTATCGCCTCAATCACGAAAACCCGCGTGAATCCAATGCTCTGCGCGATCATCGCGCGTCTTCCCGAATAATCCGGCTTAACTTTTCATCCAGCGGTGAACTCCATGGATCAGGCCTCAGGTCTCAAACAATTGATGCAACAGGTACTTGGCCCGGAGGCCACGGACCCGTCCCTGGCCGCCACCGCGGCAGCCGGCGCGCTGAGTGCCGGTGGGCGCACGCGGGTCCTCGCTGTCGCCGGCGGCAAGGGCGGCGTGGGCAAGAGCTGCGTGGCGGTCAACCTCGGCATGACGCTGTCCATGGCCGGCCACGACGTGATGCTGCTGGACGCCGACCTGGGTCTGGCCAACGTCGATGTGCTGCTGGGCCTGCAACCGGTCCGCAACCTCGGCCACCTGGTCGACGGCAACTGCTCGCTGGCCGATCTGGTGCTGCAGGCGCCTCAGGGGCTGAAAGTGGTGCCGGCGACCTCCGGCACGCGGCGCATGGCGCAACTTTCCACCGCGCAGCACGCGGCCGTGATCCGCGCCTTCGACGATTATCCGTCACCGCCGGATTACCTCCTGATCGATACCGCGGCCGGCCTCTCCGACAGCGTCACCATGTTTGCTTCGGCCGCCGACGAGGTCATCGTCGTGCTGTGCGACGAACCGGCCTCGCTGACCGATGCCTACGCATTGATCAAGGTCCTGAGCCGCGAATACGACGTGGAACGCTTCCAGGTCGTGGCCAACATGGTGCGCGGTGCGGACGACGGCCGTCGCGTCTTCGAAAAACTGGCGCGCGTGACCAGCCGCTTCCTGGATGTGCCGCTGACCTACATGGGCATGGTGCCGGCCGACGAGCATGTGCGCCAGGCCGTACGCCGGCAGAAAGCGGTGGTCGACGCGTGGCCGGGAAGTCGCGCCACTGCGGCATTCAAGAATCTGGCCAAGGTGGCCGATAAATGGAGTGTGTCCGAAACCAGACAGGGGCGCATCGGCTTCTTTGCGCGGCACGCTGCCGCTTCCGCGGGAACGGAAGCATGAATGCAAGCGCCGAGTATCTGCAGGTTCAGCACCTGTCCGGGGACGAACTGGTCCGCAGCCACGCGGCACTGGTGCGGCGCATCGCCTATCACCTGATGGCGCGATTGCCTTCCAGCGTCGACGTGGGCGACCTCATCCAGGCCGGCATGATCGGCCTCCTTGAGGCGGCGAAGAACTTTTCGCCGACGCGGGCGGCCAGTTTCGAGACATTCGCCGGCATCCGCATCCGCGGCGCGATGCTGGACGAATTGCGCAAGACCGACTGGACGCCCCGGTCGGTGCACCGCAAGGTCCGCGAACTGACGGAGGTGGTCCGCACGATCGAAAACGAGACCGGAGCAGACGCCGAGAGCACGGAAGTCATGCGCCGCATGGGCATCGATGCCGACGAATATCACCGCATACTCGCCGACTCCGCCAGCGCGCGGCTGCTGAGCCTCTCTGGCCCCGACGGCGACGACACGGGAGCCATGGACGTCGGCGACCCGACCGGGCGCACCCCGGACGAGGCAGCACAGAACGACGACATGCATCAGGCACTGGTGGCCTGCATCGAGGGTCTGCCGGAACGGGAAAAACTGGTGATGTCGCTGTATTACGACGAGGAACTCAATCTGAAGGAAATCGGTGAAGTGCTGGGCGTCAGCGAATCGCGGATTTGCCAGATACACGGTCAGGCACTGACCCGCTTGCGCGCCCGCATGGCCGACTGGCGCGATCGTGACTGAATGAAGATAGACCGAACAACCAATGGCTTGACCCCAAAAAAGTTGCGGAGACGATGTTGGACAAGAACATGAAAATCCTGGTGGTGGACGACTTCTCCACGATGCGGCGCATTGTGCGCAACTTGCTGGTGGAGCTCGGCTTCAACACCGGTTCGATCCAGGAGGCCGACGACGGCGAAACCGCGCTGCAGCAATTGCGCAACGCACCGTTCGATTTCGTCGTCACCGACTGGAACATGCCCAACATGACGGGCATCGACCTGCTGAAGGCGATTCGCGCGGATGCCGCCCTGAAGGGGCTTCCGGTACTGATGGTCACCGCCGAGAACAGCCGCGAACAGATCATCGCCGCCGCCCAGTCGGGCGTGAACGGCTACATCGTCAAGCCCTTCACCGCCGATACCCTGAAGGAAAAGATCGACCGCATTTTCGAACGCCTGACGGCGACGGCAAGCTGAGGAACCTCTGACCATGGACAGCACCCTTCCCCTTGAATCGCGTACCGGCGAGACCGGCTCCGACGACGCGCTGCCGCGCGAAATCCGCGAACTGCTGCAGAATGCCGACAGCGACGCCTTCGAAACTGCCCTGGAACGCATGCTCCGCAACCGGGACCAGGAACTGTTCCGGACCCTGGGCCACCTGGCACGCGACATGCACGACTCCGTGCGCCACCTGGCCAGCGAAGTCGGGGCCGACTCGGACAGCGACAGCGTGCAGCACATGCGGCAGCACCTCACCGAGGCCCTGGACATGAGTTCGCAGGCCGCCCATCGCAATCTGGACATGGTCGAGGACCTGCGCCCGCAAGCCGCGCGCCTGGGCGCCAGCGCCGCGTCGCTGAACCCCGACAGCGACGCGTTGGCCTTCCGCCGCGATGCCATGCAGTTGGCCGCGGAAGCCGGTGGCTTTGCCGAAGCCTGCCAGCAGCGCTTCGGCGAAATCGTGCTGATGCAATCCTGGCAGGACCTGTCCGGCCAGCGCGTCAAACAGGTCATGGCGTTCATCGAACGTCTCGAGGGATCGCTTCTGGAACTGGTCCGCCTGACCGGACGGCTGGCCGGTGGCGAGAGCAGGGACAGCGCTTCCATGGAACGCATCTCCAACCAGAACGAAGTGGACCGGCTGCTCGCGGAGTTCGGTTTTTGACCCCGCAGCGCGGCAGTGAGGGGGAAATACCCGCCCGCGAAGGGACACTCGCTTTTCCCGATGCAGCGCATTCCGTTCGTCCTGATGCTTCGGCAGGCTCAGCACGGGGTACGCTTCGCGTATCGAAGGACAGTTTGTCGCCTTGCCGCACCCGTTCATGGTTCGACCTGCCAGTACCAGCGAGCGTCACCCAGCGGCCAGGCATTGAGCCGCAGGTCAGGCTCCAACCGTCATTCCACGCGTGTCCATGATCACCCCATTCCCATTCCCCTATGAGCCAGTCAGCCGACAATGAACTCCTCGACGCCTTCCTGGTTGAAGCGGGCGAACTGCTGGACACGCTCGACGGACAGCTCATCGACCTGGAACGCGATCCGCAGGATGTGGAACTTCTCAACGCCGTGTTTCGCGCCTTCCACACGGTCAAGGGCGGTGCCGGATTCCTGGGTGCCACGGCCATGGTGCAGCTGTGCCATCACGGCGAGGACCTGCTCAACGAAGCGCGCAACCGCCGCCTGAATCTCACGTCCGATCACGTCGATGCGCTGCTGCAGGCGCTGGATCAGGTCAACGTGATGATGCAGGCGCTGGGCAACGGCGAGGCACTGCCCGCAGCATCCTCCGAGCTGATGGCACGCCTGTGCCCGGCTCCGGCGCCGACTCGACCTTCGGCCCCGGCCACTGCGACCGCGGCGGCGATGCCCGTGGCCGACGCACCCGCAGCGACCGCGGCGGCGCAACCTGTGCAGACACTGGACAGCGCATCGGCGGACCCGGTCACCGACGCCTTCGTGGCCATGCTCGACACGGCCTGCGAGCGTCACGACGGCCGCGGTACCGAAGATGCCGAGCCGATCGACGACGCCGAATTCGAAGCCTTGCTGGACGAATTGCACGGTCCGAGCAAGGCGCCGGGGAGCTCGGTCGTATCCACCGATGCCGGCGACACGGTTAATGACGCCATCGACGACAGCGAATTCGAACACCTCCTGGATGAGCTGCACGGCACGGGCAAGGCACCGGGTGACACCTCGCCTGCCGCAGCCGACACATCGGAAGGGGCCATCGACGACAGCGAGTTCGAGGCGCTCCTGGACCAGCTGTACGGGACCGGCAAGGCGCCGGGCGCTGCCGCCGACACGGCCGCGGAACATGCACCTTCCGGCAGCACGTCGTCACCCTCAACCACGTCTCCACCGCATGATCCCGATGCAGACCGGGAGCCGGCGATATCGCAGGTCTCCACGCCGCAGGCAGTGGAATCCACGCCGCGCCAGGATGCCGCCGACGCCCCCGGCGATTCGAAAAGCCCAGCGCCGTCCGCTGCCGCGCCGACACCACGGGCACGCAGCGCGCGACGCGCAGCCTCCGGCGAGGCTGCCGCGGCGGAAACCACGGTGCGCGTGGACACCGCACGCATGGATGCGCTGGTCAACGCCGCCGGCGAACTAATCCTGGTCCGCAACCGCCTGACCAATCTGGCCACGCGCGGGGCCGATCCCGCCATGGATCGCGCCATCGCCGAGCTCGACCGAGTGGCCGAAAACATGCAGAGCGCCGCGCTGCGCATGCGCATGCAGCCGATCGGTCGGCTGTTCCAGCGGTTCCCGCGGATCGTGCGCGACCTGGCGCGGCAGCTGGGCAAGTCCGTGGAACTGCATCAGGACGGTGCGGATACCAATCTGGACCGCACCCTGGTCGAATCGTTGGCCGATCCGCTGATCCACCTGCTGCGCAATGCGGTGGATCACGGCCTGGAAGACGCCGCCACACGCGCGCAATCGCGCAAGCCGGCGACCGGCAACGTGCATCTGAGCGCAGGTCAGGAAGGCGAACGCATCGTCATCCGCATCCGTGACGACGGCCGCGGCATGGACCCGGACGTGCTGCGCGACAAGGCCGTGCAAAAGGGCCTGATCGATGCCGAGCGTGCGGCCCAGTTGCAGCCGGCCGAATGCTTCGACCTGATTTTTGCGCCCGGATTCAGCACGCGGGAAGAAATCTCCGACATCTCCGGCCGCGGCGTCGGCATGGATGTGGTCAAGACGCATGTGGCCGAGCTGGGCGGCAGCATCACCATCGATTCGCAGGTCGGCGTGGGCACCACCGTCGCCATCAGCATCCCGCTGACCCTGGCCATCCTGCGCGTGCTGATGGTGCGCGTCGGCTCGCGGTTGCTGGCGTTGCCGCTGTCCAGCGTCAAGGAAGTGTTCGAGCTCACCGCTACCCAGGTCCGCGAGCTGGATGGCAGTGTCGTCGCCGCGCATCGCGGGCAGCCCCTGCCGCTGACCGATCTGGGTCGCTGGGCCGGCATCGCGGAGAACACCGACGTTGCGCGTCACGTGGTGCTGTTGCACGTGGGGCATCGCCACGTCGGCTGCGTGGTGCACGAGGTGCTGGGTCGCGAGGATGTCATGATCAAGCCGTTGGGCGCCCTGCTGCATCATGTCTCCGGCATCGCCGGCGCCACCATCACCGGCGACGGACGCATCGCGCTGGTGCTGGATCTGGATGCGCTGACCGAGCAGGCGGCCCTGCTGGCGCCGTTGCGGACCCATCGTCCGGAAGCTTCATGAATCGTACGCGCCCCCGCTCGACCATGGGACTCACACCCGCGCCGGCCCGGTCGGCCGTTGCCGCCGGGGCGCCACGTCCTGGCATGCACGCGTGTGCACGCAGTGGTCTGCACGCTCCTCGCGCGAATTCACCACATGTCCGGGCGCGCTGACATGGATCCGCTGAGCATCATCGGCACCATCCTGGCCTTCGTGGTCATCATCGCGGGGACCGTGCTCAAGGGCAGCACCGTGGGCGCACTGTGGAATCCGGCGGCATTCCTCATCGTCTTCGTGGGCACCACCGCGGCGGTCATGGTGCAGACACGCGCGGATGTGGCGCGGCGCGCCCTGGGCATGTTGCGCTGGGTGTTCCAGCCGCCGCAGCACCGCCCGGCGGACATGATCCGCGCCATCGTGCGCTGGAGCGAAACCTCGCGCAGCAAGGGCTTGCTGGGTCTGGAAAACAGCATCCGTCGTGAACCCGATGCCTTCGTGCGCAAGGGCCTGCAGTTGCTCGTCGACGGCGCCGAACCGGACACCATCCGCGGCGTTCTGGAAGTGGAGATCGCCACGCGCGAACACGCCGACATGGACGCCGCCCGCATGTTCGAGCACGCCGGCGTGTATTCGCCCACCATGGGCATCATCGGCGCGGTGATGGGCCTGATGGCCGTCATGCAGCACCTGTCCGAACCCAGCGAGCTGGGCCGCGGCATTGCCGCGGCATTCGTGGCCACGATCTATGGCATCGGCCTGGCCAACCTGCTGATGCTGCCGATGGCGGCCAAGCTCAAAAGCCTGACGCGCACCCGTGTGCAGCAACGCGAAATGCTGATGGAAGGCCTGGTCTCCATTGCCCTGGGGGAGAACCCGCGACAGATCGAAAGCAAGTTGAAGGGATTCCTCACATGAGCCGGCCCACTTCAAGGCGACGGGTGCAGGAGGAACAGGCCAACCATGAGCGCTGGGCCATCCCCTATGCCGACCTGATGACGCTGTTGCTGGCGCTTTTCGTCGTCATGTACGCGGTCTCCGCCGTGAACCAGCACAAATACAAGGCCATGGCTGTCTCCATGCACGACGCCTTCGGCGGAGGGGCGCGCGGGGTCGCGCCCGCGCGTGCCGGTCAGCCCGTGCAACCCATGCCCTCGCCGCATGTGCATCGCTCCGTGGAGACGGATCATCCCGCGCATATCCGGCTGCCCGTGCCCACGCATGCCCAGGCCAGCGCCGCGCCGGATGCGCCTGCCGCCGCCAGCCGGGGCATGCCTGCCCTGAAAAAGATCGCGGATGACGTCCAGCGGGCCATGCAGCCATTGATCCGCAGGAAGGAAGTGGTGGTCCGCCGCAACAAGTTCTGGATCGAGATCGACATCCGTACCGACATCCTGTTTCCCAGCGGCATCGCCACGCCGCAACCTGCCGCCGCACATATCCTGCGCCAGCTGGCCGGCGTGCTGTCGCGCTTTCCCAATCCGCTGCGCGTGGAAGGCTATACCGATGACAAGCCCATCAATACGCGCCTGTATCCCTCCAACTGGGAGTTGTCCGCCGCCCGGGCCGCGGGCGTGGTGCGCCTGCTGGCCGATGACGGCGTGGATCCGGACCGGCTGGGCATCGTCGGCTGGGGCGAATACCGGCCGGTCGCGTCCAACGACAGCGCCACGGGCCGCAACCGCAACCGGCGCGTCACCGTGACTGTGCTCAGCAACCGCGGCGTCCCGGCACGCTTCTATTCCGACGCCCATCGCCTGCCCGCCAAGAACGCCACCGTGCCCGACACCACAACCGGAATATCCGCGACGCCGGGGAACGCCTCGCCATGAATCACTCATCTACGCGCATCTGGGCCGTGGCCAATCAGAAAGGCGGCGTCGGCAAGACCACCACCGCGGCAGCTCTCGGCGGCCTGCTGGCCTCCAACGGCAAGCGCGTGCTGCTGGTGGACATGGACCCGCAAGCGTCCCTGAGCGGTTACTTCCATCTCAGCGGCGAAGATGGCAACGGGGGCGTCTACGACCTGTTCCGCACCGGCGCCGACACGGATGCGGCCGCTCTGGTACGCACGACCGCGCAGACACGCCTGCATGTCATGGCCTCCGCGCCGGCGTTGGCCACGCTGGATCGACAGATGGGCACACGCAATGGCGTGGGCCTGACCCTGCAACGCGCGCTGGGCCGCATGCAAAACGCATACGACTACGTGCTGATCGATTGTCCACCCATGCTGGGCGTGCTGATGATCAACGCCCTGGCCGCATGTCATCGTCTGCTCATCCCGACACAGACCGAGTTCCTCGCCCTGCGCGGCCTCGAGCGCATGCTGACCAGCGTACGCATGATCTCGCAATCGCGCCGCACGCCCTTGCCCTACCTGATCGTGCCCACCTTGTTCGATGGCCGCACGCACGCCTCTCGGGCGACGCTGGCCCAGCTTCACGAACGCCACGGCGAACATGTTGCCGACAGCGTGATCCCGACCGATACCCAGGTGCGCGAGGCCAGCCTGGCCGGGATACCCGCCAGCCTGTGGCCCGCCGCACGGCGCGCGGCGCCGTCGTATCACCTGCTGCTGGACGAGATTCTCGGCAGCGACGATCAGCTGCTGCGTGAAGGAGCCGCCTGATGGACCCGGATCAGCTCACCCCCGACGTGCACGACGCCGTCCAGTGCTACCTGGATGCGCTGCTGACGAGCGAGGACGCGACCACACCTCCCGCGCCCGGCTCCGCGACGCCGGACGCGTCCCGGGCCTATCGCATCTGCCACATTTCCTCGGTGCAGCTGGCGTTGCCGGCGACGAGCCTGGGCGACCCCATCCCGCTGCCGCCGTTGCTGGCATACAGCGCCGCCGACTGGTTTCTGGGCCGTCACCATCACGATGGCATGCAACTGCAGGTGTTCGATCTGGCCCGCATCGTGGCGCCCGACGTGCCGCGCTGCCAGGCCGAAACCCTGATCCCCGTGCGCTCGCGGCAGTGGGCCGTGGCATGCACTCTGCAACCGGAGGTCATACGTTTGACGCATGAGCAGGTGCAATGGCGTGAACCCGGCGGCATGCGGCCGTGGCTGTCGGGCATGAGCCGTGACGGCCGCTGCGCCATCATCGATATCCCGGCTATGCTGGACATGCTCGAATCCGACCCGCGCTTTCATCCCGCACACCCGGGGGACATGCAGCCATGACTGCCCGCATCACCACGGACCCCACCAATGCCGCCGGCGCCTGGCTGGGGCTTGAACTGGCCAGGCAGCGCTACGCGGTCCCGCTGGCGCACGTGCGCGAGGTGATTCGCTATGAACCACCCACGCCGGTGCCGGGCGCGCCGGCGGATGTACTCGGCATCGTCAACCTGCGCGGCAGCATCGTCAGCATCATCGACGGCAGAAAGCGCCTGGGATTTCCCTCCCGCACGGAACACGACGACCGCGAACGCTGCGTGATCATCGATTTCGGCGATGAAGCCGTGGGCGTACGTATCGACGCCATGGGCGATGTCCTGGATCTCAGCGACGCCGACATCGCGCCGGCTCCACCCGGCCGGGCCGCGCGTCAGGACGATCCCGTGGAAGGCGTGGTAACGTTCGAGGATGGATTCGTGGCCTTGCTCGACGTGCGTCAGCTCTGCCACATGAGCACCCACGCGTGATCGATCCAGCACCGACCGGCATCCGGGGAACCTATCTGCCATGACGTTAGCCTTGGGACTTACCGCCGGCGCCATTGTCGTGGTGCAGCTGCTCGTCATGATCGTCCTGTGGTGGCGCCTGGCCCGCCTGTCGCGGCAGATGCGCGAGGCCTATCGGACCCATGCGGAGCGCCGCGACGACGTACCCGCGTCCATGCTGGTCACCGCGCTGTCGCAACTGGAGCAGCGTCTGGCACAGATGGAACGCTCGAAGCCGCTGCCCAGCAGTCCGGGCGCATCACCGGACCGCTCCTATCAGTTGGCGCAACGTCTGGCCCGGCAGGGCGCCAGCGCCGCACAGATCGCCGAAGCCTGCGGCATCAGCGCGGAAGAATCCGAACTGTTGTTGCGGCTGCATGCGCCGCAGAGCTGAGCCGCTCTTCCTGCAGCCAGGAGTCTCAGCACCAGCGATGCGTACGTCGGCGCCGGCTTGCTTGCATCTGCTATTTCCAGCACTGCGCAGTCGTATCGCCGCCGGAACCGGTGGCACTGCGTGCTCCCGTGTTGTCCAGCGAAAATGTCTGGCACTCCTTGTCGCCCGCCTGCACACCGGTTGCCGTGGCGGTCAACGTGTAGGTCGTTGACGTCAAATTGCTTGTCGCCACCGTGTAGTACCCGTGATCCGACGTCTTGACGATGTCCGGACACTGATTGCTGTTGTACGCGAAGTACTGAGCGTAGCAGCGTTCCAGAATCTGCTGATCCTGGTTCAATACGGCATACGCGTCTGCGCGCTTGCCGCGCCGGGCATAACCGAGATAGGACGGGACGGCGATCGCGGCAAGAATCGCCACGATCGCCACCACGATCATCAACTCCAGAAGCGTGAATCCGAGCGGCTTGCGCATGGGGGGTGTCCTGCTTGGCTGCATGATGCTTTCCTTTTCGGTCACTGCTGCACGCGCCACCAGCCGACGCGCGAAGATGTCGCGCCGCGTTCGACCACTGACTTGATTTTCTGATCCGACTTGGTGATCAGCTTCACGCGTTTGGCAACGCCCATGTTCGCCGAAATGATCGTCGGTGCAGCCGAATACACATCGCCCATGCTCATCCCCGCAGGATTTTGTGCCGAACCGCTACTCGAACTCAGCTGATCTTCCCCGTTGATCGTGTAGTCGCCATTGATATCGAACTGGGGCAACGAGAACGGTCCGCCATTTGTATAGCTGACATCCATCAGGAATGACTTGCCGCCCGGCTTGCAGACATCCGTGGATGGAGTGTATGTCGTGAACACGACACCACCGCTATCGAGCCGCGGGTTGGTCACGGCACGTTCCCCAGCCGCGGGAAGATCGATGTACCAGCCTTTCTGGACCTTGCTGGACCAGGCCGGATCTCCGCCCTTGCCGTCATTCGGGCAGCCGGATGGCGGCGTCGCCGCACCAGTCCAGTTGATGCAGTTGTTGGTGATGGTACGCAGATCATTGGTCGTGGTGTTGCCGCCCTGCCCGGGCTGCACTGTGGTGAGCACCTGATCCTGCAGATTCTTTCGCGTGTATGGTGTGGCCGGTGTGTCATCCAGCACGCCATACATGCTTTGGGTCTGGCTGTCGCTCAGGTCGCCCACTTCAAGCAACTTGCCGGTGCCGATATACACCATCAGCCCCGGTGTGCCGGGATAGTTCGGATTGAGCGTGATGACCGGGGTCTTGGTGATCGGTTGCGGATTGCCAGCGGCATCGCGCGCCTGGAACAACAGGTTGACTGTCCACTTGTCCGGGTTCTTGCCAGAGACATCCACTGCCCAGAGATTGCCCTGCAGATCGCCCGCATAGACGCGATCCACCGGATCACCGAGGATCCCGTTGGCGTTACCCACAACCACGCTGGACAAACCGTTGGCCTTGCTGTCGTCGCACGCGGACGCCACTGCGGCGCACAGGTCGATCTTCCTGATCACGTCGCCCGTCTGCGGATTGAGCACGTAAAGCACCGACTTGCTGGATGCCGAGCCATATCCATTGCCGACGAAGACGGCAAATCCCGGGTCGGCGCTGATCCTGGCGATGGCCGGCTCACTGAACGTATCGCCCATGTCCGCGTCGGTGAATTCCCAAAGCACGTCCGACGCCAGATCGTTCTCGGTCTTGATCTTTTCCGGGTGGGTGATGTCCAGGGCAAAGATGCTGTTGCCACCGGCGGCTTCGCCACTCACCAGAACCGTGTGCCACGTGTCATCGCTGAACTGCACGTCGCCCGCCTGGGGAGACGCATCCACGAAGAAGTGATGCTCGGAGTTGTACAGCGGGTCGGTCAATTCATCCAGAGTGCCATAAGCGGCGTTGGGCACGAAGGCAAATTTCTCCTGTCCCGTCGCGGCATCAAATGCATGCAACATGCCGTCATTGGCACCGACATAGAGCATGGGAGGACGGCTGGATTCATCTTGCAGAAACGTCTGGTAACTGGCATCCCCATACATGCCGGAGGGCGCGCCGATGTAGATCGGGTTGCTGTCGACGATGTCGCCGAGAATATGCGAGCGGTTGCGGAATGATCCGCCATTGCGCTTTTCGAACTGGGTATTTCCGCGGAGATAATCGAGCCGCTTTTGGCCCTGGGCATCCGTCCCCGCAAGCAGATCCTGTTGCATGGTGTCGATTTCCTTCCACGTGAAAGGCACGCCTGCACCGCCGCAACCACTGGGTCCGCACTTGTCCTTGCACTCACCTCCGCCGCCACCCCCACCGTTCTTGTCCTTGCAGCCTTGCGGATTCCACGTCGCAATCAGCCGCTTGTCTTTCCAGCCGTTACCACCTGCACGTGTGTCCAGTTCACTCTGCGCATCCCATAAAGGATCCCCGCCGGTATCCACCGAGCCGTTGGCGGCGGCAATGGAAAACGCCTTGAGATCGCCCGTCCAGTCCTGATACGGCGTATCGGAAGCGGTATAGGAGGCCTGGTAGGCCACCGAATCCTGATTCAGGCCGGTGGAGTTGACCGCGGCAGACGATGTCGACAGCGTCCCCGCCTGGATGGCCACCAGGATCTGGTTGAGTCCGCTGACCAGCGCGTCCGGCGTGGTCGCGGCGATGTACTTGTTGCTGCCGCCGGCGAGGGCCATGGCCGTCAGTGTGTTGGCAGCGGCGGGATTCTTGGTCGGGTCCACACCAGCACCCAGACCGATGATATAGGTGGTGATCCCCGCCTCCTTGAGAGACTTGAGCTGGTCGATCGTGTCGGTCAACGCCTGGTCATTCGTGCTGGCCACGGTGCCATCGGCGTTGAAGGTCGCGGTGACGCCATATCCGGTGGCCGCATCGCTTCCCAGAGGTGGCCAATTCTTGCCGCTCTTGTCCATGGTCGGCAACCCGTCGGTCACCAGGATGGCGTACTGCTTGGGGTCGCAGCCTTCGTTGGAATCGGCAACCGTTCCGGCATAGTCCTGCACCTTCGCGAGCAAACCCGCGAGGGTCGACTGGCCGCCCGAGGCCTTGATTTCGGATGAACCGGTCGCATTGGTTTCAGGCGCCAAGGCCGCGCTGAACTTGGCGATCGCGTCATCGACATCCGACTGTTTGGGTTGCTGGCCGGCAGATGTCATTTTTACTTCGACATGCCCGGTTGTGGCTGACTGACTTGCACCGTAGCCAAATCCACGCTGCACGTACATGACCTCGGGACTGAAGGGAATGTAACCTGCATTCGTCGGTGTCGTCCTCGTTGCGACGCCCCCCGACCCCGACCGGTGATGACTGTATGTGGACTTGATATTGCCCAAGCTGGCGTTGTAGTCACTCAACGAATAATGCGTAAACGGGTCGCTGGGAGACGGTCCACCGTAGGCCAGGCCTATGCTTGCCAATCCCCCTGCATAAAGCACATCGTTGATGCTTGGATCATCGCTGGAAGCAGCGACCTGCATGTATTTGCTGCTGGAAACGGTCGACGCATCGTACTGCTTGACGATCGCGGTGCAGTTGGTATCAACCGTGCTAGAGGCGGAGTCGTAGTTGTAGCACGGATTGGCGACATACCGATTGCCCCCGACTTCCGTGTTGGAGAAGGCAAATCCCCCTGGTGGCGAGAGGTAATACACCCACGTGGTATAGCGCTTCGGACTGCCCGTATCGTAATCCAGCAGCGCAAAATCGGTATTGGACATGTAGGCATCCAGAATGGCCTGGATGCCCTGCTTGGCCACATTGAGACGGCTGGCACCATTGTCGTAAAGCGTTCCGCCGTCTGAAACGGTGTACGGTGCCTCGCCATTGGCACCCGCATCGACAGGAGGCGTGAATCCGCTGGGCACGGTGTAATTGACCGGAGAACTCGAATCCGTCAGCGAAGCATTGCCGCCGGACACACTCCCCGAGCCGGTCATGATGGCGCCGCTGAGGGTGCCGTCCATGGATTCGGAGTTGCCGATGGCGATGAACACCTGCGGATGCTGCGGTATGGCGATCGTCAGCGGCACCTGGGATATCGAGGTGACAGGTGTTCCCGCGACAGCGGATGGCGGCGCGATGCCCGCTGCGACCACCAGCAAGAGCACGGCCAGAGCCGGCCATGCCCGCTGCCCGAGCCGGCCTTTGAGTGATGTCATGCGCATGCGCTTATCCATGGAAAAGACTCTGCAAAAGAGTGGGGCTCTTGCCATCCGCGCCCACGGCACGGGAGGTGATCCGGTAGATCTTCACCTGGGGCGAACCACCGCCGTACTCCTGGGATGAAGACGCATTGCCGCCGGGCACCACCACGCTGGGCAATTCCTCGACGATATAGTGCGTGGGGTGATTCGAATTGCCGGTGTAGTCGGCGTTGATGACATCGCCCCCCGACCAGTCGACCGTGGTCCATAATGGTGCGTCGGTGAGATTGGGCGTATACAGGCCGTTGGCATTTGCCGCAAAGTCGCTGTAGGCGCCTGCCAGAAGTTTGCCCTGCGCGATGCGCAGCGCTCCTTCGGAGCTCTCGAAGGAAATCATCGAGTTGCCGGCATTGCCCGCGATACGCGTCTGCATGGTGCCGATGGACAGCGCCAGCATGGCCAGCACGGTGAGAACAAGCAGAAAAATGAGCGCCACGACCAGCGCGAAGCCGTGCGCATGTGCGACAGGAGGTTTCTTGCTCATAACGTCACATTCCTGAGATTGACCGTCATCACGAACACATGGCGCAAACGTGTATCTTTCGGAACGGTGACCGTGGTCCCCAGCACGTCCCACTGTGTGGGATTGGAATCGACGATGCCCGAGCCGAGCGCCCCTTCCAGCAGGAATCCGATACGCACGGAATTGACCTGGGTCCACTGGCCGACATCATCGGCAGAGACGTACTGGGTCGTGCCGCCGCTCTCCGGGCCGATGCCGTACAGGACCTGCATGGAATCCACGCCAGGTACCAGCGGCTGAAGATCCCAGGCACCGTTTTTCATCACCGCCTGATACAGCGAGCTCTGGCCGCCGTCCCCGCGCGCCACCATGTAGGCGACTTGCTGCAATTCGACGAACTGCGACCCGTTCTTGTATTGCGGCTGGAATGATCCGCTGGAATTCCCCGGAGCCGAGCCTCCACCACCCGCTGTGTGGTGAACATTGTGGATGTTGGAGCTTGAGCTCATGGAGGTGATCTGGAAGACCGTGCTTTTGGCGCAGTCCGAAATCGCCGCTGCAGTCCCGGCGGGCAACGTGCCGTAGGACGAGTCGGGAATGGTGAACTGCACATTGTTGTTGATACTGCTGGCGGGCACGGATTGCGTGCCCGGTTTTTCACCGCCCACGACGATGATGTCGCTACCCGGTTCGCTCTTGCCGACCAGCGTGGAATCAAGTGAAGGCACCCAGTCTGCGGAATCGGAACTGTCGGCAGCGTTGATTTGCGTGATGGCGTATGCACCGCCGCTGCCGGTCCCTTTGGCATCGAAGCCGAATACCGGAGCGGTGAAGTTGTAGACCAGCGAACTGGCGCCGGTTTTGATGATGCTGTTGGCGTGGCGGAAACTCCCGCACCCCAGGAATCCGGCACCACGCAGGGACGCGCCCACGATGGAGGAAATCGCGTTCTGCGAATCCTGCAAACCGCCCTGCGACGAGGTGGTCAGATACACGCGCCGCTGCGCCAGGAAAACAGTGATCACGCCCGCCATCACGATGATGCCCAGCACCATCGCCACCATGAGCTCGACCAGCGAGAAACCTTTCGCGCGCCGCATCACAGCACCGTCTTGAGTGTGTAGGTGGTCATGCCGGGATTTTTCTCCTTGAACGCCTGCATCGCCGGCGCATCATTCCAGGACACTGTCACCGTGGCCTCGGGATTGCCGTTGACCGTGGTCACGGTGACGGTCCCCGTGCCGTCGGTCAGGTTTTTCGAAAGGTTGTAGAGCCACTGGCCCACATCCTCCTTGGCCAGTTGCGACTGCGTGCAGGCGGTGGCGGAACAATTGTCCGGATAGGTGGCCGGAGGCGGAGTATTGGCGGCGATGTCATACGCGCCACCAATGCTCTGCGAGGGGTTGGAGCGCATCCTCGCGATCATGTCGGTGGCATACTGCTGGGCGTTTTGTCGAATGTAGCTGGACGTGTTGGCCTTGTGGGTGGTGACCAGCACCAGCGCCACGCCGAGCATGCCCAGGGACAGCACCAGAACGGCAACAAGCACCTCGATAAGACTGAACCCACCGTTCCTGCGCATAAAGCTCACGGACATGTCGCACTCCCGCCGTTGGCCAGTTGCCCCGCCTCGGCCGAGACCTGCACGTAGCCGGTGGCATATATCTCCAGGGCCTTGGCAGCGGAATCGCCCCGGTCGTCGCAAATCAGGAATGCCGCCTTGTCGGACACGAGGCCGCTGGGCAGAAACTGTATGCTGCCGACGCCCCCTACCGCAGTGACCTTGGGTCCGCCGGCGGGCAGAGCCGGTTTGGTCATCAACACCACCGTACTGGCGCTGGCCGGCCTGGTGGCGACGATCCAGCCGTTGTTCCAGTCGCTTCCGCAGGCATCGGAGGTGGCCACCTTCGGGCACACCGATACCGGTGCATCCGAGCGCAATGCGGCGTTGCGCGCATAGTTCAGTGCATTGCTGAGGCTGTTGAGGGCCGCATCCCGGGCGCTGTTCTGCATGACAGTGCGAAAACTGGGGACGGCGATCGCTGCCAGAACGGCGGCGACGGCCACGGTGATCAGCAGCTCCAGCAGCGTGAAGCCGCGGTCCGGCGCGGCACGGCCATTGGCCGAACGAACTGAAAGGCTGCGGCGCAAAGCGCGCATGGATGTCTCCCCCTGGATACCGACACATCCACAATACGACAGAATTCTGCCGCGGGAAGCCTTCGCCCGATGAAGGGCGGCATTTCCCCGACGAGCGGCATGTCCGGCCACGGGCGCCCGCCCCACCCGGATCCTGCAGACATTGCCGCAGCGCCGCAAGAAACCGCTTCGCAACACCGCGCAGCCGGGGTATATTTGCGCGACCGCGCCGCACGGACACCACCGCCATGCCCCGTACCGAACACGCACTGTACGTTCCCTATGTCTCGGGCGCGGTATGGGTGGTTCGCCACGCACATACCGTGGTGGCGCGGCACGCCTCGCGACGTGAGGCCATCGAGGATGCACGCCGCCGTGCGGAAGCCGCCGCAGGGCCGACCAGCGACAAGACGATCCGCGTGCAGGTTCAGGCGGATGACGGATCCTGGCATCTGCTGAACGCGGATGATCCGGCCGCAGATACCGGCGACGCCACGTAACTGGCCTCGGCGCGCACCGGACGCGGGCCCTGCGCCGCCTTTGCGGGACTGACCATACTGCATGCGTGCACGACTGCGCCCTTCGCCATAGCGGGCGGTCATGTCCATCATGCGCCATGGAGGCATCATGTCCCACCATGTCCTTTTCGTCTGTAGCCAGAATCTCCTGCGCAGCCCCACCGCCGAGCAGGTGTTCGCGGACTGGCCCGGAATCGAGACGGCATCGGCCGGCACCAATCCGGATGCGGTCATCCCCGTGACGCCGGAGCTGCTGCAGTGGGCGGACACCATTTTCGTCATGGAAGAGGCGCATCGCAGCAGGCTGTCGGCCCGCTTCGGGACGTACCTCGGCCGGGCACGAGTGATCTGTCTGCAGATCCCGGATCGTTACCGTCGCATGGACCCGCAACTGATCCGCATCCTGCAACAACGGGTGCCGGGCCATTTGCCGCCCCGCTGAACGGCCTGCATTGCGCGGAGTCCTTCAGCGACGCACGGCTGGCGTGGCACACCAATTCACTGTGCATTGACCAGACATGGCGCACGGTAAGGCTAACCGCACCCGCATCGACGCACACCGTGGCAGGCGCGTCGGCCTGACCCGCTCCACCGCCACGCCAGTGAAGAGTCGCCATGTCGATCCACGTTGCATTGACGCACATCACCCATTACCGCTACGACCGCCCGGTGGAGCTGGGACCGCAGATCGTGCGGCTGCGCCCTGCGCCGCACAGCCGCACGCCGGTGCTGAACTATTCGCTGCACGTCGAACCGGGGGAGCATTTCGTCAACTGGCAACAGGATCCGCAGGGCAACTGGCTGGCGCGGCTGGTGTTCCCGGAAAAGACACGCGAACTGCATATCGAGGTCGATCTGGTGGCCGAGATGTCGGTAATCAATCCGTTCGATTTCTTCCTGGAGCCGGAGGCGGAAACGATTCCGTTTGCCTATGCCGACGAGGAAAAAAGCGATCTGGCGCCGTACCTGAAAACGCTGCCGATGACCCCGCACTTCGAGCGCTACCTGGCCGCGATTCCGCGCGAGGAAACCCCCACGGTGGATTATCTGGTGGCGCTGAACCAGCGCGTGCAAGGCGATGTCAGCTATCTGATCCGCATGGAGCCGGGTGTGCAGACGCCGGAGCAGACGCTGGAAAATGGCTCCGGATCGTGTCGCGACTCGGCCTGGCTTCTGGTGCAGCTGCTGCGCAATCTGGGGCTGGCGGCGCGGTTCGTGTCCGGCTATCTGATCCAGCTGGTGCCGGACGTGAAATCGCTGGATGGGCCCTCCGGCACCACGGTGGATTTCACCGACCTGCACGCCTGGTGCGAGGTCTATCTGCCGGGTGCAGGCTGGGTCGGCATGGATGCCACCTCCGGCCTGTTCACCGGCGAGGGGCATATCCCTCTGGCGGCAACGGCGGAACCGGGATCGGCCGCACCGGTCAGCGGCGGCGTGGAGGCGTCCGAGTCCACGCTGGAGCACAGCATGACGGTGCAGCGTGTATGGGATGCGCCACGCGTCACCAAGCCGTACACGGACGAGCAATGGCAGGACATCGACACGCTGGGCCAGCGCATCGACGCGGAGCTGGAGGCGCTGGACGTGCGCCTGACCATGGGTGGCGAGCCCACCTTCGTGGCCATGGACGATCCGGACGGCGCGGAATGGAACACTGCCGCGCAAGGCCCCACCAAGCGTCCGCTGGCCACTGCGCTGTTCCACAAGTTGCGGCACCGTTACGCGCCCGGCGGACTGGTCCACTTCGGCCAGGGCAAGTGGTATCCGGGCGAGCAACTGCCGCGCTGGTCGTTGAATTGTTTCTGGCGCCGCGACGGCGAACCGCTGTGGAACGATCCGACGCTGATCGCCGACGAGAGCCAGCCGGGCCGCGGCGATGCGGCGCTGGGCGAACGATTCCTCGCCGGGGTCGCCGAGCGGCTCGGAGTCACATCCGGGTCCGTCTTTGCCGCCTACGAGGATGCGTTCTACTACCTGTGGCGCGAGCGCCAGTTGCCGATCAACGTCGATCCCTTCGATTCCAGACTGAGTGACGTGCTGGAACGCGAACGCCTGCGCAAGATGTTCGCGCAGGGCCTGGACCACGTGGTCGGGCACGTCCTGCCGCTGATGCGCGACAAGACCGGCCCATGGCGCACCGGCCCGTGGTTCCTGCGCGCCGAACGCTGCTATCTGCTCCCGGGCGATTCCCCGCTGGGCTACCGGCTGCCGCTGGATTCGCAGCCGTGGGTGCGGGAGCGCGACTATCCCTATGCCTATCCGGCCGATCCCTCGCGCCTTGTGCCACCGCTGCCCGGCGCCGACAAGAGCGGCCGCACGGTGGAGGTACAGCCGAGCGCCGGTAGCGACGGCACCGCAAACACCGATGCGCCGGAACCCGTCGTGCCGGAAAAAAACCGCTCGGCCGACGCCATCGTGCGCCGGGCCCTTTGCGCCCAGGTACGCGATGGCATCCTGTACGTGTTCATGCCGCCCGTGGATGCCCTGGAGGATTACATCGATCTGCTGACGGCCATCGAAGCCACCGCCGCGGCGCTGGACACGCCCGTCATGCTGGAAGGCTACGAGCCACCGCGCGATCCGCGCATCGAACAGTTCCGGGTGACTCCCGATCCGGGCGTGATCGAGGTCAACATCCATCCGGCGGCGCAATGGGACGATCTGGTCGAACGCACCACGCACCTCTACGACACGGCGCGCGAGACGCGCCTGATCACCGAGAAGTTCATGCTCGACGGGCGTCATACGGGCACCGGCGGCGGCAACCACATCACCCTGGGTGCCGCCACCACCACCGATTCGCCGTTCCTGCGCCGCCCGGACCTGCTGCGCAGCATGCTGTCGTACTGGCACAACCATCCGGCGCTGTCATTCGCATTTTCCGGGCTGTTCATCGGCCCCACCAGCCAGGCGCCACGCATCGACGAGGCACGCAACGATTCGGTCTACGAACTGGAAATCGCCCTGGCGCAGATGGCCCGGCCGGACGATGGCGAGGAGATCGAGCCGTGGAGGGTCGACCGGCTGCTGCGCAACCTCCTGGTCGATGTCACTGGCAACACGCACCGCGCCGAGTTCTGCATCGACAAGCTGTACTCACCCGACAGCGCCAGCGGTCGCCTGGGGCTGGTGGAAATGCGCGGCTTCGAGATGCCGCCGCACGCACGCATGTCGCTGGTGCAGCAACTGCTGATCCGCGCCCTGATCGCGCGCTTCTGGAAGCAGCCCTTCGCACCGGACCGGCTGGTGCGCTGGGGCACCGGACTGCACGACCGCTTCATGCTGGAACATTTCGTGCGTCAGGATCTGGCCGACGTGCTGACCGAAACACGCGAAGCCGGCTGGGCCCTCGATCCGCACTGGTTCGACGCACACATGGAATTCCGCTTTCCCAAGCTGGGGGCATTCCATGCCATGGGTATCGACGTGGAGTTGCGTCACGCGCTGGAGCCCTGGCACGTGCTGGGCGAGGAAGGCGCCATAGGCGGCACCGTGCGCTATGTCGATGCCTCGGTCGAGCGACTGCAGGTCAGGGTACGCGGCATGGCGGGCGATCGGTATGCGCTGACCTGCAATGGCCGGACGGTGCCGCTGATCCCCACCGGCAACGCCGCAGAGTTCGTCGCCGGTGTGCGCTACAAGGCTTGGCAACCGCCGTCCGGCCTGCATCCCACCATTCGTGCACACGCGCCGCTGACCTTCGATCTCGTGGATACCTGGATGGACCGCAGCATGGGCGGTTGCCGGTACCACGTATCGCATCCGGGCGGACGCAATTACGAGGATGTCCCGGTCAATGCCTACGCCGCGGAAGGCCGCCGTCTGGCGCGGTTCTCCAGCCACGGCCACACGCCGGGCAAGATCCAGGCCGCACCGGCCGAACGCAACCCCGACTTTCCGTTCACCCTCGACCTGCGGCGCTGATCCCGCTCCACGACGAACCCGGTTCACCCTCGCCCAGATGCCTGCACGGTTTGCCGCAGAGGGTTCGGGACCTGCCGGCTTGCATGAGCCAGAACGGATGCCAGAAAGGACCACCCCATGAAAACCTTCCACTGCGACCACTGCAATCAGCAGGTGTTTTTCGAGAACGTGGTGTGCGAACGCTGCGGCCATATGCTGGGCTTTGTGGTCGATGTGGACGAAATCAGTGCGTTCGAGCCGGACGGCAATGGCTTCTGGCGCAGCCTGGCTCCCCACACCAGCGGGCGCAGCTACAGGATGTGCCACAACTACGCGGTGGAGCATGTGTGCAACTGCATGATTCCGCTTGAGAGTCCCGAATCGCTGTGCCAGTCGTGCCAATTGACCACCATCATCCCCACGCTGCATTCGAACCGGAATCGCGAACTCTGGTACCGGCTGGAATCGGCGAAACGGCGACTGCTGTACTCGCTCCGGGAGCTCGGCCTGCCCGTGGTTTCGCACCAGGAGGACCCGGACGCGGGACTGTCTTTCGAATTCAAGGAAAATACCGACAGCGAGCCGCAGATCCACACGGGCCATTCAGACGGGGTGATCACGCTCAATATTGCCGAAGCCGACGACGCCTACCGCGAAAAGGCACGGACCCAGATGAAAGAGCCCTACCGCACGCTGCTGGGGCATTTCCGTCACGAGATCGGCCATTACTATTTCATGCGCCTCATGCATGAAGGCCCGCACATGGATCGCTGCCGACAGCTTTTCGGCGATGAGCGTGACGACTACGGCCGGGCCATCCAGCGGCACTACGAGCAGGGCCCGCCGGCAAACTGGGAAACGTCCTACATCAGCAGCTACGCCACCATGCACCCCTTCGAAGACTGGGCCGAGACCTGGGCCCACTACCTGCACATGGTGTCGACCCTGGAAACGGCCGATGCCTGTGGCCTGAACCTGATACCGTCCAATCCGACCGAACCGGCGCTCATTGCCGAACCCGAGGACGCCGAAAACCAGTCCTTCAGCGCCATGATCGAGCGCTGGTTTGCGCTGACCTATGCGCTGAACAGCCTCAACCGCAGCATGGGCCAGAACGACGCCTATCCATTCGCCCTGGCCGCTCCCGTCATCGAGAAACTGCGCTTCGTTCACCGCGTGATCCGGGCCAGCAGCCAATACCCCTAACCGCTCAACCCACCTCGAGCCGCGCCGCGCCAGCGGTCAGGCGCTCATATCCCGCGACGTTTGGCCAGCATGCGCCTGGTGTCGGCAATCGCCCTGGCTGGGTTGAGGCCCTTGGGACAGGTGTTGGTGCAGTTCATGATGGTGTGGCAGCGATACAGGCGGAACGCATCATCGAGCGCGTCCAGGCGTTCGCCAGTGTGGTCGTCGCGACTGTCCACGAGCCAGCGATGCGCCTGGATCAGGATGGCCGGCCCCAGGAACTTGTCGCCGGTCCACCAGTAGCTCGGACACGCCGTGGCGCAGCAAAAGCACAGGATGCACTGGGCGTCCTCATCGACCTTGTCCCGGTCCTCCTGCAGCTGCAGGCGTTCGCGTTCCGGTGCGGCCTCGTCGTTTTTCAGCCACGGCTCAATGAATTCGTACTGCGCGTACAGACGCCGCAGGTCCCCCACCAGATCCTTGATGACCTCCAGGTGCGGCAAGGGTGACAGGCGCACCGGGCCGTTGCCCAGGCCGTCGATGTGACACAGGCAGGCAAGCTGATTGGTGCCGTTGATGTTCATGGCGCAGGAGCCACATACGCCTTCGCGGCAGGAACGGCGCACGGCGATGGAGGGATCGGTCTCGTCGATGATCTTGAGGATGGCGTCCAGCACCATGGGGCCGCAATCGTCCAGATCCACCTCGTAACTGTCCATGCGCGGCAGCGCGTCGCGCGCGGGATCGTAGCGATAGATGCGGAAGGTCTTGAGGTTTCCGGCGTCACCTTGGTGCGTCCAGTGCTTGCCCTTCTGCACACGCGAATTGGTCGGAAGTGTGAATTCGGCCATCTTGAAGTCCCCTTCAGATCTTGCGCTCGGTGGGCGGGAAGGTATCGGCATCATCGCGCCCGGTCTCCAGGCGCACGGGCCGTTCGCCCAGCTCGATGCTGCCGTCTTCATCGCGCCAGGCCACGGTGTGCTTGAGCCAGTTGTCGTCGTCACGTTCCTCGTAGTCGTCGCGGATATGGCCCCCGCGCGACTCCTGCCGGCTCAGCGCCGAATGCGCCAGTACGTTCGCCTGCTCGCACAGGTTCTTCACCTCCAGCGCCGTGACCAGTTCCATGTTCCAGGTCAGGTCGGGGCTGGTCACGCCGATGGCGTCGATGCGTCCCGCCATGTCGGCGAGTTTGTCGATTCCTTCCTGCATGACGTCTTCCTTGCGGAACACGCCGAAATGGTTCTGCATGATCTTCTGTACCGCACCGCGCACCTGCCCCGGGTTTTCGCCGCCGGCGTTGTGGCGCAGCGCATCGAAACGCTTCAGGATGCTGTCTTCGCATTCCTTCGGGCTGGAAGGGGTATCACTCTCCGGGTCGACGATCTCGCCCGCCCGCAGTGCCGCGGCACGGCCGAACACGATGATGTCCAGCAGGCTGTTGGTGCCCAGGCGGTTGGCTCCGTGCACCGACACGCAGGCGGTTTCGCCCACGGCCATCAGGCCCGGCACCGTGGCATTCTTGTCGCCGCGACGCGGGTTGACCACCTCGCCGTGCAGGTTGGTGGGAATGCCGCCCATGCAGTAATGCGCCGTGGGCACCACGGGGATGGGATCCTTGCGGATGTCGATATTCTTGAAGATGCGCACCGTTTCGATGATGCCGGGCAGCTTGCTTTCCAGCACGTCGTCGTCGATCTCCTCCAGATGCAGCAGGATGTGGTCGCCGTCATCGCCGCAGCCGCGCCCCTCGCGCATCTCCACACCCTCGGCATGGCTGACGATGTCGCGGCTGGCCAGGTCTTTCTCGTGCGGCGCGTAGTTGGGCATGAAGCGCTCGCCCTCGCCGTTGGTCAGGTAACCGCCTTCGCCGCGCGCGCCCTCGGTGATCAGGCATCCCGAGCCTGTGAGTCCGGTGGGATGAAACTGCACGAACTCCATGTCCTGCAACGGCACGCCGGCGCGCAGTGCCATGGCGTTGCCGTCACCGGTGCAGGTATGCGCGGAGGTGCACGATTCGAACACGCGCCCGCCACCGCCGGTGGCCAGCACCGTCTGCTTGGCGCGGAAGCGGTGCAGCGTGCCGTCTTCCAGGCTGAAGGCCAGCAGCCCGCAGCAGGCCCCATTGTCATCCATCAGCAAATCGATGGCGAAGTATTCGATGAAGAATTGCGCCTTGTGCTTCAGGCACTGCTGGTACAGCGTGTGCAGCACGGCATGACCAGTGCGGTCGGCGGCGGCACAGGCGCGCGCGGCCATCTCGCCCTCGGCGCAGTGCGTGGTATGGCCGCCGAACTTGCGCTGATAGATACGCCCGTCGTCGGTGCGCGAGAACGGCACGCCCATGTGCTCCAGCTCGATCACTGCGGGAATGGCCTCGTGGCACAGATAGGCGATGGCGTCCTGGTCGCCCAGCCAGACCGAGCCGGCCACGGTGTCGTACATGTGCCAGTGCCAGTCATCTTCCATGATGTTGCCCAACGCGGCGGCGATGCCGCCCTGCGCCGCCGTGGTATGCGAACGGGTCGGAAAGACCTTGCTGATGCAGGCGGTCTTCAAGCCCTTCGTGGACGCCATGCCCAGCGTGGCGCGCAGGCCCGCGCCGCCGGCGCCCAGAACGATCACGTCGAATGCGTGATCCACGATGTCGTAAGCCCTTGGCATAGTCGCCCGCCCTTCAGATGGATATGTGAATCAGTGCCGCCACGGCACCCACGCCGACAATCAGCGCGATGGCCTTCACTGCGAGCACGCAAGCAGCGCGCAGCCCTGCGTCGTGGATGTAGTCCTCGAAAATGATCTGCAGCCCGATGACCGCGTGGCGCAGTGCAATGACGATGAACGACGCCATGATCGCGGCGTTGACCGGCCACGCCAGCCAGTGTGCGGCGACGGCACGCGTCGCGGTGCTCAGGCGCACCACGCTGACGCCGAACCAGATCGCCAGCGGAATGAGCGCCAGCGCCGTGATGCGCTGCACGTGGAACATGGCGGCACCGGTTCCGCCCGCGCCCAGACCGCGCGCCTGGTCATACTCGCGACTGTGCCGCAGCCGACTCAGCAGCGCGGGGCTGGTCGGCGTGCGCGCGACCTTGATGACATCGTCCTCGTCTTCTTTCTCGTCCTCGTCTTCGTCCTCGTCTTCGTCCTGGTCCTCGTCGTCGTGGTCGTCGTCTTCCTTCTCGTTTTCGTCTTTGTTCTTGCCGCTGTCCTCGCCGTCAGCAGACTCCTGGTCGCCGGAGCCCTGGCTGCCGCTGTCCTTGCCCGAATCACCCGTGTCGCTGCTCGCCTCGCCATCCGTGTCCTGCTTTGCGGCGCCGTTGCTGCTGTCATCCTTGTCCGGGTCCTTCTCGTCGGACTGCTCCCGGCTGCTGTCCCGTGAGTCTTTTTCCTTCTCATTCATCACCGTTCACTCCTCACACCAGAAGGACGACCAGCCAGACAGCGGCCGTCAGCAGTGTCGTCATCACCAGCACGGCGATGCCACTGCGGTTGACGGTATGCATCTCGAAGCCGATGCCGGCATCCCAGAACAGGTGGCGGATGCCGTTGCTCAGATGAAAGGCCAGCGCGATCGTCCAGCAGAACAACACCACCTGGCCGCCGATGGAGCTGTACAGCCATGCCGTCGTGGACCAGATGCCACCGCCGGCCGCAGCGGCCACCACCCACCAGCTCAATGCCACCGCACCCACCGCCAGCGCAATGCCGGTGAAGCGGTGCAGGATCGACAGCGTCGACGTGATCTGCGGCTTGTACCAGGTCAGATGGGGAGAAAGCGGTCGGCTCATCGATATGTCCTCGCTGTTTTTCGCAATCGTGCGGACACTGCGAAACAAGCTCGTCATTCCGGCGAAGGCCGGAATCCAGTGTCTTTCGCGCCATTCCATCGCTGGGTCCCGGCCTCCGCCGGGACGACGTAACAGGTTCGATCTTTTTCAACCTGCCGCGACGGCTACGCACCGCCCACCCCGGAACCGGTCATGCGCCCGGGATCGGCCACCCGGTCGAATTCGTCCTCATCCATGTAACCCAACGCCAACGTGGCTTCCTTCAGCGTACTCCCGTCCTCGCTGGCCTTGTGCGCGATCTCGGCCGCCTTGTCATAGCCAATCTCGGGACTGAGCGCCGTCACCAGCATCAGGGATTGCTCGAGGTCCGTGTCGATGGTGTCGTCGTCCAGCTCGGTGCCTTCCACCGTGTACTGGCGGAACATGTCGCAACCGTCGGACAGGATGGAGTTGGCCTGCAGCACATTGTTGATCAGGATCGGGCGCATCGCGTTGAGCTCGAAATTGCCCTGGCTGCCACCGAAGGCGACTGCGTTGTCCAGACCGATGACCTGGATGCAGATCATCACCAGCGCTTCGCACTGGGTCGGGTTCACCTTCCCCGGCATGATCGACGAACCCGGCTCGGTCTCGGGCAGCTTCAGCTCGCCGATGCCGCAGCGCGGGCCCGACCCCAGCCAGCGCAGGTCGTTGGCGATCTTCATCAGTGCCACCGCCAGCCCGCGCAATGCAGCCATGACGGCCACGGTGGGATCCAGCGAGCCTTGCGCAGCGAACTTGTTGGGCGCGGTGACGAAGGGGCGATCCGTCAGCTGCGCCAGGGTGCGCGCCATGTCTTCGCTGAACCCCTGGGGCGCATTCAGTCCCGTACCCACCGCCGTGCCACCCGCGGCCAGCGGATACAGGCCGTCACGCGCCTGCCGGAGTCGCTGCAGCGCGTCGCGCAATTGCGCCTCGAAGCCCGACCACTCCTGTCCCACCGTCAACGGCACCGCATCCTGCAGGTGGGTGCGGCCGATCTTCGGCCGGCCCATCCACTTCGCGGCCTTTTCGCCGATGGCTGCGGCCAGCTTTTCCACGGCCGGAAACAGCGTCTCTTCCAGCGCCTGCACCATGGCGATGTGCATGGCGGTGGGAAAGCTGTCGTTGGAGGACTGCCCCATGTTGACGTGATCGTTGGGATGCACCGGATCCTTGCTCCCCAGCGTGCCGCCCAGCAACTGGATGGCACGATTGGAGACCACCTCGTTCACGTTCATGTTGGACTGCGTGCCCGATCCGGTCTGATAGACATACAGCGGATAACTGTCATCCAGCTTGCCCGCGATGGTCTCGTCGCAGGCCTGGATGATGGCATCGGCGACCTCTGCATCCATGCGGCCGGCCTGTTTATGCAGCATGGCCGAGGCCTTCTTGACGTAGCCGTAGGCGTGATACACCGCCTTGGGCATGCGCTCGCTGCCGATGGAAAAATGGATCAGCGAACGCTGCGTCTGCGCTCCCCAATAGCGGTTGGCGGGCACCTCGATCTCGCCCATGGAATCGCTTTCGGCGCGCTGGCCATCGGCGTCGATGCCGATCGGCGTGGACTTGAACGCCGCGGATGCAGCGGATGCATCGGCATTGCTCATGTGGGGGTCTCCCTGGATGGATTGACGGTCTCCGGCTGCGGCACGGTGTGCTCGGCCGACGAATGCTGCAGTTCTCCCAGGATCACGCGCTGGCGGCGCCCCGTGAGCATGGCCCACAGCCAACTGCCCAGCACCAGCACGCGCTTGCGCATGCTGACCAGAAAATACAGATGCACCATGCCCCACAGCAGCCAGGCCACGAAGCCCTTGACGTGGCGTCCACGGATCTCGCCCACGGCGCACCCATTGGAGATGATCGCCATGGTGCCGTAGTCGGTGTACCGGAACCGCTCCGCGGCACCCGTTTTCTCGCCGTCCAGACGGGCGCGGATGACCTTTCCTACATAGATGCCCTGCTGCTTGGCAACTGCCGCCAGACCGGGATAGGCGTCGCCGTTTTCGTCTGTCGCCGCAGCGGCATCACCCACCACGAAGACCTCCGGATGACCCGGCACGGTCAGATCCGGCTCGACCGGCACGCGATTGCTCTTGTCGACCAGCGCCTCCGGCAGCCAGTCGCCGGCGCCATTGCCTTCCATGCCCGCGGCCCAGATGATCGTGGCGGCGCGGATGCTGCGGTCGCCCTCCAGATGCACCTGGCCGGCCTCGATATCCTCGACCGCCACCCCGGTCATCAGCTCGACGTTCATCTCCTTCAGCTTGCGATCCGTATAACGGCTGAGCTGCTCGTGCATGCCCGGCATCGCGTGTGGCTTGGGATCGGCCAGAACGATCCGCAGCTCGGCGGCATCGAGTTCCGGAAACTGGTTGCGGACGATGCCCGGCAACAGCCGCCCCAGCGCGCCGCCCAGCTCCACGCCGGTGGACCCGGCGCCGACGATGACGAACGTGAGGTGTGCCTTGCGTTCGTCGTCGCTGCCGGCACGGCCGGCCATTTCCAGCGCGGAGAAGATGCGCTCGCGCATGGTCAATGCCTGGGTGAGACTTTTCAGTGTCAGGACGTGCTGCTCCCATTCCGGGTGTCCCAGGTACTGATAGCGCGCACCGGTCGCGAGGACCAGCATGTCGTAAACGGTGCTGCGTCCGCTGGCAAAATCGACGCGACGCGCCTGCAGATCGACCCCCTTGACCGCATCCATGCGCGGGCGGATCGCCGAATCGGCAGCAAACAATTCACGCAGCGGTTCGGCGATATTGCCCGAGAGGACCTGCGCCATGGCCACCTGGTAGAGCATGGGCTGGAACAGGTGATGGTTGCGCCGATCGATGAGCTGCACATCCGCGGCCACGTTGCGCAAACCTGCCGCTACGGCGAGACCGCCGAACCCGCCGCCCACGATGACCACGCGCGGGCTGGAGGATGAAGTCTGTGATGATGCGGTGCGGGACATGTTTTTCCCTGGCGTGCGGTAAAACGGCCCGACACCTGCGCTGTGCCGCGCCCACGGCGCAGTGTCGCAATGGCAGTGTGAATGCCATGTCATGTCCCGGTGTACGCCGTGTGGGTGGCCGGTCCCTACGCCATGCCCGCAGTGAGCAGATCCATCTCCTCATCGCTGAACCCGGCCCGGCGGCGCGCCGGACGGTTGAACGGACCGCGCGGCGGCCCGTCCATGTGCGTGCGCAACAGATGCAGGAACGTCTCGCGCGGCGGCGATCCGTCACGCTCGCAGCACCAGCAAAACCAGTGCGTGCCATAGGCCACATGCGCCACTTCCTCGCGCAGGATGATCTCCAGCACGGCCACGGTTGCCGGATCGCCGGCCTTTTGCAGGCGTTCGATCATGCCCGGCGTCACATCCAGTCCGCGCGCCTCCAGCACCCGCGGCACCAACGCCATGCGCGCCACATCGCTGTGCGCGGTCTTTTCGGCCATGTCCCAGAGCCCGTTGTGGGCATCGAAATCGCCATAGGCGTGGCCGAGTTCGGCGAGCCGCTCGGCGAGCAGGGTGAAGTGCCGTGCCTCGTCCGCCGCCACGGAGGCCCAATCGCGATAGAAGGCCGGCGGCATGCCGCGAAAGCGGTACACCGCGTCCCACGCCAGATTGATGGCGTTGAATTCGATATGCGCCACGGCGTGCACCAGGGCCGCGCGCCCTTCATCGCTACCCAGACCGCGCCGTGGCAGTTGCCGTGGCGGCACCAGATGCGGCCGTTGGGGGCGACCGGCGGCAATGGGTGCGGGCGGCGCGGCAGCGAGATCGGCCGCCAGTTCGCCCCTCAACAGCTGCTGCCATGCGCGCTGCGTCAGGGCGACCTTTTCCGCCGGGTCGGCACAGTCCAGGCAGCGTTTGGCAGTGGCGAAAAGATCGGTGGGCATGACTGGAACAGCCTTCGTAGGGATTGATTCGCCATACCGAGGGATCAGGCGCTGCGGCGCCGGGTCTTGGCGTCGTCCGAGCGCAGGATCTCGATCTGCGCCAGATACGCCGGATCGATGCCAGTGACGTATTCGCCGGAGAAGCAGGAGGTATCGAAGCGCTGCACGTGGTCGCTGCCCTCGGACACCGCCTCGATCAGATCCGGCAGGTCCTGGTAGATCAGCCGGTCCGCACCAATCAGACGCTGGATCTCCTCCACGCTGCGGCCAGCGGCAATCAGCTCGGCGGCGGCCGGCATGTCGATGCCGTAGACATTGGGATAGCGCACCGGCGGCGCGGCCGAGGCCATGTAGACCTTCTTCGCACCGGCCTCGCGCGCCATCTGGATGATCTGCCGCGAAGTGGTGCCGCGGACGATGGAATCATCCACCAGCAGCACGTTCTTGTTGCGGAACTCCAGGTCGATGGCGTTGAGCTTGCGACGCACCGATTTCACCCGGTCGCCCTGCCCCGGCATGATGAAGGTGCGGCCGATGTAACGATTCTTCACGAACCCCTCGCGGAACGACACGCCCAATGCCATGGCCAACGTACTGGCCGCCGTGCGCGAGGTATCGGGAATGGGAATCACCGAGTCGATATCGTGATCGGGCCAGTCGCGCGCGATCTTGGCGCCCAGTTTCTCGCCCATGCGCAGCCGCGCCTTGTATACCGAGACATCATCGATCATCGAGTCCGGTCGTGCCAAGTAGACGTATTCGAAGATGCATGGCGTGAGCGCGGCGCCGTCGGCGCACTGGCGCGAGCTGATCTGGCCGTTGTCGCTGATGAACACCGCCTCGCCCGGTGCCACGTCGCGCAGCATCTTGAAACCGAGGATATCCAGCGCCACCGATTCGGACGCCACCGCGTATTCGTGGCCTTCCGCCGTGACCCGCTCGCCCAGCACCAGCGGACGGATGCCGTGCGGATCGCGGAACGCCAGAAGGCCGTAACCCAGAATCAGCGAGACACAGGCATAGCCGCCGCGCGCACGCGCATGCACACCCGCGACCGCCTTGAACATGTGATCAGGCGTCAGCGCCATGCGTTCCTGGATCTGCAGCTCGTGCGCCAGGATGTTGAGCAGGATTTCCGAATCCGAATCGGTATTGATGTGGCGGCGGTCGCTTTCGAACATCTCGCGGCGCAGCGCCTCGGTATTGACCAGATTGCCGTTGTGCGCGAAGGCAATGCCATAGGGCGAGTTGACGTAGAAGGGCTGCACCTCGGTGTCGTCGTCGCCACCCGCAGTGGGATAGCGGCAATGACCGATGCCGACGCGACCACGCAGCTTGTCCATGGAGGCCTGGGTGAAGACGTCGCTGACCAGCCCGTTGCCGCGATGCAGGCGCAGCCGGTCGCCATCCACCGTGGCGATGCCGGCGGCATCCTGCCCGCGATGCTGCAGGACGGTGAGACCGTCATACAACGAGGCGGCCGCGTTGCGCGTGCCGACGATGCCGATGATTCCACACATAAACTGATGTCTCTAGAAGGAGCGAGAGGGTGCACCTGGACGGGCATCGACCGCTGCGGCCGTCGATGCCCCCGGAGGTGCCGGTCCGGGGCGCATGTACGTGGGGGCGGAGGCGCGCAACGACAATGCCCTGCGCACAATCACCGGCCCCGGGGGCACGTCCGGATGCAGATAGCGCTGTACCGTGGCCGGCAGCTGCCGCGCCAGCCAGCCAGACGCACTCTCGAAGGTGGGCAGCAGTTGCGATCGCTGCCACCACGGATCGCGCGTGAATGGCGTGAAACCCAGCAGCAGCACACACAGGGTCACCAGGAACGCCCCACGTACCAGCCCGAACACCATGCCCAGCAACCGGTCGGTGCCACTCAGCCCGGTACCCTCCACCAGTCGCGAGACGGCGAAGCGCAGCAGCGCGCCGAGCAACAGCACGGCAAGGAAGCACAATCCGTAGCCGATGATGATGCGCGCCGAGGGCAGACCGACATGACCGCGGAAGTACGCCGCCACCGTGGGGCCAAGCGCCCATGCCGTCCAGAAGGCCGCCACCCAGATGACCAGCGCCAGCACCTCGGTCACCAGTCCACGCATCAGGCCGATCAGCACGGACAGTGCAAGCACCGCCAGAATGGCGTAATCGACCCAGTTCACTGGGTGGTTGTCCGTTGGTGCGATCGCATCAGGACGTGGTCACCACCACACCGCCGAGCTTCAACTTCGACTTCAGCGCGGCCTGCGTCTTCAATGCATCGCTGCGCGCCGTCTGCGGACCCACCCGCACACGCCACAATGTCTTGCCACCGCTCACCACGTCATCCAGGTAGCCGTCGAAACCGGCTGCACGCACGCGATCCCGCAGTTTCGCGGCATCGGACTTGTGGCTGAACGCCCCCAGCTGCACGGCCCAGGCACCGGCGCGATGTGCCGGCAATGCGGACGCCGGCGCATTGGTCTGCTGGTCTTCGGCCGCGGAGGTCAATTTGGCCGGCACGCCATGCACGGCGCCCTTGATTTTCAGCCGCGCCGCCTCGGCAGAGGCGCGCGAGTCGAACGGACCGGCGATCACGCGCGCGGCTGGATTGCCGGAAATGCGCGTGGCATCGACTTTCACCGGATAGCCCAGCTTGGCCACCCGCTGCATCAGCCGTTGTGCATTGGCGCGCTTGCCGTAGGCGCCCAGATTGAGCGTGTAGCGGCTCCGGGCCGCCGTGCCGGGAGCGGAGGACGCCGCGTGCGACGCGGCCTTGGGTGCCGGCGCAGCCGGGGCCGGCGTCGGCTTTTGTGTCGCGGCCGGGGCTTCCCGGGACGGCGGCGGGGCGGCCTGTTGCTGACTCTGCGCCTGGTGCGACGCGGATGCCGGCGATTGATCGCTGGAGTCGACGGACCCACTGGACGCCGCAGGTTGTCCCGGCTCCACGCTTGCCGGCTGGCGCGAAGGAATGTTCACCGTCGCCAGATGATCGGAGGAGACGGCATTGGACGCGCTGCTGCCGGCCGCCTGCGGGCCCACCGGCAGCGTCTCGCTGCGCATCTGGCTCGACGGCGCCGACGGAATCTGCAGGCTCATGCTCTTCTGGTTGCCGGCATTCGGCGGTGTTCCGGAAAAAAACATCGGCACCACGATGACGGCAATGGCGACGAGCACGGCAGCGCCGATCAGGCGGGATTTCAGGGCAGGCTCCATGAACGACCTCGATATGGCATGGCAAGGGGAATTATACCTCCCGGACGCGGCAGTGCCGGAATACCGCCGGACACGACGTTCACGCGACGCCGAGCACCGGCGATACCGCGAAAAACGAACCGAACACCACAATCCGGTCACTCGGCGATGCATCGCCGCGGGCGGCCTGCAGCGCGGCAGGTACATCCTCATGCAGCTGCGTGGACGGCATCACCTCGAACGCCTCGGCGAACATCGTCTGCAGCGCCGCCGCCGGCAGTCCGCGCGCCGTGGCCTTGTCCAGTGCGGCCAGATGCCAGCGGTCGATGATGCCGTCGAACGCCGTGATCACGCCGCTCACGTTCTTGTCCGCCAGCGCGCCGAACACGGCACGGGTGCGCCCGGTCACCGGATGCGTCCGCAGCCAGGCCGCCAGCACTTGTGCAGCCTGCGGATTGTGCGCCACATCCACGATCAGCTCCGGTTGCGTGCCCAGACGCTGCAGGCGTCCTTGCATCCGCGCCGAACGCACGCCTTCGGCGATCGCCCCCGGCGACCAGGGCAACCGGTCGCGCAGCGCGTGCAACACCGCCACGGCCACGGCGGCGTTGCCGATCTGGCACGGCGCCTGCAACGTCGGCAGCGGTTCATCCAGGACCGCGCCGTCGACGTGCCGCCAGCGCCAGCCGGTATCCGTGGCAAGCGCATGAAAATCGACCCCGATCCGCTCGACGCGGGCACCGATGCGGCGCAACGTCTGCATCAACCCGTTCGGCGGACCGGCATCGCCCACGATGGCGGGACGCGCGGCACGCGCAATGCAGGCCTTCTCGCGGCCGATGCTGTCGCGGTCGCTGCCCAGCCAGTCCATGTGGTCCATGGCCACGGTGGTGATGACGGCGGCATCGGCGTCGATGATGTTGGTTGCATCCAGTCGTCCGCCCAGTCCCACTTCCAGCAAACCCACATCCACCCCGCGACGGGCAAACAGGTCCAGCGCGGCCAGGGTGCCGAACTCGAAATAGGTCAATGTCAGTTCGCCGCGCGCGGACTCGATGCGCTCGAAGGCGGCGCACAGCGCTGCATCGTCGACGGGCTGCCCCGCGATGGAGATGCGCTCGTTGTAGGTCAGCAGATGCGGCGAGGTATAGGCACCCGTGCGCGCGCCCGAGGCACGCAGCATGGCTTCCAGGAATGCCACCGTGGACCCCTTGCCGTTGGTCCCGCCGACAATGATGTTGATGGGCGCCTGCGGCTCGCCCATGCGCTGCCACACCGTGCGCACCCGATCGAGCCCGAGATCGATGCCGAGCTTGTGGATCTGCTGCTGATATTCCAGCCATTGCTCGAGATTGCGCGGGGTCACAGCGATCCTGTGGCAGCATCGGGAACGGCAAGTGTAGCCGGCAGCACAGGGCATACAAATGGCTCCGGCTCCTGCGGATGGCCTCAGTCCAAAGGCATGCGATGCAGCCGCAGCGCGTTGCTGACCACCGACACCGAGGACAGGCTCATCGCCAGCGCGGCAATCATCGGCGACAGCATCACGCCCAGAACCGGATACAGCACCCCCGCGGCCAGCGGCACGCCCAGGGCGTTGTAGACGAAGGCGAAGAACAGATTCTGATGAATGTTGCGCACCGTCGCCTGCGACAGCGTGCGCGCCCGCACGATGCCGTTCAGGTCGCCCTTGACCAGCGTCACCTGCGCGCTTTCCATGGCCACGTCGGTGCCTCCGCCCATGGCGATGCCGACGTCGGCGGAGGCCAGCGCCGGCGCATCGTTGATGCCGTCGCCCGCCATGGCCACACGTCGACCCCCGGCCTTGAGTTCATTGACGATGGCGGCCTTGTCGGCAGGGCTGACTTCGGCGCGCACGTCCCGGATATCCAGCGCGTCGGCCACGTGCTGTGCGGTGGCGCGGTGGTCGCCACTGAGCATGACGATGTGCAGCCCCGTCTGACGCAATGCCTGGATGGCCGCGGGCGTGGTCGACTTCAGCTTGTCGGCCACGGCGATGGTGGCGATGACACGCTCGGCATCGGCCAGGAACATCACCGTGGCACCTTCCGTGCGCAGTGTCTCGGCCTGGCGCCGCACACGCGCGTCGGCCATCAGGCCGTGGGCCTCCATCATCGCCGCATTTCCCAAGACGAGGTTCTTGCCCTCCACGCGGCCACGCACCCCACGGCCGCTCTCGGCACGGAAGTCGCTCACGTCCGGAAGCATCAATTGTTCCGCCCGCGCCGCGGCGACGATGGCTCGGGCCAGCGGATGTTCGCTGGCCGTTTCCAGCGCGGCCGCCCAGCGCAACGCCGTGGCTCGCTCCACGTCGTCCGCGGCCAGGAGGGATTTCATGCCCGGGCGGCCTTCGGTCAACGTGCCGGTCTTGTCCACCACCAGCGTGTCCACATCGCGCAGCGCCTCGATGGCAGCTGCATCGCGGAACAGCACGCCGGACTGCGCACCGCGTCCGCTGGCCACCATGATGGAGATCGGCGTGGCCAGGCCCAGCGCGCACGGGCAGGCGATGATCAATACGGAAACGGCGGCGATCAACGCATGTGCCAGCCGCGGCTCGGGGCCGAACACGGCCCAGAAGATGAACGCCAACAATGCCGCGGTGGCCACCGCCGGCACGAACCAGGCCGCGACGCGATCGGCAATGCGCTGCAACGGCGCCTTGGAACGTTGCGCCTGGGCCACCAGCGCCACGATCTGTGACAGCACGGTGTCACTGCCGACCTTGTCCGCGCGCATGGTCAGCGCGCCGTCCTGATTGACGGTGCCGCCGGTCAGGGCGTCGTCGGCCTGCTTGGAGACCGGGATGGCCTCGCCGGTGAGCATGGACTCGTCCACATGGCTTTCGCCGCGCACCACCGTGCCGTCGACGGGAATCTTCTCGCCCGGCCTGACGCGCAGCAGGTCGCCGTGGGCGACTGCCTGCAGATCCACGTCGGACTCATGGCCCTGCTCATCCAGCCGGTGCGCCTGCGCCGGCGTCAGCTCCAGCAAGGCCCGCAACGCGCCACCGGTGCGCCGCCGCGCGCGCGCTTCGAGAAAATCGCCCAGCGTGACCAGGGTGACGATGACCGCCGCCGAGACAAAATAGACGTCCACGCGACCGTGTGGCCCCCGGAACGCTGCCGGGAAGATGCCCGGCAGCAGAAAAGCAGTCACGCTGTAGGCCCAGGCCACACCGGTGCCCAGCGCCACCAGCGTGTACATGTTGGGCGACCACGGATGCAGCGAGCGCCAGCCGCGCTTGAAGAACGGCGCACCACCCCAGACCACCACCACGCTGGCCAGCACCGCCTCGATCCAGTTGCCGACGCCCCACCAGGCGACGGGTGCGGTCCAGCCGAACAGGTCCGGCAACATGGCCCAGACGAACACCGGCACCGTCGCCCCCACCAGTGCGGAGAAGCGACGCGCCATGCCGCGCACTTCGTCGGCGCCGTCGTCGTCCAGGCTGGGCATCTTCGGATCCAGCGCCATGCCGCACTTGGGGCAGTCACCGGGGCCGATCTGCTCGATCTCCGGATGCATCGGACAGGTATAGATGGTGCCCGCGGGCACGTCCTTTTTCGGCGGCGCGCTGTCGAGAAAAGATGCCGGGTCGTCGGCGAACCTGGCGCGACAACCGGCGGAACAGAAATGATATGCATGGCCGTCGTGCTCGATGCTGTGCCGCGCCTCCTGTGCATCGGTGCGCATGCCGCAGACCGGATCCATGCGGCCCTTGTCGATTTCACGATGCCGGCCCTTGGCGATGATCGCTTCCGGATCGGCCTTGAACTTCTGCCGACAGCCATCGCCGCAGAAGACATAGCGCTTTCCGTCATGATCGACATGGCGTTCCGTGTCTGCCTGCACGCGCATGCCGCAGTTCGGATCAACGGCATGCGTCTCGTCCAGGGGAAAAGCGAGCCGCGGCGGAGTCTTCTGGTTGACGTCGCTCATGTTGCGTCCTCCTCGTGCGAAAGTGCCTGCAGAATCGGGCAATGCTCCAGCGCGCCATGGCCGGGACAGGCATCGATCAGCTCCTGCAGCCCCGCGCGCATGCGCTCGAGTTCGCAGAGGCGATGTTCGACCTCGTGCAAACGCTCCTGCGCACGCTGTTTCACTCCTGCCACGCCGCGCGCGCGATCGCCGGACAGGGCCAGCAATTCGCGGACCGTATCCAGGCGAAATCCCAGCGTCTTGGCGCGGCGGATGAAGCGCAGTTGCGCCACCGCATCGTCATCGTAGTCCCGATAGCCGGACGGTCGACGTCGCGGTTCGGGCAGCAGCCCCTCGCGCTCGTAATAGCGAATCGTGTCGATGCCAACGCCGGCCGCGCGGGCCGCCGCGCCGATGCTCAGATGAGTGCTGGATGGACTGTTCATGCACGCATGGTAAACCCTTGAGTGCGGTCCAGAGTCAAGGGTTTTACCCGGGGCAGCCCGGGGAGACGGCCAGGCCTCACCGCGGCTCGCGCGAGGGGCCCGCACCCGTGCCTGCAGTTGGAGAATCATCCGGACGCGGCGCTGCCTCGCGATGCGGGACGAAAACGCATGGCGGCGCATCACAGCACCCGCCAGCCGATCGGGCCGCGAGCACCAGCAGAACATGTCATGCCACGCCCGCCGGTGCGCTCATATCGCGCGGGCATCCAGCACGAACATGCCCCACCATGGGCGGGCACGAAACCGCGCCACTTCGACCACATCGAATCCGGCGTCACTCACGCAGGCGCGTGCCGCATGCGCACCCAGCACCGTCCCCAGTGGACGCCGCAGCAGACGCAACGCCGTTGCGGCCAGCCACGTCCCCGGGTCGTCGCTGCACCAGTCCACCAACACCAACCGGCCGCCCGGAGGCAGCACCCGGCGGCATTCACCCAGCATGCGCTGCACATCGTCGCTGTAGTGCAGCACGCTTGTGCTGAGTACCGTGCGGAACGAGGCAGAGGCAAACGGCAACGCTTCGGCATAGCCGCCTACGCGTCGCGCCACCCGCGAACGCGCCCGGCTCAGCATGGCAAGCGACGGATCGACGCCCACCGAGCCAGGGCCGCCGAACCGCTGCAACATCACGCCCGTGCCGCACCCGACATCCAGCATGTCCGCGGTCGCCGTCTCCAGCCCCTGGCGACGCAGGCGATGCGCGATGTCTTCGCCGTACCCATGCCACCGCGTATCGTAGGCGGACGCCAGGCGCGCATACTCGCGACGTGAACGGTCGCGTTGCGCACTCACGGTCTGCGCGCCGGGAGCGTGGGCGGGAGAAAGCGTCCGGCTGCGATCATGTTCTCATCCATCAGGCTGCGGCGCTGGCAGAGGCCGACATGGAACCACCCTGCACGCCTTCGGTTGCCGCATCCATGGGGACCGCCGATCGCGCTCTGCAACGTTTCCGCCGCCACGCTCCTGGATGCGGTGTGGGGATCATGCGGATCAGTGTAGTGTGCTCCTTCTCCCGCCGCTGCAGACCGCCTCTTTCCACATGAACTATCGCCACGTCTTCCATGCCGGCAACTTCGCCGACGTGCTCAAGCACAGCGTGCTGCTCGCCCTGATCGATGCCTTGACGCACAAGGACACACCGCTGTGCTTCATCGATACGCATGCCGGCGCCGGCCGGTACGATCTGGCCGCTGCCGAGGCACGCAAGACCGGCGAGGCGATCGAGGGCATCGAGCGGTTGCGTCTGGCGGAGCGGCTGCCCGATCTGCTGCAACGCTACGTCGACACGGTGAAGGCGCAACCGGACGGCTTCTATCCCGGCTCGCCGCTGCTTGCCGCCACCTGGTTGCGCGCGCAGGACAGCGCGCAGCTGTGCGAGATACAGGGCGACGAGACGCGTGCGCTGCGTCGCCTGTTCGCCGGCGACACCCGGGTGCACGTACACGACCGCGATGGCTACGCTGCCTTGAAGGCATTGCTGCCCCCGCGCGAACGTCGTGGCCTGGTGCTGATCGATCCACCCTACGAACAACAGGATGCCGAATTCCGTGTCATCCAGCAGTCCCTGCAGGTCGCACTGCAACGCTGGCCGAACGGCGTGTACGCCATCTGGTATCCGATCAAGCTGCGCCGCCATATCGCACCATTCCACCGCTGGCTGAGCCGATGCGGCAGTCGCCGCGTGCTGGCCGCGGAGCTGCTGTTGCACCCGGACGACTCTCCGCTGCGCCTCAATGGCGCGGGCATGGCCATCATCAACGCGCCCTGGCAACTGGACCGCCGCATGCGCGAGATCCTGCCCGCAATGGCGCGGCATCTGGGTGAAAAAGCCACCCGTTACAGTCTCCTGCACCTGGTCGACGAAGCGGCCTGAACGGTGCTGTAGCCGGTTCAGCTGCACGTCACTACAGTACATTGCGACTGCCCCCGCAACGCCAAGGTAGACAGCTCATGCACACGAGGACATACGCCCGACTGCTTTTCACATGTGTCGCTACCGGTCTTCTGCTGCTGCTGGGCGGGTGCGCCCCTGCGCCGATCTACAAGCCGGCCGCCGGCACCGTCCAGGTTCCACCGTCGCAAGTGGCTCGAACGCCGGAAGACTACGCCGGCCAGCAGGTGATCTGGGGCGGCCGGGTCGTGCAGGTCGCCAATTTTTCCGACCATTCCGAGATCCAGGTGCTGTCCTATCCACTGGACAGGTCACAGCGCCCGCGCATCGGGGACAACAATGGCAATGGCCGCTTCATCGTCAGCATCCCCGGCTACGTGGAACCCCTGAACTACCCTGCCGGATCGCTGCTGACCGCCAGCGGCACGCTCAAAGGCGTGCGCTCGGGCAAAGTCGGCTCGGCCGCCTATGTGTTTCCTATCGTGCAAAGCGGCAGGATCCACAGCTGGACCGCCGAGGAAATGCGCCAGGGCCACCCGCACTTCAACTTCGGCCTCGGTGTGGGCGTGGGCATCCACTGACCACTGCTTCGGGGAAACCTCGCAGGGCGGATCAACCCCGCGAGGGGACTCCTGAGCGACGCAAATCTCCGTGGGATTTCGGTCAGGAGCAAGGCAACGAATCCCGCCGGCTTGCGATTTTATCGTCGTGTCGTCCCGCAAGCAGGCGGCGCCGTCGCTGTCGCTCCTTGATCCTTCCTGCGTGTCGATCAGTCGGCAATATCCGGTTCGAAGAAGCTCCAGCGCACCTGCGGAAATTCCTCGCGGAAGGCTTTCTCGCACGTATTGGTCGCCTCGATCAGGGCTTGCGGCGAGTCCACAGGCGCCATGTGTGCCTTCACCGAAACCATCACATCCTCGCCCATCTGCAGGGTGATCAGGTTATAGACCTTTGCAATCTCCGGGCGTTGCTCATAGAACGCCAGCATGCGCTCGTACACCAGTGGATCCACGCCCTGGCCGATCAACAGCGCCTTGATCTCGATGGCCACGACCACCGCCACCATCATCAGGAGTGCGCCGATGCCCAGTGTGCCCAGGGCATCGAACAGCAGATTGCCCGTGATCATGGTCAGTGCCACCGCCACCATGGCAAAACTCAGGCCCACGATCGCCGCGGAATCCTCGCTCAGGATCACCAGCAGTTCGCTGGAGCGGCTTTCGCGGAACCAGCGCCACAGGCTCCTGCCATGGCGACGGCGATTGACCTGCTGCAGGCAGCCATGCAGCGAAATTCCTTCGACCACCATGCCGAACGCCAGTACACCCAGCGCCAGCCACGGCCACTGCAGCGGCTCGGGATGAGTGAGCTTCTGAATGCCCTCGTAGATGGAGAACAGCCCCCCCAAGCTGAACAGCAGAATGGCCACCAGGAACGACCAGAAATACAGCGCGCGCCCGCGCCCCAGCGGATACTCCGCCGACGCCGGCGTCTTCGCCTGACGCATGCCCAGAAGCAGCAATCCCTGATTGCCGCAATCGGCCAGTGAATGCACCGATTCGGCCAGCATCGATCCCGAGCCGGTCAGCAGGGCCGCCACCAGCTTGCAGGCGAAGATGGCGAAATTGGCGCCCAGGGCGAGGAAAATCGACTTCAGCGACCCATCGTGTTCGGACATGAACCACGCTTCCACATGATGCAGGACCTGCAGTGTAACGGTGTGGCGTGTCGCCGCGGTCGGCGTCACGGCCAGCGCCGGCAACCACCCTGCGCCGGTGGCTGGATACCCTGAACCGTTCGCGGCGCCTTGCTTGCAACGCTTTTTGCGCGCGTCGCACAATACAGGCCCCAGCAGGGTCCAGAGCGCACGCATGGCCTCCGTCCAAACCGTTGCCGATCCGCTGTTGCCCGCCCCCGGCCAGAGGCGATTCGGCGGCAACACGCAACAATGTCATGACGATGAAACGTGGATCACATTGGCCGATGGCCGCACCCTGCTGAAGCGCAGCATTGCGCCGGGCGATCTCGGTGCGATCAAGCGTTTGTTTGCACGGCTGTCCCCGGACGAGATCCGCAGGCGCTTCATGTTCATCATGAACACCCTACCGGAGAGCATGGCGCAGCGATTCTGCACACCGGATCCCGCGCTGGAGGCGGCGTGGGTGCTGATGGACACGCAGGCAGAACCGGCTGAAATGCGCGGGGTGGGTCGCATCTATCTCGACCGCGCCAGCAACAGCGCGGAATTCGCGGTACTGGTGGAACGCGCGTGGACCGGCCGCGGCCTGGGCGCGCGGCTGATGCAGCAACTGGTCGATAAAAGCCGCTGCCGCGGACTGGATGAACTGTGGGGCCATGTGCTGATCGAAAACCGGCCCATGCTGGACCTGTGCCGCGAAATCGGTTTCAAGCGCCGCCAGGCGGTCGATGACGCCGGCACCACCATCATCGCCCTGGATCTGACCCGCACCTGAGCAGGTAGGGTGGCTCAAGGAGCGTGAGCGACGGAGCCGCCTGCTTGCGGGAAAGTGGAGCATTACAGTCAAGCAGGCGGATCCGTCCCTTCGGTCCTTGATCCGCCCTGTGCGGCGGCGCGACTCACTCGCCGACCCACGTGGCCTTCCACAGCACCCTGCTAGAATGGCGGGCCGTTTTTCCCTCACGCTGGCCGCCGATGGCGACCGGCGATGCACGCGTTAAGCCCATGCCCACATCCCTGATTCGCCCGCCCCTGCCCACCAACCCCAAGCAGCGCCGTTACTGGATTGCGCCACATGGCTCCTCCATGGCGCTGGCTGTGGCCGAGGCCGCGCGCGCCCACGACGGCCTGCTGGTGGTGGTCACGCGCGACAACCTGCGCGCGCACCAGCTGGAAGACGAGCTGGCGGTGTTTGCCAGCGACATGCCAGTGCTGCATTTCCCCGACTGGGAAACCCTGCCCTACGACGCCTTCAGCCCGCATCCGCAGATCATCTCGCAGCGCATCGCCACGCTGTACCAGCTGCCGGCCACCGCCCGCGGCGTGCTGGTGGTGCCGGTGGCCACGCTGATGCAGCGCCTGGCTCCGCGCAGCTATGTCTCCGGCTCCGGGTTGTCGCTGAAACTGGGACAGACCTTCGAGCTGGGCGCGGAGCAACGGCGCCTGGAGTCGGCCGGCTACCGCAACGTGCCGCAGGTGGGCGAGCCGGGCGAGTTTGCCGTGCGCGGCGCGTTGATCGACATCTTCCCCATGGGCACCGACACGCCCTACCGCGTGGAACTGTTCGACGAGGAGATCGATTCCATCCGCACCTTCGACCCGGAGTCGCAGCGCTCCGAGCTGAAAGTGGAACAGGTGGAACTGCTGCCGGCCCGCGAATTCCCGCTCACCGATGCCGCCGCGCGCGATTTCCGCAACAACCTGCGCGAACGGTTCCCCATCGACATCCGCCGCTGTCCGCTGTACCAGGACATGAAGGAAGGCGTCACGCCGGGCGGCATCGAGTACTACCTGCCGCTGTTCTTCAAGACCACGGAAACGCTGTTCGACTATCTCGACGACCGCGCCCTGTTCGTGCTGGGCGAGAACGCAATGGAATCCGCCGAACATTTCTGGGAACAGACCGCGGAACGCTACGACCAGCGCGCGCACGACATCGAACGCCCGGTGCTGCCGCCGGCGGAGCTGTACCTGCCGCCCGCGCAGCTGCGCGAACGCCTCAATCTCCAGCGCCGCGCGGAACTGGTCGAACAGGGTCATGAACATTCCGTCGACCTGGGTACCCAGCCGGCACCGGACGTGCCGCTGAATGCACGCGACGAGGCCCCCGCCGCCGCCCTCAAGCGCTTTCTCGATGCCTATCCCGGCCGCGTGCTGGTTGTCGCCGATTCCGCCGGCCGGCGCGAGGCGCTGGGCGACCAGCTGGGCAGCGCCGAACTGCGGCCGCAACCGGTCGAGGGCTGGCGCGATTTCGTCACCGGCGAGGTGCCTTTCGCCATCACCGTCGCCGATCTGGAACAGGGCTTCGCGCTGACCGATCCCGCACTGACCGTGCTGACCGAGCGCGAGCTGTTCGGCGAGCGCGTGCGCCAGGATCGCAAGCGCCGTCGCGGCAGCGCCAAGGCGCGCGATCCGGACACCATCATCCGCGATCTCAACGAACTGGCGCTGGGCTCGCCCATCGTGCACATCGACCACGGCGTGGGCCGTTACCAAGGGTTGGAATCGCTGGACCTGGGCGATACGCCGGGCGAGTTCCTGGCCATCGAATATGCCAAGGGCGACAAGCTGTACGTGCCCGTGGCGCAGCTGGGTCTGGTCAGCCGCTACACCGGTACCGCGCCGGAGCTGGCGCCGCTGCACTCGCTGGGCGGCGAGGCCTGGGACAAGGCGCGCCGCCGCGCCGCGGAAAAGGTGCGCGACGTGGCCGCCGAACTGCTGGCCATCTACGCCCAGCGCGAGGCGCGCCAGGGGCAGTCGCTGATCAGCGAGCGTTCCATGTACGCCTCGTTCGCCGCCGGCTTCCCGTTCGAGGAAACGCCGGACCAGCAGCAGGCCATCGAAGCGGTGATCGCCGATCTGGCCGCACCGCAGGCCATGGATCGCGTCATCTGCGGCGACGTCGGTTTCGGCAAGACCGAGGTGGCGCTGCGCGCCGCGTTCATCACCGCCAGCGCCGGCAAGCAGGTGGCCGTACTGGTCCCCACCACGCTGCTGGCGCAGCAGCACTACCAGAACTTCGCCGACCGTTTCGCCGACTGGCCGATGGAGATCGAGGTGCTGTCGCGCTTCAAGTCGAAGAAGGCCATCGACGCCGGGCTGCAAAAGCTGGCCGATGGCAAGGTCGACATCATCATCGGCACGCACAAGCTGCTGCAGTCGGACGTGAAGTTCAAGGATCTGGGGCTGGTCATCGTCGACGAGGAACAGCGCTTCGGCGTGCGGCAGAAGGAAAAGCTGAAGAAGCTGCGCGCCGAGGTGGATCTGTTGACCCTCACCGCCACGCCGATCCCGCGCACGCTGAACATGTCCATGAACGGCCTGCGTGATCTGTCCATCATCGCCACCGCGCCGGCGCATCGCATGGCGGTCAAGACCATGGTGGCGCCCTACGATCCGGCCATGATCCGCGAGGCCTTCCAGCGCGAACTGCAGCGCGGCGGGCAGATCTATTTCCTGCACAACCAGGTGCAGTCCATCGACCGCGTGGCGCGCGAGCTGGAAGAGCTGGTGCCCGATGCCCGCGTGCGCATCGCCCACGGCCAGATGCCCGAGCGCGAGCTGGAACAGGTGATGCTGGATTTCCACCGCCAGCGCTTCAACGTGCTGGTGTGCACCACCATCATCGAGACCGGCATCGACATCCCCACCGCCAACACCATCATCATCGACCGCGCCGACCGCTTCGGCCTGGCGCAGCTGCACCAACTGCGCGGACGCGTGGGGCGTTCGCACCATCGCGCCTACGCCTACCTGGTGGTGCCCGACCGCAAGGCGATCTCCGGCGATGCCGCCAAACGCCTGGACGCCTTGGCCTCGATGGAAGAACTGGGCGCGGGCTTCACCCTGGCCACGCACGACCTGGAAATCCGCGGCGCTGGCGAACTGCTGGGCGATGAGCAATCCGGACAGATCCAGGAAGTGGGCTTCGGCCTCTACAACGAATTGCTGGACCGCGCCGTGCGCGCGCTGAAGAGCGGCAAGCTGCCGGATTTCGATCTCACCAGCGATCACGAGACCGATGTCGCCCTGCACCTGCCGGCGCTGATCCCGGATGACTACCTGCCCGACGTGCACGCGCGCCTGACCCTCTACAAGCGCATCGCCAGCGCCCGCGACGAAGACGCGCTGCGCGAACTGCAGGTGGAAATGATCGACCGCTTCGGCCTGCTTCCGGATGCGGTAAAGAACCTGTTCACGCTCACCGAGCTGAAACTCAAGGCCACGCCGCTGGGCATCCGCAAACTGGAATTCGGCCCCACCGGCGGCCGCGTGCTGTTCCGCGAAGAGCCGTCCATCGACCCCACCGCCATCATCCGCCTGATCCAGACCCAGCCGCGCGTCTACAAACTCGACGGCCAGGACAAGCTGAAGATTTCCCTGGAGCTGCCCGGCGCCACCGAACGCATCCGCAGCGCCCGCGAGCTGCTCGAGACGCTGGCCACGCGCAAGGCCGCCTGAACCGGATCGCAGACCGAGGGTGAGGAGCGGATTGGTCGTGGAGACAAGACATCGGATTCAACTCCGATTGGGACATTCCTTGCCACGATGGCCTCCCCATCATCGCGAGGACACACCATGAAACTCGAAGGCTCCTGTCATTGCGGTCGCGTGCGTTTCACCTGCGAATCCAGCACTCCGGTTCCCTTCATGCGCTGCTACTGCTCGATCTGCCGCAAGACCGCCGGCACCGGCGGTTACGCCATCAACCTGGGTGCGGACGCCAACTCCATGCAGGTCACGGGACGCGAGCATCTGTCGATCTACCACGCCGAGATCGAGGAGGACGGCAAGCGCCGCACCAGTTCCGGTCAGCGTCATTTCTGCAAGCACTGCGGCAGTGCACTGTGGCTGTACGACCCGGACTGGCCCGAGCTGATCCACCCGCATGCGTCGGCCATCGATACACCGCTGCCCGTCCCGCCCGAGCGCGTGCATATCCTGCTGGATTCCAAGGCCAACTGGGTGCAGGTGCCGGAAGGCCCCAATGAAAAGAAGTTCCAGCACTATCCCGATGAATCGCTGGCCGACTGGCACCAACGGCACGGGTTGTCCGATGCCAAAGCCCCGTGATGCAAGCTACGGCCACACTTCTCACGTAGGGCGGACCAAGGAGCATCAGCGACGGATCCGCCTGCTTGCGTGGGCTCACAAACATCACCGCAAGCAGGCGGCTCCGTCCCTTCGGTCCTTGAGCCACCCTGCTTTGCGTATTGATCCCGGCCTCAACCCAGCGCACGCACCCGGAAATTGCGCCCCTTGATGCGTCCCTCACGCAGACGCTGCAACGCCTTGTTGGCCAATGCGCGGCTGATCGCCACATAGGCGCGGGTGGCGAACACGTCGATCTTGCCCACGTCGCCCGCCTTCAGGCCGGCATCGCCCGTCAGCGCGCCGAGGATGTCGCCGGGGCGCAGTTTGTCCTGCCGGCCGGCGTCGATCACCAGCGTTTTCATGGGCGCCAGATGCAGGACCTTGCCGCCGGCAGCAGCGACCTTCAGCGGCCGCCACGGCAGCGGCGCGCCCTGCATCTCGCCGATGCTTTCGGCCCTGGCCCGTTCGCGCGACGTGCACAGCGTGATGGCCACGCCGGCTTGCCCGGCGCGTCCCGTACGACCGATGCGATGCGTATGCGTCTGCGGGTCGTGCGGCACGTCGTAGCTGAGCACCAGCGGCAAGCTGGCAATGTCCAGACCGCGCGCGGCCACGTCGGTGGCGACCAGCACCGCGCAACTGCGGTTGGCAAAACGCACCAGCACCTCGTCACGGTCGCGCTGGTCCTTGTCGCCGTGCAAGGCCAGCGCGGAAAACCCGCGGCGATCCAGCTCCTCTGCCACCACATCGACATCGCGACGCATGTTGCAGAAGACCAGGGCATGCTCCGCGTGTGCATGGCCCAGAAGCTGCGCCAGCGCGTCCATCTTTCGCGCCGGTTCCACTTCATGGAAGCGTTGCTCGATCGCTGGCGCTGCATCGGCCGGCGCATCCACCGTCACCTCGAGCGGATCGCGTTGCAGGCGCTGGCTCGCCACGCGGATCTCCTGCGGATACGTGGCCGAGAACAGCAGCGTCTGATGGTGTTTGGCGATGCGCCCCACGATGTCGTCGATGACCTCACCGAACCCCATGTCCAGCATGCGGTCCGCCTCGTCCAGCACCAGCACCCTGATGCCGCCGCCATGCAGGCTGCCGCGCTTGAGGTGTTCCTGCACGCGGCCAGGCGTGCCCACCACGATGTGCGGATCATGCGTCAGCGACGCCAACTGCGGCCCCAGGGGCATGCCGCCGCACAGCGTCAGCAACTTCACGTTGGGAATGTTGGCCGCCAGCTTGCGCAGCGCCTTGCTGACCTGGTCGGCCAGTTCCCGCGTGGGGCAGAGCACCAGCGCCTGCAGCCGGATGCTGGCGACATCCAGTACCTGCAGCAATCCCAGGCCAAATGCCGCGGTCTTGCCGCTGCCGGTCTGCGCCTGCGCGATCACGTCGCGCCCCGCCAGCAGCGGCGGCAGGCTCCGCGCCTGCACCGGCGTCATCTTCGCATAGCCAAGCGATTCGACGCTGGCCAACAGCTCGGGTTTCAATGGCAATGAAGCAAATTCAGTCATGACACATGATCGCATTTATCGTCCCGCACAGGAGCCGCCATCGGCGAAAAATCGCGCCAACATCCAGACAATCGAAGACATTGCCATGCGCGAATGGTCGTAGCTGGACCTACGAACACGCTGGCATGCCCGGGCCGGGACTTGCCGGTCCACCGAACAAGCGTGGCCCACGTGCATCCACGCCAGCGCCGGCGCCACGGCGCCCCCGGGCCGCGACTTCGGCAGCGCTTCCTGCTGATTCAACCTGCCAGCCGTGATCCGCAGACATTGCCGAGGCGCAGGGAGTTCATCTGGCCGGAAACAGCTGAAGACTCCTGCCTCGGTCGGCCCTCAAAGGCTTCTGCTTGCCCAACGACGGACGCGGCGACGCTGCCACCAGCGATTCAGTTGCAGCGTGTCGATGCTGGTCGGTGCTATCAGGTCCCGATTTTTTCCGTCGAACCTGAACGTGCGCTGCGCGGCACCGATACTTGCTGATGGGCCATAGAAGCTGATTACCGTGATTTCAACGCTGTTTACCTGCGTTGCACGGTCGTCGTGTTCCTCTCCGCGGTCTTGATTTCTACTGGCCTTGATCACCATCTCCCTGAACGTACCGATCTTCATTTCCCCGCTGGAGTCAAGCGGCCCCCGCGAGATCTTGGCATTTTCTTTCTGACTGTGGTCCGTCATGTCACCAAAAAAAGCCACTGAATTCAGCTTTTCCCCGTTATCTGTATATAAGCTCAGGATAATCTCCTGCACATAAATGGCCTCCCTGCTCATATTGCTGATGACGCAATCTGCCTGCGAAGCACGTCCTGCGCCCACGTCAATGATCACCAGGGACGAGCGCTGCCGACGGAAGCCCGCCACCAGGATATTTGCGTAAAAAATCCAGAACACCAACGTGAATATGTTGACGACGACATTTATGATCGAAACATGGTCCGAGATCCACTGAAACATCGATGAACCCACCCAATCAGAAAAATGCCGCGAAGGAAAACCCGGACTCATGGAGGCATGAAAATAAAGCCGATGGCAGTTTTCCAGTCGTCATGCCCACCCGGTGTACATGGGCCCGCAGCCATCGATCAACCTCCCAGGGCTTCACCGGGTAGCCGAGCAGCGCGCCCCCAGGTCAAGTCAAGGTCGACACCAGAAGATCGATGTTTTCGAGCGCCACATGCCACCTGATAACGCATCATGCCATGGCGTGCGTCGGCGAGGCGTGGACGCTTGTCATGGAGATCCATGAGCAGGCCGGGAGGATTGAATCTGGTTGTTTTCCGGCCCCCATATCGACTATTCCCTTCGTCGCGGGCCATCATGAACACCGCGGGACACAAGGGAATTGCCCTCGATCCCCGGGGCGAACGGGTGTTGAGGTTGTCCGATCAGCAGGGGAGTCTGCAGCTGCGGGTGCCCGAAGGGCGCGGTCAGCCCTGCATACGCGCGCAGATCGCCAGATACAGCTCCGGCAGGCGCTCCAGGTCGGCCACGGCGATGCATTCGTCCAGCTTGTGGATGGTGGCGTTGACGGGGCCCAGCTCCACCACTTCCACGCCCAGCGGGGCGATGAAGCGGCCGTCGGAGGTACCGCCACCTGTGCTTTGTTCCGGGTCGTTGCCGGTGAACTCGTTGCATACGGCAACGACGGTTTCGCGCAGTTTGCCATCCGGCGGGGACAGGAATGGATGGCCCGAGTCGTGCCAGTGGATGTGCCAGTTCAGGCCGTGGCACTCGAAGATCGCTTCGGTGCGCTGGCGCAGGTCCTGCGCGGTGCTGGCGGTGCTGTAGCGGAAGTTGAACAGCGCTTCCAGCGCGCCGGGAATGATGTTGTTGGCGCCGGTGCCGGCGTGGATGTTGGAGACCTGCAGCGAGGTCGGGGGGAATTCGCATTCTGAATCAGCGCCTTCCGCGTCGACAGCGTCCCAGCGTTCGGCGATCAGTTCGGCCAGCGCGGGCGCGAGAGCGTGGATGGGGTTGTGGGCGTTGGCCGGATAGGCAACGTGGCCCTGCACGCCGCGCACGGTAAGTGTGGCCGAAAGCGAGCCGCGACGGCCGACGCGAATCAGGTCGCCCAGCGTCTCTTTGGCCGACGGCTCACCGACCACACACCAGTCCAGGCGTTCGTCGCGCTCGCGAAAGGCATCAGCAACCTTGCGCACTCCATCGATGGCGTCGCCTTCCTCGTCGCTGGTCAGCAGCAGCGCGACCCGGCCGGAGTGATCCGGATGCGCGGCGACGAAGGCTTCCAGCGCCACCACCATGGCGGCGACGCTGCCTTTCATGTCGGCGGCGCCACGTCCGTAGAGCATGCCGTCACGAATGTCGGGTTCGAATGGGGGCGAGGTCCAGCTTTCCTCCGGGCCACTGGGTACGACGTCGGTATGACCCAGGAAAACCAGAGTCGGCGCATCATCCGCTCCGTGTGTGGCCCACAGGTTGTCGACTCCGCCGTAGCGCAGATGCTCCACGACAAATCCGGCACGCTGCAGCCGGTCGGCAATCAGCTGCTGGCAGCCGGCATCGTCGGGCGTCACTGAGCGGCGACGCATCAGGTCCAGCGTGAGGCCGAGGACATTGGACATGGTCGGATCGGTCATGTTTGAAAGCCACACTGTCGCACGAGTATTCGCCGGCGCGTGAGCAGCACTGCGGCACAGAACGAGGCACGATCGGTTTGGCGAACGATGCCCACCCTGCGCGCCGCATCAGATGCCGAAACGCTTCTTGAAGCCGTTGTCGCTGAAACCGACGCTGATGCTGCCATCGTCCTGTTGCACCACGGGCCGGCGCACCAGGGCGGGGTGCTCCTTGATCAGCAATGTCCACTCCGGATCGCTGCCGGGATTCTTGCGCTGCGGCAGCAGGTTGCGCCAGGTGGTGGAGGACTTGTTGATGAGTTTCTCCCAGCCACCGGCCTGCGCGGCCCAGTCCTTCAATGTGGCTGCGGGCACCGGCACGGCTCGGTAGTCGACAAATTCGTAATCGACATCGAAACGGTCCAGCCACTTGCGCGCCTTGCGGCAGGTGTCGCAGGTCTTCAGGCCATAAAGCGTCACGGTCATTGCGCACTCCGCAACAATGCATTGATGCCGGTCTTGGAACGGGTTTTCTCGTCGACCTTCTTGACAATGACGGCGGCGTACAGGCTGTGGGTGCCGTCACTGGACGGCAGGTTGCCCGCAACCACCACGCTGCCGGCGGGGATGCGACCGTAACTGATTTCGCCCGTGGCGCGGTCGTAGATGCGCGTGGACTGCCCGAGGAACACGCCCATGCCGATGACGCTGCCCTTTTCCACCACCACGCCCTCGACCACTTCCGAGCGTGCGCCGATGAAGCAGTTGTCCTCGATGATGGTGGGGTTGGCCTGCAGCGGTTCCAGCACGCCGCCGATGCCGACGCCTCCGGACAGGTGCACATGCGCGCCGATCTGCGCACAGGAGCCGACCGTGGCCCAGGTATCGACCATGCTGCCGGGCCCCACGTGCGCGCCGATATTGACATAACTGGGCATCAGGACCGCGTCATGCGCCACGTGCGCGCCGCGGCGCACCAGCGCACCGGGCACCACGCGCATGCCGGCGGACTCGAATTCGGCCTGATTGCCGGCGGTGAAACGCAACGGCACCTTGTCGAATGCAGCAGACGGGCCACCGTCCATGACCCGGTTGGCGTTGATGCGGAAATACAGGAGCACGGCTTTTTTCAGCCACTCGTGCACCTGCCAAGCGCCGTCGGCGTCGGGTTCGGCGACACGTGCCTGGCCTGACTCCAGTTGGTCCAGAGCCTCATCGATACTGCGGCGCAACGCATCGTCGACCGCGCTCGGGTTCAGGTCGGCGCGGCGTTCCCACGCGGCATTGATGGTGGTTTCAAGCGTTGGCATGCATATCCTTTTGGGCAGGTCCGCCGATACGTTTCTCCAGCACCTCGCGCAGCGTCTGCTGCAACGCCTCGGACAGCGGCTGGTCGTGCGGGTCGGTTATCTGGAAAAAGTCTTCCACGCGCTCGCCGAAGGTGGCGATGCGCGCATCATGCACACGCACACCGGCTTCGACAAATGATTGCGCCACGGCAGCCAGCAGACCGGGCCGATCGCTGCACACCAAGGCCATCTGGGTACGCGCGGCGGCCTGATCCTGGGTGTAGGCCACGTGCGGCTGCATCTGGAAATGGCGCAGCTGGCGCGACAGCCCGCGCTGGGTGGGTTGGGCACATTCGGGGTTCTGCAGCGCTTCGGCGAGACGCGCGCGCAGTTGTTCGGCGCGGTCCAGACTGGCGGGTTCCTGTGTCTCCGATTCCAGCAGCAGGAACGTATCCAGTGCCATGCCGGTGCGCGAGTTCAGGATGCGTGCCTCGACCACGGAAAAACGCAGCCGGTCCAGCACGGCGGTGACGGTGGCGAACAGGCCATCGCGATCCGGTGCGTAGACGAACACCTCGGTGCTGCCGCGCACGGAAAACGGATGCACATCGACCAGCGGTGGCGCGTGGCCTGCGGCCAGCACCGCACGCGTCTGCCAGGCGATCTGTTCGGCGCGGTGACGCAGGAAACTCAGATCCGGGAAGTCCGACCACACATGCGCGACCGCATCGGCATCGAACCCATCGTCCACCAGCAGGGCCAGGGCCCGCTCGCGGCAGGCGCGCACGCGCGCATCGGCGCGCAGCGGCAAGGCCAGATCCGAGCGCAGCGCATAACGTGCGGCCACATACAGATCCGCCAGCAGGCGATCCTTCCAGGCGTTCCACAGTTTCGGGCTGGTGCCGATGATGTCGGCCACGGTAAGCAGGTACAGGTGATCCAGGTGCTCCCAGTCGCCGACTTCGGTGGCGAACCGGTGCACCACGTCGGGATCGGTGATGTCCTGCCGCTGGGCCGTGGTACTCATCATCAGATGCCAGCGCACCAGCCACGTGACCAGCGCGATATCGTCCTCGGGCAGGCCCAGCCGCGTGCAGAATTCGCGCGCGTCGGCTTCGCCCAGCACCGAGTGATCGCCGCCGCGACCCTTGGCGATATCGTGGAACAGGCCGGCCAGCAGCAGCAACTCGTGCTTGTCCAGCGAATGCCAGATCTCGCAGCCCAGCGGAAAATCGCGGCGCGCCTCCGGCTCCTCGAAGCGGGCCAGATTGCGCATCACCCGCAGGGTGTGTTCGTCCACGGTGTAGACATGGAACAGGTCGTACTGCATGCGCCCCACCACACGTCCGAACGGTGGCAGCACGGCCGCCAGCAGGCCGAAGCGGTTCATGCTCCACAGCGCACCGACGCAGGCGCCGCCGCGCCTGAGCAGCCCCAGGAAGGCCTGCAGCACGTCCGCATCCTCGGACATGCGTTCGCCCAGCGCGGCACCGGCCTGCTGGATGCGGCGCATGGTCTCGGCGGTGAAGCCGATCAGCTCGGTATGCTCCACGCGCAGGATGAAGGCCTCGATCAACGCCGCGGGGCGTTTCAGGAACAGATCGGGATCCTTCGGCTGCATGCGTCGCCCCAGGCGCATGAAATCATCGGTCAGCGGCTGCGGCTCGGCATCCGGTTCCAGCAACTCCTCGAAACGCTCGCCCAGCTGCACACCGAGGCGCTCGATCACGGTGGCGGCACGATAATACCCCTGCATGAACTGCTCCACGCCGAGATTGCGCTCATGCTCGTCGACAAAGCCCATGCGCGTGGCCAGCGAGCGCTGATAGTCGAACAGCAGGCGCTCCTCGGCACGACCGGCCTCCAGATGCAGCGCGAAACGGTAGCGCCGCAGCGTATGCTCGGCCTCGGCCAGGGCCTCGCGTTCGGCCGGATCGAGCAGGCCTTCATCAGCCATGGCGTCGAAGCCGACCACCCCGGCCACGCGCCTTGCCAGCCAGCGCAACTGGTCCAGCGTGCGCATGCCGCCGGGGCCGTCCTTGATGTGCGGCTCCAGGTTGTGCGCGGTGTCGTCGTGGCGCGCATGGCGCCGCGCCTGTTCGGCCTGCTTGGCGGCGAGAAATTCGGCAGGGGGCCACAGTTCGCCGTCGTGCACGATGGCGTGCAGTGCCTCGACCTGTTCCGCGTCGCCCGCCAGGCAGCGCGCATCCAGCAAACTGGTGAACACGCTCACGTCCTCGGCGGCCAGGCTGCGGCACTGCGCGGCATCGCGCACCGCGTGGCCAGGCTTGAGGCCCAGATCCCACAGACAGGCGAAAAACCGCTCGAGCGCGCGCGATTGCCGGCGTCCGGCCGCGGGCGTGACCAGCACCAGAAGATCCACATCGGAACGGGGAAACAGCAGACCCCGCCCGAAGCCGCCGACAGCGAACAACGCGCAACCTGCCGGCGCGCCCAGACAGGCACGCCATATATGCACCACCACGCGTTCGATCACGTCGCTGCGTCGATGCACCAGCGCACGTACGTCGGCGCCGCCGGCAAAGGCCGCTGCAAGCCCGCGTTCGGCATCCCCCAACAGCTGGCGCAGCGCCCGCAGGGCATCCGCCGACACGCCCGAGCGCGGCACTGCCACAGGCAGGCGCGGCAGGCGAGGGATGGGAGAGACGTGAGGGCGCAAGTTCATGAGGCAGAAGCAGGTTGAGGGAGGTGAGAAAACAGCAGGAGCGGTCAGCGGCCACCATCGGGAGCATGGCACGTCACCGCATGTGTCTCTTTCCCCACTCCTGCACGCTCAACTCCGCTTTCATGCGGCATCCGGCCACGGCGTGAGGATTTCAAAGCCGTCATCGGTGACCACCAGCGTATGTTCCCACTGCGCCGACAACGAATGATCCTTGGTCACCACGGTCCAGCCATCTGGCAGGGAGCGCGTATGGCGCTTGCCGGCGTTGATCATCGGCTCCACGGTGAAGGTCATGCCCTTCTCCAGGGTCATGCCGGTGCCCGGCTTGCCGTAATGCAGCACCTGCGGCTGATCGTGATAGATGGTGCCGATGCCGTGGCCGCAGTACTCGCGCACCACGCTGAACCCGGCCGCCTCGGCATGGGTCTGGATGGCATGTCCGATATCGCCCAGCGTGGCACCCGGACGCACGGCGCGGATGCCTTCCATCATGGCCTCGTAGGTGGTCTCGCACAATCGCCTGGCCAGCACGCCGGGCGTGCCGACGTAGTACATGCGGCTGGTGTCGCCATGCCAGCCATCCTTGATCACGGTGACGTCGCAATTGACAATGTCGCCGTCCTTGAGCACCTTGCCGGCATTGGGAATGCCGTGGCAGATCACATGGTTGACCGAGGTGCACAGGGTCTTGGTGAAACCGTGATAGCCGATGTTGGCGGGGACCGCCTTCTGTACATTGACGATGTGATCGTGCGCGATGCGGTCGATCTCCTCGGTGGTCACGCCAGGCTTGATGTGCTCCTTGAGCATGGCCAGCACTTCGGCGGCCAGGCGGCCAGCCACGCGCATGGATTCGATTTCTGCGGGGGTTTTCGGTGCTGCGGACATGGTGCCTTCCAGTACGTGGGGCTGCGGATCGTGTCATTCCCGAGATGATGACTGCACCCGGCTTTTTCCAGCCGGATCTGTCAGCTTGTCGACGGCATCCACAGCCAGCTATAATTGCGGAGATTTGTTGCGTCGGAGCATGTTGCAAACGTGCCCGAGCACTCAAGTCGAATGGCGATTGTAACCGCAATGCGGCATACGTCGCTTTCAGGTTCCGCGGGAATGGTCCCGCAGGCCAAATCAACGACACACACGTATCGGCACCGCCTTCGGGGTGCCCCGCCTGCCACGGCAGCGGGGTCGAAGTCGGGGATGCGTGGAGGTCCCAACCCCTTCAGGAGAACACCATGCCTCAAGTCACCATGCGCCAGATGCTCGAAGCCGGCGTGCATTTCGGTCATCAGACCCGTTACTGGAACCCGAAGATGGCGCCGTACATCTTCGGCGCGCGCGGCAAGATCCACATCGTCAACCTCGAAAAGACGCTGCCGCTGTTCACCGATGCCATGAACTACCTCTCGGGCCTGGCGCAGAAGCGCGGCACGATCCTGTTCGTGGGCACCAAGCGCGCGGCGCGCGAATCGCTGGCGACCGAGGCCGAGCGCTGTGGCATGCCCTTCGTGGCGGCACGCTGGCTGGGCGGCATGCTGACCAACTTCCGCACCGTCAAGGGCTCCGTGGCACGGCTCAAGGAGCTGGAAGCGGCCGAAACCGATGGCACCCTGGACAAGCTGGTCAAACACGAAGTGCTGACCCTGCGCCGCGAGCGCGAGAAGCTGGAGCGCTCGCTGGGCGGCATCAAGGACATGCCGCGGCTGCCGGATGCGATGTTCGTCATCGATATCGGCCACGAGGACATTGCCGTGAAGGAAGCCCGCAAGCTGGGCATCCCGGTGGTCGCCGTGGTCGACACCAACTACGACCCGTCGCTGGTCGATTACGCCATCCCGGGCAACGACGATGCCATCCGCGCCGTGGCCCTGTATGCGCGTGCCGCGGCCGACGCCATCCTGGAAGGCAAGGCCGCCTCGCCGAATGCCGCACCGGGCGAGGACGAGTTCGTGGAGCTGGATGCCGATGGCAAGCCGGTGGCCCGCAGCGAGGAGCGCAAGCGCGCTCCGGCCAAGAAGGCGGCTCCGGCCAAGAAGCCCGCAGCCACCAAACCACCGGCGGCGGAAGAGACCAATCCCGCGCCGCAGGCGCCGGCGGAAGCACCTGTCGATGCCAAGGCTGAAACGCCTGTGGGCAGCGATGCCGAAGCTCCGAAAAAGTCCGAGGACGTGGCTGCCGCGAAGGTCGAAACACCTGCTGTCGACCGCGCCGCGGCCGACAAGTAAGCAATCGCATCCGCAGCCGGCGCCGATCCGGCACCGGCTGCGGATGGCACAGCCGTGACACACCCAATTGGCATGCTGTGCCGTGCGCCTCTTCGTGAGGTGCCTCATCTACATCGAATCAACGAGGATCCCCCCATGGACATCACCGCACAGATGGTCAAGGAGCTGCGCCAGCGTTCCGGCGCCGGCATGATGGAATGCAAGAAGGCGCTGGTCGCCAATGACGGCAACGTCGACGTGGCCATGGAGTGGCTGCGCAAGCAGGGTCTGGCCAAGGCGGACAAGAAAGCCGGCCGCGTGGCTGCCGAGGGCCGCATCGTCGCCGCGCAGGAGAGTGGTCAGGCCGTTCTGGTCGAGGTCAATTGCGAAACCGATTTCGTGGCCAAGGACGACAACTTCGTGAGCTTCAGCGATACCGTGGCCGACATCGCCCTGAAGAGCGATGCCGCCAACGCCGAGGCCCTGAAGTCCGCCGCCTATCCCGGCCAGGGCACCGTCGACGAGGCCGCCAAGGCCCTGATCGCCAAGATTGGCGAGAACATCCAGGTGCGTCGCCTGGCGCGCGTCCAGAGCAACGACACCATCGGCAGCTACATCCATGGCGGCCGCATCGGTGTGCTGGTGGCGCTGAAGGGCGGCTCGGACGAACTGGCCCGCGGCATCGCCATGCATGTCGCCGCGATGAACCCCGCCTACATCACCCCGGACGACGTGCCGGAAGAAGTGGTGGCCAAGGAGAAGGACATCGCCCTGGCCCAGGTCAAGGACAGCGGCAAGCCGCCGGAAATCCTGGAGAAGATGATCTCCGGCAAGCTGCGCAAGACCTTCGCCGAAATCTCCCTGACCGGCCAGCCGTACGTGCTGGATACCGGCAGCAGCGTTGGCGAAGTGCTGAAGAAGGAAGGCGCCGAAGTCACCGCCGTGGTGCGTCTGGCGGTCGGCGAAGGTGTGGAAAAGAAGGAAGAGGATTTCCACGCCGAGGTCATGAAGCAGGCCGGCCTGGCCTGAGCCGCTTCGACAAAAAAGAAAAAAGCCGCGAGATTTCGCGGCTTTTTTTTGGTCTGCAAGAAACCGGCCCCAGCAGCCGCCCGGAGTGGATGTATCAATCCGGACTGGCCGCACTCGACGACGATCTGTCGCAGACCGCCTGCCATTTCGCGAGGGACCCGCGACGGGTTCCCCGCTACACTACGACCGTTTGCCCGCCCCATCCCGGAGACCCGCATGAGTGACGACATCCAGTACAAGCGCATCCTGTTGAAACTGTCCGGCGAAGCACTGATGGGGAGCGAAGACTACGGCATCGACCCCAAAGTCATCGGGCGCCTGGCCGACGAGCTCATCGAGGTACGCGAAGCCGGCGTGGAGATCGGCGTGGTCATCGGTGGCGGCAACATCTTTCGTGGCGCAGGCCTGGCCTCTGCCGGCATGGACCGTGTCACCGGCGACCACATGGGGATGCTGGCCACGGTCATGAACGCGCTGGCCATGCAGGACGCCATCGAGAAGCGCGGCGCCTACGCCCGGGTGATGAGCGCGGTGCCCATTCACGACGTGTGCGAGGACTTCATCCGCCGCCGCGCGGTGCGGCACATCGAGAAAGGCCGCATTGCGCTGTTTGCCGCCGGTATCGGCAACCCGTTCTTCACGACCGATTCGGCCGCGGCCCTGCGCGCCGTGGAACTGGGCGCCGACCTGCTGCTCAAGGCCACCAAGGTGGACGGCGTCTACAGTGCCGATCCAGTACGCGACAGCAATGCCACCCGCTACACATCCCTGACCTACGATGAAGTCATCGAAGGCAAGCTCGCGGTCATGGACACGGCCGCCATCGCCCTGTGCCGCGATCACCGCATGCCGCTGCGCATCTACGACATGACCCAGCCCGGCAACCTCATGCGCATCATGCGCGGCGAGGCCGTGGGCACGCTGGTGGACTGATCCCGCCGGTTCTCGCCGGTCAGCCGCACACTGGACGAAGGAACATCGCTCACGGATCCGTAAGCTCGCCGGCACCCACCTCAGCCATTGCGCAAGTGGGCGCGATGATGCGCTGGCGGCTCGCAGCTGACGGTCCATGCCTCTCGATCCGCACGCGCCGAAGCCATGACGCCCCTTTTTGTGCGGGGAGACCCGGTGTCCTTGCCGCCGGCAGACGGACCTGTCGCGTTGCTCCGTAAGGCCCCGCCCGTCATGCAGATGTGAACGTGGCCTGCGACCGCACTGCTATACTTGTCCGATTGACTGGCATATGGAGTTCCCCATGCTCAACGACATCAAGAAGGACGCCGAAACCCGCATGGGCAAGAGCGTCGAGGCGCTGCACAACGAGCTGCAGCGTTTGCGTACCGGCCGCGCCAGCACGGCGCTGGTGGAGGGCATCAAGGTGTCCTACTACGGCACCGACACCCCCTTGAGCCAGGTGGCCGGCGTGGCCGTGACGGATGGCCGCTCGCTGACCATCACCCCCTGGGAAAAGACCATGGTCGGTCCCGTGGAAAAAGCCTTGCTGGCATCGGATATCGGCATCACGCCGACCACCGCGGGCATGGTGATCCGTCTCAACATGCCGCCGCTGACCGAAGAGCGCCGCAAGGAACTGGTCAAGCACGTGGGCGCCGAAGGCGAAAACACCAAGATCGCGGTACGCAACATCCGCCGCGATGCCATGCAGCAGGTCAAGGACCTTCTGAAGGAAAAGGAAATCACCGAGGACGACGAGCATCGCGCCGAGGACGAGGTGCAGAAGCTCACCGACCGCTATGTCGCCCGCGTGGACGAAGTGGTCAAGGACAAGGAAGACGAATTGATGGCCATATGAGCCAAGAACCCTCCGAGCGGGTGTGTGCAGGGATCCCCGTCATGCGGTGCACGCCGCAGATGCTTCGCCGCTGCGCCCGGCGCACGCACTGCCTGGCAGGGTCCCGCCCACGCAGAGCGTGCAACCCGGGATCATGAGCACGTCTCACATGACATCGGCCGCCGAGCGCATCCCCCGGCACCTGGCCATCATCATGGACGGCAATGGACGCTGGGCCAAGCGCCGCCATCTGCCACGTCAGGCCGGTCATCGCGCCGGACAGAAGGCCGTGCGCCAGGCAGTGCAGTTCTGCCTGCAGCGGCACATCGGCGTGTTGACCCTGTTTGCCTTTTCCAGCGAGAACTGGCGCCGGCCGCAAAACGAGGTCGGGGCGTTGATGTCGCTGTTTCTCAAGGCGCTGGACAGCGAACTGGACGAACTGCATGAAAACGGCGTGCGCATCGAGTTCGTGGGCGAGCTGTCCGCCTTCGATGCTACCCTGCGCCAGCGTATGGAGCGCGCACGCACGGTGACCTGCGCCAACAGGGGGCTGCATCTCAATGTGGCACTGAACTATGGTGGCCGCTGGGACATGGCGCGGGCAGCCCGCAGGATGGCGGAGGCGGTCCAGCGGGGCGACATGGAACCCGCCGACATCGACGAGCAGTCACTGGCTCCATTCCTGTGCCTGAGCCAGTTGCCGCCGCCGGACCTGTTCATCCGCAGCGGCGGCGAACACCGCATCAGCAATTTCCTGCTCTGGCAGCTGGCCTATGCGGAACTGATTTTCATCGATACCCTGTGGCCGGACGTCGACCATGATTGCCTGGACGCGGCGGTCGCCGAGTTCGCGCGACGCGAGCGCCGGTTCGGCCGCACCGGCGCGCAGGTCGCCGCCGACACCCATTCATCCCCCAAGGTTTCCTAGAAGAATCCGCATGCTGCGAACGCGCGTACTGACCGCTGCCCTGCTGATCCCCATCGCATTGCTGGTGATCCTGCTGCCGACCACGGCGATCTTCGCGATCGTGCTGGCGCTGGTCTTCATCCTGGGCGCATGGGAATGGACGCGGCTGTGCGGCTTGCACGGAGCGGTCGCGCGTGCCATGGCCATCCTGGCAATGCTCCTGATCATGCTTGCGCTCTGGCTGTGGCGCCTGCAACCTGCAGTATGGCCGGTGGTGGTTGCGCTGGGAGTCGCCTGGTGGATCGTCAGCTTGCGCTGGTTGCGCGGCTACAGCTTCGCCGCCGCACCCGGCCGGGAAAATCGCGCCCTGAAACTGGTCGCCGGCCTCTTCATTTTCGTTCCGGCCTGGGCAGCACTGGTCACCATCCACGGGCTGCAACCGTATGGGCCATGGTGGACCTTGTTCGCGGTGGTCATCGTGTGGTTCGCGGACACCGGCGCCTATTTTTCCGGACGTTTCTTCGGCCGCCGCAAACTGGCTCCACGGATCAGCCCGGGCAAGACCTGGGCCGGCGCCTATGGTGCCGTAGTCTTCGGCGGCCTGATCGCGGGACTGGGCGGCTGGGCGCTGGATACCCACGGGTGGCGACTGGCCGGACTGGTACTGCTGGGGGTGGTCACCGTGATCGCATCGATCATCGGCGACCTGTTTGAAAGCCTGATGAAGCGCCATGCCGACATCAAGGATTCCGGCACCCTGTTCCCCGGCCATGGCGGTCTGCTGGATCGTATGGACAGTGTTTTTGCCGCGATGCCCGTATTCGCGGCCGGCATGTGGCTGTTGCACCCATGAACGCGCCGATCCGCCTGGCCATTCTCGGCGCCACCGGCTCGATCGGCGCAAGCACGCTGGATGTGGTGGCGCGCCATCCGGAGCGTTTCGTGGTGGACGTGCTGGCGGCACATCGCAATGTGGATGCGCTGGCACAACTGTGCCGCACATACCGTCCACGCGTGGCCATCATCGCCGATGCCGCGTGCAAGGACGCGTTGCACCGAAAGCTCAAATCCCTGAACGTGCAGTGCGAGGTGCACGCCGGCGCCGCCGCTCTGGCAACAGCGGCCGAATCTGCGGACAACAGCACGGTGGTCGCCGCCATCGTGGGCGCGGCAGGCCTGGAATCCACCCTTGCCGCCGCACGCGCGGGCAAGCGCCTGCTGCTGGCCAACAAGGAATCGGTGGTCATGGCGGGCCCGCTGCTGATGCAGGCGCTGCGCGATGGCGGCGGTCAGCTGGTACCCGTGGATTCGGAGCACAATGCCATCTTCCAGTGTCTGCCCGGCGGGCGCCCGCCGCTGGACGAGTCCGGCGTGCGGCGCATCGTGCTGACCGCGTCCGGCGGACCGTTCCGCGGCCGCAGTCGCGCGTCGCTGCGCACCGTGACGCCGGATCAGGCGTGTGCGCATCCCAACTGGGAAATGGGCCGCAAGATCTCGGTGGACTCGGCCACCATGATGAACAAGGGCCTCGAGGTGATCGAGGCGCATCATCTGTTCGGCGCGGCACCGGAACGCATCGACGTCTTGGTGCATCCGCAAAGCATCGTGCATTCGATGGTCGAATACCTGGACGGCTCGACGCTGGCGCAACTCGGCAACCCGGATATGCGCACGGCGCTGGCGCATGCACTGGCCTGGCCCGCACGCATCGAATCCGGTGTGCCCTCGCTGGACCTGGCCCGGGTGGCCGCGCTGCATTTCGAGGCCGCCGACACCGACACCTTCCGTTGCCTGCCACTGGCGTTCGATGCCCTGCGTGAAGGTGGCGATGCACCCGCCATCCTCAACGCCGCCAATGAAGTGGCCGTGGCTGCATTCCTGGACGGCGCGCTGCCGTTCCTGGATATCTCGGAGATCATCGAGACGGTGCTGACGGAACTGCCGGCGCAACGCGTGGTCGATATTGCGACACTGGTGCAACGCGACACCGACGCGCGCCAGGCTGCACAGCGCGCCATTGCCCGGCACTGCTAAACTAGGCGATCACCCCTGCCCTGCAGCGATGGCAAGCTGCGCACCCGAGACGAGCGAACACACCACCTCATATGTCGACATTCTTCGGTTCCGTCTGGTGGTTGCTGGTCACCCTGGGAGTTCTCGTGACCTTCCACGAGTTCGGCCACTTCATCGTGGCCCGCCGCTGCGGCGTCAAGGTGTTGCGTTTTTCCGTGGGTTTCGGCCGCGCGCTGTGGAGCCGCGTCGCGCGGGATGGCACGGAGTACCGCATCGCGGCGATACCGCTGGGCGGCTACGTGAAGATGCTGGATGCGCGCGAAGGCGATGTCGACCCCGCACTGCGCGATCAGGAGTTCACCGGCAAGCCGCTGGCAAAACGCATCGCCATCGTCGCTGCGGGCCCCGTCTTCAATCTGATCTTCGCGCTGGCGGCGTTCTGGCTGATGTTCATGATCGGCAAACCGGACGTGCCCCCCGTGGTCGGCGCTCCGCCGGCACACACCCTGGCCGCGGACGCCGGGCTGCATGCGCACGACACGGTGACCAAGGTTGGCGATTCCCGGGTTTCGACCTGGACCGGCATGTACGATGCGCTGACCCGCGACATGCTGTCGCATCATCCCGTGGCGCTCACCGTCCATACCCCCGGGGGCCATACCCGCACAGTGACGCTGCCTCTGGACCGCCTGCCGCAGGATGTCGACCTGGCCAGCGCGTCCGACCGGCTCGGGCTGGTGCAACCGCCCCCATCGGCGGTCATCGGGAGCGTACTGCCGGGGCACCCGGCCGCCAAAGCCGGATTGCGCAAGGGCGACCGCATCACCGCAGTCGGTGATACGCCGGTCGGCAATTTCATCGAGGTCGGCAAGGCCATCCGGGCGCAGGCGAAGAAGTCCCCGCATCTCAGGCTCTCGATCCAGCGCGGCGGCCGCACGTTGAGCGTCCCAGTGACGGCCAAATGGGGCGTGCTGGAGGGCAATCCCAAGGCCACATGGGGCATCGGCATCGGTCCGCAGCCACCGCCCACGGCGCGCCTGCGCTATGGGCCGCTGCATGCAGCCGGGGCCGCGTTCGCCACCACATGGAACGAGACGGCCACCACGTTCACCATGATTGGCCGGATGCTGACCGGCCAGGCCTCGACACGCAATCTTTCCGGCGTGATCACCATTGCCCGCGTGGCCGATGCATCGGCCAGCATGGGGCTGGCCTGGTTCCTGAATTTCCTCGGTTTGGTGTCCCTGAGCCTGGCGATTCTCAACCTGCTGCCGATCCCGATCTTGGACGGCGGGCACCTGCTGTATTACCTTATCGAATTGGTCAAGGGTAGCCCGGTCAGCGAACGGGCCATGATCACCGGCCAGTTTGTCGGCATGGCACTGCTTGCCACCCTCATGGGGCTGGCGTTCTACAACGATATTCTGCGGTTGGCCTCATGACGTCGGGCCACCGTTCGCTGCGGCTGATCGCCGCACCTTTGCACTTATTTGACTGGAATCGACGATGAAGCGTATCGCCGCCCTGATTCTTCTTGCCACGATGAGCGCAAAAGCGCTCGCGATGCAGCCGTTCGTGGTCTCCGACATCCGTGTCGACGGCCTGTCGCGCATCTCCACCGGCTCCGTTCTCAGCTATCTGCCCGTCAACAAGGGCGACACGCTCGACGAGGCAACCGCGCAACGCGCCATCCATGCGCTGTACAACACCGGCTTCTTCAGCGACGTGGAACTGGATCGCCAGGGCGACATCCTGGTGGTCAAGGTGATCGAGCGCCCGTCCATCGCCAAGCTGACCATCCGCGGCAACAAGGCCATCAAGACCGATGACCTGAAAAAGGGTCTGAAGCAGTCGGGGCTGGCCGAAGGGCAGACATTCGACCGCCTGACCCTGGATCAGGTACGGCACGAGCTGGTGCGCCAGTACTACAACCGGGGCCATTACAACGTCTCGGTGGATCCGCACGTGACCCACCTGAGCCGCAACCGCGTGAATATCGACCTGGAGATCCGCGAGGGCAAGTCTGCGCGGATCCAGAAGATCAATATCGTCGGCAACAAGACCTTCACCGACAGCCAGATCCGCGACAATTTCGAATCGGGCACGCCCAACTGGCTGTCCTGGTACACCAAGAACGACCAGTACTCGAAGGAAAAGCTCTCCGGCGACCTGAAGAAGCTCGGCTCGTACTACATGGACCGCGGCTACGCCGATTTCGACACCGACTCGACCGAGGTGAGCATCAGCCCCGACAAGCGCAATGTGTACATCACCGCCAGCGTCAAGGAAGGGGATGTTTACACGGTGTCCAAGGTGCACCTGCTGGGCAAGCTGATTCTGCCGGAAAAATCCATGCGCCAGCTGGTCTTCGTCAAGCCGGGCCAGAAGTTCGACCGGCAGATGGTCGAGAACAGCAAGAAGGCCATGAAATCGCTGCTGGCCAACATCGGTTACGCGTTCGCCAAGGTGAAGGTCAGCCCCAAGCTGGACAAGTCCAAGCACACCGTGGACCTCACCTTCTACGTCAAGCCCGGCCCCCGCGTGTATGTGCGCCGTATCGTCTTCGAAGGCAACACCGTCACCCAGGACAACGTGCTGCGCCGCGAAATGCGCCAGGTCGAAGGCGGCTGGTTCTCGCAGGCCGCCGTGGACCGTTCCAAGATCCGTCTGCAGCGCCTGGGCTATTTCAAGGACATCAAGATCAAGAAGACCCGCGTGCCCGGTTCACCGGACGAGGTCGATCTGAAGGTGGCCGTCAAGGAGCAGTCCTCGGGCAGCCTGCAGTTCGGTCTGGGCTACTCACAGTATTCGGGCGCCATCATCAGCGCCTCGGTGAAACAGCGCAATTTCGGCGGCACGGGCGACGAGTTCTCCATTGCCGCGCAGACCAGCCGCTACTACAAGAGCATCAGCCTGGGCTACGTGAATCCGTACCTCACCGACAGCGGGGTCAGCATCGGCTACAACGCCAGCTACAGCAAGCTGGACTACGGCAATACGAATTTCGCCAACTACACCAACAGCACACGCTCCTTCTCGACGTATCTGGGTATCCCGGTCAGCGAATTCGACAACATCAATGTCGGGGTGGGCATCAGCAGCAACCTGATCAACACGTTCGCCAGCTACACGCCGTATTCGCTGGTCCACTACCAGAACATCATCGGCCACAAGACCATCCACAGCGGCACCATCACCGCAGGATTCACCCACGACACGCGCAACGCCTACTGGGCGCCCACCCGTGGCGGCCTGCAGCAGATCAGCATTCACGCGTCCGTGCCCGGCTCCACCGTGGAGTACTGGAAAGCCACGTATCATGGCGACCATTACTGGCCCATCGGCGGCGGCTTCGTGGCCTTCCTCGGTGGCCACCTGGGCTACGGCAAGACCTACGGCAGTGATTCCGGACTGGCCTTCCCCTTCTGGCAGAACTTCTATGCCGGCGGCGTGGACGACGTGCGCGGTTTCCAGGAAAACGCACTGGGCCCGCGCGATTGCCCGAGCCTCGACGGCACGCCGCCTCCGGCCCCGGTCAATGGCCGCTGCACCAGCGGCTATTCGTATTACGCCCAGCCGATCGGCGGCGCGTTCAAGGTGCAGGCCACGGCGCAGATGTTCCTGCCCATACCCGGCCTGAAGGACATCAACACTGCACGCGTGGCGGCCTTCGTCGATACCGGCAACGTGTACAAGAGTTTCAACGACTTCAACGCCAGCACCCTGCGCGCCTCATACGGCCTTTCACTGCAATGGCAGGCACCGGTGGGTCCGCTGGTCATCAGCATTGCCAAGCCGTTCCGCTCGCAGCCGGGCGACAGCCACTACGAGGAACGCATCCAGTTCACCTTCGGCAATCAGCTGTGACTCAGGCCGCTGCCCGCCCTGCCGGGCAACGGCCTGAAGCCTTGTAATTTCCTGGCGTCCGGGGACATGCCGTTGAACGAAGTCACATATACACTGGCCGAACTGGCGGACCGTTTCGGCCTGCAGGTCCAGGGCGCCTCCGCCACGTCGATTGCGGGCGTCGCCAGCCTGATCGACGCTGGTGAAGGACAACTCGCTTTCCTGGCTGATCCACGTTACAAGGCGCAGTTGGCGCACACGCACGCTGCCGCGGTGGTCATGCGCCGCGAACACGCCGAGACGTTCTCCGGCAATGCCCTGATCGCCGACGATCCCTATGTGAGCTTCGCGCATGTCGCGGAATTGTACGAACACCGTCCCGCAGCACGGCCGGGCGTGCACTGCAGCGCCGTCGTCGATCCGAGCGCGCACATCAGCGACACTGCCTGCATCGGCCCCCTGAGCGTGATCGAGGCACACGCGGTCGTCGACGACGGCGCAGTCATCGGCCCCCACTGCGTGGTCGGCGAGGGCTGCCACGTGGGTGCGCAGTCATGCCTGGTCGCGCGGGTCACGCTGGTCGGCAAAGTCACGTTGGGCAAGCGCGTGCGTGTACACCCCGGCGCGGTGATCGGCGCGGACGGCTTCGGCCTGGCACTGGAGCGCGATCACTGGCTCAAGGTGCCGCAGCTGGGCGGCGTGCGCATCGGCGACGATTGCGAAATCGGTGCCAACACCACCATCGACCGTGGCGCGCTCAGCGACACCGTGCTGGAAGAAGATGTGCGCCTGGACAATCAGATCCAGATCGCGCACAACGTGCATATCGGGGCGCACACAGCCATGGCCGGCTGCGCCGCCGTGGCCGGAAGCGCGCGGATCGGCCGCTGGTGCATGGTCGGAGGCAATGCCGGCATCCTCGGACATCTCGAGGTCGCTGACCGCGTTACCATTACATCCAAGAGCCTGGTCACGCACTCCATCCGCGAATCGGGTGAATATTCATCGGGCGTGCCGCTGCAGGAAAATCGGCAGTGGCGTCGCAATGCCGCCCGCTTCAAGCATCTGGACGAGTACGCGCGCCGCCTCAAGGCGCTGGAAAGGAAAAAGCATGACTGACACACCCAATCCCGTGAAGCTGCCGCTCGACGTGGAGCAGATTCAGGATCTGCTGCCGCATCGATACCCGTTTCTGCTGGTGGACCGTGTGATCGCCGTGGATCCGGGACAACGCATCGTGGCCCTGAAGAACGTGTCCATCAATGAGCCGTTCTTTGCCGGCCACTTCCCCGGACATCCGATCATGCCCGGGGTACTGATCGTTGAAGCCATGGCGCAGGCGGCGGGCGTGCTGGTGCGCCTGACCGCCGCACAAGATGGCGACCATACCAAACCGCTGTTCTACCTGGTCAAGGTGGACCGGGCGCGCTTCACCGCCATGGTGGTGCCGGGAGACCAGCTGCGCATGGAGGTCTCCATCAAACGCATGTTGCGCGGCATGGGCGTGTTCGAGGCACGTGCGCTGGTCGACAACAAGGAAGTCGCCAGCTGCGAGCTGATCTGTGCCGGACGCACCAACTGAACCAAGGAACTGTCCGATGATCCATCCCACCGCACAGGTCGATGCGTCCGCCCGGCTCGGCGACAATGTCAGCATCGGTGCCTACAGCGTCATCGGTGCCGAGGTGCAGATCGGCACCGGCACCCGTGTCGGCCCGCATGTGGTCATCGAGGGGCCGACCCGCATCGGTCGCGACAACCGCATCTGGCAATTCGCGTCCATTGGCGCAGATCCGCAGGACAAGAAATTCGACGGCGGCCATTCCGAACTGATCATCGGCGACCGCAACGTCTTTCGTGAATTCCTTACCATCAATCGCGGCACCGAGGGCGGCGGCGGCATCACCCGCATTGGCGATGACAACTGGCTTATGGCCTACGTGCACATCGCGCACGACTGCATCGTCGGCAATCACACCGTGTTCTCCAACAATGCATCGCTGGCCGGCCACGTGGAGGTCGGCGACTGGGTCATCCTGGCCGCCCTCTCGGGTGTGCACCAGTTCTGCAAGGTCGGCGCCCACGCATTCATCGGCATGGGCTGCCTGATCGCGCGGGACGTGCCGCCGTTCGTGATGATGGCCAACGAACAGGACGTGCATGGGCGACCACGCGGCATCAACAGCGAGGGCCTGCGCCGGCGTGGCTACGAGTCCCCCCGCATCATGACCATCAAGCGCGCATTTCGCACCCTCTACAAGGCCGGCCTTACACTGCAGGACGCGCGCGAGAAACTGCAGGCCGAGGCAAACCAAAGCGAGGACGTCAAGCAGATGCTCGAGTTCATCGAGCGCAGCGAGCGGGGCCTGAAGCGCTGACGCATCGAGACCTTGTCCGTCGCGCCGCGATCCCCCCCCACGTGAACCTGTGCATCAACTGACACCGCTCGTTGCACGCTGAATCCACCGATGCCCCTTATGCCCGCCGCATGATTGACGACACTCCCGCCCGACCCGCGGCCCCAGGTTCGCCGGTCATCGCCCTGATCGCCGGTGAAGCCTCCGGCGACCTGCTGGGCGGCAACCTGATCGAGGCGCTGCGAGCACGCCACCCGCACGCGCGCTTCGTCGGCGTGGCGGGCCCGCACATGCGAGCCGCGGGCATCGAGACCTGGCATGACATCGCCGCACTGTCGTTGATGGGGTTCGCCGAAGTCATCGGCCATCTCCCGCGACTGCTGCGCCTGCGCAATAAACTGCTGCGGCAACTGACTGCACTCAAACCGGATCTGGTCATCGGCATCGATGCACCGGATTTCAACCTCGGGCTGGAACGGCGCCTGAAGCAACGCGGCCTGCGCACCGTGCATTACGTCAGCCCCTCGGTCTGGGCCTGGCGCGAGAAGCGGGCCGAAACCATGGCACGCTCCGTGGATCGTGTGCTGTGCCTGTTTCCGATGGAACCGCCGATCTACCAGAGGCATGGCCTGGATGCGCGGTTCGTGGGCCACCCCCTGGCCAGCCACTTTCCCATGCTGGCCGATCGCTTCGGCGCACGTGAACGCATGGGATTGCGCCACGATGCGCCGGTGCTGGCCGTTCTTCCCGGCAGCCGGAAGGCGGAAGTCGAGCAACTGGGCGCCATCTTCCTCGAGGCCGGCTCACGCGTCGGCACCGAGCTCCCCGGGTTGCGTCTGCTGGTTCCTGCCGCCAACGCAGGCTGCCGGCACCTGCTGCAGACGCTGACGTCGAAACACGGCCCCGGGGACGAAACCACCATGCTGCTGGATGGCCACGCTCACGACGCCATGCTCGCCGCCGACGTGGTGCTGCTGGCCTCCGGCACGGCCAGCCTGGAAGCCATGCTGTGCAAGCGCCCCATGGTGGTCGGTTATCGTGTCTCGGCCGCCACTTACCAGCTGGTTCGCGCCCTGAAACTGATCAAGACCGACATGTTCGCGTTGCCCAATATTCTTGCCGGCGAACACCTGGTCCCCGAACGCATGCAGGCATCCTGCACCGCACAGACGCTGGCCACGGATATTCTCGGACTGTTCGGTGACAGCGCGCGCCGCGGACAGCTGGTCAGCCGCTTCGAACAATTGCACGAGCAATTGCGCGGCGGTCTCAAGGGCAGCCCCGCCGACCATGCCGCGGATGCATTGGCCGATCTGTTGCCATGAGTCGACGCGTCAAGACCATCGTGCGCACATCTGTCAGCGCCCGGCTGGGGCCGAACGTGCGCCTGGCCGGTGTGGACGAAGCGGGTCGCGGACCCCTGGCGGGTCCTGTGGTGGTCGCGGCCGTGATTCTCGATCCGGCGCAACCCATCGAAGGCCTGGACGATTCCAAGCGTCTCAGCGAGCTGCAGCGCGAAACGCTGTACCCGTGCATCATCCAGCGTGCGCTCGCCCATTGCGTGATCTTCGTGGAACCGGACGAAATCGACCGCATCAATATCCTCCAGGCCACCATGGTCGGCATGTCCCGCGCCCTGGCTGGCCTGGCGCCGTTCCCGCAACACGCGCTGATCGATGGCAACCGCCTGCCCGAAGCCATGCCCTGTCCGGCGCAGGCCGTGGTGGGCGGCGACGCCAGCGAGGCCTGCATCGGCGCAGCCTCCATCCTTGCCAAGGTCAGCCGCGACCGGTACATGGTGGACATGGATGCGCTGCATCCCGGCTACGGGTTCGCCAGGCACAAGGGCTATCCGGTGCCCGAACATATGACCGCGTTGCGTCTCCACGGTCCATGCGACCTGCACCGGCGCAGCTTTGCCCCGGTACGCCAGTCCCTGGAACGACCGCTGTTTGGCTGAATGCCGTCTGGCATGAGGCCGTGACTCTCGCTCCGGCGCGCATGGTCAGGTGTACCATGGATATCGCACCGACAATGATTGCCGCGAGGCAACTGCCCCCATCCGAGGACGCCCTTGCAGCATGGTGCAGGAGTCCTTCCATGAAAGCATCCAGATCACATACCCCCAGCTTCTCCACACCCGGCCTTTCCCTCAACGGGTCCACCCTGGGCGATTTCGAACGCCCCCTGCGCGACATGCTGGCCGATGACGACTGGCGCCCCGCATGTCAGCATCCCGACGAATTGTCGGCACTGCTGCGTCTTCTGCAGGACCATCCGCAAAGCGCCCACCAATCGCCGCCGCCGGGCCTGGCCACGTTGGCCACGGCCTACGCCGATTTCTGCCACTTCCGCCGCAAGCTGGCGGCCGAACTGAATACGCCCGATGATCAGCCGTTGCACATCACTCCGGACGAGTGGTTGCAGTATCGGCTGCGGCACTACGGCACGGTGGATGACAACCTCCGCGGGTTCGGCGATTACCGCATGCACCGCGGCCGCTTCCACGTGAGCTGACGGCTACGTCTGTCCGGGATGCCGCGGGGGATGGGCCGACGTCGGCGGCCCATCCCCCAAGGACACAATGGGTTCGTTGTCAACCTTGCCGCTGTCACCGGGGGCGGCTAGTCTGGGGCAACAGATTGCGCATGCCCGATGTCCGCACGTTTCATCCATCTCCACGTCCACAGCGAGTTTTCGCTGGTCGATTCGACCATCCGCATCAAGGCGCTGGTCGAGGCCTGCGTGCGCGCCGACATGCCGGCGGTGGCGCTGACCGACGTCAACAATCTGTTCTCGCTGGTGAAGTTCTACAAGGCGGCGCAGAATGCGGGCATCAAGCCGATCGTCGGTTGCGACGTGTGGATGGCCGCCCCCTCCGACCCCCGGCCGTTCCGCCTGACCCTGCTGTGCCAGGACCGCGATGGCTACCTGAACCTGTCGCGCCTGATTTCGCGTGCGTGGCTGGAAGGACAGCATGGCGGCCACGCACTGACCGATGCCTCCTGGCTGGATGAATCCTCCAGCCGGGGGCTGATCGCCCTGGCCGGCCCCGACAGCGCCGTGGCGCGCCTGGCCACTGCCCGGCCCGACGCTGCAGAGCTGGAGCTCCGGCGTCTCAAGCGCCTGTTCGACGACCGCCTGTACCTGGAACTGGTGCGCACCGGCCGCGACAGCGAACCGGCCTGGAATGCGGCCGCACTCAACCTGGCCGATACGCTGGAACTGCCCGTGGTGGCCAGCAATGACGTGCGCTTCCTGCTGCGCGAGGATTTCGACGCCCACGAGGCGCGCGTGTGCATCAACCAGGGCCGCATCCTGGCCGACCCGCGACGTCCGCGCGACTACAGCGCCGAGCAGTACCTGAAATCCCCCGAGGAGATGACGGCGCTGTTCGAGGACCTGCCCGAAGCGCTGGAAAACAGCGTCGAGCTGGCCAAGCGCTGCAATCTGGAGCTGAGCTTCGGCACGTACTTCCTGCCGGACTTTCCCATTCCCGCCGGATACGACCTGGAAAGCTACATCCGCGCCCAGGCGCGCGAAGGCCTGGAGCAGCGTCTGGCCGTGCATCCACTGGCCCCGGGAAAGACGCGCGCCGACTATGACGCGCGGCTGGAAAAAGAGCTGGACGTGATCCTTTCCATGGGATTTCCCGGCTACTTCCTGATCGTCGCCGACTTCATCCAGTGGGCCAAGGACAACGCCATCCCCGTCGGTCCCGGCCGCGGCTCCGGCGCCGGCTCGCTGGTGGCATGGTCGCTGAAGATCACCGACCTGGACCCGCTGCCCTACGAACTACTGTTCGAGCGTTTTCTCAACCCCGAACGCGTGTCCATGCCCGATTTCGACATCGACTTCTGCATGGACCGGCGGGACGAGGTCATCGACTACGTGGCGCGCAAGTACGGCCGCGACAAGGTCAGCCAGATCATCACCTACGGCACCATGGCGGCAAAGGCCGTGGTGCGCGATACCGGCCGCGTGCTGGGCATGGGCTACGGCCACGTCGACTCCATCGCCAAGCTGGTTCCCAACACGCTGGGCATTTCGCTGAGCGAGGCACTGAAGGAATCGGCGGAGCTGAAGACGCGCTACGACGACGAGGACGAAGTCCGTGAACTGATCGACCTGGCGCTGAAGCTGGAAGACCTCACCCGCAATGCGGGCAAGCACGCCGGCGGCGTGGTCATTGCGCCCACGCCGCTGACTGACTTCTCGCCGCTGTACGCCGAAGAAGGCGGCGGCGGCGTGGTCACGCAGTTCGACAAGAACGACGTGGAAGACGTGGGCCTGGTGAAGTTCGACTTCCTCGGCCTGCGCACGCTGACCATCATCGACTGGGCAGTGAAGGCCATCAACGACCGGCTCGAGAACGAGGGCCGGGACCTGCTGGACATCACCCAGCTGCCGCTCACCGATCCGGAGACCTACGCGCTGTTCGCGCGCGGCGACACCGTGGCCGTGTTCCAGTTCGAGTCGCGCGGCATGCGCGAACTCCTGAAGCGCGCGCAACCGGATACCTTCGAGGACATCATCGCCCTGGCCGCGCTGTTCCGCCCCGGCCCCCTGGGCTCCGGGATGGATCGCGACTGGACCGATCGCAAGCACGGCCTGGCCGAGGTCACCTATCCGCATCCGTTACTGGAACCGGTCCTCAAGCCCACCTACGGCGTCATCGTCTATCAGGAACAGGTGATGCAGATCGCCCAGGTGCTGGCCGGCTACAGCCTGGGCGGCGCCGACCTGTTGCGTCGTGCCATGGGCAAGAAGAAGGTCGAGGAGATGGCCAAGCAGCGCGCCATCTTCGAAGCAGGCGCAGCGAAGAACGACATCGATCCGAACGTGGCCACTGCCATCTTCGACCTGATGGAGAAATTCGCCGAATACGGCTTCAACAAGTCGCACTCGGCCGCCTACGCGCTGGTCGCCTACCAGACGGCGTGGCTGAAAAAGCACTATCCAGCCGAATTCCTGGCCGCGACCCTGTCCTCGGACATGGACAACACCGACAAGGTGGTCAACTTCCTCAACGAGTGCAAGGCGCAGGGGCTGACCGTGCAGCCGCCGGACGTCAACGATTCGGTCTACATGTTCACCGCCACCGCGCCGGACACCATCCGCTACGGCCTGGGCGCCATCAAGGGCGTGGGCGAAGGCGCCTGTGCCGCCATGGCCGAGGAACGCCACCGTAACGGACCGTACCGGGATCTGGCCGACTTCTGCCGCCGGGTGGAGCCGTCGCGCTTCAACAAGCGCGTGCTGGATGCATTGATCCGTTCCGGCGCCATGGACCGTCTGGCACCGACCCGCGCCAGCCTCGCCGCACAGCTGCCCGAAGCCATGAAGGCCGCCGAGCAGCACCTGCGCGACCAGGTCTCCGGCCAGAACGACATGTTCGGCAGCGCCGGCCCGGCCGCCATCACCATCGAACTGCCGACATGCCCGGAATGGCCGCTGGAGCAGCTGCTGGACGGCGAACGCGACACGCTGGGGCACTATCTGTCCGGCCACCCCACCGATCCGTGGAAGGACGTGCTGGCCCAGCTGGCCACCTGCCCGCTGGGCGAGATCGTGGATCGCTACCAGCCGCCGGCACGCAAATCTCAGAACGACGACAAGAGCCGCTACCGCCGCGCGCCGGAAACGCCATGGACCGTCGCCGGCATGGTCACCGCGGTGCGCCGCCGCGGCGACAGCGCCGCCTTCGTGCGCCTGGAAGACGCCACCGGCTCGGTGGAACTGAGTTTCTTCCGCGAGGCGCTCACCGAGTACGGCCCGTTGCTGACCCGCGACGCCTTGCTGGTGGTCGACGGCGGCCTGTCCATCGACGATTTCTCCGGCGGCTTCCAGGTCCGCGCGCGCCGAGTGCTGGGTCTGAACGAAGCCTGCGAGCAACTGGCCGGACAGTTGCGGCTGCGCGTCAACGGCATCGGCCCGCCCTTCCTGGACGCGCTGCGTCAGGCCCTTGAGGCCTACCGCGGCGGCACCACACCGCTACGCCTGTCCGGCTACTGCAATGGCACCGCCCGTGCCGACCTGGACCTGGGGTCCGAATGGCGCGTGCGCGCCGCACCACAACTCCTGCGCGACCTGCGCGACCTGCCCGGCGTCACCGACGCCCAACTGCGCATGAACCGCCGCAGCGACTGACCCGCCGTGCCCCCGTAGGGCGTATATGGACTCCTCCTCCTACGCAAGCGTAAACGATGGGAAAGTGGCACCGCGAACGTATATACGGCTTCATGTTGGGAACCGTCGTTCCCGAGCCTAGATGGGTTGTTCGCACTGGAGCTGTCTTATCGGATCATCGACGCGTCGTGCGTCTGCGCCCTACGCGACGTTTGCTCCAGCGGGTGTGGGCCTTTTTTCCATCTTCCGATTGCGCTGCGAGATGTGCTTCCGTGCGGGTGAATCAAACGGTGTGACCTGATCTCAAGGTAATGGCTCTAGACGATGATGGCCTGATTCATCAGGCGGCGGCGGGATCGGCCCTGCGCCCGGCGGGGTGATAAGGGCGGTTGTGCTTGATCACGGCATAGATGATGCGCGCCAGGCGATTGGCCACGGCCACGGCGACCTTGGCGTCGAGTTTGCCGGCATCAAGCAGGCGCCGCGCGAACAGGCACAGGGCATCATCGCGCCTGCGGCAACGCACGAGCACGGCGTGCGCGCCTTGCACCAGAAGACGGCGCAGGTACGGGTCGCCCCGCTGGGTGATGAACCCCAGACGCCGCGTTTGCCCGCTGGAGGACTCTTTGGGCGTGAGACCGAGGCTGGCGGCAAACTGGCGGGCATCGGCGAAGCGCTCCACCTGCGGGCCGATCTCGCCGGCCACGGCGGTGGCGGTGATCAGACCGACACCAAAGATGGTCTCGACCTGTGTGGCCACGGCAGAGGCCTTGAAGGCCTCCTTCAACTGACGGTCCATGGCCTTGATATGCGTACGGACCTGATCCAGATGCTCCAGCGCCAATGCCACGCTGTGATGCAGTAACGGCGTGATCTCGCCGGTGTCATCCTGGCCATCGGCGGCCGCATGCACGCGCTGTATCAGGGCCTTGAATCCGGCGTCACCCTTGCCGCCCACCATGCCACGCTCGGCCAGCAGCCCGCGGATCTGATTGATGCACTGGGTCTGCTGGCCGATCAGCAGCTCGCGCACCCGATGCTGGGCGCACAGATCCTGCTGCTCGAGCGTCTTGACCGGCACCGGGCGTACACGACGGTCGCAATACACCGCGTAGATCGCATCGGCATCGTTGCCGTCGGTCTTGTTGCCGTGCCGTGCCTTGTTCACGAACTGGGCTGGAAGCAGCTCAGTGGCATGGCTCCGCTGGCGCAGCTGGCGCGACCAGTGATGGGCGCTGCCACAGGCCTCCATGACGACCGTGCCGCGCGCCGTGTGCGCCTTGGCAAAAAACTCTTTGAACTGTGCACGGGTGTATGTGCGCTGGGCCAAACGCTCGCCGTGCGGGCCGAACGTGTGCACCTGAAACTTGGCCTTGGCCAGGTCCACGCAGTACACGCGCTGTGACGGCTGGGTGGTGTGGGCGGTAGTATGCATGTCGGACTCCTCTTCGCTGACAGGTAGGTTCTACGGAACTCCTACCCTAAAGGCACATCGATGCCGTCCTGGCGGGGAGGAGTCCATCCCATCAGATCAAGGAACGATGAGTGACGGATCCGCCTGCTGGCCGGAAGCCACCCTGACGCCCCCAAAGCTGCTCCTGAATCGCCGCAGCGAGTAGAACAGCCGGCGGGCAGTGCCCGCCCTACACAATCGCAGGATCGTAGGGCGGGCACTGCCCGACGTCTTCCCTGCGCTGTAACGAGCCGACATTTGATTGCTCGCCGAAAACCACCTGATTTCCCGCAAGCAGGCGGCTCCGTCACTGGCGTTCCTTGAGCCGCCCTGCGCGATAAACGCAACTTCCGCCTTCATTTGCCGCACCGCGCCCGCCTGTCGCGGCATATGCTCACCGGCTATACTGGTCGTCTTTATGGGCTCCAAACGCTGCACATGAACCCGAATTTCCTCGATTTCGAACAACCGATCGCCGAGCTGGAAGCGAAGATCGACGAATTGCGCAATGCCAGCCACGGGCAGGCATTCGACATCGACGAGGAAGTCTCGCGCCTGCGTGGCAAGCTCAAGACCAAGACGGCGGAGATCTTCAGGAACCTCACGCCGTGGCAGATCACCCAGCTCTCGCGCCATCCGCGGCGCCCGTACACGCTGGATTACCTGGGCGTGATGTGCGAGGAATTCCGCGAACTGGCCGGTGACCGCGCCTACGCCGACGACAAGGCCATCGTCGGTGGCTTGGCGCGCATCAACGGCCGCGCCGTGATGGTCATCGGCCACCAGAAGGGTCGCAAGACCAAGGAAAAGATGCTGCGCAACTTCGGCATGCCGCGCCCCGAAGGCTACCGCAAGGCGCTGCGCCTGATGAAGATGGCCGAACGCTTCGGCCTGCCGGTACTGACATTCATCGACACCATGGGCGCCTATCCCGGCGTCGGTGCCGAGGAACGCGGCCAGTCCGAGGCCATCGCCCGCAATCTGCTGGAAATGGCCGAGCTGCGCGTGCCCATCGTATGCACAGTGATCGGCGAGGGTGGTTCCGGCGGTGCGCTGGCCATCGGCGTGGGCGATCGCGTCAACATGCTGCAGTACTCCACCTATTCCGTGATCACGCCGGAAGGTTGCGCCACCATCCTGTGGCGCAGTGCCGAACGCGCCAAGGACGCCGCCGAGGCGCTGGGCATGACCGCACCCAAGATCAAGGACATCGGCCTGATCGACAAGATCATCCGCGAACCGCTGGGCGGTGCGCACCGGAATCCGCATTCCATCGCCGTGCGTCTGAAAGTGGTGCTCATGAACCAGCTCGACGAACTCGGCGCCCTTCCCGTGGACGACCTGCTGGAGCAACGCTACCAGCGCCTGCGGAAATTCGGCGCCTACACCGGCGGCTGAGCCCATCTGCCAGGCAACTCTGTAGGGCGCATCAAGGAGCGTCCGCGACGGATCCGCCTGCTTTCCGGGGCTCGGTGGCTTGCGGTAAACCAACCGTCCCAGCGAAGCAGGCGGCTCCGTCGCTTTGCTCCTTGAGCCACCCTACGGGTTATTTCCAGGACAGATCGGATTCTCTTTCGTGTGCCGTGCAATCGCGAAGATAGAGGTTGATGAGGCTCTGGCGGGGGATTCCGGTGTGGCAAAAACGGGGGGGGGGGGGGGGGGGGTGGGGTATGTAAGCCGACACATGGTTTGCGAAATTGCGACACATGGTTTGCGGAGTGCGTGAAGCCGTTTTTAAGGGCGATTGAAAGGCAAATTACCACGTCCTGAAGATGTGCTTTGCGAGCCGGCGCTTTCCGCCGGGCCACGCGAGGATCGGTTTGGTCATGTTGCGTCAGAAATGCAGGGCAGTCGCCGGCGCATCATGACAGCGGCCTCGACGTCGGTAATCAACCGCTCCCAGCCCCGGCGCCCTGTCATCCTGAGCTGCGTGCAGCCCATATCGATCGCCCAGCGATTCCACGCCTCATGAGCGGCAGGCAGCCACTCTTTCGCGTTCGCTCCGCCGACCCACTTGACGTACGCTGTGCGGCCCAGCGGGAAATCCTGCCAACTCGTAATTGAGAAGGCGTGCTGGCACGCCCACAGCACCATGCGCCCTTCCATCAGCGCTGCGTACACGTCCTCGGGGCGATACTCGCCGCCCATGTCGATGGCTTTCTCCAGGCATTTGAGCGCGTCAGCCCATACGCTCGGAATGAGTGGAGCGGCTACTGGCTGCATTTTCATCGTGAGGATCATGCTTGGGCTGCGAAAGTCACGGGTGGATTACAAGCGCAGAGTAGCCGCCCTGATCGCCGGAGGTGAAGTTGTAGCTACCGATGCTCGCGGTCGTGGGGGAAACAACATGACCAATCGACACATTTGGAGTGTCGGACGCTTCGTCCTCGGAGAATCCGGATGTCGTGTAAGGGATACCGCCAAATTCCGCGGCGACGATTACAAGAGACTGTGCTGGTGGAGCATATGGCAGTTGCATCTGCCACACCGATTCGCCACTTATCGGCACGGAACTCGGCGCTTCATAGGCACCGGAGGTGGTGATGTAGACCGCTGCCGAAGCGTAACCGTAGTACCACGACCCATCGACACTGATCGTAATCGTCCCGGAAGCCGCCGCTGTCGCCGTCCAGAACAACTGGCGCGGAGAACCGCCAGACGTGGGCGCGTCAGAGAGCAGGGTATAGGCGTTCGAGGCGTCGTCGCTGCATGTAGGCGTGAACCGCGATAGAAAGGTGCCGGAAGCCGTGTAGGCGATGGTGATTTGGTCGCCTGCCTCTACATCTAGCGTGAGAACGTTGGGGGTGGGTGGGCTGCCCGCAGCACGCGAGCTAGACGCCATGCGTTTTATCGTGACTGCCCCGCTGCTTTGCGCCGCACCAGATGCAGCAACCTGCAATAGCTGCGCAAGGTTCATGACGGCGACCTCTCGCCGGTCATTGTGAAGCCGGTGCTGTCGGTGTGGCAGAGGATGCCGGCCAATGCGCTCTGTCCTGCAGTCTTGAGCGTCGTTGTGGTTTCGACCGGGTCCACGCCGGAGCCTGCGACCACGGTGACTTGCCCGGCGCCGCCTTGCTGTATGCCGACGGTATCGCCCCGCACGAACACGCCCTGGGGCACGGTCACGGTGATGTCGGCGGCATTGGTCAGGCGCACAATCGTGCCGGCGTCACTGGCCTGCAGGGTGTACGTGGTGCCGGTCTGCTCGGTGTAGGCGATGCGGGTATCGGTGTTGACCTTGTATGCGATCTGGCCCCCGCTATCGGTCATGTAGATGTCGAACCCGGCGCCCACTCGAACGCAGTACATCGTGTCGGGCGCAAGCGTGCCAGGCAACGCGGCGAGGACTTTGCTGATGGCGAAAGTGCTCATGTCACCATGCCGTCGATGAGTACTCGGTCTTGACCTGCGTGCCGGAGTAGGTCATCTCGCCTGCTGCGTTTTCGCCGATCTTGTCAAGCTCGGTCTTGTTGGCGTGCGCATGGCGCTTGGTGACGGCGTCATCGATATTTGCCGGCGAGCTGGACGGGCCGCCCTGGATGCTGGCCCACTGCAGCACAACGTCCATCGATTCGGCTTCGGCGGTCTTGATCCAGGTGGTGTTGGCGTAGTCGTACAGGTAGGTGGCGCCGCCGGAATCGACAGTGCTGTCTGCCGTGGCATCCTGCACGTAGGCGTACACGTTTGCGCCGGGGGACAGCGCATCGCGCGCGGCGATGTCGGCGACAATCAGCAGATCGCTGGTGCCTGCTGATGCCATTGAGGAGTCGATCATCGACTGGATATCGGCTTTGTTGATGACGTGGCGGGTTGCGGTGGCGTCGGCATTGGTGGACACCACTTCCATCAGATTGGGATCACCGGACGGCGCAATCAGGTACAGCGCATAAGGCTGCAGGGTGCCGGGGAGCGCGGTTTCGCGATAGATCTTGAACGTTGCCATCATCGTTTACCAGTTTGTGGAGGAATAGGGGATGGACGGTTCGCGCCATTCGATGTCGCCATCGGCAGCGCTTGCTTTCGTAGCGACCTGACCGGTCGTGCCTCCGGCGATCTGCGACTGCTGCACGTAGCGCACATCGGCCTGCGCCTGGGTGATGCCTCCGGTTGGTTGCCCGCTGCCACCGGGATAAACGCTGGTATGGGCAAGCGTGAGCACTTTTGTCTGCACCCGCGACGCAGACCGGTAGACGATTTGCGTCACGGCGTCAGTCATGGGTCACATCCTGTTTGACGAGGATCTCGAACGTCGGGGTGCTGTATGTATCGCCGGGTGAATCGCCATATTGGATGTCGCACACCAGAACTCCGACCGGCCAAGACTGAGTCTGGTCGCCGCCAGCGCTCAAGGTGTAGACGCCCAGGTCGTCGGATTGTGTGACCTCCAGCTCCTGTGCCAATTTGCCAGCTGGCGTGCGCACTTGGGCGCGGATGGCGGGCAATGCTGCAGGCTCGCCATCTACTAAATACGCGCAGGTGAGCAGGAAGCTGTCGCCGCGCTTGCATTGGAGCTGATCAGCCATATGCATCACGATCCTGTGCCGTAGTCGAATGCGGCGACCAGCGATTGATTGCTGGGCAGGTCATCGCGCACCGCATCGATCTCGACGCGCACCGCACCGGCGCCACTGACGGATGGCGTCAGCGTGGTGTCGGTGATGCCGGTGGCGGTGCTGTCCAGCGAGCCGTCGAGATAGACGCGCACGGTGTAGGTGGTGCCGGCCTCGGGACCAATGTCGCCCTGCAGCGTATCGATCAGCTGGTCTGCCTGCGTGACGCGATCGCGATGCGACCATGTCAGCGTTAGCGGTGCGGTGACGGCTGCGGGATAGCGCTCGCCGTTGATTTGCAGATTGCCCGGCGGATATGGCCGCGCGGCGCGCTGGTCCAGCGTGGCTTGCGCGACGGGGGCCAGCGACATGTCCAGTTCGCCCAGGCCGGTGCGTGTCAGCAGCTTGGCATCGACCGTTTCACCGGTGGCGTATTCGGTGGTATCCACGCCCGTGAAATGGTCGGTGAACCAAATGCGCGCGCCTTGTGCATGCGCTGCCGGCACCGTATCCACGCAGCCGCGGCCCAGGGTCACGGCGCCGCTGCCCGCATCGATGGCATCCACGCGGCACAGCTCGTCATCGATGAGCGCCTCGGTGCCGACCTCCACCTGATCAAGATCCACGCCGTCGGTCACGATGATCGCGGTGTCGGCGGGGCCAATGACGGCCTGCAATAGCCCCTGCGGCGCGAAGTCGCCAGCGCCGACCTCGGCGTAGGCGCTGGCGCCGTCCACCTGCGTCATCAGCGTGTAATCGTAGGCCACGCCTTGCGGCCGCCGCCCAAGGCGCCCACGTAGCCGGCGTCGGCATCCAGCGCGTCCAGGTTGGCGCGGCTCAGGCGAGCGGCAAGGTCGCGGTAGGACGACTCGTGCAGCACCTGCGCAGTGATCGGCAGCGGCTTGCTTTGCGGCTCGGTCCAGCCCTGGGTGTTGACGGCGATGTAGCTGGCCGCCGGCAGGCCGAAGATGTCCTGCGCAAACTTGATGGTGACCGACTTGTCGCTGGGCTTGCCGTCCTGCACATCGATGATGCGCACCGGCATGTGTTCCACGCGCTGGCCGCCGAACGTGAAGCTGAAGGACATGACATCGCCGCGCAAAATGTCGGTGTCCGATGTCTGCACAACGACTTCGCCGGTGGCCAGCAGCGCGGACTGCGCGCGGCAATCGCGTTCCGCCAGGCGTGCGCCCAGCGCCGCATTCCATGCGCCGGGGTAGGCGGCCTGCTTGGCCACGTCGGCGCCCTGGGCAAGGGCGTTGGCGAGGTTCTGCGCGGTGATGGATGCGTCCTTGTTTGTCGCGCTGTCGTGTAGGTGACCTGACCTGGTTGACCGTGCCATCGAGGGCCGCTTGATCGTAGCTTTTGAGCTGCACGATGTTGCTCTCGTCAAGCACCGGCAGCGTTGCGGGGTCGTAGTCATCGCGGATCAGGCGCAGGAAAGATTTGCCGGTGGACGGATCCTCAACAAACATGCCGGAGCAGTGGTCGCAGATGGTCTGAATGGCCTTGTTGACGCCGTCGCTTTTCGAGAATTTCAGGCTAAGCCCGAGATTCTCGTCGAACAGCTGCTGCGCGGCGGCTTTGTGACGCACAAGATCGAGACGATCCGGCGACCAGCCCAATACCTCCACGCACAGCCGATAGATCCAGTGCGCGGGGTTGAGCCCCATGCCCGTAAGTCCCGGATAGCCGACCCCGGCCAGATCCGGCTCCCCCGCACCCGGCACGCGCCACCCCGCCTTGATGGCACGCACCTTGTGCGACCAGGGCTTGATATAGGGGTTGAGCGCCGTGACGCGCCCATCGTAGACCAACGTGAGCAAACCGCGATTGGCGGACTGCGGCGCGCCGCGCAACAATTCCAGCAGCGCGTTGGGCTGCTGATCTGCCTCGCCCATGCAGATGTACAGATAGCCCTGCAGGCCGCCTTCCTTTTTCTCGCCGCCGAACAGGTTGGGGGCGTCGATATACACCGCTGGCTGGACGTGACATTGCCGGACCATGCAGTGCGGTCGCCCGCGCGCAGCTCCAGGTACGCATCCACCGGGCCGCGACACAAGCCGGCCTGCAGCGTCATGCTGTACCAGTACCCGATGGTGACCTTGCCGCCCTTACCCAGTGCAGCGTCCTCTCGCGCGATGGCGCACACGCGCCGCGCGAACGCATCGTCGATCTGTTCAACCTGCTCGATGGGCATGCCCCCGCGCAGAAACGCGCGATAGTCCAGGCCATGCATCGCGAACCAGCCACGCACACCATCCGCGCACAGCACGCCGGTACCAGCGATGCGTGCGGCGCGTGCGTGACGCATGGTGACGATGACCGGCTGCGTCATTTGCCGCTGCTCGTCTTGATGGGCGTGTGCGCAAATTGCCGTAGTCGAGAGAGCCTGGTCGTCGATCCACACGTCGCCGCCGACCATGCTCACCGGCCGTCCGTCCTCGGCCGTCGGCACGTTGAAATCCGACAGCGTGGATGGCTGCGCGTTGCTGTTGCGCTTGCTCGCGGTGATCGCGAAAAACAGGCTGATCACAAGGATAATGATGTACACCCAGGTATACGGATCATGACGCACCTCTAGAAAATCGGATTGCTGCCCATCGGATTCTTGAGCGGGATGTTCTCCTGCCCACCGAAATTTGTGATGTTGTCGAACTTGGCGCAGCCACCGGCGCCAGTCGTGTGATCGCAGCCGGAATATGCGGACACGATGGTGCCGACGGGGATGTCCGCAGGCGTGAGAAGTGTCAGCGTGTCGCCGGCATGCGCGGTGACATAGCGGCGCTCCACGGCGGCGCCGATCTGGTACTGGATATACCCGCCGTTGAAGTCGCCGTCCGCGCGCGGCCCAGGCCGCGGCACTCACGGTGATCCGGCGGAGCCGTCAGTGCCGTCGATGCGCCGCGCATCCGGGTTGGCGTTGCACAGTCCGAGCCCGGCGCTGTACAGGCGCAGCGGACATGCTTCTGCCAGTTGCGGGTCAGGCCGTTGGCGTTGGCGTCGGCCGTTTCCGGCTTGCACAGGATCTGCGCCTTGGTGGCGGACTTCACCCTCACGCCCGCCACGGTGCCGGTCGAGCGACGCGCGCCGTGCTCTCGCCCTTGCGCAGCCACAGCAGCTGCACGGTGACGCTCTCGGTGGTGGGCTGCGGGATATACAAGCCCACAAGTTCCATCACCAGCGGCACCGTCAGCTTGAGCTGATCCTGCTCCGGGTCGCCGGAGCGGTGCAGGGATCGAGGACATGCCAGGCACATGGATATAGCTCTGCTGCGCATACACCGCATCGCTGCCATCCAGCGTGCAGCGCCAGTGCTGCGGGCCGCGCTGGAAATCCAGAGTTCGCTGGTGCGTTTGAACAAACCCATCATGGCGCGGGCTCCTCGGCAGGCACCGCCACGAACCTGCCGTCGCACGGTGCCAGGCCCTCGCTGTCGGTCAGGGTCAATCTCATACGCTGTCGCTGCCCAGCGTGGCCAGCGTCATCCAGCTGATCTCGCGCACGCCGGCCGGGTCCAGTGCGGCGGTCACCGGGGTGTCCAGCGTCAGCTCCTGGGTGTCCGTATCCAGCACGGATGCGGCGGTAGGCGCGGTACTCCACGCTGCGTCCGCGCGCTCAAAGCGCAGGTGCTGGCGGCCGGGCGTGCCGGCGGCATATTGGGTGATGCCGCAGCGCGCCACTTTCATCACCGTGCTGCCCGCGCCGATGGTCTCGGTCAGCGTTGACGCCATCGGCCCAGCTCGGCAGCCACAGCGGTTGCGCGCCCGGCCATCAGTACAGGGCTGCGCTGGGCGGCGCGCGCGGCACGGCCGGCCAGCCACCACGCGTGCGATCTCGTGGACCACGGCAGGCCGGTCACATCATCCACCTGCTGCGCGCCGACATCGCCATCCGAATCTGCAACTGGCGATCCGGCCCGGCAGTGGGCGCGCTGGCCTCGTTGGTGCGAGCCTCCAGCACCGGGATCCCGCGGTATTGGCCGCCGGCGGCGTGGCGTCCAGGGCACGGCTCCGCGCTCTGAAAGCGCAGCGTGCTGGTGATCACATCCGATGATCGCGCGTAAGGCTGGGCGTATCGGTGATGCGCGCCAGGCGGCACGGATACAGCGCCGTGCCGGCCGGCCAGCGGTTGATGGTGGCGTTGGCAAAGGTCGCCCGTCGTTTTCCACAAGATCGATCTCCACCAGCTCGTAATCGCTGGCGCTGCGGCGCAGCATGGCCAGCTTGCCGGCCTGAAATCAGGCCCGCGGTGGTCAGCGGCACGGACGTGGATCCCGATTCCAGCGGCGCGGCCAGAAACGACTGATTCACCCACATCGGCAGCGCCCACAGTGCGCCCGCGCACCACGTCCAGCGCGGATTCCATAAGCTGGCGCTCCGTGCCGCCGGTGGCAATATCAAACTCCCAGGAGCGGCGCGGCGTCTCGCGATCCACCACGCGCAGCTGCTGGCCGCTGACGGATTGCTGCACTGCGTGAGCCATTCCAATGCTCGGTGATGCCGCGTGGACCAGTCCGGGCTCACATCACGCGGTCACGCGCTCGCCGGTGATGTGCACCGGGATCGGATCAAAGCCCGAAACAGCCAGCTCACATCCGCCGCAATGCTGCTGGAGCCCACGGTGGTGATGCTCATGGTCCGCTCGTGTGTTTGAGCGGCGGAAACGCCAGCGGCAGTGCCGGGGGCGTTGAGGTCGATGCCGCTGGCGTTGGATTCGTTGACCTGCGACAGCGTCGGGGCGGGCGCGGTAGGCGTTCCAGACGTCCACGGCGCGGGTCTGTCGGGTGACCAGCGCGCCCAGGGTGATGCGCAGCGGGGTGATGTGGATGCGGTTGTAGTAGTCGTTGGCGGAGCTTTGCGCCAGCGTGCCGTTGATCGTCCGGGTGCTCGGCGGCGGTCACGCGCTCATCGCAGCGGCCGGCGCGGTGCCGAATCCGCTTGGTTCGTGGCCAACCGATCCATGGGGTCGACGCTGTGCGGTGCTAACGTACGTGCGGATTGACATAGCCGCCAATGGAGAGATCGCAAGCGTGGAGGTGATCGTAGTCATCGGTTAGGGCCGTCGTAGCGGAAAGCATGGGCGCCCCATTGACCGCCGTGGCCAACTGTAAGTCCACGCTACCCCGACGTGCGTACGGGTACACCATCCATCTGTCAGTCCCCAACGTGATAATCCCCATCGCTCAAATTGGCATTATTCACGTAGCGTAAATGCGCGCATTCGAGTACCGGCGAAATAAATACAGACGGGCGTAATGCGTAGCAGCGCACAGGCATCGGGATCGACTCGCCGTTGATTGGCGGGCTATCCACCAAACGTCGATCCGATATCTCGCGCTCCATAACCTCCCGACCATGAGGCTCCATAAAAGACGTATGATCGATACCGCATGACACGAAACTATCCGACGCAAAAGCGCGACCGCCTGCCCACTACCCATTTATAATTATTTCTGCTACCGGGACTACCATAATTTGACCCCACTGTAGTAAGGTCCTCCATGATTGTTGCCGCCGGCATACCAATTCCCTGATCCGAGCAACCCCGGCATCGCGCTAAGACCCCAACCGATCTGCTCATGACAATTGTGGCGAACATCACATGCACATAGACTTCGTCGGGATAGGTACCGATAAACCGTCATACGCCACAGGCACGTAATTTCACTGTGCTGGCAAAATACAGCGGTCCACACATATATGCCGTAGGACTAGTGGATTTGCCGGTCAAATTGTTGCTGCCGTCGATGCCGGTGCCAGATATCAATTGGATCACTGATCCGCTAATGCTGATCTCGGCATAGCAGTGCCTTTATGCGACACACTGCCGCTGAGCGTCCAGCCATTGCTGGTGCAGGCGCTCTGAATTGAGCTCAACAACCCGGCCAAGCTGGTATCTGTTCCGCTCACGTAAGCCATCAGTCCATCTCCAACAGAAAGTAATCGCCGATGCCAGTGCGGAACAGTCACCCAGCACCACGTGCGTCACGCCATCGATGACAGTGGTGTTCTCGGAGGTGTTGTTGAACCCGCTCACGTAGCGGATACCATCCAGCTCGCCCCACACGTTGCCGGTGCCGCCGGGGTTGTCGTGTCCGCCCGTCATAAGCACCGCCTTGAGCGCACTGTAATACCACCGGTATCGCGACGCTTGTCCGGGCTGTTGTTGTAGTCCGCAGTCCACGGCAGGCAGCGGAACTGGTCCCAATTACCCATGACGTCGCGCAGGTAGCCATTGGACAAGCCCTTCACGCCGCTGCTGTGATGCCGGACGTATCGGGGTAGCGCGTGGCTGGCGTTGCGCTTGGCAGCGTGCCGATGCAGGTCACCGGGAAGGGATACTGGCCCGGCGTGGCATAGGGGCAGTAGTAGCCCGTATAGGCCACCTCGTACACCGCAGGGGCGCCAATCTTCAGGCCGAAAAAGATGCGCTGGGCGTTGACCGCCAGCCAGTAATCGATGCGCTGATTGTGCGCGCACACGCCGCGCTCGATGTAGCCCGGCTGGGCGGTGAAGTCATTGGCGGCCACATAGCCGGTAAAGCACGCAACGGTCAGATTGTAGTAATCGGCATCCGCGTTCTGGTACGCGCGCAGACCGATGAAGATCTGCTGATCACCAGATAGGCCCGTGCCCTGCATGATCAGCTCGCGAATGGGCTTGCTATCGTCATAGCGCAGCGTGGTCCAGCCGTTGGCCTCGGCCAGGGTCTGGATCGTCAGCAGCATCTGCCAGTGCGCGCTGCCCTCGCTGCCGGTGTTGTCGACGTAGCCGGTCTTCGATGCCATGTGTCAGCCTCCGCTCACAAGATGCCGCACGGTGCTGCGGTTCTCGCTGATGATGTTGAGTACGTCGTCTTTGCCACCGCCGCCGGCCAGGTAGCCGTGCACCAGCTCTGGATCCACCACGTTGACGTTCCGGAAGTTGACCGATGGCGCGGCGCCGCCGTGATGGCCTGCCGGGGACTGCAGGCGCGGGCGCGGGGATGAAGAGACATGCGGTGCCGGCACATCGCGCAGCGGATGCACCAGGCCGCCATCGGCATAGCCGGCGGCATAGTTGGCGATCGCGGCCATGCCCTGGCGGTGGAAATCGCGCATGAACCCCAGCGCGCCGGGCTGCGACACCACATGCGCGGGCTGCACATACTCGCCGGCATGCACCACGCCGGCGACGTCATAGGTGCCGCCCGCGCCGGTGTAGCCGCCCACTGCAAATGCCGCGAACGAACCGGCAAGGTTCGCTGCAAGCTGGGTTTCAGCGGCCTTCTGCAGTTTGTCCGCGTTCGCTCCAAGCAGTTCGCTGCTGAAGAACAGCGCACCGCTGGCAACCGTGAGCTTGCCCGCGCCCTTGCTGACATCGGCACTCTTCTTGTTATTGCCGAACAGACTGCCCAGCGCATCCACGGCCTTGGCCGCCAGCGCCCGCGCTGCAACCTGCGCCAGGCTCTGCTCGATGCTTTGCGCCAGCGTCTGGAATGCTCCCGCAACGGTCAGCGTGCCGCTGGCGAGCCCTTGAAGCGCTTTGCTCAAACCGCCTTCAAAGCCACTTTCAGCAGCCTGTACAAGGTCGTTGACGTGCAGCTTGAGCTGGCCTATATGAACCTGTAGATCTTTCAGCTTCTGCACAGAGCGCGGGTCACCAATGGCGGCCGTGAACGCTTTGTACTTGGGCACAATAATGTCCAGCTGTTCGCCCGTTTTCTGATTGATCGCAACAATGCGTTGCCGCGCCGTGTATCCACTGATGAGTCCAGCCTGCTGTTCGGACTGAATGCTCTGCAGTTCCGGCTTCGATTCGAGAGGATCTGCTGCACCTCGCGCTGCAACTTCTGCAGCTGTGCACGCGCCTCCTGCACATTGATCAGCTTCTTCACCAGCGCCACGCCGGCGGTATCGCCCTGGCGCTGCAGGTCTGCCAGCAGCTGGCCGTACTGCTGCTCGATCTTTATCTTCTGTGCCTTGGCCTGGTCGCCGGTGGCACTGGCCAGTGCGGCGGTGAGGTTGTTGTGCACCTTGGCGATGGCGCGGTTTTTGGCCTGGTTGGCCAGGTCCACGGCCTGGGCCACTTGCGCCTGCACCTGGGCCACATCGGCGCCGTTGGCGATGGCCTTGCCGCCGGCCTGCGCGGCCTGGCGCACGGACTTTGCGTACTTGTCCCAGGCCGCGCTCACCGGCCCCAGCGCGTTGCTGCCCAGCGAGCTGATGATATTGGCCAGCCGCTGCTGCGCCGTGGCCGCGGCCTTGGCTTGCGCAAGCGCCTTGCGCTGCGCTTTCTCGGCGCCGTGATCGGTGTATTTCTTGTTGGTCTCTGCGACCAGTTTTTGGTAGTAGCTTCCGGTGATGGGGCCGTTGGCCGGCGCCTGGATGCCGTGCAGGTTGGGGTCGTTGGGGTTGGCCGCGTAGGCCGCACGCAGCTGCTTGTTCAGCTTGATCAGGGCGTTGGTCTTGGCGGTGGTCTTGTCCAGGCTGTTGGCGATGCCGGTGAGGAACGTATCGGCTTCGATGCCCTTTTGCTGCACCTGATCCGGCGCGCTCTGCTGGTGCGCGTGCGCAATCTCATTGCGGCGTTTGGCCTCCAGCGCCAGCAGCTGTTGTTTGGCCTGCGCCAGTTCCTGCTTGAGCTGCGCCGTGGGCTTGCCGAAACCAAACGAGACGATGGTATGCCGGCCGTTCTCGCGGTCGCTGATGGTTTTTGTGAGCGAGGTGATCTTTTGCAGCTGGGTATCAATCTCGGCGGATGTGCCGCTGCGCCCAATGGAGAGGATTGCATCCTCCACGGTCTGCAGATCGTTCTTGAACTCGTGCATGAAGCTTTGCAGCGCGCCAAGGTGCTGGCGCAGTTCATCGCTGCGCTGGTTGATGGCGTTGGCATAACTGTCGGTGGCCAGCTTGGCTGCGGCCTCCGTGTTGCCCTGCTCCTGCAACGCCTGGATCTGCTCATACACGGCCGCCGTGAGGTAGTGGTATTGCGTGTTGAGCGCGGCGCTGGCCTTGGCCGGGGCGTCCTTGAGCTTCACGAACTGCTTCACCGTGGTGCCGATGGCCTGGCCGGTGGTCTCCTCCATGTTGACGGCTGCCGCGCCGATGGCCTGCAGGTCTGGCGGTGAAACGGCCCGTGGCGATCAGCTGGCTCAGCGCGGTACGTGCATCACGGATGCCCACGCCGGTGCCGGCGATGCTCTGCGCCATCGCGTCCACGCTTCCCGCCGTCTGCCCGGCATAATTGCCGGTTATCTTGATCTGCGCGTTGAGCTTCTCCTGCTCATCCAGCCCCTTGACGTAGGCCGCCGCCAGCCCCACCAGCACGCCGGCCACACCCAGAATGGCCACGCCCTGCGCGCTGAACGCCTTGCTCAGCAAACCGCTGTAGTTGGCCAGGGTCAGGGAGCTTTGCGTCAGCCGGCCGTATTGGCCGGTGGCCAGGTCCTTGGCCAGAAAGCCGAACTCGCGGCGCGCATTGGCCGAGTTGAAGCTGAACTTGTGCACCGCCTTGTTGGTGCGCGTGAGCGCATCACGGCTGGCGTTGATCTTGGCGCTGAATACGCCGAAGTCCTCAGCACCCAGCAGGCCGGCCTTGCTGAACTTGCCCAGCTTGCTTTCCAGCTCATCGAACTTGCCCAGCTTGGCGCCCACCGGGTCGATCTGCCCCAAAAGATCCGCCAGCGCGGCGGTCTGTGCTCGTGTTGCACGGGTGGATTTTCCAGCCGATGTGCTCAGCCCTTCTACCTCTGCGCGCACCCCGGCAACACCGGCGCGCGCGCTGTTGACGTCTGCGGTAATGCGCAGGGCAACATCCAGATTGTCGGCGCCGGTGGCCACGTGATCAGTGCTCCATCAATCTGCGTACAGGTCCTGCAACAACCGTTTGGCATCATCGCCGCCGCCGAATGCCATGTTGACGTCGGTGAGGCGGTCACCCCGCTGCTGGCGTTCGCGCGCCTTGGCGCGCTCGTAGAACAGCATCAGCTGGCGGGCGGTGTAGCCTCCGAGTCCGTGCTGGGCGTGGCCGTGGGCGATGAGGGTGGTGTAGACGTCTGCCCAGCGGACTGTGCCGTGATGGCCACGTCCACGGCGACGCGGCGGACGAAAAAAGGGCCGTTCACGGACCACCACACCATCATCAGCAGCTGCCCGTCTTCATCGGAGAGGCCGCGGATCCAGTCCGCGTCCACATCGGCGGCGCGGGCCATGAGATCGATGAGGATGTCCGCATGGTCCGCCATGATGGATTGCACGGATTGATAGGCCACATCGCCGGCGCCCTGCGCTTCCACCAGGGCGGCCACCAGCACGGCGGCGGAGCGCTGGATTTTCAGGCCCTCGACAAAGCCGTATTCGCGCACGGTGACCGTACGGCCATCAAGCTCAACCTCGCGCTCCGGGTGCAGCACGTTCAGATCATCGGCGCCCTTGTCGGGCGCCGATGCGGATGTTGCCGGAGGTGCGACTTTCCTGGCCATTACGCGGCCGCCGGCGTTTCGATGCGGCCAAACCCACCCAGCAGCGGATCCTTGGCGTTGAGCGTGTCATACAGCACGCTGCCCTTGAGCTGCATCTTGCCGTAATCGGTGCCGATCAGATCCAGCTGCGAGAGCGGGTCAAATTGACAGCGGTACAGCCGCACGCGCGCCGCGCTGTTGTCCACCGTATTGATGCCGTCGAACACGATGTACTTCTCGGGAATCGGCGCGGTGAACATGGCCACGTTGCTGGCATCGCCGTAGGTGTAATTGACGTTGAACGGCTGCGTGAAGCTGGCCACATTGAGGAACTTGATGATGCCCCCGGCGGCAGACTCGATCACATAGTCCGTGCCTTCCACCAGATCCACCGGCGTGCTAGTGGCGCTGTCGGTGATGGTGAGCGTGGAGACGTTGGCAAACTCCAGCGCTGCGTAATCACCAGACACCAGCGTGTCCGGTAGAGCCTCGGCAGTCACGGTTGCGCCCGTCACGCTGGACTTGCTGCCGTACAGCGCCAGCGCCAGGTTGTCCGCGTTGAAGTCCTCCAGCTCCAGCGTGATGCCAGCGGTCTTGGCAGTGATCAGGCGGCCATCCTCGATGCGCTGACCGGTGTAGCTCTCCTGATGCTGCTTCACGGTGGTGGACAGCGACAGCTGCAGCGTGGGCACGTTGAAGGGCCACCGCAGCGCCGCGGGCTTGCCATTGGCATCGCGCTCGGCAATGTAGGCCTTGCCCTGGAATGAAAACAGGCTCATGGGTTACTCCTTGGTGGCGCCGGAATCGGCAGTCGGGGTGGTCTTGGGCACGGCCGCCGATTTGGCCGGCGCTGCGGCGCTCTTGGGCGCGTCCTTGGCGGCGATGATGCCGTGCTCGGCCAGCCACGCGGCGATGTGCTGTTCCACATCGATGACCTCGCCTTCCAGATACTTGATGCCGGCGTGGATGTGATCTTTGAGCAGGGTGACGTTCATTCGACGATCCTCAGCAAAAATTGAAACGGGAAGTAGGCAAACCCGGGCGAATACTTCGGCGGCATGCCGGAGCCACGTCGCAACGGCCGTGTGAATCCATCCGGGGTCCAGCCACGCAGCGCGTCCAGCGTCTGCGCCACAATCGGCCCGGCCAGCTGGCGCGCGCCGCTACCACCCACCACGTCGCGGGCGCTGCGCGTGGCAATCACCACCACCCAGCGCTGGTCGGTGATCTGCCCGGCGCCGCGCTCGGCAGTGCCCACCGCCTCGCGCACCGGCACATCGCCGCCATACAGCAGATGCACTGCCGGCGTGATCTGCTGGCGCTCGGTCACGCCGGCCAGATCTGCGGCGGCCAGCACCGTGACATCGGGCACCTGATCCTCCAGACGCGCCTTGATCAACGGCTCGGCGGCCAGCCAGTCGTTCATCGCAGCGGCCGCACATTGGTCAGGCCGGGCAGGTAGTCGCTCAGTGACTCAGTGGTCAGCGTGCGCGGCGGCGCCTGCACCTGCGGACGGTCCGCGGCCGCCTGCGGCATGTTTGTATCCAGCCCCAGCGAAATGGCCCCGCTGGCCACCTTGCCCATCAGCGCCACCACGTCCTGATACCGCGTGCGGATCTCCGGCGGCGCCTGGTCGTCATACAGCCGGTAGCGCGCCACGTCGCAGGCCAGGCGCACCAGCACCGGCGGCACCTGGGCCAGCGGCAGCGTGTAGCGGTTGCCCACGTAGGTATCCAGCTCGTCGCCGGCGTCATCCAGTGCGCGCTGCAACACGGTCTGGTCGATCAAGCCGCTGCGCTCGCGATCGGTCAGCTCCAGCAGCTCGGTCTGCCCGAACCGGTCAATCATGTCCTGCGTGCTGGCGTAGGCCGTGCTCACTTGCTGCCCTTGGCCTTCTTGGTGTCATCGCTCTCGGCAGCAGCCAGCGGCGTGATGTAACCGCGATACACCAGCTCCTGATGCGCGTCGGCATCCAGCTTCACGGTGCCGCTGCGCACAAGGTCGCCCTTGTGCCGAATGGGCTTGAGGATCTCGAACTCACTCAGTGCCATGTCGCACTCCTTATCTATGGGGTCACCCGGCGGCGCGTGGCCGCCGGGTCCTATGGCGGCGGGTATCAGCCGCCGGCGTTGGCGATCAGGTAGCCAGCGGTGATGCCGGTGAGGATCGGCGTATTGTCAAAACTCACGCCGTACACCCAGCTCTTGGCATTGGCATCCCAGTAGGGCTGCTCCACCAGCGGATGCCCCTCGATGTAGTAGGTGTAGCCGAAGCTCGGCTCCTCCACGTTGGGGTCCTGGCTGTCGCTGACATAGGCCAGCACCACATCGTTTCCCCACACATCGGAGAAGTCGTCCTTGTCGTCGGCCACCATCGCCTCGCCCACGATCACGTTCTTGACCTGCCAGAGGCTCGCCAGAATCTCCGGGGTGACGGAATCGCGGCTGGTGTACTTGGTGCGGTCCAGGATCTTGGCGTTGTACTTGCACGCCGAGAGCGCCTTGGCCGAGATGATGGCGGTGTTGGGATACACGCCGATGGAGCTGCGGATAGCCTCGCGGCCGGCCTCCACATCCTTGCTCGGGTCACCGCTGGAGCCGCTCCACACGTCGGTGCCGGTCAGGGCGTGCTGGTGATTGGCGTCGTAGTTGGCGGTGTTGCGCGCCGTCTGGCCACAGTTGTATTCGTGCTCCAGATTGAGGCTGCGCATAACCGTATTGACCGCGCGCACGCCCAGGTTGATGCCCGGCACATGGCTGGCATCGCGCATCAGTTCGCGCGGCACCTTGGCCTCCAGCGCGCTGGGCACGATGGCAAAGGGCTCGCCCTCGTAGCCAAATTCCAGCCGCTTGGTGGCAGAGCCGGGAGCGCGTGCGCTGGAATACAGTTTGAACGCCTCCTTGCCGAAGCGGATGGTCTTGCCGCCGTAGTACGGCACCGGTGCCAACTTGAACAAGCTGCGGCCCACAAGGTTGGCCTGGCGGTAGCCCTGGGCGTGTTCGGACAAAATGGGGTCGACGATGCGCGCCTGACCTGGACTGAGCTGTGGCATGTCACTATCTCCTGGCGGTTGGGGCTGGGATGGCGCGCCAGACGCGCCGCCCCATCAGTTCTTGCGTATCGATCAGTTGGGAATCAGGTGGCACTCGATGACATCGCCGGCGGCGCTGGCCGCGGACAGCGCCACGGCAACCGGCACGCCGCTGCTGTGCGTGGCCGCCTGGCCATTGGCACCGGCCTCGATGCGTGCGCCCAGGGCAATGGCGCCGGCGGCGGTCACCTGCGCCGTGCCCAGCGTGTCCACGGGCACCAGATCACCGGCGGCCGCATCGCTGCGCGCAACGCCCAGGGCATTGCCGGCCGCGGTGGCCGGGTTGCCGTCCTCGGTCACAAAGGTGAGCGCCGTGATGGCGACGGCGGCCTTGACCGAGAGGGTAAGGATGGAATGCGACTGACTCATGGCGTGTCCTTGGAATGATGAAAAGGCATGCGGCGATCAGCGGCCGCCGACGGCGCGGTAGGCGGAGACAAAATCCATGTCCGGGTGCTGCGCCTGGTAGGCGCGGGCCTTGGCGTACAGATCCAGCCGCGCGCCATCCACCTGGGTGCCGGGCGCGGTGGCGAAATCGGCATGCGCCTCGGTGACCTCGGCGGCGGACTTCTCCGCATAGTCGATCTGCTGCGGCAGCTCGCCCAGCAGGCCGCGCAGCGTCTCGCCGGCGCTCTGGGTGACGCTCTCGCCTTCGGCGCCGGCAAAGCTCACGGAGCTGTCACCGGGCATGGCCAGCAGCACCTCCACCACCGGCGCCTTCTGGCGTGGCAGCAGCTTGCCCTGTTTCACCAGCTGCTCGGCAAACGCCAGCGCATCTTCGCGCTGCGCCTTGGTCTCGCGGCTTTTGAGCGCCTGCTCGCGCTCGCTCAGCTGGCTGGCCTGATCGTCCAGCTGCTGTTTGCGCTCGGCAAAGTCGACGGCCTGTTGATTGGTATCGGGCATGGTGCGGTCCTCGGAAAAAGATGGGGTGGCGGCAGCGGCCGCATCATCGGCATCGGCGTCCGGCTCCAGCGGGCCGCCGGTGGAATCAAGCTCATCCAGGGCGTCATCCGGCAAGATGCGCATGGCGTGATCGCCGCCCTGGGTATCGCTCATGTGTTTGCGCAGGCGCCGGAACAGCTGCCCCACCACGGCCATCGGACCGTGCTGGGTATTGACGGAGGAAAAATCGAAGGTCACCGCCTCGCCCTCGGCAAACGCGGCGCTGGGCAGTCCCTTCACGGCCGGCGCCTGCGCGCCCAGGAAGCCCACATGGCGCAGGTAATGCGTGTCCGGCTTGGGGTTGGCGCTGCTGCCCGGCGGAAAGATGGAGGCGGACAGCTTCTTGTAGCGCCCGTCGTTGACCAGCTTGACGAACTCGGGATCCACCTGGTCGGTCTCGGCGTACAGCACGCTGCCCTCGGCCACCAGCTTCTTCACCCAGCCATAGGCCGGCGTGTTGATTTCGGGGTGGCCGATGACCAGCGGCGCCTCGGAGACGTTCGGGTCATAGCCGGCGGCCATTGCAGCCAGGTCGGCATCGCTGAACGTGAGCGTGCGGCCACGCATGTCGGTATGCGTGCCGGAACGGAAGATGGCGAGACGGTGAGCGCTTGGCATGTGGGTCAGTATCGGGACTGACCCGGTGGCGCGGGGTGCGACGCGCGTCGCTCAAACGCATGGCCTCGGACAGAGGCCGATTGAATCAGTAGGTGTGCACAGGGGTGTCGGTGGTCGCGTCCTTGATGAGCGTGCCGGACGGATCGAACTTCAGCAGCAGCGTCTGCGCGGAACCACTCGTGCTCAAGAAGCCATCGGAGTGGTAGTGCTCATAGCTGTATGCCAGCACCGTGTTGCCATTACTGCGATGCTCCACCAGGGCCGGCTTGCCGAACATGTCGCGCGCCTGGGCCTGCGTGGTGGTGCCAATCTTCAGCTGTGACACCAATGACGCATCGTATTGCCGGCCGGTATTGGCCGTCGCACAGCCCGCAAGGGCCATCACTAGAAACATCACTGCAAGCTTGCGCATGATCCTTGCCTTACCCTGTCTCCGTAAAATTGAGCCTAGCACAGCATTCTTTCCCGGATGGAGCGAATACGCCCGGCCTTGGTGACACCAAAGCGCCTTTGAAGCCGTTTAAAAGCGTTTGAGAGGCGGCACGCTGTACATCACTGGGGGCATTGCATGCCTTGGGCGTCTTGTAGGCCCACACAGGCGCTCTCAGCGCGCCGACGCATTCAGCGCCGCCTGGATGTGATCGCTGGCGATATGCGTGAGCTCCACCGCATCCACTGCGGACACACCAAGCCAGGGCCGCGCGGGGATGCCGCCGCGGCCAAACTGGTGCGTGGCGCCCCAGATGGCGGCGGTGCCCACGTACAGCACCTGGTCGCTGACCTGATAGCTGAGCATGTCGCCCAACATGTGCCGGTCCAGCACCAGGATGGGCGCATCCGGATGTTTGCGCGCCTTGCGTTTGGCGTAGTCCCTGGACAGCGGCAGCCACGGTACGCCGGCGGGCGAGACTTCCAGCGCGGCGCGATCGCGGGTGGATGTGAGCAGGTATTCGCCCATGTCATCCAGCATCAGTTCGCGGCCGTCACCATCGAGCACGTTGTCCACGGCGCGCAGCGCATCCAGCAGCTTGCGGTCGTCGACCTGGATAACAACGCGTGCGCCGCTCATGGCGTATACTCGCGCACTTGGCCGTCAGCGTGGAGCGCGCTCCCATACGCTGGCTGGCCGGCCCGTCCCGCGCGTGGGAAGTGAGGGCCCTTCACTCGGCGCCCCACCACAGCAGGCCGCGGCGCTGCCGGTTGATGTACTTGCGGTCGCCGGTGGCAAACGCGGTCCAGCCGACAAAGCTGCCATCGCGCTGATCGGCCACCAGCAGCACAATGCGGCCGTGCTTGAGTTGATAGCCCTTGATGAGGCGCGCGCGCACGCGGTGGATGCCCGTGTCCGCTGCACGCTCCATGTCGACCCATACCTCAAAGGGGTCGGACAACAGGTCGATGAGCAGCGGCAAGTACGGTGAGCGCGCCGGATCCAGATGCGGTCCAATCACGTCCGCATCCAGTGCGATCGGCAGATCATGCACGTCAAATACACGGTTGTCGCCGCCCAGCAGATCCTTGAGCGCCTGGGTGGTGGCCCGCGCATCCGGAAAGCGCGGCCCCAGCGGAACAGGGGCCGGCGCTAGCGGAATGCGATCGGGCCGGCCTAGATCGCGCCATGTGGTCCCCAGCACGTCATCCCATGATGCCGTGGCCTGCGCGCCAGCGGTGGCCACATCGCGCGCCACGTGCTCGCGCAGCCAGGCATCGCGTCCCGGCGTGTAGCCAAAGCCCGGGTCAATGCCCGCCGGCGTCTCCACGGTGCGCGGCGAGGGTCCGCGCACGCCGACGGTATGTGTTTCGGTACCATCGTCCGGCGCGGTATCCGGGCCGGACTTTCCCATGCGCGCGAGGTCCCGCGCGTTGAGCGCGTCCACGGTGCACTGGCAGCCCCAGCCGCCGGGCGGAAAATGTGCCTGCCACCACGGGTCATCCGCATGCAGTACCAGGCCATCCCATGATTCATGCAGCGGGCGCGGGTGTTTCTCGCCATCGGCATGGCGGTAGCGCCAGTACGGACGCACGGTCTTGACGCGCTGCAGCTGCGCGTAACGGCCGGCGGCGTAGCTGGTGCGCAGATTGGTCTCGTAGATGACCCGGCTGCGCCAGTTGCGCCCGCCGTTGTAGTCCCAGCCGTAGCGCGCGACGATCGCATCGAAATCCTTGCGGAAGGTGGCCAGCGAGGTGCCCTGCGAGATGGCCTTGTCTACTGCGGCACGGAAGTCCGCCACAAGGTCCGCGCGATTGGCGCCGGCCACCACGAACGCGTGGTCGTGCGCCTCATTGAGGATGTCCGTCCAGCTGTGGGTGGGCAGGTTGACCTTGGCGCGCAGGAACGCGATCTGCTCGCTGAAAGGGAGCGACCCGTAGGAGGCATCAGCCATGTCGCCGCTCACGCAGCGCCGCGTCCCAGCCTGCCTTGAATGCTTCTACGAGACGGTTTTCCAGATACTCCGACCGCGGCGCGCCCGCCTTGCAGCGCTCGGCCACGTCGGTGACCAGCCACGCATCGCGGGCTTTGGCCAGGTCGCTGCGCTGGTCGCTCATGAGGCACCCGCCTCCTTCAGCAGCTCGTAACGCCCGGCCAGTGCGGCCGCTGCCAGTGCCTGCTGCATGGCACCCGTGTACTCATCCAGGCTCATGTCCGGCATCAGCTGCATCAGGCCATCGCGCAGGCCCTGCATGTCGTCGGCAGTTTCGGCCAGGTGCCGGATCTTGCCGATCCACGCATCCACGGCGGGCGAAACCTGGGCGCTGGCGCGTCCGGCCATGCGTTGCGCGGCATCGGGCAGCACGTCGCTGGCGGCGGCAAATGCGGCGCTGGTGCCATCGGAGGCGTTGGCCGGCGGCAGGCCCGTGGCCGGTGGCTGGCCGGCGGCCGATTGTCCCTGTGGCGCCTGCGCCGGCGGGGTCGGCTGCGCTTGCTCTTCCCAGCCCTCGCCGTAGGTCTCCTGAATATATGACAACGTGGGTTTGAAACCCATGTCAAACACCGTTTTATCGCGCGTTGCAAGCAGATCCATGTCTTCAGGCGGATCCACCACGCGGTACACGCGCGGCGGCTTGGCGTTGGGAAAGTTCCACTCGGTCAGCCAGCGCGCCGGGCCGGTGTTCCAGCTCTCGCACACCAGGTCTGAATCGGCCTTGATGATGTCGGCGCGGGTGTCGTCGTGGGTCTTGTCCGATCCCAGGCGCCCGGAGGTCTGCATGATGGTGGCCGTCTGCCCCAGCACGATGCGGGAAATGGCCTCATCCATCGTGGTGTGCAGGTCTTTGTAATCCGCCGTGCCGGAGCGCGCGGCCTCGATCAGCTCCACCGCCATGCCGTCGGGCATGATCACGCCGGCATCGGTGGTGATGGCGCTCACCGCGTTGAGCAACGCCTGTTTTTCATCGGCGCCGGCGCCGGAGGGATAGCTGCCCTTGGCGGTGGGCATGCCGAACTTCTCCAGGAAGATCAGCCAGAACTTCATGTCCTGGCGCTTGAACAGCACTGGCCAGTACAGCCAGTGCGCAAGGCCCAGTCCATACGGCTCATCATCGTGATCGGCGCCCACCTCGAAATGCCAGAAGTAGGGCGGCTCGGCGGGCAGGCCGTGCAGCATGTGTTCGTAGGTCAGCAGCCGCAGGTGGCCTTTGTTGTCGAAGCGGAACCGGCGGCGATGGCGCACGCGGCATTCATCAAGCGTGATCTGCGCGCCATCGCGCGCATAGATCAGCTCGGACACCGCGTAGCCGTAGAACACGCCGAACAGCATCTTTTTGGTGACGTTGTCCCAGCCGATGTGATGCAGCTGCTGCTTCATGAACTCGGCGGCTTTCTTGTCCTGGCGCGATGGGCCACCAGGCTCCACGCTCCACTCGCACTTGGTCACCGCCAGCTGGCGTTGCTCCAGCGCGCCCTTGACCATCGCATCAGAGAGCACGCTCTCGTACAGGCGCAGGTCGAATCCGCTGCGATCGCGCAGCACCGTGTCATACGGCTCAAGGAGTGGCCCAAGGTAGCCGCGGGTGATGTCCTGCCCGTTGGTGATCACCGCGATTTCGCGGTTGATCTGCGGGTTGCCCCTGGTCAGCTTGTCTTCACGGGTCTGTTCGCTCATCCCCAACCTCCAAAGTCTTGACGGCCCGGCACCACGCCAAACCCGCGGTCCATCTGCAGTGGCGCGGGGATATCGCCGGACAGGCTGGCGCGGCGGCCGGTGGATTGATATTCGATGGGTGCGGACAGGTTGCGGCTGGCGTAATGCATCAGCGCGATGCTGATGGCCGCATCGCCGTGGCGCTTGCCGCCGTCCTTGCCGGTGGAGCGTTGATCGGGCACGCGGGCCACGCCGCGGATCAGCTTCAGCAGGCGCAGGTCGGAGGCCGTGTCCGCGTCGCGCGGTATTTCGATGGTGGCATCCTCGAACGCGGCCTTGAGCGGCGGCATCTGCTCGCGGTACCAGGTCTCGGAGAGCTTCACCAGCTCGATGCGTGCATAGCCGTAGCGCTGCGCCATGAACTCGGCCACGGCGCTTCCGTTGCCGCCGGCATCAAAGGCGCCCTTGGCGAAGTTTGGCAATCGGTCGCCGATGAAGAACAGCACCTGCTCTTGCTGGCGGTGCGGCATGTTGCGCAGCTCCAGCATGAACGGGATGCGCCGCGTCAGCGTCTGCCCGATCTGCGCCGGCGTGATCACGGTCAAGTCACCCGTGCGGCCAAAGTCCTCGCCCAGCACGCTCTGCAGGCGCGGGTCCAGCTCGGCCAGCAGCGGCGCCACTTCCAGATCCAGCCAGCCCTGGATGACGGCATGGCGGTGCACGTCCGGCTCTTTCTCGAATCCCTTGGGGCAGGTATAACGCAGCACCGGCACGCCGATCATGCGCGCCTCGATCAGCACACCGGACAGCCAGGTGCCGGAGCCTTGCGACGGGATCACGTCCAGCTCTTCGCTGGCAGCATCGCCGTACGTGTTGCGGATCGCCGTCACCCAGGCGTTTTCGGTGTCCTGCGTCCACGCCTTGTGCTGGCGCAGGCTGACGCGCTGAAACAGGCCCTCGACCACGGCCTCATCAAAGGTGATGCGGTGCACGCTGCCGGCGCGCTTGCCGGCGCGGATATCCTCGATCAGCTGGTTGAACGCATTGTCCACGCCGTTGTGCGTGGAGATGATGCGCACCTTGCCGCCCCACATCAGCAGCGCGATTGCGGCCTTGAGCAGTTCATCCAGCTGGCCGTGGAACGCGGCCTCATCGATCACCACCACGCCCTGCTTGCCGCGCAGGTTGGCCGGCCGGCTGGACAGCGCCACGATGCGGAAGTTGGATGCAAAGCGGATGGTGTAGGTCTTGATGGCCTTGTCGTCTTTGCCATCGGTGAAGATCTCCTCGCCTTCCTCGATCTCGCCGGCCGCCTGGTGAAACGTGCGCGCCCACATGGCGCAGGCCTCGATGTACTCGATGGCCATGTCCATGTTGTAGCCGATGTAGTACACGTTCTGGCCGCCAGCGGACCGAGCGGCGCCGGCAATCAGCACATCGTCGCCGGCCTCGGCCCAGGTGAGGCCGGTGCGGCGGCTTTTCTCGGCCACCTTGAGGTCGCTTTCATCCTCCACCCAGCGCTTCTGGTACGGCAGGAACGCGGCCGGCACATCGCTATCGGCGGTGCTGGGGATGTCGTCCCGCAGCTTGTTGTCAACAGCCGCTGATACGGGACGCTTGGCGACAGAGGTGCTCATGCGATGCCCAGAATCTCTTTGCGGATGGTCTCGGTGGCGCTGGCGCTCAGGCCGCCGGACTTGGTCACGGCCTTGAGCTTTTCATCCTGCTCGGCCTGCAGCTCCTCGCGCGCCAGGCGTTTGATCTGCTGGCGCTCGGCCAGGCTCATCTTGCGGGCCTCCAGCACGGCGCGGGCGCCGCGGGCCAGCTCGCCCACTTCCTTGATGCTCAGGGCGTCGGCATCCGGATCGGTCGCGCTCAGCGCGGCGTGCGTGGCCAGCGTGGTCACCGCCTGCACCAGCAGCTGGCCGGCGCGGTCATCGGGGTCTTCGCCGAGCTCCGCCACCAAGGACGTGCCGGCGGCCTGGATATCGCGCATGCGCCCGGCCAGCTCGTCCACGTGCTGCTTGTAACGGCCCAGGCTGGAGCGGCTGGGCGGCGCGGCACCCGGGAACTTGGCGCGGATGGCGGCCAGCATACCGTCCAGCGTCAGCCGGTCCTCGCGCAGCAGCTTTTCCACATAGCGGCGCTGCGCGTCCGGCAGCGTCTTGATTTTGGAACGGCGCGGCATCAGTGCGGGCTCGGCTGGCTCACGCCGGGGGCCATCGCGCGGCCGGCGGCCACGTCGTCGCCGCGCGCGGTGATGGTGGCCACCTCCACGCCGGGCACGGCTTCTTCCACGCGTACCAGGTTCTGCTCGGCCAGCCAGTGCAGATCGGTCAGCACGTGGTCGCGCGTGGTGACCACGCCCAGGTGCTGCAGTCCGGCGTGGATGTTGCTGGAGTTGAGCCGGTAACCCGGCTGCTCGCGCAGCAGGCGCAGCACCACCAGTCGGCGGTCCTCGCGCAAACGGTCCTCGAACGATTTCATGATTCCTTCTCCAGCAGGTGTTTCTGAATGGATTGCAGCAGCTGCACGGTGGTCTGGTTCTGCCCGTGCACGGTGCTGACGGTTTCGCGGAAGGCCTCGATGTGCTCGCGCAGGCGCTGCAGGTCGCCTTGCGTGGGCAGGTACTCGATACGCATCTCCACGGTATGCACGCGCCGCTCCAGCGAGATGGAGGCCTCTTCCATCGCCTTGCAGTTGTCCTGATACCCGCCCATGCGCCTGGCCAGCGCCATCTGGCCAAACAGGTTGATGATCAGCAACGCAATGACGATGCCGGCGAGGATGACTGCCAGCGTGATATTCATCGGTACCCCCGTGACCGTTGTTCGTGATCTGTTGCACATGACACGCAGCGGCTGGCACAGCCACGCAGCGCTTTGAGACGTGCCGGTTCGATGGGTTCGTCGCAGTCCATGCAGATGCCTTGCATGGATCCATCGTTGGGCTTGAACGATTCGGCGATGCGCCGGCGCTGCGCAGATAGCGCGCGCTCCAGGTCCTGATCAGCGGCATCGGTGGCGCGGTCGATGTCATCCATGTTTCACCAGCTTTCCGGTGGCAACCGTGCGCCGCAGGCGGTCCGCGGCGGCGCGGAAGCAGCGCCCGTGCATGGCGCGCAGACGCCGCTCCACCGTCGTCATGGTGGTATCGCCGTGCTCCACGCTGCGCGCCTCGGCCTCGAACGAGGCGGCCAGGCGCTCCATCAGCGCGCGATCCACGCGTGCGTTATTTGCCTGCATCGTGGCCTCCCAGCTGGGAGGCGTCGGCGCGGTCGGCATTGGCGCGTTTGATCAGGCCGCGCAGCGCGGGGATCTGCAGCAGGCCGTCGATCACGCAAACGGCCGGTTTTCCCTTGTAGGCGCAATGCTCGGGCGGCCGTCGGGGCATGTCGATGTGTTGCGTCAGCGCCGGGGGCACAGGCACGTACTGGATCACCGGCATGTCAATGACCTCCGGCCGCACCAGCGCTTGCTGCGGGCGCTGGCCACAGGCGGTCAGAGACAGCAGGGCAAATAGCACCATGCTCGAGGTCAGCACACGCTGGGGTTTCATGGGCAATGCTCCGTGTGAGCGCGATGTTCTTATCCGTGGCGGCGGCCAGATGCGCCTGCAGTGCGTCGCGGTTTGCCAGGATGGCCTGGGCCTTGGCATGAAGGGTCTGCATCTGGTTCAGGCGTTTGGCTGCCGCGGCCCGCATGTGATCGATCACCGCGGCTTGAGACTGGTTGGCGCTTGTGCACACGGCGGCATTGCTGCCCACGCGCGCCAGCGTCTTGGCATCGTGCTGCGAACGCAGATACCAGCCGCCGAGCATGCCCAGAGATACCAGCAGCACCAGCACCAGCAACACCAGGCCCCACTTGATCAGTACGGCGCTCATCGGCACACCGCCTTGCCTTCCCATCCGTCGGCGATGTACGCAGGCTCCAGCACCGTCAAAATGTGGCGCACGTAGTGGCGGTTCTGGCGGTAGTTGGGCAGGCTGCGATCACGGAACATCGCAGTATTGCGGAACCATCGCGTGCCGTCGTATCCGGCGCGCTCGGCCAATGCCTGTTCATGGTGTAGGCGCACGCCGCCACCGTTGTAGGCCGAGAGCGCAAACGCCCATGTAGAGCACGGCGTGGCGCCGTGGTGGCGATCCACCAGCCACTTGTCATAGATGGCGGCAGCCATCGCCGCCTGCTGCGGATCCCACGGGTCAAAGTGCCCCAGCTGGTCCGGGAACTGCTGTGCAATCCAGCGCGCCGTGCCAGGCATGAACTGCGCCAGGCCTTCGGCGCCCACGGCGCTGCGCGCATGCGGATTCCAGCTTGATTCCTGATGCAACTGCGCGGCCAGACGCGCCGGCGAGGCTTTCACGCCGAACTGCTCCACCGCGGCCTGATCCACATAGTGGCGGTACAGCGCACTGGCGGGTGGGATCTGTACGCGGTGATGCGTCACGGCCGCGTGAGCGGGCAGCGACAGCATCAGACAGCCGAGAAGGATGAATGCCACGCAGCAGATCGTGTGGATATGACGCCACACCTGCGCGAACTTGAGGTTGCTCTCGCGCGGAATGCGGCGCGCAATCAGCGCGTACAGGCCAAGCGCAAGGCAGCCACAGGCCATCAGGTACTTGAAAACGATCAAGGCGAGGATCACGGCATCAGCCCCGCGGCCACGATGGTGGCAGCGATGATGGTGGCCCGGCGCGTCTGCGCCATCGCCTTCTCGATGCCGTCCAGGTTCTCCGGCTTCTGCTTGGGCGCGGCCGCGCGATCAAACCCCAGGCCCATCACTGCGGCCAAGCTCAGCTTGGAGACAATCCACAGATAGCTGCCGGCCTTGGCCGGGTTGAACCAGATCGCGATCACTGCCAGCAGCAGCAGCGACAATAGCGCCCACAGCGCCATGCGGCCCATGCCATCCACGGCGGCGGCAAAGCCCGTGTAAACGGCATTCAAGCGCGATTTGATATCCATACCCGGATCCGTAGAAAAGGCCGGGCGCTCCGGGGAAGGGAAAGCGCCCGGCAGGATGCGCTCTTCTGGCGCACTTGCTCTGGAGGTTTGATGGTATGGATGCAGCCGGGGCGGCTGGGTGCGACGCGCGTCGCAACGAAAAAGCCCCGCACTGGGCGGGGCTTGATGGGTGAACGCGAAGTTTTAGATCGTAGCGCTATTGCGTTTGCGCGTCATCCATACGCTGGCACGATCCGTTACTGCAGGTGATGTGCAGCGATCGCCCGTCCGGGCAGGATGCCTCATACAAATCGCGTGTGTCGTTACGGCGTAGCGCGGAAAGGGTGCCGCTGCAGCCGTGATACGTCGCATAGGCCTGGGCCGCAGCATACATGGTGTCTGCATTGCGCGGATGCGCCGGTTGCGGGGCATGATCCGGGCCGCGCATCGCGGAAGTCATCTGCTGCGTGCCGCCCGTGCCGCCCGTGCCGGTCTTGCATTCAACCGTGATTTCATAATCCAGCGGTCGGCGCTGGCCTTGAGGCGAGATGAGATAGTACCCCTGCGGGCATTCCTCATCGGCTTTTCCGTACGCACTGCCCACGGTCATGCCGTGGATCGCATAAAGCGGACCGCCGTGCGGCCCATGCTTGTAACTGTTCACCGTTGCACAGCCGGTCAGCGCTGCCATGCACAGCACCGCGCTCACAGCAAAGATTAGCGTTTTCATGGATTCTCCCCTTGTTCGCCGAACAGACGTCCCTGCCGCTTTCGGATCTGCAACGCGCGCTGCTCGGCATAAACGCGTTGCACATGGCGCACAGTGTACCCAAACCTGTCCGCCAGTTGCTCGACGTTGCGGCCGTTGTGCAAAAGATAGATCTCCCTGGCGACGAGGGCCTGTTTGAGCCGATCACCACGCGGCAGGTACACCGGGCGACCACCAAAGTCCTGCGCCAGCACCGCGACCAGCTCCTGCGCTTCTTGCACCGCATCCTCACGGTTGCGGCCACGCCTGCCGTAGAACGCGGCAAAGGTGTCCACCATGCCAGCCAGTGTCGATGCCCACTTGTGCTCGGGCACGTCGACATCGCCGATCTGCTCCACCAGGTCGGCGTTGTCATCACTCAGCGCCAGGTCGGCTTGCGCACTCATGACGTGTTGCCTCCGTGTGCCTTGCGGGCCTCGGCCTTGCGGGTGTCCGCCACGTTCGGCGTGATCAGGCCCAGATCCAGATCCGCCTGCACGCGGGCCAGCGCGTTGTGCAGCGCCAGGCGTTCGGATGCGTCCGATGGCATGTTGGTGCGCTTGCCGCTGGCGCTCTCCAGGTGCCGGCCGGCGCGCTTGTCGGCTTCGCGCTGACGCTCGCCAGCGGCGTCGGCCTTGTCGGCGAGGCTGTAGACAATGGCGCGCAGGTAGTTGTGATTGCCCAGCGGCAGGGTGAGCTTGTCCGCCTCGGCCAGCATCTGCTCGATGCCTGCCGCCCAGGTGTCCGGTGTTGCCGGGCGGCGCACGCCGCCGCGCTCGTCACGGCACACGCTGCCGGTGCGCACCAGCGCCTCGAGCTCGGCCACGATCTTCACCGCCCGCGCGCTGCGCAGGCCCTGCTTTGCAGGCTTGAACAGGCGCAGATAGCCGATCACCGCGCGGCCCAGCACCGGCTCCATGCCGGCCAGCTGCGCGGCCAGCCGCTTGCCGTCATCGTCGAGGAAGCCGGCGGCGATCGGGAAGCGGTCGTGGCAGGTTGGGCAGGTGAGTTGCATCAGTCTTTCTTCCTCATGTCGATCCGGGTTCCGGCCTTGTCGCGGCATCGCCTGATCGATGCCTTCAGTCGCTTTTCCTCGCGCTTGAGGTCTTCGATTCCCTTTTGAATCTCGCGGCATTTATGGGAGACAGCGCGGTGACTGTCCCATGCGCGTTGCAAACGGAGTCCGCTTTTGAGTAGATAGTCGAACGGGTCCAGCGCGGCTCCGCAGCTCCCGCATTGAAGCGACCGATCATGCTCATGGATGATCAGGGTCGGGTGATCGCAATACCGCTTCATGCCATCGGTGCGGTCGACCTTCACCGGGTTCTCGGGCAGATCGTCAACACGGTTCAGCGATACGACGTTGCTGTGTTCCTTCTCCGTCATCAGTCCATCGCTCCCTTGCGGCGGCGCGTCTGGTCATAGCTCAACGCCGCAACAACGCGATGCAGCTGCTCGGCGCTGAGCCATTCCACCTTGTCCACCTTGAACATCTTCCGCGCCAGGCCATGCGCGTAGTTCCAGCTGCGCCCGGTCTCGGCGAGAATGGCGCCTACCTTGGCCACCATCGCCGCCAGTTCCTCGCGCACGTTCTCCGGACCTCCCGGCGGCGGCACGGCGTTGCGGCTGCGGCCAGCGCCCTGGCCGGTGAGGCGGCGCAGCTCGGTGAGCACGGCGCCGCGGCCGCGCGCGTCCAGGTCCGCCGCGCTGCTGACGCCGGCCACGCGCTTGAGCAGCGCGCGGTAGGTGCCTTCATCGAGGCGCAGCTGCTTGCGCGCCAGCACATGGATGCCGGCGATCTGCTTGTTGCGGCGTTTCGCAGCGTGGTCAATGGTCATGGTGTGCATACTCATTCAGGCGTTGGCTGGTTTTGCGGTTCATGGATCCGTACTGGCTGCGCCCACCGGACAGTGCGAACGCGCGCCAGCGATAGGCGCACGCGCGCGACACGCCCCAGCGCTCGCGGATGGTTTGCACATCCGGAACATGCCGCATGCAACCCAGCCAGTACGCGATCTCGGTGGGCTTGCCGGCGGCCATCAGCGCGCGCTCACCCGCACCGGCTGGCCATCGGCGGCCCAGGCGCGCCAGGCTTTCATGCTCAGGGTGCGCACGGCCAGCTTGCCAGGCCAGCTATAGATGACCTTGTCGCGGTTGACCATCTCCACCTCGCGCGTCTCGTTGCCCACGCGCACGGCGTCGCCTTCGGCGGGCTCGATGCGCGGATCGCCGCGGTCCGGAGCCCGCTCCGCTGGCGCGGTGGTGCGGCTGTGGCGCCACGGACTGCGCGATTTACCCTTGCGTCCGGCGGCTGTCACGTCGTGGCTTGGGTTGTGGCCTGCTTCGAATGTCATGCTGCCGCCCTCCCCATCGACGCCGGCGCAGCCGGCATGCAGGGCGCCCAGGCGAACACGCCCGTGATCCGTTCCTCATCCGCGCCACTGAGGAAAAAGCCGCCCCGATAACCCGGCCCACCATCGGGTCGACGGAATGCCATGTAGGTCAGCGGCTCGGAATCGGGCGCGTTTTTGACGGTGACCATCACGTCTTCCAACGGCGGCGGCTCGATGGGCGTGACGGGACGCCAGCGCGCCCAGTCGTCCATCTTGTCGGGTTCGATCCATTCGCGCTTGCCGTCATCGTGCAGCATGCACCACTTGGACTTGACCAGCCCGGACAGCGCGCCCACGGCGCGCACTACGCCTTCTCGGTCCGACGCATCGAAGTCGGCCACATTGCGCCAGGCGCCGCTGGTATTGATCTGCAGTTTCATGCGTCCTCCTCGGCCTTGGCCGCCTTGTGATCGGCGTCATACTTGAGCGCTTCCCACTCAGGGATCTCATGCATGGACGGGTGCGGCGTCCAGAGCGCGAAGTCCATCGCGCCGGAACCGTAGTCGCCAGCGTCGCGCATGGTCTTGTAGGCCTCCAGAATCTCGGGCGCGTAGTCACGCCACGGCACCTTGACGAAAAACGTGGACTCGTCGAAATAGCCCCATATGCCTGGGCGGTACCAACGGTTGCCATCGATAACGGCGGGAAACGTCGGCAGGTCCACGGTACGGATGACGTCGTTGTATTCCTCCAGGTTCGGCAGCTTCCTGATCCGCGCGGCGATCTCCTTGCCAGCTTTAAGGTTGCGGCGCGGTTTCCAGTACTTGCGCCCCTTGAGCGCATACGCGTGCCTCCAGACGTTCTGCGCAGGCGGTTCATCATCGGAGAAAGCGAACAGCCAGCTGCCGCGATAGAAGCAGGCGTGATCGGCCGACAGGTCCTTGCAGAGCGCATTCGTCTTGTTCCAGGCGTCGATGTTCGCGTCACGAATCCGATGCAGCTCGTCAATCAATGGCCCGTCGGTGACCCGAAAAAACCTGAAGCGCATGCTGGGCATCTCCTCATGATCCATGACGCGCTTGCGCAGCTCCTCGGTGATTTTTTTCCTGGCCATCACGCCACCTCCTCAAGCTCGGTATCCCACGGCTCGACAATGAAATCCTCGATCTGCCGGATGCTGATGCCCTTGACGCCGGCGACAGCCTCGCGGTCGGCGAGCACGGCGTCCTTGTTGACCTCTTCCTTGAGGCGCACGAAGCGCTGCAGCTTCAGCTGCTTCAGCGCGTCGATGACGGTCTCCACGCCGCGCACCACCACGGAGGGCGGGCGCATGCGCCACTTCACCTCGCCGCTGGCGAAGGTGTGGGTCTTTTTCTTGCCATCACGGGTCAGCTCCAAGCGGTGCGCCTCGCAATACAGCTGCACGCCGCGGGTCAGCTGGGCGATGGCATCGGCGTGCGGCTTGGCGTTTGCTTCATGGCGCTCGCGCACGGCGGATAGCTCATCGTTCATCGCGCCCTGCACGCGGTCGCGCTCGCGCTGGTGGGCGCCGATAAGCGCAATGCATTTCACGACTTCTTCACGGGTCTGCGGCACATCCACCGCCGCGTCGGATTTGATGCGTGTCTTCTTCTTGGGCATGTCAGTGCTCCTGGTTGTGGGCGGCGCGGCGCTGGATAGTGCGCTCGGTGTCGCGCATGGATTCGCCGATGCATGGCGGAAGTTGGTCGTCGATGGTGTGCAGAAGAGCGCGGCCGCGCCGGGTGGCGACGGCGCCGAAGTGCGGCTCGCGGCCGTTCGTATCGGCGTCGCTCCTGGGCCGGCACAGTCTGATGATGGCCGGGCGGATGCTCTGCATCTGGCGCAGGGTGCGGGCGACGTCGTCGCCATACACGTCGCCGCCATCGCGCACGGCGCGCAGGGCCATCTGCTGGATGGTTGTCAGCTCGACGCCGCTCATGGCCTTACGCCTCCTGCCGCAACAGCGGCGGGTCGAGGCGCTCGCGCCACTGCACCTGACAGCACAGCACGGAGGACACGCGCACGGTTTCGCGGTGGTCGCGGTTCATGCGGCTGATGTGGATGGACCCGGTCAGAAATGCGCTGCTGGGCCGGTCGATGTGTATGACGACGTGGTCACCGCGGATTTCGACCTCCTGCACGGTGCTGCCGTGGGCATGCAGATGCTCGATGCACACGGCTGCGCGCTTCACCGCGGCCAGGATGCGGTCGCTATGCTGGCGCAAACGCAGATCGACGGCGGTTTGAATGGTCTTCAATGGGGTGTTCATGATTTGCTCCTCTCGGGCAACCGCAGCTGCCCGCGTAGATCCGGCAGGGAGACGCGCTTCATCGCGCTCACTTGCCGCAGGGATGTCATGGCCCGGTCCACTAAATATGCGCAGGTCCGGTCCAGTTCGGTGTCGGTGGCAGCGAGGTAGTAGCCGTGTGACGGATGCGCGCAAACCTGGTGGCCGGCGCGGCGCAGGGCTTCGATCACCTTGCGCAGTGCCCGCAGGTCTGCCGGGCGTTGCCGGCCGGTGATGGCGTGCACAAGTTGCTGCGCGGTGGCGCTTTGGCTCTGACCGACCCCCAGCGCGCACAGCACGCGCACGGGCGTCAGGTCGTGGCACTGGAAGAGGTCGGTCTGCATGGCTATGCCCCCGCGGTGTCTGCGTTGCGGCGTTCTCGGTAGGCCGTCATCTGCTGCCGGAACATCGGATAGCTCATGTCCCTGGAAAGGAAGCGGCTGACGATGGCATTGAGTTCCGGCGGCTGATCGGGCGTTTCCATCAGATCAGCCAGCTCCACCACGCACTCGCCGGCCATCACCAGCAGCCGGCTTTTCATCGGCGTGTAGACGCCGATCGTCGGCGAGAATGTGCGCAGCTGCAGCAGGCGCTCGTCGCGGCCCTGCAGATCGCCCATGTCCTCGGCCTGCTGCGCGATCAACTGCGCGGCGCGTCCGGTGAATACCTGCACGCGCGGGCTCATGACACACCCCCAAGCTCGCGGGCCGCGGCACGCACGTCCTGACAGCAGATGGGCCGGCCTTCGGCGGCGGCTTGCATGCTGGCCAGGCGAAGCGTCTTGGTGAGGGCGCGCAGCGCGCCGGGGCGCCGGGCAATCTCCAGCAGCGTGGGCATGCACTTGGCATCGGTGATGCCCCAGGCTTTCACCAGCGCCTTGATGTCCGCATCGCTGGATTTCTTCAGCGCCAGGCGCTTGCCGATGCGTGAGAACAGACGGTCCAGCTGCGCTGCGTTGCGACCGCCGGCCATGCGGGCATACACACCCTCATTGCCGACCAGCGCGATGCCGATGCCGGTGGCGTCGTGGATCGATCGGATCTGATCCAGTGCCGGCACGCTCAGGTGCTGCGCCTCGTCGATCACCAGCAGCCCGTGCGTGCCGGTGACACGCTTGGTGATGGCACGCGACATGCGCCGTGCGCCGCCGCCATCGGTAACGCCCATCGCATCGCAGATTTCCTCCAGCGCGGTGACCACGCCGGACGATGCCGGCGTCATGGTGGCAATCCACACATTGGGCCGGCTTGCCTGGTACTGCTCGCAGGCGGTGGTCTTGCCAAGTCCGGCCGCACCGTAGCCGACCGCGATGTCGCCGGCGATCTGCGCATAGCTGAGTGCGGCGATGACCCGCGAGGCGGTGGGCGTATCCACGTAGCTGGGCGCTTCGGGCAGCTGGTCACCGGCGGCGACGCGGGCGTTGTGCGCCTCCATCCAGATGCGCAGCTTGGTCTCCACCGCCTCGTTGTTGCCCTTGTAGGTGGCGCCCAGCCACTGGCTGAGTGTGGCACCGCTGATGCCGGTTTCCTTGGCCACCACGGACTGGCTCAGCGCCTTGTCCGTGCTCATGATGGTGGTGATCTGCTCGCGTAGCTCGGCGTCTCCGCGATAGATGCTGGCCACGTTGGTTTGGTCGCTCATGTGATAATCCCCGTTGGTAGTGGTTGGTCTCAAAATCCCCGTTGGTAGGGGCTGCTGCTGCCATCGCTGCGGCGGTGTTGGTAGCACCGCCGCAGCACTTAAGATCGAAACATCCTGTTTGTGTCCAGGTCCTCCATCCAGGCTCGCTCAACGATCGATAGGACCGACGAGTGAAGATTCGTGGCGGTGATGAATCGAGCTATAGCCACGCGATCACTGAGCCAAGCGGCGATGATCTGGCGGTCGCTTGGCTCCATTGCCGCAAGAAGCTCTCGCGCCGCTTGATCGGAATTCCACTTAGCGGAAGCCTTCTCCGCGCGCTCGAGCTGTTCATGACAGGCGGCCATCATCTGTTTCCCGATGACGAATATGGATGAGTCCTTGCTCATACCTCGTCATCCTTGAGTCGCTCGGAGCGCCACGTCATCATCTTGTCCAGGCTGGTCACGCCATCGGTTCCGGTCGCTTTTTCCTCTTCCTTCTGCGGCGCCTCCGGTTTTTTGCCGTGGTGCCGGAACACCGGTGCAATCACCGTGGCGCTGGGCAGGTTCTCCGGCGGCATCGGCGGCACCTGCCCAACGATGTCCAGCGCTTCGATTTTCTTTTCAATCTTCAGTCGCTCCTTGGTGTTGCGTCGCATATGGTTCCTGTTGCGCGCCTGCTCACGGGCCGCGTTCACATCGGCAAAGCCGACCATCGCAACACACGGCGCCTCGCAGATGTAGTTGCCGTCCAGGGCATACACGTACGCGCGGTCGTGCAGTTGGTACGGGTCCACACGCAACACCACTTTTTTGCCGGCGTATTCCGATAGCTTCTCGGTCCAGTAACGGTTTCCGCACAGCCGCACGCTGCCGTCGTTCCGATTGGCCGTCACAGCTTCGGATGCCATCAGCAACATGCGTAGTTGCGCCTCAGTGCATTTGCGTACGATCGCCTTGGCGTAGCTGTCGGCAAAGGTTTCATCGAAGCTGCGCCCGGCACACACCTTGCTCGTGCGCCCTGTCCGCGCGTTGTGTTTGGCAATTTGATGGTTTATTGACCGCTCAAATGTTTCCCATTCAACGACCTTGGAACCGTAGTTCGATGGCTTGTTGGTAGGGCTGTTGCCCACGTAGGCCCCCGCAAAATCCGGATGCTTGGCAATTTCGTCGGCATAGTCGCGCCACAGCCGCTCGATGGGTTTGGCTTGTCCGTGGTAAGGGGTCACCCAATGCACGTTGTCCTTGCCGATCAGGGTCGTTAGCACGCCTTCTGGGTCTTCTTCTTTCACCTTGAATCGATAACGGTTCGGCGTTCCTCCGGTCATCCACTTGCTGGCAAAGGCGCGGCCATTGTCCAGATACGCCATCTTCGGAATGCCGTAGTTGCGTACCAGATCGGCCAGCGCCAGGCGCACCACGTCGCTCGATTCGTGATCGGTCAAACGCCAGGACAGCATTTTCCCGCTATAAATGTCTTGCCAGCCAAGAATCAGCGGTCGCCCGACATGCCCGTCAGGGAAGCGCACCATCACGTCGAACCGGTGCCCGTCTGCATTGACCGCCTCCAGAGCGCTGAATACGCTGTGATCGCGCTCCTGTGCCGGGTACAGTTTCATCAGTTCTTCATCGCCATAACGGGCAAGTACCACGACGGCGCGCGGAATCTCTTCACCGACGCGGCGCTCGAATGTTTTGATACAGGGCAGATTCCAGCCTTTCTCGGAAGCTTTGTCCTGCAGCCGGCGATAACAGCTGATCGATGTCGGTTGCTCTTCACGCAGCCAGTCACTGCGGTAAAGGTCCCAGGCTTCGGCCGGCATCGGCGCTTTCTTCTCGCGACCGCAGAAATTCGGCACTAAAAACGCCAACCAGTGGCTTTGGTCGACGCCCGCAACCGCCTTCTGCCACCGCGCAATGGTCGGTGCGCTCAACTTTTTTTGACTCGCCACCAACTTGCGGGCCTTCATCAGCGGCATGCCGCCTGAAACCAGCTTTTCCACGGCAAGAACTGTATTCAACCGGGATTTGGCCGTGTCTTTAAGCGGCGTTTTCACGCGCTCGTAGCGATCCCACGCGCTCTCGATCTGATCTTGTGATTTGACCAGCACCTTGCCGCGAGGCTTCCTCGACACATCAGCGGTATCGTCAAACACTGGATGCTCGCGCAGCAAAAGTGCGGCCTGGGTCACCTCTGGCAGCGATTGAAAGGCATATTCCCAGCCTTTTCCATGCTGACGCCTGCGTCTGTTCCAGCCTTCGCGATGGGCGAATTTAAGGACGCCTCGATCAGTACCAGGCAATCCGGTCAATCCAGCCAGAGTCGAGGCTGTAAACCACTTTCCGTGGAAAGATGAACCGTCAGCCATTAGCGGACCCTCCGGCGCAACGCGCGCAAATCCTTCAGCTGCTGCGCCTTGAGCTGTTGTTGATGTTCGATCCGACCGATTTCGGCATCGATGGTGTCAGCGCCCACGCACAGCTGACCGCCGCGCGTTCCGGCAAGCCACTCGGTGAGCCGCGTGCTGCTGCAGGCGGTCTCCAATGACGGCACCAGGTACAAAGGCAGGTTGAACGTCTCGCGCGCTTCACTTGTGTATCCATCCAGCATCAGCTTGGTCACGGACTTCCCCGTCAGGCGCGACATGTCGGCGGCCACGTGGAATCGATCCTGCCCGGCGTCATGCAACACCTCAGATGTGAAGTGGCTGACGCTCTGGCGGAAATCCATCGCGCCGTCCGCCGGTGCCAGCGCGGTCGGGACGACGAACATGTCGCCGGTATGGTCATCGCGGCGGCGCATGTATCTAGGCCGCGTCACGGTCTTGCGTATTGCCAGCGTCAGTGCTGGTGCTACGATCATCAGTGGGTACTTTCATACGAAGCGCAACAGCGATGTCATGCGCGCGTCCGAAATGCGCCTTGAATTGTCCGCCGAGCACGCGATACACCGCGTCGCGCGGGAAGCCATGATCCTTGGCCCACTGGGTCAAGGTGATGCCCTTCAGTCGGATACGAGCGCGAGCCTGATTCGGTGTAAGTGGTTTGGTCTGTGGCATGTAACTCTCCGTTTCTGTCTTGGCATTAAAATGGCTGTATCTACACGGCGGATAATACTCATATCTGGATACATGTCAATCACTTCTGATCGGTTCCGATTCAAAACGACCACATGTGAGCACGTATAATGTTAAAAAAGCAATCAAAAACAAACACATGCGATAGAAACGGAACGACCACATCTGAAAAGGAACCAAGTTCGGATTCTTCAGATACGATCGGAACTCGAATCGCACGAGTGTCAGAAGTGATTGGCGGCCGAGCTGAAGCGGCAAAAGCGGCAGGCGTGTCGGGGGCGTCACTGCAGCGGTACATCCGAAACGACAACATGCCGCCATTCGACGTGGCAGCACGTCTGTGCAACGCCGCGGGCGTCAGCATGCAGTGGCTGGATAGCGGCGAAGGCCCCATGCTTCTCGACCAACTGTCACCGGCGGAGCTGGACACGCACGCGATCTTGACCCAGCCTCCCGAATCAGAAGCGGCCAGGCGCGCCAACGCGCGGCGCGAACAGCGCCTTAAGGATTTTTCCGCCTCTGTGGCCGCGTCATCTCAACATCCGCGACTGCAACCTGAGATCGTCCAGATCGCGTTGCGGCTGCTGCGCTCCATATACGGCCTCACGGGCGCCACATATGACGCCGCGATTGATCCGGGGCCATTTGTGGAGGTCTATCAGTTCCTGGTCGATCACAACGGCGTCGCTACGCACGGGGAAATCGCTGACTTGCTGGATCGCCTCACGGCGGCCCACACCGATATCAGAGGCCGCTCAAGTGCAAAACGTGACAACAGCCAAAGCCAAGGAACTCGCCAGGAAGATACTCATGCAGGCCCTGGAGCGCCTCCTGATGCCCCAGGCCATCCGAAAACAGGATCCTGACGCAGCACAAAGCGACGCGCGACGCGCACATGCGATCCAGCGCGCCCTCTCCATAAGCCGCGCATCGGCACGCCGCCGCTCCGGCTCCGCGCAAACTCCCAGGGGCGCAGACCCGCCGCGTTCCGCGCGCTTTTCAATCACTTCTCAAACGGCGTTGAAACCGGCGTCATCCCCGCTTTCAATTCGCAATCCTAGTGCCGTAGTTATCTATTTCGCGGCAATTTTGCAAACTATAGCTTTGCGCTCGTCAGTCTTCCGCCAATGCCACAAACCCGCTATTTCACTGGTTCTCGGCCCATTTCATCCCTCTATTTTCCGCTTTGTCCCACATCCCAAACCATGTGTCCCCGCACAGTGGGGTAAACGGCACATTCAGGTGACGCTCAACGCCTGTGGGCTTAAGCTGGCGGGGTCGCGTGTGTCCACGGATCGTCCATGCCCCAACCTCCACGTAAGCCCCGTTCACGCCCGGTCATCGGCTGGCGCGAATGGTTGCTGCTGCCCGACCTTTTTCCGGAGCCGATCAAGGTCAAGGTGGATACGGGGGCGCAGACCTCTGCGCTGCATGCATTCCGTATCCGCGAGTTTGTCGAGCGCGGCGCGCGTCACGTCAGCTTTCTGGTGCATCCGCTGCAGCACAAGCGCCGCCCCGAGCGCAGCTGCACGGGCGAACTGATCGACGTGCGCCAGATCACCAGCTCCAATGGTGCGCAGCAGCAGCGTTACGTGATTGCCACCACGGCGCAGATCGGCACGTACCGCTGGCCCATCGAGATGACCCTGACCAACCGCGACATGATGAGCTATCGCATGCTGCTGGGGCGTGAAGCCGTGCGCAGGCGCTTCCTGGTCGACCCCGGTCGCTCGTTCCTGCAACTGCCGCCGGATCCCATCATTCCACCTCACGGAACGTAAGCCATGAAAATCGCGCTGTTGTGCCGCAATGCCTCGTTGTATTCGCACCAACGCATCGTCGAGGCAGCGAAGGCGCGCGGCCACGAGATCGACGTCATCAACCACATCCGCTGCTACATCAACATCGCCTCGCACCGGCCCGGCATCCACTACCACGGCAAGCCGCTGCCCCGCTACGATGCGGTGATCCCGCGCATCGGCGCATCGGTGACCTTCTTCGGCGCCGCCGTGCTGCGTCAGTTCGAGATGATGGGCGTGTATCCGGTCAATGAATCGGTGGCCATCTCGCGTTCGCGTGACAAGCTGCGCAGCCTGCAGCTGCTGGCCCGCAAGGGGGTGGGCCTGCCGGTCACCCTGTTCGCGCATCGCACCTCCAACGCCGAGGAACTGCTGGAGCTGGCGGGCGGCGCACCGGTGGTCATCAAGCTGCTGGAGGGAACCCAGGGCATCGGCGTGGTGCTGGCGGAAACGCCAAAATCGGCCGAGAGCATCATCCAGGCCTTCGGCGGCGTGCACACCAACATCCTGGTGCAGGAATTCGTCAAGGAAGCCGAGGGCGAGGACATCCGCTGCTTCGTCATCGGCGAGCGCGTCGTCGCCTCCATGATCCGTCGCGGCAAGGCCGGCGACTTCCGCTCCAACCTGCACCGCGGCGGCAGTGCCGAAAGAGTGAAGATCACGCCGCAGGAACGCGCCACCGCCATTGCCGCCGCGCACGGCATGGGCCTGAACGTATGCGGTGTCGACATGCTGCGCTCCAACCACGGTCCGGTGGTCATGGAAGTCAACTCCTCGCCCGGTCTCGAGGGTATCGAGAACGCCACCGGCATCGACGTGGCCGGGCGCATGATCGAGTTCATCGAGAAAAATGCCAGACCCGGAAAGACACGCACCAAGGCCAAAGGTTGAGCACCTGCAACCGGCGGCACCATGCGATCATGGCGGCTCCGCGTACCGAAGGAACCCCATGACGACACTGTCCACCCAGAAGCTCGCTGTCCTGATCGATGCGGACAATGCCCAGCCGGCGATCATCGAAGGGCTGCTGGCGGAGATCGCCAAGTACGGCACCGCGCACGTCAAGCGCATCTACGGCGACTGGACCGGCACGCACCTGCGCAGCTGGAAAGACTCATTGCTGACCCACTCCATCCAGCCGATCCAGCAGTTCGGCTACACCCGGGGCAAGAACGCCACCGATTCGGCGATGATCATCGATGCCATGGATCTGCTCTACACCGAGCGCTTCGATGGTTTCTGCATCGTCTCCAGCGACAGCGACTTCACGCGTCTGGCCGCGCGCATCCGCGAGTCCGGCCTGACCGTGTACGGCTTTGGCGAAAAGAAGACGCCGGAACCCTTTGTTGCCGCCTGCGACAAATTCATCTTCACCGAACTGTTGCTGGAAAAACCCGAGGACGAACATCCGCACAAGCGCGTCTCCACGGCCAAGCTGAAGCAGGACACACGGCTCGTCGGCCTGCTGCGCAATGCCACGGATGCCAGTTCCGACGACACGCGCTGGGCGAACCTGGGCCAGGTCGGCAGCAACATGGCGAAGCAGGCGCCCGAGTTCGACCCGCGCAACTACGGCTACCGCAAGCTCAGTGACCTGGTCGCGGCCACTCAGCTGTTCGACATCGAGGAACGCGGCGAAGGCTCGCAGCGCATGATCTATCTGCGCGACAAGCGCAACAAGTAGGTTCAGCGACTTCAGGCAAAGTCGAGCACACATGAAACATCCCGCCTCCCTCCCCGAGCACCTGCGGCGCCAGCTGCATACGGTCGCCGAGGATGCGCCGTTGTGTGTCGCCTTCAGCGGCGGTCACGATTCCAGTGCGCTGCTGCACGCATTGAGTCGGCTCGTACAGCCGGAGCAGCGACGGCTACGCGCCGTGCATGTCGATCACGGGCTGCACCCGCACAGCGCCGACTGGGCGAGATGGTGTGCACGGACGTGTGCCGAATTGCGCGTTCCGCTTGCGGTACGGCATGTGCACGTGGACCTGCGGGACCAAGGCGTCGAGGCCGCCGCGCGACATGCCCGCTACGCCGCCATGAAAGAACTGCTGCGCGACGGCGAGCTACTTTTGACCGCCCACCATCAGGATGACCAGGCCGAAACCCTGTTGCTGAAACTTCTGCGGGGCGCGGGGCCACATGGCCTGGGAGGCATGCGGGAACTGCGGCCGCTCGGCGCAGGACAGCTGTGGCGCCCGCTTCTGGGTCTTCCCGGCTCCGTGCTGCGCGCATATGGCCAGGCCAACGACTTGCGGCCGATCGACGACCCCGCTAACGATGATGCCGGCATGGCACGCAATGTCCTGCGGCACAGCGTCCTGCCAGCCATCCAGGCACGATGGCCGCATGCTGCGTCCTTGCTGGCGCGGGCCGCCGGACAGCAACGTGAGGTCGCCGCGTATCTGGATGCGCAGGTCGATATCGCATTGCGTGGCGTGCGCGCGGGCCCCACGCTGCACGCCCCGGCCTGGCTGCAGCTACATGACGCCCTGCGCGGCCTGGTTCTGGAACGCTGGCTGCACGACCAGCAGCTGCCGGCACCGACCCGGCCGCAGCGTGCGCAGCTGGAGTGCCAGCTACGCGAGGCACGGCCCGGGCGTCAGCCTCGGATCACCTGGCCGGGTGCGGAAGTGCGCCCCTGGGGCGGCCATTTGTACGCCATGCAGCCGCTGTCCAGCCCGCCCCGTGACTGGCAGGCTGAATGGCATACGCCCGAGCTGCAACTGCCGGACCATGCAGGGCGCCTCGCCTGGACCCGCACGCCACAGAAACATCCCGCCTTGTCCGTGCGGCTGGATGTCCGCGGCGCCCGTCTCAAGCCAGCCGGCGATCGTTTCACGCGCGAGGTGCGGGATCTCTACCAGCAGGCCCGCATCCCGCCATGGCGACGCCGGCGCTGTCCATTCATTCATGATCAGCACGGCACATTGCTGAGTGTCGGCGGGCTGTGGCACAGCGCCGAAGGGCAACTGCTGTTCGAACAGATCGGCGCCTGTCCACTCTGGCATCCCGGCTGCTGACAACGCACTGCCGGTGCACACCGCGGCGATTGATTCCACCCCCTGCTTGCGTTAGTTTTCCGATCATGACGTCTTCCAAGCCTTCCGCGCCCGCATCCGACGACAACCCGCGCATCGTCCATTTCGAGCAATCGCTGGACGAACTGGAAACGCTGGTGGGGCGCATGGAAGATGGCGAGCTCAGTCTGGACGACTCGCTGAAATCCTTTGAACGCGGCGTCACCTTGTACCGCGACTGCCAGCAGGCGCTGGAACAGGCCGAGCAACGTGTGCGTGTCCTGCTCGACCCCGATGCGCCAGAGAGTGCCGAACCGTTTGTGCCCGATAGCCCTTGATACCCCGTTGATCCATTCCCATACGGGCACCCCCGATGCGCAGGTCCGCGCGCTGGTCGAGCGCGCCAATGCGGCCCTGCTGCTTGTGCTGCCAACGGAAGATGCCACGCCGACGCAACTGCATCGTGCCATGCGTTATGCCGTACTCAGCGGCGGCAAGCGATTGCGGCCATTGCTTGTGTATGCAGCAGGCTATGCAATCGGCGATGGAGGCGAAGCGCTGGATACCGCCGCATGCGCGGTCGAGCTGATCCACGCCTATTCGCTGATCCATGATGATCTGCCGGCCATGGACGACGACCAACTGCGCCGTGGCAAGCCCACCTGTCACGTGGTATTCGGCGATGCCATGGCAATCCTCGCGGGCGATGCACTGCAGGCACTGGCGTTCGAACTGCTGTCCACGCCGCGATACCCAGGCGGAGTCGATGCCACCACGCAGTTACGCATGCTGCATACCCTGGGACAGGCCTGCGGCTCGTCCGGCATGGCCGGCGGCCAGGCACTGGACCTGTCCGCCATCGGTCGCAGCATCGATGTGGCCGCGCTGGAAAGCATGCATGCCCACAAGACCGGCGCCCTCATCCGTGCCTCGGTCCTCCTGGGCGCGCTGGCGGGCGGCTGCAACCAGGACACGACACTTGAGGCGATGGACAGTTATGCGCATGCCGTGGGGCTGGCGTTCCAGGTGCGCGACGATATCCTCGACGTGGAAGGTGCCACCGACGTGCTGGGCAAGACCGCGGGCAAGGATGCGGCTGGCGACAAGCCGACCTTTCCCTCCATCCTCGGCATGGACGCCTCGCGCACCCATCTCGATCGTCTGATAGAGCGGGCGCTGGAGGCCATCGCACCGCTGCGCGGGGACACACGCCCCCTCACATGGCTGGCCCACTATGCGGCCCGGCGGACCCACTAGCCGATATCACGCAGAACGCGCCCCTGGTGCTGCGTCCCCACCGCTGCAGCCACGCAAAAAGGCGGCCTCCCGGCCGCCTTTTTGCGTTATTGAATCAGGCGTAAATTGAATGGATATCGATAGCGTGCACCGGAGCTTGTCCTGACGGCAGCAATGACGCAGAACACCAGGTTGGCGATCCACAGCAACCATCCCAGGAAGGCGCCGATGACAATGAACGTCAATATCGCGCAGATGACGTACCCGATCAGCACGGTGATCTGGAAATTCAGCGCTTCGCGCGCTTCTTCCACGATATAGGCCCTGGCGCTGCGGTCACGATACATCAGCCACACGATCAGCGGCACGATGACGCTGAAAATGAAGCCCGACAGATGAGTCAGCAACGCGATATTGCGATCATCCTGCGAGGCGACCGGTGGCGGCGTGCTGTGTGGAGGTGGCTCGGGCGGCGGCGGTTGCCGCGGTGGTTCCGAGGGTGGAATCGGAGATGCTGCGGGCGGGGGCTTCGGCGGCTCGGACGACAGCGGCGGCACGTGGTCGGACGGCGTGTTCATGAAGCTCTCCTTGGCAGGAACGAGACTTCACTTTTTCCCCCTCGGCGGCGCATGTCAAGTAAAATCGATGCCCCCGCCATGTCTCATCCCGCCGCGCCGAGCGGCTCCCGATGGCAAGGATCGTCACGAAAAGCCACCGGGCCACGATGCATCTTCATTCCCCGGCCACAGTCATGCGCTGGAGAAGAATCGACCCGGTCAACACCTGCGAGCGGCGATCCACATCCGCCCCCACCGCGAGGATGCCGGCGAACATGTCGCGCAGGTTGGCGGCGATGGTGATTTCTTCCACCGGGTAGGCGATTTCACCGTTTTCCACCCAGAAACCGGAGGCGCCGCGCGAGTAATCCCCGGTGATGATGGACACGCCCTGGCCCATGACATCGGTCACCAGCAGGCCGGTCCCCAATCGCTCCAGCATGCCCTTGAAGTCGTCCTCGCCGTGTCCGACCACGATGTTGTGCACGCCGCCGGCGTTGCCGGTGCTTTCCAGCCCCAGCTTGCGTGCCGAATAGCTGCCCAGGATGTAGCGCTTGAGCACGCCACCCTCGACCAGCGCCGAATTGCGCGTGGCCACGCCCTCGGCATCGAAGGCCGCGGAACCCAGCCCACGCCGCATCCACGGCTGCTCATGGATGTCCAGCCAGTCAGGCAGAATCGTCTGGCCCATGCAATCGAGCAAAAAGCTGGAGCGACGATACAGCGCACCACCGGCAGCGGCGCTCAGCAGGTGCCCGACCAGGCCCCGCGCCACCGACGGCGAAAACAGCACCGGGCACTGCCGCGTGGACAGCCGCCGCGCACCCATGCGCGCCAGTGTGCGCTCGGCCGCCATGCGTCCCAGCTCTGCGGCGGGCATGAACTGCGTGGCGTCCCGCACCGTGTCGTACCAGTAGTCCCGCTGCATGGCGCCGCTGTCGCCAGCCAGCAAGGCGCACGACAGCATGTGCCGCGTGCCACGCTCACGGCCCACGAACCCATGCGAATTGGTATACACGCTCATGGATGCATCGGCCTGGACCGCCGCGCCCTCGGAATTGGTGATGCCGTCGACATCACGCCCCGCCTGTTCGATCTCGCGGCCCAGTGCGATGGCATCGGGCACCTCGATGCCCCACGGATGCCACAGATCCATGTCGGGCGTGTCGGTAGCCATGCGCTCGGGATCGGCCAGCCCGGAGCAGGCATCTTCCTCGGTGTGCCGCGCGATGGCACAGGCCTGCTCCAGCGTGGCCTGGATCGACTCGGGACTGAGATCGGCGGTACTGGCCGACCCCTTGCGTTTGCCGAAGTACACGGTCAGGCCGAAGCTGCGATCGCGCGTGTGCTCGACCGTCTCCACCTCCCCCAGGCGCACGTTGACGTTGAGCCCGCTGTCGATACCCGCGCCGACCTCGGCCTGGCTCGCACCCGCGGCATGCGCACGCTTGACCAGATCTTCGGCCAGTTGTGCCAACCGGTCCAGTTCCGCACTGTCATTTTGCTGCTTGGTGATTACAGATTCCACGCCTATCCTTTTCGTTCCCGCGCAGTTTTGCGCGACGCATGTGAAGATGGGGCCAATGCACTCTGCCGACAACCACGATCCGGATCAACTGCCACCCAGCCGCAGCCAGCAACGCCGCGATGCCCTGGCCATCCTGGCCCTGGGGGAGCAACTGGCCTCTCTGTCGCCTGCACGCCTGCAGGCGATCGAGCTTCCGGACGATGTCCGCGCGCAGATCGCGCAGGTCCGTCGCATCACTGCGCACGGCGCGCACAAGCGCGAGTTGGCCTATCTGGCCAAGCTGATGCGCCGCCACAGCGATGAGGCCTTCAGCGGGGCCCGCGCCATGCTGGGCGAGGACCGCCAGCGTCAGCGCCAGGATGCCGCCGCGCAGCAGCGTCTGGAGGTGCTGCGCGAGGCGCTGATCGACGGTGGCGACGAGGCCCTGGGAGAATTCATCGACAGCCACCCCGACGTCGACCGCCAGCATCTGCGCACGATCATCCGCAAGGCGCGCAGCGAGCGCGCGCGTGACAAACCGCCACGCGCCAGCCGCGAGCTGTTTCGCCTGCTGCGCGAGAGCGAAAAATCCTAGGGCGGATCAATCCCACAAGGGGGTTTCCTGCGGTCGGGAGCAACGCGGCGGATCCGCCTGCTTGCGGCAGGCAATCTCACCTTCCGGCAAACAGGCGGCGGATCCGTCACTCACCGTTTCTTGATCCGACCTACGCGTTGCATCAGTTGCATCAGCCGGCGGTGCCGCCCACGGTCATCGAGTCCACGCGCAGCGTCGGCTGACCCACGCCGACCGGCACGCTCTGGCCGTCCTTGCCGCAGACGCCCACGCCTTCGTCCAGCGCCATGTCGTTGCCGATCATGGACACGCGCGTGAGTACCTCCGGACCGGACCCGATCAGGGTGGCGCCCTTGACCGGTCGCGTGACCTTGCCATCTTCGATCAGGTAGGCCTCGCTGGCGGAGAAGGTGAACTTGCCGTTGGTGATGTCGACCTGGCCGCCGCCGAAGTTGACCGCGTACAACCCGTTCCTGACCGAGGCGAGAATTTCGCCCGGATCGTGCTGGCCGCCCAGCATGTAGGTGTTGGTCATGCGCGGCATGGGCAGATGCGCGAACGACTCGCGGCGGCCGTTGCCAGTGGCCTTCACACCCATCAGGCGCGCGTTGAGCTTGTCCTGCATGAATCCGACCAGCACACCATCCTCGATCAACGTGGTACACGTGGTGGGCGTGCCCTCGTCGTCCACCGACAGCGAGCCGCGGCGACCGTCCAGGGTGCCGTCGTCGACCACGGTGACACCTGGAGCGGCCACGCGCTGGCCCATGCGACCGGCGAATGCCGAGGTGCCCTTGCGGTTGAAATCTCCCTCGAGTCCGTGGCCGATGGCTTCGTGCAGCAGCACGCCGGGCCAGCCGGGGCCCAGCACCACCGGCATGGTCCCGGCCGGTGCGTCCACGGCTTCCAGGTTCAGCAGTGCCTGGCGCACCGCCTGGGCGGCCCACCTGTGCGCCCGGCCCTCGGCGAGCAGCTCGCGATAGCCGTAGCGTCCGCCGCCGCCGGCATGGCCCTGCTCGCGCCGGCCGCCGGATTCGGCGATGACCTGCACGTTGAGGCGCACCAGCGGGCGCACATCCGCCGCCAGCGTGCCGTCGGCGGCCGCCACCAGGATCGTGTCCAGGGTCGCGGCCATGCTGACCACCACCTGGGTGATGCGGCTGTCCTGTTTGCGCGTGAAGGCATCCACCTCGCGCAATACGGCAATCTTGTCCTCGTTGGACAGGCTGTCCACCGGATCGATGGCCGGATACAACGCCCGTGCAGAGGTCAATGCCAGCGGCCGTCCACTGCCCTGCCCGCTGCCGGCAATGGCTCGCGCCGCGCCGGCTGCATCCAGAAGCTGCGGCAACACGATCTCGTCGGAATAGGCAAAGCCGGTCTTCTCGCCGGACATGGCGCGCACGCCCACGCCCTGATCGATGCTGTGGTGGCCGTCCTTGACGATGCCATCCTCCAGCACCCACGACTCGCTGCGCGAATGCTGCGCATAGATGTCCGCCGCGTCGATGGACGGACCCATCAGGCGATCGAAGACGCGCTCCAGATCGGACGCTCCCATGCCGCCGGGAGCAAGCAGACGCTGTTCGGCCAGTGCCAGTGAAGATTGCATAAGATAACGGATCCGTTGATGAACGAGTGCTCTACTTTGCCCGCGTGAATCAACCAGAGCCAGACGGAGGGAGCAGGCAAAGCAGGATACTGTCACACATGGGGCCATGCCCCGGCGCTTAAAACCCCGCCATGCGTGCTCACTGGTGGCTGGATGACGCCGGCGCGGGCCATCGCGGGTCGGGAACCTGCGCCGGCGGGATGACGATGGAGGGGATGGCGATGACCGCGGGTTGCGGCAATGTGGTCTTGCTGATCAACGCAATATGCGGATGGCCCCATGAGCCCGTGATGCTGTAGCGCGCGCCCACGGCCCGATTGAGACCATTCCCCAGCAGCCCCTGGATGGCGAGGCCCGCGGCAGCACCGATGGGACCGCCGGCCAATGCACCCATGATCGGCAGACTGTTGCCGACGTGCGGCGTGACCTGCACGCGCTGGTCATAATCCCTGGCCCGCAACCCGATGCGGCCGGTGACGGTGATGTTGGCCACGGAACCGCTCAAGTGCAAACCATCCGTATAAGCGTTGCCGTCGGCGAGCCGGAACGTGCCCTTGATGGTGTCGAAGCCCAGCCCCTTGCCGAACGCGCCGCCGAAATCCAGCGACAGGCGGCGCGGAAGTTCGGTCACCGACATCAGGCCGAACAGACGCCCCATGCCCGGGTTGACCTCGGGAATGCGGCCCTCGCTGACATCCACCTCGAGACTGCCGGTCATTCTGGCCAGCGAGGCCGCAGACGGCGGTCCCGGCCAGGTGGCATCCAGATGGTCCTGGGTTCGGCCACCGTCGAACAGGCCGGAAAAGCCCAGCGCGGACAGCATGTGCCCCAGGTTGCGAGCGCCGAAGTCGATGACCAGATGCGTCTGATTGGCATTGGCCGAGCCGTTCCAGTCCCCCGTGGCGGACAGCTGCACGGCCGGAGAATGGGTGCGCAACTGGTCGATGTGCATGCCCTTCGCCGTGGGCCAGCTCTCGAATCGGGCCTGTCCCAGATGCGCTTCGCCCAGCCTGAGGTCACCCACCCAGAAATGCAGCGGCGGCACCGCCGAGGGCGCCACGTCCACCAGCCGGGAAACCGCTGTCGGCGACGATGCGTGACCCGCCTCGGAGTGGTGCGCCGATTTGTCCGACGGCCAGTACAAGCGCTTGAATTGCGCCGTGATGCCACGCTTCTCGACGCCATGGGTGGGCAACGTGGCCACGCCCTGGATCGCCGGGCCAGTGAAATGCAGCGCCAGCGTATCCGCGGCAGGCTCGAGCTCGAAGCGCAACGCCTGGAAATGCTCGCCGAACAGCAGCGCCTGATCGGTTTGCAGGTCCACGCTTTTCAGCACCTGTCTGCCGGAGGAGGTTTTTCCCGCCAGCGCCAGTGCACGCCGCCCCCAACCGCTGAGGTCGAGCACCGGCGTGTGGCCGCTGATGCGGATACCCTGGGTCGGCAGGGTTTGCGGCATCGTCGTACCCAGATGCACGGCCATGGCCAGGGGTTCCGCGGAACCCGGCAGCCGCGCCCGGATCTGCAACGGCCCCAGCGTCAACTGCATGTCGTTGCCCGCCATCGGCAAACCCAGCGTCAGCGCCAGCGGCAGGGCCTGATCGGCCGGCTTGTGCAGCGGCTTGGGCAGGTCCAGCTGCATGCCCACCAGGTCCGAATGCACATGAAGCTGTGTTGCCACGTGACCATCTGTGGCGCGGCGCACCTCCACTGCGATATCGAAGGGTGCCTTGCCGTGCGCGACATCTGTCAGCGGCGCCAGGGCATCGATTCCGTGCAGCAAAGTGGGCACGGCGAACATACCCTGGGCGCCCACGCGTACCGGCACAGCGGGGTCGCCCGTGGCCGCCCCCAAAGCCAGGCGCAGGTCGACCGGGGCGCCACGGAAAGTCGCATGCAGGTCGTCGGCATGCAGTCCGTGCATGTCGTAGGCCAGCTGGCCGTGCAGCGCCTGCAGCGCGAGGTGCCAGTCGGGATTGGTCGCATCCACATCCTTCAACCGGGCCGTGCCCGCCAGCACGGTATCCTCGTGATGCTTGAAGGGAAGCATCAGCGAGAAATCGAATGTACCGCTGCCGCTGAGGCTCAGGTTGTGCATGGCATCTGCATGCTTCGCGGCGACCGGGCTGTTGCGCACGTAGCCGATGAGGTCTGCGCCGCTGCCGCTGCCGCTGGCATGGAGCAGCAGCTGCGCGTCGGAAAAATCGGCAATGGCCGCCACCGCGGAATCCACTTTCACCCCATGCGACTGCGCGTTGCTGGCGGTCACCTGCATGCCGTCGTCTAGGAAGCGCGCCACCGCATCGACATGTTGCACGGCCGGCCAGGCGGGATTGAACTTCAGCCGCGCATTGTCGAGTACCGCCTGGGCCTCGAAATGTCCCCGATGATCGCGAAACGGCCAGTTCCCCAGATCTCCGTGAACCACCACACGACCGGCAGTCACGTTGCCGCCCTGCAGAGCGGTATCCAGCCAATGCAGTGTCTTGGGCGGCATGCTCCGCGGCCAGAACAGCTTTGCCGCCCTCAGCTTGGCATGATCGATCGCCAACGCCAGGTCCACGAACGGCTTCTTGCCACTCCCCGGCAACTTGACCCGGCCACGCAGCTGCGCGGCGTAGCCATCGCCGGCAAGCGTCAATGCATCGCTTCCCATGTCCCAACCATCGGCAGCATGCCATGCCGTCACGCTGCCGCCCAGCTGCTGTAAACGGATCGGCTGGCGAAATACACCCGGCATCCGCAGCGTGGCCACCTGCGCCGGCAACTCGACGCTCACCGCTTCCTCATCGCCGCGCACCGTGGCATCGAGAGCGGAGAGGCCCGGAGTGACGCCAACCGGCTTCCAGCGCACCCCGCGCAGCTGAGCGTCCAGCGTCTGCAGCCCGCGTGCCGCGTTCCACTCGGCATCGGCATGCAGCAGGTGCCCGCCCAGCTGGCTTGCCGCCAGCCAGTGTGCCGCGCCACGTGGCAGGGACGGCGTCACCGACAGCAGGCGCAACGGTGCAAGATCGAGTCGCCGCGCCACCGCCCATACGTGCCGCGATGCTCCGGAGCCGGTGATTCGCACGCGGGCGGCGCCGGCATCGTGCGCATCGTAAAAGACGTGGGTGCCCGCTGCATCGAGCCGCAGGCGAACGCGCGCATCCCATGCCGGCAGCGTCACGTCTCCACCCGGACCGTCCAGGTTCAACTGCCGTAGATGGCTGCGCAGGATGCCTGTCCACAATCGGCCATGTCTCCACCACAACCAGGCTGCCATGGTGCCCTGGCCATGCCGCACGGCGACACCCTTGATGCTGAGCCCGTGCAACAGGGCGCCCAGATCGGTGCGTTTCGCGACTGCATAGATTTCGCCGGAGCCGCGCTCCGGCTGCAGGTGCCCGATCACCTGCATCTTGCCCTTCGCCGCGGCACGGCGCACTTCGGCGGAAAATCGCAGGCGCCCGGCCCCGTTGGTCACGCGCAACGCCGGCACCTGGAGAGTGAAATGCCGTCCGCTGCCGACATCGTCGATATCCACGCGCACCGCCTGCATCCACAGATTGCCGGGCAGGTCGTGGACGGAAAAACGATGCGATACGTGGCCGGCATGGCCGAAACCGGAGACATGCCAACTGCCATCGGCATCCCGCCTGAGTCCCAGACGCATTCCGCTCAACCGCAGGTTGACCAGATGTCTGGACGAGGAGAGCCACGCCCCCAGATCGAATTTCACCCGCGCCCGCGGCAGATGCAAGGCCGCATGCCGCGCATTGCCACCGACAGTGACATCATGCAGCGTCAGCAGCGGGCCCGAGGCCTGCCACTGCCCCTGCATGGAGCGGAATTTCACCGGTTGATGCATTTGCGCGCTGAGCAACGACGCCACTTCGCGCGGATAATGCGCGGCCAGCGGCAGCAACAGCTGGCCCAATGCCAGCAGGGCCGCCACCGCAATGATCGCCGCCGCCAGCAGCCCGCCAAGCGCAAACCGCGCGCGGCGCAGGGAGTGACGCCAGAAGGAACTCACGCGTCGGACCGCTCGGGGAATCGGGGACAGAGGTTCATGTGCATGCTGTCAGAACAGGACATCCATTAAAGCAGAACGACATCGAACTGTTCCTGCAGGTAATGCTCCTCGGACTTGAAGCTGATGCTCTTGCCGATGGACTCCTCCAGCTCCGCCACCGTCACGGACTCCTCCTCCAGGATGCGGTGGACCACATCCGGACTGGCCAGTACCAGCAGCTTGCCCGCCTCGAACTGGCGCACGGCGCGGGTGATTTCGCGAAATACCTCATAGGTCACGGTTTCTGCCGTCTTCACCATGCCGCGTCCACCGCATGACGCGCAGGATTCGCACAGCTGTCGTTCCAGACTGTCGGTGGTGCGCTTGCGCGTCATCTCCACCAGGCCCAGGGCGGACATGGGATATACGGTGGTCCTGGCATGATCGCGGGCCAGGCCCTTTTCCAGCGTACGGATGACCTGACGCTTGTGTTCTTCATCGAGCATGTCGATGAAGTCGATGATGATGATGCCGCCCAGGTTGCGCAGCCGCAGCTGGCGTGCCGCGGCCTGCGCCGCCTCCAGATTGGTGCGATACACCGTTTCCTCCAGATTGCGACTGCCCAGATAACCACCGGTATTGACGTCGATGGTGGTCATCGCTTCGGTCTGGTCGACCACAAGGTACCCGCCGGATTTCAGCGGCACGTCCTTGCGCAGCGCCCTCTGGATTTCGTCCTCCACCCCATACAGGTCGAAAATGGATTGCTCGCCGTCGTAGTACTCGATGCGGCTGGCCAGATCCGGCATGAACTTGTTGACGAAGTGCAACGTCTCCCCGTAGGTCTCGCGTGAATCCACACGGACCTTCTCCACGCCCTCGTGGAGCGCGTCACGCAGCGAGCGCAGCGGCAACGACAGTTCCTCGTAGATCCGCTCGCCCACTTTTTGCTGCTGTGCGTTTTCCTGCACCACGCGCCAGACCTTGGCCAGATAAGTCACGTCGAAGGCCAGCTCGGCCTCGGCCCGGCCCTCGGCATTGGTGCGCACGATGTAACCCGGCGGGTCCTCGCCGATGAGGGCGGTCAGGCAGTTCCTGAGGCGCTGGCGCTCCTCCTCGCCCTCGATGCGCGCCGAGACCCCCAGCGTCTGCGCATACGGCAGCAACACCAGATACCGCGACGGAATCGACAAGTGCGCGGACAAGCGCGCACCCTTGGTACTGATGGGATCGCGGATGACCTGCACCACGATGTCCTGACCCTCATGAATCAGGCTGGTGATGGACGGTGGTGCCGCGGGACCGGTTTCTGCCTGCGCCTCGCCTGTCAACGCGGTGACCGGTGGCCGCACGATGTCGGAGGCGTGCAGAAAGGCCGCACGCTCCAGGCCGATGTCCACGAAGGCCGCCTGCATCCCGGGCATGACGCGCCGCACACGGCCCTTGTAGATATTCCCCACATAGCCGCGGCGTTGCGCACGTTCCACATGCACTTCCTGCAGCATGCCGTTCTCGACCACCGCCACCCGGGTTTCGCGCGGCGTCACGTTGACCAGTATTTCCTCGCTCACCGCGCTTGCCCCTCCTGTGCCGGCATGCAACTGTCCAGGCCCGCCTGGCGCAGCAATGCTGCCGTTTCGAACAACGGCAGCCCCATGACCGCGGAATAACTTCCCCGCAGGTTGGCGATGAAGACCGCCGCACGCCCCTGGATGGCATAACCGCCGGCCTTGCCGAACGACTCGCCTGTGGATACATAGTCGGCGATGTCCGCCTCGTCCAGCGAGGTCATGGTGACATCCGAAATGCAGCGCGCTTCCAGCTCGCGGCCGTCATGCAGCAACCAGACGGTCGAGACCGCCTGGTGCGTGCAGCCGGAAAGCCGCCGCAGCATGGCCGAGGCTTGCGCCGCGTCCGCGGGTTTGCCGAAGACCTCGTCGTCCAGCACCACCTCGGTATCCGCGCCGATCACCGCGGCCGACGGATCATCGCGGAGCCGCTGGAGACCGGCACGCGCCTTGTCCCGCGCCACGCGGCTCACATACGCCACAGCCGGTTCGTGCGTTCGCCGCACTTCGGGCACGTCGACCGGCACCACCTCGAAGGCAGCGCCGATCTGGGCAAGCAACTGGTGGCGGCGCGGCGACCGCGAGGCGAGGTACAGCATCCGGTTGAGGATACCCACGCTGCCGCCGGGTTCCAAGCTGGTTGTCATCACATGGCTTTGCTAAGGTCGAGCCACTGGGGAGGAACCATCGGGGGGCGAACATGCGGATCAGGGAACGCATTCTTCTGGGCGTCAGCGGGCTGGTGCTCGCGATTGCGGGCGCGCAGCAACTCGTGCACGCAATCAGCAACGGCTTGCCTGCCGCGGCACACCACGCAGGCGCGGCCGCGTCGACGGCGTATACCTGCGGGTACATCACCGGTTACGAAGCAGCCGTGGTCATCAAGCTGGTCTGCGGCTTCGCCCTTCTGGCATGGTCCCTGCGCGACATCATGCGCCAGCGCACCGCGCGCGCGGTGAACCCGCCTCGCCGTCCTCAGGGCCGATGGTAAGGATGACCTGCCAGAATCGTGGTGGCGCGGTACACCTGCTCGATCAATACCAGCCGCACCAGCATGTGCGGCAGCGTCAGGGGCCCCAGCGACCAGCGCCGTCCGGCACGGGCCAGCACGTCCGGCGCGTGGCCGTCCGGGCCGCCGATCAGCAGCGACACGTCGCCGCCCGTCATGCGCCAATCGCCCAATTGCGCGGCCAGGTCTTCGCTGGACCACGCCTTGCCGCGCCCGTCCAGCGCGATCACGTGACCACCGGGCGGCAGCGCGGCCAGCACCGCGGCGCCTTCGTCCGCAATCGCACGCTTCACGTCACGCCCCTTGCCACGCGCTCCGGGCCGTATCTCGATCAGCTCCAGCGGCGTCTCGCGTGTGAGGCGCTTCTGGTAATCGGCAAAGCCGTCGGCCACCCAGGCCGGCATGTGGTCGCCAATGGCAATGATCCGGATGCGCATGACGTGGACGCTCAATTCAACGGAGCGCCCAGTGTAGGGCGGATCAAGGAGCGTCAGCGACGGATCCGCCTGTTTGCCGCGAGCTCGAAAGAACCGTGCGTCCGCGAAAAAACGTTCGCGAGGGTCCCGTCCGGCATGTCCACAACGCAACTGTGCGCCTTTACCGCAAGCAGCGGCTCCGTCCCCGGATCAAGTCCTGTCTCTTGATCACTTCTTCTGTGGACCATCACTTCATCCACAAACCGCATGTACCAGACCGTCATCCCGGCGAAAGCCGGGATGACGGTCTTGACGGATCCGCTTTGCAGGTCGTGGTCGGCTTCGATGAAATGTGATCAAGAAACAGGGTCAAGTCCGGGGTCCTTGAGCCCCCCCTACTCGGAGTAGCCGTCCGGGTCCGTTGCCATGAACAAGTCCTGCGCCGGCGTCTGCCGTGGCGGCGGATTCAGGCCCAGGTGACGCCAGGCGCGTGCGGCGGCCATGCGGCCGCGGGCGGTGCGGATGAGATAGCCCTGCTGGATGAGGTACGGCTCGACCACGTCCTCCAGCGTGCCACGATCCTCGCTCAAGGCCGCGGCCAGCGATTCCACGCCCACCGGCCCCCCCTCGAAGTTGTCGATGATGATGTGCAGCAGGCGGCGATCGAGGTCGTCGAATCCTTCGCTGTCCACCTTGAGCATATCCATGGCCGCACGCGCCACGTCCCGGGTGATATGGCCGTCCGCGCGCACCTCGGCGTAGTCGCGCACGCGGCGCAACAGGCGGTTGGCAATGCGCGGCGTACCGCGTGCACGGCGGGCGATTTCACCGGCGCCATCAGCCGCGCAGGCAATATCCAGGATGCGCGCGGAACGGCGCACGATGGCGGTCAACTCAACGTGATCGTAGAACTCCAGGCGCTGCACGATGCCGAAGCGGTCGCGCAGCGGGCCGGTCAGCAATCCGGCGCGGGTGGTGGCACCAATCAGCGTGAACGGCGGCAGATCCAGCTTGATGGAGCGCGCTGCCGGCCCCTCGCCGATCATGATGTCGATCTGGAAGTCTTCCATGGCCGGATACAGCACTTCCTCGACCACCGGCGACAGGCGATGGATCTCGTCCACAAACAGGACGTCGTTGGCTTCCAGATTGGTCAGCAACGCCGCCAGATCGCCGGCACGCTCCAACACGGGTCCGGAGGTGGTGCGCAGATTCACGCCCAGCTCGTTGGCGATGACGTGGCTCAGCGTGGTCTTGCCCAGCCCCGGCGGACCGAAGATCAGCACATGGTCCAGCGCACCGCCGCGGCGCCGCGCCGCCTCGATGTAGATCGCCAGCTGCTCGCGCACGGTTTTCTGCCCGAGGTACTCGTCCAGCCGCTGTGGCCGGATCGATGCTTCCAGCACCTCGTCTTCGGCGGTGGCGTCGTTGGCGATCAGGCGGTCATCGGTCATGGCGACATTATGGCCGGAGAAAGGGGTCAACAGGAGTGAGCGGCGAGACGGGCAGGAACATCCGGATCGCGGTGCTGGTCCGGCCCCTCACTGCGCGCCCCTCACGACTCAAATCTCTACCTGCGCGCCCAGCTCGATGAGCCGGTTGCCGGGAATCTCGAAGAAGGCGGTGGCCGGCAGGGCATTGCGCTGCATGAAAGCGAACAGCTTGTCCCGCCACAGCGCCATGCCGGGTCGGCGCACATTGGCGACAATGGTCTCGCGCGAGAGGAAGAACGTGGTGTCCATCATGTCGAACTCGAGCCCGTGGCGTGCGCAGGCGGCCAAAGCCACCGGAATGTGCGAATCCTCGGCGAACCCGAAACGCAGGGTCAGCTTGTAGAACTCACCGCCCAGCGGCTCGACCTCGATGCGCTCGTCCGCGTCGGCGACCGGCGTCTCCAGGGTCTCTGCCGTCAGAAACACGTTGCGCTCGTGCAGCACCTTGTTGTGCTTGAGGTTGTGCAGCATGGCGTGCGGCACGGACGACTGGTTGGCGGTGAGAAAGATGGCGGTGCCCGGCACGCGCAACGGCGGATGCTCCTCGATGTTCTCGATGAATGGCTGCAGCGCCAACCCGCCCTGCTTGATCTCGCGCACCACCAGCTCGCGGCCGCGGCGCCAGGTGGTCATGATGGCGAACAGCAACAGGCCCAGCACCAGCGGGAACCAGCCGCCGTCGGGAATCTTCAGGGTGTTGGCGCCGAAGAACGAGAGGTCGATGGTCAGCAGCGCCAGCCCCAGCGGCAGGACCACCAGCCAATGCCAGTGCCACAGGCGCTTGGCTACGGTCATCACCAGCAGGGTGTCGATGGCGAAGGTGCCGGTCACGGCGATACCGTAGGCGCCGGCCAGTGCGTTTGACGAGCCGAACATCACCACGGTGAGAATCACCGCAACCATCAGCAGGCGATTCACCCACGGCAGAAAGATATGCCCGACGGCCTCGCTCGATGTCTGTATCACCTGCATACGCGGCACGAATCCCAGCTGGATGGCCTGGCGGGTGACGGAAAACGCGCCGGAAATCACCGCCTGTGAAGCAATTACCGTGGCCGCCGTGGCCAGCGCGATCATCGGGTAACCGGCCCAGTCCGGTACCGAGTGGTAGAAGGGATTGGAGATGGCTTGCGGGTGTTCCAGCACCATGCCGCTTTGACCGTAATAGTTGAGCAGCAGCGCCGGCAGCACGAAACCGAACCACGCCGCCCGGATCGGGAAGCGGCCGAAATGGCCCATATCCGTGTACAGCGCCTCGGCGCCGGTCACACACAGCACCACAGCACCCAGCGCGACGAACGCCGCCCCCCCGTGAACCTGGAAAAAATGCACCGCATATATGGGATTCAATGCCGCCAGCACTTGCGGCGCCTGGATAATGTTCCAGATACCGATTGCGGCCAGACTCAGGAACCACAGCACGCAGATCGGCCCGAACAACGCACCCACCTTGGCAGTGCCGTGACGCTGCAGCCAGAACAATCCCAACAACACCAGCACGGCGATCGGCACGACCCAGTTTTGCAGCCCGGTACTGACCACCTCCAGCCCCTCGACCGCCGAGAGCACGGAGATCGACGGCGTAATCACGCCGTCGCCGAAGAACAGAGCCGCACCCAGCAGGGCCATCAGCATGATCAGCCGGCGCAGGCGTGCGGATCCACCTACGGCGCGCTGCGCCATGGTCATCAGCGCCATGATGCCGCCCTCGCCCTTGTTGTCGGCGCGCATCACCAGGCTGACGTACTTGACCGCCACCACCGAGATCAGACTCCAGGTAATCAGCGACAGCACGCCCAGCACGGCGCTGTGCGTCGGCTGCAGGCCGTATTCTGGACGGAAGGTTTCCTTGAGGGTATACAGCGGACTGGTGCCGATGTCGCCAAAGACCACGCCGATGGCGCCCAGGATCAGCGTCGGCACGCTGCCGTGCAGTACATCTGCGGACTTGCCTTCGGAGTGCACGCTGTTCTGGTGTGTCGATTCGTTGCTCATGGGATGTCCAGCCTCAGGCGCCGAGGGCGGCGCGCAGGGCCTTGCGAATGATGGTTTCGGCGTCATCGCCGTTGGCGCCGGCCTTGGTCGCCAGCCGCGTGGCCTCGGTCGGCTTGTAGCCCAGCTGCTGCAGGGCAATGACCGCCTCGGCACGAGCATCGCGTGGGCTGTTCGCTGCCGCGGACGCCACGCCCGGCGTGGCGATGGACAAACCATCCACGCGGTCGCGCAGCTCCACCACGATGCGTTCGGCGGTCTTCTTGCCGATCCCCGGGATCTTGGTCAGTGCGACCACATCGCCGGTTTCCACCATGCGCGTGAATTCGGCACTGGAGGCGCCCGACAGCACGGCCAGCGCGATCTTGGCGCCGATTCCGCTGACCTTCAGCAGATGCCGGAAGAGCTCGCGTTCGGATGCGTGCATGAAACCGTACAGGGCGACGCTGTCTTCCTTGGCCAGATAGTGCGTCAGCAGGGTCACGTCCTTGCCGGTGCCGGGCAGGTCGTAGATGGTCGACATCGGCGCCTGCAGCTCGTAGCCGACGCCACCGACATCCACCAGCAGCCAGGGCGGCTGCTTGGACACCAAAGTCCCGCGCAAGCGCCCGATCATCGGCGCCGCCTCCAGGCTGCGGCGGGCAGTCCGCTGCGTGCCACGCTGGTGCGCATGTGCGCATGGGTGATGGCAATGGCCAGCGCATCGGCAGCATCAGCCTGCAGCGGTCCGTTCAGGCCCAGCATCATCGCCACCATGTGCTGCACCTGGGTCTTGTCCGCACGCCCGCTGCCGACCACCGCCTGCTTCACTTGTGTCGCTGAATATTCGTGCACATCGACCCCTCGTCCGACCGCGGCACAGATGGCGGCGCCGCGCGCCTGGCCCAGCTTCAACGCCGAATCGGCATTGCGCGCCATGAACACGCGCTCGATGGCGACCTCGGCTGGCTCAAGGTCGGCGATGATCGCACATAGTCCGTCATAGATGCGTTTCAGGCGCAGCGGAAAGCTCTTCTCACCCGCCACCACCAGCGCCTCGTGCGCCACGTGCGTCACCTTGCCGCGGGCATCCACGTCCACCACGCCCACACCGGTGCGCTGGCTACCGGGGTCGATGCCCATGAGACGCACACATTGGGGCTGCGGAATCTCCGCTTCAGGCATATGCATCCGCCGGAAGATCGGCGTTGGAATACACGTTCTGCGTGTCATCCAGATCCTCCAGCCAATCCAGCAGCTGGCGCACGGTCTGCGCGGTTTCACCTTCCACGGCCACATCGATATCCGCGCGCTGGGTGATTTCCGCATCATCCGGTTCACAGCCGGCTGCTTCCATGGCGTCCTTGACCGCATGATAGTCATCCGCGTGGGTCAACACCTCGATGGCGGTGTCGTCGAACACCACCACGTCCTGGGCATCGGCCTCGATGGCGGCCTCGGTGATGCGGTCCGGATCGGACCCGGGCGCAAACGACAGCACGCCGATGCGGTTGAACATGTAGGCCACCGAGCCCTCGGTGCCCATGTTGCCGCCGAACTTGGAGAACGCATGACGCACATCGGCCACGGTGCGGTTGCGGTTGTCGGTCATGCATTCGACGATGACCGCCACGCCGCCCGGCGCATAGCCCTCGTAGCGCACCTCTTCATACTGCACGCCTTCCAGCTCGCCGGTGGCCTTCTTGATGGCGCGCTCGATGTTGTCCTTGGGCATGGAGGCGGCAATGGCCTTGTCCACGGCCAGGCGCAGCCGCGGGTTGCCGGTCATGTCACTGCCGCCCATGCGTGCAGCCACGGTGATCTCGCGCACCAGCTTGGTGAAGATCTTGCCGCGCACCGCATCCTGCTTGCCCTTGCGGTGCTGGATGTTCGCCCACTTGGAATGACCGGCCATGGTTGTCTGACTGCTGCTCGAGACGGAGTGAACGCGCATTCTATCAAGCTTCGCCGCACGCCCGTCTACGAAACCGTCAATCCACCCCGCCCCCTGCGCGGATCAGGGATGGCTTGCCACGTTCCTGTCGCCCTGGTGATGAAAACGGCCATGGCGCAGGAACACCGCCACCTGCTCGGCCACCTCGCTGGAGAACAGCAGCCCCGTATGGCTGGCTTCGACCACGCAATGATCGCTGATGCCGGGGAGGCGCGTTTCGGCCACAGCCACGGTACCGTCGTGGGCATCACCGAGATCCTCCGACAGGGCCCCCAGACCGACAGGCGTATTGCCGGCGATCACCCCCACCTCGCGCGGATCGTCCCAGGCTTTCAGCCCGCTTTCCAGTACTTCCCGGCTGTGTCCCAGCAACCACGAGGCACCCATCCTGGCCAGCCCGCGTGCACCGGCGCTGCCGAGTAGCGGCGAGCCCACACACACGATGCGCCCGCCGGGCAGATCCTCCTGTCCGCGACACGCTTGCAATGCCAGCAGCCCGCCCAGACTGTGCCCCACCAGATGCACGGTGCCGTGGAGGGCCCGCATGCGCTTGCGCAGCCGCTGCACCGCGCGCTGGGGATCCTCGCCGATGCTCATGTAATCGAACGATTCGATGCCGAACCCATCCGCCTCCAGCCGATAGCGCAGTGCCCCCAGCGCGATACCGCGCATCCACAGGCCGTGCAGAAGGATGAGGTGATCCGTCATGAATCGGAACCAGGTTCATGTAGGGCGAATCAAGGAGCAACGCCACGGATCCGCCTGCTTGCCGTGAATGTTCCCACTTTTTCGCAAGCAGTCGGCTCCGTCGCTGGCGCTCCTTGAGCCGCTCTACACGGTCGTGTTTTTATCGTCCACCCGCACGTGCAGCTCCTTGAGCTGTGCCTCGCTGACCGGCGAAGGCGCATCCGTCATCAGATCCTGCGCGCTGGTGGTCTTGGGGAACGCGATCACGTCCCGAATGGACTCGGTGCCCGTCATCAACGCGGCAATGCGATCGATGCCAAAGGCGATGCCCCCATGCGGAGGCGCCCCCAGCTTCAACGCCTTGAGCAGGAAGCCGAACTTGGCCTCGGCCTCGTCCGGGCCAATGCCCAGCAATTCGAATACGGCGCTCTGCATTTCCGGGCGATGGATACGGATGGAACCGCCGCCGATCTCGGCGCCATTGAGCACCATGTCATAGCCGCGGCTGACGGCATCGTGCGGATCGGCGTTGAGTGTGGCGACATCGTCGACCTTGGGCGCGGTGAACGGATGGTGCAGCGCCACGAAGCGGCCGGCATCGGTGTCGTGCTCGAACATCGGGAAGTCGGTCACCCACAGCGGCTTCCAGCTGTTCTCGACCAGGCCGCGGTCCTTGCCGACCTTCAGGCGCAACGCACCCATGAATTCACTGACCGTGCCCCAGGTACCGGCACCGAACAGCAACAGGTCGCCGTCACTCGCCCCGGTGGCCTCGAGGATGCCCGAAAGCGCCGCCTCGTCGAGGAACTTGGCCACCGGCGAGCTGATGCCCTGCAGGCCCTCCGCGGCCCTGTTCACCTTCATCCAGGCCAGGCCCTTGGCGCCGTATTTGGCAGCATGCGCGGCCAGCTCGTCGATCTGTTTGCGCGAGAGCTCGGCCCCGCCCGGCACGCGCAATGCGGCCACGCGGCCGTTCGGGTCGTTGGCCGGTCCGGCGAAGACCTTGAACTCCACATGCTTGACCGCCCCGGCGATGTCGGCGAGTTCCAGCTCGATGCGCAGGTCCGGCTTGTCCGAGCCGAAGCGACGCATCGCCTCGTGCCAGGTCATGCGCGGGAAGGGGGCCTGCAGCTTCGCATCCACCACCTCGGCGAAGACATCGCGGATCATGCCCTCGACGTAATCCTGTACGTCGGCTTCCTCGACGAAGGCCAGCTCCATGTCCAGCTGCGTGAATTCCGGCTGGCGGTCGGCACGCAGATCCTCGTCACGGAAGCAACGCGCGATCTGGTAATAGCGATCGAAGCCGGCCATCATCAGGATCTGCTTGAACAACTGCGGCGATTGCGGCAGAGCGTAGAACTCCCCCTCGTGCACACGGCTGGGCACCAGGTAATCGCGCGCACCTTCGGGTGTGGCCTTGGTCAGGATCGGCGTCTCGATATCCTGGAATCCCGCCGCATCCAGATGTCGCCGCAGCGCCTGGATCAGGCGGATGCGCGTGCGCATCCTGGCCTGCATCTCCGGGCGGCGCAGGTCCAGGTAGCGATAGGTCAGGCGCATGTCCTCGTTGGGATTTTCATGCAACGCGAATGGCAGATCGCGGGCCGTATTGAGCACCTCGACCTCACTGGCCAGCACTTCCACGCGGCCGGTCTTCATGCGCTCATTGACATTGGAACGCACGCGGACGGTGCCGGCGACGCGCAGGCAGAATTCGTACCCGACCTCGGTGGCGGTCGCGAACGCCGCGGTGGTCTCCGGGTCGACCACCACCTGCACGATACCCTCGTGATCGCGAAGATCCAGGAACACCACGCCACCGTGATCGCGGCGGCCATCCACCCAGCCACAGAGGGTGACGCTCTGGTCGATCAACGCCTCGTCGACGAGGCCGCAGTAATGCGTGCGCATGCGATTGTCACTCCGGGCCGCCCCGGGGCGGCAAAAAAGATCAGGAAAAGACCGCGCAGGTTAACACGCGAAACCGTTCCAGGCCTCGCACCGGGCGGTCCGGAGCCCGGGAGAAATCTCTTGTCGACGGGCTCGTCCAGCCACTTAATCTGCCGCGGACGATGCGCTAGAGCCGGTGGATGACTTGCCTGCTCCGGATTCCTTGCCGGAGGCCGGCTTGGCAGCAGCGGATGTGTCCTTGGACTTGGCGGTATCAGACGCGCCCGACGCCGCCTTGTCGCCATCGGCTTTGGCTGGCGCATCGCCCGTGTCGGCCAGGTTGCGCTTCTTGTCCCCTTCTTTCTTGAAGTCGGTTTCATACCAGCCGCTGCCGGCGAGACGGAAGGCCGGGGCGGTGAGTTGACGCTTGACCGCGTCCTCCCTGCACGCCGGACATGTCTCGGGATCGGCATCGGACAATTTCTGCAGGCGATCGAAGGTGTGACCGCACGCATCACAACGAAAAGCGTAAATGGGCATCGGGTAGCGTCTCCGTCAGGCACAACGCGACATGCGTGGCCGTCGCGCAAATTGGGATGTGTCAGGCAAGAAATCAAGGGTTCGTCATCCACCACCAACAGGGATGACCGCAGCCAATGATATCTCCGATGGTCATGCCCTCGCGTATTGACACCCCCCGGACCGGGGCCTACTTTGCATTCAAGGCGACAGACAACGCGGGGATTGTCACCGCTGCCACAGTCTCGGGGAATGATCCATGTCAGTACTGAAGTCATCCATCCATGTCGCACTGGCCGTCTGTGCCGCCACGGCGCTTTCACCCACGGCCAGGGCACAGGACCAGGAAAACGCCGCGCAGAAGAAGGCCACTGCGGTCCAGACCGTGGTGGTCACGGGGACCCGCACCTTCAACCGCACCGAAGCCGACTCGATGGCCCCGATCGACGTGCTGACCCCGCAGGACCTGCAGGATACCGCCGCTCCGAACCTGGCCTCCGCGCTGCGCACGTTGCTGCCCTCCTTCAATTTCCCGCAGCCATCGGTCACGGATGCCTCCGACGCCACCCAGCCGGCACAGCTGCGCGGGTTGTCTCCCGACGAGACCCTGGTGCTGATCAACGGCAAGCGCCAGCACAGCACATCCATCGTCAACGTCAACGGCAGCCTGGGGCGTGGCTCCTCGCCGGTGGATATTAATGCGATCCCCATCAACGCCATCGACCACATCGAGGTGCTGCGCGACGGCGCAGCGGCGCAATACGGCTCCGACGCCATCGCCGGCGTCATCAACATCATCCTCAAGAGCGGCGCCAAGCACGGCTCGGCCAGCATCACCGGCGGCCAGTACAGCAAGGGCGACGGCACCACCTGGTCGGGCGGCGCAGACGGCGGTTTCCCCATCAATGGCGACAAGGGCTGGGTGCACATCGCGGTGGATGCCCACAACCAGCAACCGACCAACCGCGCGGGTCCCGACACACGTGTCTACAACGGCGTCGAAGCGCCCACCAACGGACAGGTCACCTTCCATTACGGCCTGCCTCTGGTGCGCTCCAAGCAGGCGGCGATCAACGCGCAGTACGACCTGACCCCGAACGCGCAGCTGTATGCGTTCAGCCTGTTCAACAAGCGCGACGTCGAGGCCGGCGGCTTCTTCCGCTCCTTCAACCAGTATGGCGTCCCCGGCACCGGTGGCTACAATGCCGCCGCCGCCGCGACCTACCCCAACGGCTTTCTGCCCAGCGAGAACAGCGCCATCCGCGATGATTCCGAAGTGCTCGGAGTACGCGGCACGGTGGCCGGATGGCACTACGATGTCAGTGCCAATACCGGCGGCAACCACTGGAAGCTCCACACCAGCGACACCTTCAACTACTCGCTGGGTGCCGCCTCGCCCACCGGCTTCTATATCGGCACGCTGACGGACCGGCAGAACGTGTTCAGCGCCGACTTCAGCAAGAATCTCGACGTCGGCTGGCTGAACAATCCGCTGACAGTGGCCTGGGGATTGCAGTACCGCCATCAGAAGTTCGCCATCAAGCATGGTGACGCGGCATCCTTTGCCGGTGCCGGTGCGCAGGTCTTCCCCGGTTATCAGCCGCTGGATGCCGGCTCGCATTCACGACACAACAATGCCGTGTACCTGGATCTGGAAAGCGACCTGACGCAGAACCTGACCGCCGGTCTGGCCGTGCGCCACGAACATTACAGCGACTTCGGTGGCACCACTTCGTGGAAGGCGTCCGGGCGTTATGCCTTCACCGATGCGCTGGCGTTGCGCGGCACCGTCTCCACGGGCTTTCGCGCGCCCTCACTGCAGCAGGAGTATTACTCCAGCACGGCCATCAATTTCGTTGCCGATGGCAGCGGCAATCTCATTCCCTATACCGTGCGTACCTTTCCGGTCAGTTCACCAGCGGCACAGGCACTGGGCGCGCAGCCGTTGAAACCGGAGAAATCGCACAACTACAGCCTGGGCCTGGTGTTCACGCCACTCAACGGCCTGTACGCCACGCTCGATCTGTACCAGATCGACATCGACAACCGCATCATCCTCAGCGACAACCTGGTGGGCACACCGGTGCAGGACTACCTGACCTCGGTGGGCATTCCCTTCGTCAGCGGTGGCCGCTTCTTCAACAACGCCACCGACACCCGCACCCGCGGCGCGGACCTGGTCATCACCAAATCGCTGGACATGGGCAGCGCAGGTTCGCTGAAACTGACCGGCGGCGCCAACTACAACAAGACCGACATCCGCTCCATCAAGCCGAATCCGCCGCAACTGGGACTGGCCGGCCTGACCCTGCCCATCATCGGCCGTTCCGAAAAAGGCCGCATTACCGTGGGCGCGCCCCACACCAAGGCGTTCGTCTCCGGCAACTGGAACATCGCCCGCTGGACCGTGCACGGCCAGATCACCCGCTACGGCCACTTCACCTCGCTCGGTTCCTCGCCGGCAAGCGACCAGACCTATGGCGCGCGCTACGTGCTCGACGCCAGCCTTGCCTATCACCTGGACCAATGGACCTTCACCCTGGGCGCCGACGATCTCAACAACGCCTACCCGGAAAAGAACAACGCCGCCAACAACTACCACGGCATTCTCACCTATCCCGAGGAATCACCGTTCGGGTTCAGCGGCGCCTATTACTACGCCACGGTGGGCGTGCACTGGTAACGCCAGGAGTGACAGGCAGTGGGCCATGCGCTGCCTCCCTGCAGATACAGCGCATGTTCCATTGCCGAGAGACTTCCGTTCAGCACCGCGCACACGCCATGGATACATCCAACAACTTAGGATTCCGCGCAAAATCTGACTGACGGAAAAAACATGCCCACCTCCAGCGACACAGCCGCGCCCGCCGAATCGCATCCCGCGCTGACCGGCGATGATGTGCGCTTCCTCCTGTGCACGGATCTGGATGGCACCTTCCTGGCCGGCACATCCGCAGATCGTCTGCGCCTGTACCAGATGCTGGGCAGACGCAGCGACACCGTCCTGGTGTACGTCACCGGCCGCGGGCTGGAAGCGGTGCTGCCACTGCTGTCCGATCCCACCCTGCCGCAGCCCGATTACATCATCTGCGACGTGGGCGCCACCGTGGTGCACGGCGAGGACTGCGGTCCGGTGGAGCCACTGCAGGCTGAAATCTCGCAGCGCTGGCCGGGCGACCAGGCGGTATTCCGCGCCATCGGTGACTGGCAGGGCCTGACATTGCAGGATGTGCCGCAGTCGCGACGGTGCTCGTTCTACTGCGACGAGAATGCCATCACCGACGGACTGTGCGAGGCTGTCGCGGATCTTGGCTGCGACCTGCTGTACTCGTCGGAGCGTTATCTGGACATTCTTCCCAAAGACGTGAACAAGGGCAGCACGCTCGATGCCCTGCTCAAACAGCTCGATGTCCCGCATGAGCGCGTGCTCGTGGCCGGCGACACACTCAACGATCGCGCCATGTTCGAGCGCGGCATGGCCGGAGTGTGCGTGGGCGGCTCCGAGGCGGGGCTGCTCGATGTGACCCGCGAGATGGAAAACGTGCTGCATGCCGAACGCTCCGGCTGCGGCGGCATCCTGGAGGCGATCGCCCATTTCAAGCTGCTGCCTGCCGCGGCGCTGGAGGAAGAGAGGGGTTCCAGCCGTGAACCGGGCAAATCCGACCTGGTCATGGTGTACCACCGCCTGCCGTATGAAGAGGTCATGGAAAACGGTACCCTGAAGCGGCGCCGCCCCACCTCGCCCAACGGCATCATCCCGACACTGCTGTCGTTCTTCGCCAGGGGACAGCCCGGCGCCTGGGTGGCCTGGTCCATCCAGCATGCGGAACAGGATGAATTCGAGCCGCACACGCCGGTGGACGCGAAAAAATATCCCAACCTGATCGCCTCGCGCGTGGCGCTGAGCAAGAAGGAAGTGGACACCTTCTACAAGAAGTTCTCCAAGGAAGCCTTCTGGCCGTTGCTGCACACGTTCTGGGAACGGGCCCGGTTCCGCGAGGATCACTGGCAAGTGTTCTGCGAGGTCAACCGCAAGTTCGCCGAGCATGCCGCGGCAGAGGCCAGCCACGAGGGCACTGTCTGGATTCACGACTACAACCTGTGGATGGTGCCCGCCTACCTGCGCGAACTGCGCCCCGATGTGCGCATCGCCTTCTTTCACCACACGCACTTTCCATCCGCGGATGTTTTCAACGTGGTGCCGTGGCGGCGTGCCATCATCGGCAGCCTGCTGCAATGTGATTACGTCGGCTTCCATATTCCCCGGCAGGTGGAAAACTTCGTGGACGTGGTGCGCGGCGTGGCGCCGGTGAAGGTGCTGGAAAGTGAAAACTGCGCGCCACGCTTCATCACGTACGGTTGCGCGGTGGGTCTGGACACGATGAGCACCTGCATCGACGTGGGGGGGCGGCAGTTGCATCTGGGTGCACATCCGGTCGGACTGGACGTCAAGCGCATCAGCAGCATCGTGCACTCCGAGGCCACCAGCAGACGCATTGCAAAACTCAGCGAGGAGCTGGAGGGCAGGAAGCTGCTGCTGTCCGTGGAGCGTCTGGACTACACCAAAGGCACCCTGCAGAAGCTGCATGCGTTCGAGCGCGTGCTGGATCGCAACCCGGATCTGCACGGCGATGTCGTCCTCTGCGTCATATGCGTACCCGCCGCCAAGGAAATGACTATCTACCGCCAGCTGCAGCAGCATATCGAACAGGCCGTGGGACGCATCAACGGCCGTTTTTCGCGCATGGGCTGGACACCGGTGCAGTTCTTTTTCCGGCCGTTACCATTTGAGGAGCTGCAAGCCTACTACGCCGTGGCCGACGTGATGTGGATCACTCCGCTGCGTGACGGCCTGAACCTCGTGGCCAAGGAATATATCACGGTGCAGGGAACGCTCGATCGGCAGGGCGTCCTGGTCCTGTCCGAATTCGCCGGCGCCGCCGCCGAACTCAAGAGCGCCCTGCTCACCAACCCCCACGACATCGAAGACCTGGTGGACGTCTGCCAGCATGCCCTGCGCCTGGAGCAGGGCGAAGCACGCCGGCGCATGCGCGAGCTATACGATATCGTGCGGCACCACGACGTGGCGCGCTGGGGCGAGGAATTCCTCCAGGCCGTGCACAGCTTCGAGCCCGATCACAGCGCCACCGGGGACACCGTCTGATTCGACCTGATGCCACGGCGCGCCGCCATCGTGGCGGCGCGCCGTGCACACGCTTACACTGTTCCCGGCGGCCATCCGACCCGTCGCCGCACATCCCACATTTCCGGTATCCATGGTTCGTACTCTCCGTCCCATTATTTCGCTGCTCACCGGCGTGGCCATGTTGTTGCTTGGCACCGGCCTGCTGAACACGCTGATCCAGCTGCGCGGCGCGCAAATGGATTTTTCCACGATGATGCTGGGCGCGCTGACCTCCGCGTACTACATCGGCTTCTTTCTCGGTACGTACACGGCACCGCCACTGATCCGCACAATCGGCCATATCCGCGCGTTCGCGTTTTTTGCAGCCTCGTTCGCCTGCCTGGTGCTTCTGCACGCCCTGATCGTCGACGCCTGGGTCTGGATGGTCCTGCGGCTGTTGACCGGCGCCGCGCTGGTGGGCCTTTACACGGTCATCGAAAGCTGGCTCAACGCCACTGCAGAGCCTGCCGCGCGGGGCGGCGTGTTTGCCGCCTACATGGCGGTGAATCTGGGCTCGCTGGCTCTTGCCCAGCAGATGCTGTACCTGCATGTCTCCGCCCCGTTCGTCATGTTCGTGCTGGTCACGCTGTTCGTTTGCGCCTCGACCCTGCCGGTGCTGCTCACCCGCATGACCCAGCCGGCGCTACAGCCCACGCCACGCCTGCAACTCAGACGCCTGTTCGCGGCCGCACCCAGCGCCGGTGTGGGCGCGCTGACCTCCGGCCTGGCGATGGGGGCCTTCTGGGGCCTGGCGCCGGTCTACGCCACTGCCATCGGCTTCTCCCAAGGCAGCGCCGGGACCTACATGAGCATCGCCATCCTGGGCGGGGCGGTGATGCAATGGCCGCTGGGGCGCATCTCGGATCGCAACGACCGTCGCGTGACGCTGGCCGCGGTCTGTGCCGTGGCCGCCGTGGTGGCACTGCTGACACCCCTCGCCGCAGCCGTGCCGTGGCTCGCCTGCGTTGGTATCGCCGCCTTCGGCGGCACGGCCTTTGCGGTGTATCCCATCGTGGTCGCCCACCTGCTCGATTATCTGCCGCCCGAGGACCTGCTGCCTGCCAGCAGCAGCGTGCTGCTGCTCAACGGCATCGGCTCGGCCATCGGTCCGTTGGTCGCCGGTGTCGCTATGGCCCTGATGGGCCCATCGGGCCTGTTCGGCTGGTTTGCCCTCAGCATGGGTTTCATGGCCTTCTACGCGGCGTATCGCTACCGCATCTTCAAGCGCGAACAGATCGCGGAGCTGAACTTCCAGCCCATGATGCACACCTCACCCAGCGCGCTGGAGATGGTGCCCGGCATCGAAGCCGATGCGGTCACCACGCACGAACAGTCGGTGCACATGCCTTGATTCACCCGCCGGTCGTTGCCGCGCCGGTGGCGTTCCCGCCGGCGCGGCAGTCGATGCAGACCGCATAGCCCGCCTCCGCTCACACCAGCATCATGCCGCATCGCTAAACTGGCCACACGTTTCCGGGAGAGCTGTCTTGTCAGGAGCACGCGAAGAAGCTCAGCAGCGCCGTCACCTTCGATTCAAGAAACCTGCGGAAGACCAGGCGCCCTCCGGCTCCAGGGTGGCCGCGGCGCTGGCGGTGCTTGGCATTGTTTACGGCGACATCGGCACCAGCCCCATCTACGGCTTCCGTCAGGCATTCACCGGCGTGACGCCGGTGGCCGTCGCCGTTCCCAACGTGCTGGGTGTGCTGTCGCTGATCTTCTGGACGCTGATCATCATCATTTCGCTGAAGTACATGACCTTCGTACTGAACGCGAACAACCGTGGCGAGGGCGGCATTTTCGCCTTGATCGCCCTGCTGCGCCCGTGGCGCAACATGCACCGGCGGCGACGCCACTGGCTGATCCTGTTTGGCCTGCTGGGCGCCGGGCTGCTGTATGGGGGCGTCATCATCACGCCGGCCATCTCCATCCTCAGCGCGGTGGAGGGGCTGAAGGTCGCCACACCGCTTTTCACGCCCTACGTGGTGCCGATCACCATCACCATCCTGGTGCTGCTGTTCGCATTCCAGCGCAAAGGGACCGCGCGTGTGGGCGCCATCTTCGGACCGATCATGGCCTTGTGGTTTGCAGTCATGGCGGTGCTCGGTGCCATCTCCATCGTGCAGACTCCCCGCGTATTGGTGGCGCTCAGCCCGACCTATGCCGTGGCGTTTTTCGTGCACGATGGCTGGGTCGGGTTTCTGGTGCTGTATGCGGTGTTCCTGGTGGCGACCGGCGGCGAGGCGCTGTATGCCGACCTGGGGCATTTCAACGCCAAACGCATCCGCCACATGTGGTTCGGTTTCGTCCTGCCCGCATTGCTGATCAATTATTTCGGCCAGGCAGCGCAACTCCTGCGCCAGCCGGGTGGTCATCCGCAGCCGTTTTACCAGATGGCGCCGGACTGGATGCTTTACCCGCTGGTGGTGCTGGCAACCGCCGCCACCATCATCGCGTCGCAGGCAGCCATCACCGGGGCCTTCTCGCTGACGCGCCAGGCCATCCAGCTGGGCCTGATGCCGCCATTCAGGGTCACCCAGACGTCGGAGGAAGTGCACGGCCAGATCTATCTCGCCGCGGTGAACTGGTTCCTGATGGCAGCGACCATCGCCGTGGTGGTGATGTTCCAGAGCTCGGCCGGCCTGGCTGCCGCCTATGGCGCGGCGGTGAATGGCGCCATGATCGTGACCACGGTGCTGGCCTTCAACGTGGCCCGCGAAGTGGGAGGCTGGAACCGTCCGGCAGCACTCGCGTTCCTCTTCGGCTTTCTCGCGGTGGAGCTTTCCTTCTTTGGCTCCACCCTCATGAAAATCCCCGACGGCGGCTGGTTCCCTCTGTTGATCGGCATGGTGTTCTTCGCCGTGATGTCCACCTGGCGCCGCGGGGGCGAAATACTGGCAGACATGGCGGAAAAAAAATCCGAGCCGCTGCAGACACTGATCGGCGAGATCGGGAACCGCTCCCTGGCGCGGGTCCCCGGCACCGCCGTCTTCCTCACCGGCCAGGTGGAAGATTGTCCGCCCACGCTCCGCCATCACGTGCGCCGCAACAAGGCGCTGCAGGAGCAGGTGATCGTGCTGACCGTGCTGGTGGAGGATGTGGCACGCGTGGCCGGCGACGAGCGCATCGACGTGGAGCACTATGACCTGGGCTTCACGCGCATCATCCTGCACTACGGCTACATGCAGGGCGTGAACGTCCCGTCCGAACTGGCCCGCAACGATGTACACGATCTGGATGTGGACATGGGTGAAGCTACGTACTACATCGGCACCCAGTCACTGATCCCCACGCGCAAGGAAGGCGGCATGGTGGCCTGGCGGGACCATCTGTTCGCATTCATGGCACGCAATGCGATGAATCCCACCGACAACTATCATGTGCCCGCCGACCAGACGGTCGTACTGGGGCTGCGAGTCAGGATTTGAAGTCCACCCTCGCCGCCCGCCCACGGATGTGTGCCCGGGAGCGTGGGTAGCGGCCAAACGGGGGCCGCCTTGATGGATGCCGGCCCGATCCGATTGCGCTGGCGATCGCCGTGGAGGGAGGCACCGAATCCGGCGCAGGCATGACGCAAGGCGTTTCGCCAGCCGATTTCCCCCCACGGTGATGACCGCGGTTCATGCGGATCGGAAGATCATGTGGCCATGCTCGGCATCCACATGGATAGTGTCGCCCGAGGCGAATTCTCCGCTGAGGATTTTCTGCGCAAGCGGATTTTCCAATTGTTGCTGGATGGCCCGCTTGAGCGGACGGGCGCCATAGACGGTGTCGAAGCCGGCATCGCTCAACAGGTCCAGAGCGGTATCACCGATCTCCAGCTTGAGCTGACGCTCTTGCAGACGCGTTTCCAGCAGTGCGATCTGGATTTTGGCAATGGCGCGGATCTGCGCCTTCTCCAGCGGGCGGAAGACCACGATCTCGTCCAGGCGATTGATGAACTCGGGGCGGAAATGCCCTTGCACCACACCCATCACCGAGGCTTTCATGCGCGTGTAGTCCGCCTCGCGGTCACCGCCGTTCTCGGATTGCTCCTGGATCATCTGGCTGCCCAGGTTGGACGTCATGACGATGACGGTATTGCGGAAATCCACGGTACGTCCCTGGCCATCGGTGAGGCGGCCGTCGTCCAGTACCTGCAGCAGGATGTTGAAGACATCCGGGTGCGCCTTTTCCACCTCGTCCAGCAGGATCACGCTGTAGGGGCGGCGGCGTATGGCTTCGGTGATGTAGCCTCCCTCCTCGTACCCCACATAGCCCGGCGGCGCGCCGATGAGGCGGGCCACGGAATGTTTTTCCATGAACTCGCTCATGTCGATGCGGATCATGGCCTCTTCGGTATCGAACAGAAAGCCCGCCAGCGCCTTGCACAGCTCGGTCTTGCCCACGCCGGTGGGGCCCAGGAAAAGGAATGATCCGTATGGCCGGTTGGGGTCCGAGAGGCCGGCACGGGCACGGCGGATGGCATCGGACACGGCGGTGACGGCCTCGTCCTGGCCGACCACGCGCTCATGCAGGGCAGCTTCCATCTTCAGCAGTTTTTCACGCTCGCCTTCCAGCATCTTGGAGACGGGAATACCGGTCCAGCGACTGACGACCTCGGCGATCTCCTCGTCGGTGACCTTGTCCTGCACCAGTTTGAAATCCTGGGTCTCGGCAGCCTGCGCCGCGGCCAGACGCTTTTCCAGTTCCGGCAACGTGCCGTACTGGATCTCGCTCATGCGGTTGTAGTCCTGATGGCGCTGCGCCGATTCCAGCTCCTGGCGGGCCGCCTCGATCTGCTCTTTCACCTTGGTGGCGCCCTGCAGCGCGGCCTTCTCCGATTTCCAGATTTCGTCGAGATCGGAGAATTCGCGATCCAGTCCGGAGATCTCGGCTTCCAGATCGGCCAGGCGCTGCCTGGACGCATCGTCGGTCTCCTTCTTCAGCATCTCGCGCTGGATCTTCAGCTGGATCAGGCGCCGCTCCAGCCGATCCAGCTCCTCCGGCTTGGAATCGATCTCCATGCGGATGCGGCTGGCGGCCTCGTCCATCAGGTCGATGGCCTTGTCCGGCAGCTGCCGATCGGTGATGTAGCGGTTGGACAGCGTGGCCGCGGCGACGATGGCCGGATCAGTGATCTCCACGCCGTGATGCACCGCATAGCGCTCCTTCAGACCGCGCAGGATGGCGATGGTGTTCTCCACGCTGGGCTCGCCCACCAGCACCTTCTGGAAACGACGCTCCAGCGCGGCGTCCTTCTCCACGTACTGGCGGTATTCGTTGAGGGTGGTGGCGCCGATGCAGTGCAACTCGCCGCGTGCCAGTGCGGGCTTGAGCATGTTGCCCGCATCCATGGCACCTTCGGCCTTGCCGGCGCCGACCATGGTGTGCAGTTCGTCGATGAACAGGATCACCTGCCCTTCCTGCTTGGCCAGATCGTTGAGCACGCCCTTGAGACGCTCCTCGAACTCGCCGCGGAACTTGGCGCCCGCGATGAGGGCACCCATGTCCAGGCTGAGCACGCGCTTGTTGCGCAGGCTCTCGGTCACCTCGTTGTTGACGATGCGTTGCGCCAGGCCTTCGACGATGGCGGTCTTGCCCACCCCGGGCTCGCCGATCAGCACCGGGTTGTTCTTGGTGCGCCGCTGCAGTACCTGCACCACGCGGCGGATCTCCTCATCGCGACCGATGACCGGGTCCAGCTTGCCGCTCTCGGCGCGGGCGGTCAGGTCGATACAGTATTTCTCCAGCGCCTGGCGCTGCTCCTCGGCGCTCTCGCTGTCCACCTTTTCCCCGCCGCGCAACTTCTCGATGGCCGCATCCAGTGCGGCGCCATCGGCACCGGCGCTCTTCAGCGCCTTGCCCACATCGCCTCTGTCATCGAGACAGGCGCGCACGAACAATTCACTGGCAATGAACTGGTCACCCCGCTGCTGCGCCAGCTTGTCGGTGATATTGAGCAGCCGGCTCAACGCATTGCCCACGTTGACCGTGCCTTCCTGCCCGCTGACCCGCGGCAGCTTTTCCAACGCCTCGCCCAGACGCTCGCGCAACAGCGTCACGTTGACCCCCGCCTGCGCCAGCAACGGCATAGTCGAACCGCCCTTCTGATCCATCAGTGCAGTCAGGAGGTGGACGGGTTCGATGAGGTTCTGGTCGCGTCCGACCGCCAGCGACTGTGCGTCTGCCAGCGCTTGCTGGAAACGCGAGGTGAGTTTGTCCATTCGCATGTTTTCGTCTCCTCGATCAACCCGGAAGCACAGCTTCCACTGAGGTGTCAAATGCGGTTCCCCGCACAGGGTTTCAAGCACACGTGCTGTGAATGCGCCGGAATCACATACCTCCGACATCAGTACACTTAGAATGAGTGTTGTTCACCGCGAAAACGACTCATGCATATCGGCAAGCGCTTTTTCATTCGCAGCGGTTTTGCACTGGGCGGCATCGTGCTGACCCTGGTGGTGACCTTTGCCGTGCTCAACCTGTTGCCGCTGGAGAAAAACCTGACGCGTCTGCCGACGCACACCTATGCGGTCAGCAATCCCCAGTTTCGCCAGCAGGTGGCAGCGGTCCTGGGTTCCGCAGCCACGCAGGGCAACCAGATTCACGACCTGGAAAACGGCGCGCAGATTTTCCCGGCGATGCTCAAGGCCATTCGCGGCGCCAAATCCAGCATCGACCTGGCGGCCTACATTTTCTGGTCTGGCCAAGTCACACGTCAGTTCGTCGATGCTCTGGATGACCGTGCGCGCGCCGGGGTCTCCGTGCATGTGCTGGTGGACTGGATCGGCGGGCGTCACCTGGATGACGAGACCGTGCGCCGCTTGCGCGCGGCCGGTGTCCAGTTCGAGTACTACCATCCGCTGGCCTGGTCCACGCTGGCGCGGCTCAACAATCGCACGCATCGCCGGCTGCTGATCATCGATGGCCGTGTGGCCTTTACCGGCGGCGTCGGCATCGCCGATTCATGGGCCGGCCATGGCCGGCACAAGAACCACTGGCGCGACATGCAGTTCCGCCTCACCGGGCCGGTGGCCGCGCAGCTACAGGGCGTGTTCGAAGACAACTGGATCGTCACCACCGGCCACGTCCTGGTGGGGCCGACATATTACCCGCCGCTGTCCCCACACGGCACGATGACGGCCCAGGTGGTGTCGAGCTCACCCGAGGGTGGCAACGAGAGCATGCAGCTGATGTACCTGATGGCTATCGAAGGGGCACGCTCGTCCATTGATCTGGATGCGGCGTACTTCATTCCCGACACACTGGTGCGCCAGGCCCTGGTGAACGCGATGGCACGGGGCGTGCACGTGCGCATCCTGTTGCCGGGGAAAAATGACGCGGGTTTCGTCCTGACCGCATCCAGGGCCGACTGGGGCCAGATGTTGCACGCCGGGGCCAAGCTGTACCAGTACCAGCCATCCAAGTTTCACTGCAAGATGATGATTGTCGACCAGTACCTCACAATGGTCGGTTCGGCGAATTTCGACAACCGCTCGTTCAAACTCAACGACGAAGTCGACGTCAATGTCTATAGCCACGACTTCGCGCAGCACATGACCGGAGTGATGGACGACGACATCGGTCACGCTCGTCGCGTGTCCCTGACGCAATACAAGAAGCGCTCCTGGACCACGCGCACCAAGGAATGGCTGGCCTCGCTCGCCGACGCACAACTGTGAATATGCTTCCTCGCCCGGCTGCCTGGGCGACGCGCAGGTTCATGGCGCCGGATCGAGCCAGATCAGGCTGGCGAAGCGTCCGCTGTGCGCGCCATCCCGCCGGTACGAATAGAAACGCTCGTCGGTGAACGTATCGAAACCGCCGCCTTCAACGGCGCGCACGCCCATCCTGTGCAGTCGGGCGGTTGCCAAGGCCGTCAGATCGCAGTGCCAGTGCCCGGGACGGGTGGCAGTGAATGCCGTGGCGGCGGCAGCATCGTGGTCGGTGAATGCGGCGCGCACCTCCTCGCCCACTTCATACGAGGCCGCACCGATGCATGGCCCCAGCCATGCCACGAGCCGTGCCGGCGCCGTGGTCATGGTCGCCAGCGTCGTTTCCAGCACGCCATGCGCCAGACCACGCCAGCCTGCATGCGCACAGGCGATTTCGCCGCCATCGACCGCACAGATCAATACAGGCAGACAATCCGCGGTCAGGATGGCCAGCACCGTGCCTGCAATGCGCGAGACCGCGGCATCCGCCTGTGGCTCGCTATCCGCTGCAATCGGCCCCACGTCGGCCACCTGTATGCCGTGGACCTGCCGCAGCCAGCGCGGCGCCGACGGAAGATTCAGCGCCTGCTGCAACGCACGCCGATTGCCGTGCACGGCTTGCGCCATGTCGCCACTGTGCAGTCCCAGATTGAAACGTTCGAACGGTGCCACGGATACCCCGGGCCCCTGACGGGTAGTCACGGCGGCGTGCACCCGGGATGGGGGGCGCCAGTCGGGAAAAATCCAGGACATGGCAGACTCAGGCTTCCGGGAACGTCATCCGCACGGAACGCGGACGGAGCAAGCCCTCCGGTGCGCGAAGACGGATCATGCGGACCAAGTCGCTCATGCGGAGCGGGCATCCTCACGCAGCGCACTGATCAGTGCCTCCATGTCGGCCGGCCGCCCGGCTTCGAAATCCATCGGCGCACCACTGACGGGGTGCTCGAATGCCAGACGTTCGGCATGCAGCGCCTGGCGACGGAAGTCCTGCAGGATCGCGGCCAGTGCCGGGGCAGCGCCGCGCGGCAACTTCAGGCCGCGGTTGTACACCGGGTCGCCCACCAACGGATGGCCGATGTGCGCCATGTGCACGCGGATCTGGTGCGTGCGGCCGGTTTCCAGGTTGCACTGCACGAGGCTGTGCGCACGGAACCGTTCGCGCAACCGGTAGTGCGTCACCGCCGCCTTGCCGGCATCGCCCTCACGTACTGCCTGCCGTATCCGGTCCACGGGATGACGCCCCAGCGGGGCATCCACCATGCCCCCTGCCACCATCGGCTTCAGCACCACGGCCTCGTACTGACGACGCACCGCATGGCGCGACAGCATGGCCACCAGTGCCGTATGCGCCGGCAACGAACACGCCACCACCATCAGCCCAGACGTCCCCTTGTCCAGGCGATGCACGATACCCGCGCGCGGCAGGTTCACCAGTTGCGGGTCAAGATGCAGCAACGCATTCTGCAGCGTTCCGCAGGCATTGCCTGCGCCCGGGTGCACCACCAGACCGGCCGGCTTGTTCAGCACCAGCAGGTGCTCGTCCCGATAGCGGATATCCAGGTCCAAGGGCTGCGGCGCCATCGCCACTTCCGCTTCCAGCTGGACCTCGAGTTCCACCTGCTCGCCGCCGTGCAGCAGGTGCCGCGGCGCCACAGCGGCACCATCCAGGCGCGCCGCGCCCTTACGAATCCAGGCAGCCAGACGCGAACGCGAGTATTGCGGGAACATCCCGGCCAGTGCCCGGTCAAAGCGCTCACCCGCCGCCGTCGACGGTATCTGCACGCTGTGACGGACCCCACTCACGGGCCACTCCCCGGACACGTGCCGGTTTCAGCTATCATGGCTCTTTGCTCAGGCATTCAAGACCTCTCACACATGCGCGTTATCAAGCTTTTATCCGTTCTTGTCGCCACCGCCCTGCTGGCCTCCTGCGCCATCTTCGGCAGCCATGACCGCATGGCCACCATGTCGGCGCCGCAGTTGTATGCCCATGCCTCCAAACTGTTGCAGGGGGGCAACTATTCGGCGGCGGAAACGGCCTACAAGCGCCTGATTTCGCGCTTCCCGTCAGGCAAGTACGACGAACGCTCGCAGGTCGACCTGGCGTACACGCTGTACAAGGATGCCAAGCCGGATGACGCATATTCGCAGATCGATCGCTTCATCAAGACCTATCCCACCTACAAGCATATCGACTATGCCTACTATCTGCGCGGTCTGATCAACTTCAATCGCACGGAAGGCTTTCTCGAGCGATTCGTGCACCGCGACGAATCACGGCGCGATCAGGGCTACCGGCTCAAGGCGTTCGATGATTTCAGCCAGCTGACGCGACGCTTTCCCGGCAGCAAGTATGCCGGTGACGCGCGCCAACGCATGATCTATCTGCGCAACGGTCTGGCACAGCACGAAATCGACGTGGCCGAGTTCTATCTGCAACGCAAGGATTATGTCGCCGCCGCGCACCGTGCAAAGTACGTGGTCGAGCATTATCAGCAGGCGCCGGCAGCCGGCGACGCGCTGGCCATCATGACGCGTTCCTACATTGCGCTGGATCGCCCCAAGCTGGCCGCGCAGAGCCGCAAGGTCCTGAAGCTCAATTATCCCGACCATCCCTATCTCACCAACCCGGACTGGCCGCCTCATGCGTCCACGCTGAAGCGGATGGTGCCGTTCTCCGGGCACAACTGAACGCCTGCTCCCCGGCAACGGGATACCGACAGCGCAGATTCGGAACCGGAGCGCCATTTCCGGTAAACTCGACCTCCCGCCCGACACCGGGCCGAACACACGCGAGAGATGAACGAGGACCCCAGCAGTACCAACGGCCCGCGCCACCGCTCTTGGTGGGACCGTCTGGGCCAGATGCTTTCCGGTGAGCCGCGCACCCGTGACGAACTGCTCGAGGAGCTGCGCAGCGCCCAGGCCAACGGCCTTTTCAGCAACGACACGCTCGGCATGGTCGAGGGCGCACTGCGCGTGACCGAACTGAGCGTGGACGATGTGATGATCCCGCGCGTACAGATGGTCATGCTGCCCGCCGATGCGCCGCTGAAGGATATTCTCGACACGGTGGTCGAATCCGGCCACTCGCGCTTTCCCGTGCATGGCGATGACAAGGACGAGATCCTGGGCATCCTGCTGGCCAAGGATCTTCTGAAATACTTCGGTGATGGCGACGGCTGCGATATTCGCACGCTGCTGCGCCCGGCCGTGCTGATTCCGGAATCCATGCGCCTGAACGTGTTGCTGGCCGAATTCCGCCTCAGCCACAACCACATGGCCATGGTGGTGGACGAATACGGTGGCATGGCCGGTCTGGTCACCATCGAGGACGTGCTGGAGGAAATCGTCGGCGAGATCGATGACGAGCACGACGACGAAGAGCCGCCCACGCTGATGCAACGATTGCCCGACGGTGGCTACGTGGTCAGCGCGCTGACTCCGATCGGCGATTTCAACGAACAGCTGGGCACGCGCTTCACCGATGAGGAATTCGACACCATCGGTGGCATGGTCACCTCCGAATTCGGCCACCTGCCGGACATCGGCGAGGAAACGCTGATCGACGGCCTGATGTTCCATGTGATGCATGCCGACGACCGCCGCGTGCACCAGTTCCGCGTCAACGCACAGCCTGCGGATTGAATCCGTACGCGCCCCCCGGCCGCATGCCGTTCGAAGCACCCATGCGGACTTCGGCTGAAAACCCCTCACGGGCACCGCTGCCCTCCGAAACAAGACCGTGCCTGAGGAGGTCTGCGAAATCCCGCCATGTTCATGGGCTGCAAGCCGGGCTGCTTCTGGCGATATTGCTGATCCTGTGCGTCATTTGCGGCCGGACGGCCCGTGCCGGTGTCGCCGACGCGCCGGGCAGCGATCTGCAGGTCGCGCTGCTGACCTACGGCCCGGGCCGCATCTACTGGGAGCGTTTCGGCCACGACGCCCTGGAGCTCACCGATACGCGCAGCGGTGAAGCCATTGCCGTCAACTACGGCGTGTTCGACTTCAACCAGAAAAACTTCCTGTTCAATTTCGCGCGCGGCGACATGACCTACATGATCGACGCCGAATACGCCGCAGGCGATATTGCCTGGTATCGTCAACAAGGACGCTGGGTACAGCGCCAGGTACTGGCTTTGACCCCGGCGCAGGCCTCGCGTTTGCGTGACTTCCTGATGTGGAATCTGGCGCCGGGGAACCGCAACTACGCGTACGACTATTACACCAGCAACTGCACGACGCGCGTGCGCGACGCCCTCAACCTGGCGCTGGGAGGCACTCTCGAGGCGCAGATGCAGGGATCGGCCGGCAACGACACCTACCGCCGCCAGACCGACCGCCTGATGGCGGCGCAGCCCTGGCTGATGCTGTTGCTGGATCTGGGGCTCGGACCGCGTGCCGACCCGCACCTGGACCAATGGCGCGAAAGCTTCATTCCCATGGTCTTCATGCGGCATGTCGCGCACATCCGCGTGCCCGACGGTCACGGCGGCACGCGCCCGCTGGTGGCCAGCAGTCATCGTATCGTCAAAGGCACGGTGCCCGCTCCGCCCCGGCATGCACCGAACCTGCTTGCTCCACTGCTGGCGACCGGCATCGGGTGGGGGCTTGCGCTGCTGGTCAGCGGAATCCTGCGTCGGCGGAATCTTGCCGCCCGCATCGGTTTCGGCATCCTGGGCACCGTCTACGCGCTCGCGGCCGGACTCGCTGGCCTCTTCATGCTGCTCATCTGGACGCTCACATCGCACCATGCAGGCTGGGCCAACCAGAATCTGCTGCTGTTCAACCCGCTGGCCTTCGGGCTCCTGCCGGCATTCTGGAAACGGCATACTGCACCCTGGATGCACCGGCTGAGCGCCATCCTGCTGCTCATGGCCGCGATCAGCCTGCTGCTGAAGCTGCTGCCGGTGGCGCATCAGCACAATGCCGCCTGGATCGCACTGGCCCTGTCGATGTGGCTGGCGATCGTGATTGCCTTGTGGCGCACGAAGCCACCGGCAATCAGTCGCCACTCCACCCCTCCATAACCTGCGCGAAGACCGCAACCGGGCAGCGCACAATTGCCTTGCCCGACGCTGGTCGGCATCATGGCTGACATGGACCTGCGCCGCACCACGAGTCCCGACCCTTCATCGGCCGATGTGCCCATGGTGGTCAATTGCGTTGCCTACGACCTCTGCGGGAGGCGCCTGGGCGACACATCCCTGGACGATATCGGCCACGTGCTGAAAAAGCCGGAGACCTTCGTCTGGGTGGGGTTGCACGAGCCGGAGGAATCCCTGCTGGAAAAGCTGCAGGAGGAGTTCGACCTGCACGACCTGGCCATCGAGGATGCGCAATATGCACACCAGCGCACCAAGATCGAGGCCTACGGCGACTCCCTGTTCATCGTGGTGCAGACCTCGCAGCTGGTCGGCGGCAGCATCACCTTCGGCGAGACCCATATCTTTCTGGGGCCGCGCTATCTGATCACGGTACGCCACGGTGCCTCATTGAGCTATGCGCCGGTGCGGCGCAGTTGCGAGGCCGTGCCGGAGCTGCTGGCTCTGGGCCCCAGCTACGGCCTGTACAGCATCCTGGATTATATCGTCGACAACTTCATGCCCATCGTCGGCGACTTCCGCGAGGAGCTGCAGGAGCTGGAACAGGACATCTTCGCCGAGACCTACAAGCGCGAGACCATCAAGCGCCTGTACGACATGCAACGCGAGCTGATGACCCTGCGCCTGGCGGTGGCGCCGCTGCAAGACATTACCAACCAGCTGGTGCGCCTGCACCCGCACCTGATCCACGATGAGACCCGGGTCTACTTCCGCGATGTCTACGACCACGTGTTCCGCGTCAACGAGGCCACCAGTGCCATGCGCGAGATGCTCGGCGCCGCGATCAACGTCAACCTGTCGCTGGTCACCTTCGGCCAGAACGAGGTGATGAAGAAACTGGCCGGGTGGGCCGCCATGCTGGCCGCCCCGACATTGATCACCAGCTGGTTCGGCATGAATTTCCAGCACATGCCGGAACTGCACAACCCCTGGGCCTACCCCGCCGTGATCGCGGTCACCGTGACCGTGGTCGCCGGCATCTACGTCATCCTCAAGCGCGCCCGCTGGTTCTGAGCGCTGCACCAGAGGTGCTTCCCGTTTAGGATGAGTTGATTGATTCGCGTGGCCTGACCGAGCCGCGGCAGGTTTCATCGCGCATCTTCGCGCCAGCATGCGACACACACGATCATCAAACGAAGGAGCGTGTCTTGAAAACATCAATGCAATCACTGGCTGCCGCCATCGCACTGGTCCTTGCCGGCACCGCAACGGCAACTGCCACCCCAGACAACGCGCACGTGACGCGGGCCACGCTGCACAATGGTCTGCGCGTGGTGATCGTGCGCGACACACTGGCACCAGTGGTCACCACCGAGGTCAATTACCTGGTGGGCTCCAACGAGGTTCCCAAGGGCTTTCCGGGAACGGCGCATGCGGTGGAGCACATGATGTTTCGCGGCAGCCCGGGGCTGAGCAAGGATCAGCTCTCCGCGATTGGCGCCAACATGGGCGGGCAATTCAACGCCGATACCCAGGAAGGGGTCACGCAGTACTTCTTCACCGTACCGTCGCAGGATCTGGATGTAGCCCTGCGCATCCACGCCACGCGGATGCGCGGCGTCGAGATGTCGGCCAAGGACTGGAAAAAGGAGCGCGGCGCGATCGAACAGGAAGTCTCGCGTGACATGTCCAGCCCCAGCTACAAATTCATTACCGAACTGCGCGCGCGCATGTTCAGCGGCACGCCGTACGCGCACACCGGCCTGGGCACGCGGCCATCGTTCGACAAGACCACGGCGAAAGCGCTGAAGAAGTTTCACGACACCTGGTACGCACCCAACAACGCCATCCTGGTCATCGCCGGCGACGTCGATCCGCAATCGACGCTGAAAGAGGTCAAATCGCTGTTCGCGGCCATCCCGCGCAAGAAGCTGCCGCAGCGGCCCGCGTTCAATTTCAAGCAGGTGGCGGCGCATACGGTGAAGCTGCCCACCGACAGCCCGTACGGCACGGTGGCGGTCACCTATCGCATGCCCGGCTTGCAGGACAAGGACTACGCCACGGCACTGGTGCTGGAACGCGCCATGGCCTCCAAGCGCGGCCAGCTGTTCGACATGGCGCTGACCGGCAAGGCGCTGTACGGCGGTTTCCAGGCCGACTTTCTGCCGCGCTCGGGCATCGGCTTCGCGGTCGGCATTTTCCCGCGCGGCGGCAAGTCGCAACCGGTGCTGAAGACGGTGCAGGGCATCATGGCCCACACTGCCGCCAACGGCGTGCCGGCCGACCTGGTCACCGCCGCCAAGAACAAGGCCATCGCCGACCTCGAATACAAGAAGAATTCGGTGACCGGCCTGGCCAACGCCTGGTCACGCGCACTGGCACTCGGCGACGCGAAATCCCCCGACGACATCAAGCAGGCCATCGAGGCGGTCACGCCGGAACAGGTCGATGCACTGGCCAAGCAGGTGTTCGATCCGCAGCACGCCATCACTGCGGTGCTGACGCCGCAGTCCTCGGGCAAGCCGTCGGCCAGCAAGGGTTTTGGCGGCGCCGAGAGTTTCGGCGGCAAACCGAACGGTCCGGTCACCCTGCCGGACTGGGCGCAAAAGGCCTTCGCCAAGCTGCAGATGCCGAAATCAGCGATCCATCCGACCTCCTTCAAGCTGAAGAACGGTCTGCGCGTGATCGTGCAGCCCGAATCGGTCAGCAAGACCGTGGAGGTCTTCGGGCGCATCAAGACCAATCAGGATCTGCAGGCCGCCAAGGGCCACGAAGGCGTGGCCGACGTATTGAACGACATGTTCAATTTCGGCAGCAGCGACATGAACCGCATGCAGTTCCAGCAGGCGCTGGACAAGATCAGTGCGCATGAAAGCGGCGGCTCCGACTTTTCCCTTGCCGTCCCGTCGAAGAACTTTGCCCAGGGCATGAAGCTGCTGGCCGACAACGAACTGCGCCCGGCCATGCCGCAGCGCGCATTCATGGTGATGCAGCATCGCGAGGCCGGTGCCGCCGGCGGCCAGATCCAGTCGCCCGCATTTCTCAACGGCATGCATCTGGACAAGGCGCTGCTGCCCGCCGGCGATCCCGCCCTGCGTTACGCCACGCCGAAATCCATTGGCAGCCTTGGCCTCGATGACGTGAAGGCGTACTACAAGAAGACCTTCCGCCCCGACATGACCACCATCGTCATGGTCGGCGATGTCACGCCGGCGCTGGCACGCAAGGCTGCAAAGGCGACATTCGGACAGTGGACGGCGTCGGGCGCCAAGCCCGATACCGACTATCCGGCAGTGCCGCTCAACGCCAAATCCAGCCAGTTCCACACGCCGGATTCCTCGGCAGTGCAGGACAGCGTCACCATGTCCCAGCTGGTCAGGCTCAATCAGGACAGCCCGCAGCGCTATGCCCTGGAACTGGGCAACGAAGTGCTCAGCGGCGGCGCCATGGCGTCACGGCTGATGCGCGACCTGCGCGTCAAGCACGGTCTGGTATACGGCGTGGGCGGCAGCCTGAGCCTGTACAAACACCGTGGGCGCTTCAACGTCACCTTCGGCAGCGATCCGGACAAGGTGGCCCCCGCCAGTGCCATGGTGATTCGCGACATCAAGCAGATGCAGGACGCACCTGTCACCACGGCGGAACTGCATCGCGCCAAGGGCATGGTGCTGCGGCAACTGCCGCTGAGCGAGTCCAGCTTCGGCGGCATTGCCGGCCAGTTGCTGCAGTTCTCGCTGGAGGGCAAGCCGCTGAACAGCAACACCATTGCGGCGCGGCATTACCTGAAACTCACGGCACCGCAGATCCAGTCCGCATTCAAGACGTATCTGCGCCCGAATGCATTCGTGACCGCGGTGAAGGGACCGGCACCGAAAGGCTGAGGCGCCCCTCACCCGGTGTGGGTCAAGGAACATCAGTGGGGGACCTACCTGCTTGCAATGGACAGACATCTCTTCCTGCAAGCAGGCGGATCCGTCGCTTTGCTTCTGACCGAAGTCCCACGGGGATTGCCTTCGGTCAGAAATCTCCTTTGGGGTTGATCCACCCTGCACCTGACTAGCTGCGCTTCGCGCCGCACCCTTGCCAAAACAGGATCGTCGGTGGAGCCTGCGCCGAGACGGAAGCCGCAACCGCTTCACTACGCGTTGGGCATTTCCTCGAAGCGGTTGGCGGCGCGATTCTTGCGCACGTGCCGCGGATCCCAGATGCGCCCGCTCATGGCAATCCACACGCCGTCGGACAGGCTCTGTACCGCACCCACCGCGCAGCCGATATTGAACACCGCATCCGAGCCGTGAAAGCGCGCCGGATTCAAGGCACCGGTGAGCACGATCACCTTGCCCTCGATCCCCTCGAGCACCTTGGCCGTCTCCACCATGGAATCGGTGCCGTGGGTGACCAGCACATGCCGGTGCGGCTGCGCCTCAATGCTGCGCCGGATCAGCTGGCGGTCGTCATCGCCCAGGTCCAGGCTGTCCTTGCGCAGGATCGAGGTGATGTCGAAGGAAAAGCCCACCTCCAGCTGCTGCAGGATCTCACCAATCTGCGGCGCGCCGATCTGGTAGTCGGATTTGGCGTCGAAATAGATTTTGTCGATGGTGCCACCGGTCGTGACGATGCTTAAGTGCTGCATGCGATATCAGTTCTTCAGTCGAGTGAGTCGGAGGCAAGCCGCTGCAAGGCGTCCGCGGCAGGGATGGGCATCGGGCCAAGGCCACGCACCAGGAACACGTCCAGGGCATCATGGGGACGGCTGTCGTTGTCTTCCCGCATGCTGCGTGTCGCTTCCCGCGAAAGCAATGACGCCGCGGCGCATCGCGCCAGCGTCAGGGCCAGATCGCGGGCCGCGGATTGTAACTGCACCGGCTCGCTTTCAGCGAGTTCCAACCGCGCGTTGACCTCGTCCAGCGCCGTCGTCACCTGCTGTCGGCAGGTCGCCGAATCGCCGGCATCCAGCCATTCGATGCAGGCAGTGCGCAACGGCTCCAGTCCGCCGGCAAGCGCGCGCAGGGTATCCAGCGACAGCACATTGGTGGTGCCTTCCCAGATGGAATAAATCTGTGCGTCGCGAAGCAGCTGCGGCAGGCCCGTATTTTCGATGTAGCCTGCACCACCGAAGCATTCCAGGGTTTCCGAGGCTATACGCACGGCGAGCTTGCCGGTCCACAGCTTGGCCAGCGGCGTCAGCAGGCGCAGCAGTGCAGGTTCGTGCTTCTCGGCCTGATCGTGCTCCACGCGGCCCAGCAATGCGGCTACTTCGAAGGCCAGGCCGAAGGCGGCCTCGAAGTGGGCCTGCATGTCCGCCAGCGTGCGCGCGTGCAATGGCTGTTCGATCAACGGCCTGCCGAAGGCGCTGCGGCGCGTGGCGTAATCGCGCGCCAGGGCAATGCAGCGGGCCATGCTGGCCACAGCGCACACCGCGTTCCAGGTGCGGGTGACGTTGAGCATGGGCGCCACCTGGCGCACACCATGCGCCAGCTCGCCCACGGGAGTCGCCGGCAGACCGTGCAGATGGATCTCCGCCGTGGGCAGTTCCTGCGTCCCCAGCTTGTCCTTCAGCCGGTCAATACGCAGCTCGCGCCACGCGCCGTCGGCGTCCCTGGTCTCGACGTAGAACAGCGCCAGCGCAGCGGCGCCCTCGCCCTGCCCTTCGGGCCGCGCCAGCGCCAGCGCGGCCTCACCGACCACCGCGGAGGTAAACCACTTGCGACCGTACAGGCGCCATTGGCCGTTTTCGTCCTGCCGTGCCACGGTTTCCGTGCCACCGATGTCGGAGCCGCCGCTGGTTTCGGTCATCCACTGGCCGGACAGCCAGAAATCATTGGCATCACGGCTGAGGAAATGCGGCAATGCGCGTTCGATGAGCTCCTGATTGCCGCACGCCTTGAGGGCAGTCACGGCGCCGTCGGTCATCGCCAGCGGGCAGGAATAGAACTCGCTGGGAATGTGGTACAGGTAGACCCGGATGAACTCTTCCAGACGTCCGTGTGCCCCGGCTTGCGCATCGTGCCCCGCTGCAAGAACGGCGTGCCGCGTGGCCAGCTGCGGACCTTCGCGCCAGGCCTCGGTCAACTCGATGCGGTCCACGCGCCGGCCCCAGGCATCCCATTGCGTCAAGAGCGGCTTTTGCCCCGTCGTGCCTTGCCGCCGCGAATACGTCATCAGCGCGTAATCGGCCAGCGCATGCAGATCGGCATCGATGGCGTTGCGCCGCGCGCCGGGAAGCGCGCGCTGCAGCAGCCGTTGCAGCAGGCGGTCGGCGTGCAGCGGATGCGGCAATCGCGGCGCGTCTTGTACGAATCCCATGACCGAAACCCTCGCATGACCGCAGCCAGTATACGTCCACAAATGCCCGGGACGGATCAAGGAGCGACGCGACGGATCCGCCTGCTTGCCGGCAAGGAAAAGGCTTTAGTCGCAAGCTTTCGCAACGGCGGAATGGGGCACCGCGAGCAGGCGGATCCGTCACTCATCCTGCCTTGATCCGCTCTACGCCCGGATGGCGGCGACGTTGCACACCGGCGCCCAGCGCGCCGATCAGCACTACGCACAGCAGCACTTCCACCAGGGCGGGGATACGTTCGCCCGACACGCTCCAGGCCTCGGCAATGCCGTAGGAAAAATAGAACAAGGCCAGCATGCCTGCCAGCAGCAGCGTGCGCCGCGGCCGGCGAATGGCCAGCAGAGGCAAGAGCAGCGGCAACGTGCATGCCACCGTGACCCACAGAGGGGAAACCTGCGTGGCCGGCTGCCACAGGCCGTGCCATACCACTTGCCACACGGCCAGGGCTACCCATGCGGCAAGGCCCGTGCGCAGCGCCTTGTCCTGGCGCAATGCCGGCGCAGTCACCTCGAGGCTCCCAGACGCCGCGTGGTCTCGGCAAGTCGGCGCCCCAACGCACGCGCCAGCTCGCGCTCGTCTTCGCTGATGGTGTTGTCGCCACGGGTTCCGGCCAGATGGCTGGCGCCGTACGGCGTGCCGCCGCTGCGCGTGGTGCTGAGCGCGGCCTCGGTGTACGGCAATCCCACGATCAGCATGCCGTGGTGCAGCAGCGGCAGCATCATCGACAGCAGCGTCGATTCCTGGCCGCCGTGCATGGTGGATGTGCTGGTGAAGGTGGCCGCCGGTTTGCCCACCAGCGTACCTGAGGCCCATTCTGCGCCGGTGGAGTCGAGAAAATGTTTCAGCGGCGCGGCCATGTTGCCGAAACGGGTGGGGCTGCCCAGCGCCAGCGCGTCGCAGGTCGCCAAATCCTCGCGCTCGACATAAGGCGCCCCCTCGCCCGGGTCGGGCGGTTGCGCGGTCTGCGTGACCGGCGCCACCGGCGGCACCTGCCGCAATCGCGCCGCCAGACCCGCCTCTTCCACCCCGCGCGCGAGCAAGCGCGCCAGCTGGGCAGTATGGCCGCTGCGGCTGTAATACAGGACGAGGACGGTCTGGCTCATGGGCATCATCTGTCGGTTAATCGCCAGACGTTACACTAACGGCTCACGTCCTGGACACACGAACCTTGAGCCGCTTTCACTACGACCACGAGAGATCGAAGGCCTTCGCCCGGTTCCTGTGGCAGCGCTTTGTCGACGACCGCTGCCTGGAGACCGCCGGTGCACTGTCCTACACCACGCTGTTTGCGGCAGTGCCGCTGACTGCGGCGGTGTTTGGCGTGATCACGGTGCTGCCGGTGTTCAACAAGTGGAGCGATGCGATCACCAGCTTCGTGTTCCAGAATTTTGTGCCGGCCACGGGCTACGCGGTGCAGCACTACCTGCTGCAGTTTGCCAGCAATGCCAGCAAGCTCACCGGGCTGGGCGCAGTGGTGCTGCTGTTCACGTCACTGATGCTGATGGCCAGTATCGAGGAACGCTTCAACCGCATCTGGCGCGTCTCCGGACGCCGCACGCCGTGGGCGCGGTTCCTGGTCTATTGGGCGGCCCTCACTCTGGGGCCCGTGGCGCTGGTGTCCGGTTTGGCGCTGACCACGTACCTGACCAACTTGCCTGGCCTCACCGCCACGAGTTACGCCCCCTTCGGGCACATGCTGCTGGCACTGCTGCCCTTCCTGATCACGTTCGGATCATTGCTCGCGCTGTACCGGCTGGTTCCCAACCGGGACGTGAAATGGAAGCATGCGGCCATCGGTGCACTCTTGTCGGCGGCGATGTTCGAGATCGCCAAGCTGGCCTTCGGCGCGTACGTCTCCGGCGTGGCCTCATACAAGCAGATCTACGGCGCCATCGCCGCGGTACCGGTCTTCCTCATCTGGGTTTTCGTGTCCTGGGTCATCATCCTGCTGGGCGCCACCATCACGGCGGCGCTGGCAGCATTCGAATACCGGCCGAAGTTCTACCGCCTGCCGCCCGGGGCGGAATTTCTCGGCCTGCTGCACCTGATCAAGCATTTTGTCGCCGCGCAGCATGCCGGCCGCGGCCTGAATGAAACCTCCCTGCGCAAGTGCGAACGCTTCGTCTCCGACGACCTGCTGCGGCGCTACCTGGACGATATGCAAAAGGCCAACCTGATCCGCTACACCGACGATGATGCCTGGGTGCTGGTACGCAGTCTGGATTCGGCCTCGCTGACCGAGTTGTACGAGGCCGGCCGCTATCGCCTGCCGCTGGACGCACAGGCCCTGGGCAGCCTGTGCGCGGATCTGCCGCAGCCCCTGCGCGAACTGATGGACGAGATCGCCACGCATCTTCGCGCTACCCTTGATACATCGCTGGAGCAGGCGTTCGAATCCGGCAAGCACGCCGGCAAGGAACACGCCGCAAGCAACACGCACACGTCACCGCCCCCTTCCGAGGATTCTGCATGAAACGTTTCACCCTGGCGGGTCTGGCTCTTCTGTCCACCCTGCTGCTCGCACCCGTGCCGGGCATGGCCGCGACCGCGCACCGCCCGAAGCTGAAAGTCACCACGTTGGCGGGCAAACATTTCGACTTGGCGACGCACCGCGGGCATTGGGTCATCGTCAACTTCTGGGCCACCTGGTGCCATCCGTGCATTCACGAGATGCCGGATATTTCCCGCTATATCGCCTCGCACCCGAAGGTGACCGCCATCGGCCTGGCCTACGAGGGCGGCAAGGATGCGGCGATCCGCGCCTTCCTGCACAAACATCCCGTGGTCTACCCCATCGCGCATCTGGACGTGATGCATCCACCAAAGGACTTCGCCGAGCCGCGCGGGTTGCCTACCACCTATGTCATCGCGCCGAACGGCACGGTGGCCAAACGCTTCGTCGGCCCCATCGACGCCAAGCAGCTGAACAGCGTCATCTCCGCAGGCTGACCCATGGCCGATCAATGCGCACGCTTCACGATCAGCGGCCATGTCCAGGGCGTGTTCTTTCGCGCCTCCACGCAGCAACAGGCCCGGCAGCTGGACCTCACCGGCCGCGCGACCAACCTCGCCGATGGCCGCGTGGAAGTCATCGCGTGCGGGACGGCCGATGCCCTCGACGCATTGCAGCGCTGGCTGCACCAGGGCCCACCACGCGCACGGGTCGATGCCGTCAGCCGCGAGGATATCGCGCCTCGACAGATGAACGGATTCGACACCTGCTGAGAGCATGTGCCTCAAGGACTTGACGGCACGGTGCGTCGGAAACGCTTCCACCGCGGAGCCACCTGCGTCCCGCGCCCGTCTGCACCTGTTCCGGGCGCACCCGCATTGCCGCCCCCACGGCCCGGGCTACGCAGGCGGCCGGGACAGCACGGCCCGGTTCTGCAGACGCTGTCAAAAACGAGTTGGCGCGCGCAGCACAGCGGCAACAGCGGGCAACGCGAAGGTACAGCCTCTCCTGCATTGCCGCGTGAGCTATTCCTGACTGCAGCCGCGCATGCGCATTGTGGCGACCGGAGCGGTTGGTTAAGCTCAGCGGTCGACCATGTTGTGGGCCCACGTGCCCGGGATCTGTCTTGAGCACCGAGCCTGTCAGCAGGGACAGCAGACATCCGATTTTTGCCGCCATCGTGCTGGCGCTGCTGGTGGCGGCGCTCAACTTCGGTCTGTGGTGGTGGAGCAACCTGCCCAACGGACCGGAACCCTGGCACGGGCCCATCAGCGGTTTCGCGTTCAGCCCGTTCCAGCGCTACCAGAGCCCGCTGAAGGGCACGTTTCCCAGCGACAAGCAGATCACCTCGGATCTGAAGCTGCTGTCGAAGTACTCGCATCGCATCCGTACCTACTCCGTGCTGCAGACGCCGCAGATCGTGCGTCTGGCCAAGGCCCAAGGCTTTCAGGTGCTGGACGGCGCCTGGATCGATCGGCGCAAGGCGCAGAACCACAAGGAGATCAACGCGCTGATCGCCCAGGCGCGGCGCTATCCGCAGACGGTACGACGCGTGGTGGTGGGCAACGAAGTGCTGCTGCGTCACGATCTCAAGCCCGACCAGCTGATGGCGTATCTGGATCGTGCGCGCGCCGCGATCCACCAGCCGGTGTCCACTGCCGAGCCGTGGCACATCTGGGAAAAATACCCGGAGCTGGCACGGCACGTGGATTTCATCACCGTGCATCTGCTGCCGTACTGGGAAGGCGTGCCGCGCAGCGATGCCATCGACGATTCGCTGCAGCGGTATCAGCATCTCAGGCAGCTGTTTCCGAACAAGCCGATCGTGGTCGGCGAAATCGGCTGGCCATCCAACGGCGACCGCTTCGAATATGCCGATCCCTCGGTCTCCAACGAGGCCATCTTCCTGCGTCAGTGGTTCAACGTCGCCAGGACGCACCACATCCAGTACTACGTCATGGAGGCCTTCGACCAGCCCTGGAAGGAAGATCTGGGCGAAGGCCGCACCGGCGCCTACTGGGGCATGTTCAACGCCGACCGGCAACTGAAATTTCCCTTCACCGGCAAAGTCACCGAGGACACCGGCTGGCCTTGGAAGGCACTGGCGGCGGGATTGCTGGCGCTGGGGCCGATGCTGTGGTTCGCCATCCGCTTCAAGCGTTACAAGCTGCCGGGGCGCCTGTTCTTCCTGGGCCTGATCCAGCTCTCGGCCACGCTGATCGTGTGGCTGGGGACGCTGCCGTTCAACTTCTACCTGGATCCGTTCGACTGGGCCATGCTGATCCTGCTGGCACCGGCGCAATTGGCGATCCTGGCGATTCTGCTGATCAACGGCTTCGAGTTCACCGAGGTGTTGTGGCGCCGCCGCTGGCTTCGTCATGCCTCGCTTCTGCAACCGGATGAACCCGGTCATCAGCCGTTCGTGTCGATCCATCTGGCCTGCTACAACGAGCCTCCGGACATGGTGAAGGTGACGCTGGATTCACTGGCGGCACTGGATTATCAAAATTTCGAAGTGCTGGTGATCGACAACAACACCAAGGACCCGGACGTCTGGAAGCCGATCGAGGCCTACTGCGAAGAACTGGGACCGCGCTTCCGCTTCTTCCATCTGGAGCCCTGGCCCGGCTTCAAGGCCGGGGCGCTGAATTTCGGCCTGAAGGAGACCGACCCGCATGCCGAAGTGGTCGCCGTCGTCGATGCCGACTACGTGGTGCGCGAGGACTGGCTGTCGCGCCTGACGGGCTATTTCCACCAGCCGGATGTGGCAGTGGTGCAATGCCCGCAGGCCCACCGCGACTTCATGAACAACACCTTCCGCCGCTGGACGGCATGGGAGTATGACGGCTTCTTCCGCATCGGCATGCATCACCGCAACGAGCGCAACGCCATCATCCAGCACGGCACCATGACCATGGTGCGCCGCTCCGCCTTGGAAGGCACCGGGGGCTGGTCCGAATGGACCATCTGTGAGGATGCGGAACTCGGCCTGCGCCTGATGCACGCCGGCTATCAGCTGGTGTATGTCGACGAGCTGATGGGCAAGGGCCTGACGCCTGCGGACTTCAAGGCCTACAAGAGCCAGCGCTACCGCTGGGCATTCGGCGCCATGCAGATCCTGAAGGGACGCTGGGACTGGATGACGCGGCGCGGTCCCCTGAGCGCCGGCCAGCGCTTCCATTTCCTCACCGGCTGGTTCAGCTGGTTCGCCGATGCACTGCATCTGGTGTTCACACTGATGGCACTGCTGTGGACTGCCGGCATGATCGGCCTGCCGCAGATCTTCAGCCTGCCGATGGAGCTGTTCCTGGTGCCGGTGATCGGCTTCTTCATCGCCAAGGCGGTGTTCGGCATCGTGCTGTATCGCGCGCGGGTGCCGTGCAGCTGGCGCGACACCATCACTGCATCGATCGCCAGCATGGGTCTGTCGCACGCCATCGCGCGCGGCATCATCCACGGACTGACGCGCAAGGAAACGGCCTTCATCGTCACAGCCAAGAGCCGGCGTCTGGGCGAATCCGCGCTGGCGGCATTCGCGCCGGTGCGCGAGGAGCTGCTGATGGCCGTCGCCCTGGGGCTGGCCATCGTCGGCATGATCGGCACCTTCGGCAGGACCTATGTCGAGGGCATCCTCTGGGTGACCATCCTGGCCGCGCAATCGATTCCCTATCTGTCCGCCGTGATCGGCGCGTGGGTGGCGCATCGCGCGGGCGATGCCGACGGCGCGTGAGGCTGACGCAACCCCGGCTCACGTATTCGTTGGTCTGTGTTCGGGGTCATCCCGTCATACTGCAAGGCATCTTCCACATATTCATCATTCGCATCTGCACCGCTGCGGCGGCCAACGCAGTCGCCCATGACCCGACGCATGCGCCAAACCGCTCCCCGCTACGTCCATGTTCTCTGCCTGCTGCTGCTCTGTACTGTGCCGTGGATAGCGCATGCCGGCGTCACGCTGCAGGTGGATGGCGTGAAGGGGGATCTCCAGCATGGGGTGGTCGCCAGCGTCGCGCTCAGTGAATACAAGAATCGGGATGTCACTGCCGCGCAGATCCATCGTTTGTATGACAAATCACTCACCGAGGCCAAGAATGCCCTGAAGCCGTACGGCTACTACCACGCCAGGGTCGATGGCAATCTGACCAGGCAGGGCAAGAACTGGACGGTGCAGCTTCACGTCCACCCCGGCAAGCCGGTGCGTATCAGCCGCGTGGACATCCAGGTGCCCTCGCGGGCGGCATCCTTGCCGCGGGTCAAGAAGGCCATCGACGCCTTCAAGCCAGCCAAGGGCCAGGTCCTCAACGATCCGACCTACACATCCTCGCGCGATGCCATCGGCGCCGCGCTGACGGCGGTGGGTTTTCTGGATGCCAGGATGACGGTCCACAAAGTCGCCGTCACGCGTGCCGACAACAGTGCCGTGGTGCATCTCAAGTGGGTCCCGGGGCCGCGCTACCGTTTCGGCCAGGTGACGTTCCAGGGTTCGCAGTTCCACAAGGGCTTCCTGCGCCGCTATGTACCGTTCAAGAAGGGCGACTATTTCGACCAGGACCAGCTTCTCGCACTGCAGCAGGCTCTGGTCGGGGCCGATTATTTCAGTGTGGTCGACGTCCACCCCGAGGTTCCACAGGCCAGAAAGAGCACGTCGAATACAGTCGATATCGTGGTACAGCTGCAACCGGCGCCGCGCAACATCTATACCGGCGGCCCGTTCATCGGTACCGACACCGGCTTCGGCGTACAGGGCGGGGTCAAACAGCGCTGGATCAATCGTTACGGGCACACCCTCAACAACCAGCTCGTGCTGGCCCAGCGGCTCAAGACGCTGACCACGCTGTACAAGATTCCGCTGGCCGGGGGGCATCACAAGTCCCTGGACTTCGGCGCCAAGCTGCGCGATGCCAATACCGATACCTCCAAATCGCGCACCATCCAGCTGGTGGCCAGCGAAAGCCAGGAATGGCACGGCTGGCTGCGTACCGTCGGGGTTCACGCCCTCATCGGCACCTTCACCGTAGGCAACCACGGCAACCGGAACACCAACCTACCGGGCATCGAGCACGGCAGCAGCCATCTCGTGTATCCGCAGATTTCGCTCTCGCGCAAACACGGCAGCGACGTCAATTTCTTGCGTCACGGCTGGTCCATCGACCTGGTCGCCCGCGCCAGCCCGGGGTCCGTGCTCTCCAGTACCCATTTCGCGCAGTTGCAGGCACATGCCAAGTGGATCGATGCCTTCACCAGATGGAACCGCCTGATCATACGCGGCAGTGCCGGCACGACCTGGGTGGGCGATTTCCATCGGCTGCCTCCGGAACTGCGCTTCTTCGCCGGTGGCGACCAGTCCAACCGCGGCTACGGCTATGAGGCGCTGGGGCCCAAGAACAGCTACAACCGTGTCATCGGCGGCCGCAACCTGTTGAATGCCGGCGTCACCGTGGAACACTATTTCACACCGCACTGGGGCATGGCCGCCTTTGTCGACGCCGGCAACGCCTTCAATGGCAGTCACATCAATCCACGTATAGGTTCGGGTCTGGGACTGCGTTACCGTTCGCCCATCGGCATGGTCCGGCTCGACTTCGGTGTGCCGGTCAATGATCCGAACAAGCACGGCGTGCAACTGAATCTGTACATCGGGCCCGACCTATGAGCAACCGGGAAACAGACGGGGCACCATCTCCGGATCCGGTACGCCGGCGCCGGCGCTGGCCACGCCGCGTCGGCATCGGGGCAGGCATCCTGGTGCTGCTGATCGCCATTGCCCTGGGCTGGCTGCTGGGCACAGGCTCCGGGCTGCGTTTTGCCCTGCATGAAGCAAGCTCCCTCAGCCACGGTGCGCTGCATGTGCAAACTGCCGGCGGACGCCTCGCCGGCGAAATGGATCTGCGCGGGATCAATTACAGCAACGGCAAGGGACTTTCCGCACACATCAGTCGTCTGGATACCAGTCTCCGGCTGTGGGCGCTGGTCACCGGCACGGTGCATATCACCAAGCTGGAGGTGGGGCGCGTGCAGATCCAGCTTCCCCAAAACCCGCCGAGAAAAAAAGGCACGCCGCTGTCGCTGCAACCGCCACTGGATGTGATACTGGATCGTGCGCACATCGGGCCGATCACGGTCCGGAAAGGCCGCAAGACGCTGTTCAAGTCGAACTCTCTGGCGCTGGGTGCGGCGTGGACGCACAAGCGCGTGACAGTCGATCACCTGCTGCTGAAGGCACCGAAGGGCTCGGTGGCGCTCAATGGCACCATCCACACCAAGGGCAGCTACCGCGGCCAGATGAAGGGACAGTTCCACTGGACCCAGGGCAAAACTCTCCTGACCGGCACGCTGAACGCGCACGGCGACGGCAATGTCGCGCACCTGGCACTCGATACCAGCCGGCCGATGCCGGTGCACATCCGCGTGCAACTGCACCAGAATCCCGCGCACCGGTGGCAGGCACAGGTCAAAGTACCCGCCTTCGATCCGTCCCGGTTCATCAATAGCCGCAAGCTGCATCGTCTGGCCGTGACCCTGCGCGTCCATGGACAGGACAAGAGCGCAAGGATCCGCGGCGATATCACCGTCAATGCGCACCGACTGCATCTTGCTCCGCTGGCGGTGGCGCTGGACGCGGGCAACAAGCACCTGCTGGTGCGCAAGCTGCACGTCATCTCTGCGGGCATGAAGGGTGCCCTCGACGCCACGGGCGATGTGGCACTGACCACCACCCCGATCCGCGCCAGGCTCGACATGCACTGGCAGAACGTGCGCCTGCCGCCCGACCTGGCCGGCCAAACGCTGGCCACTACCGGCCACCTGGCTTTCAGCGGCAGTACCAGACACTTCAACGCGAACGGGCACCTGAAGATCGGTCCGCCCGGACAGCCCACCGACCTGACACTGAAGCTCGCCGGGACGCCGCAAAAGATCGTGCTCGACACACTCACGCTTGCCCAGTCGCAGGGCCATTTGGCGCTGAGCGGCACGCTGGACCTCAAGCCGGCCTTCGGGTGGTCATTGCAGGCTCATGCGCGGCACTTCAATCCCGGGCTTGTACTGGCCGGCTGGAAAGGCGATCTCAATGCCGATCTTGCCACGCACGGCAAGATCCACAACAGCAAACCCCACGGCACCCTGACCATCCAGAAGCTGCACGGCAGTCTGCGGCAGCGCCAGCTGCACGGTGGCGGCAAGCTCGAACTCTCGCCGAACCGGGTCGTCTCCGGTCACCTGGACCTGCGCTCGGGCTCCAGTCGGATTGCCCTGACCGGCCAACCCGGCGCCCGCAACGACGTAACGCTCAAGCTCCATGTGCGTTCGCTGGGCGATTGGCTGCCGCATGCCTCCGGCAGTCTTCATGGCCATTTCCGCATCCGCGGGCTGTGGCCCGCGCTGGCCGTGCGCGGGAATATGAGCGCAATCTCGTTTCATTACAGGAGCGATCGTGTCAGGGCGTTCCACCTGCACGCGGACATTCCGGACATCTCCCACCCGGGCGGCACACTGACGGTCAACGCGCATGCTGTCGCGGTCGGTAACAAGGTGCGCATCGACCGGCTGCACCTGGCCGCGCGCGGCAACGCTGCGCACCATACGCTGCGGTTGAATGCGAAGGGCTCTCCGGTCTCGCTGGAGCTGGCGCTTGACGGCAGCAAGCACGGCACTGGCTGGAAAGGCACCCTCCGGCGCCTGGACCTCACCTTCCAGAGCATGCCTACCTGGCACCTGCAGAGCCCTGCACAGCTGGCCTATGACAGGGGTGGCGCCTCGCTTTCGCAGCTTTGCCTCAGCCCGGGCACCACGGCAAGCATCTGCCTGAGCGGCAAACGCCACAAGAGCGGTGCCCTGGAAGCCAGGTATCGGATCCGGGCCCTGCCCCTGCAGCAACTACTCAGCCTGGCCAGCAACCTGCCGGTCCGCAGCCAGGGCACACTCAACGGTCAGGGCCATGTCACACGCAGCGCCAAGGGCACCCTCACCGGCCAGGCCTCGATCACCTCCTCGCACGGGCAATTCCGTTACGTGAACCGCCCGAAATCACCACTGCTCAGTTACCGCAATCTGGCGGTGCACGCGAATCTGTCACCGCAGCAGGAGCACGTGCGGCTGGGCGCCGATCTCAATGACGGCGGGCGTCTGGACGGCGACATCACCGTGAGCGGAGCACAGGAAAAACTCCACGGTCAGGTCGGCGTGGACATCGAAAACCTGGGTTTTCTGGCCCTTTTCACGGATCAGGTCGCGAACGTGAGCGGCAAACTCAAGGCGCGGCTCGGCTTTGCAGGCACATTGTCCGAGCCCGTGGCCAGCGGAGTGGTGAACCTGGAGAACTTCGGCGCGGAAGTGCCGGCAGCAGGCATCAAGCTGCATGACGGGCGGGTTCATGTGGCCACCAATCAGGCCGGCAACCTCGGGGTCAACTGCCAGATCACATCCGGCAAGGGGACCATGCATCTGAGCGGCACCGTCGGTCTGCACGCCGGCACCACGACGCAACTGCACATGACCGGCCAGCACGTGCAGATCGCCGACATCCCCGCGGCATCGGTAACGGTCAGCCCCGACCTGACGGTGAAACAGAGCAGCAAACTGGTGTCCGTCACCGGCAAGGTGAAAGTCGACAAGGCCAGCGCCAACCTCGGCAAGCTACCCGGTGCCGGCGCGGCCAAGGCCTCGCCGGACGTGGTGGTGGTGGACTCTCCCCAGCAGCAGCAGAAGGCCCAGTCGCTGCCACTCATGGTGGATGTCCTGGTTGACCTGGATTCGCACACCAGCTTCAAGGGCATGGGCTTGCAGGGCTCGCTGCATGGACAGCTGCGGGTGCATGCATCGCCGGGCCACGCCGCTACCGGCCAGGGGCAGATCATCGTCGATGGTACGTACAAGGCCTACGGCCAGGATCTGGACATCAAGCAGGGCCGGCTGCTGTTTGCCAGCACGCCGATCGACAATCCCGGCCTGAACATACGCGCGGTGCGCGATCTCAACCCCAATGCCACCATCGACCAGGGACAGGAAGTGGGGCTGCATATTACCGGCACCGCGAAGAACCCCCAGGCCACGGTGTACTCCAATCCCTCCATGCCGCAGGCCGACGCGCTGGCGTATCTGGTCACAGGCAAGCCACTGTCGCAGGTCGGCAGCGGTCAGGGCAGTCTCGTCACCAGCGCCGCGCAGTCGCTGGGTTCGGCCGCCGGAAACCTTCTGGCCAAGAGTATCGGCAGCCAGCTGGGCATCGCCGACATCGGCGTCTCCAACAGCGAGGCGCTGGGCGGCAGCTCCGCGTTCACCGTGGGCAAGTACCTGTCGCCGCGCCTGTACCTGAGCTATGGCGTGGGCCTGTTCGAACCTGGCCAGGTCATCACCCTGCGCTACCGCCTCAGCCATCGCTGGAATTTCCAGGCGGAGAATGCCACCAATTTCAACCGCGCCAGCTTCAACTACCGCTACGAGAAGTGACGGCACCAAGAGCGACGTGCCGGCCCTCGCCTGCCTCGCCATCACTGTTTGACCGGCGCAATCGCTCTTGCGCCTGCCGCACTCTGGCTGGCCGGGTCGGCAGCGAACGATGCCGGTCTCTGGACAAACCACCGATGCTGGAACAAAAAAGCCCGCATCGGCTCTGGACCGTTGCGGGCTTCGGGGATGGTGGGCCGTGTGAGACTCGAACTCACGACCATCGGATTAAAAGTCCGGTGCTCTACCGGCTGAGCTAACGGCCCGGATGCATCAGGGAACCGCGAAGTTTACGGACCCAGCCCTGTGCACACAAGCGCAGAGCGAAACTCTGCGCGATTGGAGTGCGTACATCGACTAGACATATCGCGTGGTGTCGGCTTCTGCCGCCTCCTCGAAGCCTTGCGCACGCAGGCGGCAGGCGTCGCAATGGCCACAGGCACGACCCTCGTCGTCGGCACGATAGCAGCTCACCGTCTGCGAAAAATCCACTCCCAGGCGTGTGCCTTCGCGCACGATGTCCGCCTTGCTCATGCGCATCAGCGGCGCATGCACACGGATCCGCGTACCTTCCACACCCGCCTTGGTGGCAAGGTTGGCAAGCTGCTCGAATGCCTCGATGAATGCAGGCCGGCAATCGGGATATCCGGAGTAATCCACCGCATTGACGCCACAGAAGATATCCGCCGAGCCGAGAACCTCGGCCCAGCCCAGTGCGATGGAGAGCATGATGGTATTGCGTGCCGGCACGTAAGTGACCGGAATCGCATCGTCGCCTTCCGGCTTGTCCATCGGCACATCGATGTCCGCGGTCAATGCGGATCCCCCGATGGCGCGCAGGTCCACGTACACGGTCTTGTGTCGCGCCGCATCCAGCATGCGCGACACCCGCTCGGACGCTTCCAGCTCGGCGTTGTGGCGCTGCCCGTAGGCCACGCTGAGAGCGTACCCCTCGAAGCCCTGCTCCCGCGCCAGCGCCAACGTGACAGCCGAATCCATGCCGCCGGAAACCAGTACGACAGCTTTGCGGATAGGAGTACTCGAGTCGGTCATGCATGTGTTCTCGCTGGTCATGTCAGTGTCCGGGCACGTCGCCCCAGAGCTGCTTGTGCAGCTGCATTTGCAGACGCACCGGCAAGCGATCGGCGAGAATCCATTCGGCCAGTTGGCGGGGCTGCAGGCGCTCGTGCACCGGTGAGAACAACACCATGCAGCGCTGTGCCAGCGCATGCACCGCCACCTGCTCTCGCGCCCACTCATAGTCATTGCGATCAGCCAGCACCATCTTCACCTGATCATGCGCACCGAGATACTGGAGATTGGACCAGAGGTTACGCACGGACTCGCCGGAAGCGGGTGCCTTCAGGTCCATGACCTTGCGCACGCGCGTGTCGACCACGGAGACATCCAGGGCACCCGATGTTTCCAGCGACACCTCGTAACCGGCATCGCACAGCCGCTGCAGCAGAATCGCGCAGCGTTTCTGCGCCAGGGGTTCACCGCCGCTGACGCATACATGATGTGCACCGTATCCGGCCACCGTATCCAGCACGGCGTCGATGTCGTGCCACTGCCCGCCGTGAAATGCGTATTCGGTATCGCACCAGACACAGCGCAGCGGGCACCCCGTCAAACGCACGAACACCGTGGGCCAGCCGACGGCATCGGCTTCACCCTGAATGGAGTGAAATATCTCGCTGATACGCAGGCGCTGTGCTGCAACGGCTGCGTCTGGCAACCGGGAGGTCTCTGGGCCGGACATGCGGAAAATCAGTTGATGGGTTGCTGGTCGAGCTGCATATCCTGCAACCGGCGCTGCGCAAGTTTGGCGACGTCGTTGTGCGGATATTTGCTGATGACGTTTTTCAGGGTCGCCTGGGCAGCTTCGGGCTGCTTGAGCTGATCCTGGCAATAACCGAGCTTGAGCAGCGCCCCAGGTGCCTTGGCACTGTCGGGAAACTTGTCCAGCAACGTCTGGAAGCTCTTCTCGGCCACCTTGTAGTTCTGCGTGATGTAGTACGACTCGCCCAGCCAGTAGTAGGCGTTGTCGGTCAGCGAGCTGGACGGATAGGTCTGCGTGAACGCCCTGAAGCCATGCGCCGCCTTGACGAAATCACCGCCGCGCAGCGCCTGGAATGCGGCATCGTAGGCCGCCTGCGCTGCCGTGCCCTGGCCCTGCGAGGCCTTGGTCGATGCACTCGCGGGCTGCGATGCTCCTGCAGCCGCTACCGCCTGTGGCGCCTTCGTATCGGCAGGCGCCGCCGGCGCAGTCGCACTGGATGCACTGGACGCGGGTGCTGCCGTACCTTGCCCCGATTCGAGACGGCTCAACCGCGAATCGAGATCCACGTACTGATCCTTGCTCGACTGCTTGAGCTGCTGCACTTCGTGCCTCAGCTCCTCGATCTGCCCCTGTTGCTGACGCAACTGGGATTGCAGATCCTGAATCTGGTTGACCAGGCCGACATTGCCCTGGCCCTTGTTCTGCATCTGCTGCTCGAGCCGGCTGACGCGTTGCGACAGACTCGGCTTTTGCGCCGCAACGGGAGTTGCGAACGCAAGAAGCGTGGTGGCTGCAAGTGCAGCCACCACGCCCGAATCAAGCAATCGATACCGAAAACGTATGCTTGTCATCACTTCTCGGTGTAGTCGATCTCGACACGGCGGTTCTTGGACCAGCACGACTCGTTGTGCTCGCGGCACACCGGACGCTCTTCACCGTAGCTGACCACGGTGATCTGGTCGGCCGACGCACCATCGGCCTCCAGCGCGGACTCCACCGACTTGGCGCGGCGCTCACCCAGGCCGAGGTTGTAGCTGCGCGTGCCACGCTCGTCGGTATTGCCTTCGAGCCGCATCTGCGCCTGCGGGCGGTCCTGCAGGTACTTGGCATGGCAGGCGATGATCTTGTCGAATTCGGGCTTGATGTTGCTCTTGTCGAAATCGAAGTAGACGGTGCGCTGACGCAGGCAGGCGTCGGACTGCAAATCGGCCGGCGTATAGCCATTGGACTGGGCAGGCTCGGTCTGTGCGGGGGGCTGTTGCTGTTGCTGCGGCGGCGGAGCGGGTTTTGTTTCCTGCTTCTTGCTGCAGGCCACGATGCCGAGCGTGCAAATCAGCGCGGCCAAGATGAGACGAACACGCTTGTTCATGAGTCTTTCCTTTCAACCAGGAGGTGATCCAACAGGGTTTGCACATGTTATGCCGGTGGGCCGGCTTATTGGTATGACTTTCAGTAGTTACTTGGTGCGGTAAGGCCCCCATGCCGGCTGGCGGACATCGCCGTGCGACAGCACGAGCCGCTGACGGACCTTTCCATCTTCCGATACAGAGTACAACACGCCGCGCAAACCTTGCGAAGCGGCATACAAAAGCATACTGCCGTTCGGTGCAAAACTGGGTGCATCGTCAAAATCGCCGGGCGACACAAAATGCGTCTGCCCACCGACACTGTTATCCACTACCGCTATACGATACACGTTGCCGTTTCCGCGCACCATGGCGATTTTCTTACCGTCGGGCCCCAGCGATGCGGCAGCATTGTAATGCCCCTGGAATGTCAGACGCTGCGGCGTTCCGCCGCTTGCCGCCATCTCGTATAGTTGCGGTTTACCCGAACGGTCGGAGGTAAATACGATGGATTTTCCGTCAGGCGTGAACCGTGGTTCGGTATCAATGGAAAAATTGTGTGTCAGCCGGGTTTCCTTGCCACTGGCCAGGTCCATGACGAAAATCTCCGGATTGCCGACGTAAGACAGCGACATCGCCAGCTTGGTCCCGTCCGGAGAAAATGCCGGCGCGCTGTTGATCCCCTTGTGCGCGGATACCAATTTGCGCGCCCCGGTGGAAAGGTTCTGTACGTAGACGGCCGAATCGCCGCTTTCGAACGAGACATATGCCAGCTTGTTGCCGTCCGGCGACCAGGCCGGTGACAGCAGCGCTTCCTTCGAGCGCACCACGACCTGCGGATTGTAGCCATCGGAATCGGCCACGATCAGCGAATAGGTGATGTTCTTGCCCTTGCCCACAGCGGTGATATAGGCAATGCGCGTGTAGAACGCGCCACGAATGCCGGTGATCTTCTGGAAGATCTTGTCCGCGATCTGATGCGCCACACCGCGCAAGTCACCCGGCTGCGCGGTGTAGGACATGCCCAGCATCTTCTGCTGCTTGTTGACGTCCCACAGTTCGAACTGCACCGAATAGGCACCATTGCCGGTGGCCTGTTCGTGGCCGACCACGATGTAATCCTGCTTGAGCAGCTTCCAGGTGGGGAATTTGATCTGGTTGCCGGAGGATGGCGACTCGACGATATCGTTCTTGTCCAGCGTGCGGAACTTGCCGCTGCGCGCCAGATCCATGGTCACCACCGCAGAGACATCCGTGCTAGGTGGAGAACCGGACCCTTGATCGGCAAACGGCACCACCACGATGGGGATCGACGACTTGGTGCCATTGACGATGTTCACGCTCAGCTTCTGTGCCTGCGCGCTGCCGATGCCGGACAGCAGCAAGGCGAGGGTCAGCAGGCAGGCGGACAATACTCTGGGTTTGAACATCAATTATTGACCTTGAAGTTGAGAGTGATCTGGCGTTGAAACACTTTCTCGAAGCCATGATACGGCAGCGGCTGGGCTCGCATCACGGCATTTTCCACCGAGCGCCGCGCCACCTGATCATAGGGACAACTGGATTCAACGTGCGCATCAATGACCTGGCCGCCGGGTATCTGCGTGATGTCGATCTTGCACACGACCCCGGTGGGGATGTTATCGGGCCGCAACCACGCCTGTGTGACCGCACTCTGAATGGCTGCCAGCCATTGCGCCTGCAACCCCTGATCCGGGCCATTGGTGCCCGAACGCGCCTTCTCGGCCTTGGGCAGGTTGGCATGCGTGCTCCGTGATTTCTTCAGGTCCTTGAGCTGCGCAAGCTTCTGTTGCTCCAGCTTGCTCTGGCGATCGGCCTGCCGTGACTGTTTCCTGGCCTGGTCCATCTGCTTGAACAGCTTGTCCAGCTTGGCCTGCTGCTGCGCTTTCAACTCGGACATGTGCTGCTTTTCGCGCTGTTCCTGCTCATGCCTGGCCTGCGCGGCCTTCTTCTGCGCCGCGGCGACCACTTTTTGCTGCTCCTTCACATCCGGCCGCTTGGGCGGCGGCGGCAACGTTTTCACGGGTTCAGGCTTGGGCTTTGGCTTGGTGATGGTCGGTTTGACCTTGGGCGGCGGTGGCGGCGTGGCTTTTTTTGCCTTGTGCCTGGACGGCGGCGGCAACGGTGCACCGGTCGGACCCATCAGCGAAGCCTGGATGACCGGCCCCGGCAGGGTCAGCGGCTTGGAGCAGGTCACCGGATTCCAGCCATCGGGCAGGTGCAGGTCCCCCACCAGGCGCGCCCACGTGTTGCACGACAGCGTCGCCAGAAGCAGGAAGGCGATGAGACCGATATGCAACAGCGCCGCCAGGCCGACCGCAAAAACGTCCGGCACGGACGCGCGACCAGCAGACGCCGATCGAGCGAGAGAACGCGGTTTTGAGTCGGATGTCTCGATCATTCGAGGGGAATAGCCTTCGCTATCTGGCGAGAAGAAGCGGGGAAGCTGGCCAAAACCCGCAAAACCGCTGCCGGTTGGCTTCTGCCGTGCGGACGCCTATTGCTGTCCATGACGGGCGAGTTTTCCTTGCGCTGCCTGCTGCCCTGCCGGCAGTGGCTGACTCATCAGACCCACATGCGGCACGCCGGCCTGTTGCAACAGCACCATGGCCTGATAGATACGGCCATAGTTGACCCGCTTGTCGCCGCCGATCAGAACCGGTACCCGGGGATTCTGCCGCACGAATGCCGCCACCTTGGTCTGCAGCGCATCGGCACTGATCGGCTCGCGCTTGGCACCGCCCAGGGTCAGGTACAGGTTGCCCTGCTCATCCACGCTGACCAGCACCGGCGGCTTGTCGTTCTGCACCGCCTTCGCCGCGGCTTGCGGCAACTGGATGTCCACGCCCAGATTCAACAGCGGCGCGGTGACCATGAAGATGATCAGCAGCACCAGCATCACGTCGATGTACGGAACGACGTTGATTTCGGCCTTGAGGCTGCGGCGTTTGCGGCGGCGCGTCGAGACAGCAGGCATGATCAGGCTTTTTCGTCACTGTGCAGCTGCCGCTGCAGAATGGAGGAAAACTCCTCCTGGAAGGTGTCGTAGCGGGTGGCGATGCGCTCCACCTTGTTGGCGTAGCGGTTGTAGGCCCATACCGCGGGGATGGCGGCGAACAGGCCCATCGCGGTCGCCACCAGCGCCTCGGAAATGCCCGGCGCCACCATCGCGATGGTGGCCGATTTCACATTGGCCAGGCCCTGGAACGCGGCCATGATGCCCCATACGGTGCCGAACAGGCCCACGTACGGGCTGATCGAACCGACATTGGCGAGAAATTCCAGATTGTGTTCCAGATGCTCCACCTCCCGCGTACCGCACACGCGCATGGCGCGCTCGGACCCTTCCATGACACCGCGGGGGTCGTGGTTCTTGCGCTGGCGCTGGCGCGCGAACTCGCGAAAGCCGGCCTCGAATACGTTCTCCAGTCCATGCGCCTCGTCGCTGTTGTTGCTCACCTCGCGGAACAGGCCGGCCAGATCGGCCCCGGACCAGAAGCGCTCCTCGAAATTGTCGGCGTGCACGACCGCATCCTTGAGCAGCCGGTATTTGCGAAAGATGATGACCCAGGAAAGAAACGAAAAGGTCAGCAGGATCAGCAACACCAGCTTCACCGGCAGGCTGGCGTGCAAGACCAGGGAAAAGATATTGAGATCGCCGTTCATCGGTTCGCTGAGATCCTTGCCTTGAGTGGTTGAGGGATGGGTGCGGGACGCATGTCGGCAATGTTCACACAGGCAGCACGCACTGTCGCGGCAATCAGCTCGCGACCGTCCGCCACCCGCAGCACGCGTTGCTCGAAGAGCATGCTCGCCGCGCGCAACGTAGTGACCGCGACCCCGACGTCGAGTTCGTCGTCCAGCCGCGCCGGCGCCATGAAGCCGATGTGGATGTCGCGCACGACGAAACCCAGCCCGGTCTCGTCACGCAACCGGGCCTGATCCACACCCAGGGCACGCAACCATTCCGAGCGGGCTCGCTCCAGAAAGCGCAGGTAACCGGCGTGATAGACCACGCCACCGGCATCGGTATCTTCCCAGTAAACCCTTATCCGCCAACTGAACGGCGGGGTAACGATATCGGACGCAGACATGCAGGCCTTTTCAGGTCGGAGGACACCACGCGTGGTCTCCCGACCGCCGCGACGCCGGGCTCGATGCATCACTCGACACTGGTGGTTTCCGGTGAATCATCGCCCACGGTCCAGAGCCGTTCCAGTCCGTAGAACTCACGGATCCGCGGCAGCATCAGGTGCACGATGATATCGCCAAGATCCACCAGCACCCATTCGGCTTCCTGCTGCCCTTCAACGCCCAGTGGCAGAACACCGGCCTTCTTGGCGAACTTGATGACCTCGTCGGCCATGGATTTGACGTGCCGGCTGGAAGTCCCCGACGCAATGATCAGCAGATCGGCAATGGAGGTCTTGCCGCGCACGTCGATCTCGCGCAGGTCACGGGCCTTGAGGTCCTCGAGCGCGTTGACGACGCAGTTTCTCAGGTCTGCCGTTTCCTCGACAGCACGGATGCGCGGCGAATGGGGCGATGGGTTGGAAGACAAGTGGCTGTAAACCTCGGCAATTCGGAATGGTGGACGCAGGTGGCTATTATAGCCTCCTGTGTTTCGCGCTGTATCGATGACTCGCACGGCACGGCAATGCGTGCCCGTCACGAACCCGGTTCCGCGCCACACGCGCCGCGCCCGCAACACCTGGCTCGCGGCAAGCCGACACCCGAGAGAGGCGACATGAATTCACGATTGCAGGGGCTGGATCCCACCGCCCGCCAACGCATCATGGCGGCCGGTCAGGCGCTGGATGCGGGCCGTATCGATCAGGCCCAGCAACATCTGTCACAGGTGCTGGCCACGCATCCGACCCATGCCGAAGCGCTGCGCATGCACGCCGGCATTCTCAGCATGGCCGGCAAGCACCACGAAGCGCTGGAGGCGATGCGCCAGGCGTTGCAGCAGCGTCCTCAGGACCCGCTGTACCACAACACCATGGGCACCCTGCTGGGCAGTGCAGGCGAATTCGACGCCGCCATTGTCTCCCTGCGCCGCTGTTGCGAGTTGACACCCGACCTGGCCATGGCCTGGTACAACCTGGGCGTCATCCTGACCCGCTGCGTGCGCAATGACGAGGCCGTCACCGTGCTGAAGCGCGCCGTGCAGCTGGAACCCGGACACGTGACCGCGCGAGCACTGCTGGCCGACATGCTGCGCACCGAGGGCCGGGTCGATGAGGCAGCCGAGGAATATCGTCGCGTCATCGCCGATCAACCGTGGGCGGGAATGGCCTGGTGGGGGCTGGCGGACCTGAGAACCATCCGCTTCAGCGACGAGGACATTTCCGCCATGCGTGCCGCGATCCAACGCCGCGAAGCCGGCGACGACGACCGTATGGCGATGGGTTTCGCCCTTGCCAGGGCACTGCATGATGCCGGCGAATATGCCCAGTCACTTGCAGCCATCGAAGCGGCCAATCTCCTCGCCCGCCAGCGCCGCAAATGGAATGCCGAAGGTTTCTCCGCCAGCATCCGTGCCATCCACGAAGCATTCACACCACCACCGGCGCGCGCATCGGATCCGCAGTTGGGGGCGGGCGCAATCTTCATCGTCAGCATGCCGCGCGCCGGATCCACCCTGGTGGAGCAGATCCTGGCATCGCACTCGCAGGTCCAGGGGGCCGGTGAACTGACTGATGTCCCGCAGGTCCTCGCCGAGGAGTCGCGCCGCCGCAGCCAGCCATTTCCACACTGGGTCGGCGACATGCAACCCGCCGATTGGCAGCGCCTCGGCGAACGCTACCTCGAACGCACAGCGCATTGGCGGCAAGAGCGCCCGATGGCGACGGACAAGCTGCCCGGCAACTGGATCTATATCGATGCCATCGCCGCCATGCTGCCCGGCGCACGCATCATCTGCGCCCGACGCGATCCGCTGGAAACCTGTTTCTCGTGCTACCGCCAGCGTCTGGAAAACAACGAATACACACGCACATTCGACGACCTCGCCGGGTTCTGGCGCGATGTCGAGCGCAGTATGCAACGCGCCCTCGTCACCTACCCCGAGCAGGTGTACGTGCACAACTACGAGGCATTGCAGGATGATCCCGAAACAAGCATCCGCCACCTCCTGGACGCGTGCGGCCTGCAGTTCGAAGAAGCGTGCCTGGACTTTCACCAGACGAAACGCGATGTGCGCTCACCCAGCGCAACCCAGGTGCGTCAGCGATTGAGCCGGGATACCGCACATACGAAGCACTATGGCGACCTGCTGGATCCGCTGCGAGCCGCACTGGACATCGCGTCGCAATGAACCAGGGCACTACCGCAGCGGACCTTGCGAGACTCGATGGTGCACCGCCAGAACAATGGCTGACCGCGGCCCAGCAACGCGTGGTGCGTGCAGACTTCGCCGCCGCCATCCGTATCCTGGAGACGGCAATCAGGATATATCCTGCGCATGTGGACCTGCTGTTCGCCTTGGGCGGATCGGTGCTGCAGGCAGGCGATCAGGTGCGAGCCGAACATGTGTTGCACCAGGTTCTGCAGCAAGCACCCGGACATGTCGCCGCGGCGCTGCTCATGGCGCGCACGCTTGGCGTGCAAGGACGCATGCGGGCCGCGGGGAATCACCTGCGCACTGCGTTCGACGCTGCAAAACAGGATGTGGAAACACGCATCCAGGCCGTGGAGCTGCTGGATGACTTCGGCCGCCAAAGCGACGCCCTGGCGCTGTGCGAGCAGGAGATCGCAAACGGCTCGACCGATGCCCGCCTGTATGCCTATGCAGGCATGCTGGCGCTGCAGGTGGGAGAGTTCGAGCTGGCCCGGGAACGCTATGACGCCGCGCTTTCCGCCACCCACGACGCCCTGGAATGGCACGCCCCGGACGGCCTCGCCTCGACAAAGACGTATCGCTCCCACGACGATCCCGACTTCGCACGATTCCGGAGCTGGCTGGAAACTCCCGGTCTCAGCGACAGCGCCAGATCGAGCCTGCTGTTCGCACTGGGCAAGGCCCATGATGACATCGGTGATCATGCCGCAGCCGCGACGGCCTGGCGTCAGGCCAATGACCTGGCGCATGCACTGACTTCATGGTCACGCAAGCCGTGGCGCAGAAGCGTTCAGGCAAGGCTTGCCGCCACGCCGCTGCGGCAGCGGCTGCCGCCACCCGCGGACTGGACACCCATATTCATCGTCGGTGTGCCGCGTTCGGGCACGACGTTGCTCGCCGAACTGCTGGCGCGCCACCAGCAGGTCTGCCACCGCGGAGAGCTTGATTGGCTGCCGCGACTGGCCAGGCAGGCCGCGCTGCAGCCGACCCTGAACCACGAGATTCTGCGCCGCATGGCCGATACCTATGCCGCGCAGGCGCGTCAGGACGATCAGCCGCCGGCACGCTGGATCATCGACAAGCAGCCGCTCAATTTCCGTCACGTGGACCTGATCCTGGCGCTGTGGCCGAACGCGCGCATCATGCATTGCCAACGCAACACACGCGACACGGCGCTGTCGTTATGGTCGCAATCGTTCCACTCCGATGTGCACGGCTACGCCCGCAGCTTTGCGGATATCGCCACCGTCACGCGCGATGCGTCACGGCTGATGGATCAGGCGCGCCGGCGCTACCCGGACAGCATACGTACTGTACGGTACGAACAGCTGGTGACCGCGCCGGACGCACAGGTGAGCAACCTCTCCGGGTGGATCGGACTACCGCGGAATCCGGACGCGGCGTCGGCACCCAGCTCCAACAGCCCCCCGAGCGCGCTGTCCACCGCCAGTCTCTGGCAGGCCCGTCAGCCGGTGCACACGCGGTCTGTTGGACGCTGGCAGGCGTATGCGGAGCACATCCCGGAGTTGCTGCAACTGCCGGATGACTGAACGCAATCCACGCCAGACAGAACAGAGCGCGCCCGCCTCGGAGACATCGCCCACACCGTGCAGCGCTCGAGAATCACGCGGCAGGTTCAGTGGAATAACCCCAGTGCTCCAGCATCGGCGCAAGGATCGGAAGCGCCGGTTCGAAGGCATCACGATATCGCTGCCAACGATTCAGGCCCTTGCGGTTCACAGGCTCGATGACCTGGGTGTAGCTGGGCGTGGCGATGTACCCCTTGTCCCGCGCGCGCTGATCGAAGGCAAGCATGGGGGCAGCATCCTCGAGACCCAGGAACTGCGCGATGCGCTGCGTCTGCTGCGCGGGATCGGCCACCAGGTCCTCGTAGCGCGAGACCAGCATCTGCGGCTTGAAGACCTCGACGTGATACAGCCAGGCATCCATGGCCGACACATAGGCCGTGGCCAGTCGCTCGAGGTTGGAACAGGCAACGGCAAGCACGCTGAAACGGAAGCTCTGCATGTAATTGCTGAGGATCACGTCGCACGGATGCCGCAACGCCAGAATGAATCGCGCCCGCGGGAACAGGCGATGGATCAGCGGCAGCATCAGCATGTTCAGCGGATTCTTGTCCACCAGCTGCGCATCCCAGCTGCGCTCGATCTTGCCGCAGGCCATTTTCAGGTAGGCGTGGCGCAGCTCGTCGCAGTCACGTTGATCGAGCTTGTCGATCTGGCCGGGCACCGCGATGCCCTGCCCCTCGAGTCGATCGGCGAGGATATTGAAGAACGGTCGCTCGTCCATGGATTGCAGGGCCGGATGCGCATCCAGCATCTGCTCCAGCAGGGTTGTGCCCGAACGCGGAAATCCGACGATGAACACCGGAGACTGCGCTGCGTCGGGCGCAATCAGCGTGGGCCAACGCGCATAGTCGCTCTCAGTGACACGATCCACAGCCGCCGGGAGTACCGGCGCACCGGGTTCGAAGCGATGCGGCACCACCTCGCGCAACTCCTCCAGCTGTGCTTCATGGGCGCGCTCCAACGCGCGCAGAGCCGCATCGGGATCGGCCAGTTTGTCGCAGACCTTGGCCAACAGGAACCAGCTGCGGTAGTCACGCGCGCTGCGCGGGCCGGTGCGCTGCAGGATGTCGCGTGCTTCGGTGTAGTCGCCGCGGCGAGCCGCCAGCGTCGCGCGTTGCTGCGCCATCTCCAGGCGCGTCGCTTCATCCAGGTCTGCATGATCGTGCTCGATCTGCTGCAACAATGCAGCGGCAGCGTCTGCGCGATTGATACGCTCGTACACATTGGCCAGCAGCAACTGCGCGGGCAGGTGCCGTGGTTCGCGCTGCAGGATATCCTGCAGCAGCTGCCGGGCGGAGACGGCGTCGCCGGAGCCCACCAGCAAATCGGCCAGCTCCATCTGCAGGGCAAGGTTGCTCAGGGGAAGCCACTGCCGCCACGGCTGCAACAGCTGTTCCATCCTGCGATCATGGCAGGCAAAACAGGCACGCGCCGCATGCACGCGAATGGCAGGTGAATCCGGCTCCAGCACTTGCGCCTTGAGGAGAGTGTCGCGGGCAGCAAGGAACTGCCCTTGCTGCAGCTGCAGCAGGCCGAAGTTGAGCAGCTGATCGGCATTATCCGGCTTTAGCTCGAGCGCCTTCGCGTAGGCCTTGGCGGCGGCGTCGATGCGGCCATCATCACGCAGTGCCGTGGCGTAATTGCCCCAGTGCAAACTGCTCTCGGGGAACAGGTGGGTCAATTGCGCATAGACCTCCACCGCATCGGCCATGCGTTTCTGGTACTGCAGACTCATGGCCAGCAGTACCAGCAGGTTCTCGTCATTCTGGAAATCTTCAAGCGCGTCGCGGCTGAGTTGCTCGGCATCGGAGAATCGGCCGGATTGCAGCGCATTCATGATCCGCGGTATGGGGTCTTGGGTCATGCTCTTCTCTTTTTCGGAAACCATAAAAAAAGCCGCGCGAGCTGAACTCGCGCGGCTTGCATCGAGACACGTCTCGAGCTGTCAGAGCCAATCGGATCTTAGAACTTCACCGTCACGCGCGCGTAGTAATAACGGCCGATGAGATCGAAGTCCGATGGATCGGTGTTGGCATTGAGGGTGTTGTTGGCGTACAGCATCGGCGGCTGCTTGTCGAATGCGTTCTTCACACCCAGATCGAGAGTGGTGTTCAGCGGCGCGAACGTATAGCCAGCCTGAAAGTCGTTGTACACCGTGGCACCGTACTTGAAGACCACGCCATTGAGCGCCGAATACGCCGGGAACGTATCCTGGCTCGGAGCCTTGGAGCCGTTCTGGAATGCACCGATGTAGCGCGCATGCCAGGACGCGTGCCAGTCACCGTAGGCCCATGTGACGAAGGCCTTGCCGCGCCAGCGCGGATACAGGCAGACACCACCACCGCTGGGGCACGACGCAGCCTGCGGCGAACCGAACGGCTGGAAATGGCCCGCATTGTAGTAGACGCTGTCGCCCTGGATGCCCGGCGCCGTATTCTGGTCGTATTTCGACAGATATGTGGCATTGATGCCGGCCACGAACTGACCGAACGAGAACTGCGGCAGACGATAGCGCAATTGCGTATCGATACCGGACACATCGATACGACCCAAGTTGCCGGTCGGCTCGATGATCTGGTTGATCTGACCCGGAGCCGCGGAGCTCGGCCCATTGCGCGAAATCAGCGGGCAATAGCTGGTGACACCCGCCGAGCACAGGTTCAACACCTGCTGCGCGCCAATCGAGGTGATGGTGTCGTTCAGGTATACCTTCCAGAAGTCCACGCTACCCGACAGGCCAGGCGCCCAGCCAGGCGAATACACTGCGCCCAGGTCAAAGGTCTTGCCCTGCTCGGGACCCAGCGGGAAATTGGCGTACTGCGAACCCGCGGCCACACCCTTGATCTGCTGCCCCAGAGCCACGTCCGTATTCTGGAAGCTGCCGTCGGTCGGGACATTGACGCAGGCCGGATTGCCCCCGCCCGTGTAGCCGTCGCAGGGATCGCTGGACAGCTTGGGCGCATCACTGATAGGCGCGCCATAAATATCGTTCACGGTCGGCGCACGGAAGACCTTGGCCACTGTGCCGCGCAGCAGCAGATCCTGGATCGGCCGCCACTCCACCGCGAACTTGGTGTTGTTGGTGCTGCCGAAGGTGCTGTACTTGGAATAACGATCACCCAGGGTGACGTTCAGCGAGTAGATGCCCGGCATGTTGCTCAGCAGCGGCAGGAACAGCTCCGCATAGCCTTCCTTGACGTTGTAGCCACCCTGGAGCGGCGAGCTGCACTGGCTGCCCAGCGTGCAGTTTCCTGTACTCGGGTCGATGGTCAGCACAGGATCGACCTTGTCGTTCGAATACTCCTTGCGATAGGAGACGCCCAGAGCCAGCTGCGCCGTGCCCGCCGGCAGATCGAACAGGCCGCCATTGGCATTGGCGTAGTAGACCTTCTCGATATTGGTGTTATGGCTGATCGCTGGTGTCGCCGCGCCTTGCAACACCGCGACAGAGTTCGGAGCGAACAGGTTGAACGGGTTGAATGGCGTACAGCCGTTGGGGATCGGATTGTCCGGGGTGCCGCATTCGACCTGCCCGGAGCTGTTCATGAAGGAGGGCCCCAGATCCTTGTTCAGCTGGGTCACATTTGGCAAGCCCTTCGTCACCAGACTCTGCGAGATATGACCGTAATTGAGGCCCACCGTCCAGTTCCAGTCGTTGCCGAAGAAACCGAAGTCACCCTTGAAGCCTGCATTCACCTGATCGGTACTGGTGCCGTATGCTGCGGCGCGGTTCCCCGCCGAGACCAGGCGCGCACGATAGTCCAGGCCATTGGCGGCAGAAGAGGAAAATGGCTGGCCGAACGGATTGTAGTAGCTGTCCGCGGAGATCTCGGCTCCATACAGCGTTCCCAGCAGCGACGGCGCCAGCTGGAATCCTGAGCTGGTCTTGTCATGATAGAAGCTCAGGAACGTCGAGACATTGTCACTCAGATTGTAGGTGCCGCTCAGCCAGCCACTGGTGCGCTCCTGCGGAGTCATGTCCAGGTTGACGCTGGCGTAGTTGTACTTGTCGGAGTTGCCGAAGCAATGGTAATCCGTGCTGGTGTTCTGCCCGCTCGCGCCAGCGTTGGCGGCAACGCGGCCGCAACCGTATTGGGCGGCGAGATTGTCCGGCAACTGGATGTTGCCATGCGGCGGAAAGCTGGACCCCCCGACGAAGGTGTACAGCGGCGTGTTCGGGCTGCCGTAGATGGAAAGGGCATTTTCCGAGAACTTGCGCTGGCTGGCCAGGATCTGATCCTGCTTGTTGTAGTCCACGCCACCCATGATGCTGCCCTTGTCGGACGTCTGACCAAAGGTGAAGGAATAGCCCTTGCTGCGGCCATCACCGCGGCTGGACACGCCGTACTGGGTGGTGAACTGGGCACCCTGATAATTCTTGCGGGTGATGAAGTTGACGACACCACCGATGGCATCGGAACCGTAGACGGCGGACGCGCCGGTGGTGAGCACTTCCACACGCTCGATCATGTCGGCCGGGATCGAGTTGGGATCCTGGTTGATGATGCGATGGCCATCGATCAGCACCAAGGTGCGCTGCGAACCCAGACCGCGCAAGCCGATGCTGGACCCGCCGGTACCACCGGCATTGTTGACCTGCGGATTGACCACACCGCCGGTGACTGCCGGCAGATCCTGCACCAGCTGACCCAGGGTCAGATCGCCGCTGGCCTTGATCTGCGCACGATCCACGGTGACCACGGGATTGGAGGTTTCCAGGTCCACGCGGCGAATGTGCGAACCGGTCACGGTGACCGTCTGCATCTGCTGCGGATTGCTCTGGCCGCTGCTGGTGGCCGGAGCCGGTGCCGCGCTCTGCGCGAAGGCAACGCCGGCAGGCGCCAATGAGGCCGCTCCGAGAACGAGGGCCATGCGAACCGCACGGGTCAGGGCTTTGTTTTCGAGTTTCATGTTGTACTCCCCAGGCTTGTAGGATGCGGTGGTTACCGCTAATTGACGCTGTGGACAGACTAGGTTTATCGATCGTTCTACCGCCGATCGGCGGTCACCCAGAGCCCCCATGCTCGTTAGCACTGCATTGATTTCGAATGGTCGATACTGGAAACGAGCTTCAGGGGCATTGGCAGAGGGCAACAAGCGGTTGGCTCGGTGGCTATCACGCAGAAACGTCGAACTGCGCGGAACAATAGCCGCGCCGTTAGGAAATTGTCAATGCATCGTTGTTTGCGCGTTTAAGGTTGAATCACATGCCGCTGGCGCCCGTCGATGCGTACGTTCAGACAGAACGATACGATTGCAGCAGATCCACACGGTCCAACAGCACCTCGGGTAGCAGATATCTGGGTTCGCCACCCCGGGCAAAACAGTCGCGCACCTGACTGGCGGAGATATCCAGAGCGGAGACCGAGAGCATTGCCACCGCCCCTGCCGACCGTGAGCGCAACGTACTGACCGAATCAACCCGGCGCCGTGCCAGTTCCACGCCCACTTCGCCCTCGATGGCATCGGGTGAAAGCGATCCCGGCCGCGTCAGCACCAGAATGTGTGCAAGGGAAAACAGCGTCCTCCACTCATGCCACGCGGCCAGATCGGCGCACGCATCGGCCCCCAGCAGCAGGATCAAGGGCACATCGTCACCGATCTCGGCACGCATGTCGCGCAATGTATCGACGGTGTAGGAGGGACCGTCCCGTCGCATCTCCCGTGTATCCAGGACGAGCCGTTGCTGCCCGGCCAGCGCACAGCGCAACAGGGCCACGCGGTCCGCCGCACTGGCGACCGGCTGTTCCCGGTGAGGGGGAACATTCGCCGGAATCATGCGTACCTGGGCATCCAGCGCCTCGGACGCTTCCCACGCCACCCGCAGATGTCCCAGGTGCACGGGGTCGAACGTGCCCCCGAACACGGCGACGGGTGCCGCGCTCATGCCAGCGACCCGCGGTGGTCCGGGGCGGCGATCCGGGTCACCAGACGCTGCATGGCGATCCATTCATCGCCACTGGCGCGGCCCTTGGAGCGGCGGTCGATCTCGGCTGCCAGCGCCAGGCAGTCCAGCCAGTGCCCGCGCGGGGCGCGGCGCAGGGCCTTGCGGAACAGTTGTTCACGTGTCGACCACAGACCCTCGGCCTTGGCCTGGGCGGCAAAATCACGCGCCGAGGCCAGGCGTTGCGCCAATTGCAACTGGCTGACCAGCCAGCCGGCCAATGGAATCGGCGAAGTGCCCTCGGCCTTGAGTCCGTCCAGTATGCGCAGTGCGCGTGCTGCGTCACCGGAGAATGCGGCGTCCGTCAGCTTGAACGCGTCGAACCGCGCACTGTCGGCTACCAGCGACTGCATGGTGCTGCCGGTGATCCGCCGCCCCGCATGCAACATGACCAGTTTGTCCACTTCCTGTGCCGCGGCCAGCAGGTTGCCTTCGACGCGATCGGCGAGTACCGCGACGGCCTGCGCATCCGCCTCGAGCCCATGTGTGGCCAGGCGCGACTGGATCCAGCCGGCCAGTTCGTGCGGGCGTGGCGCCCAGAACACCACCATGGCACCCGTCTTGTCCACGGCCTTGCTCCAGGCACCTTCATGCGCACGCGACCAGTTGACGCAAGTGATCAGCAAGACGGTATCCGGCGGCGGGTCGGCGCAATAGGCGCTGATGGCCTTGCTGCCCTCGCGCCCGGGACGTCCGGTGGGCAGGCGAAGGTCGATCACGCGGCGTGTGGCGAACAGCGACATGCCGGCCGCGGCACGCGCCAGATCGTCCCAGTCGAACCCGGCTTCCACGCTGAGCACGTCGCGTTCCGTGTAGGAAAGCGCGCGGGCGCGGGCGCGAAGCGCATCGGCAGCTTCAAGTACGAGCAGTTCCTCGCCGGTCAGCAGGTAGACCGGCGCCAGCTGCGCGGACTTGAGATGCCGCGGCCACTGGCTCGCATTGATGGGCACGGCTGGTAACCCTCAGCGTGCCGCGGACGCCGCGACAGCGGGCGCCGCAGAGTGTCGACCGGCGGCCTGCAAACGGAACAGGATCGCTCGCACCATGTCCTGGCGCATGCTGTCCTCCAGCTGCGCCACCTGGGTCGCGGTCCCCACGGCTTGGCGCGCGTCATAGGTGAACTCGCGCGACATGTTGATGTCCTGCTGCTTGACCAGAAGCGAACCATCGGCGTCCGTGGCGTTGAAGGTGACGTGGTAGCGCACCGCGTATTCGCTGATGCGCGCCCGCCCGCTCAGGGTCAGTGCATCGGTGCGAAAGCCCGCCTGGGGAATGTTGAGCTCGGCGACACCCGGCCCGGAGGTGTCGACCAGCTGCACGCCGGAGGTTTTCAGCGCACGCTGCAGACCCCTGCGCAGCTGCGTATCGCCACTCAGGTTGATGTGCATGCGCTGCATGCCAGCCGGCAGCTGTGCGCTACGGCGCAGATGAAAGCCGCAGCCGGCGAGCGCGGCCAGCACGATGACAAGGCACCCACGAAATGCATATCGCCCCGGCGATGCGTTCATGCCACCACCACGTTGACGATCTTGCCGGGCACCACGATCAGCTTGCACACCGTCTTGCCTTCGAGGAAGGTCTGCACCGTCGGCAGCGCTTTGGCCATGTCACCGATCTCTTCACGCGTGGCCGATACGGGCACATCCAGTGTCCCGCGCAGCTTGCCGTTGACCTGCACGGCCATGGTCACGGCATCCTTTTCCAGCGCATCCGGATCCGCCGTCGGCCACGACGCATCCTCGATCAGGGTTTCGTCATGGCCCAGTACCTGCCAGAGGGCATGGCTGGTGTGGGGAGTAATGGGATTGAGCAGCAGCACCATGGTTTCCAGTGCCTCGTGACGCACGGCGCGGCCGGCATCGCTCATGTCGTCGAAGCGGCTGACATGGTTGAGCAGTTCCATCAATGCCGCGATCGCAGTGTTGAAGCTGAGGCGCCGCTGGTAATCGTCGCTGATCTTCTGGATGGTTTCGTGCAGGTAACGCCGCAGGGTTTTCTGCCGCGCATCCAGCACTCCCGGATCGACCCGGGGATGATCGGGCTGCGACGCATGCTGGGTCACTTCACGCCAGAAGCGGCGCAGGAATCGGGACATGCCCTCCACGCCGGCCTCGTTCCACTCCAGCGACTGTTCCGGCGGCGCCGCGAACATGGAGAACAGGCGCACCGTATCGGCGCCGAAGCGATCCACCATGGCCTGCGGATCGACACCGTTGTTCTTGGACTTGGACATCTTCTCGGTGGCACCGATCTCCACCGGGCTACCATCACTTTTCAGCACGGCCCCGGTCACCCGGCCGCGCTCGTCGTGCTGCACGTCCACGTCAGCCGGATTGATCCATGCCTTCGACCCGTCGCTCTCCAGACGATAGAAGGTCTCGGCAATGACCATGCCCTGGCACAGCAGCCGTTTGGCCGGCTCGTCGCTGACCACCAACCCCGCATCGCGCATCAGCTTGTGATAGAAGCGGAAATACAGCAGATGCAGGATGGCATGCTCGATCCCGCCGATGTACTGGTCCACCGGCAGCCAGTAGTTGGCGCGCTCGTCGACCTGGGTCGCAGCGCCGGGACTGGTGTAGCGCGCGTAGTACCAGCTCGATTCCATGAAGGTATCGAAGGTGTCGGTCTCGCGCTCGGCCGCGCCGCCGCATTCGGGGCAGGTGGTCTTGCGCCATTCCGGGTCGGCTTTCAGCGGCGAGGCCACGCCGGTGAACTCCACATCCTCAGGCAAACGCACCGGCAGCTGATCCTCCGGCACCGGCACGGCGCCGCATTGCCCGCAGTAGATCACCGGAATCGGGCAACCCCAGTACCGCTGGCGGCTGACGCCCCAGTCACGCAGGCGCCAGTTCACACGACGCGCACCGCGACCGTTCGCCTCCAGCTTGGCGGCAATGGCCTGGAAGGCCTCATCGAAATCCATGCCGTCGAACTCGCCGGAATTGACCAGCGTGCCATGCTCGGTGAATGCTTCCACCTCGCGGATATGCTCCTCGAACGACTGGATGGCACGCACCGCGGCAGTCTTGGCATACGCACTGGTCTCGCCGCCGTGCAGCGCCAGATACATCGGGTCGGACTCGGACGCGTCGCCCATGTCGTGCTGGATTTCTCGCGCGGCATCGAGCACATCGTCATTGACCACCACCATGCGTATGGGGAGGTCGTAGCTGCGCGCAAAGGCATTGTCGCGTGCATCGTGCCCCGGCACCGCCATGACGGCGCCGGTGCCGTACCCCATCAGCACGAAGTTCGCCACCCAGATGGGCAGCGACTCGCCGCTGATCGGATGCACCGCGTGCAGCCCGGTGGCCATGCCGCGTTTTTCCTGGGTTTCCAGCTCCGCCTCCGTCGACCCCCCACGCTTGCAGCTTTCGATGAAGTCGGCCAGTTCGACGTTGTCCTGCGCCGCCTGCTGCGCCAGCGGATGTTCAGCAGCCACAGCCAGATAGGTGACGCCCATCAGCGTGTCCGGGCGCGTGGTGAACACGCTCAGCGTCTCGTCGCTGTCCTCGAGATCGAACCGGATGTCCAGCCCTTCGGAGCGGCCGATCCAGTTGCGCTGCATGGTCTTGACCGCATCGGGCCAGCCGGGCAGCGTGTCCAGCCCGTCCAGCAGCTCTTGTGCGTAATCGGTGATTTTCAGGAACCACTGCGGAATCTCGCGCTTTTCCACCACCGCGCCGGTGCGCCAGCCGCGACCATCGATGACCTGCTCGTTGGCCAGCACGGTCTGATCCACGGGATCCCAGTTCACCACCGCGTTCTTGCGATATGCCAGGCCCTTGCGAAACAGGCGCACGAACATGCGCTGCTCATGCACGTAGTAGTCCGGCCTGCAGGCGGCAAATTCGCGTGACCAGTCATAGGCGAATCCCATGCGCCGGAACTGCTCGCGCATGTGTTCGATATTGGCGTAGGTCCACTTCGCCGGCGCCGTCTTGTTCTTGATCGCCGCATTCTCGGCCGGCAGGCCGAACGCATCCCAGCCCATCGGCTGCAGCACATTCTTGCCCTGCATGCGCTGGTACCGGCTGATGACATCGCCGATGGTGTAGTTGCGTACGTGCCCCATGTGCAACGCACCGGATGGATACGGCAACATGGACAGGCAGTAGAACTTCGGCCGCGAGGCATCCTCGGTCACCTCGAAGGCACGCGTGGTCTTCCAGAACTGCTGCGCGGCGGCTTCCACCGCCTGGGGATCGTAGGTGTCCGGCATAGGTTTTCAGCGCATTTCAAGGCGAGATGAGACAGACGCGCAGCCTACCCCAGCGCATGCGGGCCGCCAAGCACCGCGCGTCGAGGCAGCCGCCCGGGCGGAATGCAACGTTTCGGCAACTCAGCCGGCGGGGCAGCTCGGCGCGTGCGAGTGCGCCATGTCGCGAATCACCGCGGCGATCTTGCCGGCCAGTGCCTGTACCGCACGCTGGTGCCCGCGTACCAGTGCATCCATCCCGGGGCCCACGCTTTCACGCAGCACGCTGCGACAGCTGAGCACTGCCTTGCCATGCATGCCGTGCACGCTCCACGTGGCATCGATCAACGCGTCCTGCCCCAGTGAGGAATCGAACCGCCGCACGCTCACCCGCACCCGGTATACGGGCATGTCCGACTGGTGCGACAGGCCATGCACATCCTGTGCATGCAGGTCCGCGACCAGCGCATCGGACAGGCTTTCTCGGATTTCGCTGCCCAGTGGCGCCGCCCATTGGTCGGTCTCGAGCATCATCACGCCCTGCGCACCCTCGCGCACGGTGATCTGCGGCTGATCGACCTGTGCCGGGATGTCCACCGGTTGCACGTCCAGCAGGAACGGCGCGTCGGTGTTGGTCGAAACGGCCTGGCCTGCCGGCGGTGTCAGCGTGAAAAAATGCACCGGTGCGGAACTGCAGGCGGTCAGCGCCAACAGCAGCAAGGGCAGACCGGGGCGACAGAATCGATACATCATGGCTTGTCCTTGCGCTGCCGTGTCGCGCTTGCGGCATCTGCGGGCGAACGGGAATCACTGCGCCCGCGAAGCAGCGATTCGGGATGGCGCGACAGGTAATTGGTCAGCACCCGCAGCGAACGCGCGGCGCGCTGGAATTCGTTCAGGGTCCGGTCCAGGTTCTGCTGCAACGGTGAATCGCCACCGACCGCGCCATTGAGCGTCCTCAGCGTCTTCTGCGCATTCTGCAACGTGGTCTCCAGTTGCGGCTCGAGCTTGGTGTTGGCCTTCTGCAGCAGGCTGTCGAGTCCCTTGAGGCTGCCATTGAGATGGGTGCCGATCTTGTCCAGCGGCACCTTGTTCAATTTGGTCACGATCTCGCTGATCTGCTGCTGGATGCGCTCGAAGCTGCCACGTGCCGTGGGAATCTGCAGTGGTCTGGCCAACGGGTCGAATTTCACGTTCTGCTTCACGTGGGGCATGAAATCCAGCGAGACGTACTGCTGGCCTGTCAGCAGGTTGCCGCTGCGCAACTGCGCACGCAGTCCGTGCTTGACCATGATGCCCAAAAGCGCGCCGTGGTTTTCCGCATAGCGTGCGCCGGCGTGCTTGACGAAATGCTCGTGCGCCTTGCCCATGCGCTCAGGATAGGTCACCGCCGTCACGTCGATGGGAAAGCGATGCGCCTTGGGATCGTAGGCCAGCGTGATCGATTTCACCTTGCCCAGTGTGATCCCCTGGAAATCCACCGGCGAGCCCACGGACAGACCCCGCACCGGTTGGTGAAAGCGCATGCTGATCATCACCGGCGGACCGTTCGGCGGCGTCATGGCATCGTTGCGGTTGTCGTACAGCTTGAACTTGCTGTCCGCCTTGGCCCGGCTGGAATCATGCGGCTCATCGGGCGGCTGCTGGAAAGCCACGCCACCGGCGACCACCGTGGCCAGCGACTCGGTGTTGAGTTTCACGCCATTGGCATTGATGTCGACATTGACGCCGCTGGCATTCCAGAACCGTGTGTGCGGACTGACGAAGCGGTCATCGGGAGCCTTGATGAATATCTGCAGATGCACCCCCTTGCCGTCCGGATCCAGATGATAGGCCACCACACGCCCAACCTGGATGCGGCGAAAATACACCGGGGAGCCGATGTCGTTCAGCGATCCCAGATCGGGGCTGCTCAAGGAAAACGTGGTGCCCGGCTCGTTGTGGGTCAGTGGCGGTGGCGTTTCCAGTCCCTTGAAACGGGTTTTCTCCTCCGTCGAATTGCCGGTATCCGCGCCGATGTACGGCCCGGACAGCAGCGTCCCCAGCCCGGAGACACCGCCCAGCCCGACGCGTGGGCGCACCACCCAGAACCGACTGTCCTTGCTGGCGAAACTCTCGTCCTTGTCGTCCAGCTGCACCGACACCAGCACATGCGAGCGGTCCTTGCTCAGGGCCAGCGATTTCACCTTGCCGATGACCACGTTCTTGTATTTGACATCGGTCTTGCCCGTCTCGATGCCCTGCGCGTTCTGAAAGCTGATGGTGATCGTGGGGCCGGCGTCTGCCCAGGAATGGATCAGCATCGACAGCCCGACCAGGGCGGCGGCCAGCGGCACGATCCAGATCCACGACACCTGCCAGCGCTTGCGCCGATGGATCTCCGGCTCGGGCAGCGCATCATTCCGTGGATCGTCCTGCGGGTGCGGGACGTCAGTCTCAGTCATGGTGTTTCCCTTGGGATGTTCTGCGCGACTGCTGCTCGCGGTCCCAGATCAGACGTGGATCAAAACTCATGGAAGCCAGCATGGTCAATACCACCACCAGGCCGAAGAAAATGACGCCGGGGCGCGGTTGCACCAGCGCCAGCGAGCCGAACTGCACCAGGGCCACCAGCAACGTGACCACGAACACGTCCAGCATCGACCAGTATCCGATATGTTCGATCAGCCGGTACAGCCGCGCGTGGTGCACATTGCCGTTCTTCTTGCCGCGATGCACGCCGACCAGCAACACGATCAGGGCAAAGAACTTCAGCATCGGCACCAGGATGCTGGCCACGAACACGATGACGGCAAGATCGCCCGCGCCACTGTGCCATAGCTCCACCACGCCACTGATGATGGTGTTGTCCTGGGCCTGGCTGAACAACTGGCCCGTCCGCATGATGGGCAGCACATTAGCCGGAATGTAGAGAATCATCGCCGTCAGCAGAAGCGCCCAGGTGTAGGCGAGGCTGTGCGGCCGCCGTTGCTGCAAGTGGGTCCCGCACCGCGGACAATGCGCGTCTTCGCCAACGGCCGGCTGCTGGCACACCAGACCACAGCCATGGCACGCCACCAGGCCCATGCTCGCGGCCGATTTCACCACCGGAGCGCTCACTCGCATCCCTCCAGATGAATATCCCAGAATTCGCGGATATCGAAAGTGGTCACCATCGGCAGAAAGACGGCCAACAAGGCGAAGGCCAGCAGTCCAGGATCGACATGCGTCTGGAACACGCCGGAGATCTTCACCAGCGCCACCAGCGTCCCCAGCACGAAGACCTCGATCAGGCTCCACGGACGAATACGCCGGATGATGGCGCTCATGACCGCAAAACCGGGGGGGCGGCGGCGCACACGGATAAACACCAGCACCCACAGAAACAGCAATATCTGCATCAGCGGCAGAACGAACAGCGTCATCGCCGCCAGCATGGCCACAACGCCGCTGCCCTCGCGCCCAATGGCGATGATCGCCTGCCACAGCGTCGTTGCATTGTGGTGGCCGTTCAGGCCCAGGGACACGATAGGCCATGCATTGGCCATCACGAACGCGATCAGCGCCGCCAACGTCATCGCCAGCATGGCGTCGACACCCAGCCACGGGCCCCGATACAGCACCGCACCGCACCGCACACAGCGTGCCGACTGCCCGCGACCGACTGCGCGGCGCACATGCACGGCATCGCACTGCTCACAGGCCACCAGGCGGGCATCCGACTTCTGCAAGAAAAACCATCCGCAACTCAAACGATACGGGGGCATTATGACCAATCCCGGCTGCGACAGCGAAACCCGTCGGCCATGCCGGTTATTTTCCAGACTGCAGCGGCACGCGTCGCTGATCGCTTGTTAAACTGCCACACATTCCGGGGCAAGCCACCCCGCCCCGCCAGCGGATACCGTCATGACCGTTCCAGCCGAACACGTGTTCGACGTCAACGAAGACACCTTCGAAGACGCGGTTCTCAATACCTCCCTGCAGACTCCGGTCCTGGTCGACTTCTGGGCATCGTGGTGCGAGCCCTGCAAGGCACTCGGTCCGCTGCTGGAAAAACTGGCAGCCGAATACCACGGAGCCTTTCGCCTCGCCAAGGTCGACGTCGAAGCGGCACCCTCGCTGGCGACCATGTTCGGCATCCGCAGCATTCCGACCGTGGTGCTGCTCAAGGACGGACAAGTGGCCGATGGCTTCTCCGGCGCCCTGGCGGAAAACCAGCTGCGCGAGTTCCTCGGCCGCCATGTGGAACCGGCGAGCGCCATCATCACCCGGGGCGACGACGTGGCCACCCCGGCCCCAGACGAAGTACCCGCGGAAAGCGCAGAACATGCCATTACGCGGTTGCAGCAGGCCATCGCGGCTGCACCGGAGCGGGCGGAACTGAAGCTGGACCTGGCACTGGCGCAGATGCGCACCGGCAATGTGAGCGCCGCGCGCACTCAGCTGGAGGCATTGCCGGCCGAGCTGGCCACCGATGTCCGCGCCGAACGTCTGCGCGGACAGCTGGCGCTGTCCGAAGCGCTGGATGGTGCGGACGACGAAGACGCTCTGCGACACCGCATCCAGGCCGACCCGCAGGACTGGTCCGCCCGCGACCAGTTGGGCATCCGCCTGCTGCTCGGCGATACGCCGGAAGCGGGACTGGAGCAGTTCCTGCACATCCTGCAACATCAACGCGACTGGCACGATGGCCTGGCCAAACAGCGCTTGCTGGCCGCGTTCCGGATACTGGACGATCCGGCGATGGTCGGCCGCTACCGGCGTCGCATGGCGTCGCTGCTGTTCTGAGCGGAGCTGCACGGACGCCGGCAGGCACTTCGGCGGCTTGCCCGGCACGCGGCATGCCCGGATTCCGTCCTGGCGACTGATTCGCGCACACCCGGAGCGGAGCGCCGCGGCAAGTGCCTGCGGGGGCCACGCCCCCCAGGCGCCAAGGCTGTACGCTGATTCGAGATCGCCCGGCCCTGCGCCGGGCGCATCCATCCACAGCGCAGCACGCACGCAGGCGCATATCCGCCTCAAGCCGGACATCGCCCATTTTCCTCACGGTATCCTGCATCCATGACGCGACTACGCTTCAAGCGCTACCTGCTCACCGGTCTGCTGACAATCATCCCGCTGTGGGTGACCTGGACCGTGTTCATCTTCATCCTGGGCCTGCTGGCAGGTCTGGGGGCACCGCTGATGTCCGGCTTGATCAGCGCCCTGGCGCTGGTGGCTCCGCATACCGCCGCCGAACTCAACCATCGCTGGTTGCTGTCGGTTCTCGCGCTGGTGGTGACCCTGGTTCTGCTTTACGGAATCGGGGCGCTGGCACATCGCGTGATCGGCCAGCGCCTGTTGAACGCTTTCGACGCCGTGCTGCAACGCATCCCCCTGGTGCAGACCATCTACGGCGGCACCAAGAAGCTGATGACGGTACTGCAGACCAAACCCAGCGGCGTGCAGCGCGTCGTGCTGATCGATTTTCCGCGCCGCGGCATGAAAGTCATCGGCTTCGTCACCCGCATCATGCGTGAAGACGGCACCGGCCGCGAAATGGCCGCTGTCTACATCCCCACCACGCCCAACCCCACCGGTGGCTATCTGGAAGTGGTGCCGGTCGAGGAGATCACGCCCACCGACTGGACCGTGGACCAGGCCATGGCGTTCATCATTTCCGGCGGCGCGATGGCACCCGACACCCTGCCTGCATCGGTTCGCGACACGAAGGATGCACGTGACAGGAACCCTCAGGGGGCCGCCGCAGCAGACGGCGCAACATCCCCACGCGGTCTCGGGCCGGAGGCCGACCCCTGACCTTCGACACTGTAGTCGGCATGACTTTCATCCTACGCTCGAGGCAAGAAACGTGGCCCGTCATGCTCCAAAGGGGGAGCACGCGAGCAAGAGCCGCGTTCCAACTACCGTGCCCGCTGGGGCGCGCCGATTGAAGAGGAAACACATGAACAAGCAGTTACTCAAGCCGCTTGCGCTGGCTGTGGGACTGGCGCTGGCCGCCAGCGGATGCAGCCACAAGAACGAATCGTCCAAGCAGTCCGCAGCGCCGACATCCTCTGCCAAGGCTACGCCCAAGCCGGCGTCTTCGACCCAACCGGCCGGAGTGAAGATGGCCGCCGCCAAGAATGTCTTCGACACCAGCGAGCTGGACACCAAGGCCAACGTCTGCAACAACCTCAATACGTTCGTCAACGCCAAGTGGGTGGCCGCCAATCCGATCCCCAGGGACCACACCCGCTGGGGCGCGTTCGAGCAACTGGCCGACAAGAGCCTCGACGACCAGCACACCATCGTGAAGAAAGCCGCAGCCGATGCCGCCTCGGCCAAGGCCGGCTCCATCGAGCAGAAGATCGGCTACCTGTTCAAGTCCGGCATGGACGACACCGCCATCGACAAGGCCGGCTACGGTCCGATCAAGCCGGAGCTGACGAAAGTCGACCAAATCAAGAGCCACGAGGATCTGGGCCCCTATCTGACGCAGGAATTCGCCGACGGCAACGGCTATGTCTTTGGTCTGGGTGCAGGCGCGGACTTCAAGAACGCCAAGAAGGAAATCGCCTACGTCGACCAGTCCGGCCTGGGCCTGCCCACGCCGGCGTACTACACGGACAAGAAATACGCCTCGCAGCGCAAGCAATATCTCAAGTACATCACCGACAGCTTCAAACTGGTGGGCGAATCCGACGCCCAGGCCAGGAAGCAGGCCAATGAGGTGATGGATTTCGAAACCAGACTGGCCAAGGCCTCGCTGTCGCGCATCGAGCTGCGCAAGCCGGACAATCAATACCATTTCGTCACCTTCCAGCAGGCACACAAGGTGACGCCGGACTTCGACTGGAAGGCCTTCTTCAAGGCGCAGAATGCCGACGTCGAGAAGGGCTTCTCGCTGTCGCAGCCCAAGTTCTTCGCCGAATTCCAGAAATTGCTGGCGCACGCACCGCTGTCGCACTGGAAGGCCTATCTGCGCTTCCACACCATCAGCAGCAACGCGCCGTATCTGTCCAAGGCGTTCCGCGACAACCGCTTCGATTTCTACGGCAAGACCCTGCAGGGGCAGCCACAGCAGAGGCCACGCTGGAAGCAGGTCCTGAGCGCCGTCAACGGCGGCATGGGACAGGCACTGGGTCAGCTGTACGTGGCCAAGTACTTCCCGCCCGAGGCCAAGGCCCGCGCCGACCAGCTGGTCAAGAACGTGCGCCAGGCGCTGAAGCAGCGCATCGAGCACGCCAGCTGGATGAGCGAACCGACCCGCAAGAAGGCGCTGGAGAAGTGGAGCAAGTTCCTGCCCAAGATCGGTTACCCGGACACGTGGCGCTCATGGGAGGGCCTGAAGATCGTGCCGGACAACTTCTATGCCAACATGCAGGCGGCGTCGAAATTCGATCACGCCTACGAGATGAGCAAGATCGGCAAGCCCACCGACCGCCACCGCTGGGGCATGACCCCGCAGACGGTCAATGCGTACTACAACCCGACCGACAACACCATCAACTTCCCGGCCGCCATCCTGCAGCCGCCGTTCTTCTATGCGCACGGCGATTATGCGGTCAATTACGGTGGTATCGGCGCGGTGATCGGGCATGAGTCCAGTCATGGCTTCGACGACGAGGGCAGTCAGTTCGACGGCAACGGCAACCACGTGGACTGGTGGACCAAGGCCGATCGCACGAAGTTCGATGCGCGTACCCAGAAACTGGTGAACCAGTTCGACCAGTACGCGCCGATCAAGGGCAAGCCGGACCTGCACGTCAAGGGCAAGCTGACACTGGGCGAGAACATCGCCGATCTGTCCGGCTTGAACACCGCCTACATCGCCCTGCAGAACGTGCTGAAGAACCACCCGAAGGTGGCCAACGAGAAGATCAACGGCTACACCGAGGATCAGCGCTTCTTCATGGCCTGGGCACGCGTGTGGCGCGGCGAGACCCGCGAGAAGGCGCAGGAGGTGATGCTGAACGTGGATCCGCATTCGCCGACCCAGTTCCGCGCCATCGGTGCTCCGTCGAACATGCCGGCCTTCGCCAAGGCGTTCAAGTGCAAGCCCGGCGACGCCATGGTGCGTCCGAAGGACAAGCGCGTCCAGATCTGGTAAAGCGCAGCAACATCCCCGAGCCCGGCGGTGGCCGGGCTCGGGGCAACATCCAAGCGCCGCACTTTTGTGCGGCGCTTTTTTATTTTCAGCAGGATGGATCAAGAAGCGGCGGCAACGGATCCGCCTGCTTGCGGTCATTCGTCCAACTGTCTTGGGAACAGGCGGCTCCGTCGCGATCGCTCCCGACCCGAGGAAGTCCCCTTGCGGGATTGAGCCGCCCTACTCTGGGCGGAGGTTCTCGCCCCTTTCCAGCGCCTACCGTGGCGGGGGATAATGGACGGCTTCCCTGCCATCGCATTGCCACCGCATGTTTGTACCCGGTCAACGCTGGATTTCCGCCGCCGAGCCCGAATTGGGTCTGGGCACCGTGTTGCGTCAGGACGGGCGCAGCGTCCAGGTGCTGTTCGCCAAATCCGGCGTATTGCGGCAATACGCCCAGGAAACGGCGCCCCTGACGCGCGCCGAATTCCGCGCCGGTCAGCGCGTCGCCGGCAAGGGCGTGGCCTTTCTGGTCGAACGTGTGGAAATCCGCGATGGCCTGCTGATCTATCGCGGGGAAGGCCGGCAGCTGGAGGAGGGCCAGCTGGACGACGAGCAAAGCGTGTCGCAGGCCGACGAACGCCTCATGGCCGGGCGGGTGGACACCATCGACCAGTTCGAACTGCGCATCGAAGCGCTGCGGCGCCGCGCCAATGTGCTGCGCTCGCCGGCCTGGGGTCTGGCGTCGGCGCGCATCGATCTGGTGCCGCACCAATTGCGCGTCGCATCCATCGCCGCCGCCCGCCGTCCGCCGCGGGTGCTGCTGGCGGACGAGGTGGGTCTGGGCAAGACCATCGAGGCCGGCATGATCATCGCCCGCCAGCTGGCCACGGGCCGCGCACAGCGCGTGCTCATCCTGCTGCCGGACGCCCTTGTCAACCAGTGGTTCGTGGAGTTGCTGCGCCGGTTCAACCTGGCGTTTGCGATCTTCGACGAAGAACGCTGCGAGGCCATCGAACAGGCCGGCGACGGGCGCAATCCGTTCGAGGACGAACAACTGGTCATTGCCGGATTCGACCTGTTCACCGACGATGCGCTCCGCGCCGACAACTTGCGCGAGGCCGGGTGGGACATGCTGGTGGTGGACGAAGCGCATCATCTCGAATGGTCGCCCGAGGCCTCCGGCGCACGTTACACGCTGGTCGAGGAGCTGGCCGCGCGTGCGCCCTCCGTGCTGCTGCTGACCGCGACTCCGGAGCAACTGGGTCGCAGCGGTCACTTCGCCCGACTTCGGCTGCTGGATCCCGCACGCTACAGCGACCTGGATGCTTATCTCGCGGAGGCTGACGCCTTCGTTGCCTTGTCCAGCGTGGCCGAACGGCTCGGCAGGCAGGGCAAACTCACCAAGCCCATGCGCAGCCAACTCAACAGGCTCCTGCAGGCCGATGACGATGCACTGGCCGCCCTGGACGCGTATGCACAGGACGAGACCACTGCCGAGCGCCTGCTGCGTGCCCTGATCGATCGCCACGGCACGGGACGCAGCATGTTCCGCAACCGCCGCACCGGCGTGGGCGGGTTCCCCGAGCGCATTCCCGACCTCATCGATCTGGACCCGGACATGTTGTCCGAAGACCGTCGGCAGGCGCTCTTGACCGAATTTCATGCCGACACGGCACCACCTGCAACACCGCTGGAACCCGAATATTCCGACGATCCGCGCATCGACGCCCTGCTGGATCTGCTGGAAATGCATCCCGACGACAAGTTCCTGCTGATCTGCCGCACCCGTGCCAAGGTGCTGGCCATCGAAGAGGCGCTGCGTAACCGCAGCGGCGTGGGCGTGGCGCGATTCCACGAAGGCTTGGGGCTGCTGCAGCGCGATCGCAATGCAGCCTGGTTCGCGGCCGCCGACGGCGCCCGCGTGCTGCTGTGCTCGGAAATCGGCTCGGAGGGCCGCAACTTCCAGTTCGCGCATCGGCTGGTCCTGTGGGACCTGCCCATGGATCCGGATCTGCTGGAACAGCGCATCGGTCGCCTGGACCGCATCGGCCAGACGCACGACATCACCATCCATATACCGGTAGTCACCGACAGCGCCCAGCACGTGCTGGCGCGCTGGTACCACACCGCTCTGGATGCATTTGCGCAAAGTCCGTCCGACGGGCGCGAGCTGTTGCGCCGTTTCGGCGAACGCATCGCAGAGCTGGCGCAGGCGCATGCCCATGGCGTGGACGGGCGCGATCAGGAGCTGGACGCGCTGATTGCCGAAACCCAGGCCGTGCACCAGGAACTGAACGAGCGCGTGCACGCCGGCCGCGACCGTCTGCTGGAAATGGCCGCGCAACGCGAGCCGCATGCCGGCAGCCTGCTGGAGGAGATTGCCCGCAGCGATCAGGACCAGGATCGCGATGGCTTCATCGTGCGGCTGTTCGAGCATTTCGGCGTGCACATGGACGAACTCGGCAATGGTGTCCTCGCGCTGGATCCGCAGTACCTCAGCACCGATGCACTGCCCGACCTGGGCGACGGTCCGAAGCCGGCCACGTTCGAACGCTCCGCGGCACTGGCGCGCGAGGAGCTGGCCTTGCTGCGCCTGGACCACCCTACCGTGCGCGGCGCGCTGGATCTGCTGCTGGCCTCGGAGTTGGGCAACGCCGCCTTCATGATCGATGACGCCCTGCCTCCGCGCACGGTCCTGCTGCAGAGCATCTTCCTGCTCGAATGCGTGGCCGAGCAGCGGCTGGATGTCGCCCGCTTCCTGCCGCCCAAGCCGGTGACAGTCACCGTGGATACCCGGCTGCAGCCACGGCTGGGGTTCGAACCATCGGCGCCCTCATTGCGCCGCGCCGGAGATCGCAACATCGAGGTCGATCGCTACCGCAAGTTCCTCGCCAAACTGGTGCCCCCCATGCTCGAACGCAGCGAACAACTGGCACGCACCGAGGCCGATACCGTCACCGCCGATGCACTGCATCGGGCACAACGGCAACTGGGCGACGAGTTGACCCGCCTGCGTGCGCTCAAGGCGGTCAATCCAGCCGTGCGCGAGACCGAGATCGATGCCCTTCTGCGCGAGCGCGAGGCGCTCGAAGAGGCCCTTCCCAAGGCCCGGCTGCGCCTGGATTCCGTGCGCTGCGTGGTGAGCCCGGATTTTCTCTCCATGCGTTGAACACCGCAGGGCGGAGCAAGGAACGTCAGTGACGGATCCGCCTGTTTGCCGCAACCGAACGAACGCCCCCTGCGGGAGAAGGTAGGGCCATTGTGCGCGAGCAGGCGGATCCGTCGCGTTGCTCCCGACCCGAGGAAGTCCCCTTGCGGGATTGACCCGCCCTACGACTTGCGCCGGGCCTTTTTCGTCGAGCGGTGCGATGTGGTTTTCGCCGCCGCCACATGATCGCCGGTGCCATCCGCCGCCAGCAGGTTCAGCCACGAACGTGCCGCTGGCGACAACGCTGCATCACTGCGCCAGATCAAGGCCATCTGCCAACGCAGATCCGGTTCGTCCAGCGGCACGGTGACCACGTCGGGATGCGTGTGATCGGTCGCCACGAGTCTTGGCAGAATGGCGATGCCCAGATTGGCCGCCACGAGGGCAATGGCAAAATCCAGCTGCGAGGTGCGCGCCGCCTCGGTGGGCGTGAAACCACGGCGCACGCAGGCATCGCGGATGATCGAATCCAGCGCGAACCCGCCTTCGAACAGCACCTGTGGTTCATCCCGGAAGGCATCCAGTTGCAATGACTTGCGACCCGCCAGCGCATGTGTGCGCGGCAGGATGGCCACCATCGGCTCGTCATGCACGGATTGCCACTGGAAACTGTCCGACACCGGCAGCAGGCTCGCCGCCAGCTCCACTTCGCCGGCCATCAACGCCTGCTCGAGACGCCGGCTGCCATGTTCCATCAGGCGGATATCGATATGCGGATGCTGGCGCCGGAACCGGGCGAACGTGGGTGCGAACAATACGCTGCTGCCCATGGGCGGCAGTCCCAGACGCAATTCTCCGCGGCGCAGCCCCCGCAGTTCATCCAGATCGGCCTGCATGCCCTCGCGTTCGATCAGCATGGCCTGCGCGCGACGATGCACGATTTCGCCTTCGGCGGTCAGCCGGACGCCGCGCCGGCTGCGCTCCAGCAGGCGCGTGTCGAACTGTGATTCGAGTTGGCCGATGGCCTTGCTGATGGTCGGCTGCGTGGCATGCAGCACGCCCGCGGCGCGCGAGAAGGTCCCTTGCCGCACCACCTCGACCAGACACCGCAAATTCTTCAGTTCCATGACGCATGCCCGCCTTTGTATTCATTAAAGGAATGGATTTCATACAAAATATTCACTTTTATAATAATACTACAGCGTGTAGCTTGAATGCCAGAGGTAACCCATCATGCGCATCAAGCCCCGACTTCGCTACCTGTTTCGTCGCTACCCGAGAAGCGCACGCATTGCACAGATTCTGGGTCTGGCCGCGCTGTGGCAGTTCGGTCAGACCGTGAGCGCGCTGTCCGGCCTGCCGATCCCCGGCGCCGTGATCGCCCTGGTGACGCTGCTGGGCCTGCTGTTGAGCGGCGTCATCCCGGCCTGGCTGATCGCACGCGGCGCCGATTGGCTGATCGCCGAACTACTGCTGTTCTTCATTCCCGCCGTGATGATCCTGCCACGCTATGCCGGCCTGCTGCTCGAGGAACTGCTGCCGCTGGCAGCGATTGTCGCCGTCGGCACCCTGCTCGCCATGGCCGGCAGCGCCCTGGCGGTGGACCTGGTGTGGCGACTCGGGGTGCGTCGTGGCGGATAGTTGGGCCGCCGCCGGATGGCTGGTCCTGACGATCGCGCTGTACTACGCACTGAAACCGCTGGCACGCTGGCGACCGCGCTGGTGGACGTCCCCCTTGCTGACGGTCCCGGCGGTGCTGCTGGTCACTGCACGGGCCGTGCACACCGACTACGCCGGCTATATCCGCGATGCGCACCTGCTGCTGGCCTTGCTGGGCCCGGCCACCGTGGCCTTCGCCCTGCCCATCTGGCGCTTCCGCGCCCTGATCCGCCGACACTGGCCGGCGCTGACGGCCGGCGTGACGGTGGGGTCGGGCATTGCGATCGGCAGCTGCTGGCTCATGGCGCACTGGCTGGCGCTCAACCCCGGCCTGATGAAAAGCCTGATTCCGCGCTCGATCACCACCCCGTTTGCCATGCAGATGTCCGCCGACATCGGCGGCACGCCGCAGCTGACTGCGGTATTCGTGGTCGTCACGGCACTGGCCGGCATGGCGCTGGGTGACCTGCTTCTGGTCGTCCTGCCACTGCGCTCCGCGGCGGCCCGTGGCACGCTGCTGGGACTCGGCGCAAGCGGCGCCGGCGTGGCCCAGGCGCAGCGCCTGGGGCATGAGGAAGCGGCTGTCGCCAGCCTGGTGATGGTGCTGTGCGGCATTCTCAATGTCTCCGTCGCACCGCTGCTGGCGATGGTTCTGCGCTAACGCATCAGACGGTGTTTCGGCTTGATGGGCAACTTGCCGCGCCAGTACTGGATCAGCGCGAATCCGCCCAGCATGCCGCCCAGGTGCGCGAAATGCGCCACACCGGCTTCGGTACCGGTGACACCGAGGAACAGTTCGATCGCGCCGTAGCCCATGACGAAGACCCATGCCGGCATGGGAATCGGGGGAATGATCAGCATGATGCGCTCGTGCGGGTACATCATGCCAAAGGCCAGCAGCAGTCCGAAGATGGCGCCGGAGGCGCCCAGCGTGGGCACCATGCGTCCCCCCATCAGATGCAGCACGATCAGCTGGCAGATCCCCGCAACCAACAGGCATACGAAGTAGTAAAGAAGATAGTTGCGCTTGCCGAACGTGCGTTCGATCACTCCGCCGAACATGAACAGCGCGAACATGTTGAAGGCAATGTGCATCAGGCCGCCGTGCAGGAATGCATACGTCACCAGCTGCCAGATCTGGAAGCCGACCATGACCACATGGCCATTCAGCATGGCCGGCTGGTGCGGCCCCAGCGGCCACAACGCGAAATAGGCAATGAAGGTCGGGTAGCCGACCAGCAATTCCAGCAGATAGACAGCCACATTGGCGATCAACAGCGCGCGCGTGGCCGGAGGCAGATCGAAGGACATTGCGAATCCTGTTGCGAGGGAATGTGAGCGGCGGCAGCAAAGTCGCGACGCACACCGTCATCTTAGATGGACACGCGACACAGCAAGTTCAAGCCGCCGTCCGGTGCCCACGTCGTGCAGGGCGGATCAATTCCGCAAGTGTACTTCCTCGGGTCGGGAGCAGCGTGACGGAGCCGCTCTACGGACCGGAGCCGACACGGTCGCCGAACAGGGCCGAGCCGATGCGCACCTCCGTTGCGCCTTCGGCAATGGCCAGATGGAAATCCCCGCTCATGCCCATGGACAGGCGCGGCAGATCGAAGCCCGAGGCCTGTGCACGATCGCGGCACACGCGCAACTGGCGAAAACAGCCGGCAACGACCGCCGCATCGCCGCTGTGCGCGGCCATGGTCATCAGGCCACGCACGCGCAACGTGTCGTAGCCGCGCAGCTGCGTCAGGAATGCTTCCAGCTGCGCCGGCGCCAGCCCCGCCTTGGCATCTTCATGAGAGGTTTTCACCTGCACCAGCACATCGATGGCCCGGCCCTCGTGCTGCAGGCGATGGTCCAGCGCCTGCGCCAGCTGCAGTCGGTCCAGGGATTGCACCTCGGCAGCCAGACGCGCCACATATTTGGCCTTGTTGCTCTGCAGTTGTCCGATCAACACCCAGTCCAGATGCAGATCGTCCAGCGCGGCCGCCTTGTCGCGCACTTCCTGCACGCGGTTCTCGCCGAAACGCGTGAGGCCCAGCTGCGCAGCTGCGCGCAGCGTGGCCGCATCGAAGGTCTTGCTGACCGGCAGGATGCACACATCCGCCGGATCGCGTCCGCAGCGCTCGCACGCGTCGGCCACCCGCGCGCGCACCCGCTGCAGACGGTCCTGCAAGGTCTGTTGCGAAGCCCTGTTCATGCGTGCCGCAGACGCCTAAGCGGTCTTCGCGTGATGGCTGGCGAGGACGTCGGCAACCACCATGGTGACTTTCTTGCCCATCGGAATATGCAGGAATTCGTTGGGGCCGTGCGCGTTGGAATGCGGCCCCAGCACGCCGGTGATGAGGAACTGGGCCTGGGGGAATTTCTCGCCCAGCATGCCCATGAACGGGATGCTGCCGCCTTCGCCCATGTAGGCCACCGGCTTGCCGAAATAGCGTTCCGACGCGGCGGAGACCGCTTCGGCCAGCCACGCCGACAGTGCCGGGGCATGCCAGCCGCCGCCGTTCTTTTCCAGCTCGAAACGCACTTTGGCGCCATACGGTGGATCGGCTTCCAGCAACTGCTTGACGAAGTCACCCGCTTTCCTGCCATCCAGCGTCGGTGGCAGGCGCAGGCTGAGTTTCACCGCAGTCCCGGGGCGCAGTACGTTGCCGGCGCTGTCCAGTGCCGGCATGCCGCCCACCCCGGTCACCGCCAGCTGCGGGCGCCAGGTGCGGTTGAGGATCAGCTCCACCGGATCCTCCTCCACCGGATGCATGCCCTCGATGAACGGAAACTTGTCGTACACCGCGTTGCCCAGGATCTGTGCGCACTGCTTCGCCTGCTCCACGCGTTCGGCCGGAACCTCCACGCGCAGCGCGTCGGGCTTGATCTTGCCGCTGGTCTCGTCCTCCAGCCGCGACAGCACCTGGCGCAGGATACGGAAGCTGGACGGCACGACACCGGAGGCATCGCCCGAATGCACGCCCTCGGTGAGCACCTCGACACTGAGATCGCCGCCGGTCATGCCGCGCAGGCTGGTGGTCAGCCACAGCTGGTCGTAGTTGGCGCAGCCCGAATCGAGACACACCACCAGCGACGGACTGCCGATGCGCTCGGCCAGATGATCCACGTAGTGCGGCAAATCGTAGCTGCCCGATTCCTCGCAGGCCTCGATCATGATCACGCAGCGTGCATGCGGCACGCCCTGCTCATGCAGCGCCAGCAACGCCGTCAGCGATCCGAAAATGGCATAGCCGTCGTCGGCCCCACCGCGCCCGTACAGACGATCGCCTTTCAGCACCGGCTTCCACGGCCCCAGGTCGTCATCCCAGCCGGTCATCTCGGGCTGCTTGTCCAGATGGCCGTAAAGCATCACCGTCTCGTCGCTCTCACCCGGTACCTCGATGAAGATCAACGGCGTACGTCCTTCAAGGCGTACCACTTCCAGGCGGGCACCCGGCAGCTGCTCCACCTTGGGCCGGGCCCAGGCCTCCATCAGCTCCACTGCTGCATCCATGTAACCGTGTTTCACCCAATCGGCATCGAACATGGGCGACTTGTTGGGGATCTTGATGTATTCGATGAGCTGCGGAACGATTTCGTCGTTCCAAAGGCCGTCGACATGATCCTGGATCTTGGCGCTGTCCATGGAGGGCTCCTGATTGAAAGGCAGACGATCAGTTTAACAGGGAGGGTGGATCTGCACGCCGTGTGGGCCCGCGCCGACACGCCACCCCGGCCGAAGCGCACACGCAACTCGGCCGAATGCCGGCTGACGCCGCGCCGGCATGCGGTCATAGTGACATCGGCGCGATTGGACGCGCCCACAGCCAACCAAGGAGGATCACCGCATGTTCCGTACCCTGTCCGCCGCGACACTGCTCATGGCACTGGTCAGTGCACCAGCCTTCGCCGCTACCCCGGTCAACGTCAACAGCGCCGACGCAGCCACCATCGCCAAATCCCTGGACGGTGTCGGGGCCGCCAAGGCCGCCGCCATCGTCGCCTATCGCAAGGCCCATGGCGCCTTCCACAGCGCCGACGAGCTGGCCAAGGTCAAGGGGATCGGCCCGGCCACCGTGGCGCACAACCGCAAGGACATCCGCGTCGGCAAGACACACGCCCGCCACAAATAAACCTGCCGGGAACGGCCGCAGCCGGCATGGCTGCGGCCGGGCGACATCGCATGCACTCTGATTCAATGGCCTGATACACTCGCGCCCTGACCTCCCGGGGAACGTCCCGCGAGGCTTTCGAGGGCAGCGATGATCCAGCCACGCTATCGCATCCGCGACTCGGCCATCCCTGGTGCCGGCAAGGGCCTGTTTCTGGATGAGACCGTGGTCGCGGGCAGCATCGTCATTGCGCCGGATGCCATCGAGCGCACGTACACCCGGTCCGAAATCCAGGCTGTACCGCAGCTCTCGGCGCAGATGCACAGCGCCGCACGCTGGTTCGAGGACCGCTATACCCTGTCGCCCGACTGGCCCGATGAGTGCTACGTCAATCACAGCTTTGAGCCCAGCGGGTTGTGGCACCTGGGCTTCGTGTTCGCCACACGCGTGCTGGAAGCCGGCGACGAGCTGACCATCGATTATCGTCACCTGCTTGCGCCGGGCGAAGAGGAAATTTTCGCCGATGCCGCCAGTGGCGAGAAAATCATCGGCTACACGTGGAATGCCAGCCTGGCGTCCACTACCCGGGCACTCGCCGCGCTGCTCGCCTGACATGATGACTGACATCCCCGTCATCGAAACCCGTCGACTGCGCCTGACCGCGCTTACCGAACAGCATTTCGATGCCTATGCCGCCATGCTGGCCGATCCGGACAGCACGCGCTGGGTCGGCAGTGGCGAGCCGCTGGATCGCATGAACGCATGGCGCTCGCTGGCCATGTTGCTGGGGCACTGGCAGTTGCGCGGCTACGGCATGTGGGCCGTGGAACGGCGCAAAGACGATCTCTTCGTCGGCCGCGTCGGCCTGATGTATCCGGAAGGATGGCCCGATGTGGAGCTGGGCTGGATGCTCGAGCCACGCCACCGCCATCACGGCTACGCCACCGAGGCCGGCGCTGCCGTTCTGGAATTTGCCTGGCAGACGCTTGAGCTGCCGCGCGTGATCAGTCTGGTGCGCGACGGCAATGTAGCCTCGGACAAGGTCGCGCATCGCCTCGGCGGCGAACATGTCGAACAGATCGACTTTCTCGGCGCCGCCACGCACGTGTTCGCCTACCATCCGCCGCAATCGCAGCACGCCTCGGCAATCTGAGTGCGTGATGCGCCCGGTGATCGTACCCGTCGACTCCGGCACGTTTATCGAGCAACGATGGGCAAACGGCAACGGTCGCACCACTGAACTGGCCGTGGATGCAGCGCATGAACCGTGGCGCTGGCGCATCTCCATGGCACAGCTGACGGGAGATGCCGCATTTTCGGCCATGTCGGGCGTTCGCCGCCAGTTTGCGCCGCTGGATGCTTCCATGGAATTGCTGTTCCCCTCCACCCTCGACCCACAGCTGATCCATCGACTGGAAACAGTGCACTTCGACGGCAGCGACGCACCGATCTGCCGGATGAAAGACGCACCGGGACGCGCCATCAACCTGATGCTGCGTGGCGATACCCAAGGCACACTGCTGGCACGACCGCTGCAAGGGCACATGCTTCTGCCGACGCGACCAGCGGTACGCTGGTTCATCTACCTGCTGGCCGGACAGGCCGAACTGACATGCGGTGCCACGTCCGGCACATTGCACGCCGGATCGGCCGTATGGGCGATGCCCCCATCAGGCATGCGCACGATCATCGAGGGAGCTGGAGAAATCGCCCTGGTGCAACTGCAGGAGCCCCCGCCGATCGCCTGACCCGAGCAGGAAGCAGCTGCTTTCATGCCACACGGAACCGCAGGCCACGTCGAGGAAGATCAGGGGTGGATCCGCCTGCTTGCGTGGAAGGCAGGTTGGGCAGCTGTCCACGGCGCGGAAAGCAGGCGGAACCGCACCGCTTCCCGATCCGCCCAGGCGGATTTCTCCGGACTCACTATCAGGCCGGGGACAATGCCGGTTTGCCCGACCGGCGCCTTGCCGGCGTCGCCTGCGCCACCGCGCCCATGGCAGCCAGTCGCGCAGTGCGCATCCAGGCCATGGCAGCCACGATCAGCAACGTGACCAGCAATGCCAGCACGAAACCGCCCCAGCCCGCGGCTACCACACGCACCCTCCACATGCCAAGCAGCAGCACCAGAACATAACCGATCACGCTGACACCCACGTACATGCCCAACGTCATCAGGGGCCGCCGCAACAGCGTGCCGATGCCACGAAGGAACGCCCGCGTGGCGGAACGCAATCCGGGGTCCGCAACGATCTGACCGCGACCGGCTTCCACCATGCTGTGCGCGACGACCAGCATCACGATCGTCACGGCGGTCGCGATGTGGTTGCCGAGATCGGCCTGCGACTGCAATACCGCATGATCGGCATGATGGGAAGCGACATGCTGACCAGCCACGCCAATGGCAAAGGCGAGGCCCAGCAGCAAAAATGCCCACAGCATGAAACGGAACAGCCGCCAGTATTCGCCAAGGCCGCCGTGCATGAGTTCGCCGAAACCGGGGCGGCGCAATGCGCGCGCCGCAGTCACGGCCATGCCGGTCAGGAACGGCGAGAGCAGGAGCGTGAGGAGCATTCCCAGAGCAGCCGCAGGACCGAGCATGCTGCCGCCGTGGCGCGCGACATCCACGATCACGTCCGTCATCGCCAATCCGTTGAAACCTCGCGCCCAGGTGGTGGCGTGCACCGAATGATCCATCAAGCCGCTGAGCATGCCGTGCAGCGGTCGCGACACGAACAAGGCGGGGATCAGTGTGAAAACGAACCACAGCAACCACAATTTCCATTGCAGCCCGATGGCCAGCGCGCGCGGATAGGCGGCGAATCCGACGTGTCGTTTCATGCTCACAGGGTCTCCACGAATGTGTAGATGCTCTGCAGCAGCGCCCGGGCATCGGCGCTCCAGCGGCGCGAGGCCGCGGGATGGGCCTTTGCGCTGTAACTGTCGTTGAGCATGTCGGCGTCCAGCAGAATCCCTTGTCCCGGATCGAGCGCAGCCGATACCGCTTTGCTCGGTCTGTCGAACGTAAAGCGCTTCCAGCGGCTGGCATCGTTCCAGTGCACGCTCTGCGTGCTGCCGTCGGCGAATGTCACCGTCAGCATGCGCGGTACCGGCGCACCGGTGCGGCGCACGGTGATCACGCTGCGCCACGGATAGGGGCCGCCATGCCTGGCATCCTTGTGCGTTTTCTTCCAGGCCGCGCGGGCATCCTTGATCTGCTTCGCGACGGCCTTGCGGGTCAGCGTCACGCGTTTGCCGTCTTTCATCACCGTCCCGGCGCGCGGCACCTCCTCGGCACTGTCGACACTGACGATGCGGGCATCCACCTTGCGCGTACCATAGACCTGCGAGGCAAACAGCTGATCGACCAGCTTCGGCCTGCCGGTGCCCTCTTCCAGCGCGACACGCAGATCGGCAGCGCTGGGATGACGGAATTTCCAGCGCTGGTAATACAGCTTCATGGCCTTGCCCATCGCATCACGGCCGACAATATTCTCCAGCGTGCGCATGGTCGATGCCGTGCGCGAGTACACCGAGCCGTAACTCGAGTTGGACAGGCGATCCCAGGAGTTGGCATCCAGCGAATCGGACGGAACATTCACCCCCAGCACCCCGCTGGCACGTTCGTACACGAATGGCCCCAGCGCCGGGGCAATCCCCAGCCAGCGCATGAACGGCGTGGTGAGGTGAATATCCTGGTGACGATCGGCCAGCATGCGATCGTCCCAGTACTCGTTCATGCCCTCGTCCAGCATCGGCTCCTCGAATTCATTGGAACCCAGAATGCCCATGAAGTAGCCGTGGCCGAATTCGTGGATGGTGACGAAATCGATCTCGTACTGACTGAGAGTGCCCTTGGTGTATTCGCTGGAATGCTCTGCCGTGAAGAAGGTGGGGTATTCCATGCCACCGGCCTCGGAGGCGTTGTACGGCGGCACCACGGCGGTCACGGTGTGATACGGGTACGGGCCCAGTGTTTGGGAAAAATAGGTCAATGCATCGGTGGTCGCCTTCAACGTCGGCTTCGCCACCACTTGGTACTCGGGTGGGTAGATCACCCGCACCTTGACCGTGGGGCTGCCGGCACCGGTCCAGGTGGTGTCGATGGTCTTGTAGTGCGGCGCGGCGACCCAGGCGAAGTCTTCGACATCGCTCTGCACGAAATGATGCGTGACGGTGCCGTCCTTTTCGACAGGCTTGCCCACCTCGTGGCCGACGGCGCCGACGGTATAGCCCTTGGGCACGGTCAGCTTGACATCATAATTGCCGTAATCGGCATAGAACTCGCTGTGAAAATGGAATTCGTGCGCGTTCCAGCGCACGTGGCTGGCGCCACGCTCCCCCGGCAATTCCAGCACCGCGATCTTCGGAAACCATTGCGCCACCAGGTGGAATTTTCCCCACCAGCCGGTGCGTTCGACCACACGCGGCAGCTTGTCGTGAAAGCCGATGTCCAGGGTCAGGGTGCCATGGGCGGGGACTGCGTGCGGCAGATCCATGGCGACCACGCTGTGGTCGGTCCCGGGTCCGCCATCAGGCTGCACGAAATGCCACTTCACCTCCTGGCCTGACTGCCGCACCGTCTTCAGATCGATGTGGCCCCACTGGCCTTTCTTCAGCTGTGCCGCACCCCGGGATTGGCCGCTGCCGGAAAACAATCGACGCTCGGTGAAAAAGGTACTGCCCTGTCCCTCGAACGCATTGAGGTACATGTGCAGATAGACGGTACGCACCGGCCGGTTGCTGCGGTTGCGCCAAGTCATGATTTCGCTGGCATCGACCGTGTGCACCTGCGGATGCAGCGTGGCGTCGATGGTGTAGCTGGTCACCTCGTCGGACAACGCGGCGTCGTTCGCGCTCCGGGGGCCGCCCCAGGCATCGGCTGCGCTGGGCGTGCGGAAATCGGCCGCGTGCGCGGACACCAACGGTATCGGTGCCGTGCTCATCGGCGCGGGCATCGCAGAACTGCTCGCAGTCGCTGCGCCCGGGGGCGGCAGTGCCGACGGACCCTGCGCCATCGCCATGAAGGACGTGCCCCCAATGAGCAGGCCAAACCACCCGCAACGGATGGCCGCGTGTATCGATCTCATGATGCCCCTTTGTCCGCACTGCGGATGCCTAAAACCTCCCCCGAGGTTTCATCCATCGTGAACCATTTGAAATCCCGCAGCAATCGTCCAGAAGTCACGCCCAGGGCAGCCCTATCCGCCGCATGCCATACCTGCACCTGGATCGTGCGGTTGCCGCAGCCGCGGCAGTGCCGTCAATCCCAGCGATCGTCGCGCGTGAAGATCAGGCCGCGCTCTTCCTTCACCGGGAAGCAGGCGATCGGCTCGTAGGCGGGTGGGCAGGTCGGTTTCCCGGTTCGCACATCGAAACGCGCACCATGCCGTGGACATTCGACTTCGTGTCCGTGGACTTCGCCGCCGGCCAGATCGCCGCCGTCGTGCGTGCAGGTATCTTCAACGGCGTAAAGGTCACCGTCGATGTTGTACACGGCAATGGGCACGTCGCCGTCCCATACCACCTTGAACTCGCCAGGCAGGATCTCGCTGCGCGTCCCCACCTCGATCCAGTCACTCATGCCGCAGACTCCCTCTGCAGCGACTTGGACAGCCACGCGAAACGCAGATCGTCGCGCCGGGGTGTGCCGAAGCGCTCGTCACCATAGGGGAACGGCGCATGCTCTCCCGTGCGCTGATAGCCACGACGCTCGTACCACGCGATCAGCTCCGTGCGCAGATCGATGACGGTCATGCGCACCTCGCGACACGCCAATTCATCACGCAGCACGCGCTCGGCCTCAGCCAGCATGCGCGAACCCAGACCGTTTCCCTGGGCTTCCGGCCGCACCGAGAACATGCCGAAATACCCGGCGGCCTCGCGTTTCTCGATATGGCAGCACGCCACCAGCATCTGCTCACGAAACGCCAGGAGAACGCGGCTGTTGGGCTTGTCGATCACTTCGACAATACCCGGCGGGTCGATGCGCTGACCATCCAGAAGATCGGCTTCGGTGGTCCATCCGACGCGGCTGGCGGGGCCCCGATAGGCCGACTGCACCAGGGCCACGATGGACGGCACGTCGACGATCGACGCATTGCGAAAAACTTCTGCGGCGGCCGCGTCTGGATTACTGGTAGTCATCTTCGGCGTCGTTCCAATGTACACGGCGCCATGATACAGGGTGGAAAAAAGCGCGACCGAACCGAAGATGACGCGCGCGATCTCACGTCGGTGACAGCGACCTGCATCGACCTTCGGAGTACCTTCATCCTGCCGTCAGCCGTACCACTGGCTGGAGTCGTATAGTGGACACTGCCGCCTCGTGCAACGCCGCCAAGCCGCGGCCCCGCGTCAGAAGCACACCCGTCAGAACCAGGAGATCATCATGGTCAAGGTTGCCTTGTACGTCCGCCTCGAAGCCAAGCCCGGCAAGGAACAGGAAATCGAACAATTTCTCGCCAGCGCCCTGCCTCTGGTCAATCAGGAATCCGGGACCACTGCATGGTTCGCATTGAAAATGGGGCCGAAGACCTTCGGCATCTTCGATGCCTTCGCCGACGAAGCGGGGCGCAAGGCGCACCTGTCCGGCAAGGTCGCCGCGGCGCTGATGGAAAAAGCCGACGACCTGTTCTCGGAGAAACCGTCCATCGAGAAAATCGACGTCCTGGCGGCAAAGCTGCCGTAGCCCTGGCTCTCGTGGCGCGCAGGCCGACCCGGGAAACGCCAGTGACGGAGGTGTCTGTTTGCCCTCGACGACCCTGCGACACGCAAGCAGGCGGATCCGTGGCAGCATTCCTCGATCCACCCTGCAACGGCATCACGCCAGCATCTTGCGCACCTTTTCAATGGCCTCCACGGCGCGGTCGATCTCCTCGCGGGTGTTGTAGAACGCCAGCGAGGCGCGCGCGGTGGCCGGTACGCCGTAGAAGTCCATGAGCGGATGCGCGCAATGATGGCCCGACCGGACCGCAACACCTTCCAGATCCAGCATGGTCGCCAGATCGTGGCCGTGGATGCCGTCGATCAGGAATGAGATGACCGCGGCCTTGTGCGCCGACTCGCCAAAAATACGCAGGCCCGGCACCTGCTTCAGCGCGTCCGTGGCATAAGCCAGCAACCCCTGTTCGGTCGCGGCAATGCGGTCCATGCCCAGGGCGCCCAGATAGTCGACCGCGGCACCCAGGCCGATGAAACCGGCGATGTTGGGCGTGCCGGCCTCGAACTTGTGCGGCGGATCGGAGAACGTCGTGCCTTCGAAGGTGACCTTGCGGATCATCTCCCCGCCGCCGAAGAATGGCGGCATCGCTTCGAGATGCTCGCGCCGAGCCCACAATACCCCGGTGCCGTTGGGGCCGGCCATCTTGTGCCCGGTGATGGCATAGAAGTCGCAGCCGATGGCGGCCATGTCCATCTGCAGATGCGGTGCGGCCTGCGAACCATCCACCAGCAGCGGAATACCGCGTTCGCGGCAGGCAGTTGCCAGTTCCTGCACCGGGTTGATCGTTCCCAGCACATTGGAGACATGAGTGACAGCGGCCAGCTTCACCTCCGGTGTCAGGAGCTCCACGAACTTCTCCACGATCAGCTCGCCGCTTTCGGTGATGGGGGCCACCTTGATGGACGCACCGGTGCGCTGGCCCACCAGCTGCCATGGCACGATGTTGGCATGGTGCTCCATCTGCGTGAGCAGGATCGCGTCACCGGATTTCAGGTGCGGCAACGCATAGCTGTAGGCCACCATGTTGATGGCCTGCGTGGTGCCCGAAGTGAACACCAGCTCGTCGCGACTGCTGGCGCCCATGAACGCGGCCAGCTTGTCGCGCGCACCTTCGTAGGCACTGGTCGCCTCTTCGCCCAGCTGATGCACCGCGCGCGCGACGTTGGCGTTGGATTCGCGATAGAACTTGTCCACGGCCTCGATCACCGCATTGGGCTTCTGCCCGGTATTGGCGCTGTCCAGATAGATCAGCGGCTTGCCATGGACCTGGCGCGACAGCACCGGGAAGTCCGGGCGGATCGTGGCGGGGTCGAGGGGCTGCACACTGGAAGCGGAGGGATTCATTGGAAGTCCGTGGGTGGGTCGAGCGGAGACTGATGCCGCATGGAAGGCGTCATTGCCTGCAATGGCTCACGGCATTTGGCGCCAGTGGCAAGGCCGAGCAGGCGCGCACTGGGGTCATGGCCGTCAAGTCGCATCACCATCGATGGGCAGATGCTTCACGAGACGCGCATTGAGATGCTCGCGCAACGATGTATTGGGCAGTGTGTCCAGTGCGGCGCGGCAAAACGCCAGCGTCAGCAGCGAGCGTGCCTCGGCATAGGCGATGCCGCGCGAACGCATGTAGAACAACGCGCGCTCGTCCAGCTGGCCGACGGTGGCCCCATGGGCCGCCTGCACTTCGTCCGCATTGATCACCAGCACCGGTTGCGAATCGATCTCGGCATGCGGCGACAGCAGCAGGTTCTTGTTGCTGAGACTGGCCTGGGTGCCATCGGCGCCCGATTCGACCGTGATCGCGCCGTGCAGCACGCCGCGACCGCGCTGATCGGCAACACCGCGCCACAGGGCATCGCTGGATGTGTGGGTCGCGCTGTGACGGATATCCAGATGCGTATCGTGGTGCTGGCGGCCGCGGGGCACGAACACGCCGCGCGTGTCCAGGCTGGCGCCATCGCCGCGCAGCTCCGCATCCAGTTCGTGACGCACCAGGCCGCCGCCCAGTTCCAGGGCATGCACGCGAGCATGCGCGTTGGCATCCACACGCAGGGTGTCGCGCCGCACCAGTGAGGCGCCCTCGGCGGCGTCCTGCAATGCCAGCCAGTCGAGTGTCGCGCCTTCGCGCAGCACCACGTCACTGACCAGGGTGCCCAGGTGCTGATGATTGGCAGTACCGGCGTGTTGCTCGACAAGCGTCAGCGCCGAGTCCTCGGCCAGCTCGATGATGTTGCGGACATGCCAGGCCAGGGGGGCATCCGCCGGCGTGCCGACATGCACGATATGCACAGGCGCCTCGATATGCATCCCCGCGGCCACACGCAGCACGACGCCGTCGCCAGCCAATGCCGCATTGAGACGTGCGAACGCGTCGGCCTGCTGGCTCCAGTCGCGGGTCAGGAAGAAGCGCAGTGGTTCGGCGTCGACGGCAAGCGCCTGCGACAACGGTTCCAGGGTCAATCCGTCGGCCAGCGTGCCCAGATCTGACAAGTCGGCGCGGAAATGACCGTTGACGAAAACCAGCCGCGGCCCCTCCACCCCCGGCAACGCCAGAGCGGCGGCATCGATCTGGCGCGTGGCGGCATCGGCATCACCGGTGACATACGGGTGTCGCTGCAGCGCGCGCAAGGCCGTGTATTTCCACGACTCGTTGCGCGCACCCGGCAAGCCTTCGCGCAGGAATGCTTGCAGCTGCTCGCGACGCGCCGCATCCAGCCAGCCCAGATTGGCGCCGGGCAGGTTTGGCAGCGCCGCCGGGGCGTGTTCGGCCACGGCATCGAGAAACGGCGAACGTGCCTCCGCTGTCATCACGCTGCTCCCGCACCCGCCGGTTCGCCGTGCTCCGCGACCCACGCGTAGCCGTGCTCTTCCAGCTTGTGCGCCAGTGCTTTGTCGCCGCTCTCGACGATGCGTCCGTCGGCCAGCACGTGCACGAAATCCGGCTCGATGTAATCCAGCAGGCGCTGGTAATGGGTAATCACCAGGAAGGAACGATCCGGCGCCCGCTGTGCGTTGACGCCCTGCGCCACCTGCTGCAGCGCATCGATATCCAGCCCCGAATCGGTCTCGTCCAGGATCGCCAGCTTCGGTTCCAGCAGCGCCATCTGGAAAATCTCGTTGCGCTTCTTCTCGCCACCGGAAAAACCTTCGTTGACGGCGCGGTGCAGCAGGTCGTCGGAGATCTGCATCACCTTGAGCTTCTCGCGCACCATCTTCAGGAACTGCATGGAATCGAGTTCCTCGTCGCCGCGCGCCCGGCGCTGCGCATTGAGCGCGGTGCGCAGGAAGTAGGTGTTGTTGACGCCGGGGATCTCCACCGGGTACTGAAACGCCAGAAAGACGCCCGCCGCAGCGCGCTCTTCCGGTGCCAGCGCCAGCAGGTCCCTGCCCTGAAAGCTAACCGAGCCTTGCGTCACCTCGTAGCCTTCGCGGCCGCACAGCACGTTGCCCAGCGTGGATTTTCCGGCGCCGTTGGGGCCCATGAGGGCGTGCACCTCGCCGGGTTTCATCTGCAGCGAGAGGCCCTTGAGAATGTCCTTGCCCTCGACACGGACGTGCAGGTTTTCGATCTTCAGCATGTCAAATCCGGAAATGGAAAAATTCGAGTAGGGCGGCTCAAGGAGCAACGCGACGGAGCCGCCTCGGACGTACCGAAAGCGTCATGCAAGCAGGCGGATCCATCGCTGCACTCCTTGATCCGCCCTACGATGGTTGTCAGCCCACGGCGCCTTCCAGGGAGACCTCGAGCAATTTCTTGGCTTCCACCGCGAACTCCATGGGCAGCTCCTTGAACACCTGCTTGCAGAAACCGTCGACGATCATGGAGACCGCATTCTCCTCGTCGATGCCGCGCGAGCGGCAGTAGAACATTTGCTCGTCGGAGATCTTCGAGGTGGTCGCCTCGTGCTCCACGATGGCCGTGGGATTCTTTACTTCCATATACGGAAAGGTATGCGCGCCGCAGGTCTTGCCGATCAGCAGCGAATCGCACTGGGTATGGTTGCGCACGTTGGCGGCGCCCTTCTCCACCTTGACCAGCCCGCGGTAGCTGTTGGAACTCCTGCCGGCGGAAATGCCCTTGGAGACGATCTTCGACTTGGTGTCCTTGCCGATGTGGATCATCTTGGTGCCGGTATCGGCCTGCTGGTAATGATGGGTCAGCGCCACGGAGTAGAACTCGCCCACGGAGCGGTCGCCGCGCAGCACGCAGCTGGGGTATTTCCAGGTGACAGCCGAGCCGGTCTCCACCTGGGTCCAGGAAATCTTGCTGTCGTCGCCCCGGCAGTCGCCACGCTTGGTGACAAAGTTGTAGATGCCGCCGACGCCGTTCTCATCGCCGGGATACCAGTTCTGCACGGTGGAATACTTGATGCTGGCCCTTTCCAGCGCCACCAGCTCGACCACCGCGGCGTGCAGCTGGTTCTCGTCGCGCATCGGCGCGGTGCAGCCTTCCAGGTAGGAGACGGTGGCGCGGTCCTCGGCGATGATCAGGGTGCGCTCGAACTGGCCGGTGTGACCGGCGTTGATGCGGAAGTATGTGGACAGTTCCATCGGGCAGCGCACGCCCTCGGGGATGAACACGAAGCTGCCGTCGGAAAAGACCGCCGAGTTCAGCGCGGCGAAGTAGTTGTCGCCGGCTGGCACCACCGAGCCCAGATACTGCTTGACCAGCTCCGGATGCTCCTTCACCGCCTCGCTCATGGAGCAGAAGATCACGCCGGCCTCGGCCAGCTCCTTGCGGAACGTGGTGCCCACGGACACCGAATCGAATACCGCATCCACGGCGACGCCGGCCAGCTTGGCGCGCTCGTGCAGCGGCACGCCCAGCTTTTCGTAGGTTTCCAGAAGCTTGGGGTCGACCTCGTCCAGCGACTTGGGGCCTTCCTTGGGCGCGGCGTAATAGCTGATGGCCTGGAAGTCGATGGGCGCGATCTTCAGCTTGGCCCAGTTCGGCATCGGCATGGTCAGCCAGTGGCGATAGGCCTTGAGCCGCCACTCGGTCATCCATTCCGGCTCGCCCTTGCGCAGGGACAGGGCACGGATGATGTCCTCGTTGAGGCCCGGCGGCAGGCTGTCGGTTTCGATGTCGGTGATGAAGCCGGCGCCGTAACGGCGCGAAAGCGCCTGGGCGACATCTTTGTTGTCGCGAAGCGTGGCTGTCATGCTGCTGCGTTCGCTGGTCATGTCGTGGCATTCCGTGATGCGTGTGGTAAGGGAAGTTGCGGCGGGCCCGCGGCGGCATCGGGATCGAGCATGTCCGCCAGACTGACCGCGCGCAGGGCGCTGCCGACCGTGGCGCTGATCTTTTGCCAGCTGGGTCGCACGCTGCAGTGCGCCTCGCGCGCGCACTGCCCGGTATCGCATTCGGTCAGGCTCAGCGGCCCTTCGACCGCCGCGACGATCTCGGCCAGGCTGATGCATCCCGCGTCACGCGCCAGGCGGTAACCGCCGCTGGCGCCGCGAAACGACTCCACCAGCGCCGCGTGCGCCAGCAGTTTCAGCAGCTTGCTCACCGTGGGCAATTCCAGCCGCGCATCCTCGGCGATCTGCACCGCGCTGAGCACGTCGGCGGGACGCGCAGCCAGACGGGTCATGATGACCGTGGCGTAATCGGCAAGGCGGCTGACGCGGAGCATATGGTCCGGGCGACTCAAAAGGTACCAAAATGGTACGAATTAAGCACCCGGCAGTCAAGGCCCGACGCCGGCAAATGGCTTTATGGTGCAATGCTGCAACACGACGCACCACTGCGGTGCAAAAGGACGCCTTGCGACGCTCATGATGGGAAGGCATATCCCTGTTCCCATTGCGTTTTTCTTGGGTTTTCGTGACTTGGCACATGACCTGCAAACCCTCGCAGATCACGCCCAGCACCGGAGCGCCACCCATGAAATGGATCACCGCCATTATCAAACCGTTCAAGCTCGATGCCGTGCGCGAGGCGCTGGCCGATATCGGCGCACAGGGGCTGACCGTCACCGAGGTCAAGGGGTTCGGTCGTCAGAGGGGCCATACCGAACTGTATCGCGGCGCCGAATACGTGGTCGATTTCCTGCCCAAGCTGAAGATCGAACTGGCGCTGCCGGACGAACAGCTGGAACAGGCCGTGGAAGCCATCACCGACGCCGCGCGCACCGGCAAGGTCGGCGACGGCAAGATTTTCGTCATGGATCTCGCCGAAGTCACTCGTATCCGCACCTTCGAGACCGGCATCGATGCACTTTGATCCGCACCCGCGCAGGGATCCTCGAAACGTCCGATATGCCGCAGGCGTAGCCAGTGCCGGGCGACCGCGAAGCATCACCACACCCGGAACCAGCTTCACGGGTCACCCACACATGTCGCTCAATTCCTCTCGCAAGATCATCAAGGAGCATCATCAATGACGGCCGAACGCTCCCGTATCTGGCCGACTGGCGTTGCCGTAGTTGGCGTATGCATCGCTGGACCGGCATGGGCACAGGCGCCGGCATCGGCAATCGACAGTGGCGACACCGCCTGGATGCTGGTCGCCAGCTTCCTGGTGCTGATGATGACCATCCCCGGCCTGGCGCTGTTCTATGGCGGCATGGTGCGCGCCAAGAACGTGCTCTCGGTGCTGATGCAGTGTTTCGCCATCACCGCACTGGTCAGCGTGCTGTGGATGGTCTACGGCTACAGCCTGGCCTTCGACACCAGCGGCATGCACGAAGGCGTGATCAATATCCACGCCATCATAGGCAGTCTGCATCAGGCCATGCTGGCCGGGCTGAGGCCTGCAAGCGTGAAGGGCACGGTGCCGGAAAGTGTCTTCGTCATGTTCCAGATGACGTTCGCCATCATCACGCCGGCACTGATCGTGGGGGCGTTCGCCGAACGCATGAAGTTTTCCGCGCTGCTGTGGTTCAGCGGGCTGTGGTTGACATTCACCTACATTCCCATGGCGCACATGGTCTGGAGCGGCCCCGGATCACTGCTGGGCGATCTGGGCGTGCTGGATTTTGCCGGCGGCACGGTGGTGCACATCAACGCCGGCATCGCCGGACTGGTGGCCTGTCTGGTGGTGGGGCGACGTCACGGTTATCCGCGGGAAGCCATGGCGCCGCACAATCTGGGCTACACGTTGACTGGCGCCAGTCTGCTGTGGCTGGGCTGGTTCGGCTTCAACGCCGGCTCGGCGATCGCCGCCAACGGCACTGCGGGCATGGCCATGCTGGTCACGCAGATCGCGACCGCCGCGGCGGCGCTGGGCTGGACAGCGGTGGAGTGGCTGAAACACGGCCGGCCCAGCGTGCTGGGTATCGCCTCGGGCGCGGTTGCCGGCCTGGTTGCCGTGACACCGGCTGCCGGCACGGCCGGCCCGGGAGGCGCATTGGTGATCGGCTTGGCGGCGGGAGCGATCTGCTTCTTTTGCGCCACCAGCCTGAAGCGGCGACTGGGTTACGACGATTCTCTGGATGTGTTCGGTGTGCACGCCATGGCCGGCATCGTCGGGGCGCTGCTGACCGGGCCGCTGGCGGCGTCCGCACTGGGTGGTTTCGGCCACGTGGCCAGTCCATTGCGCCAATTGGGCATCCAGGCCGCCGGGGTGGCCTTTACCGTCACCTACAGCGGCATTACCACGCTGCTGATCCTCAAGGCCATCGACTGGACGCTGGGGCTGCGCGTCAGTGAAGAGGACGAGCGCGCCGGTCTGGATCTGGCATTGCATGACGAGCGCGGCTACAACCTGAGCTGATAGACGCGATGCCGTCAGTGTCCCCAGCGGCGTCCGAACCCGTTGCTGGTGGTGCCGCCGACGGAGATGCTGATACCGCCGCCGGGATGGTCGCAACTGCCGAAGGCCTTGCTCACACTCACCACGCCGCCGCTGTAGCTGCCGGTACCGATATGGCTGCCACTGACGATGCCGGTGCTGATGCTGCCGTGTACCTGCGGCTGGTTATAGGTGTAATCGTCACACGGCGGTGCGTTCGTTGGACCGTCGTCCTCCCCGAGGTCGGCACTGTGATCGCCGTAATACACACCCGGCGGGTCACTGGCCGCCGGTGGTTGCGGCGGGGAAGATGCGCCAGCGCCGGACTCGGCGCGAGTGTGGTTCGCAGTGGCCGCATCGTCACCGGCCGCCCGATTGGCCGGATCGATATTCGGCGGCAGTGTGGACCGCTGTCCATCCGGCGTCGCGGCAGAGGCAAGCGTCATTGCGCGGCTGCTGGAGCCCGCCGCTGCCGGCGTCACATCGGCAGGCGACAAATTCAGGTTCAGCGGCTTTTTGGCGCTCTGTGCCGCCGCCGTGCCGGCCAGCAGGCCCACGGCGAGAACAAGGGACACTCGCGTGATGATCATGGCAACTCCAGGCATCTGCTACTTGGACGCGCGCCTGCGCACCGAAGTTCCTTGCCCACAGCCTAGTGCGAGCTGGCTTAACGGCCTGGCTACGGCAACGTGAGTGCCTCCAGAACGGGCTGGTCGGCAGGCGCAAGCTCCAGTGCATCGATGTCTTGCGGAAACTCCCAGCGCAGTTGCTGCCCCTCCATCGCACACGGGGTTCCATGCCATGTCGGCACGCGCAATGCTTCGAGGCGGATGCGCTTGTGCGCGTCACTCCATGGCACCGTCAGAATCGACTGCAGTGGCCCGTCGATACGGACATCCAGCTCTTCGTCGAGCTCCCGCCGCAGCGCATCGAAGACGCTCTCGCCCGGTTCCAGCTTGCCGCCGGGAAATTCCCACGCGCCGGCCAGATGTGCTCCCGGCGGACGCTGCGCAAGCAGAAGACGGCCCTCGCCATCCTCGAGGATGCCGGCCACGACATGGATGACACGGGGCGCCTTCGGGTTTGGAGACATGACCGTGGCGCGTTCACTCGCGCACGTATTCGACCATGTCGAACGCGAACTTGTGGCGATCATCGGCCTTGTGGTGCACGCGCGAAGTTTCCACCCAGTCGCGGAAATTGACCCGCGGAAAATACACGTCCGCACCCGCGGTGCGGGTATCCACCCAAGTGAGATACAGGCGCTGGGCAAACGGCAAGGCCTCCCGGTACACCTCGCCGCCACCGATGACCATCAAGCCGGTGCCCCCGGCGATCGCCTGCGCCTCGGTCAGCGAGCGGACCGTGTCCTGCCCCGGGAAGGGCGCGTCGTGACGACGGCTGAGGACCAGGTTGGTCCGGTCCGGAAGGCGCTTGCCGATGGCCAGGGCCGTCTTGTAGCCCATCAGGACGCATTTGCCGAGGGTCAGCTCCTTGAAGTGCTTGAGGTCGTCGGGCAGATGCCACGGCATGTGGCCGTCCTTGCCGATGGCGGTGTCGTCATCCAGTGCGGCAACCAGTGATATGGACATGGGTTTTCCTGTCTGCAAAGGCGCGCGTGCGCCGGCGAAGGCGTTTTCAGGCGCGTTGGTCAAGTCATCCGGGCGATCTTTCTACCAGTGTCCCGGCTGGCGTCAAGCGCCTATACGGCAACCGGCGCACGAATCGCCGGGTGCGGGTCGTAGTTCTCGAATGCAATATCGTCGAATCGGAAGTCGAAGATCGAAGTGACCTCGGGATTCAATCGCAACGCGGGCAACGTGCGCGGCTCGCGCGCGAGCTGCTCGCGCGCCTGCTCCACATGGTTGGAATACAGGTGCGCGTCGCCCAGCGTATGCACGAACTCGCCCACACGCAGTCCGGTGACGTGCGCCACCATGTGCGTCAGAAGGGCATAACTGGCGATGTTGAACGGCACCCCCAGGAACAGATCGCCGGAGCGCTGGTACAGCTGGCACGACAGCGCGCCATCGGCCACGTAGAACTGGAACAGCGCATGACACGGCATCAGCGCCATCTGCGGCAGCTCGGCGACGTTCCATGCCGATACCACCAGCCGCCGCGAGTCCGGATTGCGCCGGATCTCACTGATCACCGCACTGATCTGATCGATGGTGTCGCCATCGGGCGTCGGCCATGCGCGCCACTGGCGACCGTATACCGGACCCAGTTCGCCATCGGCATCGGCCCACTCATCCCAGATGCGCACGCCATGTTCCTTGAGGTAGGCGATATTGGTCTCGCCACGCAGGAACCAGATCAGCTCGTGCACGATGGACTTCAGATGCAGCTTCTTGGTGGTGACCAGCGGAAAACCGGCGCGCAGGTCGAAACGCATCTGCGGAGCGAACACGCTGCGCGTGCCTGTTCCCGTGCGGTCGGACTTGGGGGCGCCATGCTCGAGAACATGGCGCAGAAGATCCAGATACGGTTGCATGCGCCAAGGATAACCGAAGCCCCGACACCCCGGATATCCCATGCCGGACATCAGTCGCCGCAAACGGCCAACACGTCTGGACTCCGGCATGTTTTCCGCAATGCCCCCGGAAGAGGAGTGCACTAGAACACCCATTGCCCGGCACATCAGGCAGGGCGGCTCAAGGAGCGTCAGCGACGGAGCCGCCTGCGTGCCGTGAATCGTTCCACTTGCCGTAAATCATCCTGGTTTCTCGCAAGCAGGCAGATCCGTCGCATTGCCCCTGACCGAAGTCCCACCGGGGCTTCCTTCGGTCATCAATCCCCTTGCGGAATTGATCCGCCCTGCTCCGGACAATCGCTGTACCCCTGGATACCCGGGGCGGGCTGCCGGCTGGCCAGCCACAGCAGAAAGATGCCGATCACGATCAGCGGTGCCGACTGCACCTGCCCCATCGTCACCCAGTGCGTGCCGAACAGATAGCCCAGCTGCACGTCCGGCATGCGCACGAACTCGATGGCGAAACGGAAGCAACCGTACATCAGCGCAAACAGACCGGACACCGCATAACGCCGCCGCGGCTTGCGCGAGTAGATGTACAGCACCGTGAACATCACCACACCCTCGAGAAAGAACTCGTACAACTCCGAGGGATGCCGTGGCAGCCCGCCATAACGTTGCAGCAGCGGCAGCCAGGACGGATAGGCCTGCACGAAATGCAGATCCTCGCCGCGCGCCGCCGGAAAGATCATCGCCCACGGCACGTGACTGGGTTTGCCCCACAACTCGCCGTTGATGAAATTGCCGATACGCCCGAGCCCCAACCCGATCGGCACCAGCGGCGCGACAAAATCCACTGTGTCGAACGGATGCACGCGGTGGAGGCGCGACCACCACCACACAGCCAGCACCACGCCCATCAAGCCGCCATGGAAGGACATGCCGCCGTCCCATATCTGGAACAGCTGCAGCGGATTGGTCCAGATCCAGTGGATCGGCTGATAGGACAACATGTACCACACGCGCCCGCCGACGATCACACCCATCATCGCGTAGAACGCCAGGTCGCTGAACGCATCCCGGGTCACCGGCAACCGGCCCGCGCGGCGGCGACGCTCCCCCAGGAACCAGGCCGCTGCGAACCCGACCAGATACATCAGGCCGTACCAGTGCACCGCCAACGGCCCGATGGCAAACGCCACGGGATCGAAATCGACCACAAAGGGATGCGTCATGAACCACCGTAATCCGATCGAAACCGCGATTGTAGTGGCGTGCCTGCAAAAACGGGAATGATGCCGGGTACGTGCGGCGTTCTGTCCGCACCGGCAACTGAGCTATATTCGGCCGTAGCTTCGGGGATGATGGAACAACGGGGGAAACATGGTATCGAAGATCACCACGACTCTTGCCGCCAGTGCGCTGGCATTTCTGCACTTTTCACCAGCCGCCGTCGCCGGGGCATCTCCGGCCGACCCCGCCTCTGTCCCGATTCCCCTGAAGGACTTCGCGCGCCACACGCAACTCAGCCAGCCCAGGCTGTCGCCGGATGGCCAGTATCTCTCGGTGCAGGTCAACAATCGCAATGGCACCAATCACTCGTTGCAGATCTTCCGCCTTGCGGACATGCAGCGCATCAGCATCCTGCGCCTGCCCAAGTATCAGCTGCCCTTGAACACCGTATGGGTGAGTCCCACGCGCCTGGTCATCGAGAAAGGCAAGGAGTTCGGTTCGCTGGCCGAACCATTCAGCACCGGGGAGATCATCACCTCCGACATTCGCGGCAGACATCAGGATTACCTGTACGGCAGCAAGCCCTACGGCAGACGCTCGGCCACACGCGCACTGGACCGCGGCTGGGGCTGGATTGCCGGCCTGCCTGCAAAGGCGGACGGGCATTTCTACATGCGCACCAGGCCCTGGGCAGACGGCAACGACCAGTCTGTGCTCTACAACGTCGATGCCGGTACCAGCGCGCGCCACGAGATCGCGGACGTCCACGTTCCCGCCCTGTCATTCCTGGTCGATCGCCAAGGCAAGGCGATGTTTGCGTATGGCGACAATCAGTCCATGGACTACGTGGTGTATCGCAACGACGACGGCACATGGCGCAAGCTGCCTTCAGCAACTGTCGGCGAGCGGCTGATGCCGCTGCGCTACGGGCCTCGCAACACCTCCTTCTATGCGTTGTGGAGCCGCAAGGGCGGGCCCGACATACTGACCCAACGCAGCGCCACCGGAGCGCAGGAGCGAACGCTCGCCAGCGACACCTTTTCCAGCATCGACGATATCGAATGGACCGCTCCCCCGGAAAAGCCATTCGCAGCCGTGACCACGTCGGGCATTCCCGATGTACATTTCATCGAGGCCAACGCGCCGGATGCCAAGCTGTACCGGGCCCTGCGCAAGGCCTTCAAGGGAGAGTTTGTCGACTTCATCAATTACAGCGAGGACGGGGGCAAGCTGCTGTTCGATGTCAGCAGTGACCGCGACCCCGGCACCTTCTACCTCATGGATACTCGCACCCACAAGGCCACCAAGCTGTTCGTCGCCGCCTCCTGGATCGACCCGCATCTCATGAGCAGGCGCCTGCCCTTTCGCTTCAAGGCCAGCGACGGCATGGAACTGGAAGGCATCCTCACCCTGCCGCGCGGACGCAGCGAGAAGCACATGCCGATGGTCCTGCTGCCCCATGGCGGACCGCATGGCGTCAATGACAACTGGTTCTTCGACTCGCCCGATGGCTGGGATGCACAGATGCTGGCCAGCCGTGGTTACCTGGTGCTGCAGGTCAACTACCGGGGATCCGACGGGCGGGGCCCGACATTCACCCAGGCCGGCTATCGCAAGTGGGGCACACGCATCCAGCAGGATCTGATCGACGGCGTGAAGTGGACCATTGCCAAGGGTTACACCGACCCGCAACGGATCTGTGTGTATGGCGCCAGCTTCGGCGGTTATTCGGCGCTGATGAGCGTCATCCGTGCACCGGGATTGTTCAAGTGCGCGATCGGTTACGACGGTGTCTACGATCTGAAGATGCTGTATGGCAAAGGGGATATTCACCAGACCCTGTACGGTCGCAACTACCTGGCGACCGTCATCGGCCACGACGACAAGGAATTGACCGCCAATTCCCCCGCCGAGCTGGCCGCGAAAATCAAGGTGCCCGTGTTCCTGATTCACGGCGCGGACGACAACCGCGCGCCACTGGCCGGGGCCGAGGAAATGCGCGCCGCGCTGAAGAACGTCGGCAATCCGCCCGAATGGATGGTCAAATCGGGCGAGGGTCACGGGTTCTACGACGAACACAACAACATCGAGCGCATGCAGCGCATGCTCGCGTTCCTGAAAAAATACATCGGTCCCGGAGCACCGCCGATGGCGCAAACCGCGGCCTCAACGGAGGCCGCCGGCGCCGCGATGGCGCACTGAGGTGGGCCGCTGGTGCGGGCGCGCAAAGGCGCCCGGGAGCGATCAGGGAAAAAGCGGCAGGATGATCAGCAACAGCCAGCTCAAGCCGGTCAGCAGCACCAGCATGAAAACTGCGGCCGAGCCCATGTCCTTGGCACGGCCAGCCAGTTCGTGGAAATCCGGGCTGACCTTGTCGACTACCGCCTCGATCGCGGAATTGAGCAGTTCGACCGACAGCAGCAACAGGGGGATGCCGGCCAGCAGCAGCTTCTCCACTCCACCGTGGCCCAGCCACAGGCCCAGCGGAATCAGGACGATCGCGAGATAGGCGTCCAGCCGGAAGGACGCCTCGTACCGATAGGCGGCACGCAGCCCCTTCATCGACCACATGAATGCACCCAACAGCTGGTGCGGCCCGCCGCGAAAGCCGGGGGCCGGCATCAAGGAGCCTGCCGCGGCGCTTGCCAGGTCACGTCCAGCTCGCGCGCGGCCTTGACCTCATCCAGCCGGCGCACCGGCAGCGTGCGCGGGGCGTCCTTCAGCGCCTGCGGATCGTCCTGTGACAATGTCAGCAGTTCGCCCATGACCTCGACGAAATGATCCAGGGTCTGCTTGGTCTCGGTCTCGGTCGGCTCGATCAGCATGGCCTCGGGGACCAGCAGCGGGAAATAGTTGGTGGGCGCATGGATGCCGCGATCGATCAGGCCCTTGGAAAAATCCATGGCGGTGATGCCGCTGGCCTTTTTCTGCGGCGCCACGGTAACGATGAACTCATGGCTGGCGCGGCGCTGCGGATAGGCCAGGGTAAAACCGGCATTGGCCATGCGCTTGGCCAGGTAGTTGGCATTGAGCGTGGCATGCTCGGCCACCCGCACCATGCCCTCACGGCCCAGCATGCGCGCGTAGACGTAGGCACGCAGCAGCACGCCGGCGTTGCCGGCAAAGCTGGTCAGGCGGCCGATGGACTGCGGACGGTCCTTCTTGCGCACCCAGCCGAAGCTGCCGTCTTCGCGTTTCTCCAGCATGGGAATCGGCAAGTAAGGCTTCAGCCGTGCGGACACACCCACCGCACCGGCACCCGGTCCGCCGCCGCCATGCGGGGTGGAGAAGGTCTTGTGCAGGTTCATGTGGATGGCGTCGAAGCCCATGTCGCCGGGGCGTACCTTGCCGAGGATGGCATTGAGATTGGCCCCATCGTAGTACAGCAGGCCGCCGGCCTCGTGTACCAGGGCCGCGATCTCCTTGATGCGCCGCTCGAACACGCCGATGGTGGACGGGTTGGTCAGCATGATGCCGGCGGTCTTCGGCCCCAGCACCTTCTTCAGCGCGTCGACGTCGATGTCGCCATCATCCTGGGTCGGAATCTCGCGCACCTTGCAGCCGCACATGGTGGCGGTGGCCGGATTGGTGCCGTGGGCGGCGTCCGGCACGATGATCTCGTTGCGCTCGGCGTCGCCGCGGTCGCGGTGGTAGGCCATGATCATGGCGACGCCGGCCAGCTCGCCCTGCGCACCGGCCATGGGCGCCAGCGATACGCCACCCTTCATGCCGGTGACGCCGGCAAGAATCTCCTGCAGGTCGTGCATGCAGGCCATGAATCCCTGGCTCAGACACTCCGGCGCATACGGGTGCCGCGCCAGGAACCCGTCCAGCATGGCCAGGCTGTTGCAGGCCCGCGGGTTGTATTTCATGGTGCACGAACCCAGCGGGTAGAACTGGGTATCGATGGAGAAATTCTTCTGCGACAGGCGCGTGTAGTGCCGCACCACGCCCAGTTCCGAGACCTGCGGCAGCCCCGGATCGCTCTTGCGACGGAACTGCTCCGGCAGATCGTCGGCCAATGGCACGTCGGCGGGAAGCTGGGCGGCGGCGGTGCGGCCGGGTTGCGAAAGTTCGAAAATCAGCATGGCGTGACCCGAGTGTGGGATAGTGTGCTGCTTCACCCTGTTTGAACCATTCAGCGAGTCGCTGGGCGTTCGGCTGCAAGGCGCATTCACGCAGGAAAGGTGGTTCCTTTTCAAGCGGATGCTACGTAGCAGACGAACGCCCAGCGGCTCGCCCTTCGGGAGCCGGCGAACAGGCCATGGCTACGGTGCAGCGCTTGCCAAGGGAACAACCCTTGCCGACGCACTGCGCCTTGCCCTGGCCTGCCCGCTTGGCTCTGAATGGTCCAAACAGGGTGAAACAGTACACCAAGCGATGAAACAAGCTGCCCATGATGCCACAAGAGGCGCTGGCGCTTGCCGTATCCGACGACCGGATCGCCGATGTATGCCATTCCTGCCGCCTTGCTCATGCGCCTCCGCTATGGGTTAACCTAGGCTGAGCAGCGGTCACCAGCGACGACCGCTTTGACCAGTGCCCGGCCCCGCAAGCCGGGCACGCTCTTGTGCAATCACTCCTTGGCCACGGATTCAACATGACCACACAGAATCGACCCGTCTCGCAGACGCGCGCATTCACCACGGTGTTCCTCATCGAGATGTGGGAGCGCTTCGGCTACTACGGCATGCAGGCGCTCATCGTGTACTACATGGTGCAGCGCCTGGGCTTTGCCGACGGGCGCGCCACCATGGTATGGGGTGCGGCCGCCGCGCTGATCTACGTCTCGCCGGCCATCGGTGGCTGGATCGGCGACAAGGTTCTGGGCACGCGGCGCACCATGCTCACCGGCGCCATCATCCTGGCCGCCGGCTACGCCCTGATGGCCGTGCCGGGGCAGAGCACATGGTTCCTGTTCTGCTCGCTGGGCGTGATCGTGGTCGGCAACGGCCTGTTCAAGGCCAACGCCGGCAACCTGGTACGCAAGATCTACGAGGGTGACGACTCCAAGATCGACAGTGCCTTCACCATCTACTACATGGCGGTGAACATCGGCTCGATGATCTCCATGCTGCTGACGCCGAAGATCAAGGATTTCGTCAACCAGCACTACGGCCATGAACTGGGCTGGCACGCCGCCTTCGCGGTGTGCTCGGTGGGTTTGCTGGTGGGTCTTTTCAACTACCTGATCATGCGCCACACGCTGAGCCACATCGGTTCGGAGCCGGACGACCGGCCACTGAACGTGGGCAAGCTGGCCGCCGTGCTGGGCCTGGGCGTGGTCGCGGTCTTCGTCTCGGCCTTCATCCTGCAGTACCAGTCGGTGGCCCGCATCTTCGTCTACGCCGCCGGCGCAGTGGTGCTGGGGATCTTCATCTACCTCATCACCAAGAGCCATCAGCGCGAACGCGCCGGCATCACCGCTGCACTGATCCTGACCGTGCAGACGGTGTTCTTCTTCATCTTCTATCAGCAGATGTCGACCTCGCTGAACCTGTTCGCGCTGCGCAACGTCAATCCCAGCTTCAACCTGTTCGGATGGCATCTCTGGACCTGGTCGCCGGCGCAGTTCCAGGCCTTCAACCCGATCTGGATCTTCATTCTCAGTCCGATCCTGGCGTGGCTCTACACCTCTGCCGGCAGCCGCGGCAAGGACATTTCCATCGCCGCCAAGTTCGCATTGGGTTTCGCCGCGGTCGCTGTCGGTTTCTTCATCTACAGCGCTGCGGGCGCCTTCGCCCGTGATGGCCAGACCTCGTCCTGGGTGATGGTCTGGGGCTACGGCGCCTCCTCGCTGGGCGAACTGCTGGTCAGTGGCCTGGGTCTGGCCATGGTGGCGCGCTACGTACCGGCACGCATGGGCGGCTTCATGATGGGCGCGTACTTCGTCGCCGTGGGCTGTTCGCAGTACTTCGGCGGCCTGGTGGCCGGCTTCGCCAGCGTCCCGGATACCATTTCCAACATCGTGGCGCGCTCCGCCTCCAACCCATTCATCGGCCAGGTGAGAACGCGGTTTCCAAAAGTACCGTCCCTCAAGCTGGATGACTTCCGCGACTGGATGCACGGCACCGGACCGGTGGCCAATCAGCACCTGCTGCCGGCGTTTTCCTCGCTGTCGCCGCAGAACCAGCAGCTGCTGCAGCAGTTCAACGACTCGCTGTACACGGTCACCATGCCCATCTACACCTCGCTGTTCTTCTGGCTGGGCGTGGCCGGCGTGATATGCACCATGATCGCGCTGGCAGTGCTGCCGCTGATGAAGAAGCTGTCCACGCAGCATTACGCACACAATGCGGCCACCGATACCGGCCTGCCGACCATCGGCTCGGAAGAGTAGCCACGCGTGAAACCTGCCCCGGTCGCGCAATGCGGCCGGGGTGTGCGGCCGGTTGCGGCACAATAGACGCATGACCCACGATCCGCATCCTTTCCGCATCGGCGCGCGAGCGCTGATGCGCACCCTCACCTGGCTGCGCATCTGCGCCATTGGCGGCCAGTTGATCACGGTGTTCGTGGTCTCGCGACTGCTGGGCCTGGCCATTCCCGAGTTGCACCTGCTGGTGGGCATCGGCTCGCTCGCGGTGTTCTGTGTGGTGGCTGCATGGAGGGTCACTCAGCCCTGGACCGTCAGCGAGTTCGAGACTCTTGGGCATATCGCGTTCGACACGCTGGTTCTGGCGTATCTCCTGTATTTCAGCGGCGGCGCGTCCAATGCCTTCGTCACCCTGCTGCTGGTGCCCATCGCGCTCAGCGCGGCGGCATTGTCGACCGTTGCGGTCGTCGCCGTATCATTGCTCTCCGGTGCGGCCTACATCGCGCTGTTGCGCTGGTACGTGCCGCTGCCGTCCATCGACGCCATCCGCATTGCCAGCTTTCACCTGCATGACATCGGCCTGGCCATCAGTTTCATCATCACCGGAGTGTTGCTGGCATTGTTCGTCACGCGCCTGGCGGGCGCGCTGCGGGCGCAGCAGCAGGAAGTGCAACGCATTCGCGAACGCGCCTTGCGCGACGAAGGCATCCTGGCCATTGCCACGCAGGCGGCAGGTGCCGCGCACGAAATGAACACGCCGCTGTCGACCATGCGCACGCTGCTGCCCGAATTGCGCCGCGAGCATGATGCCGATGCCGCCCTCAAGGGCGATCTGTCACTGCTGGAAACGCAGGTGGAACGCTGCCGCGGCATCCTGCGCGAGATGGTGGCGCTGGGCCGCGCACAGCTCAAGCAGGAGGCCGAGACCACCACCCTGGAGCAATTCGTCGGCAACTGCGTGCAACGCTTTGCGCTGCTGCGGCCCGAGGCCGAGCTGACATGCGACATCCAGCCGCGGGCAGGCACGACACGGCTACGCGTGCAACCGGGCCTGCGTCACGCGGTGGTCAATCTGCTCAACAATGCAGCCGATGCGTCGGCGCAGAACACCTCGCGACACGTGACCCTGCAGATTCGCATCGATGGGCCGTGGCTGGAACTTGTGGTGCACGATCAAGGTCCTGGATTCGCCAGTACCGACGAACTGGCGGAACTGGGGCGGTCCGGCAAGCACAGTGGGCTTGGGCTTGGTCTGGCACTGGCCGAAGCCACCGCCGAACGCCTGGATGGCGAGCTGCTCGCGCGCAACACGGATCACGGCGGCGAGATATGCTTGCGTCTGCCATTGCATACACTGGCCACGCAGTGATTCGCCCCCACACCCTACAGGACACCCCATGAGCTCGACCCGGCAACGTCTGCTGATCATCGACGATGACGCCGTGTTTGCCAGCGTCCTGGCACGCGCCATGACATCACGCGGCCTCGACGTGGAAATCACCGGCGACAGCCTTTCCGCCCGCGACGTCACGCGTCGCCTGCAGCCACATTACTGCGTGCTGGACCTGAAGCTGGGCGAGGAGAACGGCCTGGATCTCATCCCGCAACTCAAGGCCGCCCAGCCCCGCATGCGTATCCTGCTGCTCACCGGCTACGCCTCCATCGCCACGGCGGTGGAAGCCATCAAGCGCGGCGCACACGACTACCTGGCAAAGCCGGTCGACGCCGATTCGGTGGCACGCGCCCTGCTGGAAACCGACGAAGACGCCGATGAGGCCAGCGACACACCGGGGACACCGGATGCGCCGCTGCCGCTGCGCCGTCTGGAATGGGAGCACATCCAGCGGGTGCTGACCGAATGCGACGGCAACATCTCGGAAACCGCCCGGCGTCTGGGAATGCACCGGCGTACCCTGCAACGCAAGCTGGCCAAGCACCCCGTGCGCGAGCGCCCTGCATCGGATTGAAGCGATCACGCCCGCAGCCCAGGCACGTGCCGGGGTCAGACGGCCACCACCTCATGGGCATAACCGGCGGTCTCGCCCTGCATGTCCGCGAGGCGGTATCCGGACGAATGGATGGTGTGCAGCAACGGCCGATCGAACGGCTTGTCCACTGCCTTGCGCAACCCGTACAGGTGTGACCGCAAGGTATCCGAATCCGGCAACCGGTCCCCCCAGATTTCGCGTTCGATATCGCGCCGGCTGACCACGCGTGGCGACTCGCGCATGAGGATGGTCAGCAATTTCAGGCCGATGGGTGACACGGAAATATCCTTGCCGGCGCGCTGCAAGCGCATGGTGCCGGTATCCAGCTCCAGGTCCGCCACGCGCAGCACTTCCTCGGTCACCGCATGACGATCGCGGCGAATCAGTGCCTTGAGGCGCGCTTCCATCTCCCGCATTTCGAACGGTTTGGTCAGGTAATCGTCGGCACCCGCTTCCAGGCCACCGACCTTGTCCTCGAGACCGTCACGGCCGGTCAGCATCAGCACCGGCGTGGCCTTATGCGCGTCTTCACGCAGCTTGCGGCACACGTCCAGGCCATCCATGCCCGGCAACGACAGGTCCAGCACCACCACGTCATAGCTGTTGGTCACGGCGAGATGCAACCCGGTCACGCCATCGGCGGCGAAATCCACGGCATACCCGCGGCGCTCCAGCTGGTCACCGACCATGCTGGCGATATCGGTGCGGTCCTCGATCAACAGAATCAGTCCGGCATGCTCTTCGTGTCGTGTCATCGTCTCCTCCAATCGCTCTTCACATTTGTGAAGGATTAGAGCCGCCGCACCATGAGCACATCCTGAAGCAAGCCGACGTGGCGTTGACTCAATTCAGCATCGGTTGCAATGCCGACCACACATTGGCCAGTACCCGCGGCTCCCCGGCCGCGTTGGGATGCAGGCCATCGTCCTGCATCAGCGCCGGCTTCAGTGCCACGCCCTCGATGAAGAAAGGCACCAGCGCCGTGTGATGGGCTGCGGCCAGATCCCGGTAGATCTCCTGCAACTGCGTGCGATACACGGGCCCGTAATTGACCGGCAGCTCGATACCCAGCAGCAGCACCTTGGCGCCGGAGGCCTGGCTGGCCCGGATCATCGCCTGCAGATTGGCGCGCATGCGTTGCAGCGACAACCCGCGCAAGCCGTCGTTGGCGCCCAGCTCGAGGATCACGATAGCCGGCTGATGCGCCTTCAAGAGCTGTGGCAAACGGTTGCGCCCGGTCAAGGTGGTCTCGCCACTGATACTGGCATTGACGACACGGTAAGGTGGCGTGTGTTTCGCAAGACGCTTGCGCAACAGATAGGGCCAGCTCTGGTCGACGGCAATGTTGTGCGCCGCGGACAGGGAGTCGCCCAGGATCAGCACGGTATGCCGCGGCGCGGCCACGGCAGCGAAAGAGATGCACAATGCAGCAAACAAGCAGAGGCAGCGACGCATGAGCGACACACCCGCGGAAATTCTCGATGCCCGACATGTTAGCAAGAGCGTGACCGGGCCCGGCGGTCGTCTGGACATCCTTGAAGACATCTCGCTGTCCGTGGGTGCAGGCGACAGTCTGGCCATCGTGGGCGCCTCGGGCTCGGGCAAGACCACATTGCTGGGCCTGCTGGCCGGGCTGGACATACCCACTTCCGGGCAGATCCATCTCGACGGTCACGCCCTGCACGATGCAGACGAGGAAGCCCGCGCGGTGCTGCGGCGGCGACTGGTCGGCTTCGTGTTCCAGTCGTTTCACCTGATGCCGGCGCTGAGTGCACTGGAAAACGTCATGTTGCCGCTGGAGCTGGACGGCAGAAGCGACGCGCGAGCACGGGCCAGCGACGCACTCGTCGCGGTGGGATTGCGCGCCCGCGGCAGCCATTTCCCGCATCAGCTGTCCGGCGGCGAGCAGCAGCGCGTGGCGCTGGCTCGTGCCTTCGTGCACGAACCGCGTGTCCTGTTCGCCGATGAGCCCACCGGCAATCTGGACACGCGCACCGGCCGCAACGTCGGCGACCTGCTGTTCGATCTCAACCGCAGGCACGCCACCACACTGATCCTGGTTACCCACGACGCGCAGCTGGCCGACCGCTGCGCGCATGTGGCGGATCTGGCGGAAGGCCGGCTGGCTGATTCCTCCGCATCGCTATCAACATGACCGTGTCTATTGAGCGCACGTCCGCTGTCGCTTTTTCAGCTTCGCTGTGCGCTCCAGTTAGGGCGGACCAAGGAGCAACGCAATGGATCCGCCTGCTTGCGGATAGTCAGCCAATATCCTGCAGGCGGTCGGCTCCGTCACTCAGGCTTCCCGGGCCGCCCTGCGAACGCTTCATGCTGGCCGGTGGGAGCACACGGTCTTTGATTACGTTACTCCGACAGCAGTGGGCGGACGCATGCATCTACTGAAACTCTCCCTGCGCACGCTGCGCCGCGAATGGCGCCTGCCGGAACTGCGCACGCTGGCGCTGGCGCTGGTTCTGGCCGTGGTGGCGCTGGGCGTGGTGGCGACGCTGGCCGCACGTGTGGAGCGCGGCGTCACCGCCAGCGCCGCGCAACTGATCGGTGGCGACGTCGGTGTTTCGGCGCACGCCACATTGCCCGAGGCTCTCGCACAGCATGGCCGCCAGCTGGATCTCAAGGTCAGCCGCAACGCCCATTTCCCCAGCGTGGCCTTTGCCAACAATGCCACCCAACTGCTGGACGTCACCGCCGCAGATCCGGCCTACCCGTTGCGCGGCACGCTCAAGCTGGCGACAGCCAATGGCGGCACCTTCGATGGTCACGGCCCCGCACCCGGCACGGTCTATCTGGATCATCGCGCCCTGGTGGTGTTGCACCTCGATGTGGGGGACACGCTGCAACTGGGCGGCCGCAAGCTGACCGTGGCCGCGCGACTCGTGCGCCAGCCCGATGGCGGCAGCCTGTTCCCGCTGGCGCCGGGAGCAATCATGAGTCTCAAGGACGCCGACGCCTCGGGGCTGCTGGGCGTAGGTAGCCGCGCCACGCATCGTCTGCTCCTGGCAGGGAGGCCGAGCGCCACCAGGGCGTGGGCCGACTGGGCCAAATCGCGTCTGCCGCACGGCGCCGAGCTGATCACACCGAAAAAAACGCAGCAGCGCATGCGTGAAGCCTTCAACCGCGCCGACGCCTTCCTGCGCCTGACCGCGTTGCTGGCCGCGTTGCTGGCCGGCGTGGCCATCGCGCTGGCGGCACAGCGCTATGCACGCCGCAAGACCGATGAAGTGGCGCTTCTGCGCGCCATGGGCACGCCGCGACGCCGCGTGCTGAGCCTGCTGGCCATGACTCTGACCGCGCTGGCACTGCCCGCCGCGCTGCTGGGTGTGGCGCTGGCACTGGGTTTGGCTCAACTGGCCTGGAGCGTGGCCGGATCCATGTTCGTGCAGGTGCCGACGGCGCAGCCGTCGCTGCCAGCACTGGCTGCCGGCGGCGTCGGCCTGGCGGTGCTGGCCGGCTTTGCCCTGCCGCCATTGGCACGGCTGGCCGAGGTGTCACCCGCGGCCGTGTTCCGTCGCGCCCTGACGCGCCGCGTGCGCCGCTTCGATGTGCTGTACCTGTTGCCGGTCTTGGTCGCCGTGGCTCTGATCTGGAGCCAGACCGGCTCGGTCAAACTGGCCGCCGTGCTGGCCGCGAGCCTGGCCGGTGTCGCAGTGCTGGCGCTTCTACTCTCGGCCCTGCTGCTGTGGCTGGCGCGGCGCCTGGCACCCGGCGCTCATCCCTCGCTGCGTCTGGGGCTGGCGGCGCTGACACGACGACGCGGCCTGAGCCTCATCCAGGCCACAGCATTGTCGCTGGGATTGACGGCGCTGCTGATGCTGTCCGTAGTGGCGCCCTCGCTGCTCGATGGCTGGCGCCGCGAACTGCCCCCGGACACGCCCAACTGGTTCGCCCTGAACCTGCAAGGCAATCAACGCGCCGATTTCGCCAAATCGGTCAAGGGACTCGGCGCGCAAGAACTGAACATGCTGCCCCTGGCCGTGGGCAAGCTGATCGCCATCAATGGCACATCCGTGGACAAGATGCAGCTCCACGGCCAGCGCGCCAGGCATTGGGCGGACAGGCAGCTGCGCCTGTCCTGGGCCGGCACATTGCCCGCGTCGAACAAGGTGATCTCCGGCCACTGGCACGGCGCACAACCGACGCAGGCATCCGTCTCCATCGACGAAACCTGGCGCGACATGTTCCACCTCAAGGTGGGCGACCACATGCGCTTCCGCGTGGGCCAGGCCACCTTGAACGCACGCGTCTCCGACATCCGCAAGGTCGACTGGCGCTCGTTCCGCGTCAACTTTTTCCTGCTGCTGGACCCGGCGCACGCCAACACACTGCCGCACACCTGGTTGGCCAGTTTCTATCTGCCCCCGGGGCGCGCCGATGCGCTGGCCGGCCTGTCGAAGACCGACCCCAACGTCAGCCTGATCGACGTCGACGCCGTGCTGCACCGCATCCGCGACATCATCGCCCAGGTCACCAGCGCCGTCCGCTGGGTGCTGGGCTTCAGCCTGCTGGCCGGCGCCCTGGTGCTGGCAGCGGCGCTGGCCAGCAGCGCCCAGGAACGCCGCCACGAAGCCGCCCTGCTGCGCACCCTGGGGGCGCACAGTGGCCAGCTGCGCGCCGCCGCGGCCTGCGAATTCGCCCTGCTGGGCCTGGTCGCCGGCCTCACCTCCGCCATCGGCGCCGCCGGCGCAGGCGTGTGGCTGGCGCGCTCGATCTTCCATATCCAGCATTTCGTCCCTCCCATCACCCCGCTGCTGGGAGCCGCGGCCATTGCCGCCATGCTGGTCATGCTGCTCGGACTGGTCGGCGTACGCCGCGTGCTGCACACCTCTCCGCTGCTGATTTTGCGGCGCGGATAGGCGCGGCTGGATGTCGTGTGTCCCCTCCCGTCTTTGTGGGAAGGTCGGGGTCACCTGACCGGCATCGAAGCATATTTTTTGCGAGTGCGGTCGGCAAGCGCCGGAATGGCCGGGATTGAGCGTCGGCGGCCTCCAACGCGTCTGGCGGCTCGTTTTTTACACCGTCGGTTTTTTTTACATTTTTTAGATATTTGGCATGCGGAAAAAAATCCATCCTCTTGAATAACCAATATTTATACGGATGGCACGAAACATGCGTTGGAAGTGTTGTCCGTATCTCTCAGGAGAAATCCCCATGACCTCTCTCTTTGCTGTGTCTTTGAAGCGGCTTGTGCCGCCAGGTCTTGCCCTGCTCGCGGCCATTGTGTGGCTGACACCGAGCCCCGCCGGTGCGACACCGTATGTCCTGAGACTTGTGCAGCAGGGAAACAACGTCGTTGCCAGCGGCAGCGGAGCGTTCGACCTGGCCGGACTTACCTTTGCAGGCGTTTATTCATCGGTGCCAGCCGCAATCTTGCCCTCTGTAGGATATGTGGACACCGGCGCAACCCTGATTGATATAGACGGCTATACCGGTTTTGCGGGACCAACGAGTTTCGGGCCGGGCCCTGGAGCACCTGCCACCACCGGGGCGGGAGACCCCGCCCTGATCTACGGATCTCCAGTGGCGTATGGCCAGCCATTGCTTTGGGTGCCACAGGGCTACGTTTCCGACACGGCCCTCGTCAGTGGCGCGACGTGGGCAAATGCAACTTTCAATAGCCTCGGGGTCACCCCCGGCACCTACACATGGACGTGGGGAACGGGAGCTGACCAGAGCTTCACACTCACGACCAGCGCCATGACCCCGGTCCCGGAACCCGCGACACTCGGCATGTTTGGCCTGGGTGTGCTGCTGGCAGGCGGATTGGTCACCCTGCGTCGACGCGAGTCGCGACACTCCTGGTGACGCAGTCTCCAGACCCCTTCTCGAGAACACTCCCCCGCCAAACGGGGGAGTCCATGCTTCGAAGCCTTCCACCGGCACATGGGTCCGGCAGCGGAAAACGTCGATGCAGGTGACCCGTGCCGATTCTTGCGAACGCCGAGGGGTCTACAAGGATCAGACCGCCTCACCATCTGCAACGCGCGTGTCGATGGCACCGGGAGGGCACATGCCCCTGGTCACCCGTTCCCGCGACTCCAGGTCATCGGCAGTGGCAACGTGACGATAGCCGTGACGGGTCAGGATCTCGCGGGCAGCCAATCCCTGATTCCAGCCGTGCTCGAACAGCAGCCATCCCTCCGGGGCCAGATGCGCGGGCGCGCGCTCGACGATACGCCGGATGGCGTCCAGCCCATCATCGCCAGAGGACAACGCGGCCTGCGGCTCGAAGCGCAAGTCACCGCGCTGCAGGTGGGCATCACCTGCTTCGATGTAGGGCGGGTTGGACACGATCAGGTCGAAGCGTGATGCGCCCAGCGCCTGGTCCCAGTCACCCTGCGCAAAGCGCACCTTCGTCATCCCGAATCGCTTGACATTGCGCTTGGCCACGTCCAGCGCGGCATCACTGATATCGGTGGCCAGGATCGTGGCGCGCGGGCGTTCGCTGGCGAGTGCGATGGCCACGGCGCCGCTGCCCGTACCCAGGTCCGCCACGGTGACATCCATGCACGGGGACAGACGCAGCAGCGCCTGCTCCACCAGCACCTCGGTCTCCGGGCGCGGGATGAGCGTGGCCGGCGTCACTTCGAGCTCCAGCGACCAGAACCCCGCCGTGCCGATCAGGTAGGCGACCGGCTCGCCGGCCGCACGACGTTCCACCAGCGCCTCGTACGTGCCTTGCAGTTCCGGCTGCACGGGATCATCGGCATGCGCGAACAGCCATGTGCGCGGCCGATCCAGCGTATGCAGCAGCAGCCATTCCGCATCGGTGCGGTCTCCCAGGCGCGTTGCGGCATCGCGCAACAGCGTGCGGACGGTACGTATCTGTGGCTGCATCGACGTGTGTGTGAACCAGGCGGACAAGAGGTCAAGCGTAGCGCACGTGCACGCGTCCAAATGCAAGGCAAACACGTACCGGTCTCTATATTGCCTCGATGAACAATTCAAAAATGCCGGATCAGAAGACCCCGAACCGAGCTCCACCGCCGCGCCGCGGACTGTATCGCATCCTCCGCAGCGTGTTGCTCGGCACCACGATGCTGACCGTCAGCGCCTGCTCGGCGGTGCTGTTCCACACCATGAATGCGACCACGTCAGCCGGACGCGTCATGTCGAAGAAGGGCATCACCTTCGAGCCGGAGCATGGTCAGAAGCTGGATGTGTACTGGCCCGCGCACGCCCGCAATGCACCGGTGGTGGTGTTTTTCTACGGCGGCGCGTGGCAGGACGGCAGACGCCAGTTGTACACGTGGGCCGGGGAGACGCTGGCGCGGCATGGGCTGGTGGTCATCGTCCCCGACTATCGCAAGTACCCGCAGGTGACGCTGGACGGCTTCATGCACGACGGCGCCCAGGCCGTGGCGTGGGCGTACCGGCACGCGGCAGACTACGGCGGCGACACCTCGCACTTTTTCCTGATGGGCCATTCGGCCGGCGCGCACATCGCCGCGCTGCTGGCCACGGATGATCAGTGGCTGCAGACTGTCGGCATGACGCCGAAGGACATCACCGGCTTCATTGGCCTGGCCGGCCCCTACGACTTCCTGCCGCTGAAGGAACAGGTCTACAGGAACATCCTGGGCCGCACGCATGCCGAAGCGGAAAAATCGCAGCCAGTGCGTTTCGTCAACGGCGACGAGCCGCCGATGCTGCTGATGCAGGGGCTGGACGACCATACCGTGGCGCCGAAAAACGCACGCTCCATGGCCCGGGCCATGCACGCACACGACGAGGAGGCCGAACTGCGCCTGTTCACGAACGTCAACCACGCCTGGCTGCTGCTTTCGCTGTGGCACGGTTTCCGCGGCAAGGCGCCGACCCTGCGCGACACGCTGCGCTTCATCAAGAAACACGACCCGCAGGCGCAGCTGCGCATGATCGATGGCGACGATTGACCCTGCGCGGGCCGGACGCGTGGATCAGCACCCTCGCCATTGCGCGTAGGGCGGCTCAAGGAACGTCAGTGACGGAGCCGCCTGCTTGCGGCCGACCATCCGGCTCTTTGCACAGCAGGCGGATCCGTCGCGTGGCTCCCGACCCGAAGAACTCCCCTTGCGGAATGATCCGCCCCCACGGCGGCAGTGGCCGCAGTTTTATCGAATGATCGCCGACGGCTTCTGCTCCTTCTTCAACGCCGCACACAACCTGATCGACTCCGAGGTCTGCGCCAAACCGCGGTCGGCCCCCGGCAACTCCTTCAGCCGCGGCTTGAAGAATGCCTGCAGACGCGAGGCCTCGGCCTCCGAGCAACCGCCGCCGCCCGCCAGACGCGGCACGTAGCCGCTGGCGAAGCTGCCGGTGCGCTTGATGATGGCGTCGTAGTGGCCGGTGAACCAGTTCCACAGCATGTCACGCCCGGCACGCGTGTCACGATGGCCGTACAGCAGGCGCGCCATCTCGCCGACCTTGACGTTGTCGGTCAGCGCGTAGTTCCAGACGCGTTGCGCCTGGGCGCCGTCTGCACGCGAAATGGCGGAAAGCATGGCGTTGCGCTTGTCGGCATCGGTGGTCTTGTCCAGCGCCGCGATCAGCTGGGTCACCACTGGCTTGCCGCGCTCTTCCACCGCCACGGCCAGCGATGTCCCCAGCAGATCGGGATTGGCTGCATCCAGACGCAGACGGCCCTTGCTGTCGACTTTCAGCGCCGTGTCCGCCTGCTGCATCAGTTGCCTGCGCACCTGCGGCAGTTTCACGCGCAGCGCCAGGAAGCTGGCCAACGAGCTGCGCATGAGGGCGGCATCGGACGACTCGCCGTCGCGCTTGACGTAGCCGAGTTTCTGCAGCTTCGGCAGGTAGGCCTGGCGTGCCAGCTTCTGCAGCGCGGTGTGTTGCGCTTTGGTGGCCGCCTCGTGGGTCCAGATCCAGTCGAAGGTATCCAGTGGCGCCAATGACACCTGACGGGTCCTGGACGGTGCCAGACGCTTGACCGCTGCCAGCGCGGGAGCGGCATTGATATCGCCGCGATGGAAAGCCGCGTCGATGGCATCGGCATAGGCCAATTTCTCGGCATCATCGAGCGCGTCCAGATGCTGGTTGAGCTGGTTCAGGTCGGTCTTGTCCATGGAAAAGCGGTAATAGCCGCGCGCATCGGCGTTGGGCATATACCAGGCCGGACACTGACTGCCCTGCAGGGTCATGTCGGCCGTCTTCCCGTCCAGCATCCGGCATTGCACGCCGGCGGACCCGGCACCGGTACGCACGCAGACGGGGACGCCCCACAGCCGGCTGGGGTCGCCACTGGAACCCAGCGGCAGATAGCGACTCTGCTCCAGATGCAGCACGGGATGCGCCCCGCTGCAGTCCAGCTTGGTCTTGACCATCGGCACGCCTGACTGATCCAGGAAGCTGTTGAAGGCATGCTTGAATGCGGCGCCCTTGCCCGCGGCCGTGGCAATGGCGCTCACCAGATCATGGGCATCGGCGTTGCCGAACTTGTGCGCCCGGATGTAGGCGCGCATGCCCTTGCGGAAGGTCTTCACGCCGACGTAGTGCTCGAACATGCCGATTACCGAAGCGCCCTTCTGGTAGGTGATGCCGTCGAAGGCGGTCTGGATGTCGCCGTTGCCGGTAATCGGCTGGCGGATCTTGCGTGCGCTGATCAGGCTGTCATTGCCCATCGCGCCCTCGGCGCCCGCCACGCGCGACAGATCGGCGCGGTATTCGGGGTGCACCTTGGCGGTGACCTTCTGCTGCATCCAGGTGGCGAAGGCCTCGTTCAGCCAGATGTCGTTCCACCAGTCCAGGGTCACCGTGTCGCCCGTCCACTGGTGTGCCAGCTCGTGCGCCTGCACGTTGAAGGAATTGCGCACGGAATCGGACGGCGAGTTCTTGTCCATCAGCATCAGCCAGTCACGGAAGGTCACCAGGCCGGCGTTCTCCATGGCGCCGGCGGCAAAATCCGGCGCGGCCAGCAGATCCAGTTTGCCGAACGGATAACCGAAGCCGTAATAATGCTCCAGCGTCTGGATGATGATCGGTGTTTCATCGAGCGCAATGTGCAGGCGCGCACCCTCGCCGTGGGGCGCCACGCCACGCAGCGGGACCGGCTTGCTGCGCCACTTGTTGGCCTTGATGGTCGGCCCGTTGACGATGTCCCACGGGCCCACGGCAAATGCCACCAGGTAGGTGGGCAACGGCTTGGTCTTCTTGAAGTGCAGGGTCTTCCAGCCCTTGCCGGCAGCGCTCTTGTCGGCCAGCGCGGAGTTGGCCACGGCGACATCGGCATCGGGCACGGTCAGGGTGATGTCATACGGCGTCTTGAAGCCGGGCTCGTCGAAACCGGGGAATGCATAGCGCGCACTGATCGGCTCCATCTGCGTCATCGCATACGGCTTGCCGGCGCGGGTGACCTTGTACAGGCCCTGTAACTGGTGATTGAACGGCGCGCTGTAATGAAACACCAGTTTCAGCTGCTGCGGCTGCAGGGTCTTGCCGAAGTCGATCTTCACCACGCCCTGCCTGGGCGCGCTGTCGATGTACCTGGCTGCGTGGGTCTTGCCGGCCGCGTCAATGACGCTGACCTTGCCGACCTTCAGGTCCTTGCCGTGCAGCCAGACATGATCGGCGGCTTTCTTCAGGTCCACCTTGATCGTCGTGGTACCGGAAAACCGGGCCTTGGCCGGATCGACGCGCAGTTTCAGCGTGTAGGCCTCGGGCATCGCCCAGCCGGGCAGACGCTCCAGCGGCGGCTTCATGGACGCTGTGGCGTGGTCCGCGGCAAACGCGGTACAGGCGCACACGGCAAGCGAGGCAAAAATGATCGACCGGGCAATCTGGCGCATGGCAACTCTCCCCAAACAAAGCAACGCATGGAAGCTAATGGCGCCAAACATCGCCCGCACGTGCCAAAAGGCACGATGCAAAAAAGCACGCCGCCCGCATGGACGCGGACGGCGGGCTTTTACCTCGACGCGGGGCGGCGGCGCGAATCACCCGGCGGCATCAGCCTGCTCCAGCGCCACTGCCACGGCATGAACCACGGCGGCAATGCGTGCTGTGCTCTGGATGGCCTGGGCGCCGACATCGGCTTTCTGCAGAGTCTTCTCGTGTGATTCCAGGCACATGCCGCAGCCGTTGATGGCTGACACGGCCAGCGAGGCCAGCTCGAAATCCAGCTTGTCGCACCCGGGCCTGGCCATGACGTTCATGCGCAGGGCGGCGCGCATGCTGGCGTATTCCTCGTTGCCCGCCAGGTGCAGGAAGCGGTAGTAGATGTTGTTCATGCCCATGATGGCCGCCGCGGCGCGGGCGCCATCCAGTTCTTCGGCGGAAAGATGCCCGGACGCATGGAAGGTCATGGCACGGGTGAGGTCGGCATTGCGCGAGGCGATCGCCGAGGCCATCGCGATGATGGCAATCTGCTTGCCGGAAAGACCCGGGGCGCCGGCTTCAGTCAGCACCGAATCCAGATTCAGGCGCAGGTCCTTGGCGTAGTCGGGGAGCTTGGATCGAAGTTCGGAAACGGACATGAAGCACTCCTTGAAATGGCTCGAAGTCAGAGTTCCGGGCACACGCCATCGCTTCGACGCGATACCGCGCGAACCAGAGAAAGAGATCCGGAAAGGATCGGGGAAAAAGAAACGGCGGGGCACACTGCCCCGCCGTCGAAGCGGTCACGCCGTGTCGGAGGAGTCGACGGGCGCGGGACCGACTGGCTCGAAGAAGATCAGGCGACCTTCAGCGTGTCCTCGCCGGACTGCCAGTTGCAGGGGCACAGTTCGTCTGTCTGTAGTGCGTCCAGCACGCGCAGCACCTCGGCAGGATTGCGGCCGACACTGCCTTCGGTGACGTAGGCAAAGCGGATGACGCCTTCCGGATCCACCAGGAACGCGGCACGACGGGCCACGCCCTCGTCATCCAGGATGCCCAGCGAACGGGTCAGATCCTTGTTGATGTCTGCCAGCATGGGGAACGGCAGGTCCTTCAGATCCTTGTGATCCCGGCGCCATGCCAGATGCACGTGCTCGCTGTCGGTGCTGCAGGCAAGAATCTGGCAATCACGATCGTTGAACTGGTCGTTCAGGTCGCCGAAACCCTTGATCTCCGTGGGGCACACGAAGGTGAAATCCTTGGGGTAGAAGAACAACAGCGTCCACTTGCCCTTGTAGGTCTTGTTGTCGATGTTCTGGAAGGCCTTGTCCAGGCTCTCGGTGGACACGGTTGCGGCAAGATTGAATTCGGGAAGTTTGTCGCCAACGGTAAGCATGTGCCTGACTCCTTTTTCGGGGATTGAAGCGCCTTCTTCGAAGCGCGTTGTCCATATGATAGAAAGAACGGAAGCATCATTCAAATTGATTATTGGTATCATATTCATATACTGAAGCTATCGATCCGCGTCCACGGGAGACATCATGAATCTGCGCGATCTGCACTATCTCGTGTCACTGGCCGAGCATCGTCACTTCGGCCATGCAGCCGAGGCCTGCTTCGTCAGCCAGCCCACGCTGTCCACACAGATCCGCAAGCTGGAGGATGAACTGGGCGTGTCTCTGGTCGAGCGCGCGCCACGCCACGTGATGCTGACCGAAGTCGGCGGCGAGATTGCCTCGCGCGCGCGCGATGTGCTCAACGAGGTGGAGCAGATCAAGTCCGTGGCGCGGCGCTCGCTGGATCCGCAGGCCGGCACCGTGCGCCTGGGCATCTTCCCCACCCTGGGGCCCTACCTGTTGCCGCATATCGTGCCGATGATCCGCAAGGCGTTTCCACGGCTGGAACTGCTGCTGGTGGAGGAGAAGACCGAGGTGGTGCTGGCGCGCCTGCGCGAGGGCCGGCTGGATGCCGGCATCCTGGCGCTGCCGATCCACGAAGAGAGCATGCACTGCGAATTCCTGTTCGAGGAGCCCTTCCTGCTGGCCACGCCGGTCACGCACCATCTGGCACGGCGCGAGTCGATCCGCATGCAGGACCTGGACGAGGAGCGCCTGCTGCTGCTGGAAGAAGGCCACTGCCTGCGGGATCAGGCACTGGAAGTATGCCGCCTGACCGGCGCCGGCGAGCGCAGTGGCTTCCGCGCCACCAGCCTGGAAACGCTGCGGCAGATGGTGGCGGCCGATGTCGGCATCACCCTGCTGCCGACGCTGGCGGTGAAGCCGCCGGTGGCACCCTCGAAGAACGTCCACCTGACGGAGTTCAAGGGCCGCCCGCCCAGCCGCAAGCTGGCCATGATCTGGCGCAAGAGCTCGGCATTGGCAGGATTTCTGGAGGAGTTGGCGGGCATCGTCAAACAGCTTCCGGAGACGTTGCTCGATCCGCACAGCGCCGCCTCGAAGCCGCGCAAAACTGCCGGGAAACGGGCCTGAAAGGCGCCGCATGGCCCCACGCGTCGATAGCTGGGCGCTATCGCAATCATCAAAACAATCAATTGTTGAAGCGATCACCACAGGACTAGGCTCAGAGCGTGCCCTCATGACCAATCGTCATGATGCACGCCCAGCCACCACAGCCCACGAGGTGACATCCATGAGCAGCTTGAAAGGTTCCAAGACCGAGAAGCATCTGAAAGACGCTTTCGCTGGCGAGTCGATGGCCAACCGCCGTTATCTCTACTTCGCACAGAAGGCGGACGTCGAAGGCTACAACGATGTCTCTGCCGTGTTCCGCTCCACCGCCGAGGGCGAGACCGGCCACGCCCACGGCCACATGGAATATCTGGAAGAAGTGGGCGATCCGGCCACCGACCTGCCGTTCGGCAGCACCCGGGACAACCTGAAGAGCGCCGTCGCTGGCGAGACGCACGAGTACACCGATATGTATCCCGGCATGCACAAGGACGCGCGCGAGGAAGGCTTCGACGAGATCGCGGACTGGTTCGAGACCCTGGCCAAGGCCGAGCGCTCGCATGCCAACCGGTTCCAGAAGGCGCTGGACGAACTCGGCTGAGTTTCGTCTGGTCGGGTTTTGCCTTGACCACCATTAACAGTAGGGCAGCTCAAGGAACGTCAGTGACGGAGCCGCCTGCTTGCGGGACGGGTGTTTGTTCGCGGCGAGCAGGCGGATCCGTCGCGTTGCTCCTTGATCCACCCTACGGGATCAAGGCAGGCACACATGATTTCGAGGGCTCCAGCATGGCCGAGAATACCCTTGCCCGCGAAGGCGCTCTGGACGCGCCGACACGCCATCCACTGGACTGGATGAGCGAATCGTTCTGGAAGCAGGACGCGCTCGACGACGAACTGGAGCGCGTGTTCGACATCTGCCACACCTGCCGCCGTTGCGTCAGCCTGTGCCATGCGTTTCCTACCCTGTTCGACCTGATCGACGAATCCGAGACGCTGGAAGTCGATGGCGTCGACAAGGCCGACTTCAGCAAGGTGGTCGAGCAGTGCTACCTGTGCGATCTGTGCTACCAGACCAAGTGTCCGTACGTGCCGCCGCATCCATGGAACGTGGATTTCCCGCACCTCATGCTGCGCGCCAAGGCGGTGCATTTCCGTGAGCACGGCACCTCCATCGGCGCGAAGGTGCTGTCCAGCACACGTGGCGTGGGCAAGCTGGCCTCCATTCCGGTGGTGGTACAGACGGTCAACGCCGCCAACCGCAACGGACCTGCGCGCAAGCTGCTGCAAAAGACGCTGGGGGTGGACACCCGAGCCCGTGTGCCCGCCTACCACTCCCCCACCGCGCGCAAGCGCCTGAAGCATCTGGACGGCGCCGGCGAAGCGCGGCCGGCAGGCCGCACCCGCGGCAAGGTCGCCATCTTCGCCACCTGCTACTGCGATCACTCCGCACCGCAGGTGGTCGAGGATCTGGCCGCCGTATTCGCGCACAACGCCATCCCCGTGAAGCTGGTGCAGAGCGAAGCGTGCTGCGGCATGCCCAAGCTGGAACTGGGCGATCTGCAGACGGTGAAGAAGTTCAAGCAACGCAATATCCCGGTGCTCGCGGCGATGGTGCGTGAGGGCTGGGACATCACCGCGGGTATCCCGTCCTGCGTGCTCATGTTCAAGCAGGAACTGCCACTGATGTTCCCGGGTGACGAAGATGTTGCACTGGTGAAGGCGCACATCTTTGATCCATTCGAATACCTGGTCGAGCGCCACCAGTCCGGGTTGCTCGACACTGATTTCAGGCGACCCCTGGGCAAGGTTGCCTGGCAGGTGGCGTGCCACCAGCGCGTGCAGAACATGGGTCCGAAGACGCGCCAGATCCTGGAACTGATCCCGGACACCGAGATCACCACCATCGAACGCTGCTCCGGCCACGACGGCACCTACGGTGTGAAGCATTCCACCTACGCCATCTCGCGCAAGCTGGCACGCAAAGTGGAACGCCGGGTTGCGGACGCTAAGCCCGCACACTTCACCAGCGACTGCCCCATGGCAGGGAGCCACATCGCGCACGGCCTGGATGACAAGCCGCCCAACGAACACCCGATCAGCCTGCTACGCATGGCCTATGGCCTGGAGCGAGACCCGGGCAACAAGACGTGACGCGAGACGCGCGGGCAACGACACCTCGCATGACTTCGCTTATCGCCCGCCTCCAGGCTTCCACTCCTCCAAACCCTTTCTCAGCGCTCATGAATCCACTGACTCGCGACGACCTCCTCTCCCTTGAAGACTACGCCCGCGAACGCGGCGACTTCCGTACCCGGGTGATGGCGCACAAGAAGGCACGCACCGTGCACGTGGGCGACCACCTGACGCTGGTGTTCGAGGACCGGCTGAGCATGCATTACCAGATCCAGGAGATGCTGCGCATCGAACGCATCTTCGAATCCGAGGGCATCGAGGATGAGCTCAACGCCTACAACCCGCTGATCCCGGACGGCAGCAATCTCAAGGCCACCCTGATGGTGACGTTTTCGGATCCCGAGGTCCGCAGGCGCGAGCTGGTGCGCCTGCGCGGGCTGGAGCAGCACATGCAGATCCAGGTGGAGGGCCACCAAGCGGTCACCGCCCTCGCCGATGAGGACATGGATCGCAGCGATCCGCACAAGACCTCGGCGGTGCATTTTCTGCGCTTCGAACTGACGGCGCAGATGATCGGGGCCTGGAGAAACGGCAGCGCGGTCACCGTGCGATGCACCCTCCCGGCCGAGCCGTGCGAAACCATGCTCGATGAATTGCAGCAAGAGGCTCTTGCGAAAGACTTCGACTGACAGCCCGCTTGCCGACCAGATGCTGCGCCAACCCGTGCGCGGTGGCCGCTCAGCCGGTGTGCGCAACTCCGATCTGACAGCTGACGCCGGTGCCACCCAGACCGCAATACCCGCCGGGATTCTTCGCCAGGTATTGCTGATGCGCCTCTTCGGCGTAGTAGAACGGACCGGCCTCGGCAATCTCGGTACTGATATCGCCGTGCCCGGCCGCGCGCAGCTGGGCCTGATAGGCCTCGCGCGAGCGCTCGATCACTGCGCGCTGGACCGGATCGGTCCAGTAGATGGCGGAACGGTACACGGTACCCACATCGTTGCCCTGACGCATGCCCTGCGTGGGATCGTGCCCTTCCCAGAAGGTCCGCAACAAGTGCTCCAGGGAGATCTCCGTGGGGTCGTAGACCACCATCACCGTCTCCGCATGTCCCGTCATGCCCGAACACGCCTCACGGTACGTCGGATGCGGGGTGTAGCCGCCTGCGTAGCCCACCGCCGTGGTCATGACCCCGGGAAGCGACCAGAACAGGCGCTCGGCGCCCCAGAAACAGCCCATGGCCAGATAGATGGTCCGATAGCCGGGAAACGGGCCGACGATGGGACGGCCGTGGACATAGTGATGCCGGGGTATCGCATACGCAGGCCGGTCGCGGCCGGGCGACGCGTCCTCGGGGCGTGGCAGGCGTTGCTTGTAGGCACCGATTCCGAACATGGGGCTTGGTCTTCCGAGGCGGCTGCAATGTAGCCGACATGGCGTCATCGCCGGCTTGATTCAATAGCGCACCAGCGTGGTCAATGGAAGGCCAGACGGCCAATCGCGCCGCCCGTTCAGCATACCCAGCTCGATCACCATGGCAGCCCCCAGCAACTGCCCGCCCGACATGTCCACCAGCTGGCGTGCCGCACCCAGCGTGCCGCCCGTGGCCAGCACGTCGTCCACGATCAATACGCGTGCGCCTGACGCGATGGCGTCGGCATGCACCTCCAGGCGCTCCGCGCCATATTCCAGATCGAAGTCCACGCCGAGGGTTTTCGCCGGCAGTTTGCCCGGCTTGCGCAACGGCACGAACCCCGCCCCCAGGTCGCGTGCCAGCGCCGTGCCGAAGATGAAACCGCGCGACTCCATGGCGCAGACCACCTCCACACGTCGGTCGCGCCACGGTGCGGCCAACGAATCCAGACACTGCGCCAGTGCGTGCGCATCGGCCAGCAGCGGAGTGATGTCCTTGAACATCACCCCGGAGCGCGGAAAACCAGGCACGTCGCGAATCAGCGATTTCAGATCGATCATGGACACTGTCTTTGCCGTCTCTTCAGGATGCCGACAGTAACGGATCGTCGAAACGGCGGTCCCGCTCTTCGGCCACGCTGCGCGCTTCGGCCAGCGTCTCGCGCACGCCGTTGACGATGGTTTCGGCCGGTTCGGCGCACGAGTCGGGCACGGCGACGGTTATGAAATCGCGCGCCGGCAGATCACCGACACCGCCCTGCAGATATTCCCCGGCAATGAACGCCGGAATCTCCTGTTGCTCCAGCGCATCCTTGACCAGATGCGCATCGACGATGGACTCGGCACGGTAGACAGTTCGCATGGTGTCCAAGCTAAACCGGCCCCTGCGTGGACGCAAGCACCGACTTGCACGGCCCGAACCAGTTAAACTGGCGCGCTTCACGCACCTTGATTGCAGCAGCCTATGTCCACCGAGCCCCCCGTGACGCAGCATTTCATCCGCCAGATCCTCGCCAAGGACGCAGCCAGCGGCAAGCACAACGCCATCCGCACGCGCTTCCCGCCCGAGCCCAACGGCTACCTGCACATCGGCCACGCCAAGGCCATCTGCCTGAACTTCGGCATGGCGGCGGAATTCGGCGGCCTGTGCAATCTGCGCCTGGACGATACCAACCCGGGCAAGGAGCTGCCCGAGTACGTGCAGGGCATCAAGGACGATGTCACCTGGCTGGGTTTCGAGTGGGCCGAACTGCGCCACGCCTCGGACTATTTCGAGGTGTTCTATCGCGCCGCGGAAAAGCTGATCCAGGACGGGGTCGCCTACGTCGACGACCTGGACGCCGAGGCCATGCGCGCGCACCGCGGCACGCTCACCGAGCCCGGTCGCAATTCGCCGTATCGCGAGCGCGGCGTGGAAGAGAACCTGGACCTATTCCACCGCATGCGCGCCGGCGAGTTCGCCGATGGCAGCAAGACCCTGCGCGCCAGGATCGACATGGCCTCCGGCAACATGAACCTGCGCGATCCGGCCATCTACCGCATCCGCAAGCTGGAGCATCAGAACACCGGCAATGCGTGGCCCATCTACCCGATGTACGACTTCGCGCACAGCCTGTCTGACGCCCTGGAAGGCATCACGCACTCGTTCTGCACGCTGGAATTCGAGGATCACCGGCCGCTATACGACTGGTTCGTGGATCACGTGGACCTGCCCAATCATCCCGAACTGTGGCAACCGCTGGCCGAGCACGGTCTCGAAACCGCGCCGTCCAAGCCGCGCCAGATCGAATTTTCGCGCCTGAACCTGTCCTTCAACATCACCAGCAAGCGCAAGCTGGCCGCGCTGGTGGAACAGGGCCTGGTGGACGGCTGGGACGACCCGCGCATGAACACGCTGCGCGGCCTGCGCCGGCGCGGCTTCACGCCGGCGGGACTGCGCCTGCTGATCGAGCGCGTCGGCGTCAGCAAGCAGAACAGCATCATCGACTACGGCGTGCTGGAAGGTTGCGTGCGCGAGGATCTGGACGTGCACGCGCCACGCCGCCTGGCGGTCATCGAACCGTTGAAACTCGTGCTCACCAACCTCCCCACGGGCGAACAGGCGCCGGTCACGCTGCCCAATCACCCCAAGGACGAAAGCTTCGGCACCCGCAAGGTGCCGCTCTCGGACACGCTGTGGATCGAGCGCGGCGATTTCGCCGAGGAGCCGCCCAAGGGATTCAAGCGCCTGCGTCCGGACGGCGAGGTGCGCCTGCGTGGTGTGGGCATCATCCGCTGCGAGGAGATCATCCACGACGCCGAGGGCGAGGTGACCGAGCTGCGCTGCACGCTCGATCCTGCCACGCGGCCCGGCGAGCCGGACGCGGGCCGCAAGATCAAGGGCACCATCCACTGGGTCAGCGCCAGGCACGCGATCGCCGCCGAGATTCGTCTCTACGACCGCCTGTTCGCCGTGCCCGATCCGGCCGACGAGAGCGACGGCAAGAGCTACGTGGAGCACATCAATCCCGAAGCCAAGCGCACCGTCACCGGTTATGTGGAGCCGGCTGCCGCACAGGTGGAACCCGAGCACCGCTTCCAGTTCGAGCGCCAGGGCTACTTCGTCGCCGACCGGCTGGATCACACGCCGGACAAGCCCGTGTTCAACCGCACCGTGACCCTGCGCGACACCTGGGCGCGCAAGATGGGCTGACGGCGGCGTGTTGACAACCGCCCACAGCGTTCTGATCTACTGCCGCCCCGGCTTCGAAGGCGAGTGCGCCCAGGAGTGGAGTGCCATCGACGCTGCCCTCGGCGGTGGCGGCTACCCGCGCGCCGCCGCCGGCACCGGCTGGATCGAATACGTGGCGCTGGATGCGGGCTCCGTTTCGCGCCTGTTCGCACGCAGCGGGGCGGCGATCTTCGCGCGGCAGACGCTCGAGACCATCGCGCACATCGATGACCTGCCCGCGCGCGACCGCCTGGGTGTCCTCATGCCGGCCATCCACGCCGACCCCCGCCGCTGGCGCGATGTCTGGATCGAATCGCCGGACAGCGATGCCGGCCGCGAGCTGGCCGCGCTGTGTCGGGCCCTGAACGCGGCGCTCCTGGCGCGCATGAAGCGCGACGACCTGATCGATCGGCGCTCGCCGTGGCGCCTGCATGTATGCCTGACCTCGGCGGACCATGCAATGCTCGCGGCCGCCGATGTAGCGCGCGCCTCGCCGTGGCTGCGCGGCATCCCGCGCCTGAAGTTTCCACGTGACGCACCCAGCCGCTCCACATTGAAACTGGAAGAGGCGCTTCTGGTCCTGCTGGATGACGATGAGCGCGCGCGCGTCCTGCAGCCCGGCATGCGCGCCGTGGACCTGGGTGCGGCGCCCGGCGGCTGGACCTGGCAACTGGTGCACCGGTCCATCCACGTCACCGCCGTGGACAACGGTCCCATGGATATCGCGCTGATGGACTCCGGCCTGGTCGAACACCGCCGCGAGGACGGCTTCCGCTACCGCCCGCCGAAACCGGTCGACTGGCTGGTCTGCGACATGGTGGAGAAGCCGCGCCGCGTCGCCGCACTGATGGGCCGCTGGCTGGCCGACGGCAGCACCCGGCACGCCGTCTTCAATCTCAAGCTGCCGATGAAGAAACGGCATGACGAGGTCGTGCTGTGCCTGGATCTGCTGCGCCGCGAACAGTCCGACCCCTCCTCGCTGACACTGCGCGCGCGCCAGCTTTATCACGACCGCGAGGAAATCACCGTCTACGCGCGGCGCGACAGCCGCCCGCCGCATCGTGTAATTTAAGACGCTTCTGATCGAATCTGCGCCGACCCGGATTCCATCGGAAGAGCTCCCTGACCTTTCATTCCTTAGCCGGAAGACCATTCATCCGTGAGCCGACTGCGCGCCACCCTGCCCCTACTGCTGCTCCTGGCGACCGGGGCAATCCTGCTGGCTTCCGGCGCGCTCGACGGCCTGGCTCCACGCGCCCTGGTGCAGGGTCATGGGCACCTGGAGACGATGGTTGCCACGCATCCGTGGTGGGTCCGGCTGGCGTTCGTGGGTGCGCTGACCGTGGTGGTGGCCAGTGGTGTTCCGGGCAACCTGCTGGTCATCATGGCCGGCGGGCTGATGTTCGGTATCACCCAGGGTACCGTGCTGTCGCTGGTGGGCCTGGTGCTGGGCTCGCTGCTGTTGTTTCTTGCCAGCTGCTATGCGTTCGGCAGCAACCGTGCGCGTGCGCCCGAGCTGGTCGAACGGCTGCGCCATGGTTTCGCCACGCATCCGGTCAGCTACACATTGTTTCTGCGCTTCGCGCCGCTGTTTCCCTATGGAGCGGTCACCGTGGCATTGGCATGGCTGCGCTGCCCCCTGTGGTTGTTCATCGGCGCCAGCGCGCTGGGCGGTGCGCTGACGCTGGTCTTCGAGACGGCTGTCGGCGCCGGGCTGGGCATGGCGGTCAGCCAATCGCACGCCTCCACCCTCGGCTTGCTGCTGGAACCGCACCTGTTGATCCCCATGGGCATCCTGGCCCTGCTGTCGCTGCTGCCCCTGGTGGTACACAGATGCGCGCGACGCTCCCGGCGCACGTCCTGACACGCAAGCATTCCGCGGTACTGGCAGGGCCGCATGCGTGACGAAGAGACCCAGGCCAGGAGCGCACCACCCTCATGTCATCAGCCGGTCACGGCGGCAACGCACCGCTGCCATCAAGCTCCCGCATGCTGCAGCTCCCCGACGTTCTGCGGAAGTATCGCCATGATTGACGTATCGCTCCATCAGAGCAACACAGAGGCGCAGCGGCAGGCGCTCGGTCAGGCACGGATGTGGCGCAACCTCGCGTTGCAGTGCCGGGCACTTGCGGACCAGCACATGGCGGCGGACGCCGAAGCCATCGCCAGCGCCTACGAACGTCGCGCGGAAAAGCTGAAACCGCTTCCCGGCCACGGCGAGCGCGCCCCCTGACGCTCAGGCAATCCCCAGCCCCTCGATCTCCGCAATGCGCGTATCGAAGCCGGCCAGCTCGGCGAAGCGACGACCGCGCTCGGCATAGTCGTGGAACTGATCGAAGCTGGGCGCGCCCGGCGACAGCAGGATCGTTCCGTCCGCGGGCGTGATGGCACGGGCGGTGGCCACTGCTTGCGTCAGCGTCTGCGCCATCTCCAGGCGCACGCCACCCATGCCCTCACGCAGCGCGGCGGCGATGCGCGGGCCGCTGGCGCCCTGCACCACCACCGCAAGCCCGGAGTTGCCGGCAACCGCGTCCACGAACGGCGACCAGTCGACGCCGCGATCATGTCCCCCAACGATCACGGTGACCGATGCCGAGGACTCGCTGCGCAGCGCCGCCAACGTCGCCTGGGGGGTGGTGGAGATGGAGTCGTTGACCCAATAGCGGTCATCACGTCGACCCAAGGCTTGCTGGCGGTGCGGCAATGGCTGGAACCTCGCAAGATGCGCCGCGGCGGCGACAGCATCAAAGCCCATCACCGACAACGCCGTGAGTGCGGCGCAGGCGTTGCTTGCATTGTGGGCGCCTGGAATCGGCAAACTGCCGGCATCGACGATGCATTGCCCGTCCCGGCAGATGGTGGCGTCATCATCGACGTGCCAGCCATCGCCGCCACCGAACAGGATGCGCCGCGGATGCGACGATGTGCGTTCGAGCAGCTCCGGCTGCTGCGCGGGGACCAGCAAGGTGCGCGAGGCCTTCGCCAGGGCCAGCTTGTCATCCACGTAACGCTCGCGGCTGCCGTGCCAGTCCAGATGGTCTTCGTACAAACTGGTGATGACGCCGCATTCCAGGTTGTCTGCATCCCGCGTCTGAAAACTGGAGAGCTCCAGCACCCAGAGATCGACATCGTCGCCGCGATCCAGCAATTCCAGTACCGGCAAGCCGATGTTTCCCGCCAACGCCGTCCGCACGCCCAGGGCGCGCGCCAGATGCGCGATCAATGCGCTGGTGGTGCTCTTGCCCTTGGTGCCGGTCACGCCGATCACCCGCGCCCGCGGATTCTCCGCGAACCACAGCGCGGTGGCGGACGTGAAGCGCACGCCGCCCTCGCGTGCCGCCTCGATCGCCGGAAGATAGGCGGGAATGCCCGGCGACTTGATCACCACATCGAAACGCTGCAGGAGCGCCGCATCCACGCCACCGGGAATCACCGGCAGGTCGGGCCAGGCGGAGCGCACGGCAGCGGCATCCTCCTCGGGGCAGAGCACGGTGAGCGCGAGCCGTGGCAGGTGCCGATGCAGTTCCATCAATGTCGCACGCCCTTCGCGGCCCACGCCCCACACGGCAACGCGCAGACCCTGCAGCTTGCTGAACCTCATGTGGCAGCGGCCCACGGAGGACGCACGGACACCACGGCTAACGACATGCCGATGCGACAAGCCCCCGGTGCCGGCGCTGCGGCAAGCACGGACGTCACCGTCACCTCACGGGTCGAAACGAAACGGGAATGACTTTGATGCATGAGTGTCGGCGCGCCTTAGCAAGACCTTGTGAAGCTTGCCTTCCCGCAGGACCACACACAAGGACAGGGCTTCCCTCGAGCTGCAATGCTCGGTGGCATGGTCGTTTTTTCTGGCTTCAGATGCCCGCTGCTAGGATGCGTGTTGACCGATCCGCTCATGCAGCGTGTCCTCCGGTAATCGTCGTTGTCTTCCGTGATGACAGCGAGTGGAATGCACGCCGCTCGTCGAGGAAGCCCATTCATGTCCATCTCTTCGATCAACCCCGTCGATGACGATCAGGCCGCCTGCGTGCACGGCAGCACGGATCTGCGCAAAACCGGGATTCATCCGGACCACTGGTATCCCCTGGCGCGCTCGCGGGACCTGAAAACCGGCAAACCACTCCCCGTGCGTTTTGCCGGCGAGCCCATCGTCCTCATCCGGCCCGCGGAAGGCGACATCTTTGCGCTGGAAGACCGCTGCGCGCACCGGCAGGTGCCTCTGCATCTGGGGGTGGTGCGCGGCCAGCGGCTGCAGTGCGGCTATCACTGCTGGACCTACGACCGCGCCGGCCATTGCGTCAACGTGCCGTATCTGGATGAGGGCAAGACCCTGCCCAACGGTGTGCGCAGCTATCCATGCCGCGAGGCCTACGGTCTGGTGTTCGTCTTTCCCGGCGACCCAGCGGCTGCCGAAACGGCGCAGTTCCCGGACATCCCGGCACATGCCAATCCGGCCTACAAGACGCGCTACCTGGACCGGCAGATCGATTGCCATTATTCGTTCATGCACGAAAACCTGATGGACATGAACCATCAGTTCCTGCACCGCAGCCTCATGGGCCGTGTACGTCCACGACTCCTGGACATCCGCGAGGGCGACGGCTGGGTGGAGGCCGATTACACCTTTACCCGCGCCGCGGGCAAACAGCACCTGGGCGAGAAGTTCATCATCGGCAGCCGGCCGCATCAACCCAGCGAAGAATCACCGGACCTCATGACCATCCGCACCGGCTACCCCTATCAGACACTGACGTTCCGCACGGCGGGAACCCGGGAGCCGGCGCTCGACCTGTGGAACGTGTACGTGCCCGTCGACCGCGAGCAGCGCATCAACCACACCTTTGGCATGCTGATGCTGAAGAAACCCGGCATTCCCGGCCTGGCGCAGCTGCTGTGGCCACTGTTCATATGGTTCACCGAGGGGATCTTCGGGCAGGACCGCCACATCGTCGAGCAGGAGCAGAAAGCCTTCGACGCGCAGGGCGAAGACCGCAACCAGGAAATCTTTCCCGTCATCCTCAAGCTGCGCGAACTGCTGGTCGAACACGGTCTGCCGCTGGACACGCAGTAATAGGTGACGCAGCGCAGTGCGCTGCATGCACCTCGCGTCCGGCGTCGCGGCATGCCGATGTCGCGTATCTCGCCTGCGCCGGCCTCACACGCCGCCGATGTGACCCAGCGCATCGTGCAGGCGCACCGGAACCAGATGATCGGAGGACGGCTGCAGCCATGGATCCATCTCCAGCGTAGAGGCGTCGAGCTGCGGCAGGATCTCCTGACGGAAGCGCGCCACCAGGGTGTCCTCGGCCCACTCCGGCCGCTGCGCCAGGGCGGCCATGGCCGCGCGTGCCTCGGTGGCCTCGCCCACGCATTCGAACGGCTTGTGGTCGCGGTATTCCATCAGCGCGTCGAAGCCGCCCGCCTGGTTGCGGTCATCCAGCAGGTTGCGGCCGAACAGACCCAGCAGTTTCGGCTTGGGCATGAACGGCGCCAGCGCCAGGAACACGAAGTGGCACTTGGGACACTGCCCGCACCAGCGGTCCACCGGACGCGGCCCCAGGATGCGGAAGTTGCGGTTGCAGCTGGAGAACACGTCCAGGTAGTCGCCGCCCAGCTGCGCGAACGCCCGCGTGATGGCCAGTTCCGAATACGGCCGCAACAGCGAGAAGTAATCCAGGTCCGTGGCCACGTGCTGTTTCAGGTAGTGATGCAGCGAATGCTCAAAGGTGAAGCCCTTGCTCCACTGATGATTGACCTGGCGGCCCTCGTATTCCAGCGTCGCCGCCGAAGCCGAGCGCTCGTTGGCGAAGGCGATGCTGTCGAAACCGTACAGCAGTGCAGCCACCGTCAGGATGGCGGAATTGACCGCTGTCACCGGGATGTGACCGTTGTAGGCGCCGGCCCGGTTCATCTCGAACAGGCGCGGCGACAGCTCGCGACCGATGTTCAACGTCGGCAAACCGGTGCGCGCGGCGCAGGCGGCGATTAGTGGCGAGGTGCCGATCCACACCACCGTGGCCTCGGCAGCGACGGACTTCAGCGCCTCGATCGCCACCAGCGAATCCTTGCCGCCGCCGATCGGCACCAGCGTGCGTGACGGCAATTGCGCGGGCCTCGCGGGCGCGGCCTCGGCACCGCGCGGCAGATGCACGCGCTCGTGGATCTCCAGCTTGTTGACGTAGGCGAACTCGGCCAGGCCGTGCAGATACAGCGCATCGACCAGCTCCGCGGTGGCCGTGTCCACGGCACCGGCATCCAGCTCCACGCGCGAGGGCGCGCCGGCCTTGTAGTAGCTGATGCCCGCGACCAGATGCAGCAGACGCAGCGCCGCGTCGAAGCCGGCTTGTCGCGCCTGCGGCAGCTCCGGCGCATCGGGAAAGGTGATGCGCTCAATCAGTTCCAGGCCGTCGTCGAAGGCATATACCAGTTCGGCCACTCCATCGGCAAAGCTGTGGCGCTTGAAATGGAAGCTGCGCGCCTGGCGCGGATCGGGCAGGTCGGTCATGAAATCACGATTTCGTCGGCGGGATCACGCAGATTGTAATGCGAGGCCATGGTGGCGCCATACGCCCCCGCCTGTGCAATCAGGATAACATCGCCTTCTTCGCTGGCCGGCAGACGGCGATCCGTACCCAGGACGTCGCCGCTCTCGCAGATCGGGCCGACCACCTGGTACAGCACGGTCCCGGCCTCGGCCAGGCGGTCCAGGTTCACGATCTCGTGCCATGCGTCGTACAGCGCCGGACGAATCAGGTTGTGCATGCCCGCGTCCACGCCCAGGTAGTGGATCTCCTGCTTGCGCTTGAGCTGCGTGACGCGGGTCAGCAGCACGCCCGCCTCGGCCACCAGATAACGGCCCGGCTCTATCCACAGCTGGTACTGCGGATAGGTGGTCTTGATGCCGGCCAGCACGGTATCCAGCGCAGCCAGATCCAGCGCCTGCTCGCCGGGATGCGAGGGCACGCCGAGCCCACCGCCGATGTTGAGCACCTCGACGCTGTCGATGCCTTCGGCCAGCGCCGCCAGTTGCGCGTAGACCTCGCCCCAGTGCGCGACGTCGAGAATCCCCGAGCCCAGGTGCGCGTGCAGCCCGCGTATGCGCACCTGGTGATGACGCGCCAGTTCGACAAATGCGGTCAGCTCCTCCAGCGGCAGGCCGAACTTGCTGCCGCTGCCGCCGGTACGCACCTTTTCGTGATGCCCCAGGCCACGGCCCAGATCCACACGCAGCATGACGGCGTGGCCACGGAACATCTCGCCCCAGTGCTGCAGAGGATGCAAGGCGTCCAGCGTCACCGTGACGCCGGCCCGCAGCGCCCCGGCATAATCCGCGCGACGTGCGAAGTTGGGTGTGAACAGGCGCGGCGCGGATGCGGGGACGGCCGCATCCACTGCAGCCAATTCGCCGGGCGACACGCACTCCAGACCCAGCCCCGCCTCGGCCACTGCCGCCACGAGTTCGGGATGCGTGTTGGCCTTGACCGCGAACCAGGCCTGATCCACGGCTTCGAGGGCAGCGATCGAGCATGCGCGCTCGCGCACGGTGGGCAGATGATAGACGTAACGCGGACTGCGCTCGGTAGCCAGCTCGATCAACCGCGTGCGCGCGCCGCGCCACCAGCCGGGTGCCATCACCGGCTCGCCCTCGCCGTACAGTGCCTGCCAGTGCGGCCCGAACAGGGTGTCATCGTCGCCGCGCAGGCAGCCCGAACGCACCAGCAGCTCATGTAGCCGCGGCAGCAAGCTGTCGACCACTTCCTCGTCCACCACGAAGGTGAGGTTGAGATTGTTGGAGGACTGCGAGATCAGGTGCACGCGCAGCTGACCGAACTCGGCCAGCACGCCCGAGAGCTGGTGCAACATCGAACGCATGCCGCGCCCCACCAGGGTCACCGCGGCGCACGGTGCGATCACCTTGACCCGGCACACCTTGGCCAGATCCGCTGCCAGCGCTGCCAGCGCATCCGAATCGAGCAGGTTCTCGGTGGGGTCCAGCGATACCGTGACATTGGTTTCGGCCGAACCGATCAGGTCCACAGACAGCCCGTGCTTCTTGAACTCGGCGAAGGTATCGGCCATGAAGCCGACCTGCTGCCACATGCCCACCGACTCCATGGACACCAGCGTGAGGCCCTTGCGCGTGCTGATGGCCTTGACGCTGTGCGCCTGTTCGCGCAGCTGCGGGCCGATCTCCGTGCCATCCAGCTCCGGGCGGTGCGTGTCCTTGATCCACAGCGGCACGCGCGGCTCGCGCAGCGGCGACAGGCAGCGCGGATGCAGCACCTTGGCGCCGGTGGTGGCGATTTCCTGCGCTTCCTCGTAGTCCAGCCGGCGCAGCAGGCGCGCACCCGGCACGCGGCGCGGATCGGCGCTGAACATGCCGGCCACGTCGGTCCAGATCTCCACGCGCCGCGCCTTGAGCAGTGCACCGAAATATGCCGCCGACGTGTCCGACCCCCCCCGCCCCAGCAGCACGGTGCGTTGATGTTCGTCGCGGGCGATGAAACCTTGCGCGATGCAGGTGTCGCCCAGCTCCGCCAGCCGCGCCTGCAGCTCCGCATCCGGATGTGCCTCGATCATGGCCGACAATGTGCCGCGGCGCGCGCTCTGGTTGGGCAGGGTCACCGACGCCAGGCATTCGCGGGAGTCGACCCATGCCGTATCCAGACCCTGTGCGCTGAGAAATGCCGCACCCAGCGCGCTGGACAACAGCTCGCCGTGCGCCTGCACCTGCGCCTGCCAGTGCAGCGTGTCGCCGTCGGTGGGACCGTCCGCCAACGCCTGCAGCGTGGCCAGCCGTGACGCCACGCGCTCCGGCACGGGCAGGTTCATCTCCTGCAGGAGCGCGTGGTGGGTCTGGGCGATCGCAGTCGCCTGTGCGTGACGCTGCGCCACGTCATCCGACACGCACAGCGTCTTCAACGCATCGGTGACCCCGGCCAATGCCGACACCACCAGCAGCACGCGCTCACCATTGTCGCGGCGTTCGGCGGCCAGACGACGGATGTTGTCCCAGCGCGCGCGGCTGGCGACGCTGGTGCCACCGAATTTCATGACAACCCAGGGGGCATCGGCAGCTAGGGGAGCGTTGGTCTCGTTCACGGCAGAGTGTGCAGGAAATGTGGAAAATCGATCACGAAGTGTGCCCGGGACGGAACAAAACGCAACGCACCTTATATGCCTTTCGGCTCTGACCTATGCGTGGCACGTTGCTGACGATACGCTGACAGTTCATTTCATCAACAACACTGACGGGTGACCTGCCATGTCTCCAACCAGCAAGTCCCGCCGCTACGTCGAAGTGGATGTGTTCAGCGCGAAGGCTTTTTTCGGCAATCCGCTGGCGGTCGTGGTGGACAGCGAGTACCTGGATACGGTCACCATGCAGCGCATCGCCGCCTGGATCAATTTTTCCGAGACCACATTCCTGCTGCCGCCCAACGATCCCGAGGCGGACTATCGCGTACGCATCTTCACGCCACGCAAGGAACTCCCCTTCGCCGGCCATCCCAGCGTGGGCAGCGCGTACGTGGCACTGGAAAGCGGCCTGGTGGCGCCGGGCAAGCCGAAGCTGATCCAGGAATGCGAAGCCGGCCTGCTGCCGGTGTTCGTGGACGGCGAGGACGCGGACCGCATCATCCGGGTGCAGGCGCCCCAAGCCACCTTCCAGGACATCGACGACGACTCGCTGAACCAGCTGCACGCGGCGCTGGACGCGACCTCGGTGCACACGCCGATGTTTGTCAACAACGGCCCGGGTTGGCTGATCTGCGATCTCGGCGAGGCGGAAACCGTCCGCGGCCTGCGACCCAACCAGAAGGCCATGGCCGAACTCACCGAATCGCTGGATGCGGTCGGCATCGCCGTGTTCGGCCGGGACGCCGGCGACAATGCCGATGCCGACATGGCCGTGCGCGCCTTTGCGCCCGCCGACGGCATTCCCGAAGATCCGGTCACCGGCAGCGCCAACGCCGCCATTGCGGCCTACCTGCACAAGGCCGGCCGGCTCGCTGATTACGGCTCGCACTACCGCGCCAGCCAAGGGCGGGAGATCGACCGCAACGGATTTGTCGACATCGAAATCGGTGACGAGGGCACGATCTGTTTCGGCGGCGCGTGCACGCTGGTGGTCAGCGGCAAGATGAATACGTAAGCGCACCGCGCCCATGGAGCGGTTCCAACGCCCGGACCAGGCCTGCGACCCTCACGGATAATCAGCTTACGTACGGCAAGAAGGAAATCCGTCGCTCGCGCTTTTTCATCTACGGCACGCGCCCGATTGCCATGGGCAGGGCCACCCTACCTTCGGCTGCTGCAACATCGCGCTGCTCAGGGGGCCCTGGTATTGCAGATGATGCGCGCCGAGGGCGTATTCTTTCGTTCGGTGGCACGATCGCATCCACGCCGGTACATGCCCAACGTGGCGCTGCTGGCGGTCACGCCGTTGTATCCGTTGTTGCCGTCGGTGTCATCGCCACGGTGATGCTGCTGGCCGACAGCATGCTGGCCAGTCGGCCGTTCAATGTCGCCATGAGGCCTGTTGGTCATCGCGCTGGGCGTGCCGGTGAATCTGGCCTGGATCCGCTGGTTCAGGCCCCACTCTGACTGCAGCACGCGGAGTTTGCGAGAATAGCGGGTCATCCACGTCTCAACCCGGGAACGCTTCATGCCACAGGCGCTGCACACCCCGCCCAATGCCATCCAGCCGGTCAAGCCGCGCACGGGCATCACGCTGACGCTCAACGGCGAGTCCTTCACGCATACCGGCGATCCGGCCATGCCGCTGTTGTGGTATCTGCGCGATGTATTGCAGCTGACCGGCACCAAGTACGGCTGCGACGATGCCACCTGCGGTGCCTGCAGCGTGCTGGTGGACGGCAAGCTGAAACTGGCGTGCCAGCTGCAAATGCAGCATCTGGCCGGGCATGAGGTCACCACAGTGGAAGGTCTGGAAGATGCGCAGGGGAGCCTGCATCCGCTGCAGAAGGCATGGATTGCCGAGGACGCAATCATGTGCGGATTCTGCCAGCCCGGCCAGCTGATGGCCGCGGCGGATCTGCTGAGACGCACGCCCAATCCCGGGGACCGGGAGATCGACCGCATCCCCAACCTGTGCCGCTGCGGCAGCTATCCGCGAATCCGCAAGGCGATCAAGCGCGCCGCAGCCGAAATGCGGAAACACACTTCATGAGTCGCAACACGGTATGGCTCTCGCGTCGCCGGTTCCTGCAGATATCGCTGGCCGCCTCCGGCGCACTGATGGTCGGCGTGCGCGCGGCGCATGCCCGGGAGGCCTCGGTGCCGCCGGTATTGCTGGGCGAGAACTTTACCCGGTTGGGCCCGTACCTGCGCATCGAACCGGACGGCCGCATCATCATCGGGGCACGCGCGCCGGACTGCGGTGAGGGAACGCGCACCTCTCTGCCGCGCATCATCGCCGACGAACTGGATGCGGATTGGTCCATGGTCAGCGTAGTGCCGCTGGGCCCCGCGGTGATCCACGAGAACAACGCCCTGCACTGGCGCTACGGCCGGCAGCTCAGCGGCGAATCGGCCAATATCCCCGCCGCCTGGGACGACCTGCGCCAGGCCGGCGCACTGGCCCGCTGGCTGCTGTTGCAGGCGGCTGCGGCCAAAAGCGGTACGCCTGCATCCCGCCTGCGCGCATCCAGCAGCAACATCATTACACCCGGCAACACCCACTACGGATATGGCGAACTGGTGAAGGCCGCGGCCAAGCAGGCACCGCCGCAGACGCCACCGCCCCTCAAGACGCCCGATCAGTTCACGTTGATTGGCCGTGGCGCTGGCGATGTCGATGCCGAATCCATAGTCAGCGGCCGCATGCGCTACGCCGTGGATCACAGCGAAGGCGACATGCTGACCGCCGTCATCGTGCACTGCCCTTACCTGGACGGCTCGCTGGACAGCATTGATACCAGCGCCACGCTGAAAGTCCCCGGCGTGGCGCAGGTGCTGCAGGTGACGCCCGCACCCGACGCCCTGCTCGGGCAGACCGCACTTGCCCCTGGCGTGGCCGTGCTTGCCGAAGACATGTGGTCGGCGATGCAGGGCCGTGAGGCATTGAAGCTCACATGGAAGCCTTCCCCGAAACACGCGGACGAGAGCACCCGCGCGCTGGAGAAGCAGGCCCGCGCGCTGCTCAAGGGGGACAGCGAACCCACCGCACGTCCACGACACGACGGCGACCCGGACACGGCGTTCAAGAAAGCCCGCTGGACACTGCAATCGACCTACGTGCAGCCCATGGTCGCGCACGCCGACGCCGAAACCATGAACTGTCTGGTGCGGATCGAAAGCGACCACGCCACGCTGGTGGTGCCCACCCAGGCGCCGCAGGAGACACTGAGCCTGGTGCAGAAGCTGACCGGCCTGTCGCCGGACAAGATCGACATCAACGTGCCGCGCGTCGGCGGCGGCCTCGGTCGCCGGCTGGATCAGGACATGGTGGCAGAAGCAGTCATGCTGGCCAAGGCGGCCAAGAAACCGGTGAAGCTGGTCTGGACACGCGATCAGGATTTCATGCACGACGTGTATCGCCCCGGTGCCGTGCACACGCTGTCCGCCGCGCTGGACCGCCACAAGCACTTCACCGCCTGGCGCCAGCACAAGGCCAGCCCGTCGATGCTGTGGCAGCGTGGCGTCGCCGCGGATCGGCTGTGGACCTCCGAGGTGCAGGCCGACGCGCTGCCCGCCGGCCTCATCCCCAATTTCGAGACCATCTGGTTCGGTCTGGATTCGGACATCCCTCGCGGCGAAACCCGCGCCGGATCGCATACCGTCAACACATTCGCCGAACAGTGCTTCCTGGACGAGGTGGCCAGGCACGTACGCGTCGATCCGCTGCAATTGCGCCTCGACCTGCTGGGCAAGACCGCGCAACAGCTGCCGTATCGCGACCGCGGCGGCGCCATCGATACGGGCCGTCTCAGCGCTGTGCTCACCGCCGTCGCCGAGCGCATCGGCTGGCACCACCCGCCCCGCAACGGCCATGGTCTGGGGATCGCCTTCCACTACATCTACGGCGGCTACTGCGCGCACGCCTTCGAAGTGTCGGTGCACAAGCGCGACCACACGCAGCTGATCATCCATCGTGTGGTCTGTGCCGTGGACGTGGGCCGCGTGGTCAATCCCACAGGGCTCGAGGCCATCGTCACCGGCGCCACGCTGGACGGCATCTCCACCGCGCTGGGGCAACGCATCAGCGTGGACAAGAACCAGGTCCAGCAGCACGGCTACAAGGACTACCCCATGGCACGCATGGCGCAGGTACCGCGCAAGATGGAGGTGATCTCCATGCCGTCGGACGCGCCACCCACCGGCGCCACCGGCATCGCCATGCCCTCGTCGGCCCCGGCGCTGGCCAACGCGGTATATGCCGCCACCACCGTGCGCATCCGCCGTCTGCCGCTGATGCCCGAATTGCTGCGACTGCTGTAAGAGCCCACAGCCTGCGCGTGCCAAGACGCGTCGTAGGGGGAATCAATCCCGCAAGGGGACTTCTTGCAGTCGGGAGCAACGCGACGGATCCGCCTGCTTGCCGGAAGTGAGGTTTTTTTTCTGCAAGCAGGCGGCTCCGTCACTCATCGTTCCTTGAGCCGTCCCATGACCATCGCATTGCATCACCACTGATCCGATTTTTCCTGTTCCGTGTCCGGCATGGGACACCCGGGCGGGGGGGGCTGCCCGCAATCCTGGCCGTGACACAGGAGGTCGTGTCCCTGGTCGGCAGCGGCGGGCTCGGCGCCGATGCTGCCGGCTTCGGCCCCAGCCCCTTCACCAGCGGCGCGGCGGGTGCCATGTCCAGTCGCCGGTCGCCATCGGTCGGTGGCGGGGGCGAAGGCGGATTGCCGCTGCCACAAGAGAAGAACGACATCAGCATCAGCGGCGAGAACGCGCACTTGATGCGCGCGCCACGCGTCATGTGGATGGTCTTGGTGTAGGTGAGATCCTCGACCAGATGGCGGAATGCCGTCTGCAGTGCGGTCTCGCCCAGCGGCGTCCAGTACTTGTTGAAGCGCGTGGACGTGTAATGGATGCTGCTGGTATTGCGTTCCATGACATCGCTGTTGCCCTGCGGCTGCCGCTGGATGTAATCCGGCGTACCGCTCTTCCCGGTACCACCGCTCAACGCCAGGCTGCCGTGCTTGCCGTACAGCCGCACACCCTTGCCCGAGGGTGCCTTGCGCGTCGCGAAATGGTCCCCGGCCGAGGTCTTCGCCCAGGATGTAGTGGCTGGCGCCGGTGCGGATGCAACCGATGTCGCGGGTCGTGGTGCGCGCCTGGTCGCCACCGGCTGCGGTGCAGTGGGCAGTGCCAATGGCCCCGGCCGGGCTTGCGGCAATGCCGGCATGTCGACCTGAGCGGGAACATGCGGCAGGTCGATCTGCGGCGCAGCCACGCTCGCGCCCGGCGCCTGCGCAGTCGGCGTCACCTGCGTCGGGGACACCTGCTGCGACTGCGGCTGCACCGAGGGCGCCACGATATCCGGCCGGGAGGCCTGCGGCTGGATTGTCGGTGCCGGCGCCCGACCCGGCGCAGGCGTCACATCGGCAAGCGTCACGCCCTGCAACGAGGCATGCGGATGCTCATCCGGCGGTGCCTGAAAACCGGACTGTGGCGTCTGTGCAGCCACCTGCAGTCGTGGCACCGCCACGGGAACATCCCGCGAGGAGGGCGATGACACGGGCGATGCCGCATCGCTGCTCATCTTGGGCTCCGGCAGGGACACCGGCGTGACCTGCTGCACCACCCTGGGCGGTGGCGGCGCCTCCGGGACCGGCGTGGGCGAAACAGCGTGGGGCGCGGGCGCCGGTGTTCTCGCCACCGCCGCCTTGTGTCTGGGCACGGGCTTCGCGGGTTTCTTCGAGGCCCTGGACTTTGCAGTGCGCTGCTTTGGTGCAACCACGGTCATGTCCGGCAGTGCGACCGGTCCGCTGTGCGGAGCAGTGGCGACATGGCGCTGCGCGGCGCGGCGCACGGGAAGTTTCGGCGGAGTCGGCGGCGGCGGCGGTTTCGGCGGAGCCTGGATGAAACGCACATCGATGACGCCTTTTCCCGATGTGCTGGGGGGCGCATAAGGCAAGGGTCGCGCCAGGATCAGGGCAACCAGTACCAGCACATGCAAAAGCACCGACAGCGTCCATGCGGCGATGCGCAGCACAGGCCGCGGCGGCGGCTTGCGCCAGCGCATTTCGAACAGCATGAGTCGCGCCGCGCGGTCGAACCGACCGTAGCCACCGGCTGGCAACGGCAACCGCGTCACCGGCACCCAACGGTGGTGGGCCACATCCGGCGTGTGCACCGACCCAAGTTCACGCCGGCTCAAGAGGCGCCCTTTCCCGTCACATTGTCGACGTTGCGCGTGATCAATTGTTCTCTCTCCCTCACCCCGGCCGGGTGCGGCAGCATGAACCTGATACCTGCAGTCTCAGGCCGGCGCGCACATCCATTTCCAGGCGTTTTTCGCAATGCGCCGGCCTCGGCGGGAGCATCCCTGACTGCACACGACACCTGGTTCGATTTGTTCCGCACGCCAGCAGCAATCAAGAATGCATCCGGAGATCTGGAAAAACAGTGTAACGCGCCCGCAAAGAATGGCCGCAGCGCGGAGGTCCTGATGATCTCCTGATCGCCTCCGGCGGATGCATGAAGTCCTGGATCGTCACCATAGCGCCTGTACATGGAAAACATGCAGGCCTTGGACCGGCCGGATCACGGCGAGTTCGCCGGCGCCACCGCGATGCATGGCTCCCGATGGCAAAAACCTAGCTGAATCGGCAACAACCCGGTGGCGGAATATTTAGCCACGCTACAGCGGCTATTCGTATGGTTGACGTGCAGGGGTTGAACCATGTGCCGCCAATCGGGAGACCACGATGAAACTTCGCAATCACACCCTGCACGCCGTCGTTGCTGCTGCGCTGTTCGCCGCCGCGCCGCTGGCGTTTGGCCACTCCGCACTGCAACAAACGCCGCCCAGCAATACCGGCTCCGAACCCATGATGCATCAGCAGACGCAGAATCAGTCCAATTCGCAGATGCAGGAGAACCGCGAAAATAACGAAAACATGCAGAATCACAGCATGGAGAACGAGGACGCGCAGGAAAACGGCGCGCGGTCCCATTGGAAGATGAAGGGCTGGCACAGCATGCCCGGGACCGTCACTTCGGTGAATCACAACACCGGAATAGTGAAAGTGAGGTCGGAAGGCAAACATCTGCGCGTCCACTTTCCGCCCAATACCATCACCCAGCTGAAAAGCGGAGACAAGATCAGCCTGAAGTTGGGCTACAAGATGAAGACGTCAGGCCGCATGGGTCACATGTGACCTTCCCTCTGTACTGCATCCGGCGCCGGAAGCTCCATGGGGCTTCCGGCGTTTTTTTGTTTTTCCTGATCCATCGCAGCTCAACCGCCGCCCCGCGGTCGGTTCTGGATTCGATCGCCGCACCGCCACGAAAACCAACAGTAAAACCCGCGCCTGTTTGCTCGAATTATTCCTGCGCGCCCACCCGGCGCTTTTTTTGACAGGACTCAGGAGGAGCTTTCATGTTCAAGTGGTTTCCCAAGGCTCTGACAGTATGAGCAGCAGCGCTCGCGCTGACCGCATGCACCACGGCGATGCTCAACCGGCACCGGCCATTGCCGTACCGGCGGGTGTGACCCGGAAGCAGGTCAAGCAGGCCGTGCTCACCGCGTTGATGCATCGCAAATGGACCCTGGATACCGTCCGTGAGGGACAGATCCGCTCCACGCTGCATCTGCCCGATCACACTGCCACCATGCGCGTGACATTCGACACGCAGTCGCGTCGACATCGACTTCGTCAGCACCCACCTGAACTACAAGAAGGTCAACGGACGGCGCTACATCCACCGCAACTACAACGGCTGGATCCAGTATCTGCAACAGGACATCCGGCGCAACCTGTCCAACGCCATTGCCATGAAGCATCGCTGAGAATGAGGGCCGAGAGCCCGCTCGACGCGGGCCAGGGAGGGCCCGCGCCCGGTTCACAGAGATTGTCAAAAAGTGCACCCCGGCACGGATTTTCCACGTTTCCCGCCGCATAATTAATAACTCCACGTCTGGCCCCCAGAGCGAGCGTTTCAAGTGCGAAAGATTCACGGGAGCTGCACCCCGGGCCACCGCGCCCAATCAACATGCAGCGCGCAACGGCAGAAGGCGTTTCACGCCGCCCGCGTTGCCCTGATCACCTTGCTGATGGCGATGCCCTTCATCGCGCAGGCGCGTATCCCCGCTCGGGCGCACTGGACCTTGCGCTTCGGCGACGATTTCAACGGCCCGGCCGGTCAGCTACCGTCGCGGAAGCTGTGGCGGTTCGATACCGGGCATCGCTATCCCGGCGGTCCGCCGCGCTGGGGCACGCATGAGATCCAGGCCTACACCAGGGATCCCGCCAACGTCAGCCTGGACGGCAATGGCCATCTGCGCATCACGCCGCGCAAGGATCCAGCCGGCCACTGGACCTCCGCCCGCATCGAAACCCGGCAAGCCGATTTCAAGCCGCCCACGCATGGTGTGCTGCGCATCCAGGCCCGCATCCGCATGCCCGACGTCGACGGCCGCTCCGCGCTGGGCTACTGGCCGGCCTTCTGGGCCCTGGGTGGTGACTACCGCATCTCCGGCAACTGGCCGCAGATCGGCGAGTTCGACATCATGGAAAACGTCAACGGCCTGGACCGCGTCTGGGGCACCCTGCACTGCGGCATTGATCCGGGTGGCCCCTGCGGCGAACCCAGCGGCCTGGGAAAACGCATGCGCTGCCCGCAAACCGCCTGTCAGTCGCACTTCCACACCTACACCCTGGAGTGGGACCGCTCGAGCAGGCCGCAGCAGCTGCGCTGGTACGTCGACGGCCAGCTCTACAACCACATCGCCCAGAACCGGTTGCCATCCGATACCTGGAAAGAAGTCACCGGCCACGGCGGCTACTTCCTGCTGCTGGATGTCGCCATCGGCGGCGACTTCTCCTACGCCATGAGCGGGGGCACTCCCACTCCCACCCCCGCGACCAAGCCGGGGCATCCGATGGTGGTGGACTACGTGGCGGTCTGGACGCGACCGGCGCAGAAAACGTGGAAAAAAGACAAGACTGCCGCTGTGGAATCGAAGCATCCCGGCCCGGACAACGCGTTGCGAAGCAAATAATTCTGCGGATCGACCGACGCAGTCCTGAGGTTGCCGTCCCAGAACCAAGTGGCAATACAAGACGCCACCTCTCTTCGCCTCGACCCCCGCTTCGCATCACGACCCCGCTTTGCGCTGTCAGGCGCCTATCGCGCTTGATCTGCCGCCTGGTGGTGACATGGCGGCCATCATTTTTCGGCGGTTCGCCGGGTGACAGAAGTGATCGCCTCAACCAGGGTTTGAGCGCCGTAGGGCTTGATGAGAGTGACTGTTCGGTCATCAAGCGGAGCGTCGGGATCCGTTTGGCGCCCCGTCGCACAGACCACGGGCAGACCCGCGTCTCGTTCACGAAGCCTGCGCGCCAGCTCGACGCCGGATATTCCCGGAAGACTCACATCCGTAATTAACACGTCAGGCTTCGGCTCTGTTTCCCAGGACAGGAGCGCCTCTTCGGCCGAGCCTACGCCAACCACCTCATACCCTTTGGATTCGAGGATCTCCTGAACCATTGAACGGATAAGCATTTCATCTTCGCAAAGCAACACGCGCAGTTTCGACGCATCCACATGGTCAGCGGCGTCCTTGGTCGGAGAATGCGTTTTTCTCTCGGAGAGAAGCTGCCGTACCTTCCGCGCCAACGCCTCATAGGTGTAGGGCTTGCTCAACAGTTCGACGCCACTGTCCAGCCGACCCGCATGCACGATGGCATTCTGGGTATAGCCGGAGGTAAAGAGCACGGCAATGTCGGGGATCCGATGCCGCGCGCGTTCGGCCAATTCCGGACTTCTTATCGTCCCCGGCATGACCACATCGGTGAACAGGAGATCCACATGGACACCACTGTCGATCACCGACAGGGCGGCCTGTGCGTCCGCGGCCTGAAAGACGGTGTATCCCAGGTCCCGCAAAAGGGAGACCACCGTATCCCGGACCGCCTCGTCGTCCTCCACGATCAATATCGATTCCGTGCCACCTCGCGAAGTTTCCACGAAATTCGACGATGGCTGATGTGCCGATTCCGTACTTCGGGGAAGATAGAGCTTGACAGTGGTGCCGTGCCCGACTTCGCTGTAGAGCTTGATGTGTCCGCCCGATTGCTTGACGAAACCAAAAACCATGGAAAGGCCAAGGCCCGTGCCGCTGCCTTCAGGCTTCGTGGTGAAGAATGGATCAAATACCTTCTCTGCCAGCTCAGGCGCCATTCCACACCCGCTGTCTGTGACGGCGATGAGCACGTATTGCCCGGCCTCGACCTCGTGCTGGCGCTGCGCGTATTCGTCATCGAGATAGGTATTGCCCGATTCGATGGTGAGCTTTCCGTTTCCTCCTATCGCATCGCGGGCGTTGATCGCCAAATTGAGGATGGCGTTCTCGAGATTGGCCGGGTCAATGGATGCATTCCAGAGCCCCCCGCCGATGATTGTCTCTATCTCGATGCCGTCTCCAAGCGTGTGACGCAAAAGGTCGTCCATGTCGCGCAGCAGCTTGCCGGGATTGATCACCTTCGGGGCAAGGGGTTGACGGCGGCCAAAGGCCAACAACTGGGACGCGAGCTTTGCCCCCCGCTCCACACCGGCCATCGCATTGGCCACCCGCTTCTCGGCACGCTCGTTTCCTGCCACGTCCTGAGCAAGAAGCTGCAAATTGCCCGTGATGACCTGAAGAAGATTATTGAAATCGTGAGCCACGCCTCCGGTCAGCTGGCCGATGGCTTCCATCTTCTGCGCTTGATGAAGGGCGTTTCGCATCTCGTCCAGGGCTTCTTGAGCCAGGCGAGCCTCGGTGGCATCCCGTGTGACCTTCGCAAATCCGACGGGGCGCCCCATGTCGTCGTCGATTCGATCGATGACGATCTGAGCCCAAAACAGTGAGCCGTCTTTTCGCACTCGCCAGGCCTGGTTCTCGAAACGGCCGTGCTCACGTGCATGAGTCAGCCCGCGTTGGGGCTCCCCCGCCAATCGGTCAGACTCGGTATAAAAAAGGGAAAAGTGCTTCCCCACGATTTCCTCGGCTGTGTAGCCCTTGATGCGCTCGGCGCCCGAATTCCACGTGTGAACGCACCCATCGAGGTCCAGCATGTAGATGGCGTAATCGATTACACCTTGAACAAGCATCCGGAACTGTTCTTCGGTGAACTTGCTCTTTCGCCAGGCCGCTTCATCCTCGGTATGCGGAGACACCACGTGGCTGAAGCCGATCTGCTCGCCCGATGGGCGATACACAGGATGAACTGTCATCAAAGCGGATATATCGGAGCCATCCTTGCGCCGAAGCATGGTCTCGATCCGGCGCTTGCCGGCCCCTTCCCCCGCCTTGCCGGGCACATAAGCCGAGGCCAGGGGCTCTTGCTCGGCAAAGAGCATGGAGCTCGGCTGCCCGACGACTTCTTCCGAGCCATATCCGAGCCAGTGTTCTGCGCCATCGCTCCAGGTAACGATCCGGCCGTCGAGATCGACCATGTATACAGCTCTGTCTCGTAGCGAATCCAGAACAAGTTGACTCAGTTCAGCACAACCCATTGCGATCTCTTTTTTTGAGGGGAAAACATCAGCGAGGAATCATACTGCAACGGCCTGCTCCCGGATGGGACATGTGGCACGCCTTCGGTTGCGGAGACAGGCGGTCAGCTGAAGCGACTCCCGTATCGTTGCGCTGTGCAACCGCCCCGCTCGGGACACAGGTGCGGCCGCTTTACCAATGGGATCAATTCCATGCTGGCGACAAATCTTCGGGTGAAATAATCCAGGCTTACAGACGGCTGTGAAAGACACCACGATAAACGCGAGTCAGATCATCACGCGAGATATTGAGCCCGTTCTCAGCGCTTGGGCTGCAGCAACGTGCCGGTACAGTTCTTCGCCCCGCAACGACACGCCCACAGCTTTTTCATGCGCGGCGTGTGCGGCACATCCAGCGTGATGCCGTAGTTGTAGGTCAACTCTTCGCCCGGGGCGATGTCGCGCAGGGCGTCGATCACCACTTTGTCGTGTTTCGGGTTGCCGTCGGCGGCTTCCTGGATCAGCGCCTGGCAGTTGGGATCGCAGCTGTGGTTGATCCAGCGCGCGCTGTTGCCACCGACATTGCCATCGACGATGTAGCGCTCATTGAGCGTGAACAGGAACGTGTGGCCGGTATCGGCGCCACCGGCGTACAGGCGGTCGGCCTGCGCGTGGGTGAGCAGGCGCCCCTTGTACTGGATGATGCTCTCGTCCTGCGCAATGGGGCGATTGGCGAACACGCCGTTGCCGTGGATGGGCGAGCGGCGGGCAACGATGCGTCGGGACATGGGGGATCAGGCATGTGGAAGAGCAGAAACGGCATCATGCCGGTTTTGCCTGCCACGGGAAACCGGCCAACGCACACCTTACGGATGCCGGCCGGGTCCGGGTTAGAATCGGGGACCGGAATGCGTCGTACGGAGTGCTGCATGAAGCGTCTGATACTGGCCATGGCAGGTGGCGTGCTGCTGCTTTGCCTGGCGGGCTGCGGCCCGACCCGCAAGAGCGTCTTCCCGCCGCTGCTGAGCGTGCAGCAGCTGCATCTGCAGTCTGATGGCAGCTGGGATGTCACCCTGCACATCCAGAACAACAGCTATACCGGCATGACCTTCACCCAACTGCATCTGCACATGATGCTGCAGGGCCATGACGCCGGTACGCTGGACAAGACGCTGTCGCTGGCGATCCCGCAGCTGGCGGCAGATGTGACGCATGTGCATCTGGACCCGCGGACCGACGCGGCCAGGGCACTGGCCGCCATTGCCAACAAGGGCAGCTCCGCCTCGGTGACCTACCGCTTCAAGGGCAGCGTCAGCGCCATCCCGGATCAGGAGAAGGACAAGCCGCCGCGCACATTCCAGCTCGACAGCAAGAAGGACTGGTTGTCGCCGGTGCCCGGCATTGCCAATACGTTCCGCTGATCCATCGGGATCGTTCATCCGCTCGAAACCTGAGGACATTGCATGACGCTGTATACCGCCCCGATCGACGACATGCGCTTCGCGCTGTACGACCTGTTCCAGGCCGATACGCGTCTGGCCGCCCTGCCCCGCGGCGACGAACTCAAACGTGAACTGATCGACGCGGTACTCAACGAGGCGGCACGCTTCAACGAGCAGGTACTGGCGCCGCTCAATCAGGTAGGCGATACCGAGGGTTGCCGCTTCGACAAGGACAGCGGCCGCGTGACCACGCCCAGCGGCTTCAAGGAGGCCTACGCGCAGTACGTCGACGGCGGCTGGGCTGGGCTGACGGCACACGAAGCCCATGGCGGGCAGGATCTTCCCGGAACCATCGGCGTGCTGGTCACGGAGATGATCGACTCGGCCAATCTGGCCTGGGGCACGTATCCCCTGCTCTCGCAGGGCGCCAAGGACGCCTTGCAGGACCACGGCGACGACTGGCAGCGCGAAACGTTCCTGAAACCCATCGTCGCCGGCCGCTGGACCGGCAGCATGTGCCTGACCGAGCCGCAGGCCGGCTCCGATCTGGGCATGCTGAAGACCCGCGCGGTACCGGCAGAGGACGGCAGCTACCGCATCACCGGCACCAAGATCTTCATCACCGCAGGCGAGCACGATTTCACCGAGAACATCGTGCATCTGGTACTGGCGCGCCTGCCCGACGCGCCCGAAGGCAGCCGCGGCATTTCCATGTTCATCGTACCCAAGGTGACCGTGGACAAGGACGGCAATCTTGGAGAGCGCAATGCGTTGGCCGCCGGTGCCATCGAGCACAAGATGGGGCTGAAGGGCTCGGCGACCTGCGTGATGAACTTCGATGGCGCCACGGGGTCTCTGATCGGCCAGCCGCACAAGGGCCTGTCTGCCATGTTCACCATGATGAATGCGGCGCGTCTTGCCGTGGGCATCCAGGGTCTGGCCCTGATCGAGCGTGCGCAACAGAACAGCCTCGCCTATTGCCGCGAGCGCCTGCAGATGCGCGCGCTGTCCGGAGCCAGGGCGCCGGACAAGGCTGCCGACCCCATCATCGTGCACCCGGACGTGCGCCGCATGCTGCTGACCCAGCGCGCCTTCGCCGAAGGCGGCCGTGCGCTGGTGGTGTTCGCCGCGCTGCAGGCCGACATCGAAGCGCGCAGCGAGAACGCGGCGGAACGCGAACGTGCCGCCCAGCTGCTGGGTCTGTTGATCCCCATCGCCAAGGCACTGCTGACCGAGGCTTCGGTGGAATGCACCTATCACGCGCTGCAGACGTTCGGCGGCCACGGCTACATCGCCGATCACGGCATCGAGCAATTCGCCCGCGATGCGCGCATCACCACGCTGTACGAAGGCACCACCCAGATCCAGGCGCTGGACCTTCTGGGCCGCAAGATCATGCACCTGAAGGGTGTGGGCCTGAAGTCCTTCCTGGAGGATATCGTGGCGTTCTGCCAGGAGCACACGCAGACCGAAGCGCTGATGGAATTCGTCGGCCCGCTGGCCGTGCACGCGCGTAACTGGAGCGAACTGACCCAGGAGATCGGTCAGCGCGTCGCCGCCGATGCCGACGAAGTGGGCGCCGCGGCGGTGGATTATCTGTTCTACGCCGGCTACATCACCCTGGCCTACTTCTGGGCCCGCTCGGTGGCCGCGGCCGATGCATCGGATCAGTCGCAGGCATTCAAGAAGGCCAAGCGCGATACCGCGCGGTTCTATTTCGCGCGCATCCTGCCGCGTACGCATACGCACATGGCGGCCATCAAGAGCGGCGTGCAGAGCCTTCCCGACGTGGAGTGACTCGTATAGGGCGGATCGTTCCCGCAAGAGAATTTCTGACCGAAGGAAATCCCCGTGGGGCTTCGGTCAGGCGTAGCGCGACAGGTCCGCCTGCTTCCCCGAAGGCCCAATTTTCGCAAGCAGGCGGCTCCGTCGCTGGCGCTCCTGACCGAAGGAAATCCCTTTGCGGGATTGAGCCGCCCTACGCGGCGACAGGCCGCGAATGGGAAAGGTGATTGCTCAGACGTAGGGATCGGGCATGCCCAGCGTGGCCAGGATGCGCGTTTCCAATGCCTCCATGCGCTCGGCATCGGCGTCCTCGATGTGGTCGTAGCCCAGCAGGTGCAGCACGCCGTGGACGGTCATGTGCGCCCAGTGTCGGGCGGGAACCTTGCCCTGCGTGTCGGCTTCACGCGCCACGACTGGCGCGCAGATGACCAGATCGCCGATCAGCGGCACCTTGATGCCGTCCGGCAATTCAACCGGGAATGACAGCACATTGGTGGCGTAGTCCCTGCCGCGATAATTGGCGTTTAGGGTGCGGCCCTCGGTGGCATCGACGATGCGGATGGACAGTTCCGTCGACCGGCTGCGCCGCGCCCCGGACACTGCGGCGGCGACCCAGCGACGAAAGCTGACTGGAGCCGGGATGCCGCGACGGGAAATGGCGTAGTTGAGGTGGACGCACAATGGCCCGGTGGCCGTACTCGCGTCGTCCGGCATGGGGTTGGTCTTTTTCATCACGCCGGTCGTGGGGTCGGGACGGGCCGGAATCCGTCAGGACGCCCTGTCGCCGCGTCCCCGGGTTTCCCGCAGGGGCGCTTGACGCGCATCGCTGATGGGCCCTTCGATATCCGCCGCCTCGTACGCCCGCACGATGCGCGCCACCAGCGGATGGCGCACCACGTCGCGCGCGGTGAAGAAGGTGAAGCTGATGCCCTCGACATCGCGCAGCACTTCGACGGCATGGCGCAGGCCCGAGCGCGCATTGCGCGGCAGGTCGACCTGCGTGACATCACCAGTGACCACCGTCACCGAGCCGAAACCGATGCGGGTCAGGAACATCTTCATCTGTTCCACGGTGGTGTTCTGCGCCTCGTCCAGGATGACGAAGGAATCGTTCAGCGTGCGCCCGCGCATGTAGGCCAGCGGCGCGATCTCGATGATATTGCGCTCGATCAGGCGCGCCACCTTCTCGAAGCCGAGCATTTCGTACAGCGCGTCGTACAGCGGCCGCAGGTAGGGATCGACCTTCTGGCTGAGGTCGCCGGGCAGGAAACCCAGTTTTTCTCCTGCCTCGACCGCGGGCCGCACCAGCAGCACGCGTTGCACGCGGTTGGCTTCCAGTGCCTCGACCGCGCTGGCCACGGCAAGATAGGTCTTGCCGGTGCCCGCCGGTCCGATGCCGAAGTTGATGTCGTTGGTGGCGATGGCGTGCAGGTAGCGCGCCTGATTGGGACCGCGCCCCTTGATCACGCCGCGCTTGGCCTTGATGACCACTTCCTGCGCCTCGTCGGCGGCCTCGTCGGCCAGCGCATCGACACCGGATTCAGTGAGGAACAGGTTCAGGCGCGGACCGTTCAGGGTCTCTTTCTCGGTGGTCTCGTACAGCGCGCGGAGCACCTTTTCCGCAGCCTCGACGGCGGACTGCTCGCCAATCACGCGAAACAGGTTGCCGCGGCTGTTGATCTCCACGCCCAGCCGCAACTCGATCTGTCGCAGATGCTCGTCGAAGGGGCCGCACAGGTTGGCCAGGCGCGCGTTGTCCACGGGGTCCAGGGCAAAATCGCGCTGTTTGAGTTCGGTCATGCCGGAAGGGTAGCGCTTGAGGCGTCGCAGGACCACAGGTCATGCCCCGCGGGATTGGCCGGCAGCCGGTTCCGTGACGGGGGGCGTGGGAACACTTGCGCATCGTTGAACATGAAATTTGATTTCATCGCCACTGACCAAGGCTTTCGTGCGCGGCATCGACAAGATGGTGCAGCGCCAAGTGGCTGCCTCCCGCGGCGTTACTGGCCGAGGGCGCGCTGCGCCACGCGGTGGCGCTGTTCCTGGATGAGCCGACCAGCGCGGTCGACTCCGCCGGGCGCCAGCAACGGCCCGGCAAAGGCGTCAGGCCACCTTGCGATCGCCACTGCCGGCCACGCGGCCGCGCAGCGAGTTGGCCATCGCCCGGGTGATCACGACATCGACGAACTGGCCCTTCATGCGCGCATCGCCGGGGAAGTTGACGAACCGCATGTTCTCGGTGCGGCCGGTCATCTCGTTGTGGTCCTTCTTGCTGGGGCCTTCCACCAGCACGCTCTGCGTGGTGCCGACCATGGCTTCGCTGATCACCTTGGCGTTGGCATTGATGACTGCCTGCAGGCGCGTCAGGCGCTCGTGCTTGACGGCATCGGTGGTGTCGTCCGGCAGGCTGCTGGCCGGCGTGCCGGGGCGTCGCGAATAGATGAAGGAGAAGCTCTGGTCGAAACCGACATCCTCGATCAGTTTCATGGTCTGCGCGAAATCGTGCTCGCTCTCGCCGGGGAAGCCGACGATGAAGTCGGAGCTGATGGAGATATCCGGGCGCGCCACGCGCAACTTGCGGATGCGCTGTTTGTATTCCAGCGCCGTGTAGCCACGCTTCATGGCTGCCAGAATGCGGTCGGATCCGGCCTGCACCGGCAGATGCAGGTAGTTGGCCAGCTTGGGCACGTTGGCGTAGGCCTCGATCAGTGAGTCGGAAAACTCCACCGGATGGGACGTGGTGAAACGGATGCGGCCGATGCCGTCGATCTCGGCGATGGCATGGATCAGCAGCGCCAGATCCGCCACGCCGCCGTCGAACATGGCCCCGCGATAGGCATTGACGTTCTGCCCCAGCAGATTGACTTCGCGCACGCCCTGCTCGGCCAGCATGGCGACCTCGCCGACCACGTCGTCGAACGGGCGCGAGAGCTCCTCGCCGCGCGTGTAGGGCACCACGCAATACGAGCAGTACTTGGAGCAGCCTTCCATGATCGACACGAACGCCGTGGGCCCCTCGGCACGCGGCTCGGGCATGGCGTCGAACTTCTCGATCTCCGGAAAGCTGATGTCCACCTGCGGCCGGTTGTCCGCGCGCCGTGCCTCGATCATCTGCGGCAGGCGGTGCAGGGTCTGCGGACCGAACACCAGGTCCACATACGGCGCGCGCTGGATGAGCGCCTCGCCTTCCTGCGACGCCACGCAGCCACCCACGCCGATCACCACCTTGTCGTTTTTCGCCTTCAGCTGCTTCCAGCGGCCCAGCTGGCTGAAGACCTTCTCCTGTGCCTTCTCGCGGATGGAGCAGGTGTTGATGAGGATGACATCGGCCTCCGAGGCATCATCGGTCAATTCCAGGCCGTGCGATGCCTTGAGAACGTCCACCATCCGATCGGAATCGTAGACATTCATCTGGCAGCCTTGGGTCTTGATGAAAAGCTTTCCGCTCATGGACTTACCGGTATACAGGGCGAACCGCATAGTGTACGCGCGGTGGCGTCCAGCCGCCAGCGCCGGTGCGGGCACACGTGCGGCGATTCGCCGCGTGTGACGCATGTCTCTTGGCAGACCCGCGCGGTTTGGAGCACACTTGGGACGATGAACGTTGCCGTCTGCCATGGGGAAAGTGGCGGCTGTTCTGTCGGGCCTTTCCCGTTGCCGTGCACCCTGCTTGCCGGGGTGGCGATGCTGTGTGCCCTTCTGGCATGGCCGGCATCGGCACAGGCCGACGGCTTGTTTCGCTGTACGGGCACGCACGGCGAGACCGTGTTCACCAGCAGCACCAGCGGATACCGGCATTGCCACCGTCTGCGCGGGATGGCTCCGACCGCCCGGCATCGGCGCGGGCACCTCGCCCCGGCTCACGCGGTGGCGACGGCCACGGCAAAGTCGATGCCCTCGCCCGCAAAGCACCCGCATGCCGCCTCCGGCGGCCATTGGGTCTACCACCAGAGCGCACCGGGTCGTCCGCTGAAGGACGGCAAAGACACGGATCACACCGCACATCATTCCGGTGCGCGGGTGCTGCGCGGCGCCGTCTACCGCGTGCAGCACGCCGACGGCACGACCGAATACACCAATGTGCGACCGCCCAGCCTGCATGCGCATGCAGTGAAAACCTTGTTCAGTTACATCGCCACTTGCGTTGCATGCGATGTTCGTTCCAACATCGACTGGCATACGGTGCCGTTGCACACGGCCGCGTATGCCATGGCCATTCGTCGCGCTGCTGCTGAATATGGGGTCAGCACATCGCTGTTGCGAGCGGTCATTCATGCGGAGAGTGCGTTCAATCCGCGTGCGCTGTCGTCAAAGGGGGCCCAGGGTTTGATGCAGTTGATGCCGAATACAGCCAGCGAGATGGGGATCAGTCATCCCTTCGACGCGGCGCAGAACATCCGTGGCGGCGCCCATTATCTGGCCGAGTTGCTGCACGATTTCCACGGCAACGAACGCCTGGCGGCCGCGGCCTACAATGCGGGGCCGCAGGCCGTGCGCAAATATGGCGATGTGCCGCCCTATCCGGAAACCCGTGTCTACGTGAAACGCGTGGGCATCCTGCGCAAGCGCTACGCCTCGGTGCTGGCCAGCGCGGATCTGGCGCTCGATCATGGACCGGCAGGCTGATGTGCTGATGGGCGACCGCCAGGTTCAGGGCGTTGCGCAACGCCCTCCGCAAGGTCCCGTCGCGGCCGCGTCAGCTACCGGCGTTGGCCAGCGTGGACAGCGTCGGGCGCTTGCCCAGCTTGATCTTGGCGCTGAAGGGCGAGCCATTGCGCAGCCCGGACAGTTGCACCTGCGTCCCGGGCTTCATGGCCGCTTCCACGCGGCGCAGATCGCTGGGATCGAGAATGGCGTGCTTGCCGATGTTGAGCAGGACGTCCCCTGGCTGCAGGCCCGCCTGGGCCGCTGGCGAACCGGGAAATACATCCGTCACGTACACACCGCGGGCAGCGGCAGGCAACCCGCTGTCGCTGGCCACCGGCACGTTGCCGTAGTCGATGCCCAGCCAGCCGCGCACCACCTGTCCGTGGGCAATGATCTGGTCCAGCACGAACTTGGCGGTCTTCACCGGGATGGCGAAACTGATGCCCTCGGCGCCCTTGTTGCCGCTGGTCATGCGGCTGTCGTTGAGCAGCGCGGTGTTGATGCCGACAAGGTTGCCACGGGCATTGACCAGCGCGCCGCCGGAATTGCCGAAATTGATGGCGGCATCAGTCTGGATGAAATCCTCGGCGCTGGAAATGGGCAGCTGGCGGCGGATGGCGCTGATGATGCCCATGGTCACGGTCTGACCGATGCCCAGGGGATTGCCGATTGCCAGCACCACGTCGCCCACCTGGGTGGGGCGTGTGGCGATGTGGATCGCCGGCAGATGACCGGCATCGATCTTCAGCACCGCCAGATCCGTGTCCGGGTCCGAACCGACGACCTTGGCCTGGGCGACGCGTCCGTCGTACAGCAGTACCTGGATGTTCTGCGCCCCGGCGATGACGTGGTTGTTGGTGATCACGTAACCCCTGGAGTTGAAGATTACCCCGGACCCCAGACTCTGCTCGCGCCGTTTGCGCGCGGGACCCGCCGGCATGCCGCCGAACAGGCGCTGCATCAGCGGATCCGGATACAGGCGCATGGGCTGCTCCGTGACCAGCTTGTTGGCATAGATGTTGACCACCGAGGGCGCGGCCCGCTGCACCGCGCCGGAATACGATGCTGGCCCCTGCGCCGGTGCCACCGGCTGAGCCTTGTGCACGACGGCGACGCTGGTATGCGCGCTGCTGCTGACGGCAGGAGCGGGAGCGGTCTGCACGCCGAAATGCGCACGCAGCATCTGGCCGCTGTCGGGCCAGAACACGCCGACCACAAATGCGATCGCCAGACCGGCCACGACGAATTTGCCGATGAATGCAAGCGTGCGTGCGGCAGCATTTTTCATGACGAAGACATGGGCATGAGAGCACCCGGTGGCGCGAGTCAGTTCGGAAACAATACCGGACCACGGCGCGCGCGCGTGGATCCAGCGCGCCGGGGGCATAACCGGTCAAGTGTACGCGTGTTGTTCGATGGTTACATTAACCCGATTCCGGGCGCGACCCCAGAATCGGCACTCCATGACATACGTTTCGGAGAGCCAGATGGCGCATGATGAAGACCTCGATCACGGCCGACGCCGATTCCTCACCGTGGCCACGTCCGTGGTCGGTGGTGCGGGAGTCATCGCCGCGGCCGTGCCGTTTATCGAATCGTGGGCGCCCAGCGCACGCGCCAAGGCCGCCGGCGCACCGGTGGTCGCGGATATCAGCAAGATCGAATCCGGGCAGATGGTGAAATACGGCTGGCGCGGGGTACCGGTGTTCGTCGTCAACCGCACCAAGGCGCAGGTCGCGACGCTGTCCACGCCCGACGTGGAGAACCGGCTGAAGGATCCCAAGTGTCAGCAGACCAGTCAGCAGCCGGCGTATGCAAAGAACGTGCATCGCTCGATCAAGCCCGAGTGGCTGGTGATGATCGGCATCTGCACGCATCTGGGCTGCGTCCCTGACTACGTGGGTGACATCAAGCCCGAACCGTTCGATCCCGACTGGAAGAGCGGCTTTTTCTGCCCCTGCCACAAGTCGCGCTACGACATCGCCGGGCGCGTCTATCAGGGCGTGCCGGCGCCGCTGAACATGGTGATACCGCCATATCACTTCATGGACGACACCCACGTGCAGATCGGCGTCGATCCGAAGGGGGCCGCGTGATGAACAAGCTGACCGGATGGTTCAATGCGCGCGCACCGGGGCTGGCCCCCGTGTATCGCAAGCACATGACCGAGTATTACGCACCGAAGAATTTCAACTTCATGTATTTCTTCGGCTCACTGGCCATGCTGGTGCTGGTCAACCAGATCATCACCGGCATCTTCCTGACCATGTACTACAAGCCCAGCGCCGAAGACGTGCTGCCCGGCATGTCCGCCGCGTTCGCCTCGGTGCAGTACATCATGCGCGATGTCGACTGGGGCTGGCTGATCCGCTACATGCACACCACGGGTGCCTCGATGTTCTTCGTGGTGGTGTATCTGCACATGTTCCGCGGGCTGATGTACGGCTCGTACAAGAAGCCGCGTGAGCTGGTCTGGCTGCTGGGCATGCTGATCTTCCTCGCGCTGATGGCCGAAGCCTTCATGGGCTATGTGCTGCCCTGGGGCAACATGTCGTTCTGGGGCGCCAAGGTGATCATCAACCTGTTCGGTGCCGTTCCGGTGGTGGGCAAGGGGCTGATGCACTGGATCATGGGCGATTTCCTGCCCGCCGATGCCACGCTCAACCGCTTCTTCGCATTGCACGTGATCGCCCTGCCGCTGGTACTGCTGCTGCTGGTGGTACTGCATCTGGCAGCACTGCACGAAGTGGGCTCGAACAACCCGGATGGCGTGGAGATCAAGCAGGTCAAGGACGAGCAGGGCCACCCGCGCGACGGCATCCCGTTCCACCCGTACTACACCGTGAAGGACCTGATGGGCGTTGGCGTGTTCCTGATCCTGTGCGCCTTCATCATCTTCTACGCCCCCAGCATGGGCGGCTGGTTCCTGGAGCATGACAACGCCATTCCTGCCAATCATCTGGTGACGCCGGCGGCCATCAAGCCGGTGTGGTACTTCACGCCCTTCTACGCGATCTTGCGCATGATTCCGGCGAAATTGCCGGGCGTGATCCTGATGTTCCTGTCCATCGCGGTGCTGTTCCTGGTGCCTTGGCTGGATCGCGGCAAGGTGAAATCGGTGCGATACCGCGGCACCGGCTACAGGATCGCCCTGATCGTGTTCGCGATCGCATTCCTCTCGCTGGGGCTGGTGGGCGCCGACGTCGTGGCCGAAGCCATCCCCGACCTGCTGGGACCCAAGGTGGATGTCACGACGTGGGAGCTGGCGTTCGGCCGCATCATGACCCTGGCCTATTTCGGGTTCTTCGTTTTCCTCTGGGTCTATACATTTTTCGGCTTGGAAAAGACCAAGCCGGTGCCGGAGCGGGTGACCACACATGCAGAATAAGCAACGCTTCATGTCATGCCTGTGCGCTCTGGCGCTGCTGCTGGGCTCGGGCGCGGCGGTGGCTGCCGAAGGTGGCGGCGCGCTGATGTCGGTGCAGACCAACATGGGCGACAAGGCCCAGCTGCAACGCGGGGCGCGCCTGTTCTTCAACTATTGCGTGGGGTGCCACTCCCTGCACTACGAGCGCTATTCGCGCATGGCGCGGGACCTGGGACTGAGCCAGGGCGACGTGATGAAGAACCTGAACTTCACCGGCGCACGTTTCCGCAGCACCATCGACTCGGCCATGCCGGGGGCGGACGCCAAGACCTGGTTCGGCAAGGCGCCGCCGGATCTGTCACTGGAGGTCCAGGCAAAGGGCACGGACTGGGTCTACAGCTACCTCAACTCGTTTTATCTGGACCCGTCACGCCCCGTTGGCTGGAACAACACGGTGTTCCCCAATGCCTCCATGCCGTTCCCGTTGTGGACGCTGCAGGGCATCCAGGTGCCGGTCATGGGGAAAAAAGGGCCGGACGACGACAAGGCCCCCATCGACCACCTGAAACTTGCCCGGCACGGACAGATGACGCTTTCGCAATACCACGATGCCACCCGCGACCTGACCGCGTTCCTGCAATACGTGTCCGAACCGGCCGCCCTGATACGGTACGGCATGGGGGTCTGGGTGATTCTGTTCCTCGTGCTGTTCACGCTTCTGGCGTGGGCGCTCAAGCACGAATACTGGAAGGACGTGCACTGATGCCGCATATGCATCTTGCGCTCCGCTACGCATCCGGCTCGCGGACAGAGGGGGAGTAATGGCCATCATGGATCAGAGTGCGCGTTCGCGCACCATATTGACGTTGTATACCTCGCCGGATGCCGTGCAGTGCCACCGCACGCGCCTGGTGCTGGCGGCCAAGGGCGTCAGCTACGAACGCGAGATCATCACCTCCGTCGAACCACCGGAGGATCTGCTGGATCTCAACCCCTACGGCGACACGCCCACCCTGGTGGACCGCGACCTGGTGCTCTACGACGCCACGGTGGTCTGCGAGTACGTGGATGAGCGCTATCCGCATCCGCCGCTGATGCCCATCGATCCGCTGTCGCGGGCACGCCTGCGTCTGGCCATGGTGCGCATCGAGCTGGACTGGCTGCCACTAATCGACGAAATCCTGGAAGGTGGGCGCGGCGCCGAGTCGGCGCGCAAGCAGCTGCGCGAGCAATTGCTGACTTCGCTGCCGTTGTTCAAGGCCTCCACGTTCTTCCTCAATCCGGAGATGAGTCTGGCCGATTGCCTGGTGGCGCCAATCATCTGGCGCCTGCCGATGCTGGGCGTGGACCTGGGGCGCGAAGGCAAGTCGATCAACGATTACGGCGAGCGCATCTTTCGCAGCAAGGGCTTTACGCGTAGCCTGACGGCTGAAGAAAAAGCCATGCGTGAGTGATTCGTGACCGAGAATACCCCCCCAAGCGGCATGACGCCGAACCGCCCCTACCTGCTGCGCGCCATCTACGACTGGATCAGCGACAACGGCCTGACACCGTACGTCCTGGTCGATGCCACCCAGGCCGGCGTGGATGTCCCGCAGCAATCGATCAAGGATGGCCAGATCGTGCTGAACCTGGCCGTGCAGGCCGTGAAGAACCTCGATCTCGGCGATGATCGCATCAGCTTCTCCGCGCGCTTCGGCGGCGTCAGCCGGCAGATCGTGGTGCCGATGCAGGCCCTGCTGGCCATCTACGCGCAGGAAAACGGCCAGGGCATGATGTTTCCGGTGGAAGAAGACAATGGCCCGCCGCCCGATGGCACATCGGCCGACGATACTGCCCCTGCCGACGACAAGAAGCCGGAACGTCGCAGCGGCGCGCATCTGCGAGTGGTCAAGTAGCGCAGGTTCAGTTCGGGCGGCGCGCTTGCGGCCGCCGCCCGCCGGCGGCCGTCAGTGCAACTGTCGCCGCCGACGATGCGACTCCAGATCGATGACGGGAGAGGCGCCGCCGGTCGTCCGGGGCACCGTCGCCTCCTGCGCGGCGCGATCCTCGGCCGATTGCGGCAGAGCGCTGCCGCACAGTCTCCCGGCCACGATCCACAAGTGCCCCGGGTGCCGGTCGTCGCCATCCAGGCTCACTTCGAATCCGTAGCGTCGCTCGAGGTGCAGCATGCCGTCATCGGCGCGGCGCAACCGCAGGCCACTCAAACCCACGGTCTGATCCAGCAGCTGCATGCCGCGCCGTTCGCACAGATGTCTGGCCATGCGCAGCGCACGCTCGCGCTGGCGCATCGCATCGAGCGCGAGCCCCACGAGCAGCATTGCCGCCAGCACAATCAACCATTGCGTCACCATGCCCCAAGTGTGGGGTCCGTCGCGACAAGCGGCAAGTGCTTGGCGATCAATCCAACTCCACGCGCATGGAGAGGTCCACGGCGCGTACGTGCTTGGTCAGCGCACCGACGGAGATGAAATCCACGCCCAGCCGGGCGATCTCGCCAAGCTGCGACAGGTGCACGTTGCCGGACACTTCCAGCGGTATCCGGCCCGCGCTGCATTCCACCGCCTCGCGCATCATGTGGGGGGTGAATTCATCCAGCATGATGCGATCCACGCCCGCGTCCAGTGCAATCTCCAGCTCCTCCAGCGACTCCACTTCCACCTCGAGCAACGCATCGGGGTGCTGGCGGCGTGCCGCTGTGACGGCTGCGCCGACGCCACCGGCCGCGGCGATATGGTTTTCCTTGATCAGCATGGCATCGAACAGGCCGATGCGATGATTGTGCCCACCACCGCAACGCACTGCATATTTCTGTGCCATGCGCAGCCCCGGAAGGGTCTTGCGCGTGTCCAGCAAGCGCGTGGCTGTCCCCTGCAACGCATCGACATGACGCGCCGTGACAGTGGCAGTTCCCGACAGGAGCTGTAGGAAATTCAGTGCGCTGCGCTCGCCGCTGACCAGCGCCCTGGCACGCCCTTCCAGGTCGCACAACACGGCCCCTGCCTCGACGTGCTGGCCCTCTTTCACATGCCAGTGGATCTGCAGATCGGCATCAAGCACATGAAAACAGCGGTCGAACCACGGGCGCCCCGCAACGACGGCATCCTCGCGGCAAATGACCCGGGCGCGTGCCCGCGCCTGTTGCGGCAAGAGGTCCGCCGTCAGATCACCACCGCCCAGATCTTCCTCGAGGGCCGCGACTACATCGCACGCTACGCGCTCGGCGTCCGGGGGCGCCGGCAATGGATTCTGGAGAAGCGCCATCAGGGGCCGTCAGTTGCCGCAGAGGCGGTCGCATCGCCCGGGCCGCCGGCCTGCGTCTTGCGCAGCCGTTCGACAATGGCGTCCAGCGCGCGATCGAACAGCGGCAGTTCTTCCAGTACGACTGTCGCACCGCTGGCCAGCTCGGAGGCCAGCTGGTGCAGCGTCTTGTCCCCCACCTTCAGGCCGCGGCGGTTGACGAACAGGTATTTCCCGCTGATCGGGCTGATCCAGGACAGCTTGGCGCGCTGGTTGCCGGTCTCGGGCTGCCCCTCGTGCGTGAACTCCATCCACGTCCCCACTTTCAAGGCGCGGACCTGATCGATGAACCGCTTGTCCACGGCAACGGAGCCCTCGGCCGGCGCCTGTTCTTCAACCTGCTCCGGCACGGCGATGGCTTCGACCGATTCGGGAATCGGCATGGGCGCGGACGCATCCGTACTGCTGTCCGCGGTATCCGCACGGGGCGTTTCGCCGAGCTGACGGGAATAGAAGGTATGCAGCTGGCCGATCAGGTTCTCCACGTCGGCATCCTGGAACGCCACTGTCGCCAGCCCGTGGCGCAGCGATTTTTCCAGCAAGGGCAGCAGTTGCCGCAGGCGATCGCGCTCGGCGTCGCTGTGCCGCGGCTGCGCGCTCCAGATGAAGTCGTCGATGAAACGCAGCGCCATGCGGAACTCGGTGGAATCCTCGCCGTGACGCAGCAGCGTCAGGACCAGGTAATTGGCCCATGCCCGTGTGAGGATTCCGTGCGCCAGCTGCGGCAGTTCGCGATGCTCCAGACGCGAGAGAATTTCCCGCGCCGCGCGCCGACGCGCCTCCTGCAGTTTCTCCCTTCCCCGCGTGGCTTCGGCCACGCGTTGTTCGGCCAGTTGTGCGCGCCGGGTATTGGAGTCGACGAAGTCCTGCAGCTCGCGATCGAGCCGGTTGAAGATATCCATGTCGTCGTCGAAGTTCTGCAGCAACGCGCTGACGATGCCATGCACCTTGTCGTATGTGCGCCTGTCGCGGTCGGCTTCCGGCGACCAGCTCTTGGCGACATCGGCCAGTCCGTCCAGCAGACGCCGCGTGGGATGCTGCGGATTCTCGAACATGCTGCGGTCGAGGATGGCGGCTTTCAGGTAGGGAATCTGCAGCCGCGCCAGCAATGCCTGCATTTCCGCCGGCAGGTTGCGATCCTGCAGGATGAATTCGAACAGCATCGCCACCAGGTCGATGGTGTCCTCGTCGGCACCGGCCATGCGCGACGTGCGGTTGCCGCGCAACCGGCTGATCTGCGCCATCAGCTGCTGCTTGACCTGTTCCGCATCGAGCTGCACGCCATCCTCGCCGTGCGCCGGATCGTCCTGATGCATGGTTTCGGACTGCAGCAGCGACAGCGCACCCAGCAACTCGGCCGGGCTCAAGGAAGCCTCCTGATATGTCGATGCGCGTCCCGACGCAGCGGCACCGCCGTGCCCCGCGTCCGGGCCTGGGGCGCGGCGTGCCTGCAGCAGGCCATGCAGCGTGCGCAGGACTTCATGGCGGATGCTGGCGCGGTCATTGGCGACCGCGGCCTCGTCATCGTGCGCCCCAGCGGCGTGCCGCGCGGCTTCGCCGGCGGCGGTCGGGCCGGCACCCAGAGGATGACGGCCAGGCACGCTGTGGCGCAGTTGCGGCAATACTCCCGCCCGCATCAGCTCGTTGTTGATCTGCGCGTACAGGGCATCCAGACCGGCCATCACGTAACGATCGAACAGCTTGTAGACGATCAGCCGCACACGCAGTTCGACATTCAGCTCGTTGGCCGCGCGACGGAACCCCTGCCCCAGCATGGACGGCCCGATGGGGTTGCTGGCGTTGTCCATTTTGCTGCCGCCGCAGATCACCGACAGTCGCTGGTTGACCGCGAACAGCTGCCGCGCCAGGCGGCTTTCGGTCTTGCCCACCATGCTGGTGATGGCCAGCGATTCCTCCAGATCGGTCTCCTCCACCAGAGACAGCTCATCGGTACGATGCGGCGCCGGGTTCTCGGCTGTCGCCGGCTGCGCGCGCCCGGCGGCGAAATCCGACAGATCCCGTGCGGTCTGTTCGAGGAACAGACGTTCGATCAGCGCGCGCTTCTTGCGTACTTCACGCATGCCGTCGAAAAATTGCGTCTGCACCGCGTTGTTCTCGGCCTTCTCCGCCAGATCGAACAACGCATCGTCGACATTGTCGAACATGCTGCCGGCCAGGGCCTGCAGCCGTTCCGCCGCAATTCGCCGTACGGCGCCCAGCAGGTCGCCGCCACGCTCGCTGCGCGGTTCCTGACGCTTGGTCAGATCGACGATATTGGGAGAGTCCTTGGCGTTGCTCATGTCGACACTCGCTGAAGTGGACGCGCCCCACGAGCGCGTGCTCCATTGTGAGCCCGCCCGGGGCGGGTTATGTGATGCCAGTCACAGCTTGGTCGGCTGATCGCTGCCGCGGGCAGCTCGCCGGTCCGCCACCATCATGCATTGAACTGCGTCAGCCCGATGCCTTCCTCCGGCAGCATCACCGGGATGCCATCATCGACCCGGTACACCACCTTCTGATCCGTGGTCACCAGCGCTTCGGTCAACGGCTCCGCCACGCGTTCACCGGCGACGGTATCCACGGTGCCCTCGGCGATGGCACGATTGAGGCGCTCCAGTTCGTCGCGCTGCATGGGCCGCACGGGCGTTTTGCTGACCGGGCAGCACAGGATATCGAGCAAGCGTTTGTCCATGGCTTTACAATAGCGGTTTTTGAGCGGCCAGACCATGCATTCAACATCACCCGAGCGCCCCGCCGTGGGGGTGGTCATGGGGTCCCGATCCGATTGGGAAACCATGGAGCACACCGCCCGAACCCTGGATGAACTGGATGTAGCCCACGAGGTGCGGGTGGTGTCGGCACATCGCACTCCGGATCTCTTGTTCCGCTATGCCGAAGAAGCCGCCGGGCGCGGCCTCAAATGCATCATTGCCGGCGCCGGCGGCGCCGCGCATCTGCCGGGCATGCTGGCAGCGAAAACGCGACTGCCGGTGTTCGGTGTGCCGGTACAGTCGCGGGCGCTGAGCGGCATGGATTCATTGCTGTCGATCGCGCAGATGCCCGCGGGCGTACCGGTTGGCACCCTGGCCATCGGACGCGCCGGCGCCGTCAACGCGGCACTGCTGGCCTCGGCCGTGCTGGCGCTGACCGACGACGACATCGCCACGGCGCTGGAGCGGTTTCGCAGCAAGCAGACCCAGGCCGTGCTGGATCGCAACGACCCGAGGATCGCCTGATGAGCCGCAAACGACCATGCCTGGGCGTGCTGGGTGGAGGTCAGCTGGCGCGCATGCTGGCCCTGGCGGCAGCCCCCCTGGGAATCGACTGCCTCGTCGCCGACACCAAGGCCGATGTCTGCGCCGCACAGGTGGCACCGGTGATGGCGCTCGACTGGCACGACGTGGAAACATTGCAGCCATTCGCCGATCGTGTCGATGTGGCCACGTTCGATTTCGAGAACGTGCCGGCCGAGACAGCCGAGTGGCTGGGTCGTCATACCCCGGTGCATCCCGGCGCCCGCGCGCTGTCCGTGGCACAGGATCGCCTGGCGGAGAAGACCCTGTTCGGCGAGATCGGTCTGGAAACGGCGGCATTTGCAGCCGTCGATACGCGCGAAGACCTCGACGAAGCCGTGCAGCGCATCGGCACACCGGCCATCCTGAAAACACGCCGTTTCGGCTACGACGGCAAGGGCCAGTTCCGGCTGCGCAATACCGATGACGTCGACGCGGCATGGGCCGAACTGGGCGAAGCCGCGCAGGCACACGGATTGATCCTGGAAGCATTCGTGCCCTTCGAGCGCGAAATGTCGGTGGTGGCCGTGCGCGGCCGCGACGGCACCTTTCGCACCTGGCCGCTGACGCAGAACTGGCACACGGACGGCGTGCTGTCGCTCAGCCTCTCTCCGGCACCGCATACGGACGCCGTGGCAGAAGCCGCCATTTCCCACGCCCGCACGCTGGCCGAACGGCTGGAATACGTGGGTGTGTTCGCGCTGGAGCTGTTCGAACACGAGGGCCGCGTGCTGGGCAACGAGATGGCGCCACGCGTGCACAACTCCGGCCACTGGAGCATCGAGGGCGCGCACACCAGCCAGTTCGAGAACCACGTGCGCGCGGTGCTCGGGTTGCCGCTGGGCGATACCGGCGCACGCGGCGTCAGCGCCATGCTGAACTGGATCGGCGCATTGCCGGACGCCACGCCCATCCTGAGCGAAACCGAAGGCCACTGGCACGACTACGGCAAGGACCCCCGACCGGGACGCAAGGTCGGCCACGCCACGCTGTGCGCGACGGATATGGCGACGCTGCAGCAACGCCTGCGCAAGGTGGCCGAGGCGCTGGATCGCCATGATCAGGTGGCGCCGATCCTGGCGCTCCAGTAAGGCGGATCAATGGGTCGGAGGCAGCGCGACGACTGCGCCGCAGGAGCGGCGCGAACGACGGAGTCGGCCCGGAGGGCGTAGGGCAGGAGCCCGTAGTCATCCGCCTGCTTGCGGGAAGGCCGGATGCTCCCGACGAGTTGATTGCGGGGACGTTGAACAACCGCTGGCACGCAGGCGGCTTCGTCGCGATCGATCCTTGAACTGCCCGACGCAAGTCGGTGGTTTATGACCACCCCGAAGTGATCGGATAGCGCCGCTCGCGACCGAAGGCGCATCGTGTGACTTTGGGGCCGGGAGCAGACTGGCGCCGCTTGAATTCGTTGATCAGCACCAGGCGTGCCACGCGGTTCACGGTGTCCCCGTCGAAACCGGCCGCGATGATCTGCTCCTGTGACTGCGCACCCTCGATGAAACGCTCGAGCATGTCGTCCAGCGTGCCATACGCCGGCAGCGAATCCTGATCGGTCTGCTCGGCACGCAACTCGGCCGACGGCGGGCGCTCGATCACGGCCGGTGGAATCACCCATCCTCTGCCGCGCTCTGCGTCATTGCGCCAGCGTGCCAGCCGATACACCCGCGTCTTGTAGACATCCTTCAGCGGCGCATACGCGCCGCACATGTCGCCATACAACGTGGCGTAACCGACCGCCATCTCGCTCTTGTTGCCGGTCGCCAGCAGCAGTCGGCCATGTTTGTTGGATAGTGCCATCAGCAGCGTACCGCGCAGTCGTGACTGCAGGTTTTCCTCGGTGGTATCGGCCGGTTTGCCCTCGAAGACCGGGTGCAGCGTGCCTTGCATGGCCTCGAATGCCGACTCGATGGACAGCACGTGATACTCCACGCCCTGTCGCTCGGCCTGCTCGCGCGCTCCATCCAGCGACAGTTGCGAGGTGTACTCGGAGGCCATCATCACTGCGGTGACGGCGTCGGCCCCCAGTGCATCCACTGCCAGGGCAAGCGTCAGGGCCGAATCGATGCCGCCGGACAAACCCAGCAGCACACCCTGGAAGCCGTTCTTGTGCACGTAGTCGCGGAGCCCGCGCACCAGCCCGGCGTAGAGAACCGCCTCGACCGATGTCTCCACCGGCGGCCAGCCCTCGCTGCGGAAGCAGCCAGTGGCCACGTCGTAAACGGCCAGCAACAGGAGGTCCTGAAAGGCAGGCGCCTGCGCGGCGACCCGCCCATCGGCATTGATCAGCACGGACGCCCCATCGAACAGCAGGTCATCCTGTCCCCCGGTGCCGTTGAGGTAGGCGATTCCCACGCCATGCCGACGGGCCCGCTTTTGCAGGATTGCCAGGCGCTCCGTATGCTTGCTGAGACAATACGGAGAGGCATTGATCACCAGCAGCATCTGGGCACCGTTGGTACAGGCCGTCTCGGCCGGCGCGTCCACCCAGATATCCTCGCAGACCATGAGGCCCACACGCACGCCATCGATCTCCACCACGCGACTGTCGGTGCCGGGCGTGAAATAGCGCTTTTCGTCGAACACGCCGTAATTGGGCAAGGCGTGCTTGGCATAACGCGCGATCTCCACGCCGTCGCGCAGCACGCTGGCGGCGTTGAGCAGCGGCTGCTGGAAGGCATGCTCGTCGGCGGTGTGCTCGACCCGTGGCCCGCGGGTGGGATGGCCGATCAGCACGTCGATGCCATGCGTCTTGGCGGCGACATCCGCCATCGCCGCGTCACAGGCATCGAGAAAACTGAGACGCAGCAGCAGGTCGTCTGCCGGGTAGCCACTCAATGCCAGCTCCGGAAATGCCACCAGCGCCGCACCTGCCTCGCGTGCCTGCGCGGACAGACGCATGGCGTCGGCGGCGTTGTCGTGCACCGCGCCGACGCAGAAATCATGCTGAGCCAGCGCAAAACGCAACGTGGCCATCGTCATGCTCCTAAAGGATCCCCGGAACGCTAATGTACTGCTTCACCCTGTTTGAACCATTCAGCGAGTCGCTGGGCGTGCGGCTGCAAGGCATATTCGCGCCGGAAAGGTGGTTCCTTTTCAAGCGGATACGCTGCGGCAGACGGGCGCCCAGCGGCTCGCCCCCCGGATCAAGTCCGGAGCAGGCTCTTCGGGAGCCAAGCGGACAGGCCATGGCCGCGTTGCGGCCTTTGCCAAGGGAACAACCCTAGGCTGCCCGCCGCGCCTTGCCCTGACCTGTCCGCTTGGCTCTGAATGGTTCAAACAGGGTGAAGCAGTACACTAGAGGCCGCGGATAACCGCGGCCCCCTGCAATACAACGGTCAGGCCGAAAACGACCGCGACCCGCTTACTTTTTCATCTGCTCGGCAAGAACCTTGCCCAGGTCGGCAGGCGACTTGACGGTGGTCACGCCGGCCTTTTCCAGCGCCTCGAACTTGGCTTCCGCCGTGCCCTTGCCGTTGGCGATGATAGCCCCGGCATGCCCCATGCGCTTGCCCGCCGGTGCCGAGGCGCCGGCGATGAAGGCCACCACGGGCTTGGTCACGTAGTCCTGGATGAACTCGGCCGCATCTTCCTCGGCGCTGCCGCCGATCTCGCCGACCATGATGATGCCCTCGGTCCCGGGATCGTCCTGGAACAGCTTCAGGCAGTCGATGAAGCTCATGCCCTGGATCGGATCGCCGCCGATGCCGATGCAGGTGGACTGTCCCAGACCCTCGTTGGTGGTCTGGAAGACCGCTTCATACGTCAGCGTGCCGGACCGCGACACGATGCCGACGTTGCCCGGCTGATGGATGTGCCCCGGCATGATGCCGATCTTGCACTCGCCCGGGGTGATGATGCCGGGGCAGTTGGGGCCGATCAGAACCGTTTCCGGATGATCCTCGAGCACGTTCTTGACGCGCAGCATGTCCAGCACCGGGATGCCCTCGGTGATGGCGACGATGACTTCGATGCCCGCATCGATGGCTTCCAGGATGGAATCGGCCGCAAACGGCGGCGGCACGAAGATCACGGAAGCGTTGGCGCCGGTGTCCTCGACCGCCTCGTTGACGGAATTGAAGACCGGCAGGCCGATATGCTCGGTGCCGCCCTTGCCCGGCGTGACGCCGCCGACGATGTTGGTGCCGTAGTCGATGGCCTGCTCGGCGTGGAAGGTGCCCTGCTGGCCGGTGAAGCCCTGCACGATCACCTTGGTGTTCTTGTTGACCAGTACGCTCATGCTTTGATTCTCCTCACTTCGCGGCTGTCACGGCTTTGTTCGCCGCGTCGTTGAGATCGTCGGCCGTGGTGATCGCCAGGCCGGAGTTGGCCAGCAACTCGCGGCCCTGCTCCACGTTGGTGCCCTCGAGGCGCACGATGACCGGAATCTGCAGGCCCACTTCCTTGACCGCAGCGATGATGCCCTCGGCGATCAGGTCGCAGCGCACGATGCCGCCGAAGATGTTGACCAGAATGGCCTTGACCTTGTTCGAGGACAGGATCAACTTGAACGCCTCGGTCACGCGCTCCTTGGTGGCGCCGCCGCCGACATCCAGGAAGTTGGCCGGCTCGCCTCCCGCCAGCTTGATCACGTCCATGGTGGCCATGGCCAGGCCCGCGCCGTTGACCATGCAGCCGATGCTGCCGTCCATGGTGACGTAGTTGAGGTTGTGCTCGACCGCAGCCGCCTCGGCGTCGTCTTCCTGGCTCAGGTCGCGCATCGCGGCCAGATCCTTGTGGCGGAACTCGGCGTTGTCGTCGGAGTTCATCTTGCCGTCCAGCGCCGCCAGGCTGCCGTCTTCCAGCACCGCCAGCGGGTTCAGCTCGACCAGCGACAGGTCTTTCTCGTTGAACAGCTTGTACAGGCCCAGCATGATCCTGGTCAGCTGCCCCACCTGCTTGGGATTGAGGTCCATCTCGAAGCCCAGCTGGCGACACTGGTACGGCTGCAGATCCTCGACGAAATCCACGGCGATGGTGTGGATGTCCTCGGGCGTCTCGTTGGCCACCTGCTCGATGTCCACGCCGCCGTGCTTGGAGGCGATGAAGGACACGCACTTGGTGTCGCGGTCAACCAGGATCGACAGATACAGTTCGCGGGCGATATCGGTGGCATCGGTGACCAGCACCAGATTCACCGGCAGCGCGCGGCCGCCGGACTGGTAGGTTTCCATCTTCGTGCCCAGCATGGCGGCTGCGGCGGCCTTGACCTCGTCATGGCTCTTGCAGAACTTCACGCCGCCGGACTTGCCGCGGCCACCCGCGTGGATCTGCGCCTTGACCATCCACTGCGACCCGCCCAGTGATTGGGCGACATCGACAGCGGCGTCGGCCGAATCGGCCACCTTGCCCGGCGGCACGGTGATGCCGTACTCGGCGAACAGTTGTTTTGCCTGATACTCGTGGAAATTCATTCGGGACCTCGAGCGAACAAGAAACGATGCGTCGTCGACGATCAACCGCGAGGCGGCGCATCAGCCGGGACGACGATGAATGCGGGGGCAGCATGAAAGGTACCCGGGCGCAATAGCCGTACATTGTCGCGGATCGGGCACCTGATGAAAAGGGCGGCCCCGCGCAGGTGCACTTTCGCACTGCCCCACGCCCCTGCGTGCAGGTGCGGGTGGATGACGTCAGTGGCCGGCTCGACAGCGCAGGCGGAGGTGCTCGTGGCGCTGCTTGGGTATACTGCCGCGGGTCCCAGGGGAGTGAGTCTCGACGTGTCCTCCAACTCCGATGCCACGCGCCGCAATACCCGGGGCATGTCCATCGTTCTCAACGAGCTGTACTTCCTCAACTGGTTCCGGTTGGCACAGGCGCTGGTCTACACCGCCCTGGCATTCAGCCCCTCATCACTGGAGCAATGGGTCACCGGCGCGCAACCCGGATTTGCCCGCATCATCGCCCTGCTCCTGCTGGGCTTCGCGATCGTGGTGCTGGCACGCACCCGCCGCTGCATGGGCAATCTGAACCTCTACGTGACGTTCGCTCTCTGCGTGGACGTGCTTGCCGCCGTACTGGCGGTCACGACCATGCACGACGCGCGCATCGGCATCGAGATGATGCTGGTGGTCAATATCGGCGCGGGTGCCCTGCTGCTGCCGCTGCGCCTGTCCATGGTCTTCGGCGCCATGGCCACCATCGGCATGCTCGGGCATGCGTTCACCACGCCGACCAATGCCGACTTCAATCACCAGCTGCTCGAATCGGGCCTGTTCGGTACCGCCTACCTGTTCTGTGCCTGGCTGTTCTTCGCGCTGGGCAAGCAGATGCGCGCCACTGAAGCGCTTGCCGTGCAGCGCGGCCTGGATCTGGCCAATCTTTCGCAAGTCAACGAACTGATCATCCGGCGCATGAAAACCGGGGTGATGCTGGTGGATGACGCCAACCGCGTGCACCAGCTCAACGAGTCGGCCTGGATGTTGCTGGGCAATCCGCCCAACGACCGCCGCGATCTGGGAACGCTGGCGCCGGAGCTGTCACGGCGCCTGTTCCACTGGCGCAGCTACGGCAAGCTGGACGAAACCGCGGTGGCCCTGGCCGATGGCGTGCCGGAAGTGATCCCGCGCTTCACCCGGCTGGCCGCCAATGACGACTCGCACATCCTCATTTTCCTGGACGATACCTCCCTGGTATCACGCCGCGCCGAAGAGCTGACCCTGGCGTCACTGGGCCGGCTGTCTGCCTCCATCGCCCACGAGATCCGCAACCCGCTGGCGGCGATCCGCTACTCGGCACAATTGCTGGCCGAATCCGAGGAACTCAATGATTCCGACGAGCGCATGGTGGAGATCATCAACAACCACTGCGGACGCCTGAACGAAATCATCGAGAACATCCTGCAGTTGTCGCGACGGGAGCGCTCGCGTCCGGAAGCCCTGGACCTGAATGAATGGGCGCTGGGCTTCGTCGACGAATACACCGAGAGCAACGACCTGGGCGCCGATTCCCTGCGTGCCATCGTGCAGTCGCGCACCGTGGGCGCCGTGGCCGACACGCAGCAACTGCAGCAGGTGATATGGAATCTGGTGCAGAACGCGCTGCGCTACGGCCGCATGCCGGGCGAACCGGCACGCGTCATGCTGATCTCGCGACACGGCTCGGACAACGGCCCGCCGGTGCTGGAAGTGACTGACCGCGGTCCGGGGATCGCTCCCAGGGTGGCCGCGCAGATCTTCGAACCGTTCTACACCACGCACGAATACGGCACGGGGCTGGGGCTGTATCTGGCACGACAGATGTGCGAAGCCAACCAGGCATCGCTGGAATACGTTCCCGTGGCCGGTGGCGGAAGCTGCTTTCGCATCACCCTGACACCGTCGATGCTTGGCCCGGGCAGCGCGTACGAAGACGGAGAATGAGGCATCCTCGCCGCCGCTGCAGATGCCGGGGCTGGTCCCTTGCGGCCGCCGCGGTTACCCTTCCAGAAGGGGGCGCCAGCACACCGTGCTGCGCGCAGTATCATTGGAGAATGCACACGCCATGAGCAAACAGCGCGTCCTGGTCGTCGATGACGAACGTGACATCCGTGAACTGCTGACCATCACCCTGGGCCGGATGAATCTGGATGTGGATGCCGCCAGCAATGTCGGCGAGGCCAGGCAGATGCTCGGCTCGCAATCCTATGACCTGTGCTTCACGGACATGCGCCTGCCCGACGGCTCCGGTCAGGAACTGATCGAGATGATTGCCGACAAATGTCCCGACACCCCCGTGGCCATGATCACCGCCTACGGCAACGTGGACGCAGCGGTCACCGCGCTGAAAGCCGGCGCCTTCGACTTCGTTTCCAAGCCGGTCGACATCCAGTTGCTGCGACGCCTGGTGCAGAGCGCGCTCGCCCTCAATGGCGAACGTCGCGAGCAGGATGCATCCGGCAATGCGTCGCCCAAGAACGGCAGCAGCAGGCTGATCGGGCAATCGCCGGCCATGCAGCAGGTCCGTACCACCATCGCCAAGCTGGCCCGCAACCAGGCGCCGGTGTATGTCAGCGGCGAGTCCGGGGTGGGCAAGGAGCTGGTGGCACGGCTGATCCACGAGCAGGGGCCGCGGTCCGCCGGCGCATTCGTGCCGGTCAACTGCGGCGCGATTCCCTCAGAGCTGATGGAAAGCGAATTCTTCGGCCACATGAAAGGCAGCTTCACGGGCGCCAGCGCCGCCAAGGAAGGCCTGTTCCAGGCGGCCGACGGTGGCACGCTGTTTCTGGACGAGGTGGCCGAGCTGCCGCTGCACATGCAGGTCAAGCTGCTGCGGGTCATTCAGGAAAAAGCCGTGCGGCCCATCGGCGGCCGGGGTGAAATCCCGGTGGATGTCCGCATCCTCTCGGCGACACACAAGGACCTGGCCCCGCTGGTCGAGAACGGCCAGTTCCGCCAGGACCTGTTCTATCGCATCAACGTCATCGAACTGAAGGTACCGCCGTTGCGCGAGCGTGGTGCCGATATCGGCCTGCTGGCCAAAGCCATGCTCGAACGTCAGGCAGTCGACCGGCACGCCGCTGCGGTGACGCTGTCCACGCCGGCGCTGGAAGCGCTGCAGGATTACCCCTTTCCCGGCAACGTCCGCGAACTGGAAAACATCCTGGAGCGCGCAGTGGCCATGTGCGAAGGCGAAACCATCGATGTGGCCGACCTGATGTTGCCGGCCCGCGCGCCACGTATCGGTGCCAGCGAGGAGAGCACTTCGGCCAGTGACGCCGGACACAGCAGCACGCAGCCGCTGGACGACTACATGTCCAACCTCGAGCGCGAAGCGATTCTCAAGGCGTTGGAGGAATCGCGCTACAACAAGACCGCCACCGCCAAGAAACTGGGCATCACCTTTCGCGCCCTGCGCTACAAGCTGAAAAAGCTGGATATCGACTGACGCCGGCACGGCATAAGCCACCCTTGTGCCTTGACGCACTGGCGCGGCCACGACCGCACGGTCGTGGCCGCGGATCGCGTCCTACTGCCACCGCTCCTGCCCGCTGCCATCCGGAAGGGCCTTTCCGCCGTCCGAATCGCCCGCCTGCACTTCGTCCAGACTGGAACGCGCGGCGCGCAACAGTTCACCCACTTCCAGCGGTTTCAACAAAATCTGCAGATGCGGCAACGGCGGCAAGCCCTCGATATTTTCGGCATTCGATTTGCGGGCCAGCAACAACACCGCCCCGACATAGTTGCGCTCCAGCAATGCCGCCAGGGTGCGCACGCCGGTCATCAGGTTCATGTCCGCATCCATGACCACCAGCTCGGGCAATCCGCTCGATTCGATATGCTGCAGCGCCGCCGCACCACTCTGGCTGGTCGACACCTGGTAGCCGTAGCTGTCCAGGGTATCGGACAGCAGCGACAGCTGCGCGGCCTCTTCGACCACCACAAGAACATTCTCGCCATTCCCATACGGCAAGCCGTTGCGCGCGGACCGAGCCTCCACGTTCTCGCCTTCCAGCGGCAGGTAGACATGAAATGCGGTGCCCTGGCCCTGTTCGCTCTCCACCCGCAAGGCGCCGCAGTGTCCATCGACGATGCGCTTGCACGACAGCAGCCCCAAACCGGTGCCTTCGTCCTTGGTAGTGAAGAATGGCTGAAACAGCCTTTCCAGCGTCTCGTCCGCCATGCCGTCGCCGGTATCACGCACTGAAATCCTCAGATACCGTCCAGTGTCGACTTCCTCACCATCCTCGAAGAACGTCTGCTGCAGGGTCTCTTCCTTCGCGTTCAACTCCAGTCTGCCGCCCTGGGGCATGGCCTGGATGGCATTCAGACACAGGTTGAGCAGGCACTGCTGCAGCTCGGTGTGATTGCCATCGAATTCGAGATCCGCGGCATGCTCGCCGATATGCAGTTCCACGGTCTTGGGCACCGTGCCTTGCAACAGCAGCTTGAGCGCGCCGAACAGACTGCCCAGGCGCACCCGTTCGGCACGCCGCGAGCCCCGCGCGAATGTGAGCATGGAGTTGACCATGTCCAGCCCGCGCTGCGCGCACCCACGCACCATCTCCCCGATCCGCTGCAGGCGCTCGTCGTCGGTGTAATCCTCCAGGGATTCAGCCGCCAGCAGCAACGGCTGCAACAGATTGCGCAAATCATGACTCAAGCCACCGGCCAGAAGCGCCAGGCTCTCGAAACGCTGCGCATTGATCAACTCCGCCTCGGCGCGTTCGCGCCCCAGCTGTTCGGCGGCCTCGTGCAATGCACGGCGCACCGCGGTGGTGAGCCGACTCAGGTTGTTCTTGAGGATGTAATCGGTGGCCCCCTGGCGCAGGGCCTCGATGGCCGCTTCCTCGCCGATGGTTCCGGAGACGAAGATGAACGGCAGGAAGGCGTGCCGCTCACGCAGCACCTCCAGTGCCCGGTAGCCGTCAAAGCCGGGCATGGTCAGGTCCGAAAGCACGATCTGCGGGTCGAACGCCTCCAGCGCGGCGAGGTAATCCGCCTCGTTGTCGACCACGCGCACGTCGACGTCAAAATGATCGTCGGCCAGTTCATCGACAATCAGCTCGGCATCGGCTTGCGAATCCTCCACCTGCAGCAGGCGCAGCTTTTGCCTGCGCGCAGTTTCAGGCTCGCTTTGCACGTTCATCTGCATCAAGCGTTCCTCGAAATTCCCGGCACTTCGTTCAGCACTGCCCAGAACTGGCCGAGCGTCTGCACGGCATGAAAGAACTGATTGGCGTCCACCGGCTTCACCACGTAAGCGTTTACACCCAGATCCCAGCTTTGCGCAAGGTCGCTTTCCTCGCGCGAGGAGGACAGGATCACCACGGGGATGCGCTTGAGCTTCTCGGTTCCGCGCATGTCGCGCAATACTTCGATGCCGTCCATCAGCGGCATCTTGATATCCAGCAGCACCACGGCGGGGTTGCCCGGTTCGCGATCGGCATGCGGGCCGCGGCAATGCAGGTAATCCAGCGCCTCGGCGCCATCCTCCACGCGGACGACAGGGTTGGCCAAGCGTGCCTCACGCAACGCATCAATGGCCATTTCCGCATCGGCCGGGCTGTCCTCGGCCAGCAGAATGGTACGAAGATCCGATTTTGTCATGCCTCTGTTCTCGTTGAGCCCTCATCCGCCTCAGCAGCCTCGGGAATAGTGGTTTCAGGAATGGAAAAGGAAAAACTGGCGCCCTTGTCGAGCTCGCCCTCGGCCCAGACCCGCCCGCCGTGGCGCGAAATGATACGCCGCACACTGGCCAGTCCAATACCGGTCCCGGCGAATTCCGACGCCTTGTGCAGGCGCTGGAAAACACCGAACAGCTTGTCGATGAAACGCATGTCGAAGCCGGCGCCATTGTCCCTGACAGTGAACACGTGATGCCCCCTGGCGTTGCGCGTGCCGGTCACCTCGATGACTGCATGCTCGCGTTTACCGGTGTACTTGACGGCGTTGCCGATCAGATTCTGCCACACGGTGCGCAACATGTTTTCGTCGCCCACCACGACCGGCAGATCCTCCACGCGCCACTCGATCTGGCGGTCGCCGATGTCGCTGGCAGTCACGGTTCGTGCCTCATCGACCAATGACTGCATGTCCACCTGGCGCAACCGCAAGGCGCCGCGCCCCAGGCGCGAATACACCAGCAGATCGTCGATCAGTTCCGACATGCGCCGCGATGCATCGATGATCACATCGATATAGTGCAGGGTCTTGTCATCGGCCCTCTCGCCGAGGTGGCGGGCCAGCTTGCCCGAAAACCCGGCCACGTGACGCAACGGCGCGCGCAGGTCGTGCGACACCGAATAACTGAATGCCTTCAGCTCGCGGTTGACGTCCGACACCTGCTCGATCTTGCCTTCCAGCTGCCGGTTGAGTTCGTTGACCTGGGCCTCCGCCACCTTCAGCGCCGACACGTCGCTGACAGTCAGCAGGACCGCCGTACCGTCACGATCCGGCAACTCCAGGGGACGGGCATTGATCAGCACCTGCCGTTCCACGCCATCGCTGGTGGTCTGACTCAGATCGTAGTCCCACAATTCACGCCCGCGGCCAGCCACATCCTGCAGCCGACGCAGCAATGCCGCGTTGGTCCAGGCACCATCCCCGATGGTGCGCAGCGGCATGCCGCTGCGGCCGTCATCCCCGGCGTCATACAACTCACTGAACGCGGCATTGAGCGCAATGGCATTGAGTTGTCCATCCAGGACGGCGATCGGTTCGCGTATCGACTGCATCACCAACTGCGCGCGCTCCACGGCGCGGCGCGTGCGCCGTTCCGCCAGCCAGCGCTGCTGCACCTGGCGTTCGGACATCACCACCACGATACCCAGAAGCACCAGTTGCGCCAGGGCGGTCAGGCCCGTCATCCAGTACAGGCGGTGCGTTTTGCGATCGGCCAGACGCGTACGCTGCGTCAGAAGATGCGACTCCTCGGCCACGATGCGATCGGCCAGCCCGGAGTAGTGAAATATCTTGATGGCGTCGCCCAGAGCCTGGTATGCGCCATTCACATCGCCCGCGGCGTAATGGCTCTGCGCCCTCTGCATGAGGGCCATGCGTCCCTCGACCACAGCCGAGAAATCGGCCATGCGTTTGCGCTGGCTGACATTGTCGTGCATCAACACGCGCAGATGGGTTATCAGCTGTGGGATCCGTGTACGGTCCGTCGCTATGCGTTGTTGCAGCGCCTTTTCCCTGGAGCCTTGCAGTATCGAATATGTGGCCGCTTCCATATCGCGCAGCAGGAAGGTCAGGTGATAGACGGTCGCCTTGACCCGCGAGGTCTCCGCCACCCAGTCGCGCGCCTGCAAGGCACTGTCGGTGCTGACCCGGTTGACCGCAAAAGGAAGCGCCACACTGACCGCGATCGCGGCAAGCAGGGCCACCAGACGCCACCGCAGAACGAATTTTCGGGACGCCAATTTTGCCACGCGACAAAGGCCGTTGCTCGATACGAGAACCCCGATTCTTGCACGAAAACGGCCGCAAATATCACCCGTAGCGGCTCGACGTGGTGCACACGGCCACGACGGTATGGTTGCTCCCGAGCATTCGACCCTCATGTCTTTTGTCTCCGGCATCGCGGCGACGTCGCGCGATGCCTCCCGCATCCCCCGCATATCGAGGAGTCCACCATGAAGATCCTGATGATCCTGACATCCCACGACCAGCTGGGCGACACTGGCAACAAGACCGGCTTCTGGCTGGAAGAATTCGCCGCACCGTATTACATCTTCAAGGATGCCGGCGCCCATATCACCCTGGCCTCGCCGCAGGGTGGCCAGCCACCGCTGGACCCCAACAGCGACAGCGATGATGCCCAGACCGATGCCACACGCCGCTTCAAGGCGGACGAAGAAGCCCGCCAGGCATTGGCCCATACCAAGCCTCTGAACGACATGAACGCCGACGACTACGACGCCGTGTTCTATCCCGGCGGTCACGGGCCGCTGTGGGATCTGGCCGAGGACAAGGCATCGATTGCCCTGATTGCGTCATTCTGGGCCGCGGGGAAACCCGTCTCCGCCGTTTGTCACGCGCCCGGCGCCCTGCGCCACGTCACGACTGCCGACGGCACACCGCTGGTCAAGGGGCGTCAGGTCACCGGCTTCAGCAACAGCGAGGAAGCGGCGATGGGGCTCAGCGACGTGGTTCCGTTCAAGGTCGAGGACGAGCTCAGGCGTCTGGGCGGCGACTACGCCAGTACCGACGACTTCCAGAGCCTGGTGCGCGTGGATGGCAAGCTGATCACGGGACAGAACCCCGCCTCCTCCGCCGATGCGGCCAAAGCGCTGATGGATCTGCTTGACGAAAAGTGAGCACGCCGCCACCCGAAGGCCCTCTGAACAGGTCTGTGCAGGCGGCACCGGTTCTGTCTGTTCGCATATGACAAGGTGCACTGGCGAAGGCAGGCTGGTGCCTGTCGAGCAGTGCAACGCGGGCGTGCGGACAGGCAGCGCCGGCCCCATCTACTTGATTTCAAACGCCTGGGTGATGCCCAGATGAAGAAGGCCCGCCAAATGCGGGCCTTCTTCCATTGCACCGATCCGGATGGGGCGACTCAGAACGGAATGTCGTCGTCTTCGAATCCACCGTTGTCGCCCCCTTGCGGCGCCGGTGCCTGGGACTGCGGTGCCGGACGTCCGCCGCCCGAGGACGGCTGAGACTGGTTGCGGTAACCGCCGCCTGCCGAGCCACCGCCCATCTCGCCCCCGCCGAGCATCTGCATCTCGCTGGCGATCACGTCGGTGCTGTAGCGCTCGACGCCCTGCTTGTCGGTGTACTTGTCGGTGCGGATGGAGCCCTCGATATAGACCTGGCGACCCTTTTTCAGGTACTCGCCGGCAATCTCGCCGAGGCGGCCGAACAACTTCACGCGATGCCACTCGGTGCGCTCTTTCTTTTCACCACTCTGCTTGTCGGTCCACTGCTCCGACGTGGCCACGCTCAGCGTGGTGATTGCCGTGCCGCTGGCCGTGTAGCGCGTTTCGGGGTCCGCGCCGAGGTTGCCGACCAGGATGACCTTGTTGATGCCGCGTGCCATGGAATGCCCTCGGAAAAAAGTGCTGTATTCAATTGAGCGGATGCTAGCACAGGCCGACCTGCTCCCAGCAGCATGAGGCATCGATGCAGCATGTCGTCCCGCGCGGAGGCGTGGTGTAAGCAAAGCCCGACACCACGACCATCCGGGGCAGCGGCCTTTTCAGGCAAAATGCGCCTTTGCCGTTGCCGCACGCGTTTGCCATGCCCCATCAACACGCCGATCCCCTGTCCGTCTCGGAGACCGCCGCAGCCGGCCCGGCAACGCCGCGCCACGCCATGCTGTGGAGGTTGATGGCGCTGCTGGCGCTGTTGCCTCCAGTCTTCCTGATGCCGGCTGTACCGATCGACGAAACGCGCTATCTGTCGGTCGCCTGGAACATGCACGTGCGCGGGCAATGGCTGGTGCCGTTTCTCAACGGCACGCCGTATTCGGACAAGCCGCCACTGCTGTTCTGGCTGATCAATGGCATGTGGTCGCTTACCGGCTTCCACGCCTGGAGCGCGCGTCTGCTCGAGCTGCTGTTCACACTATGCGGATTTGCGCTGGTACGGGCGCTGGCGTGGCGGCTGAGTGGCCGCAGGGACATGGCCAGTCAGTCAGGCTGGCTGTGGCTGGGCTGCGCGGCGGTGGCGGCATTTTCCAACGCCATCATGTTCGACGCGCTGCTGACCCTGTGCAGCCTGGGAGTGTGGTTTGCGGCTATCGACTTGGCGGAGCGGCGCATGCTGCGCGGCATCGTTCTGGGCGGGGTGGGCATCGGCCTGGGCATCCTGACCAAGGGCCCGGTGATTCTTCTGGTGGGCACCATGCCGATGTTGCTGGCGCCGTGGTGGCAGCCCCTCGTGCGACAGCATCTGTGGTCGCATTACGCGGCCATGCTGGCGGCGATCGCCATTGGCGCCGCCATTGGCCTGGCGTGGGCGCTGACGGCGGCGCATGCCGGCGGCCCCGCGTACGAAAATGCGTTGCTGTTCCGGCAGACCCTGGGGCGTGTGGATCACAGCTTTGCGCATTCGCGGCCGCCGTGGTGGTATCTGCCCATTCTGCCGGCGCTTGCGCTGCCCTGGACCTTCTCGCTGTGGCGGGCACGTCGCCCCACCGAGGCTGCAAGTGGCCACAGCATCCTGCCGCGCTTCGCGCTGGCGGCGTTTGTGCCGCCGTTCGTGGCGTTCTGCGTCATCAGCGGCAAGCAGCCGCATTATCTGCTGCCGCTGCTGCCGGCGCTGGCGGTGCTGGGGGGCTTTGCGCTCGCACGGCGGAATCTGCGCGTGCACGGTGCGGCCGCGGGGGTGGTGATCGTGATAGTCGGCGTGGCGGTCGCCATCGTCGGACAGCAACTCGCTGTCGATGGCATTCCGCCCGGCGTATGGGTGTGCAGTGCCATCGTGATGGTCATGGGGCTGACGATGATCGTCTTGCGCCGGCACACGGGGCGGGTGCAGGTGGTCGCCCTGGCAATGCTCGTCAGCATGCTGGCCGCCAAGGTGGCCGCGATGGACAGCGGCGGCATCCGTTACGACACGCGTCCGGTGGGACGCTTGCTGGCGCAGGCGCAGCATCGGCATATTCCATTGTTCTCGATCGGCGACAACCATTCGGCGTTCGATTTCGCCGGCCGTCTGCGCCATCCGATTCCACAGGGTGATCTGCAACAGGCACAACGCTGGGCGCGCTCACATCCGCACGGCTGGATCTTCAGTTATGCCAGGCACGCACCATTCGCGGCAGCGCCTTTCTACCGCCAACCCTACCTGCAGTATCAGCTTGGAATCTGGCGCGTGGTGCAGCTGCCGATCGGGAACGCGCCGATACCCGCGCAGCGACCCGCCAATTGAAGGCCGCCGCTGCAGCTCAGGCTGCTGCGGCCACGGTGGACTGTTCCGCCAGCCGCACCTTGCGCGCGCCCCAAAGGATCAATGGCGCCCAGACCAGGGTGGGCACCGCCGCGGCGATGAATACGCCCTCCACACCCAGCATTCCCAGCATTTTTCCGCCCAACACGCCGCCGACCAGCGCTCCGGCGAACTGGCTGGTGGAAAAGGCCCCCATGGCCGCGCCGCGACTGGCATCCGGCGCCACACGCGTCACCAGACTGGGCAAGGCCGCTTCCAGCAAATTGAACGCAGAAAAGAACACCGCGGCGGCAACGCCCAGAGCGGCGACGCTGCCGCTGGAAAAGGCCAGTCCCAGCAGTGACAGCCCCAGCGCCACCACGCATACCAGGGTCACGCGCAGTGCCTGGGCGATGGCATGCATGCGGCGCAATACGCCGCCCATGACCAGCGCTGCCACGATCATCACAGGCAGATACAGCTCCCACTGCCGATGCGCGGCAATGTGAAAGTTGTCGCTCATCAACAACGGCAGCGCCACGAACACCGCTGTCAGCATGGCATGCAGGAAGAACACCGAGCCATTGAGCACCAGCAGGCGGCTGTCGCGCAGCATCTCGAGCACTTTGCCGTATCCGGCTGCCGCCGGCGACCGGCGCTGCTGCGGATTGGGCACAAGCGCCCACAGCAGCAACAGGGAGATCAGCGCCAGAATGGAGGTGATGCCGAACAGGCCGTTGAGCCCGCCGATCGGCTCCAGGATCGGACCCAGGATCAATGCCAGCAGGAACGACAATCCGATCGAGGCGCCGATGATGCCCAGCACCTTGCCGCGATTGGTCTCGTGCGACAGATCGGCCGCCAGCGCCGTGCCCGATCCCGACACTGCACCCATGCCCTGCACGGCGCGGCCCACGATGACACCAATGATGGTATGCGCCAGCGCCGCCACCAGCCCGCCCGCTGCGAACACCAGCAGACCGATGGTGATCGCAGGCTTGCGGCCAATGCGGTCCGACAGCATGCCCAACGGGATCTGCAACAGCATCTGGCCGATGCCGTAGATGCCCAGGCCCACCCCGATCAGCAATGGCGTGGCATCCGGCATATGCCGCGCATACAGGGCAAAGACGGGAAGTATGAGAAAAATGCCGAACAGGCGCAGACTGATGACTGCGGCCAGGCTCAGCGCGCCGCGCAACTCGATGGAACTGAAAGTACTCACTTGAACCCAACTGCCAGTGGCGAAATCATGTCCGGGCATTATAAGGTGCGCCGCTGCGGATGCTTCGCGACACACCGTCGCAGCGTATAGCATCTAGAGTAGTGTCTCACCGCATCCGATCACGTCCTCCCCCCACGGCCGGCCCGCCCGCTTATGTCACAACCCGTTGATGCCCGCCCCTTGTCTGCCGATTTCGACGCCGTGCGTGCGCTGGCAGCAAAAGACATGCGCGCCATCGATACGCTGATCCGCGAACGGCTGGCCTCGGATGTTGTGCTGATCAACCAGATCGCCGGGCACATCATCGCCGGTGGTGGCAAGCGCCTGCGGCCGATGCTGCACGTCCTGGCGGCCCGTGCTGCCGGCTACGAGGGCAGCGACCACATCAAGCTGGCCGCGGTGGTCGAGTTCATCCACACCTCCACGCTGCTGCACGATGACGTGGTCGACGAATCCGACCTGCGCCGCGGCAAGCGCACCGCCAATGAGATCTGGGGCAACGCCGCCAGCGTGCTGGTAGGCGATTTCCTCTATTCGCGCTCGTTCCAGCTGATGGTGGAACTGGACCGCATGCCCATCATGCGCATCCTGGCCGACACCACCAACACGATCGCCGCCGGCGAGGTGATGCAGCTTCTGAACATCGGCAATGCCGATGTCGGCGAAGCCGACTATCTGGATGTGATCCAGCGCAAGACCGGCGTGCTGTTCGCCGCCGCCACCGAACTGGGGGGCGTGCTCGGCGGGCTCCCTGGGGCGCAGGTCGAGGCGTTGCGCCGATACGGCACGGAACTTGGCTATGCCTTTCAGATCGCCGACGATCTGCTGGATTACGTCTCCGATGCCGGCACACTGGGCAAGAACATCGGCGACGACCTGGCCGAAGGCAAACCGACGCTGCCGCTCATCTACGCGCTGGAACGCGGCACGCCGCAGCAGGTCGAGTCGCTGCGCCACGCCATCGAGCATGGCGGACTGGATTCTCTGGATCTCATCGTCGAGTCCATTCAGGTATCCGGTGCCATCGAGCGCACGCAGCAGCGTGCGCGCGACCATGCGCACGCGGCGCGACAGGCGCTGCAGACACTGCCGCATTCGGAGTATCGCGAGGCACTGGCCGCCCTGGCCGATTACGCCGTGGACCGCACATCCTGAATCCCCGCTCGGATCGGGAAGTCTCACCGACGCATGCAGGCGGGCTCAAGACGCAACGCGACGGATTCGCCTGCTGCCTCGAACGTTCCTGCATACCGCCCGCAACCGGCTCCCTGAGCCGCCTTACGCGGACGGACCCGTTGCGACTCAACGTCCGGCGGCGTGATCGCCGAAGGCACGCTTGAGCGGTTCAAGACGATTGATGGCGCGCATGCCCAGACTGCGCACACCGACCAGCGGCGCCTCGGTGCGTGCAAACAGGCGCGCCAGGGCATCGAACGAGCGCGCATCCATGGCATTGGCACTGCGCCGGCGTCGCGCGTAGCGTCGCAGCACGTGCGCGGCGCCCAGATCGGCACCGCGCTGCTGCGCGCGTTGCAATGTTTCGCGCAGCTCGATCACGTCGCGCAGTCCCAGATTGACGCCCTGCCCGGCCAACGGGTGCACCACGTGCGCGGCATCGCCCAACAGCACCAGACGCTCGGCCTGATAACTGCGCGCCAGCTGCAGACGCAACGGAAAAGCGGCGCGGCGGCTGGTCTCGATCACGCGCCCCAGACGAAAATCCAGTGCCAGGCCCAGCGCATCGCAGAAGTCCGCGTCGGACAGCTCCAGCACCTCCCCGGCGCGCGCCTGCGGCAGCGTCCAGACCACCGAGCTGCGCCCGTCGGCAAGCGGCAAGAAGGCGACCGGCCCGTCCGCCGTGAACCGCTGCCAGGCGGCATGCCCGTGCGTGCCTTCGGTGCGTACGTGGGCGACCACGGCGCGCTGCGCATAATCGCGCTCGCGCACATCGATGCCGGCCTGTTCACGCAAGGCCGAATGCGCGCCATCGGCAGCCACCAGCAGCCGTGCCGACAGCGTCGCGCCGTCCTCCAGCTGCAATCGGGCGTGGTCGTCATGCACAGCGTACATCTGTACCTGAGCCGGGCAGACGCGACGGACCCCAATCTGCTCCAGAGCATCCCACAGCATCGACTGCAGCAGGCGATTCTCCACGATCCAGCCCAGCGCCTCGCGTCCTTCGCCGGCAGCGTCGAAATCCAGTTGCGCGCCACTTTCGGCATCCCACACATGCATGGCGTCATAGGCCTGCGCCCGTGCCTCGAGCACCCTGTCCCACAGCCCAAGCTCGCGCAGCAGCCGCGCCGAGGATGGCGCCAGCGCCACCACGCGCAAGTCCACCTCGTCCTCCATCTGCCAGTGCACCGGCTCTCGCGCCTCTATCAATGCGCAACGCAAACCGTCGCGCGCCAGTGCCAGCGCGGCTGCGGCACCCACCATGCCGCCACCGACCACGGCGACATCCAGAAGATCGCGCGGGCGACGGCGCAGCCCGCGTTCGAACGTGGACTCGGTCACTCAGATACTCTCCCGTACATCACGCGGCGCGCGTCCGCGAAAACCCATGCCGTGCCGCAACAGCCTGCGACGCAACGCAGGCAAGCGGTCGCAGGCCAGCAAGCCGGTGCTGTGCAGCACCTGCAGCCCGCTGGCCGGCGCACAAGCCAGACGGATCAGATTGTGGGTCATGGCCATGACGCCCTCGCGATCCGGCGCGCGCCGCTGCGCGTAGGCATCGAGCACGTGCGCTGCGCCCGGATTCTCGCGGCCGGCGGCGTCCGCAAGCAGTTCGGACAGGGTCAAGGCATCGCGCAGCCCCAGATTGAACCCCTGCGCGGCCACCGGGTGCACCGTCTGCGCCGCATTGCCGATCAGCACCGCATGTTGCGCGGTCAGACGCTGCGCCGCCACGCGGCGAATCGGATAGGGCGCGCGCTTGCCCGGGCGACTGAGCCGCCCCAGACGCCAGCCGAAACGCGCGTGGGCAAATGCCAGATACTCGGCGTCACTCATTGCCGCGACATCCTCGACCTGGTCTTCGGGCACCGTCAGCACCAGACCTGCGCGCTGGCCAGCCAGCGGCAGCATGGCCACCGGCCCGTGATCGGCAAATCGCTCGAAGGCGCGCCCGCGCAGTGCCTCGTCGGGAGTCACGGTGCACACGAACAGACTCTGCGCGTAATCGTGCACCTCCGCCTGGATTCCCAGTTCGCGACGCACCGTGGACCCGCTACCGTCGGCGCCGACCAGCAGACGGGCATCGATGGTCAGTGGCGAGGCCGCGTTCTCCACATGCGCGCGCCACCCCCCGGATGTCGCACTCAAACCGGTCAGCGTGGCCGGCGCCAGTCGCTGCAACCGGCGACAATCGTCCAGTCGCCGATTCAATGCGGCGCCCAGCTCGCGCGCCGGCAGTGTCCAGCCCAGCGCATCCACACCCGCCGCCTCGGCATCCAGGCGGGTACTACCGAAGGCGCCCGCGCGACTGATGTGGATGCGCTCGATCGGCGTGGCCGAGTTGGCGACATGCGGCCACACCCCCAGCGCCCGCAGGCCGTTGACGCTGGCGCGGGCCAGCGCCAGGTTGCGTTCGTCGTAACTGGGCGGACCGCCGGCGTGCGGCGATGCCGCTTCCAGCATGACCACGTCGTGCCCGGCCTGGTCCAGCGCAATCGCCGCGCTGGCGCCCACCAGGCCGCCACCCACGATCAGGATGTCGGTACGTTTGTTCATCAACTCATCATAACCGGCACGTGGAAAAATCGACGTGTCTGGCAACTCATTGGTTCAGCGTTACTGATTTGAAGTATCCTTGGCGCAGGTCACGAAGTGTCATTACGGAACGCCAATGAATCACATGTCTGCCGATTCCAGTCCCCGCCTTTTCACGCCCCGCACCGCCGTGCTGCTGGCCATGATCGCGCTGACGATAGGCTATCGTCTGGTCGTGCATTTCGTGCCCGGCGTTCTGCCCTACAACGCCACGCCGGTGGAAGCCATGGCACTGTTCGGCGGGGCGTATTTCGCCAACCGCTGGCTGGCCGTGGCGATTCCGCTGATGGCGATGGCAGCCGCGGATGTCGTGATTGCCGCCTCCCTGCCGGCAGGGCAGCTTGCTTTGTGGCTGCAGGCGGCGCCGGTCATCTATGCCTGCATCGCCTTGACGGCGGTCGCCGGATTTTCACTGCGCCATCGCGTGAAGGTGGTGAACGTCGCTCTCGCCGCGGTGGGAAGCGCCACGGGCTTTTTCCTGATCACCAATTTTGCCGCATGGCTGGTCTCCAGCACCTACGCCGCCAGCGCATCGGGACTGGCCGCCTGCTACATCGCCGGGCTGCCGTTCTACCAGTATGGCTCGCTGCCGGGGACGCTGTTCTGGAGCACCGCCCTGTTTGGCGGTTTCGCATTGCTCTCGCGCCGCTTCACCGTGCTCTCGGCCGCGCCGGTCCAGGCCTGATCCGCCCGTCGGTCGGACGGGCATCGATCCATGGGCAACCGCCTCTCGAAAATCTACACGCGCACCGGCGATGACGGTTCGACCGGGCTGGGTGACGGCTCACGTACAGGCAAGGATTCACTGCGCGTCAACGCCTACGGCAGCACCGACGAGCTCAATTGCACCATCGGCATGGTGCTGGCGGTGGAGAGCATTCCCGACGCCGTTCGCGACGCGCTGCTCCAGGTGCAGCATGAGCTGTTCGACTTGGGAGGCGAGCTTTGCATCCCCGGCATGGCCATGATGGAAGACGCCGACATCGAACGTCTCGAGCGGGTGCTGGACAGATTCAATGCCGACCTGCCCGCGCTGAAGGAATTCATCCTCCCCGGCGGCGGCATGGCCGCGGCACACTGTCATCTGGCGCGCACGGTCTGCCGGCGTGCCGAACGCGAAACGGTGGCCCTGGCGCGCGTGGAGGACATCCGCCCGCAGATCACGCGCTACCTCAACCGCCTCTCCGACCTGCTGTTCGTCATGGCGCGCGTCCTGGCGCGCGACAGCGGTCACGGCGAGGTACTCTGGCAGCGCGAACGCCGCCCGCGCGATACCCCGCCCGCCGACTGATCGCCGCGCGAACCGCTGCCTGCCCGCATGATGCGCCTGTACACGCACGCCGCCTGCCTCGATCATGATCCGGGACCCGAGCATCCGGAATCCCCGGCACGCCTGCGCGCCGTGCTCAAGGCGCTGGATCACGATCGCTTTGCCGCACTGGATCGCGTCGAGGCACCGCGCGCCACCGATGTCCAGTTGCGGCGCGCGCACACTGCCAGCCACGTCGAGTCCATGATGCACGCCGCACCCACCCGGGGACGACGCACGCTGGATGCGGATACCTTCCTTTCGCCGGGGTCGGTCGAAGCCGCCCTGCACGCGGCCGGCGCAGTCTGTGCCGCGGTGGATGCCGCCTGCGATGGCTCCGCCTCCCGTGCATTCTGCGCCGTCCGGCCCCCGGGCCACCATGCCACGGCCGATACCGCCATGGGTTTCTGCCTGTTCAACAGCGTGGCCATCGGCGCACATCATGCCCTCGCTATGCACGGCTTCAAGCGCGTGGCGATCGTCGATTTCGACGTCCACCACGGCAACGGCACACAGGACATCATGGTCACCGAGCCGCGCGTCATGTACGCCTCCAGTCACCAGATGCCGCTGTATCCCGGCAGTGGCGAGACTGCAGAGACCGGCAGCGGCAACATCATCAATGCGCCCCTGCCGCCGGCCAGCGGCTCCGCGGACTTCCGCGCCACGTGGAACGACATCCTGCTGCCGCGGCTGTTCGCATTCCGCCCGCAACTGGTGCTGATCTCCGCCGGCTTCGATGGCCACGCAAAGGATCCGCTTGCGGGGCTGGAGCTCGAGTCAGATGATTTCGTCTGGCTCACCGAGCGCCTGCTCGACCTGTCTGCCGCCCATGCCGATGGCCGCCTGGTGTCGTCGCTGGAAGGTGGCTACGACCTCAATGCACTGGCAGCATGTGTGTCCGATCACGTGGCAACGTTGATGCACATCTAATGCGCGGCAGCGCCTGCAGCCCCACCGGCTCGCCATGACTGCCCGCGGCGATGCGATTCTGTTAGCTTAGCTCGCATTTAACTGTCTTGGAGAGCCCGGGCCCGTGTCGACCCGTTCAATGATTTTGCCGCGTCGCCGCGTGCTCGCCGCCGCTGTCGCGCTTGCCGCCAGCTGTCTGGGGCCACAGGTGATGGCGCATGCGCACAAAGCCAGGCCGGCGCAGGCGTTCAGTGTCTGCCCTTTGGGGGCGTTCACCTGTGCGCCGCGCCCGGTCAGTTATGCAATGTGCAAACGCAACGACCTGCTGGAGTTCTACCAGAGCGGCCTGCCAGAAGACGAGATGGGACGGCCCACGGCCACCACCCATGTCGCCGCGGTCCATGCGGACAGCTCGAATCCACGGGTCTACAAACTGGACGGGCGCGTGCGACTGCGCCGTTATGACCAGCTGCTGCGCGCCGATCACGCCACCTACAACGACAACAGCACCGCCTACGATGCCCTGGGGCATGTGCGCTACCAGGACAGCACCCTGCTGATGTCGGCCAACCATATTCACGGCACCACCCAGCCCGACCACGCCGTCGCCGATCACGTGCGCTATCAACTGCTGAAGGCACGCGGCAATGGCAGGGCCTCTCGGGCCACGCTGGTGGATCCGCAACACGAGGATTTCACCCAAGCCACCTATTCCACCTGTGACCCCAGTGACCGGGTCTGGGAGTTCAAGGGCAAGTCCGTGCAGCTCAACAAGGTCAGCGGCATCGGCACGCTCCATTCGGGCACCATGCGCTATCGCGGCGTGCCGTTCCTGTACCTGCCGTATTTCACGTTCCCGATCAGCGACAAGCGCAAGAGCGGCTTTCTGGAACCCACCGTCGGCCGTTCCACCAACAACGGCTTCAGCATCGCGCTTCCGTATTACCTGAACCTGGCACCCAATTACGACGCCACCATCACGCCCACCGAATACACCGAGCGCGGCCTGATGCTGGGGGGGGAATTCCGCTACCTGATACATTCCAGCCGCGGCAAGCTGGATGTGCAATATCTGCCTGACGACCGCAATGCCGGCATCGATTCGGGCGGGCAACCTCGTCCCGGCCTGGCCGACGGCACCGACCGCTATCACATCCAGTACGGCGACAGCACACGCCTGAGCCAGACGTGGAACTTCCACACCAGCATCAACCATGTGTCGGACAAGTATTTCCTGCGCGATTTCGGCAACGGCGCGTATCGCTCCGCCGTCAGCAGCCTCGCCTCCAACGCCTATGTGTCGGGCGGCGGCAACTGGTGGAGCGCGTCATTCGGCGCCGAGCGCTTCGAGAGCGTGGATCCCGCCGTGACCGCCGCCGGCCTGCAATACAACCGCCTGCCGCGTACCACCTTCAATATCGATACCACCGTGCTGCCGGGGCTGTACCTGGACATGCCCAACGAAGCGGTGGCCTTTCGCAAGACCAGTGCCGACGTGATCGAGGGCGATCGCGTGGATCTGTACCCGACCCTGTCCATGCCCTTCGACGGCGCCGCCTGGTTCGTGCACCCCACGCTGGGTTACCGCTATACCGCCTATCAGCTCAGCGATGACTACCAGCGGTACGGATTCCACGAGCGCACGCCGTCACGCGCGCTGCCAATTGCCAGCATCGACAGCGGTCTGATCTTCGAACGCGACACGCACCTGTTCGGCAGCGACTACACACAGACCCTGGAACCACGCCTGTACTACCTGTACGTGCCGTATCGCAACCAGAGCAACCTGCCGCTGTTCGATACCCGCCACATGACGTTCGACTACTGGCAGCTGTTCACCACCAACCGCTTCTCCGGTGCGGACCGGCAGCAGGATGCGAACGATCTCACCGCCGCCGTGACCTCGCGGCTTCTGGATGACGAAGGTGTGGAGCGCGCATCGATCAGCTTCGGCCAGATCCACTATTTCCGGCCGCAGCGCGTGCAGTTGAGCGGCCCGCCCACGGATTATTCCGGCTCCGCCTACGTCACCCAGCTGGATCTGAAACTGTCCGACCGGTGGCAGCTGACCAGCGATTACCAGTGGGACCCGCACAGCCGCCACAACCAGGTCGCCACGGTGGGCGTGCAAAGCCGCATCGCCGGCGACGGCGTCTTCAACTTTTCCTACCGCTATCGCGACAACTTCCTGGAACAGTTCGACGTTTCCGCGGTCTATCCCGTATCGACCCACTGGCGCCTGGTGGGTCGGTGGAACGTGGCGTTGCGCGATTATCACCAGCCCGGCTTCCATCGGGGGCATCCCAAGACGCTGGAAGCACTGGCCGGGATCGAATATGACAGCTGCTGCGTCGCCATCCAGCTGGTGGGCCACCACTACGTGAACGACAACTACGGCGATACCGCCAATGCCATCATGCTGAACATCCGCTTCAAGGGTCTGGGGTCGACCAGTCCGCAAACCGGAGTACTCCTGCGCCGTGCTATCCTTGGCTATCAATAAGCCGCATGAGGCGCCGCTGCCGGCACCTCGTTCAACTGGCCGCCGTGTCGCGCCCTGCGGCTGTGGTTTTCAATACCCTGCGATTCATTCAGGCCCGTCTATCAGGTCGTCATCCCGATGAAGTCATTTTTCGCCGTCCTCTTGCTCACGCTGGCCGCCGTGGCCATGCCCGAAGCACACGCCCAGATGTTGCCCGGCGCGCAGTCGCCGCAGATGATCGACCGCATCGTGGCCGTGGCGCAGGGCGATGTGATCCTGCAAAGTGAACTGGATCAGGCCGTGGCGCAGATCCAGCGCCAGTACGCCGATCATCCGCAGCAACTGCCGCCGACCAAGGTGCTCAAACAGCAGGTGCTGCAGCGACTGATCCTGATGAAGCTGCAGGTACAGCGTGCCCAGGATCAGGGCATCCGCGTGTCCAACCAGGATGTCAGCCAGGCCACCACCAATGTCGCCCGGCAAAACCACATGACCCCCGCGCAACTGCGCCAGGCCGTTACCCAGCAGGGCGGCAGCTATGCGGCATTTCAGCAACAGCTTGCAGATCAGATCCTGGTGCAGCGGCTGCGCCAGAGCGTGGCCCAGAATGAGGTCAAGATCACCGATTCGGAGGTCAACAACCTGCTCTCCAGCCCGGGCTACAACGCCGGGAAGGTGCATCTCAAGCACATCCAGATCAACCTTCCCAAGGGTGCCAGCGCCGAACAGATCCAGGAGACCGCCGCCAAGGCGCATCGCGTCGAGCAGGCCATCGCCGGCGGCATGGATTTCAACGCCGCAGCCATCCGCTACTCGGACGCGCAGGATGCCTTGCAGGGCGGCGACCTGGGGTGGCGCCGGGTGGACTCCATCCCACCGGCCTTCGTCTCCGAAATCGGCAAACTCAAGCCGGGCCAGGTCAGCAAGCCGCTGCGCGGCGCCAGCGGGTTCCATATCCTGAAGCTGGTCGGTCGCAAGAAACCCAGCCGCGATGTGGTCACGGAGTATCACGCTCGGCAGATCATGATCAAGCCGACCGAATTGGTCTCGCAGCAGCAGGCCCGGAAGAAGATCGAGACGCTCTACAACGACATCAAGAACAAGCACAAGAGCTTCGCGAAGCTGGCCAAGGCCGACTCCGATGACGACACCACGGCCAATATCGGCGGCGACATGGGCTGGTTCCCGATCGACGCCTGGGGCACCGCCGTGGCCTCCCGGCTGCAGCAGCTCAACGACGGCGGCGTCTCCCGGCCCTTCAAGACCAAGGATGGCAGCTGGCACATCGTCAAGCGCCTGGGCACCCGCCGCAAGGACCGTACCAGCGAGAAACAGCGTCAGCAGGCGCGGCAGGCCATTGGCCAGCGCAAGGCCGAACAGGCGTACGAGAACTATCTGCGCGACATGCGCTCATCCTCCTATGTCCGCGTGCTGGTCCCCTCGCTGCGACCCCCCAAGGGTCCGGGCAGCGAAAAGTCGTGAACGCGGCCGCGGCACTGCCGCGGCTGGCCATCACCACAGGCGAGCCGGCCGGCATCGGACCTGAGCTGGTCGCACGTCTGGCGGCCACGGAGCTGCCCGCCGATCTGGTCGCCATCACCGATGCCGACCTTCTCGAGCGAGCCGCACAACGCTGCGGCATCACGCTCCACATTGCGCCCTACCGCCGGGACGTGCCGGTCACGACGCGCACTGCCGGCCATATCCGGGTGGACCCCCAACCGCTGCGCGTCACGGAGACGCCCGGCGTGCTGGATCCACGCAACGCTTTTCACGTGCTGGGCATGCTGGCGCGGGCTTCGGACGGCTGTCTGCAAGGCGAATTTGCCGCCATGCTTACCGCGCCGGTGCAAAAGTCGGTGATCAACGACACTGGCGAACCCTTCAGCGGCCACACCGAATTCCTGGCCCGGCGCGCCGGTTGCGACGTGGTCATGATGCTGGCCAGCGAACGCCTGCGGGTGGCCCTGGTAACCACCCACATGCCCTTGGCCGATGTGCCCAAGGCCATCACCCGCACGCGCATCAGCCGTACCCTGCATATCGTGCATGACGCACTGGTGGCCGGGTTCGGTCTGCCCGCGCCGCGCATCGCCGTGCTGGGGCTCAATCCACACGCCGGTGAAGCCGGGCACATGGGCCGCGAGGAAATCGAGATCATCACGCCCGCCCTGGATCAATTGCGCGCCACCGGCATGCAGCTGCTGGGACCGCTACCGGCCGATACTGCATTCATCCCCGCGCAACGCGCGCGCTACGACGCCGTCGTGGCCATGTACCACGATCAGGCCCTGCCCGTGCTCAAGAGCGAGGGCTTCGAGTGCGCCATCAACGTGACCCTGGGATTGCCGTTCATCCGCACCTCGGTGGACCACGGGACAGCCCTGGACCTGGCCGGCAGCGGCCGCGCCGATGCCTCCAGCATGCAGGCCGCTGCACGTCAGGCGCTGCGCATGATTGCGCTCGGCGCCGCCGCATGAGCGCGCGGGCGAAGAAGCGATTCGGGCAGCATTTTCTCGCCGAACCACGCTACATCGATCGCATCGTTGCATCGATCGCACCCGCCGCCGATGACGTCATCGTGGAAATCGGCCCCGGCGAAGGTGCGTTGACGCTGCCGCTGCTGCGTGCGGCCGGCCACCTGACCGCCATCGAACTGGATGCCGACCTGATCCCCAGGCTGCGCGCCACCGCCGCTGCGTGCGGCACACTCGACATCGTCGAAGCGGATGTGCTGAATGTCGATTTCGCTGCGCTGGCCGCCGGGCGCATGCTGCGCATCGCCGGCAACCTGCCGTATTACATCTCCAGCCCGATCCTGTTTCACTGCCTGGAACATATCGACGCGGTACGCGACATGCACTTCATGCTGCAGAAGGAAGTGGTCGAGCGCATGGCCGCCGCTCCCGGCAGCAAGATCTATGGCCGACTCAGCATCATGCTGCAACTGGTGTGCCGCGTCGAAGCGCTGTTCGAGGTTCCGGCTGCCGCTTTCCGACCGCCACCGAAAGTGGATTCGGCCGTGGTGCGGCTGACGCCGCTGCCGCCGTCGCAACGGCCACAGGTCGATGCCGGGCGCCTGCGCGGCATCGTCAAGGCGGCTTTCGCGCAGCGGCGCAAGACATTGTCCAACGCTCTGCGCGGCTGGTTCACTGCCGACGCATTGCGGCGGGCCGGCATCGATCCGCGTGCGCGTGCCGAAACCCTCCCCCCCGAAGCATTCGTACGACTTGCCGGCATGGACGTGGAGCAGGCATGAATGGCATCCGCGCGGCGCAACGAACTGAATCGCGCAGCCGGACCAGCTTGCCCGCTTTCGGCCGCTGCCCGACAATCACCGCATGACCGATACCACCACCCACGCCATCGACATTTCGGTGCAAACGCGTTTTCTCCCCGATCAGTCGAAACCCGATGACGAACGCTACGTCTTCGCCTACACCATCACGCTGCACAATACCGGCACCACCGCCGCCCAGCTGATCCGGCGCCACTGGATCATCACCGACGCGCACGGACGCATCGAAGAGGTGCGAGGAGATGGCGTGCTGGGCGAACAACCCCGCCTGCGGCCTGGGGATCACTACCAGTACACCTCCGGGGCGGTGCTGGAAACCTCCGTGGGCACCATGCACGGCAGCTACGAGATGCTCACCGACGAGGGAACGGCGTTCCAGGCGCAGATCCCGGCATTCACCCTGTCGATTCCGCGCACACTGCATTGATGCACCTCATACGCAAGGAGCAGGACTGATGGCCGTTTACGCAATCGGCGATGTGCAGGGCTGCTATCCCGAGTTGAATCGCCTGCTGGAGCGCATCGCATTCGACCCGGCACGGGACCGCCTGTGGTTCTGCGGCGACCTCATCAACCGCGGCGGACAGTCGCTGGAGGTTCTGCGGCTGATCCGCTCCCTGCGCGACCACAGTGTCATTACCCTGGGCAACCATGATCTCAGCCTGCTTGCCATCGCCGAACGACCACGCGAGGCGCAGGCACGCGTCAATCCGGAACTGCGCTCGGTCCTTTTTGCCGAGGACGCCGACGAACTGATCGCCTGGTTGCGCACCCAGAAACTGCTGCATCACGATCCAGACCTCGGCTGGACCATGGTGCATGCAGGCCTGGCACCCCAGTGGACGCTGCGCCAGGCCAAGCGCGCCGCACGCGAAGTGGAGCGGGAGCTGGCCGGACCGCGGCACGCACGGCTGCTGCGGCACCTGTTCGGCAACAAGCCGGCCACCTGGTCGCAGAACCTGCACGGGACCGACCGTTTGCGCGCCAGCATCAACGTGCTCACGCGCATGCGTTTCTGCGACGCGCGCGGCAAGGTCGATTTCGACAGCAAAGGCCGCCCGGGCACGCAGAAGCCTGGTCTGTATCCATGGTTTGCCGCACCGGGTATCCGTCGCCGGGAAACCCGCATCGTCTGTGGCCATTGGTCCGCACTGGACCGGTTCGCAGGCCTGGGTGTCTACGCCATCGATACTGGCTGCGTATGGGGCGGCACACTCACCGCCCTGCGCCTGGATGGCGATGAACCGCAATACACCACCGTGGCCGCCGAACCACACCGCAAACGCCCCTCACACGGCCAGGACGACTGACCGCACGCACTCGTGGCGAACGGCAACACCTGTCGCCTTGCACGCACCTGACGGCCTTCGTCCCGGCACCTGCTGGTGGCCGGGCAATCGGCGCGCAGGCCCTTGCTGCAAATTCGCCCATGCGACACACGCGCGGTCATCCGCTTCGTCGCCCCGCATCCGATGCCGATGGAAGCGGGTGCGTCTCTAGCCGGGGACGCGTTCGGGCAACGTCAAGGCCGTCCCCCGCCCTCGGAGCGGAGCCATCGGGCCTCGCATCGTCGCGCGGGGGCGGCGTGAAATCCGGCGCCAGCTTCCGGCGCATGCCCAACCAGGGCAGTACCAGCGCGCTCGATGCGTACACCGCCAGCAGGGCCACCCCGATGCGGGTATCCAGGTGCGCCACCCCGAACCAGCGGCCGCAGGCCAGGGGCACTACCGCGCTCGCCAGCGTACGCAGCAATTCCAGCCACCATGCGCTGCGCCGCCCTTCCATCAGCGCACCGAGCACGCAGAGACTGGCGATCACGTACCCGGCGTACCCCAGTGCGGTGAAAGTCTCCGCGTGCGCAGCCATGCCCAGAAAGTGCATGCCCATCACCAGCAGCAGGGCAAATTGGACCAGACAGTAGATGAGAAGCGCGCGCGACATCGGCGGGTCGAATCGCGCGTGCCCGATGTCGAATGCCGGTCCGACACGATGCCCGGCCACATCCGCCGGCCGCCAGCCCGGCGGCATGATCCACACCAGCAACTTGTCGCGCCAACGCCGCGTCCGCCAGGCATCGACGGCCATCGCCCAGTACACCGCCACGTTCGCCCATACCGGATTCCAGCTGCGCAACGGCGCGCGTGTACCGTAGACCGGCGGGTCCGTCCCGCTCTCTTCCACGAAACTGCCGAACATGCGGTCCCAGATGATCAGGATGCCGCCGTAATTGTGATCCAGATAGCGATCATTGACGGCATGATGCGCACGGTGATTGGACGGCGAGCAGAACACGCGATCGAACCAGCCCAGCCGCCCCACCTGCTCGGTATGTACCCAGAACTGGTACAGCAGGTCGATCAGCGCGATCACCACGAAGACGCTGGCCGGATAGCCCAGCAACGCCATCGGCAGATAGAACAGCCATCCCAGAAGGGCTCCGCTGCTGGTCTGGCGCAGTGCCGTGGTGAGGTTGTAGCTCTCGCTTTGGTGATGCACCACGTGCGCAGCCCACAGGATGCCGACGCGATGTCCGCTGCGGTGCAACCAGTAATACAGGAAGTCGTACAGCAGCAGGCCGCTGATCCAGACCCAGACATGGTCGGCCGGCAACCGCCATGGCGCCAGATGCTGCACGCACCAGGCGTAGATGCCCAGGCTGAACACGCGCATGAATACGCCCGTGAGCTGCGACATCACGCCCAGCCCCAGGCTGTTGATGGCATCATTGCCGTGGTACGACTCGCTGCCGCGTATCCTGGCCACCGCGAACTCGATGGCGATGAGCACGAAGAAGGCAGGAATGGCCCACGCCATGATGAGTTGCGCAGTCATGAAGTCGCACACCATTGCATGCCTGCATCATACGTCGATGCCTCACGGCGTGCCGAAGACATGCGCGCATGGGGACCGCAGGGGTCGCAGTCCCTTTCAGCGAGCGCCGGTCAATTCAGGCGCCCGTGACAGTGCTTGTATTTCTTTCCGGACCCGCACGGGCACGGATCATTCCGGCCGACCTTCGGCCCCTCGCGGATGACCGGAGCCGCAGGCGCAGCGTCCGCGGCGTCGACTTCGGCATCATCGCCTGCCGCACCCGCAGCAGCATGCTGGAACTCCAGTGTCTTGCCCTCGGCCTGACGGCGCTGCTCGGCTTCCATCGCCGCAACCTCTTCCTCGCTGCGAATCTGGATGCGTGCCAGTACCTGGATGACCTCGTACTTGATGCGTTCCAGCATCTGCGTGAACAGCTCGAATGACTCGCGCTGGAACTCCTGCTTGGGCTGCACCTGCGCGTAACCACGCAGATAGATGCCCTGCCGCAGATAGTCCATGCTGGCGAGATGCTCCTTCCAGCCGTTGTCCAGCACCGACAGCGTGATGTGCTTTTCCAGCTGGCGCATGGACTCGGCACCGAGCTGCTCTTCCTTCTCGGCGAACAGCGCGTCCAGTGCCTCGTGAACATGACGCAGGATGCCATCGGCGTCGATCTCGGACTGCGACTCGATCCATGCAGCCAGGTCCAGTTCCAGACCGAACTCGCTTTCGAGGTTGCGATCCAGTCCGGCGATGTCCCACTGGTCGTCGATCGTGTCCGGCGGCACGTATGTCCGTGTCAGGCTGATGGCAACGTCCTCGCGGATATCGGCCACGGTCTGCGACACATCATCCGATTCCAGCAGATCGTTGCGCTGCTTGTAGATGACCTTGCGCTGGTCGTTGGCCACGTCATCGAATTCCAGAAGGTGCTTGCGGATGTCGAAGTTGTGCTGTTCGACCTTGCGCTGCGCCTTCTCGATCTGCCGGCTGATGAGCTTGTCCTCCAGCGGCTCATCCTCCTTCATGCCGAACATGCGCATCCAGCGCCCGACCTTCTCGCCGGCAAAGATGCGCAGCAGGTTGTCTTCCAGCGACAGGTAGAAGCGCGAGGAACCGGGATCGCCCTGGCGTCCGGAACGGCCGCGCAGCTGGTTGTCGATACGGCGTGATTCGTGGCGCTCGGTGCCGATGATGTGCAGTCCGCCGGCGGCCAGTACCGCTTCATGGCGCGCTTGCCATGCCTCGCGCACACGTCGGGTTTCCGCCTCGTCGACGTCATCCGGCAACGCCGCAAGTTCCGCTTCCAGGCTGCCGCCGAGCACGATGTCGGTGCCACGGCCGGCCATGTTGGTGGCAATCGTCACGGAACCCGGCGCACCGGCGTTGGCGACAATCGTGGCCTCGCGCTCGTGCTGCTTGGCGTTGAGCACCTCGTGCGGAATGCCCTGCTCCTTGAGCAGCCCCGCCAGCAGCTCGGAGACTTCGATCGAGGTGGTGCCGACCAGCGCCGGCTGGCCGCGCTTGTGGCAATCCCTGATGTCCTCGATCACAGCCTTGTACTTGGCCTGGGCCACCAGGAACACCTTGTCCTGATGGTCCTTGCGGATCATCGGCTCATTGGTGGGAATGACCGCCACCTCCAGTCCATAGATGGAATTGAATTCGAACGCCTCGGTATCGGCGGTGCCGGTCATCCCCGAGAGCTTGTCGTACATGCGGAACAGGTTCTGGAAGGTGACCGTGGCCATGGTCTGGTTTTCGCGCTGGATGGGCACTCCTTCCTTCGCTTCCACCGCCTGATGCAGGCCGTCGGACCAGCGCCGTCCGCTCAGTGTGCGGCCGGTGAATTCATCCACGATGACCACTTCGCCGCCACGCACGATGTAGTCGACATCGCGCTGATACAGGGCATTGGCGCGCAGGGCCGCGTTCAGATGATGCACCGCGGCCAGGTTGCGCGAATCGTACAGGCCGGAGTCGGCCTCGATCACGCCGGCGGCATGCAGCAGCTGCTCGGCGTGTTCCATGCCGTCCTCGGACAGATGCACCTGTTTCTGCTTCTCGTCGACCCAGTAGTCGCCGGGGCCCTCTTCGGTTTCCTGACGAATCAGCTGTGGGGCCACCTTGTCCAGCTTGACGTACATCTCCGGCGAATCCTCCGCGGGACCGGAAATGATCAGCGGCGTGCGCGCCTCGTCGATCAGGATGGAATCCACCTCGTCGACGATGGCGTAGTGCAGGCCGCGCTGATAGCGCTGCTCCCTGGACAGCGCCATGTTGTCGCGCAGGTAGTCGAAACCGAATTCGTTGTTGGTGCCGTAGGTGATGTCCGAAGCGTAGGCTTCGTGCTTGTCCTCGTGCTCCATGTCCGGCCAGACCACGCCCGTGGTCAGCCCCAGGAAGCTGTAGACACGCCCCATCTGCGCGGCGTCGCGGCGTGCCAGATAGTCATTGACGGTGACCACGTGCACGCCCTTGCCTTCCAGCGCATTCAGGTACACCGGCAGCGTCGCCACCAGGGTCTTGCCTTCGCCGGTACGCATCTCGGCGATCTTGCCTTGATGCAGCACGATGCCGCCGATCATCTGCACGTCGTAGTGGCGCATCCCCAGCACACGCCTGGACGCCTCACGGACCACGGCAAACGCCTCGGGCAGCAGCTTGTCCAGTGACTGGCCATCGGCGATGCGCTGGCGAAATTCATCGGTCTTGGCACGCAAGGCCGCGTCGTCGAGCTTTTCCATATCCGGTTCAAGCGCGTTGATGCGATTGACGGTCTTGGAAAGCTGGCGCAGGACACGCTCGTTGCGACTGCCGAAAACGCTCGTCAGGCCGAGATTGAACATCGAATATCCGAATTGGGAACAGGAGGTCCGCGTGTCGCGGGTCAAACGCACATGGTACTACACGCTTGGTGTGCGTTTCCCGTTTTGGCGGCAACGGCCCCGGGAATCAAGGCTCCGGCGCTGCCGCCAGCGAACCGGGAAGCTTTGTGACCTGAAAAGGCGGCGTCTGCGACGTCCGCGAACAAAAAAGAGTGACGCGCGCGCAGCCATGAGGGGTCTGCTTTCTGCTCTTTCCCACGCCGCGCAGCCGCCGCCGCCCCTACCGGGAGGGCGGCAACCGGCTTGCCGCACTACCGATGCGCACGCACGTAAGCCAGCGGGTTGACGGGATGCCCCTTGTACCAGACCTCGAAATGCACATGCGGCCCGGTGGAACGTCCAGTGGACCCGGATTTGGCCAGCACCTGGCCGATGCGCACCCGCTCGCCGGGGTGCACCAGAAGCTTGCTGTTGTGCGCGAAACGGGTCATGTAGCCATTGCCGTGGTCGACCTCGACCACGTTGCCGTAGCCATGACGGATGCCGGCGTAGGTCACGAGTCCTTCAGCCACGGCGTGCACCGGAGTGCCGCGCCTGGTGGCGATGTCCAGGCCGGAATGGAATTCGCTGTGACCGTTGAACGGATCGGTGCGAGCTCCGAAATAGGACGAGATATAGCCCGACACGGGCATGCCGGTGGGGCGCAGGCTGGAATTGATCTTGCGGTCCAGAAGCAAATCGCCCAGTGCGTCGAGCTGTGCATTCTGCGCGGCGAACTGCCGGGACAGGGCGTGGATGCCATGCTCCAGCGAATGCGGCAGCGCATAGGCGATTTCGCCTGCCGACTCCGGACCGCCGATCGCCGGTGGCTGGTTGAAATCGAACTCTCCGTCATCCAGTTTGCCGGCTTGCGTCAGACGCTCGCCCAACGCATTCAGGCGCACCGACTGCGCCTGCAGCTCACCGAGCTTCACCGCCAGGCCGTTGATGTTGCGCTGCGCGTCCGCTTTCACTGCAGCCAGTTGCTCCTGCTGATGCGTCATGACGGTGCGCAGGCGATGCACCTGGGCCATGGTGCGCGCGCTGGGGCTGCTGATCATCAGCGCCGCCATGGCTCCCAGCCCGGCCACCAGCACGCAGGCGCCGGTCAGCAGGCCGGCGAGCTTCAGGCGTGTCCGGGCGAGGGAAAGATCGTGCGTCGTGGGCGCCTTGTTCGATCGAGAGACGAGTATGATTTGCATGCGTGACCCGTTTGATAAGTTCGGCATCGTGAAATCGAAACCATCCAGATCCCTGCGTAGCGACCGCGGCCCCCGATCCGTGAACGATTGCGGCCCCGTGGCCGCACTGTCACGTCGAACCCGCGAACTGGCCGAACTGGATCGGCTGCTGCGTATGGCCCTTCCCGATTCGCTGCGCGAAAACGTCCGCCTGGCAGACGTGCGCGATGGGCGGATCGTTTTCCTTGCTCCGTCTCCGGCCTGGGCCGCCCGTCTGCGCACCTGCCAGAATACGATCCTGGCGGCAGCCAGAGGCTGTGGTATGCACGCCCTTTCCCTTGTGGTGAGGGTCAGTGCCCTGCCACGTGAATCGGAACGTGCTTCGGTCGAACCCAGAACACTCTCTGCAGCCACCGCCGATCACCTGCGTTCGGCGGCGCGGTCTGTCTCGGACCCCGAAATGCGGAGCTTGTTCCTGAGTCTGGCAGCATGTGCCGATGATGATTCCCCCACGGATCGGACCGATCCGCCCCCCACGGGATCCACGCCCGCCTGACTTCCATTATCTCAATTCACCGCGGCGCTTTTGCGACCGGTGTCGCAAATTTACAGCACGTTCATTTCTCTGACCGGGCCAAAGGCCCGCGCGGCAAGAATGCGCCCGTCATGGCCGCTGCCGTCTCTGCATCCACTGTCGCCAGCTCACGCCGGCACGCAACCCGGGCCGACCAAGCAAACCGGTGGCCACGCCCGCACGGCTGAAACACGCGCGCACGCGCAGCGCCGCATCGGGCATGCGGCACGGTCGGTCATCAGAGCGGAAAATGAGCAACGCGCTTTCGCGCCGCGATGGTCAGACGGCTTGCGCCGGATGCGCGTAGGAAATCGGTGCCAGCTCCGGATCGTCGAAGCTCGCCTCTTCCCAGGCTTCGGTATCGGCCAGCAGCGCACGCAGCAGGATGTTGTTGAGCTCATGCCCGGACTTGTGGCCGTAGAACGCCCCGATCAGGCTGTGTCCCAGCATGTACAAATCGCCGATGGCATCCAGGATCTTGTGCTTGACGAACTCGTCCTCGTAGCGCAGACCGTCCTCGTTGAGCACGCGGTAGTCATCCAGCACCACGGCGTTGTCCATGGATCCGCCCATGGCGAGGTTGTGCTCGCGCAGCATCTCGATGTCGCGCATGAACCCGAAGGTGCGCGCGCGGCTGACTTCCTTGACGAAGGAGGTGGTGGAAAAGTCGATCTCGGCACGCGAGGTGCGGTGCGAGAACATCGGATGATTGAAGTCGATGGAAAAGCCCACCTTGAAACCGTCGAACGGCTCGAAACGCGCCCACTTGTCGCCATCCTCCACCCGGACCGGCTTCTTGATGCGGATGAAGCGCTTGGGCGCATCCTGCTCCTCGACGCCCGCGGACTGCAGCAGGAACACGAACGGACCGGCGCTGCCATCCATGATCGGCACTTCCGGCGCGGTCAGATCCACATAGGCATTGTCGATGCCGAGCCCGGCCATGGCCGAGAGCAGATGCTCCACGGTGCCGATGCGTACACCATCCTTGACCAGGGTACTGGACAGGCGGGTATCGCCCACGTACTCGCTGCGCGAGGGAATCTCGACCGGCTCCGTCAGGTCGGTTCGTCGAAAAACGATCCCCGTATTGGCTGCTGCCGGCCGCAACGTCATGTACACCTTGTTGCCAGTGTGGAGGCCGACGCCGGTGGCCCGGATGATGTTTTTCAACGTGCGTTGCTTGATCATTGGATTCGCAAGCCCATGGCAGTGCAGCCAAAAGTGGCCGCAGAATAACACAGTCTTAACTCTCTGGGTAAGTGTACCACCGCGTTTATTTTTTGCCGCGGTTCACATTCCCGTGACATACGCAAAAAGCGGCGAATCACTGCACCTCCGCCACCTTGCATCCATAGGACGACATGCGGCACCAGCATCGCCGCCTCGGAAGTACGGCTTCAAACCACCCGTCACATCTGTTGTCTCCCTCAACAGGGACCGCCACCGGAGGACGGGAGTTCCGGTGACGGTACCCGGCGGCACGATCCGGACATGCGCATGCACATGCCCGTCCGCCCCTTGCCGCGATTCCTCTTCAGTCCGCCTGGCGGCGCAGGAAGGCCGGAATATCCAGGTAATCCATGCCCGGTTCCGACTTCGCCGGCTCCGACTGCGCGCTTTCGCTCCTGGCCTGTTCGGTCGTGGTCTTGGGGGCCGCGGTCGGCGCAGCATAGTCCACGACCTCGTTGCCGGTGCCGGTGCGCAGCACCACCGGACGCGGCCGCGACCGCGGCTCTTCCTGCCGCATGCTCTGGCGCACCGGCTGACGTGCCGCGGCGCGATTCAGTCCGGTGGCGACCACGGTCACGCGCACTTCGTCCTTGAGCTCGGCGTTCATCGAAGTGCCCAGTACCACGGTGGCATCCTCGCTGGCGAAATCGTGCACCACACGACCGATCTCGTCGAACTCGCGCATGGTGAGATTGGGGCCGGCGGTGACGTTGACCAGAATGCCGCACGCACCGGAGAGGTTCACGTCCTCCAGCAGCGGGTTGTTGATGGCCGCCTCGGCCGCAGCCTGGGCGCGGTCGTCGCCCTGGGCGGTGCCCGAGCCCATCATCGCCATGCCCATTTCCGACATCACGGTGCGCACGTCGGCAAAGTCGACGTTGATCAGGCCCGGTGCCGTGATCAGGTCGGCGATGCCCTGTACCGCACCCTGCAGCACATCGTTGGCGGCCTTGAATGCCGACAGCAGCGTGACCTCGCGCCCCAGCACGGTGAGCAGCTTCTCGTTGGGCACGGTGATCAGCGAATCCACATGCTGCTGCAGATCCTCGATGCCCTTCAATGCCACCTGCATGCGCCGCCGCCCCTCGAACGGGAACGGCTTGGTGACCACCGCCACCGTCAGAATGCCCTTTTCCTTGGCCAGCTGTGCCACCACCGGCGCCGCGCCGGTACCGGTGCCGCCGCCCATGCCGGCGGTGATGAACACCATGTCGGCGCCTTCCATCATTTCCTCGATGCGTTCACGATCCTCCAGCGCGGCCTGACGACCCACCTCCGGATTGGCACCGGCGCCCAGGCCCTTGGTGACGTTGGCGCCCAGTTGGAGCGACACCTTGGCGCCGCAGTTCTTCATCGCCTGCGCGTCGGTGTTGGCGCAGATGAAATCCACGCCCTCGATATTTGCATTGACCATGTGGGCCACGGCGTTGCCACCGCCGCCGCCCACGCCGATGACCTTGATCACCGCATTGGGTGCGAGTTTTTCGACCAGTTCAAACATTTCCCGTCCTCCGTTGTCATGCATTGATTTTTTGTGGACTCAAAAACCGCCGGAATCGTGTTCCGCCGGGGGTGGCGGCCATTTCGTGCCGCCTGACGAGGCAGGGGAGCCTCGCCCTCGTCGCATGTCCCGCCTGTGCAGGCACATGCAACTGAATGTCTTGTCTAGAAGTTGCGCGCCAGCCAGCCACGCACCTTCTCCACCATGCCGCCGACACTGCCGCCGATCGGTCCCGTGCTGCGCATCCCGCCGCTGCGTGCCCCGTGCAGCAGCAGACCCACACCCGTGGCATGGATCTGGCTGGTCACCACGTCGCCGAAGCCGGTCACGTGCTGCGGCACGCCCAGGCGCACCATCTTCTGGAACACTTCCTCGGCCAGCTCCAGCGCGCCTTCCATGCGGGCCGCGCCGCCGGTCAGCACCACGCCGGCCGCCACCAGGCTCTCGTAACCGGAACGGCGCAGCTCGTCGTGCACCATCTCGAAGATTTCCTCGTAACGCGCCTGTACCGACTGCGCCAGCGCCTGCCGCGCCAGCCGCCGCGGCGGGCGGTCGCCGACGCTGGGCACCTGCACGGTTTCTTCCGAATGCGCCAGCTGCGCCAGTGCGCAGGCGTACTTGATCTTGATGTCCTCGGCGTGGGTGGTGGGCGTGTGCACGCCGTAGGCGATGTCGTTGGTCACCTGGTCGCCGCCCACCGGCAGCGCCTTGGTGTAGCGGATGGCGCCCTGGGTATAAATGGAGATGTCGGTAGTGCCGGCGCCGATATCGACCAGGCATACGCCCAGCTCGCGCTCGTCGTCGGTCAGCACCGACTTGGCACTGGCCACGGCTGAAGGCACCAGTTCGTCCACCGACAGGCCGCAACGGTTGATGCACTTGGTGATGTTCTGCACCGCTGCCGCGGCGCCGGTGACCAGATGCACGCTGGCCTCCAGGCGCACGCCGCTCATGCCCACGGGGTGGCGAATGCCGTCCTGGCCGTCGATGCGGTATTCCTGCGGCTCCTTGTAGAGCACCTTGCGGTCCGCCGGAATGGCCACCGCACGCGCTGCCTCCAGCACCTGTTCCAGATCGTTGGCGGTGACTTCGCGGTCGCGGATGGCCGCGGTGCCGTGCGAGTTCTTGGTTTCCAGATGACTGCCGGAAATCGAGGCATAGACCGAACGGATATCGCAGCCGGCCATCAGCTCGGCCTCCTCGATGGCGCGCTGGATGGAATGCACCGTCGATTCGATGTCCACCACGGTGCCGCGCTTCAAGCCGCGCGAGACGTGCGAGCCGACACCGATGACTTCCACCGGTTCGTCGGCCGTGTATTCGCCGACGATCGCCACCACCTTGGAGGTGCCGATATCCAGGCCGACCACCAGCTGTTTTTCAGTCTTGCGGTTCATGTGCTGTGGTTTCCGTTGTTGGTCTTGGCGGCAGAATCGGCCGACTTCGGCTGCGGCCAGCGCACCGCGAACCCGTTGGTGTAGCGCAGATCGGCATAGGTGAATGACTGCGCATGCCCCCGCACCAGACGCGGGTACACGGCAAGAAACTGCGCCAGACGCTGCTGCGGGTCCGTGCTGCCGATGACGATGTGCATGCCGCCACGTACGGTCACGCTCCAGCTGTCGCGTCCGCTCAGCTTCACGCCGGTCAGACCCAGGCCCTCGGCGGCCAGTGTCTTGCGTGTGCGGACGTAGAAATCGATGACGTCGTGCAGGCGTGAGTCCGGTCCGGACAGTGCCGGCAGCCGGGTCAGCTTGCCGGCGCCCGGTGCGCTGAAGAGCTCGCCAGTGCGGCTGATCAACCGGTTCTTGTCCCAGCGTGCGAAGGGCTGGCGCTCGTGCACACTGAGCGTCAGCGTATCCGGCCAATGCTTGCGTGCCTCGACCGATGCCACCCACGGCAGCGCTGCCACATCCGCGCGCACCCTGCTCAGGCGCGTGGCAAAGAATCCGTCATGCAGGTCGCCCTGCACCGCCTGCCGCACCTGCGCCGCGCTGACGTGGTGGAATGTCGAATGCACGGTCAGATGCCGGATGGGCCAGCGCCCGGCGGCAAACCAGCCTTCCAACACGCCGATCACCGGCAATGCGACCAGCGCGATCGCCACGCACCAGGCGATGACGCGAATGGGTGCGGAGCCGCTCATGCGTCCTCCCCGAGGCTGGTTTCCAGAATGCGCCAGCACAGCGACTGGAAGTCGATGCCGGCGACGGCTGCAGCCTTGGGCACCAGCGAATGCGTGGTCATGCCCGGCGCCGTGTTGACCTCCAGCAGCCAGTCGCGGCCTGTGCGGTCGCGCATGATGTCCACCCGTCCCCAGCCGGTGCATGCCAACGCATCGAAGGCGCGCAGCGAGAGTTCCCCGAGCCCCCGTTCGCCGGCTGCGTCCAGGCCGGGGCATACATATTCCGTATCCTCGGCCACGTATTTGGCGTGATAATCGTAATAGGCACCCTTGGGCACGATGCGGATCGACGGCAGCGCCTGCCGACCCAGGATCGACACGGTCAGCTCGTCGCCCTCGATCAGCTGCTCGACCATCAGCTCACCCGGGTAGCGCGCCGCCAGTTCCGCGGCCGCGTCCAGATCGGCCTCCTCGAACACGCGACTGATGCCGACGCTGGAGCCTTCGGACACCGGCTTCACGATGACCGGCAGCCCGACCCGTGCCGCTGCGGCATGCACGTCACCGCCACGCGGCACGCGCTCGAAACGTGGTGTCGGCAATCCCAGTGCCTGCCAGATGAGCTTGCTGCGCACCTTGTCCATGCTCAGTGCGCTGGCCAGCACACCGGAGCCCGTATACGGCACCTTGAGTGAATCCAGCGCGCCCTGCAGCACGCCGTCCTCACCACCTCCATGCTGCCCATGCAGGATGTTGAACACGCGCGCGAAGTGGCCGGCGCGCAGCGCGTCCAGCAGCGCCGGAATGCCGTCCACCGGATGTGCGTCCACGCCACCGGCCTTGAGCGCGTCCAGCACATTGCGCCCGGAATCCAGCGACACCTCGCGCTCGGCCGAGCTGCCGCCCATGACCACGGCGACGCGGCCGAAGGCGCTGGGAGTGCGGGTTCTGACGGCGGCATGCGTCACGACGTCGCCTCCGAGCGCAGATGCCCGCGCTGCGCCAACTGCGCCGCGGTATGCCCGATGTCACCGGCACCCAGCAGGAGCAACACGTCGCCGTCATGCAGCAACGCCGGCAGCGTGTCGACGAACTCGCGCGGATGGCCGATCAGCACCGGATCGACCTTGCCGCGGGCACGCACGGCACGCGCCAGCGCGCGTCCGTCGGCGCCGGCGATGGGTTCTTCGCCGGCCGGGTAGACCTCGGTCAGCACCAGCACGTCGGCCTCGGCCAGCACGTTGGCGAAATCATCCATCAGATCGCGCGTGCGGCTGAACCGGTGCGGTTGGAAGGCCACCACCAGACGCTGCTCGGGCCAGCCGTTGCGCACTGCCTCGAACACGGCCGTCAACTCCCGTGGATGATGGCCGTAATCGTCGATCAGCAAGGCGCTGCCCCGATCCAGTGCCAGCTCGCCGCGGCGATGAAAGCGGCGACCCACGCCCTGGAAACCGGCCAGCGCACCGACGATCGCTGCATCGTCCACGCCCAGCTGCCAGCCCACGGCGACGGCCGCCAACGCGTTGAGCACGTTGTGCCGGCCAGGCAGGTTCAGACTCACCGTCAGTGCCTCGCTGCGACCCGGCAGATGCAGGTCGAACAACATCTCGAAGCCGTGCTGGCGGATGTTGTCCGCACGCACATCCGCGCCCGCGTGTTCGATGCCATAGGTGATCACGCTGCGGCTGATCTCGCCGCAGGCCAGCCTGGCGACCTCGGGATCATCGATGCACAGGATGGCGAAGCCGTAGAACGGCAGGCGGTGCAGGAAATCGTCGAATGCCTGTCGCACCTGGGCGAAGTCACCGCCGTAGTTTTCCAGATGATCCGCATCGATGTTGGTGACCACCGCGATCACGGGCGACAGCATCAGGAACGAGCCGTCCGATTCGTCGGCTTCGGCCACCAGGTATTCGCCGGTCCCCAGACGCGCATTGGCACCCGCCGAATTGAGCTGGCCGCCGATGACGAAGGTGGGATCGTAGCCGGCCTCGGCCAGCACGCTGGCGGCCAGACTCGTGGTCGTGGTCTTGCCGTGTGTGCCGGCGATGGCCACACCGCGGCGGAAGCGCATCAGCTCGCCCAGCATTTCGGCACGCGGCACCAGCGGGATGCGCTGTGCGCGAGCCGCGACCAGTTCCGGATTGTCGTCGCCGATGGCGCTGGAGGTCACCACCACATCGGCGCCATCGACGTGTGCGGCGTCATGACCTTCGAATACGGTCAGACCCAACTCGGTCAGCCGCTTCGTGATCGCGCCGCTGGCGCAGTCGGACCCGGATACGCTGTAGCCAAGGTTGTGCAGCACTTCGGCGATGCCGCTCATGCCGACCCCGCCGATGCCGATGAAATGCACACGGCGGAAGGCGGACATGATGTCGTCGTGAGGTCGCAGGCGACGCGGGCTCATGCTGCCACCTCCAGGCATTGCGCGGCGATGTCGGCGGCGGCATTCGGGCGCGCCAGCGTGCGCGCGGCCATGGCCATGCGCTTGAGTGTGTCCGGGTCGTTGAGCACGGCATCCAGCTGCTGTGACAGCATGTCGATATTGATATCGCGTTCCTGTGTGATCAGTGCAGCACCTGCATCGCGCATGGCTTCGGCGTTGCGTGTCTGGTGGTCGTCGACGGCGAATGGATATGGCACCAGCAGCGCGCCCAGGCCGGCGGCGCACAATTCGGCGATGGTCAATGCACCGGCGCGGCACACCGCGAAATCGGCCCAGGCGTAGGCCGCTGCCATGTCTTCGATGAACGGCTCCACGCGCGCTTCCAGTCCGGCCGCGGCATAGGCTGCGCGGGTGGCATCCAGATCATGTTTGCCGCACTGATGCCAGATCACAGGCCGATGCTGTAGCGGCAGGCGACCGAGCACGATCGGCAAGCGCTCGTTCAACGCCCGCGCGCCCTGGCTGCCACCGAGCACCAGCAAATGCGCCGGGGCTGTGCGCTGGGCCATGCGTTGATCCGGTGCATCCAGCGCACTGATCTGCGCGCGCACCGGATTGCCCACCCAGGTCGTTTTCAGGGTCTGTGGAAATGCATCCTCGAAACCCACCAGCACCCGCCGCGCCAGCCGCGCCAGCACCTTGTTGGTCACACCCGGCACGCGGTTCTGTTCGTGTACCAGCAGCGGCCGCCGACTCATCCATGCCGCGATGCCGCCGGGGCCGGCCACGAAGCCGCCCATCGACAGCACACAGCACGGCCGGATCTGCCGCAGGGCGCGCATTGCCGCGCCAATGGCGCACGCCAGCATCCATGGCGCCAGCAGCCGCGTCTTCCAGCCCTTGCCGCGCAGGCCGCCGACGCGGATCGCATGCAATCGCAAGCCGTGGCGCGGCACGATACTGGTCTCCAGGCCGCCCGCCGCGCCCATCCAGACCACCGGCACACCGCGCTCGGCCAGCGCCTCGGCCGCCGCCAAGCCGGGGAAGATGTGCCCGCCCGTGCCACCAGCCATGATCAGCACCGGCGCGGAATCGCGCCGCCTCGTCTGGGACTGCACGGCATTCATGCGCTGGCCTCCAGGGCGGCATCCGGCGTCGACGGCGCCGTGCGCGCGTTCGCACGCCGCGCATCCTCGGCACGATGGATCTCGAAGCTGGCGCGCAGCAGGATGCCCAGCATGGCGCAGGTCATCAGCACGCTGGAACCACCGGAACTGATCAGCGGCAGGGTCAGGCCCTTGGTGGGCAGCACGCCCAGGTTCACGCCGGCAGAGACCAGCGCCTGCAACCCCAGCATCAGCGAGATGCCGAAAGCCACGTAGCCGGCGAAACGCTGATTGAGTTCAACGCCCTTGAGACCCAGCATCAAGCCGCGCCCCACCAGCAGCGCGAACAGGGCCAGCACCAGCAGGATGCCCACCAGACCCAGCTCCTCGCCGATTACCGCCAGGATGAAGTCCGTATGCGCCTCGGGCAGATAGAACAGCTTCTGCACGCTCTCGCCCAGGCCCACGCCGGTCCACTCGCCGCGACCGATGGCGATCAGGGCCTGGGTCAGCTGGAATCCGTCCGTGAACGGATTTTTCCAGGGGTCCATGAACGAGGTCAGGCGCCGCACGCGGTAATCGGACGTGAATGCCACCCAGGTCAGCGCCGGCACCAGCGGCACCGCCATAAGTAGCAGGTTGCGCATGCGTGCCCCGCCCAGCCACACCATGCCCACAGCCACGGCGATCAACAGCGCCGAGGAGCCAAAGTCCGGCTGCAGCAGCAATAGGATGACCAAAAGACCGGTCACCATGATCGGCTTGAACGCCCCCAGCAATTGCCGTTCCACCGCTTCGCGGTGGCTGACCAGATAACGGGCCAGATAAATGATCAGGATCGGCTTGATCGCCTCCACCGGCTGAAAGCTGATTGCCACCAGATTGATCCAGCGACGCGCGCCGTTGATGCGCATGCCGAAGAACGGCAGGAACACCATCAGCATGGCGATGATACCGAGCAGCAGCAGCAGGAAGCTGTAACGCTCCAGGAACCGCAATTCCACCTTCGCGGCGACCACCGCCAGCACCAGTCCCAGCGCCAGGTACAGCAGATGCTTGTCCAGGTAATAGAACCCGCCGAGATGCTTGCTCACGGCCACCGGAATCGACGCGGAAGTGACCATGACGATACCCACGCAGGTGAGGCCCAGCGCCGCCAGCAGCAGCACCAGGTCGTAGCGGCCCTGCGGCCCCTGCCTGCGTCGTGCCTGCGTGGGGGCGAAAAGACCCATCGTCAGCGCACCTTCAACGTGGCCAGGCCGATCAGCACCAGCACCACGGAAATGATCCAGAAACGCACGATGACGCGCGGCTCCGGCCAGCCCTTGAGCTCGAAGTGATGGTGGATCGGCGCCATGCGGAACAAGCGCTTGCCGGTCAGCTTGAAGCTGGCCACCTGCAGCATCACCGAAGCCGTCTCGATCACGAACACGCCGCCCATCACCAGCAGCACGACTTCCTGGCGCACGATCAGCGCGATGCAGCCCAGCGCCGCGCCGATGGACAGTGCACCGATGTCACCCATGAAGACCTGCGCCGGGTAGGTGTTGAACCACAGGAAGCCCAGGCCGGCGCCGCCCAGCGCACCGCAATAGATCGCCAGCTCGCCGGCGCCCGGAATGGCCGGAATGCCCAGATACCGCGAGAACACCGCGTTGCCCGCCAGATAGCAGAACAGGCCCAGCGCCCCGGCCACCAGCACGCTGGGCATGATCGCCAGACCATCCAGACCGTCAGTGAGATTCACCGCGTTGGAGAAGCCCACGATCATCAAGTAACCGATGAGCACGAACACGCCACCCAGCGGCACGGCCACCTGTTTGACGAACGGCAGGAACAGCGCGGTTTCCGCGGGCGTGCTGGCCGTGTGATAGATGAACCAGGCCGCCGCCAGGCCACATACCGATTGCGCCAGGTACTTCCAGCGCGCCGGCAAGCCGCTGCTGTCCTTGAGCACCAGCTTGCGGTAATCGTCGTAGAAGCCGATGCCGCCGAAGGCCAGCGTCACCGCCAGCACCACCCACACGTAGCGGTTGTGCAGGTTGCCCCACAGCAATGTGGAGACGGCAATGGCGCCGATGATCATGGCGCCGCCCATGGTCGGCGTGCCGGCCTTGATCAGATGCGTCTGCGGACCGTCGTTGCGCACCACCTGCCCGGCTTTCATTGCCGCCAGTCGACGGATCAGCGAGGGCCCCATCAGCAGGGACACGGCCAACGCCGTCAGCGCACTCATGATGGTGCGGAAGGTGATGTACTGGAAGAGGCGCAGCGCACTGAAGTCGTGACTCAGCCAGTTGGCAAGCTCAAGCAGCATGGTGTGTTCCTCCCCCCGCGCGCTCCAGCAAAGCCGTCGCCACGCGATCCATCGCGGCGCTGCGCGATCCCTTGATCAGGCAGGTCACATCGGCGTGCAGTGCCTCCTGCAACGCATCGATCAGCGCTGCCTGATCCGTGAAATGCGTGGCACCGCTGCCGAATGCGTCGGTCGCCGCCCGGCTCAACGGGCCGATGCCGAACAGGCGATCCACGCCACGTTCATGCGCCAGTGCGCCCACACGCTGGTGCAGCGCGCGGGCACCGCTCCCCAGTTCGGCCATGTCGCCCAGCACCAGCCAGCGCTCGCCCCTGGCCAGAACCAGGGTCTCGATAGCGGCTCGCACCGAGGCGGGATTGGCGTTGTAGCTGTCGTCGATCAGCGTCCAGCCCGCACGCGTGCGTGTGCTGCGCAGGCGACCGGCCACCGCGGCGACATGCTGCAGGCCTTGGCGGATGACATCCAGCGGCACCTCCAGCGCATACGCCAGAGCGGCCGCCGCCAGCGCATTGGCGATGTTGTGGCGTCCCGGCAAGGGCAATGCAAGGTCGGCGTCGCCCTGCGGCGTGTGCAGCGTGAAGCGCGAGCCATCGGCGGTCATTGCCATCACCTCGGCACTCACTTCCGCCGGGTGCTCCAGCGCAAAGCGCACCTGTCGGCGTGAACCGGCCAGCCCGGCGAAGAACTCTGCCCAGGCGTCGTCGGCGTTGATCACCGCCACGCCATCGGCAGGCAGCGCCTCGTACAGCGCACCCTTGGTTTCGGCCACGCCCTCGATGCTTCCCATACGTTCAAGATGCGCCGGTGCGATGGTGTTGACGAGGCCGATATCGGGCCGTGCGATGGCGGCCAGATAGGCGATGTCACCCGGCTTCCCGGCGCCCATTTCCAGCACCGCGTATTCCGTGTCCACGGGCATGGACAGCAGCGTCAGCGGCAGGCCGATCTCGTTGTTGAAGTTGCCCGCACTGACATGGGTACGCCCGCACCGCTCGAGGATCGCCGCCAGCAGCGTCTTCACCGTGGTCTTGCCGTTGGAGCCTGTGATGCCGATCACGCGCGCGCCGGAGGCTGCACGCCAGGCACTGGCCAGGTCACCCAGTGCGGTCAGCGTATCCTCGACCACCACCTGGGGCAGGTCGATGTCCATCTGCCGTGAAACCAGGAGGGCGGATGCACCGCTCTCGCGCGCGGCCTGCACGTGATCGTGGCCATCGTGATGCGGGCCTTTCAGGGCCACGAACAGATCGCCTTCGTGCATGCTGCGCGTATCCGTGGAGACGCCCCGGATGGTGGTCGCCTCGCCCAGCGCGCGGCCGCGCGTCCACAGGGCAATCTCGGGCAGGTCCAGGCGCATCATGCGCGCACCTCCAGCTGTGCCCGGGCCACTGCCAGATCATCGAAAGGACGCTTCGCGCCCGCGATCTCCTGCGTGGCCTCGTGTCCCTTTCCGGCAATCAGCACCACGTCGTCGGCACCGGCCTGGTGACATGCCCACGTAATGGCAGCGGCGCGATCGCGCTGTACGCGGGCCTTCCCTGCGTGGCGCATGCCGCGCAGAATCTGCGCGACGATGGCATCACCATCTTCCCCGCGCGGGTTGTCATCGGTCACCACCACGCAGTCGGCCATGCGCTCGGCGATCGCGCCCATCTGCGGCCGCTTGCCGCTGTCACGCTCGCCGCCGCAGCCGAACACGCAGATCACCCGGCCGTTGCAGTGCGCGCGCACGCTCATCAATGCCTGTTCCAGTGCATCCGGTGTATGCGCGTAATCGACCACGACGAGTGGCTGACCCGCCTGTCCACCGAGCCGGCTCATGCGCCCCGGCACCGGTTGCACGGCGGCCAGCGTCTGGACGATAGCCTCGAACGGTGTGCCCAGCGCGCCCAGCGCCGCCGCCACCAGGAGCAGATTGGAGACGTTGAACCGTCCCAGCAGCCCACTGTCGACATCCGCCTCGCCCCACGGCGTGTACAGGCGGAACGACAAACCGGCGGCATGGGCACGCACCTCCGCGGCACGCACCTCGGCCTGCGAACCGCCCAGACTCACGCGCAACCGCGTGAGGCGCGCCGGCAGACGTGCAGCCAGACCATGGCCAAACGCATCATCGACGTTGACGACCGCAGCCTTCAGCGCCTCGCAGGCAAACAGGCGTTCCTTGGCGGCACCATACGCCTTCATGGAGCCGTGATAGTCCAGATGATCGCGCGTGAGATTGGTGAACAACGCCAGATCGAAGGCCACGGCGTCCACCCGCCCCTGATCCAGCGCGTGCGAGGAGACCTCCATGGCCACATGCGTGACGTCGCGGGCCGCAAAAGCGGCCAGCAACGCCTGCAGGCTGATGACATCCGGCGTAGTGCGCTCGCCGGCAACCAGCGCGCCGTGCAGCCCCGCGCCCAGGGTGCCGATGCTGGCGCTGCGCTCGCCGAGGTGATTCAACGCCTGCGCCAGCATCTGCACCACGGAGGTCTTGCCGTTGGTGCCGGTGACGCCGATCACGGTCATGCGCCGCGAGGGATCACCATGAAACCGGGCGGCCAGAAGACCCAGGTGATTGCGCAGGTCCTTGATCCAGATGACGGGAACGGCCGGAACGAACTCTGCTGGCTTTTCATCGTCCGGCCCGCGGAGCTCGGCCAGCACGATGGCGGCGCCATGTTCGCCGGCTTGCGCTGCAAATGCCATGCCGTGCTGTTGGGTTCCGCGCAATGCCACGAAGGCATCGCCCTTGCGCACCTGACGCGAATCCAGGGTCATGCCGGCAATGCGCAGATCGGGCACGGAGGAAGCGCTGTCGACCACCCCGGCCAGCAGTTCGTGCAGGGACATGGCGCTCATGGACGCATCCCCGCACCGCCGCGAGAGGTGCCGCCTGCGGTGCTGGTCACGGCGTCGGCCGCCTTGTCCTGGTCGGGACCGCCGGCGTACCACGTCTGCACGTTATCCGGCGGCACGTCCAGCAGGCGCATGGCACCGGCCATGACATGGCTGAACACCGGCGCCGAAACGGTCCCGCCGAAATAGCTGCCCCGGCGTGCATCGCGCACCATGACCACGCCCACCAGGCGCGGGTCGGACGCCGGGATCATTCCGGCGAACACCGAGAAATAGCTGTCCTTGTCGTATCCGCCGGCATTGGCAATGTGCGCCGTGCCGGTCTTGCCCGCCACGCTGTAGTTGGCGACCGCCGCCTTGGGGGCCGTGCTGCCCTTGTGCACCACCGTTTTCAGCATGGCGATGATCTGCCGGTCGATCTTCTTGCTGACCAGGCGTTTGCCCGGGTGGTCGTCGCCCTTGATGAAGGTCGGCCGGTGTTCGATTCCGCCATCGGCGATGGCCGAATAGGCCCGTGCCAGCTGCAACGCGGTGACGCTGAAGCCATAACCGTAGCCGATCGTCGCCTGGCGGATGGGCCGCCATTCGGCGCCCACCGGCAGATAGCCGGAGGATTCGCCGGGAAAGCCGCTGTTGGTGTCCTGGCCGAATCCGAACCGGCGGAACATGTCGTACATGTCCTCGGTATTCAGGGTCATGGCAATCTTGGAGGCACCAACGTTGCTGGACTTGGTGATCACGCCGGTCACATCCAGCATGCCGTAGTTACCGTCATCCTTGATGGTGTGGCCCTGAAACACGTACCAGCCCGGGGACGTGTCGATCTTGGTGGTGGGTGTCCACTTGCCCGATTCCAGCGCCGCCATGATGGTAAACGGCTTGGCCGTGGAGCCGGGCTCGAACACGTCGGTGACCGCCCGGTTACGCCGTTGCGCGGCATGGCTCTGGCTGATGGCATTGGGGTTGAACGACGGCAGGTTGACCATGGCCACGATTTCGCCGGTGTGCACATCCATGACCACCATCGATCCGGACGCCGCATCGAACTTCTGCAGCGACTTCTGCAGCTGGTGATAGGCCAGGTACTGGATGCGGCTGTCGATGCTCAGCGTGATGTCTTTGCCCGGCTTGGCCGCGTGCACCATGTCCACCGTCTGCACCGTGTGGCCATGCATGTCGCGGATCACGCGTTTCACGCCCGGCGTGCCGGTGAGCCAGTTGTTGTAGGCCAGTTCCAGGCCTTCCTGGCCCTGATCGTCGATATTGGTGAACCCCAGCACGTGCGCGGTGACCGCACCCAGCGGGTAGTACCGCTTGTACTCGCGCTGCTCGTTGACGCCGGGAATGTTCAGGTCCAGCACGGCCTTGGCCGCATCCGGACGCATGCGCCGTTTCAGATAGATGAACTCGTGGTCGGCGCGCTCCACCAGATGCTGCTTGAGATCATCCGCATCCACGCCCAGCGCCTGCGCCAGCTGCGGTATGCGGGCGTCGTGCGCAAGCAGTGTCCGGGGATCGGCCCACAGCGATTCCACAGGTGTGGACACGGCCAGAGGCTGACCGTTGCGATCGAAGATGCTGCCGCGCGACACCGCGATGGGCACCTTGCGCAGAAAGCGCGCGTTGCCCTGCGCCTGATAGAACCCCTTGTGGATCACCTGCAGATATACCGCCTGTGCCACCAGCCCCAACGAGGCCAGGCCCAGCAGCACCAACACCAGATACAGGCGGGCGCGCGTGCTGGGCCCACGGCCACGCTCGGGCATCTGCAGATCGCGTTGGCGGGGTCGCTTGCTCATTGCCTGATCAACTCGATGTCCTTGGCCTGCGGATGCACCATGCCCAGCTGACTGCGCGCCACGCGATCGATGCGTGCGGGATCCGCCCAGGTGGCCTGTTCCAGCTCCAGACGTCCGAAATCCACATTCAAGTCATCGCGCTGGTTCTGCAGCTGCGTCAGTTCCACGAATTGCGCGCGCGCCTCGTGCCGCACCCAGACCACGGCGATCGCACTCGCCAGCACCGCTGTCAGCAACACCAGGAACGATGCGATCTTGAGGACGCTCATGGCAGCCGCTCCGCCACGCGCAACACCGCCGAGCGCGCCCGCGGGTTGACCGCACGTTCCGCATCGCCGGCAAAGCGCGCCTTGCCCACGGCACGCAAACGCGCCTCGGGCGCGTCCGGCGGCGGCAGGTTGCGCCGCACCACCTTGCGCACCCCCGATTCATCGCGAATGAAATGCTTGACCAGACGGTCTTCCAGCGAGTGAAAACTGATCACCACGAGACGCCCGCCGGGGCGCAGACGCTCGAGCGCGCCGGCAAGCCCTTTCTGCAAGGCCTCCAGCTCGCCATTGACCTGGATGCGCAACGCCTGAAAGGTCCGCGTGGCCGGGTGCTTGCCCGGTTCGCGGCGCCGCACACAGCGTGCCACCAGGTCCGCCAGCTCGCCGGTGCGCTCGAGGGGCTGCTCATCGCCGCGCTGACGCACGATGGCGCGCGCGATGCGCCGGCTGAAACGTTCTTCGCCAAATTTCCACAGAACATCTGCGATCTCGCGCTCATCGGCTGTTGCCAGAAAATCCGCAGCACTCTCGCCCGTGGTCGGATCCATGCGCATGTCCAGCGGCGCATCGGCCATGAAACTGAAACCTCGTTCTGCCTCGTCCAGCTGCGGCGAGGACACGCCCACGTCCAGCAGCACTCCGTCCAGCCCCCCGGCGGTTTCGGCCCAGTCCGCCAGATCGGCGAAATTGCCGTGCCGGATCGCGACCCGGGGGTCGTCCCCCAGCGCCGCGCGCGCGGCCTCGATCGCCGCGGGGTCACGGTCCATCAGCAGCAGGCGACCGTCATCAGCCAGATGGGCGAGGATCGCGCGGGCATGCCCGCCGCGACCGAACGTGCCGTCCAGATAGCGCCCGCGTGGATTCACGGCGAGCCCCTCCAGCGCCTCCTCGAGCATCACCGGGAGGTGCCCTGATTGCTGATCCTGCATGGCCTCCTCCCGTATCACCCGTGTCCAGTCTCTAAAGCGTCAGATCCGCCATGGCCTCGCTGATCTCGTCTTCGCCGATGACCTGCCTGGTGTTATTCAAGTGGGCTTGTTCGCTCCACAACTCGAACTTGTTTCCCATGCCCAACAGCACGGCCTTCTTCTCGATGCCCGCGGACATGCGCTGGCTGGCCGGCAGCCGGATGCGTGCAGCGCCATCGATCTCCACCGGAGTCGCCGCACCCACCAGCTTCCTCTGCATGGCGCGATGGGCTGCATTGGTCTTGTTCAGTGCGTTGACCGCGTCCCGCGCCTTTTCCCAATCGCTCTGCGGATAGATCCACAGGCAACCGAAATCGAACGGGTTGTAGGTGACCACCAGATGCCCGCCGCAGGCATCGGCGATCAGCTCGCGATACGCGGTGGGGATGGCCAGGCGACCCTTGTCGTCGACCGTGATGGCGGTTTCACCTTGAAACATGTCGCGGTTTTCCACGAAATCCCACGATTTCACACAGGGCCCCACGATAGTCTCGGGATTTGAGACTGTCAACAATTTTTTGCTTGCAGATCAATAAGAAAGCAACGCCCGCTGAACCTTTTCGCAGTTTCTCAGGAACTTGATCAAGGCCCTTGAAAGCATGGAATTTTTCGGTATTCATATGTGATGATCCGACGGACCGCAGGCCGCCTTCCGGCGTAGGGTGGCTCAAGCAGCAACGCGAGGGATTCGCCTGCTTGCCACAAGGCAGGCACCTTTCCCCGCAAGCAGGCGGCTCCGTCGCTATCGCTCCTTGAGCCGCCCTACGCCACTTGCCCGATGGGAGGTGGACGGTCGTGCCGCGCTTCGCTTCGTGAGGAACACATCCAAGAGCGGGCGCGCCCCTTGCCCTCCCCCGCTTGCGCGGGAGAGGGCCGGAGTGTCGCTTCGCGCGACATTTGTTATTGGATGGAGTCGGCCTGTAAGCCGGGTTCTGTGCGCCTTGCGGCGTGACAGTCATTCCTCTCGGCCTGGCGTCGCCGCCAGGCTCCAGCAACCAACCCGGGGACGATGCGGGCCGCATCATGGTCCCCCTATTCGGTCTTGCTCCAGGTGGGGTTTACCGTGCCGTGCGGCGTTGACCCCGCACGCGGTGCGCTCTTACCGCACCCTTTCACCCTTGCCACGCACACCCGAAGATGCCGTTCGGCGGTCTGCTCTCTGTTGCACTGGCCGTCGGCTCGCGCCGCCCAGGCGTTACCTGGCACCTTGCCCTGCGGAGCCCGGACTTTCCTCGACGCATTCGAAAATGCGACGCGACTGTCTGGCCGACTCCAAGCGGAAGCTTACAGAAAAAGCCTCCCAAGAAGTGGAAAAATGAAGAGAAAAAACGCGCGCTGCGGCATGCGCAGCATGAAAAGCACCCACGCCACATCCGCTGGCAAACTTCCCCCGCCAACTGCGCTGACCCCAGGCTTTCGCCGCCGGACCCTCATTTCCCGCTTTCGTACAGCGCCTTGCGTGGCGCGCCGCTGATGGTTGCTGCCAGCTTGGCGGCGCGCGAAGGCGGCAGTTCGGCGCTGAGCAGCGCGAACAGGCGGCGGCCCTCGGCCAGTTGCGCCTGCGCGGCATCCGCACAACCGGCCACCAGCAGCACGCATTCGCCGCGTTGCTGGTCGCGATCGGCGGCGACCTTGTCGGCAAGGACTGCCAACGGCATGTCCAGCACGGTCTCGAACAGCTTGGTGAGTTCGCGCGCCAGCACGGCCTCACGCTCGGCACCGAAGACATCGCGCATGTCGGTGAGACACTCCAGCACGCGATGCGGCGACTCATAGAAGATCAGTGTGCGGGTATCGTTGGCCAGTTCGGCCAGGCGGGTGCGCCGTGCGGCCGATTTGGCCGGCAGAAAACCCTCGAACACGAACCGGTCGCTGGGCAGACCCGCCACCGACAGCGCGGCGATGGCGGCACAGGCACCCGGCAGGGGCGAAATGCGCACTTGTGCCGCACGCGCCGCTCGCACCAGACGAAACCCGGGGTCGCTGATCAGGGGCGTGCCGGCATCGGAGATCAGGGCGACATCCTCACCGCCCAGAAGGCGCTGCACCAGTCCATCGACCACGCCGCGCTCGTTGTGCTCGTGCAAGGCCACCAGCGGAGTACGCACGCCCAGATACTCCAGCAGCGGCCGGCTGTGGCGGGTATCTTCGGCAGCGATCACGGCCACTGCGGCAAGGGTATCCACGGCGCGCCGGGAGAGATCGTCGCGGTGTCCGATGGGCGTGGCGACGACCCAGAGGGTGCCGGGCTGAACAGGTTGCATGCGCACATCCGGGCATGGCTACGAGATGGGCTATCATCGCGCACTTGAACCGCGTGAAGAAAATGCAAGGTGGTGTAGTGCCTCAACCGAGTCGATCCATGCGCCTGTCTCCTGTCCTCGCCCTGACGGCCGCGCTTGTGCTGGCGGGCTGCGCCACGGTCAGCGGACCGTCATCGCAGCAGATGTCGCAGTCCCGGGCGGTGCAATCGATGGTGGCCCAGGGGCAGTACGCGCAAGCCGCCAGACGGTATCTGGCCCTGGCCAACCAGGGGCAGGGCGGCGACTATTTCCGTCTGCGGGCAGCAGAAACATGGCGCAAGGCAGGCCGGCTCGATCGGGTCGCTCAGCTGCTGCCCTCCATTGATGCGGGGCACCTGGCGCGGGATGACGCCACCCGCTACACGCTGCTGCAAGCGGCCGTGGCACTGCACGAGGGCAACGCGGCACACGCGGCACGCCTCACATCCATGTCCGCACAATCACTGTCGCCCGCACTGCAGCAACGCCTGCTCGACCTGCGCGCGCAATCGCAGGCGGCGCAACACCAGCCGTTCGAGGCGGCACGCACGCGCGTGCAGCTGGACCCGATGCTGTCCGGCAATGCCCAGGCGGAAAATCGCCAGAAAATCGCTACCCTGCTGACCGGCATGGGCGCACAGGCGCTGCAGCAACGCGCGTCCACGCTGGCCGGCAACAGTCCGCTGCAGCGCTGGGTCAGCGCGGCCCTGAACCAGCTGGGCGTGTCCAGCGGCCAACCCGCGGCAAATCTCGATAACCCGGTCGGCACGCAGTTGCTGGGCCAGGCGACCGAACAGGGCTATCAGACGCCAGGCAAGGTCGCCCTGCTGCTGCCCTCCAGTGGCCCGCTGAACGCCGCTGCCACGGTGATCCGCAAGGGTGTGTTTGCCGGCTATTTCAACCGCCGCGGAGGCCACGCGCAGGATACGCAAAGCACATTGACCAGCTATGACAGCGGCACCACGCCGGCGCAGGCCGTCGCCGCCTACCAGAAAGCCGTCCAGGCCGGGGCCACACTTGTGGTGGGCCCGCTGGCGCGCGATTCCGTCGCCGCCGTGACCAGCCAGGCGTCATTGCCGGTGCCAGTCCTGGCGCTCAACCACACCGACACGCACACGTTACCCGCCAGCAACGTGACCGAGTTCGGCCTGCAGCCCGGCGTCGAGGGCGCCCAGGTGGCCGACCACATGATCAATGCAGGTATCCGCCAGGCCGTGGAACTGATTTCCAGCGAAGACTTTGCGCAACGGGCGGGAGATGCCTTCAAGGCACAATTCACCGCCGATGGCGGCCACGTGGTGGACATGGTGACGCTGAACCCGCAGCAGGTGGATTACCGCAGTCAGGTGCATTCCATCGACTGGTCGGCACTGGCCCAGGCCGGCGTGTTCATCAGCATGCGCCCGGAGCAGGCGCGTCTGTTGATGCCGCAGCTGCGCCTGGCCGGGCTTCACTGGCCGGTGTTTGCCACGTCGCACGTGTATTCCGGACGCGACGATCCCGACGACGATGGCGACCTGAACGGCGTGACGTTCTGCGACGCCCCATGGCTGTTCGACACGCAACCGGGCCTGCCATCACGCTCGACCATCGGCCATTCCCTGCCGGCGGTCCAGAGCGGCTCCGGGGCACGTCTGTTTGCCCTGGGCATGGACGCATGGGATCTGACTCCGTATCTGGCCTGGCTGCGGACCCATCCGGGCAGCTACCTGCCCGGCGCCACCGGCCGCTTGACCGAAGACGACTTCGGCCATCTGCACCGCGTGCTGATCTGGGCGCGTTTCAGCGGCGGCATCGCGCACTCGCTGGAAGGCAGCCTCGAGGCCAGTCCACCGTCGAGCAGTACTCCGGAGCAACCCGCAGCCGCGGGCACCGCGCCTGCGCCAGCAGGCAGCGGCGGCGCTCAGGGAACCTGAGCAAGCCGATGCGGCGTACCGGCGACCTGTTCGAAGAGCGCGCGCGACGACATCTGGAACAAGCCGGACTGCGCACCCTGCAGCGCAACTTCCACACCCGCTTCGGCGAGCTGGACCTGATCATGCGCGATGCCGACACGCTGGTGTTCGTGGAGGTGCGCTATCGTCGCAGTCAGGGTTTCGGCGGAGCGGCAGCATCCGTGACTGCCACAAAACGCCACAAGCTGATCCAGGCGGCCAACGGCTTTCTCGGCAGTCATCCGCAACTGGCGCGGCATCCGTGCCGCTTCGATGTGGTGACCTTCGATGGACCACGCGATGATGCGCGCTGCCTCTGGGAGCGCGCCGCATTCGATACCGATGGCTGAACGGGCTGCGGATGGGAAATGAACACGGCGCACGACACAGAGGCCCTGCTGCAGGACATCCGCGCCTGCCGGTTGTGCGCGGCGCATCTGCCGCTGGGGCCGCGTCCGGTTCTGCAGGCCTCGGCGCAATCGCGGGTACTGATCGTCGGTCAGGCGCCCGGACGCCGCGTGCACGAGACGGGCATTCCATTCGACGATCCCAGCGGCGAGCGGCTGCGCGAGTGGATGGGTATCGACCGCGACACGTTTTATGATGCGCGCCGCATCGCCATCGTGCCCATGGGGTTCTGCTTTCCCGGCAGCGGCCGCAACGGCGACCTGCCACCGCGCCCCGAATGTGCGCCGACCTGGCATCCGGCATTGTTGCCGCTGCTGACGCACGTGCGCCTGACCCTGATCATCGGCCGGTACGCCCAGGCGCGCATGCTGGCGGATCGGCGCGGCCGCAGCCTCACGGAAACTGTACACGCCTGGCGCCAGCACCTGCCGCGGCGGCACATGCCGCTGCCCCACCCCAGCCCGCGAAACCGGCTGTGGCTGAAACGCAATCCCTGGTTCGAGGCCGAGCTGCTGCCGATATTGCGCACGCAGGTGGCCATGGCGCTGGATTGAGTCGCCCGCGCTTGCCGTAGCGCGCACCGCTCGCTTACGCTGCGGGGAATCCTCTTGCCAAACACCGCCGATGAATCTCAAGCTGCGCCTGATCGTGATGAACATCCTGCAGTATTACGTGTGGGGTGCGTGGCTGATCAGCATCGGCGTGTACTGGTTCGAAAACCGTCACTGGTCGGGCGGCTCGTTCGGCATCATCTTCTCCACGATGGGCATCGCCTCGCTGTTCATGCCTTCGATCACCGGCATCATCGCCGACAAGTGGATCAACGCCGAGAAGCTGTACGGGGTGTTGCAGATCCTGGGCGCCGGCATGCTCTTCGCGCTGCCGCAGGTCAACGATCCCACCACGTTCTTCTGGGTGATGCTGGTCAACATGTGCCTGTACATGCCCACCATTTCGCTGTCGATCACGGTGGCCTATGCGGCACTGAAGAACGACGGCAAGGACGTGGTGCGCGATTACCCGCCGATCCGCGTGTGGGGCACCATCGGCTTCATCGCCGCCATGTGGACCATCAACCTGCTGCATCTGGGCGCCTCGGCGGACCAGTTCTACGTCGCCTCCGCGGCATCGCTGCTGCTGGGCCTCTATGCCTTCACGCTGCCGCCCTGCCCGCCCAAGCTCAACCAGGATCGCGTGCGTACGGTCAGCGACTCGCTGGGCCTGACCGCGTTCAAGCTGTTCAAGGATCCGCAGATGGCGATCTTCTTCATCTTCGCCATGCTGCTGGGGGCGGCGCTGCAGCTGACCAACGCCTATGGCGACGCCTTCCTGCACAGCTTCGACAGCATGCCGCAGTACGCGCACCTGACCGCAGTGAAATACCCGGAAATCATCCTTTCGATCTCGCAGGTTTCGGAAACGCTGTTCATCCTGGCCATTCCGTTCTTCCTCAAGCGCTTCGGCATCAAGGGCGTGATGGTGATGAGCATGTTCGCCTGGGTGCTGCGCTTCGGCCTGTTCGGCTTCGGCAATCCGGGCAGCGGACTGTGGATGATCATCCTCTCGTGCATCGTCTACGGCATGGCATTCGACTTCTTCAACATTTCCGGCTCGCTGTACGTGGAATCGCAGGCGCCGCCGAAGATCCGTGCCAGCGCGCAGGGCCTGTTCATGCTCATGACCAACGGCATCGGCGCGGTGCTGGGCAGCACCATCAGCGGTTTCGTCATCGAACAATTCTTCACCCGTGCCGACGGCAGCAAGCAGTGGCATGACATCTGGCTCAGTTTTGCGGCGTACGCGCTGGTGGTCGCCGTGCTGTTCATCGCCCTGTTCCGCAAGCACCGCGACCCCAGGGTGGTCCAACATCTCGAAGCCAGTCCGGAAGTGCCATGAGCGGCACCATCATCGTCGTGGGCAGCTACAACCAGGATCACGCCTGGCGCGTGGACCGGTTCCCCCTCCCCGGGGAAACCCGGCGCGGCAGCGGCTTCGAGACCGGCCCTGGCGGCAAGGGCTTCAATCAGGCGGTGGCGTGCGTGCGACAGGGCGTGGACACGCTGTTCCTGGGTGCCCGGGGCCACGACGCCCTGGGCGAAAACGCCGCGCGCACCGCGTCCCAAGAGGGGATCGCCTGTCGCTGGCAGACCTGCGAGGACGTGCCCACCGGCAGCGCCTGCATCGTGGTGGATGCCGATGGACAGAACCAGATCGTGGTCGATCTGGCCGCCAACGACCGCCTGGACGCGGAGTTCCTGCGCGCGCAGCACACCGCCTTCGGCACCGCCGAGGTGCTGCTGGTGCAGCTGGAAATCTCCATCGAGGCGGTCACTGCCGCACTCGATCTGGCCGGGCGTCACGGCCTCGTACGCATCCTCAATCCCGCCCCCGTGCATGCGAAGCTGACCCATGACCTGCTGCGCCAGGCTGACGTGCTGACCCCCAACGAAAGCGAATTCGCGCTGCTGTGCGGCCGCTTCCTGGATATCGACATGCACGCCGACGGCATCGCCGCCATGGATGACACCACCCTGCACGCATTGGCACGACGCCTGAGCCAAGGCAGCGTCGTCGTCACCCTGGGCAAGCAGGGCTGTTTCGTCTCTCACGGCAATGCGCGCCGCGGCGACAAGGGCGACCACTATCGCGTGCCTGCGGAAAAGGTGCAGCCGGTGGATACCACGGCCGCCGGCGACGCCTTCTGCGGCGCGCTGGCCGCCGGCCTGGTGCGCCTGGGCCATGGCCCCTTCGCCGATGCCGTGCGCCATGCCAATCGCGTTGCCGCCATGGCCACGGAAACGCCTGGCGCCGCTGCCTCCATGCCGCGCCACGACGCCGTCATCGCGCGCTTCGACACCTGAAGCCTCGCGCACGTTGCGGCAGCGACAGCACGTTGCGACGCCAACCCCATTACAATGCGCGCCATGCAGATCGGCCCCTATACGATCGACCCGCCGGTGGTGCTGGCCCCGATGGCCGGCGTCACCGACAAGCCGTTCCGCCAACTGTGCAAGCAGATGGGCGCGGGTCTGGCCGTGTCCGAAATGACCAGCGCTGACCCGCGCCTGTGGAATACCACCAAGTCGCTGCGGCGCATGGACCACGACGGCGAACCGGATCCCATTGCGGTACAGATCGCCGGCTACGATCCCGGCATGCTGGCCGAGGCAGCGCGCTTCAATGTCGAGCACGGCGCGCAGATCATCGATATCAACATGGGCTGTCCCGCGAAGAAAGTCTGCAACGTGTGGTCGGGATCCGCACTACTGCAGGATGAGCCACTGGTGGCGCGCATCGTGCAGGCGGTGGTGGATGCCGTGGACGTGCCGGTGACGCTGAAGATCCGTACCGGCTGGGACCGCCAGCACAAGAATGCCTTGAACATCGCGCGCATCGCCGCGGACGCTGGCATCGCCGCACTGGCCGTGCATGGCCGCACCCGCGCCGACAAGTATCAGGGCGAGGCCGAATACGCCACCATCGCTGCAGTCAAGGCAGCGGTCGGCATCCCGGTGCTGGCCAACGGCGATGTCACCACCCCCGAGCGTGCCCGTGACGTACTGCAAATCACCGGTGCCGATGCGCTGATGATCGGCCGTGGCGCGCAGGGCCGCCCGTGGATCTTCCGCGAGATCGCGCACTTCCTGCGCACCGGCCATCACCTTCCCCCTCCGACGCCAGCCGAGATCTGCGCCATCCTGTGCACACACCTCGCGCATCTGCACGCGTTCTACGGCGAGTGCCAAGGCGTGCGCATCGCGCGCAAACACCTGGGCTGGTACGCCAAGGACCAGCCGGAAAATGCGGCGTTCCGCGCCCTGGTCAATCGCGCCGAGAGTGCCAGAGAACAACTGCGCCTGACGCGCAACTACTTCGCGCAGCTCGAAGAACATGCGTTGCGAGACGCCGCCTGAAAGCCCGGACACATATCCGGACTGCGCCATGATCCGTAGACAACGGGGGGCGGAAAAGAAAACAGGGTATATTCGACGCGGGAGAGGGAGCGTGTCCCGGCCGTTCCGGGACATGCACGTAAACGGAATGTGGCGGGGGAGCAGCCATGGACAACGCATCAGATTACTGGCAACGGCGCTATTATGAGGCCCTTGAAGGCTTCAACGTGGACGAACGGCGCTGGCACCGCGTCGACGCCCTCCTGCGCCGCCTCGTGCAACGTCTGCTGCTGGTCGCCAATGGTCGCGGCGAACGCCTGGATGCCATCATCGGCCAGGTACGTGACGCCGTCGTCGCCGATGGCGACGAGCAGATCCTGACGCAGGTCATCTCCGACCTCTCCGACGCCATCATGGAGCTGGATCCGACGCACCAGATCAAGGCGTTCCGTGGCGATGACGATGCAGCCGAAACCACGCCTCAATCTTCCGTCGGCAGCCTTCTGGCGCATCTCCTCGACCGCCTGGCGCTGACTCCCGACCTGGCCGAACGCGCCGGCAAGCTGCGCGCGGCCATCGACACGGCCGCCTTCGCCGACATGATCGGCCACACCGAACAGATCGCCACCCTGGTCAACCGCCAGTGCGCCCTGCTGGTCGCCGACAAGGCCCGTGTCGATGCCCTGCTGCACCACGTCGCCGAGCACATCGGCGAGCTGGAACGCTATCTGCACGGGCAGAGTGACCAGCTGGATGCGGGCAAGCAATCGCGCCAGGAACTGGACGCCCACATGCAGGCCACGGTGCAGCAGATGCACCTGGACATCGATCAGGCCGACCAGCTGGACACCCTGCAACAACAGGTACAGGCGCATCTGTCCGGCATTGGCAGCTCGCTGGACAGCTTTCACCGCCGCGAGGACGCGCGCGAGTTGCTCTGGCTGGAACGCACCCAGGGCATGTCCGCTCGCATCCGCGAGCTGGAAGCCACTTCGAAGGAGCTGGAGCGGTCCCTGCACGAACACAAGAAACAAGCGCTCACGGATCGTCTCACCGGCATCGCCAACCGTGTCGCCTTCGAGGAACGCATTGCCGAGGCCTGCCGCCGTTTCAAACGCTCGGCGCTGCCGGCCGGTCTGCTGGTGCTGGATATTGACCGCTTCAAGACCATCAATGACCGTTTTGGTCACTCCGCCGGCGACCGCGCCCTGCGCGTGGTGGCGCAACAGCTGCGTGCGCAGCTGCGCATGACCGACTTCCTGGCCCGCTACGGCGGCGAGGAGTTCGTGATCGTGCTGGAGGCGGTCAACGCGGATGACGCGCTGCTGGTCGCGGAGAAATTGCGCTCGCATATCGCCGAGCTGAAATTTCATGTGCGTGGCCAGCCGGTGCAGATCACCTTGTCTGCCGGCGTCACCGCGTTGCAGGCGGACGACACGCCCGAGGCGGCCTTCGACCGCGCCGACCGCGCGCTGTATCAGGCCAAGCGCGACGGACGCAACACCAGCGCAGCCGCCTGAAAGCCGGCGGCGATTCGCCGGATGCTTCAGGATCGCCCGCCAGCCGCCTCCAGCCGAATATTACAGGGACGTCATCCCCCTGCTCCGTGGCTTCACGCGCATGTCTGTATGCTGAAACTGAGCTTGCATCCGACCTGACAACGCACCACCGGGGGACCACCCATGCTGAAGATTCTGTTTCTGCGCAGCCTCACGCTTGCGTTGTTGACTCTCTCATCACCGGCGCTGGCGCAGAGCAGCGCACCGACACCGGCCGTCAGCACACGGGCGGCGGCGGGAACACTCACCGTGGGCGTCAAGGTGGCACCGCCTTTCGTGGTCAAGAACGGCAATCACTACAGCGGCCTGGGCATCGACCTGTGGCAGAAAGTGGCCGCCGACCACGGCTGGAAGTTCCATTACCAGCCCTACTCCCTGGAGGGCCTGCTCCAGGCCGCCAGCCAGGGCAAGGTGGACGTCGGCATCGGTGCCATCACCGCCACGGCGGCGCGCGAAAAGCAGATGGATTTCACCCACACCATCATCAGCACCGGACTGGGCGTGGCGACCCAGAGCCAGGAACGCTCCGGCTGGTTGTCGGTCCTCTCCGCGCTGGCCTCGCCCGCCTTCCTGAGCATCATCGGCATCCTCGTCGTGCTGCTTCTGGTCGTTGGCATCATTGCCTGGGCACTGGAGCGCAACGTCAACGCCGAGCAGTTCGGCGAGACTCACGGACGCGGCATCTTCTCCGGGTTCTGGTGGGCCATGGTCACCATGACCACCGTCGGCTACGGCGATATCGCGCCACGCTCCGTGGGCGGGCGCATCCTGGCCATCATCTGGATGTTGACGGCCCTGATCATTACATCGTTCTTCACCGCCGCCATCACCAGCGCGCTGACCGTGGGCAAGCTCAATGCGCAGGTGCACAGTGCCAGCGATCTGGCGCACATGAGCGTATGCAGCCTGCCCGGCAGCACCAGCGCCAGCTGGCTGGATTCACGCCACATCGACTACCGCCACGCGGACAACCTGGCGGCCGCGCTGAAACAGTTGAAGAACGGCACCTGCGACGCAGTGGTCTACGACAAGCCGTTGTTGAGCTACATGATCGGCCAGCACTACAAGGGCAAGCTGCGCGTGCTGCCGCTGACCCTGGCGCGACAGGACTATGCCTTCGCACTGCCGCCGCAGAGCCCGCTGCGCGAGGAGATCAACGCCTCCCTGCTCAGGCGTATCAACGCGCCCAACTGGACCACCTACCTGAACCGCTACCTGGGCAGCGACGGCGGCGGACAGTAACCCGGAAACAAACAGCATCCATCGACGCACATCTGAACCGGGCAGCAATGCCATGCTGCTCCGTCCCGCAACGCATCATGCAATCCGTCGGGCGCAGATGTATCATGCGCCCTTTCGTTTCATCTCTCTATCCGCAACAAAGGATATAAAGCGCGATGAGCAGCTATTTGTTCACGTCCGAATCGGTCTCCGAAGGTCATCCGGACAAGGTCGCCGACCAGATCTCCGATGCCGTGCTCGATGCCATCATCGCGCAGGACCCCAAGGCACGCGTCGCCTGCGAAACCATGGTCAAGACCGGTGTGGCCATCGTCTCCGGCGAAGTGACCACCAGCGCCTGGGTGGATATCGAGGAGCTGACCCGCAAGGTCATCACCGACATCGGCTACGATTCCTCCGAAGTCGGCTTCGACGGCGCCACCTGCGGCGTGCTCAACCTCATCGGCAAGCAATCGCCGGACATCAACCGTGGCGTGGACCGCCGCAAGCCCGAGGAACAGGGCGCCGGCGACCAGGGCCTGATGTTCGGCTACGCCTGCAACGAGACCGACACGCTGATGCCCGCGCCGATCCACTACGCGCATCGCCTGGTCGAACAGCAGTCGAAGATCCGCAAACAGCGCAATTCGCCCCTGCCGTGGCTGCGCCCGGACGCCAAGAGCCAGGTCACCCTGCGCTACGCCAACGGCCACATCGACGGCATCGATGCCGTGGTGCTGTCCACCCAGCACGACCCGGGCATCAGGCAGAAGGAACTTGTGGAGGGCGTGCGCGAACACATTCTCAAGCCCGTGCTGCCTGACGCATGGCTGAAGTCGCTGGGCAAGTCCAAGGTCCACATCAACCCCACCGGTCTGTTCGTCATCGGCGGCCCGGTCGGCGATTGCGGCCTCACCGGCCGCAAGATCATCGTCGACACCTACGGCGGCATGGCCCGCCACGGCGGCGGCGCGTTCTCCGGCAAGGATCCGTCCAAGGTCGACCGCTCCGCTACCTATGCCTGCCGCTACGTGGCCAAGAACATCGTCGCCGCCGGCATCGCCGACAAGTGCGAGGTACAGGTCAGCTACGCCATCGGCGTGGCCAACCCCACCTCCATCTCGGTGACCACCTTCGGCACCGGCAAGATCACCGACGACAGGATCGAGAAGCTGATCCGCCAGCACTTCGACCTGCGCCCCTACGGCATCCTCAAGATGCTGGACCTCATCCACCCCATGTACCAGCGCACCGCCAGCTACGGCCACTTCGGCCGCAAGCCGGTGGCCAAGGCCAACTACACCATCAACGTCATGGAAAAGGGCCGCATGGCCAAACAGAAGATGGATCCGTTCGAGGCATTTACGTGGGAGAAGACGGACAAGGCCGAACAGTTGCGCAAGGCCGCGAAGTTGAAGTGAGATTTCTTACTCAGCTGTTGAGAATCAATGGAACGGGCCACTCCAAGGTGGCCCGTTTTGCATTTGGGTAATGAAACAACCACGATCGGGTAATAAGTAAACCTGACCCTGTTGCTCAGACCCTGTTGCCCACACTCCGGATATGCGGTCATCCACCGACGAGGCGGGCAGCGGAGCCCGCAACAGGCGGCGCTGGCATTCGGTGCTGTCAGCGCAGGTGTACGAACAGGATGCAGATATACAAAAGGAATATCACGAAATAGGTGACCGCCAGCGCGGCCTGCACCAGCACCCGCCGCGACAGCAACCCGGGTATTGCCAGCAGCAGCCACAACAGCCGCACCCCAGTGTCGAAATCCAGCGGCAGTGGCTGACCGAACATGTATTGCTGGAACAGGCTCGCCACAGGCACCAGCAGCATGACGAAGTAGAAAATCCGGCGTCGCTGGATAAACTCAGCCGCCAATTCACTGCCGTCCAGGCGCAAGTCCTGGGGCAGGATCAGGTAGGCAAGCACATACAGCAGCATCGGCAGGATCATGAACGCCGCGTAGCTGAAGAAGGTCCACGTCTGCACATGGCGCCATTCGAATGAAACCCACCACACCTGGAAATGCGCCAGCAACAGCGTCAGCACGATCAGCATGACCCACCAAGAGGGTGCCAGCTGGCGTCCGTCACGCACCAGCCGGGCGATGCCTGACAGCAGCTGGGTGATACCGAGGCCCAGGATGATCGACAGCAGTACGGAGATGTATTCGAAATTGCTCATCACCACCCTTCCCCGTGGCGTGCAGGCAAGGATGCGTGAGCCACATCAAACCATAGCACTCGATCACGCAAATTGTCCCCGACACTCCCCGACACCTTTTCCGCTCAATCCCAACCTCTACGAGCCCTATTTCCTGTACGGCATGTGTTGCAGTTCGCGGGGGCTGTTCGAGAAGGCGGCGTGGCTGTATATCCGCGCGGCCGAGGTGAGTCCGGCCGACTATCTGCCGCTTGTCTACCTGAGCCAGGCCTATCACGAGATGGGCCGCACCGATGATGAACTGCATACGCGCCGACGCGCCACGCACATGATCGAACGCGCCCTGCGGGTCAACCCGGACGATGCGCGTGCGCGCTACATGGGTGCGGCCAATTTCGCCACCATGGGGGAAAAGGACAAGGCGATCGAGTGGGCCAATCTCGCATTGTGTTCCAGCGAGGACGAAGCCATGGTGTTCTACAATGCTGCCTGCACTTTTGCCGTGCTGGATGAGCGTGAGCGCGCCCTCGATCTGCTGGAGCGTTCAGCCGTCCTGGGCTGGGGTGACAGGGCGTGGATGGCCAACGACAGCGATCTTGCCTCGCTGCGCGACCATCCGCGCTTCAATGCCCTGCTCGACAGACTGCACTGACCTCGGGGACCTGCGTGATCCCACAGCCCCCTTCGATGCACGCCGCTCCAGGCTATTTAGACCCATGGTCGGAGCCATGTCCCTTGCCGGGCGGGGGACTGACGAAGCTGCCGGCGTAGCCGGGGAATTCGATCGGGCTGGCGTAGCCGTCCCTGGATACGGCGCTGACTCCGAAGAAGTAGTTGTCGATGACCACGTCCTTCAGCGTGGCATGCGTCACGTCACCCACCCAGCGGTGGTACTGCCAGCGCGGTGCGGTGGTGTCGCGCCACCACACGCGGTAACCATCGGCGCCGGGAGCACCCTTCCAGCTCAGCGTGGTACTGGGTTCGACAGCGCCCTTGATCGCGACTCCGCGCGGTGGCGGCGGTGCCCAGGCCAAGGCTGCCATGGTGACCAGGTTCAACCGCGTGACCTGCGCCAGGTAGGGGAAATCCACCCCGGAAAGCACGTCGCCGTAGTGGATACCGTGCTCGACACGCAGATCCTGGTGCTGGCGATGGTAATTCTCGTGAGGCTCGGTGAGCCGCACCGCCGGGTACCCAGCTTGCAGGAAGCGCACCTGGTCCCCGCCGCGCCCGAAGCGATCAGTGCGGTAGATCATGTTGACGTGAAAGTTGGTGAGATACTGCTCGGCCAGGCCGGCCATGAAGCGCGCCACGTTGCGCGAAGGGGAATCCACTCCGCCTCCGTGATAGCGTCGGTAGGCTGCCTGCCTGGGTGTCTCGTGGCTCTTCGTGCCCTCGGAAAACACGCGCACCGACGTGTTGTCGATCACGCCGTCGATGCCGTGGATGTTGCCGATGATGTCGTTGTTGAGGTCGGCCTCGACCTGCCAGCCGTGCGCCCGCGCGTAATCGGCCATCACCTTGCCGCCGTAAAGCCCCTGTTCCTCGCCGGACAGCGAGGCATAGACCAGCGTGGCCGGGAATTTGTACTTTGACAACACACGCGCCGCCTCAAGCACGGCCGCGGTGCCGGAACCATCGTCGTCGGCGCCGGGCGCGTCGCTGGTCTTGTTCATGACGTCGGTGACGCGCGAATCCAGGTGCGCGGTGATGATGATGACGCGGTTCGAATCGCTGCTGCCGCGCTGAATCGCGGCAACGTCCATGATCTTGGTCGGTTGCGGGATACGGGACCCCGTCACCGTCTGCGTCGGCGTGATGACCTGGAGGCAGCCGCCACAGTCCCTGGAAATGCTCTGGAAACGGGACTTCACCCAGCGTCGCGCGGCGCCGATGCCGCGCGTGTCCGACGTGGTCACCGACATGGTATGCCGGGTACCGAACTTCACCAGCCGCGCAATCGTCGCGTGCAACTGCACCGCTTGAACCTTGTTTGCAATGGCCCGCAGTTCGGGGTGCCCAGTCGGCGGCGGCGGCGACTGGGCCGCGACCGCTGCCGTGCTCATCAACGCCAGGCTCAACAACATCACTCGCATCGTGCGTTCTCCTGAATCAGAGGTTTTTCCCATGCGGCTGGAACGTGCCGTTCTGCACAGGGAGACGGAAGTTCGTGCAGGTCATGCCATCTGACGCGCGTTCCGGAGGAACTTCGATGACAGTGTAGCGCCTGGAATGGTTTTCACCATCCGCCGTGGGCGTACACTTGCCTTGATGCCTTACCACAAACCACCACGGAACTCGGACACGCTCGATCGTATCGTCGCCCAGGCGCGGCGTGATTCCGAACAGCGCGAAAAGGGCTACCGCGAGCGTGCGCTGAAGATGTATCCGTGGGTCTGCGGGCGCTGCGGTCGTGAATTCACGCGCGCCAACGTGCGCGAGCTGACCGTGCACCATCGCAACCACAACCACGACGACAATCCGCCGGACGGCAGCAACTGGGAGCTGCTGTGCGTGTACTGCCACGACAACGAGCATGCCCGCTACATCGATCATGCCCACGGCAGTGCGCTCGAGCCGGATGCGCCGTCCACACCGGCGACCGCCAGGCCGTTCGAAGCGTTGCGTGATTTGCTGAAGAAGTGAACGCTTTTTTGCGCCCCCACCGGAACAAAATGCGTCTACAGCCACGCCGCAGTGGGCCCCGTCGCTGATCGCAGCCGAGGGAGCTTCTGGTTGCGCAGGAGCGCCACATGACCACGCGCGTCAAGCAGATGCTGAAAACCGCCCACGAGGCGAGCTGCACAATTTCATGCCTGTTGCACACTTTCGCTGAAGGAGCGTCCACACTCATGAACAACTCCGACTCCACCGCCATACGGAATGCGCCATCGACCGGGATCGCACGAAGCCGGCGCGAGCCGCATCCCTTCGACGTCGATGATCTGGTGATGCTGCGGAGGGTGTCCGACCCGGTGCTGTCGCCGGCTGCCGACATGGTGGCATTCACGCTGCGCCGCACCGATTACGAGGCCAACAAGGGCATCGAAGAGATTCACCTGCTGGCACTGGACACACCCGATGCCAGGCCGGTGACCCTGGCCGAAGGCAGCGGCCCGGCCTGGTCGGTGGATGGCAAGCGCCTGCTCTTCATCGCCGCAGCGGATGGCCGCAATCAGGTCTGGTCCGTCGCGGCAAGCGGCGGCACACCGCAACAGGTGACCGATTGCCCGGTGGCCGTCAACAATTTCCGGTTGTCGCCGGACGGCGCCTTGCTGGCACTCTCCATCGACGTGTTCGACGACGCTCCCGGTCTCGCCAACACCCGCCAGTTGCTGGACGCGCGCCAGGCCGAACCGGCCAGCGGCCACGTGTATGAACAGATGTTCGTGCGCCACTGGGATACATGGGCCGACGACCGTCACTCGCAATTGTTCGTGGTGCCGCTGGACGATACGGGCCGGGCAAGCGGCGAACCGCTGCACGTGAGTCGCGGCGTGCATGGCGACGTGCCATCCAAGCCGTTCGGCGACGCCAGCGAATATGTCTTTTCGCCGGATGGGAGCACCCTGTATTTCAACGCCCGGCTGGCCACGCCGGACGAGCCCTGGTCCACCGATTTCGATATCTACAGCGTGCCCGTGGACGCCTCGGAACCGGCACGCAACCTCACCGCCGGCAACCCGGCCTGGGTCGGCTGGCCGGTGCCATCGCCGGATGGTGCCACGCTGTATTATCTGGCCCATGCGGTTCCGGCCTTCGAGTCCGATCGCTTTGCCATCCACGCGCTGGATCTGGCCAGTGGCGAACGCCGCGAGGTGGCCCCCGACTGGGACCGCTCCGCGGCGCATCTGCGCATCTCCCCGGATGGCAAGACGCTGTACGCCACGGCCGATGATCAGGGGCAGCATCCGCTGTTTGCCATCGATGCGATCAGCGGCAACGTGCGTGTGCTGCTTGCCGGCGGCTCGATCAGCGGGTTCGATGTGCGGGGCGGCCGCATCGTCGCGGCACGCGCCGACCTGCAACGTCCGGCAGACCTGTACCTGGGCGGTCACGACCACACGTTTCGAATGATCACCCAGGTCAACGCCGAGACCATGCAGCCGGCACAGGTCGGAGCCTGGGAATTCTTCGAGTTTGCCGGCTGGAGCGGCGAGACCGTCCAGGGCTACGTGGTCAAACCGGCCAACTTCGAGGAAGGCCGCACCTACCCCGTCGCCTTCATCATCCACGGCGGACCCCAGGGCGCCATGAACAACGGCTGGAGCTACCGCTGGAACGCGCAGACCTACGCCGGCCAGGGCTTTGCCGTGGTCGCCATCAATTTCCACGGTTCCACCGGCTATGGCCAGGCATTTACCGACTCCATTTCCGGTGACTGGGGCGGCAAGCCGCTGGAGGACCTGCAGGCAGGCTGGGCGCATGCGCTGAAGCGCTTCGATTTCCTGGATGGCAATCGCGCTGCGGCGTTGGGCGCCAGCTACGGCGGTTACATGATCTGCTGGATGTCCGGTCAGTGGAACACGCCGTGGAAATGCTTCGTCAACCACGACGGCGTGTTCGACATGCGCATGATGTATTACGCCACCGAGGAGCTGTGGTTCGACGAGCACGAACACGGCGCGCCGCATTACCAGACGCCGGAACGCTACGAGGCGCACAACCCGGTCAATCACGTCAGCGAGTGGCGCGTGCCGACGCTGGTGATCCAGGGCGGCAAGGATTTCCGCATCCCGGAAAGCCAGGGCCTGGGTGCGTTCACCGCGTTGCAGCGGCAGGGCATCCCCAGCCAGTTCCTGTATTTTCCGGACGAGAACCACTGGGTCACCAAACCGCGCAACAGCGTGCAGTGGCACCGCACGGTCCATGCATGGCTCAAGCGCTGGACGGTCTGAACACTGCCACGTTTCTGCCCTCCCACGCGAGCGTCGCGCACCGCGCCAACTGCCGCACCGCGCACACCTCACGCTCATGCAGCGCGGCGTACAGTGCACGCGTCATGCGACCTCTTGCACCATCCGCGCGCGGTTGCCTGACCCACTCACGACCTGCCCGGATGAAACGCCATGATCAACATGCAATGGTTCACCACCAGCGGCTCCGCGCTTTTATCAACGCTCCTTTCCGCGCTGGGAATCTATGTCGCGCTGCTGCTGTTCACCCGCCTCGCGGGCCTGCGCAGTTTTTCCAAGATGTCGAGCTTCGACTTCGCCATTACCGTGGCGTTCGGATCGGTGGTCGCCTCGACGTTGCTGTCGAAGACGCCTGCGTTGCCGATCGGCGTATTCGGGTTGGCCGTGCTCTATGCCATCCAGTTTGTGGTCTCGCGGGGGCGGCGCGTGAGTCGCCGCATCACGGCACTGGTCGACAACAAGCCGCGGCTGCTGATGATCGGCAATCAGATCCAGCACGAACATATGAACGCCGCGCGCGTGACCGAACTCGATCTGAAATCCAAACTGCGTGCAGCGGGAATCACCCATCCGGACCAGGTGCTGGCAGTGGTCATGGAATCCACCGGCGACTTCTCGGTGATGGAAACGGGCAAGAAGGTCGATCCGGAGATTTTCTCGGATGTCGCCGGAGTGGAACGGCTCCGTCGTCATCTCACGGACACGCCCGCTGCGCGCGCGGACTGGAGCGCGTCGGTTACCAATCTCTGACATGCGTATCCAGCCAGTCGCCAAGGCGAGCGATGACCTGGCCACGTGCCGGTTCCGCCTCGTTGAACAGCTCATGATAAAGACCATCGAAGACGTGCGTGGTGAGGTAGCCGCCTGGCGCTGCGGCAACGGCGAAATCGTGACTTCCCGTGGGGTCGACAAGCTGATCCGCTCCCGCCACCAGCAACAACGTGGACACGGCCAATGAGGCTGCGTCGTCGATGCAGGCGGCACCGGCACGAAAAATGAAATCGGCTAGACGCGGGGTGATGCGCCGATGGCACAGCGGGTCGTTGCGGTAGGCCGCGATCACTGCGACATCATGCGTCAGTCCTTCCAGCCGCAGGCCACTGCGCATCGGCAAGTCGGGCAGGATGCACGCCAAGCCATGCGCCAGGATGCGCACCGCCCCGGAGGCGTGGCTGCGCAAGGCCGGCGACGAGAGCACCAGTGCCGATGGTTCCACGCGCCCGTCCAGCACCGCGCACGCGGCCACCAGGCCGCCCATGCTGTGCCCCAGGAGCAGTGGCGGTCTCTCGAAGTGCCGCGCGTAATCGGCATATACCGCCACCAGATCGGTCAGCAGGTCATCGCTGCGATGCAGCCCGCCACGAGCCCCATTCGAGCGCCCATGCCCTCGTTGATCGTATGCACGCACATCAATGCCTCGGGCATTGAACCAGGCGGCGAGATGGCCATGGCGCCCGCTGTGTTCGCCCAGGCCATGCACGATCAGCAGTCCCTGCGCGGCGCCCGAGACTGGCCAGCAGCGAAGTTGCAGCACCTGGCCATCGGCCATGCGCTGGGCACCGGGATGCCCCGCCTCAGCAGAAGCGGGAGTCGTTGCCGAGTGGATGTTCATGCCATGCGCCCGTATTGATCGAGATACGCATCATTGCAGAACCGGCATGCTGCGCGCTGCGTACCCGGCGCCCAATCGGCATCTGTCGCTTCAGCAACCCATGATCGTCGACACGGCATCCTCGGACTTCCTCCAGACATCCGGTCACCCGCAACACCCTTGCCTCTGGCTAACTCTTCCCCTTGCCGGGTGAGCAGAGGACTTTCACCTCCAAGCAGATGGGCCCTGCCGGGCGCACACAAAAAAGGCGCGGCTTCGAAGCCGCGCCTTCTTGATTGTCACTTTGCCGGTGCGGGACCGGACAGGTATCAGTAGCGATAGTGATCCGGCTTGTACGGACCCTCCACCTGCACGCCGATGTAGTCGGCCTGGGCCTGGGTCAGCCTGGTCAGCTTCACGCCGATCTGCTCCAGATGCAGACGCGCCACTTCCTCGTCCAGCTGCTTGGGCAGGCGGTAGACCGTCTTCTCGTAGCTGTCCCTGTTGTTCCACAGCTCGATCTGCGCCAGCGTCTGGTTGCAGAAGCTGTTGGACATCACGAACGCCGGATGGCCGTGGGCACAGCCCAGATTGACCAGACGCCCCTCGGCCAGCAGATAGATGCTGTTGCCGTTGGCGAAGGTGTAGCGGTCCACCTGCGGCTTGATGTTCTCGTGGGTCACATCCTTGTCGCCCTGCAGCTTCTCGACCTGGATCTCGTTGTCGAAGTGGCCGATGTTGCACACCAGCGCGTTGTCCTTCATCGCCTTCATGTGGTCGAAGGTGATGATGTCGCGATTGCCGGTAGTGGTGACGTAGATGTCGGCCTCGCCCAGGGTATCCTCGACGGTGGTGACCTCGAAGCCTTCCATCGCCGCCTGCAGTGCATTGATGGGGTCGATCTCCGTGACCATGACGCGCGCGCCGAAGCCCTTCAGAGAATGCGCGCAGCCCTTGCCCACGTCGCCGTAACCGCAGACCACGGCCACCTTGCCGGCCACCATCAGGTCGGTGGCGCGCTTGATGCCGTCGGCCAGCGACTCGCGGCAGCCGTACAGGTTGTCGAACTTGCTCTTGGTCACCGAATCATTGACGTTGATGGCCGGGATCAGCAGCTTGCCCTGCTCGGCCAGCTGGTACAGGCGATGCACGCCCGTGGTGGTTTCCTCGGACACGCCCTTCCAGCCTTCGGCGGCCTTCTTCCAGAAGCCGGGACGCTCGTCGCGGGTCTTCTTCAGCAGGTTCTTGACCACCTGCTCCTCGGTGCTTTCGCCCGGCTGATCGACCCAGTCCGAACCGTTCTCCATGTCCACGCCGTGATGGATCAGCATGGTGGCATCGCCGCCGTCATCGACGATCAGCTCGGGACCTTCCATGCCGGGATGGGTCAGCATGTCCAGCGTGCACTGCCAGTATTCCTCCAGCGTCTCGCCCTTCCAGGCGAACACCGGCACGCCGGACTTGGCGATGGCGGCCGCGCAATCGTCCTGGGTGGAGAAGATGTTGCACGACGCCCAGCGCACCGAGGCGCCCAGCGCGGTCAGGGTCTCGATCAGGACCGCGGTCTCCTTGGTCATGTGCAGCGAGCCGGATAGGCGCACATCCTTGAGCGGCTTGTCCGCTGCATACTTCTCGCGCACCGACATCAGCCCCGGCATTTCCTGCTCGGCCATGCGGATGCGGCGTCGACCGGCCTCGGCCAGGGCGATATCACGGACGCGGTAGTCCTGTGTCTCGTCTTTCATTACGGCGTTCATTTGCAGTGTCTCCAGAATGCGGATGGGCGCGGTTTGATGGATAGGCACCGAGCCTGACAAACGTTCCGTGCATGGTCCGTTTATGACCAAACGCCATGAACGATGTTGCAGCGCCCCTCGGCAGGTGAAGCGAACGCCCATTATAACGCGGTGTCGCGCGGATCACTGCAGTCGCTGCGAGCACCGTTGCGGCGCCGCTTGTGGCGGCAGCTGACTTCACGTTCACTTGCCGGCTCGTATGATGGGGAGATTCACTCGAGGGAGATCCCATGAGCAACCAATCCGATCGCGCCGACATCGATTTTCCCGCGCACGATGACCCGCTGCGCGAAAACGTACGTCGGCTTGGCGCCCTGGTGGGCGACATGCTCACCGAACAGCGCGGCACCGCATTTTTCGATCAGGTCGAACTGGTCCGGCAGACGGCAATCGGGCGCCGCGAGCAGAATGCCGAGGTCAACGTGCTGGCCGGGATGCTCAAGGAGATGGACGCCGCCGATGCCGAAGCGCTGGCGCGTGCCTTCGCCACCTATTTTCACGCCGTCAACATCGCCGAGCGCGTGCATCGCATCCGCCGCCACCGCGATTATCAGCTGGCCGGTGCGGCACCGCAGCCAGAATCTCTGGCGGAGGTGCTGTCGACCCTCAAGCAGCAGGGCGTGGATGTCCACGAACTGCAGCAATGGCTGCAGACACTGGATGTGGAGCCCGTGTTCACCGCCCATCCCACCGAAGCCGTGCGCCGTTCGCTGCTGGAAAAGGAACAGGAGATCGTGCGCGCGCTGGTGGACGATTTCGACCCCGGCCGACTGCCGCGCGAACGCGATGCGGACACGGCACGCATGCGTACCGCACTGAGTGCCAGCTGGCAGACCGCCGAGGCATCGTCCATCAAGCCCAGCGTGCAGGACGAGTTCGAGCACGTCACCTTCTATCTCTCCGACCCCCTTTACCGCGTCCTGCCCGCGTTCTACGAAAATTTCGAGCGCGACCTGAAGGCGGTCTATGGCGTCGATATTCCATTGCCGCGGGTGTTGCGTTTCGCCTCCTGGGTCGGTGGCGACATGGACGGCAACCCCAACGTGGGCGCCGACACCATTGCCGAGACGCTGCGCGCGCAACGCGCCCAGGTCCTGCAACGTTATCTGGGCGAGTGCGAACATCTTGGCCGCCTGCTCAGCCAGACCGAGGATCGGGTCGAGATCGATCCGCTGCTGCGTGAACGGCTGGACGATTACCGACAGCGCTTTCCGGAGGCCGCCGAGGCGATCCGCCCGCGCCACCGCGACATGCCCTACCGCAGCCTGTTGATGCTGATGGCCGCGCGGCTGCGCGCCACCCTGGATGACAGCGACGGCGCCTACGTCAATGCCGACGGTTTCGAGAACGACGTGCGCCTGATTGCCGAGAGCCTGGACGAACACAAGGGCAGGAATGCCGGCCTGTTCGCGGTCAAGCGCCTGCAACGGCGCGTGCATACGTTCGGCTTCCATCTGGCGCGTCTGGATGTGCGTCAGGATGCACGCGTGCACGCCGATGCGCTGGCCGCGCTGCTGGGCGACGCGGACTGGGCAGAGCGCGACGCCACCCACCAGGCCGAAACGCTGGGTCCATACGCCGCCGGGGACAAGACCTTCGGACCCAGCGACGACGCCGCGGCAACCACACTGCGCGACGTCTTCGCCGCGCTGCTCACGGGTCGCGAACGCTACGGCGTGGCTGCCACCGGGCCGTACATCATCAGCATGGCCGAATCGGCCGCCGATGTGCTGGCGGTGCTGGCGCTGGCACGCTACGGCGGTCTGGTGGAAGACAACAAAGAGGCCGCCGTTCCCCTGGACGTCGCTCCGCTGTTCGAAACCGTGGACGACCTCAAGCAGGGCGCCACCACCCTGCAGGCCCTGCTGGATGATCCCGTCTACCGCGCTCACCTGCGGCAGCGCGGCGATCGCCAGATGATCATGCTGGGCTACTCCGACAGCGGCAAGGACGGCGGTATCGTCGCCGCGCGCTGGGCGCTGCAGCGCGCGCAGACGGAGTTGCTGGAAACCGCTGCGAAAGCCGATATCCAGCTGGTGTTCTTCCACGGCCGCGGCGGCTCGGTCAGCCGTGGCGGTTCGCGCATCACCCCGGCGCTGATGTCCTCGCCGCGCGGCTCCGTTGCCGGCCATCTGCGCGCCACCGAACAGGGCGAGGTGATCCACCGCAAGTACGGCATCCGCGCGCTGGGTCTGCGCAACCTGGAACAGACCGTGGGGGCCACGCTGCGTGCCTCCATGCGTCCGCTGGATGCCGACCCGCGCGAAGCCGAGTGGCACAAGCACATGAGCGTGCTGGCCGATGCCGGTCGCAAGACCTATCGCGCCTTCGTCACCGATGACGATTTCGTCGACTACTTCCGCACCGCCACACCCATCGACGTGATCGAGCACATGACGCTGGGCTCGCGTCCTTCCAGTCGCCGCAGCATGCGCGGCGTGCAGGATCTGCGTGCCATCCCGTGGGTGTTCTCCTGGACCCAGTGCCGCTCGATCCTGCCCGGCTGGTACGGCATCGGCAGTGCCCTGGAGGCCGGCGCGGAGGCATTCGGCGAAGACACGCTCAAGGAAATGGCACGCGACTGGCCGTTCCTGGTCACGCTTCTGGACGATGTGGAAATGGTGCTGGCCAAGTCCGACCTGGGCATCGCCGAACTGTTTTCCGGTCTCTCCGGCCCCTTGCACACGCATTTCTTCCCCAAGGTGCAGGAAGAGCATGCACGCGCCGTGAAATGGATCCTGCGCCTGCGCGAGCAGGATTCACTGCTCACGGACGACCGCCGCCTGGCCCTGTCCATCCGCCTCCGCAACCCGTACGTGGATCCGATGAGCCTGCTGCAGGTCGATCTGCTCGAGCGCTGGCGCGCCAGCGGCAGTGAAGACGACGACCTGCTGCGCGCGCTGGTCGCGTGCGTCAACGGCGTGTCACAGGGGCTGCAGAATACCGGTTGATCCCATGCGCCAACGGACTGCCGTTCGTCACCGCCATCACGCCGGGCCGGCCCGGGATCGGTCCGGCGTTGCCGTGGCAGATCGCCCGGTACAGGGCGAGCCACACTACGCACGGATAGTTCAGGAATCGCCGCGCGCTCATGCCTGCCGTTGACCGGATCCCGCGCCGGGCAAGCATCGCTGCGAAGGGTCCGTCCTACCGGAAACAGGCATGCAGCGCCTCGATGCGTGCAGCGCGCGGCAGGCGCTTCCAGGCCATTTCCAGTTTCAGCGCGGTGGAGCGATCGGCCACGCACACCCAGCCCAACAGGCGCCGCGGCGGATTGGAGCGGGTGAAACGGGCGCCCTTGCCGGCCACATGCTGCGCATAGCGGCGCTGCGGATCGCGCGCGATGCCGGTGTAGACGCGGCCGTCGCGGCACTCGATCAGGTAGACCGCCCAGACGCCGGCTTCAAGTGCCGGCATGGCCGGCGCGCTGCGACGCGGATGGCAAGACGAATCGCAGGACCAGATAGCCGGCAATCCCGGCGAGCAGCGAACCCGCCAGGATCCCCACACGCTCGAGCCCCTGAAAGTTCACCCCGCGCTGCTCGAACGCCAGCGATGCGATGAACAGACTCATCGTGAAACCGATGCCGCACAGCACCGAGGCTCCCCACAGTTCGCTCCAGCGCACCTCGCCCGGCAGCCGGGTCAGGCGCAGCGTTGCAGCCAGAAGACACATCAGCATGATGCCCACCGGCTTGCCGATGATCAGTCCCAGCGCGATGCCCAGCGGCACCGGATGTATCAGATCGGCGAACGACAGTCCGGTCAGCGGCACGCCGGCGTTGGCAAAGGCAAAAATGGGCAGCACACCGAACGCGACCCATGGATGCAGCGCATGTTCCAGCTCGCGCAACGGCGAAGGCTGATCCGCGGTGGCCACCCCGCCGCGGGACGGCCCCACCGGGATGAACAGTGCCAGCACCACGCCGGCCAGGGTGGCATGCACACCAGACTTGAGCACCGCGATCCACAGCGGCACACCCAGCAAAAAATACGCGGCGGGCCGGCGTACACCGCAGCGATTGAGAATCAACAATCCGAGGACCAGCCCTGCTGCCACACCCAACGCCAGCAGTGACATGTCCGCAGAATAGAACAGCGCGATGATCACGATGGCGCCCAGGTCGTCGAAGATCGCCACCCCCAGCAGAAATATTTTCAGCGGAGTGGGCACACGCCTGCCCAGCAGTGCCAACACGCCCAGCGCGAAGGCGATGTCGGTGGCCGAGGGGATCGCCCAGCCGCCCAGGGCTTCTGCGTTGCCGTGATTGAAAGCTGCGTAGATCAGCGCCGGCACCGCCATTCCGCCCAGAGCCGCAAATGCCGGCAGGCTGGCCTGGCGCAGGCTGGCCATATGACCTTCCAGCATCTCGCGCTTCAATTCCAGGCCGACCAGAAAGAAGAAGATCGCCATCAGGCCGTCGTTGATCCACAGGATCAGGGGTTTGTCGATGCCGAAGTTCCCGATCCGCAATTCCAGCGACGTTTTCAGCAGATTCTCGTAAGCGCTTGCCGCCGGGGTGTTGGCAATGACCATCGCCACAACCGCCGCCGACAGCAGAATGACTCCGCCGGCCGCCTCCATGCGCAGGAACTCCTGCAGTGCCCGGGCGGCCCGATCGACGAGTCCGCGAGAAGGGAGAAGCTGATCGGGTCTCATACACGCTCCGGTATCTCGGCAGGTGTTTCGTGAATATCAGGATAGCGAAACATCGCGCGATGCGTTTGTGCCCGCAGCCGCGGCACGCAGATTCACCACGCGCACCAGCTCGGCCTGCAGATCGCGCCCGCTGAGTGGCTTGCGCAGAAACCCGTCCGCGCCGGCCTGCTCGGCCTGCTGCTGCTCGTGTCCACCCGAGCGGGCGGTAATCGCCACGATCGGCAGCGATGCATAGGCTTCCCGCCCCCGCAGCATGCGCATCAATCCAAGCCCGTCCAGGCCGGGCAGATTCAGATCCAGCACAAGCGCATCGACCGCCACGCTCTCCAGTTCCGCCAGCGCGTTCAACCCGTTGGATTGATGCACGACGGTATGGCCGTGACGTTGCAGCATCCCGCGGATGACATCAGCAACGGTGGAGTCGTCTTCCACCAGCAGCACTGTCCACGCGGCGCCATCCATCTCGTGCATGGTCTCTTCAGCATGCCCCGCCGCAGTTGCCCGCAATGGCAACCAGACATCAAACCGGCTGCCCTGGCCCGGCTGCGAGTGCAGTTCGATACGCCCTTGCATCGCCGCCACCAACTCGCGGCAGATGGCCAGCCCCAAGCCGCTGCCGGAATCACGTTCGGGCCCCTCGTCCTGCTCAAACCGCTGGAACAGCCGCTCGCGACTGGCTTCGGGAATGCCTGCCCCTGTGTCAGCGATGCAGATGTTCAACCCTCCGTCCTGGTGCATGATGCGGATCGACACACATCCTTTTTCCGTGAACTTCAGGGCATTGCCCACGAGGTTCAAAACCACCTGCTTGACCCGCACCACATCGCCGCAGACGAACTGCGGAACATCGTCGTCGACCTGCACCCGCAGCTGCAGACCCTTGCGCGCAGCCAGTCCGGATTCCAGTTGGTCGATGTCCTCGAGCAAGATGCGCGGGCTGAATGGCGCCACGTCCAGATCCAGACCACGCGTCTCGATGCGTGCCAGATCCAGCGCATCGTTGACCAGTTTCAGCAGAATGGTGCCGGACCGTTCGATGGCCTGGACGTAGCCTCGCTGCGGCGAGCCCAGGGGCTCCGCCAGAAGCAGCTCGGCCATGCCCAGGACGCCCGTCATGGGAGTGCGGATCTCGTGACTCAGGTTGGCCAGAAAACGCGTCTTGGCGTCACTGGCCTGCTCGGCCAGACGACGCTGCTCGTGGGCCAGTTGCATGCGATGACGCTGCTCCAGGCGCCGGCGCCAAAAACGGAAAGCCACCCAGACACACATGGCCGCCAGAAGCACATACGTCGCCCACGCCCATGGCGTCTCCCAGGGCGGTGCCTGCACGCGAATATGCAACGGTGTGGACAGATGGCCCCAGGCTCCGTTGGGTCCGCTGGCCTCCACATCCAGCGTGTAACGTCCCGCGCCCAGACCGGAGAACTCGCGAATATGGCGGTGTCCGGTACCAATCCACCCCGGATCGAAACCACGAAGGCGGAAACGGTATTGCGTGTGCTGCGGATCCACGAACGTCGGCGCACTGATGGCGACGCTGAGATCACGGTCGTTCCAGTGCAGATTCACGGGCCCACGCCCCCCCGGAAGGGAGACTTTTCTGTCCCGACGTTGCACGTTGACGGCATCCACCACCAGTTGCGGCGGTTGGGGCCGGACATGCATGGCATCCGGCCGAAAACCGAACAGGCCGCGTGCGGTGCCCATGTAGACCGTTCCGTCTGCCATCGTCACCGCATGGTGGCCAATGAAATCCATGTTCGGATCCGCCGCGTCCTGATGGAAGTCATGCCATGCTCTGGTGGATGGATCGAAGCTCCACAACCCGCCCACGCACAACAACCAGAGCCGGCCTTCGTGGTCGATGTGGATATCCATGGTCTGCGGCATGGACCTGCCATTCGGCATGACGGCAGAAAGCACACGCCTCCACGTACCATGCTCACGCCGGTATTCCAGCAACTCGCTGCGCGTTGCCATCCACAGCCGCTTGCCGTGGAAATTGAACGCCCGGACCCATGTGCGCGGAAGACCCGGGACGCGCTGAAAAACGCCCCGCGACTCATCCAGCACCGACAGACCGGCGTGCGAACCGCGCCACAGCCGTCCCTCGTGCATCCGCAATTGCGTCACCTGTTCATCGTCGACCGTTGGGGCGGGAACACGCAGCTCCCGCCACTGTGGAGCATTTTGCGATATTGAAAGTTCATACATGTCGCCGTTGTAATTGGCGATGTAGATACGTCCTGACGGGCCGACAACGGCGTCGAAAATGCCGCCGATCGCACCCGTGGCCTTGGTTGAACGCAAACACCTGGATGCGTGCAGCATGCAGAGGCGATCTCCTCCCGCGATAAGCGTGCGTGCGGCTGACAGGGGAATAATCGCGCCTACACCACGCATCTTCCAGAAAGCGCGAAGCAGATGCGTCAGGTGTCCTGTTGCAGGGTTCAACTGCGCCAGAAAGTCAGGGCCACCTACGAGAAGGTGTCCTTCGCCGTCCATACTTACGGCATCCACGTGTTCCATGGCGGACGTCGAGTCGCCCATACCATCCAGGGGGAAGTAGGTCGTGTGCCGCCATGCGGCCGCGCGGTATAGAAGCCCGCCTCCGCGCGTTGCCACCCACAGGCCACCGTGACGATCGAACATGACGTGGTTGATGCCCGGAACAGGCAACCGCCCGCGCCAGTGCTTGTGCGCCACGACGTGCTGTATGCGGCCGTCACGCGAGCGAATGAAAAGCCCCTGTATGGATGCCACCCACATGTTGCCCCGAGAATCCACGGCACTGTCCAGCATCGTCTGGTGCAACGGAATGAAGCGATGCGCCTGGAGTTGGCTGTCGACCTGAAATATGCCGAAAATGGTCGTGACGTAGACGTGCGAGCCCAATTCGTGAATCGCCGAGACGTACACTGCCGACGATTTGACGTTTACAAACCGGACCCGCTGCATGCGCCCGTCGCGGTGCCGCAACATCAATCCGGCGGGCGTTCCGATCCACAGACCGCCGTGCGGTCCGGCCGCAAGCGCGGTGACGGTGTGCCGCATTGGATGCGCGGACGGAGCGCCGGCATCTCCCGGTGAGACAGATACGTGGGTAAAACCCTTGCCGTCGGCTGTCATCCGGTTCAAATCGCCGGCATACGTGCCCACCCATATGGCACCATCGGCGGTCTGTGCGAGCGCAAATACATCATCGGCGGACAGGCTGTGCGGATCTCCCTTGTGCTGTCGCCAGTGCTTGAACCCGTGCCGATCCGGCAGGTACAGATTCAGGCCACTGGCCTCGCCACCGGCCCAGATACGCCCCTGCCGGTCCACCAGCACCTCGGAGGTATCGTTCGCGCCCAGGGAGTACGGCTTGCCAGGACGGTGCTGAAAGACCTCGAAATGCGTGCCGTCGAAACGCGCCAGGCCATTGCGCGTGCCGATCCAGATGAACCCGTCTCGATCCTGCTGCGTGGTGTAGACGGAATTGCTGGGCATGCCGTCCTGGACGCTGTAACGCCGGAACCGCGGCGTACGCATGGGCTGCTGACTGCTGGAAGCTGACCCGGGAAGGGCGGCACCCCTGGCAGCCGGCGGGTGGGCCAGCGCAAGCCAGGCGGCGACGCCAAGCATCGTGAACAGCACACATCTCTTGGCCACCAGCGCCCCCTGTACGTTGCCCACGGCACTCCCCGGTGGCCGCAGCTTCATGCAATGTAGCAAACTGCCGGAAAGCTTGCGCTCGACCCGGCTCATCGCCAACCATGCAGGGCAGCACACCGCGCTGCCTGTATCCGGGCGGGTATCCATATGCCTTCATCACCACTGTCTTCGCGCCGTCTGCGCACATTGCTCGCCGCTCTGGCCGTGGCGGCGCTTCTGTGGCTGCTGTTTGCAGCCACGGAACGTGCGCTGGCCGTGGCGCAACGGTTCCTTGCCCTGCCCATATGGCTGCAGTCGATTCTGGGAGCCGCACTGCTTGCGTTGGCGGCGGCGGGAATCGTGCTGCTGTGGTGGGGATTCCGGCCACGACGCAAGCGGCAAGTTCCGGGTTCACCCACGCGCGGGGACCTGGAGACACGCATCCACCGGCTGCAACACGACGGCATCGATACCGCGGCGCTGGGGCACGAACTCACCGACATGGACCAGCGGCGGCAAAGTGCCCGGCTGTATGTCGCGGTCTTCGGTGAGATTTCCGCCGGCAAGAGCACGTTGATCCGGGCGCTGGCGCCGCACACGGACCTGGCTCGCGACGTGCGCGGCGGCACCACGCGGCAGGTCAGTCATCACGATGGCACGCTCGTCGATGGCCGCGCGATGTGCCTTGCCGACGTGCCTGGCAGCGCCGAGGTGGGGGGAGAGGCACGCGAGATCATGGCACGCGAAGAAGCATTGCGCGCGCATGCCGTCGTCTATGTCTGTGCCGGCGACCTGACGCGCTCACAGATGGACGAGCTGAACTGGCTGGGTGAATTCGGCAAGCCGCTGCTGGTGGCAGTGAACAAGGCCGACCAGTGGACCGCAGACGAACGCGATGCACTGCTCCGCTGCATCCTTGAACGCACCCGGACGCTGGGTGCACGCGTGGTGGCCACGCAGGCCGGCGGCAGCGAGCGTCTCGAACGTCGCCTCGCCGACGGGCGCAGCGAGCGCATCGAACGCGACCGCCCCACCGACATCGCAGCGCTCGAACGGGCACTGGCACGCCTGCTCGCTGGTGGCGCCACGGCCATGGAACCGGCGCGCGAAACGGCCGTTCTGGCGCATCTGCATCAACGCCTGGGCAGCGCCGAGGCGCAGGCGCGCCAGCGCACTGCGCAAGCCATCGTGCGCCGCTACGCCAGGCGCGCCATCGTCGGTGCGCTGGCGGCCGTGGTGCCCGGCAGCGACCTGGTCATCCAGGGGGCGCTGGCCACAGCCATGGCCCGCGAGCTGGGCGCGCTTTACGGCATCGCCATCACCGACCTCGAGATCGAGGCGTTCCTGAAACAGGCCCGCATGACGCTGCGCGCCAGTGCCTCGGTGGTGCTGGCCATCGCCGGCAACGCGCTGAAGGCGTTCCCCGGCCTGGGCACGTTGACGGGCGGCGTGGTGCATGCGTTTGCCTACGCCCTGATCTTCGACAGTCTGGGCCGTGCGCTGGCGATGACCCTGGACGAGCGCCGCGCACTGGATCAGGACGCTGCTGCCGGGCACCTGCGTGCGCTGATGACCAAACCCGGCGCGGAGCGTCTGCGGCAACTGGCGCAGCTGACGGCGGAGACCCTGCGCGACGACGCGCCACAGGGTGGCGCACGGCGGTGAAAGGTCAATCGCTGGCCTTGCGTGCCGTGGCATCGCACACTGGTGCGATGAGACACCTCATGAAGTCACTCGGATTGGGCGTGATCCTGCTGCTGATCGCGCCGCTGGCCTGTGCCGGCACCTACCGCTTCGACACGGTGCACAGCCAGGTCGTCTTCAGCGTGGGCCACGACGGTTTCTCCAACCCCGTGGGCATGCTGCACATCGCCGACGGCTGGATGCGCTTCGATCCCGATCACTGGAACCGCTCGTTCACGGAACTGGATATCGATCTGGGCGGTGTGGACATGGGTGACGCGGACTGGAGCAAGGCCGTCAAGGGCCGCCAATATCTGGATGTGGCCAAGGCGCGTTATGCGCACTTCGTCAGCACTTCGGTCCGGCGCACCGGCAAGCACACCGGCATTCTGCACGGCACATTGACGCTGCACGGCGTGTCGCAGCCGGTGTCGGTGATCTTCAAGGCCAACCGGCACGGCTTCACCATCTACGATTTCGCCACGGTGGCCGGTTTTTCCGGCTACGCCCTCCTCGATCGCACCGGCTTCGGCATGACCTCGCATACCGGCGTGATCGGCAAACAGGTCACCGTGCGTCTGGAAATCGAGGCGATTTCCGATCGCCACGCCAGGCGCGACTATCAGCGCAAGGAACACGCACGTGCTTCTGAAAAGTGACGACACCCAGTGGGGTTCACTGGCCAAGTTCTTCCATTGGGCGGTGGTCATCCTGATCCTGATCCAGGGCACCATCGGCCTGATCATGACCAGCCTGCCGAAGACGCCCGCGGTGATCCCGGTCTACACCGTGCACAAGTCGCTGGGTCTGACCATTCTGGCGCTGGCGCTGCTACGCCTAGCCTGGCGCATCTTCGACCGGCGTCCGGTGGACCCGCACAACGTGCCGCAGTGGCAATATGTGGTCGCACGCAGCACCCATGTGCTGCTTTACGTGCTGCTGTTCGCGGTGCCGCTGTCCGGATGGCTGATGGATTCGGCCTCGGCGCTGCGTCCGCTGTATTACTTCGGGTGGTTCAAGGTGCCCAGCGTCACCGGCGGCCCGATGCCGCACGTGCGCGACGTAATGGACACATTGCATCCGGTATTGTTCTGGGTGCTCATCGGCGTGGCGGTCGTGCACCTGGCCGCCGCGCTGCAACACCATTTTTTCAAGAACGATGACGTGCTCGCGCGCATGTGGCCATGGACGGTGCCGGACATCAAGAGAAAAATGCCGTGGACACAGTCCGATGCGAATGAGGAGGCTTGAATCATGAAACGCCCGCTTTGTCTCATCGCCACGCTGCTCGTTGCATTGCCTGCAATCGCCGCGGCGAACACGTGGCACGTCGACGCCCAGGCCGGAACACTGGGGTTCGATGGCGCCTATCAGGGGCAGGCATTCCACGGTGTGTTCAAGCATTTCCAGGCCGATATCCGCTACGACCCGAGGCATCTGGAGAACGCGCATTTCGACGTCACCGTGCCGCTGGACAGCGTCGACACGCAGAACCCGCAACGCGACAGCACGTTGACGGGAACGCAGTTCTTCGATGTCACCGCGCATCCACGCGCGCACTTCGTCACGCAGTCATTCTCACGCGATGCCCACGGGCAGGTGATCGCCCGGGGCACATTGACGCTCAACGCCGTGACACAACCGGTGACGTTGAAGGTGAACTTTGCGCACAAGGATGGTCATGCCGTGCTCGACGTGCGCACCCGTCTTGATCGCATGAGCTTCAAGCTCGGTACCGACAGAGGCTGGAACAAGCTGCGCAAGCGTATCGACGTGCACGCCCACTTGCGCCTGAGTTGAGGCTCGGCGTCCCGGCATGAACGACACATCGTCATGGTGGCAACGCCTGCGGCGCAGCATCGGAACCGGCCCGCCCGTGCCGGCACCGCCGGGGCGCGAATCAGCCGCCCACCAGCGCGTCGCCGACAGCCTGCGTGCGCTCGTCGATGATCCGTCGATCCCGCCAGCGCTTCGCCAGGAACTCACCGGCGAGTTCACGCGCATCGAACGCATGCTGGACAAGCTGGCGCGCGATGAACTGCATGTGGCGCTGTTTGGCCGCGTCTCGGCGGGCAAGTCGGCGCTGGGCAACGCCCTGCTGGGGCACGATGCCTTTGAGATCGGCGTGCTGCATGGCACCACCGTGCACGAAGCACAGGCCCCGCTGCACAGTGCCGGCCACCCCGGGCTGGTGTTGATCGACACCCCGGGCATCAACGAGCTGGATGGCGAGTCACGTGAACAACTGGCCTTCTCGGTGGCCGAAGTCAGTGACCTGGTGATATTCGTGGCCGACGCCGACCTCACCCGCGACGAACTCGATGCCATCGAAACCCTGGCAAGAACCCAGCGGCCGCTGCTGCTGGCGCTGAACAAGTCCGACCGCTACACGGAGGATGAACGCGCCGCACTGCTGACGCACCTGCGCCAGCGTGTTGCAGGCCGCATCCGCGAGGCCGATGTCATTCCTGCTGCCGCCCTGCCCGCACCGCGCCGCACTTTGCATACCGACGCGAACGGCCGTGAACAGGTCCACGACACGCCCCGCTCGCCGGATGTCGCCGCATTGCGCGAACGCCTGCTGTCCATCGCCGAACACGAGGGCAAGACGCTATCCTCCATCAACGCCGGCCTGTTCGCCGGCCGCCTCAGCGACCAGGTCAATGCACGCATTGCCGAAACCCGGCGCGAGCTGGCCACGCGCGTGATCCGTCACTACTGCCTGGCCAAGGGTGTCATGGTGGCGCTGAACCCGATTCCCGTGGCCGATCTTCTGGCCGCGGCCGGCCTCGATGCCGCCATGGTGGTACAGCTCTCGCGCGTCTACGGCATGCCGCTGACACGCAGCGAATCCGGCCGCCTGGTGGCCGTGATCGGCGCCCAGCTGGCGGCACTGATGGGTGCGGTCTGGGGGGTGAATCTGGTGGCCTCGGCGCTGAAGGGCGTCAGTGGCGGGTTGTCGGTGGTGGTCACCGCCGTGGCGCAGGGCGCGCTGGCCTGGTACGCCACTGTCCTCATCGGCCGCGCCGCCGAGCGCTACCTGGTGCAGGGCAAGAGCTGGGGCGAAAACGGTGCCAAGCGCGCGGTGGCCGACGTGGTCGCCCACCTGGACCGCGATTCCATCCTGCGCGAAGCACGCGCGGAAATCCTCAAGCGCCTCAAGACCCGCTCGTAACGACCGGCATCGCCCTTGTGCGTAGGGTGGCGGTGGCTCAAGGAATGCCAGCGACGGAGTCAGTAGGGCGAATCGATCCCGCAGGGAATTTCTGACCGAAGGAAACCCCTGTGGGGCTTCGGTCAGGAGCAACGCGACGGATCCGCCTGCTTGCGGCAAGACAGGCTGGTTCACCGCAAGCAGGCGGCTCCGTCACCGACGTTCCTTGAGCCGCCCTGCGCCTGATGTCGCACAAACAAAATGGATGCCAGCTTTCGCCGGGATGACGAGTATGCGAGATCCCGGTCCGACTAAGCGTCAACAGAGCCGGACCTACCCGGGGAACCGAGAAATCGGCGCACGGCTGCGGCATCGAAAGGCCAATCCAGTTCGTGGCCGGCAACGTCATCTCGCAGCACCGGCACGCGCGTGCCGTAGGCTGCCTCCAATGCCGCGTCATCGTCGATCCAGACGCTGTCGAAATCCGGCGCGCCGGCTGCCGCCAGCACCGCCAGCGACTGGTCGCACAACGGGCAATCATCGCGCTGATAGAGCCTGAACCGCGCTCGCATCATCCGCTCCGCCTCCCGTCCGCGCGGCTCGGCTTCACGCATATGAACGCGTAGAATAAGCGGTCCATTTCACGCGACACGACATGTATGGCTGTCAGCATCTTCGACCTTTTCAAGATCGGCATCGGGCCCTCATCCTCGCATACGGTCGGGCCGATGCGCGCCGCGGCGCGTTTCTCCGAGCACTGGCTGCGCGAGAAAGGCGTGCTGGAGCAGGTGGCGCGCGTGCACTGCGAGCTGTTCGGCTCGCTGGCGCTGACGGGCCGCGGCCACGGCACGGATCGCGCCGTGCTGCTGGGTCTGGAGGGCCACTGGCCGGATCAGGTGGATCCGGACGCCATTCCCGCCATTCTGAAACGGATCCGCGGCGAAAAGCGCCTCAATCTGGATGGCACGCACGCCATCGCCTTCAACGAAAAGAAGGACCTGGTCTTCAACAAGCGGCAGAAACTGCCGTTCCATCCCAATGGCATGCGCTACACCGCGTTCGATGGCGACGGCAACCAACTGGCCTCGCGCGAGTACTACTCGGTGGGCGGCGGCTTCGTGGTCAACCATGACGAGGCGGCCGAAGACCGCATCGTGGCCGATACCACGCCGCAACCGCATCCCTTCGCCAGCGGCGACGAGCTGCTCGCCCATTGCGAGAACAACGACCTGAGCATCAGCCGCCTGATGCTGGAAAACGAGGAAGTATGGCGTAGCCGGGAGGCGACCCGAGCGGGCCTGCTGACCATCTGGCAAGCCATGCAGGAGTGTGTGGAGCGCGGCCTGCGCTCGGCGGGCGAGCTGCCCGGCGGCCTCAAGGTGGGCCGGCGCGCACCGCGCATGCTGCAAGAGCTCCGCGACCAGCCCGACGCCGGGGTCCAGGATCCGCTGACCATCCTGGACTGGGTCAACCTGTATGCGCTGGCAGTGAACGAGGAGAATGCCGCTGGTGGCCGTGTGGTCACCGCGCCCACCAATGGCGCCGCCGGCATCATTCCGGCCGTACTGCACTACTACCATCGTTTCTGCCCGAACCCTTCGGAACAGGGCGTGCTGGATTTCCTGCTCACGGCGGGCGCCATCGGCATTCTCTACAAGGAAAACGCCTCCATTTCCGGTGCCGAAGTCGGCTGTCAGGGTGAAGTCGGGGTGGCCTGCTCCATGGCTGCCGGCGGCCTCACCGCAGCGCTGGGGGGCAAGCTGCGGCAGATCGAGAATGCCGCCGAGATCGGCATGGAACACAACCTGGGCCTGACCTGCGACCCCATCGGCGGTCTGGTGCAGATCCCCTGCATCGAGCGCAATGCCATGGCCTCGGTGAAGGCCATCAACGCCTGCCGCATGGCCATGCGCAACGACGGCAAGCACCGCGTCTCGCTGGACAAGGTCATCAAGACCATGCGCGACACCGGCCGCGACATGAAGGACAAGTACAAGGAAACCTCACGTGGCGGCCTGGCCGTCAACGTCATCGAGTGCTGACCTGCGAAACATTGAACTCGCGTAGGGCGGCTCAAGGAGCGAAGGTACGGAGCCGCCTGCTTGCGGGAAGGTTGGATGGTGTACCGCAAGCAGGCGGATCCGTCGCGGCGCTCCTTGGTCCGCCCTACAGATCGAACGCCACCCATGACCTTTGCCGCGTGACACCACGCCGCTGCATCTGCCACCATCGCGCGCTTTGCCAAACGATTTTGATGCGCGCATGAGCAACGAAACCTCGATCCGCCGCGATGTCGGCATGTGGGCGCTGATGTTCACGGGCCTGGGCTCGATCATCGGCTCGGGCTGGCTGTTCGGAGCGTGGCACGCCGCGCAGCTGGCCGGTCCCGGCGCCATCTATGCCTGGATCCTGGGCGCGGTGATCGTGATGTTCATCGCCCTGACCTACGCCGAACTGGGCGCCATGTTCCCCGAATCCGGCGGCATGGTGCGCTACGGTCATTATTCGCATGGCTCCCTGGTGGGCTTCATCGCCGGCTGGGCCAACTGGATCGCCATCGTCTCGGTGATTCCGGTGGAAGCCGAGGCCTCGGTGCAATACATGTCCTCCTGGCCATGGGCCTGGGCGCAGCATCTGTACATCGCCGCCAACGGCGGCGAAGGCGCGCTCACGCCGGTGGGGCTGGTGCTGGCAGCAATTCTGGTGGTGTTCTACTTCATGCTCAACTACTGGAGCGTGAAGCTGTTCGCCAAGACCAACAGCGCCATCACCATCTACAAGCTCATCGTGCCTGGCCTGACTGCCATCGCGCTGATGCTGACCGCGTTTCATCCCGGCAACTTCCATGTGGGCGCGCATGGCGGCCCGCATGCCTTCAGCCTGTCTGCCGTGCTGACGGCGGTGGCCATCAGCGGCATCGTGTTCAGCTTCAACGGCTTCCAGAGCCCGGTGAACATGGCCGGCGAGGCGCGCAATCCCGGCAAGAGCGTGCCGTTCGGCGTGATCGGCTCGATCATCCTGGCGACCATTGTCTACCTGCTGCTGCAGGTGGCCTTCATCGGTTCGCTGGACCCGGCGGCGCTGGCCAAAGGCGGCTGGGCGGCGTTGAACTACAGCTCGCCGTTCGCCGATCTGGCGCTGGCGCTGAATCTCAATTGGCTGGCACTGATCCTGTATTCGGATGCCTTCATCAGCCCCAGCGGCACCGGCGCCACTTACACCGCCACCACCGCACGCATGCTCTACGCCATGGAACGCAACGGCACCCTGCCGAAAATCCTGGGCACCGTGGACAAGCGCACCGGCATCCCGCGCCCGGCGATGTGGGTGAACCTGATCGTGGCCTTCATCTTCCTGTTCTTCTTCCGCGGCTGGGGCACCCTGGCGGCGGTGATTTCGGTCGCCACCATCATTTCCTATCTGACCGGCCCGGTCAGCGTGATGACGCTGCGCCGCACCGCGCCGGAAATCCACCGCCCGCTGCGCCTGCCGCTGCTGTGGCTGATCGCAGCGCTGGCCTTCGTCTTTTCCGCGGAACTGCTGTACTGGGCCACGTGGCCACTGACCGGCGAGATCATCCTGCTGATCGTTGTGGCGCTGCCGATCTACTTCTACTACCAAGCCAGATCGCGCTGGGAGGATTTCGGTCGGCAGATGAAGGGCGCCTGGTGGCTCGTCGTCTACATGCCCGCCATCGCCGTGCTCTCATGGGCCGGCAGCGCCAAGTTCGGCGGCCACGGTTACATTCCCTATGGCTGGGATTTGCTCGTGGTCGCTGTCGTCGGACTGATCTTCTTCGGCTGGGGCACCAAATCCGGTTGGCGCACGCCGTCAGTGGAAGCGGTGTTGATGGAAGGCGAGGGCGATCCCGAATCGCCCACCGTGCCACCGGAAGAAGATGACGCGCGCGTCGCCGCCCGCCATCACCATCCGCAATAGGACGGCGCACGGCGCTTCATGGGGGCGGATCGAGGAACAACGGACCCGATCCGCCTGATCGCCGGAACGCCGGAACGCCGGACGATCCACCGCGGGCAGGTGGATCGTTCCGCCCCGCGAAATTATCGCAGCGCCAGCAGGTCACCCAGAAGGGCCTGGGCGGTGACGTCGCGGCCCGCGCCCGGGCCCTGGATCACCAGCGGCTGATCGTGATAGCGCGTCGTGGACAGGGCGAATTGGTTGTCGGTGCCCTGCAGGCGCGCCGCCGGATGCGTGGCGGGCACTTCAACCAGGCCGACGCGGGCATGCCCGCGCTGGTTGAGCCGTGCCAGGTAACGCAGCGCACAACCACGGGAAGCGGCCTGCGCATGGCGGGCGGCCAATGGCGCATCGAGTGCATCCATGCGCTGCAGAAAGGCCCCGGTCTCCACTGCACGCAACGGCTCCGGCACCAGGTTTTCGATCTGCACTTCGTCTTCGCCCAGCGCGAAACCGGCATGCCGCGCCAGGATCAGCAGCTTGCGTGCCACATCCTCGCCGGAAAGATCGCTGCGCGGATCCGGTTCGGTATAGCCCAGCTCGCTGGCATGGCGCAGCAGTGCCGAAAACGGCTGTGTACCGTCATACTGGTTGAACAGCCAGGACAATGAGCCGGAAAAGACGCCTTCCAGCGTCAGCAGCGCATCGCCGCAGGTGCGCAGCCGACGCACGGCGGCGATCACCGGCAACCCGGCGCCGACCGTGGCGGCATCGCCATACACCGTTCCGCCGGCATGTTGCGCTGCCTGCAGCGCACGCCAGTCATCCAGCTGCCCCCCGGAGGTGCCCTTGTTGGCAGTGACCACGTGATAGCCGGCAGCCAGCCAACGCGCATGCGCGCGCGCCACGTCCACCGAGGCGGTGGCATCGACAATCACACGGCAGCTGCCGTCGATGGTATCCAGGATTCGCGTCAGTGCGGCATCGTCCCGGCTGCCGCCGTCGCGCTTCAGCGCCGTCTCGCTGGACTCCGGATCCAGCCCGTCCGCCGAGACGATCTGCCGGCGCGAATTGGCCACGCCGGCGAGACGCAAATGGCATGCTGCCGGCGTCGACAACAGCCGCAATAGTGCCCGGCCCACGCCACCGGTACCCAGCAGCACCAGTGTCGCGGACGCGCGATCGGTCACCGGCTCGAGGACGGCGGACGCGGGGGTGCCGGCATCCGCCGACACTGCATTCATGCCCGCGCCTGCCGTGCTGCCGGTTTCTCCGCCCGTGCACGCGCCAGACCCGCAGCGATGTCGCGCAAAAGGTCGTCACCGTCCTCGATGCCCACCGACACCCGCAGCAGCGTGTCGGCAATGCCGGCATTGCGACGCGCCTCCGGCGCCATCGACGCATGCGTCATGCTGGCCGGATGCGCTACCAGACTCTCCACACCGCCCAGCGATTCGGCCAGGGAAAAACATTCCATACCATCAAGAAATGCGCGAATGGCCGCCTCGTCGCCGTTCAGCTCGAAGCTGAGCATGGCGCCGAAACCCGATTGCTGACGCGAGGCCAATGCATGTTGCGGATGGTCCTCCAGACCCGGATAAAACACCCGCGCCACCGCATCATGCCCATCCAGATACGCCGCGATGCGCTGCGCGTTCTCCTGATGTACACGCAACCGCGCAGACAGGGTCCGCAGGCCCCGCAAGGTCAGATAGCTGTCGAACGGCGCGCCGCTGGTGCCGATGCAGTTGCTCCACCATGTGAGCTGTGCGGCAACCTCGGCGTCACGCGCCACCACGGCCCCGCCGACCACGTCGCTGTGGCCGTTAATGTACTTGGTGGTCGAATGCACCACCACGTCCGCGCCCAGGGTCAGCGGCTGCTGCAAGGCCGGTGACAGGAAGGTGTTGTCCACCACGCACAACGCCTCGACCGCATGCGCGGCCTGCGCCACGTGACGGATGTCGGTCACGCGCAGCAGTGGATTGGAGGGCGTCTCCACCCAGACCACGTCCGGTCGATCTTCCAGCGCCTCGGCCAGTTTCACCGGATCCGTCAGGTCGGCAAACACCACGCGGAAGCGTCCCTTGCGCGCCCACGCATCCAGCAATCGCCAGCAGCCGCCGTACAGATCGTGCGCTGCCACCACCAGGCCACCGGCCGGTACCAGCTCCAGCGCCACCGCCACCGCAGCCATGCCGCTGGAAGTGACCACTGCGCCTGCGCCCTGCTCCAGCTCCGCCAACGCATTGCCCAGCAAGTCGCGCGTGGGATTGCCGCTGCGCGAATAATCGTAGGCGCGCTTGCGGCCGAAGCCCTCAAAACTGTAGTTGGTGGACAGATGCAGCGGCGGCACCACCGCACCATGCTGGGTCTCGGATTCGATACCGGCGCGCACCGCACGGGTGCCGGAAGAAAGGATGCTCATGTCAGTCTCCATTGCCATTCAGTGCCTCGCGCAACAGCGGCGCCAGGCGTGCGTGTTCCTTGAGAAAGCCGTCGTGGCCATGCCGTGAGTCGACCACTTCCAGCGCGGCAAGTCCGCCCAGCTGCCGCTGCAATTCGCATAAATCCGCCAGCGGCACCAGACGGTCGGAGGCAAAACCGATCAGCGTGGACGGCACGCGCACCGCGGCAGGATCCACCGCATGCAGATCGATGGATTCGGACAGACTGAGGTAACGCTCGGCATCGAAACGGCCCACGAACCGATTCCCGTTGTGCTCCAGCCAGTCCTCCACCGGCAACCGATAGCGGCCGTCGCGAAAGTCCGGCGCGCCCTGAAACCGCTGCGCGAACTCGTCCGCGCCGCGATACGTGGTCATGGCCAGCTGCCGTGACAACGACACCGCCTGATCCACGGCTCCGGTCTGCAGGCCCAGGCGCAGGATGCCGCGCTGGATGGCACGTTGTGCGGTGGACAGCGGATGCGGCCGATGCGCACCCGCCAGCGCCACCAGCCTATGCAGCCGATGTGCATGCCGCGATGCAAACGCCAGACCCACCATCGCGCCGTAGGAGGCGCCCACGAACGCCTTGACGCGACTGATGCGCAGATCGTCCAGCAGCGCCGCCAGCACGTCGGCCTGGTCCTCGCTGGAGACCGCCGGGACTCCCAGCTCCCCGGCGCCGATCCAGTCGATGCTCAGCACACGATGCTGCTGCAGATCAATGGCCTTTCCCGCGCCCACGAGCTGCGACCACCACCCCGCATGCCCGGCATTGGCGCAGACATCACGATCGGCGGAAATGCCGCCCTGCACGATCACGCTGGGTGCGCCGGGCGCTCCGCTCCACAGGTATCGCACCTGCACGCTGCGTGCGCCCTCGCCATACCGCGGCGAGATCACGATCCGCCGCTCGCCACGCTGGCAACTGAAATCCTCGCGCATCGGAATCGTCTGCGCACCAAGGGCAGGCGTCGCGGCGGCGCGAGGCGTGGTACAGGGAACAGCTTCGAGGGTCATGGGAGGCTCCGATCAGTCGTGTGCAACCTGCGGAGAACCCGGGAGACGAGTCGATCCGCGAAACCCTTGACGGGAGTCGCGACGACTCATCTCTCGGCAAACGCATCAAGCGCCGCCGCAGGAGTTGGCACCGTGCGAGATCTTTCGATTCGCGGGTTGCCCCGGCTTCAAAGGGCCTGTCCCTCTGCCGGTCTCGATGAGTGATGGGTCGACTGTAGATGGCACCACCAACCATGTCAACAGACATCTGGACGTTTAGACGTCCAATTGAATCTACATTCACATTGCTCATGTCGCACGCCCCGTTTGTGCAGAGCCGCGGCGAGTCCGGCAGGCGGCGCATGGCGGCTCATCCGACGTCTGCCCGCCCCACCCATGCTATGGTCCCTGACAGCGCATACACCCGGACGGCCAAAGATCCGAAGATCATGTTCCCGAGTCTGCATGAAGCAATGATGCCGGCCGCTGCCGCGACAGGGCTTTTCCTGACAGCCCTCAGCATGCGCAGGGGCAAGCGCCGGGATGCACAAATGTTTGCATGCATCGCGACCGGAAACGCGTTGTTGTTTTTGACATTCGCATATCCCGCCACCGACTCCTGGCTCGATGGCCCGACGCTGATCTTTGCGTTCGCACCCATCGTTATCCAACCGATACCCTCACAAGATTGTTCAGCCGTCCCTGGCGGCGCGGTTCGAACGGTTGACGACGTCCAGAGGCAGACAGGCAGCGCGGGCCCAGGCGCGGCGGTTTTTTCCACCTGCGCTTTCATCACCAGCCTCGGTTTCGCCGCAAGGCCGGCCGGGACGCGCACTGCATGTCCGCGCGCCCCTTGATCCGGGCCCGGGTGGAACTCTGATGGGGGACGACGCTCGCAGGGCGTGGCCGAAGGGCAGCCAGCGGATTCTTCCGGCTGCCGCATGGGCCTGCGGGTGATATCCGCGATATCATCGCCGATTCGCCTTTGCACCCTGTGTTCCGTATGTCCGCTTACCAAGACGAAACCGCGCGCCGGCGCACCTTCGCCATCGTCAGCCACCCTGACGCCGGCAAGACCACGCTGACCGAAAAGCTGCTGCTGTTCGGCGGCGCCATCCAGCTCGCCGGCTCGGTGAAAAGCCGCAAGGCCGCGCGCCACGCCACCTCCGACTGGATGGCGCTGGAGAAGGAGCGTGGCATTTCCGTGACCAGCTCGGTGATGCAGTTCCCCTACGCCGACAAGATCGTCAACCTGCTGGATACCCCCGGTCACGCGGATTTCTCCGAGGACACCTACCGCGTGCTCACCGCCGTGGATTCTGCGCTGATGGTGATCGACTGCGCCAAGGGCGTGGAGGAACGCACCATCAAGCTGATGGACGTATGCCGCATGCGCGCCACGCCCATCATGAGCTTCATCAACAAGCTGGACCGCGAGGGCCGCGAGCCGCTGGAGCTGCTGGACGAGGTCGAGTCCGTGCTGAAGATCCAGTGCGCGCCGATCACCTGGCCCATCGGCATGGGCAAACGCCTCAAAGGCGTCTATCACCTGCTGCGTGACGAGGTGTACCTGTACGAGCCGGGCAAGAACTACGAGCGCCAGCAGGCCACCGTGCTGAAGGGCCTGGATCATCCGGAGCTGGAGCAGCGGCTCGGTGACGCCGGCCTGGCCGAACTGCGCGAGGAACTGGAACTGGTCACCGGCGCCGCCGATCCATTCGATCCGGATCTGTATCTGGCCGGCAAGCAGACCCCGGTGTTCTTTGGCTCCGCGGTGAACAACTTCGGCGTGCAGTTGCTGCTGGACTTCTTCGCCGAAAACGCGCCCGGCCCGCAGCCGCATGCCACGCTGACGCGCGAGGTGAAACCCGGCGAAGAAAAGCTGTCCGGCTTCGTGTTCAAGATCCAGGCCAACATGGATCCGGCGCACCGCGACCGCGTCGCCTTCATGCGCATCTGCTCGGGCACCTATGCCGCCGGCATGAAGATGCTGCAGACCCGCACCGGCAAGGACGTGCGCATCGCCAATGCACTGACCTTCATGGCCTCGGACCGCGAGATCGTGGACACAGCCTACCCGGGCGATGTCATCGGCCTGCACAACCACGGCACCATCGCTATCGGCGATACCTTTACCGAGGGCGAGAAACTCTCGTTCACCGGCATTCCCAACTTCGCACCGGAGCTGTTCCGCCGCGCGCGGCTGCGCGATCCGCTGAAGGCCAAGGCACTGCAGAAGGGATTGGCACAGCTGTCCGAGGAAGGCGCGACGCAGTTCTTTCGCCCGCTGATGTCCAACGACCTGATCCTGGGTGCCGTCGGCGTGCTGCAGTTCGACGTGGTCGCCTACCGGCTGAAGGACGAATACGGCGTCGACGCGGGCTTCGACAACGTCGGCGTGACCACCGCCCGCTGGGTGCACTGCGACGATGCGAAAAAGCTGGAGGAATTTCGCGAGAAGAACGCCATGAATCTGGCCCTGGATGCCGCCGGCGAGCTGGTCTACCTGGCGCCGACCCGCGTCAACCTGCAGCTGGCGCAGGAGCGCTGGCCCCAGGTGCGTTTCGCCGCCACCCGCGAACACGCGGCCAGCGTGGACACCTGAGTAGCAGCACACGGAACACGTTCCGCAAGCAGGCGGATCCGTCACTGCTGCAGATTCTCCGATGACCGTGCCGGGGCATTCACGCCGCGCAAGTTAGACTGATGCGCATCGATCCATGACGGAGACCCAGTCGCATGAAAGTCAAAGCCGCAGTCGCGCACGAAGCCGGCAAGCCGCTGGCCATCGAAACCGTGGACCTGGACGGCCCGCGCGAGGGCGAGGTGCTGGTGGAACTGAAAGCCACCGGTATCTGCCATACCGACGCCTTCACGCTGTCCGGCGAGGACCCGGAAGGCCTGTTCCCGGCGATTCTCGGCCACGAGGGCGCGGGCATCGTGGCCGAGGTGGGCAAGGGCGTGACCTCGGTCAAACCGGGCGATCATGTCATTCCGCTGTACACCGCAGAATGCCGCGAGTGCGAGTACTGCCTCAACCCCAAGACCAACCTCTGCCAGGCGGTGCGCGCCACGCAGGGCAAGGGCGTGATGCCCGACGGCAGCAGCCGTTTCTCGCTGGAGGGCACGCCGCTGCATCACTACATGGGCACCTCCACGTTTGCCCAATGCACGGTGTTGCCGGAGATCGCCGTGGCGAAAATCCGCGAGGATGCTCCGTTCGACAAGGTCTGCTACATCGGCTGCGGGGTGACCACCGGCATCGGTGCGGTGGTTTTCACGGCGAAGGTGGAGCCCGGCAGCACCGTGGTGGTCTTCGGCCTCGGCGGCATCGGCCTGAACGTGATCCAGGGTGCACGCATGGTGGGCGCACGGCGCATCATCGGCGTGGATATCAATCCCGCGCGCGAAGAGATGGCGCGGCGGTTCGGCATGACCGAGTTTGTCAATCCAAAGGATGTGGACGGCGACCTCGTGGGCCACCTGGTGGAACTGACTGGTGGTGGCGCGGACTACAGCTTCGAGTGCATCGGCAATGTCGAGGTGATGCGCCAGGCGCTGGAGTGCTGCCACAAGGGCTGGGGCGTCTCGACCATCATCGGTGTGGCCGGCGCGGGCCAGGAAATTTCCACGCGCCCGTTCCAGCTGGTCACCGGGCGCACCTGGAAAGGCTCCGCGTTCGGCGGCGCGCGCGGGCGCACCGATGTACCGAAGATCGTCGACTGGTACATGGAAAACAAGATCGAGATCGATCCGATGATCACGCACAAGATGCCGCTGGAGCGCATCAACGAGGCGTTCGACCTGATGCACAGGGGCGAATCCATCCGCAGCGTGGTGGAGTACTGAACCGGCCGAAAACACCGTTCGCGGTAATGTTTCGGCAGGCTAGGCCCAGGAACCGCCGGCGCCGTATCGAACCATGAATGGCGCGGGAAGACCTGGGGGAGACTTGGGAGACAGCCCGTCGATACCTCAGGGTGAACGGGTTTCGATACTTGGCCACCACCGGGCCATCGCCGACGCAGAAAAGATAACGACCGATAGAGGCATCCATGAGAGACCCATTGGAAACACTCTCTGAACAGCGCTGTTTCGACGGCACGCAGGGCTTTTACCGCCACCGCTCGCAGACGTGCGACACGGACATGCGTCTGGCCGTCTATCAGCCCCCGCAGGCCAGACATGGAAACGTGCCGGCATTGTTCTATCTGGCCGGCCTGACCTGCACCGAGGAAACCGCCACCATCAAGGCCGGCGCGCAGCACCTGGCTGCGGACTTGGGCCTGATGCTGGTGATGCCGGACACCAGCCCCCGCGATACCGGCATCGACGGCGCCACCGGCGACTGGGAATTCGGCGAGGGCGCCAGCTTCTATGTCGACGCCACGCAGGCGCCGTGGTCGAAACACTTTCGCATGCACAGCTATGTCGCCGAGGAACTGCCCGCGCTGATCGCGGGGCACTTTCCCGTCGACAGCTCACGTCAAGGCATCCTCGGTCACTCCATGGGCGGCCATGGCGCGCTGGTGATGGGGTTGCGTCATCCCGACACGTTCCGCTCGGTCTCGGCATTCTCACCCATCGTGGCGCCGATGCAGGTTCCATGGGGGCAAAAAGCCTTTCCGCGATTCCTCGGTGACGCGCGCTCCGAGTGGCGCGCCTATGACGCCTGTGAACTGGTGCGCGAGGGTCACCACGCCGGCGGCGAAATCCTGATCGACCAGGGACTTGCGGACGGTTTCCTGAAACCCCAGCTGCAGCCGGAACGCTTCGAGGCAACCTGCCGCGAGGCCGGGCAGCCACTGACCGTGCGTCGCCACGAGGGTTACGATCACAGCTACTATTTTGTCAGCACGTTCATCGCCGATCATCTGCGGCATCACGCGCAACAGCTGGCCGACTGAGTCACAAGTCGCGACGGGTGCCATCACCCGTCGACCTGCATCGTGACTCAAGCCGCCTCGGCACGCTGCGGCTTGGCATCCTTGCCGTCGCGGATGACCTCCGCGCGCAGCTCGGACGGATCGAAGTCATCGACGTTGATGAACTCGGCCGTGGCCTCGCGAAGATGCGTCAGCTGTTCGCGCTCGGCCGTGGTGAGCACACCCAGTGCCTCTGCCTGCTTCAGCTGCGCGTCGTAGTCGTGGGCATCGATCTGGCCGGATTTCAGCGCCTTCAGGAACTTGCGCTCCACCGGCTCGGCGGCGATCACCTCCGGCAGCAGCGCATTCATGCGTCCGATGGAGTTGTTCGGCGTGGCGCTGAGGAACGCCCAGGTCAGCAAGCGTTCGCGGGCCTCGTTGGGTGCGGTGAGAACGGCCGCCACGCGATGGCCGAGGCGATCCGACGGCGGCACTTCGCGGCGACCGAACGGGAACACCAGGACCCGCAACAGCCAGCCCACCGGACGCACCGGGAAGTTGCGGATCATGCCATCCAGCGCCATCTGCATGCGCCAGATGCAGGCGTGGAACGCCCAGGCCAGCAACGGACGGTCGCTTTCCGGCCGGCCCTCATCCTCGTAGCGCTTGAGCATTGCGCTGGCAATGTACAGGTAACTGAGCACGTCGCCCAGGCGCGCGGAAAGCGTTTCCTTGAGCTTGAGCTTGCCGCCCAGCACGCCCATGGCGACGTCCGCACAGAGCGCCAGTGCGGCCGAATAACGGTTGAGCTTGCGGTAGTAGCGACGCGTGCAGGCATCCCCCGGCACACGACCGAACGAGGCAAAGGTCAGGCCCAGCACGAGGCTGCGCACGGCATTGGAGAGACCGAAGCCGATGTGGCCGAACAAGGCCTTGTCGAACACCTGCAGTCGCTCGCAACGATCCTCGATGGCCAGCGCGTGCATTTCCCTGAGCACATACGGATGGCAGCGGATGGCACCCTGGCCGAAGATCATCAGGCTGCGCGTCATGATGTTGGCGCCCTCCACCGTGATGGCAATGGGCACGCCCTGCCAGCCGCGACCCAGATAGTTTGTCGGCCCCAGCTGCACGCCCTTGCCGCCGTGCACATCCATGGCGTCACGGGCCACCTCGCGGCCCCATTCGGTGGCGTGGTATTTGGCAATCGCCGACGGCACGGCCGGTTTCTCGCCACGATCCACGGCGGCCGCGGTGGCCAGCGTCAATGCCGAGGTGGCGTAGGTGTAACCGCCGATGCGCGCCAGCGCCTCTTCCACACCCTCGAAACGGCCGATGGACAGGCCGAACTGCTTGCGGATGCGCGCATAGGCGCCGGTGGCGGCGGCGGCGGCCTTGGAGCCGCCCGCGGCGTTGGAGGGCAACGAGATGGCACGGCCCACGGAGAGGCATTCCACCAGCATGCGCCAGCCCTGCCCTGCCATGTGCGGACCGCCGATCAGCGTGCTCATGGGCACGAACACGTCCTTGCCGTGGATCGGACCGTTCTGGAACGGGATGTTCAGCGGCAGATGCCGACGGCCGATCTGCAGACCTTGCGTTTCGCGCGGAATCAGCGCCAGGGTAATGCCAAGGTCCTCGGTGTCGCCCAGCAGCTTGTCCGGATCGTACATGCGGAACGCCAGGCCGACGAGGCTGGCGATGGGCGCCAGCGTGATGTATCGCTTGTCGAAGGTCAGGCGGATGCCCAGCACCTCCTCGCCGTGATGCTCGCCCTTGCAGACGATGCCATAGTCGGGCAACGAGGTGGCGTCGGAGCCGGCATGCGGCCCGGTCAACGCGAAACACGGAATCTCGCGGCCATCCGCCAGGCGCGGCAGGAAATGGCTCTTCTGCTCATCGCTGCCGTAATGCAGCAGCAGTTCGGCCGGCCCCAGCGAATTGGGCACGGCCACCGTGGAGGCCAGCGTGGAGGAGGCGCTGGCCAGTTTCTGCAACACCGCCGAATGTGCCAGCGCGGAGAATTCCAGCCCGCCGTAGCGCTTGGGAATGATCATGCCGAAGAACTTGTTGGCCTTGATGAACTCCCAGATCTGCGGCGGCAGGTCCCCCAGCTCGTGGGTGATCTGCCATTCGTCGACCATCTGGCAGACCTCATCCACCGGGCCGCCGAGGAAGGCCTGCTCTTCGGTGCTCAACGCAGGCCTGGGCTGCCTGATCAGCTGCGGCCAGTCCGGCATGCCGGAAAACAATTCCCCCTCGAAGCCGACGGTGCCCGCTTCCAGTGCGGTTGTCTCGGTATCGGAGAGGCGCGGCGTGACGCTGGAAAACATCTTCAGCAGCGGCGCCGTGATGTGCCTGCGGCGGACGCCATCCAGGTTCAGCGGCACCGCGACGAAGGCGAAGATCACCAGTGTGACGATCAGGGCCACCGGCACGGCTGCCAACAGCCCCACCACGACGATGGCGGCGGCCGTCAGCAACGACCAGATCCGCAGCCCCCAGCGCAGATAAGCACACAGGCCGGACGCGATCAGTGCGGCAATGAAGGGAAGAATAAACATTTCGATCACCTGTGCGGTTTCAAACCGCGCTGTCAAATGTGTGAAGACGCACCGCATGAATGCGCTGCGGGTGTGGGTCGGTGGGTATCCCGCCCTTGAACGAAACGCACGATTTCCGCAGTGAACGCATCATTGGCATCACCCGCCAGCATGTGCGTGGCCTCTGGCAGCCGCACATGCTGTGCGTGCGGCACCAATTGGAGGAATTCATCCACCGTCTCGGGCGACACCACATCACTGCGCCCGCCCGAGAGCAGCAACACCGGAATACGCACCCGCCGTGCGGCTTCCAGCAAACGCGGCTGATAGCGCTCGCCCTCTTCGGCCACTGCATCCAGAAGCGCCGGATCCCAGTGCCAGTAGAGACGTCCGTCACCACGTTGGCGCAGCAGCGGCTTGAGCTGGTCGGCACTCTTGCGCTGCCCACGTCGCGGCAGATAGGTCGCGATGGCATCGGCCGCAGCCTCGTAACTGGCGAATCCCTGCGGATGCGCGCGCATGAACTCCAGAACGCGGTCGACACCCTCGGGTTTCCAGCGTGGCGTGATATCCACCAGCACCAGAGCGGAAAACGGCGCCGGCTCCGCCTCGCCGGCAAGCGCCAGTCCCAGCAGGCCGCCCATGGATGCCCCGATCAGGATGGGCGGTGCAGGTTGTGCCTGTGCCACCGCACGCAGATCGCCCACGAACTGGTTCAGGTGGTAATCGCCAGCGGGCACGCAGTCGCTCTCGCCGTGACCGCGCGCATCAAAACTCACGCAGCGAAACCCCTGAGCAGCCAGGGTATTGGCACTGCCCGTCCACGCCTGCCGCGTCTGACCGAAGCCGTGCGCGAAAAGCAGCGTCGGCGTGCCCCCGGGACGGCGGCACGCCAGCGCCAGTGACACGCCGTCTTGCCGGCGCAACCGGGAATCGGATGTTTTTTCTGGCACCGGGGGCACGGGGGAAGAGCTGACCATACGCATGAGTATGTGGGCTCGTCTGCAACCTGTCAATGCGCGACCGTATGGTCACTTTATCCAAATAAAATCAAACATTTGAATGATTCGATACGGTGTGCCAGCACATCGAGCCAATGGAACCGTTACCATCATCTGGCCATACTGCCCAGGTTTCCCGCACATGACCGATACCCGCAAGCACGAGCGTTCCCGACTGTCCGCAGAGGATTGGGAAACCGCAGCGCTGCAGATGATCGCCGAAGAAGGCGTGGGCGCACTGGCAGTCGAATCGCTGGCACGTCGGCTGGGCGTGACCAAAGGCAGCTTCTACTGGCATTTCCGCAGCCGCGACACATTGCTGCAGGCGGCCCTGGAACGCTGGGAGGAATACGAGGAACGCGAGGTGCTGGCACAGGTGGCGCACATCGCCGAGCCGCACGCGCGCCTGCGGGAATTGTTCCACCGGGTGGCACGCGAGAACACGCCGCACCGCATCTATGCCGCGCTGCTCAAGGCGCTGGATCATCCGCTGGTGGTGCCGCTGATGGCGCAGGTGTCGCAACGCCGCCTGGAATTCCTGGCACAAGCCTACCGCGACGCGGGCATGGCGGAGGCGCAGGCGGTGCATCGGGCGCGGCTCACTTATGCCGCATACGTGGGTTTCATGCAGCTCAACATGACGCTGGGGCTGCCGAGGCTGGATCAGGACACATTCGATGCCTATGTCGAACACCTGATCGCCACGCTGGTCCCGGACTGAACACGCACAGCTCCTTGGCGCGCGGATTCCACTGCCCATGCCGCGTGCGAAAAGCGCTTTGCGCTCAATCGCTTGAACGCGCGCCGCATCGTCCCTCTTGCAATACCAGTTCCTGCAAACTACTGTCCAGACTTGCCTTTTCATCGAGCCACAAGGCCGCGCCCGTCATGACAAGCACACTGCAATCGCTGAACCAATGGGTGGATGAGGTTGCCCACCTGACGCAGCCGGACACGGTGCACTGGTGCGACGGTTCCGATGCCGAACGCGACGCCTTGACCGTGAAGATGCTGGAATCCGGCGCCCTGGTCAAACTCAATCAGGACACGCATCCGGGGTGTTATCTGCACCGCTCCGACCCCGGCGATGTGGCCCGGGTGGAAAAGTTCACCCTGATCTGCACGCCCGAGCGCGACGATGCCGGCCCCAACAATCAGTGGATGGATCCGAACGAGGCACATGCCAAGATCGATGCACTGTTCGAAGGCTGCATGAAAGGCCGCACGCTCTACGTGGTGCCCTACTGCATGGGCCCGATCGGTTCGCCGCTGGCGCGCTGTGGCGTGGAGATCACCGACAGCCCGTACGTGGTCGCCAACATGCGCATCATGACGCGCATGGGCAAGGCGGCGCTGGAGCGCATCGAGCGCGAAGAGCGCTTCGTGCGCGGCCTGCATTCGACTGGCGAACTGGATCCCGGGCGCCGCTGGATCATGCACTTTCCGCAGGAGGAATCCATCAAGTCCTACGGCTCCGGCTACGGCGGCAATGCCCTTCTGGGCAAGAAATGCCACGCTCTGCGCATCGCCAGCAACCAGGCGCGCAGCGAGGGCTGGCTGGCCGAGCACATGCTGATCGTCGGCATCGAGAATCCCGAAGGGCAAGTGCACTACATCGCCGCAGCGTTCCCGTCGGCCTGCGGCAAGACCAACATGGCCATGCTGATTCCGCCGGAGCGCTACCGCCACAACGGCTGGAAGGTGTGGACGGTGGGCGACGACATCTGCTGGATGCGCCCCGGCACGGATGGCCGCCTGTGGGCCATCAATCCCGAGGCCGGCTATTTCGGCGTGGCTCCCGGCACCAGTGAAAAGACCAATCCCACCGCCCTGGCGATGCTCGATCACGACGCCATCTTCACCAATGTCGCCGTCACCGCGCAGAACCAGCCGTGGTGGCAGGGTCTTTCCGGCACCCCCGTGAAAGACTGGCAGGGCCGCGATATCGATGCCTCGCATGACGCACCTGCCGCGCACCCCAATTCGCGCTTCACTGTCGCCGCCACGCAATGTCCCAGCTGGTCACCCGAAGCCGAAGCCGCCAATGGCGTGCCGATTTCGGCCATTGTCTTCGGCGGCCGACGCGCCTCGCTGGTACCGCTGGTGATGGAGGCGGAAAGCTGGAGCCATGGCGTGCTGATGGGCGCATCGATGGCCTCGGAGACCACGGCCGCCGCGACTGGCCAGGTCGGGGTGGTCCGCCGTGATCCGATGGCCATGAAGCCGTTCTGCGGCTACAACTACGCCGACTACTTCGCCCACTGGCTGCAGTTCGACAACGGCAGGAACAAGCTGCCGCATGTATTCCACGTCAACTGGTTCCGCAAGGACGGCAACGGCGATTTCCTGTGGCCCGGCTTCAGCGACAACATGCGCGTGCTGACCTGGATGATCGATCGCATCGAGGGTCGCGCCGAGGGCAAACATACTCCCATCGGCATCGTGCCGCAGGCCGATGAGCTCGATACCCACGGCCTTGTCCTCGACGAGGGCGCATTGGAGTCCCTTCTGCAGGTCGACTCTGCCGGCTGGAAGGAGGAAATGCAGGCCATCGGCGAGTATCTGGAGAGCTACGGCGAGCGCATGCCCGCGCGCTTGCACCAGGAGCGCCAACGCATCGACGACGCACTGACCGGAAGCGAGACCGATACGCCTTCCACGCGCCGCACCGCGACAGGCTGATGCAGGGCGGATCACGGAACGTCAGTGACGGGTCCGCCTGCCTGGCGACCACAACCCCACTTTCTCGCAGGGAGGCGGATCCGTCGCGTTGCTCCTTGATCCACCCTTCGAGGGCAGGGATTCATCGGAAGCAACCGGTGGGTTAAACCTTCACCCCCGCCCGCGCATCCAAGCTGGCAAGATGAACACCGCCAGCCCCGCCATCGGAACAGGCATGCCACCAGCCCTGCGCAAGGAGGCGCGGGACGCCGACGTCGCCCTCGTGCAGGCAGCGACTGCAGGCGACACCCGCGCCTTCGAAACGCTGTATCGCCGCCATGTGGGCCGTATCCACGGCACCGTACTGCGCCTGCTCGGACACAACCGGTCCTGGGCCGAGGACGTGGTGCAGGAGGCATTCACCCGCGCCTGGCAGAAGCTGGACGGATTTCGCGGCGAAAGCGCCTTCGGCACCTGGATGTACCGGTTGGCAGTCAATACCGCGCTGATGGCGCTGCGCGCGCAGGCGTCGGACCCGGTGCGCGAACGTGCCGAGGAAAGCCTGCCGGAGGCGACCGACGTGCCGTTCTGTCCGGCGCAACGCGAGGAGCTGATCGCCGCCATTGCCCGTCTGCCCGCACGCGCCCGTGCCGTGCTGGTGCTGCACGATATCGAGGGCTGGAAACATGCCGAGATCGGCCACGAGCTGGGCATGGCTGTGGGTACGTCCAAGGCGCAGCTGCACCGTGCGCGCGGGCTGCTGAAGAAGACTCTGGGAGATCCCTCATGAACGAATTCGAATGGCTGCGGCAGATGCGCGCCCTGAATACGCCAGAGCCCCCCGGGCACGACCTCTGGCCGTCGATCCACTCGCGACTGCCGGCGCGTGCGCCCCGAGCGCGGCGTGTCTGGCCGTGGGCGCTGGCCGCGAGTTTCATCCTGGCACTGCTTCTGACCGGCGGTCTCGGGTTGCAGCAACTGCAGCAGCGACATGCACGTCTCGCCGCAGTCGCCACCGCGCGGCATGCGCCGCCGAAATGGCACCCCGAGGATCCGCGTCTGAGCGGTGCGGCAGTGGAACTGTACGCTGCCCGCGAAGAGTTGCGCATGGCACTGCAACAGGCACCGCACGATGCATCGCTGCGGCGCCTGGCGCACCGCACCCGCATGCAGGAGACACAGTTGCGTCGTCTGGACAATGAAGCCGGCTGAATGGCTCGTGCGCAGGCCCTCCATCCACCTTTACCCCGGAACACCATCATGAACAAGCTTTCCTTACTGCCCCTGACCTTGGCCCTCGCCTTGTCCACCACCACTGCACTGGCAGATACACCGATCCAGCAGAGCCGACATGCAGCTGCGGACGCCACCGTCAGCATCACCAATATCTCCGGTCGCATTTCAGTCAGCGGCTGGAAACGTGACCAGGTGGGCATCACCGGTTCGCTGGGCGAAGGATCCGGTGGACTCGCCATCAGCGGCGACAGCCACCATCTGGTCATCAAGGTCAAGGGGCCCGGCAAAACATCCGGCTGGTTCAACTGGGGCAGCGACAGCAACATGGGCCCCAGCACGCTCGACGTGAAAGTGCCGCTTGGCGCATCGCTGGATGTCCATGCCGTCAGCGCCGCGGTGAAGGTGGCGGGACTCGATGGCGGCACGATCAATATCAAGGGCATCAGCGGCGGCATCGATGTCGACGCGCACGTGACCGCAGCCCAGGTGCAGAACGTCAGCGGCCACATTGTCCTGCATGGTCATTACGGCAAGGCGGACCTGCAGACGGTCAGCGGCGACATTGATGCACGCGAGCTGGGCGCATCGGTGCAGGTGCAGACAGTCTCCGGACACAGCAGGATCGTCGGTGGGCCGTTCGCGGCGCTCGATGCCAGCAGCGTGTCCGGCAACATCGACATCACGGGTGACGTCACAGCCGCCGGCCATCTCGACATCGATTCGATGAGCGGAGACGTGCGTCTGCAACTGCCGGCGACAGTGTCGGCCGCCCTGCACGGCTCCACGTTCAGTGGTGATATCCGCAGCGATTTCGGCCACGTACAGGAAAAGCAGCGCGGTCCGGGTGCCAGCCTCGATGCCACCGCCGGATCCGGCAAGGCCAGGATCAAGGCACACACGTTCAGCGGCAATCTGCGCATCGAACGCGAGGCAGGCGGTCATTGAATGACTGCGGGAGCGGGAGTGTGGTGCGCAACGATCATCGGCGTGAGCGAATCGGCCCAACAGGCACGCCGGGGCTGCAAGGGAAACAGTGCCTTGAATCCGACCGGACGATCACCCGCCGACGCGGCATCCGCAGATCCTGTCAGAGATCCTGGTGATACTGCACGTACGGGATCCGGGACTGGTCAGGCTGATTTCCCTGTGTCTTGTCCTGGAGCTGCTGACCGGACGACCACAGGTTCTGGGCGCCAAAACTCAGCCGCCCCTGCCATGGCAGCCGGACGGTGATGCCCAGGTCGATGCTGGTCCAGTGATGATCCACACCCAGCAGGTTGCCCGACGCGGAGTTCATTTCCGGCTGCATGCGCCGGCCGATGATATTGCCGCTGATGGGGCCGCTGTCGACTCCGAAACTCAGCGATTTCTGATTCAGCGCACCGACGCCCAGCGGGTTGCCGGGCAGCAGTCGAATGCGCCCGACGCTGGCCCCCATGTCCAGACCGCTGTCATGCCCCAGCGACAACCGCCCCTCGGCACCGACATGCGAGCTGTCGCCGAACGCCGTGTAAGGCACGCCCTGTGCAGATTGCAACGCCGCATTCGGCACCACGCGCGGCAGGACAGGCGACGCCGGAGCGCGCGATTGGGTATGACCGACATTGAGACCCACGCTGTAATGGTCGCCGTGGAACGTGGCGCCCAGCTCGCCGTTGACCAGGCCCATCCGCGATACCAGCTGCCCGTCCACGCAACCCATGCCAGCCGACGGAACGCAGCCGCCCGCCTGCGCCTGCCCACTTGCGGGGGTCAGCCAGGAGCGTTGCGACACGGAGACATGTGCCTGCAAGCGGGGGGCAATGTCATACCGCAGCGATTGCGAAAACAATGCGCTTGCATCGACCACGTTGAAGTCCGGAACGTCCGCATGGGCCGCAGAGGCATGGCCTGTATCCGCAGGTCCGGACGTGGACACCAATGCCAGCATGCGACCGTCGGCTGCACGCCATAGCGGCATGACCACGCCCGTGTCCGGTCCGCTGACATGCGGCACGTCATAAAGCGTGCGCGGTGGCGCGGACACCGGTCCAGGCAAAATCTGGCCCGCCGCCACGAACGGCAGCAGCAACAGACCCAGACCGGCAAGAAAACGCTTCATATATCTTCTGTGATTTCAGTAGTTTGCAAACGACCAACCACACATTCCTGCCAGCCCGGTGGCGGCAGGGAAGCGGGTACTCGGAGTATACGCCACTTCACCTTTTCCTAACAGTCATGCCGGAAGTGCAAAAGTGTGCTCCGGTTCACGTCTACACCATGTGAGCGCAGGCGATTGCCTGCGCCACGGGGCCCGGTGCGTCAGTGGCGACACTGCAGGCGGCGCGTTATACACTGGCAGATACTGCTTCCGTCTGTCATCCGTGATGCCGCCCTCATCGACTCTTTCAGCGGCGACGCCGTCAGCGTCGCCTGCCACCCGGAACTCCGCCTTGAGCGATGCCATTGAGGGGCTGTTCAAGGCCTCCGATATCGGCATGATCGCAGCAACTTTCAACTCTTATATTGCATGTCTGGCCCCGGGCGGCGCAGTGCGATGGCATGCAACCGGCACCACCCCCGAAACGACCGACGACCCGCACCTGATCGATCTGGCGCGCGATCCGCAACGCGCGCAGTGGCTGCGGGCCCACCTGCCCTCCGATGCCGATACGCCCGACCTCCGCGAGGACCTGGAGTGGCTGGGGCGACAGGCCGGGGTGCGGCTGCGCCAGCTCGATGAAACCGTGCATCTCTACGATGCCGTCTCTCGCCTGGCCCAGGCCGAACGGCTGCAGCGCGCCTTGTACGATATCGCCGACCAGGCCATGACCGATCGCGACATGGATGATGTCATGCGTTCCCTGCACGGCATCGTCGGCAGCCTGATGTATGCGGAAAATTTCTACATCGTGCTCTACGACGCACGAGAAGATGCCATTCGCTTCACCTATGCGGCCGATTCCAGCGACATGGACATGCCGCACAAAGCCCAGATGATACCGATGGCGGAGCTGCGCCACAGCCTGACCTGGCACCTCATCCGCGGCGGCCGGTCGTTGATGGGGGCGATCGAGGAACTGACCGCGCAGATCGATGGCCCGGTGGCGCCCCACGGTCCTGCCTGCGTCGACTGGCTGGGCGTACCGCTGCTGCGTGGCGGTGACGTCACCGGCGCCCTGGTCGTGCAGAGCTATCGCGAAGACAGTCATTACACCGAACAGGACCGCGAACTGCTGACCTACGTGGCCCAGCACGTGCAAACGGCGCTGGAACGGCGGCATGCCCACGCCGAGCTGGAACGTCGCGTGGCCGAGCGCACCGAAGAGCTGCGTGAAGCCAATCGCGTCCTGCAGCAGCAGGTGCTGGAACGCCAGCGCGGCGAAAAGTTGCAGGCGGCCCTGTTCCGCATTGCCGAAATGGCCAACACCGCCGACAGTATCGACGACTTCTACGCCGCCCTGCATGGCGTCATCGGCGGGCTGCTGTATGCGCGCAATTTCTATATCGCCTTGCTGCACGAGGACCAGACACGCCTCACCTTTCCGTACTCCGTCGACGAGCGCGACGTGCGCCGTGAAGCCCGTGACCTGGGCCACGGGCTGACCGAATACGTGTTGCGCAATGGCCGCCCGCTGCTGGCCAATTTCGAGGATCTGGAAACCATGCGGGGCCAGGGCGAACTGGTGCAGAGCGGCTCCGAATCCGACTGCTGGCTGGGTGTGCCGCTGATCTGCGATGAACGTGTCGAAGGCGTGCTGGCGGTGCAAAGCTATACCCGTGAGCAACGCTACACCCAGCGTGACCAGGAACTGCTGACCTTCGTCAGCTACCACGTCGCCAATGCGCTGCAGCGCAAACGCGGCGCCGACGCCCTCAAGCAGGGCAATGTCAACCTGGAGCGTCGCGTCACCGAGCGCACCCGGGCCCTGGCACTGGCCAACCGCGACCTGCGCGAGCAGATCGCGGAACGCGAACGGGTCGAACGCCGGCTGAAATACGAGACCCTGCACGACACCCTCACCGGTCTGCCGAACCGCGCACTTCTGCTGCAGCGGCTGGATCAGGCCTTGCAGCGCTACCACTCCGACCCGGACCAGCTGTTCGCGGTGTTGTTCATCGACCTGGACCGCTTCAAGGTCATCAACGATTCGGTCGGCCATCTGATCGGCGACGACCTGCTGTTCCAGGTCGGCGGTCGCATCCGCGCATGCCTGAAGACACGCGACCTGGTCTCGCGCCTGGGCGGCGACGAGTTCGCGGTGCTGGTCGAGGGCATCGAGGACCTGGATTTCGTCAAGGCCATTGCCGACCGCATCATCGAGGAACTGCATGCCCCGTTCCGCATCGGCGCCAAGGAGCTGTTCACCTCCGCCTCCATCGGCATCACGCTGGCATCGAATCATTACCATCGCGCCGAAGAGTTGCTGCGCGACGCCGATTCGGCCATGTACAGCGCCAAGGCGGGCGGACGCCACCGCGCCGAGTTGTTCGATGACCGGCTGCGCCGCAGCGCGGTGTCGCAGCTGGAAATGGAGGGCGACCTGCGCCGCGCGCTCACCCGTGACGAGTTCGAACCGTATTATCAGCCCATCGTGCGCCTGTCCGACGGACGCATCTGCGGATACGAGGCACTGATGCGCTGGCAACACCCGGAGCGCGGCCTGCTGCTGCCGGGCGACTTTCTCACCATTGCCGAGGACAGCGGCTGCGACGAGTCCATCGACTGGAAGATCTTCGACAAGGTCTTCGCCGACATGCCGGCACTGACCGGCACCGACGGATTCATCAGCATCAACCTCTCGGGACAGCATTTTCGCTCACCGGACATCGGCGATCGCCTGCTGGAATTGCTGGGCCGGCATCGGGGCTCGCCGCACAACCTGCGCGTGGAAGTCACCGAACGCACACTTCTGGAGAATCCGGAACAGGTCAAATGCAGCCTCAACGGCCTGCGCCACCGGGGCATCACCATTGCCCTGGACGATTTCGGCACCGGTTATTCATCGCTGAGCTATATGCACCAGTATCCGATCGAAGTGCTGAAGATCGACCGCTCCTTCGTCATCCGGCTCGATGGCCATGGCGCCGACCAGGACCAGGGCAACACCGAGGCAGACGACCAGGGCGAAGCGATCGTGCGTGCCATCCAGGCTCTTGCCGACTCGCTAAACATGCAGGTGATTGCCGAAGGCATCGAGACCGAGGAGCAGCGCCACGCGTTGCGCCGCATCGGCTGCCGCTTCGGCCAGGGATTCCTGTTCCATCATGCGCAACCGGCCAGCCACTGGCTGAAGGATTCGACCGCGCAAGGCTGACTGACGGTCGGAGACCGACGCGCCCTCAGTGCGTGCCGGACGGCTCCGGTACCGCGTGTGCATCGTGCACGGCGCGCATCGCATCCACCCGGTCGAAGCAGTATGTTTCGGCGCAGAACTCGCACGTCACCTCGACCACATCATCGTTGGCATCCAGTGCGGCCTGTACTTCATCCTCGCCCAGGGAATGCAGCATCTGCGTCACGCGCGCGCGCGAGCAGCTGCAGCCGAATTGCAGCGGCTGCGGATCGAACAGGCGCACCGATTCCTCGTGGTACAAGCGATACAGGAGCGCCTCCGGGCTCAGCGTCATCAATTCACTGCGCTGCAGCGTGGCCGTCAGATGTCCGACCCGCGACCAGGATTCGTCATCGACCTCCGCATCGTTGCCGTGTGCACCCGGCAACCGCTGCAGCATCAAGCCAACGGCCTGCTCGCCATCGGCCGCCAGCATGATCCGTGTCGGCAGCTGCTCGGATTGCCGGAAGTATCCTTCCAGCGCCGTGGCCAGATCCGGCGCCGCCAGTTCCACCAGGCCCTGATACCGGTTGCCGCGCACCGCCGAGCCGATGGTGATGGCCAGCACTGCCTGCGGCAGTGCATCCAGCGCCACCGGGGCCTCCGCCGCCGGCACGTCCTCGCGCCAGCGTGCCAGGCCGCGCAAGCGGCCGTTGTCGGTGGCCTCGGCAAACAGCAGGCGCAATGCACCGGCACTCTTGAGCTCCAGGGACAGGGCGCCATCGAACTTGATGTGCCCGGTCAGCATGGCGCTGGCGACCAGACTCTGGCCAAGCAAAGCGGCCAGGTGCGGTGGATAGTCCCGGCGCGCGGCCACGTCGCGCCAGCTGGATTCCAGGCGAACCCACACGCCACGCACGCCCGCGCGTTCGAGCAGGAAGCGATGCAGTCGATCATCGTTGTCAGACACGGCCATTTTTTCCAAATTGCAAAGCAGCAACAGATGGGGCCGGGACCACCTGCAGGCAATACGTCCCCGATCTTTCTTGCTACTTTATCGCGATGAGCAAGACATCGCGCCCCCGCAAACACCGCCTGTTGCGCTGGCTGATCCGGCTGATCGTGCTGTGGCTGGCATTGACCTGGCTGCCGGTGCTGATCATGCGGTTCGTGCCGCCCCGAACCAGCGCGTTCATGCTCGAGCACCGCATCGCCGCATGGGCCCACCATCGCTCGGCGACGATCCACTACCACTGGATCGACTGGAAACACATGAACAAGCAGGTGCCGCTGGCCATGGTGGCTTCGGAGAACCAGCTGTTTCCCTTCGACCACGGATTCAACTTCCAGGCCATTCATCAGGCCATCGACACCGCCGAGGCGGGCGGGCGGCTGCGGGGCGCCAGCACCATCACCCAGCAGACGGCCAAGAACCTGTTCCTGTGGGGCGGGCGCAATTTCGTGCGCAAGGGGTTGGAGGCGTATTTCACGGTGCTGCTGGACGTGACCTGGCCCAAGCACCGCATTCTCGAGGTGTATGCCAACATCGCCCAGCTGGGTCCGGACACTTATGGCGTGGGCGCGGCCGCACGGCAGTTGTTCCACAAGCCGCAGGCCAGCCTGGACAAGCGCGAGGCGGCGCAGATGGCCGCGGTGCTGCCTGACCCCCGGCGCATGCACGCGGCGCGTCCGTCGGCCTACGTGACAAAACGTGCCCGCTGGATCGAGCGGCAGATGCGCCAACTCGGCGGCACCGCGTACATCACCAGCAACCATCCCACGCGCCCGCGGCAGGCGCAGTGATCGCAAGCCACAACCGGGTTAGCATGACCCCCATGCTCAGGGGAGTTTTCGCATGCCGCAGTTGACCGTCGTGGTGCCCGCCTACAACGAGGCTGCGGGACTGGCTTCGTTCCATCAGCGCCTCGGCGTCGTCTTGGACACATTGCAGATGACCGCCTCGATACTCTATGTCGATGACGGCAGCAGTGACCCCACCTGGGCGGTGATCGAGCAGCTGGCCGCGCAGGACGCGCGCGTGGGCTGCCTGCGCCTGTCACGCAATTTCGGCAAGGAAGCGGCGTTGACTGCCGGGCTCGATCACACCGATGCCGACGCGGTGGTGGTCATCGATGCCGACCTGCAGGATCCGCCGGAACTGATCGGCGAGATGATCGCACAGTGGCGCGACGGCTACGATGTGGTCTACGCCACCCGGGAGCTGCGCCAGGGCGAAAGTCGCTTCAAGCGCCTCACCGCTGCAGCGTTCTATCGCGTCATGGAGCAGCTCTCCGAGACACCCATCCCCCGCGATACCGGCGACTTCCGGCTGCTGTCACGACGCGCGGTCGAAGCCCTGCGCGAGCTGCGCGAACGCCAGCGCTTCATGAAAGGCCTGTTTGCCTGGATCGGCTATCCGCGGCGCGCACTGCGCTATCAGCGCGATCCGCGCCACAGCGGCAAAAGCACCTGGAATTACTGGCGCCTGTGGAACCTCGCCGTGGAGGGCATCACCTCCTTCTCCACCGCGCCATTGCGCCTGGCCACCTATATCGGGCTGGGTACGTCGGCACTGGCTTTCCTGTACGGCATCTGGGTATTCATCAAGGCCATCATCTGGGGCGACCCGGTGCGCGGTTATCCCACCCTGATGCTGGTGATCCTGTTCATCGGCGGCGTGCAGTTGCTGGCGCTGGGCGTGATCGGCGAATACCTCGGCCGCCTTTACGCGGAAGCCAAACAGCGCCCGCTGTACCTGATCGAGAGCCACCGGCCACCGCGCGCGCCCCGGTGAGCATCCGTTCATCGCCCGTCATGCCGGCGCTCTAGTGTACGGCTTCACATGATTTGACCCATTCAGAGCCAGGCGCACGGGGCATGGCAAGGCGCAGCGCGCCGCCAAGGGGTTGTTCCCTTGGCAAGTGTTGCAACGCCATGGCCCGAGCACCTGGCTCCCGAGGGGCGAGCCGATGGACGCCCGTCTGCCGCGGCGCGTCCGCTTGAAAAGGAACCACCGTTCCGGCGCGAATGTACCTTGCGGCCGAACGCCCAGCGACTCGCTGAACAGCTTAAATAGTGCGAAGCAATACACTAGACTGGCATCAACGCCGAGAACGGGAGGTCGACATGCTGCAGGTCAAGCATCTTCTGGAAAGCAAGGGGCACGACGTCTTCACGACCCACCCCGACACCACGGTCCTGGACGCGTTGCGGCTGATGGCCGACAAACGCATCGGCGCTCTGCTGGTCATGCGTGGCGACGAGCTGGTGGGGCTGGTCTCCGAACGCGACTATGCGCGCAAGGTGGCACTGCAGGGGCGCGCCTCTGCACAGACGCCGGTGAGCGAGATCATGAGCACGCGGCCGCTGGTGGTCGGGCCGGATGACAGCGTGGCCCAGTGCATGCGCTTGTGCACCGACAGCCGCATGCGGCATCTTCCGGTCACCGACAATGGCCGGCTGATCGGCATGGTCTCCATCGGCGATCTGGTCAAGGCCGTCATCGACGACCAGGCGCAGGAAATCGAGCACCTGCAGCGTTACATCGCCAGCTGACATGCGGGATCCGACGACGCGCCATCACGGGTTTCGCCGCCCTCGGCCCGGTCCATCGGACGCCGCTGCGTTTCCCTCGAACTCGCGTTCCGGCGCGAGATCCGGCAGATGTTTCACGTGCCAGCCCAACCCCGCAGCAAGGCCGGAGAACCCGGACGCGACCAGCGCCATCAGGCTCACGCCGAATCCGAGCACATGCAGCACATCCACGCCGCTGGTCACGACCACGTCGCCGAAACGCCAGACTGCCGTTTCCACGAAATTCTTGCCCTTGTAGCGCGCCTCGCGCGCGCTGCGGGTATACAGCGCATCAGTGGCGGGCTTGCTCATGCCATATGTCAGGGCACGATTGGCCACCTGCACCACCACCAGCAGCGAAACGCCCATCCCGGCGACCCGGATGGACAGGCCACTGAACAGCGCCAGCGCCAGCAACAGGCCGACGTTGAGCAACGAGGGCAAGACCAGCCCCCAGACCGCCCCCAGCCGCATCAATACCCAGCGCGTGACACTGATCTGCAGCAACGCCATCAGCACATTCACCGCCAGATCGATATGCGTATAGAAGGCCACCCGGTCCGCGCTGCTGCTGAAATGCGCCTTGGCGTAATCGGCCACCAGCGCATAGGCCAGCGTACCGATACCGTCGCTCAGCAGCATCAGCAAGGCCATGGTGCGCAGGAACGGCTGCGTCAGCACCTGGCGTGCGCCGGCCAGAAGCGAGCCGCCGGTCGGCACGCCCTGGCCATGAGTCGCATGATTGGCGTCGGTGCGCGCCGACAGATACAGCAAGGCCCACAACGCCAGACCCAGCAGACATGCGGAGATCAACAACAGCGGCGGCACCCCGAGCACATACACCAGCGCCGAGGTCAGGGCCGGGCCAGCCAGCGCGCCCGCGGTACCGCCCAGGGCGATGATCGGAAACAACCGCCGCGCCTGCACGCTGTTCCAGATATCGGCCATGAAACTCCAGAACAGCGACACCACGAACAGGTTGAACACGCTGACCCAGATGAAGAACACGACTCCCAGCGTCCGCGCACCGATGCGCCCTTGCGCCATGAACGCCGGCACGAACAGGATCAGGCAGACGATGAAGAAGCTGTAGCTGGCGATCAGCAGCGTGTGCCGCGACACCCGCGCCACCAGTGCACCGAACAATGGGGTGATGGCCAACGTGGCGAGGAAGGTACCGGTATAGAACAGCGGCAACGCCACCGAACCTGTGGCGCCGCTGAGCTGATCGCGTACCGGGCGGATGATGTAATAGGCGCTGAGGATGCAGAAAAACGCGAGTGCGCAGAGCAGCAACGCGCGGCCTTCACCCTCACGGATCGCGCTGGACCACTTCACGATCGGCACCCGAAGGCGCGCTGCTGAAAGCCTGCCGTGGACACAGTGCCGTCAAGCCGCGTCCGGCGCGATGTCGCGAATCAGCGCAGGCAAGGGGCATTGGAGCATGGCGCAGACCAGACGCAGCATTTCCGCCTCGGCCACGGTCACTGCACCATCGGCAGCCACCGCGCGCACCAGCCCACGAATCAGCAACTCCTTGCTGCGCGGAGCCAGCCGGTTGAGCCGCTCCAGCGCGTCGATCAGGGCCGGCTGCCAGTCGCGCGGCGGCGCGTAGTCCATGTGTGCATCCGGCAGCGCCTCATTGATGGCCTGGTCGAAGGCGCGCCGCGCGTCATCGGCGCTGGCGTGGCCGTGATCGGCCAGGACCGCGCACAGCACCGCGTAACTTTCACGGCACTGGGACAGACGGCGCGAACCAGGCACGAAACCGTGTGCAGGATCCAGTGCATGCACAAGCTGCGTGCGCAACCACATCATCAGGCAGAATTCGTGCAGGCTGACGTGCTGATCGATACGCACCAGCGCATCCATGGTGTCCAGCAACCGGTCCAGCTGCGGCTGCGGCCGCCGTTTCAGCGCAGGGAATGCCAGTGCCGCCAGCGGCAGTCGCAGCATCGGATGCAAGGCCTGGATATCGGCCTGCATTGCCTCCACCGATTCGGCCATGGCGCTGCCCATGGCCGAATCGATGCGCAGCAATTGCGCATCACGCAGTCCCGTGTCCGCTTCCAGCGTCAACGCCAGCATCAAGGCCGTGGCCCGCTGTGGTTCGTGGGTCTGCGTGCGCAGCGCATCGGGGATCCCGCGGCGCAATGCACCAGCGGCCTCGACGTCGCCACGTCCCGGCTGACCGGTCTGCGCGGCGACCGCATGCGCATCCAGGCGCAGGCTGGCACCTGCATCCGGCATCGCCCCGCGCGCGGTTGCGCCGGGGGTGAAAACGCCGGCCGGCGCAAATCCGGACATGGAGGCGCGCGCATCGTCACCGGCATGCGCCATCGTCGGCTCGGCCCAGTCACGTGCGATGGCATCCAGCTCGTCCGGATCGAAGCGCACGCCCAACGCGCGGATACGCTCGGGCAGCGGCGGATGCGTCGCGAACAGGCGCGACAGCGATCCGACTTCGCCGAACAGCATGTGCGCCACTTCCTGCGCATTGTGTGCCCGCAGCGCCGAGCCCTCGGCCAGCGCGGCAATTTTTTTCAGCGCGCCGGCAATGCCATCCGCCTGGCGGGTGAACTGCACCGCGGACGCATCGGCCAGCGATTCGCGGCTGCGCGCCACCGCGGCCTGGATCAGGCGGCCGAAGAAAAAGCCCACATAGCCCACGATCAGCAGGGCAATGCCGATCATGGCGATGGAGGTGGTGTTGTTGTTGTTCCTGCGCGAGCGCATGCCGGCGCCGGAATACATCATGAAACGTCCGACCACGCCGATGGCCAGCACGCCGAACAACAAGCCCATCAGGCGAATGTTCAAGCGCATGTCGCCGTTGAGGATGTGACTGAACTCGTGCGCGATCACGCCCTGCAGCTCGTCGCGCGTCAGGCGGTCCAGACAGCCCTGCGTCACGCACACGGCCGCATCCGAGGGGCCATAACCGGCGGCAAAGGCATTGATGCCCTCTTCCCGTTCCAGCACGTAGATATCCGGCACCGGCACGCCGGAGGCAATCGCCACCTCCTCGATCACGTTGCGCAGCTGGCGCCAGACAGGGTTGTCAGTATCCGGCGAGACAGCGGTGGCACCCAGGCCTTGCGCTACAACGCCGCCGCCACTGCGCAAGCTGAGCGAGCGGAACAGCGAAGCCAGCCCCATGCCGGCGATGACCGCCAGACTGACACCGAGCAGGACGTGCCAATTGATCCCCTGGAACATCGGCGCGCCCGGCACCTGATGCTGCCGCGCCAGGCCGAAGCCCAGTGCCAGCACCACGTCCACCGACACCACCACGGCGAGCACGGCCAGAATGAACAGCACCACCAGCCAGCGGCTGCTGCGGCGCACTTTTTCCTGTTGGGCAAAAAAATCCATCGGGGAAGCGATCCGGGCGGGTGGGAAGCAGGGTGCGGTCTCTGGTCAGGGTTTCAGGTGAACGCCACCTTGGGAGCCTCGCGAGCAGCCGGATCCTCCAGCTTCAACTGTTCTGCGCGCTGGAATCCGAACTGCCCCGCCATCAGCGTATTGGGGAATGTCTCGCGTTGATTGTTGTAGGTCATCACGGCATCGTTGAAGGCTTGGCGCGCGAAGGCCACGCGATTTTCCGTGGAGGTCAGCTCCTCGGACAACTGCATCATGTTCTGATTGGCCTTCAGATCCGGATACGACTCCGACAGCGCGAACAAATGCCCCAGGGTACGTGTCAGAGTATTCTCGCCCTCGGCCACTGCCTGCATGGCGGCCGCGTCACCCGGCTTGCCCTTTGCCTGCGCCAGACCGGAAACGGCGGAATTGCGTGCCTGGATCACCGCCTCCAGGGTCTCGCGCTCGTGCTTCAGATAGCCCTTGGCGGTCTCGACAAGATTTGGAATCAGGTCATGACGCCGCGTCAACTGCACATCGATTTGCGCGAACGCATTCTTGTAACTGTTGCGCGCCCTGACAAGGGCATTGTAGACACCGACAAAGTACAGGATGATGCCGGCAGCAATGACCAGCACGACAATGATCGCAAGCATGAACCTCTCCTCCCGGCCGCAGCATGCGGCTGTGCCCGTAACGCCGCAGCATAGCATGCGCCTGCGCATTTCCTGCTGGCTGGGCGCCTTGCTGTGCCTGAGTCTGGGCAGCATCGCGCCGCCGGTTTTTGCCGCACCGCCGCCGGCGTCGAAGGCTCGCGTGGTCGGCAATCCGCCACGCCACGTCACGCTGCCTGCCGCGCGCCTGCGGCATACCGAGAGGGCCTATACCCACTGGCTGAACCAGATCGCCCAACGCGATGATGTGGCGGGCCTGGCGACCGCCATCGTGGCCGGCGGGCGTGTGCGCTACGAGCACACCATCGGCTATGCCGATACGCATACCGGGCAACGCATCACCCCCACCACGGTGTTCCGGCTGGCTTCGCTGTCCAAGGCATTTGCCACCGCCATGACTGGTCTGCTGGTACGTGCGGGCCGGCTGAACTGGGATACCCGACTGATCAACGTGCTGCCGTTCTTCAAGCTCAAGAACATGCAGCAGGCGCAGGAGGCCACGGTCCGCGACATCCTCGGGCAACGTCTGGGCCTGCCGCGCAACACCTTCGATCTGAAACTGGAGGACGACGTCCCCTACGAAGCCCTGGTGCGCGAGCTGGACGAGGTCAAGATGGCCTGCCCCGTGGGTCATTGCTACAGCTATCAGAACGTGGCATTCAGCCTCATCGGCGACGTCATCTTCGCGCGCACCGGCGATTTTTTTGCGCACGAGGTGGAGAAGCACATTTTCCTGCCGCTGGGCATGACCACGGCCACCTACGGCTTGCACGGACTGGAAAGCAGCCGCAGATGGGCGCATCCGCACCGCCACTCGGGGGATGGCTGGGCACCGTTCATGCCCAGGGACAACTACTATCACGTGGCGCCAGCGGCCGGCGTCAATGCCAGCTTGCGCGACATGGAACAATGGACCATGGCGCAGCTGGGGTCACGCCCGGACGTACTTCCGAATGCACTGCTGGACGTCCTGCACAGCCCGGTCATCAATACACCCAGTGAAACCTGGGCCACCCCATGGAGACGCAAGCGCGTGGACCACGCCCACTACGCGCTCGGCTGGCGCGTGTACGACTACGCCGGCACGCGGGTGGTTTTCCACGCGGGCGCGGTCCGCGGCTATCGCACCATGATCGCGCTGCTGCCGCGTTACGACACCGGCGTGGTCATCATGTGGAACTGTTCCAGCTTGCCGGCATCCGGCCTGATGCCGATGGTTCTGGACAGCCTTCTCGGGTTGCCGCATGTCGACTGGTCGGCCCTGGACAAGCATTCCCGGCCCCAGCAGCGCCGCCGCCGTCACCACAGACGGCATCATCGTCATTGAAATCCCGCGACTTGCTCCGCGCCATGACAACCGCCTCGCTGGCGAAGCGCTGCGTGCGGCTTGCGCGACTCGGCCCGCGGCGGTCCGAAGGCGGCCAGGAGCGTGAACGGCAGCAACGCGGAGAGCCAAACCGGCTCTCCTCACGGCACGCCTCGACGGGCACACAGTGGTTCCGTGACAGCCTTCCGCGCGGCGCGTCGCGCATGGACATGCAGCCGCAGGTCGAAACGTCCTGCCGCCCACGCTCCTAGCGATTACCCAGCGTGAACTGGATCCTGCGCTTCAACGTCACCGCCACCGGCTTGCCGTTGCGCAATGCCGGTTTGAACTTCCAGCGTTCCACGGCCGTCCTGGCAGCGTGATCGAAGATGTGCCGCGGTTCGGCCGAGAGGATCTGCACATGCTTCACGTTGCCACTGGTGGTCACCGTGAATTTCAATGTCACGGATCCTTCCTGGTTGCTGCGCACGGCATGCGTTGGATAGCGCGGCTGGACCTGATGCACCAGCACGGCGGGTTGCATGGCCACTTTCGCCGGTGTCTGCGGTTTGCTTGTCGCGGCTTTCTGCTGCCGTTCCTGGGCAGCCACCCGCGCAGCCTTGCGTTTGCGTGCCGCCTGCTGTGCAGCCAGAGCAGTCTTCCGGGCCTCTGCCTCGGCTTGCTGTTGCGCCAATTTCGTCGCCGCAGCCTTCTGTGTCGCTTGCCGTGACTGCTTGGCCTGCTCCTGCTTCTGCTCCTGTTGCTGCGCCAGCAGTTTTCGCTGCGCACTCAGCTTGGCGCGCAGAATGGTCAAGGTGTAGTTGTCCGGGTCGGCCCTGGCCAGCAAGGCGATCTCCCGCTGTGCTTCGACAAAATCCCCCTGGTTGATGGCCTGCTCGGCGGCATTGGCGCCAAACGGAAAGGTTTCGCGCAACGCATCCTGCGCCACCTGATTGTCCGGCTGACGATCCAGGACTTTCAGGTAGTAGGCAAACGCATTGTTGCCCGTCGGCGCCAGCAGACGTTGATCGTTGAGCGCTTTGCGCGCCTCGGTCAGAAGCTGATCAGTGCTGAGCGCATCCACATTGGCCGGTGCCGGCGCCACCTTGGCCGGTCCCTTGTGCGGGGCGGCGGTCTCCGTCTTCTGGATTTGCGTCGCTTGCCGATTGGGCCGTATCACCAGAAAATAGGCCGCCACTGCCAGCAATACAAAAATCGCGATGGCGGCAATAACCACCGGCAAGGCCGCACCACGCGCGCGGCGACGCTGCATATCGTTCATTCGGGTATCCATGGTCTCTCGTCGTGACTGCTACCAGATACCCGCGCCCCCTGTTTGGTCCCCCGGAACAAACCTGCGACCCCTTCGGCTCGCCATAGCGCGGATGCACGAAAGGTACCGCCATCACGCGCCAATTGCCAATAGCGGCACATTGCACATCACTGCCCCGGCACGGCATGTCAAGCCTCGGCGCAAACAAAAGGCTCCGGAAAAACCGGAGCCTTGAGTGTTCTGCAACCCGCTCCCCCACGCTGGGCACCGCAGGGAGGCGACGAGGGAAATCCCTCTAAAAAAAAGTCCATCAGGACTTGCGGCGCACGCCTCGCGTGGTGCGTGTCGCCCGCGAGACCTTCGATGCGGTTGTTTTCTTGGCAGTGCCTTTGCGCGTCGTCGCCTTCTTGGCAGGCAACTTTTTCGCCTTGCTGGCGGTCGACGTGCGGGCTGCGACGGTGGCCGCATTCTTGGTTGCAGCCTTCTTGGTTGCAGCCTTCTTGGTTGCAGCCTTCTTGGGTGCAGCCTTCTTGGATGTCGTCTTCTTGGTTGCAGCCTTCTTGACGGTCTTCTTCGGAGCGGTTTTCTTCAAGGCGCTCTTCCTGACCGCCGTCTTTTTTGCTGCCTTCTTCGCCGCGCCCTTCTTGGCGACAGATTTCTTGGCGACAGACTTCCTGGCTGCAGTTTTCTTTGTCGCAGCTTTTTTCGTTGCGGACTTCTTGACCGCCGCCTTCTTGGCCGCGGCCTTTTTGGGTGCTGCCTTCTTCGCGGTCGACCGCTTGGTGGTGCTCTTGCTTGCACCGACAGCCTTGGGCGTTGCGCGCTTGCTCGCGGTCTTCTTGACAGTGGATTTCTTGGCAGTGGACTTCTTCGCCGCCTTCTTGGCGGCAGGTTTCTTTGCGGTTTTTCTGCTCGTGGCCATGGTTCGTCTCAGCTCCTCATCAGTTGGCAGTGGTTGCCCAGTAAAAGCATGCAGGAACGCCTCGCACAGCAGATCGCTGTTGGTGGCGTGCCGTAAATTGTTCACTTGACGGCGCGTGCGTTCGTCGGAAAGCAGACGCAGTACATGCGTCGGAACCGAAACTGTGATCTTGCGAACCGAACCCGCCTTCTTGCCGTGTTCGACATAGGGCCTGATAATTTTCTTTGCCGCCATGGTTTTACGTGTCTCTCCTCCGTTGGGCGCAAAAGCTATTCCTGTATACGCGCAGTGTCAATAAATTTCACCTCTGCACACCACGCTTTCAGTGCCCGCAAATCCGCATCCAGATGACCATGGCTTCACCCCGGAACCATGGCCTAATGCTTTTTCCACATTGGACGTATAGACGTCTATTCAAAATTCACCCATTGCATCGCAGGCCTGCTCAGGCCTCACCACGCGAGGCTTTGGGCGAGAAGGCAAGAGGTCCCGGCCTCGCATCCGGGCAACACAAAAAAACCGCTGCGGGCGAAATGCCTGCAGCGGTTTTTTTGAAGCAATGCAAAAAAAATCAGCCAAGCGCGCTGCGCAAGGCCTGAGCAAATCGTTCGATATCGGCGTCCGTCTTGGTCTCGGTTGCACACACCAGAAGAACATCCGGATGCTGCGGATAGTCTTCACCGAGAGCGACCCCCGCGACGATATTCTTCTCGGCCAATGCCTCGACCACACCAGCGGCCGGTTTCGGCAGCGTGACGGCCAGCTCATGGAAGAAGGGCTGGTCGAAGCACAGGCTCACGCCGGGAATAGCAAGCAATGCATCGCGCAACTGGCGCGTTTTTGCCATGCTCGACTTGGCAACGCGGCACAACCCCTGCGGCCCGACCAGGCTCATGTAGATGGTGGCCGCCGTGACCAGAAGCCCCTGATTGGTGCAGATGTTGGAGGTGGCCTTGCTGCGCCGGATATGCTGTTCACGCGCCTGCAGGGTCAGCACGAATCCTTCGCGACCATCCACATCGGTGGTGCGGCCGACGATGCGGCCGGGCATCTGCCGCACATGCTTCTGCCGACACGCCAGCAGGCCGAAATACGGGCCGCCCGAGGACATCGGCACACCCAGCGGCTGACCCTCGCCGCAGACGATATCGGCCCCATGCGTGCCCCACTCGCCCGGCGCGCTCAGAACTGCCAGCGACATGGGATTGACCACCGCGATCACCATGGCGGCGCGCCCATGCGCCCATTCGGTGAGGCTGTCCACATCTTCCAGCACGCCGAAGAAGTTCGGCTGCGGCACCACCAGTGCGGTGAACGGATCGGCTGCGGCACGCTCCAGGTCCGCCATGTCGACGCGGCCCTCCTCCAGCCCGATCTCGACCACCTCGATCTCCTGCAGGCCGACGATGGTCTTCAGCGTCTTGCGATACGCGGGATGCACGCTCTCCGGCACCAGCACCCGCCGGGGGCCGCGGCGTACGCAACGCTCGGCCATCAGCACGGCCTCGGCCAGGGCGGTGGCGCCGTCGTACATGGACGCATTGCTGACATCCATGCCGGTCAGACGCGCCATCATGGTCTGGTATTCATAGATCAGCTGCAGCGTGCCCTGGCTGGCCTCGGCCTGATATGGCGTGTAGGCGGAATAGAACTCGCCGCGCGAGACGATGGCCCAGACCGCGGCCGGGATATGATGCTCGTAGGCACCGGCGCCGGCGAAGTTCAGCGGCGTGCCGTCCTGCGCCGCACGCTCCTTCATCAACCGCGTGACCTCCATCTCGTTGAGACCGGGCGGCACGCCGTCCAGCGCCGTGACCTTCAACGCCTGCGGAATTTCATCGAACAGGTCCTCGATGTGCTCGACGCCGATGGTCTCGAGCATCTGGCGGACATCGGTCTCGGAGTGCGGAATGAACGGCATGGATATATCCGGAAATCTGGAAAGGAAAAATCAGGCGCGATGAACAGGCAGCGACTGCTGTTCGATGCAAAGCGCATGCGGCATGGCGCAGACGCGACACTTGGCACGATGCGCCGGGGACATGCCGCGAATACACGGCCGCGGCTTTCAGGCGTCTTCGTTCTCGATCAATTCGGCGTAGGCATCCGGATCGAGCATCTCGTCGAGCTCATCGGTGCCGTCGACCTTGACCACGAAAATCCAGCCGTCGCCGAATGCATCCTCGTTGATGGTCTCGGGCTTGTCGGCCAGGCTCTCGTTGACCTCGACGATCTCGCCGGACACCGGCGCGTAGATGTCGGAGGCGGCCTTGACCGATTCCACCACGGCGCAGTTGGTGCCGGCCTCGGCCCTTGCACCCACTTCGGGCAATTCGACGTACACCAGATCGCCCAGCTGTTCCTGGGCGTGTTCGGAAATGCCCACGCGCACCAGGCCGTCATCTTCCAGACGCGCCCACTCGTGGGATTTGAGGAATTTCAGATCACCGGGAATCTCGCTCATGGCAGGGTCCTTGAAGTCGATTGTGGAAACAGCGGTGGGCGGCCATCGGAGCCGAAAGCAATTCTAGCTGCAAGATACATGCGCGAACATGCGGCAGACGGGGACGGTTCAGATGCCGGTGGTGCAGTGCTTCGCCCTACACCTGTGGTTTTCCATCGCGCACAAAGGGGTATTTGACGACGCGCAATGGCAACTCGCGACCACGGATCTCCACGCGCATGTCGTCATGCGAGCCGGCCGGGACGCGCACGAAGCCGATCGACTTGCCCAGCGTGGGTGCGAACACGCCAGAGAGCACCTCGCCCTCGCCCGCCTCGCAACGCACGCTCTGGCCGTGTCGCAATACGCCCCTGGCGTCCATCACCACACCCACCATGGCGCGCGGCACCCCTGCGGCCTTCTGTTTTTCCAGCGCGTCGCGGCCGATGAAATCGCGACCTTCGTCCATGGACACGGTCCAGCCCAGCCGTGCTTCCCAGGGCGTGACCGTCTCGTCCATGTCCTGGCCGTAGAGATTCAGGCCGGCTTCCAGGCGCAACGTGTCGCGGGCACCCAGACCACAGGGCTTGACGCCGGCATCCAGCAGGCGCTGCCAGAAGGCATTCACGGCTTCCTCGGGCAGGAGGATTTCGAACCCGTCCTCGCCGGTGTAGCCGGTGCGCGCCAGGAACAGGTCATCGGCCTCGGCGGCTTCGAACTTGCCCAGCGCCGCCACCGTCTCGCGCGCCGCGTCCGACAGAAGTGACAGGACCTTGTCGCGCGCCTCGGGCCCCTGCACCGCCAGCATGGCGAATTCCGGCCGTTCCCTGACCGTCACTTCGAAAGCCTGCGCCTGCTGTTCGATCCACGCCAGATCCCGGTCACGGGTGGCGGCGTTGACCACTGCGCGGAAAAAGTCATCGGCAAGGAAATACACGATCAGGTCGTCGATCACCCCGCCGCGCGTGTTGAGCATGCAAGAGTACAGCGCCTTGCCGTGCTGCTTGAGCTTGTCCACATTGTTGGCCAGCAGATGGCGCATGAACTCGCGCACACGGCTGCCGTGCAAGTCCACCACCGTCATGTGCGAGACGTCGAACATGCCCGCACCGCGGCGCACCGCGTGATGCTCCTCGATCTGCGAGCCGTAGTTGAGCGGCATGTCCCAGCCGCCGAAATCGACCATGCGTGCACCCAGGTCACGGTGTGCCTGATTCAGAGCGGTCTTCTTGGTCATGCGGCTCGTCAATCCACGAGGAAAACGACCATTATCACCGCGCAACCCGCGCAAGCCAACCTCCGTGCTGCGCCATCCGCTAAGGAACCTCTGATTGAATCCTGTGCAGGCAGCATCCTGTCCGGAACGCGCTCTGCGTGTTGGCCGTGGCGCGGCGCAGGCTGGTTGCCTTCGCAAGTCGCGGACAGCGCGCAGGGCGCGTTCCGGACAGGACTTCTTCTTTTGCAATCAACCTGTTGAAGCCGGTCTGTCTGCGCACAGGGCACCGATCCACCGGCTTGACAGGCAACCAGCCTGCCGGCGCCGGCGTACCGGCACCCTGTGCGCAGACAGATCCGGTGATGCCTGTACAGGATTCAATCAGAGTTTCCCTAACGGTAGGGCGGCTCAAGGAGCGCCAGCGACGGAGCCGCCTGTTTGCGGCAGCGTCGGAGATTTGAGGCAAGCAGGCGGATCCGTCGCGCTGCTCCTTGATCAGCCCTACGGTTTGACTATCTGCCGAAACGTGAGATTGACCCGCGGCCCGATCGCGGCGCGTGTGCGCGGCAGGGCGTGGCGGTAATTGGCCTGGGTGGATCCTGCCAGGCGCAGCACGCTGCCATGCGGAAGGTCCAGGAAAACGCTGCGGGCACCACGCTCGCGGCGTTTCAGGGCAAAGCGTCGCCGGGCCCCCAGACTGACGCTGGCGATCACCGGCTCGGCGCCGAGTTCGGGTTCGTCGTCGCTGTGCCAGCCCATCGCATCGGCGCCATCGCGATACAGGTTGGCCAGCACGCTGTTGAATGGCGCGCTGCAGGCTTCGCTCAGGCGGGGCCGCAGTGCAGCCAGTACCGGTGGCCAGGGATGCGGCTGGAAGCGGGTGCCCGAATAGCGGTAATCCAGGCCGGGTTCACCCACCCAGCAGCTGAGTCGCGGCGCATCCACGTCCCGCCCGAAGATGCGCAGCCGATGCTGTTGCCACTCGAGCTGATCCAGCAGCGCAGCGAACAGCGCATCGGCTGCGGCAGCCCCCAACCACTGCGCGGCCAGTCGCACGTCGGCCCCGGGCAGATCGATCGCCTCGAAGCCCGGAGCCTCAAACAGCCCGGGCGCGTTGATAGACATACACACTGGCCGGCGGCAGGTTTTTCCAGGCGAAACACGTGCGCTCTCCGCGCAGCCCCAGTTCGGCGCGCAGTGCGCGCGACACCGGGCTGAACGGACCGTAGGTGAACTGGATCAGGCGGCCGTCCGGGCCCATCGCATCGAACGCCACCTGAAGAATCTCGCGCTGCGCGGCCACGGGCATGGACAGGAGCCCCAGGCCGCTGACGATGGCATCGACAGGCCCTTCGTGCGCAAACTTGATGCGCTGGATGACCTCCTGCAACCGGCACGCATCCGTGCAGCTGACATGCACATCCGGAAAGCGCTGCAACAACAGGTCGTGCAGCGCGCGATTCAATTCGAACACCAGCAGGCGCCGCGGCTCGATGCCGCAGCGCAATACTTCGCGCGTGATCACGCCCGTACCGCCCCCCAGCTCCACCACGCGGCGGCAATCCGCCGGCAGCGCCGCAGCCATCAACCGTGCCAATTGCCTCCCGGATGGTGCGATGGCCGCGGTGCGCAACGGGTCACGCAGCCACTGGCGGAAAAAAATCCCCCACTGCATCGGCAGGGACAGGTGCGTCGATGCGTTGTTTCGAATCATCGCTCATCCTCTATCTTTCCAAGGTCGGAGGCGTGCGGATCCGTCGTTGCAGCGCAACCATGGGGCACGCGCCATTGCAGGTGCGCGAACCGGTCATTGTGGATGTATCACCGTTAGCAAAGAGATAAGACACTCCTCACGCGGCATCGCCTCTTCATACACGTCTTTTGAGTACATCTGGCTTGTGCCTGAAGACTGCCGGCAAGACGAACTCTTCCTATCCGTCATACCGGCGAAAGCCGGGATGACGCGCCGGGAAACAGCTTATTTTTGCGGCGGTACAAAAGCGAGATGGGATCAAGCGACAGCTTCACCCAGAGCCATCATGCGACCCGCTCCGCACGTGCCGGCACCACCGGATATTCGGGCGCGGCATCCAGCGTGGAGGCGCACACCTGCGCCAGCTCCAGCAAGCGCAGATCGGAGCCGCGCGGGCCGATGAACTGCAGCCCCACCGGCATGCCATTCGGCAACGCCCCCATGGGGATGCTCACCGCCGGACAGGCCGCCAGAGAGGCAAAACTGGTGAGGTCGGCCTGATTGTCCGGCACGGCGCCATCCAGCGGGAACGCGCCCTGCGGCGTGGTCGGCAGCACCAGCACATCCACCTGGGCGAACAGCCGGCGCATCTTCAGCGTGGCGGCGTCCAGCACCCGATCGGCGGCCGCATAGTCGGCCGCCGTCTTGCCCGCGGCGTACTCCAGCATGCGCCGGAACGGATCGGACACGGGATGATCGGTATCGGCCAGATCCGCGGCGAATGTACCCAGCATTTCCGCCTCCATCAGCAACAGGCCGGCGCGCCGCGAGCGCGTGAAATCCCAGTCGCCGAAATCCACATCGTGACGCTCGCCCAGCTCGTGCGGCAACTTTTCCAGTGCCTGGGCGAAGACCGCGGCGACCTCGGCATCCACACCGATGGTGTCCAGACCGGTCAGCACACCGGTGCGCAAGCGGCCCGGCTCCCAGTCCGGCGGCGAAAACGCCACGCGACGATGCCGCGAACGCGGATCGTCGGCATCGTAGCCGGCCAGCATCTGCAGCAGAACGGTCAGGTCATCCACGCAACGCGCCAGCAGACCCACCGCATCCAGGCGCCGCGCGGCCGGTACCAGGCCACGCGTGGAAATCTCGCCATGCGTCGGCTTCAACGCGAACACCCCGCAATAACTGGCCGGGATGCGCACCGACCCCAGGCTGTCGGAGCCGATCGCGGCCACCGCCAGGCCCGCTGCAACCGCCGCCGCCGCGCCACCCGAGGAGCCGCCCGCGGTCCACCCCTGCCGATGCGGATTGTGCGTGGCGCCGGTATGCGCATTGTGCGTGACCGCGCCCAGTGCGCCTTCGTCCATGTTGGTCTTGCCCAGCAGCAGCGCCCCGGCCGCGCGCAGTCGCGCCACCACATGCGCATCGTGCTCGGCCGGTGCATCGCGCCCCGGCAGGCCGGCACGGGTCGGCCAGCCGGCGATGTCGAAATTGCCCTTGACCGCCAGCGGGATACCGTCCAGCCGGCCGATGACGCCTTCGCTGCGCCGCCGCTGCGCGCCGCCCACCTGCTCGGCAAGCAGGGCCGGCCGCGTATCGGTAAACGCATTGAGGGTCGGGTTCAGCGATTCGATGGCGTCCTGATAGGCATCGGCCACGGCCTGCGGCCGCGTTCGGCCGATCGCCAGCCAGTGCAGCAACTGGCACATGCCGGCGCGGCGAAGATCCATGGGTTGAAGCGGCGGCGGCGTGTTCATTGAGGTCCTGTAGTGTTCATTGAGGTCTGTATGTAATGATTGCGGATCGGAAGCGTGCGAAGGAGAACCCATGATTGAATCCAGCGCATGCGCCATCCGGTTCAGACCCGAAGGGTGCTTACTTAACGCCGTCATCCCCGCGGAAGCGGGATCCAGCGCCTTTCATCTCGGCCGGCACCCTTGACGTCACTGGATTCCCGCTTTCGCGGGAATGACGGGCTTTCCCAACCATTGCTTGAGTAAGTGCTATCCGGTTCAAACCCCTTCATTTTAAAATCAATCCGTTGGAGACGGTTTGTCTCCCCGCATCTCGCCGGGCTGCCGCCTCGAAAGGCTATCAGTCTTTCGCCACCGAGATCGCGGCAAATTACGGGCAGACCGATCCGGTGACGCGCGTGCTGGATTCAATCAGGAGATCCTAAGGTAACCATTTGCCGCCCGTCTCGCGAATCAAGGACAATGGGCTCGGTTGTCCGTGCAGCGTGCCGTGGCGGCGCGACACCATACCTTACGCCGAAGACGGCATTGCCCTCATCCCACAGGAGCGCCCCATGAGCGAACGCGAAACGATGCAGTACGACGTCGTCACAGTGGGCGCCGGCCCCGCCGGCCTCGCCTTCGCCATCCGGCTGAAGCAGCTGGACAGCGACCTGAGCGTCTGCGTGATCGAGAAAGCCTCGACCATCGGCGCGCATATCCTCTCCGGCGCGGTGATCGAGCCCGGCCCCCTGGACGACCTCTTGCCCGACTGGCGCGATGCGCCGCCGCCAATCTGCATCCCGGCAAAAGAGGATGCCTTCTACATGCTGTCCAGCCCCACGGCCTCGCGCAAGCTGCCGACGCCGCCGCAGATGCACAACCAGGGCAACTTCATCGTCAGCCTGGGGGCCATGTGCGCGTGGCTGTCGCCGCAGGCCGAAGCGCTGGGCGTGGACGTGTTCCCCGGCTTTGCTGCCGCCGAACCGACATTCGACGAGGCCGGTCACGTCACCGGCGTGCGCATCGGCGACATGGGCGTGGCCAGGGACGGATCGGAGAAACCCGGATACACGCAGGGCATCGACATCCAGGCCAGGACCACGGTCCTGGCCGAGGGCTGCCGCGGGCACCTGTCGAAGCAGCTGATCCAGCGCTTCGAACTGGATCAGGGCCGCGACCCGCAAACCTACGGTATCGGCTTGAAGGAGCTGTGGCAGGTCCCCGAAGGTCGCGTGGAGCCCGGCAAGGTGGTGCACACCGTGGGCTGGCCGCTGGATCCGGAGACCTACGGCGGCAGCTTCATCTATCACCTGGATGACAACCGGGTCGCCATCGGCTTCGTCGCCGGACTGGATTATCCGGACCCGAACTTCAAGCCGTTCGAGGCCTTCCAGCAGCTCAAGCATCACGCGATGGTCAAGCCGTTGCTGGAAGGCGGGCAGATCCTCTCGGGCGGCGCGCGCGCGCTGGTCGAGGGCGGCTACCAGTCGCTGCCCAAGGTGGAGATGCCCGGCGCCATGCTGATCGGCGATGCCGCCGGCCTGCTCAATGTGCCCAAGATCAAGGGCACGCACCAGGCCATGCGCTCGGGCATGCTGGCCGCCGAACACCTGGCCGAACATGGCAAGGCCGAAGGCTGGGATGCACGCCTGCGCCAGTCACCGGTCATGGCGGAGCTGAAGAAAGTGCGCAACATCCGTCCGGGCTTCCGCAAGGGCCTGCATCGCGGCATGGCCAATGCCGCGTGGGAAACCGTCACCGCCGGCAAATCGCCATGGACCCTGAGCAACCACGCCGACTGGTCGGCGATGCGGCAACTGGGACACTACGAGTCGCCGCAGCGTGACTATGTCGATCGCGACCTGCCGCCGCGCGACCGCCTGGCCTCGGTGTATTTCGCCGCCACCGAGCACGACGAGGACCAGCCGGTGCACCTGAAGGTGGCCGACACCGATATCTGCGTCACCCGATGTGTCGAGGAATACGGCAACCCCTGCACGCGTTTCTGCCCCGCCGGCGTCTACGAGATCGTCCAGGACGCCGACACCGACTCCGGCAAACGCCTGCAGATCAACGCCGCCAACTGCGTGCACTGCAAGACCTGCGACATCAAGGACCCCTACGAGATCATCACCTGGGTCACGCCCGAAGGCGGGTCCGGGCCGAACTACAACAATCTGTGACGCGGGAACGGCATCGGTGACGGCGACCAGCAGCACACACACGTGATGTATGGCGATGACGCCCGGACGAGGCAGTGCTCTCGGCCATGCCCAGCCGACCGCACAGGCGCGGCACAGTGCGCCGGATCACACGCGCCATGACGCTGCACGCATCCTCCAGGTTGCGTGACGCGGTATTCCACGTGCTGCGTTTCGGCTTCCGGCTCACGCCCATGAGGCAAGCGACGCGCGACCGGTTGCGACAGCGCTTTCTCGATCGCCACGCGGCGCTGGTGCCCGACGGACCGCGCGGGCAGGTGGCTGCCTCCACATCGCGCGCACGTCGACATGCCGCGCATGTCCGCAGCGGCAGCCCTGCCATCGGCCATACCCATGAGCGCCAGGAGACGTTGCCGGACCCATTGCCAGCCACGCTGATCGCCTTCTACCTGCCGCAGTTCCACCCCATCGCGGAAAACGATGCATGGTGGGGAAAAGGGTTCACCGAATGGCGCAATGTCAGTCGCGCCCTGCCGCAATTCGAGGGCCATCATCAACCGCGGCTGCCCGGCGATCTGGGCTTCTACGATCTGCGCGTCGGGGACGTCATGCAGCAGCAGATGCAGCTGGCGCGCACCTACGGCATCGGGGCATTCTGTTTCTACTACTACTGGTTCGCCGGCACGCGCCTGCTGGAATCGCCGCTGCAACAATGGCTGGCCGATCCGTCGCTGGATCTGCCCATCTGCCTGTGCTGGGCCAACGAGAACTGGTCGCGGCGCTGGGACGGCCGTGCCGACGACATCCTCATCGCGCAGGAGCACAGCGCCGCGGATGACCATGCGTTCATCGCGCACGTCTCGCGTTACCTGCGCGACCCGCGCTATCTGCGCGTGGACGGCAAGCCCTTGCTGCTGGTCTATCGCAGCGGCCTTCTGCCGGACGCAGCGGCCACCGCAAGACGCTGGCGCGAGGCCTGCCGTGAATCGGGCGTCGGGGAGATCTATCTCGCCTGCGTGCAGGGATTCGAACAGGCCGATCCACGCCGCATCGGCTTCGATGCCGCGGTCGAGTTTCCGCCCAACCTGTGCACGCCGGGCAATATCACCGCCCGTCAGCATCTGCTCAACCCCGAATACCACGGACACGTGCTGGACTGGCGGGACATGGCGCAGGAGATCGCCGCGCGCCCCATGCCCGACTACACGTTGTTCCCCGGCGTCAATCCGGCATGGGACAACGAGCCGCGCCGCAGCGGACGCGGACGCGTCTACGCGCACGCCGCGCCACGCGGCTACCGCGACTGGCTGCAGCGCACCATTGAATCGCGGGCCAGCCAATTACCCTCCAATCGCCGCCTGGTGTTCATCAACGCCTGGAACGAATGGGCCGAAGGCGCCGTGCTGGAACCCGATGCGCGCCTGGGGCATGCCTGGCTCGAAGCCACCCGACAGGCGCTGCGCCGTGCCGCAGGTGCCAGTGCCGCGACCGTCTCCGCAAAGCAGCCGTGCGCGGTGATCCATGCGTGGTATCCGGAGGTGCTGGCCGAACTGCTGCAGGCGCTTCAACGCAGCGGGCTCGTGTGGCGGCTGATCGTCACCACCACCCCGGACCAGGCCGCTGCCGTCCGCCGCATTCTGGATGTGCACACCCTGCCCTACGACATCGAGATCGCCGCCAATCGCGGCCGCGACATCCTGCCGTTCCTGCGTGTGGCCAACCGCCTTGTCGACGAGGGCGCGGAGTGTGTCCTCAAACTGCACACCAAACGCTCCACCCACCGCGGCGATGGTGACCGGTGGCGCCGCGAAATGATCGACCGCCTGCTCGCGCCGCAGCGCGCCGAACGTATCGTTGCTGCATTCCGCGACGAGCCCGACCTCGGACTGGTGGCGCCGGAAGGCCATGTGCAACCGCTGCGCGACTTTTGGGGTGCCAACCGCGACCACGTCGCTTATCTCACGCGCTGCATGGGCATCCCCGCTGCCGACGACGTGCGCGACACGTTCATCGCCGGAAGCATGTTCTGGCTGCGGCCGCACGCACTGCGCCCGCTGCTCGATGCACATCTGGCCGAAGACGAATTCGATATCGAGAGCGGTCAGGTGGACGGCACCCTGGCGCATGCCATCGAACGCGTGTTTACGCTTTCGGCACGCGCCGCCGGATGTCGTGTCACCACGGCGGCTGCCCTCTGCCAGGAACCCGAACCGGACACTTCGTCCTATCCTTACGCTCGCCGCAGCTGAAGGGTCGATCGCACCACTCGCACACGTGCCCCGGCGTGGTTGCACACCGGACAGGCGGCGCACCTTGATCATGCCGCACAAGCTGAACGATGCGCGCTGCAAGCGCCTTCTCGTTCGGCTGCACACGCCCTCTCAGGTTACACTGCGGGTTTGAAATTCATCTCCGTCCGCCTTGATTGAGCAGACGACTTATACAAGGAACCCGCTGATGAAGATCCTGGTCGGTTACAAGCGCGTCGTTGACTACAACGTGCGGGTGCAGGTCAAGCCGGATGGCTCCGGCGTCGCCATCGACGGCGTCAAGCTGTCGGCCAATCCATTCGACGACATTGCCCTGGAGGAAGCGCTGCGGCTGCGCGAGAAAGGCATCGCCGAGGAAGTAATCATCGTCGGCATCGGCCCCGGGGATCTCACCTCGCATCTTCGCAACGGTCTGGCCATGGGCGCCGATCGTGCCATCCATGTCACCACCGACCAGCCACTGCAACCGCTGACCGCGGCGCGCACCCTGCTGAAGGTCATCGAAAAAGAGCAACCGGGGCTGGTGATCCTGGGCAAGCAGGCCATCGACAACGACTGCAACCAGACCGGCCAGATGCTAGCGGCACTGTGGGATCGGCCGCAGGCCACCTTTGCCGGCAAGCTGGAGATCACGGATCAGACAGCCCGGGTGACGCGCGAAGTGGATGCCGGTCTGGAAACCATCGAGGTGGACCTGCCCGCCGTGGTCACCACGGACCTGCGCCTCAACGAGCCGCGCTTCATCAAGCTGCCGGACATCATGAAGGCCAAGTCCAAGCCCATCGATTCCATGGAGTTCGAGGCGCTGGAGGTGGAATCGGGCGACCACCTCAAGACCACGCAGTACGCCCCGCCGCCCAAGCGCAGCAAGGGCGAGATGGTCGAGGATGCCGCGGCCCTGGTCGCCGCGCTCAAGGAAAAAGGCCTCCTGTAAAGGCGGGCAGCCATTATCGACATGAACACCTCGTACTCTCGAATCCCGTCATCCCGGCGAAAGCCGGGATCCATCTTGATCTTGTGACTACAAACACAATGGATCCCGGCTTTCGCCGGGATGACGACCTGAAAACGTGTCAGATGTACATTCAAAGGGATCCGCCATGAGCAAGATACTCGTCATCGCCGACCACCTGGACGGAAAACTGGACGCCGCCACCGCCCGCACCGTCAGCGCCGCCAACGCCATCAAGCCGGACGCCATCGACGTGCTGGTACTGGCCGAAGACGCCGACGCCATCGCCGCAGATGCCGCGAAGATCGAAGGCGTGAGCCGGGTGCTGACCGTCAAACGCAGTGAAAATGCACACACGCTGGCGGCCACCGCCGCGCCGCAGATCGCCAAAGCGGCCGAGGGATACAGCCACGTTTTCGCCGCCTCCACCACCACCGGCAAGGACCTGCTGCCGCGTGTGGCCGCGCTGCTGGGCGTGGCACAGGTCAGCGACATCATGAGCGTGGAAGGCAGCCACACCTTCACCCGGCCGATCTACGCCGGCAACGCCATCATCACCGTCGAGGCGCCGTCCGACCAAACGGTGGTCGCCACCGCACGTACCGCCTCGTGGCCCGCCGCGGCCAGCGGCGAGAACACGGCACCGGTCGAGTCGCTGGAGATCGACGCCGACCTGCCCACGCACACCCGCTTCGTGGAACTGGAACAGCACAAGAGCGACCGCCCCGATCTCGCCAGCGCGCCGCGCGTGGTCTCCGGCGGCCGTGGCGTGGGCTCGAAAGAGAACTTCGAGGTCATCTACAAACTGGCCGAGAAGCTCAAGGCAGGCGTCGGTGCCTCGCGCGCCGCCGTGGACGCCGGCTACGTGCCCAACGACATGCAGGTGGGCCAGACCGGCAAGATCATCGCACCGGAGCTGTACATGGCCATCGGCATCTCCGGCGCCATCCAGCACCTCACCGGCATCAAGGACGCCGGCACCATCGTCGCCATCAACAAGGATGCCGATGCGCCCATCTTCGAAGTGGCCGACATCGGCCTGGTGGGCGACCTGTTCAAGGTGATCCCGGAGATTTCCGGAGATCGAGGCGGCGCTGAATTGATTCGCCTGCGCCTGCTTGCACTGTGTCACGCAAGCAGGCGGCTCCGTCCCTCGGATCCTGACCGAAGGAAATCCCCTTGCGGGATTGAGCCACCCCGTGATCGCCATCATGACGATGTGCGAGGTGCTCGTCTGCAGTGTGGCGAGATGTGATCAACGCGAAGCGACCATCATGGGCGCGGGTTGTTTCCCTTGGCTGTGGCAGGCTGGAAAATATGATTGCTGTTCTCCATGCGATAGTAGCGCCGCACCACGCCCTCTTCACACTTGAACACCGATTGGTCCGCCGTCGGTATATGACCGCTGCTGAACACCCCTGCCGGGGAGGTCATGAAAAAGCTGGGCCCCAATGCTGTGATGGAGATAGGAAAATTGCGCGGCTCGAACAGCGAATGGCCCAGAAAGCTGTTTTGCGTCCTGCGTATGCCCAATAGCTGCAGCACCGTCGGCGCCAGATCCAGCGAGTCTCGCCCCCTGGCATCATGCACTTTTGGCAACGCATGAAAAGGGTCGTCGATCAACAGCGGAATGCTGTCGACAAAGTATGGCTTCAGACCTTTGCCCGCCACCTTGCGGTAGGCCGCGGTCGGATATGACGCGTGGTCGGATGTGAATATCAGCACAGTATTATCGGCATATGCGCTGTGCCGGAAATAGTTCAGGAACTGCCCCAAGGCTGTGTCATACGCGTGCACCCTGTTCAACACCTTGCTGTGTCCATCACCATAGGTTTGATCGTAGCTGTCTATGTGGATGAATGCATGTGTGCCGATATTGTACAGACCAATGAAGAACGGCGTTGAGTTCGCCTCGGATGTGCGTTTACGCAAGAACGTCTCCAGGCCAGCAAACAAGCTCTGATCATCAAGCGCGTCAGTTCCACCGCGGTCCTTGAATTGCCCATGCAACAAACCATTGCCAATCGACTCCCGAGTAAATACGTGATCAAAGCCAAGCGACTTGAGCATCTGCGTGAAAGGAATATGCGTTCGATGAGGAGAAAAAAAGAAACTCTGATATCCGCGCTCATTCAGGATCATGGGCATGGTGCGCCGATGAATGCGTTGCAGCGATTTTTTGTTGTCCCCCGTTTCCCATCCTGCCTTGCCGCCGCCTCCCGCCAATGAATACCCCGAGGAAAGCTGACCGATCAGGCCCCGATAGGTTGCAGCTGTATGATTGAAATAGTTGACGACGCGCATCGACTGCGTTGCAAGCCGATCGATATTCGGTGTAAGTCCAGGATGTGCGCTGCCATAGACATCAACCATGCGCGCCGATAATCCCTCGGTAAAGATGACAATGACGTTCGGCTTTTGTCTATTGTCGCCAGCCATGGCGGGAAACGGCAGCGCGTGCTTGTAGATCAAGCCCTTCTGGAACGGGTAGGCACCCTGACCAGGTTCTGCTGAATATGTGAAGCACTTCTTCCCCTGGTTCGCAGGTGCCTTGATTACCGAGGAGACCAGCATGCCGCCAGAAGCCGACCGGCCAAATTTGGCCGTATAGACATTCACCAGCAATTTGCTGACCGGCACCTGCCGAAACCCGGGCTCCAGCTGCATGCTCTTGTTCTGCAAACCCAGAAGCCACACGTTGAGCGCCAGCAGTACAAGGGCTGCACTCCAGAACCGACCGCGCGACCAGCGTTCGATGCCGACGCCAAACGTATACAAACGCCTGTACCCTGCGTGCAGCAACCCGAGCCAGAAGATCATGATCCACACCAGGATCACAACGAATCCCAATAGGGCCCGCGCCGATTTTACAAATGAAACAGAATCAGTATTCTGCAGCGCCAATACACTGATGAAATTATTGGACAGATAAAGCGAATATGTTTGGGCGAAATACACCACGGCAATAAAAGCCGCAATGGCCGCAGCCGGCAGCAACCACCAGCCGCGGCCCGTCCGCCGCGCCGCCCGCACACTCGCTGCACACAAGAACGCCGCCAACCCCAGCTCCAACGCAGGCGCCAGCACGCGCACCACATCGTGCCCGATATGGCCAGCGTCACCGAAGTCGGTGATGCCGAAAAGCACGACGATATAAAGCATGTACAGCCCGGCGAAAAACAACAGGCGGTAGTACTGCTGAAACGCGGTTGTATACATTCTGGTCATTTCGTATCCATGACGAGCACGCCCTCGAAACGTGACGGCAGCGGAGATCGAAGCCCCGCGCAGCAGCGTCACAAGGCGTGTGAAGGGTGTGTTGCGGGGCAGTCTACAGGAGCCGGTATCAGTCGCGCCAAGGGCCACGGTCCGCCGGCGCACGTCCTGCTGGCAGTGGGTGAACCGAACTCACCCGTCGCCGTATCGAGGCGCCAGCTGGTATTGTTGCGCATTGCAGAAACGTCACGTCACGAGGGGAACGACGCCGCATGGCCAAGCCGATCTGGACACCCAGCCAGGAGCGCATCGATGGCGCCAACATGAACCGATTCGTACGCTTCGTGCGCGAGCGCACGGGCAACGTGGATATCCAGCGCTACGCACCGCTGTACGAGTTCTCGATCCGGCAACCGGACGCGTTCTGGCCACTGGTATGGGACTTCTGCGGCATTCGCGCGTCTGGCGAGTTCGAGCCGGTGCTGGAAAACCCCGAGCAGATGCCCGGTGCATGTTTCTACCCGAACGTGAAGCTCAATTTCGCGCAGAACCTGCTGCGCTTCCGCGACGACAAGCCAGCCATCGTCTTCCGCAACGAATGGGGCCAAAAGCGCGAGTACACCTATGCCCAGCTGCACGCCGAAGTCGCGCGCGTGGCGCATGCCCTGAGCCACTGCGGCGTCGTCGCGGGCGACCGGGTCGCCGGCTTTCTCCCCAACATGCCCGAAACTGTCATCGCCATGCTGGCCACCGCGTCCCTGGGCGCCACATGGTCCTCGTGCTCGCCGGATTTCGGCATCAACGGCGTGGTCGACCGCTTTGGCCAGATCGAGCCCAAGGTGCTGTTTTGCGCCGACGCCTATCCGTACGGCGGCAAGACCTTCCAATGCTTGGACAAGGTCCGCGGCGTGCTGGAAAAGATCGGCTCCATCGCCACGCTGGTGGTGGTGCCCTACAGTGGCGAGCCCCTGCACCTGTCCGGTCTGCGCAACGCGGTCGCGTGGCCCGACTTCGCCGGTGCTGGCGATCACGCACTCGAATTCGTGCCCACTGCCGTTCAACCATCCCCTGTACATCCTGTATTCCTCCGGCACCACCGGCGTACCCAAGTGCATCGTGCACGGCGCCGGCGGCACGCTGCTGCAGCACCTCAAGGAGCTGGTGCTGCACTGCGATATCAGGCGCGAGCGACCGCGTCTTCTATTTCACCACCTGCGGCTGGATGATGTGGAACTGGCTGGTGTCCGGCGCTGGCCGTCGGGCGCCAGCTGGTGCTGTACGACGGCTCGCCCTTCTACCCGGACGCAACGTGCTGTGGGACCTGGCCGACGAGGTCGGCATCAGCATCTTCGGCACCAGCGCCAAGTTCATCGCCGCGATCGAAAAGGCCGGCGTCAAGCCGCGCGAGACGCACGATCTCTGCGCGCTGCAGGACCATCTGTCCACCGGCTCGCCGCTGGCGCCGGAGAGCTTCGATTACGTCTATCGCGAGTGAAGGCCGACGTGCTGCTGGCCTCCATCTCCGGCGGCACCGACATCGTCTCCTGCTTCGCGCTCGGCAATCCCGATGCTGCCGGTATACCGCGGCGAGCTGCAGTGCCGCGGCCTCGGCATGGCGGTGGAGGTCTTTGACGAGGACGGCCGCCCGGTGCGCGGCGAAAAGGGCGAGCTGGTCTGCACCGCGCCCTTCCCGTCCATGCCGGTCTGTTTCTGGAACGATGGCGGACGGCGACGCTACCGTAAGGCCTATTTCGACCTTGCCGAACGTCTGGCGCCACGGCGACTACGTCGAGATCACCGAGCGCGGCGGCGTGATCATCTACGGCCGCTCCGATGCCACCCTCAATCCCGGCGGCGTGCGCATCGGCACCGCCGAGATCTATCGCCAGGTCGAGAAGCTCGACGAGGTGCTGGATTGCGTGGCCGTGGGACAGGCATGGGGTGACGACGAGCGGGTGATCCTGTTCGTTCGACTGCGCGATGGCGTTCAACTGAATGACCAGTTGAGGGCACGGATCAAGGCCCAGATCCGCGCCAACACCACGCCTCGGCATGTTCCCGCAAAGATACTGCAGGTCACGGACATTCCTCGCACCATTTCCGGAAAAACAAGTGAAATCGCCGTACGGAATGCCATTCACGGTCGGCCAATCAAGAACGCCGATGCACTCGCCAACCCCGCCGCACTCGAACTCTATGACGCGAATGATCCTCTCCTGCGCGACTGAAAACTCTCCGGCGCATCAGGCCCAGGCGCATCCATGCACTGCCATGGATCCAGCGTGAGCGCTGCATGATGAAAACAGATGAGGACATCACGCAGCGCGACACGATCGCTGCAGTCATACCCTGCTACAAGGTGCGCAAGCATATCCTTGCACTGTTGCAACGTATCGGGCCGGAGTTCGACCTGATCATCCTTGTCGACGACCAGTGTCCCGAGCACACCGCAGACTACGTGTCCGAACACGTCAGCGATCCCCGCATTCACACCATTCGACACCAGACCAACAAGGGCGTCGGCGGCGCAGTTGTGACCGGATACCTGAAAGCGCTCGAGTTGGGGGCGGATATCGCAGTCAAGATCGATGGCGACGGCCAGATGGCACCGGAGCTAGCCGAAGATTTCATCGCGCCGCTGTTGCATGGGCGGGCGGACTACACAAAAGGAAACAGGTTTTACAGCCTGAAAAATATCCGGAAAATGCCGAAGATGCGCATCATCGGCAATGCAGCACTTTCGTTCATGACAAAGTTTTCCACCGGTTACTGGGATCTTTTCGATCCAACGAATGGCTATACCGCTATACACCGTACCGCGTTGACGCGGATGGATCTTGAAGGGCTGAGTGAACGCTACTTTTTCGAAACAGACATTCTCTTCAGATTGAATATCATCCGCGCACGAGTCATCGACATACCCATGGACGCTTTTTACGCCGACGAAACAAGCGGCTTGAAAATAAGAAGAATTTTCTTCGAATTTCTTGGCAAGCACGTTTTGAACACGATAAAACGCCTGTTTTACAATTACTTCCTGCGTGACATGTCCGTCGCCAGTTTCGAGCTTCTTCTCGGTATCTTTCTACTCTTTTTTGGCGCAGGTTTCAGCCTCGCGCACTGGCTTGATTCGGCGTCCAGGCATGTCGCCACCCCGGTCGGAACCATCGTCATAGGAATGATCAGCATCATCACCGGCTTGCAGCTGCTATTGGCATTTCTGGCCTATGACATCGCAAGCGTGCCGAAGATATCGATCCACCATGAACTAAACCGCCATCGCCACCCAGAACGTCAAACATGATAAGGCGCCAGCTTTTCTTTTTCGTGCTCATCGGAGGTACCCAATTAGCTGCCGACTGCCTTATCTTTTTTTTATTGGTCAGCGTCGGTGTAAACGTCGTCCTCGGCAATGTCGTTTCGCGATTCTCCGCTGCATGCATCGGCTACATCTTGAACAGCACCATCACGTTCCGGTCTCAGACCAAGAATCATCTGCAAAAATCGACAGCTTTGCGTTATCTGTCGGTCTGGTTGACGCTCACGCTGACGAGCTCGCTGCTTATCATCCTCCTGCAGTCTGCCCACCGAGAGATCATTCTCGTCGTAGGCAAGCCCTGGTGGAAGCAGCATTGGCGCTCGCCAGTTTTGCATTCATGCGTTACTGGATCTATGGAAAGCCTTCCATGGAAAACAGGAACCACATTTAGGAACCTCTGATTGAATCCTATGCAGGCAGCATCCTGCCAGCGTCGACGTACCGGCACCCTGTGCGCAGACAGATCCGGTGATGCCTGTACAGGATTCAATCAGAGGTTCCTTGGATGCGTCGCGCAACAGTACGCGCTCTACTCGAGGCCCTTCGAGCATGCCACCAGTCACGCTGGTAATGGTTCCACAGATTTGCGCATTGGATTGCAGTGAACAACGGTACACGTGAAAACATGCGATGGGAGGGGGGCGGCGTACGCTCACTGATAGGTGCGGAGCGCACGCATGATCGGCAAAAGTATGCCGTGGCGGCATGTTTGCTGCTCTTGGCGGTCGTCGGCGCATTGGCAACCAGATACTTTGCGATGCAGTCAATCTGGACGGTTAGATTTGATATGCGAGCCACCCCTGCTGGACCGGTCCGGCTTTACTATCGCAGCAAAAAGGAAAAATTTTCGGAAGAAAACGCGCGATTCCTTTTTGTTGACGCCACGAGAACCAGCAGCATCACAACGCGTCTTTCTGCGTCTCGCACGCTTGCCCTGCGTCTGGACCCCCCGACTGGCGCCACGCAATTTACCGTATGTCGCGTCACCATCATTACGCCACACGAGACGTTTACGCGTACACATCCGCCGCCCGTCTCGTTTTCGCAGATGCACAGTCAACCATCGACTTCCGGTTGCAGCGCGTTTTCCATAGCTCGAACCGCCCCGGATCCGCACCTTACGTTCGGGATGAATCAGCCAGCCATCCACCATCAGCGTCAGCTGGCACGCAACGCCCGCACGGTCGCGATCATCCTTGGGTCGTTGGCCTCTGTCGCGCTGTTGCTCGGATTGTTCTTGCTATGGCGGACCCGTACAGGCCGGAGGTGGGTGGATGGTATCGGCTGCTTTGCATATGGGCGCCCGGTCACCCTGTTTGTGGTCATCGCGCTCGGTTTCGGACTCTGCGACGCAGTCATTTCACCGCCTGGAACAGTGCCCGATGAAGGCTCCCACCTGGCAAAAATTGCTGCCGTAAGCCAAGGTGCGCTGTTGGGTGCGCCGGAAGATGGCAAGATCCCCGATCTGATTGGCAACTACGGACCCATGCCGGGACAGAGACTGACGGCACCGTCCAGCACGCTGGCGCTTGCGGTGAAAAAGACAGCCACCGCTCCCCTGATATGTAAAGCAGAAACCTCGGCTTTCAACCGCAATGCTCTAGGTTATTCGCCACTGCCGTACCTTCTCTCGGCGATGACCTACCGCGCGGCGTGCCGCTTGTCAGCGCCTTTTTGGGGGTTTTTATACATCTCCCGCGTTCTAAATTTGTTGCTCGCCCTGTTCCTGGTTGCATTGGGCATCCGCTGGGCGGGCCCTGGGCGCTGGGTGATCGTTGCGGTGGCGGGTCTGCCGATGACGCTGTACCTCTTTGCGTCAGTATCGGCAGACTCGTTGGCGATCGCTGCGTCGCTGTCTTTTCTCGGTCTGGTCTCGGGGATAGCGTCGGGGAAAATTCCCGCGCAGACAAAAACAGCCACGTGGCTCATGCTGGTGGGGCTTCTCGTCGCACTGAGTAAACCAGGGTACGTCTGGATCGTGTTCCTGTGCCTGTTGACGTACCGCCGGTTTCGCGCCAACAACGTCTCTCTGTGGCGGCCGGGACTGGCGTTGATTATTCCAGTGCTCCTGCACTTGGCATATCTTGCGGTTGCCGCACAGTACGCTGTACCGACAATAGCCGGCAATGTACAGGAGCAGCGATACAGCCTGCTTCATCATCCCCAGCATTTCCTGCACCTGTGGCTGGCCACGTTTTTCGGCAGTAGTGTTGTCCATCTTTACAAGGAGTTCATCGGTGTCCTCGGTTGGCTGACTGTGCAACTCGGCACGCCTGCTTACAGCATTGCCCCGGTCGGATTGTTGCTGGCGTTGCTGGCCGGCGACCGTCGTTACCGACTGAGTCCGGCTCAGCGGTCGTTGACTGTCGCACTGGCACTGGCTTCTTTGATGGCACTGAGCGTGCCGCTGTATCTTGAATGGACGTCGCCGCACGCGACTTACATTCATGGTCTCCAGGGGCGCTATTTCATCATTTCAATGTGCTGTCTGTTGCTGGGTCTCACTCAACCACTTCCCGAGCGCTGGTCGAAAAAATCGGCCGTGTTGACGGTTGCATCGATTCTTGCATGCCAGTCAATCGCGGTCATCTCTTTGCTGCACCACTATTACTAGGTATTCTCTCGCAAGTAATTAGGGCCAATGCGTCGCATCACGTGGAAGAAAAAGACGTGTATTGCCTGTGCTCCCATCTCTTGCGATCGACTCCCTTGCGATCGACTTCTGCATGATGAACGCCACTGAATCATGGATATATGACTCGTTTGTTCATTGCCGGACCCGTTGCCGCTTTTTCAGCGGCTATTTTGCTCACGGCTTGCGGCAGGCCAACGACATCCGGTTCATCCGGAGGGGCCCGAAAAAGCATCCCAGAGGCCATTCTGCAAACGAATGAAATCGTTCCGTGGTCGCAAGCCAAGACTATGCCACTTGCTTCCATGCGAAAGATCAAGCTGCAGGGAGAATGTCACCTGGATTTGATCAACGGGCAGCACCCCGGTCCGGTTGCAGTCACTTCGGCCAACCCGGGAACACTGCTGAGATTTGGTGGATGGCTGGTCGCCAGTAATAAACGTGTGCCCAGCTCCGTCTCACTGTTGCTGGTATCGCCAGACAACGTCTACGGATTTAAAGTCGAGACAGGCGATGCTCGGCCGGATGTAGCCACTGCACTCCACGCCCCGGGCGCTGATAAAGCAGGTTTCCATGTCACGATTCAGCTGCGCGGGGTTGCGGCCGGTACATACCGGGTCATGGCGTTGATGAAGCTGCGTGGCCGCAACGAAGGTTGCAACATGCACCGGAGCGTCAAGGTACAAGGCTCGCCTCGAGCTGCGCAGCTCCCGCGAGGGTGATCAGTCAGCATCCCGCGGCGGGAATGCCAGTTCGAACGGGGCATCTGTCAACGTGAAATTGACGCTATAGGCCGGATCGGCCGCAAGCTCGTCGTGCCATTCCGCCTGCATGAATTCGACCTCGCTCAAAAACCGCTTCTGCTTTTCCGGTGAATCCTCGTAGCCGCGGGTCGCTGACTCGTGATGGTACAACTCGGCGAACGGGGTCCAGAGATTACGATACCCCGCCTGGCGCACGCGCAAGCAGAAGTCGACATCATTGAATGCGACGCGCAATGACTCGTTGAGCCCGCCTACTTCTTCATACACCTCACGGCGGATCAGCATGCAGGCCGCAGTGACGGCACTCATGGACTGCGTCAGCGACGCCCTGCCCATGGCCCCCGGGTAACCACGTGGAGAGCCGCAGTAGGCGTGCGCCGCAACCCCGTGGACCCCGAGAATGACGCCAGCATGCTGGATGGTGTCGTTGGGGTAGTACAGCATGGCGCCCACGGCACCGATCTGTGGCCGCATCGCGTGCCCCACCATTTCCTGCAACCAGTCCGGCGTGATCACCTCGATATCATTGTTGACCAGGCCAACCACGGTTCCGTTGGTCTGCGCCACCGCTTCATTGTTCAGCGCCGAATAATTGAATGGCTTGTCGTATTCGATCACCCGTACCCGTGGGTCCTGGGCAATCTCGCGAAGATAGACCAGCGTCTGCGCTTCGTCGGATTGATTGTCGACAATGACGATCTCGTAGTTGTCGTACGTGGTCAGCTGCAGTATGGACTCCACGCAGCGGCGCAGCAGATGCACGCCGTTGCGCGTGGGGATGATCAGGCTGACCAGGGGCGCGGGCTCTGGAACCCGATAGCGCGTGCGAAAATTGCCGGGCCGGCCGTCCATCTCCTCCACCGTCGCATTGACGCCGATGCGCCGCAGATGATCGCCCACCGCCTTGAGACCGGCATCATGCGCATAGTTCTTTTCGCCGACGGCCAGTGCGGTGGAGCCGGGAATGGCGCGCCAGTGGTAGAGCACCTTGGGAATGTGCCCGATGCCCTGCGGCCCCGCTGCCTCGACGCAGCGCAGCGCAAGGTCCCAATCCTGACTGCCCTCATACCCCTCGCGGAAACCGCCTAGTTCGCGTACCAGCTGGCGCTCGTACACGCCCAGATGGCTGATGCAGTTGTGCGACAGGAACAGATCGTAGTTCCAGTCCGGCTTCATGTACGGGTCGTAGCGCCGGGAATTCTGATCGATCTTGTCTTCGTCGCTGTAGAGCACCTTCCACTCAGGATGCGCATTCAGCGCCTTCGCCACCTCGAACAGCGCCAGGGGATGCAGCTCGTCATCGTGATCCAGAAGCACGATGTAGTCGCCTGTTGCCAGCTCCAGTGCGGTGTTGGAGGTGGCCGAGATGTGGCCGTTGGACGCCCTGCTCTTGACCTTGACGCGGACATCCGCCTTGGCGTAAGCGGCCAGCACGCGCATGACGTGCGGTTTTTTTGACGCATCGTCGGCAATACACAGCTCCCAATTCGGGTACGCCTGCGCCTGCACACTGTCGATGCACCGTCGCAGCCAGTTTTCGTCCGTGTTGTAGGTCGGCATGACGATCGAGAACAGTGGCTGACGCGACAACCTGGCACTCTCCTCCCGAGCTGCACTGAGACGTTCCGGGGTCATCAGGTCGTACAGGTTCAGCCAGGTCGCGTAGGCATCGTTGGCTGTATAGCGCGTGTGCAGCCAGTGCGCCAATGCAGAGGGACCGCCCCTCCCCAGCCGGCGCAGCGCCTGCATGCCGGTGTCCAGGCGCTGCGCGCGCGTCGCGCTTTTTTCCGTGATGGCATGGAGCATGTACCTGCCGGCCGTAATCTTGCCAACGCGCCGGATGCGCATGGAGCTCAAGGAAAACTCGCACGGCTGCACCGCCGGATCAAATCGCAGGGCATGCACGGTATTGCTGAAACACACCAAGCCCGAACAGCGGCCGGGAGCGGTCTCAAGCAACGGCAACGGCAGGCCCTGCGCCTCCACCGAAGCGCCCTCCCCGTACACCGGATACACCGCCGCGGAGACGGCCGGCCCGGAATGCAGCTCGAAATCCAGCTCCAGCTTGTACCAGCCCCGCGGTAGCGGAAAGCAGTCGCCCTCGCAGGAAAATCCCGGATCGTTGCCCTTCACGCGCCATCGGTCTGCGTGCCCCTCGACTGGCTCCAGATGCCTGATGGGCGTCAGCTGCAGATCGATCCATCCACCCCTTCCTGCCCCTTGTTGATGTTTTCTAGCCATTGCCATTTCGGTTGAGTTGAATTGATTGCGCGGGCGCAGACGACGGTGGTGCGTCGGCAACGACCGTCGCGCCACCGCGCGTTGGTGTCACACGACGCATTGTGCTGAAAATACGATGTGGATGTATCCGCATGAAGCGCCCCTCTTCCCTGTAAACCGGCGAATACCCCGGCCAAGATGGCTCAGGGTCGAGGAGAGGCCCACTCCCCCACGGCGTGAAGCGGCATCCACGCCCCTTCTCTGCAGGGGTCGCAGCAGATCAGGGCGCACGCGGCCGGCATGGCGCGCGAGTGCCAGAGCACCGGGCACGGACGCAGCCTGTCGCAAAAACGCATACATCCACCCATCATCGCGCGAAATCCACCGATTCACCAGCTTTCAGGCACGGGATGTGCCGAGCGCGTACGGCGTGTGTCGATTCTTGACCCGCCGGTGCGGATTGGCCGCGCGATCAATCCTTGATCTTGACGCGCTGGCGCAGATCGCAGCGTTGGTTGGTTCCCTGCTTCTTGATCAGTGCCATCACCTGATACGTCCCGGGTACGGCCTGGCCCAGCGGGGCGCTCACGTTGAATCCCGCCGTGCGCGCACTCGGCGCATGCAGCACCTTGGCCACGTCCGGCCGCGCCACGCCCGTGTGGGCCTTGAACCCATAGGTTTTCTGCGGCGATACCAGCAACAGCGTGAAGGTGGCCGGCACCTGATTGGCATTGTCGACCAGCCAGCCGCCTGCCGTCAGTGGCTGGGTCGCGGAGATGACCGTTACACCGCCGGGGGTGGCGTGTTGATCATCGATCAGATCCAGCTGGCAATGCCCGCCGGGCACCGCCTCTTGCATCGCCTGCACCGATGCCTGATCGCTGCCGCCGGTCTGTCTGCCGGACGTGTTCAGCGACGACGCATGACCGGGCGCCGAGGACTTGCCGCAGGCCGACAGAGCGATCGCGGCTGCCAGGACGGCGAGGGGCCGGATAAAGGGCACATCGGTCATGCGCTGTTCCTCGGAGACGGAGCCAATTCAGGTGCAGCTGCAGGTCGCTTTTTTTATCTGGCTGCCCGCTGGCAGACACAGCCGATGCGGACACACCGCGCGTCGTCTGCGGTCGCACGTCTGCGGCGCATCGTACCGCATCCGGCGGCGCCCAAACGATCGGACATGTACCGACACAAGGCCGTCATTCACCGCGACCGATCCTGCGCATGGCCCGACATGATGCGCGCCAGTTGCCCCGCATCGCGAAGATGGCGCACGACATCGTGGCCACCTTCGGCAAACGTGTGGATGTGTACTCCGGGCACGTCGCGAATGCGCTCGGCATGCACCAGGTCCAGACGGTCCTTGTCCGACACGTAGACGGAAATGCCAAGCCGTGAACGACGCCGCATCAGCAGCGGCTTCAAATCCCAGAACCGCGGCCGCATCAGGCCCTGGCGCCACATCCGGCGGATCTGGGGTCGCCAGCGATCATCCCGATGGTGCCAGCGCAACCAGGGCGACAGGAAGGTCTGCGGCGCAAACGCGATCACTTCGGCCTCACCCAGCAATGCGGCAAACAGCATGGCAGCGTAGCCACCCATGGAATTACCCACGAATACCGTGCGCCGCGGTGCGATTTCGCGGATGCGCCGGCGCAGATACACCGCCGTGGCATCAATGTTGCGGCTGACCCCGGCCAGGCCTGCGTGATACCAACAGCGGCCGAAGTCGCGCACGAATATCTTGTGCTCGTCGACGATGCGCGAGGCGTTGTAGAACTCGAACCTGGGAATCACGATGCCGGCTGCCATGCCGCCAAAAAACACGTACAGCGTGGATGCGTGTGCCACCAGCTCCGTCTCCACGGAGGCAGGCATGTCCTGTGGATCCGGTATTTCCGTCAACTCAAGGCCCCCGCAGTGCCGTTACCCGCACTGTTCCCTTCGCCACGATGCCCCCGGCGCCAGGCACAGCCACAGGGGGCCCAGGCCACCGTCCCGAGCAGGTCGCGGAGACGCGCATGACAGCATCCCCGGTGTTGGCCGGATGGCGGTGAATGCCCTCAGGAATCGGCGTCGATATCATACCCAAAACTCTCCGCGAGATCGCCACACAGGCACGCCACCGCCTCGTAGTCGGCGGCGTCCAGCGTCTGCCGGCGCGCGGTTCTGACGCCGGAGGGGCGCATGGGCGCCAGTGGCGTGCCGGCGGCGGCGCCCAGCGGCCCCAGCACGCGCTGCATCTGGCCGGCCGGATCCGCGACCAGATCCTCGTAGCGCACCACCACGATGCGCTCGCCGTGCCGCATCAGTTCCTGCGCCAGAAGACGCCACCAGGCCGCACGCCGGAACCCCGCAGCGGGCCATGCGGCCAGACTCTGCAGACCGTCGCGCAGGTGCGCCGGAAGAAACGGGTCCGCCAGGCCGCCCACCGGCACGTGCACGGGATCGCCCGCGGCCAGATGCGCGAAGGTGCCCTTCCACGATGCCAGCGTGTCCAGCGGATGGCGGATACACGCCACTACGCGCGCCTCGGGCATCAGCCGCAGAATACCCTCCAGCCGCGCCATGTAGGCCAGCGTGTTCTTGCTGGCCAGCAGCCAGTGCGCGTCGCGCAGCTGCGGCCGATAGGCGGTGATGGATTCCTCCACCGCCGTGTCCTCGGTGAGCCTGCCGCGGGCATCGGTCTTGTTGTCCACCGCCTCGCCGGCGTCAATCCGCCGCCGCAGATCAGTGTGCAGCATGGGCACCGCCCACGGTTCGGGAGACAACGGCAGACCGTGGAACAGCGCCTGCGGTTCGTTGATCACTGCCACATTGTCGAAACTGTCCAGGCAGCGGCACAGGTAGCTGGTGCCGCTGCGCGGAATACCGCTGATGATCAGATCGCGATGATGCCGCGGCGGCGCCTGCGTCCCCGCAGCAGATACCCCTTGCCGCCCGCGCTGCCACGGCCAGCGCCGCGCGGATGGTGCCACGGTCTGCTGTCGGCGCACCGCGGCCAGCACCGGCGCCCACAGCGCATCGGCCTCGAGGACGGGAGCAATCCCCGCATGCTGCTCCAGCAGCCGCGCGACAGCCGCTGTCAGAGCGGGCTCGCGCGCCACCTTGTCCGGCTGATGGTAGTGCACGATCATCGGCCCGCCACTCAGCGGTTTCAGATGCACCGGATAATTCCACGCCTCGTCCAGGCTGCGGAACGTCAGCCCCAGCCGGGCCACGGCAATCGGCAGCGCGATCTGATCCAGCCAGGGACGACGCGGGTTGATATCGTCCATGGCGTCGATGGCGCGGCAGATGCGTGCCCACTCCGCCGCCAGCTCGCCCGCGTGCGCAGTGGCCATCATGCCGGCGTTGAAGTACGGCAGCATCAGACGGCCGCTGACCGACGCAGCGACCCGCCGTGTCGGCAGGGGGAGACCAAAGCGCTGATACAGCCGCTGCCAGGTCGCGGTATCGCCAAACGTGGCCACGTCGGCCGGCTTCGACGCAAACGAATGCGCACGCAGAACGGACCAGTCCAGCGGCCGCAGGCACAGCGTGTCGGTATCCAGGAACACGCGCACGCCGTGCGCGTCGCCTGCTCCCAGTGCCGCCACTTTGTGCCCGATGGGATAATCATCGGCCACCGGATTGACGATAGCGACACGCGACACGCCCAGCGCGTCCAGCGCAGCGCAAGTGGCTGCGGCCGGCTGCCCGGGGACCGCGGCGATCAGCGACAGATCCGGATGCTGCGCACGCAAGGATGCGGCCAGCAGCACCGCCTGTGCCTCGAGATGGCCGCAATCGCAGACAAAGCAGACGCTGACGCCAGACACATCGTGGGTGGTGTGCGGGATACCCTGCTCCTGTTCCGTCACGCAAAAACGATGGCGCAAATTGTCGCACCTGCGCCTTTGTGACGGAAGCCCGGCGCTTGCCAAGACCGTGCGGCACGTTTCTCGCTGACGCTCGCCCCATGCCTTGCGCCCGTGGATACGGGCACCTGCCCTGTCAGGCGACGCAAAACGGATCGCGACGTGCGGTTGGCCTGCGTCTGTTTTCGATGTGCAGCCGGAGGCAAGGCGGCTCCGTCGCCTGCGGCTCCTTGAGCCACCCTACGGTTGCGGCCTTCCGGGTGCTGAAAAAAAAGAAGGGGGCCGATTGGCCCCCTTCTCAAGGATTCCGGATGCGCGCATCCGGAGATGTTGCAGGTCTTACTTGGAGCTGTTCGGGGCCTGCGTATGGAAGTTGGTGTTGGCCAGCGTTCCGTAGGTCACCACATTGCTGCCGCTGCTGGTCTGGCCACCGTAGAAACTACCGCCGGCGGTACCATTGGCGTAGGCGTTGGTCAAGACATCCGTGGGGAAGTTGATCCATGCGTTGGCGTTGGTCACCACATTGCCACCCAGAGTCAGCGGCAGGTAGCTCATGAAGTGGATGCCCGAGGCACCGCTCACGTCACCCGGCAGCACGTTGTTGAAGGTGCCGTCGGTAGTGATGGTGCCGAAGCCCAGGGTGCCCGGCATGGCGTTGCCGGCGGCATCCGTGCCGACGACGCCCACGTAGACCAGGCCCGGCCAGTAGAAACCACCATTGGTGCTCGCGAACTCAACATCCCCCGTGGACTGCAGCACGAGATGGGTGTTGGGAGCGCTGGTCACGCCCGTCACCGCCGTGCCATCAGCGTTCACCAACGCATCCACCGTTCCCTGAGTCACCTTGACCGCGCCGTTGACCAGCACGTTGACGGCGCTCTTGCCATTGTCCGTGCCGTTGGTGGCGTAGGCCACAGGATTCAGGGTCAGACCCAGAGTTTCGCCCGCCTTGGCAACCGTGATCGGCAGATTGTTGTAGCGGAAATTGGCGTCATTGGTGTACTTGGCGTTCTTGATGGCGCCGGTGAAATCGAAGGTCACCGTCGGAGTAGTCCCTGTCGCCGTGATACCGCCGACCGGACCGGTGAACACGTCGCTGACCGGGGTGGTCGTACCGAAGTTGACCGCATTGCCACTCACGGTACCCTGCAGGATCACGTTGGGATGCGTACCGGCAGCTGCCTGGCCGTCGATCGACACCGAGGCACCGGAGACAGTCGCACCCTTGGCCACGCGCACGGCGTAGTCGCTGGTCGCTGCACCGGCCGTAATGCCGACGTTGGCCGCGGACGACACATCGGCCAAGGCCTTGACCATGCCGCCGTCCAGGGTGATGGCGCCGGAGGTGAATACCGGTGTTGCCACTGTCAGCGTGCCGCCGGCAGTGAGGCCAACCGCACCAGCCAGCACGTTCTGGGCGGACACGGCCGTGGCGGTGGCGCCGGAACCGGTCATCAGCGAACCGGCCAGGCTCACCTCATTATGCGCAGAGGCCGAGAGACCAAAACCCGCGTCCGTGTACAGCGTGCCGGTGCTGCTGAAGCTGCCGGTGCTGGTGTTGGTGAACGTTCCCGCCACATCGGCGGCATAGCCGGTGCTGTTGGCATCGAAGCTGAGGCCGGTGCTCGTGGAGCCCTGGATGCTGCCGCTGTTGGTGATGGAATAATCCGCCGCAGCCGCTGCATTGGCATCGGACGACGTGGTGAAGGTGTTGAAGCCCACCATCTTGCCGCCGCTCATGTTCACGATGCTGCCGTCGGTCACGCCGATGGTCGCGGTACCGGTGGCGTCCGTCACGGTGCCCGCATTGTTGACGTTGCCGCCGCTGACGGTGATGCCGCCGGCGACTTTCAGTGCACCGTTGTTGGTCACGTCGCCGCCGGTCGCCGAGAGGGCGCCGGTGCTGGTGATCTGGGCGTTGTTGGTCAGGCCGCCCTTGACAGTGGTGATGGCGCCCGTATACATCGCGCCGTTGTTGGTGATGCCGCCGGCGGTGGTGGTCAGGGCGCCGGTTGCGGCCCCGCTGGCACCGAAGTTGCCATTATTGATCAGCGAACCGACAGTGATTGCGCCGCCGGCGGACGTGACCGTGTTCTCGTTGTCCAGCGTGCCGGCGAAGGTCGCGCCATCAATGTTCAACGAGCCGGTGTTGGTGAAGGTACCAGCCACCTGGCTGCCGGCACCCAGCTTGACCGTGCCCGCGTTGGAAGCATTGCCAGCGGAGACAATATGGACAGATTCTGTCGGGTTCTGATCACCTGTCACGGTGGCCACGGCGTTGCTGTTGTTGGCTGCCAACGAACCGGCCCCAGCGGAGGCGGTGCCCGCGCTCACGTTAACAGTAGTGCTGCTGCCGAAGGAGCCGAGATCGACGTTGACGTTGCTGCCGCCGGAGACGTAGACGGTCGTGCCGGTGACGCTGGCTGCCTTGTCGATCGTCACATCACCACCGGTGCCGTCATAGGCAATACTAGCAGCTGTTCCATTGAAGCCGCTCTGATCGGATGCGGTCTTGTTGCCGATCAGGCCGATTTCTGCGCCGGAAGAAATCTTGGCGCCGGAGCCGACAATGATGCCATTCGTGTTGGCAACAAAGATCGACGTATTGACCGGCGCAGGGGTACTAGCGCCATTAGGAACACCACCCGCGTCATCCAGCGTACCCATGATCTGCGAAGGGTTGCCGCTGGTATCGACGTTCAGGACAGCGTCTCCGCCGCCGGTGCTCTGGCCAGCGAAGTGCAGTGCGGCGGCGGAGCCGACATTGAAGCCCGCGTCGCCGGTGGCGTTGATGGTGCCGCCGGTGCTGCCCCAATCGATCACCGTGGTGCCCGTGACGTTGATGGTTTGAGAGCCGTTGCTCGGCGCCGCAACCGCCGCAGCTGCGCCGGCCTTGACCGTACCGTGACCCGGCAGCTGCGTGCTGGTGGGCGGTGTTGCGAATGCTGCTGTCGAACCCATGGCCAGCGCAATCGCGCCTGCCAGCGAGGCTAGTTTGAAACTCTTGTTCATGAAGATCTCCTGATTGAATTCATGATTCATCCAAGCCTCCCCCGTCGAGGCGGCTCCTTTTCTTAGAGTGCAGGGCGCTGTCAAAGCAGGTCACCGTGCGTTAGTTGGCCGACTGCAAACCCCTAGGTCAGGCCTGCCCGACGCGCCTGCTCCGTTAGCAGGTTTTGCAAGCATAGTGGGCGTGTTTCATAAAAATCAAGCAAACTTTCGTGTATTTTTTGTGCCAAAAATTTGACAGTCGAACCGGCTGCACGCCACCTCCCGCCTTGTGTTGCTGCCGTTTTGTCCACTGAAGCATCCAAGGTCTGATGAATGGGCCGTTGAAGCGGCTGCGGGCGCCGGCGGCGGGCCAACGCGGTGCAGTGTACGCGGTTCGTGACGCATCGCGTCGGGATGCCGCGATCACGGGCTGTCCTGTTCAGCATGTTCAATGGAAAACAACGCCCTGCGGCGGCCCGATGCCGCCGGCAAACCGGTGACATGCGCGGCTGGCGCGCACGCGCGGGAACCGCCTCGCGGGCGGGCCTCTGCCGGACCCGGCGCGGGGACTGTCAATAGGCTATCTGCAGGTAGAAAAACAGATGCGCGCGCTGACCACGGCGCAGCTTGCGCGCCACGTTGTGCGCGTCCAGCGGCCGGGCGTAGGCCAGCGTGGCACTGGTATGGGCCACGGGGAGGCGCATGCTCAGGCCAAGGCCGGCATCGGTGAGGCGCTGCCACATGGGGGACTGGGCGGGGATGAAGCTGTGCCGCGCCGCACCGTGTTCGGCAAACACGCTGGGGCGCATGTGCAGCGGTCCCACGGTCCATTGCGGCCCCTGCAGGGTCAGCCGGCCCAGGTAGCCGCGATCGCCGACGATGGTACCGGGCAGATAGGCGGTGAGGTTGTTCAGGCCGCCCAGCACCCACTGCTGGTATTCGGGCAGGGTGTCGGTGCTGGCCTGCCCGCTCAGATCGAGCTTGAGGCTGACATCATGCGCCAGCGACTGCACCACGCTGGCATGGCCGGTATACAACTGGAAATGCGGCGTGGGTGCGCCCGTGCCGTGCGGGAAGCCGTTGTTGCCGCTGGCGCCACCCAGCTTCACGCTGCCGCCCACGCTGAGGCTGGCCGCATGCTTGAACAAGCCGCCGAAGCGCCAGGCGTAATCGGACCCGAGGTGGTAGACGGTGTAGTTCTGCTCGCGCAGGGTGTAGGCGCCACTGAACACCGTCTCGGTATCGCGGATGTGCTGCACGCCCTCATCGAGGGTCCAGCGGCTGTCGCCGTCGGCGTACAGGAGCTGGGTGCCGGCAAGGCCGAAGTGCTTGATGCGGCCCAGCGGGAACAGTGGCGCAAAGGCCTGGCCCAGCTGGAATCTGGTGTAGTCGTAGTTGAGCGTATAGGTGCCCAGCGGCGTGACATCGGAGAGGCTGGCGCCGGTGGAGCTGTAGTAGGCACCGCGCGTGTTGGCATCCAGCCCGGTGAGCGCCCGCGCATGGGTCACCTGGAACGTATAGCCGTCATGGCGCGCATACGCCTGCGCCTGCGCCAGATAATGCCCGGCATAGCGATTGCCGAAATTGCCGAACGTGACGCTGCCGCCCACGGGGGAATAGTCCTTGAGCGGCTTCTCGCCGATATGCATGCGGCTGCCGCCGAATTCCGGCGCGGGCTTGAAGCTGATCTGCGGCTGCTGGCCGTTGGTGGCGGCATATTCCTGCGCCAGGGTGCTCTGGCGGATGACATCGCTGTTCTTGACGGTATCGTCGCCTTTCAGCGCGGAGAAAAAGCGGGTGAGCCGCGCGGGGCCATCCACGTGCGTGAGCCGCCCCTGGACAACCCGCACCTGCACGCGCTTGCCGCGCATGCGCCCCACCACCGCGACCAGGAAATACCCCTGCTTCTGGTAGGCCTGCTTGAGGCCACCGATGGCCGCGCGCGGCCCGGATGCCGCCTGCAATGCCGCGCGCACATCCTGCGCGCTCAGCAGCTGACTGCCGCTGACCATGTAGACGTAACCATGGCTGTGCACCGTGAGCACGGGGCCACGCGGGTGCTTCTGCGGTGCATTCGCCCGGGAGGACGTGGCCGCACGCTGGATAGCCGACGGCGCATGATGGGGGATGGCATGGTAAGGCAACGCGGGCATCGACAGCATGCCTCCTTCTCGACAATGGTGATGGCGCGGGCTGGCATGGCCGGGGGACGCGAGACACGGCCATGGATGGCGGCCCGTGGCTACACGGACCATCTGCGCCCGCGCAATGTTCCCCACGGCATGTGCCGCGTGATTCTTCGGCCGCAACCCAAGGTGATCCACATCCGGGCGGCGCACGACAGCATGCGATCCTCCGCTGCCGGATGACGAGCGCGAACGAGCGCGCCATTCTACCCGGTGTCTGCCGCCAGACAAGCGCCCCCGCATGCGGGGAGCAGTGGACCCTGCCCGCTCAGTGGCTGTAGCGGATGGCCAGGGCGCTGACGGTGAGCGAGGTCTGGTCCGCGGAGCCCTGCATCTGGCCACCGGAGGGATTGAAGCCGATCTGGCTCCCGCCGGGCTGGTCCGCGGCCTGCGCCACCACGATGGCGTTGGCGCCCAGATCCTTGGCCGAGCCGGACAACTGCGCGATCAGCTGACTGCGCGTGGCACTGCCGGTGGGATCGGTGAGCTTGAGCTGGGCGATGCGCGTGAAGGGCCGGTCGGGTGCGGCGCTGAGCACGTCGACGGTTTGCGTGGGCGCATAGTGCTGCGTGGTCAGCCGTGTGACCGAGGGCGTGGTGACGGACGTGGTGGCGCAACCGGCCAGCCCCAGGCTGATGAAGACGGCCGTGGCCATGATGATCCACGACACCTTGCAGCGGACGTAACCGAGGCGCGCGCATCGGCGCTGTGGGGTCACCGGCTCAAGCGCATGCCGGCACTGCGCCGGAGCGTGGATGTTCTGCTGGAATGTCATGGTGCGACCTCGCTGAAGCGCGGTGGGCCCGTCGATGTACGACCACCGGCCGGTAAATATAATGGAACGTCCTGGTGATTTCCACGCGCTCAGGCGACACCCGGTACGCCTTGCGCGCTTTCCGCCGGGCTTTCTGGCAACCAGAGTAACGCGAGTAAAACATCCGTGCCGCAATCACTCCACGGGAGCGTGCCGCAGAGATGATCGGGTCAGGCTTGCGGTGTGGATCCACGCCCCGTGAGGCGGCGCAGGCGACGCATCAGCGCCCGTATCAAACGCGTCATCCGCCACGATCGCGAATGGTAGACCATGCTCAATTCGGTAATCAGGCCTTCCACTTTCACTGCCTGCCGATGCAGCTTCTGCTCCTGGCTGGTACAGATCTCGACCTGCTGCTGCAATTCCGTGCGCAGCTGCTGCAATTCTGTGCGCAGTTGAGTCTCCGCGTCGGTGTGCTGCCGAAGCTGCCCTTCAAGACTGGTGATGCGGGCGCTCAGGTTGGCCGCGTGTTCGGCACTGAGCTTGAGCTCCTTCTGCGCCTCGGCACGATCATCCGCACGCGCACGCAATGTGTGGTTGAGTGCGGCAACGGTCTGCTGGAGGCGGCTGGATTCACGCTCCAGATTGGCCACGTGATCCGCGTTCAGCCGCAGCTGATCCTCCAGCTGCCTGCTGCGGGTTTCATGGTGGGTGGCGCTGCTGGTGAGCTCGGCGTTGGAGTTGGCGATGGACGCGAGCTCGTCCGCGTGCCACAGCAGATGCTTCTGCAAACGTGCATTGAAGCGGTGCATGCCGCGCAGCGCGTGGATGTATGCCGAGCTGGCCGTGTCGGCCTCCGCGATCTCCGCCACTACTGCGTCCAGCGCCGGTGTTTCAGGCGAGGTGGCTGTCAGTGCCGTCCACGCGCGCTGCAGCCAATCGCGCTGCGGCTGGGCGATATCGGACGTGTCCGGCGCATGGCGCTGATGGCGCAGACCCGGTTCGATGAACATGTCGATCTGGTCGGCGGCTGTATCGACCGGACGGGGCCAGCTCAGGTCCAGTGCCGTGGCGACATGATTTGCCTGGGTACGCCAGTCGTCGATCAACGCCTCGTAGGACACCACGGCGCGCGGCAGGCCGCGGGTGGCTGCTTCCGCCTCCAGCGTGTAGCGCAGCCACATGCCGGCGCCCTGTTGCAGATCGGTGCCGTCGCGCTTTTGCAGCGACGCTGCAACCTGCGCCGGAGGCCGCAACGCCAGGATGACCTTGAGCGCAAACCCTTCCTGCTCCACCAGCGGGCGCCACAAGGGCATCAAGCGACACATGCGCGGATCCTTGATTCCCACCAATGGCGAACGTGCGTAGTCGCGCTTCAGAATGGCCCTGAGCCTGGCCTGCGTGTCGTGTGTTTCCGCCCAGCCCTGCCAGTCTTTCGGCAGCGGGCCCGGATCATCCCAGTCCGATCCCAGGACGTGCAGCAGATCATGGTCGAGCTGCCAGATCTCCTCGTGTTCGAAAAATCCCTTGGGATTGTCCGGCCCTGGCGGAATCAGCCAGTCGCTGAAGTCCACGCCGAGATGGGAGAGCATTCCGGACAACACGGAGGTCCCGCTGCGGTGCGCGCCCAGCACGAGGATCATCTGACGCTTGCTGTCGCGGTTGTCCTGCACCTTTTTGACACCCGTCTGCGCGTCATCGGCATCGTCGTCAGCCACGCGTCTTCTCCTCATCGAATTCCATTGTCCCCACTGCCGGAGCCTGATCTACGGGCAGCGCGCGCAGTCTGGTCACGCTGGACAGGGCCACACCGTAGCTGTGCCGCCAGGCATCCAGAAGAGCGTGGCCGCGCTGCAGATACACCGAGCCCGGCGCGACCTGCAAGACCAGCCGCGTCAGCACGTCATGCTGATCCTGCGTGGATAAATCTGTTGCATTCAGCACCGCGCAGTCGCAGTCGACGGGCCGGTGTGCGCAGGCGCTCGCCTGTGGCTGCAGTTCAATCACAGCCAGCGGCTGCGGCAGCGATTGCAGCATCTGCCGACTCGACGCGGCAAGCGATTCCAGCACGGCCATGGTGGCATACCGGCGCGGCAGCGCACGGCGCAGCGCGGTATAGCTGCGGCCTGCGTTGGCGACCGCATCCCAGGGGATGACGAATTCATCGACTGCTTGCGCTCTGTCGGCCATCGGCGCCAGCGCCGGTTCCAGTCGCGCCAGGTGCTGCAGCTCCGCGGCGGTCCACAATGGCAGGCCCGCGCTGCGGTAATTGTTCCGCGTCACCGTGGCGATGTCGCCAGGCGTACCGGCGTTGAGTCTTTTCCGCCCCTGGAGTGTGGCTGCTGCAGGGCGCGTGCTCTGGACGCGGAACGCTGGCGCAGGTGAAAAAATCGAACTTTCCCCAGCGGCGCCCGACTGCTCCCCTGTGCCGCGTTGCGGCGGGTCGAAAAAGCGCGACGGCCGGATCACCGCGTGCTGGCCCTGGTGCGCCGCGTTCAATGAGCCCGCTCCCTTGCGCCGTTCCAGCCGCAGGGTATGCGCGGCCACGTGGTGCCGGTAGCCGCGAGCCATGGTCTCGCAGTTCCAGTGCCAGTCCTCGAAGCCGAAGCCGGCCTCGCCCACACGGGCGCAGACATAGGGGCATTCGCGATACACGGCGCGGCGCGCCACGCTGCACGCGTTCCAGTGGTTGAACGCCACGAAACTCTCGGGCTGGAACCGCGCATCGGCCTGATCCACCTGGTACCAATAGGCGCTCCAGGCACCAAAGGCGATCATCAGCTGCGGGTGAACGATGGCATGGCTGCCGTGGCGCTCGATCTGCGTCACTGCCGCCGCGACCCAGTTTTCGCTGAACAGGTCGTCGCCATCGAATATGGCCACGTATTCACCCCGCGCTTTTTCAATGGCGTAGTTGCGGCTCAGTGACAGATCCCGCACATCGATACGGTAGATGTGGTCCGATGCGCGTATCGCCGGATGCGAGCGCACCGCCGCGGCGGTTTCGGCATCGCTGACATCCAGCGTCACCACCAGCTCCATGCGCAGCCCGCAAGCCTCGGCATGGCGGCGGGTGCGTCCGATGGCATGCAAGGTGGGCACCGCCAGCTCGCGCTCCCGATGGAACGTCACCACGCCACTGACAAGATCAGGTTCGGATGTGCCCTGTGTTGGACGTTGCTTTTCCATGTCCGCCCGAGAATATCAGTCGCGCTCGATATCAACGACCTGCCCGCGCTCCAGCTTGACCCGGACGTTGCACAGGTCGGAAATGATTTTCTGGTTGTGCGAGGCCAGCACCAGCACACTGGTCTTGTCGATGATGCTCGCCAGGCGCTCTTCGGCCTTGGCGACAAATTCGGCGTCGCCCACACTGATCCACTCGTCCATCAACAGGATGTCCGGCTGGGTGCAGGTGACCGTGGAAAAAGCCAGCCGCAGGACCATGCCGCTGGAGTAGGTGCGCACCGGCATGTCCAGATACTCGCCCAGGCCGGAGAACTCGACGATCTTCGGCAGCAATGCGTTGGTTTCTTTCTTGGGCACGCCCAGCATCAACGCGCGCAGGCGGATGTTCTCGTAGCCCGTGGCCTCGAAGTCCATGCCCAGGGTCACGTCGATCAGGCTGGTGACATGGCCCTCCACGCGCAACGCGCCGGAGGTGGGTTCGTAGATCCCGCCAAGCAGACGCAGCAGCGAGGTCTTGCCGGAGCCGTTGTGCCCCATCAACCCGACGCGATCGCCCGCCTTGATCTCCAGCGACACATCGCGCAGCGCGTGCACGATCGTGATATGACCGCTTTCGGCCGCCAGACGGCCGCCGGTCACCGCTGAAAGCGCCTTTTTTTTCAGCGACTGGTTGCTGGTGCCATACACCGGCAGCGCGAGGCCGCAATTGTCCAGCGAAATATAAGCCACGGTCAGACCCAGAACGCCACGCGTTTGCGATAGCGCGCAAACAGCGGCAGCGCGATCGCATACAGCAGCACAATCATCACACCCACGCCAACATATGTGTGCGGCCCGGGGATGTAGCCATAAATGGGGCCGCGCACCGTTTCGATGAAAAGATACAGCGGGTTGTAATTGACCAGGTACTGCCGTCCGCCGAGCATGGACGCTTTCCAGAAGACCGGCGTCATGAAAAATGCCAGCTGCACGATGCTGCCTATGATGGGCTGCAAATCACGAAAACGGGCACACAGAAGACCAAAAATGAAACCCACGGGAACCCCCGCCACGATGATCAGAAGCACGCCGGGCAGCGCTGCAAACCAGCGCCACTGCGGCGCAATCGAGAAAAAAATCATCACCGGCACGAAGGCCAATATATTGTGCAGGAAAATCAATATATTGCTGTAAATGGTCTTGGCCACGTAAATGGTCAATGGCAGACGCACGGAATGAATCAACCGGTCCGCGCTGAGAAAGGCCGTGCACCCTTCCAGAATCAGTGGCGAGATCAGACCCCAAGTGATGATCCCCAGCGACAGATACGGCAGAAAGGTACGAATATCCTGTTTGAACAGGATGCCGTAAATCGGCCCCATACCGCCAATCATCACCAGCATCGTCAGCGTGATCCAGAAGGGCCCCAGCAGGGAACGGCGATACCGCTGGCGGATTTCCTGCCACGCCAGACTGGTCCAGATTTCGTAATGCCTCATGCCATCGCTGAAATCCTTCAGCGCGCTTGTCAGCTGCCCCTTACGGCTGGGGACTGACACAATCCGCTGATGCTCCATGCGTGTCATTTGGTCAGGCTCTGCGCCAGCTCAGCTTTCAGGTCCGCAATGTCTTCCACGCCCACGGACAACCGGATCAGTCCGTCGCTGATCCCCAGCCGCTCGCGATTGGCCTTGGGAACCGAGGCATGGGTCATGATGGCCGGGTGCTCGATGAGGCTTTCCACGCCGCCCAGGGATTCGGCCAACGCGAACAGCTTGCAGCGTTCCAGCATGCGGCGGGCTTTCTTCAGGCCGCCTTTGATCTCGATGCTGACGATGCCGCCGAAACCATCCATCTGGCGCTTGGCCAGCGCGTGTTGCGGATGGCTCTTCAAACCAGGGTAGATCACGCGCTCGACGGCCTCGTGCTTTTCCAGCCACCTGGCCAGTTCCAGCGCGCTCTGGCAATGCTGGCGCATGCGCAGATGCAGGGTCTTGAGGCCGCGCAGGGCGAGGAATGCATCGAACGGGCCGGCGACGGCGCCGACGGAGTTCTGCAGGAAGCGCAACTGTCCGGCCAGATCGTCATTGCCGGCCACGACCACACCGCCGACGATGTCCGAATGTCCGTTCAGGTATTTGGTGGCCGAATGCAGCACCAGATCCGCGCCGTACTCCAGCGGACGCTGCACCATGGGCGAACAGAAAGTGTTGTCGACCACCAGGATCAGGCCGTGCTTCTGGGCGAAGGCGGCCACCTTCTTCAGGTCGACCAGCTTGAGCATGGGGTTGGTGGGCGTTTCCGCCCAGATCATGCGTGTCCGGGGGGTCAGCGCCGCCTTCATGGCCTTGCTGTCGTTCAGGTCCACGAAGCTGAAATCCAGCCCCGCGGAGCGTCGGCGCACGTTCTCGAACAGCCGATAGGTGCCGCCGTACAGGTCGTCCATGGCGATGACGTGGCTGCCCGAGTCGAGCAGGTCCAGCACGGTCGAGGCCCCGGCCAGGCCGGAGGCGAACGCGAATCCGGCCACGCCGCCCTCCAGGTCCGCCACGCAGCGCTCGTAGGCCATGCGCGTGGGATTCTGCGAGCGCGAATACTCGTAGCCCTGATGCTTGCCCGGGCTGCGCTGCACGTAGGTGGAGGTGGCGTAGATGGGCGTCATGATCGCGCCGGTGGACGGATCAGGCTCCTGCCCGGCGTGAATGGCGCGCGTCCCCAGACCGTGTTCGGCAGGCGTCGTGTCTTTGTTCATGCGATATCCGTGCGTGCGTATGTGTCGTGAAGACAAAAAATATCCGGCTAGTGTAGTGCCTCGTGCGCGCAAACCGGGCCCCGCACGCGGCCGGGGATTTATTCCACAGTCACCGACTTGGCCAGGTTGCGCGGCTGATCCACATCGGTGCCGCGCAGAACGGCGACGTGATAGGCCAGCAGTTGCAACGGAACGGTGAAGACCGCAGGCGCGATGAAATTGCCGCCCGAGGGCACCTCGACCAATTCGCCTTCATCGCGGCCGACCGCGAAACCCGCCGTGGTATCGGCCAGCACGAACAGCTCGCCGCCGCGTGCTCGCACTTCCTGCAGGTTGGATTTGAGCTTGTCCAGCATGGCGTTGTTGGGGGCCACGGCAATCACCGGCATGTTCTCGTCCACCAGTGCCAGCGGGCCATGCTTGAGCTCGCCGGCCGGGTAGGCCTCGGCGTGGATGTAGGAAATTTCCTTGAGCTTGAGCGCGCCTTCCAGCGCCACCGGAAAATGCACGCCACGGCCCAGGAACAGGGCATGTTCCCGATGCACGAAGTGTTCGGCCAGAGCAGCAATGGCCGGCTCGCACGCCAGGGCCGTCTCGATCGCCTGCGGCAGGTGCGCCAGGTCTGCGCACAGATCCTGATACCGTCCCGAATCGATGCCGTTGCGTTGGGCAAGTTCCAGTGCCAGCAGGGCCAGTGCGGCCAATTGCGTGGTGAAGGCCTTGGTGGAAGCCACGCCGATTTCGGGGCCGGCGCGGGTCATGAGCTTCAGATCGGCTTCGCGCACCAGGGATGATTCGGCCACATTGCAGATACCCAGCGTGCCGAGATAGCCGCGCCGGCGTGATTCGCGCAGCGCGGCCATGGTGTCGGCAGTTTCGCCGGACTGCGAGATAGCCACGAACAGCGTGCCATCCGGCACCACCACGTCGCGATAGCGGTACTCGCTGGCCACCTCCACGCTGACCGGCAGCCGCGCCAGGGCCTCGATCCAGTACTTGGCCACCAGACCCGCGTGATAGCTGGTGCCGCAGGCAATGATGTGCAGGCCCCGGACGTTGTCCAGCAGCGCATCGCCATCGACGCCGAAGATGTTGGGCAGCACGCCGTGCGGGCCCAGCCGGCCCTCCAGCGTGGCGGCCACGGCGCTCGGCTGCTCGAAGATCTCCTTGAGCATGTAATGGCGGTATTCACCGCGCTCGACGGCGTCGCTGGACAGGTCGCTTTCGTGCAGGGTGCGTTCGACGTTCCGGCCCTCGATATCGAACACCTGCACCGCTTCGCGGTGGATATCGACCAGATCGCCCTCTTCCAGATACACCACCTTGCGCGTCACCTGGATCAATGCCTGCACGTCGGAACCGAGAAAGTTCTCGCCGATGCCGATGCCGACCACCAACGGACTGCCCCGGCGTGAACCGACCACGCGACCGGGGCTGTCCTGATCCAGCACCGCAACGGCGAATGCGCCGTCCAGACGCTGCATGGCCACGCGCACCGCCTCGCGCAAATCCGCACCGTTCTGCAGCTCGACGTCGATGAGGTGGGCGATGACCTCGGTATCGGTGTCCGATTCGAAGCGGCGGCCTTGCGCTTCCATCTCGGCCCGCAACTGGCTGTGGTTCTCGATGATGCCGTTGTGCACCACCACCGCGCGACCGGCGGCGTGCGGATGGGCGTTGGACTGATTGGGCGCGCCGTGCGTGGCCCACCGCGTGTGGGCGATGCCGGTCCCGCCGGGAAACGGATCGGCTTCGTACAGCGACTCGACCTCGCGGACCTTGCCCTTGGCCCTCAGTCGATGCAGTACGCCCTCGTCGAGCACCGCGATGCCGGCCGAATCGTAGCCGCGGTATTCAAGGGCCTTGAGACCGGCGAGGAGGATGGGGGCGACATCGCGCTGGGCGACGGCTGCAACGATTCCGCACATGGTTCGTGTTTCCGTGAATGAGAGTCCCGGGGGAATTCAACATAACCCGTTCGCCCTGAGGTATCGAAGGGCAATCTCCAAGCTTACCGTGCCGCCGTTCGTGGTGATGCTTCGTCAGGCTCGCATAGGGTACGCTTATTGGCGTATCGAACCAGAAACGGCGCGGGAAACGTGCAAACTGCCCTTCGATACCTCAGGGCGAACGGGTTTCATTGAGCTTTTTAGGACAACAGTGGGCTTTCGTGGGGACGGTGGGCGGATACATGGTGTTTTTCTTAACACCCGAGCGTCCCATCAATCGACTGTTCGCCGCAGATAATTGAGCAGGTCAATGCGCGTGATCAACCCAAGAAAGTGGTCGCCATCCATGACGATGGCGACGTGGCCGCGATCGAAAATGGGCATCAGCGCGTCGATGGGGGATTTGACATCCAGCACTTTCAGATCGCGGATCATGGCGCTCTCGACCGACTCGCGGAAGCGATCTCCATCGCTGTGCACGTGCAGCAGCAGATCGGACTCGTCGATGATGCCGACAATGCGCTCATCGTCCATGACCGGAAGCTGCGACACATCGTAAAGCTTCATGCGATTGTAGGCGGTGATCAGCAAGTCGTCCGGGCGCACCACCACAGTGTCACGCTGCGCATACGGGCGCAGAATCAGGTCGCGCAGATCATTGTGCTGCTCACGCTCCAGAAAGCCGTTGTCCAGCATCCAGTAATCGTTGTAGAGCTTGGAAAGATACTTGTTGCCGGTATCGCAGACCAGCGTGACCACGCGCCTGGGCTCGCTCTGTTCATGGCAGTAGCGCAGCGCGGCGGCCAGCAGCGTGCCGGAGGAGGACCCGCCGAGGATGCCCTCCCTGGCCAGCAGCTCGCGCGCGGCCAGGAAGCTGTCCTTGTCGGAGATGGCGTAGGCCTTCTTCACCCGCGAGAAATCGCTGATGACGGGAAGGAAATCCTCGCCGATACCCTCGACCATCCAGCTGGCGGATTTTTCCGTCTTCACGCCGTCGTTGATGTACTCGGCCAGGATCGAGCCCACCGGATCGGCCAGGATCAGCTCGGTGTCGGGCGATGCCTCGGCGAAGTAACGCGACAATCCGGTCATGGTGCCGGACGAGCCGCAGCCGAAGACCACCGCATCGACGCGGCCATCCATCTGCTCGAGGATTTCCGGCCCGGTGGTGGCTTCGTGCGCCGCCGGATTGTCCGGGTTGGCGAACTGGTTGATGAAGTACGCGCCCTCGGTTTCGTCGGCGATGCGCGCGGCCAGGTCCTGGTAGTACTCGGGATGCCCCTTGGCCACGTCCGAGCGGGTCAGCACCACCTCGGCGCCCATCGCCTTGAGGTTGAATATCTTCTCCCGGCTCATCTTGTCCGGGACCACCAGGATCAGCTTGTAGCCTTTTTGCTGTGCCACCAGCGCCAGGCCGATACCGGTGTTGCCGGCGGTTCCTTCGACCAGCGTGTCGCCCGGTTTGATCCTGCCGGCGCGTTCGGCGCCCTCGATCATGGACAGGCCGATGCGGTCCTTGACCGAGCCGCCCGGGTTCATGGCCTCGAGCTTGAAAAACAACTCGCAGCTGCCCGTGTCCAGCTGCCGGGATTTGACCATCGGCGTCTGCCCGATCAGCTCCAAAACGCTGCTATGCACACTCATGCCGTCTCCGTTTGACGCACCCCGACGCACGGGGCGGAAGTCAGATGCCCTCGAGGGAGAGCGCGTCCGGGCATGATAACCGAGGCGGTGTCGCGGTGGGCGCGCCGGGCGGATCGAGAAGCGACGCGGCGGATCCACTTACCTGGCCGTATGGGCCAAGGACCGCAAGAACGCAGCCACCTGCTTGGCGCAGGGCGGCTCAAGGACCGCAGGGACGGATCCGCCTGCTTGCCGCAAGTTTCCCTGCGTCTCCGCGAGCAGGCGGCTCCGTCGCTGGCGCTCCTTGAGCCGCCCTACGGGCGATGAATCAGGAACACCTAATGCACCTTGGCCTGACGCTCATCCCACATTTGCATCAGGCGGCCCTTGGCCTGGAGTTTTTCGCGTTTCATGTTGCTCAGCGTGACGCCATCTATGGGCAGCACGCCCAGTTCCGCGTCATGTACCTTGCTGTCGAGTTTCTGATGGTGCCGATACAGGCGCCGGAATTCGGCGTGCGATTTCATGTATGACTCGACGTCGTCCTGCTGATGCTTTTCGAACATGGCTCAACCTCCTGATTCGGAAGCAGCCACACACTCACCGTGTGGCGCATTGAGTATCCGACACACACGCTCACGAGCACTCGCGGCGGCAGCCGGAGCGGGGGATGAAATGGAAAGGAATGCATGAGGCATGGGGTCGGGGTGCGAAACCCATGGAGCAACCGGCACCCCATGGGACTTCGACCCTACTCCCAGCATTTTGAAGGCGCAAGCGGGGGCCGGAAAGCGCGCAACGGCGCGCTGCAAGCTCAAATTTTCGTTAAGGAACCCATGCCGTCCAGGGCCTGACGGGGGAACCTCAATGATCTTCCAGGATCACCACCACCCGACGATTCTGCGCGCGTCCCGACGCCGTGCTGTTGGACGCGATCGGATTGGCTTCGCCCATGCCGGCCACCTTGATGCGCGAGGGATCGATGCCGGCCGCCACCAGGGCATTGCGCACGGCCCGCGCCCGCTGCAGGGACAATGCCTTGTTGGCAGCCGCACTCCCGCTGGAATCGGTATAGCCCTCGATGTGCAGTGTCTTGTCCGGCGCCTTGCGCACGAATTTCAGCAGCTTGCTCAAATGCTGCCGGGCCGCGGGCTTGAGCCGCGACTGACCCGGCGCGAAGGCCAACCCCTTGAGGGTCATCTGCATGCCCTTGGCACCGTGATGCGCGGTCATGCCCTCCATCTGCGCGCGCAACATGCGCGCCGCCTTTTCCGCCAGATCGGCCTGATGACGCGCGGCTGTCACCGCCTTGCCACGCGCGTCGGCGAGCTTGCGTGCCTGCGCGGCCTCCTGCTGCGCCTGCTTCGCTGCCTGGGAATAGGCTTCACCCTGCGCCTGCAGGCGTTGCGTCTCCTCCTGGGCCAGCTGATTCTGCAACCGCTCCTGTTCCAGCTCGCGCCGCGTGGCGGCGGCATCGCGCTGGCTCGCCTTGAGGACGATCTGGTCGTGCTTGTCGTTGAGCTGGTTCAGCCGGTGCTGCGCGGCCTCCAGCTGCGCCGAAGCCTTGGCCTGGTCGACCCCCCGTTCGGCCATGTACAGGGCATGCGGACGCTCGCTGCTGCCGGCTTGCTGCAGATGCTGCAGCGCGATGCGTGCCAGCGTCCGCTGCGCCTGCGCGTATTGCCCCAGCGTCGGATTGCTGGCCAGCTGGTTCAGCCTCTGATCGAGGCGTTGATAGTCCAGGTCCTGGTCCTTGGCGTGCACGCTGGCCACGGCACCAAGCAGCGCCAGGGGCAGGATGATGCGCGGGATTCGGCGATTCATGCGCCACCTCCTTGCGTGGTGTCGGCAGACGGGCTGCTCGAAGCCGGCGCCGGTTCCGGCGGCTGTGGCAGCACCTGGTCGGGCAATGTGAGTGTCGAGCCGCTGGAGGCCGGGGCGCTGCCGCCACCGGACGCGCCCTGCCCGGACCCATGCCGGGCCTGCAGAAGCTGCGAGCGCAAGCGCGCATTCTCCTTGGCCTGGGCCTGGATCTTCTGTCGCTCGACAGCGAGTCTGGACTTGGTAAAGGCCAGCTGCGCATCGGCGCGGGATTCGTCGGCGCGCATGGCCGCATCGTCATATTTCTTCGCCGCCATGGCCGCCTGCGCCTGCTGGAATTTGCTGGAGGCGAACTGCAGGTCCACCGGGTCGTAGTCGGAAGCCCCCGCCTGCTGCGCCCGATGCAAGGCGTTCTGCGCCCGCTGCATCTGATCGTTCGGCGGTGGGGTGCTGGCACATGCGGCCAGCAGCGCCAGTGTCATGATGCATGCGCAGCCGCGCAGGCTGCGCGTCGTGAAACCGGGATGCAACAGGTTCGGGCGCATAAAAACGTGACCTCGGCGACGGATACGGTTAGCTTGAACGTGCACAATCTAGCATCACAACTATAGCAACCACACCGCCGAAGGGAATGGCCCGACGCATCTGTGCACGGGTTGCAGGGGAGTGATGTGCAGCGCCACGGCAACGGATTGGGGCCGCAACCGGAAGCGGATGGCTAAAGCACACGGGCGACCTGTCGACACAGTGGCAAGCACCACGCAGAAAAAGGGGCGGCACACGAGCCGGCCTTGTCCGCTGACCCAGATGCATCGGAGTCACCCGACCGGGGCGCGGGCCACGATGCGCCGCTTGCGAAGGGGCCTCGCCACCGTGCCAAAAACCCCTTTCCTTTGCCCACTATCCGGGCATCATGCCACTTGCACAGACGTATTCAGAGGGTTCCATGGACATCGGTTACTTCCTCAAGCTGATGGTCGACAAGGGCGCATCGGACATGTTCCTGACCACGGGCGCCCCCGTGAACATCAAGGTTGAGGGCAAGCTCTACCCTCTGGGCAACACCGGCCTGCCCAACGGCATGGTCAAGAAGATCGCCTATTCGCTGATGGACGAGGGCCAGGTGCCGCAGTTCGAGCGCGACCTGGAACTGAACATGGCGCTGGCGGTGAAGGATGCCGGCCGCTTTCGCATCAACGTGTTCAAGCAGCGCGGCGAGATCGGCATGGTGATCCGCGCCATCCGCAGCGACATCCCCAGCATCGAGCAGTTGCAGCTGCCGCCGATCTTCAGCGACCTGATCATGGAGCCGCGCGGGCTGATCCTGGTGGTGGGCGCCACCGGCTCGGGCAAGTCGACCACGCTGGCGGCGATGATCGACCGCCGCAACCAGACCCAGCCCGGGCACATCCTCACCATCGAGGACCCCATTGAATTCCTGCACCGGCACAAGAAATCCATCGTCAATCAGCGCGAGGTGGGGCTGGACACGCACAGCTACCACGAGGCACTGAAGAACGCCATGCGCGAGGCGCCGGACGTGATCCTGATCGGCGAGATCCGCGACACCGACACCATGGAAGCGGCCATCTCGTTCTCCGAAACGGGGCATCTGTGCCTGGCCACGCTGCATTCCAACAATTCGGATCAGACGCTGGAGCGCATTCTCAACTTCTTCCCCGAGTCGGCGCACAAGAACGTGCTGATGAATCTGGCGCTGAACCTGCGCGCGGTGATCAGCCAGCGTCTGGTCACCGGCAAGGACGGCCACCGCCTGCCGGCCACCGAGGTACTGCTGAACACGCCACTGATCCGCGACATGATCCGCCGCGGACAGATCCACGAGATCAAAGAGGCCATGGACAAGAGCCTGTCCGATGGCATGCAGACCTTCGATCAGTCGCTGTACCGGCTGTACAAGAGCGGCAAGATCGAACTGGAGGAGGCACTGGCCAAGGCCGACTCGCGCGACGGACTGGCATTGAAGATCCGGCTCGCCGAGGGCGGGGACGAGAATGACGAGCTGGAAGAGGTCAACCCGTACGCCAGCGGCATGTTCTGAGGCGCTCCGCCCAGGCCGGGGCCGTGATGCGACCGACCTGCGACCTCAGACTGCGGCATGTGGCGCATCCGGCTGCGCGTCCGGCGCGGCCTGCTGGAATGCGGACAGTTCCCGGCAAGCCGCATGGATGCGGTTGATGGCCGGATAACGCTCCATCTCCACGCCCCAGCGCCGCGCATTGTAGACCTGCGGCACGAGACAGATATCCGCCAGCCCCGGGCTGTCGCCCACGCAGAACCGGCCGGTCAGGGGATGTTCGCCGAGCATCTGCTCCAGGGCGTCGAAGCCGATCTCGATCCAGTGCCGGCTCCACAGCTCCCGCTCTGGCTGCGGCATGCCGCATTCACGGTCCAGATACTGCAGCACCCGCAGATTGCCCAGCGGGTGGATGTCGCAGGCCACCAGATGCGCCAGGGCACGCGCGTGTGCACGATCCCGTGCCGGCGTCGGCAACAATGCCGCGGCCTGCGGATAGCATTCCTCCAGATATTCCACGATGGCCAGCGACTGCCGCATGACCCGCTGCCCATCTGTCAGCACCGGCACCAGCTCCTGCGGATTGAGCTGGTGATACTCGGCGCTGTGCTGCTCACCTCCGTTGTTGACCAGATGCACTGGCCGAATGGTGTACGTCAGTTGTTTCAGATTCAGGGCGATGCGCACGCGGTAAGCGGCAGTGGAACGCCAGTAGCTGTAGAGAACGAGCCCTTGTGTCATGGAGTGGATCCTTCGCATGGCGTGGCGGACGACCGGGCCGCCGACCCGTCCAGCGTAACGCAATCGGGCCGTGTGCAGGTGCGCCGGGAAGCATGCCCATGCCCGCGCGCCGGGTGGCGCAACAAACGCCGCGGGCGTGGACCGGCGCTGCCGCCATCGGCTCTCATTTGCTCCACACCCGCGGCGCGGAGACAATACCTGTCCGTCCACTCCCCCATCACCAACACTCGAGGTGTGCACACCGTGTCCATCAACCGCATGCATGACATGGATCTGCGCGGCAAGCGCGTGCTGATCCGTGAAGACCTGAATGTGCCGCTGAAAGACGGCCGCATCAGCTCCACCCAGCGCCTGGATGCCGCATTGCCCGGCATCCGCGATGCGCGCGACGCCGGCGCCCGCGTCATGGTGCTGTCGCACCTGGGGCGGCCGGAGGAAGGCACGTTCAGCGAAAGCGATTCGCTGGCACCGGTCGCCACCTGGCTGGGCGACGCACTGGGCACGCCCGTGCGCCTGGTGCGCGACTATCTGGACGGGGTGGACGTCGCCGAGGGCGAAGTGGTGCTGCTGGAAAACTGTCGCATGAACAAGGGCGAGAAAGCCGACGACGACGATCTGGCTCGGCGCTACGCGGCGTTGTGCGACATCTTCGTCATGGATGCCTTCGGCACTGCACACCGCGCCCAGGCATCGACCCACGGTGTCATCAAGCACGCACCGACGGCTGCGGCAGGTCCGCTGCTGTCCGCCGAGCTGGATGCGCTGGGCAAGGCGCTGGAAAATCCGGCGCGCCCCTTGCTGGCCATCGTCGGCGGTTCCAAGGTGTCCACCAAGCTGACGGTGCTCGAGCACCTGGTGGATACCGTGGACCAGCTCATCGTCGGCGGCGGCATCGCCAACACCTTCATTGCCGCCACAGGCCACCGCGTGGGCAACTCGCTGTATGAAAAGGATCTGCTGGATGATGCGCGCAAGGTGATCGACGCCGCGCGCGCCCGCGGCGCCGAGGTGCCGATACCCACCGATGTGGTGGTGGCCCGGGAGTTCTCCGCCAGCGCCGAGGCCCGGACGAAACCGGTGGATGAGGTCGCCGATAACGAGATGATCCTGGACATCGGTCCCGAGACCGCAGCACGTTACGCCGAGATCATCGCCAAGGCCGGCACCGTGGTGTGGAACGGGCCGGTGGGGGTCTTCGAGTTCGAGGCATTCAGCAAAGGCACGCACACGCTGGCCCAGGCCATCGCCGACTCCGCTGCCTTCTCCATCGCTGGCGGCGGCGACACGCTGGCAGCGATTGATGCCTACGACATCGCCGACCGCATCGATTACATCTCCACTGGCGGCGGCGCTTTCCTGGAATTTCTGGAGGGCAAGGAATTGCCGGCGGTCGCGGCCTTGCGCGAACGCGGCGAGGACTGATCCAGACGCAGCCAGCTCCACGTGCTGGCACGATCGAGCATACCCATTCAAAAGGATTCTAATCTCCTCATGACAACACTTATGGTGACCGGCGGCGCCGGTTTCATTGGCGGCAACTTCGTGCTGCAGGCCGTCGCCGACGGGCTGGACGTGGTCAACCTGGACGCACTGACCTACGCCGGCAACATCGATACACTGCAACCGCTCGAGGACGATCCGCGGCATGTCTTCGCGCATGGCGACATCGGTGACCGGGCTCTGATGGATCGACTGCTGCGCGAACATCGGCCCGATGCCATCGTCAATTTCGCTGCCGAATCGCACGTGGATCGCTCCATCGACGGCCCGGCGGAATTCGTGCAAACCAACGTGGTCGGCACGCTGGCCTTGCTGGAATCGGCGCGCGACTACTGGCGGGAACTCGCGAATGGCGCCCGGGAGCAATTCCGTTTCCTGCATGTCTCCACGGATGAGGTCTACGGCTCGCTGGGCGATAGCGGCAAGTTCACCGAAACCACGCCGTATGCGCCCAATTCGCCCTACTCGGCCTCCAAGGCCGCCTCCGACCATCTGGTGCGCGCCTTCCATCACACGTACGGCCTGCCCACGCTGACCACCAACTGCTCCAACAACTACGGGCCGTACCAGTTTCCGGAAAAATTGATCCCGCTGGTGCTGCACAAGGCACTGGCCGGCGAGGCCCTGCCGGTGTACGGCGATGGCCGCAACATCCGCGACTGGCTGTACGTGGGCGATCACTGCCGTGCCATCCGCCGCGTCCTGGACGCCGGGCGTGTGGGCGAGACCTACAACGTGGGCGGCGATGCCGAGCGCGAGAACATCGTGGTGGTGAAAACCCTGTGCGCGTTGCTGGATGCGCACCAGCCGCTGGCCGATGGCCAGCCGCGCGAGAGCCTGATCACCTTCGTCGCCGACCGCCCCGGACATGACCGACGCTACGCCATCGACGCCTCGCGCATCCGCGATGAACTGGGCTGGGCGCCCGAGGAGAGTTTCGACAGCGGCATGCAACGCACCGTGGACTGGTATCTCGCACACCAGCCGTGGGTACAGCGCGTGCTGGACGGCAGCTACCGCATGCAGCGTCTCGGCGCGGCCTGAATCGGGCACCCACCACTGGACACTCAGGAGTCAGGGATTCATGACAACCACGAAAGGCATCATTCTCGCCGGCGGCTCCGGCACCCGGCTGTATCCCATCACCCAAGCGGTCAGCAAGCAGCTGTTGCCGGTATACGACAAGCCGATGATCTACTATCCGCTGGCCACACTGATGCTGGCGGGCATCCGCGACATCCTGATCATCAACACGCCGCACGAACAGGCATTGTTCCAGCGTCTGCTGGGCGACGGCACGCAGTGGGGTCTGAACATCCGCTACGCCGTGCAACCCTCGCCGGACGGGCTGGCGCAGGCATTCCTGATCGGCCGCGAATTCGTGGGCGGGGATCCGTGCTGCCTCATCCTGGGTGACAATCTGTTCTACGGCCACGGCCTGACCGACGTGATGAAGCGTGCCGGCGCCCGCGGCGAAGGCGCCACGGTCTTCGGCTACTGGGTCAACGATCCCGAGCGCTACGGCGTCGCCGATATCGACGCCAACGGCAAAGTCGTGGATCTGGAAGAAAAACCCACCAGGCCGAAATCCAACTATGCCGTGACCGGCCTGTATTTCTACGACAACAAGGTCTGCGACTACGCCGCCAGCCTCAAGCCATCGCCGCGTGGCGAACTGGAAATCACCGATCTGAACCGGCTCTATCTGCAGCAGAATCAGCTGCACCTGGAACCGCTGGGGCGCGGCTATGCCTGGCTGGACACCGGCACCCACGATTCGCTGGTACAGGCGGCCAACTACATCGAGACCATCGAGAACCGTCAGGGACTGAAAGTGTGCTGTCCCGAGGAGATCGCCTATCTCAACGGCTGGATCAACGCCGACGCACTGCTGGAGCTGGCCCGTCCGCTGGCGAAAACCGGCTATGGGGCGTATCTGCAGCGCCTGGTCAAGCAGGGGGTCACACCATGAAGCGTATCGACACCGACCTGCCGGGCGTGTGCATCATCGAACCGCAGGTCTTTGGCGATGCACGCGGCTTTTTCTACGAGAGCTACCACAGGGACAAGTACGCCGATTTGGGCATCGATCGCCAATTCGTGCAGTCCAACGTCTCGCGCTCGGCGCGCGGCGTGTTGCGCGGCCTGCATTACCAGTGGCCGCATCCGCAAGGCAAACTGGTCGGCGTGCTCGAGGGCGAAGTCTATGACGTGGCCGTCGACATCCGCCACGGCTCGCCGCATTTCGGCCGCTGGACAGCTGTCATGCTGACCGCCGAAAACAAGCGCCAGCTGTGGATCCCGGAAGGCTTCGCGCACGGCTTCTGCGTGGTGTCCGAGGTCGCCACTTTCAGCTACCAGTGCACCGCGCTGTACGACCACGCGGCGGACGCGGGCATTCGCTGGAACGACGGCGACATCGGCGTGGACTGGCCCGTGGGCGATCCGCAGCTGTCCGCCAAGGACGCCAAGGCGCCGTTCCTTGCCGACATTGCCGCCGACAAGCTGCCGGAATACACCGCGTGAACGTTCTGCTGCTGGGCGCCAACGGTCAGGTCGGCCGCGAGCTGCGCCGGGCGCTGCAGGGGGAGGGCCAGCACCCCACCCTGGCCACCCGCGACGGCACGCTTTTCGACGGCGATACGTGTGAGACGGGCGATCTCTCGCAACCGGATGCTCTCGCCGAGCTGTGCGAGCGCGCGCAACCCGAGATTATCGTCAATGCCGCGGCCTATACCGCCGTGGACCGCGCCGAGGACGAGCCCGAGCTGGCGCAGCGCATCAATGGCGAGGCCCCCGGCGTCATCGGCCGCTGGGCCGCAACGCACGGCGCGCTGGTGGTGCACTACTCCACTGACTACGTCTTCGATGGCCGTGACCCGCGACCAAGACGCGAGGATGATCCGGTCGCGCCACTGGGCGTCTACGGCCACAGCAAGCGCGCCGGTGAAATAGCGCTGCAGGCGAGCGGCGCGGCCCACCTGATCTTTCGCACGGCGTGGGTCTATGCCGCCCACGGCCACAATTTCCTCAGGACCATGCTGCGCCTGGGCGCCGAACGTGACCAGCTCAACGTGGTGGACGACCAGCACGGCACGCCGACCCCGGCGGCGCTGATTGCCGACGTGACGGCCACTGCGCTCACGCGCTGGAACAGCTGGGACGAGACCCGCAGACAGGACGCCATCGGCATCCATCATCTGGTCGCCGACGGCGAAACCAGCTGGTACGGCTTCGCCCGCGCCATCATGCAGCGGGCGGTGCAGGCCGGCCTTCTGCCACATGCGCCGGATGTCGTGGCGATCGGCAGCGAGGCGTTTCCCACCCGCGCGCAGCGCCCGGCCTGGTCGACGCTGGATACCCGACGGCTGCGCGATACCTTCGATATCACGCTCCCTACATGGCAATCCGGGCTCGATACCGTCATCGCGGAGCTCGCGCGCCAGATGTAGGAAACGTAGGGCGGATCAAGGAGCAACGCGACGGATCCGCCTGCTTGCAGGAAGACAGGGACGCGTCCCGCAAGCAGGCGGATCCGTCACTCATCGTTCCTTGATCCGCCCTACGGAATATTCGTCATTCGCCTCATGTGTCGGCGATGCCGTTACGGCACCGCCGCGGACCTACGATTTCGGCAGGACGCGCTTGACCGCATCGGCCACGTGGCTGACGTCGAAGCCGAATTCCTTGAAGACCTCGTCACCCGGCGCGGACAGGCCGAACGTGGTCATGCCCACCACCTCGCCTTCCAGGCCCACATACTTGCGCCAGTAATCCTCGGTCGCCGCCTCCACGGCCACACGGGCGCGGCACCAGCCGGGCAGCACCGATTCGCGATATTCCAGCGGCTGCGCGTCGAACACTTCGGCACACGGCATGGACACCACGCGCACCGCGACCCCGTTGTCCCGCAGATGACGCATCGTCTCCATGGCCAGGCCCACTTCCGAGCCAGTGGCAATCAGGATCGCCTTGAAGTCGTCGTCGGACGGATCCGATACCACATAGCCGCCCCGCGCGATGCGCTGCAGCTGCTCGGCATCGCGCTGCTGGTGATCGAGCTTCTGCCGCGAGAACACCAGACAGGTCGGCCCGCCACGCCGCTCGATCGCCGCCTTCCAGGCCACCGCCGATTCCACCGCGTCGCAGGGACGCCACACGTGGTTGTTGGGGATGTAGCGCAGGCTGGCCAGATGCTCGATCGGCTGATGCGTGGGACCGTCGCCGCCCAGACCGATGGAGTCGTGCGTGTAGACGTGAATGGCGTGTGCCGGAATCAGCGCGGACATGCGCACCGCATTGCGCGCGTAGTCGGAGAACGTCAGGAATGTGGCGTCATACGGCAGCAGGCCACCATGCAGCGCCAGCCCGGTGCTGATCGCCGTCATGCCGAATTCGCGGACGCCGTAGTGCACGTAGTTGGCATCCGCGTCCCCGCTGAGCACGTCCCTGGAACCCTCCCACTTGGAATTGTTGGAGCCGGCCAGATCGGCGGAGCCACCGATCAGCTCCGGCAGCAGCGGCCCGAATGCGTCCAGCGCCATCTGCGAGGCCTTGCGCGAGGCCACTTCCGGCCCCTCGTCCTGCATCTTGCGGACGAATTCGATGCTCGCCTGATCCCAGTTCGAGGGCAGCGTGCCGTCCAGGCGGCGCTTGAACTCGGCCGCCAGATCGCGGTGTTTCTCCGCATAGCGCTTGAACAGGTCGTTCCATTCGGCCTCGCGCTTCGCGCCCGCCTCGCGCGCATCCCAGCCGGCATAGATGTCATCGGGAATCTCGAACGGCGGATACTCCCAGTCCAGCTCCTTGCGCGCCGCGGCGATCTCGTCCTTGCCCAGCGCGGAACCGTGCGACCCCGCGGTGCCGCCCTTGTTGGGCGCACCGAAACCGATCTCGGTACGGCAGCACAGCAACGTGGGCCGCTCATCTTCGGCCGCCGCCTTTGCGAAGGCCGCCTTCACCGTGTCGGCATCCTGGCCATCGATGTCGCGGATCACGTGCCAGCCGTAGGCCTCGAACCGCGCCGGGGTGTCGTCCGTGAACCAGCCCTTGACCTCGCCGTCGATGGAAATGCCGTTGTCGTCATAAATCGCCACCAGCTTGCCCAGTTTCAGCGTGCCTGCCAGCGATGCCGCCTCGTGCGAGATGCCTTCCATCAGGCAGCCGTCGCCGACGGTCACATACGTGCGGTGATCGACAATCTCGAACTCCGGCTTGTTGAAGCGCTCGGCCAGCACCTTCTCCGCCAGGGCCATGCCCACGGCGTTGGCCAGCCCCTGGCCCAGCGGGCCCGTGGTGGTTTCCACGCCCGGAGTATCCGACGCTTCCGGGTGCCCCGGCGTCTTCGAATGCAACTGGCGCAGATGCTTGATCTGCTCCATGGGCAGGTCGTAGCCAGTGAGATGCAGTAATGCGTACTGCAGCATCGAGCCATGACCATTGGAGAGCATGAAGCGGTCGCGATTGAACCACTTCGGGTTGGCGGGATTGAAGCTCAGGAAATCGTTCCAGAGAACCTCGGCAATGTCCGCCATGCCCATGGGCATACCCGGATGTCCGGAGCCCGCCGCTTCGACGGCATCCATGGAGAGAGCGCGAATGGCATTGGCAAGTTCACGGCGAGTGGGCATGAGGATCCTCCGAAGTGGTGGAGTAAAAGGGGCATTGTCGCCCATCTGGGTGAGGATGTCGTTGACGTTCCATGAATGCATCGGTCCAAGCCGTGCAAAACGGGAGGAGACGTTGCCGATTTTCTGCCGGAGTCGCCTTATCTTGTAAATTCCTTTGACCGCTTCGCGCAACAGTGTACGCTGCGCGGGCATGCCTACAGCGACCTCTCCATCCAGCGAACTCCCGCGCAAACTTGGGCTTGCCACCGGCATGGCGGTGGTGATCGGGGTCATCATCGGCAGTGGCATCTTCCGCGTGCCCTCGCCGATCGCCGGGGAAGCCGGCAACCTTACCGGCATTACGCTGGTGTGGGTGCTTGGCGGGGTCGTGGCACTGTTCGGGGCACTGTCCATTGCCGAGCTCGCCGCGATGTATCCGGCCGCTGGCGGCCCGTACGTGTACCTGCGCGAAGCCTATGGCCGCCCGCTGGCATTCCTGTTCGGCTGGATGTGGCTACTGACACAGCCGATTTCATGGGCGGCGCAGAGCCTGATCTTCGCGGAATATCTGGGTTTCTTCATACCGCTTTCAATCACCGCCGAACACATGATCGCCGCGGCATTGATCGTGGCGGTCGCTGCGGCCAATTGCCGGTCGGTCAAACTGGGCGCGGTCATCCAGAATCTTTCGACCAGCGCCAAAGTACTGGCGATACTGGGCCTGTCCGCTGCAATCTTCATCTTTGCGCCGGGTGGCATGCACAACCCGCTGCATGCCGCGACGATGGGCACCGCGCATTGGTCCGGTATCGGCATCGGCCTGGTCGCAGTGTTGTGGGCGTACGATGGCTGGGAAAATCTGACCACGCTGTCCGGCGAAGTGCGCAATCCGCAACGCAACTTGCCGCTGGCGCTGGTTGGCGGCGTGCTGGTGGTGATCATGGTGTATCTGTTGATCAACGCGGCGTACCTGCGTGCCCTGCCGCTGCCGCAACTCATCGCGTCCAAATCCGTTGCGACCGATGCCGCGACCGTGGTCCTGGGCCATGCCGGCACGTCGCTGGTCGGCGCACTGGTCATGCTGTCGGTGTTCGGCACCCTGAATGGCAGCATCTTGTCCAGTCCCCGAGTGCTCTACGCGATGGCCGAGGATGGCCTCTTCTTCCGCTTTGTGGGGCGCGTGCACCCGAAGTACGAAACGCCCTACGTGGCGATTGCCGTGGCCGTCGTCCTCGGGGTGATCTACGTTCTCCTGCGCAACTTCATGCAACTCGCCGAGGCCTATGTGCTGGGGATCTGGCCGTTCCTCGCGCTGGTGGTCATCGGCTTGTTCATCCTGCGCCGCAAGCAGCCGGATTTTCCGCGGGTCTATCGCGCGATCGGCTATCCGGTGATTCCGGCGCTGTTCGTGCTCGCCACCATTGCCGTGGTCGCCAATTCGCTGTACGTGCAACCCTGGTCCACCGGTGCCAGCATCCTGATCACCCTCGTCGGCTTGCCGCTTTATCTGCTGTGGATGTGGTGGCAACGGCGCTCCGCCCAGCCGTTCGACCCCACCCTCCCTGCCGCCTCGCGCCAGCAGTGATTCGACGCCGCCTGTAGCTGGCGCAACAACGGACGCGCCAGCGTCCGGGGCCTCCTTGCTCGCCCCGGCGATACTGAGCAGGAGTGAGACCGTCATTCGGCGCTGAAAGCGTCGGTGCATGTGCGTACCGACGCAGCGTACGTTCATCCACCGCCGCCGCCGCGCGGGTATTGACCCCTTTTGTCGCACCTGCCTGCGTTCCCCTGAAACGCACGGAATCGACGGATGCCTCGCGCGGTCTCTGTCAAAGACCGACGCCGGGCGCGCGGGCGTTTATCCCGGGATGGAGGTAAACGCAAAGCTGCTGCATGCCTCAAGTCACGCCGGGAGCGTGGGCATGGGGGTGCCGTTTGGCAGATGGCGCCGTGCGTTGCATTCGGAGTAGAATATTAATTCTTCATGGCGTCAGTTCAGGAATATATATGAAACGATTGTCATTCCTCGTAGCCATCCTTGCACCCATCGCGTCCCTGGCCGGCATTGCCCAGGCACATGCGAACGGTCCGGCGGGGCCCGTTGCATTGACAGTACGCCTTCCCGACCCGGCACAAAAGCTTTTGTATGTCCATGAAGTCATGCCGGTGAAACCGGGCGCCTTGACGCTCTACTATCCGAAGTGGATCCCCGGCGATCATTCGCCAGATGGTCCGATCGGCAAGATGATGGGCCTGGAAATCACGGCTGGCGGCAAACGAATTGCATGGCAGCGTGATGCAGTGGACATGTTCGAGTTTCACTTGACCGTGCCGGCGCACGTCCATCGGATCGACATCCACTTCCAGTTCCCCGCACGCCATCGTATTACACCGAATCTCATGGGTCTCGAGTGGAATACCGTGACGCTTTATCAAGGGGGATATCCGAGCAAGGCAGAGGTTTATCGACCGACATTGGTCATTCCCGCCAATTGGAATTACGCCACGGCGCTGAAGACGAAAAAAAGCAATAACGGACGTATCACGTTCAAGCCCGTCCCGCTCAATACGCTGGTGGATTCGCCATTGATTGCCGGGAAACACTTCCGGGAAATCGACCTCACGCCGCCCGGTTCGTCAGTGCATCGCTATCTCGACATGGTAGGTGACAACGCAGCGGCACTGGATATTTCCAAGACGCACATTGCTGATTACCGTCACCTGGTGGAGCAGGCCCAGGCACTGTTCCACTCGCATCACTATGACGACTATCACTTCCTGTTGACGCTGAGCAATTACGTCTCCACGGGCGGCCTGGAGCACCATCGTTCGAGCGATGACCGTGCACGTGGCGGGGATAAGATGTTCGCCGACGCGGGCCATTTCATGCTCGATGCCTCGCTGCTGCCACATGAATACATCCATTCGTGGAACGGCAAATTCATGCGTCCGGCCAAACTGTGGCAGCCGGATTTCGAGCGCCCCGAACACACGCGGATGTTGTGGATGTACGAGGGCCTCACCGTTTATCTGGGCGACGTCATGACGGCGCGCAGCGGGTTGTGGTCGCCGCAAACGTGGCGTCAGGTGGTGGCCTACCGCGCGGCCGCCATGGCGCACCGTACCGGGCGCGCCTGGCGACCGCTGATTGATACCACCACCTCTGCCCAGCTGCTCTACAGCGCCCCCAGAGTCTGGGCGAACTGGCATCGGCAAACCGATTTTTACCGCGAAGGCGAATTGCTGTGGCTCGCCGTCGACAGCAAGATTCGCGCATTGAGCCATGACCGCCATTCGCTTGATGATTTTGCGCGCCGCTTTTTCAGTCTCGACAACGGCAGCTTCACAACGCACACCTATACCTTCAACGATGTCGTCAGCGCTCTCGATGCGGTCCAGCCCTATGACTGGAGCCACTTCCTGCACAATTGGCTGGACAACGTGGGCCACCAGGTACCACTACTGTCCGGCATCAAGGCGAGCGGCTGGCAGCTGACTTACACCGACCAGCCGTCGCGATATCAGAAAGCGCTGGAAAACGTTGGTGAAGGCGAACTCAGCACCACCGGAATCAATGCCATGTTCTCGGTGGGGCTGTTCCTCGACCGCACGGGCACGATCGAGGATGTGCGGTGGAAGGGACCGGCTTTCCAGGCCGGCCTGGCGCCGGGCATGAAGCTCGTCGCCATCAATGGGCAGCCCTACAGCACGCATCTGTTGCGGGCAGACATTGCCCGGGCGAAACGAAGCGGCGAAGCATTGCGGATACGCGCACGCGGCGACGGCGTCAGCAGGCTCTACACGGTCAAATACAACGGTGGCCTGAAGTACCCACACCTGATCCGCACGCAGGGCAAGACCGATTATTTGCAGCAGATTCTCGCGCCGAAGCCGACCGGCACCGGTCCGTAACTACGGCCGCGGTAACACCTGCCGCAGTCCGCTCTCGATCATCCGCGGCCGGTGGCCTTTACGAGGCATAGCCGCGAACTCGCGCGTGTCCTGTGCCTTCATGCTGAACTGCCGCCGCGGCGATGGCCGCAACGCCGCGGCGGAACCCGCGCAAGTCAGCGGATGCCGGTCTTCCCGGTCCGCGATCACACACCCATGGGCTTCAATGTGACAGATACAGCTCGCCGATGGTCAACGCCACGGGGTACGGTTTGGGGTGGTTGCGATTGCTGAGGATGACCACGGTGAGGTGCCGCTTTGGCCAACGCATGATGACATTGCGAAAGCCGATGCTCTCCCCGGAATGCCATAACCTGTCGCCACTGATGCGCCAGCCGAAGCCGTAGCCCACATCGGGGTCGTCGGTGGGTTCGTGGGCCTTGAACGCCATGCGCCGCGACGCATCGCTCAACAGGCGGTTGTCGTACAGCGCGGCATCCCAGCGCGCCAGATCGTCGACCGACGTATAGATGCCACCGTCGCCCCGGGTGGCGCTGGTGATGTCCTGGTCGGTCCGCCTCCACGTGCCATCGATCTTGCTGTAGCCGTAGGCACGGTGGGGCACCTGTGGACCGCGGTGGTGCTCGTACATCAGCGTGTGGTGCATGCCCAGTGGAGCGAAGATGCGTTTTTCCATGAAATCCGCCAGATCCATTCCCGAGGCCCGCTGGATGATCAGGCCCAGCAGGACGTAGCCGCCGTTGCTGTAGCGGTGCGCACTCCCCGGCGCGAAGTAGAGCCGGTGTTGCGAGGCGATCATGTGCAGCACGTCCGCGTCGCTGATCTGCGTCCTGGTATCCGCCGGAATCAGGCTTTCGTAGTCGATCAGGCCGCTGCTGTGGGTCAGCAGGTTGCGGATGGTGATTCCGGCATCCGTGTCCGGCAACTCCGGCAGCCATTTGCGCACGGAGTCGTCCAGATGCAGCGTGCCATCCTGGTTGAGCAGCAGGATGCCCGCGGCGGTGAACTGCTTGGTCAACGACGCCAGGCGGTAGTTCGTCGCCGGAGTGGCCTTGATGTGCTTTTCCAGGTTGGCATCGCCGTAACCGCGACGGAGCACGGCCTTGCCGTCCTTGATGACCAGCAGCGAGGCGCCGGGGCCATCGCCAGCATAGCGACTCATCAGCGCATTGACCCTCGCCATGCGCGCCGCTCCCGCAGGGCTGGCGTCCGCAACGGACCACGCCGCCAGGAAAGCGCATGCGGCCAGGAGCATCACGACATGTCTCATTGCTTCGACTCCTCGTGTTCAATCACTGCCAAAAGCAGGCCCCGCCGACATCTCCCGCGAAACATTCGGCGGCGATCGGACCTTGGGAACCTCTGATTGAATCCTGTACAGGCGGGACGGACGCTCTCATCACTTGCACGCGTGCTGCCGGGTCAAGGCGAGATCCTTGTAGTCGTAGCTGAAATCGGCATTGGGATCGACCTTGGCCATATGCAACGTGCCCTTGCCATCGGCCGGGAAGCGCAACCACGCTTCGGCATCGCCGTGGTCCCAGTGCACCAGATAACGGTGGCCCACGCGCATCACCTGGCCGCTCAAGGTCGGCGACATTGCCGACACCACGCGCACTTTGCCCTTGCGCGCACAAATGGAAACCGCGCCGAACCACGGATCGCGCCATACCCCCAGTTGCGCCGCCATTTCCCGCGGGGTGGCCGGCCGGCGCGACGAGGTATCGGGCACCCGGGCGAGGCGGCGCGCCTTGTCGTCACGTGCCAACTCATCGGCATAACTGGCCATCGACCGGCCCTTGCCTGGAGCGGTGAAGTGCTTCAGCAACAGCTCGGTCAGCACGCTGCGGGCATTCTGCGCGTTGGTATCGATCAGGATGACAAAGCCGCTTTTCCGGAACGGCAACAACATCACTCCCGAATACATGCCGGACAGGTCTCCGGTATGCCACACCGTCATCTGCCCATCCACGTTGGAAATGCGCCAGCCGCGACCATTGCCGCGGAAGATGGTGTGGTTCCATGCACGAAGGCGTCTGGATATCGGCAGCGGCGTGTAGGTGGCCCACTCCTCGCGCCGTTGCAACGGCGACAGCCACGCCAGCTGGGCACGCGTGGGCGCCAGCCAGTTCATGGCCCAGGTCAACATGTCATGCAGGCTGCAGCTCACACCCCCGGCTGCGTCCATCGTATTGCCGTGCACGATGGATGCATCGCTGCCCGTGATCACGTTGCGCCCATGCTGCCGCTCGTGCGGCCGTGCGACGTTGCCGACCCTGTTTCGGTTCCAGGTGCCGATTTGACAGCGATGCATCCCCAGCGGCTTGAACAGCTCGCGGCGCAGCAGTTGCGCGTAAGGCGCGCCACCGGCTGCCGCAGCGACCTGCCCGGCGACGACATACAGCACGTTGTCATAGGCGTAGCCGGCGCGAAAGCTGTAGGCCGGTTTGAAGTAACGCAGGGCGGCGACGATGTCGTGCGCAGTGAAATGGTTCGGGGTGGGCCACAGCATCAGGTCGCCCGACCCCAGGCCCAGGCCGCTGTAGTGCGACAGAAGGTCGCCCACATGCATGTTTTTCGTCACCCACGGATCATGCATGCGGAACGACGGCAGGAATTTGGTGACCGGGTCGTTCCAGTGCAGCTTGCCCTCCTCCACCAGCCGCGCCAGCAACGTGACGGTCATGGCCTTGGTGTTGGAGGCGATCTTGAACAGTGTGTCGGGGTCCACGGGTTTGCCCGATGCCAGCTTGCCCCGTGTGCCGATATAGACGATCTTGCCGTGCTTGATCACCCCCACGGCAATGCCGGGAAGGTGATAGCGCGCGACCACGGCATCGACCATGCGGTCGTAATCGGTGCGTGCCGATGGTGCGGCGTGCACCGCGGTTGCGCAGCACGCCAGCGCCAATGCCGTCAGGATGAATTTCACCGCGCCGTTCATGGGTTTTCCCACTCCTGCGCCGGCTGCTCGCCGGCGATCATGTCCTCGAAGGTCTGGCGCCGCCGCACCACGGCGTAACGACCGCGATCGAGAAGCAGCTCGGCAATCAACGGCCGCGAGTTGAAGGTCGATGCCATCGACGCGCCGTACGCCCCGGTCGTCTTGATCATCAGAAGATCGCCGGCCGCGCATTGCGGCAGTTTGCGGTCGCGCGCGAACGTATCGCTGGTCTCGCAGACCGGCCCGACCACATCGTAGACCTGCAGCGGTCGCTGCTCACTTGTTACCGGCACGATGTCATGCCAGGCATCGTACAGGCTCGGCCGCAGCAGATCGTTCATGGCTGCATCCAGCACCAGAAAACTGCGCTGCTGCCCCTCCTTGATGCGAATCACGCGGGTCAGCAACACGCCCGCTTCAGCCACCAGCCAGCGCCCTGGTTCGAGCAGGATACGGCCCTCGAAACCGGCCAGTGCATGACGGATGGTATCGGCGTAGTCCTGCGCCACGATCGCCTGCTCATGGCCGTCCCGATAGCGCACGCCGAGGCCGCCGCCGACGTCGATGCTGTCGATGCTGTGTCCGCTCGCCACAAGCTCGCGCCAGAATTCGGCAACGCGCTGCAGTGCCAGCCGGATCGGATCGAGGCTCAGCATCTGCGACCCGATGTGCACGTGCAGCCCGTCCAGGCGCACATGCGACAACATCGCGCTGCCGGCGAACCAGCGGCGCGCCTCGTCGAAGGACACACCGAACTTGTTCTCCGACTTGCCGGTGGAAATCTTGGCATGGGTCCGCGCGTCGACATCCGGATTGATGCGCACGGAGGCCCGTGCGACCACGTCCTGCGCGGCCGCCAGACGCTGCAACATGTGCAGCTCGCTCTGCGACTCCACGTTGAAGCGCGCGATTCCCGCGGCCAGTGCCTCGGCGATTTCGTCGGCACTCTTGCCGACGCCGGAAAACACGATACGGCTGGCGGGGATGCCGGCGCGCAAGCTGCGCCGCATTTCACCAGCCGACACAATGTCCGCACCCACTCCGGCTTCCGCCATCAGCTGCAAAATGGCCAGATTGGGGTTGGCCTTGACCGCATAGCACACCAGCGTGTCCATGCCCTGCAGCGCCGCGTGCAACGCGTCGATGCGGTGCCGGATGGCGCTGGCGGAATAGGCGTGGAAAGGTGTGCTGACGCGCTGCGCCAGCGCCTGCAGGTCGACACCGTCCAGACGCTTCTCGTCTGCGTGCCCGGATTCAGCAATTGCGGTCGGGGTCGTCATGACTGGCAGTTACCCATGTGTCCCTCTGCACGTCTCGATTGCCCGTGGCAGTCACAATGACGAAGGTGCCCGCGCTGCCGGAGCGATGACGTGATGGCAAAAAAGGCGGCCTGCCCACACAGCAGGCCGCCACGGGGGGGATGATTGAATCATCCCGGGGAGACTCTCATACCGTCACGCACATGATCGGCGCGACACAGCAACGGTCCTGCACACCCGTTCAGCTGCAGGACCCTCGCAACCAGGGGTGCCGGGTCCGTTCGCCTGCACGCCCCGAACCGCAGACCCGGTCCGTCGCAGATCGCATTCCGCGCGCTGCGCACGTCGTGCGCGCTCCCTGGACGGGCGCAGGCGAATATCACTCGGTCGGGCGTCCCTCTTGCTTCGACGGCAGAATCGTCCAGTCGAAGTGATAGCTCCATTTGTCGTAGTACAGGTTGCCGCCTTTCCACTCGACCTCCCCACGTTGCGAGTCGACGGTGTCGGAACGGAAATGCCGTTTTGCCGGCACGAATGACTGGCCGAAGCCGTCGTTGAAGGCAATGCGGAAATTGTCCAGGCCGCCCAGGTAGAACCACTTCAGGGAAGGGTTGCTGGAGTCGAGCCGGCCGTAGGTGACATCCACGGGGATCCAGCCATACGGCGCCAGGTAGATCTCGGCCCAGTCATGGATGTCGTCGTCGCCACGCGTGCGGGTGAAGGTCCACCCGGACTGCCAGCGCGCCGGAATGCCGTTCATGCGCATCAGCGTGATCAGCAGCATGGTCTGCTCGCCGCAATCGCCATGCCCGGCATGCAGCGTGTAGGCGCTGAGATCGGAAATGGTGGAATACTCGCGCGAGCCGGCCCATGGAATATCGTCCACCGCGGCAAAAATCTTTTGTGCGATGCGATACGGATTGCTGGTGTCGCCCACCACCTGGTGCGAGAAGACCCGCAACGGTTCGGTGAAAACGATATGCGGTGCGCGCTGCGCCACGTATGGCGCCAGTGCCGGGGTGATCTTCGCCGGAACCACCTTGTTCGCGTCGATCGCATGGTGTTGCGCGTAAAGGGTGACTTCGTAGGTGACCGAGAACACGGTCGGCTTGCCGGCCCGTGCGATTTTTTCCAGATGCACCGTGCGCTGCAGCGTCGACCTGGGGGCGATGCGATGCCTGGCCGGCTGACTGGTCAGGAGACGGATGTCTTCCTGCTGCCCGGAGTCGGCCCGCGGATACGGAATCCAGGCGCTGACCGTCTTCCCCGCGGGCACTGCATCGGGGTGCACTGTCAGAGTCTGCGTGACTTTCACCCGCTGGGGCATGACGCTGGCATGGCCGCTGGACATTGCCGCGTGCAGCACCCGACGGTCCTCATCCGTGTACATCGTACGATTGCTGTCGGACATGCCACTGTCGTTGAAAGGAACGTGCCGCTTGCGCAGCGCTCGCGCCTCGGCGCTGAGACGGAACAAGTTGGAGGGCGAGCGGCGGAAATAGCGCAGCTTGCCGTCGATGAACTTGTGCTCGAACAGGCCGTGCGCGTCCCAGCGCGCGAACTCGGCATTGGTGAGGCCGGGTATCTGCTTGCGCACCTGGGCCTTGACGTCCGCGGCATGCAGACTGAAGTCGTAGCGGATGCGATGCATGCGCACGCGCTGGAACTGCAGGGCCCGGCGCGCATGGGCGGACAACCCGGCATGCTTCAGCGCCGCGTTGATATCGGCCTCTGCGGCGTGAAACTGGCCGGCATTGACCAACGCGACGATTCTGCCCAAGGTGGAGGTGGGGGTGGAGGCAGAAACGGAGCCAGCCACCGCAGTGCCGACGGAAAGCGTCAGCAGCAACACCAGTGCGGCCACGAAGCGCCAGCGGCGATACTGCGCGCCTGCTGCCGCGAACAACTCAATCCTCTGCACGTTCCGTCATCCCCAATAGTTGCAACCCGGTAACGACTGTGTAGCACGCGTCAGGAGAAGAGGTCAATAATTTATTCTTTTGCTATATGATATAAGAATGACTATTCCAAGCGATGCGGAAGGGAGCGCAGCGTGCCCAAGACCTCACAGTACACCCGATGATCCACACGGTATGGCCCTACATGGCCCTGATGCTGCTGTGTGCCGGGATTTTCCCGGCATTGGAGCGGCGCTTTGGCTGGAAAGTCTTCTCGATCATGCCGCCGATCGTGATGACCTACCTGCTGGTCACCGCCCTGGCTGCCACCGGCCTGTGGCAGATAAGTGCGACGATCCATGCGGCACAATCCACGCTGATCGCGCAACTCGTGCCGGCGTTGCTGTTTTTGCTGATGATCAACTGCGATCTGCGCGCCATCTTCGCACTGGGCCCGCGGGTGCTGGGGGTCTTCGTCGCGGCCACGCTGAGCCTGATCGCCGCCTTCATCCTCACTTTCCTGATTTTCCGCACATGGCTGCCGGGCCATAGCTGGGAGCCGCTGGCGGCGCTGTCCGGCAGCTGGGCCGGAGGCACCGCCAACATGATCGCGGTGAAGCAGGCCATCGCCATGCCCAATTCGCTATTGGCGTTTTCGCTGCTGACCGACGCCTTGTGTTACTCCATGTGGGTGGCGGTGCTCTTTGCCGTGGCGCGGCTGGCCCCGGCCTTCAATCGCTGGACGCGCGCCACATCCAGCGCCGAGGAGGTCACCACCGAAACGCCGCCCAGCGGCCCGACCACGCCGGACAATGTCTTGCTGTGGCTCGGCCTGGCCGTGCTGACAGCCGTCTTTGCACACTGGGCCGCCGCATTCTTGCCGACATCCAGCATGGTCACCAGCACCACCTGGACGATCCTGCTGGCAACCCTCGCGGGACTGCTCGTGGCGCACACCCCGCTGCGCCGCTATCCCGGCGCCGGCACCATTTCCGGCACCCTGCTGATCGCGGTGGTGGCGGTGCTGGCCTCACAAAGCAGCTTCCAGGGCATCGGCCATGCGCCCCTGTACATCCTGTGCGGTCTCTGTGTCATCTCCATTCACGCACTGCTGCTGATCGCTGCTGCGCGACTGTTCCACTTCGACCTGTATCTGTGCGGCATCGCCTCGCTGGCCAACATCGGCGGCGTGGCGGCAACGCCGATCCTCGCCGCCAGCTACTCGCGGTCGCTGGTGCCGGTGGGCATCCTGCTGGCACTGCTCGGCTACATCCTCGGTACCGGCATCGGCCTGATGGTGGCCTCGGTCATGTCGTCGCTGGCCCTGGGCTGATCCGTTTCGATGCATACTCTTGATGCAACAAAGGTGATTCCATGCTTCGTTCCATACTTGTCGCCACGGCACTTGTTTTGACCGTGACAGCTGCCGATCTGCACGCTCACCAGGCCGATCGCCTGCCGATTCCGGCTCACGGGGTGATCGGCGTCGAGGACGCCCAGCTCACGCCGCAGTTCTGGCTGGCGCGACTGCAGTATCCGGACAAGGTCCTCATGGACCGCCAGGCGGTGGCCGCTCATGACGCGCGGGTACAGCGGCTGGATGCGCACGTCTACGACTTGCACGCCTTGCCCGCCCGCCTCGAGGGCACGCAGCTGGCCGACTGGATACGCAAGCTGTCGAGGCGCCCCAGGAAAACCATGTACGACGTGCACGGCCAGCCGGTACCGACATCCAGGCTGAACGCCTTTGTCGATGCCCTGGCGCTGGATGCCATCCCGGCCCGGCAGACGGTGCGGTACGGCCTGGTGGTGCACCGGGCGGCGTTGCGCACATTCCCCACCATGTTGCGTGTGTTCAGTCACAGCGGCGATACCGACATCGACCGTTTCCAGGAAACGGCCATGGTGCCCGGCACCCCGGTGGCGGTTTTGCACGGCAGCCGCGACAAGCAATGGTGGTTCGTGGAGTCCCCCCGCTATCGGGCCTGGGTGCAGAAGAAGTACATCGCCATTGGCAGCGCCGCCCAGGTCTTCGGCTATGTCGACAAGACACCGTCGCGGGTGGTCACAGCAGCCTCTGTCCGCACCGTGTTCACGCCCGAACAACCTGCCGTGTCGAAACTGCAGCTGGACATGGGCACGCGGGTACCGACGCTGCCCGACTGGCCGGATGACAAGCCGGTCAATGGCGAAGGGCCCTATGCCTCGCACGTGATCGAGTTGCCCATCCGCGAGGCCGACGGCTCGCTGGGATTCACCGAGGCCCTGCTGCAGAAGAACACGGATACGCGTGACCACTATCTCGCGCTGACGCGGGCCAACATCGTCCGCCAGGCCTTCAAGTTTCTGGGCGAACGCTATGGCTGGGGCGACTCCTATGACGGCCGTGACTGCAGCGGCTTCGTCTCCGACGTGTACCGCAGCATGGGCATTTTGATGCCGCGCAACACCAGCGCGCAAAGCATCAGCCCGGCCGCCGACCACACCACCTTCAATGCCTCCTCGACACATGCCGAGCGCATGCGTGCGGTGCAGAACCTGCAGGTCGGCGACCTGATCTACATCCCCGGTCACGTGATGATGATGCTCGGCCGCCTGCACGGCCAGCCGTACGTCATCCACGATGTCCTCGGCGCCAGTTTCCGCGGCGCAGACGGCCACATGCGCCACGTCAAGCTCAACGAAGTATCGGTGACACCGTTGCTGCCGCTGATGTTCAACGATCACCAGACTTTCGTCGATCGCATGACCAGCATCGTGCGCATTCGTCCCCGGGACAACGGACAAGGACACTGAGAGGCATGAAAATCACCGATATCCGGTACGCCGTGCTGCGGGTGCCGTTGAAGACCCCGTTCAAGACCGCGCTGCGCACCATCGACAAGGTCGAGGACATCATCATCACGGTCCACACCGACAGCGGCCATGCGGGCTACGGCGGGGCCCCGGCCACGGCGGTCATCACCGGCGACACGCACGGCTCCATCATCGATGCCATCCGCCACTACATCGCGCCGCGCCTGATCGGCGCGGACGTGGCCGACCTCAACCGCCTGGTGCAGCTGACCCAGAGCGCCATGGAAAGGAACTCCAGCGCCAAGGCTGCCGTGGAAATCGCCCTCTACGACCTGTGGGCGCAGCTCTACGGCGCGCCGCTGTACAAACTGCTGGGTGGTGGCGACCCGGTGATCACGACCGACATCACCATCAGCGTCGACTACATCGACAAGATGGTCGCCGATTCCATCGCCGCGGTGGAGCGCGGGTTCGGTTCGCTGAAGATCAAGGTCGGCAAGGACATCGGTGTCGACATTGAACGCGTCAAGGCCATTTACGCCGCAGTGGAAAGTCGCGCGCTGCTGCGCCTGGATGCCAATCAGGGCTGGACCGCCAAGCAGGCCGTATACGCGCTGCAGACGCTGGAAGATGCCGGGGTCAAGCTGGAGTTGGTCGAGCAGCCAGTAAAGGCACGGGACATGGAAGGCATGCGCTTTGTCACCGAGCGGGTGCATACCCCGATCATGGCCGACGAAAGCGTATTCGAACCGATACAGGTCATCGACCTGATCCGCATGCGGGCAGCCGACATCATCAATATCAAGCTGATGAAGACCGGCGGCATTTCCAATGCCGTGCGTATCGCCGACATCGCCGCCATGTACGGCATCGATTGCATGATCGGCTGTATGCTGGAAGGCAGCGTCAGCGTTGCCGCAGCCGTGCATGTGGCGGTCGCCAAGGCCAACGTGATCACCAAGATCGATCTGGACGGCCCGTCGCTGTGCACGTTCAATCCGGTCCATGGCGGAGTGATCTTCAATGAATCGGAAATCACCGTAGGTGACGCCTCCGGGCTCGGCATCCGCGACATTGCGGGACTGGAACCGATCACTGGATGACAAGCGGCACAACAATGGAGACGGAGTCTGCGATCTACATGACACCACTGGTCAAAATCCGTTCCGAGCGCGATTGCATGTCGGCGATCGAGCGGCGCATCGCCGACTTCATCCTCGAAAACACGCAGCTGCTGCGTGACTATTCCTCGCAGCAGCTGGCCAACGCCGTCGGTATCAGCCAGTCCAGCGTCGTGAAGTTCAGCCAGAAGCTGGGATTCAAGGGCTACCCGGACCTGAAATACTCGATCGGCGCTGCCGTGGCACGTTCCGGCAACGAGGCCTCGCCGACGTTGCCCACGTCCCCGGAGGATGATCCGCACGACCAGCGTGCCAGCACCTTGTGGCGGCACAAGTCCGAGGCCGAAAAGGCGACGCGGCTGATCAACCCGCCGCAGACCATCGAAGCTGCCGCCGCGGCCATCGACAAGGCGGGCAAGGTATTCATCATCGGCCTCGGCCACGATGACATACACTCGCGCGCGGCTGCGCTGCGGCTGTCGATGCTGGGCATCCTCACACTGCACAACTTCGATACCGCGCACATGATCGCCAGTATTTCCACGATCAGCGCCGGCGACGTGCTGCTGATCTTTTCCGAATACGGCACCCAGTCGGCGCTGTGCGAGATCGGCCGCTATTTTCGCGAGTCCGGTGGCACGGTGATCACGGTGACGCGGCATACGCCCAACCCGTTGCGCGCCCATGCGAACATCGCCCTTCTGGTGTCCGCCCACGATGAACGCCTGCACATCGAGCCCCTGCTCTACCACTCGGCCCTGCAGCACTTGATGGACAACGTGCTGGTGCTGCTTTGCGACATCAATGAAGCACGCGTGGTGCAGCTCAAGGCCAACCTCGATCGCATCCACCCGGCGGTCGGTGCATGAGCACGCCCTGCGGCATCTCGATCGCTCCCGCACAGTCCACGATGTATCCGCAGCCCCTCATTCGCACGCAGGCATGCCTTCATCGGGCCGGCCCCGTGGCGGCGGCATCAAGTCGAACGGCAGTGCGCGGCGATACGTGATCGCCGCTTTCGGTTGCAGAAACCAGCGGCGGGCCGACTGGGCTGTGCCAACGCCTCACTCACGAGAAGCGGCTCGCCTGGAACGGTGCCATGTCCACGCACGGGGTTTCGCCGTCCATCATCTCGCCGATCAGGCGACCGGTCAGCGGACCGAGCGTGAAACCCTGGTGACCATGGCCGAAGGCAAACCACAACCCGGAGTGGTGGTGGGCCGGGCCGATCACCGGCTTCATGTCGGCCATGCAGGGGCGCGCGCCGATCCAGGGTTGCGGGTCAAGACGCTCGCCGAGAGGAAAGATACGGCGTGCCTCGGACTCCGCCGCCTGGAACTGACCTGCTCGCGGCGGCGCACCGAGCGTGTTCAGCTCGGCACCCGTGGTCAGGCGAATACCGCTGCGCTTCGGACTCAGCAAATAGCCTTTTTCGACATCCATCAAGGCAGAGTGAAGCTCCGCGCCAGCTGACGTTGCATAATGCATATGATAGCCGCGCATGTGAAACAGCGGCAGCCGGTAACCGAGCCGGGCGAGCCATTCGCCGGACCAGGGGCCAGTGGCCAGCACCAGTTCCCGGGTGGTCAGCGCCCCGTCGCCCGTATGCAGACGCCATTGACTGCCGACCTGCTCGATCTGTCGCGCCTCAGTCCGCACGATCCGCCCGCCGTACGCTTCAAAGGCTCGCGCATAGGCTTGCACCAACGCAGACGGATCGACCACCGACCAGGAATTGGTCCAGTCGATGCCCCCTGTCATCACGCTCGACAGCGCCGGCTCGCGCGCATGAAAGGCCGCCGCGTCGAGCGCAGCGAACTCCACACCGAAACGCGTTTTTGCCTCCTCCGCGAAGGCCAACTGCTCATGAAATGCCTTTGGAGTACGAAACGCGCCGAGCCAGCCATCCTTGCGGATCAGCGATTGCGCACCCGCCTGCTCGAGCATGACGGCATGCTCTTCCGTGCAGTGCCGGATCAGCGACGCATATTCCTGCACGATACGGGCATAGGGCCCGGGAGCAGAACAGCGCCAATACTGCAGCAATGCACGCGAGCTCGCCCACATGGCACCGCCGCGATAGCGTATATCGGTGCTCCGGTTCGGCAACAGCCGCCACAAGGTAGAGAGGTCGCGCGGAAATGGATGCGGGCGGACCGCCTCGCGCTGGATGAGGCCGGCATTGCCGAAAGAGGTTTCCATCCCGGGCTCCCGGCGATCCACCAGCACCACCGCATGACCGCGCCGAACCAGATGGTAGGCAACACTGACACCGACCATGCCGGCCCCGAGAACAATGATTTCTCTCACTACTTGATTCTCAATCCTGCAGTGGATCGTGATCGAAAGCATCGCGCCGCGGTGTTCGAGCCGACTTCATGGATCGAATCACCCGTCGACCGACCGTCGACCGCCAGACCGTATCGCCAATCTCCGAACCCTGGACAACGTGGCCGCCTCTCACCATGCGGGCGTGCTGGCGCTGCATCGGCGCAGCTTCCACGCACCCCCGGGGGAGGCACGTGACGTGGATGTCCGCACTTCGACGGCGAGAGCAGCCCTGCCCATCCGGGGTGCGGTGCTCGACGCTCCGGGCAGAACGCGAGCTCCGCAGTAGAGAAGCCACCGTGGTTCAATAATCGTACGCCACCGAGAATTCAGCCATGCGCGGCGCACGGCGAGCCTCGATTTCCCCGTAGGACGTCCCCGGGTTGGAGGTTGAGATGAAATAGTCTCCGTAGAACGTGGGCGTCTGGTTGTTGAATACGTTGAACACCTGGAATTTGAAATCGAGCTTGTGTTCGGCCCATTTCGGCTTGTAATCCAGACTCAGATCGACATTCTTGACCCATGGTGTACGCCCGATCGACCCCGGCGTCACCACCTTTCCGGCGCACCAATGGTACTGACTGGACAAACCGCGCAGGTATACCTGGTCCGGCCCGTAGGCACCACGACACAACCGCGGCGTGCCGGAAGCGACCCAGATATTCGTCCCCACCGTCCATTGCGGATTGATCGCATACGCGCCATAGAGTTTGAACGAGTGGGTGCGGTCGGTGCCCAGCACCCCGTTCGAATGTTGCATGATCTCCGGATACGCCCAGACAGCGGTGAGATATGCCACTGTGCCGCTGGACTCGTACGTCGGACCTACCGGGCCGGCATCGTTGCCGTAGAGCTTGGAGAACACGTAGTCGAACTTGGCAAACCATTTGCCATCCCACGCGTGCGTCAGCGACAGATCCAATGCGTAGTAGCGCCGTTTCGGCCTGCTCGGAAAGGCCTGATCTTTTGCAGTCCAATCGACCTTGCGAAGCGTTCCATCCGGAGCGTTCAAATAGATTTGCTGATCGACTCCGGGATTGATCAGGACCGGGCTCTGGGCCCACTGGCTGCAGGTGTCCGGCGTCATGTAAGCGAATCCCTGCGCCCTGCCTGCCGCGCACTCGGATTGCGAATCATCGGACCCAGCAATCATCTGACCAAGCTTTTCGTACGTGCCGGTGGCGCCGAACACCCACCCCGTCCCCAGGAAATGAAGTTTCTGCTGCAGGCCCAGAACGAAGTTGTCCGAAAACGGAGCCTGGATGTTCTGCGATGACACGGTTTTCGCATTCCGTTCTTCACCGTATTGATTGGACACGGATATGCCAGTCGCCGGATTTTGCGGCAAGGGTTGGAAACCGGTGGGTTCACCCGTGTTCTGATCAATACCCGTGTACGTTCCATACTGGATGATATTGCTCACAGGAGCGGCCACGGTCGTACCGGTACCGACGGGCAAGGTAAGGTAATACCGTCCGGCATTACCGAATATCTTCAACGTGGAATCGCCGTGCACATCCCAGGCAAACCCTATGCGGGGGGACCAGTTCGGCCTGGTCAGCCGGATATAGGGGTCGCTCACGGCGTCGTAGTTGGTGAATTGGTCATTCCGCAGGCCGAGCGACAGCAAGAAACGGGGAGTGATCTGCCAACGATCCTGAATATACTCCGCGCGCTCGGACACCCGTGTGGAAGGACTGTAGCTCTCGATCAGCTTTTCCGCATAGTAACCGCCGTCGCCAGCCGCGTTCGAATTGACCGGCCCCACATACGGTATGGAACCCGGGCTGCTGCCTGCAAGCGGCTGATCGGGCGCTGTCGTCCTCTCGTAAAGCCATCCGTAACCGGGACCGGTATTGTGCAAACCGTCCGCCAGATCCCTGGTAATGTCATTGTCGATACCGACCTGAAAATCGTGATTGCCCCACGTGTAGTCCAGGTCAAGGCGATAGTCGGTGGCTTTGACGAGATGGTTGTTGTTGCCCGTGGTCAGCTGGTTCTGCGTATTCCTGACACGCCCGTTTGGCGTGAACGCGGGGTTCTCGTTGGACGTACCACCAACGAATGGAAGCGACGGGTCATACCCCGGGTATGCCGGCTGAAAGCTTCCGTACCACTCATGCGATTTGCCATACATCGCATTCAACGTCAGGTTATCGGTAATGTAGGAGGTGTAGTTGGCCACCCACATCGTGTACATGTTCTTGCCAGTTTGCGCTTTGTTGTAAAACCCCGTGACTTTGTGCGTGGTATTATCGTAATTGTAATTATCGGTCCATGATTTCAGCGCTTCCCGGACTGAAGTCACGCTCAGAACGTTACTGTCGTTGATATTCCAGTTAATCTTCGCATAGAGCTTGGGGGCATGTACCGTGCGACTCGTTTGCTCTTCGCAGAATTTGCAATCGATGATCCTGCTTTTTGATGTGTCCTGTTCCGCACCCACGTAGAAGAACAGCTTGTTCTTGATGATAGGGCCGCTCACATAGGCATCATAGACCGTAGTCATGCTACGATCGCCTCTGTTGTATGCTTGCAGGTCGCCTTTCTTCTCGCCGGCGTATGAGACCAGTGGATTGGCATAATAGGTATTTTTATTGTCGCTTTTCCAGCCTGTCGGTTCCCACTTCGCGCGAAAGCCGAAGTGCCACTTGTTGGAACCACTCTTGCCGATCTGGTTGATCACGCCGCCGATGGAACGACCGTACTTGGCGCCATAACCACTGATAAAGGTCTGTTGCTGCGCGATGGAGTTATACGGCAGGCCGATGCCACCCTGATTATCGAGCACGGCAGTCGCGAGCATGCCGTCGATGTAATACGCATTCTCGGCCGTCGAGGCACCTCCAAATGTCACCGCCGCCGTGCCCAACGGACCGCCAGCCAGTACCGCCGATCCCGGCTGGACCCCCGGGGCCAGCTCGGCGATGGCTTCGGCACTGCGTCCCAGGGGCAGCTGCTGCAACTGCTCGGCCGTAATCGTGGTGACCTGGTTGGTCGTCTTTACGTCAATCACCGGAATGCTGTTGGCCGAGACCGTCACTGTCGACAACTTTACGGCATTGGCAGCAGAGGATGCGCCCGAAGAAGAGGCGAAGTCGACTTCCACGGAACCCGCCGCCACCGGATTGACGTCGCGGTGGCGCTGGATGACCTTGCCATCCTGCAGCAGGGACACCGTATACGCCCCCACCGGGACGGTGATCGAATATTGCCCGGATGCGCCCACCGCGATGCTGCGATTGAAGCCTGCGCCATTGCTGATTCGTACGGCTTCCCCGGATGCCACCGGAACCTTGCCGTAGATGGTGCCACCGGTCGCCTGCGCCCACGCTGTGCCAGCAAACCCCAACGCGATTGTTGAACCAATGGCCAAGGCCAGCGCTTTGTGCCGGAAGACGTTGTTGCAACGCAAAGCGCGCAGAGATTTATCTTTCATGTGTGCACTCCATTTGATGGAACGCTTGCCCCGGCGATGGTCCCCGCAGCTTTATCGCGTCACCTGTAATACCGAAAACGTCAGAAACATTGCGTCACCGAACGCCACCTGGAACTGACGACCATGGCGCCATCGCAGATCGATACAATCGCCGCCCCCTCACCAAACCCCGCGGAGCCTCGCGCACTGGCTTCGGCAGTGAGCGCACCGATGGACAGACCGGATTCAGTCAGAGCTGGCATCAGGACACGCTGGTGCCGGCGCGCACCACGACGGTGCTGAATCGTCTTTTCCGGTTCGGACGTGCATCCTGCACAACTTGCTCCCACCAGTCGGATCGTTGGTTGTTCACGGGGTGAGGTCGGAATATGAAACTAGCCTTGCGCCGCCAAAACCACCAATGAAAAAATTGATGCGTGGCATAAATGGCGGTTATAGGTGGGGCGCGCCCGACCCCGGTGCACTGCGCACTCTCACCGGCAGACCGCCGAGGTTTGGGGACGGACCTGCCGTGGAAAACGCATCGCCGGACCCGGCGGCGGTGCCGTGCGCGGGCATCGCCGATCGGTCGGCGCCATGGCCCGGATTCGACAGCCGCGACGCGCTGAACCCCCAACACAACGGTGCGTCGCGCCGCCTGCGCATCGCGCTCGCGCCCCTACGTGGAGCGCGGGACCGCAAACGACAAAATCGGGCAAGCTCCTTTTTTGCAGCGACACGAGCGGCGTTGGCGCCGCGCACACAGGCCTCGTGCGGCTGTCTTGACACGCTTGCATGCGATCGCATACAAGCGACACGGTGGCCCCGGGATCGGGATCGGGATCGGGATCGGGATCGGGATCGGGATCGGGATCGGGATCGGGATCGGGATCGGGATCGACGAGGCCATTGCAACCGTGTTGGCGTATTCGACGCGCTTCCGTGCATCGCATGTCCCCGTGACCCGGCGAACGTGCACCGGTGATGCGCCATGTGTTTTCCCCCGGCCGCGACCCTGGTTTGCGGTTGATATCAGACATGACAATGATCAGAACAATCGAGGCCTCGAGCATGGATCCTGCGGGTGATGCGTCATTTTTCCGTAAGTGGAAACTACCCGGGTCTTTTTCATGCGCACGTCACACGATCATTGGCCGCAGGTCATGCAAACGCACGGCCGGTTTGCTGCTCGCCTGCGTTATTGCGGCAGTCCCATTCGCACCAGCGTTGGCCGGTCATGCTCCTCGTCCGAATCCGCATCCATGGAATCACCCCGGATGCCCCTGTGCTGCCGTCCTGCATCCTGGATCCCCGCAGTCGGCCGGCCTGATCCGGGCGCCATTGAAGCACCTGGACGACACCGTCGGCAGCATTCTGCACCGGGGGGTCACGCCCGGCGCGGTGGTGCTGGTGGCGCGACGCGGCATCATCGCCAAGTGGAAGGCCTACGGCGACGCCGCGCGCTACACCAACGCAAACTTCGACAAGATGACCCATCCGGTGCCGATGAAAAAAAGCACCATCTTCGATCTGGCCTCGGTCACCAAGCTGTTCACCGCCACCGCGGTCATGCAACTGTGGGATGAAGGCAAGATCAAGCTCGATGCGCCGGTCGCGACGTACCTGGCGAAATTCGGTGTCAACGGCAAGGGAGCCGTCACTGTCCGCGAACTGTTGACGCACACATCCGGGTTCCGTCCGGATCCGGCGACGCCGCTCTACAAGATTTCCGGAAATCGCAGGGACCGCATCGACTACGTGTTGCAGCAGCCGCTCGAATACCCGCCGCAGACGCACTACGTCTACAGCGACAACAACTTCATTACATTGGGTGCATTGATCGAAAAAGTGAGCGGCGAACGTGAGGACCGGTTCATCCGTCAGCACATCACGAAGCCGCTGCACATGCGTGACACGATGTATGACCCGCCGGCCAGCCTCAAGCCGCGCATCGCGGCCAGCGAATATCAGCCGTGGACAAAACGCGGCCTGCTATGGGGGCAGGTGGATGACGAAAATGCCTGGGCGCTCGGCGGTGTCGCCGGTCACGCCGGTTTGTTCAGTGACGCGCACGATCTCGCAATCTTTGGCCAGATGATGTTGAACGGTGGCACATACAGGGGCACGCAGATCCTGTCGAAACATGCCGTCAAGTTGCTCGAGACGAACTGGGACACGAAGTTCCCCGACAATTCGACCGGCCTCGGCTGGTCGATCAATCGCGGCTATTTCATGGGCGCCCTGTCTGGCCCGCACACCATCGGCCACGAAGGTTTTACCGGCACCACGATCGTCCTCGACAAGCCCAACGACGTGGTCGCCATCTTGTTGATGAATCGCGTGCATCCGACCCGCCACGGCGCATCGGATGTGGTTGCGCGGCGGCAAGTGTACACAGATGCCGCTGCGGCCATTCCGGTCGCCATTCCGGGTAGCGGGAACGCCTGGTTTTCCGGTTACGGCAACTTCTTGAATCGCAGGCTGACGGCCAAGGTCGCTGTCCGGGGCACGCCCACCCTATCGTTCGAAACCTGGTATCGAACGGAACCGGATGCCGATTACGGGATCATTGAAGCCTCCTCCGACGGGCATCATTGGACGGCGCTGGGCCGACTGACCGGGGCAAGTCACGGCTGGCAAAGAAAAACCTACACGCTGCCCGCCACCACGCACTACGTCCGGTTTGACTATCGGACGAATTCCAGGATCAACGGCCGCGGCTGGTATGTGCATGACGTCAAGCTCGGCGGTCAGGGCGTGACTTCCTGGGATACAGGAAAAACCGGCTGGTTGAAGCGCGGGTATTGATGGAGCCATGCGCCATGGCCCCCGGGGACACGCAGGGCGGCTCCGCCCACGGCTTGTCGCTTCCTGCAGGCCGCCTCACCAGGAGAAAGCACATGCCCCGGCTCATCAGCTCCCTGTCGGTCGCCGCCGCCGTGCTCGTTGTTTCTGCGGCTGCATCGGCGGCCACGGATGGTCCGATGCTCGGTTTCACCACCGCCGGCGCCCGCCGGGAACGCGCGCTCGAAGCGCGATTCGACGCAACCCTTGACCGCAAGGACATCCGCGACTGGATCAGGACGATGGCCGCCGAGCCGAACGGCGCCGGCTCGCCGCACGACAAGGCCAATGCCGAGCGCATGCTCGAACTGTTCAAGTCGTGGGGCTTTGATGCCCACATTGCCACGTACACGGTGCTGTTTCCCACGCCGAAGGTCCGCGAACTGGAGCTGGTGGCACCGACGCACTACAAGGCAAGGCTGCGCGAGCCGCCCGTGAAAGGCGACCCCACGTCTTACATCTACAAGAACGCGCTGCCCCCCTATAACGCCTATTCCGGCGACGGCGACGTGACGGCACAACTCGTGTATGTCAACTATGGCCGGAAAAAGGATTACCGGGAGCTGGCGAAACGCGGGATCAGCGTCAAGGGCAAGATCGTCATCGCCCGCTACGGCCACTCCTGGCGAGGCATCAAGGTGCGTTTCGCGCAACAGCACGGCGCGGTCGGCTGCATCATCTATTCCGACCCGCACGATGATGGTTATCGCCGGGGGAATGTTTTTCCCAAGGGCGGCTGGCGTGATCGCTGGAGCGTGCAGCGCGGGTCGGTGATGATGACCGACGGCGATCCGCTGACGCCAGGTCATGCGTCAGTGCCCGGTGCCAGACGCATCCCGCGCCAGGATGCCATAGGCATCAAGAAGATTCCGGTCCTGCCGATTTCCTACGCCGACGCATCGCCGCTGCTCAAGGCGCTGGGGGGCCGGGTCGCACCACCCGGCTGGCAGGGCGCGCTGCCATTCACGTATCACATCGGTCCGAATGCAGCCACAGTCCATCTCAAGGTCGTCTCCGACTGGAAGCAGGTATCGATCTACGATGTCATCGCGAAAATCAGGGGCAGCGTCTATCCGAACCAGTGGGTGATGCGCGGCAACCACCATGACGCCTGGGTGTTCGGTGCCGAAGATCCGCTCAGCTCCAACGCAGCGATGCTGGAGAGCGCCAAGGCCATTGGGACGTTGCTGAAGACCGGCTGGCGCCCGAAGCGCACCATCATGTACATGAGTTGGGACGCGGAAGAGCCCGGCCTGGTGGGGTCGACCGAATGGGTCGAGCAGCACGCCGCGCAGCTTGCACGCAATGGCGTGATCTACATCAACTCCGATCTCAGCACGCGCGGCTTCCTGAGCGTCGGTGGCTCCGGCTCCCTGCAGCGATTCATCAATCAGGTGGGCCGCAGCGTCACGGATCCTGAAACAGGTGTCGACGTGCTGCGCCGGGCACGCGCCCGCCAGCTCGTGGCACAGCTCGAAAACCCTCCGAAGGATACGGGCAAGCGCATCTCCCGCGCCCCCGGTACGCCACTTCCGATCCATGCGCTCGGCTCCGGCTCGGACTACACCGGATTTCTCGACCACATCGGAATTCCCTCGCTCGACATCCGCTTCAGCGGCGAAGCCCAGGGGACCCAGTATCACTCGCGTTACGACGATTTCTACTGGTACAGCCACTTCGGCGATCCGTCATTCAAGTATGGCGTCGCGCTGGCGCAGGTGGGCGGGCATGCCATGCTGCGTTTTGCCGATGCGGATGTCCTGCCGTACAGCTTCACCGCCTTTGCCGGGCACGTCGCCGACTACGCCCGGCAGATCGAGCACGAGCACGCGAAGATGGCCAGGACAACGCGAGAGAAGAATGCATTGATCCATGCGGGGACATTCAAGCTTGTCGCCAGCCCGGTCACGCCGTACGTGCCGCCGAAACCGGCGGCGACAGTGCCGGCGCTCGACTTCAAACCGCTCGATCGGGCCATCGAACGGCTGCAGAAGACTGCCGCCGCCTATGACAAGGCATTGCACGCGCACAAAGGCCCAGTGTCAGGCGCGCAGGCACGCAAGCTCAACGCGGCACTGATCGCGACGTCGCAGCAGCTGCTTCATCCAGCTGGCCTGCCGCACCGCAAGTGGTTCCGCAATCTGGTCTATGCGCCCAGCTATTACCTTGGCTACAGCGTGAAGACGCTGCCCGGGATTCGCGAGGCCGTCGAAACACGCCAGTGGCGCACGGCGCAAAGGTACATCGGCATCGTTGCGCACGCGTTGAACGATTTCAGCCAACAAGTGGACAAGGCGGCAGCCGTCCTGCAGGGGGCACATAAGGCATCTGCATCAGGCTGACGACACGCTGCGAGCAAGGCGGACCCGGGGCACGCACGTCTTCGTCTATAACCTGCATTCATGCTTACTAACGTTTTTTTCATTAGCCAACCCATCGGGCGTTTACTTAGTGTTCGGATAGAGGGCAGCATCGACAGGTCTGTGGCCATCCTTATGGCACCGAACGCTTGGTTCAGGTTCATTCCGTACACAGCTGTCGCGTGATGCGCAACTCCATGGGGAGGACATGACAAAGTCGCAGCGTGAATTTGACTTCGTCATTCTGGATTCAATTCATCGTCGAGAAAACCGGAAGGGGCAATTTGTATGAACTCTCGATTCAAACTACGCCGTAGTGCGTTCTACATCCTTGCTGGCCTTGCAGCCGGCACGCTGGCGATGCCGGCCTTGGCAGCCAGCGGTCAGGCGGGACAAACGAACCAGGACCAGCAGGCTGGACAAGCCAATGCAAAAAAAGCGCAGACGCTCAATGCGGTCACGGTGACGGGGTCCCATATTCCACGCGTCGAGACGGTGAATTCGCAACCGGTCCTGCATATCAGCAATGAGGAAATCGAGACCAGTGGTTTCAAGACCGTGGGTCAGGTTCTGGACAACATGACGTCGGTGGGCTTCGTGCAGGGAGCGGCCAACGGCTCCTTCTACGGCAATGGTACGGAACAGGTCGATTTGCGCTACCTCGGCAGCAATCGCCTGCTTGTCCTGCTCAACGGCAAACGCATGCCATCGAGCTTCGGCGGGTCGGTCGATCTCAACCAGATCCCCGTTTCCATTATCGATCACATCGACGTGCTGCAAGACGGCGCCTCGGCCGTTTACGGTGCAGACGCGATCGCCGGTGTGATCAATATCGTCACCAAGAAACACTTCAATGGCGCCCAGGTCACCACCTATTACGGGATTGCCAATGGCCCCAAGACCGGCGCCTGGGACGGCCAGACGCAACACGTCGATCTCACCTTCGGTCACTCCAGTGACAAGGGCCACATCCTGTTCGATGTGTCCTACCAGAAGGCCAAGGCGATTCCCGCCCTGGATCGCCAATTTGCGACCACGCCCTCTGTCTTCGGCCATAGTCGTGGCGGTGTCGCCACACCGGAGGGTACGTTCTTTTTCTACGCGCCGACGGACGGCGATCCGACCAAACCGGGAAACTCCCCCGCCGCCTACACCGGCCTGACCTCGGCACAATGTCCGGATACGCTGACATCGAGCGGGTATTACATCCCCTACTGCGCTCTGGCCAAGACTCCGCTCACCTCGGGCGCGAGCGCGGCTGATTTCCACAAGTTCTCGAACAAGGACCGGTATATCGCCGGTTCGCAAAAGATTCCGATCACACTGAACCAGAAAATCAAGAACGTGTACATGGAGGGAAGTTACGACATCACCCCCTCGATCACGTTCAACATGAGCGCGCTCTACAATGATCGCCAGACCAATCGGCCGCTGGACGCCGACTTGCTGTATTTCACCCGTACCGGTCTGGATATCGGCCCCAACAGCAACGGCAATCCGTTCGGCTTCAGACTGGTCAAGGGATCGCCCGTGCAGGTGGCCACGACCCCCGACGGTCAACCGGTCGTGTTGCCGGCGGGCACGCTGCAGGCGATATACCGCACCACCAACGAGGCGGGAATTCGCGTCGGTTTCAACGATGCCACCACGGAACGCTTCGAGGGCGGCTTCAAAGGCCTCTTCTCCACCGGAGAGACATCATGGCACTGGAACTTCGACTACATTTATGCGTCGAACAAGGTCAAGAGCGGCGAAACCAACCTCGACAACAGTCTTGGCACGTCGCTGTCCACTGACCCGAGTTGTTCCAGCGTCATCGGCTGCGTCCCCTTGAACCTGTTCGGGGGCCAGGGTGTCAATGGCACCGGGTCGTGGACGCCGGCGATGGTCAACTACGCCATCCCGCCCTACACGGTGAGGGCGCTGGATCACAAGGATGAGCAGGTCATCGATGCCGGCATCTCCACCGGCAACCTCGTCGACCTGCCTGCCGGGGGCCTCGGCTTCGCGTTCGGCTATCAGCGGCGCGCAGTCTCGGGTGCATCGATACCGCCCGGCATCCACGTCCCGAACCGCCGCGAGCCGACGCCGCCCACGGCATTGTCGGGCTCGTACCACATCAACTCCGCGTATGCCGAGTTCAACATTCCGCTCCTCGCAGACGTACCCGGTGCGCAATACCTGTCCGCGGACGTTGCCAGCCGCTACGAGAACTACAGCACGTTCGGCAGCACGGTCAAAACGCGAATCGGCCTGCTTTATCAACCGATCAAGGACATCGCGATTCGTGCAAGCTACTCCGGAGGATTCCGGGCGGCCGACCTGGCGGAGCTTTTCGCACCACCGACCACCGGATATCCGTACGTGAGCGATCCCTGCTCGAATTACGGCGCGCCGGGGACACCGGGCAACCTGGCCAGCAACTGTGAAAAGGCCGGGGTCCCGACAAGCTATACGCAGGCGACAGGCCAGGTGACAGGCATTTCCTCCGGCAACATCAACTTGAAGCCCGAGACGTCGACGTCGAAAACGCTGGGTCTGGTCTACAGCCCGTCGCAGCTGCCCGGCTTCAATGCGAGCCTGGATTACTACCACATCGTGCTGAGCCAGCAGATCTCCGCGTTCAGTGCACAGCAGATCCTGGATTTCTGCTACAAGCAGGGGTTGCCCCAATTCTGCGGTCTGGTGCAGCGTAACCCTTCCGGCGACATCAGCCTGCTCCATGTCACCTCCGCCAACATCGGTGAGACACGGACCGCCGGTGTCGACCTGGATACCAGCTATCGCTTCCCCGCCACGTCGTTCGGGCGCTTCAGGCTCAAGCTGAATCTCACGCACGTGAACTATTTCGACGAATACAACCCGAGGCCGGATGGATCGGTGGCGGTCACGCGGGTCGTCGGCAACCTGGATCACGGCGCGATCCCGCAGATGAAGGGCTACGCCTCACTGAACTACAGCTTCAACCGTTTTTCGGCTGCATTCATCGGACACTATTTCAGTGGTTTCACCGGCACCTGCTCGGATGCCAAGAACGGGACCCCGATAAGCCTCGCCAATCTCGGCTTTTGCTCGAACCCCAACAAGCAGAACAACGCGTTGTCCACCAACCATCGTGACGCCTTGAGCTGGTTCGATCTGCACCTGAGCTATCGCACCCACTGGAACACGACCTTCAGCCTTGGCGTCAACAATATCTTCGGCCAGACGCCCAACGGCAACCAGGACGGTTATGGCAACGTGGCTGCGTTGGACTACGGTGTATACAGCCGCTTCGTGTATGGACAGATCCGTGTGAAGTTCTAGTCACCCGCATCGTTCAAACGGCAATCTGCCGTCAGGTTACTTCTGCGGATCGGGCATGGCGAGAACCATGCCCGATCCGCAATTCGGTCCGGGATTCCATTTTTTTGCGGCCCTCTGCGCCAATCCGGTACCGCCCGCCACAACAGGAAAAAAGCTCATGTCTGGAAGGAACGCACTGGCGCTGTCATTCAGCCTGATCGTGGGTCTGCTGACCATGCACACTGCCAGCGCCCGGAGCTTCAAGTCGGAAAACCTGTTCTACATGGTCGACACGCTCAACTCGTTCAACAGTTTCAAGCACCATGTCGACGAGATGTCGATTGTGGTACCGGCGGTTTATCAGCTTGACCGGAACGGCACCGTCTACGGCGGCGTCGACCCCCGCATCCTCTCGATCGCCAAGGCGCACCACGTGCAGGTCATGCCGATTGTGGCCAGCTTCGGGCAGAAGGCAATCCACGAATTCCTCAACGATCCAAAGGCGCGGGCGCGCGCGATCAGCATCATGCTCTACGACGCGCAGCGCTACCACTACTACGGCTGGCAGTTCGATCTGGAAAATGTGCATGTGACGGACGCCGCGGCCTATACCGACTTTTTCCGCCAGGCCGCCAAGGCACTGCACACGCATGGGTACAAGATCACCATGGCCGTGGTCAAAGGCGACCGACCCGCCCCGTCACCCGGGGGGAGCGGTTACGACCGTTTTCTTTACGAAGACTGGCGCGGGGCATTCGATTACCGGAAGCTTGCGAAAATCGGTGATTTTCTCTCGTTCATGTCCTACGACGAACATACGTCGCTGACTCCGCCGGGGCCGGTTGCCGGCATCCCCTGGATGGAAAACATGGCGAAATACCTTGTGGGCCTGGGTATCGATCCTCAGAAGATTTCGTTCGGTATTCCCACGTATTCGGATTACTGGTATCCGGCCTGGAGCAAATCCAAGGGGGCGCACTCCACGCGCAAGGAGATCAGCTACCGCGAAGTGCAGAACCTGCTCGATCGCTACCGGGCCAAGGCGCAATGGATGCCGGACCAGGGTGTCGACTATGCACGCTGGACCAACCCCGATGGAGTCTTCAGTTGGCTGTTCATTGAAAATGCCCGCTCATTCAGGGACAAGCTGCAACTGATTCCGAAATACCACTTCCGCGGCTTCTCGGCGTGGGTGCTGGGCGACGAAGATCCGGGAATCTGGAACGTCCTGCAGCAGCAGACCCGGCCGGTGCACGCGCACTGAGGGGGCCACCCGGCAGGTCGGGGACCCCGGCCTGGTGGGACAAGCGCGGAGGAGCGTCGGGGGCATCCGCTTCATGCCGGACCTGCTGCGGCAAGCGGACCCGATTTCAGGCTTGCGTCAGCAGCTGTTGCGCAAGCTGGCGCACAAAAGCGAGAAAACGTTTCTGCACGGGATTCAGTGGACTGTCCGGTCGGTAAAGTGCATACAGCGTGACGTCCAGATGCAGTTTCAGCGGACGCCTTTGTACCCCGTTGCCACCACCGCATCGCGCCGTGAAGGGGTCAACCAGCGCCAGGCCCTCGCCCTGCGCCACGAGTGCATACGCCAGCTGGTACGTCTGCACCCGAACCGATGTCCGCGGCGCGGGGGTCACCTTCGCCAGATGGCTTTGCAGCATGTTGCCCAATGCATCCTGTTCGGCGATCCCGATCATCCGCTGGCCCGCCAGCGCGCTGACCGGCAGAGGCTCTGCCAACTCCGCGTCCGGCCACCAGCCCGGTGGCGCGATCACCATGATCTGCCCATGACACAGATCCTTTTGGCGCAGATTCGGATGGCCGGTGTCCTGCAGCGTCAGTCCGATATCGGTCTCGTGGAGCATCAGCGACTCGCACATCACCACCGAGTGCTGGGTGAAGAGTTCGGCCGTGGTGTCCGGAATGGCCTCGCGCAACAGCACGGTTGCGGCGGGAACCAGGCGCTGCGCCAGCGCCGGCGTGCAGGTCACGCGCAGCGGATGACTTTCCGGGGAACTGAGATTGGCCGTGAGACGCTGCAGATCGTGCACTTCCTGGATGATGTTCTCGATGCGGTGACGCAACAGCAGCGCCTGCTGCGTGGGTTGCAGCCGCCCGCGCACCCGGCTGAACAACGTAAAGCCGAGCTGGTGCTCGGCTTGTTGCAGGGCCTTGCTGGCCGCCGGCTGCGAAATATTCAAAAGGTTTGCCGCTCCTGTCAGGCTGCCGGTGGTCAGCACGGCGTGGAACAACTCGATGTAACGTAGACGCATGTCGAATTTTCACCTCTTGGCGCAATCGCGCATTCGCTTGGGAGATTCTGCATAAAGGCGCGTCGGCGTCATCGCTTCTGCGAGCGAGCCAGTCCAGGTCTGGTGGCGCCGGCACCCTGGCTGGTGGTCAAGACAATGGCCATCGGGCTATGCGCGCGGCCGCGACCCGTTTGCGCATCATGCCGTTTGCGTCCACGTGTTCAGGCCCCTGTGTAAGTTACAGGAAACAGGCTCGCCAGCCGACTGCTGCCGTCCCTGCCTGCCGTACGTGCAGCGACCCGGGTCAGAGACTTCCACAACTTTCAGTTATGCAAAGTACCCGTCTTTTCATTGGCGGCGCGTGCCATCCGGTAATTATGCTCGACGTTGTGCCCTGGCGCGTAAACCGATGCCCGATGGAGCGAGTATTTCATGGCGAACCGCAGCGATACGGCCTTGGCTGCTCACTGGGGCCCGCCTTACCTGTTGTACCTGGGCAGGGCAGTCGATGACCTGGCCATCAAGACAGCCAGAGGCCTGGCGTACTGGCGACCGGAGTGCTGCCTAGGCCAATACCGCAGCCCTGGCTGCAAACCGACGCTCGGCCTGCCGGACATGAGCATAGCGCAGGCCGCCGGAAAAGGCGCCGACACCATGGTAATTGGTGTTGCGAACGCCGGCGGCGTCATGGCGCCGGAGATCATTGCCGACACCATCACCGCCCTCGAGGCGGGTCTCAACGTGGCTGCGGGCCTGCACCAGCGGTTGCGGGATTGCCCGGACATCGTGGCTGCGGCCCGGCACAATGATCGCGCCCTGTTCGATGCCCGTGATTCCGCGCCGGGCATATCAGTCGGCACGGGGCGCCTGCGGCCCGGGCGACGGCTGCTGACGGTGGGAACGGATTGCTCGGTGGGCAAGATGTACACCGCCCTGGCCATCGAGCGTGCCGTGCGGCAGCGCGGCCACGCCGCGGATTTCCGCGCGACCGGCCAGACCGGCATTCTCATTGCCGGAGGTGGGGCGCCGATCGACGCGGTGATCGCCGATTTCATCTCCGGTGCGGCCGAATGGGTTTCCCCTGCCCGCTCCGATGACGGCTGGGATATCATCGAAGGGCAGGGGTCGCTGTTTCATCCCTCCTACGCCGGGGTCTCGCTCGGCTTGCTGCATGGATCCCAGCCCGATGCGCTGGTGCTGTGCCACGAGCCCACCCGACAGCATATGCGTGGTCTGTCCGGTCGCCCGCTGCCCGAATTGAAACGGTGCCTGCAAGCCAACCTCGATGCCGCGCGATTGACCAGCCCGGCGGTCAAGGCAGCCGGCGTTGCGCTCGACACCTCGCGCATGGCACCGGCGGATGCCCTGGCCGTCTGCCGGCAGGTCGGCGAGGCGCTTGATCTGCCCTGCCAGGATCCAGTCATGATGGGTGTCGACGCCATCGTGGACAACCTGCTGGCGGACGTCGCCCGGTCGTGATTCTCCGGTGCGCATTGTTTTGCCACGCCGATTCTCGGCACGCTGAATCAGCCAACCAGACTTTCGTGGCCTGTTGCATCGCTTGATGGCCCATCCAATTTCGACGCCCATATCCAAAGGAACGCAATCCGTGCAAGCACATCTCTCCAGCCAGGAGTCGACTGGCGGAAAAACCTCGTCCATGCAGGATTCCGCCGGCTACCGCCAAGAGCTCGAACGCACGCTCGGCCTGCGGCATTTACTGGTTTACGGCATGATTTTCATGGTGCCGATCGCGCCCTGGGCCGTCTACGGCTTCGTGTCGCGCGAGAGTTTCGGCATGGTGCCCCTGGTGTATCTGGTCGGCATTGTGGCGATGGTATTCACCGCGCTCAGTTACAAACAGCTGAGCAGCGCGTTTCCCGTTGCCGGCTCGGTATATTCATATGTGCAGCGTGGCTTGAATCCCTATCTGGGCTTTATCGCCGGCTGGATGATCCTTGCAGACTATCTGCTGATACCCGCGCTGATCTACGCCTTCTCGGCGAGTTGGCTGCGGGGACTGCTGCCGGGCGTGCCGGGCTTCGTCTGGATATTCGCTTTCGTTGTCATCAATACGGCAGTCAACATCCTGGGGATCCGCCTGCAATCGCGCGCGAACTTCGTGCTGCTGATGATCGAGTTGGCCGCACTTGGCGTCTTCATCGCATTGGGCATCGATTTCGTCTTCGCGCAGGGCCTGGGTACAGGCGGCTGGTCGTGGGCACCGTTCTATCAGCCGCAACATCTGAACTGGAACTTCATCGCCACCGCCACGTCCATTGCGGCATTGAGCTTTCTCGGCTTCGACGCGATCAGCACGCTTGCCGAGGAAACCAAGAGGCCACGCAAGACCATCGGCAATGCCACCGTCCTGTCCCTGCTGCTGCTCGGCGCCATTTTCATGGTGCAGACATATCTGGCGGCGCTGGTGCATCCGGATTACGCCACCCTGGATGACAAGCTCGGTTTTTTTCAGATCGCGCGGCAAGTGGGTGGCAAGGGCCTGTATCTTGCCCTGATTCTGGTCAACGTGATCGCCGCAGGCGTCGCCAACGCACTGGCCGCGCAATCGGCAATCGCGCGGATCCTGTATTCGATGGGGCGCGACCAGGTGCTGCCGTGTGCAAAATTTCTCTCGCATGTGCACCCGCGCTGGAAGACACCGGTCAATGCCACCGTTCTTGTCGCAGTCTTGTCGCTGGTGTTGGCGCTGACGGTGCCGGAGGAGACAATTCTCAAGCTGGTCAATTTCGGTGCGCTGACCGCGTTCATGCTGCTCAACGTCACGGTTTTCGTGTTTTTCTTCATCAAGCAGCGGCAGCGTCGGCAGGTTTTTCGCTATCTGGTCTTCCCGTTGCTGGGGCTGCTGATCGTGGCGTTCGTGTGGTCGGGTTTCGATCGCACCACGTTCCTGTTCGGCGGCATCTGGCTTGTGGTTGGACTCTGTCTCGGGGCCGTGCGATACAAGCGTTTTGCTCCCCTTGCATTGCCATGAAGACAGCAACGGATGCCCGAGAGGCTTTTTCGGCGCAACGTTCGGAGCATCATCCAGACCATCGCGAGCTTTCAGCTCGGGAAAACCCGTACGCGCATCAACGCAGAAATGGCGGATTTTCGTATTGAAGGAGCCCTTGATTGAATCTCGATGAGAAAAAATCCCCTGCAGGATTCAGAAAAGAACTGGGCCTGTTTTCACTCCTCGCCATGAGCCTGGGGACCGTCATCGGTTCCGGATGGCTGCTGCTGCCCAGTGTGGTGGCCTCGAGCGCCGGTCCCGCAAGCCTGGTCTCCTGGGTCATCGCCGGGGTGATCATGCTGATCGTGTGCATGGTCTACGCGGAGCTGGGCGCGGCCTGGCCGGCAGCCGGTGCCGTGGCGCTGTATCCGCGACTCTCCCACGGCAGCTTCACGGGACACATCGCCGGATGGGCGGCGTTCGTTTCATACGTCATCATCCCGTCCGCCGAGGCTGTGGCCGTCACCCGCTACTCTGCGGCCTACGTCCCCGCGTTCACCGACGCATCGCGACACCTGACCGGCTCCGGCATGCTGTTCGGCATCGCCATCCTCGCCGTGCTCGGACTGCTCAATTACGTGGGGGTGAAATACCTGGGCATTTTCCAGAACTGGGTCACCAGCCTGAAATATGTCCCCATCCTGCTGTTCCTCATCGGCGGAGGGCTGTTCCTGTTCAAGCCGGAGAACTTCTCGGCCTTCGGCGGCTTCATGCCTTATGGCGGCTCCAGCCTGTTTCTGGGAACGGCGAGCACCGTGTTCGCCTATGTCGGATTCCGCCAGGCCCTGGATTTCGGCGCCGAGGCCAAGAATCCGGGCCGGGATCTGCCCATCGCGCTGTTCGCCACCATCATTCTGGCGATGATCACCTACCTCCTTGTCGCGCTGGTCTTCATCGGCGGCATCGACTGGGCCCACCTGACACAATTTGGTGTCAGCAGGGGCGACTGGCACTCGTTGTCGAAGTTGCCGGCACCGCTCTACAACATCCTGATCGCGGGCGGCATGGGGGTGATCGGCTTCCTGATCTTCATCGACGGCATCGTCTCCCCCAACGGACCGAACGCCACGAACGTCGGTTCCGTGCCGCGCGTGCTGTATGCCATGGCCGAAAACAACAGCATGCCGCTGATTTTCCTGCGTCTGAACGAGCGGTTGGGCACGCCGGGGTGGGGGCTGTTCATTTGCTTCCTCATCGAGGTCGGCTTCCTGCTGCTCTCGCGCGGCGGTTATGGTGAACTGATCGCGGCCATCAACGTGGCCTTCATGGTCGCCTACGCCATGGGCCCGGTCTCCAACGGCGGCCTGCGCAAGATCGCCCCCGACACCCGGCGGCCTTACCGCGTCCCGCTGAACGGCATCGTCAGTCCGCTGGCGTTCGTGCTGTCATCCCTGCTGCTGTTCTGGAGCAGGTGGCCCCTGACCGGCGAGACGCTTGGCATCCTGTTTGTGGGTGTGCTGATCTACATCGGCTACGGCTTCATGGGCCGGGTGGATCTCAAGACCGTGCGGTACGGACTTTGGCTGATCACCTATCTGCTGGCGATGGCCCTGCTCTCCTTCCTCGGCGACGCCCATTTCGGCGGCATCGGTGTACTGCCGTTCGGCTGGGATTTCCTCATCGTGGCCGCGGTCAGCCTGATCCTCTATTACTGGGGCGTCCGGCAATCCCTGGACTTCCACCGCGATATCGGGTCTTGCGCCGAAAGCGATGCCGAAGCCCGCCAGAACGCAGTGCGCCGCGCTCGCGGCGAACGCCATACATGATCTGCTCGCGCGAACATTCCGCCGCCATCCACCATGAGCAAAATTCGCCTCGAGGAATGAGATTGACCGTATGGGAATGATTCTCGCCGTCGATGTGGGCAGGACGGGGTGCCGCGCCGCACTCTGGGAAAACAGTGACCCGGTCGCCGTGGGTACAGCAAAAAGCGAGGGCAGTATCGGCCTGACGGCGCCCGACGGCGCGATCGTCACTGATGCAGTTGTGCGCGCCCTTGCCGGGCCGTTGCTGCAGAACGCCGGCCAAAGCGAGATCGATGCTGTCGGGATCGGTGTTCCCGGTGGCCTGATGGCGCGGGATGCAGCCCTCGAGCTGGCCGAAGGCCTGCTCACATCCTTGCCCGCCCGATCGGTCGCTGTGACCAGCGACGCCGTGACATCGCACGCCGGTGCCTTTTCCGGCGCGCCAGGAGTGGTGCTGGCAGCAGGAACCGGTGCGGTGGCGATCGCCCTGGGGCAGAAAGGCCGGTTTCGCCGAATTGATGGATGGGGCCCATGGCTGGGCGACGAAGGCAGCGGCGCATGGATCGGTCTGCGGGGCCTGCGCGCCGCCGCGCGCGCGCAAGATGGGCGCGGGCCGGCCACGGAGCTGCAGGCAATGGCCCTGACACGGCTCGGTCCACTGGAGCAACTGGCCGTGAGACTGTCTGCCGAGCAGAATCCGGCACGCATCGCTGCAAGCTTCGCACCTGCCGTGGCGCACGCAGCCGGGCAAGGGGATCGCATTGCGCTGCAGATAATTCAGGATGCGGCTGTTGCCTTGTCGGAGCTGCTGATCACGGGCGCCAGAGCGCTGCACGAGTCCGGCCCCGTACCAGTCGCCATCATTGGCGGGTTGACAAAGATGGGGCATGTGTTGCTCGAGCCGTTGCACAAAGAGCTCGCCCGCAGCGAGAGACCGGTGCAGATAACCCAAGTGCAAGGGACATCGCTCGATGGCGCGCGGCGAATTGCCATGTCCACCCGCCTCATCCACGAACCGTTGATCCTGCGGGCCGGCAAGATGCCCGACTTTCCCCACCTCTGATACCCGACGCACCATAAAAAAGACTTACGACACAGGACACGATCCCATGACTGGCGAGACAGACACGGAAAAGCTGCACACGTTATCCACCGAATCGGTGTATGCCGCAGGCCTCGAAGATCTCGACCTGCGCCCCTTGTCCGAAATCCTCGGGCTGCTCATTGACACCCAGGGCACGGCATCATCAGCCGTTCGCAATGCCGTTCCGCAGCTCACGGCCGTCGCCGAGGAAGTCGCCGAAAGATTTGCGCGCGGCGGCCGCTTGTTCTACGTCGGTGCCGGCACCTCCGGCCGTCTGGCGGTGCTGGACGCCGTGGAGTGCGTGCCCACCTTCAACACCTCCCCGGAGCTGGTGGTCGGAATCATGGCGGGGGGGCAAAAGGCATTCACTCTGGCGGTCGAAGGCGCCGAAGACGACGCTGCCGCCGGTGCCGCGGACCTGCAGTCACACCGGTTGCAGGCGGACGACACGGTCATCGGAATCAGTGCCTCGGGCCGCACTCCATACGTCATGGGCGCACTGCGCTATGCGCGGGATGTCGGCGCCTATACGGCGGCGATCGTGAACAATCCACACAGTTCCATGGCGGACCTGGCGGATACCCGCATCGAACTGCTCACGGGTCCGGAGGTCATTTCCGGCTCGACACGCATGACCGCCGGAACGGCACAGAAAATCACCCTCAATGCCTTGTCCACTGCAGTCATGATACGGATAGGCAAGACCTACGGCCCGTACATGGTTGACCTGCGCGCGACCAATGCCAAGCTGCGACAGCGGGCAGCGCGTATCGTGCATCAGATCACGGGAGAAGAGGAACAGACTGCCGCAGAGGCGCTGCACAAGGCGGACGGGCGGGTCAAGGTTGCAGTCGTCAGCATATTGCTGGATTGCAGCATCGAGGAGGCCGAACGCCGGCTTCAGCAGGCCGACGGCCGCGTGCGCAGTGCACTGGCAGACAGTTGAGACCCGCGTCTGCAGAGCAAGCCCCGCAAAACCGATTACTCGCAACCGTCGCCAAAAACACGCACAGGGCCTTCAGGTGCAGCATGCAGATGCATGCATCCCGTGACGACCTGATTGGCGATAAGGCCGCAACCGCCCGAACCCACGAACGACGAGCTGCCAGGCTTTCCCGGAAGCTCGTCGTTGCTGGTTTCTCAATGTGCCTGACTGCCCTTCTTTTCTGCCAGAACCACCAGATCTTCCACGGGCCCGACGATGCGCAACCGAACCTGGGCAGATGATCGCCTCGCGTCGATAAAAGTGGTCGTGGTGTTCCTGACCCAGTGATACGGCGGCGTCTCGTGCTTGTCGTAGTAGTCCAACGCGCGGATCCCGATTCGGGCAAGTTTCGACAACGACTGGACCAATGGTTGCACTGGCTGCAGGCGTGGCGATTTCTGCACCATCCGCCCCAGTGCCGGACCATTGCGCTTCCATGCATTCAGCATCGTGCGAATTTTCTTCTCCAGCTGCGGAGTCGGATGCCGGGTGAATCGCTTCACCCATCCGCGGAATTTCACGGCTGCCCATGGATTGGCGGTGGCCGCATCGGCGATCGAGCTCAGCGGCGAGTAGACGGTGTAGTGCCCGGTGTGCAGCAAGGTGCGCAATCGCGTGTAACCCGTCACCGGCGCGATAACATTCACCAGCATCCTCAGGGGGCCGACAGCATGTCCGTCGGCAAGATGCCGAAGCAGCATCGCCGGATTCTTGATCTGCGTCAGCCCGTCCTCTTCGAGACGCAGGTTGACCACGTGCAGGCGCTTGTACATGCAGGCAACGTTGTTCACCTTGGCGGGAGACCAGAACCGCTCCGCGATGGCGGCACTCGCGGGCCACAGGCGGGAATCTATGGTGGACGGATCGACCAGCTCGCCCCACATCTCGGCTTCGCCCCCCAAGATATGTTTCTTGACGTTACTCGCGAGGTGCGCGTCGCCGGGAATCGGATCGTTCGTGTAATATTCAGACGCCGGATAAAGCTTATCCAGATAATATCCGTGAGACAAAATGACCTGGTGCCCTTCGCGCGCCGCCTTGTACAGTTCTTTTCTGCCTCGCCAAACCTGGATCACCGTGTTTTTGGGCAAGCCCGGTTGCAGGATCTCGCCCCACCCGACAACCCGCTTTCCATCCCTGGAGATCATCCTTGAAATCTTGTCGATGAACCGGGCCTGCAGCGCATCATTGCTTTTTATGGCGGGGCGCATATACGCCTGGATCAGCGGATTGTTGTTCCACTGCGTTCCGATATTTTCGTCACCACCGATATGGATATACGGACCCGGAAATAAATCGCCCATCTCCTTGAAAAAACGCCCGAGAAACTGATACGCCGCGGGGTTGCTTGGATCGAATGCCGGATTGGTACCGCCGAATCGATCCCTCAATTTATAGGGCCCGGGCGCGCTGGCAAATTGGGGATGGCTGACGAACCAGCTGATCGCATGGGCGGGCACATCGAACTCGGGCACGACCATGATGCCGCGGTCGTTGGCGTATTGGACGATTGTCTTGATCTGCCGCTGGGAAAAATACTTTCCGCGGGAACCGAGCTCCGTGAGCTTCGGAAACACATGGCTCTGCACGCGGAAGCCCTGGTTGTCGCTCAAATGCAGATGCAGGACATTCATCTTCACCGCAGCCATGCCCCTGAGGTTGCGTTCGATGACGTTGACGGGTTCGAAATGCCGCGCCACGTCGATCATCAACCCTCGCCACTTGAAGCGTGGGTGGTCCCGGATCTCGACATCGGGCACGGAAAAGCCGGTGCTGTCCGCCTGGATCAGTTGCCGGAACGTCTGCAAGCCACGCAGTGCACCAATATCGTCCGTGGCGGTCAGAACGGCGCCATCCGAGCGCACACGCAGCGAGTAGGACTCGTTTTCGCCCGGCCTGACCACACCCGGGCGATTCACCCGGATGACCAGATCGGCATGCGGATCTTGATCACCCTTCGTGACGGCATGCTGGTCGAAGGAAAAACCGGTGCGGTCCTGAAGGTGATGCAACAGCCGGGTGGCGCCACCGTACATGCGTGGAGAGGGATGACCGATGACGGAAATGCTGAAGTTCCTGTCGAGGTGCAATGCCCCATGTTGGAGGCGGATATGTGCCGGCCAGGGCATCAGGTCGAGATCACATTTTGACAGTGGCGTGGCCTGTGCCGGCGCCGCCGCCACGGCCGTGATGCAAGCCAACGTGGCCATGCATGAAAATATTGTTTTCCGGATCAAGGCGTTGCTCCCTCAATGGGTGCCGGAATAACCCGCAGCGGGATGTTCCAGGCTTTCAAATGAATCACGGGCATGGGCGTGGCCAATGCCGAAACGGGGTAACGTGCAACAAGGGTGGCCGACTCGCCCGGCCAGAGCGTGACGTCGTTGTCGTTCCAGATGACCGGCAGTATCGGCGCTCCACCCTTGCCACGCCGCAGTGAAAGGTGTTGGAAAAATGCGACGGTATTTGATGTGGATACGTTGGTGAGGACCGCCCGGGTCACATCCATCGCGCCATCGCGATGTGTCGAAGCAGTGACTTTGACGTTTGCCCGGCGCAAGCCGGAAAGTGCCGTCAAATCCGCATAACGGCTGACTGGGGTCACATATCCGGTCGAGTGTCCCCAGTCGAGCTGATCCGGATGGGTCGACAGCCAGTAGACATTGCGACTGACCAGATGACCAAGGGCATTGTCCAGAACGAGCTCGACGAAATAGGCAGAAGACAGGTTCCCCAGCTTCGGAATCGTGGTGAGTCTGACAGCATGATTTGCCGGTAGATCGATGTCCGCAAGCCGTTTGTCGTAACGCACGTTGCCGTCGAGAGTGTGCACGCGGATGCGAACGTCCAGGTCGCTCGCCGCGTGACGTGAATGATTCACTGCCACGATCGACCGGCTGCCGTATGAATACTGGATATGAATCTGCTCGTTCGCCTTTTTGGCGCCAAAATAGGCCCCGGCCGGATTGAGGTCATGGTTGAACAAGTGCCAGTGCAACGATGGCCAGGCGTTGTCGAGCATCCAGTAGATGACTCCTGTCGCCGGGCGCTGCGCATTCATGCGCGCGTCGTACGCCTCGAACTGCGCCCGGGTGGACGCGTAGTCGGCAAGCTGCGCTTTCTCCACATAATCGGCGAGGCTGCGGGGTTTGCCATAACGGTGTGCGAGCGCTGCATCGAAACGCTGCATGCTCGACATCGGCGACCATGCCGCGCCGACATGGAACTGCCTGAAGTCGGGGTTCTTCCACAGCGCCTGGAGCGCCGTGGGAGTGAGCATTTTCTTGAGGCTCGCCAGGCGCGGGATATCGAAGCCGGCGCCAGTCTCGGAATTGAAACCGAATGCTGCACCGCCTTGCTCACCGTACCAATAGTCCGGCGGCACCCAGGCGTAGGGACCGGACATCTTCATTCCGGACGGTCCTGCCGCCGTGGTCGTTTGCGCCGACGCGGCGGAGACGATTGCATCCGGCCAGCCCGCCGTCTTCAGCGCGCGCACGTAGCTTTTGGCCACATTCGCCGGTGGGGCGTTGTCGCTACCGATCAGAAAGGCGATCACCGAGGGATGATTGCGCAAGAGCCTGGCTTCGCTTGCCATGGAGTTGCGGGCAACTCTCAGGTCACGGGTGTTCCATGGCGCGCCGCCCGTCTTCGCCCAGCCCTCCCATTTGTCGCAACATTCCCAGCCGGCGAGAATCATGATGCCGTTGCGGTCGGCGAGGTCATAGAAACGCTGTCTTTCGAGCTTTCCCTCGGTGCGAATCGCGTTCAGGCCGAGATCGTGCACGTATGCAAATTCTTCGCCCAGGAGCCGGGGCTGGTTGCGCAAGAACATGTCTGGCGCCCACCCGGCGCCGCGGATGAGGATCGGCATGCCATTGACCACAAACTGCCGGTACCCCTGTTTGGTCAGGTGCGAGCGTATATCCCGGATGCCGAAGGTCGTGCCAGCATGACCGGAGACCGTTCCGCCGACACGTGCCGTCAGCCTCAACGTGTACAGCGGATGCTTGCCCATGCCTGCCGGCCACCAGACCCGGGGGTGATGCAGGTCAAGCGCCGGCGTGGTGGCAGCATCGAACGTCAGCGTGCGCGCCTGATGTGGTTTCAGGTAAATGCTCCGCTTCAGCTGGATGCCCGCCACCCGGCCGCTCACGCGCACCTCGTGACCGCTGGCATCGTCGTTGCGTGCCGCGACTTTGATGGTCAGCTGCGCGTCCTCCAGGCCCGGCAGGGCGAGTTTCGACGTGACTTGCGGACCATGCAGCGATACGGGCCCGCTGCGCAGAATGTCGATGCCCCGCCAGATACCCATGTTGTTGTCAGGCGCGGCGGGGTTCCAGTCGATCCAGCTCGTGATCAGATCACGTTCCGGGTTGGCCGGGTACACGCGCACGGCCAGCGTGTTGATGCCCGGATGAACCCGCCGTGTGACATCGATCTCATGGACCGTGAAAGCGCCGGCGATACGCGCGTGATCTGCAATCTTGACGCCGTTCAGCCAGAGATCCGCACAGGGAATGATGCCGTTGGTCCTGATGAAGGTATGCGTGCCTTTTCCGGCGTTGCGCAACCGGAAATTCGCCCGATACCACCACTGGATGCGGAAATGCCCGGCATTGACTTCACGCAGCCGGGTGCCCTCGAAAACATGCGCGTACTTTCCGTTCTCGAGCCATCCGGCGAAAACCGTCGCCTGTGCGCCCACCGGATACCAGCCCCGGGTCGAAAACCCCGGTTGCGATACTTTCCGACCTCCCACCTGCACCTTGCTCGCGGACTGGATTTTCCAGCGCGCAATCCGGGTCGGCCCGATGCCGTGTACAGGCGTGTCCAGCGACGGCGCGGCTGCGGTCTGCATCGCCGGGCAACCGGATGAGACGGCGGCCATGGCAAGAGCCGCAAGCAGCCAAAGTGCTGCGCCTGCACCTCTTGGCAGGCCTCGCGTGTCCTGCTTTCTTCCAGACAACGCGCCCGGGGTGGTTGATGCATTCACGATGTATGTCACCTTTTTTGGCGCTGTATCTTGCGCGAGCAGCATGTCCTGCATGAAGGCTTTGCCACACGTCGGCGCATCAGGGAATGTGCCGGTTCAAGACGCGGGATCGCTGTTTTTCCAGCGGCGATATTTGCTTGTCTGGCCGATGCCCGGATTGAATGCGTTACAGGGATCGAGCTCGCGATAGAAATCGGCCAGCGCCGGCTTGGCGCGGTAGAGGTGCCCGACGTTGTGTTCGGCGGGGTATTCGGCTCCACGGGCGTCGAGCAGTTCCCACATGCGATGCTCGAGAGCCAGGGTGTCCGAGCCCTTGGCAACGATATAGTCCTGATGCAGCACGTGGCACAGGAAGTGGCCGTAGTAGAGTTTCTTCAGCAGCGGGCGCTCGATGTCTTCCGGCAATGTCTCGAACCAGTCCCGCTCGTTGCGCTTGAGCGCGATATCCAGCGAAACGATGTCCTCAACCGTATCGCGATGCATGATGCGGTAGCGTACGGCCGCACCGGCGATGGCAAAACGATGCAGAAACGCCAGGCGGCCTTCTTCCGGTGTGCATGCGAAATAATTGCCTTCGAACCGGCTGAAGTGTTCTCCCAGCAATTGCCGGGTTTGCTCGACGCTCCGGGCGGAGACCTTGAGGATGAGGTGGTGCACGTAGCGGTCACGGTACTGCTTGAGGCGCGAAGGCAGGTGCGGGGGAAAGATCCGGCTGAGCCGTTGCAGGAGACGATCGGACATGTTGGCGGGCAGGAATCGCCATCGGTCGCAGAAGGCATCGACGCGGTTCTTCAGCGCGAACAAACTCGGCAGGCGCCTTGTACCGAGCATCCGGATCATCAGGAAGGTGTCTTTGCCATAGCGTTCGGCGGTATCAAACGCCTGCCGATGCATGTACTCGCAGGAAATCGGCAGCTCCCCCGCCTGCGCCAGGATGCGACGGCGCAGCCCGGTCAACGCCTGCGTGTCGTTGGTACCGATGTAGAACACCCGCGTTCCGGTCTCTTTGGGAAACGTATCCAGGCGCACCGCAAACACCATCAGCTTCCCGGCAGACCCGGAGGCTTCGAAAAGCCGGCGCGGATCCGCGTTGAAACGTGCGGGAGTGTCGGCATCGATCGCGCGTACGTGCTGCTCATAGCCGGGGTCGGATGCGGCCGCCCGGGAGTGGGCCACGTCACCGGGCGCGTAGTCGCCCTGCTCCAGTCGTTCCAGGATGGTTTCCGGATCGTCCCCCAGGTTCACGCCAAGGTGATTGACCAGTCGCAGCTGTCCGTCCGCATCGACGCGGGCGTGTATCGACAACTCGGTATAGGCCGGGCCGCGCCTGACGAGCGCCCCGCCGGAGTTGTTGCAGACCCCGCCGAACACCGAGGCGCCCAGGCAGGAGGACCCGATCACCGAATGCGGCTCCCGCCCCAGCGGATCCAGGGCTTTTTCCAGTTGGTCCAGCGTGGCGCCGGGAAGGCAGACCACCTGCCGACCCTCGTCCAGTAGCTGCAACTTGTCGAGTCGCATCGTATTGACGATCACGACCTCGCGATCATAGGCGTCCCCATCCGGGGTCGAGCCACCGGTCAGTCCGGTATTGGCCGCCTGCGTGATAACGACGCGGTCGTTGTCGATGCATGCCTGCAGCACCCGCCATTGTTCAACCAGCGACCCGGGGCGAACCACCGCCACCACCGGCCCGCCGCCGAAGCGGAACCCATTGCGGTAGCGACGGGTCAGGACCTCGTCCGTGATCACGTATTTCTTGCCGACGATTTCGGCCAGTTGGCGGATGAACGCAGGAGACATGGCGGCGTGATATCAAACGGTAACAGTGATGGAGGCGCTCGATTCGGAACCTCTCCCACAAAAGCGGATTGCAGCATCAATCGCACGGATATCGGGCTGCATATTATGCCCCCTCACTCCGTGGCTGGATGCGTGAGCGAAAGCAGTCCGCTGACCACCAGAGTGATGACCACTCCGATCGGCACGAACCAGGGGAAGGCCAGGGACTGGCCATTGACCCGCACGTAAAGCACGACCATGGCCATGGCAATGACCGTCACGATGAAGCCGATAGCGCCATCGCGCTGATTCGCGCGCTTGACCAGGACTCCAAGCAGGAAGGCGCCAAGAAGCGCCCCGTACGTATACCCGGTAATGGTGAGGCCCAAAACCACCACCGGGCTGTGCGTATCCGTGAAGATCGAGGCAAACCCAACCAGGGCGGCGCCCCAGACCAACGTTGATATACGCGAGATCTTCAACATCGCCTCGTCGCTGTAGGAGCGGCGGCTGAACACGCGGACAAGATCCGTAATGGTCGAATTCGAAAGGGAGTTCAATGCCGATGACAAGGACCCCATGGTTGCCGCCAGGATCCCTGCAATCAGCAGCCCCGAAACCCCGGGAGGAAGCTGATTGATAATAAAATCGGGATACAGATCATCGGACGTCGTCATGCCCATTTGCTGCGGGGTACGTCCGCCAAGGTGAATCCACAAGAATGTGCCAATGAGCGAAAACAAGGCAAACTGCAGCAATACGATAAACGCGCTCACAATCAATGCCTTACGGCTACCGGACGAAGTTTTGCAAGCAAGAACCCGCTGCACTATCAGTTGATCTGCGCCGTGGGAAGCCATCGTGAAAACAGCACCACCAAGCACCGCGGCAACGAACGAAAACGGACTTGTCAGAATCGGCGCACTGAAATCGAAAACATTGAACTTTCCTACGGCGAACGCGTGATGCAAATCATGCAGCGAAACCCCGTGTGCCAGAATCACCACACTTAATATTGCGCCACCAATATAAAGCATCATTTGAATCGTATCGGTCCATACAACAGCGCGTATCCCGCCCATGTAGGTGTAGACCACAGTTACCGCCGCCAGGACCACGATGATCATGAAATAATTGGCGTGGATGCCCATTGAAGAAAGCAAAAGTGCGATCGGAATCGCGGACGCAAAGAGTCTCACGCCTTCTGCAAGAAGCCGGGTGATCAAAAAGGTGACCGACGCCAGCCCTTGTACCTTGGCGCCAAATCGCACGCCAAGGTATTGATACGCACTGACAAATCCGCCGTTCCTGTAAAGCGGAAGGATGAAGTACGCGACAATGGTGCGGCCGATGATGTATCCGACAGCAAGCTCCACAAAACCGTAGGCACCGATATACGCAACGCCGGGCACACTGATCACTGTCAACGTAGAGGTTTCGGTGGCGACGATGGAAAAGCATACGGCCCACCAGGAAAGTGTGCGGCTGCCGACGAAGTAATCGGCGGCGCTGCGCTGCTTGCCACTCAAACGCAGCCCGATCAACGCTGTCGCGATCAGATATATGACGATTACCAACGGGTCCAGCAGATCATGCATGTCTATCTTCCAAAATGGCATCAGGCGAAGGATCGGGACGCACCTGATTGATTGTTTTGAAAATTTCCGGATATACCGACGCACGCGCCGCAATCATGCGGCCGCCGCTGTTGCGAAGATACGGTTCACAGGCTTCCCGTACGGAACCTCATATATCGGCCACATGCATTTTTTCTTGCAAACGGTACGAACAGGTGGTCAGTAAAGAAGGTATTTTCTTCGTATGCTCTTGAAATGATCAAGGCGTTTTTTCCATCGCTGCTGCATCGCTTTGACAGACACACCCTTTTCAATATCTTTCCTCACCCAGTCATTGCCTATCAGTCTGTCAAACGAAGCCGGCTTGAAAGAAAAATGCCGCGGATATTCATCATGGATTTCCTTGATCACATCCAGCCCCGTGACAACGGGATTGAACACACTCCGCCGCACTACGTGAACCTGTACTCCGTTGCACAGGTGACCGCGATATTTTGAAAACGTGGGAGTGAAATGGACAGCACGAAACCGCACACCCGGCAAGTGGCGCGCATTGAGCTTTTCCGCCAACGTGTCTGCGCGTATCCAGGGTGCGCCCGTCAATTCAAACGGCCGCGTTGTACCACGGCCCTCGGAAACGTTGGTTCCTTCAATCAGCCCCATGCCGGGATATACCAACGCTGTTTGCAGGGTCGGCATGTTCGGGGAGGGCATAATGAATTGCAGGGGGGTATCGCTGTAGAACATCGAACGTTTCCATCCACGCATTTTCACGACAATAAGGTTTGCATGGATATGGAACTGCCCATTGAAATACCTCGCCAGTTCGCCCACCGTCATGCCATAGCGCAACGCAATCGGATAAAGGCCCACGAACGATGAATATTTCGGTTCCAGCACAGGCCCCTGCACCTGCAGACCATCGATCGGGTTCGGCCGGTCCAGTACGATGAAGGGTATATGCGCTTTCGCAGCGGCCTTCATCGCATCCGCCATGGTATAAAGATAGGTGTAGAAACGGGTCCCCACCGGCTGAATATCAAACAGCAGCGCATCGACCTTTTTCAACATGCCCGCCGTAGGCTGCCTCGTTTTCCCATACAGGCTATACACCGGCACTCCTGTCTGCTCGTCATGATAGGAACCAACGTGCGCGCCCGCCTGGTGCGCGCCGCGAATCCCATGCTCGGGGCCGAAAAGCGCCACGAGATGAACGTGGTCGGCATGATCCAGCAAGTCGATGTCGCTGGTGAGATGTTGATCAACGCCGGTGGGATTCGTCACAAGACCGATGCGCTTGCCTCGAATAAGGTGCATTCGATGCTTGAGCAATACGCTGATCCCGGACTCGAACCTGGGCGCGCGCCTTGGATGGGCCGGATGCGTTTTTCCGGCCGCAAACGCCGGCGTCACGAGGCACACCAACATGGCGATGATCACAGCGGCTGCAGCCGGGAATGGCATGTTCGCCACGGCCTTCCCCTGCGTAGCAGGTGTTTCCCTCTGCAACTTTGCTGTGGCGCCGTCTGTGGTGTACATCATTGCAGGACCTCTCCCCACCTCTGTGGCGCAGCTGCACCCTCTTGCCACGTTGCGGCAGACATACAGCTTTGCCATACATTCTTTTGGCACGCGATGAACGTGATCAATGGTTTTGTCTTGTCCAATCGTCCGTGCTGAAATCCGGATGATGCAATTGACCCTCGGACTTGACGTGCACTTGGTTCAAATACCAGCCACGCCCGTTGATTTCCGCATTGGTTCGATAGAGAAATTGGACATAACGTGTGTTTGGCGGCAGTGAAAGCGTCTTGTTCTTCCACCCGTCGCTCGTGCCTGTAAATCGCGCCAGCGGGCGCCAGTGGACACCATCGTCAGAAGACTGGATGACGCAGTAGTCACTGTTTTTTTCCGTGCGATACCAGGTGTGAAAAGATAAGGTGGCCTTTTTGTGATGGCCAACGTCGGCGGTCAGTTTCCGGTTGAGATAGTTGCCGTATCCGGAGAACCAGGCACCGCGAGAGCCGGAAACAGCCACCGGAATGGCTTTGGCGACATCGGTATTGAACTCCCGTATGGTCGCAACAACGGAAGGGCCGTGACGTGTCGGGTGCTCGCGGTTCGTCAAAATAATCGCGAGTATCCCGTTTCTCCTGTTTATGACGATATTGGTCCCGGTATAACCTTCGTGCCCGATGGAATGCTTCCCCGACAGCGCACCCATCATGTAACCGCGGTTTATCGACCATCCCAGTCCTGTCGCATCGCCCGGATACTTTTTGTCCCAGTTTGTGGAAATGAGCTTTACTGCACGCCGCGAGAGAACGCGCGCTCCCTCGTAGCGGCCTCCATTCAACATCATCTGCCCGAAGACCGCCAAATCGTGCGCGCTGCTGAACAGCCCGGCGTGCCCCGCCACGCCACCAAGTGCCCAGGCATTTTCGTCATTGACTTGCCCCTGAAGCATTCCGCGACCTGTCGATGGCTGATATTCAGTCGCGTCGATGCGTCGTTTCAGGCGTGCCGGCGGGTTGTACATGGTGTCATCCATGTGCAAGGGTTCCGCAATATGCTTGTGCACGTAGGCGTCTTCCCGCTCGCCGCTCAGACGCTTGATCAATGCACCGAGAGTAATGAAGTTGATGTCGCTATAGACGTAGTGCGTCCCCGGGGGGTATTCCAGAGGCAAACCGAGCACGTATTTGATGCGCTTGGCGCGGCTGCCATGAATCGCGTAAAGCGGGGTGGGCGGATCGCCGCGAAGTCCCGAGGTGTGGGTAAGCAACTCCCGGATGGTGACCGTCTCCTTGCCGTTGACGCCGAACTGCGGGAGATACTTCGCGACCGGGTCATCCAGCTTGAATTTGCCCTCGTCCCACAACTGCATGATCGCTGTGGTCGTGAACAGCTTGGTGACCGACGCCAGGTCGAATATCGTGTTCCTGTGCATCCTGACGGGATGCTTCATCAGATCACGATCGGCATTCCGGTAAAGTGCCGAATAGCCATAGGCCTGCCACTTGGCAATCTTTCCACAGCGGGCGATCAACACCACTGCGCCGGGCGTCACCCGTCTTACAAGCGCGCGATCGACGGTGCCGTTCACCTGCCGCAGCGGAGCGGGCATCAACCCTGCCGCCCGCGGCGTGGTCGGGTGCAGGAGCGCCGCGGAAGCACACGAAGGGTGATTCCAGGAAGCCGCTCTGTCGGCCGAAGACGCACGCGCCGGCGCGTGTGCGCGGGCAAAACCGACGCTTGGTGAAAAGGCCAGGAAAAGGATGATGGCCGCAGCTCCGGCAATCGACGCGGGTCGCTTCATCAAACCGCGATCCGAGCTCATCCTTTACACCCCTTCCCCGTGCCGGGAAATGGCGCAATCCGGCGCTTTTCAAAGGGCCGTGAAACCGTAGACGCGCCGCATGTCTTCATCAGCATCCATCTCACCTGTCATCCACGCTGACACCGGCAGACCGAGCGCAGCGCTCTCGAACGGAGATACAAACCGCTCTGGCATATGTTGCTTCAGTCCCCTCATTGCAGGTTTCACGAGGACATTTGAAGTCCGTATATCGACGTGAAGCATAGTCACAAGAAAGCGCTGCGGGCCAATGAAAAGATGGGCATTTGGCATAACTGCTGGTTGTAGGCACTCATGTCGTTCCCGCCGCACAAAGGGCGCTGGAGGGCTGCGACTGCTCCGCCTCCACCACGCAGCACCCCGAGTGACGGATATTCGATACCGGGACCACCGATCGCGCCCACCGTTTGAACGCCATCCGGGGCGCGATAGCAGCCGCAACCAGTGACCGGTCACGGCGGCGATGCGCGGAGTATCGGCAATATCGCGGAAAACACGGTGGGACGCCCGCGGCGCACGGACGCGAACCGCGCCTACGTGGTCCGGTTCGTCATCCGCAAGCCATTCAAGTGGGATGCGCTCTCAGGTCGACGCTATTTGAGGAACGAACGCAGAGCTCGGCTCTTGCCGGCCAGCAACGGGGGAACATCGAAGCCGGCCTGCTCCAGCCGTCCGTCATCTCCAGGATCAGTTTGGCAAACGGCTGATATCCGCACCCAGCCCCACCAGCTTTTCTTCGATGTTTTCGTAGCCACGGTCGATATGGTAGATGCGACCGACGTTGGTCTCACCTTGCGCCGCAAGACCCGCCAGCACCAATGATGCGCCCGCCCGCAAGTCAGTTGCCATCAGCTGGGCTCCGGATATCGTGGGCACGCCGCGCACGATCGCGGTGTTGCCTTCCACCTTGATATCCGCCCCCAGGCGATGCAGCTCCTGCACGTGCATGAAGCGGTTTTCGAATACTGTTTCCGTGATGACGCCGGTGCCTTCGGCGACACAGTTGAGTGCCGTGAACTGCGCCTGCATGTCCGTCGGAAACGCAGGATACGGCGCAGTCGTCACATCCACGGCACGCGGACGGTGGCCGCGCATGTCAAGTTCGATCGTGTCTTCGCCGGTATTGATATGCGCCCCGGCGTCCTCCAGCTTGGAAAGCACGGATTTCAGCAAGTCGGGCCGGGTCCGCCTGACGTGGACCCGGCCGCGGGTAATGGCGCCGGCCACCAGAAAGGTGCCTGTCTCGATACGGTCTGGAAGCACGGAATACTCTGTGCCGTGCAGGCGGTCGACCCCCTCGATCACCAGGGTAGCGGTACCGATGCCCTCGATTTTTGCACCCATGCTGATGAGGCAATGGGCCAGATCGCACACTTCGGGCTCCTCGGCGGCATTTTCGATCACGGTGGTGCCTTTGGCGAGTACCGCTGCCATCATGATGTTTTCGGTGCCGGTCACCGTCACCATGTCCATCACGATGCGCGCGCCCCTGAGGCGCTTCGCGGACGCTTTGATGTAACCGTTCTCGACACTGATATCCGCACCCAGGGCCCGCAATCCCATGATGTGCTGGTCCACAGGCCGCGAACCGATCGCACACCCCCCGGGCAGGGACACCTCGGCCCGACCAAAATGGGCCAGCAGCGGGCCCAGCACCACGATCGACGCGCGCATGGTCTTGACCAGCTCATAAGGCGCGAAAAAACGGTGGACCGGGCGAGGGTCGACGCGGATCCGCATGTGCTCGTCCACCGCCAGTTCGGCGCCCATCTGCCCCAGCAGCTCCATGGTGGTGGTGACATCCTGCAGATGCGGCACGTTGCCGATGGTGACAGGCTCATCGGCCAGCAAGGAGGATGCAAGGATGGGAAGCACTGCGTTCTTGGCACCGGAAACCCATACGTCACCGTCGAGCTCCCTGCCCCCGCGAATCACGATCTTGGCCATCAAGATGCACTCGTCGCGGCGGACTGCAGTGCACACACGGGCTTCGCATGATTTGCGCGGTTCATCCGCCCCCCGGTGTCACGTAAACCGTCGGATGTCGCACAGGCGCGTGTTTGCCGAGAACCTTCAGGGGCACATCGGCGATCCGGGCTTGCATATGGGTGGTGGCGCACGTGAAATCCAGCGGAAAATTCTTTATCAAACAACGTCTGACTCTCTTGAGAGTGCACCATCCGATGGCTGGTGGAGACCCCCGGCCATCGGATACGGCGGCACAGTCACATGACACAGCGGCGAGTCGCCATGTTACTGGAAGTGGTGTTGCGGTTGCACGTGCGGGCGTGCCCGGTTCCCGCCGCGAGGCCGCCGCGGAAGGGCTTGGGCGGCGTCCGCCGTGGAGCAAGTCTCGTGGGCTCCGGCTTTGCTCGCGTCCCGCGCGGCGCCCCGTTACCCGCGTGGGACGGCAGCGGATCTTCGCACACGCGCCACTGATGGGCACCACTGTGGAAGCGGGCGGGTCGTGCGCAAACCTTTGCACCCGGCCGCCGCGCTCGGGCACCCGTCGTGCCGCTTTTGCCATCACACTCCGCATGCAGCGCCAGCGGCTCCCGGCCGATTCACTGAGCGGTGCTCCTGCCAGATGCAAGGCGCGTGTGAACGTGGGATTCAGTCACGTTAACCAGTTCTTAATAATACACCCCGCGGTACTGGAATCTTTCCACCTCACGCCCATCTAATGCCTCGGAGCCGACACCTTTTTGCTCGGCTCGTGTGCGATTCACGGCTGTCCCCGCAGCCGCTACATAAAACCAAGAGGAGTCATCCCCATGAAAAAGCCCATGAAAAAGACACTCGCCGTTCTCGCCCTCGGTGCAGCCGGTGCGATGGCCATTCCTTCGGCGTTCGCTCAAAGCGCCCCGAACGACAGTGGCTACTGGTTCATCAACGGCAATGTCGGCCGTGCGCATCTGGACAAGAATCACTACAACGGGCATGACACCGGTTACGCCGGCAATTTCGGCTACCGTTGGCTGGTCAGCCGCAATGCGGCATTGGGCGTGGAAGCCGGCTACAACGATCTGGGCAACATTCATCTGAACAATGCGTTCAACGACAAGAATGTGGTCAGCAACGGCCGCTCCTCATTGCACGGCTGGACGGCCGGCGTGGATGGTCACTTCAACCTCAATCCGAACTGGTACATCAGCGCCCGCACGGGCGTGTATGGATGGAGCGGTCACGGCGTGAGCAATGACAGCAATCCGCTGGCGCAGAGTGTCTCCAAGACCGACTGGTATGGCGGCGCCGGCGTCGGCTACGACTTCGCCAGCAACTGGAGCCTGGGCCTGAAGTACGACTACTACCATGCCAGCAAGGACAACGTGGACCTGTCCACGGACATGGTGTCGGTGGGTGCCGAATACCGGTTCTGAGTGCCGGCAAGCCGTGGTTGACGCAGCCTGTGAAGTCGCTGGCTGCGTGAGCTGCAGAAAATGAAGAGGAACGGGAACGGGCGCCGTGGGCGCCCGTTCTTTTGCGCGGCTGCGAATTTTGTAATTTTCTTGTTAAGATGCGCCCGCCGAAGCGGCTTGCTTCGGTTTCCGGCCCCGGTCGGAAGGGAAATCCAACAAGGAGCAGACACGCATGAACAAGACATGTGCAGCATTGGCCCTCGCCGCGGTATGCGGTTTCAGCACGGGCACGGCGCAGGCCAAGGATCTCACCGGCTGGTTCGTCAACGGCGGCGTGGGCACGGCGCACTACAATGCCACCCTCGACGGTTACGGCTCGGGGCACGAGTCGGACACCGCGTACAAGTTCAATGTGGGCTGGCGTTCGCAGTTCATCGGCGTGGAAGCGGGCTACATCGATCTGGGCAGTGTCAGTGCGAACGACGGCAGCGGCGACAGTGGCAAGCTCTCCGGCGACGGCTGGACATTGGGGCTGAACGGCCACTTCAACCTGACCCGGATGTGGTACGTCTCGGCGCGCGGCGGCGCCTTCCTGTGGAAATTGCACGCCAAGGGCTCGCTCGCCAATGGCGCGGGCGGGGTCCAGCGCTACGCCGGCGACGCCCAATCGACGGATGGGTACGCAGGCGTGGGCACGGGACTCGATTTCAACCGCCACTGGAGCGCGGGCGTCAATTTCGACTACTACACGATCAGCAAGAACCCGTACAACATCGACAGCAAGATCTGGACCGTGAGTGCCGAATACAGGTTTTGAGAACGTCCTGAAGAATCACGCTCGCGCGCCGCGCGAGCTGTATCAGAGAGCAAAAACACGACGGGCGCCGCTGGCGCCCGTCTTTGTTCCGGAAGGAGGATATGGGGAGCAGGTCGCGCTGCACGTGCTTTCCGGTGCGCGCGACCTGCTCTACGCGGCTACTCGCCGCTGTCGGCATCCCACTGGCCCAGCGCCGCCAGGCCATTGTCCCGTGCACGCGACGCGACCATCTTCTGCGCCTCGGCATAGTTGCCCTGCATGTCCTCGGCCCACAGTGACAACGCCGCCTGCTGCATGGCACGGCCGTAGGAGAACGACAGCGGCCAGGGATGGGGGCCGATCTGGTTCATGGCGTTGAGATGGGAGGTGGCCGCCTCGTCGCTCTGGCCGCCGGAGAGGAACACGATACCGGGCAACAGCGCCGGCACGGTGGACTTGAGACAACGCACGGTCGCCTCGGCCACGTCATCGGCGCTGGCCTGATCCGCACACTCCTTGCCCGAGACCACCATGCTGGCCTTCAGGATGGTGCCCTCGAGCATCACGTTCTGCTCGTACAGCGCGGCGAACAGGCTGCGCAGCGTGGCTTCAGTGACCTCATAGCACACGTCCAGGTCGTGGTCGCCGTCCATCAGCACCTCCGGCTCCACCATCGGTACCAGTCCTGCTTCCTGGCACAGCGCCGCGTAGCGTGCCAATGCATGACAGTTGGCCTCGATGCAGGTGGAACTGGGGATATCGCCGCCGATGGAGATCACCGCACGCCATTTGGCGAACTGCGCCCCCAGGCCGACATACTCCTCCAGCCGCTCGCGCAGGCCATCCAGGCCTTCGGTCACTTTTTCACCGGGAAAACCGGCCAGCGCCTTGGCTCCCTTGTCCACCTTGATCCCGGGAATGATGCCGGCCTCGCGCATGACACGCGTGAATGGCACCCCATCCCGCGTGGACTGCCGGATGGTCTCGTCGTAGAGAATGGCGCCGGAGATGTGATCGGACAGGTGCGGCGTGGTCAGAAGCATCTCGCGGTACGCGCGGCGGTGCTCTTCCGTGCTCTGGATGCCGACGGCATCGAATCGCTTGCCGATGGTGCCAGTGGACTCGTCGATGGCGATGATGCCCTTGCCGGGCGCGACCATGGCCTGGGCGACGTTTTCGAGGTCTTCGATGCTCATGGAAATTCCCTGCAGTCTCGGAGGCGGAGTCCGCCGGCAAAAAACACGACAGCCGCGCCCCGTCGGAATGGGCCGCAGCTGTGTTTGGCAAGATGCGGATTATAGGCCAGATCGGGCGCCCCCACGAGTCGCGCCCCCGCGCGGAGCGCGATCAGCTGCCGGAGTCGAATCCGGGCAGGTCGCAGGCATGGGTGATGCGCTGGCGCGCGGCCTTTCCGGGAGGCAGATTGAACGGCACGATGTAGTACGTGCGCACCGGCACCTGATTCGGATTGCCGGAGCTGGGCGTGTACTCGAAATGCTGGATCACGCTCAGCGCCGCTTTGTAAAGGTCACCCTTGGGGACCATCTTGCGCACCCGCAAGTCGCGGGTCTTGCCGTCCGATCCGATGGTGTAAGCCACCGCCACACATGTCGGCTTCTGCAGGTTGCGCCCCGTATTGGGCACATCGGCGTCGAACTGGCGCGTCGCCAGCACCCAATAGCCGGCACGGTGGGCTGGCCCCACGGTGACGGATTGCGCTCGCGCCGAAGGCATCAGCAATCCCGCACCACAAGCCACCACGGCAGTGAGAACAACCTTCTTCAACATATCGACCTCCTGTCGCCTTCGTTGGCGACGCCCGCCCATTGCCAGCATCCGCAGTGTGGCATGACCAGTTGATGCGCCAGCTTAACGCGCCCGACAACGCACTCCTTACAGATCCCGCAAGCTCTCTGCGACACCTTCGGAGCCGACATGCAACAGCTTCAGCGTATTGGTGTTGCCGCCGCGGCCTGTGTGATCGCCGTGGGTGAGGATGACCAGATCTCCTTCCTCCAACTTGCCGAGGGCGAACAGGTGCTGCACGGCGGCGCGGGCCGAGTGCGCCGGATCCATGCGGCCGTGCTCGAAGGCGATGGGTTTGACGTCACGCAGCATCAGCATGCGCCGGCGCGCCGGCGCGCTGGGCGAGAGCGCGTAGATGGGCACGGCAAAGCGATAGCGAGACAGCCACTGCGCCGTCGCGCCGGATTCGGTCAGCGCCACGATGGCGCGCACGCCGACATGCCTGGCCATGAACACGGCCGCCAGGGCGATGAACTGGTCGCTGCGGTCCAGATGGTGCGCGCTGAGACTGAAATCGTCGGCCGGCTCGAACTGGCGTTCGGCCCCCAGGCAGATTCGCTTCATGGCCTGCACGGCGGTATCCGGATGCGCACCCGCGGCGGTTTCCTGCGACAGCATGACCACGTCCGTGCCGTCAATGACGGCATTGGCCACGTCCAGTACCTCGGCACGCGTGGGAATGGGCGCCTCGACCATGGATTGCAGCATCTGCGTGGCGGTGATCACGGCGCGGTTGCGCTGCAGCGATTCGCGGATGATCTTTTTCTGCAGTCCGGGCAACTCGGCATCGCCGATCTCCACGCCCAGGTCGCCGCGCGCCACCATCACCACGTCGGAGGCATCGACAATCTCGCCCAGCACGGGAATGGCATCGGCACGCTCGATCTTGGACACCAGCGCCGCTTCGCCGCCCGCTTCGCGCAAGAGACGGCGCGCCTCGTGCATGTCCTTGGCGGTGCGCACGAACGACACGGCGAGGAAGTCCGCGCCCAGCTCGGCGGCCAGCTTGATGTCGGCGCGATCCTTGTCCGACAGCGCATCGACACTCAGGCCGCCGCCCTGCCGGTTCAGGCCCTTGCGATTGGACAACCGTCCTGCTGCTTCCACGCGGCAGTGAATTTCCGGCGGCTTCACCTCGACCACCTGCATGGAGACCAGGCCGTCGTCCAGCAGCAGCATGTCGCCCGCCGACACATCCTGCGGCAATCCGGTATAGCTGCAACCGACCCGGCTGCTGTCACCCGGCGGTGCATCCTCGCGACAATCCAGAACGAAGGAATCCCCGGACTTCAGTTCCACAGAACCATCAACGAAACGCTCGATGCGGATCTTCGGTCCCTGCAGATCGGCCAACACGCCGACCTCACGCCCCACCGCATCGGCGGCGGCGCGCACCGCGGCCGCGCGGCGACGATGGTCATCGGGTGTGCCATGCGAGAGGTTCAGCCGCACCACGTCGACGCCGCTTTCCAGCATCGATTCCAGCATGCCGTCGGCGTCGGTGGCGGGGCCCAGGGTGGCGAGGATCTTGGTGCGGCGGATCTGTGCGGTTGTCATCCCGTGAAAATTAGCACAGCTGAGGCGATTCGTGGCACCGACGCGCGCCGATCTGGCCCGGGTATATGGCGCGTCTGCATATGGGACACCTCGCGACTCACCATTCCGGTGCGCAGGACCCGGACGGACCCCGGCGTACGTCCGCGCGCCTGTTCCCGCGCTTGCGCGCAGTCGAGCCCACGCTTTTTCCCAACCGCAGCTGACCGGCCGACTGCGATACCGCCACTATTTACGTGTCCTGCATCTTTGCAGGCGCACCCTAGGAGGACATACCGCATGGACATCACCCATGATCGCCCCCGAACACGTTCCATACGAACACCAGTATGTCCCCAATCAGCACTGCCCCAACCTGCAGGTCATCTGTGGCGGGCAACCCTCGTCCGATCAACTGGCGGCGTTTGCCAAGGAACGTGGCCATACCGTCGTCAACCTGCGCACCGATGACGAGATGGCCACCTTGCGCGGCTGGGATGAAGGACGCGTCGTACGCTCCCTGGGCATGCGCTACGTGCGCATCCCGGTACGCGACGAAACGGATCTCACGCATGAAGCATGCGTGCAGCTGGGCAAGGCCATGGCACCGGTCGGCGGCGAACCGATCATGGTGCATTGCGCCTCCGGTCAGCGCGTCGCGGCACTGATGGCCCTCAAAAGCGTCTGGATTGACCAACAGCCGATCGAGGTGGCTTTGCAGATCGGCCGCGATGCAGGCCTGGACAGGATGGAGCCGCAGGTTCAAAAAATGCTCAACGAGCACCATGAGGCATAAGCGTGCGTGAGTCGGCCGGACGTTCACGCTACCATTGAGGGCCGCAAGCCCTGTAGCGAGTTCCAGCCACCCGTCGCCTTTCCTTCTTGCGGTTTTTTTCGCTGCAAGCGGCGTAGAGCCTTCAAGGGGGCGGAATGGCGTGAACCACTGCATGCTTGACACATATTCCTACGCAATGGAGGACGCTGACCCATGACCATCAAGGTCGCCATCAACGGCTACGGCCGCATCGGCCGCAACATCCTGCGTGCCCTGTACGAATCCGGTCGCAACAGCGACATCCAGATCGTGGCCATCAACGATCTGGGCGACGCCGAGACCAACGCCCATCTGACCCAGTACGACACCGCGCACGGCAAGTTCCCCGGCACCGTGAGCGTCGAGGGCGGAGACCTGGTGGTCAACGGCGACCACATCCGCGTGTGCGCCGAGCGCGATCCCGCCAAGTTGCCCTGGGGCGAACTGGGCGTGGACGTGGTGGCCGAATGCACCGGATTGTTCAAGACCAAGGAAAAGGCCTCGGCCCATCTGCAGGCGGGCGCCGGCAAGGTGATCATTTCCGCGCCGGGCGGCAAGGACGTGGACGGCACCTTCGTCTACGGGGTCAATCACGACCAGCTGACGGCCGAGCACAAGGTCATCTCCAATGCCAGCTGCACCACCAACTGCCTGGCGCCGCTGGCCAAGGTGCTCAATGACGCCATCGGCATCAAACACGGCCTGATGACCACCGTGCATTCGTATACCAACGACCAGGTTCTCACCGACGTCTATCACTCCGACCTGCGCCGCGCGCGCTCGGCCACGCACAGCCAGATCCCCACCAAGACGGGCGCAGCGGCGGCGGTCGGCCTGGTGCTGCCGGAGCTCAACGGCAAGCTGGACGGCTTCGCCCTGCGCGTGCCGACCATCAATGTGTCGGTGGTCGATCTGACGTTCGTGGCCAGTCGCGCCACCAGCAAGGATGAAATCGACAGCGTCGTGGCCAAGGCCGCCGAGGGTGCGCTGAAGGGCATTCTGGCGGTCAACACCAAGCCGCTGGTGTCCGTCGACTTCAACCACGACCCGGCCTCGTCCACCTACGATGCCACGCAGACCCGCGTCATGGACGGCACCATGGTCAAGGTGCTGTCCTGGTACGACAACGAGTGGGGGTTCTCCAACCGCATGCTGGACATGATCGAAGTGCTGGCGAACGCCGATTAGATGAGCAGAGGCATGGCACGGGCAATTCGCGTTGCCCGTGCAAAAGCGTAAAGTAAAAAAACCCGCATGTATGAGGGGGTGCGGGTTTTTCTTTTTTTCGATCAACGCTGCATGCACTGATTGGGGAGCTCATCATGCGCAAGGGAATATGTCTGCTGACAGCTTGCGGCCTGTTTTTCATGGCCGCCTCAAGCGTTGCCGCCGATCACGGATCGACACCTGCTGCTGCATTCAACAAGAACGGGTTCGATCCCCGCATGCTGAATGCCTCCGTCCCCGAGGCCACGCGCCTGAAACTGTTTTCCCACATCATCGACCTGGCCAACGAGGGGCAGGTTCGCGCCCAGGATCTCGCCGGCACGCTGTACTGGAAAGGGTCCGATGTCTCCGGATCCCCCGTTGACCAGGATCTGAAGCAGGCGCGCACGCTGCTCGAGAATGCCGCGATCCACGGCGACGCCCTCGCCATGGCAAAACTGGGTGAGCTGGAACTGCAGTCCGGTCGCACGCTGCAGGCCATGATCTGGGCGCAGATGTATGCGCGTTACGTCGCCCCCATGGCGCATCAGCGCAGTGTGCACAGATATAAAGCCGCTTACGCATCCGATCTGGTGCAACGCATCATCAAGGCAGGTGGCAAGATCGATGCCGCTGTCAAAAAGGATGTCAGTGCCTTGGTAAACCGCTACGACGAGCAGATCCGCAGTGACTTCCATGCATACAGACAGGAACGCAGACACGGCAACCCGCGCCTGATCTCGCCCCCCATTGGCAATGTTCCGATGCACAAAGTCGATCTGAATGGTGTGGCGGAATACATGGTGGCATTCGATCCCGCCGGGATGCCCGGAAAGGTATGGCTGCTGGCCTCCTATCCCACCCCGGAGATGGACAAGGTGCTGCGCTCGCATCTAACGCAGGTACGCGCCAACCCGGTTGCTTCCGGTTCCGGCATGCGCTATCTGCGCATACCCGTCGTCCACGATGCAGAAAGGTTCCGGGCGTTGCGCCCGGTGCACTGACCGGCATGCCGGCAGCGGCGTTCCGGCACCCCCAACCGGGCTGATCAGACTACGGACATGATGGCCATTGCCCTCATCCGCGGCATCGGCGGCTCGCGACTCTTCGACGTCTATCCCCACGCACCGACCGGCGCGATGAAGCCGGAGGACGTGATCGGCGGCAACGTCATCGGCCCCCTCTACAATCAACTGATCGACAAGCTGCGCCCCCGGCAGCACTCGCACCCGTGGCACCTGGATCCCGGGGGCGCTTGCGGTCGGATTCGGCCGCGAGCGCTGATGGCCGCCGGCCGCACCAGGAGATGGGCGGAGCCCGCACGAGCGTGGACCTGGCTCGTTCTGACATTGGCTGTGTATATCGCATGCGTGTGCGCACCCTCACGTGCGGCTGCCCCCGCAGGGCTCCGCGGCCAGCAACTGGCTCGCATGTTCGCTGCATCCACCCCGCCGGAGGAACGCCAGCACTTGTTCAAGCTGGAACGAGCCGCTGCCCTGGGGGGGCGATAGCGGCGCCCAATACCTTGTCGGCTCGCTCTACCATGCCGGACATGCCGTTGGCGGCGGTCTCGTCAAGCGCGACCTTTCCGAGGCCGCCAAGTTACTCAGCAATGCGGCAATTGGCGGACACATCTGGGCCATTGCGAAAATGGCCGAAATCCGGCATGGACGCGGCCACGCCATGTCGGCTGTCATCTGGGCCCAGACCTTCGCTTTTTATTCCGGCACCATGAAGGCAAGTGCAAATGACAAGCGCCGCGACGGATGCACAGATTCGCGCCGGCAGAAAACATCATCCCGGGAAGATGAGTCTGTTGTATCCGACACAAGTACGGCATTTCAAATTTCCCCGGCCGGACATTTCCGATTTCATCGCAGGCCCCAGCATCTGCGATTTTTTCCTGAGCTTCGATACGACCGGCCATGTGGAGCACGCCTGGCTGTTTGATGCGACCCCGCACCCGCGCACCAGCCGCGCCATGCATGCCTATGCCATGCGGATCCGGGCGAATCGGGCCACGTCCGGCGCGTGGGCACACTATGCAACAGCGCTCCTCATGGCGGGCACGAACCGCCATCAGCTGCGGTGACGCCTGCGCCGACTCGTTTTGCGCGCGTTCGAGCATGCTCGCGCCCGTTTACCATATGATTCAGCTTCCCATTGCATCGCGTGGATCCGCATGGCCATCGTCTTCATTCCCGGCATCAAGGGCTCGCGTCTGGTGGACGCCTACCCCACGGGCTGGCCGGTGCGCTGGAGTCTGGAGGACATGATCGGCGGCAACGTCATCGAGAACCCGCTGGACATGGCGCTGACGCATGGCCGCTATGATGCACAGGACGGGCACTGGATGCGGCCGGGCCACGCCATCGGCTATCTCTACAACCGGCTGATCGACAAGCTGCGTGCATGGCAGAAGCCGCAACCACTGTACGTGTACCCTTACGACTGGCGCCAGCCGCTGGAGATCTCCGCAGCGCAGCTGGTCCGCATGCTCGAAGACATCCAGGGGCGCGAGCAGACGGCCGGGCGCAGCAGGGAACTGTCGTTCGTCACCCACAGCATGGGGGGCCTGCTGCTGCGTTCCGCGCTGGGGCTGCGGGATCGACGCGCACCGTTTCGCGACGTGCATCGCATCGTCTTCATCGCGCCGCCGTTTCGCGGCTCCATCGGCGCGCCCTATGCCCTGGTGGCAGGCGAGCGCGAGGGCCTGTTCAGTTCCGACGAAGACTCGCGCCGGCTTGCCCGCACGTTCCCCTCCGTGTATCAGATGACGCCCTCATGGATCCAGGCCGCGGTGGACAGCGACGGCCACGCCCTGGACCTGTTCAAGCCGATCCACTGGCAAGCCAACGTGCGTGATGGCGACGAGTTCCACGCCGGCTTCCTGCACGAGGCCGAGGCCTTCGTGCGCGGCAACGGCAAATCGCGACAGGCCCGCAGCGCGGCGCCCATGCTCGGCGACCGCACCCTGGCCGCCCACGCCGATCGGATCCTTATCCTGTGCGGCGTCGGCCATCCCACGCCGGACCGGCTGCCGGTGCAGACCGCCAACGTGCGCAACCCGAACTGGTTCGATTTCGCCGGCGCGCGCATCACCCCGCACGGCGACGGTACGGTGCCGATGGTCAGTGCGGCGGTGAAGGGCGTGACGCTGGCCGCCTTCGAACACACGTCGGAACATGCCCTGCTGTGCCGTGAGGAACGCGTGGTCAATCTGGTCTCGATGTGGCTGGAAGGCAAGAAGGCCCTGAAGATGACCCGCCGCAACCCTCAACACGGCGTGGAACGCAGTCGCCGCGAGTGGTTTCCGCCATGGGATGGCGATACCGACAGTCTGGCCGGGCACATCGCCTGATCCAGGTCATCGGGGAATGCGGAATTGTGCGGCATCATGCATGCATGATGCGATCCGATGCATGCAGCACTCACCGCGCCGGTCTCGACCGGGAGGCACTGGCCATGCTGGTCGAGCATTTCTATGCGCGTGTCCGCGCGGATGCCCTGCTGGGCCCGGTCTTCGCCGAGGCCATCGATGATTGGGACGCACACCTGGCGCGGCTGACCGATTTCTGGTGCAGCGTCGCCCTGCGGGAGGGCTGCTTTCGTGGCAATCCGATGGCACGGCACGCGTCGCTGCCGATCGGCAACGCCCATTTCTCGCGCTGGCTGCAGCTGTGGCGGGACACCGCCGGCGACCTGCTGCCGGCACCGGCGGCCGCGCACATGATCACCCTGGCCGATCGCATCGGCCACGGGCTGAAACTGGGTCTGGGCCTGCAACCGCGCGGACGCGACCTGGGCACGCCACTGGCCGGGCGGCTGTCGCCGGAACGAGGCGGGTGATCCCGCCTCGCCATCCCGCATCCGCCACACGCCGAGGCCGCCGGGCCGCCGCCGCGGTTCCCGATTCGCTGCAGTGCCGCAGCGCAGCGGGCTGCCGCCGTGATGCGGCAAGCAGCTCCGCCATGGCATCGCTCCTCCGGATCGAGCCCCGATGGCCGATGCGTGCGCGGCCGGCCCGATCTGCATCAGCCGGAGGAGCGTCCGCCGCGGCATGCTGCGAACCGCCGGATTTTTGTGGGGCCGGCTTGACCTGGATCAGCCGCTGCGCCGCGGCCACTGCCTAGGATGGCGACGTCTCCACCGCAGCCAGGAACGCAGCATGAACGCAACGGCCCTACTTGCAGGCCGCGCCGGCCCGCAGGATCGCATCAGCAAGGTCCTGATATGGGTCCTGCTGGTCACCACCGTGGCCTGCTGGATCGGCATGGTCTTCGCCACGCGAAGCACCTACCGGCAGGCTGCGCCGCTCCCGCAACAGATGGTGTCCGCCAGCGGCGCCACGGTGATGACACACGCCGACATCGTGGCCGGCAAGTCGGGTTTTCAGAAGGCCGACCTGATGGACTACGGCAGCCTGTACGGCATGGGCTCGTACTTCGGCGAGGACTACACCGCCCAGTATCTGGTCCAGTTGGCCAACGAAACCCGCAACAACCTGGCCCTGAGCCGCTACGGCGCGACGTTCAAGGCGCTGGACGCGGATCGGCAGTCAGGCATCACGCGCACCATGCGCCAGGACCTGCAGGGCATCGACCTGACCCGCTCCACCGTGGTGCTGCCCGACGCGGTGGCCCGGGCGGTGGTCACACTGCGCGGGCGCATCGGCACTGCGCTGCGGCGCGACGACTTCGGCAAGGGCTACACCGGTGCGCGCTCGCTGAATGAGGCGCAGGCGCAACAGACCGCCAGCTTCCTGCTGTACTCGTCGCTGACCACGGTCGCGCGGCGACCGGGCAAGGACTATTCCTGGACCAGCAACTGGCCGGCCGAACCGCTGGTGGGCAACAGCCCCACCAAGTCCACGTTCACCTGGACCTGGATCTCGTTCCTGATGGTGTTCCTGGCTATCGGCGCGGTGCTGGTGGTGTTCCGCATGTGGATCGAGCCGAAGGCCAAGGGCGAGACCTTCGAGCCGACGCTGGCCAGCTTCGGCACCCCGACCCCCAGCCAGAAGGCCTTGTGGAAATACTTCCTGGTGGTGGCCGGCGTGTTCCTGGTGCAGATCCTGGCCGGCTCGATCATGGCTCACTACTACACCGATCGCGCCAGCTTCTACGGCATCGAAGTGGACAAGTGGCTGCCGTTTGCGTTCCTGCGCAGCGTGCACCTGCAGGCGCCGATCGTGTGGATCGGCGTGAGCTGGATCGCGGCGGGCCTGTTCCTGGCGCCGTTGATCGGCGGGCGCGAGCCGAAGGGGCAGAAGTTCCTGGTCGACCTGATCTTCTGGGTTCTGGTGACCATCGTCGGCGGCGCGCTGCTGGGCGACTACCTGGGCATCATGGGGCTGGTCGACAAGAGCTGGTTCTGGTTCGGCAACCAGGGCCTGTCCTACCTGGAACTGGGACGCTTCTGGCAGATCCTGTTCTTTGTCGGCCTGGCGGTCTGGTGCGCGGTGCTGCTGCGGGCCTTCTGGCCGACGCTGAAATCCCTGTTCCGCCAGGGCGGCGGCTCGCTGTTCGGCCTGTTCCGCATCGAGCACCTGCTGTGGTTCAGCACCCTCAGCGTGGCGGTGCTGTACGTGTGCGGCATGATCCCGCTGGCCACGCCCAACCCGTCGTTCTCGATCACCGACTTCTGGCGCTGGTGGGTGGTGCACCTGTGGGTGGAGCTGGCTTTCGAGCTGTTCACCGCCGCGGTCACCGGCTACTTCCTGATGGCGCTGGGCCTGGTCTCGCGGCAGATGGTCGAGCGCGCGGTGCTGTTCGAGTGGATCCTGATCTTCATCGGCGGCGTGCTGGGTACCGGCCATCACCTGTACTGGGCCGGTGAACCGGGCCTGTGGATCGGCGTGGGCAGCATGTTCTCGTTCGTCGAGGTCCTGCCGCTGTTCCTGCTGGTGCTGGAGGCGATCGAGCAGCACCGCCACATCCGCGCCAAGGGCAACTTTCCGTACCGCCTGGCCTACCTGTACATCCTGGGCTCGGCGTTCTGGAACTTCGTCGGCGCCGGCGTGTTCGGCGGCGGCACGCTCAACGCGCCGCTGGTCAACTACTACGAGCACGGCACCTTCCTGACCCTCAACCACGCGCACACCTCGATGTTCGGCGCCTTCGGCCTGCTGGCCATCGGCCTGGTGTACATGGTGCTGCGCTACCTCAACGGCTCACGGCCGTGGAGCGACAAGGCCGGCATCTGGGCCTTCTGGCTGTACAACGGCGGCCTGGTGATGTGGATCGTGCTGAACTTCTTCCCCATCGGCTGGCCGCAACTGGAGGCGGTGTACACCCACGGTTACGCCTATGCGCGCAGCCTGGCCTTCTACGACACCACCACCGTCTGGCAATGGATGCGCATGCCCGGGGACATCGTGTTCGCCGTGGGCGCCTTGGTCATGGCGTGGGACTTTGCGGCCAAGCTGCTGGCGCGAATGCGCCTGCCACGCAAGATCGCGGTGCCGCTGGGCAAAGCCGTCGCCGGCGAGGCCTGAGATGCATCGTCGCGGAGACAGGGGCCCGCGTCTGCGGGCTCCTGTCGTGCCTCCCGGGGCTCGGCCCGCATACGCCGCGGCAGACGACCCGGACGCAAAAGAGGGCAGCGTCAGTCCGGCAACAGAGTATGCCCGATCCGGCGCAGGCGCTCGGCATCGAGCAATTCCACCTCGCGCCCCTCGACCCGGATCAGGCCCTGCTGGCGGAACCGGCCCAGCACACGACTGACCGTCTCGGCAGCCAGACGCAGATAGTTGGCGATGTCCCCACGGGACATGCTCAAGTGGAAACGGATTCCGGAAAACCCACGCGCAGCATAACGCTGGGCCATGTCGATCAGGAAAGCGGCCATGCGCTCGTCGGCGGTGTGATCGCCGGCCATCAGCGAGGCCGCGCCCAATTCCTTGCTGAGCAAGCGGAACAGGTACTGCTGCAGGGTCGGCATGCGGGTGGCCAAAGCACTCATTGCCGGGAACGAGAAACGGCAGAAATAGGTCGTGTCCAGAGCGATCGCGTTACAGGGAAAGCGCTCGGGGTAGATCGCGTTCAGGCCCACCACCTCGCCGGGCAGATAGAAGCCCAGCACCTGCTCCTCGCCCTCGTCGTTGAACAACACCGTCTTGACCATGCCGCCGCGCACGGCGTAGATGGCCTGGAATGGATCACCGGCGCGGAACACGTAGTCGCCGGCATGGAACGGCCCGACGTGCTCGACCAGGCAATGCAGCTCGGCCAGTTGCGGCTTCCGGTAACCGGCGGAGATACAAGCGCCGGAGAAGGCGCAGGTGCGGCAGAAGCGTACCGCGTCGCCGTCATCGGCAATCGGGCTGGGCGGCTCGGGCAGCTTGCCCGCGGGCAGGTTGGGGTCCATGGCGTTATGCCGGGAAAGTCAGATGGCGAATCGGCGACCAGTATGCCGCTTCGCCGCGGCCTACTCCAGTGACCGCCGACGGTCAGATGGCGCGCGAGAACCCGCTGCGGGGCGTGCCGGCGTACAGGTAGGCATCGAAGCACATGGCAATGTGGCGGATCAGCAGGCGACCGCGCGGGGTGACCTCGATGGCTTCGTCATCCACATGCACCAGATCGTCATCCGCCAGGGGCGCCAGACGCGCAAGATCGTGGGCAAAGTACACGTCGAACAGCAGCCGATGACGATCGGCGAACTCGCCCTTGTCCACCCGACCGTGACACATCAGCGCAGTGATCAACTCGCGGCGGATCAGGTCGTCGTCGTTCAGCCGCAGGCCGCGGGCTGCCGGCAGGCGCTGGGCATCCAGCGCGGCGTAGTACCCCGGCAGATCGCGCACGTTCTGACTGTAGCATTCGTCGATGCGGCCGATGGCGCTCACGCCCAGGCCGACGATGTCGCAGTCACCGTGCGTGGAGTAGCCCTGGAAATTGCGCTGCAGGGTGCCGGCACGCTGCGCCCGGGCCAGCTCGTCGCCGCGGCGGGCGAAGTGGTCCAAGCCGATATACACATAGCCGGCCGCAGCGAGTATCTCCAGGGTGCGGCCAAACAGCGCCAGCTTGGTGGCCGCGTCGGGCAGTGTCTCGGCGGGAATGTGTCGCTGCGCCTTGAACAGCTGCGGCAGGTGCGCGTAGCTGTAGGCGGCGATGCGGTCCGGCGCCAGTTCGATGACCCTCGCCAGGGTGCACGAAAAGCTCTCCACGCTCTGCAGCGGCAGGCCGTAGATCAGGTCCACGCTGATCGAGTCGACGCCGTGCTCGCGACCGGACTGCATCAGCGTGTGCACCTGCTCCACGCTCTGCACACGGTTGACCGCCTTCTGCACCCGGGGATCGAAATCCTGGATGCCGAGGGACATGCGGTTCAGCCCCAGATCCGCCAGCGCCGCCACGTAGGCCGCATCGGCATAGCGCGGATCGAGTTCGATGCCGAACTCGCGGGTTGGATCGGTGCTCAGGTTGAAGTTCTGGCGCAGCGTGCAGACCAGCCCCCGCATACGCTCGATATCCAGGAAGTTCGGGGTCCCGCCGCCAAAGTGCAACTGCACCACCTCGCGGTCACGGTCAAACAGCGGCGCGGTCAGCGCCACCTCTCGCCCCAGGTACGCCAGATAGCGGTCGGCCTTGGCCGTGTCCCGGGTGATCACCCGGTTGCAGCCGCAATAGAAACACGGACTGAAACAGAACGGCACGTGCACGTACAGCGACATATTGCGCGGAATCGGCACCTCGTTGGAGGCCCGCACCGCATCGCGCAGGTCGGCCTCGCCGAATCCGGCGTGGAAATGGGGCGCCGTGGGATAGCTTGTGTAGCGCGGCCCGCTGGTGTCATAGCGGGCGACCAGCGCCGGATCGAACTGCGGAGCGGAGAGTGCGGTGATCATGACGCAATTGTGCCGAATGCACCCCCGGGGATCTTGATCCGGATCAAGTCAGCCCGATTCCGGACGCCCCTGCCGGCGGGTGTGCCTCGACCAGCATCGCCATCGGCACCAGCAAGGGCCCACTGCCCGTGCCGCTACACGCACTCGCACTCGCACTCGCACTCGCACTCCGCCATCCTCGGACCGCCCGGCTCCACCGCCCCTATGGCGATGTTTTCTGTCGCCCGTGCTCCCGGCCCACCGGCGTGCTGCGCACCTGCCCCGTGAAGCCGTCGCGCGACCCTCACGCTTTACTGCACGGCGGCAATCGACTGCTCGATCGCGCCGAACAGGCTGTGCCCCTCGGCATCGGTGATCTCGATGCGCACGCGGTCGCCGTATTTCAGGAATGGCGTCTTTGCCTCGCCGTCGCGCAATTTCTCCACCGTGCGCTGCTCGGCCAGACAGGACGCGCCCCTGGAGGTGTCCTGGTTGGCGATGGTGCCCGAGCCGACGATGGTGCCTGCCGTGAGTGGGCGCGTCTTCGCTGCGTGGGCGACGAGCTGGGCGAAATTGAACTGCATGTCCACGCCGCATTCGGCCTGGCCCAGCCATTGGCCATTGAGCTGGGTCTGCATGGGCAGATTGAGCTTCTCTTCCCGCCACGCATTGCCCAGCTCATCCGGCGTCACGAACACCGGCGACAGGGCCGAGCGCGGCTTGGACTGCAGGAACCCGAAGCCCTTGGCCAGTTCTCCCGGGATCAGGCCACGCAGCGAGACATCGTTGACCAGGCCGATCAGCTGGATGTGCCCGGCTGCCTGTTCGGGGGTGACCGCCATGGGCACATCGTCGGTGACCACCACGACCTCGGCCTCCAAGTCGATGCCGTACTCCTCGCTGGGAACCACCACATCATCACGCGGCCCCAGGAATCCGGCACTGGTGGCCTGGTACATCAACGGATCGGTGTAGAAAGTCTCCGGCACTTCGGCACCGCGCGCCTTGCGCACGCGCTCGACGTGCGGCAGGTACGCGCTGCCGTCGACGAACTCGTAGGCACGCGGCAACGGTGACGCCAGCGCGTTCATGTCCAGGTCGAACGCACCCTCGGCATGACCGTCATTGAGCTGATCGGACAACGTGTTCAGACGCGGCGCCGTGTTCGACCAGTCCTCGATGGCAGCCTGCAGCGTCGCGGCAATGCCGACGGCCTTGACCGCACGTTTCAAATCGCGGCTGACCACGATCAGCGTGCCGTCGCGGCCGCCTTGCTTGAGCGATCCGAGTTTCATAAGCGGTGTCCTTGTTTTTAGGTGGAAATCAGTGCGGCGACATCGTGCTGCAGGGCCGCCAGTCCAGCTTCAAGACGCTTCAGCCTCCGCGTCGGCCATCCCGCGGCTGCGCCGCTATGCGGCGGGCGGGCGCAGCGCCCGGTATCACCGCTCATGTCGCGCCATCGAAGTGGGGCGCGATGCCCTTCCAGCACGTGTAATAGTCACCCTGCAATTGCGGTGATTCCAGCGCCTGTCGCGTCGGCCGGATCACGCGGCGGGTCTCGAACATGAAGGCCATGGTGCCGTCCAGCTTCTGCGGCTGCGCGGTATCGCTTGTTGAGGCCTTCTCGAACGTGGCCGCATCCGGCCCGTGTCCGCTCATGCAGTTGTGCAGACTGGACCCGCCGGGAACGAAGCCGCCGGCACCCGCCTCTTTGGCGTCGTACTCGCCGGTGATCAGGCCCATGAACTCGCTGGCGATATTGCGGTGGTAATACGGCGGGCGGAAGGTGTGTTCGGCCACCAGCCAGCGTGGCGGAAAGATCACGAAATCCAGGTTCGGCGTACCGACGGTATCGCTGGGCGAGGTCAGCACTGTAAAGATGGACGGGTCCGGATGGTCCACGCTGATCGAACCCAGCGTATTGAACAGGCGCAGGTCGTATTTGCATGGCGCGTAGTTGCCGTGCCACGCCACCACGTCCAGCGGCGAATGGCCGATCCGCGCCGACCACAGCGTACCCTGGAACTTGGCGATGAGTTCAAAGTCGCCCTCGACGTCTTCATAGGACGCAACCGGGCTGAGAAAATCGCGCGGCAATGCCAGGCTGTTGGCGCCGATGGGCCCCGGATCCGGCAGGCGCAGCAGCGCGCCGAAGTTTTCGGCCATGTAACCCCGCGCGGATGCATCCAGCAGTTCCACCCGGAACCGCACGCCCCGCGGGATCACGGCGATCTCCTGCGGCTCGATATCGAGCACGCCCAGCTCGGTCGCCAGCCGCAGGGCGCCCAGCTGCGGCACGATCAGCAGCTCGCCGTCGGCGCTGTAGAAAAACCGCTTCTGCATGGAGCGGTTCGCCGCGTACATGTGTATGCCCACGCCGGCCTGTGCATCGGCGCCGCCATTGCCACCGACGGTCATCAGGCCATCAATGAAATCGGTGGGCGCATCAGGCAGCGGCAACGGATCCCAGCGCATCTGGTTGGGGGTCGCCGGCGCCTCGTCGAAACGGTTGTGCAATGCGGCGGCCGGCAAGGCCGCGAAGGGCGAGTGCACCGCTGCCGGCCGGATGCGATACAGCCAGCTGCGGCGATTTTCGCCACGTGGTGCCACAAATGCCGTCCCGGACAGCTGTTCGGCATACAGGCCGTGTGTCACGGTCTGCGGGGAATTCTGCCCCGTGGGCAATACCCCGGCGATCGCCTCCGTGGCGAAAAAATTGCCGAATCCGGACTGATACGCGGGACTGGAATGACTCATGCGGGCGAACCTCGCTCAGGCTGTAGGGCTATGCTGCAGTGCACCGAGCATCGCAACATGCTTGGTGCTACGGTGCGCAAAGCGTTGTGAGGGCGCTGCCGTGGAGGGGACCGGCCAGGCGCCTTTTTTTGCTCCGTATTCATCATGTTGGGGAGGCTGACATGAGCGAGATCGACGTGAGTGTGAGTGAATCGCCGCGCAAGGTCATGATCGTGCGCGACGTGTGCCTGCCGTTGTCCACGATGACCGGATGGTTGCGCTGGCTGGGCATCGCCTTCATCGCCCAGGGCATGCTGTCGGCGTTGACCGTGCTCGGATTGCTGGTCGCCTGGCTGCCGATCTGGGCCGGCGTACTGATGGTCAAGGCATCCGGCAGCCTGCGCAAGGCCCATGAAAGCGAAGACGAAACGGTCATCGAGCTGGCATTCACCAAGCTGCGCTCCTGTGTGCTTGTGCAGGGCATGCTGATGCTGGTCAGCGTCAGCATCGCGCTGGCCGTGGTGCTGTTTTTTGGCGGCACCATGGTGGCCATGATGTTCAGCGGCAACTGGATCGGGCGCTGAGGCACCGACCCGGCCCCCGCCAATCTCTTACAGCACGCCGCGCTTGATCTGGTCGCGCTCGATGGATTCGAACAGCGCCTGAAAGTTGCCCTCGCCGAAGCCTTCGTTGCCCTTGCGCTGGATGATCTCGAAGAAGATCGGGCCGATGCAGTTCTGGGTGAAAATCTGCAGCAGCAGCTTCTTCTGCGTCTCGGTATCGGCATCGATCAGGATCTTGTTCTTCGCCAGTCGCGGCACATCCTCGCCGTGGCCGGGGATGCGCTGATCGATGACATCGAAGTAGGTATCCGGCGTATCCAGGAATTCCACCCCGGCATCACGCATCGACTCCACCGTGGTGTAGATGTCGTCGGTGAAGCAGGCGATGTGCTGGATGCCCTCGCCCTTGTACTCGTCCAGATACTCGTTGATCTGCGACTTGGGATTGTCCGACTCGTTGAGCGGGATGCGCACCATGCCATCCGGCGCGGTCATGGCCTTGGACACCAGCCCGGTCTTGCTGCCCTTGATGTCGAAATACTTGATCTCGCGGAAGTTGAACAGCTTCTCGTAGTAACCGGCCCACTGCGCCATGTTGCCGAAGTGCAGGTTGTGCGTCAGGTGGTCGATGAAGGTCAGGCCAAATCCCTTCGGATGATGGTCCACACCCTCGATCCACTCGAACTGATCGGCATACACCTCGCCCTTGTCGCCATAGGTATCGACCAGATACAGCATGCAATCGCCGATGCCCTTGATCACCGGCGCGTCGACCGCGCGGGTCTCCGGCTTGTGCTCGATCGTCTCGCCGCCGTTGGCCAGCACCTTGCCGATGATTTCGTCCGCCGGCTGCCGGAAACGGATGGCAAAGCCGCACGCGCACGGACCATGCTCGGCGGCGAAATCGGCGGCAAACGAATCGGGCTCTTCATTGACCAGGAAATTGCACTCGCCCTGCCGGTACAGCGTGATGGCTTTTGCGCGATGCCGCGCCACGGCGGTGAATCCCAGGCGCTTGAACAGGTCATGCAGCATGCCTGGTTGCGGCGCGGCAAACTCCACGAACTCGAAACCGTCCACCCCCATGGGGTTCTCGAAGGTGGTGACCTGCATGCCGAGGTTGGGTTGTGCATTCATGGGTGGTCCTCCGGGCGGAACAAAACAAAGTGCATAAGGCCGCGCTTGCACGGCAGGGACAACCGTTATAGTTTCACGTGTAACTAATTGCAAGGGGCGCCGCAACATGACCGCTTCCGATGCCACCGCCGTATCGCCGCGCAACAGCAAGGCGCATGCTCCCCTGGAGCTGGAGCACTTCCTTCCCTACCGCCTCTCGATCCTCTCCAATACCGTCAGCCAGGCGATCGCCCGCGAGTATCAGCAGCGTTTCGACCTGTCGATGACCGAATGGCGGGTGATGGCGGTGCTGGCGCGCTTCGATGCGGTGTCGGCGCGCGAGGTGGCCGACCGTACCGCGATGGACAAGGTGGCCGTCAGCCGCGCGCTGTCGCGGCTGGTCGAGGCCGGGCGCGTCAGCCGCGGGACGCACGATGACGACAAGCGGCGCTCGGTACTGAGCCTGACCGAGGACGGCTGGAGCATCCACGACACCGTCGCACCGCTGGCGCGCCAGCACGAACGTGATGTCCTGGCGCTGCTGGACGACGGGGAACGCGCCGCGCTGAGGCGCATCCTGGACAAACTCCTGGGACAACAGGTCCCGGATATTCTGAACCGGGAGCCCTGACGCCGCATCGTTTTGATTCGGCAGGACGCTGAACATCCCGCCCGGTCAGTGCACGCCGTGCATCAGGCGCCTGATCCATGGTGCGGCAAGCAGAAACGCCACCGCTACGGCCAGTCCCGACCAGAACAGCATGCCATACACATGGCCGTACTCGGCCAGGCCGCCCAGTGCACCGGATGTCGTTGCCGCCGTGGTCTGTTCCGCAATCCAGCCTGCCAGCTGATACGCCAGCGCGACACCGAAAAACCATCCGCCCATGGCCAGCGACGCCTCTTCCGGCGCTGCCAGCTGACCCACCAGCGCGTAGCCGATCGGCGACAATGCCAGTTCGCCCAGGGTCTGCAACAGGTAACACACCGCCAGCACCCACCAGCCCACCCTGCTGCCGCCGGTGCCGTGGATCACCCACGCCGTGACGCCGTAACTCAAGGCCACCAGCAACAGGCCGATCCCGAACTTGCGCGGCGTGGACGGGTCCTGCCCGCGCCTGTCCAGCCAGGGCCACAGCATCGCCAGAAACGGTGCAAAGATCAGGATGTAGAGCGGATTGGCCGACTGGAACAGGGTGTAATGAAACGGCGCAATGACGTGGTCGCGGGCGAAGAAGTTCAGCGAGGTCACGCCCTGCAGGCTGAACGCCCAGAACACCACCAGTGCCACGAACAGCAACAGCAACGCGATGTAGCGCCGGGTCTGCACCCGATCGCCCCGGCGCACACAGCTGACCACGAAATACAGCACCAGCAGCCCCATCAGGATGTACATGGCCCAACGCAATACCATGGGATAGGCCAGCAACAGGGCAACGGGATACAGCAACGCGGCGATACCCAGCAGCACCCACACCACGGATATCGGCCCATGCAGATGGCCGCCATCGGGCAACAGCGGATCCAGCTTGTGCTTGCGCCATTGGAACAGCAGCGCGGCCAGTGCATTGCCCACCGCAGCGGCAATGAATCCCCAGCGGTAGCCGAAATGCTGCCCGATGAGATCCGCGCAGATGAACGGAGTCATAAACGAGCCCAGATTGATGGCCATGTAGTAAAGCGTGTAGCCACCCTCGCGGCGCGCATCATCCTTTGAATAATTGCGGCCGACCAGGACCGTCAGTGGAATACCCAGCCCGGTCGCCATTGCGAACAACGCCATGCCGATCTCGAAACCGAACAGCGTGGGTAACGCCATCAGGGCCAGCGCCACCACGTTCAGCCACATCGACACGGCCAGCGCACGCGTCTCGCCGAGAATCTTGTCGGCGACGTAACCACCAACAATCGGCGTGGCATACATCAATGCCAGAAACCCGCTGGCCAGCAGGTCGGCCTGACGCTGCGCTGCCTCATCACCAAGGCCGCCGTAAAAATGCTGCGCGATATACGGCGCCAGGAAGGCGCGGAACCCGTAAAACGCGAAATTGACGCCGACGGTCACCGCCAGCAGCATCCACAGCTGGCGCGGATGCCCCCAGCGCTCGGGTTCGCGCGGCGGAGCGGATGCGGCGACGGCGTCAGCGCGGCTCATGGGCCAGGTCCTGTGTGCTTCCCGGATACGTACGGCACCAACGCTGACCCCGCTCCGCCATAAAGGTTCGATTCAGTCCAGCGTGGTGCGCACGTCCAGCAGCTCCGGGAAAAAGCTCTGCTCAAGCGCTTTGTGCAGGAAACCGACGCCGGACGACCCTCCCGTCCCGCGCCGGTGCCCGATGATGCGCTCGACGGTCTTCATGTGGCGAAAGCGCCACAGCTGGAAATTTTCCTCCACGTCGACCAGCGTCTCGCACAGGTGATATTCCGGCCAGTATTGCTCCGGTGCCATGTAGATGCGCTTGAATACCGGCAACAGCTCCTCGCTTCGCTGCCAGCCCCTGCGCACATCCCGCTGGAGCAGCCGTGCCGGCACTGCATGGCCACGTCGCGCCAGCCAGCGCAGCACGGCATCATAAAGGCCCGGGGCGTTCAGCACGTCGCGCAGCGCGCCCTGCGCCTGCCGGTCGTGGGCAAACACATCCAGCATGTCGGCGTTCTTGTTGCCGAGCAGGAACTCGATCATGCGGTACTGCAGCGACTGGAAACCCGACGATGGACCCAGCCGGTCGCGAAACTTCAGGTACTCGTGCGGCGTCATCGTTTCCAGCACGGCCCATTGCTCGAACAGCTGCCGCTGGATCTGCTTGACCCGCGCCAGGATCTTCAGTGCCGCATCGGCGTGATCGGCGTTGATATGCGCGATGGCCGCGGTGAGTTCGTGGATCAGCAGCTTCATCCACAACTCGGACACCTGATGCTGCACGATGAACAGCATCTCGTCGTGATACGCGGGCTGCGACAACGGCTTCTGCGCGCTCAGCAACTGGTCCAGATGCAGGTATCCCGCATAGGTCAGGCGACCCTGGAGATCGCACTCGATACCGGGCTCGAGTTCGCGCCGGGACTCATCGCTCATGGGGCACACCTTCCGTGTCACTACGTTGTCATGGCTGGACGCGAGCATAGCAAAGCCGTGGCCCGGGACCCGCGCCGCGAGGACATTTGCTGCGCTGTGCCTTGCGCCGCGACGGCCGCCTTGTTATCAAGGGCGGCCCGTTCCCGGGCCGCAAGTCCACCTGCGAGTGCGTCGGTTCCACTGGATGAACCCGCTACCCACGTCAGCCCGCGTTGCCGGTCGACGTGAGATAATGACTAAATTGCATAACCCGTGGGCCGCTCCTAGCGTCCGCTTCTGCGTGCAGCGCATACGCGCCGCAACACAGGATCGCGTCGACGCCAGCTGCGCCCAAAGCATCTACCTATCCGGGAGGATCTCGTGTCCATCGCCGCCAAGTTCGAAATCAATTACCTGCAATATCTGGATCCGGAAGGCAAGCTGGTCCGCAAGGACCTGCCGGATTTCGCCAAGGACCTCGACCACATGGTCGAGCTGTACAAGTTGATGGTGTCCACACGCATCTTCGACACCAAGTCGGTGAATCTGCAGCGCACCGGCAAGCTGGGCACCTATGCCTCCTGCTTGGGCCACGAGGCCGCGCACGTGGGCATCGGCAGCGCCATGAAGGAAGAAGACGTGCTGGCGCCCAGCTACCGCGAGTACGGCGCGCAGCTGTATCGCGGGGTGCAGCCGCACGAGGTCTACACCTACTGGGGCGGCGACGAGCGCGGCAATGATTTCCAGAAGGCACCACGCCACGATTTCGCCTGGTCCGTGCCCATCGCCACGCAGTGCCTGCACGCGGCCGGTTCCGCGCTGGCGTTCAAGATCCGCGGCGAGAAGCGCGTGGCCGTATCCACCTGCGGCGACGGCGGCTCCTCCAAGGGCGATTTCTACGGCGCCATCAACATCGCCGGCGCGCAGAAGCTGCCGCTGGTGGCCGTGATCATCAACAACCAGTGGGCCATCTCGGTGCCGCGCAAGATCCAGACCGGTGCCGAAACCCTGGCACAGAAGGCCATCGCCGCCGGCCTGCCCACCATCCAGGTGGACGGCAACGACATCATCGCCGTCCGCAAGGCCATGGGCGACGCCATCGACCGTGCCCGCAACGGCGAAGGCGCCGGGGTGGTCGAGCTGGTCACTTATCGCCTGGGCGACCACACCACCGCCGATGATGCGCGCCGCTACCGTGACGATGCCGAAGTCGAGGATGCCCGCACCCGCGATCCCATCAAGCGCCTGCGCACCTGGCTGGAATCGAAGAACGCCTGGGACGACAAGAAGGAAGAAGCGTGGCAGGCCGAGTGCGACGAATGGATGGACAACGAGGTCAATATGTACCTGGAGTCGAAGACCCAGCCGGTCGAAGCGATGTTCGACTATCTGTACGCCGAACTCCCCGACGACCTCGTCGCCCAGCGCGAGGAAGTCAAGACCCTCGCCAGCAAGTAGGGCGCTTGGGCGGCAGGAACGCAAGCGGCTGCGGCAAAGCGCTGTTGGCCAGCTTTTCCGCTCCTTCTCGTCAAATAGCAGCCCCTATTCTCCTCGAATGATCGAAAAATCCGACTCAAAATCGCTTTGCCTCACTTGCTTGGTTTCTACCTTCCAAGCTCCCAGGAGCTGAACACCAATGGCACAAATCACTCTTATCGAAGCCGTCACCCAGGCGCTCAACTACGAGATGAAGCATGACGACAGTGTCGTCGTGCTGGGCGAGGACGTGGGCGTCAACGGCGGCGTCTTCCGCGCCACGCAGGGCCTGCAGAAGAGCTTCGGCGACATGCGCGTGATCGACACGCCGCTGGACGAGACCACCATCGCCGGCGTCACCGTGGGCATGGCCGCGCAGGGCATGAAACCCGTGGCCGAGGCGCAGTTCGAAGGCTTCATCTACGCCATGATGGAGCAGATCGCCTGTCATGCCGCGCGCATGCGTCACCGCACCCGTGGCCGCCTCTCGGTACCGGCCGTGTTCCGCGCCCCCTGGGGCGGCGGCATCCGTGCGCCGGAGCATCATTCGGAAGCCAACGAGCATCTGTTCACCAACATTCCCGGATTGCGCGTGGTGTTTCCGTCCTCGCCGGGCCGGGCCTATGGCCTGCTGCTGGCAGCGATCCGCGATCCGGATCCAGTGATGTTCTTCGAGCCCAAGCGCATCTATCGCCAGTACAAGGAAGACGTGCCCGACGATGGCGAGGCGCTGCCGCTGGATGTGTGCTTCGTGCTGCGCGATGGCACCGACGTGACCCTGGTGACCTGGGGCGCGCAGGTGAAGGAAACCCTGGAAGCGGCCGACGAGCTGGAGGAACAGGGCATCAGCGCCGAGGTCATCGACGTGGCCACGCTCACCCCGCTGGACTTCGACACCATCGCCGAATCGGTGGCCAAGACCGGCCGCTGCGTGATCGTGCACGAAGCCCCGCGCACCGCCGGCTTCGGTGGCGAGATCGCCGCGCGCCTGGCCGAGGAGTGCCTGTACGACCTGCTGGCCCCGGTGCAGCGCGTCACCGGCTACGACACGCACATCCCGCTGTTCCGGCTGGAAATGAAGTACATCCCCAGCGTGGAGCGTATCGTCGCTGCGGTGCAGCGCACGCTGGACGTCAGCTAACGCCGGAGAGGGCGGATATTGCCCGCCGCTCTGTGGCAACCTTGAAAAGAGACCGGCGGGTCACGCCTGCCCTACACAATACGGATTCGATCCCATGGCCGATATCAAGACATTCAACCTGCCCGACCTCGGCGAAGGTCTGCCCGATGCCACCATCGTCGAATGGCAAGTCAAGGAAGGCGACGACGTGAAACTGGACGCGCCGCTGGCGTCGATGGAAACCGCCAAGGCCGTGGTCGACGTGCCCTCGCCGTACACCGGCAAGGTGGTCAAGCTGCACGGCAAGACCGGCGACGTCATCGAGACCGGCTCGCCGCTGTGCGACTTCGAACCGGACCCGAATGCCAAGCAGCGCGCCGAAGGCGAGTCGACAGGCCATGAGCACGGCCCGAAGAAAAAGAAGACACCCGCCAGCGACAAGAAGACCACGACGGCCTCCGACGAAGGTGGCGAGCTCGAGACCGAGACGCAGCCCGCGCCGGAGCAAAGTGATGACCAGGGCGGTCGCGACGATGCCGGCACGGTGGTGGGCGCCATGCAGGCCGGCGACCGTGTGCATACGGAACAGGCCAGCGGCGCCGGCGGCGTCAAGGCCGTGCCCGCGGTCCGTGCCACGGCGCGCAAGCTGAAGGTGGACCTGTCGCAGGTCAAGCCCAGCGGTGCGGATGGCGTCATCACCATGGCCGACGTCAAGGCGGCTGCAGAATCCGGCAGCGCCCGCAAGGCCCCCGGCCGCGCCGCTGCAGCCCGCAGCGCGCCTGCGCCCACGGCTTCGGCACCGCAGCGCACCAGCACCACGCAGTCCGGCAAACCCATGCGCACCCGACCGCCGGGGCATGAAGACCTCGGCCAGCCCGAACAGCTCAAGGGGGTGCGTCGCAACATGGCGCGAGTCATGGCCGACGCCAACAGCAACGTGGCAGCCACCTCGATCGTCGACGATGCCGATATCGACAACTGGGTCGGCAAGCAGGACATCACCGTGCGCCTGATCCGCGCGCTGGTGGAAGCGTGCAAGACAGTCCCGGCACTGAACGCCTGGTTCGACGGCGCGAATCTCTCGCGCACCATGCACCCGCATGTGGACGTCGGCATCGCCGTGGATACCGAGGACGGCCTGTTCGTGCCCGCGCTGCGCAACGCCGACATGATGGATGCCGCGGCCATCCGCGCCGGCGTCAACCGCCTGCGCCATGAGGTGATGGACCGGTCCATCCCGTCCTCGGAGCTCTCCGGCTATACCATCAGCCTGTCCAACTTCGGCATGTTCGCTGGCCGCTATGCCACCCCCGTGGTCGTGCCGCCCACCGTTGCCATCGTCGGCGCCGGCAAATTGCGCCACGACGTGGTGCCGGTCATGGGCGGCATCGAGACCCACCGCGTGATGCCGCTGTCGCTGACCTTCGACCATCGCGCCGCCACCGGCGGCGAGGCCGCGCGCTTCCTGAAGGCCATGCTGGATGACCTGGCGATGCCTGAATAAAGCCGGGACTCGGGACTCGGGACTCGGGACTCGGGACTCGGGACTCGGGGCTCGGGGCTCGGGGCTCGCAAAGCGTAAAGCCGTAGGGTGGCTCAAGGAGCGTCGCGACGGAGCCGCCTGCTTGCGGGAAAATAGGGGTGTTGCCGGCAAGCAGGCGGATCCGTCACTGACGTTCCTTGATTCGCCCTGCGCGCATTTCGCCCTGCGCGCATGGTGAGTCATCGTCTCTGATCGCGATCGCGCTCCCGTAGCTCGTCCGCGGCGCTGAGCGGCGGCGTCTACAACTCGAAGCGATAATCGAGCTTGACCAGCAGCTCGTCATCGTCGCGCAGAGCGAAACTGTTGCGCAGCAGCGTGGTGGTGTCGCGCTGGTACGCATTCTGCGCATAGCCGCCACGACCGTAGACCACGTACAGATACGACAGCGGCGCCAGTTCGTAGCGGTAACGGATCTGCAGCCCCAGATTGCGCACGTTGAAACTCTTCACCGGATCGTCGGTTTCCATGGCGCGACCGTTTGCGCCGACGCGGTACGCCTGCAACACGCGTGCATCCAGACCCAGTGCCTGCAGTTTCAGGCGCAGTTGCTGCCGGCCATCGATGTTCCAGTCGAACCCGGCTTTCAGCTCCACTGTGCGCTGATTGAAGCTTCCGATCAGGTTGTCGTGCTGCCAGACCAGCCAGCCCGGCGTGTACTGGGCCTCGACGCCGGTATAGATGCTCAAGGCGTTGCTGACAAAGTAGGTGGGCACGACGTCCAGGTCGTAGCCGATCCTGCGGTTGCCGGCCAGGCCGCCTGTGGATGCCTGTGCATCCAGCTTCCAGGACCAGTTGCCATGGCGCGGGGTGACATGTTCGTAATACAGATCCGATGATGGCGGCAGGAACAAGGCACCATGCCCACGGGTCAGCAGATCGTCCCAGCCGGCGCTGTTGATGTCGATCTGCGCGTCCTCGCTGTCGCCATTGCGCAGTTCGCTACTGCGGTTGATGCGCAACTGCCGGCGCAATCTCAGGCCATGATCGTCGTTGTCCAGAGCATCCACGCGGAAGTGCCAGTCGTGCGAGCTGTAGATGGAACCGGCGGGAAGATCGGTGATGCGTTTGCGCACCTCCCAGTGTGCGTAATCGAAATTGTTGCGCTCCAGATAGCCAAAATCATTGATCTGCAACCGGTCGTCGAAATGCATGACCAGCCATTGCTGACGCCAGCCGTTGCCCATGCGCTCGTCGGCAATGGCGGTCGCGCCGGCGCCGCGCGTGATCTGCCCATGCTGTGCGATATCGCTGCCGACCACATTGCCCTGCAACGTGAACCGTTGCGTGGGGTGCCAATGGTCGTCCAGTCCGAGGACGGTGGCCTGGCGATCCAGGAATGGATGCTGCACACGGGTCAGCAACGCACCCACTGTCTGCGTGCCGAATTCGTGCGTGACGCGGGCGGCACCGAACGTGCGCCCCGCAGGCCCATCCTCGTCCGCCGCCAGCACGCCGTAATTGGTGGCGCCGATGCTGCCGTTGAGCTTGACTGCGGCGCGGATGTCGCTGGTGCCGTGGCCGTCGTCGGCGGGCCCACCCACACGCCGCGTGTAGACCAGTTGGCTGTTGTCGTCCAGAAGACTGAAATCGAAGATCCCCTGGTTCTCGGTGAAGAAGGGCCGCTTGTCGCTGAAGTAGGTTTCCGTGGCGCCGAAATTCACCACCAGGTCATCGCTCTCGACCTGACCGAAATCGGGGTTGATCGTCGCCGTCAGCTGGAACTGCCCGCTGGGCTTCCACAACAGGTCGGCACCTTCCTTGAACTGACTGCGTCCGTGCACATTGTCGTGAAGCCCGGACACATACGGCGTCACCGCCAGCAGGGTCTGGCTGTATCTCGGCACCTGGATGGACCTGAAATCGGACACAAAACGCGTGCGCCTGAAACTGGCCACGGGCCATGCATCGCGTTCGCCGGTGGAACCCACCACGCGATCCAGGTAGATGTGCAGCGTGCGGGTATCACCGTGGGCCTTCTGCATGGGCGCGGTGTACCAGGGGATCAGCATCTCCACCGTCCAGCCCCGCGCGTCCTGGCTGGCGGCGTGTTGCCAGCTGCCATCCCAGTCCTTGTTGAAATTGGTCTCGTTGGTGATGGTGCCGTCGTAGACGCCGCCCGTGGAGCTGACGGTGAAGTCGTACCCATTGCGCCCGTCACCGTTGAAATCGATCATCAGATTGTCTCGATCGACCTGATCGTCGAAATCGCGCTGTACCCTTTGCTCGGTACGTGCGACGCCGGGCGGCTGCGTGTTGCGAAATGCCACGGCCAGTCCCTCCGGCGTGGACAGGATCCATGCCTGGGTCTGCATCGTGGCAGTCTTTCCGGTCAGCGGCTGCGTCTGGCGGAAGTCGACGATATGTCGTGCACCCTGCCATTCGCCGGGACTGATATGACCGTCGATCTGCACATGTGCCCACGCGGGCACGACGAACATGATCGCCATAGCGGCGAACAGGCGACACATACAACGCATGCAGGGAATTCCTCGGACAGGCAGTAGACAAAGCGATGCGCCTCTCTCGCAGAAGGCATCACCTGCGTGCATGGATAGATGCGCATGATGGCACCGGCGTTTAAATGTCAGCCACAGCCATACGTCATGCGTAGCGTTCGCATGAACAGCACCGTGGAAGGATCATCGGGCGAAGGCGCCCCCGGGCGCCCCCGGGCGCCACCTTGCGGCACGTGTGCCGCGCGGGGGCCAAGATCAGCCGGCCGAATGCGCTGCCAGCGCTGCCAGCTCCCCACGAAGCCGGCGCATGCCGGCATCCCGCGCCGCGATATCGACGAAGGCGGGACTTTCGGCCACGGCCTCGTTGTTGAGCACGATCACGAAGGCGTTCCCCGACGGTTCGATGGTCAGTGTCCCGCCCATGGCCAGGATCTCCTGCGTGCAGGCACCGGCGGCCTGCGGTTTCTCGAAGGCACGAGACAACGCAAGCTCCTCACCTTCGGCGGACAGAAGACGAAAACGGAACCGGCCATCGGCGTCCCGGAAGCTGACGAACCGTGCCGTCTTCCTGCTGCCTTTGCGCGATGAGGTGCCGGCGGCGGGTCGCGCATCGCCTTGGCCCAGTCCCACTGCCTCGCGCAGTCGTTCCAGCAACGGCGCAGCCAGCTTGCGTGCCTTGTGCGCACCCTCGCGCAGCGCCTCTTCCACGCGCTCGGAATGCGCCATCAGATCATCGTAGCGCGCGCGCATCGGCGCGATGTCGCGCTCCAGGCGATCAACCAGCTGCTTCTTGGCCTCGCCCCACCCCAGGCCGTCCCGCAGCGATTGCGCAAAGACGTCGCTTTCATCACGGCCGGCAAACGCTCGGAAAATGGTATCGAGCGCGTTGCTGTCGGGATCTTTCGGCTCGCCCGGCTCGCGCGAGTCGGTGACGATGCGCATCACCGCGGCACGCAGCGCCTTGGGTCCGCCTGCGAACAGCGGGATGGTGTTGTCGTAGCTCTTGGACATCTTGCGCCCGTCCAGGCCAGGCAGCGTGGCCACATCCTCCTCGATCACGGCCTCGGGCAGCGTGAAGAACTCGCCCTTGTACAGATGATTGAAGCGTTGCGCGATGTCGCGTGCCATCTCGATGTGCTGCACCTGATCGCGGCCCACCGGGACCTGATGCGCGTTGAAGGCCAGGATGTCGGCGGCCATCAGCACGGGGTACATGTACAGTCCCGCGCGAATGCCCGCGTCGGCATCCTCGCCCGCTTCCGTATTCCTGTCCACGGCGGCCTTGTAGGCGTGCGCGCGGTTGAGCAGGCCCTTGGCGGTCACGCAGGTCAGCAGCCAGGTCAGTTCGGGAATTTCCGGGATATCGGACTGGCGATAGAACGTGACGCGCTGCGGATCCAGGCCGGCAGCCAGCCAGCTGGCGGCGATTTCCAGCCGCGAGCGCTGCACCCTGGCCGGATCCTCGCACTTGATCAGCGCGTGGTAATCGGCCATGAAATAGAACGCATCCACGTTGTCGCGGCGGCTGGCCGCGACAGCAGGACGGATTGCACCGACGTAATTGCCCAGATGCGGCGTGCCGGTGGTGGTGATGCCTGTGAGAATACGCGTGCTCATGGCAGCCGTGTCAGGCAGCGCGGGTCAGGGTGGACTTGCCGAACAGGCTCTCCACCAGTTCCACCGACAGCTCGGCAGTGCGGTTCTTCTCGTCATAGGCGGGGTTGAGCTCGACGATATCCAGCGATCCCATGCGACCCGTATCGGCGATCATCTCCATGCACAGCTGCGCCTCGCGATAGTTGGGGCCACCCGGAACCGTGGTGCCCACGCCGGGGGCGATGGAGGGGTCCAGGAAATCCACGTCGAAACTGACATGCAGGTGGGTATTGTCGTCCATGCCATCCAGCACCTGGTGCATGGCGCCGCGCATGCCGTACTCGTCGATGTAGCGCATGTCGCAGATCTGCAGCTTGTGCTGGTGCACGAAGCGCTTTTCGCCCTCATCCACCGAGCGGATACCGACCTGTCGCACCACCGACGGATCGATGGCCGGCACGTGCGGCCCCAGATGGGTCAACGCCTCGGGGCCGTGCCCGCACAGGCACGCCACCGGCATGCCGTGGATATTGCCCGACGGCGTCAGGTCGCTGGTGTTGAAGTCGGTATGCGCATCCAGCCACAGCACGCGCAGGTTTCTGCCCGCCTTGCGGCAATGCTGCGCCACGGCATTGATCGAGCCGATCCCCAGGCAGTGATCGCCCCCCAGCATGATCGGCATGCGGCCCTCATCCAGCACCGCCAGCGAAGCCTGCATCAGCGCGCGATTCCACGCCACCACGGCCTCCAGATGCCGATACCCCTCCTCGGGCGGCAACCATGGATTGAGCGGACCGCTGAGATTGCCCCGGTCCTCCACGTCCACACCGCGTCCGCGCAGTGCCGCATCAATACCGGCGACACGCAGGGCTTCGGGCCCCATCGACGCGCCACGATGGCCGGCGCCGACGTCGGTGGGCACCCCGATCAGGGAAACTGCTGGCTTGTTCTGCATGGATGGGTCCGTTGTCTGGAAAAACGTCGACCACGGCACGCGGCAAGCACATCTTCAAAGGGCTTTTGCCTGTGCAGACGCATGCAGCGCGCATCGCGATGGCGCAAGCGCGGCATGCTTCAGCTCATGCCATGGCATGTGATTAAAGTGGTGCCGGCACCCGGATTCGAACTGGGGACCTACCGCTTACAAGGCGGTTGCTCTACCAACTGAGCTACGCCGGCACGCAGGAGCGCCATTCTATCAGGCTGGACGGTATTGGCGCCTACCCCCCGGCACACTGCATGTGGCGCGCGCGCACATCCGGATCGTTGACATAGGCATGCCAATCGAAGCCGCTGCGACGCCGCAGTACCAGTTTGACCCAGTACTGCGGCATGCTCTCCGAGCGCTGCGACACCTGTGGCTTGAAGCCCAGTGCAGCGATACGGTCGCGACGGTGCCGGGCATTCTCCTCATCATGAAACAGACCCAGCGACACCGTGTTCGAATTGTCGCCTGCCGTGACCACGTAGTCATCGTGCACGCCACGGGCCGCCAGCTTCTTCGCCGCCGCCAATGCACTCTCGCGTGTCGTGAACGCCGGCAGGTAGACCCACCAACCCGCGGTCTGATCGGTCGTCTGTTCCTGCAACTGGGCCTGCCAGACGTGCCGACGCACGCGTTCGAGCTGGCGCCGGGCATCAGTCTGGGTGGCGAACGGTCCCACCACCATGCAGCGGTCACCCGGCGCGGGGGCGGCTGCACCGGCCGAAGCCATGTTCGCATCCGCCGCCGCGGCACCGGGCAGCAACTTCAATTCCGGCACCCCCGGATCGGCTGCCGGGACGCTGGCATCTGGCGGATGCCCGAAGACCAGCCATGCAGCCACGCCAACGTTGAGCGCAATCAGCAACAGAAACAGCAAACGCAGGAACATTCGCCCCCCCTATAAAAGCTCTGACCCAGTGTGCACGGGCGTCTTCGTTTCCGCGAGCGTGCCGCTCACGGGACGGCGGCAGGGGCCGCCTGCTTGCCTGGCAAGGCCCCGGTCAGCCGGGACGCGCGCGCCGGCATCGCCAATTTGTTGGTACATCATGCCGGCGGCGTCCACTCGTTCATAGATTTCCCGTGCAACGCATCATTCTATCGAAAGACGGGCCACGGCAGAGAAGAGTCGAGATGTCCTCAATCGAGGGCAGGCCTGTCTCGCACCCATACCGCCAAACCGCGTAGAACAGCATCGGGCAGTACCTGCACCGGTTGCGACAGCAGGCGGGAGAGCCGTTCGGCATCACCGCCGCCCAGCACCCACTGCGGCGCTCCGCCCAGGCGGCCGCTCATGCGCGTGGCAAACCGCTCCACGAGCGCGGCCGCGCCATGCCAGCAACCGGAGTTCAGCGCATCCTCGGTATTGTCGGCCGCGTCCACGCACTCGCCCTCGTGCGCCGGCAGGACCCTGGCGGTGGCCCCCAGCACGGACTGGCGCATCAAGCGCGGGCCGGGCGCGATCAGACCACCTAGGTGACGCCCGTCCGCGCGCAGCGCATCCAGCGTCAGGGCCGTGCCGCAACCGGCCACGATGCACGGCGAAAGCCCGGCATCGCGCGCCGCGACCATGGCCAGAAATCGATCTACGCCCAGCCGCTGCGGCGCACTGTAGGCATTGATCACACCGCATGCGCGCGCGGGCGTATCGAGAATCTCGACAGGCACGGACGCATGCGCGCGCAGATGGTCCAGCACCACGTCCTGCTTGTCTGCCGTCGCTACCGATGCCACGCATATGCGTCCGGGCGACGATGGCAATGTCGACCACAGTGCATCGACAACCGCGTGCAGGTTCCCGCTGTCCCAGGCGACGGCGCGCGACCGCAGCGCCGCAGGATCCTTGCCGAAGGCCCACTTCAACCGTGTATTGCCCAGGTCCAGAAGCAGATTCATGCGGTGCGCACCGTCACATCGGCGCTGTCGACAATGCGCTCGCCTTCGGCATCGCGCACGCGTAGTGCGCCGCGCGCGTCGATTCCGCAAGCCGTGGCTGCCTTGCGATCACCTGCAGCCTCGAGCCAGACGGGCTGTCCGGCCAAGAGGTCATGCTCGGCATAGGCATCGACGAAATGCGCGAAACCATGCCGCTCGAACTCGATCAGCACGTCTCCCAGACAGCGGATGAAGCCAGCGGCCAGCTGATTGCGGTCCGGCGCCACCCCGCCACACAGGTGCGCCAGATCGGTGACCGGCTGACCGGCTTGCGCCGCCACCGCCGGCGGCAGACGCACATTGATCCCGACGCCGATCACGGCCACACACGGCCCCTGGGCTTCACCACTCAACTCCACCAGCACCCCGGCCAGCTTGGCGCCATCGGCCAGCACGTCGTTGGGCCATTTCAGCCCCGCGCCGCGCACACCCAACTGCCCCAGAGTACGCATCAACGCCACCCCGACCACCAGGGACAACCCCGCCAGCGATGCGAACCCCGCATCGAAGCGCTTCAGGTACGACAGATAGATGTTGAGCGCGGGCGGCGACAGCCAGCTGCGGCCACGCCGGCCGCGACCTGCGCTCTGCGTTTCCGCCATCACCACACTGGTGTCCGCGGCCTGCGGACGACGCAGCAATTCGCTGGAGGTCGAGTCCAGCTGCCAGTGCACCTCGAGCTGCCCCGGCCACTGCGAACCCAGCATCGCGCGAATGCGCGCCGCATCCAGCAAACCGATCGGCCATGGCAGACGATACCCGTAGCGCGAACTGGAGAGCACCTCGACCCCCTGGGCCCGCAGTGCCTGCACCTGTTTCCATACAGCGGCCCGGGTCACCTCCAGTCGTGCCGCCAGCGCAGTGCCGGAGATCCAACCGCCCTGCTCCAAGGCACGCAAAAGATTGACCGTCGACATCAATGCACCATCAACTACGGGAACCGGTCCCGCTGCATGCGCAGCGGAAAAATGTGCTTGCCGGGCAGCCACGTCATGCCACCCGGGGCGCGTGAAGTGTAGCGTGACCAGCATATTCACTGCCGCCCCGCAAGAGCGGCATATTGGAAATTCACGCGCAATTTTGCGACTATTCAGGACTTGATGTGATGCTCTGGAGGCTGGAGCGCCATGAAACGTGTGATCAGATATGCGGTTTCCGTGCTGGCCATTGGCTTGGCGGCACCGGCCTGCGCGGCCGTTTCCGCCGCCCATGGCGTCATGGCCTCGGCGGAAAGCGACGTGCTGTCGACCATTGCTTCCACGCTTGATACCTCCGCATCGAGCCCGGCAGATGCGGGCGGCAGCACACATGACGGCAGCGCCAGCGGCGCCCTGGGAGACCCTGTCGACAATGGTGGCTCCATGCCTTTGGGCGGCGCCAGCTCTGCAGACAACAGCACGGGAGCCGAAGAAGCGCCAGGGTCCGTGCAACATGACAACGTGCCATCATCATCGGCTCGCGGCGCGTCCGGCGGTGCAACCCCGCGCGCCAAGCGATCCGCCCTGACATGGCAATCGCTGATCCCCGGCTCGATTCAGCAGTAGACTCCATTCGCGTATCGGGCGAGCCCCCAACACACACCGCCCGCTGGTACCGCGCTAGACAGCCTCGAAGATCACCACGAAGCGCGCGCCGCCCAGTTCGGCAGAGGACTCGACCCGCAGTTCGGCGCGATAGGCGCGCACGATATCCTGCACGATGGCCAGGCCGATGCCATGGCCCTTGACCCGCTCGTCGCCCCGTACGCCGCGCTGCATCATCCATTCCATGCTTTCGGAAGGCACGCCGGGACCGTCATCCTCGACTGCGAGCTCCAGACCGGGGCGATGCTGTGCCTGCTCTCCGGCAATACTGTGCACGCGCAGCATCACCCTTCCACGCGCCCACTTGAACGCGTTCTCCAGAAGATTGCCCAGCAGTTCCAGCAAGTCGCCGCGCTGACCGTAGAAACTCGCCGTCTCGTCGATATCGAATTCGCACAATACGCCCTTGTCGGCATAGACCTTTTCCAGCGAGATCACCAGGTCCTCGGCGTGCGAGGCCACCGGGATGGGCGTGGCAAAGGTCGGGCGTCCGGAGGTTGCGGCACGCGACAATTGATAGGCCACGATCTCGTCCATGCGCCGGACCTGTTCGGACAGGTCGTCGATCAGCCCCGGCGAGTCGGCTTCGGATTCGATGCGCGCCCGCGCCACGGCCAACGGGGTTTTCAGGCTGTGCGCCAGGTCCGCCAGGGTATTCCGGTAGCGCGTCATGTGCTCGCGCTCGCTTTCGATGAAATTGTTCAGGCTGCGCGTGATGCCCGCCACCTCCAGCGGATAGCTGCCGGTGAGGCGCTCCGCTTCGCCCTGCTCGATACGCCGGAGATTGGCCGCCATGCGCCTGAGCGGCGACAGGCTCCAGCGCAGCAGCAGCAGCTGCAGCAACACCAGCACGATGCCCAGCGCCGCCAGCCAGCCGAACAGCGTGCGCCGGTAGACCTGCAATTGATGCACGAATTGCCACTGTGTCTGCGCCACATTGAACGTCAGGTGCACGCTCTTGCCGCTGTGGGTGTCGTAGACCACACCCAGACTGTAGACATACAAGGGCCCCAAGCTGGTCTCGACCGGGCCCCTGAACACGCTCTGATCGGGGGCCAGGTGCTTGCGGAAGGGCAGCGAGCGCCCGACGGCCGAGGGCGATTCCCAATGGAACCCGTGATCGCCGTCGATCACGGCGTACAAACCGGAGCCGAACCGCAGGAAATCCGCGTGCGGCATGGTATCCGGCGGAAGGACGCGCCCCCCGCGACCAATATCCGTGCTGGCCAGATAGGCGTAGACGTAGCTCTGCAGGCGGTCATGCAGCGCCGTGAGCGCCCCTTCGTAATAGGCGCGCTCCAGCGCGAATCCGGTCAGGCCGAGGAATGCCACCAGCGCGACGATGGTCGTCAGCGTGGAGCGCGCAGTCAGCGACAGCGGACGCCGCGGACGCATCATGCCCACCCCGCAGGAGATGGACTGCGGCGCCGCTTCACGCAGGCGCAGCCGCCGCCATGCCCCGGCCCGCAACATGACAGCAGCGGTGAGCGGGTCAGGTCGATAACCGCCGCTCCTACTGCTGCTCGTCGTCGGTATCGGTGCGCGGGATGGCGAAGCGATAACCGCGTCCGCGTACCGTTTCGATGGGCTTCAACCCCCCTTCCGGATCCAGCTTGCGTCGCAGGCGCCCGATGAACACCTCCAGCACGTTGGAATCGCGATCGAAATCCTGCTGGTAGATATGCTCGGTGAGGTCGGCCTTGGAGACCAGCTCGCCGGCATGCAGCATCAGGTATTCCAGCACCTTGTACTCGTAGCTGGTCAGGTCCACCGGGCGCTCGTCCACGGCCACCGTCTGCGCCGTGGTGTCCAGCTTGATGGGACCACAGGCCAAAACGGGGCGCGACCAGCCACTGGCGCGCCGTACCAGCGCGTTGATGCGCGCCAGAAGTTCTTCGACATGGAACGGCTTGACCATGTAGTCGTCCGCGCCGTACTTCAGCCCCTCGACCTTGTCCTGCCAGCTGGACCGCGCCGTGAGAATGAGGATGGGATAACGCTCCTCGCCCTCGCGCAACAGCTTGACCAGCTCCATCCCCGACATCTTGGGCAGCCCCAGGTCGATGATGGCCAGATCGAATGGCACTTCGCGTCCGAGATAGAGGCCTTCCTCGCCGTCGGATGCGGCGTCCACCGCAAATCCGTCGCGCTTCAGGCGCGCTGCCAGTGTCTCGCGAAGCGGCGCCTCGTCCTCAACCAGAAGGATGCGCATCAATGGTTCTCCTTGTTATTCGTGGCCTTGTCGGCCCGGGATCGCACAGGCACCACCCGAACGTGACCGTTCGGCGTCAGGACCTTGATGCGGTATTCAATGATGTGTCCGCGATGCTGCGTGTCGACGCCCAGCACTTTGCCGCTGGTGCGTTTCTGCACCTGTGCCACGGCCTGCTCCAGGGTCAGCGCTGAGGCTCTGGTGTCTATGGCGGCCACCGATCGAGCAGAGTGCCTTGTCCCACCTGCATGGGCCGATGCCATTGCAGCACTGATCGAAAGGAAAACGACTGCCAGTACGACCGCACCCTTGAACGGCCACGGCGGACCGACGCGGGGATGCACGGATACGCTATACATTCGTCCATCATGCCAGCACGCATTGAATTCGTGCTGAATCGCACATGACCCGGTCCGCCCCGCCTTCAAGCGGCATGCGACGGCCGGCGGTACGCTATTGCTTGCAGAGCCCGCTCGATCAGGTCCCAGCCGGCGCCCGGCAGATGTGCACCTTCACTGAGTGTGCGCCGGAACGCACGCGCGCCCGGCTGGCCCTGGAACAGTCCCAGGATGTGCCGTGTCATGTGCTTGAGCGGAGTCCCCCGTGCCAGCTCGGCGGCGACATACGGCTGCATGCGGCGCAGCACATGCGTGCGCGTCATGCTCGGCGCATCCCACAACGCCTGTTCCAGCTCGGCCAACAACCATGGCTGGTGATAGGCCGCCCGCCCCAGCATGACGCCGTCGACATGACGCAGATGCTCGCGCACCTCGTCCACACCCGTGATGCCGCCATTGATGCATACCGTCAGCTGCGGAAAACTCTTTTTCAGACGATAGACACGCGCATAGTTCAGCGGCGGCACCTCGCGGTTTTCCTTCGGGCTGAGCCCCTTCAGCCAGGCCTTGCGCGCATGCACCGTGAGCACGCCCAAGCCAGCATGCAGCAAGGTCTCGGTGAAGCGCTGGAGACCCGCGTCGTCATCCTGGTCATCCACGCCGATACGGCACTTCACGGTGACCGGAATGTCCACGACATCGCGCATGGCGCGCACGCACTCGGCCACCAGAGCCGGCTCACGCATCAGGCAGGCGCCGAAACGCCCCGACTGCACACGGTCGGACGGGCAGCCGACATTGAGATTGATCTCGTCGTAGCCGGCCGTGGCGCCCGCGCGGGCCGACTGTGCCAGCTCATGCGGATCGCTGCCGCCCAGCTGCAACGCCACCGGATGCTCCGCCCGGCTGTGCTCCAGCAGATCCAGCCGTTGGCCATGCACCAGCGCGCCCGTGGTCACCATCTCCGTATACAGCCGCGCGTGCGGCGCCAGCAGCCGGTGAAAGTAGCGGCAGTGCCGGTCTGTCCAGTCCATCATCGGCGCCACGCTGAGACGCCACGCACGCGCATCTGCACCCGGCTCATCCGGGGATAGGGGAGATGAATGCTGCGTCTGGAATTTGGCGATTGTTTCGGGAATCATGCGGAAGGGATTGAATCGTCGCGTCAAACACCTATGTTACATCCCATATGCTGCGACACAGCCGCATGGCGTGCGGGCCACAGCCTGCCGCGCACAGGGGCGTCGCCGCGTGCTGCATCCCCCTTTCCATCAGCAAGAGAGACTTCGTATGGTCGCCATGGCGACGGAACGCGTCATCGACGTGCACCACTGGAACGACACCCTGTTCAGCTTCAAGACCACCCGCGATCCGGGCTTCCGTTTCGACAGCGGACATTTCGTGATGGTGGGACTGCCGGTGGACGGGCGCCCCCTGATGCGCGCCTATTCGATCGCCAGCGCGCACTACGAGGAGCACCTGGAGTTCTTCTCCATCAAGGTACCCGACGGCCCGCTCACCTCGCGCCTGCAGCACCTCAAGGTAGGCGACGAGATCATCGTCAGCCGCAAGCCCACCGGTACACTCGTCCTGGACGACCTCAAGCCCGGCAAGCGGCTGTATCTCCTGGGCACCGGCACGGGGCTGGCCCCGTTCCTGAGCATCATCCGCGATCCGGAGGCCTACACGCGTTTCGAGACCATCGTCATCTGCCACGGTGTGCGCCATGTATCGGATCTGGCCTATGCCGACTACATCCGGGAAGAGCTGCCGAACCATCCCTATCTCGGCGAGATGGTGCGTGAACAGCTTGTTTATTACCCCAGCGTCACCCGCGAAGCCTTCTGCAACCGCGGACGCATTACCGATGCGCTGGTCGACGGCGCCTTCACCGAAGCCACCGGACTTCCGCCCCTGGATCCGGCCGAGGATCGCGCCATGGTCTGCGGTGGCCCGGCCATGCTGGAGGATACCTGCGCGCTGCTGGAAGGGCGCGGTTTCCGTGTGGCACCACGCACCCGTGAGCCGGGCGACTACGTGATCGAGCGCGCCTTCGTGGAAAAATGACATCGCCTTCGCTACCGGCCGCTCTCGCACCGTCCCGTGAGCCATTGCGCCGGACCGCACAAGGCGACATCGTGGGCGCAGGGCTCGCACCGCGCCCGCCACTCCCTGCTGACCTTGCGGAATCCGGCACGTGAACGCACTCGATATTTTCCTCTACGTCCTTGCCGGCCTGATCGTCCTCGCGGGCCTGGCCGGCTCCATCCTGCCCGCGCTGCCGGGTATTCCGATCCTGTTTGCAGGCCTTTGGCTGGCGGCCGGCGTGGATGGTTATCAACATGTCGGCATGTGGACCCTGCTGCTGATCGCCCTGCTCGGCGTGGTGGCCCTGGTCCTGGACTTCGTTGCCGGCATTTTTGGCGCCAAGCGGGTGGGTGCGCGACCCGCTGCACTGTGGGGTTCGGCGATCGGAACTGTGGTTGGCCTTTTCTTCGGTCTCCCGGGACTGTTGCTGGGACCATTCATCGGCGCCCTGCTGGGCGAGCTGGCCTCCGGCAGCAGCGTGCTGCGCTCCACCCACGTGGGAGTGGGAACCTGGGTGGGCCTGCTGCTGGGTACGCTGGCCAAGATCGTGCTGTCATTCATGATGCTCGGCGTATTCGGCGCCGGCTGGCTGTTCTGACACTCGGCGGCAAAGGCAGGCATCCAGCTGCCAGCCCATGGCCAAAGCACGAGGCCGGCGGCCGCATGTACAGCGACACCGCGAAAAAAATGCCGTACATCGCCGCCCCGCCCGGCCCGGACCCCTGTGCCGCGTGCCGCACGGATGGCGACACGGCGCCCGCTTGCACAGGTCGACGGGCACGCCAGGCGTCTGGCGTACCCTGTCCTGGCTTTCGATCCACTCACCCCAGGCCCGCGGTCCTCAGCCGTGCGTCGCGCGCTACGCGCCGTGCAGCGATCCAGCCCGCCCAGCCGTCACTTTTCGATGATGAAGGCGCCGAACGCGACCCCCAGGTTCCAGCCGCGGCCCTTGCCGGACAACGCCAGTGAGACGTTGCCCTTGGTCATGACCTGGGCCTTGGCCGATTTGTCGGCTCCGGCATGCGCTTCGGCTTCGGCGTAATGGCCCAGCACATCGTGAATGTCATCGACGCCGGTGAACTTGCCGATGCCGTTGTCGACGCTGGTCTTGCCGACCGTGAGCCCGCCACCCTTGGCACGCAGATGCACATGCATGGTCTGGCCGTTGGAGCAGGTGATGTCACCCTCTCCCTTGGCCGTCTTGTAGAAAATCGACCAGCCGTGCAGGTTGAAACGCATCCTGCAGCGGATCTCGCCGCTGGCATGGGCGGGTAACGCCATCACGGTCAGGCACGACACTGCCAGTACACTCGCAAGCAACTTGTTCATGATCCAGCCCCTCAGGTTGTGGGAAAAACACGGCCACGTGTTCTGCACAGTAATGAAAAAGCGCGTCATGCAGGTGATCGCATGCCGCGGGCGGATAATATGTGTTCAGCGCCGCAATGACAGCATTCCCTGCGTCGCCCATCGCGCTCTCCCCCCGACGGTGGCGACAGCGAACTTCAAGCCCGTCGTGATGACGGGCTTTCTTTTTATCCGATGGCCGCGCGCATCGCCCCGATTTGCGCCCGGTAGTCCTCCGCGCCGAAAATCGCCGAGCCCGCCACGAACGTATCCGCCCCGGCTTGTGCGATGGCACCGATGTTGTCGGCCTTGACGCCACCGTCCACTTCCAGCCGTATCGATCGGCCGCTGGCATCGATCAGGGCGCGGACCTGGCGCAACTTATGCAGCGTCGAATCGATGAAACTCTGCCCGCCGAAGCCGGGATTGACCGACATCAGCAGGACCAGATCGATCTTGTCCAGCACCCAGTCCAGATGGCTCAGCGGCGTGGCCGGATTGAACACCAGACCCGCCGTGCAGCCGCAGTCATGGATGAGGCCGATGGTGCGGTCCACATGCTCCACCGCCTCGGGATGGAAGCTGATGTTGGTCGCCCCGGCGTCGGCAAAATCCGGCACGATGCGATCCACCGGCTTGATCATCAGGTGCACGTCGATAGGCTGCTCGATGCCGTGCCCGCGCAGCGCCTTGAGCACCATCGGGCCCATGGTGAGATTGGGCACGTAGTGGTTGTCCATCACGTCGAAGTGCACCCAATCGCCGCCAGCATCGAGTGCAGCGCACGTGTCATCGCCCAGACGCGCGAAATCCGCCGAGAGGATGGACGGGGCGATGATCGGCGATTGCTTGCTCATGGAAAGTCCTCCGGTGAGGGCGCGGCGAGCATGAGGGGCGAAGTGCAAGTGGTTCGGTGACGCTCGAGCCGCGCGGCGCATCCATTCTACTTCAGACCGCGTTCGGCCTTGATGCGATCGTATGCGCTGTTGATCTCGCTGGCGCGTTGCTCGGCGCGACGCCGCAGGTCCTCGGGCAGGTCACCAAGGCGATCCGGATGGTGTTCGGAAATCAGTTTGCGATACGCACGCTTGATATCGCGATCCTCGGCATCACGGGAAATGCCCAGCACCGCGTACGGGTCCGGCCCCGATTGCGCGCGTTGCGGTGTCTGGCGCTGTCCGCCGGCGCCGTGCTTGTATCCACTGCCGGCCGCCCCCTGCCCCCACGCATACCCTTTCATGGCCATGATGGCCATCAGCTCCATTTCGCTGATGCGCAGCTCGGCCGCCAGCCGCCGCAGCAGTTGCAGCTTGGGTTCGGAGGCCCCCTCGGCGAGCACCGTTTCCACCACCACGTCCATGATGGGAAAGGCGTGATTGCGACGCCCCCCGCACCATACGCGCAATTGCGCCATGGCACCGCTGGGATCGAAACCGGTCTGTTTGCCGCTGTTGAAACTGGAAATGGCGTGATTGCGCTGCTCGGTGTTCAGGCCCAGGCGCACCATGAGCCGCTCGGCGATGGCGATTTCGGCTTCGGACACGCGCCCGTCGGCCTTGGCCACCGCACCCAGCACGGCGAACAGTGGTCCGATATAGGCATCCGTCGGCGCGTGCTGCGCGCGCTGGTGGCGGCGGCCACTTTCCACCAGATAGCCCACCAGGCCGCCGATGAGCACGCCGAACCATGAGTGCAGCACGATCAGGCCGATGAACCCGCCGATGATGGCGCCGATCATGATGCGTCTCCGGCATGCATCGACACTGCCCCGGGCTGGATGTGCCAGCGGCTCAATGCCCGCTCCCGCACGCTGCGTCCTGGCTCGAAAACCATTGCGCCAGCTGCTGCAGATCGGTGTCGCTCAGCGGCCCCGCGGCGGCGCGCATTTCCGCGTTGGACCGCTGCCCGTCGCGATATTGCTGCAACGCGTGCAGCAGATACGCGCGCCGCTGCCCGGCCAGGTTGGGCACGCCCGGCACGCGCGCGATGCCTTTCTCGCCATGACACGCAGCACACATGCCCAGGCGCCGCGGGCGCTCCGGTGCGTGTGGCGTCGAGGCCGCAGCGGGGACGGTGCTCGCCAGCACAAGCATGGCGATCAGCACAATTCGGATCATCGGACAGGAAAAGGTTTCGGTCGCGGGCATTCTATCAGCACCGCGCATACCGTCTTCATTGCGCGCCACCCGGCGATGCACGAGGCCCACCGGCACACGTACAATGCGTGTTTTCACATCATCGGGATGCGCACCGTGACCACCTGCCTGCAACACGCCGACCTGCCCGGCCTGGAGCTGTTCCATCGCGGCAAGGTACGCGATGTCTACGCGCTGGATGGCCAGCGTCTGCTGATCGTGGCCTCGGATCGCCTGTCGGCCTTCGACGTGATCCTCCCCGATCCCATTCCGGGCAAGGGCGAGATGCTGACGCAGATCTCCAACGCCTGGTTTGCCCGTACTGCGCACATCGTGCCCAATCACCTCACCGGGATCTCTCCCCTCGACGTGCTGCCTGCCGGCACCGATACGGCGCTGTACGCCAGCCGCTCGGTGGTTGCCCGACACCTGAAACCGGTACCTGTGGAAGCCATCGCCCGGGGCTACCTGATCGGTTCCGGCTGGAAGGACTACGAGGCCAGCGGCAAGATCTGCGGCATCACTCTGCCCTCCCACCTGCGCCAGGCCGAGCAGTTGCCGCAGCCGATCTTCACCCCCTCGACCAAGGCCGCCGCCGGCGATCACGACGAGAACATCGACTTCGACCAGGTGGTTGCCACCATCGGCGCCGAACTAGCCGAACAGGTGCGTACGGCGACGTTGGCCATCTATCGCTTCGCCGCCGCGTTTGCGACCGAACGCGGCATCATCATCGCCGACACCAAGCTGGAATTCGGCACCGACGCCAACGGCACGCTGTACGTCATGGATGAAATGCTCACCCCCGATTCCTCGCGCTTCTGGCCCGCCGACCAATACCGCGTGGGCATCAGCCCGCCCAGTTACGACAAGCAATTCGTGCGTGACCACCTGGAAACGCTGGACTGGAACAAGACCGCCCCGGGTCCGTCGCTGCCGCGCGAGGTCATCGAAGGCACCGCCGCCCGCTATGCCGAGGCAATGGAGCGCCTTGGCGGCAACGCCACAGCCTGAATCCACAGCGGCCACCGCGGGCATCTGGTGGCGGGGATCACAGCCGCGTACATTGAGTATGTCGCAATGGCTTTCATCGACATGAGCCCGGGAGTCGCCCATGCGCAGCGTCCACGAGTGGTTCGACAGCTACGGCCAGGGTCACCAGCACCCCGCCAACCGTGCCATCCACTGGGTGTGCGTGCCGGCCATCCTGTGGTGCGTGATTGCATTGCTGTGGGTGATTCCCGTGCCAGCAGGACTGGGCCGCCCGGGCCTGTGGTCGGTCGTCGCCATGTTTGCGGCGTATCTTTACTACAACAAGTTGTCGCGCAACATCGGTTACGGCATGGCAGCCACTTTCATCGTGCTGGCGCTGATGACCGCCGGGCTGCATCATCTGCTCGGTTCCAGGGGGCTGCTGTGGCTGGCCATCGCCGTGTTCGTGGTGGCGTGGATCGGCCAGTTCATGGGCCATCGCATCGAGGGCCGGCGGCCTGCGTTTCTCGCCGACCTGTCGTATCTGCTGATTGGCCCGGCATGGCTGCTGGGCAAGATGCTCAGGCGCTGGAACGTGTCCTGGTGATGTTGCAGGGAAACCCATGCATACCGCGCTGACCCTGCTCTCGTCGCTGGTGTACTTCGTGCTGGCTGCCAGCGCGCTGGCGTTCGTGCCGGGCGTGATCACATGGCGCGTGTTGCGCTGGGCCACCGGCTGCGCGGTGCCGTTCGACCGCAGCTATTACGCCAGTCTGCTGTGGATGCTGCTGGGCAGCATCGCCACGCTGGCCATCCTCTGGGCCGCGGGCGATCAGGCCATCGCGCTGACGCGGCCGCTGGCCTCGCCCTGGGTGCGTGCGGCGTTGGTGCTGGACATGTGCCTTGGCGTGCTGCTCACCTGGCGCCTGGTCCCGCGCGGCGACGGCTATCGCGTCACCGTCTTCAACGCCTGCACCAGCGTCGCCGTGGTGGCGGCGCTGGCGGTGGGCGTGCTGTCGATCGTGCACCGCTGACGCCCGCCGGCATGGTGGACCGGCGGGCGGTAACTCAGCTGTGCGCTGGTGGCATATGCAACAGGCCGCTGCTCTGCATGTGATGCACGAACATCAGCATCAACACCCCGATCACGAACATGATGATGCTGTAGATCAACGCCGAGATGGCCGATTTGCCCATGCCCAGAGGCGCCTCGTCGGGCCGCTTGATGATCGCACTCATCAGCAATGTCACCACCACGAACCCGATGACCGCATTGACGCCCTGCAGGACGTACCCGACGAAGACACCGCGTAGCAACAGACTGATGATGAAGTTGATCGCGGCGGCCGCAATGACCACGCCGTAACACGGCCAGTAACGCGGCCGGAACCCCGCGGCAATGCGCGTGGACACCATCAGGATGGCCGCCATCAGCAAAGCGACGACGGCCAGTCCGATCACGCCGCCGATAAAACCCGCCGCACCCATACCGTGCAGACCCGTCATGTGCCTCTCCCCCTTTTCGTGGATGTGAATGCCTCTCGCTCACGCCGCCACGCTCCAGGCCCGCGGCGACATGGAAACCCAGTGTACTGCTTTACCCTGTCTGAACCATTCAGCGAGTCGCTGGGCGTTTGGCTGCAAGGTGTATTCGCGCCGGAAAGGTGGTTCCTTATTCCAGCGGATACGCCGCGGCAGACAGGCGCCCAGCGGCTCGCCCTTCGGGAGCCAAGCGGACGGGCTGGCCGGGGAGACGCCTGGCGCATGGCAAATCCGATCCGCAAAGACCCCGTGCAGCACAGGATCGCGGGCCATGAAAGGTCACCAGCGCGGCGAAAAGCCGCGCGGCCGGATGCCCAGCAGATGTTCCGCCTGGGTATTGTCCACGACCAGGTCGCGATCCAGCCGCGCGGTCATCGCGGCTCGCTTCGGCAGCAGGCGCCGCAACGCGGGAAACATGCACCGCGGGATGGGTACTGGCAGCGTCCATACCGGCAGACCACGCCGCACCCGCGCAAACATCTGCGCGGACGACAATCGCTCTCCCCCGCCCATGGCGATCATGTGGCCGGCACTGTGGGGCCGATCCAGCGCCGCCAGCAATGCCTGTGCCAGATCCTCGGCATGCACCGGCTGGCGCAACCCGCGCCCCCGCGGCAACGGAAAGACCCGCCAGCGCATGGCCCGGCGCGCAATCGGCGTCAGGCTCTTGTCCATGCCGGCCCCGTAGATCAGCGTGCAGCGCAGCAGGGTCCACGGCAGGCCCTGCCCGGCACAGGCGTCGATCAGGCGGTGTTCGGCCTCGGCCAACGCGGCAACCATGCGCCGCTCCGCAGGATCGGGCGAACCACGCTTGGTGAGCACGCTCATCGAGGACATCGCCAGCACCCGCGGTGAGCCGGGCAGCGTTTCATGCTGCAGCCACTCGGCAAACGCCGTCAGCGGCCCGAGACTGATAACCGCATCCACCGCGGGGGCCGCCACGACGGCCTGCGGCAATGCTCCCTGCACCCAGTGCACGCCCGGCGCATCGCTGCGCGCGAAACGGCTCAACGCCCATACCCGGGCACCGCGTTCAAGCAGCCGCGGCAACAGGAAATGCCCGATCTGCCCGGACCCGCCAAACACCAGAACCTTCATCGCGCCAGCTTAGCGCAGCAACCGGGCGGACGCCTGCCACACGTGTCCGCAAGGCCATGCAGTTCACGCGCCGCCGGCACCCACGTAACCACACGCGGTCTTAACGCGTCCCGGGAGCAGGCGGTGCTAGTCTGCCGGTCCCGCCGCCATGGCAGGAGATGAACGATGATTGCGCGAGTCTGGCGTGGCATCACGCGCCTGGACGAAGCGGATGCCTATCTTGAACACATCCGCAACACCATCATGCCCGCGGTGCGGGAGCAGGACGGACTGATCGACTTCTGGACACTGAAGCGCGAGCAGGGCGACAAGTGCGAATTCCAGCTGGTCACGGTCTGGAATTCGCTGGGGGCCATGCGCGACTGGGCCGGCAAGCGGCCGGAGGCCGCCGTGTATTTCGACGAGGACGAGCGCTTCCTGCTGGACATGGAACCGCTGGTGCGCATCTACGACATCGCCGATCACTTCCAGGGCGCGTCGGCTGCAAGCTGACTGCATGCACGACCAGGACAGGGCGCCGATACATCACCGTGCGCAAAGGGGGGCACTCGCGCACCATCCTGCCCCGGCTTGACCCGTCCGGCCCTGCAAGGGGCGATCTGCGGTTTCACCGCTGCGGCCGGGCCCGGGGATCTCCAGGCTGCGGGAATACCGCTTACGTAGCGCGCACCACCAGCGTGCTGGGCAGCATTTCCGACTGCGCCTCGCGCCCGTCGATCAGGGCCAGCACCTTGCGCGCCAGCAGCTGGCCGCCTTCCTGCCAGTTCTGGCTGACCGACGACAGCGGCGGAATGAACGAGGCGGCCAGCGGAATGTCATCGTAGCCGATCACCGACACGTCCTCGGGAACGTGCGTGCCCGCCTCCACCAGTGCCCGCACTGCACCGACTGCAAACAGGTCGCTGCTGGCGAAAATGGCGTCGAAGTGACGCTTTCCCCGCAACAGGTCATGCACTGCCTGCATGGCCGCGTCCGGCGAGAAATCATTGCGCACCACGACCGTCGGCTTGATGCCGCGGCGAGCCAGGACCTCACGAAAGCCGGCCAGGCGCTCGCCCAGTTCGGGGTAACCGGGGTCCCCCAGGAACACCGGATGATGTCGCCCCATGGCGAGAAAGCGCTCGGCCACGGCCATGCCGCCGCGGCGGTTGTCGCTGCCGACCACGATATGTCCGTTTTCCTTGCCGGCCGCGCCCCAGATCACCATCGGCCGATGCCAGCGATCGAAAAGATGCACCGCATCCTGGTGCGACCCCTGGCCCAGCAGGATCACCCCATCGGCGGCCTGCACGGCCGGTGCCTGGGCGCCGGCACGCGTGGTCAACAGCACGCTGTAGCCCGCCGAGGTCAGTTCCTGCGAAATCCCGCCGAGCAGAATCAGCGGATACGGATCCCACATGGTGCGGTCTTCGCTGGGCGTCATCTCCACGATCACCGCGACCGTCTGGCTGCGCCGCAAGCGCAGGTTGCGAGCACTGACGTTGAGCTTGTAGCCATGTTCGCGCGCCAATTCACGGATCCGCTCGCGGGTGCGCGCGTTGACCAGCGGGCTGTTGCCGAGCGCGCGCGACACCGTGATCTTGGAGACACCCGCCAGCTCGGCCAGGTCCGCCATGGTCAGGTTGCGATCGGTTTTCCGGTGGGGGCGCTTGGTCACGGTCGATCGCAGCCGGCAATGTCGGTAAGGAAACGGGTCGGCCCCATTCTAAACGGGATGGACGCAGCGCGCCGAGCGTCTGCCCGCCTGCATGCATGACGCCAATATCGGGACAGGGCCACCCGCATGGCATGCCTGTGACGCATGATTGGTATCGATGTCTTGACATCGATACCAATCGGTTCTAGCTTGCCTCCCATCGCATGGCCGCTTTTCCTCGACGGCGACCTGGATATCACATGCGATGCGCAAAACGCATACATTCTGGCGTGGGGACGAAGATGGGGATCGGCGGGAAAGACGCGCACGGGGGGCTGCATACGGGTCGGGGCCGCACGTCCGGTCCGGGCGGCTGGGCGCGCGCATGAAGTTCCGCACCGACAGCAGCCCGGTCGATCCATGGGCCATCGCCTTCGACCAACCGCAGCTCTCCCGGCCGACGTTCGAGGAAACCCTGTTCGCCTTGTCCAACGGCACACTGGGTGTCCGCGGCGGCCTGGAAGAGCGCCCCAGCGCCACCCAGGGCAGCTTTCTCAGCCACGTCTGGGAGCGCTCGCCCATCGAGTATCATGAACGTTTCCCGGGCTTCGCCCGCAACACCGAGACGCGCCTGCCGATCCCAGACGGCACCGCGATCCGCCTGTGGCTGGGCGATGCGGAAGTCGACCTGGACACGGGCGACTGGCTGCATTTCGAGCGCCGCCTGGACCTGCGCAACGGCACGCTGTCACGCGTGTTGCACTGGCGCTCGCCGCAAGGCCACACGCTGCAGATTCATGCGCAACGCGTGGTGCCGCTGACCCAGCCGGCGCTGCTGTGCATCCGCTATCGCATCCATTCGATCGACTACCGTGGTCCGGTGCGTCTGTTTTCCTCGCTGCGCGTGGACCATGCCGCCACCACCCAGGGCCACGATCCGCGCATCGGGGTGCAGATCCGGGGCGGACTGCAGGTGACCGATGCCATCGCCACTACCCGGCAGGCGAAGCTGCAGCAACACACGCAACACAGCAACATCACCCTGCTCAGCGGTCAGCGCCACGCATTCACGTCCGACGACGCGCGCGTCACGGATGCCGAGAGCGATGCTGCCGGCGTTCACCAGCGCATCGATGCGATGCTGCGGCCGGGCCACGAGATCGCGCTGGACAAGTTCGTCGCCTACGCCTGGAGCACTCCCGACGTTGCCGCGCCCGACGGCACATTGCAGAGCACCCTGCAGCGCCGTCTCGACACCGCCATTGACATCGGCTTCGACGGCCACATCGAGGCGCACGGCCATGAAGTCGCGCAATTGTGGCACCACGCGGACCTGACCATCCACGGTGAACCGCGCACCGAGCAGGCGCTGCGCTTCAACCTGTTCCAGGTCTTCCAGGCAGTGGTGCGCGACGGTGGCGGCAGTGTGGCCGCCAAGGGGCTGACCGGCGAAGGCTACGAGGGCCATTACTTCTGGGATGCCGAGGCGTTCGCCCTGCCCGCCCTCGTGTTCACGGCACCGCAGTTGGCACGCGACATGCTGATGTACCGCTACGGCATTCTCGCCGCCGCGCGCCGCCACGCGCGCGAGATGAATCATGCGCGTGGCGCACTGTACGCATGGCGCACCATCAGCGGCGACGAATGCTCCGGCTACTTTCCGGCTGGCTCCGCGCAATACCACATCAATGCCGCCATCGCCCATGCCATCGGCCTGTACGTCGATGTCACCGGCGATCAGACATTCCTCTGGCGCCATGGCGCCGAGATGCTGTTCGAAACCGCGCGCCTGTGGCTCGAGGTCGGGCACTTCAATCCCCGTCGCGACGGCGCCTTCTGCATCCATACGGTCACCGGCCCGGATGAGTACACCGCACTGGTGGACAACAATCATTACACCAACCGCATGGCGCGCCAGCATCTGTGGCAGGCCGCACGGGTGGCGCAGCGCATGCGCGCCGAGCAACCCGCGGCATGGGCCGAGCTGCACGACCGCATCAAGCTGGTGGAGGGCGAGCCCGATCAATGGCAGCGTGCCGCCGACGCCATGTACCTGCCCATCGATGCGCGCCTGGATATCTTTGCCCAGGACGACACCTTCCTCGACAAGCCCCGCTGGCCCCACTCCGCGCCGACCCAGACCCGGCACGCACCGCTGCTGCTCGACTACCACCCGCTGAGTCTCTACCGGCACCAGGTGTGCAAGCAGGCCGATGTCTTGCTGGCGCTGGTGCTGGCCGGAGACGATGTCGACAGCGGTGCGCGCCGCCGCAACCTGGACTACTACGAGAAGGTCACGGTGCACGATTCCACCCTGTCGGCCTCGACCTTCAGCATCGTCGCCGCCGACGTCGGCGACAGCACACGCGCCATGCACTACTTCGACGATTCGCTGCGCGTGGATCTGGACGACACGCACGGCAATGCCGACCACGGCCTGCACATGGCAGCCATGGCCGGCAGCTGGATGGGGCTGACCTGGGGTTTCGGCGGTCTGCGCGTACGGAATGGCGACCTGCATCTGTCACCGCTGCGGCCCGATGCCTGGCGTGGCTATCGCTTCGGGCTGATCTGGCGCGGCCGACCGCTGCGCGTGGAGGTCGAGACCGATGCTGTGCTGTACACGCTCCAGTCCGGCCCCGACCTGACCATCCACCATCACGGCCAGCCCCTGACCCTGCGCGCAGGACATGTCGAGCGCCAGCCGCTACGCCCTTGGTCGAGGCCCGCCCGACGCAAGCTGGAAGCAATCATTTTCGATCTCGACGGCGTTCTCGCCGATACCGCTCCCGAGCATCTGGCGGCATGGTCGCAACTGGCCGGGGAACTGGGCATCACGCTCGACCCGGCACTGGGCGAAAGGCTCAAGGGCGTCGACCGCGCCACGTCGCTGGACATCATTCTCGCCGCTGCCGGGCTCGATCCCGGCAGCGATGAACGCCACGCCCTGGCCGCGCGCAAGAACCGTTACTACCGCGAGCGCATTGCCGCCTTCACGCCCGAGCATCTGCTGCCGGGTGCCCGCGAAGCACTGGAGGCAACCCGTGCCGCGGGCCTGCGCCTGGGGCTGGCCTCGGCCAGCCGCAACGCCCCGGACCTGCTGCGACAGCTGGGTATCGATGCGCTGTTCGATCACGTGGTGGATGCCGCCCGGATCCACCGCTCCAAACCCTCGCCGGACATTTTCCTGGCCGCGGCCGAGGGCCTCGGCGTGACGCCCGAAGCCTGTCTGGGCGTCGAGGATGCCGTGGCCGGCATCGCCGCAGTCCGTGCGGCGGGCATGGCCGCATTGGGGATTGGCCGCCCGGATGTGCTGCATGACGCCGATGCAGTGCAACCGGATCTACGGGGGTTCGACGTCGACGCACTGCCGGGCATGGAGCCGCCCTCGTCCTGAGCCCCCGCTCGTTAGCCACGCGCAAGCAACCGTCATCCACATGTTTCCGGGGAGGAAGCCACCATGAAAAGCCGCAAGCACATCAATCGACTGACCCTCACTGTCGCCATCAGCGCCGCGCTGATGGTTGGAGCCGCCCAGGCACAGGATGCCGCGCCCCAGACCACGCCCACCACAACGCCCGCCACCAGGAAACATCAGAAGCCGCCTTCATCCAAGAATGCACAAAGCCTCGATCAGGTCGTTGTCACCGGCAACGCCGCCTACGGTGGCATCAAGAAGATCGATGCCAGTTATTCGATCAACACGGCCTCCTACGAGCAGATCAAGGAAAAGAACCCCATCAGCACCGCGGATCTGCTGAAAATGTCGCCGGGTGTCTTTCCTGAATCTTCCGGCGGACAGACCGGCGCCAACATCGAGGTCGCCGGCTTTCCGGGCGGCGGTGATGCGCCGTATGTCGCCATCCAGCTCAACGGCTCGCCGCTGTATCCGCAATCGACACTGTCCTTCATGGCCAACGCGTCCATGTTTCGTCTCGACGACACCATCGATCGCGTGGAAACCGTGCAGGGTGGGCCGGCCGTGCTGTACGGCAGCGGCCAGCCCGGGTTGACCGCCAACTTCATCCTCAAGCAGGGCACCGAGGTCCCCTCGGGCGACATCGGCCTGACCTACGGCTCCGAAGGCAAAGAACGCGTGGACGGCTTCGTCGGTTTCCCTCTGGGCCACAACAGCCAGTGGTACGGCAGCATTGGCGGTTTCTGGCGCAAATCCGACGGCGTGCGCGATCCGCAGTTCCCCGCCGACGACGGCGGCCAGCTCACCGCCACGCTGGCGCATGATCTGGACAACGGCACGATCATGTTCTACGCGCGTACCCTGAAGGACCACAACCAGTTCGTCACCGACACGCCCATCTACAACCGTTCGCGCGGCCAGTTTTCCGCCTATCCCGGCTTCAGCCCCCTGACCGGCACCTTCGGCAGCAATGCAGACCGTTATGCCACGATCGAAACCACCCCGTGCTTCACCAGCGGCTGCACCCCAGGTGGACTTCGCAACGATCTGGCAAAAGGCCGCGGTGCGGACCTGCGCATGTATGGCGGCAACCTGAATCTGGATTTTGGCGACGGCTGGTCGCTGTCCGACAAGTTCAACATCACCACCGGGCAGATGAACACCATTTCATTCTTCAGCACGGGCAACAATCCGAGTTCGCTGAGCGACTATATCGCCACGCAGGAAGCCGCCGACGGCCTGCCAACCGACCTGGCAATCACGGCCAACTACACCAATGGTGGCGCAGCGGATTTGAGTCAGAACGTCACCGAACAGGGGCGCTGGTACGTCAACAAGAACATCCATTCCTTCAGCAACGAGATCCATGTCAGCAAGGATCTTTTCAGCGGCAATACGCTGACGGTGGGCAACTACACCGCCGTATATTCCGATCACGACCTGTGGTACCTGGGCAACAACATGTTGCTGCAGGCCCGGAACAACCCCAATCCCATCCAGGTCAACCTGAGCGACGGCACCACCAATTACGCCTTGAGCAGCCCGCAGGGCTTCACCACCGGTTCGTTCTTCGCCCTGCGTGAAGACTGGACAGCGGTGAACACCGCACTGTTCCTGACCGACACCTGGAAAATCGACAACTGGTCCTTCGACGCCGGTGCACGTGTCGAACACCGCGAACTCAACGGCACGCTGGCCGACAACACCGTGGGCGACCTGGATAACAATCCCGCCACCCTTTACAACAACAATGCGTCCTACCTGAACGGCGCCACGCATCAGCAGTCATATTCGAAGAGCGCGCCATCGTGGACGGTAGGCGCCAACTATGAATTCAACGCCAATACCAGTGCCTACGTGCGCGTCAACGATGGCGTGCATTTTCCCGGATTCGACGACCTGCGCGGACTGCCCAGTGCGCCGGTGCAGACCATCCACAACATGGAAGTGGGTTTCAAATACCAGTCACCCTGGATCTATGCCGACATCAGTGCCTATCGCCGTCTCTTCAACGGCGTGCCATACACCATCACCACCGACAGCGGACAGTTCTCGCTCACCTACGGCTCCGATACCAAGGGCATCAACTTCCTGACCACGGTCAAGCCGTTCCAGAACTTTTCGGTCGAACTGGTCGGCGACTACATGGACGGGCACTATACGCATCACCAGGGCACGGTGCCCTATACCGCGCAGGACGGAAGCTCGCAGAGCGTCAGCTTCAACGGTGAACGCCTGCAACGCCAACCGAAATTCCAGGCGCGCCTGACCCCCGCCTACAACATCCCGGCCAGCTGGGGCAATCTGAAGCTCTGGCTCACCTACGAGTACATCGGCAACCGCTACAGCGATCTGATCGAACAGCAGCCCCTGGGGCAGTACCACGATATCGCCGTGGGCGCCCTGGCCAATGTGGGCGAGCACTGGATGTTCACCCTGCGCGGCACCAACGTCACCAATGAGATCGGCATCACCGAGGGCAACTCGCGCCTGTTCGGCTTTGCCAGCACCGGCGGCGTGATCCTGGCCCGATCCATCGAAGGCCGGGAATTCAACTTCCAGGTCAAGTACAAGTTTTGACGGCCTGAGGGTGGCGGAACCGCTGCCTGCGCAAGGTGGCAGCGGCTCCGCCTGCGCCGCGCGCGGGAAGGGCACCCCCACATGCGCCAGGCCGTTGCATCGTTTCCGGAGCAACCATGACACGCCATCATCTCCGTCTTGTCGCACTGATGCTGACCGCCGTTGCCGGCACACCCGCCATGGGTGCGACCGACCCGAGCTTCATGTTCACCGCCACGTCGAAGAATTTCCGCACGTACTTTCCCGCTTATCTCGCCAACGGCTATTTTTCGACGCTGACCTCGCCGCGCGGCACCGGCCCGAAGATGGGCTACATGGTCGCGTTCATGGATTACAGGAAAGGCGACATTTCCCGCCCCGCGGCCGTGCCCGGCTGGAGCGAGATCGATTACAACCCGGGCCCCGGCTGGCTCAACTCGACACCGCTGAACAAGAGCATCTTCAGGCACTACACGCAGACGCTGAACATGCATGAAGGCACGCTCGCGACACACTACCGTTTCGTGTATGCGGGCAAATCGACGGACGTGAACGTGGCCACATTCGTCAGTCAGGCATCGCCTCATCTTGCAGCGACGCAGCTGTCGATCACGCCGCAGTTCAGCGGCAAGGTGCAATTGCGATTTCCCGTCCGGCTGTGGTCCGAACACCAGCCGCGGTTTCCGATCGGCAGCATGACCGGTCCGCAGATGATCAACGCCGTCATCGCCAGCGGACAGAACCTGCACAACAAACCGGTGCCGACCCCGGACCGCGCACCGGTGTGGTATCCCGGCTACACGCGCATTGTCGACGACCACGGCGACAGCAAGGCGCTGACGCTGTCACTGAACGGTCGCGCACTGAACGGGCTGAGCATGGCCGAGGCCGTTGCCGTCGGATTGCCGCGGCAATTCAAGGGCACGCAGGTCAAGCTGCACAAGAGCCACGACCTGCTGTCGCTGAACCTGACAGTCCACGTCCACAAGGGCACCACATACACGTTCACCAAGTACATCGCGTTGTCACGAAAAAACTGGGGCGGTGACGCCAGCGATGATGTCGCACTGGCGAAGTCGGCACGACGCAAGGGGTTCGATGCACTGCTCGAGCAGCATCGCGCGGCCTGGCGCGCGCTGTGGCGATCGGACATCGTGGTCGACGGCGATGCCGCGGTACAGCGCGCGCTGCATTCGGATCTGTATTACCTCCTGTCCAACACCACCACCGGCACCGCATGGCCCATGGGCGCCTGCGCGCTTACCCCCAACTACGCCGGGCATGCCTTCTGGGACAGCGATTCCTGGGTCTTCCCGGCACTGCTTCTGCTGCACCCGCAGCGGGCCAAACCCATCGTGATGTTCCGCCACCGCACCATGGGCCCGGCGCGCAGACGCGCGCAGACATATGGCGCCAAGGGCACCATGTATCCGTGGGAAGCCGATCCGCAGACCGGGGTCGACCAAACCCCGCACTTCGCCTACGACGTGTATCGCGAAATCCATGTCAACGCCGATGTCGCCATCGCCCAGTGGCAGTATTACCTGGCCACTGGCGACAAGGCCTGGCTCAAGCGCGACGGCTGGCCGGTGATCCGCGGCGTGGCCCGTTTCTGGACCAGCCGCGTCACCTACAACAAGGCGGAAGACCGTTACGAGATCCACCACGTCACGTCGCCCGACGAGGACTACAGCGACGTCCCCAACGACACGTTCACCAATGCGGCGGCGCGCAAGTCACTGCGCATTGCCACCAGGGCAGCGGCTCTGGTGGGTGCCAGGGCGGACCCGAAATGGGCCGCTATCGCCGCGAAGATGTATATCCCCTTCTCCGAAAAGATGCAGCGCCATTTCGATTTCGATCCCTCGACACCGCACGACAAGGTGACCTGGATGGGTTCGTCGCTGATCTGGCTGATGTATCCGAACCTGGACCTGCAGATGTCACCGCGGGTGCGCAGGAACGATTTCGACTTCCAGCTCGAGCAGCTCGACAAACTGACCGTGGATCCGAACGAGATGATGACCACCATGCTCGCCGTGGGCGCGGCGGACCTGGGCAAGAGCGCGAGCGCGGGAAAATGGCTGCACGCCAACCTGCACGGATTTCTCAAGCCACCCTTCAACGTGCGCAGCGAGACCGCCGCCAACAACGCCGGCTACATCCTGGCCACCTCGGCCGGATTCGTGCAGAGCGTCATGTACGGCCTGACCGGCCTGCGCATCGAACACGGTGGTGTCGTTGCCGCCCACTCCCCGGTGCTGCCCCCCAAGTGGCATGCGCTGACGCTGAAGAACGTGTCCATCAAGGGCCGCCACTACAACATCGTGGTCAGCCGCGACGCCGATGGCAAGGCCCGGCTGCGGCGCATCGCGGTGCCCGCGCGCATTGCGCCGTCCATGAATCCACCATCGCCACGATCCACAACGACGCTGGTCCCGGGCAGCGTCGCACCGGGCGGGCACGCGGACACGAGTCGGCCTTAGCCGCCACCCCTCACGACCACGGAACCAGCGCGATGCCTCTCACGATTCAAGTCCACGCACGGGGAACGTATTGGCTGCTCGCCGTGCTCATGTGTGCCTTGCTGGCGCCCGGCCGGGGCCGGGCCGCCACCTCCGGCATCATCGCCGGCCACGCCCGCTTCCAGTTCCTGACCGGATCGCTGGTGCGCATGGAGTACGCACCGTCCGGGCAGTTCGTGGATGCGCCCACCGCGGTGGTCAGGAAACGACACTGGCCACCCGTCGACATCCAGACGACACGGCGCCACGGCTGGCTGATCGCACGCACCGACACGATCACCCTGCGCTACCGGCTGCATTCCGGCCGCTTTGCCGCGGACAATCTGAAGATCACCTGGCACGCATCCGGCGGCGACATGCATGCCTGGCACCCCGGTCAGGTGGATCATCGCAACCTGGGTGGCCTCACGTACTCGCTGGACAACATCAGCAAGGCCACTCTTCCCAGGGACCCGGGCGGCACCAAAAGTCCGGTGCACGACATCATTCCGGGCATCGACGTCCTGCTGAAGCAGCCGCAACCGGGGCTGCTGAGCCGCAGCGGCTACGCCTTCATCGACGACAGCCACACGGCCGTGTGGAACGCGAAGACGCAGTGGATCGAGCCGCGTCGCGGCCATCACGACCAGGACTGGTACCTGTTCGCCTACGGCCGCGACTACCCCAAGGTGCTGCGCGCATACGCCAAGCTGTGCGGGCCGATCCCGATGATCCCGCGCTACACGCTGGGGCCCTGGATCACCGACTACAACTTCGAGTACTTCCCCGGCACCCGCGCCGCCAGGTCCGCGGCCGCCGCCCACTACGGTGCGCAGCACCTGAAGGACGAAGTGCTGCGCTTTCGCCACAACCACATCCCGCTGGCCGCGCTGGTGCTGGATTTCGGCTGGCACAACTACGGCTGGCAGGGCGGCTACGACTGGAACCCGCTGATCCCGCACCCCGACGCCTTCCTGCGCTGGCTGCACGCGCACGGCCTGAAGGTCAGCCTCAACGACCACCCCGGCTACGCCAACACGATCGAAAGCATTCTCTCGTATCGCGACAGCCACGCACCCGCAGTGCTGAAGGCGCTGGGCCTGCCGGTGCCCACGGCACCCAGCCTGGATGTGAAGGTGAAAGGCCCCTGGAAGTTCGCCACCGATCCGCACGACCAGGGCCATCACCACAACTGGCAGGCCCCCGGTTTCGACGATGCCGCCTGGCGCAGCATGCATGCGGGTGCGACGTGGCAGTCGCAGGGCCTGCCGCACTACGATGGCGTGGCCTGGTATCGCACCACGGTGACCCTGCCGGCCACTCGGCCCCCCACGCTGTACCTGCGACTGGGCGTCAGCGGTGACTACCAGCTGTTCGTCAATGGCCAACGCGTGGATCACACTCACGTGCAGTGGCCTCGCTGGATGACCGAGGCCAGAATCACAAAGGCGGCCCACGCAGGACGCAACCAGATCACCGTGCGCATCGCCTCCGGGCCGCGCGGCGGCGGCATCGTGCGCGGGCCCGTCGCCGTCACCGACCAGCCGCTGCCACCGCCGATCCGCTTCGACCTCTCGAACAAGCACCAGGCCGACGTGTTCATGGACATGCTGCACACGCCGTTGATGAAAAAGGGCGTGAATGTCTGGTGGGTCGACGGCGGCAGCGGCGCGGTGCAGATGCCGGGCCTGAACAAGCAGCTGTGGACCAACCGCGTGTTCTACGATGCTTCGCGCAAGGCGACGGGCGAGCGCGCTTTCATCCTCAGTCGCTACGGCGGCTGGGGCAGCGAACGGTATCCGGCCTTTTTCACCGGCGACACGTATTCCCAGTGGCCGGTGCTGGCCTACGAAGTGGCCTTCACCGCGCGCGCCGGCAACGACCTGATCCCCTACGTCAGCAACGACATCGGCGGCTTCCACGGCGCGAAGATCCCCTTCGACCTGTACGCGCGCTGGGTGGAATTCGGCACCTTCAGTCCGATCCTGCGCCTGCACAGCGCCCACGAGAACCCGGCCGAAGGAAACGTGCGCATGCCGTGGACCTACGGCCGGCGCGGCATGGCACTGGCGAAAAAATACTTCACGCTGCGCACGCGCCTGATTCCGTACATCTACACCTACACCTGGATCGCCCACACGCAGTCCATGCCCATCCTGCGCCCGCTGTACCTGCAGTACCCGAACCTGCAAGCAGCGTACGACCACCCGCACGAATATTTCTTCGGCCGCGACATGCTGGTGGCGCCGGTGCTCGATGCCAGCGGCACGCGGAGCGTCTATCTGCCGCCCGGACACTGGATCGATTTCTTCAGCGGCAAGCGCCGTGAGGGCAACTGCTCCTTCACGGCGCACTACGCCACCGATGCAACGCCGGTGTTCGTCCGTGCCGGCGCCATCATTCCCGAACGGCCGGCCAGCGCCGATACCAACCCATCGGACAGACTCCTGCTCGACATCTTTGGTTCGAGCCACGGCACGTTCAATCTATACGAAGACGATGGCAGGTCATTTGCCTACCAGAGGGATCAGCATGCCGAAACGCCGATGACCTACACGACCGGTGCCTCCGGAACCCATCATGTGGTCATCGGGCCCACCACGGGCACGTTCGCTCATCAGGCCCGCACACGCGCCTGCGACATCCGCATCCACGCGATCGGCAAGCCACGCTCCGTATCATTGAACGGCAAGCCGCTCGGACACTGGACGTGGGATCCACGCACCTCGACGATCGACATCCCCCTGCCCGCGGAGAGCATCCGCAACCAGCTCAACGTGGACCTCAAATGAGGGGCCTCATGCTCATCATGGCTGCGTTGTCCTGCGCCACGTTTGCAGCCGGGGCGAGCGACCTGACGCTGACCACGACCCACTCCGGGTCCAGACAATTCCTGGCGCAACCGGGCCGACGTGCCATCGTGCAGGGCCATGCGCGACACACGCTGGAGGCCTGGATCTATCCTTTCATGATCCTGCGCGGCTACCGCGTGTCCCTGATCGGAGACGGCGGGCAGCGCACACCCCTGTCCGCGTTGCCGATGCGCACCGTGGTGCGCCCGACGTCGATCGAGCGCATCTACAGCGGACAGGACTTCACCCTCACCGAACACTGGTTCGTGCCGCGCAAGCGCGCGGGCATCATCCTCAGCTACAGCCTGAAAGGCACGCGCAAACTGACGCTGCAGGTCGCGTTCCAGCCGGTGCTGAACCTGATGTGGCCGGGCGCCATCGGCGGGCAGTCGAGCAGCTGGGACAGCACGCTGCATGCATTCGCCATCCACGAACCCACCGGGCGCTACGCGGCGTATGCGGGATCGCCACAGGCCACCGGTCACAGCGATCCGCATGCCGACACGAGGCCGTGGCAGGCGCATCGGGATCTGTCATTGACGATTCCGCTCGCGCCCGCAGGCGCGCCTGCCAACCTGGCGATCACCCTGACGCTTGGCAAGACCTATGACGGCGCCAAGGAGTACCGGCATCTCCTGCGCACCTGGCCCGCCATCGAGAAGCAGGACCGGCACGCCGATCACGCACGCCTCGCCAGACTGGCGACAGTGACCACGCCCGACGCCGCGGCAAATCGCGCGTTCCGCTGGGCCGAGATTGCCTTGGAGCACGCCTGGGTTTGCAATCCTGAACTGGGCTGCGGCCTGATCGCCGGATACGGTCCTGCGCGGAATGCGCGACGCCCGCAATACGACTGGTTCTTCGGCGGCGACGGCTTGGTGGCCGCCGGCGGATTGAACGCCGTCGGAGACCATCGGCGGGTGGCCGCCGAATTTGCGTTCCTGAAACGCTACCAAGACCCGCGCTCGGGGATGATGTGGCACGAGATCTCGCAAAGCGCGGGCCTCATCGACTGGAGCAGATATCCGTTCCAGTTTCGCCACGTGGATACCAGCATGGATTATCTGGCGACGGCCGCCGATGTCTGGAAAACGTCCGGCGACCGCCAGTGGCTGCGAACGTACTGGTCGTCACTCGAGGCGGCCTACCGGTATATCTCCACCCTGCGCGACACGGCCTCCGGCCTCCCGCTGATTCCGCACGGCAAGCAGGGGCAGAACGAGCAGCTGGTGCTCCACGATTCACTGAGCCTGTCACTCGCCATGCTCAGCGCCGAGAAAGGCTACGCCGTGCTGGCAACCGCCATGGGGCGGAACGAACAGGCGCGCGCGGCGGTGCGGCACGCACGCGCGTTGCAGAAGACGATCGGCGAACGTTACTGGAATGCCAAGGCGCGGTTCGTGTACCAGGGCTTCAAAACCGACGGCACGCCGACGTCGCAGCGCAAGCCGCCCATCGACGCGCTCGACAGCCCGGCCTTCGACAGACATCGGCAGAACCTGCTGATCGATCGCCTGCTGCGCCCGGACTTCATGACCGCCTGGGGGATCCGCAGCCTCCCCGCGACGGACGATGCCTACGATCCCTCGAGCTATGCCAGCGGCAGTGTCTGGCCGGTCGCCAATGCCGCGTTCGCGACCGCCCTCTGGACCCATGACCGCGACAAGGCGGCGTTCCGCATCTGGAAGGCATTGCTTACCGAGACCGGCACGGACGCGCCCGGTCACCTCGACGAGGTGTTCTCCGGAAACGTATTCCGGCCGCTGAACGTGTCGGTTCCCGAACAGACCTGGTCATCCGCCGGCTTTCTGACCGCGACCATTCGCGGGCTGCTCGGGTACCGAGCCAACGCCGTGACCCATACGCTGACACTCGCGCCGCACCTCCCCGACAGCTGGAAACATCTCAGCGCCAAGCGGCTCCCTTTCGGTACCGCTACGGTCGATCTTGCCATCTCGCACACCGCGCAGCACACCACGGTTCGGCTGGTCCTGGATCATCCGCAGAAACAGGCGAAATACAGCATCGCCCTGCCGATGGCGTGCCACGGACACCAGATCCATGCCACCGCGAACGGCAGGCTGGCCAATACACGTGTGCACCGACCCGGCAAACGATCGGTGGCAACAACGAAAGGGATTTTCGACGAGGGGACATCCCTGAAGCTCGAACTGTCATGCAGCACGCGTTGAAAATGGCACCATCGTTTTGACGCGCCACCCCCTCTCTCCGCTCTCACATCAATGGTCTCCGCCATGCGCACATTCTGCAAATCCATCCCGCTGGTTCTTGCCATCGCCGGCGCCGGCGCCGCCTCGGCGACCGGCACCCACACATCGAAGACCCGCACCTACATCGACCATGCCTGGAACACGCTGACCCGCTCGACCGCGGACTGCGCGTCGCTCACCGACCGCAAGGTCGCCACCAGGCCCGTGTTGTACCTGCCCGCCGGTCTGCCCATGCCGGCGGCGGTCCGCAAGGCGAAAAAACGTTGCAACGTGGATGTGCGCGTCCTGCCGCAGCGCATTCGCAAGCTGGGCAGTTTCCAGCCGCAGGCGTTGTCCAGTCAGGGGCTGCTGTACCTGCCGCACCCCTACGTGGTGCCGGGGGGCTTCTTCAACGAAATGTACGGCTGGGACAGCTACTTCATCGAGCTGGGCCTGATCGCCGACCATCGCGACGCCCTGGCACGCGGCATGGTGGAGAACTTCCTGTTCGAGGTTAAGCACTACGGCGGCGTGCTCAACGCCAACCGCACCTATTACCTGACCCGCTCGCAACCGCCATTCCTGGGCGAGATGATCCGCGACCTGCTCCACGATCCGCGCGCCTTTTCCGACAGCGCGACGGCCACCGCGTGGCTGCGTCACGCCTACCCGCTGGCGGTGCGCGACTACTCGACCTGGACGCGCAAGGCGCACCGAGCCGGCCAGACCGGACTGGCGCGCTATTTCGGCTACGGCGGCCACGGCCCCGTGCTTGAGGCGCGCAATGCGCACTATTACCGCAGCGTGATCACATGGCTGCTGGCACACCCGAGCGAGAACCATGGGTATCTGGTCAAGGCACCCCGACATCCGGATCCCGCGCAGGCCGCCCAACTGAAACACACCAGCTGCAACGTCGACACATCAAAAGTCTGCGCCAACGCGTGGGTCGATGGCCACCGCCTGAGCGCGACGTTCTATCGCGGCGACCGCGCCATGCGCGAATCCGGTTTCGACACCACCTTCCGCTTCGGCCCCTACAGCGGCTCGGCGACACACTACGCCCCGGTGGGCCTGAACAGCCTGCTCTACCGCTACGCGCGTGACCTGCACGACTTCGCCCGGCGGCTCGGCGGCAGCGACGATGCGCGGCACTGGGCGCACGCCGCCAAGGCGCGAAAAAAAGCCATCAACACGTACCTGTGGCGCCCGGCACAGGGCATGTATACCGACTACGATTTCGTCACCGGCACACCCTCGCACTATGCCTTCATCACCACCTTCTATCCGTTGTGGGCAGGCCTCGCCAGCAAGGCACAGGCGCGCGCCGTGCGCGACCAGCTGGATCTGTTCGAACGCAAGGGCGGTCTGCAGACCAGCACCCACGACAGCGGGGCGCAATGGGATGCGCCGTTCGGCTGGGCACCGACCAACTGGCTGGCCGTCGCCGGCCTGGAGGCCAGCGGTTTCCACGCCGACGCCCGCCGCGTCGCACGCAAGTTCACCGCCACCGTCGACCGCGGCTTCGCCCACGACCACACCATCCGCGAGAAGTACAACATGGCCACGGGCAATGCCGATGTGAACATCCGTGCCGGCTATACCCAGAACGTCATCGGTTTCGGCTGGACCAACGCCGCCTACCTGAAAATGGAGCAGGTGCTGCAGAACAAGCCGGATTGATCTCACCTGCTGGACAACGGCGCGGCCACCTGCTCCAGGCTGCGGCGTTCGGCATTGATGCACAACCTCCATGCACACGCCGCGGCAATCAGCATCAGGCCGGCACCGAGCAGATACCCCCAGGTGATGGCGCTGCGCTGGCCCGTGCCGATCAGCACCCCGAACAACCACGGTCCGGCCACGCCGCCCAGCCCCGTGCCCAGGGCATAAAACACGGCAATGGCCAGCGCCCGCACTTCCAGCGGGAAGCTCTCGCTGACGGTCAGGTACGCCGAGCTGGCCGCGGCCGAGGCAAAGAAGAACACCACACTCCACGCCATCGTCTGCGTCGTGACATCCAGCCAGCCGTTGACGAACAACCAGGCGGTCAACGCCAGCAGCACACCGGACATGGCGTAGGTGAAGGTGATCATGATGCGCCGTCCCAGGGTGTCGAACAGACGTCCCAGCAGCAGCGGTCCCAGCACGTTGCCGGCAGCGAACGGCAGCAGATAGAAGCCGATATGGTCCCCGGGGACATGAAAGAAGCGCCCCAGCACCAGTGCGTAGGTGAAGAAGATGGAGTTGTAGAAGAACGCCTGCGACAGCATCAGGATCAGGCCCAGCAACGCACGCCGCGGGTACAGGCGGAACAGCGAGCGCGCGACATCGAGCACGCGCGTGGTGCGCGCGCGAATGCGCAACCGGGGCAGATCCGCAGGGACGGTGACCACACCTGCGCGGCGTTCGATCTTTGTCATGACCCGCTCGGCCTCTTCCATGTGGCCATGCGTCATCAGCCATCGCGGACTCTCCGGAATGAAGCGCCGCAGAAACAGGATGCCCGCGCCCAGCACGGCACCGATGCCGAACGCCAGGCGCCAGCCCAGATCGATCGCGAACCAGTGCGGATTCAGGAGGACGATCACGCCCAGCGCCCCCAGCGCCGCGCCCAGCCAGAAACTGCCGTTGACCGCCAGGTCGGTATGCCCGCGATAGCGCGCCGGAATCAGTTCCTGGATGGCCGAATTGATCGCCGTGTATTCGCCGCCGATACCGGCGCCGGTAAAGAAGCGGAACAGCCCGAACATCCAGAAATGGGTACTGAACGCGGTCAGCGCAGTGGCCACCAGATAGGTGGCCAGCGTCACCGTGAACAGGCGCCTGCGGCCCAGCTTGTCCGTCAGCCAGCCGAAGAACAGCGCTCCGCCGACGGCGCCGGCCAGATACAGGCTGGCCGACAGCCCGACCTGCGCCTCGCTCATGTGCAGGGTGGGACTGGCCTGCAACGCACTGGCCACGGCCCCCGCCAAAGTCACCTCCAGTCCATCGAGGACCCAGCTGATCCCCAGCGCCACGATCACCAGCGTATGAAAGCGGCTCCAGGGCAACCGATCCAGGCGGGCCGGAATGTCCGTCTCCAGCCCCGTGGCCGCGGTCGTGTTGCTCGATTCCCCCATATGCGCCCCCGCCCGGATGTTATCGATAACATTCCTGTGGATACTAGCATTGATGCCAATGTGGCAAGCAAACCCACCCCCTCGCAACATCTCATGGGGCGTCAGGGCAGTGGTCGATCACCGCTCTGCAGCTTGGCGCTTATCACCGGGGCAGTCTCCTCGTGTCACATTGCCCTGGCGGATATCTGCAGAGTCCACCGTCCCCACGTGGCATCTCCGATGTCGCGGAAAACCCACACCGAAGCGGCGCCAACCCACCGCCTGCGGCTGTCAGCGCCAGCGCGTCCACGTATGGCCGCACCCGACGCACGGCACACTTGGGCACACATGTGCCGCCGACACGCTGGAGTCAGAATGTCCGGTACAACGCCAAGTAATAGGAGGCCCGGTTGTCGCGGACGTCGGTAAGATTGCGCCCGGCCGAGAAAAGCACCTGCCAGGGGCCATTGATGGTATAGCCGCCACCGACATTGAAACCCGTGGCGCTGGCACCGCCCAGCGTACGGGCCGTCTTGTGATACAGCTCGGCGCCCAGATACAGGTCCGGGGTCAGTTGGCGCTGCACCAGCACTCCGGAAAACCACCAGTCGCGCGTGCCGCTGTCGTGCTCGAACCAGCGCCCTCCGCCGCCATACACCGTCCACGGCCCAACGTCCTTCTCCAGCCACACGGGCAGGAAATAGCTGGGGCGGTGAGTACCCAGGCCGCGGCGGGCGCTGCCAGTGGGCAGTTCGACCAGGGGAAACGTGGCCACGTCGACACCGGCATCCTCCTGGCTGAGGACGCGCCACTTGAAGCCCAGCTCCACGTCGCCGCCGCCGTAGGCAGTGCCACCGTGCCGCGGATCGTTGTAGGCCATGGGCACGATCACATGCGCGAAGGTATTGCGGGCGAAACTGTAGTTGACTTCCACGCCCGGCGCAGCGTCCAGCGTGGTGCCATCGGCACTGCGGCTACCTGCGGAAAACAAATAGGCCTCGCCAGTCTGCTGCGCGAATACGCCCGGGTCGTCGGTCTCGAACGGCGGATTGGCGTGGACCGCCGCGGCCAAGGCGCAACCGGCCCCGGCCAGCGCCGCAGCCTGCATCCACCTGTGCACGGCATGCCTGATCATATCGAGCCTCCTTCATCGCACCTTACCAAGCCGGGGCACGCACCGTCATGAACGCGCAGTGCACCAGCCGCCACGCGCTACACTTGGGCAAGCGTCTGGCCGGCGTGCCCGGCATCCGCCACGCCCAGGCACGATGCCTACCGCACCCGCACTGATGCCATGACAGCTCCGCATTGCCAATCGCCCGCCGCGGCAGCCTGGGCGGCCCACAGCCCCGACAAAGCCGGATGCGTGCACGCAAACGGCCTGGAGCTGGCTTACGAGCAGTTCGGTCGTGACAGCGCTCCTGCGCTTTTGCTGTTGATGGGCCTGGGCGGACAACTGGTCGCCTGGCCCGAGAGCTTCTGCCGCCGCCTGGCCGACGCGGGATTGCGCGTGATCCGCGTGGACAACCGCGATGTGGGACTGTCGACCAAACTGCATGCGCTGCGCGATCACGATTCACCCCATGGAGCCTTCTTCAAGTCCTTGCTGCATCTGCAGATCCGGGCCCCCTATGGTCTGGAGGACATGGCGGACGACATCCTGGGGCTGATGGATGCGCTGGATATCCGAACAGCCCACGTGGTCGGCATTTCCATGGGCGGGATGATTGCGCAGCTGCTTACCGCGCGTTATCCGCAGCGCATACGAACGCTGACGTCGCTGAGCTCATCGTCGGGCGCGCGCCATCTGCCGAACGGGCGGTTTCCGGTACTGCTGCAGCTGGCGCGACCCATCGCCGGCCATGGCGTCGACGCGTTCGCCGCGCACATGCGCCGCACCATGCAGGCCATCAGCAGCCGGCGCTACGGCCGCACTCCCGAGGAGTGGGGGGCCGAGGCGCGGCGCACTTGGGCGCGCAATGCCGACCGCAGCGGCCAGCGCCGGCAGATGCTGGCCGTCATGGCCGCGCCCTCGCGTGTGCCGCTGCTGAAAACCATCCGCCAACCCGCGCTGGTGATCCACGGGGATGCCGATCCCCTCTTGCCGGTCGAACACGGTCGCGACACGGCCCGTCACCTGCCCCGCGCGCACTATGTGGAAATCCCCCAGCTGGCACATGAACTGCCGCTGGAACTGATGCCGCGTTATGCGGAACTGATCCTGGATCTGATCCGCACTGCCTGAACGGGCGTGCACGCGCGATGGCGCTGCGCTATGGTGCAGTGGCTCGGGGAAGAGCACACATCAAGCTACGGAGGGCTTTCCCATATGGCGACGTCCATTGCATCCAGAGTCGTGCTGGCGGTGTTGCTGGCGGTGTTGCTGGCGCTGGCACTCGTGCCTGTCACCCATGCCGCGGCAGCCACGCCGCCGCCGGTGGAACTGGTCAACGTCTATCACGGTCACGCGCATCTCGCCGACTTCTGGGTCAGCGAAAAGTACGACGGCGTGCGCGGGTACTGGAACGGGCACCAGTTGATCACGCGCGGTGGCCACGTGGTGCATGCCCCCGCGTGGTTCACTGCCCATTGGCCGCACACCGCGCTGGACGGGGAGCTGTGGGCCGGCTACGGCAAGTTCTCGCGCGCCTCGGCCATCATCCGCACGGCCGGTCCGCACGATCCGGCATGGCACCAGATCAGCTATCACGTGTTCGACCTGCCCGGTCATGGCGGCGATTTCGATGCTCGCGTGCCGGCGATCCGACGCACGGTCAAGGCCATCGGTGATCCGTGGGTGGTCGCCATTCGCCAGTTCAGGGTCGGCAATCGCAAGGCACTGCATGCCGCACTCGAGCGCGTGCTGGCCAGACACGGCGAAGGCCTGGTGCTGCATCGCGGTGCGGCGCCGTATACCGCGGGGCGCAGCGGCGACCTGCTCAAGGTCAAGCCGTATGAAGATGCCGAGGCCCGCGTGATTGCCATCAAGCCGGGGCACGGACGGCTGAAGGGAAAGATGGGCTCCATCGAGGTGCGTACACCCAAAGGGCGCACGTTCGCCATCGGCAGCGGTTTCAGCGACGCCGAGCGGGCGGACCCGCCGCCGGTGGGCACCTGGGTCACCTATCGCTTCAACGGCCGCACCGCCACCGGCCTGCCACGCTTCGCACGCTTCCTGCGGCGACGTCCCGGTGGGCCCCCGCCCGAGGTGCCGGTTGCCGCCCACCAGCCGACGCACAAATGAAACCGCATTTGCGGGGCGGATCCATCCCGCAAGGGGATTTCTGCCCGAAGGAAATTCCCGTGGGACTTCGGTCAGGAACACCGTCACGGATCCATCTGGTTGCGGAGAAACAGGAATGTCCCCTGCAAGCAGGCGGCTCCGTCACTTGCGGTCCTTGAGCCACCCTACGCAAAAGCACGCCTTTGTGGAGAGATCGTCCGGGCGCTTTAGAATGCTGGCACCGTTTGCCACAACCTCCCGCCGTGCCCGAACCATTGCGAAAGATCGTGCATATCGACATGGACGCGTTCTATGCGTCCGTGGAGCAGCGCGATGATCCGGCGCTGCGCGGCAAGCCGGTGGTGGTGGCGTGGCGCGGCGCGCGCTCGGTGGTCTGCGCGGCCAGCTACGAGGCGCGGCCATTCGGCATCCACTCGGCGATGCCGGCGGTGCGTGCGGAGCGACTGTGCCCGCAGGCCATCTTCGTGGCGCCCGATTTCACACGCTACAAGGCGGTCTCGCGGCAGATCCGCTCCATCTTTGCGCGCCACACCGAGCTGATCGAGCCGTTGTCGCTGGACGAAGCCTATCTGGATGTCAGCGTCACCCGCACCGGGCTGCCCTCGGCCACGGCCACCGCCGAGGCCATCCGCGCCTCCATCTTCGACGAGACCGGCCTGACCGCGTCGGCCGGCGTGGCCCCCAACAAGTATCTGGCCAAGATCGCCTCGGACTGGCGCAAGCCCAACGGCATCTTCGTGATCCGCCCGCAGCAGATCGAGGGATTCCTGACGCCGTTGAACGTCGGTCTGCTGCCCGGCGTGGGCCAGGTCATGCAGCGCCGTCTGGCGGACATGGACATCGTCACGGTGGGCGCATTGCGACGGGTGCCGCAGGCCGAGATGGAGCAGCGCTTCGGCCGCTGGGGCCTGCGTCTGTACCAGCTGGCGCGCGGCATCGACGACACTCCGGTACGGACCGAGCGCCCCAATCTGCAGGTCTCCTCCGAAGACACCTTCGCGCACGACCTGCTGCTGGACGAGCTGGAGCCGCACATCCGCCGCCTGGCCGAGACCACATGGCAACGCTACAGCCGCGATCCGCACCGCGTGGCGCGTACCGTGGTACTCAAGCTCAAGACCGCCGACTTCCGTAACCTGACCCGCAGCCTGACGCTGCCCAATCCACCGGACTCGGCCCGCGCCCTGGCGGATATCGCCTGCGCGCTGCGCGACCGCGTGAGGCGGCCGGCCGAGGCGCGTTATCGGCTGGTCGGCGTGGGTCTGGCCGGCATGGTGGATCGCGATGGGTACGCAACGCAGCACGACCTGTTCGATACGCAGGACCCCGCGCAACTTGGCCCCAGTTAATCCGCGCCCCCGTATCCTGAACAAGATAAGTCGGTGCGTACGACACGCGCATCCGCACTCATGCATGCGAAGGAGGCTGTCATCATGGCCATGAACGTGACGCAGAAACTCATCAGCTCCCACCTCGAAGACGGCACGATGACGCCGGGCGAGGAAATCGCCGTGAAGATCGACCAGACGCTGACGCAGGATGCCACCGGCACCCTGGTCATGCTGGAGCTGGAAGCCATGCAGCTGGACCGCATCAAGACCGAACTCTCGGCGCAGTACGTGGACCACAACCTGATCCAGGAAGACTTCAAGAATCCGGACGACCACCTGTTCCTGCAGAGCGCCTGCCAGCGTTTCGGTGCCTGGTTCTCGCGCCCCGGCAACGGCATCTCGCACGCCGTGCACATGCAGCATTTCGGCAAACCGGGCCGTACCCTGCTGGGCTCGGACAGCCACACGCCAGCCGGCGGCTCCATGGGCATGCTGGCCATCGGCGCCGGCGGCCTGGAAGTGGCGCTGGCCATGGCCGGCGAGCCGCTGTACACCAAGATGCCGGAAATCTGGGGTGTGAAACTCACGGGTCGGCTGCCGGACTGGGTCTCGGCCAAGGACGTGATTCTGGAAATGCTGCGCCGGCACGATGTCGACGGCGGCGTGGGGCGCATCATCGAATACTACGGCCCCGGCCTGAAACACCTCTCGGCCATGGACCGTCACGTCATCGCCAACATGGGCGCGGAACTGGGTGCCACCACCACCGTGTTTCCCTCCGACGAGGAGACGCAGCGCTTCCTGGTGGCTCACGGCCGCGGCAAGGACTGGCAGGAACTGCTGGCCGATGAAGGCTGCGACTACGACGTGCACGAAGCCATCGACCTGTCCGCGCTGGAACCGCTGATTGCCCGGCCAAGCAGCCCCGGCAACGTGGTCCCGGTAAGCGAGATTGCCGGTCAACCGCTCTACCAGGCCTACATCGGCTCCTCGGCCAACCCCGGCTACCGCGATTTCGCCATGTCCGCGGCCATGGTCAAGGGCCGTCAGGTCGACGCGCAGGTTTCGTTCGACATCAATCCCAGCTCCCGCGGCATCCTTGCCACGCTGACCCGCGAGGGCGACCTGATCCATCTCATCGAGAGCGGCGCGCGCATCCACCAGGCCGGCTGCAACGGCTGCATCGGCATGGGCCAGGCCCCCGCCAGCGGCCGCAACAGCCTGCGTACCACGCCACGCAACTTCCCCGGCCGCTCCGGCACGCGGGAGGACTGCGTGTTCCTGTGCAGCCCGGAAACCGCCACCGCCTCCGCGCTCCGGGGCATGATCACCGACCCGCGCACGCTGGAGATGCCCTATCCGAAAATCACCGACTGCGACGATCCCGTCATCGACACGCGCAATCTGGCCGCACCGCTGCCGTTGGCCGAGGCACGCAACATCAAACTGGTCAAGGGCCCCAACATCGCCTCTCTACCCGAGTTCGAGGCGCTGCCGGACACGCTGCAGCTGCCCGTCGCCCTGAAGGTGGGCGACGATATCTCCACCGATGCCATCATGCCGGCCGGCACCCGCGTGCTGCCGTTCCGCAGCAATATCCCCAGGATTGCCGACTTCGTCTACGAACAGCTGGACGAGGGCTACGTCGGCCGCGCCAGGAAGGCAGGCGACCATGTCATCATCGGCGGTGAAAACTACGGCCAGGGCTCATCCCGCGAGCACGCCGCGCTGGCGCCGCGCTTCCTCGGCCTGCGTGCCGTCATCGCCAAGAGCTACGCCCGTATCCACTGGCAGAACCTGGTCAACTTCGGCGTGCTGCCGCTGGAATTTGCCGACGCATCCGACTACGACGCCCTCGAGCAGGGCGACGTCATCACGCTGGACGGCCTGCACGAGGCCATCCGCAGCAGCAGCCAACTCAAGGCCGGCATCAAGGGCAAGAGCAAGACCCTGACGCTGAAGCACCACCTGTCGCCACGCCAGGTCGATGTGCTTCTGCGCGGTGGTTTGATCAACTGGATGCGCGAACGCCACGTGGCGTGAGGTCGAAAAACCTGCCATCGGTTCCTTGAGGGGGCACGCCTCACCCGGTGCGGGCCGGAGTTCGGCCTGTTCTGGCCGTGGCCCTGCTCCCCCTCGAGCAGCAAGCAGGTGCAGACGTGCACTTCTTCGGCGAAAAGTGCCTCCCAGCTATTGAAGTAAACGTTTACAGGGGCGATGATCCCATTGCTCTCGCTGCGGCCCACACCCGCGCCGACCGACTCCCGAGCCACAAGGAAACGCCCCCCATGATCCACGCACACGTGTTCCGGCACGCCAGCCTGTCAACCTGCGCCTTGGCGTTGCTGGCCTTCGGCAGCGCCTGCGGCGCGCGGCCTCCTGCACGCGCGAACACCGACGCCGTGCAGATTCATGTGGACGCGAAGGCCGAAGGAACTGCGTTTCCGCATTTCTGGGAAAAGATGTTCGGCTCCGGTCGCGCCGTGCTGGAACTACGCGCCGACTACCGCAAGGATCTGAGCGCGGTCGAGGATGCCACCGGTTTCACCTACATCCGACCCCACGGCATCTTCGACCGCGATATCGGCATGTTCCAGCTGAACAAGCAGGGCAAGCCGGTCTACAACTTCTCCTATGTCGACCGGATCTACGACAACCTGCTGGCCCACGGCGTGAAGCCCTTCGTGGAACTGAGCTTCATGCCGCCGGATCTGGCCTCCGATCCCAAGGCGCTGCAGGCATTCTCCTATCATCCGAACGTCTCGCCGCCGAAGAGCTACACGCTCTGGGACGGCATGATCAGGACGTTCGCGCGGCACCTCATCAAGCGCTACGGCATCAAGGAAGTCTCCAGCTGGTATTTCGAGGTCTGGAACGAGCCCAACATCGGCTTCTGGGCCGGCAAGCCCAAGCAGTCCACGTATTTCAAGCTGTATGACCACACCGCGCGGGCGCTGAAATCGGTGAGCCCGAAGCTGCGCGTGGGCGGCCCGGCCACGGCGCAGGCGGCATGGATTCCCGCCTTCCTGAAGCACGCCAAGGCGGAGCACGTGCCGGTCGACTTCGTCACCACGCATGTGTACGGCGACGATACTGCCAGCAACGTGTTCCATACCAAGGAGGACATCCCGCGCAAGGACATGGTGTGCCGCGCCGTGGGCAAGGTGCACAAGGAGATCGCGGCCTCGGCGTTTCCGCACATGCCGCTGATCATGAGCGAATACAACGCCTCGTATGCCAACCTGCCCAACGTCACCGATTCGGTCTACATGGGCCCGTGGCTGGCCAATACCATCCGCGAGTGCGCCGGCAAGGTGCAGATCATGAGCTACTGGTCATTCTCCGATGTCTTCGAGGAGCAGGGCGTGGTCAAGACACCGTTCTACGGCGGCTTCGGCCTGATCGCGGAAGACCGTATCGACAAGCCCGCCTTCAACGCGTTCGTCATGCTGCACAAGCTGGGCGATACGCGCCTGCCGCTCCACAGCGACTCCGGTCTGGCCACGCGGCGCACGGATGGCTCGGTGGTACTGGCGCTGTGGAACTACGCGCCGCCGGTGGGCAAGAGCCCCAATGCACCGCCGATGAGCCTGAGTGCGCAGTACAACCGTGGCAAACCGCAGGGAGCGGTGAAGCATTTCAGCGTGGATGTTTCCCATCTCGGTGGCGTGCAGAAAGCCACCGTGTGGCGCCTGGACCGCAATCACGGCAACGTCATCAAGACCTTCGATGCCATGGGCCGCCCTGCCGATCCCAGCCGTGATCAGATCCGGAGATTGCGCGCGGCCGGCAAGATGGCGCCACCGGACCAGGTGGCCGTGCACAACGGCACGTTCAGCATCGACATTCCGCCGCAAGGACTGGTGGTGGTGCAACTGCACTGAGCAAAGACGCTTCACGTCGCTCGCCGGGGTCCGTACCCGGATCGCGCCGGTCCGTGCCCTCCGCGAGGATGGTCAGGGCCGGCCACCCGGCCGCGACGCTTCGAGCCATCGGTACGCGAGCATCCGCAGACACAGCATGCTGATCAGCAACATCCATCTGCACCGCGGCCTCATCCCCGGCGGCCGCACCATGCAGCGGCCTCGACCGCTCGCCCCCCACGCGCCGCGGGTCCGAGGCATGATCGATCCGGCATGGTGTAGCTCGTCAACAGCATTCGCCCTGCTGCATGGGCGGGCATCTGACGCTGCCATAGGAGCAGAATACGCAACAGTCGCCCGGCTGCGGCTTGAGCAATGTGCCGCAGCCCGCACAACGGTGGAAAAACACGCAGGCGTCGGTGGGCATGGTCTCGCGACTCGCATGTCCACAGTGGGGGCAGGTCAGCACGGATGTGTATTCGGTCATCTGTTCCGCCTTTGAAATCGCCAGGTCACGCTCTCCTGCAGGATCTGCGGGAACGACGGGCGCAACACCGCCGCTCAGGGACGCCGGACGGGCACTTCGTTCGAGCGCCGGAAGCGGATATGGCGCGAGAGGTCGCGTCCTTCCTTCAAGCGCCGGGCGTGCGCCGCCAGCAGGTCGCTGCGGGTCAGGATCCCGATCATGGCATGGGGCGCGGTATCGGCCACCACGACCAGCCGGCCGATGGCATGTTCGACCATGTGGTCGGCCGCCTCGCGCAGTGAATGGTGCTCCTGCACCAGAATCGCCGGATGGCCCGGCAGCTCGTCGATCGCAGTGGTTCCGGGGCGATCCGGCTCCAGCAGCTGGCGACGCGTGACCACGCCGGTGACCTTCCCTTGGGCATCGACGACCGGATATCCCTGATACTGGCTTGCCGGTTCACCGGAATGCATCCAGCGGCGGACTTCACCCAGCGTATCGGTGCTCTTCACCGTGGCTACATCGCGCGTGCACACGGCGCCGACCGTGATCTGATGCAGATAATCAGCGGCATACTCGTCCGGCACCCGCACGCCGCGGCGCGCGATTTTCTCGGTCATGATGGTGTTGCGCATCAGCAGCGCCGAGACCAGATAGGCCGCCGCGCAACCGCCCAGCAGCGGCAGGATGCCGGGGACCAGGCGCGTGGTCTCGAAGGCGAAGACCACCGAGGTCAGCAATGCACGCGACGATCCCGCGAAAATTGCCGCCATGCCCACCAGTGCCGCGATGCGCGGGTCCACGCCGAGTTGCGGCGCCAGGCCTGCCAGCAACGCACCGCCCACACCGCCCAGCGCGCCACCGATGGTGAACAACGGCGCCAGCGTGCCGCCGGACGTGCCGCTGCCCAACGCAATGGCCCAGGACAGGAACTTCATCACGCACAACACGGCCATGGCGCCCAGCGCCATGTTGCCGTTGATGATGTTGCGAATATTGACGTAGCCCACGCCCAGCGTGAGCGGCGCGAAGTAACCGATGACGCCGACGGCCAGCCCGCCCAGGGCCGGCCACCACATCCAGTGCACGGGCAGCTTTTCGAAGCCGTCCTCGATGAGGTACACGATGCGCGTCACGCCCACGCTCAGCAATCCGATGACCGCACCCAGCAAGGTGTAGCAGATCAGCGCCGTGCCGCCCGGTGTCGTCACGTGCGCCATGGCGAAGACCGCCGCGCTGCCGTTCATCGCGTAGTGCACGCCGGTGGCCGTCACCGTGGCCAGCGCCACCGGTATCAGCGAGCGCGGCCGCAGCTCGAACAGCAGCAGTTCCACGGCAAGAATGGTGGCTGAAATCGGCGCACCGAAAATCGCCGCCATGCCGGCCGCTGCCCCCGCCGCGAGCAGCACCTTGCGCTCGCTGCCGGTGATGCGCATCAGCTGTCCGAGGAAGGAACCGAGCGCACCGCCAGTGGCAATGATCGGGCCTTCCGCGCCGAACGGTCCGCCCGTGCCAATGGCGATGGCCGAGGAAATCGGTTTCCAGAACGTCACCCGTACCGGAATCTTCGATTCATTGAGCAGCACCTGCTCCATGGCTTCCGGAATACCGTGACCGCGAATCGCCATGGAACCCCAGCGCGCCATCAGTCCCACGATCACGCCACCGATGACCGGAATCAGCACCACCCACCACCCCAGGTGATTTCCTGCCGGCGAGACGAAGGTCGCGGAGACCTGACCGTAGAAGGCCAGATGAGTGATCAGGCCGATCAGTGCCACCAGCGCCTGGGCGATGAATGCCGCGGCCGCCCCCAGCACGATGGCCAGGCCACAGATCAGCAACACCCGCCTGTCCACCAGCGTGGACTGGCGCGGCATATGTTCCGCAGTCAACGTCTCGGTCAGCGACGGCATGACCGGCAGGGCGTCGTTGCTGGCCTCGTCGCGTACGGAGACGCGTTGCGGGGTCTCGCGATGTGTCTCACGTGACGTCATGACGGGGCTCGAGGCACGATCGAAGGCAGGCGGCGCATCATACCCGCCCTCCATGCATATTTCAGGTCGGCCAGGTCCGGCCATCGTCGACGCGGTCACGTCAGTACGCCAGCCCCAGATGCTCTGGTCAGTGCTGAGTGCTCCACCGTTTGGTGATCCCGATTCAAAGCATGCACGAGCGCACAAGCGGAAAGAACCACGCCGACGGCCGGCGATGCCACGCGTTCCGGCTGGCCTGCGCGCTGTGGCACGCTGGCCGATCCGTCGCTGACGCTTCCCGATCCGCCCTCACACTGAGGGTTTGCGCCGGGGCATTGCCTCCGGCTCGATGGATTGTGTTTCCAGCGTCTGGCGGCGGCGCAGCGTGGGAAACATGGCCATCCACAGCCCCACCACCACCAGCGTCCCGATGCCGCCGATCAACGTGGCGCCAACCGCGCCCACCCAGGCTGCCAGCATGCCGGATTCAAATTCGCCCAGCTGGTTGGACGTGTCGATGAAGATGCCATTGACCGCGCTGACCCGGCCGCGCATGGCATCGGGCGTTTCCAGTTGCACCAGGGCACCGCGGATCACCATGCTGACCATGTCGAATGCGCCCAGCGAGGCCAGCGCCAGCAGCGACAGCCACATCACGTGGGACAGCCCGAAGACCACCGTGCCGACGCCGAATCCCGCCACCGTGGCAAACATGATCGCGCCCACGTGGCGTCTCAGCGCATGCCGGGCGAGCCACAAGGACATCGCCAGTGCACCGACTGCCGGCGCCGCGCGCAGCAGGCCCAGCCCCCATGGACCGGTATGCAGGATGTCGCGGGCAAAGATCGGCAGCAGCGCGGTGGCGCCGCCCAGCAGCACCGCGAACAGGTCCAGCGAGAGGACGCCCAGCACCACCGGGCGGGCGCGGATGAAGCTGACTCCGGCGAACAATGTCTTCAGCGTCGCCGGCTGGCGGCGCGGCGGCATGTGGTTGTAGCGCAGCTGCGCCAGCATCACCACCGCGACCAGATACAACAGCGCAGCGCTGGTATAGACCACCGCCGCGCCGGCCACGTACAGGAAGCCGCCCACGGCGGGGCCCGCGATCATGGCGACCTGCCCGGCCGAGGCATTCATCGCCATGGCTCGCGGCAGCACCGGTTCGGGCACCAGTCCCGGCACCATGGCCTGGCGCGAGGGCGAGGCGAAGGCGCGACCGATGCCGATGACCAGCACCAGCAGCAGGATCAATGACTCATTCAGCCAGCCCATCCAGCTGCCCAGCGCCAGCGCCGAAATGGCGATCCATTCGATGCCCTGGCAGACGGTGGCGATATTGCGACGCTTGAACTGATCCGCGGCGTGCCCGGCAGGCAGCGCCAGAAGCAGCGAGGGCGCGAACTGCACCAGGCCGATCAGACCCAGGTCGAAGGCGCGGCCGGTCAGCGCATAGACCTGCCAGCCCACCGCCACGGTAACCATCTGGAAGCCGAACCCGGCCGTGAGGCGTGCCACCCAGAACTGCACGAAGGCATGATGCTGGCGCAGTGGCTGCCGCGCGGCGTGGTGCGGGACGGGCTGGTTCATGAGGCTGCAGGGCTGAGAGAGTGGTCCGGCATCGTGCGCGGTGTCATCCGCCCAGTGTAACGGGTCGGGTCCTGGCGAACGCCCGCATGGGTGCATCAGCACGCCTGCATGCCCCGCGCCACTTTGGCCCTGTCAAGGCATATGGAAGTGCAGCAGCCATGTCGCATTAAAGAACCGAAGCGTACACTAATGGGTTTTCCATCCGTGAAGGAGCAAGCGCGCATGAAAACACCTGCTTACGCAGCCGCCCAAGCCAACGCCGATCTGGCGCCCTTTGCCATCGAGCGTCGCGAGCCGGGCCCGCACGAGGTGCTGATCGATATTGCCTATTGCGGCGTCTGCCATTCGGACATCCATCAAGTGCGCGATGAATGGGGCGGCTCGATCTTTCCCATGGTCCCGGGACACGAAATCGTCGGCAAGATCGGCAAGGTGGGCGACAAGGTCTCGCGCTGGAAGGCGGGCGACACGGTCGGTGTGGGCTGCTTCGTCGATTCCTGCCGTGAATGCGAGGCCTGTCGCGACCAGGAGGAACAGTTCTGCGCCAACGGCATGAGCGCCACCTACAACGGTTACGAGCGCACTGCTGACAAGCGCGCACTGGACAAGGATCGCCCGACCTATGGCGGCTACTCCACGCGCGTGGTGGTGGATGAGAACTATGTGCTGCGCGTGCCCGAGTCGATTCCGCTGGACCGTGCCGCACCGCTGCTGTGTGCCGGCATCACCACCTATTCGCCGCTGAAGCGCTTCAAGGTCGGCAAGGGTCAACAGGTGGCCATCGTCGGTCTCGGCGGTCTCGGCCACATGGGCGTGAAGCTGGCCAAGGCCATGGGCGCCGAGGTCACCGTGCTCAGCCACTCGCCGGGCAAGCACGAAGATGCCCTGAAACTGGGGGCCGATGATTTCGTGAACACGAAGGAGGACGATGCCTTCAAGAAACATGCCGGCCGCTTCGACCTGATCATCGACACCGTCTCGGCCGAGCACGACTACAACGCCTACCTGAGCACCCTGCGTCGCGGCGGTGCCATGGTGCTGGTCGGTCTGCCCGACCCGGTGCCGCTGAGCGCTGGGTCGCTGATCATGGGGCGTCGGCTGCTTACCGGCTCGGCCATTGGCGGCATCGCCGAAACCCAGGAGATGCTGGATTTCTGCGCCGAGCACGATGTGGCTTCGGATATCGAGCTGATCGACATCGACAAGATCAACGAGGCCTACGAGCGCATGCTGCAGGGCGATGTGCGCTACCGCTTCGTCATCGACACCGCCAGCCTGCAGACAGCCTGACGGAGATCGCGGATCCGCCGCGTTCGGGAACCCACTCCCCGAACGCGGCGGGTTCACGGGTACCGCCTGGCGTGCCGGCGCGTTAGCATCGCCTGTCCTGTCGCGTGGATACTGCGCCGTGCCGTATCAAGCCATTCTCGAGCAGATCCATTCCGAGATCGCGCCGACCCTGCCGCAGGGCCGGGTGCCCGACTACATCCCGCAACTGGCGCGTGTCGATGCGCGCAAGTTCGGCATGGCCGTGTGCGACACCAAGGGACATTACGCCAGCGTGGGCGACGCCGACGAGCGCTTCTCCGTGCAGAGCATCTGCAAGGTGTTCAGCCTGACCCTTGCCATGCAGCGCGAAGGCGAGGACTTGTGGAAGCGGGTGGGGCGCGAACCCTCGGGCACCGCATTCAACTCGCTGGTGCAGCTGGAGTTCGAGCAGGGAATCCCGCGCAATCCGTTCATCAATGCCGGCGCGCTGGTGGTCACCGACATCGTGTTGTCGCACCTGGGCGACGCCAAGGACGCGGTGCGCGATTTCGCCCGTCGCCTCAGCGGAGCGCGCGATATCGACTACGACCTGACCGTGGCGGCCTCCGAGGCGCAGGCGGGATATCGCAACGTGGCGGTGGCCAACTTCCTGAAGAGCTTCGACAATCTGGACAACCATCCCGACGACGTGCTGGATGCCTATTTCCATCATTGCGCGTTGTCCATGAGCTGCAGCGAACTGGCGCAGACCTTCATGTATCTGGCGCGCTACGGTGTCAACGCCGACGGCCGCATCATCACCCCCAGCCAGACCAAGTACATCAATTCGCTGATGCTGACCTGCGGTACGTACGATGCCGTGGGCGATTTTGCCTATCGCGTCGGCCTGCCGGGAAAAAGCGGCGTCGGCGGCGGCATCGTGGCGGTGATGCCGGGGGTGTTCAGCGTCTGCGTATGGGCGCCGGGGCTCAATGCCAGCGGCAATTCGCTGGCCGGCACGCTGGCGCTGGAACGTTTCGCCACGCTCACCGGACAGTCGATCTTCTGAATACCGGAAGAGGCACAGGACGGCTGGAGGAACGTTGGTGACGGAGCCGCCTGGCTGCGGGCCGTGTCCGGGGACCGTTTCTCGTTTGTCGCTTGTCGACTTTCGCCTTGGCCGCTTGCACACGACCCGTTGGCGCCCCGACGGACCCGGGTGCAGAGCGCAGAGGACGTCCCTTGCGGATTGACGCACCCTGCCCGTCCCTCTCCCGCAACCGCGCCGCGGTGCCGTTGCAGTTTGCAGCGACGCGTCGCATGCTTGGATGCCGTCGCTATCGTGCGGGGATGGGCGTGAAAACATTGACGAGAGCTGCCTGTTTCGCCATTTGCCTGGTGCTTGCCGGCTGTGCCGGCGAGCACACCATGAGTGCGACGCAGCGGGTCGCACTGTTCGAGTCTGCTGCCGGCAAGTCCGTACACAGCTTCAACTATCTCGGTTCGCTGTACTCGTGGCAGCCGCTGTCGCAGACGCTGCTGGTGGTCTATATTCGCCCGACCAAGGCGTATCTGCTGAATGTGCCGCCGTGCCCGGAGTTGATGAGCACCGATGCCATCGGCATCACCTCCAGTTTCGGTCGCGTCACCACGTTGGACAATGTGGTCCTGGGGCAGGATGATCCGCGTTCGACTTGTTCCATCGAGCGCATTCGCCCGCTGGATGTGACGGCGCTACATGGGGCAAAAAAGGCAAGGCAGCGCGAGATCGACGCGCTGCCGCGCAAGACCGGTGGGCCTGCGCCACCGCAATCGTCCTGACATCAGTCGCAGATCTTTCCAGCTCGAGGAGTTCGCCCGTTCATGAATCGTCCCGCCGTTGTCGCATGTGCCGTCCTGGCCGTTCTTGCTGCCGGCTGCTCGCAGCACAGTTCGCCCAGTCCGAAACAACAAGCCGCGCAGCGTCAGGCGCGTCTGGAGGCACAGGCGCAGGACAAGCTCAGCATGTACCAGCGTCTGGTGAAGCTGAAGAACTATTCGCTGGCCGTGCCCATCGGCGAGGAGATCGAGCAGACCTATCCGCATACCAAGGCCGCGGCCACGGTGAAGCAGTCCCTGCCCGGCATCAAGGCCGAGGGTGCGGCGACCGAGGAAAAGCGGCGCCTGGCCAATGCGTGGACCTACCAGACCTCGCCGATGGACGGCGGCACACAGAGCACCGCGGCCATCGAGAGCAATCCGCCGACGGGGCCGGGGCAGGTGCGCCTGATCCTGCGGCGGCACAGCAAATGGGGCTTGAGCGTGTATCTGTACGCCCAGGACGAAGCGGGCTTCGTGTGCAAGGGGCGGTGCGACATCGTCATGCACGTGGACGGCAAGCGGCATGTCTACAAGGGGTACAAGCCCAGCGGCAAGCGGCCGGCCATGTTCATCAAGGAAGACAAGCGGTTCATCAAGATGCTGACCCACGCAAAGAAGATCACCATGCAGGTGCAGCTGAAGACGCAGGGCAAGGAAACGCTGACCTATGATGTCGGCGGATTCGCTCCGTCGCACTGGAAGCCGCTGAAAAAAGGCAGCTGATCAATCGGCAGGGACGCCATGGGCATCGCCCGGCTTCAGTTGAGCACGAACCGCTCGGTGAGCTTGGTCAGCGGATAGCGCAGGCCGTTGTTCAGGCGCGGCGGAAGATCCAGCGGCTTGAGCAGCATCTTCACCGTCATCTCGGTGGGCAGGTTGCGGCGCACGATGCCGTGCACGCTGGAGGACGCCTCGCGGAAGCTGGCCTTGCTGGCGTTGTAGGCCGGATGACGGTGCTTGAACACGTGGCGCAGCGCAATGTCGCTGTCCTCGCCGCGCATTTCCAAGAGCCGGCGCCATAAGGCGCCGAAGACGCGACGCCGGCCGTTGCGCTCGCGCGCCTCGTACTCGCGGAAATACTTGTAGAAGTGCTTGTAATGGCGCACTTCGTCATTCTTGATGTGGCCGGTCAGCTGCTTGAGCACGGGTTCGCTGGTCTGGCTGTGGATGGCGCGGTACAGGCTGGCGGTGCCGGTTTCCACCACGCAGCGCGCGGCCAGCTCCAGCGCGCGGCGTGATTCCAGCGCCTCGCTGGTGCATTCGGCGGCGTAATCCTCGAAAAATCCCTTGAACGCCGTGTCCCAGTCGAAATCCGGCCAGGCGTGGCGCACATACGCGGACAGTGCGCGACCGTGCTGCAGCTCCTCCTGCTCCCAGTGATCCCGCAACCAGCCCTGCACCTCGGCATCGCCGTCGTAGTGGGCGATCAGGTTTTTCGTGTACAGGTCCGAGCCGCTCTCGACGAAGGCCGAGGCGCAGATCAGGCAGATCAGGTCGTCGTCGGCACGGGCACGCTCGGGATCCAGTCGCGAAAAATCGATGCTTTCCAGAGACCAGGGCAGCGGTGATGCAGCGGACACAGACGCACTCCTCAAAACATGGGTCGGGGGACCAGCAATCCCTTGCGACATGACAAAACGATGACAAAGCATAGCCAGCCAGGACCTGGAAACGCCAGCGCCGGCACACGGGCACTGCCTGGGTCCTGCGCGAGCGAGGGGTCGCGTGGGTCGTCCGGTCGCAGGCTCAGCGCACGACCGTCACGGGGACACTGGCGCGGTCCAGTATGTCGTTGGACAGCGAGCCCAGCAGCCAGCGCGCCAGCGCGCCCCGCTCGCTGTGGCCGATCACCATATGGTCGATGCCGTGCTCGCGCACCGCCGCCAGCAGTTGCTCGCCGGGACTGCCATGAGTGACCTCGATGTCCACCATTTCCTTGGCGTCGCTGTGCATTTCCAGCAGTTCCTCCAGCAGTGCCTTGGCCCGTGCACGGCCCGAATCACACATCATGGCCGCGCAATTGTCGCCACCGCCGGAGGTCGTTTCCATGACGTTCACGACCCTCAGGCGAGCACCGGACAGACGTGCCAGATTCATGGCGAAGGTGAAAGCGCGGCGAGATGATGGCGAGCCATCGTATCCCAGCAGCAAATGTTTCATGTGACGTGTCCCGGTGATTCCTGCACGGCCCATTATGCAACGGGATGACCTTTCCTGTCCGGATCAGGTGGTGCCAGGCGTCACTCTCCGGGCTCGCTTGCCGGCGCGGGGCTTGCCGCTTCCGGCCCCATGATGCGGAAGGTTTCGGCGTAGTGACGGGGCCGGATGGGGTGCCCGCGTTCCGTGGCCACGGCCTGGGTCAATTCGGCGCCCAGCAACAGGATGATGCCGGCGTAGTAGACCCATACAAGCAGCACCACGATGCTGCTTGCCGGACCATAGGCGCCGCCGACGCTGCTGACATCCAGATAAAGCCCGATGCCCAGCTTGCCGATGGCAAACAGCACGGCGGTCAGGCTGGCGCCGATCAGGGCATCGCGCCAGGTAATGAACGCGTCGGGCAGCACCTTGAAGATGGAGGCGAACAAGGCGCTGAAGACGCACAAGGCAATCAGGATCTCGAGCAGCTGCCAGGCAAGATTGTGCCCACGCACCATGGTGCCGATGAGTGCGCTGATGGCAAACGAGATGATCAGCAGAAACACCAGCGCCAGCAGCAGGCCCAGGGCGTGCGCCCGCGTGCGCACCCAATCCATCCAGGCGCGCCCGGGCCGCGGCCGCAGGCCCCAGATGCGGTTGATGGCGCCCTGCATCTGCGCGAACACCGCCGAGGCGCTGAACAATGTGATGCCCAGGCTGATCAGCCCCGCCAGCTTGCCGAACCCCGGTCGCGACCGTGCATTGTCCAGCACCAGGCGCACGGCATCGGCGGCGCGGGTGCCGACCGTGGCCGTCAGCTGGTCCAGCATCTGCTGCTGCCACTCGGGGCGCAGCGAGGAGAGCAGCCACAGCAGCAGCACCAGCAGCGGCGCGAACGACAATGCCGAATAGAACGCCAGCGCCGCGGCGCGTGTCATCAATTCGTCCTCGCCGATGCCGGCCACGGTGTGCTTGATGACGCGACGCAGCAGGTGGGCCGTTTTACGCACGGACATTTCCTTGAGAGGCGTGAGTATTCATGGTGCCTGTGCATCGGTGAATGCGTGCCGAAGCGGTGCTGCTCCGCATGGTCATGAAGGCCAGTGCGGCATCGGCGCATCCGGTGCATGGAAGGAGTCTCCGCGCATGCGTGAAGCGCTCCGCCGTGTCCCCCGGCATTCCTGGTCGGCGGCCAGGACTGCATCGGTCGCGAGACATTGCCCACAGCGGACGTTCGTGAAGCTATGCGGCGCGGGTCCGATGGTGGTGATGGCAGTTGGGGGCTGCCCACGCCACGCCGGCAACGGGACGTCTGTGCGTGCGTGTGCATGTTCCTCCTGATGACGCCAGGCGCGTAGACTGGGCGTTTTGATCCGGTCGCCACAGGCAGGCCGGATTGCTGACGGGACAGATCATGGGTCATTCGACATCCTCGCCATCCGCATCACCGCCCGCCGTGCAACATCCGCACACGCGGCACTGGCTGGTGCCCTGGCGCATCGTCACCTGGGCGCTGTTGCTGCTGGCCACGTTCGGTGTGCTGCAGTACGCCGGGCACGCCTGGCGCGTGTGGCACATGCTGGGGCAGACGGCGGCGGCGCACCATGCGCCCCTGGAACACATGCTGTGGTGGGATGGCGGCTATCTGCTGCTTGCCGGCCTCACGGTCACCGTGTCGGCCGGTACGCTGATGCAACGTGAATGGGCGCGCCGGGGCATGCGCGTGCTGGCGCTGGTGCTGGCCCTATGGGCACTGGCCACGGCCATCATGCTGCTGCTGCAGTGGGGACGGTTCCATCATGCGGAGCAGATGCTGCTATCGCAGCCGGGGATTTCAGCGGCGCAACGCGCCACCATTGCCCATCTGCACCGGGAACTGGTGACCGGCATGGTATTGAAATTCCTTGCGGTGCCCGTCCTCGGCTGGCTGTGCTGGCACCTGGGGCGGTTGTCGGTGCGTGCACAATTCGGGCCCCGCCGTGGCGCCATGGCGTCCTGAACAACGGGCATGGCAGCCGCTGGGGATGCGGCCGTTCAGGAGGCGTTTCCGGCCCGACCGTCATGGTGCCCATTTCCATCGTCTGGGTCGGCGCCTGATGTCGCGAACACGTGTCACCATTGTTGTTGCAGTCACGCTCCTGGCAGCGCTGCTGGCGCCGGCGGCATGGGCCCGGACGTTGTACGGGGCGTGCGACGTTGCCAGCAGCTACGACATGACGCTGGTCGGCAATACGCTGGTGTTCCAGCGCCGGCAGGCTGCGCCGCGCCGCGTGGTGTTCGGCAAGCATGGTGCATTGCGCATCGATGGTGCGCCGGTCTCCCTGGACCACGAAGGCCAGGACCGTGCAGCACTGTTCGCCCGCGGCGTGCATGCACTGGTGCCGAAGGCGCGCGATCTGGCAACACGCGCAGTGAATGTGGCGGCGCGAAGCCTGCGGTCCGAGGCGGGAGATGACGCGGCCAGCATCGATGCACAGGCACGGCAGGTGAAGGCCCGCATTGCACGCAGCCGCACGACGCGTGACTGGCACGGCGCGGCGTTTCAGAACTACCTGCAGCAGCAGGAACTTCAGCTCGGCAAGGCGCTGGCCGCACCGCTGGCCCGCCAGGCCCTCCAGGCAGCCATGAGCGGCAATCTGCAAAAGGCCGAGGCACTGCGCGCGCGTGCATCCAACCTGGCAGGCAACCTGCCCGACCAGCTGCGCAGCCGCTTGTCCGTCTTGCAGCCGCAGTTGGAGGCGTTGTGCACGCGGGCGCGGCATCTGGCGCGGCTGCAGGCCGGGATCCGTCTTCCGTCATCCGGCCGGCCCCTTGATCTGATCACGTTGCAGAAGCCTGCGTCCGGAGACGCAACTCAATAATCGTGCGCGCCCTCGTTGCGCAGCGGCGGCGGCGCTGCGCTGCCGTGCTGGCGCGCGTATTCGTACAGGGCGATCGATGCCGCCACCGAGACATTCAGGCTGTCCACCGCACCCCACTGGGCGATGCGCAAGAAACGGGCGCCGCTGGCCTCGCGGGCAGCATCGCTCAGGCCGTGCAACTCGTGCCCCAGCACGAAGGCACACCGCTGCGGCAGCGCGGTCTCATGCAGCAACGTGTCGGCGAAGGGATCCAGCGCCACCAGCTGGAAGGCGTCGGCATCCAGCGCTTCGCGGCAGGACGCAAAATCGGCATGCGTGTGTGCCGGCACGTGCTTGAAGCCGCCCTTGGCCGGCGCCGGATCGAAGGGGCCTACGTCGACCAGATGGATTCCATGCGCGCCGAAGGCTTCGGCGCTGCGGAAGATCTTGGGCACGTTGAAGTCCGCCTTGAGCCGGTCCAGCACCAGCGTGACCGCATGCGGACCGGGTGTGGCGCGCAGGTTGCGGCGGCGGTGCCGCTCATAGCGCCACAGCGCGTTGCCATCTCCGGCACTGCCGCGCGAGGCGGTGCTGCCGGGGGCAATACTGCGGTCCGGGTTTCGGGGTGGTCGCGGTTTCGGCATGTTGAAGCGGCAAACGAGACGGACGGTGACTGTAACCGAAGGTCACAGGCATGCGGAGCCATTGGGGCCGGTATGCTTGTTTTCCGCTCCGCAATTGTCGTGCCGGAACGAATCATCTGTGCCGCCGACAAGACGTATCCGCGGTCACCGGATGCCAGCTTCTGAGCTGGTGCGGGGCGCTGCGGTAAGGTGTAGTTGGAGATCTGTCCAGGGAGGCAACGATCATGCGTGTTCTGCTCCTGTGCGTGTTGTTGAGCTGTGGTGTGGCCGTGGCGACCGCGGCGCCGACCGACGGGACATCACAGACAGGGAGTATCGATACATTCCGTGTGGGCAGCCACGTGCTCAGCGTGGGTGATTCGGCAGCCCGCGTCATCGAACTTCTGGGCAAGCCGGTGTACAAGGAACCCGTGGAGAACCGTTTCGGTGCCTATCTGGGCGAACGCTGGCAGTACCGTGTCGGGGAGGACGACCTGACGCTGGTCATCCGCGACGCGCGCATCGTCTCCATGCGCGATGTGATCCGTCGGGACTGAGACGCACCGCCATAATCTGCCGGGCCGGCTCCGGCGGGAATTGCGCCGAATCATCATCTACTGCACCGTGACCCGCATGCGGTTGTCGCTCGAGTTGCGGTCGATGAGCTCGTTGTACGGATCGATGCCGGCCTCGTAGGGCTTTTTGTCGACGATGATGCTGATGGTGCCGTCGCCGTCCGTCACCCGCCGCTTTTTCAGGTACAGCACCGGTTCGTCGGCTTCCTTGCCGTCTTTCGCACTGGCGAAGATGCCGATGGGGATGGGGAGGGTCAGCTTGGCGCGGGCCTGCTTGCCCTTGCCGTCGGCGTAGTACTTGGCCGCGTGCAGTTTCAGGGTGACGCGGTAGCGACCGTCGTCGAGTTTTTCCGCCGTGGCCTTGACGACGTGGTTGTCGTACAGCGTGATTTTCCAGAACAGGTCGTCGATGAAGCCATCCCATTTTGCTCCGGCGCCTTTTTTCAGTGCCTGCACGAACTGGCGCGAGGTGACGTAGGGCGGCTGCTGGTGGCCGTAGTCGACGAGGAACTGTTTCAGGATGGCGTCCAGCGTGTCCTCGCCGATGTAGTCCTGTAGCGCGTAGAACACCAGCGAGCCCTTGCGGTAGTGGATGTAGAGCTGGTTCTCGTCTTTGGCCAGTGGCTCTTCCTGGTTGCGTTCGGTGAGGCGGCCGGCCAGATAGCGGTCCAGCTCGTACTTCAGGAAGCGGCGGATCTTGTGCGCGCCGTAGGTGTGCTTCATCACCATCAGCGACGAGTATTGCGCCAGTGATTCGGCCAGCATGGGCGAGCCCTGCATGTCGGCGCCGACCACCTGATGTCCCCACCACTGGTGCGCCACCTCGTGGGCGGTGACGTAGAAAGGAAAGTCGATATCGCTCTTGTCGCGCTGATCGGCGATGAAACCGACCGATTCCGAATACGGCACGGTGCCCGCGAACGACTGCGCGTAGTTGCGGTAGCCGGGAAATTCCAGGATGCGCAGCTGCTGGTACTGATACGGCGTGTAGTGCGCGGTGTAGTAGGTCAGCGCCGCCTTGCTGGCATCGATCATGCGCCGCACGTTCCACGGATGCGCCGGGTCGTAGTACACCTGGATGGGGATGTCGTGCCACATGGCGCGTCTGACCTTCCAGCGCGCCGACAGGAACGCGTAGAAGTTCTGCATGGGCGTGTGCATGGTGTAGTGGAAGTAGCGCCGGCCGTTCTTTTTCCAGGTTTTCTCGAGCTCCCCGGGGGCCAGTGCGATCTGGTCCGCGGCGGTGGAGACCGTGGCGTCGAAGGCGATCCAGTCCGCATCGTGCGAGATGTAGGTGTTGGCGCGCGCCGCCTGATTGTCCAGCGGCGCCATGGGCGGTTTGCGCTTGAGGCCGTATTTCTTGCGATCGGACTTGTCGGACAGCTCGTAGCGCGGGTTGTAGCCGACGCTCGGGAACGTGTTGGTGTTGGTGAAGAAGGTGCCGTTGTGCACCAGCAGGAACTGGCTGGCGTTGTTGCGGAACCCCTTGGGATCACGCTTGATGACGAAGCCCAGCTTGATGGACGCGCCCGGTGCGATCGGCTGCTTGAGGTGATAGATGCCGAAGCCGATGCGCTTGTCGATTTTCACCGTCTCGTGCGGCGGCAGGGTGAACTCGGGTTTCCTGTCCTGCAGCCAGATCAGGTACAGCGTGTCGATCGGCATGGCGTGCTTGTTGGTCAGCGTGTACGTGCCATGGATCAGCAGCCGGCGCTGGTACGGATAGATGGCCACGTTGGTATGCACCGCCGTGATGCGCGGCTGCGGCACGTCGGCGTATTTGCCGTAGAGTTTTTCGTAGTCCGCCTGGATCTGCTTCTGTTCGTCACCGGAACGGTACATGTTGAGCACGTGCGTGTTGTAGTAGATCCAGCCGCCGCAGCCAGCGGCGCCGAGCAGCGCCAGCGTCAGGCAGATCGGCATCGGTGCGTGACGCAGGCGCCGTCCCGCCTGACCCAGGCGTACCCGCCATCCGCTGTCGGTGCCGCGTGCGCGCAGCGCCGTGGCGAGGGTCAGCAGCGCCAGCGCGACCAGCGTCCAGTACAGGTCGAACCACAGCGTGCCGGGCAGGAAGTGCCCGAAGCCGTTCATGTCCGAATACGGCGCGTTTGGCGCGGAGGCGAACTGGTACAGGTTGTCGCGCAGATCCAGGAAGCCCAGCGCCAGCGTGCTGAGGAAAAACAGCACGATCAGCAGGTAGCCGATGAACTTGTTGTTGGCCAGCATCTGCAGCACCAGTGCCAGCGCGCCGACGAGCACGAACGGGATCGCCATCAGCGCCAGCGAGGCCAGGTACAGGCCGATCTCGATGTGGGTGAAGCCCAGCACCAGCTGGTAGCCGATGCAATACACCATGGCGATCAGCTCGAACGCGGCCACCACCCCCGCCAGCGCCAGCAGCTTGCCGGCCAAATGCACCCAGTCCGGCAGCGGGCAGGCGTCGATCACCTCGCTCATGCGCTTCTCGCGCGCGCGCCACACCAGCTCGCCGGCATAGAACGCCATTACGATCCACAGCGGCAGCGTCACCGCGCCGCGCATGCTGGCGAGCATCACTCGCGTGACCGGGTACACGTTGGTGCCGTAGATCTGCGAGGAGAACACCAGCACGATAGTCAGCAGGCCCAGCGTCAGCAGCGCCAGCACCACGAACGCCACGCCGCGCAGCACGCCCATGCAATCGCTGCGCGCGATGCCCAGCACGGCGCGCCACTGCGCCGCCATGCCGAAACGTGGTTGCGCCGGCGGCAATGCCAGCGTGCCGGTCGCCGGCGCGGACGAAGGCGCGGCGACCCTGGCGCGCCGCCGCCGCGGCCACAGCCGCAGGCCTTCGCGATCCGGCCGGAACAGCGCGAATCCGCCCGCAGCCAACACCACCGAGACGCCCAGCCAGAGCAGCCGGTTGATGCCCAGCAGGCTCATCACCGGCGGCAGGCGCGTGTTGAAATCGTGCGCGGTCCAGTAACGGGTCACCACCTCCACGGCTTGCGCACCGAACGGATCCAGCAGCGCGGCCAGGGTGTGGTCGCTGACGTCGACCATCAGCCTAGCCGCCACCGTGCGCAGCACGAAGAACGCCAGCACGCCGACGAAGGTGCTCAGCAGCGAGCGCGTGGCCGCGGCCAGCGCGAACAGCAGCGCGGAGACGAACAGCACGTCCGGCACGACCATCACGCCCAGCGACCACAGGTACGCCAGCGGCTGCGGCGGCCCCAGGCGCTGCGCGTCGATCCACGGCATGTGCACGCCCAGCGCCATGCCCAGCAGCACGGAGGCGAAGATGATCAGCGTGACGATGACGCCGGCGCTGAAGCGCCCGCCCAGATACGCGCGGCGCGACACCGGCGTGGCGAACAGCATCTCCGCGGTGCCGGCTTCGATGTCGCGCAGCACGGCGCCGGCCACGAACACGGTGACGAACAGCATGCCGATCACCGCCAGTCCGCCGCTCAGCGATGCGATTACCATCGGCGCGTTGACGTGCACGTTGCCCACGGCCTTGCCGAACGCCACCGCCTTCGAAGCGGTGATCCCGAAGCCCAGCCCCGCGAAGACCACGGCGAAAACCCAGAACAGTGGCGCACGCCACTGCTGGCGCAGCTCGAAGCGCAGAATCTCGTAGAACATGGCTGGCTCCCGTCAGGCCGCTTCGGCAGTGGCGGATGCGGCGGCACGCTGCTGCTGCAGGCGGCCGAAATAGACATCCTCCAGATCCGGCGACACGGCCTCGAAGCCATCTTCCGGCATGCTGTCGGCCAGCACATGGATCATGGTGCGCCCGGCCGCGAGGCGCGTGGACAACACGGTCATGCGTGCCCGGTAGTCCTCCAGTTCGCTCTTGTCGATGTGCCGGCGCCACACGCGACCATCCAGGCGGCGGATCGCCTCGCGCGGTTCGCCCGCAAGAAGCAACTGTCCCTGACCAATGATCGCCATGCGCGGGCACAGGTCGGTGACATCTTCGACGATGTGCGTGGACAGGATCACCACCACCCGCTCGCCGATCTCGGCCAGCAGATTGAGGAAGCGGTTGCGCTCTTCCGGGTCCAGGCCGGCGGTGGGCTCATCCACGATGACCAGCTTCGGGTCGCCGATCAGCGCCTGCGCGATACCGAAGCGCTGGCGCATGCCGCCGGAAAACGTGCCCAGCTTGCGGTAGCGCACCTCCCACAGATTCACCTGACGCAGCAGCGCCTCCACCAGCGCCTTGCGCTCCTTGCGCACCGAAACGCCCTTGAGCAGCGCCAGATGTTCCAGCATGTCCTGCGCCGGGACCTTGGGATACACGCCGAACTCCTGCGGCAGGTAGCCCAGCAGGCGCCGCGTGGCCTGCCGATCCGCCAGCAGATCCATCTCTCCCAGATGGATGCTGCCGCTGTCCGGCGCCTGAAGCGTGGCGATGGTGCGCATCAGCGTGGACTTGCCCGCGCCGTTGGGGCCCAGCAGCCCGAACATGCCGCTGGGGATGTCCAGCGAAATGTCGTTCAACGCCTGCACGCCGTTGGCGTAGGTCTTGGACAGATTGCGAATCGAGAGCATGCGATGTGGTCCTGGTCCCCGGCCGCCGACGGCGGCTCCCCGTCGTCATCATAGCGTCAACGTCACCACGGGGCCTGCACACGCCGTGAGGCACCATGGCCCTCTTCCAGCGCGACCGCGTCAACGGTGCACATTGAAGACAAGGATGACGCGGGCCCTCCGAGTCGATACTGTCGGGCGGCGGCTGGAGGTACGAGAATCAGGGGAAATGTGCTCTGATATGCCATTGACGCGACGTTCGCCGGCAAAGCGTGCCAGAATCCTGCGCACGCGGATGCGGTACGGGCCCTGACGTGCCCGCCAGCATGGAGACCGACGGGTTGGCGACAGCAATGGGCGATAGCAACCGGATAAAGAGTCGCAATCACAGTCTTGGGGATATGTATGCAGAATCTGGAAAACGCCCGCCTTGCCATCATCGGCCTGGGCTATGTGGGGCTCCCGCTGGCGGTGGAGTTCGGCAAGCGCTACGAAACCATCGGCTTCGACATCAGGGCGGAGCGCGTGGAGGCGCTGCGAGCGGGGCGTGACAGCACGCTGGAGGTCGACTCCGATGAGCTGGCCGCGGCGGATCGGCTGCGGTTCAGCGCGCAGCTGGAGGACATCCGCGGCTGCAACGTCTACATCGTCACCGTACCCACGCCGATCGACGCCGCCCGGTGCCCGGATCTGGCGCCGCTGATCAGCGCCTGCGAGCTGTTGGGTCAAGTGCTAGCAAAGGGCGATATCGTGATCTACGAGTCCACGGTATATCCCGGCTGCACCGAGGAAGTCTGCGTGCCGATTCTGGAGCGGCTTTCCGGCCTCGCCTTCAATCGGGATTTCCACGTGGGCTACAGTCCGGAGCGCATCAATCCGGGCGACAAGAGTCACCGTGTCACCAACATCCTCAAGGTGACCTCGGGCTCCACGCCGGAAACAGCCGATTTTGTCGATGCGCTGTACGCCTCGGTCATCACCGCCGGCACGCACAAGGCCAGTTCGCTGAAGGTGGCCGAGGCGGCCAAGGTGATCGAGAACACGCAGCGCGATCTCAACATCGCGCTGGTCAACGATCTGGCGATGCTGTTCAACAAGCTGGGCATCGACACGCTGGAAGTGCTGGAAGCGGCCGGCACCAAGTGGAACTTCCTGCCGTTTCGCCCCGGCCTGGTGGGCGGACACTGCATCAGCGTGGATCCCTATTACCTGACCTACAAGGCGCAGGAAGTGGGGCATCACCCCGACGTGATCCTGGCCGGCCGCCGGACCAACGACAACATGGGCCGCTATATCGCCGGCGAGGTGATCCGCCTGATGGTCCGCAAGGGCATCAATCCGGTGGATGCCCGCGTGCTGCTGCTGGGGCTGGCGTTCAAGGAGAACTGCCCCGATCTGCGCAACACGCGGGTCGTCGACATCGTGGCGGCACTCGCCAGCTACAACGTCGATGTGGATATCCATGACCCCTGGGTGGATACGGCCGAGGCCGCGCACGAATATGGCATCAAGCCCGTCGACCGGCCCGAGGAGGGCGCCTACGACGCGGTGATCGTGGCCGTCGGCCACCGCCAGTTCGTGGCCATGGGCGCGGACGGCATCCGCGCGCTCGGCAAGCCGAGCTCGGTCGTCTACGATGTGAAGTACGTGCTGCCGCGCGATACTGTGGACGGACGTCTCTAGGAATCGCTGGATAAATGGACGCAGACGGCGTGGTGTGCAAACGGGTGACCTTTGGAATTGGAGCCACAGGGCCGCTTCCGGGGACGGGCGTCCCGGCAGGCCGGTGCCTTGCGCGCGGCCAAGGCCGCCCGGTCCATCCCCGCTTGAGCGGCACGTCCGCACAGCGGGCGATGCCGTCCCCGCCACCGTCTCGGAGCTTCGCTCGCTTGCAGGAACTGGCTCGATGAATGTAATGGTCACCGGCACCGCCGGCTTTATCGGCTCCCACGTGGTGCTCAGGCTGCTCGAGCGCGGCGACCGCGTCGTCGGCATCGACAATTTGAGCGACTACTACGACGTGAACCTGAAAAAGGCACGTCTGGCGCGCTTCATGGACCACCCCGGGTATACCCATATCGCGGCCGATCTGGCCGACCGGGCGGCAATGGAAGATGCCTTTGCCACACACAAGCCGCAACGCGTGATCAATCTGGCCGCGCAGGCCGGGGTGCGCTACGCCGCGGAGAACCCGCATGTCTACGTCTCCAGCAACGTCACCGGGTTCCTGCATATTCTCGAAGGATGCCGGCATCACGGCGTGGAACATCTGCTGTTCGCCTCCACCAGCTCGGTGTACGGCGCCAATACCGCCATGCCGTTTTCCGAGCACCAGTCCACCGAGCATCCGCTGACCCTGTACGCCGCATCCAAGAAAGCCAACGAGCAGATGGCGCACAGCTACGCGCACCTGTACGGCACTCCCTGCACGGGACTGCGCTTTTTCACCGTCTACGGTCCATGGGGCCGGCCGGACATGGCGCTGTTCATGTTCACCAGGGCGATCCTTGCGGACGAGCCGATCAAGGTCTTCAACCACGGCAGGCACAAGCGCAGCTTTACCTATGTCGACGACATCGTCGAGGGTGTGCTGCGCACGCTGGACACCGTGCCGGACCGGAATTCCCGCTGGGACGGCAAGGCGCCGGACCCGGCCAGCAGCGGCGTGGCCCCTTATCGCATCTACAACATCGGCAACGAGCAACCAGTCGAGCTGCTGCGTTACATCGAGGTGCTGGAGCAGTGCCTGGGTCGCAAGGCGCGCATGGACATGCTGCCGCTGCAGCCCGGAGACGTGCCCGCCACCGAGGCCGACATGTCCGAATTGATCGCGGCGGTCGGTTACCGGCCACAGGTGTCGGTCGAAGAAGGCATCGAACGCTTCGTGCGCTGGTACCGGGACTTCTACGAGGTCTGAGAAGGCCGGAGCATGAGACGCGGACGGCAAGATGCGCCACCGGCGCCCGCGCGAACGCCATCCATGTGCGCGTGACCGGAGATCGCGAGCATGCCTGTGCGGCATGCCCGGCATGCGACCGCTTCATGAACAGTGCATCCCGGTTGGGACTATCATGGAGGGTCTGACGCCATGTGCGGCCGCTTCCGCTTGCCGCCCTCAACGGCGCGTTCTGCATTGTTTCTGGAGGATCCATGAGCGACGTCAAAGAAGCCCGCGTGCCGGATATCGGCGATTTCGATGGCGTGCCCGTTATCGAAGTACTGATCAAGTCCGGTGACACGGTAAAAAAAGACCAGAGTCTGGTCACCCTGGAATCGGACAAGGCCACCATGGAAGTGCCGGCCGCGTTTGCGGGCACGGTCAAGGAGGTCAAGGTCAGCGAGGGCGACGAGGTGGCCGAGGGCGCTGTCATTGCGCTGATCGAGGTCGACGACGAGGACGGCGGCAGCGATCGCGACAAGAGCGAAAAGAGCAGCAGCGATGCTGCCGAGGACGACGAGGCCGCCTCGGACGACACGGCGGATAAGCAAGAAAAGGATGACGCCGACGAAGATCAGGCGGACCAAGAAAAGGACGGCGATCAGGACCAGGGCGAGGACAGCACGGATGCATCGGGCCGCTCGGATGACGCGGACGAGGACCGCGGTGGCCGGGAGGAGACGTCCACATCGAAACGCGAAAGTGATGCGGGCAGCAAGCGCACGCCTCCGGTGCCGTTCGATGCCAGCATCGTCATGCCGGACAAGGCGCCCTACGCCAGCCCCTCCGTGCGCGCCTTTGCCCGCGAGCTGGGCGTGGATGTGGGACAGGTCGAAGGCTCCGGGCGCAAGGGCCGCATCCTGCGCGAGGATGTCTCCAAGTACGTCAAGCACGCACTGGGCAGTGGCGCCAAGCCCATGGGCGGCGGTGGCGGTGGCGGGCGCGACCTGCTGCCCTGGCCCAAGGTCGATTTCAGCAAGTTCGGCGAGGTCGAGGAAAAGCCGCTCTCGCGCATCAAGAAGATCTCCGGCGCCAACCTGGCGCGCAACTGGGCGCTGATTCCGCACGTCACCCAGCACGACGAGGCCGACATCACCGAGATGGAGGCCTTCCGCAAGAAACTGGGGCAGGAGAACAAGGATCTGAAAGTCACGCCGCTGGTGTTCCAGATCAAGGCGGTGGTGGCGGCGCTGAAGGAGTTCCCGCAGTTCAACGTGTCGCTGGATGCCGCTGGCGAGACACTGACGTTCAAGAAGTACTTCAACATCGGCATCGCCGTGGATACGCCGGATGGCCTGGTGGTGCCGGTGATCCGGGATGCCGACACCAAGGGCCTGCTGGAGCTGGCGAAGGAGCTGGGTGAACTGTCGGGCAAGGCGCGCGACAAGAAGCTGAGCTCGGCGGAGATGAGCGGCGGCTGCTTCTCCATCTCGTCGCTGGGCGGCATCGGCGGCACGTCTTTCACGCCCATCGTCAATGCGCCGGAAGCGGCCATCCTGGGCGTGTCGCGCGCGCAGATGAAGCCGGTCTGGAACGGCGAGGAATTCCGCCCGCGGCTGATGCTGCCGCTGTCACTGTCCTACGACCATCGCGTCATCGATGGTGCCGATGCGGCGCGTTTTGCCGCCTATCTGGCGCGCATGCTGGGTGATATTCGACGGTTGTTGCTGTAACGGGGCATCGATGACGCTGACGCTGGCATGGTTCGATTCCTCGGCCTCTTCGGGTACGCCGCGTGCGGTCACGCACGGGCTCGGACACGTCGGCGGATGGTTGAATGTGGGCTTCACTGTGGCTGGAGTCCACATCACCATCGCCTCCATCCTCGCGGCAATACTGGTGTTTGTCGCGTTCCTGTTCGGCAGCCTTCTGCTGCGACGGGTGCTGCGCCGTTACGGCAGGCGCAACCGCCATATCAACCAGTCCACCATGTACACCGTGGAGCGCCTGCTGCACTACGTGTTGCTGGTCATCGGGCTGTTGTGGGCGCTGGGCCTGGCCGGCGTGCCGATGGAAAAGATGACCGTCTTCGCCGGCGCGCTGGGCGTCGGTCTGGGCTTCGGTTTGCAGGCCATATTCAACAATTTCATTTCCGGCCTGATCCTGCTGTTCGACCGCAGCCTCAAGGTCGGCGATTTCGTGGAACTGGCGTCCGGTGTCCATGGTCATGTCCGCGAGATCCGCATTCGCGCCACCTTGATCAGCACCAATGACGACATTGATATCCTGGTACCCAATGCCGAGTTCGTGACCGGGCGGGTGGTTAACTGGACCCTGCGTGAAGTGGCGCGGCGACAGAAGATCCCCTTCTCCGTCGCCTATGGCACCGACAAGGAAATGGTGAAAAAGGCAGCACTGGAAGCCGCGGCGAACGTCCCCTTCACGCTCACGATGGACGGTGCGCGTGCGCCCCAGGTATGGCTGAGCACGTTCGGCGAGTCATCGCTGGATTTTCGCCTGGTGGTTTGGCTCAATGCCGAAGCGACGCGTCGCGTAGGCGCGGTGACGGCGGCTTACAACTGGGCGTTGCATAGTGCGCTGGAGAAATATGGGATCCCGATTCCGTTCCCGCAGCGGGACCTGCATGTAAAAAGCTGGACACGCTCGCCGGGCCCGTCTCAGCCGGCACGTCCGGCCGACTCCGATCCGGATGCACTGGAAGGCAACGACGCAGCCCGCGACGTCGAGCGCGAAATTGCCGAGGAGAGCGCCGAACGCGCCACTTCGGCGACAAACAAAGACACAGGCGCGAACGGCGCACGCTGACGTTCGCAGAATTTTTTTTGCAAGGATTCAAAACATGGCAAAGACCGTTGAAATCAAGGTGCCGGACATTGGTGACTTCGACAACGTGCCGGTGATCGAGGTCCTGGTCAAATCCGGCGACACGGTGAAAAAGGAACAAAGCCTGATCACCCTGGAATCGGACAAGGCGACGATGGAAGTCCCCTCGTCCGCCGCCGGCACCGTCAAGGAGGTGAAAGTCTCCGAGGGCGACGAAGTCGCCCAGGGCACGGTCATCGCCATTCTGGAGGCCGACGAAGCCTCGGACGACGATGATGATGACGCAGGCGATGCCAAGGACAAGGGCGGCGATGCTGACAACGGTGCGGACAAAAAAGGCCGCGCCGAAGAAAAGTCCGCGAAGAACGACAAGGACAAGAAGGACAAAGACCAGAAGAAGGACAAGGATGGCACCAGCACCGGCAACGGTGACAGCGGCAAAGACGCCGGCGCCGGCAAGCAAGACAGCGCGGCGGACGGCGGGGACACGCCTGCGCCGGATGCCGCGAAAGACAGCGGTCGCAAGGCGGACGTGGAGTGCGAGGTCCTGGTGCTCGGCTCCGGCCCCGGCGGCTACACCGCGGCTTTCCGTGCCGCCGACCTGGATTGCGACACCGTGCTGGTGGAGCGTTACCAGAGCCTGGGTGGCGTCTGCCTCAACGTCGGCTGCATACCCTCCAAGGCGCTGCTGCACACCGCCGAGATGATCGACGGCGCCGCTGCGATGAGCGCCCACGGCGTGACGTTCGGCGAACCCAAGATCGATCTGGACAAGCTGCGCGAGTTCAAGAACAGCGCCGTGAACAAGCTCACCGGCGGCCTCGACACCATGGCGAAAAAGCGCGATGTGCGCACCGTCACCGGGGAGGCGCGCTTCATCTCCGCGCACGAGCTGGAGGTTCAGGGCAACGACGGCACCACGCTGATCCGCTTCGAAAAAGCCATCATCGCCGCGGGCTCGCAGTCAGTGAAGCTGCCCATGTTTCCGTGGGACGACGACCGCGTGATGGATTCGACGCGGGCACTGGAACTCCAGGAGATTCCGCAGAAATTGCTGGTCGTCGGCGGCGGCATCATCGGCCTGGAACTGGCATGTGTCTATGCCTCGCTGGGCAGCGAGGTGACGGTGGTGGAGCTGATGGACCAGCTGATGCCCGGTGCCGACAAGGACCTGGTCAAGCCGCTGGCGACGCGCATCGGCAAGCGCTACAAGGGCATTCACCTGAAGACCAAGGTGGTGGAGGCCAAGGCACAGAAGAACGGCATAAAGGTGGATTTCGAAGGCGAGTCGGAACCGGACACGAAAATCTTCGACCGCGTGCTGGTGTCCGTGGGCCGCGCGCCCAACGGCGGCAACATCGGCGCCGACAAGGCCGGCGTGAAAGTGACCGAGAGCGGGTTCATCCCGGTGGACCGGCAGATGCGTACCAACGTGGAGCACATCTTTGCCATCGGCGATCTGGTCGGTCAGCCCATGCTGGCGCACAAAGCCACGCACGAGGGCAAGGTGGCCGCCGAGGTCTGCGCGGGGCAGAAGAGCCAGTTCGATGCGCGTGTGGTGCCGTCGGTGGCCTATACCGATCCCGAGGTGGCATGGGTCGGTGTCACAGAGCGCGAAGCCAGGGAGAAGGATCTGGACATCGGCGTGGGCAAATTCCCCTGGGCCGCGTCCGGCCGTGCCATCGGCATGGATCGCACCGAGGGCTTCACCAAGCTGATCTTCGACCAGAAGACCGAGCGCATCATCGGCGCCGGCATCGTCGGCGTGCACGCGGGTGATCTCATCAGCGAACTGGCGCTGGCCATCGAGATGGGTTGCGAAGCCGCCGATATCGGCCTGACCGTGCATCCGCACCCCACGTTGAGCGAGTCGGTGGGCATGGCCGCCGAAGTCTTCGAGGGCACCATCACCGACCTGTATCTGCCGAAGAAGAAAAAGTAGACGCAGCGCAGCGCGTAGGTACCGTCATGTTCGTGACCACCCCCGATGCCTTTCTGGAAGCCTGTGAACGGTTGACGCCGCAGCCCGGCGTGCCAGTGACTGCACGCGCCGCGTTTCTGGTGGCGCCTTCTGAATTTCAGCTGGCGCACGAATCGGCGCGTGACAACCGCTACATGGATCTGGCCGATGCACCGGACCCGCAGCTGGCGCTTGTGCAGCATGCCGAGCTGGCCGGTGCGCTGCGTCATGACCTGCCCGTCATCACGTTTCCCGGCGATCCGGCCTGTCCGGATGGGCTGTTTCCCAACAACGCGTTCGCCACCCGCCGCGGTCGCCTGATCGTGGGACGCATGCGTCATCCCGTGCGCCAGCGCGAGGCGGCGCGCAGCGACATCCGCGGTTTCTTTCGCGACCTGCTGGGCTACGAGGTCGTGGAGCTGGATGAGGGCGTGGCCGAACTGACCGGAGCACTGGTCATCGACCATGCCCGCGGCATCGGCTACTGCGGTCTGTCCGAGCGCTGCGACGAGGCGGGTGCACGCGCCATGCACGAGGCATTCGGCCTGCGCCTGACATACTGTTTCCGTCTGGCACCGCAGGAGTACCACACCAACGTGGTCATGGCGATGCTGGCCGGACGCGGCGTGCTGCTGTGCGAGTCGGGCTTTGCCGACCCGGCAACAGCGCGCGCCATCGCCCGCGTCTACGGCGATCACGTCCTGTGGTTCACGCCACAACAAAAGGCCGACTTCGCGCTCAACGCCATCACGCTGGGACAGGAACGCATCTGGCTGAGCCGCCGCGGTGCTGACGCGCTGACCGACGCGCAGCGTCATGCGCTGGATGACTGGGGCTTCGAGGTCGCCAGCGTGGACCTGAGCGAGATCGAAAAGGGTGGCGGCAGCCTGCGCTGCTGCGTGGCGGAAATTTTCTGACGGCATGTCGCCCGCGCCGAAGGCGGCCCACGGAGGACCTCCTCCTGTCGCAGGGTGGATCAATCCACAAGGGGACTTCCTTCGGTCGGGAGCAACGCGACGACTGCGCCGCAGGAGCGGCGCGAACGACGGAGTCGGCCCGAAGGGCGTAGGGCAGGAGCCCGTAGTCATCCGCCTGCTTGCCGGAAACGATGCCGACTTCGCGCAAGCAGGCGGCTCCGTCACTGGCGTTCCTTGAGCCGCCCTACCCCGCGCCACGGATGCAAACTGCTAGCATCGGTGCATGCACATCCCGTCCCTCCGTTCCCCCGCCTTGCGGCACGCCTGCGTAGCCACGTTCGCACTGTTGCTGTTGCTTGTTGCAGGATCCGCAACCGCCGGTGACACGCCGCGCATCTCCATCCGCTTCAGCGAGTCGGCGCGCGCCAAGCCGATCACCGGTCGCGTTTATGTGGCCATCAGTCGCACGAACCGGAAATCGCCGATCCAGCAAACCGGCCCGACCGGCGTGCCGTTGTTCGGCCACGATGTGCAGCAGCTCAAACCCGGCCAGCAGGCCACCATCGACGCCGGCGATTTCGGTGCCCCGGTGGCGAGCCTTGCCGACCTGCCGGCCGGCGACTACTGGATGCAGCCGTTCGTCAATATCTACACCCGTTTCAAGCGTGCCGATGGCCACACGGTCTGGCTGCACATGGATCACTGGGAAGGGCAGGACTGGAAGCGCTCGCCGGGCAACCTCTTTGGCAAGCCCGTGAAGGTGCATTTCGACCCACATGCGACCACCCCGATCAAGCTGGTCGCCGACACGGTGATCCCGCCGGTCAAGGTGCCCAAAGACACGCGCTACGTGAAGCGCTTCCGCATCAAGAGCGCGATCCTGAGTCGCTGGTGGGGGCATCCGATCCATTTCGGCGCCACCGTACTGCTGCCGAAAGGATATGCCAGCCATCCCGATGAGCATTATCCGATCATCTATGAAGAGGGCCATTTCTCGTTGCGCGCGCCCATGGGCTTCGACCGCAAGAACGCGAAATTCCGCAGCTACTGGCTTGCCGACCACACGCCGCGGGTGATCGTGGTCACGCTGCAGCACCCGTCGCCGTATTACGACGACTCCTACGCGGTGAACTCGGCCAATGACGGACCGTACGGCGATGCCATCCAGACCGAGCTGATTCCGGCCATCGAAAAGCGCTTCCGCACCATCGACAAGCCGTGGGCGCGCATCCTTACCGGTGGCTCGACGGGCGGCTGGATCGCGGTGGCGCTGCAGGTGTTTCACCCGGGATTCTACGGCGGCAGCTTCGCCGAGTGCCCGGACTCGCTGGATTTCCGCTATCACCAGATCGTCGATATCTACAAAGACCGCAACGCCTACTACATGCAGCACGGTTGGGTGCGGGTGGAACGCCCGGACACGCGCAAGACGGACGGCAACATCACCTCGATGATGAAGGACGAAAACCGGTACGAGCTGGCCGTGGGCAATCATTCCCGCTCCGGCGGACAATGGGATATCTGGGAGGCGACGTTCGGCCCGGTGGGCAAGGAGGGTTATCCGCAGCGCATCTGGAACAAGCGCAGCGGCGTGATCGATCATCAGGTGGCCGCGTACTGGAAGCAGCATTTCGACATGCGCCACATCCTGCAGTCGCACTGGTCCACGCTGGGCCCGCAGATCAGCGACAAGCTGCACATCTACGTGGGCGACATGGACACCTATTACCTCAACATGGGCGTGCGCAGGATGGATGCGTTCCTGAAGCAGGCGCGTCATCCACGCTTCCGCGGCAGCGTGACCTTCAAGCCCATGAAGCCGCATTGCTGGGGGCCGCGCGGCGGTGATCTGGTCGACCGCATGGTGGACTATCTCGATGCGCATGCGCCCGCCGGTGCCGACCAGCGCAGCTGGCGCTACTGAGCGCGAGGGCGCGGCTGTGCGCCCTCCATTACCTTTCCCTTCATGGCCACGGAGCGGCCGACGACCTGCAGAGACGTTTCATGCCTCAACCGATGTCGCTCCCCTTCACTCGTCCGTTCCGTCCGCGCGCGATGGCCGCGAGCCTGGCCGCTGCGTGCGCGCTGCTTGCGCCGGTCCTGGCCCATGCGCAGCGCACCACCTACGCCAACCCGGTCGACGTGGACTACCGCTACAACTACGAACAGATGAACAAGGGCATCTCCTACCGCACCGGCGCCGACCCCGCCGTGGTGCGCTACAAGGGCGCCTACTACCTGTTCATGACTTTGGCCGACGGCTACTGGCGGTCCCCCGACCTGGTGCACTGGCATTTCGTCAAACCCGACCTCTGGCCGTCCCACGCCCCGGTGGCGCCGGCCACGCTGGTCGCCGGTGGCCGCTTGTTCCTGATGCCGGCGACGATGCAACCCGAGCCACTGCTGGAATCCACCGATCCGGCCCACGGCATGTGGACGTTCTGGACCCGGATGATGCCCGGGTTGCCGGGCGGCACGTGGCCGGGCGCCAAGGTCAAGCCCGGCCACGTGCCGCCGGGCCCCTGGGATCCGGGCCTGTTCCAGGACACCGACGGCAAGGTCTACATGTACTGGGATTCCTCCAACATCTACCCGCTTTACGGCATCCGCATGAACCTGGCGCTGGACAAGACATCCGAAGGCGAGGGCAAGCGCATGCACTTCATCGGCAAGCCCAAGTCGCTGATCAGCCTGCATCCGCAACAGCACGGCTGGGAGCGCTTCGGCAAGAACCATTCCGATGCCTCCGTCAAGCCGTTCATCGAAGGCGCCTGGATGAACAAGCATGACGGTACCTACTATCTGCAGTACGCCGCGCCCGGTACCGAATACAACGTCTACGCCACCGGCACGTATACCAGCAAGCATCCGCTGGGACCCTTCCACTACGCACCCTACAATCCGGTCGGCTACAAGCCCGGCGGCTTCGTGCACGGCGCCGGCCATGGCTCCACGTTCAAGGGCGCCCACGGCAACTACTGGAATACCGGCACCAACTGGATCGGCTACAACTGGACCTTCGAACGCCGCATCGACCTGTTCCCTTCCGGCTTCACCGGGGATGGTCAGATGTGGGTAAACACGCGGTTCGGCGATTTCCCGCACACCATGCCCGATCACAAGCTCACGCCGGGCGAAAGCACCTTCACCGGCTGGATGCTGCTGTCGTACCACAAGCACGCCACGGCCTCCTCGCACATCAAGGGCCATTCGGCCTCGGCGGCTGCCGACGAGAATCCACGTACGTTCTGGGTGGCCGCGCACAACACGCCCGGGCAGACATTGACCCTGGACCTGGGCGGTCCACGCACGGTGCGCGCGGTGCAGGTGAACTACGCCGACTACAAGGCCGGACGCTACGGCGACGCGCGGGATATCGTCACGCAGTTCCGCCTGCAGGGCTCCAGCGACGGCAGCCACTGGCACACCATTGCCGACCTGTCGCACTCCAAGCGCGGGCGCGCCGACGCCTATGTCCAGCTCGATCATGCGGCGCATATCCGCTACGTGCGCTACGTGCACGTGCATGTCGGCTCGCACCATCTGGCGATTGCCGACCTGCGCGTGTTCGGCAATGCGGCCGGATCCAATCCAGCGGCACCGCAGCTAGTGTCCGCCAAGCGCCTGAAGGACACGCGCGACGCCGAGATCACCTGGAAACCGGTGCCCGGCGCAGTCGGCTACAACGTGCGCTGGGGATTGTCGCGCAATCACCTGTTCGAGACCTACCAACGCTTCGCCGACAAGCCCACCCACCTGAAACTGACCTCGCTCAACAAGGGGGTGCGCTACGTTGTGGCCGTCGAGGCATTCGATGAACACGGCGTGTCCGTGCTCTCCCGCGTGATGACGCTTTCGCCGTAAGCGGAGATGGGCAATGCAACTGGCCGGATTCACTTGCACGGCCGCGTGCGCTGCGCTCTCATGAGGACATGATTACCGTTCATCACCTGCAAAATTCACGCTCGCAGCGCATCCTCTGGTTGCTTGAAGAACTGGGGCTGGACTATCAGCTCAAACGCTACCGGCGCGATCCCGAAACCATGCTGGCGCCCCAGGAACTGCGCCGCGCGCACCGGCTGGGCAAGGCGCCGGTGATTTGCGATGACGGGGAGGTGCTGGCGGAATCAGGCGCCATCATCCAGTACCTGATCGATCGCTACGCGGCGGGGAAGCTGCAGCCGTTGCACGGCTCGCCGCAACGTCTGCGTTACACCTACTGGATGCACTACGCAGAAGGCTCGGCCATGCCGCCGCTGGTGATGAACCTGGTCTTCGACCGCATCCCCAAGGCAAAGATGCCGGGTCTCCTGCGGCCATTGGTGCGCATGATCAGCCGCAGGGTGCACGCGTCCTACATCAAGCCGCAGCTGGCGCTGCACCTGGATTACATGCAACAGGCGCTGACCCGGTCACGCTGGTTTGCCGGCACGAATTTCAGCGCCGCCGACATCCAGATGAGCTTCCCGGTGGAAACAGCGCATGCCGTCGGGCTGCTGGACGAGACGCATCCCCAGCTCGTGGAATTTCTCGAACGCATCCACTCGCGCTCCGCGTACCGGCGCGCCCTGGATCGCGGCGGTCCATACGACTTCGCTTCTGGCTGAGAGCAGCGTCCCCCGACCTCGGAGCATGCCTGCGCGGCCTCTGGCGGCGGAACGTGAGCCACGCGCTCACGCATATATCACGGGTTCGTCACCCAAGGCGTCCTAGCGTGGCCGACGTGATCACCGCCAGCCCCACGGAGAGTGCCGCCATGTCAGCATCCGTTCCCCACTGCCCCCGCTGTGGCCAGTCGCTGCGCGCCCGCGACGTGCAATGCGAGTCCTGCTTGTGCGTGGTCGCACGCACGGCGCATCGCGTGAATCCGATGCTGCCCTGCGGCCTGGTCCTGATTGCCGGCGCGGCCATGCTGCTGTGGCAACTGGGCGGAAGCCTGCTTTGACCGTGCGGGGGCGGATCAAGGATCGTCCGTGACCGATCCGCCCCGCAGATGAGACGCGGCAGACGGGTCGTTACACCGTCTGCGGGTTGGGCTTGGTGGGATCGAGATTGTACTTCTTGATGGCGCGCGCAACCTCCTTGGTCTCGATTTCGCCATCCCGGGCCAATGCCGCCAGGGCAGCGTGCGCGATCCAGAAACGATCCACCTCGAAGAACGCGCGCAGGTGTTCACGCGTATCGCTGCGGCCAAACCCGTCGGTCCCCAGCACGCTGTAACGCTTGCCGTCCGGCATGAAGGCGCGGATCTGGTCGGCATACTCGCGCACGTAGTCAGTGGCGGCAATGACCGGGCCCGGACGTCCCTCGAGGCATTCGGTGACATACGGCGTGTGCTGACGCTTGGCTTCGGGGTGCAGCCGGTTCCAGCGTTCGGCATCGAAACCGTCACGACGCAACTCGCTGAAGCTGGTACATGACCAGATGTCGGCATCCACGCCGAAATCATCCTGCAGCAGCTCTGCCGCGGCGATTGCCTCGCGCAGGATACTGCCCGAACCCAACAACTGGACCCGCGGGCGCCTGGTCTTCTTGCTCTTTGCCTTGCCCGTGTCTTTTGCCGACGCCCCTTCTGCGTCCGCATCCCGGAACAGGTACATGCCCTTGATCACGCCCTCTTGGCAGCCCTCCGGCATGTCCGGATGCGTGTAGTTCTCGTTCATCACGGTGATGTAGTAGTACACATCTTCCTGCTCGGCCAGCATGCGCCGCACGCCGTCGACCATGATGATGCCGACTTCGTAGGAGAAGGTCGGATCATAGGCCACGCAGTTGGGTACGGCACCCGCCAGAAGATGCGACTGGCCGTCCTCGTGCTGCAGCCCCTCGCCGTTGAGCGTGGTGCGCCCAGACGTGCCACCAATGAGGAACCCGCGTGCACGCGAATCACCGGCGGCCCAGGCCAGGTCGCCGATGCGCTGGAAACCGAACATCGAGTAGTAGATGAAGAACGGCAGCATCGGCTTGTTGTTGACCGAATAGCTGGTCGCCGCCGCCATCCACGCGGACATGCCGCCGGCCTCGCTGATACCTTCCTGCAGCACCTGGCCCTCGGTGTCCTCGCGGTAGTACAGCAGCTGGTCGGCGTCCTGCGGCCGGTATTTCTGCCCGAACGGGGTGTAGATTCCCAGCTTGCGGAACATGCCCTCCATGCCGAACGTGCGTGCCTCGTCGGCAACGATCGGCACCACGCGCTCGCCGATCTTGTCGTCGCGCAACAGCAGGTTGATGCCGCGCACCAGCGCCATGGTGGTGCTGACCTCGCGATCACCGGTGCCCTTGGTGATCTGCTTGAAGGCGTCCAGCTCCGGCGCCTGGAAATTCTCGTCGGAACGCGGGCGACGCTGCGGCAACGGGCCACCCAGTTGCTTGCGGCGCTCCAGCATGTACTGCACTTCCTCCGAGTCCTTGCCCGGGTGGTAATACGGCACATCGGCCAGCTGGTCGTCCTCCAGCGGAATGTTGAAACGGTCGCGGAAGGCGCGCACGGCTTCTTCGTCCAGCTTCTTCTGCTGGTGCGTGGGGTTCTGCGATTCGCCGGCCTCGCCCATGCCATAGCCCTTGACTGTCTTGGCCAGGATCACCGACGGCATGCCCTCGGTATGAGTGGCGGCGTGGTACGCGGCGTAGACCTTGTGCGGATCGTGGCCACCGCGGTTCAGGCGCCACACGTCCTGATCGGACAGGTTGGCCACCATCTCCCTGGTCTCGGGATACTTGTTGAAGAAATGCTCGCGCGTGTAGGCCCCGCCGAAGGCCTTGCAGGCCTGGTATTCGCCGTCCACGGTTTCCATCATCAGTTTGCGCAGCACGCCCTTGGTGTCGCGCGCCAGCAGCGGATCCCAGTAGCTGCCCCAGATGAGCTTGATGGTGTTCCAGCCGGACCCGCGGAAGCTGCCTTCCAGTTCCTGGATGATCTTGCCGTTGCCGCGTACCGGCCCGTCCAGGCGCTGCAGGTTGCAGTTGATGACGAACACCAGGTTGTCCAGCTTTTCGCGCCCGGCCAGCGAAATCGCGCCCAGGGTCTCGGGCTCGTCGACCTCGCCGTCGCCGATGAAACACCAGATCTTGCGATCGGTTTTCGGCATCAGGCCGCGGTTTTCCAGATATTTCCAGAATTGCGCCTGATAGATCGCCTGGATCGGCCCCAGGCCCATGGAGACGGTCGGCACCTGCCAGTACTCGGGCATCAGCCACGGATGCGGGTATGACGACAGACCGCGGCCGTGACCCTCGACTTCCATGCGGAACAGGTCCAGCTGCGACTCCTCCAGCCGTCCTTCCAGGTACGAACGGGCGTAGATGCCGGGGCTGGAATGGCCTTGGAAGAACACCAAGTCGCCCGGGTGCTCGTCGCTGGGCGTGCGCCAGAAGTGGTTGAAGCCCACGTCATACAGCGTGGCACTGGAGGCGAAACTGGCAATATGACCGCCCAGTTCGCCGGGTTTGCGATTGGCGCGCACCACCATGGCCATCGCATTCCAGCGGATGATTGAACGGATGCGCCATTCCAGGGCCGCATCGCCGGGGCTCTTGGCCTCCTGGTGCGGCGGAATGGTATTGACGTATTCGGTGGTCGGATCGAACGGCAGGTAGCCGCCGGCGCGCCGGGTGTTCTCGACCATGCGGTCGAGCAGGAAATGTGCGCGTTCGGGGCCATCGGCGTTGATGACCGCGCTCAGGGATTCGACCCATTCCTCGGTTTCGTTGGGGTCGAGGTCCTGGTCGCGAAGTTCTTGTGTCTCTTTCATGCCGTACTCCCGCGGATCACATTAGTGGTGCATCCGTCTGTATGCTTCCGCAGCATTTGTTGCATTCTTTTTAGTTATGCTTCTGCGGGGTTGAGTTCTCAAAGGCAATCGAGTTTATCGCAAGTGCCCTGATATTCGTAGCGTCGCCGCCCCTGCTTCGCGTGGCCGGATCATCAGGCGCCGCCTGCTTGCGTGAAGTTCAGCGTAGTGGTGGCATGATGAATACACTCAAAGGCGACCCTCGCACCGTGGGTGCGACAGGCGCCCTGTTCACCAACACCGCTCCGGATTCTCATGCGTCGATTGATCACCGTGATGCTCCTCGCCCTGACCTGCGCCGCCTGCAGCAGCATGGGAGGCAAGCGCCACGAACCGGATCAGGCGCAGGCACCCAGCCGGGAGATCGCCATTCTCAATCATGGCTATGCCATGCTTTACAACAAGGCCGGCGAATTTTCCAAGATCAACAAGCTGCTGCTGGTGAAAATCCAGACCGACAAGGTCGGTCACGTCATAGGCGATCTGGGCAACTACGGTGACACCATGCAGAAGCGCCTGAAAAAGATGGTGGGGAATTATCCCTCGCTGCACCTGGACGACACCGGACTGCCGGTGATCGAGGCCGAAAAACGCCGCGAGCTGTCCAGCTACTTCCTGCACAAGATGCTGCCCCTGGTGGGGCGCACAGGCAAGGCATTCGACCGCACCATCCTGCAAACGCAGAAGGAAGAGATCAATCAGGCCCGGATGTATGTCAAGGCGCTTATCGTGCACGAGCGCTCCGCACACCGCAAGACGATGCTGCGGCACATGAAAAAGCATCTGGATACGCTGTACAAGCGGGTCTCCGATCTGCTCGAGGCCAATTATTACGCGACCTGACCGGTCAGAGTGCGGGAACCGCCTGCGCGCGAACCATGGCTTTTCCCGGCATGCCCGCGCGGACCCGGCCTGTCGCTCCTGGGCGAGAAAACTCTTCCCGGAGATCGTCCCCTAACGCGACCCGGCCATCAGCCGTGCAGGGTTGAGCTCTCGCATCTGCGCTTCCACCGAGGCGATGGCGGTCATGTTGATGATGCGCCGTACGCTGGCCTGCGGCGTCAGCACATGGGCCGGTTTGGCCACACCCATGAGGATGGGGCCGATGACCACGCCGTCACTCATCACCCGGGTCATGTTGTAGGCGATATTCGCGGCGTCCACATTGGGAAACACGAACATGTTGGCCTTGCCGGTCAAGAGCGAATGCGGAAACAGGCGCGAGCGCATGTCCTCGTCCAGCGCCACGTCAGCCTGCATCTCGCCCTCGATCTCCAGCTCCGGCGCGCGTTCGCGAATCAGCTCCAGCGCCTTGCGCATCTTGCGTGCGCCGGCCGTGTCGCGGCTGCCGAAATTGGAATGCGACAGCAGCGCGATCTTCGGCTCGATGCCGAACAGCTTCAGCCGGATCGCTGCCTGCAGCGTGGACTGCGCGATCTGCTCGGCGTCGGGATCATCCTGCACGTAGGTATCCAGAAAGAAATACACGCCCTTTTCGTTGGCCACCGCCGCCATGGCCGAAGGCTTCTCCACACCGGCATCCAGGCCGATGATGTCGGTGATGTACTTCAGCTTCTTCTGATACTGGCCCACCAGACCACAGATCATGGCGCCGGCTTCGCCGCGCTCGACCATGATGGCCGCGATCGCCGCCGAGCGCGTGCGCACCACGGCCTTGGCCTGCGGCGGCGTCACGCCGCGGCGCTCCATGACCCCATGATAGTGCTGCCAGTAATCGTCGAAACGCGGATCGGAGTGGATGTTGCACAGCTCGAAGTCGCGGCCCTCCTTGAGGCGCAATCCCGCGCGCTCGATGCGCGCGGCGATGACGTCCGGGCGGCCGATGAGGATCGGTTGGGCCAGCCCCTCGTCGACGACCGTCTGTACCGCGCGCAGCACGATCTCTTCCTCGCCCTCGGCGAAGACCACGCGCCGCGGGTCGGACTTGGCCTGCTCGAAGACCGGCTTGGTCAGAAGGCCGGTGCGGAAGACAAAATGCGTCAGGCGCTCACGGTAGGCATCCAGATCATCCATCGGCCGCGCGGCCACACCCGATTCCATGGCCGCCTTGGCCACGGCCGGCGCCAGATGCATGATCAGCCGCGGATCGAACGGCTGCGGGATCAGGTATTCCGGCCCGAACGACGGTACCTCGCCACCATAGGCGCGTGCCGAGACGTCCGATGCCTCCAGCCGTGCCAGCTCGGCAATGGCATGCACGCAGGCGACCTTCATCTCCTCGTTGATCACCGTGGCGCCGACATCGATGGCGCCACGGAAGATGTAAGGAAAGCACAACGCGTTGTTGACCTGGTTCGGATAGTCCGAGCGGCCCGTGGCGATGAGGCAATCCGGCCGTACCTTCTTCGCTTCTTCGGGCAGGATTTCGGGGGTGGGATTGGCCAGCGCCAGGATGATCGGCGTATCGGCCATGGTCCCGACCATCTCCGGGGTCAGCAGGCCGGCAGCGGACAGGCCCAGAAAGATGTCCGCGCCATCGACGATATCGGCCAGCGAACGGCAGCCGGTGTCCCGCGCGTAGCGCTGCTTGTCCGGATCCAGACCATCCCGCCCGTCGTGCAGCACTCCGTCGCGGTCCAAGGCCAGGATGTTTTCCGGTTTCAGACCCAGCGCAACCAGCATGTCCAGACAGGCCACGCCCGCGGCGCCGACACCGGCGGTGGCCAGCTTCACGTCCTCGATCTTCTTGTCGGCCACGCGCAGCGCATTGATGATCGCCGCGCCGACGATGATGGCGGTACCGTGCTGGTCATCGTGGAAGACCGGGATGTTCATGCGCTCGCGCAGCTTGCGCTCGACGATGAAGCACTCCGGCGCCTTGATGTCCTCCAGATTGATGCCGCCGAAGGTCGGTTCCAGGCTGGCGATGATGTCCACCAGCTTGTCCGGATCGCGCTCCTCGATCTCGATGTCGAACACGTCGATGCCGGCGAACTTCTGGAACAGCATGCCCTTGCCCTCCATCACCGGCTTGCCTGCCAGCGGGCCGATATCCCCCAGGCCCAGTACGGCGGTGCCGTTGGTGATCACCGCCACCAGATTGGAGCGCGCGGTCAGCTCCGCCGCCTGTTGCGGATCCTCGACGATGGCCTCGCAGGCCGCCGCCACCCCCGGCGAATACGCCAGTGACAGTTCGCGCTGGGTCAGCACCGGCTTGGTGGGCGTGACCTTGATCTTGCCGGGTGTGGGGTGGCGGTGGTACTCCAGCGCCGCCTGCTTCAGCTGCTCGGGGATGGTGGACATGAAAGACCGCTGTATTGGGGACGGGGCCCGGCCCGATGGCCGGTGGCGCACGATGATATCACCGGGCATCCTCACGGCTGCAGGCGCTGCAGGCGGCGTGGGTCACAGTATGGAATCGAGGTTGCGCCACCGGGGCATGCGGCCCGGATCCGCTATCATGATCCGGGGATGGACTCGGGGAGAAAGGAGTAATGCAGCGTTGGTCCGCGGCGAGCAAAGCCGATCACACGCGTGGGGCGCGCCGCCTGCTTGCGATGGCATTCGCCATGGCAGCCGTGCTGGTGGCCATCGATGCATGGCTACTCACGACAGGCCACGCGCACATCTCGCACCTGGTCACGCCGGTGGCATGCATTCTGCCGCTGGCGGCATCCGGCGCGGCGCGTCACCGCCGGACCATGCGCGCCCTTGTCGATGACGTGTGGCTGGAACATGACCGTGTCCACATGCGTCGCGGCGAAACGCAGCAGGACATCGCGCTGCACGACATTCTCTACGTGCGGCTTTCCACGCGCTTCCACCGCGCCACGCTGATGCTGCGTTGGCCCGGCCCACTGGGTAAACAGGCCAGTTTCACGCTGCCGCCGAAAGGCACCGACGCGTGGCAGTTCGTGGTCCGCGACCTGCCGTTGCGCATCGAGGAAGCGGCGTGGCAATCCGCCAGGGACGGCATCTCCTGACGCATCGCCGACGACGGCGCTGTACGACAACGTCAGCCTTCTGCCTGTCCGGGATATTGATGCCGCAATGCATCCAGATACCGGGCGTACACATCGGCATATACACGCACCTGTTCCGGCTGCGGGCGGGTGGCCGTGGCGGGATCGATATCGACCGCTTCGGTGCACAGCGATTCGAGCGATACGTCATCGCCGCGCACGCCGCGCTCGCACCAGGCGGCCTGCAAGGCGGCGCCCAGAGCCGCAGCTTCGCCCACCCGCGGGCAGGCCAGCTCCACGTTCATCACGTTGGCCAGGATCTGGCGCCACACCGGGCTCCTGGCGCCGCCGCCGGTCAGGCAAACCTGATCCGGCGCGATGCCCAGATCCGCCAGCAGATCAAGGCCGTAACGCAGACCGAAAGTCGCGCCTTCCAGCACGGCGCGGCACAGATTGTCGGCATGCATGTTCTGCGGCGTCAGGCCCAAGATGCTGCCACTGGCCTCGGGCAGCGCCGGCACGCGCTCACCGTTGAAGAACTGCAGCACGGTGATGCCGTCCGCGCCCGCCGGCGCGCGTTCGACGGCGGCATTGAAGGCCGGGATATCCAGATCGAACATGCGCCGCACCAGCGTGGTGGCCGAGGTCACGTTCATGGTGCAGATCAGCGGCAGCCAGCCGCCGTGGCTGGCGCAGAAGTTGGCCACCAGCCCCTCGCCACCCAGCGCCGGCTGTTCGGAGCTGGCATACAGCGTGCCGGAAGTGCCAAGGCTCACGGTCACGGCGCCGGGCTTGATGTTGCCGGTGCCGATGGCGCCCATCATGTTGTCGCCACCGCCGGAGGAAACCACCACCTCCGCGCCCAGCCCCAGGCGTTCGGCAACATCCACGCGCACGCGCCCGACTGCTTCGCGCGATTCGATCAGGCGTGGGAGGACCCTGTCTGCCTCCAGTTCCGGGGCAATGACCGCAAACACGTCCTCCCGCCAGACGCGGCGGCGGGTGTCGAAGTAGCCGGTGCCGGATGCATCGCCGGGTTCGGCGCAGCGTTCGCCGGTAAGATGGAAATTGAGGTAATCATGCGGCAGCAGGATGGTGGCAATGCGGTCATACGCATCGCGATGATGCTTGCGCAGCCAGGCGATCTTGGAGGCCGTGTAGCCGGTCTGCAGAATCAGCCCGAGCTTGTCCAGACAGCCCGACTCGCCACCCAGCGCCTCGATCAGTTCGGCATTTTCCGCGGCTGATTCGGTATCGTTCCACAGCTTGCCGGGATACACCGGCACGCCATCGGCATCGAGCGCCACCATGCCGTGCTGCTGCCCGGACACGCCGATGGCCCGTACCTGGCGAGCGGAAACCCCGGCCTTGTCGATGGCGTCCGCGAACGCCGTCTCGAACGCATCGATCCACCACTGTGGCTGCTGCTCGCTGCGCCCATGCACGCCGCTGATCAACTCATGCGCGGCAGACGCCTCGCCGATGATGCGCAGGCTCTCACCATCGACAATGACCACCTTGGTGCTCTGCGTACCGCAATCGACTCCAAGGTACATGACGCGTTCCTCTGCTTGTCTGCTGAAAAAAGGAATCGTCGATGCGGGTTTACCGCAAGGATTCGAGAGTGGCGCGCGCCCCTTTTTCGTGCAACAGCGTCAGGGCATGCGTGTAGGCATCGACGAATCTCCGATTGTCGACCAGATCGCCGAAAATGTCTCGGTTGCGGATGAATGCCAACGGTTGCGTGCGATTTTCCTGTGCCGTCGCGTGCAGCGTGTCTTTCAATCGATCCACGATCTCGATGGGCTCACCACGTTCGTCCACGCCCTCGGCATAGCGCGCCCAGCTCGCCACCACCGCCGCCGAGCGCTTGATCTCGCCGCCGGTTTCCAGCTGCCTCCTGACCACCGGGAGAAGCCACTTGGGAATGCGGTCGCTGCTCTCAGCGCACAGCCGCGCCAGCGTGTCCCTGATCTCGGGATTGGAAAACCGTTCGATCAGCGTGTGTTTGTAGTCATCCAGATCCACGCCCGGCACCGGCGGCAGCGTCGGCGTGCCCTCCGCGTTCATGTAGTCCAGCAGAAAAGCGCTGAACAACGGATCCTGTGCGACTTCATGGGCGTAACGGTACCCTGCAAGGTAGCCGAAATAGCACAGCGCCTGATGGCTGGCGTTGAGCAGTCGCAGCTTCATCAGCTCGTACGGCTCGACGTCGTCCACCACCTGCACGCCGGCCTCCTCATACGGTGGCCGGCCCTGGTTGAAATGGTCCTCCAGCACCCACTGCGTGAATGGCTCGCAGACCACCGGCCAGGCATCGTCCACATCGAACCGCTGCCGCACTTCGTCGCGATCGTCGTCCGTGGTCACCGGGGTGATCCGGTCCACCATGGAATTGGGGAACTGCACGTGGGCATCCATCCATGCACCCAGCTCGGCATCCTTGCGCGCGGCGAAGGCGACGAACATCCGGCGAGCCACGTCGCCATTACCCTGGATGTTGTCGCACGACATCAGCGTGAACGGCGCGATGCCGCGTTCGCGCCGTCGCCGCAGCGCCTCGGTGACCAGTCCGAAGATGGTCTTCGGCGTCGCCCCCACCTGCAGGTCGTGCCGGACGTCGGGGTTGCCGAAGTCGAACTCGCCGCTGACGTGATGAAAGTTGTAGCCGCCCTCGGTGACCGTCAGGGAGACGATGCGGATGGCCGGATCGGCCATTTTCTCGATCACCACCACCTCGGGTTCGTCCGGCGCGAACAGGTACTCGACGATGGAACCGATGATGCGCGCATCGTGGGTCCCGTCCGCATGTTTGACGATGAGCGTGTACAACCCGTCCTGGGCGCTCATCACATCGCGCATGCGCGCATCGGAGGGCATGACACCCACGCCGCAGATGCCCCAGTCCAGCGCCTTGCCGTCGCGCATCAGCTGGTCCAGGTACATCGCCTGATGGGCACGATGAAAGCCACCGACGCCAATATGGACGATGCCCGCCTGCACGCGCTCACGCGGATAGGCAGGCGCCTTCACGGCCTCCGGCAGCTGCGGCAGCGACGCCGCATTGATCGATGGCATGGACCTACTCTCCTCGTTACTTTTGATCACTTGAGATCAAATGATCACCGATTGATGAGCGATACTATCGACGGGTTTTCCGCCATGTCAATAAACGAGGCGACTGGATCCACTGGAAAGCCTGCGGTGTTGGGAAGCTGGCGACCAAAACACGACGCTGCTGGCGCAGGGTTGACCTGTGCAAGCGATGCAGTCAAAAATGCAGTGAAGATCAATTGTTCATCGGGATGTCCGCTGCACAATTGCACTCTCACGTCCGCACGCGGTTGAACCTGCACGATCATGCCACCCCGGGAGAGAGACAGCGCATGGGCGACCTGAGCTAATGCCCTCGCAGAATGCCGTTGCCGCCGCGGGAGAACCACCTGCCGTCGTGCGCCCGGGCCTGATCTATTTCTTCGGCTCGCTGGAAGGGCTGGTGTTCGGCTACGACACCGGCGTGGTGGCGGCGGCGCTGCTCTTCATCAAAAAGGAAATGGCGTTGTCCCCGGCGATGCAGGGACTCATCGTCAGCTCCCTGCTGTTCGGCTCGATCGTTGCCGCGCCGGTCACCGGATATCTGCGCGAAAAGCTGGGCGCGCGATTGCTGATCAGCCTTTCCGGGCTTTTGTTCCTCATCGGCAGCCTGGGCGCGGCGCTGGCGCCCGACCCGGTCATCCTCATCGTGTTCCGCATTGTTCTCGGCGTGGCCGTCGGCATGGGCACGGTGCTGGTGCCGGTGTATCTGGCCGAACTCTCGCCCGCGGCCACGCGCGGGCGCATCACCACGCAATACCAGCTGCTGATCGCCATCGGCATCTTCATCGCCTATATCGTGGGTTGGGCGTTCTCGCTGTCCGGCGACTGGCGCTGGATGTTCGGCGTGGCCGCCGCCCCCGCACTGATCCTGTCGCTGGGCTGGTTCGTGCTGCCCGAATCGCCGCGCTGGCTGGTCAAGCGCGGGCGCATCGCAGAGGCGCGCCAGGTCCTGGCGCAAACGCGCGCAGCCGGCAACGTGGAACGCGAACTGGCCAATATCCAGAAGGTGTCCGCCGCGCGCGGCTTTTCCGTTCGGGAATTGATGCGTGATCCCTGGCTGCGCCGCGTGCTGCTGATCGCCCTGGCCATGTCTGCGCTGCAACAGGCACTGGGCATCAACACCATCGTCTATTACGGCCCCACCATCCTGCAGGCGGCGGGGATTCCCGCCTCGTACGCCATCCTTACCGAAGCCAGCCTGCAGGTGCTGTCGATCCTGAGCACATTCGCCCTGGGCATGACCGTAGACCGCCTGGGGCGGCGCCTGCCTTTGTTCATGGGCGCGGCTGCCATGACCGTCAGCATGACGGCGCTGGGCATCGTCTTCCACTTCCACGCGCTGCACAGCACCTCGGGCTCGGGCTTCGCCGTCATCAGCCTGGCCGTGTTCAAGGTGGCCTTTTCGCTGAGCTGGGGGCCGGTACTGTGGATCGTGCTGCCGGAAATCCTGCCGCTGAAGGCACGCAGCGCCGGCATGGGCGCGTGCGCCATGGCCATCTACATCGTCAACTTCATCCTGTCCTCGATCTTCCCGGCGTTGCTTGCCGCCGGCCCCGCCGCCACTTTCGGCACGTTTGCCTTGTTCGGCGTCGTCGCCTGCGTCCTGGTCCGTCGCGCACTGCCTGAAACCGCGCAACAAAGCCTGGAGCAGATCGAGGAGGCCGGCGAGAAACGCGCGGCCTGATCTTTCCTCTTCCACCCAAGTGACCGAGATCCCCACCATGAACGATGCAGCAAGCCACAGCGGCCCGGCGCAGAAAAGGCGGCCCAACATCATCTTCGTCATGACCGACCAGCAACGCCACGACACCATCGCGGCGGCCGGTTTCGAGCACATGCTGACGCCGCATCTGGACCGCATGGTGCGCGAGGGCGTGTGCTTTTCGCACATGTTCGCCACCTCGCCCTCGTGCGCGCCCTCGCGCGCCAGCGTCTTCACCGGCCTGTATCCGCACACCAACGGCGTGTTCCGCAATGACGAGCGCTGGACCCACACCTGGGTACGGCAGATGGCCGAGTCCGGCTACCGATGCGTCAATGTGGGCAAGATGCACACCTCGCCGTTCGAGGATTCGTTCGGTTTCCACGAGCGCCACGTGGTGGAGAACAAGGACCGCGCCAGCTCGCGCCTGCCGTTCTACCTGGACAATTGGGACAAGGCCCTCTGGAGCCGCGGCTACGAGAAGCCCAGCCGGGTGACGCACCGGCGGCTGGATGATTATCGCGAGCGGCTGGGCGCCTACGCCTGGGAACTGCCGGCCGATCTGCATCCGGACAATTTCGTGCCGCAGATGGCGGCCATGTGGCTGCAGCGCTATGGCGGCGAAGCCCCGTTCTTCCTGCAGATCGGCATCCCCGGGCCGCATCCCCCGTACGACCCCACCCAGGAGTTCATCGATCTCTACGAAGACCGTGACCTGCCCGCCCCGATCCGCGACCAGGCCGCCATGGACGCAGAGCCCACGGCCATGCGCAAGCTGCGCGAGCAGCACCAGTCCGTGGACCACGATGGTGTGGTGCATCTTGCCCACCCCAGCGCCGAGCAGACACGCCGCCAGCGCCAGCACTATTTCGCCAACGTCTCCATGATCGATGCGCAGATGGGACATCTCATCGATGTGCTGAAAGCCAAGGACATTCTCGAGGACACCATCATCATCTTCACCTCCGACCACGGCGACAGCCTCAACGATCATGGCCACAGCCAGAAATGGTCCATGTACGAGCAGAGCGTGCGTGTCCCAGGCGTGGTCTGGTGTCCGGGCCGCGTGGAGGCCGATCGCCGGGTCAGCGATCTGGTCTCGCTGTTCGATTTCGCCCCCACCATCCTCGATCTGGCGGGTGTGGAAAAACCCAGGTGGATGGAAGCGCAATCACTGCTGGGCTACCTGCGTGGGGATGCGCCGACGCCACGTGAATACGTGTATTCGGAACACGCCGGCGACCGCATCCTCAACGGCACACAGTTCATGACCATGATCCGCAGCAACCGCTGGAAGCTGGTGCATTTCGTCGACAGTGACGAAGGCCAGCTGTTCGACATGCACGCCGATCCGGACGAGATCCACAGCCTGTGGAACGATCCGGGCCATCAGGACATCAAGAAGTCCCTGATCGGCCAGCTCCTCGACTGGCGCATCAGGAGCGACCTGACCACGCAAGGCTGGAGTGCAGCCGTGGAACCGGCCTCGGCGCACGCGCCCGAAGGCAACGCCATGCAGCCCGCGCCGTAGCGGCGTCACTCGCCGCACCCCCTTCTGAGCGTCTGCGGCGCGAGCGCTCTGCCTGCCGAAGCCTGCCCCTTCTGCCTGAAGTGCCCTCTCCTTCTGCCTTCGGCATCTTCCCCCGGCAAGCGGGGGCAGACGTTTTGCCTTGGGTTTTCTTAATGGCCAGGATCAGCTTCGTAGAGCGGCTCAAGGATCGCGAGTGACGGAGCCGCCTGCGTGCGATAAATGATCCAACTCTTCCGCAAGCAGGCGGCTCCGTCGCCTTCGGCTCCTTCAGCCGCCCTATAAAACTCTCCTATTGCCCCATCTTGCGCAATGGCTTGCCGGCCATGAGGTTGCGTTCCAGGTGCTCCAGGGTCACGCCCTTGGTCTCCGGGATCAGCAAGATGGTCAGGATCAGGCCCAGCACGTTGAGTCCGCAGAACAGCCAGAAGGTCTGCGCGTGGCCGAAGTGGTTGAGCAGGGTCAGGAAAGTCGCGCCCACGGTGAAATTGGCGAACCAGCCGGCCGAGGTGGAACAGGCAATGCCGAAATCGCGCCCCTTGATGGGTTGCACTTCGGACGCCAGGATCCAGAACAACGGGCCGCCGGACATGGCGAAGCCGACGATGAACACCAGCAGCATGGCCACCGTGAACAGCTGCTCGGGCCGGGTATCGATGCCCAGATGCATCATGGTACCGACCACGCCCAGGCCGATGGTCATGATGGTGAAGCCGACATACAGGATCGGCTTGCGCCCCCACTTGTCGACCAGGGCGATGGCAATGAACGTGGACAGCACGTTGATCAGGCCCAGGATGGCGGTGAACCACAGCTGCGATTCGGTGGCGTAACCCATGTCCGCGAAGATGCGCGGTGCGTAGTAGATCACCACGTTGATGCCGGTCATCTGCTGCAGCACCTGGATCAGGATGCCCAGGCCCACCGACCGGCGGAAATTGCGATTCTGCTGGAACATGTGCCAGCCGCGCTGCGGAATCTTCAGCTGCTCCTCGATCTCCGCGGTCTCGCGACGCACCGTCTGCGGATCGCCGCGCAGCCTGGTCAGCACATCGTGGGCTTCGCTCTTGCGTCCCTTGAACAGCAGCCAGCGCGGGCTGTCGGGCAGCGCGAAGACGCCCAGGAAGAACAGCGCGCCGGGAATGGCGATTATGCCCAGCATCCAGCGCCAGTTGCCGGTATAGCTGAACGCCGTATCGGACAGAAACGCCACCAGAATGCCCACGGTGATCATCAGCTGATACAGCGCCACCATGGCGCCGCGGATCCTCTCGGGCGCGATCTCCGCCAGATACAGGGGGGCGGTAAACGACAGCACGCCGATGGCCACGCCCAGAATCAGACGGCCCGCAAGCAGTACGTCCACGCTCCAGGCCAGACCGCACAAGACCGAGGCGGCCACGAAGATGAATGCCCCCGTGATCATCGCGCGCTTGCGCCCCAGCGCGGCGGACAGCCGGCCGGTGCCGATGGCTCCGAACGCGGCACCCAGCATCATCCAGCTGACGATGCGCTCGATCATGGCGTCGGAGACGTTGAAATCGTGCTGGATGAACTGCTGCGCACCGGAGATCACGCCCACGTCCAGGCCGAACATCAGTCCGCCCAGTGCGCCCAGGGAACAGGCCAGGATCACGGTGGCCCTGGAATGCTTTACGGCCGCGGCCGCGGCCGTGTCTGTCATGTCGTCCATGGTGTCTCCGGTGGCGTGACGTGATGCCTCAGTGTTCAAACACGCAACGGGTAGGGTGGATCAAGGAGCAACGCGACGGATCCGCCTGCTTGCGAGGATGAGCCTATTCCCCCGCAAGCAGGCGGATCCGTCACTGGCGTTTCTTGACCCGCCCTACGATTTCGACTTTACGATTTCATGTGCGGACCGAGCTGGATCAGGTCGGTTTCGCCGAAGCGCTCGCTGGCGGTGTTGAGCTGATGCCAGTACGGATACAGCACCGGCGGCTGGCTGACTTCATCCAGGCGCTTGCGCTCCGCCTCGCTCAGTTTGAGGTCCACGGCGGCGAGGTTGTCCTTGAACTGCGCATCGGTGCGGCCGCCGATCACCACGGAGGCCACGGTGGGACGGCCCAGCAGCCAGGCCAGCGCCACCTGCGCGCCGGAGACATTGTGCGCATCGGCGACCTCCACCAGCACGTCGACGATGTCCCACAGGTGCTCCTCGTCGCGGATCGGCGGCTCGCTCCAGCCGGCCAGCTGCCGCGTGCCCTCCGGCGCCTCCTTGTCACGGCGATGCTTGCCCGAGAGCAGGCCGCCGGCCAGCGGACTCCACACCAGCGTGCCCAGGCCCTGCTCGTGGGCGATGGGCAGCAATTCGTATTCGGCTTCGCGCGCCTGCAGCGTGTAGTGGATCTGCTGGCTGACAAAGCGCTGGCGATGTTCGCGCTCGGCAATCCCCAACGCCTTCATGGTCTGCCAGCCGGAGTAGTTGGAGCAGCCGATGTAGCGCACCTTGCCCTGGCGCACCAGGGTGTCCAGCGCTTCCAGGGTTTCCTCCAGCGGCGTCTGGCCGTCCCATTCATGCACCTGGTACAGGTCGATATGGTCGGTGCGCAAGCGCTTCAGGCTGGCCTCGCAGGCGCGGATCAGGTACTGCCGCGACAGGCCGCCATCGTTGGGTCCGTCGCCCATGGGGAAGCGTGCCTTGCTGGCAACGAAGGTGCGGTCGCGGCGGCCATTGTCGTCCAGGATCTGGCCGATGATCTCTTCGGAGGCGCCGTCGGAATAGATGTCGGCGGTGTCGATCATGTTGACGCCCGCATCCAGACACAGGTCCACATAGCGCTTGGCGTCATCCAAGCCCACGTCGCCGACCTTGGCGAAGTTGCCCTTGCCGCCGATCGTCATGGTGCCCATGGTCAGCGCGGAGATTTTCAGGCCAGAGCGGCCGAGTCGTCGATAGTCCATCGTGCCTTTCCTCTGCTTCGTTTGGGGGGAATGGCAGCCGCGACACCATCAGGGAGGCGGCCGCAAAAAACACTGTCACAGGTTTGCCGCACCTCGTCACAGGGATTGCGCTGCACAGGTCACCCGCATTCATGCGCCATTGCATCTCCACGGCCGATTTCCTCGCCGTCCGTCATTGTGTACCGAGTCCCTGCAATCGTTCGCTCAAGGGGGCAATGGCCGGTAGATTGTCGCTGGGCGTATCGAGATAGAAGTACGCCACGTCGCTCCACAGATCGCTGCGGTAGTAGTTGACCCAGCCGGCCGGGAAATTCTTGTCATCCAGCCTGGGCGGATGCTTTTTGCTCAGCCACGGATGGAAGGTATCGGGGCCATCCACGCTGATGACCTTGATCGGCACGCCCGCCGCCTTGATCTTGCGCACCTCGTCGCGCGGGCCACCGCCGATCTGCTGCACGGCAATGCGGAGGTTCTGGTGGAAATAGATCGGATCCGGCATGTGGTAGCGATAGCACGACCACATGCCCTTCCTGGTATCGGCAATCACGCAGCCATCGAACGGATTGACGAACTTGCTCATGCCCCAGGCCGTACCGAAATAATCCTCGACGCCGGTCCCCACCAGGCTGGGATGCGTATGGTCGCCATCCAGCCACATCTTGATTTCGCCCTCGCCGAACCACGCACTCAGCGGCTTCTCGCCTTTCTTGTGCACGCCATAGATGGGATTGGCACGAATGCCCACGGTGGCGCCGAGAAAGCGGCCGCTGCCTTCGAGCTCGGGCAGGAGCGTGAAGTCCTTGCCCACCGGCGCCTTGTGCTGGTGCCACCAGGCATGGAAGTACATCATGCGCTTGGGCGCATGCGCCCATTTCTGGAAATTGACGTTGTAGTACAGATGCGTGACGGCGGCGTCCGAATCGTTGTAGATCACGATGCGGGCGCCGGATTTGAACGGCATGGGTATGGTGGACGCGAACGATCGCCCTTCCGGATCATTGAACAAGGCGTTGTCGAACGAAGCGGTCTGGCCGAACGCAACGCCGAAAAAATCCCCCAGCGGCGCGCGCACGGCAGGCTTCTTTGCACCATCCCAGTACATGGCGATGCGCAGCGAACGCAGCACCCTGGGCGAGCGGTCGATCACGCTCAGCTTGATGCGATCGACCACGCCGGGGCCCTTCACGTGCAGCAGCACCGCTTGGCCGTGCGCGGGAATATTGACGTAGGCGCGCCCCTTCACCCCCTCGTTGGTCTTGGCACCCTGGCCTTTCCTGCCCGACGGATTTTCCGGGCTGGTCCAGCGTGATTGCACGCCCCGCGGCATGACGTAGACCTGATGCTGATGTGCGCCCGGCTGCTGCGCCATCGACAGCGGTGCCACCAGACACAACGCGAGGAGAGTGGCCAGCCGCGCCACCGCGCGACGGATCGAGGTGGATGCAAAGTTATGTGATGCGATCAACGTAGGACCTTCAGCTGTTGGAATCATCGTGCCCGGAATGCAGGCCCCCGGTGTGCTGCGTGGCGCCGGGACGCGCGTACCAGAACGTGGTGGAACTGTACAAAGTCGGCACCTCGTCCACGCCACCATGCTCGATACCGGCACTGATGGAGATGCTGAATGGCACGCCACCGAGCATCAGTCGATAGGCGCCGGTGCAGTCGTGGCGGCAGGTCTGCACGGATTGCTGGTGCGCCGGGTTGCCGTTGAGCGGATCGGTGAACGGCCCCTTGTTGAAGTACCAGCCGCCCTGGTAGAAATCCTCGGTACCGGTGCCGTCGATCTGCGGCTTTTTGGCCCCATCGACACTGATGTGCGCGTCGCCTTCCAGGTATCCGCGCAGGCTGCCCTTGGCGACCAGGCCGCGCATGGTCTCGCTCACACCCACGAACTTGCCCTGGCCGCTGGCGCGCAGGAACAGGTAGTCCCGGTTGACCCGGGTGCGCTGCCGGTTGAAGGTGGCGTGGAAATAGCCATCGTGGCCGCCTGGACCCAGCGCCTGCAACTCTGCCTTGCGCGATTGCGATGTCACCTGCGTCCTGGCCTTGCTGATGGCGTGCCTGGAACCGTTGTACAGAGTGATCCTGGCGCTGTGCCGGTATGGCATCGGCCACCAGCTGGACAAGGTGTGGGCGCGCGGGTTCATGGCCATCATCAATGCCTTGACCGGATACACGCCCAGGCCCGAGCCGAAGAATTGCCCCAGCGGCGCATCCACGGTGCGATGACCGTCGAAGCTGATGCGCACGCGGGCGTGCTGCAGGATGTCGTCACTGGCCGTCACGCCCTTCTTGCTGCCCGAGTCGGCAGCCACCAGCTGTGGCATGTCCAGGACCAGCGCATTGATGCGTCCCGGCCCCGCAACCTGCGCCAGCACCGCACTCTTGCCGGGCTGCACGCTGAATGTCTTGCTCGTGCTCGATTGTGCGGACGCATGCGGCTTGGGATCGTGCGCGCCGGCCGCCTTCATGCGGGCGATCACATCGGCGGCCTTGTCATCGGCGCTGAACGTCTGCACACCGTGTGCATTGGCAAAGCTGCGGTACAGCACGTGGTAGTAATCAGGGTCATGCGTGGTGGTCACACGCATGGAATGGCGGAACGTCATCGGCACTTCGATGTACACGCCGCCGGAGGTCTGCCTGGCATTGGCCACCAGCGGAAACACGAACGGCGCACCCAGCTTGCCGTCCACCACGTCCTGCTCCGGTGCATCGATGACGGTCTTGCCATCCAGGACCACCTTGATATGGCCGGTCTGCGTGACGTCACCACCCTTGCTGGTGGTCCAGATGGCATCGATTTCGCCCGGGCCGTCGTGCTTTGCCAGCAGGTAATGGCCGTCCGCTGTCTTGCCCAGCGTATGGTCGAAATCGTGATTGCTGCCCTGGGGGTCGGCGCTGGAGGTCTGCTGCGTGGTAACCCCCTGCGGCACATGCGGCAACGCATCGAGATTGCGATAGATGTCCCAGCCCACCGGGCCCTTGGCAGGCATCGTCGCGGAATGCCCCGGAGCGTCACCGGATGCGGCCACCGCGATGGCGGGCGCAGCCGCACACACGGCCAGAAGCGCCGCGGTGCGCAATGGCCAGCTTTTGTGGATCGAAAATTGCATCGTGAGGCCTCTTGCAGAGGTTTTCATGTGCCGCGTGGCCGACAGCAGAACAAGCCGGCTTGCAGCCACGCGACACATGCCGGTTCGGTGCGCCCGTGCATCCGGGCGCAGCCGATCAGAAATTCGCGCCGACCTCGAACTTGACCGTTCGCGGCACGAACTTGATGTTGCCACGGGGATTCAACGTGGCCCGCTCGTTGCCCGGGCCACCGGTCTGATCCACGTTCACATCGACCAGGTTCTTGAAGTTGAACACGTTCAGCAGATCGAAGCGCGCGTACATGGAAATGCCGTGTCCCAGATGGAAGTGCTTGGTGGCCTGGAAATCGACATCACGCGTGCCCCAGATCTTGCCGCCGACCAGGAACTTGCCGCCACCGCTGGGCGTGACTGCATAGGCATGACAGTGTCCGCCATCGGCAAAGGTGGTTTCGTGCGGATCGCCGGGGCCGTAGCAGGCCACGCCGTTGTAGGGCACCACCGTGGCCAGCTTCAGCTTCGCTCCCAGCACGATGCCCCAGGGGGCCTGATACGAGCCGCTGATCACGATCCGATGCTTGGGGGCGGCATTGGAGGTGATGAACGGATAATCCTGGATGGTCGCGTAGTCGAACGAATAGTGCTGGAAGATATCGCGGTTCTGCACGGCGTCCGTATGCGTATAGGCAAAGGTCATGCCCCAGCCCGATTCCTTGGTGAAAGGCTTCTGGGCCGAAACCAGCACCTGCGTGTTACGCGTGCGGATCCCGTTGTTGCCCAGGATCAGGGCACCGAACCCGGGAATGGGGTTGCCATGGACCTTCGGGGTGGGCTGGATGTTGGGGTCGAAGTACGAGCCATCCGCCCAGCGGCCCCCACCCGTGAAGGCAAATCCATCGTAGAACAGGACCCGCGTCATGGTGACGTCGGTCTGCCAGTCACCGACCTTGTTGGACATGCCCAGGCTGAACTGGTCCGAGTACGGCGTTTTCAGGTTGTTGTTGAGCAGATCGACCTCGGTGCCGGCATTGCTGGCCGGCCCGATCAGCGCCTGCAGGTTGGACAGCCCGTTGAGCAGCGTGGGGCTGTAGTCGTAACACGGTGTCAGATTCCGGTAGCAGTGGCCGTGCTGGTTCTTGAAGTAGACCGTCAGCTCGGGCAACGCCGACTTGGTCTTCTCCAGCTGCAGGAAGTTGTAGATGTTGTGGCTGTAGGACCGGCCGGCGCCGCCGTGGATCACGTGCGCCTGATCGTCATCGATGTCGTAGGAAAAGCCCAGCCGCGGCTGCCACTCGTTCTTCTGCGGCGAGCGGTTGTGACCGTTGCTGATGTAATTTTCGATGCGCTGGTTGCCGCTCCGATCCAGCGCCTGGATATAGGTCTCGCCCGCGTATTGCTGAAAGGCGCCGGTCGGATCGGCGTTCAGATATGCCGCGGGTTCCTGCGAATACAGTGCGTTCACCACATTCTGCGGCGTGACGAAGTTGGTGTAGGCACCCACGTCCTCGTAATCCCAGCGGACGCCCAGGTTCAACTGCAGCCGGTCGGTGACGTCCCAGTCGTCCTGGATGTAGGCGCCGTACTGCCGGTCCTTGGTCACGACTTTCGGAGTCAGGCTTGCGGTCCCGGTGACCGGCTTGGTGAACACGGCCTGGTACGGCATGTCGGACACGCCTTCCGATGCTGGGAACAGCGGAATACCGGGCGTTCCGGATCCGGGGGGCACGTTGATGCCATTGGGATAGGTCATCACGCCGGGGCCAGTGACGTGATAGAAGAACTGCGGATCAATGTTGCCGGCATCGGCCGATGTCAACGTCAGGTCGCGGTAGACCGCTCCCATCTTGATCACGTGATTGCCGTGCCACTGCAGGTCGTTGAACGTCAGGTCGTCCTTGAGCTCGTTGCCCTGCTGCCCCTTGTTCTGGTACGCGCGCGGATCCGGCGAGCCAGTGCGGATGATCAACGGATCGATCTGCGGCAGACGGTAGGTGTAGGCGTAGCCATTGCCGTTGCTCAGCGGCGTGGGCTGGAAGAAGGTGTACTGGTGCGACAGGATCAGCTCGTTGAACCACAGGTTGGCACTGTGATCCCACTTCAATGCGTAGCGCTTGTCGGTGTTCTGGATTTCCAGCGCCGAGGAGGCGGAATTGACGCCGCCGACATGGCCACGCTGCTGTTCCTTGCGGATCTTTCCGCTCAGTTCGAAACGGTCTCTATCAGTGGGCTCGAAATCAAGCTTGCCGAAATACAGGTTTTCGTTGAACGGCAGATTGGCCGGACCGAACTGCGACTGGATGTCCGATGGCAGGTAGGCCTTGCCGGGGTAGGCCTGCCCGCCGGGCGTCACCTCGATCGGGGTGACAAAGCGCTTTCCTGCATACGACAGGAAGAAATGCGCCATGTTCTTGATGATGGGGCCACCCAGGGTGCCGCCGAATTCCTTCTCCTGCGACGGCGTTTTCACGCCGGAAAAGTCCTCGCCCGCAGTACGTGCGCGGAAGCTGTCGTTGGTGTAGCGCTCAAACACGCTGCCGTGAAACTCGTTGGTCCCGGACTTGGTCTGCGCCGTCACCGCGGCGCTGGAGATCTGCCCGTATTCGGCCTTGTAGTTGGAGGTGATCACCTTGTACTGGCCGATCGCGCCTTCCGGAAACGGATTGCCCTGGCTGGCGTTCTGACCCGCAATGCCGCCCATGACATAACTCTTCTGGCCGATGCCGTCGATGTAGACGTTGACTCCATTGGTGCTCTGCGCGCCGCCACGCAGCGACGTATTGCCGTTGGAGCTGACGGTGAACGCCATACCCGGCACGATGTCGGCAAACTCCAGGAAGTTCTGCGACACCTGCGGCAGCGTATCGATCATGTGCTGCGAGATGGTGGTCGCTATCTCCGGCGTCTTGACCTCGGCCAAGGTCGAGGCGGTCACCGTGACCGCCCCCACCTTGGTGGCGTTTGCCTGCGCCGCCGTCGTGCCCGCACCGGCGCCGCCGCCGGTCAGATCGAGCGAGGCGGTCGAGGCCACGGTCAGGGTGATGGTGTGCTTTGCGCCGCCGGCAGCGCTGATCTGGTAGGTTCCCGGCGGCAGGCCGACGAGCGCATAGCGCCCCTGGGCATTGGAGGTGGTCTGCCGCGTGGCACCGGTGTCCGGATTGAAGGCGGTGATCTGCGTATTGGCGGGCGCATTGCCGCGCAGGCTGGCATTGGATGTCTGCGCCCAGGAAATGGTCGGCGCTGCGCCAATGGCCACAACCGAGGCGCCGATCAGGCTGGCGATGAGCCTTTTTTTCAGATGTGTCGTTGCTTTCATGAGGACCCCTCCCCGGGACAATGTGCTGATCTGCAGCAGTGCTTGTGGTGGATGCGCAATCGCGCGGTGATGCAGTCGTTCTTCTCGTCCCTGATCCCGCCGGCCGCTCTGCCGGATGCATGCAACTCATGGAAGCGGCAAGACACACGGCGATGATCCCGCCTTGCTGCAACCCTGCAGGCGCCAGGAGGCGTTCGGCAGTGCTGCCCGCCGCCGCGCCGCAACAGGCACAGGGCCGGTGCGGCAAATCATCGCATTACTTTTGATCGTTGATGATCAATTGCTCAAACGTTGATTGGAAGTTATCAGCGGAAATGATTGGCTGTCAATCAAATTCCCCGCGCGAATTCCCGGACATTCTTGCTGCCCCGCAACATCCGCACGCATTGGGCTTGGAAGCGGCAGGGCCCAGAACTTGACCGGCTGGCAACACGCGATCAAAAATGCAATGAAGATCAAATGATCAAGAGGCTGTGCCGGCCGATCCACGAAGGCACCTGCCATGAGCAGCTACCATCGATGGCACTGCAGACACGCTCCGGCACCTGCGCGGACGCTCGAAGCGGACTTCCGCCGCAACCGCTCAGCCGCCGCCATCACGGATCCAACGCATGTCACACGATGAACTGACCCTGCTCGCCAAGCTGTACTACATCGACGGGCTGACCCAAGAGGATCTGGCGAGCCGCTTTTGCGTGTCGCGGGCCAAGGTCGGACGCATGCTCAAGCACGCCGAAAAAGAGGGGATCGTGGAGATCCGCGTGCACCACCACCCTCAGGCGACCCAGGCCCTGGAGCAGGAACTCAGGGAGCGCTTCGGCATCCGCAACGCCATCATTGCCGTAGATCACGCCGACCCCGACAAGCAGCGCCAGCTGCTGGCGGGCCTGGTGGCCAGCCACCTGGACCGCATCCTCACCGAAGGCAGCATCGTCGCCGTCGGCGTGGGCCGCAACGTCAGCGAAGTCTCGCACCGGGCGGTCTCCAGCACGCGCCGCGGCTGCTCGTTCATCTGTGCCATCGGCGGGTCCTACCGTGGTGGCGAGGCCATGAACGCCGACCATATCTGTCGCCGCCTGGCCTCGCGCTTCGGCGGCGACAGCGAAACCCTGTATGCGCCGGCACTGGTGGACGACCCGACCACGCGCGAGAACCTGATGGCCAACGAGACGGTGCGCCGCTCACTGGCCAATGCGCAGCGTGCCGAGATTGCCCTGATCGGCATCGGTGACCTGGTCAACGACAGCAACATCGATCACCTGGGCTGGTTCTCCCCCGAGGAAATGGCGGCGGCCAAGGCCGCCGGTGCGGTGGGCGACGTGATGGGGTACAACTTCATCGACATCCACGGCAAGGCCACCGCGCAGATGCCGGCACGCCGCGCCATCGGTCTGACACTGGAGCACCTGCGCGTCATCCCCAACGTCATTGCCGTGGCCAGCGAGCCGACCAAGGTCACCGGCATGCTCGGCGCCCTGCGCAGCGGTGTCATCGACACGCTGGCCACCACTCAGGCCGTGGCGCAGACCCTGCTCAGCCTGGCCGGCGCGCCCGCTCCCGAACCCATGCACACGCAGAAATCGTAGGCTGGATCAAGCAGCGTCGCGCCGGATCCGCCTGCTTGCGGGAAGGCAACGGAGACGTGGCGAAAAGCTTGTGGTCGGGTCGCGAGTTTTCGGCAAGCCGGATGATCCGGCGCTCGTCGCTTCTTGATCCGCCCTCCGCGGGATGTGCGCAGGTCCGCGGCCTCAAGTCTCGTCGCGCTGGCGGCCCCGGCGCCCCGAGCGGCGGCCCGGGGTCTTGGTACGGTCCTGGCGTTTCAGGCGCGCCTCCAGCGTGGCGGCCTGCTCTTCGCGCTCGGTCTTGAGCTTGACGTAATTGCGCCAGCGTTCTCCGGACAGGTCGCCCGCCGCAATGGCCGCCTGCACGGCACAGCCGGGTTCGCCTTCGTGGGTGCAGTCGGTGAAGCGGCAACGCAGGGCCAATTCCTCGATATCGGCAAACAGGTCCAGGTCTTCCTCGCCGGTGAGCTTGAGTTCGCGCATGCCCGGTGTGTCGATCAGGCATGCGCCGCCGGGCAGCGGCAGCAGGGCGCGATGCACGGTGGTATGGCGGCCGCGGCTGTCATGGGTGCGCACGGCACCGGTATGCATGCGTGCCTCGCCCAGCAACGTGTTGGTCAGCGTGGATTTGCCGGCCCCTGAGGAGCCCACCAGCACGGCCGTGTCACCTGCGGCAAGATGCGCTTGGAGCGCCGCCACGCTGTCCGCCTCGCGGGCATTGATGGCCACCATGGGGGTCGCCTCGGGCAAACGCTCGCGCAATTGCGCCAGGCGCCCGGGCAGCTCGTGACACTGGTCGGCCTTGGTCAACACCACCAGAGGCCGCGCGCCGGAGCCCTCGATCAGCAGCAGATAACGCTCGATGCGGCGCGGATTGAAATCACCATCCAGGCCGGTCAATACCAGCACCCAGTCGATATTGGTGGCAATGATCTGGCGCACGTAACGCTCGCCCGCGGCGGCGCGGGTCAACGCGGAACGGCGCGGCAGCACGCGCACGATCAGCGGCGGCTCGGCGTCATCCAGCTCCACAAAGTCGCCCACGGCGGGGCGCTCGATGGGGTCCAGGCTGCGCTTGAGGAACCGCCCGTGCGGCTGTGCCGGATGCACCTGCGTGCCATCGTGCACCTCGTAGCCCGCACGATGCTGTGCCACCACGCGCGCGATGCGCTTCGTCGGCGGCGGGCCACGCCAACCGATACGGCTCAGCTGCGAATGGTCGGAGGTGCGCATCACGGCGCGAGGATCTGCCAGCCCGCAAGGCAATGTTTCATGCCAGCGCGGCACGACCGGCGTCGGACATCTGCGGCAGCGCCTCGAGTTCCGGGCGTGCCAGCAGGAACCCCTGGATCAGCGTGACGCCCAGATCGCGCAGGGCATGCAGCTCGGCCGGCGTCTCCACGCCCTCGGCGACCACGCGGCATCCCAGCGCCTCGGCAATATGCATGAGGCCGGCGACGATGGAACGCCGCACGTGATCGGCATCGATGTCGCGTACCAGCGCCATGTCCAGCTTCAGCACATCGGGCTGGAACTCGGCCAGCAGGTTGAGGCCGGCATATCCCGCACCGAAGTCGTCGATCGCGGTGATGAAGCCGCGCCGCTTGTAGTCACGGATGATGTGCAGGGCATGTGCCATATCACGCATGCGCTCGCCTTCGGTCATCTCGAACATCAGGCGTTCGGCGGGAAGCTTTGCGCGCTGCGCGGCCTCCAGCGTCAGCCGGATGCAGGTGGCCGGCTCGTATACCGCATTGGGCAGGAAGTTGATCGACAGTCGCGTCGCAAGACCCAGCTCTGCCGCGGTGAACACCGCATGCACGCGGCAGGTCTGGTCGAAGCGATACAGCTGCTCCTCGTCGAGTCCCGCCATCACCGCCCCGGCCGGTTCACCGTTCGGTCCGCGCACCAGCGCCTCGTAGGCAAACACGCTCTGGTCGTGGATATCGAAGATCGGCTGGAACGCCATGCGCACCTGCAGATCCGGCAGATGCTGTCCGCGGCAGCGCGCGCACGCAGGGTGGTCGTGATCGGGAAAATACGATTCCAGCAGCATGTCTGATTCCGGGCCCCGCCGCCGGTGGGCGGGGACGTACCTCATTTGGCCATAGCGCAAACATGACACAAGCGCACGGCTGCCGCTAGGATGCAGCCGTCAGCAGAGGTGGTGTCCAGCCCCTGCATTCAGAGACTTTCCCACGGATCCCACGCATGCCGGCTTCACGCATTCATCCCAGCACGCGCCTGGCCCAGGTGCGCTATGAAATCCGCGGCGATCTGGCGCGACGCGCGCGGGCACTGGAAGACCACGGCCGCGACATCGTGCACTTGAATATCGGCAATCCGGGTCGCTTCGGTTTCCGCGTGCCGGAGCACCTGGTCGAGGCCATCCCCGAACACCTGCGGCACAGCGAGGGCTATTGCCAGGAGCAGGGCATCGACACGGCACTCGAGTCCGTCGTGGCGCAGCAGCGTTCACGTGGCGTGGCCTCCAGTTGCGTCGAGCGCGTGTTCATCGGCAACGGGGTCAGCGAGCTGATCGACATCTCCCTGCGCGCCCTGTTGAATCCGGGCGACGAAGTGCTGGTGCCCAGTCCGGACTACCCGCTTTGGAGCGCCGCCACGGTGCTCAACGGTGGGACGCCGCGTTATTATCGTTGCGGCGCCGAAAATGCCCATTTGCCGGACCCGGAGGAGATCGCCGCGCTGATCACCCCGCGCACCCGCGCCCTGGTACTGATCAATCCCAACAACCCCACCGGCGCGGTGTATCCGCGCGCCCTGCTGGAGCGCATCGTGGCACTGGCGGCGCAGCATGACCTGCTGTTGCTGGCCGACGAGATCTACGACCGCATTGTCTACGACGGCGCCGTCTTCGAGCCGCTGGCACCGCTGGCCGGCGACGTGCCATGCCTGAGCTTCAGCGGCCTGTCCAAGGTGCATCGCGCCTGCGGTTATCGCGTCGGCTGGATGAGCCTGTCCGGCGCTGCGCCGCGGACCGCCGGATATCGCGATGCATTGCAGCTGCTGGCCGCATTGCGCCTGTGCGCCAACGTGCCTGCGCAATGGGCCGTGCAGCCGGCCCTGCAAGGCCCGGATACCATTGGCCCGCTGCTGGAGCCCGGCGGCCGACTGCACGAGGCGCGCCGCGCCGTGCTGGAAGGCGTGGCCGCCAGTGCGTTCCTGGAGCTGGTCCCGCCGCGCGGCGCACTGTACGCATTTCCTTGTGTCCGCTCCGATGCGCTGCCGCATTTCGATGATGCCGCCTTCGCCCTGCGCCTGCTGGAGGAAGAATCCGTGCTGCTGGCGCCCGGCTCCAGTTTCAACGTCGAAGCCAGCCGTCACTTGCGGCTGACCCTGCTGCCGCAGCCGGCGCAGCTGACCGACGTGCTCATGCGCATCGAACGCGTGCTGGAGCGCATGGCAGCCCACCGTCCACAACGCGCCCGTGCCATGGCATGAAACGCGGCCTTCCGCCGGCCGGGCCTCACGCGGCGGATTTCCGCGCCCCCGGAATGCTGCACCCCCACCCCTTCCCGTCGAGTCATTGTCCATGCCCGCTCGCGCCACACCACGCTTTCTCGCCCTGGGCGACTCCTACACCATCGGCGAAGGCATGCCGGCACAGGATCGCTGGCCCGAGCAACTGGTCGCACGCCTGCATCATGATGGCATCCGCGTCGCCGCGCCGCGCATCATGGCCGTCACCGGCTGGACCACGCAGGAGCTGTCTGCCGCCATGGACGCGACGCATTTCGAGCCACCGTACGCGCTGGTGACATTGCAGATCGGCGTCAACAATCAGTATCAGGGCCGCTCCGCGGCCACGTACCGGACGCAGTTCGCCACACTGCTGGATCGGGCCATCGCGCTGGCCGGCGGCCACGCCGGGCACGTGGTGGTGGTGTCGATCCCGGATTGGGGCGTGAGCCGTTTCGCCCGCGAGCAGCACCGCGATCCGCAGCGCACCGCGCACCAGCTGGACACGTACAACGCCATTGCCCGCGATGAAACCCAACCACGCGGCGCGCACTGGGTCGACATCACGCCGCTGTCGCGCCGGCTGGGGGGCCAGCCGGACATGTTCGCCGCCGACGGCCTGCATCCATCTGCGCGCCAATACGCGCGGTGGGTCAAGCGGATCGAACCGGCCGCACGCGAGGCGTTGCATCGATAGCACGGCTCAAGACGCGTCGCACGGATCCGCCTGCAGCCCTCAAGGCAGGCGTGCGCCTCGCCAGCAGGCGGCGGCATCCGGCTCCTTCCGGCCGCAGGCAAGCCCCCAGGGGCGGCGCCTTCTGCGATCCGGCACCTGCTGTGTCAGTCCACCGCTCAGCCCTTCATCGCCCAGTCGGCGATCGGCGTCAGGAGGCGGCGCGGCAGCAGGCGCGTGAATGCCGCCATCCACGCATTGAGTGCGCCGTTGACGATGCCGCTGCGGCCACCGATCATGGCCTCGATCCCGCGTTCGGCCACGCGTTGCGCCGGCATCATGGTCATGCGCTGAAAACGGCTGGGCGACTGGCCCGACACCTCGAAAAACCCGGTGTCCGTCACCCCGGGGCACATTGCGGTGCAGCGCACGCCGCTGCCCCGCATTTCATGATCCAGCGCATAGCTCAGGCTCAGCACGTAACTCTTGGCGGCCGCATATGCGGCGTAGCCCGGCGTGGGCTGGAAGGCGGCGGTGGAAGCCACCTGCAGGACACGGCCCCATCTGCGCTGGCGCATCGCCGGCACCAGCAGATGCGTGAGATGGGTCAAGGCCATCACGTCCACATCCAGCATGTTGCGCAAATGTCCCCAGTCGCTGTCCAGGAACGGACCATAGACGCCCAGGCCGGCATTGTTGACCAGCACGTCGATGGCTACGCCGTCGGCGCCGAGACCGCGCACCAGCGCCTCGCGAGCGGCCGCATCGGCCAGATCCGTCGCGCGGACCTGTACCGGCACATCCGTTTCCAGCTTCGCCGCCAGTGCATGCAATGCATCCGCGCGTCGCGCCACCAGCACCAGATGGCAGCCGCGCAGTGCCAGCTCACGCGCGAACTCCGCACCCAGGCCACCGGAGGCGCCGGTCACAAGTGCCGTACGCCCCTTGAGAAAATCGCTCATGTCGACATCTCCCTGCGCCGCGCCGGCGCCGTAGGGGCATGGTAGGTCCCACACGCCACGACCACCAGCGCAGTGTCCCCTCGCCACCATTGCGTTCTCGCGGCAGCACCACATATAGACAATGCAAGCCGGCACGTGACCCGATCTGGCGCTCGCGCCGGAGTATCATGACCGGCTCACTCCCCCACTGCATTCGGAACCGTTTTTTTATGTCCCTGGATACCGCAACCCGCGAACGCATCGAATCCCTGGTGAACCGGCACCGCGTGGTGCTGTTCATGAAGGGCGACCGCATGCAGCCGATGTGCGGCTTCTCCGCCGCTGCCGTCGGCGCCCTCGGCGACGTCGTCGCCGATTATCACACCGTCAACGTGCTGGAGGATCCGGACATCCGCGAAGGCATCAAGGTGTATGGCAACTGGCCCACGATTCCCCAGCTGTATGTGGACGGCGAACTGGTCGGCGGCGCCGACATCGTCAAACAGATGTACGCCAGCGGCGAGCTGCACTCGTTGTTCGGCGTGGCGCCGCCGGATCGCACGCCGCCGGAAATCACCATCACCGACAAGGCGGCCGAGGCGATCCGCGAGGGCGTGGGCGAAGCCCAGGGCATGGCGCTGCACCTGAAGATCGGCGCCGACCATAGTGCCGGATTCCAATTGGCACCGGCGGATGCCAACGACATCGTGGTCAACGCCAACGGCATCGAGGTGCATTTCGATCCCGGCAGCGCACAACGCGCCCGTGGCATCACCATCGACTGGGCCGAGACCATGCAGGGGGCGGGCCTGAGCCTGCGCTTTCCCGGTGCCGACAAGCTCAAGTCCATGTCTGTGACCGAGCTGAAGACGCATCTGGATGCCGGCGACATCACGCTGATCGACGTGCGTCCCGCCGATGGACGTGCGCAGGCGGCACCGCTGGCCGGCGCACACGTGCTGGAAGACGAAGGCTACGAGGCCCTGGCCGCGCTGCCCAAGGACACCCCACTCGCGTTCATCTGCCACCACGGCAGCTCCAGCCGCAACGTAGCCGAGCGTTTCGCCGCCCACGGCTTCGAGACGGTCTACAACGTCGAGGGCGGCATGGATGCCTGGGCGGAAACGGTGGACTCTTCGGTGCCGCGTTATTGAGAAAATCCCTCGCGGCAAGTGGCTCCTCGCGGATGCCGCTTGCCGGGGAGGCCGGCAGCGGCGGCACGCGTGATCAATAGCCCCTGCGCGCGCCGGTGCCCCGTGTGTGGCGCGCGCAACGGACGGTCAGACCGATTGAGGAGCGTTTCGTCCCGAAGCTGCGCATCGCCGGGCCTCGACGCACGTCAATCCTCCTCGACCTCGATGTCTTCCTCGAAACGCAGATGCTTGACGCTGCGGCCATGGCGCCGCACCAGCTTCAATGCCTCGATGCCGATTTTCACGTGCGACTCCACGTAGCTGCCGGTGACCTTCTTGTCGCTGTCCTCGGTCTTTACCCCTTCCGGAATCATCGGCTGATCGGACACCAGCAGCAGTGCGCCCGAGGGAATGCCGTTGGCAAATCCGGCGGCGAAGATGGTGGCCGTTTCCATGTCCACCGCCATGCAGCGGGTCTGCCGCAGGTAGGTTTTGAAGTCCTCGTCGTGCTCCCAGACGCGGCGATTGGTGGTGTAGACCGTGCCGGTCCAGTAGTCATGTCCCAGATCGCGGATCATGGTGGACACGCCACGCTGCAGCTGGAACGCAGGCAATGCCGGCACCTCCGGCGGCAGGTAATCATTGGAGGTCCCCTCGCCGCGGATGGCGGCGATCGGCAACACCAGGTCGCCGATCTGGTTCTTCTTCTTCACGCCGCCGCACTTGCCCAGAAAGACCACCGCATCCGGCGCGATGGCCGCCAGCAGGTCCATCACCGTGGCGGCATTGGGGCTCCCCATGCCGAAGTTGATCAGGGTGATTCCGTCCGCGGTGGCGTTGGGCATGGGGCGGTCGTTGCCGCGCACCTCCACGCCGTGCCACTCGGCGAACATGTCCACATAGTTGCCGAAATTGGTCAGCAGGATGTACTTGCCGAAGTCCTCCAGTGCGGTACCGGTATAACGCGGCAACCAGTTGGCCACGATTTCTTCTTTGTTCTTCACGTTTTCGCCTTTTCCAAAGCGCTCGACACTCCGGCCGACCGCGTTGCCGGTGACGCCACACCGGCGGAAGCCGCTGATCATGGTATCCGATCCAGTCGACGCCGGCTGGCGGGTGTGTGCGTGACGCGTTGTGTCGCAGGGCAGACCAAAGCAACGCGACGGATCCGCCTGCTTGCTGGAAGGTAGGGGCGTTGCTGGCAAGCAGGCGGCTCCGTCGCCGGCGCTCCTTGAGCCGCCCTACGATCTTCGTCCTGCGCGATAGGCAGGGGCAGTTTGTCTGCGCTTCAAGTTGCACTCATCACACTGGCTTTACACAAGATCAAGGGATCGGACCATGGTGGTGATCGGAATCGTTGCGGCGCTGGTCGCGCTATTGGCGCTGGCCTTCGTGGGGCGCGGATGGCTGGCCTGGGTGCTCGCCGTGGGCATCCTGATGCTGACCTGGCTGGTTCTGGCCGCCCCGCCCGGTTTCGGGTTTTTCCTGTGCCTGGTCATCTACGCGGCTGCCGTGCTGGTCACCGGCCTGCCGCCGCTGCGTCGCGCGCTGTTGGCCTCGTCGCTGATGCGTGTGATGGGCAAGGCGCTGCCGCGGCTGGGCCCCACCGAACGCGTGGCGCTGGAAGCGGGGACGGTGTGGTGGGACGGGGAGATTTTCTCCGGCATGCCCGACTGGAACCGGTTGCAGACGTTCCAATGCCAGCCGCTGAGCGAGCGCGAGCAGGCGTTCATGGACGGCCCCGTCGCCGAACTGTGCAGACACCTGGACGACTGGGACGTGCAACAGCAACGCGACCTTCCGGAGGTGGTCTGGGACCTGCTCAAGCGCGAGCGCTTCTTCGGCATGATCATTCCCGAAGAGCATGGCGGCCTGGGATTTTCCGAAATCGGCCACTCGCGCGTGATCACGCGCATCGCCAGCCGCTCCATCGCTGCGGCCGTGACGGTGATGGTGCCCAACTCGCTGGGGCCCGGGGAACTCCTGCTGCACTACGGCACGGACGCGCAGAAGCAGCGCTATCTGCCCCGCCTGGCCGATGGCAGCGAGATCCCCTGTTTCGCCCTGACCGGGCCGGAGGCAGGTTCCGACGCGGCCGCGACGCAGTCCACCGGCATCGTCGAACGTGGCGACTGGAACGGCGAGCGCGTGCTGGGCATGCGCCTGAACTGGGACAAGCGCTACATCACCCTGGCGCCGGTGGCGACGCTGATCGGGTTGGCGTTCCGGCTGAAGGATCCGCACGGGCTGCTGGGTGACACCGAGGACCTGGGCATCACCTGCGCCCTGATTCCGCACAATCTTCCCGGCATCGGGATCGGCCGCCACCATGACCCGATGGGCGTGCCGTTCGCCAACGGCCCCATCCACGGCCGCGATGTGTTCGTGCCGCTGGACGCGATCATCGGCGGCCGTGCGCAGGTCGGCAAGGGCTGGCGCATGCTGATGGAAAGCCTGGCCGCGGGGCGCTCGATCTCGCTGCCGGCGCTGTCGGTGGGCGCGGCCCAGATGGTCACGCGCATCTGCGGCGCCTATGCCACGGTGCGCGAGCAGTTCGACACGCCCATTGGACGCTTCGAGGGCATCGAGGAACCGCTGGCGCGCATCGCCGGCATGACCTGGATCATGAGCGCGGCGCGCACGCTGACCTGTGGCGCGCTGGATGCCGGCGAGCGCCCGGCAGTGCTGGGCAACGTGGTCAAGGCGTATCTCACGGAGGGCATGCGCGCCGTGGTCAGCGACGCCATGGACATCCGCGCCGGGGCCGCGATCCAGCGCGGTCCGCGCAACCTGCTCTCGCGCATCTGGATGGCGGTGCCGGTCGGGATCACCGTGGAAGGCGCCAACATCCTCACGCGCTCCATGATCATCTACGGCCAGGGCGCCATCCGCTGCCATCCGTTCGTGCAGAGGCTGATCGATGCGGTGGAGGCCGAAGACACGCCACGTTTCGACCGCGCGATGTTCGGCTACATCAATTTCGTCGCCACCCGTGGCATCCGCTCGCTGCTGCTGGGCCTGTCCGGTGCACGTCTGGCGCGCGTGACTGCCGATGAGGATGTACGCGCGATGTATCAGCAGCTGAGCCGTTGCTCGGCCTCGTTCGCGTTCCTGTCGGACCTGTGCATGGCTACGCTGGGCGGCGCACTGAAACGGCGCGAAAAGATCTCCGGCCGCCTCGCCGATGCCCTGGCCTGGCAATATCTGGCGGTGGCGGCGCTGAAGCGGTATCACGACGGGCCCAAGCTGGCCGCGCGATACGACCTGACCTGCTGGGCCGTGCAAACCGCCCTGGTCCGCACCCAGGAAGCCATGCTGGGCGTGATCGACAACCTGCCCGGCGCCGGCGCGGCGGCATTGGCCCGACTGCTGATCTTTCCTCTGGGCGCCCGCCATCGGCCACCGTCGGACGATCTGGGACGGCGCATCGCCCGCGCCATCCTGGAAGACAAGGAGACACGTCTGCACCTGACCGAGGACATCTTCGTGCCGGGACCGAACGAGGTGGGCCTGGGCAAACTGGAAGCCGCACTGGACAAGGCGGTGCGCGCCATTCCGGTGGAGACGAAAATCCGCGACGCCGTGCGCAACGGCCAACTCGATCGCGCGCCGGGCACCATGCTCGACGACCTGGCGCTCACCGAGGGCATCATCACGGAGGCCGAATACGAGCTGCTGGGCGAGGCCCGCGAAGCCCGCAATGAGGTGATCCAGGTGGACGCCTTCGAAGAGACCGCCTATCGCAATCTGCACTGATCGCATGCGAAAAATCGCCCACCCCTCGTGGCCGAAGGGCAACTATCCGTGGCGCGCGCTTCTGGCTCGCACGCCTGGCGACGCGCTCTCCCCCGCGGGTGGAGCGTTTCCCAGGCGCCCACCGGGATATCCCTGGCATCCGTGCGGTCCCATCCTGCGTACATCTGCCATGAATAAAGTCCACGCCGGCGCTGCCGAAGCCGTGATACCGTTTTATTCATCGTGACACGACGATGCGAACGGCACCCATCGCCACAGTCCCGAGGGGGATCGAAGACAATGCGTATTGGTCTGGTCATGGACGCTTCTTGCGACTTGCCGGAAAGCTACGTCCGCGCGCACAACATCACCGTGCTTCCCATCACGGTCCGCATCGACGACAAGGAGTTCGTGGACCAGGGCGATGCGCAGGAACTGAAGCGTTTCGTCGGCGAACATCTCGGCGACCGCTCGCATGCGGCCGAGACCAGCCCTTACTCCGTCGAACAGATCCAGGACCTGTTCCTGGATCGTCTGGTCGTCGACTACGACTGCGTGTTCTGCCTGACCATCACCGCCACGCGCAGCCCCATCTTCAGCCACGCCACACAAGCCAGCTTTGCCATCCTCAGGGCGTATCGCGACGCACGGCAGAAGGCCGGCGTGCCGGGTCCGTTCCTGCTGCGCGTGATCGATACGCAGACCCTGTTTGCCGGTTCCGCGGTGCAGGTGGTGGAAGCCGTGCGCCTGATCCGCGAGCAGCAATCGCCAGCTCAGATCCGTGAACGCCTGGAATATCTCGCGCAGCGTACCTACGGCTACATGTTGCCGCGCGATCTCTACTACCTGCGGGCCCGGGCGAAGAAGAAGGGCGACCGCAGCGTGGGCCTGTTCGGCGCCGCGCTGGCCTCGGCACTGGATATCAAGCCGCTGCTGCGCGGCTTCCGGGGCGAGACCGGTCCGGTGGCCAAGATGCGCGGCTTCGAGCAGGGCGCCAACCAGCTGCTGGACCATGTGGCCGAACGCGTCCATGCCGGCCTGCTGGTGCCGACGGTGTGCCTGAGTTACGGCGGCCCGCTGCGTGAAGTCGAACAGCTGCCGGCCTACAAGCGCTTGCGCGAGATCTGCACAGAGCACGGCGTGGAACTGCTGCAGGCGCCCATGAGCATCACCGGCATGGTCAATGTGGGCGCTGGCGCGCTGGTGGTGGGATTCGCCAGCGAACCCTACGAGGCGCAGTTCCACTGAGCGACGCAGTAGCAGGGTTCGCCGCTGCGTCGCAAGGCGCCGGCCTCCGCCTGCAGCATGTGCGCAACGTACAATGCGGCCATGCGCTCGCCTTCATACACCGCCATGCTCCTCGCCATCGGCATGCTGATCGCGACCATGCAGGCGTCCGCGCAGCACGCCATCACGGCCTACAAATGCGTGACCGCATCCGGGCACGTCAGCTTTCAGGACACGCCCTGCCCCCGGCACCAACGCCAGCACGCGCTGCATCTTGCCGCACCTCCACCACCTGGCTCCTCTCCCGCGCCAGTGGCCGCGGCGCCATCGGCACCTGCCCCCGACCACCCACCTCCCGCGCCGAGCAGGCCTCCACCCAGGCACGCCATTCCGGTCCTGTACGCCTGCCGACGCGCCACCGACGGCACGCGCTACATCAGCCGCCATGGCCAGCCACGGCCATACTATGTGCCGCTGGGTATTCTCGGCTGGCCGTCACGTTCGTTGTCCGATCAGCTGGCAACGCCGGACCCGCCCGCTGCAGCAACCCCGCGCCATGACCGCGCCACGCGCCAAGCCGCCCGCCTCGCCGGAACCTACACGCGTGTGCAGGACCGGTGCCGGCAGCTCTCGATTCCCGAGACCTGCCGCGAGCTGCGCGATGAGCATGACGCCATCGAGGAAAAAATCCGCCAGGCCTTCCGCAGCGACCGTCCACCGCTGGAAAAACGCGAGCAGGCGCTGCAATCGGAATTGTCGGGCTGCTGAGCCACCGTCGGGACGAACTGGCACCGGACCTGCCGACCCAGAGATCCCTACGGATGCGTCACGTGGCGCGTTTCGTGGTCCAGCAGCCAGCGCTTTGCCTCGAGGCCGCCGCCGTAACCGGTGAGGCTGCCATCGGTTCCGACCACGCGATGACAGGGCAACACGATCGACAGGGGATTGGCGCCATTGGCCGCGCCCACCGCGCGCACCGCACGCGGCCGCCCCACGGCGCGGGCCAGCTCGGCATAACTGCACGTGGCGGCGTACGGGATCGCGGCCAGCGCCTGCCACACGGCGCGCTGGAAGGGCGTGCCGCACAGTGTGAGCGGCAGATCGAACTGGCGTCGCCGGCCACCGAACCAGTCGTCGAATTGCTCCACCACCGGCGCCAGCCGCTCTTCGTCCTGTTCCCACTCCGGTTCCAGGCGCAACGGCTTGCGTGCGCTCGGCAGGCCGACATGACGCAACGCACCGCCGGCATCGACGATCAGCAACAGCCGCCCGATCGGTGTATCCAGATGATCGTAATACATGATGTTCACCCGCTTTGACTGCGCCACAGAAGGAGCGTGGCGTATGCGCGCCACGGCCGCCATGCCTGGCTGTGATGTTCCAGTTCGCGCGTTTTCATGGGCGCGTCCGCTCCCATGGCCCGGCGCAGGATCAGATCCGCTGCCGGAAAGGCATCGGGGTGACTCAGGCAGCGCATGGCGATGTAGTGCGCAGTCCAGTCACCGATACCGGGCAACGCTGTCCACGCGGCGATAAACGCCTCCAGTCCCTGACCCGCATGAAAGCCGAGTTCGCCGTCGTGGACCGCACGCGCCAGGATATTCACCGTCGCCGCGCGTTTCGGGGGCATTCCGATTGTGGTCAGGTCGGCATCGGCCAGCACGTCCGGCGCAGGGAACAATGCCAGCGTTTCGCCCTGCAATTCCATCCGCTCGCCCCAGCGCTCCACGATGCGCACCGCCATCGTGCGTGCCGCCGCCACGCTGACCTGCTGTCCGAGCACGGCGCGTACCGCAACCTCGAAACCGTCCCAGGCGCCGGGCACGCGCAGCCCCGGAAACCGGCGCAACAACGGACGCAGTATGCGCGCGCGCCCCAGCCCCACAGCAATGGCCGCCGCATCGGCATCCAGGTCGAACATCCGCCGCACCCGCGCCACCACGTCGCCCAGGCCACGCACCTGCGGGTGGCACACCCGCAACAGCAAGGCATCGCGATCTTGCGCACGGCACAGGCTCCACCGGCCCGCCACGCCGTCGTGCATGAACATGCGTCGATACGTGCCCGCACGCACCTCTTCCGCCCCCGGCAGGGCGCGCCGCGCCAGAAACACCAGCATGGATTCGAAATCGTACGGCGCACGGAATGGAAGATACAGCTCGATCCCCGGCACCGCGGCCTCCCGTGCCGGCGTCTTGGGCCGACCACGGCGCATGTCCCGCGGCGCCATGCCGTAGATATCGCGAAAGGCGGCATTGAAACGCCGCACGCTGGCGTACCCCGATGCCAGCGCCACATCCGTGACCGGCAGCGCGGTCGCCCCCATCAGCTGGCGCGCGAACAGCAGCCGTCGCGTGGCTGCCACCTGCAACGGACTTGCACCCAGGCGAGAGGTGAACAGGCGCCGCAGATGGCGTTCGCCCACGCCGATGCGCGCCGCCAGCGCGGCCACGCCGGCGCGATCAAGCAGGCCATCGTCGATCAGGCGCAACGCCGCGGCGACCATGTCGCTGCCGCTGCGCCAGGCCGGCGCACCCGGCGCCAGCTCCGGGCGGCAGCGCAGGCAGGGACGATAGCCGGCCGCCGAGGCCGCGGCTGCGGTGGCGTAATAACTCACATGGCGCGCGTGCGGCACGGGCGCGGGGCAGACCGGCCGGCAGTAGATGCCGGTCGAACGCACTGCGGTGAAGAACAAACCGTCGAAACGCGCATCGCGGCTCAGACGCGCCTTCTCGCAAACCGCCGGATCGATATTGGATGTGCGTTGCATGGCACAAGATTAGCGCGCCCCGAGAAACGAAACCGGCCGTTTTCGGCCATGGCTGCCGGAACGCCGAATCTGCCTTCAGGCGTCTACGACGTAGGGTGGCTCAAGGAGCAACGCGACGGAGCCGCCTGCTTGCGGCAAGGGGCGGTGCCAAGCAAAGCAGGCGGCTCGGTCGCTGCCGCTCCTTGAGCCGCCCTACCAGGGCGTCCTAAAAACCGTAGCGCAGGAATCCGCCATCCACCGCCATCACCTCGCCGGTGATGTAGCTGGAGGCGGGCAGGCACAGGAACGCCACGGCCGCCCCCACTTCCTCCGGTTCGCCGATGCGCCCCATGGGCGTGCGCTCCAGCACCTCGTCCAGATAATCGGCATCGGCCAGCGCCGGTTCGGAACGCTGCGTGCGGATGTACCACGGCGCCACCGCATTCACACGGATGCCGTCGCCGGCCCATTCGCAGGCCAGGTTGCGCGTCATCTGGTGCATCGCGGCCTTGCTCATGCCGTAGCCGACCCCGGTGCGCACATGGGTGATGCCGGACACCGAGCCGACGTTGACGATGGCCGCGTTGGCATGCTGGCACAGGGCCGGATAGGCCAGCCGGCTCATCTCGAATGCCGACAAGAGATTGCGTTGCAGCAGATCCTGCAACTGGGTCTCGGTGTACTCGGTGGCCGCGCGAATGATGTTGCCGCCGACGTTGTTGACCAGCAGCGACAACGGCACACCCAGATCGGCAATCCAGTCGAACACGGCAAGACGCTCCTCCGGCTGCGCCAGGTCCGCGGCAAATGCCCTGATCGAGACCGCGGGACACTCCTCGGCCAGTTCGCTGCAGACCTGCTCCAGATGATCGCCATCGCGTGCCAGCATCAGCACGTTCGCGCCCAGCGCGGCCAGCTCGCGGGCGCACGCGAAACCGATGCCCTTGCTGGCACCGGTCACCAATGCCGTATGTGTCTCCAGTCGCCAGTTGGCCAGCCGTGGATGCATTGCATTCTCCCGAGTCTCGGCATTCTGCATTGCGCTTGCAGCACGACGGCGCACGCGCAACACTCCACTCGGGAGGATACCGTCATGATCAGGCACGCGTGCATCATCGTCGTCATTGCCGGCGCAATCGCCGGTTGCTCCAGGCCGCCATCCGCCCCCACCAAACAGAAACCGAAGCCACAGGTGTCGGTGGCGAAACAGCCCGAACGCCTCGCCACGCCGTTCGATGCGCTGCTCCAGGACCGTGATCGCGCCAAGGGCGTGCAGGCCACTGTCAACGCGCAGGCCGCCAGGCAGCGCAAGGCCATCGAGGCGCAGACGCAATAGGGAGCGCGCCCGAGCGGTCGCGGTGCCCTCTTGGCCATGCGTCTGCGTGGCGCCATGTGGTCCTGCGTGATTCCCTTCTCTCTTGCGACCATCCCGGAGCCGCCATGTCCGATGCGGACAGCTATTTCTACGAACCGGCCAAAGGCCACGGCCTGCCGCACGATCCCTTCAAGGCCATCGTCGCGCCGCGGCCGATCGGCTGGATCTCCACGCGCGATGCCCGAGGCCGCGGCAATCTGGCGCCCTACAGCTTCTTCAATGCCATGTGCGACCAGCCGCCGGTGGTCGCCTTCAGCAGCGCCGGGCGCAAGGACAGCATGCGCAACATCGAGGCCAGCGGCGAGTTCGTCGCCAACTTCGCCAGCCAGGCGCTGGCCGAGGTGATGAATGCCAGCTCCGCCAGCTTCGACCACGGTGTCGACGAGATGCACGAACTGGGACTTGCCGCGGCGCCGTGCCGCTGCGTGGCGGTCTCGCGCGTGGCCGAGGCGCCGGCCGCGCTGGAATGCAAGCTGCTGCAGATCGTGGCCCTGCGCGATCTGGACGGCCGTGACACCGATCACCACGTGGCTTTCGGCCAGGTGGTGGGCGTGCATATCGACCCCGCGTTTCTGCGCGAAGGCCTGTTCGATACCGGCGCCGCCGCACCGATCCAGCGTGCCGGCTATCTCACCGAATACGCCGCCGTGGACGCAACCAGCATTCGGCATCTCACGCGGCCATCCACACCCGGCGAAGCCCGCAGGCCGCGCCGCTGAGTCGGACGGTCACATGCATTCGCCGCCCCGCGATCCACCTCCACCTCACCCTCGTCGTGCAGATCCCCGGGCGTGAAGCGTGTACCGCGATCAGGTGTGGCGCCCCCTCATGGCGCTGGAGACATCTCGCCGAGAGGTCGAAAGGGAAAAAACGAGCTCGCCCGGCACCTTCCTGTCCCGGTTGAAGGCGATTACCTCGGGCAGTGTCTGTCCGTGCCAGGTTCGCAGCGCTGAAACAGCGTAGTGGTGGAGACACGTCTCCATGAAGCCGTGCACACTTTTGCGCCGGGAGGGGCGCATATCATGCCAGCGTGCCGGACACACTCATGCATGCCTGTGCATCCGCCACGGCGGCGACGGCGTATGTCCAGTTCGTGCGCAGCGGCCGCGTCACCCGCACGACCGTACAGCGGGGCAGAAATACACGACATGCACGCCAGCGGTATGATCCATGGCAAAACCCCGTGCGCATATGTGCTTTCACAGGTCTGCAGAGAGGTCGATACGGACATCAACATGGATTTCTCCGTCATTCCCGATTTCATCGCCATCGGCGGCCTGGTGGCGGTGTTCTGGTCGCTGCTCAAGCACACCCGGCAGACCCGGCTGCATTACTGGCTGCTGGGCTGGGTCCTGATCCTGATCCACATCATGGCGCAATTCATCGGCGCCAATCTGCATCACGGTGTCACTACCGCCAATGCGGTGTCCGTCTGCATGCTGCTGATGACCAGCGTGACCTTCATCTGGGCCGGCAACGATATGCGCGACAGCGGCTCGCGCACGCTGAGACTGACCCTTCTGGCCGCCATCCCGGACGTGCTGTTCCTCGCGTGCCTGGTCTACGACGTGCAGTCCGGCATCGTGTATTACGCCCTGACGGCCGCCGCTCTGCTGGCTTCGCTGTGGGTGTTCCGCGGCGGCCAGCGTGCCAGTGACCGGCGCGAACGCACCGTGCGCAACACCTGCATCGTGCTGGTGTACGCGGCGCAGGCGTTCCTCATACACCAAGGGGCATACGAGGGCGCAGCGATATGGACGCTCTTCTGGCATTACCTGGCCGTAGCCGTGTTCTTCCGGCTGGGCTCGCCGCGCACCACGGTGGGTGTCACCTTCACCACCCTCAGTTTCATCGCCTGGGCACTGGTGTTCCCGGTCAGCCTGGCCTTCGGCGCGTTCCTTCCGGGCGTCCACGTGGAACGCGAGGTCTGGAACCTGCCCAAATTCCTGGTCGCCACCGGCATGATCTTCACGTTGCTGGAGGAGCAGATGGCGCGCGCCGAACACGCCTCGCTGCATGATGCCCTGACCGCGCTGCCCAACCGCCGCCTGTTTGTGCGCAGATTGCGTCACGCCATCGACAAGGCGCAGCTGCGCGGCCATTCCATTGCGCTGCTGGTGATCGACCTGAACAACTTCAAGCAGGTCAATGACAGGTTGGGCCACGCCGTGGGCGATACCCTGCTGCAGCACGTCGCCGCACGCTTCAGCCGATGCATGCGCGCGAACGATGCCCTGGCGCGTCTGGGGGGCGACGAGTTCGCCGTGATCCTGGATGATGTCCGCGATCGCGAGACCGCACGGGCCGTGGTGGACAAGCTGCATGCGGCACTCGATGCGCCGTTCGATGCCGACGGCCATACCCTGGCCAGCAATGCTAGCATCGGCCTGTCGCTGTATCCCGATGACGGCGCCGACGAGAGGCGCCGGTACGCATTCGCCGACCGTCACATGTATGAATACAAGGTCGTCGCCCGCACCCACGCCAGCGGGCGCCAACCCGAGCTGACCGGAGACCCTGTCGCCTGAGGCGTCGCCCGCTGCCGGGTGATACGCTGCCATTGAGTCCCGGGCCACCTGGGCACCGCTCATCTCGCGCCGCTCCCCGCGGGCGACCGGCGTCCGTTGCCATCGCCCCATGGGCCGATGGCGTCGATGCCCACCGCGAGTCAAGACCCTGGAGAGACAAGCATGGCCATTTCCCTCTACGACGCCAGCGTGCCGAGCTACCTGCAGACGCTGCAGGCGGTCAGCAGCGTGCTGGCGCTGGCACGCTCCCATTGCGCGGACAACGCCCTCGACCTGAAGGAAATCGTGGAGACCCGCGTGCATCCCGACATGCTGCCATTCCGTTTTCAGATCCAGTCGGTCGTGCATCATTCCAAGGGCGCCATGGATGCGATCCGCAATGGCACGTTTCATCCGCCCGGCGCCGGAGAGCACGAAGACTATGAAGGTCTGGAAACCCTGGTGCGTGAGGCACACGATGCGCTGAGCGCACTCGCTCCCGACGACGTCGACAGTCGGGAGGACAGCGAGGTGCTGTTCGAGATCCGTGGCACCACGCTTCGTTTCACCGCAGCGGACTTCCTGCTTTCGTTCTCGCTGCCCAATCTGCACTTCCATGCCACCACCGCCTACACCATCCTGCGTGCCGCCGGTGTGCCGCTGGGCAAGCGCAACTATCTGGGGCACCTGCGGCTGAAGACATGACTGCGCGACAGCGTGGCACCAGCGACGCGCATTCCCCATACCGTTTCCCACGGAGAACTCTGCATGCAATACACCCGACTCGGCCACACCGGCCTGCAGGTTTCCCGCCTCTGCCTGGGCTGCATGACGTACGGCATTCCCGACCGCGGCAAGCATCCATGGACGCTGGACGAGGCAGCCAGCCGCCCGCTGCTCCGCAGGGCGCTGGACCTTGGCATCAACTTCTTCGATACCGCCAATGCCTATTCAGACGGCACCTCCGAGGAGATCGTCGGCCGCGTGCTGGGCGATGTGCCGCGCGATGAACTGGTGCTGGCCACCAAGGTCTTCATGCCCATGCGCGAAGGCCCCAACGGCGGCGGCCTGTCGCGCAAGGCGATCATGCACGCCATCGACGCCAGCCTTCAGCGCCTGGGCACGGACTACGTGGACCTGTACCAGATCCACCGCTGGGACGACGCCACGCCCATTGAGGAAACCCTGGAGGCGCTGCACGATGTGGTCAAGGCCGGCAAGGCGCGCTACATCGGCGCCTCGTCCATGTTCGCCTGGCAATTTTCCAAGGCCCTGTACACCGCGCGTCAGCGCGGCTGGAGCGAATTCGTCTCCATGCAGGACCACCTCAACCTGATCCAGCGCGAGGAAGAACGCGAGATGCTGCCACTGTGCCGCGACCAGGGCATTGCCGTGCTGCCATGGAGCCCGTTGGCGCGCGGCCGGCTGGCACGCCCCCGCGACGCCACCACCACGCGCCAGGACAGCGATGTGTTCGGCAAGACGCTCTACAACGATGCACGGGACGCCGACGACGCCGTGATCGACGCCGTAGGCGCGGTCGCCGAGGAACGCGGCGTGGCGCGCGCACAGGTGGCGCTGGCCTGGCTGCTGGCCAAGCCCGAGGTGACCGCGCCCATCGTCGGCGCCTCCAGGTCCACCCATTTGGACGACGCCGTGGCGGCGCTGGATCTGCAACTGGACGCCGACACGCTGCAACGCCTGGAAGCGCCCTACGTGCCGCATCCGGTGGTGGGCTTCAACTGATCTGATCCCGGCTCAATCGGTTGCTTCGGATCCTTGAAATAGTGTGATGCGCGTCACACTTCATATGCTATCTTGGCCTCGAATCGAGTGCGGAAGCAGCGTTTGACGGCAGTCTCCGCCCGATTCGGAGACAGCAGAGGTTTCCCGCAAGGGACTGCATGACCAGGCGCCGGAGCGCCGTTTGTCATGAACCAGTCTTGCGAACATCCGGACTTCCGGTATTTCGCCTTTATCAGCTACAGCCACCACGACACGCGCTGTGCGCAGCGGCTGCACAAGGCGCTGGAACGTTACGCGGTGCCCCGGCGCCTGGTCGGACAGAGAACTGCGGCCGGAGTCATCCCCGGGCGCCTGACGCCGATCTTCCGAGACAGCGAAGAGCTGCCCAGCGCGCACGATCTCAGCGGCAAGGTCACCGAAGCACTCGCGCAATCGCGCAACCTGATTGTCATCTGTTCACCACACGCGGCGACCTCGCGCTGGGTCGACGAAGAAATCCGGGCCTACCACCGTCTGGGTCGCAGCGAGCGCATCTTCTGCCTGATCGTGGAGGGTGAACCCGACGCCAGCGACATCCGTGGCCGCGAGGACGAGGAATGCTTCGCACCCGCACTGCGCTTCCGTGTGGACGGTGACGGACAGACGATGCCGCAACATACCGAGCCGATTGCCGCCGACGTGCGCCCCGGCAAGGACGACATGGGCACCGCTCGACTGCGGCTGGTTGCCGGCATGCTGGGCATCGGCTTCGATCAGCTGAAACAACGCGAGCAGCAGCGGCGCCGACGGCACCTGACTGCGATCGCCGCCCTGGCGCTAGCGGTGATGGCCGTGACCACCACCCTGGCCATCACCGCGGTCATCGCACGCCACTCGGCCGAGATCGCACGCCGCAATGCAGAGCGTCGGCAGAAGCAGGCCGAGAATCTGGTGGGCTTCATGCTGGGCGATCTCAACGACAAGCTGCAGCAGGTCTCGCGCCTGGACATCATGGAGGCCGTGGACGACCACGCCATGGCGTATTTCCAGTCGTTGCCCACACAGGATGTCACCGATCAGGCCCTGCAGGAACGCGCCAGGGCGCTGGAAAAAATCGGCAGCGTGCGACAGGCCCAGGGGCATCAGACAGCGGCGATGGCCTCCTTCGAGGCGGCAGCGCGACTCACCGCAGCCTTGGCCCGAAAGGCGCCCGGGGATACCGCACGACAGCTGCAGCATGCCCGCGCCCTGGCCTTCATCGGTCAGACCCATTGGGCCCAGGGGCAGCTGCAGGCGGCACAGAACAGTTTCGAAACGGCACAAAGCGTGCTGCTGCGCGCAAAGCCATCCCGCGCCCATACGCTCCAGCTGCAGTTCAACCTGGAAATGCTCGCCAACGATATCGGCCACGTGCTCGAGGCCCGTGGCCGGCTCGGCCAAGCCGCCGCCCTTTACCGCCACGCACTGGCCTTGTCCAAGGCGTTGGTCACCGCCGATCCCGACAATACGGCGTGGGCGGCAGAACTGGGCGGCGCGCACAACAACCTGGGCAAGCTGGCATTGCTGCGCGGCGACCTCGCCACCGCCATTGCCGAATACCGCCAGGACGACGCCATCGAATCGGCGTTGGCCGCCCGCAACCCAAGGGACAACAACCAGCGCGAGAACATGCTCAGGGTACGCGCCATCCTAGGCCGCACGCTGGCGTTGGCCGGCGACGACCGCACCGGCATGCAACACCTGCAGACGGCCGTACAGACGGCCATCGCGCTGATGAACATCGATCCCCACAACAGCGATTTCAAAGACGACTTCGCGCGCTATGCCACCCAGCTGGCACGCTTGAAACGCCTCAGCGGCGCCACGGCGTCGGCCCGGTCACTGACCACGCGGGCACTGGCGACACTGCGCAAACTGGTGCGGCAAAATCCCGGCGATACCCTGGCCCGGCGCGAGTATGCGGAGGCGCTGTCGGAACAGGCGGCCGAATTCCTGGCGGCCCGGCAACGCGGGGCAGCGCTCAGGCAAGCGCACGCCTCGCTCGCCATCCTCGATCCGCTGCTGGCTGCGCAACCCCATGAACGCTCCATCCTGCTTGCCGCGATGACTGCGCGGCTGCTGCTCGCCGAGAGCAGCACCGACGCGGACGGCGCGCTCAGGCTGCGCGAGGCCGTCATCGCTGCGATACGCGCCCAGCCCGGCGGCCGCCGTGACCCGCGACTGCTGGCGCTGCAGGTGGAAGCGCTGCTGGCCCTGGACAGGCAATCCGAGGCGCAATCGGCCATCCACCAACTGTGGCACAACGGTTATCGCGACGCCGCACTGCTTGCACGACTGCAGCACGCGCGCATTCCCTACCCGCCCAATCAACCGTTCCTGGATCAGCTGATGGTGGCAAGTCGCCGGGCCGCCCAGCCGACTGCGCCAGACACACAGGAACCACGGCAATAACAACGCCACCCTCACCCGCCACATCCACAGGAGTCCGCCATGAATGCGTCAGGCAATTCGCATCTGCAATTGAACGTCACGCTGTTGCGCGATCCGGGCGACGGCGATCGTCCCAACCTGCTCGTGGTCAACAACGGCGACCACCATCATCGCTTCGACAAGCGCGAGAACGGCCATCACACCGTGACCTGGACGCTCACCGGAAACGCCAGTGACGGCGAATTCTGCGCGCTCGATCACGAGGCAAGCCCCGGATTCCTGTGGATACTCAGAACCCCGCCAGAAAATGTTTTCCAGAGACTCGCGAGGGTCGGAGGCAACACGCTGACGCTGGAAAATCACCACAGCGGCAAACACAGCGAAGGCGAATGGTGCTATCAACTGTTCGCGCGCTTCGGCAATCGCATCCACGGCATCCCCTGGACCACCGCCTGCGGCGCCGCGAACAGGCTCAATCCGTCGATCAAGAATACCTAGGATCCTCTGAACAAGGATCAGAGCGAAATAGTGTTTCACGACGCCGTCCCTCGTCGCCGAGGTCGGTTTACTTGCCCAGCAACGCCTCGTCCAGAGTGAAGAGCGGATTCACTGATCGTCTGCGGCGCGAACGTGACGCAGAGAAACACCGCGCGCGCGGGGTCCTGACGCTCAACCCCGGGCCGCGATTGGCATCCTGGACCAAGTGCAGGTTGACGCCCCCGATTTGCAGATGCAGCAGATCGTCGGGGCGGATCAGTTTCGCGTGAAACGACTGGCCAGACTTTGCGTCCGCGCATACTCCGCGGACGCTCGCTCCCAACGCACGATTCAATCCGATCCTGTCTCACAGCGGTGCGCCCGCCTTCCACGCGATCCGAGCGCACCGACCCATGACACCTGTGCTGCGCAAGAAACCTGTGCTGCTCTGGCCAACCCTCATGCCGCGTGCGTGGCGCGCCTATCCTCCGCCGGCCGTTGCCGCGCGACGCGCCACGTTCGCTTAGGCGGCGCGCAGCTTGCTGCTGTCGCCTGCCGCCAACGCCGTCGTTACCAATTTTGCGGTAGCTTCCGCCAGACTCTGCTGGACCGTCGGGCTGGCACTTTCCTTCGCCGCCTGATCGAACTGGGCTGCGATCACCACCCGGTCGATGGCGGCAACTTCTTCGGCGAACCAGTTCGGCCGCGGGCCCGGCCACGGCCACTTGAAGCGGAAACCGTTGCCGCAGAAATCATCCGCGAATCGTGCAATATATCCGCTCACGATGATGATGCCTTGCTGTTCACCGTCCTGGCGGCTCGCGCTGGCAACCTCGTCGATAAGTTCGGCGCGATCGACTACCGCCTGGGCGAGCGCGACCAGGAACGCGAACCGCGGGGGCAAGGGTTGCGGATTGAGTTCGACCTCCGCGCCGAAGCGGGAATCGCCGCCCACCCCGTCCCAGATTTCGGGATGCCTCGCGGCAAGGGCGGCGAAAGCGAGCTTGCGGGACGCGGATTGCGGGTCAAAGACGTGCGCGCGCTCCAATGCGCTGCGGACGACCGGATCCCAAGGTCCGTGCTTCAGGGGGTGCTCGTCATCCTCACACCCCCCTTGACTTCCGAACGCGGTGCGGAACAGGGCCAGGAAATGTTCCTGAGCAATATTCAATACGTGCTGTGATGGTTGTTTGCCGGCCATTTCTTTGTCCTGCCAAAAAGTAGAAAAAAATACTGCATTTTCAAACGACTCGGCCGGGCTGCCAGATTAACTTTCGCCCGCTTATACCTCCATCAAAAACAGAGAAAAAATAACCAGCGATTTCCATTTTCGATAAATCTATTCCTGAATTTTACGGCCGTCCACTCGTCGATTTTTTAACACTTCTCTGGCGTTCAGCTATTCGACGATTCCGCAATCTAAAATGGACGTTTTTTCTGGCGCCCCTGCTGAACCGACAGGATCAACAACGGGTCGGCGAGGCGCCGGTTGCACGGGGGCGCGCCTCGCGGGGGGCGCGCCTCGCGGCACGATGCGCGCGGCCGAACCCGGTGCGCAGCTTGTATCAGGGCGAACGGATTTTCACCGGCTGCCGCGGACAGCAGTGGGTAAAGCGATGATGGTCATACAAAATCCTGGGAAAAGGCGCGGCTCCGCGGAGGTGCGATCAAGAGACAGAACACGATTCGGGGGCGAACGTGCGGCAGTGCGCGATTCCGCGCCACATGCAGCGCCCCCGGATCACGCGCGTGCATTGAAGCGATACACGTACCCGCGGGCGCATTCCCGCACTTGCACCCTGGATTCTCATGACAGGTGATACCAGCACATCCCGCGCCGGCGCACTGCACGATCCGGCCATCCGGCTGATCTTCGGCGCACTGATGCTGGTGATGCTGCTGGCCTCGCTGGATCAGACCATCGTCTCCACGGCCTTGCCCACCATCGTCGCGGAATTCGGCGGGCTGGAGCATCTGTCATGGATCGTCACGGCCTATCTGCTGGCGACCACCATCGTCACGCCGCTGTACGGCAAGCTGGGCGACCTGTTCGGCCGCAAGATCGTGTTGCAGGCGGCCATTGTGCTGTTCCTGGCCGGCTCGGCGCTGTGCGGACTGAGCCATTCCATGGGCCAGCTGATCGCCTTTCGCGCGCTGCAGGGGCTGGGTGGCGGCGGACTGATGGTGACCACCATGGCCGCGATCGGCGACATCATCCCGCCGCGCGAACGCGGCCGCTACCAGGGCATCTTCGGCGGCGTGTTCGGGCTGGCGACGGTGATCGGACCGCTGATCGGCGGCTTCTTCGTCGAGCACCTGAGCTGGCGCTGGATTTTCTACATCAACCTGCCGCTGGGGCTGCTCGCCCTGGGCGTGATCGGCTGGGCGTTCAAGGCGCCAACCTCCAGCCATCGGCCCAGAATCGACATTGCCGGCGCGGCGCTGCTGGCCGCCGTGCTCACCGCGCTGGTGCTGTTCACCAGTCTGGGCGGACACACGTTCGCCTGGGATTCGCCGCAAATCCTCGGCCTCATCGCAATCTCGGTGGCGGCGCTGGGCGGCTTCCTTTTCTGCGAGCAACGCGCCGCCGAACCGATCCTGCCGCTGTCCCTGTTCCGCAACCGCATCTTCGCCGTGTCCTGCGCGGTGGGGTTCATCGTCGGCCTGGCGCTGTTCGGCTCGGTCACCTACATGCCGCTGTACCTGCAGGTGGTCAAGGGCGTGAGCCCCTCGCTGGCGGGCATGCAGCTCACGCCGATGATGGGCGGCGTGCTGGTCAGCTCGATCACCAGCGGACAGCTCATCAGCCGCATCGGCCGCTACCGCATGTTCCCGATTGCCGGAACCGCCGTCATGACCCTCGGCCTGGGACTGCTGGCCACCCTGGGCATCGCGACCAGCTCCTGGCTGGCCTCGGGCTACATGCTGGTGCTGGGTCTGGGCCTGGGCATGGTCATGCAGGTGCTGGTGCTGGCGGTGCAGAACGCGGTCGATTACAAGGACCTGGGCGTGGCGACCTCGGGCGCCACCCTGTTCCGCTCCATCGGCGGCTCGGTCGGCGTGTCCATCTTCGGCGCCATCTTCGCAGCAGGACTGACCCGGGCGCTGGCTGCCCATTTCTCCAGCGGAGCGCACCTGCCGGCCGCCACCGATACCGCCGCCATCAACACCTTGCCCGCCGCGGTGCGCACCCATTATCTGCACGCCTTCACCGCCGCGCTGCACCCGGTGTTCCTGTGGGCTGCCATCATCGCCGCCAGCGGCTTCGTCATGACCTGGTTCCTGAAGGAAATCCCGTTGCGCGAGGCCACCGGCACCGACACCATCGGCGAAAGCTTCGCCATGCCGCGCGATGCCACTTCACTCGAAGAGCTGGAGCAGATCCTTGCCCGCATGAGCAGCCACGAGCACCTGTGGGAGACCTACCGGCGCATCGCCGCGCGCCTCGACGTGAAGCTGCAGCCCGACGAAATCTGGCTGCTGATCCAGCTGTGCCGGGACAGCCATATACCGGAGCTGGACGCGCTGGCGACGGAGTTCTCCATCCCGCGCGACACCCTCGACGCCGTCGCCGCACGCCTGCAGAAACAAGCACTGGCAACACGTGCCGACAACGACAACCTCATGGCCACGGACAAAGGCCAGCAGGCATTCGAGCGCATCATCGAAGGCTACCGTCAACGCCTGAGCCGATTCGCACAGCACTGGTCGCCGGACGAGCACGGGGATGTCCGAACGATGCTGGAAGCCTTTGCGCGTGATCTGGTGGATGAGCTTCCGCGTGAACAGAAAGAACATCCAGCCTGAGCAGGCAGGGCTTTCAAGTGCCCCGATTGCAATCCCTTCTTGTCCATGGCTTCCCCTCCAAGAAAAGTTGTCTCTGGCACCTTTTCCCTGCACCTCTTCGCAGTTGGTGGAGCGGCAAGGAGCAAGCTCGCCATCCTTGTTCAGTCGAAGTCATCCAGGAAATAGATTGCGTCCCGAGTCTCGTCCGTCCAAGCCCTCCCGGTAACCACGTAGCCAAGCTCGTTCACTATGTGGAAACTGGGGCGCACATACCAGTTTCCATCCGCATCGTCTCCGCTGTCCACGATTGTCCAGACATGCCGCACAGGCTTGTCACGAACCTCCGCAAACTGGAATAGATCACCCGATGGCATCAATGAAGGGTGCTAATCGTCTTCAAATTCCCGCTCTGAGATTAGATCACTCATGCTGGTTCCCGGCATATGCTTCGTGCAGTGTCAACTCGCGATGTCGGGCGATGAAATCCGCATGTGGAGCAAAACGTTCCGGCATTTCAATAGCCTCCCCTTCACTTGACCAAAATACCTCGCGCAGAAACCTGTCCGGCGTCTGTTTGAGCGTGCTTGAGAGGACAATGCGGCAATCGTCGCTGAGCGTGAATAAGTGCTGGTCGAACGCTTTGTCGTGAATCGCCGACAGGCACAGGCCATTGCTCGGATTCAACCGGCTTGTCTTGTCTTCACGCCACGGTACGATATGGCTAGCAACAAGTAAGCGTGGATCGCTGACACCCTGAACCGCCCCGGGAATCTCGGAGACCATCTTGCTTGAATCAGGCCGCCATGGTCTGGCTCGGTTGTTGCCGATCGTAGGCCGTATCGGCCCCCGCTGGCGGGATGTTCCCGATTGACCCCGCAGCCGCTCGTGGTCCGTCTGCTCACATTTAGGCATAACGCTTGAGCCAAGCGACCGCGTAGCCGTCCGCCTTGAACGAGCGGTCAGGTTAAACGTACTCGCCGGACACGACCTCATAAGGCGTGGGATAGCGGGGGCCGGTCTGCTGACGCACCGTAACTGGGTAAAAAGGGACGGTAAAAAGGGACGGAGGGAATTAAGTAGTGGGCCCACCAGGACTTGAACCTGGAACCAACGGATTATGAGTCCGCTGCTCTAACCAATTGAGCTATGGGCCCGCAAACGTAGCCTGCGATTGTAACCGCTCACGCGTGGCGGGGGAGGCTTCTGCGTCGGCGGATTTGCTGCAGCGATGCGGCTCGTCTCTGCGCGGTTGTCGTGCGTGTTCGAGCGCTGGCGCTCAGGAACACTCCGCCGAGGACGTGGCGGCGCGGCGGCGTGCCGCGGCGTTGCGGCTGTTGTGGCGCAGCGCATCGACGCTGATCAGGATCAGGGCAAACCAGATCACGGCGAAGCCAACCCAGCGCGCGGGGGACATGGGCTCGTGCTCGATGGCAACGGCCACGATCAGCTGCAGCGTGGGCGCGATGTACTGCAGCATGCCCACGAGGCTCAACGGCAGGCGCCGCGCGGCGGCGGCGAAGAAGGTCAGCGGCACGGCGGTGACCAGCCCGGTGGAAAGCAACAACAGGGTGTGGCCTGCACCACCGCCGGTCAGATGTGCCTCGCCGTGGACCTGCATCCAGCTCATGACCAGCAGCGACAGCGGTGCCAGCACCAGGGTTTCCACGGTGAGGCTGGGCACGGCGCCGATGCTGCGGCCGGCGAAGCTCTTGGTGAGGCCGTACAGGCCGAAGGTGAAGGCCAGCGCCAGCGCCACCCATGGCACGTGGCCGAAGTCCATGCCGATGATCAGCACCGCGATCACGCCGATGCCCACGGCCAGCCACTGCATGGGCCGCAGGCGCTCGCGCAGGACCACCACGCCCAGCATGACGGTCAAAAGCGGGTTGAAGTAGTAGCCCAGCGAGGCCTGCAGCACGTGGCCGAAGTTGGCCGCATAGACATACACCAGCCAGTTGCCGGCGATCAGTGCCGCGGCCACGATCAGCAGGCCGAGGCGGCGCTTGTCGCGCAGCACGTCGCGCACCTGTCCCAGACGGCGCTGCCAGACCAGCAGGCCGGCGCACAACAGCAGCGTCCACAAGGCGCGGTTGGCGACGATTTCCAGCGGCGAGGCGAAGTCCAGCAGCCGGAAGTACAGCGGCAGCACGCCCCAGATGCCGTAGCAGGCGAGGCCGAAGGCCAGGCCGCTGCGGCGTGTCTGCAGCCGCTCGGTGTCGGAGGTCGGATCGCTCATGGGATGCCTGTTGCGGGGTCCCGCGGTGCGGGACGCTGCGCCGCGAAGCTTACGGGAATGGTGAACTCTGAATCGTAGGGCGGATCAAGGAACGCGAGTGACGGATCCGCCTGCTTGCGTTGAATTACCCTACGTTCCGGCAAGCAGGCGGATCCGTCGCGTTGCTCCTTGATTCACCCTACGCAAAGCGGCGTCGAAGGAACAAGAAACGCCCGCATGCGAGCGGGCGTTTCTCGGTAGACAGCTTGTACGTGCCGTCGGTTACTCCAGATCGAGGAACGAGCGCAGCTGCTCGGAGCGGCTGGGGTGGCGCAGCTTGCGCAGCGCCTTGGCCTCGATTTGCCTTATACGCTCGCGGGTGACGTCGAACTGCTTGCCGACCTCTTCCAAGGTGTGGTCGGTGTTCATGTCGATGCCGAAGCGCATGCGCAGCACCTTGGCCTCGCGCGGGGTCAGCCCCGCCAGCACGTCGCGCACGGTTTCCATCAGGCCGGTCTCGGTGGCCGAATCGATGGGCGAGTCGACGTTGATGTCCTCGATGAAGTCGCCCAGATGCGAATCTTCGTCGTCGCCGATCGGGGTCTCCATGGAGATCGGCTCCTTGGCGATCTTCAGCACCTTGCGCACCTTGTCCTCCGGCATCTCCATCTCCTTGGAGAGCTCCTCGGGCGTGGCTTCGCGACCGAACTGCTGCAGCATCTGCCGCGAGATGCGGTTGAGCTTGTTGATGGTCTCGATCATGTGCACCGGGATGCGGATGGTGCGCGCCTGATCGGCGATTGACCGCGTGATGGCCTGGCGGATCCACCATGTGGCGTAGGTGGAGAACTTGTAGCCGCGGCGGTATTCGAACTTGTCCACCGCCTTCATCAGGCCGATGTTGCCTTCCTGGATGAGGTCCAGGAACTGCAGGCCGCGGTTGGTGTACTTCTTGGCGATGGAGATCACCAGACGCAGGTTGGCCTCCACCATTTCCTTCTTGGCGCGGCGTGCCTTGGCCTCGCCGATGGACATAGCGCGGTTGATGTCCTTGATGTCGGTCAGCGGCAGGTACAGGGTCTTGGCCACCTCGGCCAGCTTGACCTGCTCCTCGTCCAGCTCCTCGCGGTGTTTCTTGAACGCCGTGGACCACTTCTGGCGCTTGCGCGAGAGCTCCTCGATCCATTCCAGATCGCCCTCGTGGCTGGGGAAGGTCTTCAGGAATTCGGCGCGCGGGAACTTCACCTGGCGCACCATGATGTGCATGATGCGGCGCTCGTGACGGCGCACGGTGTTGACCACCTCGCGCAGCTTGCGCACCAGGCCGTCGATCAGCGCGGAAGGCAGCTTCAGCGAGAGGAAACCTTCCGCCATCTGCTCGCGGATCTTGACCACGCGCTTCTCGTCGATGTCGTACTTGGCGACGGCACGCTGGAACTTGGCGTACAGCGTGCGCAGGTTCTCCATGCGCCGTGCAACCTCTTCCGGATCCGGACCGGTGGGACCGGCCTTCTCGTCCTCGTCATCCTCGTCGTCATCGGAGTCGTCGTCCGAATCGTCGTCATCCTCCGGAAGAGGCCGGCCGGCACGCTTTGCCTCCTTGCGCTCTTCCTTCTTGCGTTCCTCTTCCTGGCGCTTGCGCTCGGCGGCTTCGTCCTGTTCCTGGATGACGTCGTTGAAACCGGCCAGGATCTCGCTCAGGCGGCGCTTGCCATCCAGATGCTGGTCGTATTCCTCGACCAGCAGTTCGATGGCCCACGGGAAGCTGGCCAGGGCGGTCTGCACCTGGGTCAGGCCTTCCTCGATGCGCTTGGCGATGGCAATCTCGCCCTCGCGGGTCAGCAGCTCCACCGTGCCCATCTCGCGCATGTACATGCGCACCGGATCGGTGGTGCGGCCGACTTCGGCGTCCACGGCCGAGAGCAGCGCCACGGCTTCCTCGGTGGCGGTGTCGTCGTCGTCGCCGCTGGGCGCGTCGGGGTTGATGGTGTCGCTGTCCGGAGCCACCTCATGGACTTCGATGCCCATGCCGTTGATCATCGAGATGATGTCTTCGATCTGCTCGGCCTCGACCACATCGTCGGGCAAGTGATCGTTGACCTCGGCATAGGTGAGATAGCCCTGCTCACGACCTTTCGTGATCAGCTGCTTGATCTCGGATTGCTGCTTGTGGATTTTGTTGTTTTCCATGGATGCACCGGTGAGCGCCAGAACCTTTCAGTATAGCTAAATGGTGATTTCTTAACCAGCCTTCAAGGGCACGCAATCGGCACGCGGGCACAGCAAAAACCGTGCCCACTGAACCAATTAGGTATTTGGCGAACCCGCGCATTGCGCCGAACCATATGCGCACGATGCGCATGTCGGCGTGGTTGCACTGTCCGCTCAACGCGGCTCAATGGGCCCGCAGCCAGAAGGTCACCGGGCCATCATTGACCAGGCTTACCTTCATATGGGCCCCGAAACGTCCGGTTTCCACCCCTGCATGCGCTTTTTTTGCCCGCATTACCAGGTCATCGAACCAGTGCCGTCCGTGTTCGGGGGTCGCCGCACCGGCGAAACCGGGCCGCATGCCCTTGGTCGTGTCCGCCGCCAACGTGAATTGCGGCACCAGCAACAGGCCGCCGCCGGTGTCGGCAAGCGAACGGTTCATGCGTTGCCGGGCGTCGGCAAAGATGCGGTAGCCCAGCAGACGCTCAAGCATGCGCCGGCTTTGCTTTTCACCGTCATCGGGCTCCACTGCCACCAGCGCCAGAACGCCGGCCCCGATGGCGCCGATGCAGATGTCGTCAACGACGACCCGCGCCTCACTGACGCGTTGGATCAGGGCGATCATGGATGCTCCCGGGTGGCGAATGAACGGCCGATGGTCGCATTGTCCGGCGATGACATCGACTGCAGGCGGCTGAATTGCAGGGTGGATCAAGGAACGCAGTGATGGATCCGCCTGCTTGCCGGACCCCCCCCCATGCTCCCGCAAGCAGGCGGCTCCGTCCCCCGGATCAAGTCCGGGGTCCTTGAGCCGCCCTACTCGTTGCTTGCTTTTTATCTGCGGCGCGCACGCTACACTCCGCGACCATGCCTGTGCTCGTCTTTCTTCTCTCGGTGCTGCTGCGCCTGATCGCGCTGCTGCCCCTGCGCGCGGCGCAGGCGCTCGGTGCCGCCCTGGGGCTGCTCACATGGTGCTGCAATCGGCGCACCGTGCATCGCGTGGAGGTCAATATCCGCCAGGCACGGGCGCATCTGACGCAGGCGCAGCGCCGCACGCTGGTGCGCGAAGCGCTGTGCGAGAGCGGCCGCTCGGCGATGGATATCGCCCACGTGTGGGGCACGGGCGCGCGGCGGGCGCTCACCCATGTGCGCGAGGTCTACGGACTGGAGCATTTCGAACGCGCCCTGGCCGCCGACAGTGGGCTGATCATCGCTGCGCCCCATCTGGGCTGCTGGGAGCTGCTCAATCACTGGCTGAGCAGCCGTACCAGGCTGGCCATTCTCTATCGTCCGCCACGGATCGCCGCGCTGGAATCGCTGTTGCGCCGCGTGCGCGGCGACCTGGCGCCGGAGCAGGTGCGCGCCGATGGCGCCGGCGTGCGCGCGTTGTACAGGCGGCTGGCCGCCGGAGGTACCGTGGGCATCCTGCCGGACCAGAAGCCGCGCGGCGGCGAAGGCCAGTTCGCGCCATTCTTCGGCCGCGATGCGCTGACCATGGTGCTGCTGCCGCGCCTGGCCGCGCGCACCGGTGCCACGGTGCTGTTCGCGTTCGCCGAACGCCTGCCGCACGGGCGCGGATTTCGCATCCACATCCGTCCCGCCTCGAAGGATATCGCCGCCACCGACCTGGCCACGGCGTGCACCGCACTCAATCGCGATGTCGCCGAGTGCGTGAACATGGCCTTCACCCAATACCAGTGGCAGTACAAGCGCTACAGCCCGCCCGCGCCGGGGCAGGACAATCCGTACGACGGATGAAGCGCGGGCTGCGCCAGGCCGTCAAGCCGCTTGCGCTCCTGCTCCACGCCGCAAAAGGCGGTTCAAGCACAGCAGCGGGCACCTCGGAGCCCGTCACGGCCGGCGCGGCAGCCTTACCCGTGATCCTTCTGCAGCCTTTTGCGAAACACCTGCATCTCCTTGCCGGCCTGCTTGTCCCCTCGCCGCTCGGCGGCGGCGATGCCGTGAGTGTACGCATCCACCGCCGCCTGCGTTTCGCCAGCCCGGGTCAGTGCCTGGCCCAGGTGCTTCCAGGCGGCGGAGTAATCGGCATCGAACTGCACCGCGGCGCGCAGCTGCTCGATGGCTGCCGGGGCATCGCCTGCATCCAGCAACGCGCGCCCCAGTGCCAGGCGCAACATGGCGCCGTCACGCGGACCCTCCAGCTGTTTGCGCAGATTGTCGATCAGTGCCGAAGTCATGCTTTACCGCTTCCGGAGTGGCTCACTGCACCTGACCATAACGCCAGTAATCGGGTCGCGGATACAGCAGCGTGGGCTGCGCCGGATCCGGCGGCGTGCCGCCGTGGCGCAACACGCTCAGTGTACGCGCCCGATAGATGGCCATCCACAGGCCACGATAGGGTTGCACCAGTACCGCATAGCGCAGATCGGTAACCGTCGGGTGGTGTGGATAGGTCACGATCAGGGCATCGGGATGCGCCGTGGCGAAACGCTGCACAGCCCTCTTGCCGTGAAGCTCGTGCACGGGCCGGCGCAGACGCGCGGCAAAGGTGAACTGGCCGTCATAGTTGCCCTCGTTGCCGATCAGGCGATGGTGGCGGGCAGCCGTATGCAGCACGGCATCGGCGGGATGCAGGTTGAAGTCGTGCCATAGCGACAGCGAAAACAGGCCGAACATGGCGATGACACCGACGAGCCCGGCAATGGCGATGCGCCGCAGCTCGCCGCGTCCGCGCACGAGCAACAGCGCGCCCAGCAGCAGATAGATCACACCGAAGAACCGGCTGGACGCCGCCACATCAACGATCTGGTGATTGTCGAACGGCGCGCGCCCCAGCATATTCGGCAGCGCCAGCAGCAACGCCCCGAACGCAAAACTTGCCAGCGCCAGGGGCCACGGCCCCAGCCATGCGCTGCGGGCCATGGCCGGGTACCGCTCGCGCAGCATGGAGATGGCGCCGGCCATGAGCAGCGCGAGCCCGGCATATTCGGGCAGCGGGTAATAGGCCTGCTTGCCGCTGATCAGCGAGAAGGCCAGCAGCATCGGCAGCAGCCAGCACAGCGCGAACCGCACTCCGGAAACGAGCGGGCGACGCAGAGCGATGACCGCTGCCCATGCCCGCGGCCACAGGCTGAAGGGGAAGACGAATGCGGGAATCCACGGCAGATACCACCACAGCGGCCTGGCGTGCGCGAATGCATCCACCACGCGTCCGCCGGTCTGCTTGAACAGCAGGCGATCGGCATAGGCCTGCCCGCCCAGCTGCGTGGCCGGAACCACCCAGGCCACAAGCACGGCCAACCCACCCAGCATCGCCAGCACGCCGAACCCGTACCAGCGCGTGCGGTTTTCGCGGGCGTACTGGCTCCACAGCGGCCCCAGCAGCCACGGGAAGACGATGTGCAGCAGCATCACCGGCCCCTTGGTCAGCAGGCCCGCACCGATCCAGAAGGCAAACCAGAACCAGCTCGGCCGTTGCCGATGCGGTGCGGACATCAGACACAGCAGCGCCGCCAGCACGCACACGGCCAGCAGCACGTCATACATGATCTGCGTGCTGAACAGGAACCCGTAGCCGAAGGCCATCAGCATCCAGGGCGTGGCCTTGACCACCCACGGCCGCTCCGGGAACAGGCGCCGCGCCAGAACCATGGCCAGCACCAGCTCGGCGGCCCCGAAGATGAATTCCAGCAGCCGCGGCCAGATGTCGTTGACACCGAACAGCGCCCAGCCCGCATGGATCAACCAGTACAGCAACGGCACCTTGTGGCTGTACGGCTGGCCGTTGAGGTGCGGCACGATCCACTGATGGTGGCTCCACATCTCCCACGCCACGGCCAGTGTCCGCGTGGAATACAGCGGCATCGGGCCGTGCATGAACAACGCCGCCAGCATCACCACCGACCACAGCGGCAGCCATGGCCACAGCAGGCGCAGGTTCTCGGGATGCAGCGGTGACCGCCTGGACATGAAGGAAAGTCCGCGCAAAAGGGGGAAGTCTAACCGGATCGTGCCGATGCGCCCATGCAGCGACATCGAACCCAAGGGTGGCTCAAGGAGCGACAGCGACGGAGCCGTCTGCTTGCGGAAAATCAGGGTCACTCGCGGCAAGCAGGCGGATCCGTCGCGTTGCTCCTCGATTCGCCCTACGGGTCAACGATTCATGTGGGCGGGGCCCCAGTAGCCGATGCGGCGGCGGATCTTCAGCTTGCGCCACAGGTTGGCAGGCTTGGATTTGCGGTTGCGCGCGCCCTCGGCGATGAACTGGTCCACCGCCTCGAGAACGCGCTCGCTGGACCGGCCGTCGTGATAGGGATGAATGCTGTCGGCGTAGTCGCGGATGGCCTGCATCAGCTCGGGCGGACGTGCCAGAGCGCGCTCGATGGCGCCCTCGAAATCCGCTGGATCGTCGATGTCGATCAGCTGCGGGCCCGGCCGCCGGTTCTTGAAGGTGACCACCGGCTTGCCGGTGAGCAGGAACTCGTTGAGCGCCGAGGAGGTGTCCGAACACATCATGTCCACCTGGCCGAACAGTTCCAGGATGTTGTCGTTGCTGGCAAACCGCAGGTGGTCGTTTTCCAGCGCGCGGTAGGCCGCCACCGTGTCCGGATTCATCTTCGGATGAAAGGTGACGATCCAGCGCCAGCGACCATCGCGCGACAACCGCCTGACCTCATCGTGCAGGATCTCGGCGGCGCTCCAGGACGGCGAGAACGTGGAGTGATACAGGATTACCGGCGGCGTGCGCAGCGGCGGCGGCCGGCCTTCATCGAACTCGGCGGCGAACGGGTCCAGCTTGGGCCAGCCGGTCTGGCGCACCGCGAAGTGGCCGAGGCGTTCGGCGATCTCGGCAAATGCCCGTGTGTCGCGCGGGCCAGTGGTGCAGTACATGTCGAAGAAGCCGCGGATGTAGATATGCCGCGGCTTTCCGGCATCGAAACCGTGGAAGACCTCGGCCTTCACTCCGGGAAAGAAATGCGGCACGGCGTTGCTGGGCGTGAGCACAGCCAAGGGATTGAAGGCACGCACCTCGGCGGTGCTGCGCAGCCACTGCTCGCCTTGCACCAGATCCTCGCCGCCGGGGCCGTCGAAGAACCACGCCGCGGTGTCGCCGCGCCTGCGGATGGCGTCCTGCAACGGGCGCAGGATGGCCAACGCATAGCGTTCGGAGCCGTAAAGGAGATAGTGCTTGCTCATTGCCGATGCAGTCTCAACGGTTCAGATCGTGACGTGCAAGAATCTGCTCGGCCTGGGCGACGGAGTCGGGATTGCGGCACATCTCGTAGTAGCGCATGCGCTTGTACAGCGCGTAGCTGGCCGCGGTCTGCGCGACGATGAAACCGCGCCATCCGTCCAGGCACGCGCGGCGCAGCAGGTAGTCCTTGATGAAGGCCGCCAGGTACACCAGCGGCCAGTCCCACATGCGCGGTGCACGGCCGCGGTCACGCCAGTCGCGGCATTTGAGTTCCGCGTAACGGATCACCTTCAGGTTCTTGTGCACCAGCGTGGGGTTGTGCAGGTGGTTGAACGGCGCCTGGAAGGTGATGGACTTGCCCTCGAAGCGCAGTGATTCATGCACCCGCGCCTCGGTCCAGCGTGCCCGGTCGCGATGGTAGATGCGCGCCATGCGCTCGCCGCACATGGGCTTGTACCAACGCATCGGCGCGCCCATGAACAGCGTGCTCCGCCGCAACACGGCGCCGGATGCCGCCGATTGCATCAGCTGCGGCAATCCGGCTTCCAGCTCGCGTGCCAGCTGCGGCGTCAGGTATTCATCGGCATCCAGCACCAGGATCCAGTCGTGCGTGGCCAGAGCGGTGCAGGCGTTGCGCTGCGGCCCGAAGCCCAGCCAGTCCTGATGCTCCACGCGCGCGCCGTGCGCCCTGGCGATGTCGCACGTGGCATCCGTGCTGCCGCAGTCGACGACCAGCATCTCGGCGGCGAACGGCACGCTGTCCAGGCAGCGCGCGATGTTGGCCGCTTCGTTGTAGGTCATGACGACCAGCGAGATGGGCAGCGTGGACATGCAGGCAGGGTTCGACGTGGGACAATGCGGGCATGATAGCGGTTACGTCCGGCTGCCGTGCCGCGGCACGGCGCGTGCATCAGGTGTTCATCCGTGGTTGATAGGATGCCGCCGTTCGACCCGCTGCAGCCAGGCGAGCCTCCGGCGCGTCCACCTTTCCATTCATCCACGAGGCTTCCGTTGGTCGCCAACTCGCATCGTCCGCAACGTTACGCACACACCACGGCGCGCGCGCGCCGCTCGCTGACGGCGCCCGGCACAGGCACGCGCCTCGGTCGCGCATGGCTGGGCGCCGGCCTCGCGTGGATGGCGCTGGGCATGATGCTGATGCCGGCCGGTCCTTCGCACAATCCCAGCCACGCCTTCCAGATCAGTCTGGCCGTGCTGCTGTACCTGCCCGCGCTGGTGTTGGGCGTTGCCGCGCATCGGCGGATATGGCGTGAGCTTTCGACGCAGGCGGCCATGCGCTGGTTTGCGGCGCTCAGCGCCTGGGCCGTACTGTCCCTGGCATGGGCGCCGCTGGTGCACCCGGGCAGCGAGTTCGGCCGCATCGCCTCGGTATGGCTGTTCGTGCTGGCCTGGTACCTGTGGAGCGACGGCGGCGTGCGGCGGACCCACGTCATGCTGCGCGGTATCGGCTATGCCATGGCGCTGTATGCGACATACTGCGCCGTGGCGTTCCTGACCACGCATACGGCCCTGGCGCCGGACCCGACGACCCAGCAGCGCATCGCCGGCATGGGCACCATCGGCACCACCAACTATGCCGCCGCGGCCATGGGCGCCGCGATGATCTGGTTGTCGCAATTGCCGCGCCGGTCACGTATCGCGCTGGCCGGGGATGCCACGGCAACGCTGCTTCTGCTCGTCTTCATCGTCCTGACGCAAACGCGCAGCATCTGGCTGGCGCTGGCGGTGTGTGCGCTGATCGCGCCCCTGTGGCGGCGCGAACGCGCTGCACGCTGGGTGGTGCTGGCGGTGCTGGCCGCGGGCCTGTGCCTCATCGTTCTGACACCACAACTGCTGCTGGACCGTGGCGTGTCGTTTCGACCGCAGATCCTGCGCCAGGCACTGCACATGGTGAGCGCCCATCCTTGGCTGGGGCTGGGTCAGGGCACGGCGTTCGTGATCCATGTCGGCGCGCGCGCATTCACCCACAGCCATAACGTCTTCTCGCAGGCAGCGATCGAACTGGGCGTGCCCGGCCTGGCACTGGTCCTGGCGCTGTGGGCCACCGTGACATGGCAGGCATGGCGCCTGCGCCACGATGCGCTGGGCCGCATCGTGCTGCTGTTGTGGATCTACGCCACCATTGCCCTCCAGTTCGACATGCCGCAGCTGTTGAACAGCCCGCGTCCCGGCTGGCTGCTGGTGTGGCTGCCGTTTGCGCTGCTGCTGGCGCGACGCGTGCGGCAAGAACATGCATCCCCGCCGGAGTACGCTGATCCGTCGCGATCACGATAGACTGCCCGCATTCGTCCGCAGCGAACGCGAGCAAGGCGTATGAGCACAACCATGGTCACCGGCGGCGCCGGCTTCCTCGGCTCGCACCTGTGCGAGCGGCTGCTGCGCGATGGCCACGACGTGTTGTGCGTGGACAACTTCTTCACCGGCCGCAAGCACAACGTGGCGCACCTGCTGTCGGAGCCGTACTTCGAACTGCTGCGTCACGATGTCACCTTCCCGCTGTACGTGGAGGTGGAACGCATCTACAACCTGGCCTGCCCCGCCTCGCCGGTGCACTACCAGCACGATCCGGTGCAGACCACCAAGACCTCGGTGCACGGCGCCATCAACATGCTGGGACTGGCCAAGCGCACCGGTGCGCGCATCCTGCAGGCCTCCACCAGCGAGGTCTACGGCGACCCGGACGTGCATCCGCAGACCGAGGAGTACTGGGGCCGGGTCAATCCCATCGGCATCCGCAGCTGCTACGACGAGGGCAAGCGCTGCGCCGAGACATTGTTCTTCGACTACCACCGCCAGCACCAGCTGGACATCAAGGTGGTGCGCATCTTCAACACCTACGGCCCGCGCATGCATCCCAACGACGGCCGCGTGGTCAGCAACTTCATCGTGCAGGCGTTGCGCGGCGAGGACATCACGCTGTACGGCGACGGGCGGCAGACGCGCAGTTTCTGCTACGTGGACGACCTCATCGAGGCCATGGTGCGCATGATGGCCACCGACAGCGCCATCACCGGCCCGATCAACATCGGCAACACCGCCGAGTGCAGCATCCGCGAGCTGGCCGAAACCATCATCGGCATGGTCGGCGGACACTCGCGGCTGGTCATGCGTCCGCTGCCCAACGACGATCCCCTGCAACGCCAGCCCGATATCACCATGGCGCGACGCACACTGGACTGGGAACCCAAAGTGGCCCTGGAGGACGGTCTGCGCGAGACCATCGCCTATTTCCGCCACCTGCTGGAGCTGTAAGCCGTGAGCGACGCCGCACCCACGACGTTCTCCGTGGTGGTCACCAGCTACAACTACCGCGAGTACGTGCGCGAAGCCGTCGACGGCGCACTGGCCCAGCGGCGCGCGCCACTCGAGGTGATCGTGGTCGACGACGGCTCCAGCGACGGCTCGCCGGACCTGCTGCGGCAGCACTACGCCGACCATCCGGCCGTCACGCTGCTGACCAAGCCCAACGGCGGCCAGCTCTCGGCATTCCAGCACGGCGTGGCCTGCGCCCGCGGCGACGTGGTGTGCTTCCTCGATGCCGACGATCGCTGGCATCCGCAGTATCTCGCCTGCATCGGCACCATCTACGATGCCCGCGGCGACATCGACACGGTGTTCTCCGACGTGACGCTGATCGGTGACGCCAGCGGCACGCAGGGCTACGCACCGCAGGCGCTGGATCTGGGCTGCACCATGCTCGCCACTTGGGTGCACGCGCACTGGACCGGCGCGCCCACCTCGGCGATGTCGCTGCGCCGCCCCCTGGCGACACGGGTCCTGGACCTGCCGCCGCAGATGACCGCGGAGTGGCGCATCAGTGCCGACAACTGCCTGGTGTTCGGCGCCAGCATGCTGGGGGCGCGCAAGTACTATCTGCCCACCGGCGCCGTGGACTATCGCATCCACGGGCGCAACGGCTGGTGGCACGAGCAATCCACGGCGGGCCAGTTTCCCGCCAAGATCCGCTCGCGCAGCTTGGTCAACTACTACGCGCAATGCATGCACCTGGACCCGCTGGCGCTGAACCTCGCCAAGCACGAGTTCCTCACGCATCCCTCGCCGGACTTCGCCGATGCGCGCCTGTATGCCGGGCTGGCGATGCGCGCGCCGGCCCCGTGGTTCAAGCGCGTCGAGCGTGCCCTGTCGATCCTCCGGCGCGGCGCGCACGCATCACGCAAAGAATCCTCCTGATGCGCGTCTCGCTGATCGTCATCACCTACAACTGGCCACAAGCGCTCCAGCGCGTGCTGGAAAGCGTGGTCACGCAGACACGTGCGCCGGACGAGGTGCTGATCGCCGATGACGGCTCCGGCAGCGAAACGGCGCAGCTGATTGCGCACATGGGCCCGCGGCTCGGGGTGCCCATGCGCCATATCTGGCAGGAGGACCGCGGTTTTCGCGCCGCCCGCTGCAGAAACCGCGGCATTGCCGCCAGCCGCGGCGACTACGTGGTGCTGATCGACGGCGACATGATCCTGCATCCGCATTTCATCGCCGATCACCTGGCGCTTGCCGCGCCGGGACATTTCCTGCAGGGCGGCCGGCTCAAGGCCACGGCGGACGAAACGCGGCGGCTGCTTGCCGGCGGACGCGCGGTGTTTGCGCCATGGGCGCGCGCGCATTTCAGCGACTTCGACGGCATCCGCCGCCTGTACGCGTTTCGCGCGCCGCCGCTGGCACGCTGGAAATCGCATGCACGCAGCGGCGGCCGCGTGATGAGCTGCAACATGAGCGTGTGGCGCGCGGACCTGTTGCGCATCAACGGCTTCGACGAGCGCATGGAAGGCTACGGTGCCGAGGACCGGGAACTGGCTGCGCGGCTGGAAAATGCCGGAGTCCGCCGACGCGCGCTGAAGTGGGCGGCGCTGGCCGTGCACCTGGCACATCCCTCGCGCGCGCAGCCGGATATCGATGACCTGCGCCTGCCCAACAACCGCCTGTATCACGCCACCCGCACGCAGAAACTGATGTGGTGCGAACACGGCATCGATGCGCATGCGGATCTGTTGGGAGAGGACCCCCCGCCCGAGGGGCCGAAGACATATCTCAGGCCGGACGACGCCGGAAGCGAGGCGCCGGAGCCGTCCGGCCAGCGGAGATCGGTGTGAGATCTATGTGCCGTATTCGCGGCTGAACACGGCCGCCAGCGCCTTGGCGAGACGCCGGGCAAGGCGGCTGCGTGCGGCTTCGTACCATGCACGCGCCGCCTCGCCCATGCGTGTGATCTCGATCTCGCTCAGCGTCAGGCAGTCCTCCACCGCCCGCTCCATGGCCTCGGGCGGACACGCATACAACGTGGCGAGCTCGCGTCGACCGGCGGCCTGGGCGGCAACCAGCAGGCCGCGTCCGGGGGCAATGAGTTCGTTCATCGGCGCGGCGTCCAGCGTCACCACCACCGCGCGGCAGCTCATGGCCTCCACCAGATAATGGCCGAAGCCCTCGGTGCGTGACGGACACAGATGAAACCGGTGCGCATTCTGCAGGCGCCGATATGCGGCATCGTCCAGATGCTTGCGGATCAGCCGCACGTTGGGCGGCAGGTCACCGGCATCGATACGCTTGCGCCGCCAGATGACGGTCAGCTGCGGCCACTCGGGATGCTCGCGCCACAGATCGAGCAGCGCCTGCGTCCCCTTGTGGGCGCTGCGCCCGGGGCCGTGGAAAAATCCGGCTTCGCGCGTCACCGCCTCGTCCAGGCGATCCACGCTGCTGAAGCCCACGTAGTGCACCGGCGTGCCGCGCTGCGCGAACAACTCCTCGGCATGGTGCGTCTTCACCCACACCGCGTGCAGATCGGGCAGTGCCGCCAGATCCGCCGCGTCCACATATTCGGGATTGGGAATCAGCACGTTGCGGCGCGCCAGCGACAGGCACTCCGGGCGCACATGCTCCAGCATGACATTGAGATCGAACGGGGCCGGGCGCGGTCCGCCGCGGGCGTCACGCACGCGCGCACCGAGCCGCCGCGCACGTTCGCGCACGCTGGAGCGACGGCCCAGGGCGGTGACGTGCACCTCCACCCGCGGCAGCGTCTCCAGCGCGTCGCGCAGCACGGTCAGATCCCGCGACAGGCCCGCGCCGTTGTCACGCGCAATCAGGTTGATGCGCAAGCCAGGCGCATGTGGCGATGGCGCGGATGTCATGAAGGGGCTTTCACAGGCATGCGCTGATCATGACGGGCATGGCCGGCCGATGCCATGTGCCCGCGGCATGTGGTTCAGTCGGCATCCGGATTCTCGTCCCCCGCGGTCTCGGGTCTGCACCCGGGAACCACTGCGCGCGCCTTGAACATCCACCAGTCGCGGCGATTGGCCCGCCCCAGATGCACGGCCCCGGAGCGCCTGACGCAATGCCCCATGACCTTGCCCTGCAGGAAAATCCAGCGATGCGCGGGGTCGGCCGCCTGCCACTTCAGCGCACGCTCGAACTGGATATGCCAGGGCAGGCGAAACCCGAAGTCCACCGCCGGCTGGTGCTGCATCTTCAGCATCAGCATGTTCTGTTCCTTCCACGCCACCAGACCGATCCGGTCGCCGGTCGCCAGATGCGCTTGCGCCGCGCGCATGACATCACGTGCGGAACTGGCGCCGTTGAGCAGCGGATAACCCCAGAAGCCCCAGATCAGCCACAGCACCGTCATGCCGCCGCACACCGCGGCCACGGCGCGGCGCATGCGCAGCGTCGCCGCCAGGGCCAGCTGCAGCACGCCGATCACCACGGCCATCCACCAGATCTGGCGCGCGTCTTCGCCCAGTCCCTGCGAGACCGACAGATGCCGCGCAAAATGCGGCGACCCGAGAAGCGCCCAGGCACCGCCGAGCACGAATGCCGCGCCCATCAACGCGATGAACGCCAGGCCTGCAGCGCGCAGCCAGCGCTTGGGCAGCAACTCCTGCAGGAAGGGCGCGGTGATCAGCGCCAGCATCGGCAGCATCGGCATGATGTAGACATCGCGCTTGCCCGGCGAGGCGCTGAAGAACACCAGCACCAGCAGCATCCACACCAGCGGCAGGAAGATGCGCCCATCGCGGCGCTTGAGGGCCTGCCACCAGCGCGGGAACGTGCCGAAGTAGGTCAGCGACAACGGCAACCAGCTGAAGGCGATGATCGGCAGGTAATAGAACGTGGAATGCAGGTGATGCCAGGCGTCGGCATAGCGATCGGCGGTCTGGTGGAACAGGATGTCCTGCACGTAGGCGCCATAGGCCGCCTGACCGGCCATCTCGCGGGCGCGTGCAACCAGAAGCATCGGCACCAGCCACAGGGCGATGGCCAGCAGGCACGCCGCAAGCCCCAGCAGCCAGCGCCACCACGCGCCCGGCTCCATGCGCGCCACACCATTCCAGCGCCCGCGCGCGGCGACGGCATACGGCAACAGCATGAACAGCGCGATGAACCCCACGCCCTTGGTAATCACGCCCAGCCCGGCACAGAAGCAGCCGAACCAGTACGCCCGCCAGTTGGGTCCGCCGAGCATGTGCCGCAACAGGCCCCAGTTGGCGGCGGTGATGAAGAAGATCACCAGCGGATCGATCTGCGCGCGCTTGAACTGGTAGACGAACTGGAACACCAGCAGCAACGCGGCCGCCGCGTACAACCCTGTCTTGCGGTCCCACGATCGCCGGCCCAGATCGTAGACCAGCAGCATGCAGCCCAGCGCCGCCAGCAGCGAGGGCAACAGGAAGGCCACGCGCCAGTCATGCACCACTTCGAAGCCGGCCGCCTCGGCCCACATCAGCATGGGTGGTTTGTCGGGATACAGCTCGGTGCCGCGATGCGGGAACAGCCAGTCGCCACCCTGCACCATCTGCACGGCCGACAGCGTGAAGCGCGGCTCGTCCGACGGCCACGGATCACGCTGCCCGATGCCGGCACCGATCACCACCAGCGCGTACAGCAGCAGGAGCCAGAATGCGCGGCGGTGGTGCGGGCTGGAAGTGGCTGCTGGTTGCATGACAGGGTCCGGCGGCAGGTCCGTTGAGGCGTGCGGCGTTGCATCGATGGCTCGGGCGGCTCGAGCGCCCTGCACGCGTGTCGTCACATTCGCGGCAGCCGGGATGACGTGCCGGGGCACTTTGCGCGGCTCAGGACTTTTCGAGAACGGCATAGTACATGCCGTCGAGATCGTCCTCGCCGGGAAGGATCTGCCATCCCGGAGTCGCGGCATGCCCAGCCGGCAGATCAAACGGCCGCACGCGGGCATCCGTGTGCTCGCCCAGAAAGGCGGCAATCACATCGGCATTTTCCGCGCGCAGCAGCGAGCAGGTCACGTATAACAGGCGGCCACCGGGAACCAGCAACGGCCACAGGGCCCCCAGCAGGCGCCGTTGCTCTGCCACCAGAGGCGCGATGTCGCCGGCGCGGCGATGCAGCCGCACGTCGGGCCGGCGCCGCATGACACCGGTGGCCGAACACGGGGCATCGACGAGGATGCGGTCGAACTGGCGCTGCGCGGACCATGCCGCCGGCGCGCCGGCATCCCCGTGCACCACCTCGGCGTGCAGGCCCAGGCGGTGGAAATTGCCGCGGATGCGGGCAATGCGGTGCGCGGCAGACTCCACTGCGAGAAGCTGGATCTCCTCCCGTTCCAGCGCGTGACAGGCCTTGCCGCCGGGCGCCGCACATGCATCCAGGACGCGCTGGCCGGGCACCAGATCCAGCAGGTCCGCCGCGATCTGTGCCGCCCCATCCTGCACCGCGAACAGCCCTTCGCTGAAACCTGGCAGGCGGGTGACCTCCGTGCTCTTCTCCAGCACCACGGCATCACTCAGCCAGGCGTGCGCGGCAGCGGCATGACCGGTATCCGCCAGCGCCGCAATCAGCGCCTCGCGCGTGCCGCGACGGCGATTGACGCGCAACATCAATGGCGGTTCACGGTTGGCGGCCGCGAGCACGGCTTGCGCCTGCTGCGGCCAGTCGGCGGCGATCGCATCGATCAGCCAGCGCGGTTGCGCGTGGCGGGTCTGCGCGGCGCCGTCGAGCGCGGCCAAGCGGGTGTCCCGTTCCCGCAACCAGCGGCGCAGCACGGCGTTGACCAGCCCGGCGTGGCGCGGCCGACGCAGCGCGCGGACCGCCTCGACCGTGGCGCCGACCGCTGCATACGCCGGCATGCCGAGCACCTCGATCTGCACCAGCCCCAGCACCAGCAACGCATGCACCACCGGCTCCTTGCGCCTGAGCGGTTGCTTGAGCAAGCCATCCAACGCGGCATCGAAGCGCAGCCACCAGCGCGCGCCCTCGAACAACAGGGCGCCGAGAAAGGCGCGATCGCGTGCATCGGCCAGCTGCGGCGCGGCGCGCTCGAAGACCTCGCGCGAAGAGGCGCCGCGCAGCGCCACCTCCGCCAGTGACTGCGCCGCGAGTGCGCGCGTATCGGTCAGCGTGTGCCGCGACACGTCACAACGGCCGCGCGTTGAGATAATCCGCCACGTCCATGCGCCGACCGCCGGCCCGCTGCACCTGGGTGAGACGCAACGTGCCCTGGCCGCAGGCGATGTCGATGCCCTCGCGGGTGGCCTGGAGGACGCTGCCGGGGGTCGCCTCCGCCCTGGCCTGCAGCGCTTGGGCCGCCCATACGCGCAGGCGTTCGTCGCCCACGCGCGCCGTCGCCACCGGCCAGGGATCGAACGCCCGCACCTGTCGCTCCAGCACGACTGCACTGCGAGAGAAATCCAGCTGCGCCTCGCGCTTGTCCAGCTTGTGTGCGTAGGTGACGCCTTCATCGGACTGGGGCTGCGGCGACGGCAACGTGCCCTCCAGCAGACGTGCCAGGCCATCTGCCAGGACCTCCGCGCCGAGCACGGCGAGACGATCGTGCAATGTGCCGCCAGTCTCGTCGCGGCGGATGGGCGTGCGCTTCTCCAGCAGCACCGGGCCGGTGTCCAGGCCCGCTTCCATCTGCATCAGCGCCACCCCGGTCTGCTCGTCCCCGGCAGCGATGGCCCGCTGGATCGGCGCCGCACCGCGCCAGCGTGGCAGCAGGCTGGCGTGCACGTTCCAGCAGCCATGCCGCGGCAGCGCCAGCACGGCAGGGGGCAGGATCAGGCCGTAGGCCACCACCACCATCAGATCCGGCGCATACGCGGCCAGCGCGGTCTGCACATCGACCTCCCTGAGCCCCGCCGGCTGTTCAACGGCCACACCGGCTTCCTCGGCCATCTGCTTGACCGGACTGGCCGTGGTGCGCCGACCGCGCCCGGCGGGACGATCCGGCTGCGTGTAGACGGCAGCCAGCTCGACGTCAGCCGCCAGACAGGCGTTGAGACAGGGCACGGCGAATTCGGGCGTGCCGGCAAATACCACGCGCATGGGCAATCCAGCAGGTTCGAGGGGAGGTGGGCGCTCGACGGCGCGACAAAAAAGCGGTCAGCCGGCTTGGCGGCGCTGCTTTTCCAGGCGCTTGAGCAGCATGGAGCGCTTCAGCGGCGACAGATAGTCGACGAATACCTTGCCGTCCAGATGATCCATTTCATGCTGGATGCACACCGCCTGCAATCCATCGGCCTCGACGCGAACGGTTGTGCCGTCGCTGTCCTCGGCCTCGATCAGTGCCTGCCCGGCACGCTCCACATCGGCATAGATGCCGGGGAACGACAGACAGCCCTCCTGATACACTTGATGTCCGCTGGACTCGACGATGCGCGGGTTGATCAACGCCTGCGGCTGATCGCGCCCCTCGGAGATGTCCATGACGAACACGCGCCGGTGCACATCCACCTGGGTGGCGGCCAGACCGATGCCGTTGGCCGCGTACATGGTTTCGAACATGTCGGCGACCAGACGCTTGAGGTCCGCATCGTATGCGCTTACGGTTTGGGCCTTGGTGCGCAAGCGTGAATCGGGAAATTCGAGAATATTCAGAATCGACATGATTGACGGTGTCACCTTGATCCGGCCGCTGGAGAATCCGCTGCACGGCGCAGTCGTGAATCTGCGGGCAAATCGGCTAAATCCAAGCGTCCAACGTGTATAAGATGTGGCATTGTACGACCCCGGCCGGGCGATGGCACGTCGAAGCCGGTTGCACTCTTAACAATTAGGCTACACTCGCGAAGCCACGGGGAATTGGGGGATGACCCACCATGCTTAAGAAAATCCTTGTCCTGCTTGCCGGCCTGCTGGTCACGGTCGCGGTGTATGCCGCCTCGTCCGAACTGCGCCCGGACCATCCCGATACCTACGTGGTGAAAAAGGGCGACACGCTCTGGGATATCTCGGCGCACTTCCTGCGCAAGCCCTGGCTGTGGCCGGAAATATGGCAGGCCAACCCGCAGGTGCACAATCCGCATCTGATCTATCCGGGCGACGTGCTGGACCTGTCCTATCTGCACGGGCCAGTGCTGAAACTGCAACCCAAGACGCGGTCCGAGGATCTGTCACCGGTCCCGGCGATTCCGCTGTCCGACCTGAAACTGTTTCTCCGGGACATGCGCGTGGTCAGTGCCGACCGCATCAAGCACGCGCCCTATGTGGTGGGCTTCGAGGAAAACCACCTGCGCGGCGTCGACGGCCAGTTCCTGTACGTGCGCGATCTGCAGGCGCAGCCCGGGAAACGCTTCGCCGTGGTCCGGCCCAGCCACGTTTTCCGCGCCTTCGGCCAACCGCGCGACAACGACATCGTGTCGCACGATATCGACAGCGACGTGGCCATGGTCTCCAGCCCCTGGGACGAGGATTACCGCAATGATGGCCACTACGGCCGCGGCGAGACCCTAGGCGTGGAAGCGCGCGTCATCGGCACGGCAGAAGTGCTGCGCAGCGGCGACACCGCCACCCTGCTGCTGACCGACCAGAGCCGCGAAATCCGCAAGGGCGACCGTCTGCTGCCGGTCAATGACCATCCGTACGATGCCTCCTATTATCCGCACGCGCCCCACAGCCTGCCGCACAACGGGCGGGTGATCGAACTGGCCGATACCCTGTATGCGGTGGGCAAGCGCCAGGTGGTGGCGCTTTCGGTGGGCAGCGACCAGAACGTGAACAACGGCACCACGTTCTCGATCTTCCAGCCGGGCCAGCGCATCGCCAATGATGTGACGGCCGATCCGTGCTGCCGCTCGTTCACCCATCACATCCGCTTGCCCAGCGAATACGTGGGCCACGTCATGGTGTTCCGCACCTTCCAGCACGTCAGCTACGGGCTGATCATGGACGACATCCGCCCCGTGCGCCCCGGCGACGAACTGCGCATGCCGCAGTAGAAATTCCATCGCTCGTCGGAAAATCCTGACAATACGGCGTGGCCTCGGCCACGCCGTTTTCGTTTGCGGCCACGACTACACTGGGACGATTCTGGAGACGTGGACGCGGAACACATGCCGATCGGTACCGACGAACAACGTGCATGGCTGACCCTGCTGCGTACGCCGGGGGTGGGCAGCGCCGCGATACGCACGCTGGTCGAACATGCCGGTGGCGCGCAGCAGGCCGTGGCACAGGCAAGCCGCACGCAGATGTCCGGCGTGCGCCTGGACCATGCAGCACAGCGCTGGCTGAAAGCACCCGATGCGGCCGTACTGGAGGCCGACCTGGCCTGGCTGCAGGCCCCCGACCATCACCTTCTGCTCTATCCGGACATCGACTTTCCGCCACTCCTGGCAGATATCGCGCAGCCGCCAGCGGCGCTGTTCGTGCATGGCGACCCGAGGATACTGCTGCGCCCGCAGCTGGCCGTGGTCGGCGCGCGCAGCGCCACGCAGGCCGGCATCGACAATGCGCGGGCCTTCGCCGGCACCCTGGCCGCCACTGGACTGGTCATCATCAGCGGCCTGGCAGACGGCATCGACGCCGCGGCGCACGAAGCCGCCCTCGCCGCCGGCACGCCCACGGTGGCCGTCATGGGGACCGGCCCAGACCGGATCTATCCGCGCAAGCATCAACACCTGGCCGGACGCATCGCGGCACATGGCACGCTGGTCAGTGAATTTCCACCCGGCACGCAGGCCCGCGCGCAGCACTTCCCACAACGCAACCGCATCATTTCCGGGCTGGCACTGGGCACCCTGGTCATCGAAGCCGGCCTGCGCTCGGGGTCGCTGATCACGGCACGGCTGGCCGGCGAGCAGGGCCGCGAGATCTTCGCCTTGCCGGGATCCATCCACAATCCTCTGGCGCGTGGCTGTCACCGCCTGATCCGCGACGGTGCGCGCCTGGTGGAGACGGCGGGTGAAATCCACGAGGCACTGGCACCGCTGGCGCGGGCACTGGGCGACAGCCTGACGCGGCGCCTCGCCGAGACCGCCGAGGCGAGCCCGGAAGCGTCCGGCGCCACGTCAACCAGCGCCGCGGCGCTGGACCCAGGCACCCATGCCGACCCCGATTATCGCCGCCTCATGGACGCGATGGGGTACGATCCCGCATCGCTGGACACGCTGGTCGAGCGTAGTGGCCTGCCCGCAGCCGCGGTTTCGTCCATGCTGCTGATGCTGGAGCTGGAAGGCGTGGTGATCAGCCAGCCCGGTGGGCGGTTCATGCGACGCAGCTGAGACACGTTTCGGGCATTCACCGCTTGACAGGGTGACAGACACTGTGTCTCCACTTATATATATGCATGCAGCGCGCACACGGGCCTGTCGCACCCACCATTTCCGAGAATCAAGTTTCCACATGGCGAAAAACCTGCTCATCGTCGAATCGCCCGCCAAGGCCAAGACGATCAACAAATACCTCGGCACGGACTTCCAGGTCCTGGCCTCCTACGGCCATGTGCGCGATCTGATCCCGAAGGAGGGCGCGGTCGATCCCGAGCATGGCTTCGCCATGAACTACGACATCATCGAGCGCAACCAGAAGCACGTCGACGCCATCACCAAGGCGGCGAAAAAGGCCGACGCCATCTATCTGGCCACCGACTTGGATCGCGAAGGCGAGGCCATTTCCTGGCATGTGAGCGAGATCCTCAAGGACAAGGGCCTGCTGGACGGCAAAGACGTGCACCGCGTGGTGTTCTCCGAAATCACGCCCAAGGCCATCAAGGCCGCGGTGGCGCATCCGCGCACCCTGTCGCACCCGCTGGTGGACGCGCAGCAGGCGCGCCGCGCGCTGGATTATCTGGTCGGTTTCAACCTCTCGCCGGTGCTGTGGCGCAAGGTGCAACGCGGCCTGTCCGCCGGCCGCGTGCAGAGCCCCGCGCTGCGCATGATCGTGGAGCGCGAGGAAGAGATCGAGGCCTTCGATCCGCGTGAATACTGGACCATCGAGGCCGATCTCACCCACGACGACATCGCCTTCCGCGCCAAACTGACGCGCCTGAACGGCAAGAAGTTCGAGCAGTTCGATCTCACCGACGAGGCCACCACGCTGGCCGCGCGCCAGGCGCTGGTGGATGCCGCCAACGGTCGCCTCGTCGTCGGCGACGTCACCAGCCGTGAACGCAAGCGCCGCCCCGCCGCCCCGTTCACCACCTCCACGCTGCAGCAGGAGGCCGCGCGCAAGCTGGGCTTTTCCACCAGCCGCACCATGCGCACGGCACAGGGGCTTTACGAAGGCGTGGCGCTGGGCGGCGACGAGGGCAACGTGGGCCTGATCACCTACATGCGTACCGACGCCGTCACGCTCTCCGACGATGCGCTGGGCGAGTTGCGTGAGCTGATCGTGCGCGACTACGGCGACAAGGCCCTGCCGGCCGCCGCGCAGACCTACAAGTCCAAGTCCAAGAACGCGCAGGAAGCGCATGAGGCCATCCGCCCCACCTCGGCCATGCGCACGCCGAAACAGGTGGCGCCGCATCTCAAGGACGATCAGCTCAAGCTGTACACGCTGATCTGGAAGCGCACCGTGGCCTGCCAGATGATCCACGCCACGCTGAACACCGTGTCGGTGGAGTTTCCGGTGGCCGATGCCTCTTTCCGCGCCACCGGCACCACCGTCATCGACCCCGGCTTCCTGGCCGTGTACGAGGAGGGCCAGGACAGCCGCAACAAGGACGAGGACGACGAAAAGCGCCGCCTGCCACATCTGGCCAAGGGCGACTCGGTGCCGCTCAACGACATCCTCGCCGATCAGCATTTCACCGAACCGCCGCCGCGCTACTCCGAGGCCAGCCTGGTCAAGGCGCTGGAAGAGCACGGCATCGGCCGTCCTTCCACCTACGCCAGCATCATCCAGGTGCTGCTGAACCGCAATTACGTCTGGCTGGACAGCCGCCGCTTCAAACCCAGCGACGTGGGCCGAGCGGTGGGCAAGTTCCTCGCGGCGCACTTCAGCCAGTACGTGGACTACGACTTCACCGCGCGCCTGGAAGACGACCTCGATGCCGTCAGCCGCGGCGAGGAAGACTGGGTGCCGCTGCTGGAGCGGTTCTGGAAACCGTTCAAGCATCAGGTGGACGAAAAGATCGAAACCGTGGATCGCAGCGAGGCGTCGGGATCGCGCGAGCTGGGAACCGACCCGAAAAGCGGCAAGCCGCTGTCGGTGCGCCTGGGCCGCTACGGACCGTTCGCGCAGATCGGTACCCGCGAGGACGAGGAGAAACCCACGTTCGCGTCCCTGCGACCGGGCCAGAGCATGCACACCATCACCGCGGAAGAGGCCCTGGAGCTGTTCAAGCTGCCGCGCGTGCTGGGCCAGTCCGACGATGGCGAGGACATCAGTGCCGGCATCGGGCGTTTCGGTCCGTTCGTCAAGCAGGGCAAGCTGTATGCCTCGCTGAAGACCGAAGACGACCCGTATAGCATCGAGCTGCCGCGCGCGCAGGAACTGATCCGCGAGAAACAGGAGTTCCTCGCCAACCGCATCATCCGTACCTTCGACAGCGGCATCGAGATCCTCAACGGCCGCTACGGCCCCTACATCACCGATGGCGAGAAGAACGCGCGCATCCCCAAGGAGCGTGATCCCAAGTCGCTGACGCTGGCCGAGTGCACCGAATTGCTGGCCGCCGCGCCGGTACGCAAGGGCCGCCGCGGCGCGGCAAAGAAGACTGCGGCAAAAAAGACTGCCGCGAAGAAGAGTACGGCGAAAAAGGCCACCGCAAAGAAATCCACGGCAAAAAAGGCCACAAAGAAAACAGCAAAAAAGGCCACCAAAAAGGCCGTCGCGAAAAAGACGACCAGCAAAAAGGCTGCGGCAAAAAAGACCACGTCGGCATCGACCGACAATTCCTGACGTTTTCGCACCATGAGTCCCACTATTCCAAGATCCGGGTGTACTCCCGTGGCTCCCGCCGGACAGCCGCCGGCAACATCACAAGACCACGCCACTACGATGGAACAGGCCGCCGTTGCGCTGCGCCGTGGCGGCGTGGTCGCCTATCCCACCGAAGCGGTCTACGGCCTGGGCTGCGATCCCCTCAATCGGGAGGCCTTCGAGCATTTGTTCGCCCTGAAGCGGCGCTCGCCATCGCAGGGCGTACTGCTGATCGGCGCCACGTTCGAGCAGGTCGCCGGGTACATCGATCTGGATGCCCTGCCGAGGACGGCGCTGGATGCCGCGTGTGCGTCCTGGCCCGGGCCACACACCTGGATCATGCCGCGTGCGGCGCGCGTGCCGTTCTGGATCGCCGGCGAGCACGCGGGTATCGCGCTGCGCGTGACGGCGCACGCACCCGCGGCTGCATTGTGCCGGGCCTTCGGCGGGGCCCTGGTCTCCACCAGCGCCAACCGGCACGGGCAACCGCCCGCACGCAGCGCCGCCCACGTCCACAGCGCCTTCGGCGACACTCTGGACGCCATCATCGATGCGCCGCTGGGAGGCCATGATCGCCCTTCCGATATCCGCGACGCACTGACCGGCGCGATCATCCGCCCATGAAAGGGGGGCTGCAGCACCACACGTGGGGCGTCATCGGCCGCAGCGGGCGAGGCGACAGCCGGACGCGCCGTTTGGTGCCGCACCCGTGGCCCCATGCGCGCGCCATCAACGCAAGAGAGTTGCATTGAATACCACCATCCAGTCTCTGCGCCGGGAGGCCGCGCATGCGCGGCCCTTGCCGCTGCTGCACATGCGCAAAGGCACGCGCATCGTGGCCTGGCGTCAGGGTCAGCCGATCGACGCCGGCACGTTTCTCGGCCATGTGCGCACGGTCGCCGCGACCCTGCCGTCCGCCGCGCACGCCGTCAATCTGTGCGAAGACCGGTATGCTTTCCTGGTCGCATTCTGTGCCGTTGTCGCCGCCGGACAGACCAATCTTCTGCCACCATCGCGGGCCCCGCATGCGGTCGACGAAGTCATGGCAGCGCATCCGGGATGCTATGCACTGGGCGACCTCGACAGCAACAGCGATGTGCCATCGCATTATGTGCCGCTGCCGCCGCTTCTGGAATCGCTGTGCGAACCCCAGGCGGCAGTGCCGATGATTCCTGCCGGGCACATCGCCGCCATCGGCTACACCTCCGGCTCCACCGGCAAGCCGCAGGCCAATGCCAAGACCTGGGCGCAGTTCCACCTCAGCAACGCCGGCAACCTGGACATGCTGATGCGGGCGGTGGATCCGGCATTCCACATCGTGGCCACGGTGCCGCCGCAGCACATGTACGGCATGGAAACCTCCGTGCTGCTGCCGCTTTTGAGCGATGCCAGCGTGCACGCCGGCCGGCCGTTCTTCCCTGCCGACATCGCGCATGCACTGGCCTCGGTGCCGGCCCCGCGCGTGCTGGTCAGCACGCCCGTGCACTTGCGCACGCTGGTACGCGCAGGACATCGGCTGCCGTCACTGGCCGCGGTGATCTCGGCCACAGCACCGCTGCCGGTGGATCTGGCGCGTGATGTGGAAGCGCAACTGCAGGCGCCGCTGCTGGAGGTTTTCGGCTCCACCGAGACCTGCGTGTTCGCCAGCCGACGCACCGCTCAGGCCTCCGTGTGGACCCTGTATCCGGGCGTGGAACTGCACCCGCAACCGGACGGCACGCAGATTCGCGCACCGCAGCTGGACCGGATGGTCACCCTGGCCGACCTGGTGGAATTGCGCGATGACGGCTTCGTGCTGCGCGGCCGCAACACGGATCTCCTGGAAATTGGCGGCAAGCGCGCCTCGCTGGAAGATCTCAACCGCCGCCTGCTGGGCATTCACGGCGTCGAGGACGGCATCGTCATCCAGCTCGATGCCGCCACTGGCGGCGTGCGCCGTGTCGCCGCCCTGGTGGTCGCTCCGACCCTCTCCGAAGCCGACGTCATGGATGCACTGCGCCGCAGCATGGATCCGGTGTTCCTGCCGCGCCCGCTGCGCAAGATCGCCGCACTGCCGCGCAACGAGACCGGCAAGTTGCCCCGTCACAGACTGATGCAGTTGCTGCGCCCCGCCGAGGACGGCGAGGACTGAACCATCCGGCGCACTGCGCATATGCGCTGGCGAAGCGATGCGGGGCTGGCCTGCCATCCCCACGCTCCGGCATCATGTGCGGCTGGCGACACGGTTCCACGGAGACGGCATGAAAATTCTGGTCATCGGCGGCGGCGGGCGCGAACATGCGCTCGCCTGGAAGCTCAAGCAGTCGGCAACGGTCAGCGAAGTGCTGGTGGCGCCCGGCAATGCAGGCACTGCAATGGAACCGGGACTGCGCAACGTCGCTGTCGCCGCCACCGACATCGACAGCCTGCTGGCACTGGCCCGCGACGAAGCAGTCGATCTCACCGTGGTGGGCCCGGAAGCACCGCTGGTAGCCGGAATTGTCGATCGCTTCGAGACCGCGGGCCTGCGCTGCTTTGGTCCGCGCGCAACGGCCGCGCAGCTGGAAGGCTCCAAGTCCTTTGCCAAGGCGTTCCTGCAGCGCCATGCGATTCCCACGGCACGCTACGCGGCATTCACCGAGCTGGACCCCGCTCTGGCTCACGTGCGCAAGCATGGCGCGCCCATCGTCATCAAGGCCGACGGCCTGGCCGCGGGCAAGGGCGTGGTGGTGGCCCAGACCCTTGCCGAGGCCGAGCAGGCCCTGCGCGACATGCTTGGCGGCAAGGCCTTTGGCGATGCCTCCACCCGTGTGGTCATCGAAGAATTCCTGCAGGGCGAGGAAGCCAGCTACATCGTCATCAGCGACGGTCGGCATGCACTGCCGATGGCCAGCAGCCAGGATCACAAACGCCGCGACGCCGGTGACAGGGGGCCCAACACCGGCGGCATGGGCGCCTACTCGCCCGCACCGGTGGTTACCGCCGAGATCGAGCGACGCATTCTCGAGGACGTCATCCAGCCGACGCTGGCCGGCATGGCGGCCGAAGGAACGCCCTTCACCGGCTTTCTCTACGCCGGACTGATGATCGGTCCGGACAGCATCCCCAGGGTGATCGAATTCAACGTGCGTTTCGGTGATCCGGAAACCCAGCCGATCATGATGCGCCTGGAGTCGGACCTGGCGGAACTGATCGAGGCGGCGCTGGATGGTCACCTGGATCAGGAAGCGGTGCGCTGGGACCCGCGCCCCGCGCTGGGCGTGGTGCTGGCCGCTGGTGGTTACCCCGGCCCGGTGCGCAAGGGCGACCTCATCAAGGGCCTGGAGACTGTCTCCGGATCCGACGTGAAAATCTTTCACGCCGGCACTACCACTGACGCCGACGGCCGCACCGTGACCGCGGGCGGGCGCGTGCTCTGCGCCTGTGCGCTGGGCGCAGACCTGGGCGCCGCACGCGAACGCGCCTATTCCGCCGCACAGAAGATCCATTTCGACGATGCCTTTTTCCGCCGCGACATAGGCCATCACGCGTTGGCACCTTAGGCCTGGGGGCCACGCTGCCGCCTGGGTGCGTGCCGTTGCCGTGACGGTCCGAGGGCGTTTCCCTGTAGGCTGAGCCGGATCGCATCACCGGGAACCGCATGAGCCAGTTCACGCTGCTTGCCAGGCGGCGCTTTGCGCCGTTTTTCGCCACCCAGGCTCTGAGCGCCTTCAACGACAACGCGTTTCGCTACGCCATGATCGGCATGGCCACGTTTCGCCTGAGCCTGTCCCAGAACGCGCTGGCGGCGTATTCCAATATTGCCCTGGCGCTGTTCATCGCACCATTCTTCCTGTTTTCGGCCAGCGCCGGGCAACTGGCCGAGCGCGTCGACAAGGCCGTTCTGATCCGTCGCATCAAGCTGCTGGAACTGGGGGTCATGCTGCTGGCGGCCGCGGCCTTCGGCCTGCAGAGCCTGAACCTGATGCTGGCGGTGCTGTTCCTGATGGGCCTGCTGGCCACGCTGTTCGGGCCCATCAAGTACGCCATCCTGCCGCAGGCGCTGCATGCCGGAGAACTGGTCGGCGGCAACGGCCTGGTGGAGATGGGCACGTCGCTGTCCATCCTGCTGGGCACGGTGGCCGGCAACGCGTTGATGGCCGTACCACGCATCGGCCCCGAACTGGCGTCCGCAGCGGTGCTGGGCGTGGCCATCGCCGGCTACCTGGCCAGCCGCGCCATTCCGCCCGCGCCGGCCAGCGCGCCGGATCTGGACTTCGACTGGAATCCGTGGCGCCAGACCCTGCAGGTGCTGGGCCACACCCGTCGCGACCGCACGGTCTTCAACGCGGTGCTGGGGATTTCCTGGTTCTGGTTCTTCGGCGCCACGCTGACCGCGCAGCTGCCGCTGTACACGCGCGCCATCCTCGGCGGCAATGCCAGCGTGCTGACCATGGTGCTGACGCTGTTCTCCATCGGCGTCGGCATCGGTTCGCTGCTGTGCGAAAAACTGTCCGGCGGCAACGTGGAACCGGGGCTGGTACCGCTGGGTGCCTTCGGCATGACCGTGTTCGGCGTCGATCTGTATTTCGTGCGCCCGCATGCAGCAGCGGCGCTGAATCAGGACTGGTGGCGCGTGCTGACCGCCAGCGGCGGCTGGCACGTGGCGCTGGACCTGATGTTGATCGGCATGGTGTCGGGCGTCTACATCGTGCCGCTGTTCGCGCTGGTGCAGAGCCGCGCGCCGCACAACGAGCTGTCGCGCATCATCGCCGGCACAAACATCATCAACGCGTTGTTCATGGTGGCAGCGGCGGGATTCGGCATCGGCCTGCTGACGCTGGGCCTGAACGTGCCGCAGCTGTTCCTGGTGGTGGCGCTGATGAACGCCGCGGTCGCCACCTATATTTTCACTCTGGTGCCGGAATTTCCGCTGCGTTTCATCGACTGGGTGCTGGTCAACACGCTGTACCGCATTCGCAAGCAGGGGCTGGAGCATGTCCCCCGGGACGACGCGGCGCTGCTGGTATGCAATCACGTCAGCTTCATGGACCCATTGATCCTCATGGCCTGCGTGCCGCGCCCGGTGCGTTTCGTCATGGACTACAGGATCTACCGGCTGCCCCTGCTGCAGCCGCTGTTCCGCATGGCCGGCGCCATTCCCATCGCCGGCCACAACCAAGACCACGCGCTTCTGCAACGCGCCTTCGATGCCATCGACGCGGCACTGGCGGACGGCGAGGTGGTGTGCATCTTTCCCGAGGGCGGGCTGAGCGCCGATGGCGATGTCGCGCCATTTCGCAGCGGCGTGGAGCGGATTCTGGATCGCCGTCCGGTGCCCGTGGTACCGGTGGCGCTCAGCGGCCTGTGGGGCAGCGTCTTCAGCCGCCGCGACACGGCGCTGGACCGACCCCGCCTGCCGCGGCGCTGGCGTGCGCGCATCGACCTCGTCGTCGGTGCACCGGTGGCCGCCGACATGGCCAGCGCACGGGCATTGCAGGATCACGTGACCGCATTGCGCAGGGAGCGACGCCTGATCGCGCAAGAACCGCCCGTGGCGAGAAACGCCCCGTCTTTCGCGCCGGCTTTCGCCGGTATCACGACCGTGGCGCGTCTGCAATCCCGCTCAGAGGGTCCAGCCGGCGATCGCGATCAGTGCGGCGACGGCCAGCCACACGACCAGCACGCGCCACAACAGCCGGCGCGCATCGGCCAGTTCCAGCAACGGATCGCTGGTGTCCTCGGCGTAACCGTCGCCGGCCTCGATATCGGCATCCACGCTGGCACGCGCCACGGCGCCGAGAAACCCGCTTTCCAGCGGCCGCGCGGCGCGGTCGGGCGCCACGCGCCAAGCACGCCAGGTCTGCATCACGGCGTCGTAATCCGAGACCAGCGCCATGGCGATGACCATCAGCGTGGCCGGCAACCAGTCCAGCACTTCCAGAAACCGCAGTGCGCCGGCCCGCGCATCGGCATCCATCGCCACCGCGGCCTCGCCATCGGCCAGCTGCTGTGTCAGCCGGTAGCCCAGCGCGCCCACCGGCCCCAGCAAAAGGAACCAGAACAGCACCGCGAACCGCCGCCGCAATGCCGACTGCACGGCCGCCTCCACCCAGGCCGGCGCATGAGTGATCAGGTCGGGGGCGCCGGGATACGGACGCAGCCATTGCGCCGCGGCATGGGCAGCGGCTGGATCGGAGGCATACAACACGGCCTCGATGTCCGCATCCAGCTCGCGCGGCCCCAGGGTATAGACCAGCACGACCACCGCGAACAGCGCCCAGAGCACGCCGAACAGCGGCAACGTCGCCAGGGCGATGGCGATGGCCGCACACACGCCCACCGGCAGCAACAGGGCGATGGTGACACGGCCAGCGCCCCCCAAGCTGCCCAGCTGCCCGGCCCAGCGTGCGAACCAGTCGAAGCGCCGCCAACGCGGCAGATGCGGCACCGTGGCCAGCAACGCCAGCACGATCAGGACAACAAACACTCGCAGGACCATTGCAGCCTCCAGGGGAACTGGCACCGATTGTACGAAGATGCGGCGCCGGCGTGCATCCCGATAAGCCACGTGCCCCCTTGGAGCCTCACGATGCGTGGGGCGGATCAATCCCGCAAGAGGACTTCTGACCGGAGGAAATCCCTGTGGGGCTCCGGCCGGGAGCAACGCGACGGAGCCGCCTGCTTGCCAGGGACTATCCTGTGTCCCCGCGCGGCTCCGTCGCTGGCACTCCTCGAGCCAGCCTACGCCGGAACGTCGCTTTTACTCGCCATGTTCGAACAGCTCGATTCCGGCGTGCTCGCGCAGCCAGTGGGCGATCAGCTGCCAGGAAACCGAGACCCGCGTGGGGAGCACCACGGAGCCCTCATCGATGGCCTGGAGCAACGCGGAGGGCGTGAACCAGCGGGCATCTTCCAGCTCGCCGTCGCGCAGTTCGATGTCGCGTGCCGCGGCGGTGGCGGTGAATCCCAGCATCAGCGAGGCCGGAAATGGCCACGGTTGCGAGGAATGGTAACGCGCGGCAAGCACGTCGACGCCGGCCTCCTCGGAGACCTCGCGCGCCACGGCCGCCTCCAGCGTCTCGCCCGGCTCGACGAAGCCCGCAAGGGTGGAATAGCGGTGCTCCGGCCAGCTGGCCTGACGACCCAGGAGGCAGGCGCCATCATGCTCGACGATGACGATGATGGCCGCGTCGGTGCGCGGAAATTCCGTGTGGCCGCACGCATCGCACTGCCCACGGTGTCCCGCCGCCACCAGCGACAGGGGGCCGCCGCAGGAGGGGCAATAGCGTGTGCGCGCCTGCCAGTGCGCCAGGGCCGTGGCATAGGCACTCATGCCTGCGTCGAAATCGCCGAAGCAGGAGCCGGCACTGCGCAGGCCGACCCAGCGTGCATCCAAGGCCTGCGCGGGATGCTCCGGCTGGGCGCTGCGCAGTGGCTGCAGGAAATACGGCACGCCGTCGCGCTGTCCGAGAAAGCTGCAATACCGACCATCGTGCGCGTCGGCACGTTCGGAGGCGTCCAGCCAGCGCACGGCGGCGCCGGCCGCATCGGCCAGGATGCCGCCGCCGGAATCCGTCAGGATGAATCGCGCGGTGCCGCTTGCGCGCTGCGCCTCGAGCCACGGCGTATCGTCGCGTCGCTCGGCGGCACGGTCGAGCTCGGCCGCGGCAAAGACGTTGTGCAGCGGCTGCTTGTCGTCGGACGTAATCACGCGGTCTCCGCGCGCCAACGGATCAGATCGAGAAGGACGAGCCGCAGCCACATGTGGTGGTGGCGTTGGGATTGCGGATGACGAACTGCGCACCGCTGAGCGATTCGGCATAGTCGATCTCGGCCCCGGCCAGGTACTGCAGCGACAGCGGATCGACCAGCAGCGTGACACCATTCTTGTCCACGGCCAGATCGTCCTCCGCGCGCGCCTCATCGAAGGTGAAGCCGTACTGGAAACCCGAGCAGCCGCCGCCACTGATGTACACGCGCAGTTTCAACGCGGCATTGCCTTCCTCGTCGATCAGCTCACGCACCTTGTGCGCGGCCGCATCGGTGAAGATCAGCGGCGTGCCGCTGTTGCGATAATCCGGAGTGTTGAGGGCGATATCCATGGTGGAGCCTGACGTGGGTGCGAGGAACACGGCGATCGATTGACCGCGCGCTCACGTGTACATAGTGCCAGATCGGCGTCAATCAAGCCTTCTCTTCGATCCGCGTGTCGTCCGTCATCGCCTCTTGCTCCGGCGCGGACAACTGACGGGGCACCTCGGTCTGGTGCACCATGCGGCCGTTGACCTGGGCGCCTGCGGCCATTTCCAGCACGCGGTAATGCACGTCCCCATCCACACGCGCGCCCGCGGCCAGTTCCAGGCGCTCGCTGACATGGATGTCGCCCTTGACGCGCCCATTGACCACGGCGTGCGGCACGCGGATCTCGCCGCTCACCTGCCCCTGTTCGCTGAGGGTGAACACGGCCTCCGTATCGGGATCGGCAATGATCGTTCCCTGCACGCAGCCATCCAGATGCAGCGTACCGCCGAAGCGCAGGTCGCCGCTGATGTGCGTGCCGCTGGCGATCAGGCTGGTGTCATTGGAAGTGGACGCCGTCGGCGTCTTGCGATTGCCCTGACTATTGAACATCGGTGGTCCCCGCTTTCTTGAGCGCATCGGCCCAGGTGACGTGCTTGCTGATGGTATCGCCACCGTGAGGTATCACGGTGACGTGCAACTTGTTGGGCGTGAAGCCCGCCGGCAGCATCAGCGTGGCCTGCAGCTGCTGGAAATACTTGAAGTGGAACGGCAGACCGTGGGCCGGCTGATCACCGGCGAGAGCGGTCCATTTCAGCCGCGTGATCTTCTGCCCCCGAATGCCCTGCACGGAGAGACGCACGGTGCCGCGCACCTCACTCTTGTCGCGTGCATTCCGGGTCAGGATGAGCGCCAGATTCCAGGCGTGCGGTGAATGCGGCACCGGCGTCAGGTGCACCCCCTGGACCTGCAGCCCGCCCCGCTGCGCACCGCCGACCAGGCGCGTGTAGAACGCCAGGTCGGCGCGCAAACCGTTGATGGTCTGGTCGCGCGCGGCCAGGGACTGCTGCAGCTTGCGGGTCGAGACCCGATCCACCGACCGGCTCTGGCGCAGATCCGCCAGTTGCTGCCGCAATGCATCATTGCGTGCCGCCAGCGGCCCCGTGTCGCCCGCTGCCGTTGCATCCTGCAGCTGTTTGCCCGCCCCCGGATGCGACAGGAGATACGTGACCAGTACTGCCGCCGCGAGGCTCAGCACCCAGGCCAGTGCAAGCCACAACGTCTGCGCACGCCCCTGCCGCGCCGCGATCGGGCGCACCACGTAACGGGCGGGCGGTTGCTTGCGCATCAAAGGAACCTCGGCATGGGTCCTGCGGCTGCCTGAGAGCAGTCACCGGAAGCCCGTCATCTAGCCATCGCCATGATGCACCGTCAAGGACGCATGTGCAGGGCGGCTATATACTCGGACTCTGCATTTCGGGAACTGCATCACATGCTGTGGCTGAAAGCCTTCCACGTCATCTTCGTCGTCACCTGGTTCGCCGGGCTGTTCTACCTGCCGCGCCTGTTCATCTACCACCGGGAGGCCGAAGAAACTGCGGTGCGCGAGCGCCTCAAGGTAATGGAGACGCGCCTGCTGGGGATCACCCACATCGGCGGGATCCTGGCCATTGCCTTCGGCCTGGCGGTGATGGGCTGGTGGCTACGTCACGATCCGGCGCAGCTGGGCGGCTGGTTCCACGCAAAGATGGCGCTGGTGGTCCTGCTGGTCATCTATCACGGCATGCTGGTAAAGCTGAAACGCGATTTCGCTCGCGATCGCTTCCGCTGGTCCAGCCGCGCCCTGCGCATCTTCAACGAAGTGCCGGCGCTGCTGCTGATCGGCATCGTCATCCTGGTGATCGTCAAGCCGTTCTGAGGAAGAATCGCGGGGCGCAGACGGGAAAAAGCAGGGCGGACCGCGCGTGGGACAGCGGCTCTCCCGCGTCTGGCAACACTTCCCCCTTGGCGCCGCCTCAGCCCGCGCCGAGCTTGGTCTGCAAATAGGGCACTTCGCCCAACTTGTCGATCAGCTCGATCTGCGTCTCCAGCCAGTCGATATGGTCTTCCTCGGCGCGCAGGATATCCGCGAACAATTCGCGACTGACGTAGTCGTCGTTGTCCTCGCACCAGGCGATCGCGTTCTTGAGGTCGGGTACCGCCGCCTGCTCCAGCTTCAGGTCGCAGGCCAGCGCTTCGGGCGGAGCCTCGCCGATCATGAGTTTGCCCAGCTGCTGCAGGTTGGGCAGCCCGTCCAGGAACAGAATACGCTCGATCAGGCGATCGGCATGCTTCATCTCGTCGATCGATTCCTCGTACTCGTGATCGGCCAGCCCCTTGTAGCCCCAGTGCTTGTACATGCGAGCGTGCAGGAAATACTGGTTGATGGCGGTCAACTCGTTCTTGAGCGCGGTGTTGAGGTGCTCGATAACCTTGGCGTCGCCTTTCATGCCCATCTCCGTCTGCACATTGCGAAAGCTCCACTATAACGTGCCCGACGCACGCATCGGGTATCGTCTCAAGGGGGAATCTCGACGCGAAGCGCCGGCCGGAACCCGGATTTCAGGCGGCGCGGGTCAGCGGAAGTTCGAAACGGGGCCCCTGGATTGCATCGCGCAATACATCGCGTGCCTGCGCCTCGCAGCACCCGCAACAGGTAGAGCAGCCGGTACGCGCCTGCAGCTCGCCGAAACGGCGCACACCGTCGGCCGCCGCCGCACGGATATCGTGTTCAGTCACTGCGTTGCATACGCACACATACATGGCACAGACCTCCTGACGCGGTCAGTGTGAATGCAAACGCGAATGATTGTCAATACCCTGACTCGGAGATGTAATCCCGCCGCGCGCGCCCTCAGGCGGGGGCGCCGCGCGTCCGCCGGCTCAACGCCGGCCGTTCGATGGTGAGGTGGCACACGCGTTCCACCAGCGGTGCGAACTGGCGCAGGGCGCGCTCGTAGACCTGGCGCTTGAAGGACACCACATGGTCGGCGGGATACCAGAAATCCACCCACCGCCAGGAATCGAACTCGGGCTTTTCCGCCCCGTCCAGGCACAGATGCGTCTCGTGGCCGACAAACCGCAGCAGAAACCAGACCTGCTTCTGACCGATGCACATGGGCCGCTGGTGACGCCGCAGATAGCGTTGAGGCAAGCGGTAGCGCAGCCAGCCGGGGGTTGCTCCCAGCAGTTCCACATGCCCAGCCTTGAGGCCAGTCTCCTCTTCCAGCTCACGATACATCGCCTCGCTGGGCGTCTCGTCGCTACGCATGCCGCCCTGCGGAAACTGCCAGCCATCGCGGTGCACCCGACGCGCCCAGAATAGCCGCCCGTCTTCATTGAGCAACACGATGCCCACGTTGGGGCGGTAACCATCGGCGTCGATCATGCCGGTCTCCAGTCCTCAAAATCCGCGGGTGCCGCGCCACCACCGAGGGCAAACGGGCTGCAGCGCATCCACGGCTGCCACTCGATTCAACCACAGCGCGGGAAGGCCCGGCAAGGCGCATGTGATAGCGGGGCTTGAACCAGAGGCACGCGCCCACTACACTTTCGCGCCCCCGCCCATGGTATGCACCACATACCGGTCAGGCGCGGCTCAAGCAAGAGGCTAGGTAGCTCAGCTGGTTAGAGCGCGGCACTCATAATGCTGAGGTCGGCGGTTCGAGCCCGCCTCTAGCCACCACTTGCAGAGATATCCGGGCAAGCGAAAAGCCCGGGCGAATGAAGCGCTTGGGCAACCGAAGCGCTTTTTTTGTGCCCTGAGGGCAGAGAATGCCTCGGCATCACCGTTGCCACAGCTATCCGCGGGCTGCGGACGCTTCCGAGTACAACCAGCGATTGCCGCGACGTGGTTTGAGCCATTGATCGACGCGAGCACCCCCCGCCAACCTCAATCGGACCGCGCCAGCGGCCCAAGCAGACCAAGCAGCCAAAGCAACCAAGCAAGGCGAATATGGGCATGGAGCCGGCCACTCATCCTTCAAACCGTGGCCCCCGGCGAGGCATGCTCTTTTCGATGTTCGAGCACATACGCACCACTCCTTCAACTCCGGTGAGCGCTTTTTTGCTTTGCTCACCACCCTCTCATGTTCAAGAGTCGCCTCCCGAGAAAGCTGCATCGCCCAAATTCTTGCGCTTCTACAGAGTCGAAAAACCTTACGTTTCTTGACTCGATGTTGGCCCGTGAAACATTTAACCACATGAATTGCATGCGTTTAACTTTTTTGGCGGGATAATTGCATTGTAAATGGTGGCAAACAGGGGATCTCAATTGGAGAGGACCCATGAAAACGCTAAAAAGATCAATCGGTATGGGAGTGGCGCTGCTCTTTGGAATACTGCTATGCGGCATCGCCAGCGCCGCGCCGGTCACCACGGTATGGGGCAACAGCGCCGGGAACGGGGTGTACCAATACGACCTGATGACGGGCAATCTGCTGCAGTCGTTCAGCCCTGCTTCTGCTTTCAATGTCTCGTGGAATGGTCGCGGCGTCGTGCAAGTCGGCAACACGCTGTATCTGACCAATGCGTACGACAACCACGTTTACAAGATGAACGCAACGACCGGCGCCAGTGAAGGAGTCGCATTTTCCATCTCCGGGTCTTCCGGGCTTTCCGCGATTGCTTATGATGGGAGCAATTTCTGGGTCGGGGATTATTCCGGCTCGAATCATGCGTATCTGTATTCCCCGAGCGGGGCACTGATCAACACCATCTCGCTGGCAAATTGCTCTGATTATTGCGATGGCGTCGAGTTTTTCGACGGCAAGCTCATCTCGAACAGAGTGGATGGATGCTGCAACGGTACACCTGTGCCCTATGATATTTACAGTACCAGCGGAGCGTTGCTGACAAGCGAATTCATCTCGAATCCGCTTAATTCAACAGGGATTGCCTTCGATGGGACGAATTTCTGGACGTCCGATATTTATAATGGCAGCTTGAGCGAGTGGAACGGAACCACGGGCGCCTTCATCCAGACCCTGGCTTTGCAGACCCCGCCTGGCGATTTTGCGATCGAGGATCTTTCCGTCAACTATTCCCAGGTGATCCCCCCCACAGGGGTTCCCGAACCTGCAACACTCGGTCTGTTCGGGCTGGGGATGCTGCTGATCGGGCTGTTCGCCGGCCTGCGCCGACGGTCCAACTGAACCCTGTCGCACAAACGATCTTCTGTTCCCACAACCCCCGGCAACGGGGGTTGTTTTTTTTGGGGCGCGCTGTGCGTATTCCGGTCCAATTGACCACCGTGTCCGGCCACGGGTGACCACCGTTACGGCGTTGACCGCCGCGCTGGTTCAGACTAGGCAGTTGGGCAGTTGGGCAGTTGGGTGCGTCCCATATGGCACTGCCATAGTTGCATGAGCGTCATCGCTGAAAGCCCTCGCAAGGACTTCTGAAACATCATCCGGAGACCCAACAGCCCCGACGAAGCAAAGCACGCTCCCTGGACGACACTGCAGGACACCTAGTCGCGTGTACGAAGTGCCAACCGCAAACACGGTCTCAAGGTCGACATGATCCGAAACCTGCATCAGCATCTTGGTATACCGGCCGATAGCCTGATCGGGATGTAACCAGCAGCACGGTCACGTCTTGCCGGAGGGGGGCAGCCAAAGCCGGAATCCGCGGCACTACATGTGCACGACGCAAGCCGTGCCTCCACGGGTTGCGAAGTTACACCGCCCGCCGCACGACCTCCGTGGTACCCCCGGGGGACCACCTCCGTCAGACGCTTGACCCCCGCCCGCATCTCGATCGGGGAAAGGGCAGGTTCAGACGCATCAACCTTCACGCTTATGCCTGTCGTATCTACGTCACAGCGTTCCGCGCAAGTTTCGGGCCTGACCATAATGGCCGCCTCACTCCACTGTCCCGCCTCCTATCCGATTCCTGTACGTCAGGTCAGCGCTTTGCCTTCGGCTTCCTCCAGCCTCGCAGTCACCTGCGACGCCTTGCCGTTCGGCTAGCACTTCCCCTTGCTGGGTGTGCAGAGGACTTTCACCTCCAAGCAGGTGCGCCCTGCCGGGCGCACAGTAAAAAAGCAGCCCTCGCTGTTGGGGGGGGGGGGGGGCTGCTTCAGGCGCCGGGCCACTACAGTGTGTGTGTCCGAATGGTGGTCTCATCGGGCCCAGATTGTACGGCGATTCCCTTGCAAGCCATACGCGATGCCGATGGCCAGCAAGCCCAGTCCGAACAGACCGAGTTCACCCGGTTCGGGTACGGCTGCGGATACGGTGACATTGGCATAGCCCGGGCTTTGCTTGAAGTCCGTCAGCAGGTAAAAATTGGTGTTGTTCGGGAGCGGCGCGAAGAACGACAGGTCGAGCAACTGGGCGACACTCAGTTGCAAACCGTCGGGACAATTGTCGGTCGCATAGCCGGCCGGCTGGCTGCCGCACTGCAGCGCGTCGCTTCCGTCATAGGACCCCCCCGGGGGGACGTTGAATTCAAACGTGAACGTGTTGAGTGAACCGCCGGTGACGTTGTCCATATACAGGCACCAGCCCGGCGCCGGGGACGAGAGCCCTGTAAGGGTCGTACAGTCCACAAAGGACACCGCGTACGGGGTATTGGGTTTGCTGACGTTACAGGGTGTGTAATCGTTTAGACCGTTGAAGCTCAGGGTGCAGTCGGTGCCGGCGGGGGGAGCAGCGCCCGACGGAGAAGGCGCGGGTGGGTCGAATATCACGCGTGTCGCGAACGCACCTGGCGCGGCAATAACAAGGACAAAAGCCGCCAGTGCCAAAACAGGGTAACGCCTCATCGTTGAATCCCCTCTTGTTTTGCGACCGTATGCGACGGAGCCGCGACAATGGAAGATGCTCTTCTGTGGCACCCTTGCTGCATGCCGCATGCCAACGTAGCAACTCATTGTTTTTAATGGCACAAGACAAAACCCGTTTAATCGAAATGTAAATTTTTTCGACACAATGACCTCAACCGCACCCCCCGGCGAAGTGTTCAACACGAGGTTTTTCGTCCCTTCGCCCCTCGCCGGCCCGCACCGTACGAGGTGTAAAGTCCACCGACAGGGTATGACCGCGCCTGCAGCTCGACACGGCGCGGGATCGGCCCTGCCCTTTGCGACGCGCCGTGCAGTCAGCAAGAAGGCGAGGCCCCATGTTGCAAGCGACAGAGTGAAGCGCGGGACATCCGGATCCAGCAGGGGGCCGCAGCGCATGCAGCGGCGATCCAGGGGGTATGGGCACAGCACGGCGTGTCGGATGTACCTCAAAGGAAACTGCAGACGCGCGGTCATCCAGACGGGGCGGCGGCACCTGGGCCAGCTCGATCGATCGGGCCGAGGGCCTGTGCACCTTTGCTGAGATGATCGGCTGGTGACAAACGATAATGCGATTCAGCCCCGCACGGCGGCAGGGCTGCGTCGGCTGTGCCTGCCCGGAGGCTGACCCGGCGATGGGGCCACCCTCCCAAGCGAGAGTCCACTCTCGCTCCAGGGTATCTACCCCGAGCGCGGCGTGGCGCGGCGCGGCGCCCCCAACAGTGCCAGGGGGGGGCTGTACCTGTGTCTCCTCAAATCATGCAGCGTGCGCTTTCATGCGGATTCTGGTAACTGTTGACCAGCGATCCGGCAATTGTTGGCCACCCTGCTGGTGCTGACCACACTGCCGAATGGACGCTCCAGAGGTGTGTTTCGGACCAGCGGAACTATCTCCTCAAGGCCTACCTAACCCATGCTCTGCCTCTATAGATTAGGCCTTGCAATAAACGCCTGATCACCGCGCTCCAGCATGCGGCCCTTGCCCTAGAGGGCGCTATTAAATCATGCTTTAATAGTGGGCGGTTCACTTAAAATCCCCTTTAACGGGCTTCATGGCCCTGGTTGCCTGGAGTTGACCCATGCCCCGCGAAACCGGCACCTATGCGACCACCGTAGTAGGCGGCGAAGCCGTCAAGGCCTTCGTGCCCAAGCCACTGCCGCCGGCAGCATCACCGCTTGATCCTGACTGCTACACAGGCACTATGGCCGCGGAACAAGCATTGGACCGTCTCTCCGCAATGTCGGGCCTGGTCGCTTCCGCCGAGTGGTTGATTTACAGCTCCATCCGCAAGGAAGCCTTGCTGACGTCGCAGATGGAAGGTACCCAAGCAACGCTGACAGACCTTTTGGATCAGGAGTCTGGTATGGACGTGGCCAGCACCACTGACGTCAGCGATGTGACGAACTACCTCCAGGCGTTTGAGTATGTGCGGCACAAGCTCCACATCGAGCACGGGGGCCTGCCGATCTCGACACGCCTGCTGTGCCAGGCGCACGAGATCCTCATGGACAACGTGCGAGGCGAGCAGCAAAAGCCCGGCCAGATCCGCCGCTCGCAGAACTGGATAGGAGAAACGCGGCCTGGCAACGCCGTGTACGTACCGCCGCCCCATTTCGAGATCGGCGCATTGCTTGGTCAGCTGGAGAACTACATCCACCAGCCTCCCGTACCCCCGCTCCCGCCACTGGTACGCATCGCTCTGATCCACGCGCAGTTCGAGACGATCCACCCGTTTCTCGATGGCAACGGTCGCATCGGACGCTTGCTGATCGCCGCGCTGCTGGAAGACTGGGAGCTATTGCCGGAACCCTTGCTCTACGTGTCCGGTCAGCTCAAGGCGCGTCAGACCGAATATTACCAGCACTTGTCGAGCATCCGCACGAACGGCGACTGGGAGAGCTGGGTTCGCTTCTTCCTCGAATGCACAACCGAGGCGGCCGAGAGTGCGCAACGCAGCGTCATCGACATCGCCTCGTTGATCGCCTCCGATCGCAAGAAGGTCATGGCAGCGAAAGAAGGCACCGTGCAAGCTATTCGACTGTTCGAGATGCTGCCGACAATGCCTCGCTTCACCACGACGTTCGCCGCCGAAAAGCTGGGCGTGACCTTTCCCACGGCCAGTGCGGCGATCAAGGTGCTGCAGGCCGTTGATGTCCTGGTCGGCAGCACTGAACAGAAACGCAACCAGCAGTTCAGCTACAAGGGATACATCGAGCTGCTCCAGCGCTAGTGTACTGCTTCACACTATTTGACCCATTCAGAGCCAAGCCCACGGGGCGTGGCAAGTGCTGCAACGCCGCCATGGCCCGTGCGCTTGGCTTCCGAAGGGCGAGCCGCTGGGCGCCCGTCTGCCGCGGCGCATCCGCTTGAAAAGGAACCACCTTTCCGGCGCGAATGCACCTTGCAGCCGAACGCCCAGCGGCTCGCTGAATGGGTTAAATAGTGCGAAGCAGTACACTAGGAGCGTGGGCGGTAGAAATCACCCCGGTCAGCACCGGCAGGGTGGGTCAACACCAACGCCTCGGTGGGCCGTTGCCGGACACGGTGATCCGTTGGACCAGAATACGCACTTTCACATGATTGCCCGCGCAGCTGACACGCCTAAAGGACGTTTGACGCGGTAGAGCTTGTCGCCCAGCTCAGGCTGGCCAAGCGCAACCGCAGCCGGCTCCACCACCCTGGCCTTCAGGGCCGGATCAATACGATAGCGGTCTTTCAGGAATCCGGCGATCAGCGAACCACGCAGCTGCTCCGGTGCAAACGCGAAGCGTTGCGAGAACATGCTCCGGGGCAAGGGGTTGTCGCGCGCATCGGCGAGCCCGCGTGGCAACACGTCATTCGCCAGCCCCTCGCGCAGACGCAGACGCAAGAGAACCACCGGATTGTCTCGCACCATGGCGTAGCTTGTGGGCGGCGCAAACTGTTCGAAGCCGTAACACCGCACATAGAACTGGGCATGCCGTGGATGCACCCCGATCACGATATCGGTCAAGTCGTTATGCAACCCATAATAGATGGCGCTGCGCATCATGCTGAACAGGGCCCCGATGCCACGTGACGCATGCCGGCGACGATCTGCCAGCATCCCCACCTCAAGCAGGCGGCGCCCCTGTTGCCGCAGGTCATCCAGATAGTCTGCATAGACGCTATCCAGCGCGAGCCCCAGCGGATTGTCGCGGAAGAGGGTCATCGTATAGCCGACCTCCGGCCCCTCCGGCCCCCACATCACGCAGGCATGGGGTCCCACGGCAGTGGGAACGGCATGAATGCCAAACGGGTTCTCGTTGATCAATCCCATTTCCGCGTAGCGGTCATAGACCAGCCGCCAAGCGGATTCCACCTGTTCAAGGCTGGTTGCACACACACACGGCGGTGCACTGGGCACCGTGGAACGGGCCAGACGCGGAGTGATGGCGACGACTGTCTCGGGCTTTTCTACAGATGCGATTGGATTCATTCTTCTGGCTCCGATCCGCGGCATGTCGTGGCGAGACATGCCGCCCGTGGGATCACGTGGATATGGGTCCCGCATTTGCCGACAGTCCGCGGCGGACGTGTCGGTGCTGCAACGGCGCGTCACCGGACCATGCCCCGCAATGCGGCATGGCCGGTCAAACACGACGTCATGAAGGAGGTTGTGGAACGCGAAGGGCCGCATCGTCCCGGCAATCCGGCGCAACCGCGGCCAATCTCATGCACGCCATGAATAGGCGCCATGCGATTGTCAAACGGAGCATTCATCGCCGGTGGCACTCTGCCGCGACGGGATTGCGTCGGGCCATAGTGCCGCTGCGGGGAAGGATGGACTCCGCGATGCTCTGCGCCCTTCGGCCAGAACAGGTTTGCGAGCTGTTGGAAGCTTTCATGGCTGAGCAACGAAACTTGATCAGGTGTGTACCGCGGGCCGCATCCGTGCCGTTGGTCGTTCAGAGACGATCAGTGCCCAGCGTGGGGCGCTGTACCCCTTCTGTTCCATTATGCGATGACGATGTCAACTATATGCTAGGGCCGCGCTGTCATTGTGTGAACTGCGTGTGAAAACCACGAATCCGTCCACAGAAAATTCACGAGGCGCGGCGATGCTCTTCCTGTGGGGTCGTGCGTGTCAACCAGCGGGCCGCTGGACACTGTGCAGACCACACCCCGCTCACGCCCTGAATATTCGCTCCGCCCTTGTGCCCCAACGCGTTCATCAATTTGAACCGAGGTTGAATGGCCCCGCTCCAGGCCTCGCTGATCCGTCACCGACGGCGTCGCCCGGCCGCAGGTTTTTTGCGTCAGCTCGAGCTCGCGCGGCAAACGCCACCCGCCCGCACGCGATGGGATGTGCTCCCGGTTCCGCCACGCACGCATCGTGGTGCATGCCTTTGCCCCCGCGTATAGTGCCTGGACGGGCGAGCTGGACGCGGGGTGCGCGGAGCAGGCGCAATCGATACCTGACTCCCCGGTGCGTATGTTCGCCACATCAAACACTTGCACATGAACGGGTGCGGCCGTGGACCGAGATACAAGAGCAGGCATTGTGCGCGCAGGCATCGCTGCGCCCTCGGCAGATAATTCGCAGCCGTGGCGGTGGGCGTGGGATGAGGATCATCTGGACCTCCGCATTGATGCGCGCCGTAGCGGCAGGGTCTCCGATACCCGATACGTCCTCAGCGACTTGGCCGCCGGCGCGTGCCTGGAAAACATGATCATCCATGCCCGCTCGCTGGGTTATGTGGCAGACCTGCAGACCTTCCCCAACCGCGACGACGAGTTGTGGGTCGCCCGCATCCGCTGGCGCAGCGACCCGGCAGGCGAGCAGTCCGAACCGCTGGCAGGTGCCATCCCCCAGCGTCATACCGACCGCAGCTTTCCCTGGAGTGGCCCGGTAACCACCGACATGCAGACGCGCCTGGATGCCCAGGCGCGGCAGATGTCCGGCCAGCGGCTGTATTGGCCGCAGACACCGCGCAAGAGAAAAGCCGCGCTCGCCATCATCCGGCAGGCCGAGACACTGCGCTTCAGGAGCCCCACTCTGCACGCGGAACTGTTTTCCAGCATCCGCTTTTCCGCGGGCTGGCACGCCGCCTGCGAGGAAGGCTTGGCCCCGGCGACGCTGGCCGTGGAGCCGCCGATGCGCCCGCTCTTCCAGGCACTGCGTCGCCCCGCAATCATGACCATGCTCAACCGGATGGGTGCGGCGTCGGCGTTGGGATGGCGCTCGGCCTGGCTGCCCATCCGGCTGTCGCCCGGTCTCTGTCTGCTCGTCATTCCTTCCACGGCGCGGTCCGACGTGCTGGCGGGTGGCCGCGCTTTGCAGCGCGTTTGGCTTCAGGCCACTCTGGAGGGCCTGTCGGTGCAACCGTATGCGGCGGCCGGAGTGCTCAGCCTGGGATCGGTCCCCATCGAGCCAGCCTTCCAGCAGCCGCTCTCGCGGCTGGGGTCGGCCCTGAGCGACCTCTGCGCCCCGGGACACGGACTCGTGTTCCTGCGCCTGGGCCATGCGCGGTCCGCATCGCGCATTCGCAGCGGACGACGCGACCCCGCCAGCTTCGGCGTGGCCCCATAGCGGCCCCAGGCGACGCCCGTCGGGGGAGAACCAACACCCAGCTTGCCCCATGCTGGTCTTCGCGCACCGTTGCTTCGCAACAGTCGCTTGCCGGATCGGCCTCGGCGCCACGTGTTTGCGCGGTGATCGCATGACGCATTCGCCTGATCCCTCGCGCTGTGCTTCTGAAACGACATCCGTGGGTCTGACGCGTTCCAAGCTTCCGGGCGAGCCGGTGCCCCGCATGAAAAGGGATGGCTTCCACATGATGTCGGAATTTTTTACAAACCCGGCTTGTGCGTGAGGCCCTCGCATGTTTTTCCGGAAAAACAACTCCTTGCGGCCCTGCGCGGCCGTGAGCGGACGTTCAGCGACATGGCCGCAACAGTGCCTGGGGCGTCAGCGACCTTCGGCACGGCCAGATGCTTCGCTCGTAACCCATTGAAATACAATGGTTGCAGTGAGGGTGGAGCGGATGCCGACGAGACCAAGGCAGCGACAGCGCATTGAAGCACGCACGCCAGAAAGGGCGTCGGAATCCCTTACAAATACAGAAAAAGACTGGCGTCAATCCGGCGTGAAATCTGATACATAACAAAGAGTTACAATTATGGCACGCTTCATGCACCTTTCCTCGTGAGGCACTGTCACTCGCGTGTCACTGCCGTTGAAGCTGTATCAGATGATTCCCCCAGAAGCAAAAGGAGAGGAACATGTTCAAGAAGAAATACATCGGAGCCGCACTCGCATGCGCACTGGCCATGGGTGCATGGAGTGGGTCGGCACTTGCAAATCCCGTCAACGTGGATGGCGTGACGTGGGATTCCAGCAGTCCGTTCGATCTGACCATCCAGTCGCTCAACATCCGCGAATCGTCCGTTTCGGCCGTCGGTGACACACTGATGGGCTACGGGCAGATCGGCTCGATCAACGGCAACAACAATTTCTGCGCGAGTTGCGATCTCACCTTCAATTTCCAGTACACGGTCTCGCACGTCAGTCCAGACAACAAACGCGTGACGTTCGACAACGGAAGCTTCCAGTTCTACGTCCAGGCCGCCGGGAGTTATGACCAAGGCGATCCCACGACCGTGGGCGGTATGGATTGGGTCACCCTGATGGGCCATACGGCACCGAGTGCTGACCCGAGCTTCGTGACAACGGGGCAGCTTTACGCCAACATCAATGGCACTGTCGCCACACCCACAGTCGGCTCAGCCGGATTCGGCTTGCTGGATGCAACGGCAGGCGATGCGATGAAATATCTCAACTCCAACACCGTTGCCGACGGTATTGGCGGCTATGCAGATTTCAACCTTAATTCGTCGTTCCTGACCCAGCCAGCCTCTTCGTGCTCGTCTGTAACAAGCGACCCGACGGACATTTGCCACTATCCGGTCTCGGGTACGGGCGTGTTGACTGGCGCGACGACGGTGCCGGAGCCGGGCGTGATCGGCATGATGGGCCTGGGCCTGGGCTTCCTGGCACTGGCCTTGCGCCGCCGCCGCAAAGAGACTGACGGGCGCGCATAACGCCTCGCCTTTTTCACAAGCGGTTTGACGATCAATGGCGTCGCTTCTCGAAGCGGCGCCATTTTTCCATGCTCTACTTTTGTTGAACCGCGTTGCTGTTCGGTCGCAGCAACCCCAGCACCCAGGGCGCGATGGCCGCGATTGTGTACCGCCGCGAGCCGGTGTGCGGTTCCGGCTTGGCAACAGGGTCACGTCATATGACCGAGCGCCAGCTTGCCGGGAGTCCCCCTGCGATCCCGCAAGCAAGGCGGCTCCGTCGCGTTGCTCCTTGAGCCGCCCTACACGCTGCGCGCTCCTGACTCATTTGAACCGTAGAGTAGACGCAGGCGTCGTCGCGCTTGGCCACCCCTTGTGGCATTCCGCGGGCGGCGACGGACGGTGGCTTCCAGACTGTGTCGGAAATTTTTACAAAAACAGGCTAGTCGCCATATTACTGGTCGCAATGTTCAAATAAAATTTTTATAAAACAAACGTTTACACAAAGTCTCAGACTTGTGCGGACATTCGGGAGCGTCAGCACGCTGGTTTGGCTGCCTGCGGACACGGGCACAGACACGGTCGGGAGCTGAATATGCAACTTATTGAAATACAGCCGTTGCAGCGTACGCGTCGCGGATGCCGGGGAACTCATGGCGGAGGCATCTGGTTGCAGCGTACATGCTCCGCCCGGGTGTCGAGATATTTTACAAATATAAAAAAAACTGGCGACACTGAGTGATAAATCAAATTAAAAACATGAACTTATGACCATGGCACGCTTCATGCTTCTTTTCCCATGAGGCAATCGTACTCGCGGATGACTGCGGTCACGATTGTCCCGATTTTTCAATTGAGGAGAAGATGCATGTTGAAGAAGAAATACGTCGGAGCCGCACTCGCATGCGCCCTGGCAATGGGTGCATGGAGTGGATCGGCGCTTGCAGATCCAGTCAACGTGGATGGCGTGACGTGGAATTCCAGCAGTCCGTTCGATCTCACCATCCAGTCGCTCAACATCCGCGAATCGTCCGTGTCGAACGTCGGTGACACACTGATGGGCTACGGACAGATCGGCTCGATCAACGGCAACAACAATTTCTGCGCGAGTTGCGACCTCACCTTCAATTTTCAGTACACGGTCTCGGACGTCACCGCCAATCACGTGACGTTCGACAACGGAAGCTTCCAGTTCTACGTCCAGTCCGCCGGGAGTTATGACCAGGGCGATCCCACGACCGTGGGCGGGATGGATTGGGTCACCCTGACGGGTCATACGGCGCCGAGCGCTGACCCCGGCTTCGTGACAACGGGGCAGCTTTACGCGCTCATCAACGGCACTCCCGCCAATCCATCGGTTGGCTCATCCGGACTCGGATTGCTGGATGCGACGGCAGGCGATGCGATGACATATCTCGACTCCAACACCGTTGCCGACGGTATTGGTGGCTATGCAGATTTAAACCTTAATTCGTCGTTCCTGACCCAGCCAGCCTCTTCGTGCTCGTCTGTAACAAGCGACCCGACGGATATTTGCCACTACCCGATCTCGGGGACTGGTGAGTTGACTGGCGCGACGACGACGGTGCCCGAGCCGGGCGTGATCGGCATGATGGGCCTGGGCCTGGGCTTCCTGGCTCTGGCCTTGCGCCGCCGCCGCAAAGAGACTGACGAGCGCGCATAAAGCCTCGCATCTCATGCACGCGGTTTGACGATCAATGGCGTCGCTTCTCGAAGCGGCGCCATTTTTCCATGTGCTGTTTTTGTTGAACCGCGCCGCTGGGCGGGCACAGCGCCACCGGCACCCGGCGCGCGATGGCCGCGATTGTGTACCGTTGCAACCCGGTGTACGGTTCCGCCTTGGCACCAGGGTTACGTCACATTACCGAGCGTAGGGGTTCCATGATGTCTGATGCACCGGTCACGACCGAGCCGTTCGACTACGCGACGGCATTCAGCCGCACGATCGGCTGGATGACCGCGGCCGAGCAGCCGAAACTGCGTTCCAGGCGCGTGGCGATTGCCGGTCTCGGCGGCGTGGGCGGCAGCCATCTGCTGACCCTGGCCCGACTCGGCATCCAGTCCTTCAACCTGGCGGACCTGGACCATTTCGGCACGGAAAACCTCAACCGCCAGGCCGGGGCGTTCCAGTCCACCATGGGCCAACCCAAAATCGACGTGGTATCCCGCATGGCGCGGGACATCAACCCGGATCTGGACATCAACCCGTTTCCCCACGGCGTCACCTTCGACAACATGGAGGAATTTCTGTCGGGGGTGGATCTGTACGTCGACGGGCTGGACTTTTTCGTCCTCGATATACGCGCCAGGCTGTTTGCCATGTGTGCCGAACGCGGCATTCCGGCGATCACCGCCGCACCGCTGGGCATGGGCGCTGCGGTGCTGGCGTTCCTGCCGGGTCAGATGACGTTCGAAGAGTATTTTCGGCTGGAAGGCCACAGCAAGGACGAGCGGCAGCTGCGCTTCATGGTGGGGCTGGCGCCCGCCGTGCTGCATCAAGGCTATCTGGTCGATCCCTCCGCAGTGGACCTGGTCAACCAGAAGGGCCCGTCCACGCCCATGGCGTGTGAAATCTGCGCCGGGATCGCCGGGACCCTGGCGTTGAAGATCCTGCTTGGCAGGGGCAAGGTGCTCGCGGCACCTCACGGGATGCATTTCGACGCCTATCGAAACAAGCTCGTACGCACGTGGCGACCGGGCGGCAACAACAATCCGTTGCAACGGCTGATCCTGTCCGTGGCGCGCCGCCGTTTCATGCGCAAGTAAACAGGACGCGTCCACACCCGTGCCTGATCAATTCCCGCCTGAACCAGCCATCGCCGTCAGCGATTGGCCCGGCAGGGGCAAGCCGGCCTGCGTGCACAGGGCGGCAAAGCGCGGATCGTGCTGGTAGGCAAGCACGAATGGGTCAGTCAGCAGGCTGCTGAGAAAAATCGGATCGTGCTGGACCCGGGCCCGCTGCAGCCAGTCGAACATGGCATCCGCCTGCTTGCGCAGCGCGTACAGGCTCGCCACGAGATAAGGCTGATCCTTCCCCTGCGTGGCCATGTAGTCATGCAGGGCCGCATCGGCCTGCCGATGATCGGGGCCGATCTGCTGCGCCAGCGCGCGTGCCCACGGCCCGTACACCGGATCGGTTTCCTTCGCCGCGTCGCGTCGCGCGGCCTCGGCATCGCCCCGCAGCACATTGACCTCGACCAGATTCGTGTACAGCCCCGGAAACCCCGGCTGCAGGACCAGTGCGCTGCGCGTCACCTGCTCGGCGGCATCGAGATGCCGTTGCCCCAGCAGGGCGAGGGCCAGATTGGAGTAGATATCGACCCGCAGCGGATCGGTGGCGATGGTCTTGCGGTACAGCTTCACCGCCGCCTGCAGTTGCCCGAGGTTCTCCAGTCCGCCGGCCAGAAAATTCATGGTGGTGGTGTCGTTGGGAGCCAGCGCATGGGCCTGCCTGTACTCGGCCAGCGCGCCAACGGGATCATTGTCCACGACCGCCAGCAGATACCCGCGATCGGTGTGTGTATGTGCCGCTTTTGGCGCAAGCGCTTCCTCCTTGGCCATTGCCGCGCGTGCCTGCATGTACGCCTTCTGCCGTGCGTCGCCGGTGAGGAAGGCCACCCCCAGATTGATCGAGGCATTGGACAGCAATCCCCACGCATACGCATAGTTCGGATCGAGCTTGAGCGCCCTCTGGAACAGGCCGATGCCCTGACGAACGCTGGCTTCGGTGTAATGACGGGTGATGGCGCGCCCCTGCAACATGAGCCGGTAGGCATCCACATTGCCGCCGGGCGGTCTGTCGTCGGCGATGATGGCCTTGCCCAGCAACTTGAGCCGGAGCGCTGCGGCCACTGCCTGGCTGATCTTCGACTGGATCGCGAACACGTCATTGAGCTGTTCGTCGTAACTGTGCGACCACACACTGCTGCCATCTTTTGCACGGATCATGCCCACCGTGACCCTGATGCGCTTCTCCTGCTGGAAGACCGAACCCACGATGAGATGGGCCACGCCCAACGCTGCACCGATTTGCGCCGGGCTGTCGCGGGAATCGCGGAACTTGAAGCTGGAATATTTGCCGATCACCTTCAGCCCGTTGATCTGGGTGAGGTCCGAGATCAGTTCCTCGGACAGGCCGTCGGAAAAATATTGCTGCCTGGAATCGCCACCTTCATTGGTGAGAGGCAGCACCGCGACCGATTCGTTCGGCACCATGGCCAGTTCGGCCGCGATGCTCTTGGCCTCGGACATGGCCGCACTGCTGCTGGCGTCACGATGCAACACGAACGTGTTGGTGATCAGCAACACCACCACCACCGCGAGAATGCCGATGATCCAGAAATCCAGCTTGCGGCCGGTGGAGTGGGCGATGGAATCTCCGGGCGCGATTTCGCTCTCGCGCCTCACGCCACTCGGGGTGATTTCGAAATACCAGGCGAACGCCAGCCAGAACGGAAACCCGATGAGGCAGGCAATGATGAACCAGCGCGTCACCCAGTTCGGCGCGTTGAACACCGGCAGCAACTGGGCCAACCCCTGGGACAGCGCCCACACTGCGGCCGCGTAGAATGCACCGGCACGCAGCACATTACGGCGCTGGATTTCCCGAAAAAGCGCCGGCACCTTCACATGACCACCACCCTCGCGACGGAATTCAAGGAACTGCGTCACAGATTGTACTGCTGCAATAATACATGCAAGCCGGCCTCGCGGCGCCTGCGCATGTGCGCGTCGCGGCCTGCGCGTGCAAAAGCGGATGGTGGGCCGATCTTGTTCCGGGCACCGCGAATGCCCGCCCGTTCCAGCAAGGGTTTGCGATGACGAGCTTGTCTGTCTGGCACGCACTGACCTACATCGGCGACAGCGCCGTGCTGCTGCCGTGCGCGGCGCTGCTGTTTGCGTGGTTGATTGCGGCCCCGGCCACCCGGCGCATCGGCTGGGCGTGGCTGGTCGCGGTGCTGCTGATGAGCGGCGGCGTGGTGCTGAGCAAGACGCTGTACATGGTCTCGGGATGGCATCCGGCAGGATGGAACTTCATCGGCCTGAGCGGACACGCCGCGTTTTCGTTCCTGTTCTGGCCGTCAGCCGGCGCCCTCGTGAGTGGTCGCAGCCGAACCGCTCGTGCTGCCATGATCGCGCTGGGGGCGTGTTTCGCGCTCGCCATCTCGGTCGCGAGCTGGGTATTGCGCGATCATTCCATGGTGGAGCTTGTTCTGGGAGGGCTGTGGGGCGCGTTGATCAGCACGGTCTTTCTGGCACGCACCTGGCGGCAGATGACATGCGCGCCGATGCCGCGCAAGTGGATGATCGCCAGCGCGGCGCTGTGGATGGTGATTGCCTTTGGTCACACGTTTCCATCCACACGCATGATGCGCTGGATCGCATCGCATGCGAGCGGGCACGCGACGGTGCATACGCGCAGCAGCCTGAATCTCTGAAATGCACCTCGGCAAGAAGCTTGATGCTTCCACAGGTGGCAGGCGGTGGTACGGGGTACAGGTCAGCCGGAAGGCCATGGCAAGGCGCTCCCAAAGAGTGCTCCGGGGCGCGCTGATGTCGCAGCCGTCGGGATTCTTTACATTTTGGTGCAGCATCCCGCGAGCTCCTGGAGTGCACGGAAACAGGCGCAAACGCCCACTGGGGAAGAAGATGCCAACTGCGCATATGGATGTGCGTGTCCGCGAGATGTCGGGATTTTTTACACCTCTTCATGCATCACGCAGACATCTCCCGTGAAAGCCCCTGCAAATCAGTCAATTGGATGTGTGGCTCGAAACTTGCTTGAAAACACCTACGGGAATCCTTGTTTTACATGACCATCCAAAGGAACAAGCACATGAAGACGTATGCCTATCTGGGAGCCGTCGGCTTGGCGGCTGCGAGTCTGTTTGCAGCGCAAGCCTCTGCCACCACCGTCTGCGCGACGGCCCCGGCCACCGGCACCCAAACCATGGGTTCGCCCGTGTGTATCGCCCCTTCAGGCACGGACGGGGCGGGCACGGGACTGCAGGATCAGCTGAATGACATGACGTCGGGGGGCCCGGGCATCGATGTCTATCATGATCAGACCTCTGCCAGTGCCTACTGGACCGTGGGTGCATCGGGCGTGAGCGAAAACAACCTCATGCTGGAAATCGCCGGCAACGCCGGCCAGAATTCCTTCGGCATTTTCGACCCCACCCACCCGGAAACCGCCGTGCAGCTGTTTGCGGGCGCCGCAAACGCAGGCGAAAGAACCCAGCTGAACTTTCTCGGCCATGGCATCTACCGGGCCAACTACATGAGCGAGGATGGTGCTTACCTGGGCACGTCCGGAAAAGTCACCTTCGGTTCGCAGAACCTGTTCGGCTATTACCTGTCCGGGCCGGGTGGAACCTTCTATTCCGTCCCCGGGCTGAACTCCGACGGCATGCGGCACATGGTGGCGCTTGCAGGCGATGGCGCGACCAAACTCAACCATGCGCCCTTCCTTGCCAACGAGTACCTGCTGGCCTGGGAAGACGCGACCGCCACCAACTCGGACAGGGACTACAACGATTTCGTGGTGATGGTGGAATCGGTCAAGCCGGTACCGGAACCCGCGGTGTTGGGGCTGTTCGGGCTTGGTCTGCTGTTGATCGGCGGATTCACGGCGCTGCGTCGCCAGCGCGACATGTCCCGGCAGCCGGCGTTTGCATCCGAGACAGATTGAACGGCGCTCGACGGGAGGTGGTCCGTCAGTCTCTGGCGGGCCATTTGCGTGTCAGAGATTCGCTTGGCGGGTCGCCCCGCGGCGTCGTGAACGCCGGCACAGGCTGCCCGGAATGCGACCTTGTCTTACCTGAAGATTGGCACGCGTCCGGGGAACCCGGGCCCACCATGCAGATGACGCCACTGGTACACTCGACGCAAAAAGGAATTCGGGGGCTTATCTATCATGACGCAGCTCAGGATCGACTTGATCGCAGCCGCGCGGCCGAACTTCATGAAAGTGGCGCCGCTGTTCCACGCGCTGCACAAGCAACCGTGGTGCCAGCTACGCCTGGTGCATACCGGCCAGCACTACGACAAGAACATGTCAGAAGCTTTTTTCCGTGATCTGCGATTGCCGCAGCCGGACCTGCATCTCGGTGTAGGCAGCGGCAGCCACGCGGAACAGACGGCGAATGTGATGCTCGCCTACGAAGCCGCCTGCGTTGCGGACCGCCCGGACCTGATCGTGGTGGTCGGGGATGTCAATTCAACAGTCGCCTGCGCGCTGGTCGGATCGAAATTGCACATTCCGGTGGCACACCTGGAGGCGGGGTTGCGCAGCCGTGATCGACGGATGCCCGAGGAAATCAACCGGCTGGCGACGGATGCCATCGCCGACATCCTCTGGACGCCGTCGCCGGACGGGGACGAGAACCTCACCGCCGAGGGCGTGCCGCCGGAAAGGATCACGCGCGTCGGCAACATCATGATCGATTCCTACGAGCTCATGCGCGAACGCATCGAGGCCAGTCGCGAACGGCACCAACTCGGGCTCGAGGGACGCGATTACGGCGTGGTCACCCTGCACCGTCCCTCCAACGTGGATGCCCCCGCACCACTCGCGGAACTGGTGGCCCAACTGACGGGCATCGCGGCGCGGCTGCCTCTGGTGTTTCCGGTGCACCCGCGCACGCGCAAGAATCTTGAAGCCTTCGGTCTCTGGACCGAGCTTGCCGGGGCTCCCGGCCTGCAGGTCATCGAGCCGCTGGGATACGTGGATTTCATGAACCTCGTCTGCGGCGCACGTCTGGCCATCACGGATTCGGGGGGCATCCAGGAGGAGACCACCTATCTGGGCATTCCCTGCCTGACGTTGCGCACCACGACCGAGCGCCCGATTACCATCAGCGAGGGCACCAATCGGCTGGTGACCGGTGCGGAGCTCAGTGGCACCGTGGACAGGATTCTCGCCGGTCACTGGACCCAGGGGCGCAAGCCCGACCTCTGGGACGGACAGACCGCTAGCGCGAGTGGCAGCCGACATTCGCCGCCGCCTGCTGACCACGCAAAACGCCATTGCCACGGACGCCGGGCCGTCCAGTCAACGCGCCATGGGCAACACCTGAACCGGGAACGCGCATGTATCCGCTCGAGCGCAGATAACCAAGCCGCAGGACAGGCTTCATCCACATATGCACAGCATCGTCATCGCCAGCTATCTGACTGCCGCCGCGGCGTTTCTCGCGGGGTCGGTGTTGCTGGGTGTTGCCTGGCGTGGCCAGCGGACCGGCGCGCTGCTGATCCTGGCCACGGTGGTCATGACCCTGTGGGGCGCATTTCTGGCGTGGGCCGAGTGGCAGCATGCCGCGCCCGCCAACTGGTTGCTGCTGGCCGAAGTGCTGCGCTACGGCGCATGGCTCGTTTTCGTGAGCGCGCTGTTCGGTGCCTGGCCGATGGCCGGCCTGCTGCGCGGGTTGCGCATCTTCGTCCATGCGCTGTGGGTGGTGCTGGCGCTTTACTGCCTGTGGCCGGCGACCGGCTTGCAGCACACCGCCGCGCTGTCGTTCAGCGTCAATGTACCCATGATCGGCGTGCTGGTTCTCGCCCTCGTCGGCGTGGTGTTTCTCGAACAGATCTACCGCAACATCGACCCGGAACAGCGCTGGGCGCTCAAGTTCCTGCTGATCGCGCTGGGGTTGCTGTTTGCCTACGACATCTTCCTGTACTCCTACGCGGTGCTTTACCGGCAGTTCAATCTGAGCACCTGGGCGGCGCGCGGATTCATCAATGCGTTGCTGGCTCCACTGTTGCTGGTGACGGCGGCACGCAACCGGGAGTGGTCGCTGAACGTGGGGATCTCGCGGGGCGCGGTATTCTATTCGACCAGCCTGCTGGTGGCCGCGTTCTACATCATCGCCACGGCGATCGGCGGTTATTACGTCCGTCTGTACGGGGGTGACTGGGGCCGGGTTGCGGAAATCACGCTCATTTGCTTTGCATTGCTGATCGTGGTGCTGATCGCCTCCTCCGGTCAGGCGCGATCGCGTCTGCGGGTGTTCCTGCACAAGCATTTCTTCAGTCTGCGTCACGACTACCGCGAGCAATGGCTGCGTCTGACGGCCACGCTGTCCGCCAGCGACATGGAGCTGCCGTTGCGCGCAGTCCGTGCCATGGCGCAGATCATGGACAGCCCAGCCGGCGTGCTGTTCACGCGCAGCGAGGCCGATGAATTCGGGGTGGACGTGCGCTGGAACATGCCCACGCCGCCCGGCCTGAAGTTCCCGGCACAGGCGCCGGCGTTGCAGTTCATGCGCGAACGCCGCTGGATTTACGATTTGGACCAACCGCCGCCGCTGAACGATGATGGCCGCCGCGTGCCGCGCGAATTGGCAGACCTGCCGCACGCCTGGCTGGTGGCACCGCTGGTGCTGGAAGATCGGCTCATCGGATTCGTGGTGCTGGCGCAGGCACGGGCGCGGCGCGCGCTCGATTGGGAGGATATCGATCTGCTTCGGGCTGCCGGCACTCAAGTGGCCAGCACACTGGCGCAGGCGGCCGATGCGCAGCGCCTGGCGGAGGCACGCCAGTTCGAAGGGTTCAACCGGCTTACCGCGTTCCTGATGCACGACCTCAAGAATGTCGCCGCCCAGCAGTCGCTGCTGCTGCAGAACGCCGAACGCCACAAGCACAATCCGGCGTTCGTGGACGACATGCTGACCACCGTGGAAAATTCGGTGAATCGTATCTCACGTCTGCTCCAGCAGTTGCGCGGCGATGCCACGCCGGCGGCGCACGCCCGCGTGCAGCTCGCCGCAGTGCTCGACAAGGCGCTTGACACGTGCCGCGGACACGCACCCTGCCCGGACTACACCCCGTCAGCAGAGGAGGTATGGGTCCGGGCGGACACCGACCAGCTGGCCACGGTGCTGGGCCACGTGATCCGCAACGCCCAGGATGCGGCGGCGACCCACGGTCATGTGGCGCTGAGAGTCCGGCACGCCCCCGACCACGCCACCATCGAGATCGAGGACGACGGCGCCGGCATGGACGAGGACTTCATCCGTGACCGGTTGTTCCAGCCATTTTTCACCACCAAGGCGAGCAAGGGTATGGGGATTGGGGCCTATCAGGCGCGCGAGTACGTGCGTTCACTGGGCGGTGCGATGAGCGTGAACAGCACGCCCGGCCAGGGCACCGTGTTCTTCATCCGTTTGCCGCTGGCCGAGCCTGCCGGCGATACCACCGTGGCTGAAACGTTGAGGGCCGCCTCATGAGCGACGCAAAGCGCTGCCTTTTGGTGGTCGAGGATGATGCCGGTCTGCAGCGCCAGTTGCGCTGGAGCTTCGAGGATTACGACGTGGTCGTGGCGGATGACCGGGCATCGGCACTGGATCAGCTGCGCCGCCAGACGCCGGCGGTGGTGCTGCAGGATCTGGGCCTGCCCCCGGATGCGGCCGGTACCGCCGAGGGCTTCGCCACCATCACGGACATCCTGCAGGAGGCTCCGCACACCAAGATCATCGTGGTCACCGGCAACGGCGACCGCGACAACGCCGTCAAGTCCATTGGCTGCGGCGCCTACGATTTCTGCTCCAAGCCCCTGGATCTGGACGTTCTGCGCCTGATCGTGGATCGCGCGTTCCGGGTGCATGAACTGGAGGCCGAAAACCGCGCGCTCAGGAGCCAGTCGACGGCAGCGCTCGACGGCATCGTCGGCAACAGCGAGGCCATTCGCGACGCCTGCCGGCTGGTGGAAAAGGTCAGCCCCTCCAATGCCACCGTCCTGCTGCTGGGCGAGACCGGTACCGGCAAGGAGTTGTTCGCGCGGGCGGTGCATCGGCTGAGCACGCGGCCTAACGGGCCGTTCGTGGCCATCAACTGCGCTGCCATTCCCGAAAACCTGCTGGAGGCCGAGCTGTTCGGCTACGAAAGAGGCGCGTATACGGGCGCCCACAAGCAGACCAAGGGAAAGATCGAAATGGCCGCCAACGGCAGCCTCCTGCTCGACGAGATCGGCGACATGCCGATTGCGCTGCAGGGCAAGCTGTTGCGTTTCTTCGAGGAGCGGGTGGTGGAACGGATCGGCGGTCGCACACTGATCCCGGTGGACGTGCGCATCATCTGTGCCACGCATCAGGACCTGCCGGCGCTGATCCGTGACGGGCGCTTCCGTGAAGACCTGTTCTATCGCGTCAGCGAAGTGACCATCAAGCTTCCGCCGCTGCGCGAGCGCGTGGGTGATGCCGTGCCGCTGGCACGGCATTTCCTCGACGAGGCCGCCAGTCGCCACGGCCGCGCCATTCGCGGCTTTACCGCGAAGGCGCTCAAGACCATCGAGGCGTATCCTTGGCGCGGCAACGTGCGCGAGCTGGAGAACGCCATCAACAGTGCGGTCATCATGGCCGATGGCAAGCAGATCGGGCTCGAGGCATTGCACCTGGGGACGGTCGGGAGCGAGGACGTCCTGAGCCTGCACGAGGTGCGCGCGGAGGCCGAAAAGCACGCCATCCAGAGGGCGCTGACCAATGCACGCGGCAATCTTTCGCGGGCGGCGACCCTGCTCGGTGTCAGCCGCCCCACGCTCTACGATCTTCTGGACAAGTACGGCCTGAAAAAAACCACCGATACCGGGTGACGCCACGCGGATTGCTGCATCAAGAAACCTCTGAGGGATAAAGACATGCGCTTGATCAAGCTGAACACGTGGCCGGTGCGCCACGCCTTGACACTGCTTTGCCTCGGCCTGCTGCTGAACGGCTGCGGCCTGGTCGGCGGACACGGCAACCTCGATGCCGGTGTCAAATACCAGACCCAGGGGAAGTATCGCGCGGCCTATATCGAGGCCAAGAAGGCTCTGCAGCGCAACCAGAAGAGTGGCGCCGCCTGGTTGCTGCTGGGCAAGGCCTCGCTGATGCTCGGCAACCCGAAGGATGCCCTGAGCGACCTGCAGAAGGCTCGGGCCAACGGCGTGCCGAAGGCACAATGGGTGGTGCCGATGGGACGCGTTCTGCAAGTGAATCAGCAGTACCAGAAGCTGCTCGACACGGTGTCAGCCGACACGCTCACGGACCCGAAGATCAAGGCCCGCGTGGACGTGCTGCGCGGTGACGCCCACCTGGGCCTGAAACAGCTTGACCAGGCGAAGCAGTCGTATCAGGCCGCGTTGACCCTGGACCCGAAGGACCCGCTCGCGCTTGTGGGTCTCGCCAAGGCAGCGGCGACCGCCAAGGATCTGGATTCCGCCAACACGTATGTACAGCAGGCGCTGGCGGTGGCCCCGGAAAATCCGCAGGTCTGGATGGTCAAGGGTGAGCTGGCCCTCAATAACCAGGACTTCGCGGGTGCCGAATCGGATTACCAGAAAGTGCTGGGCTTCAAGGACCTGCACTGGTTGCCGCAGGAGCACTTTTACGCATTGACGCGACTGGCCAATGCCCAGGTACGGCAGGGCCAGTTCGATCAGGCCCTGAAGAACATCCAGACACTGGAGAAAATGTCGCCACAGCAACCCTACCCGCACTATCTGCACGCGGTGGTGCTGTACAAGCAGGGGCATCTGGACGATGCGGTGTCGCAGCTTCAGCAGATACTCAGGGGGCAGCCCGACAACGTCCAGGCGCAGCTGCTCATGGGAGCGGTCAACTATGCGCAGGGCAACTACAGCCAGGCGGAAATGAGCCTCAGCAACGTGATCGGCGTGGACCATGACAATGTCAAGGCCCGCAAACTGATGGCATTGACACTCTACAGCGAGGGCCGCTCGCGCCAGGCGCTGACCACGCTGCGACCCGCCATTCAGGGGCACCCCTCCGATGCCGAGCTGCTGGCGATGCTGCAGAAAGCCGCCGCCGAAGGCGCCAGAAAGTCGGGACCCCAAGCTGCCGCACCGGGCACGGGCACGGGCACGGGCACGGGCAATCCACTCGACACCCAGTTCGCGCAAGTGGGCAAGGCCTTCGCCAGCGGGAATGGAGCGGAAGCCATCCGCCTGCTGAAGGAGATGCCCCCAGGCGATGCCTCCGCCGAAGCGCGACGCACCACCCTGCTGGTCATGGCCTACATGCGCCAAAAGCAGCCGGACCAGGCCGTCAAGACCGCGGCCCTCCATGTCAAAAAGAACCCGGACAAGAGCGCCGCCCACCTTCTGTATGGCACGGCACTGATTTCCGCCGGCAAGCGCAGCGAAGCGCGGGTCCAGTATTCCAGGGCCTACAAGCTGGACCCGAAGAACATCGCCGCACTCCTGAGCCTGGGCAGCCTGGATTCACTCGAGGGCCATTACAAGGACGCGGCCAGCCGCTACGACGCGGTGTTGAAACAGGATCCGCACAACGCAGTGGCCATGACCGCCCTTGGCCGGCTCGCCGCGTTGCAGGGCGACAAGCCGCAGGCCATCAAGCGCTTCGAGCAGGCCATCCACGCGGCACCCAAATCCGCTGCTGCGTATGCTGGCCTGGTGGTCCTCTACAGCGAAAGCGGACAATTCGACAAAGCCGTGGGCATCGCCAAACGACTGGTCAAGGCGCTCCCCGACAATGCGGCGGGACTCAACGCTTTAGGTGCGGCGCAACTCAACGCCGGTCATCATGACGAAGCATTGAAGCCATTGCAGCAAGCGGTGAACCTCGCCCCCAACGTGCCCTTGTATCGCACCAATCTGGCGCGCGCACAGGTGCTCGCCAAGGACCCCTCGGATGCCAAGGAGAATCTCCTCAAGGTGATCAAGGCTGACCCCGGTCAGGTGACCGCGGTGACGCTGCTCGCGGTCATGAAGTTGCAGGACCACGACCTCTCCGGCGCGACTGCTCTGGCGCACACGCTGCAGAAGAAACCCGCCACCAAGGCGGTGGGCTTCAACCTCGAAGGCGATCTCTACATGGCGAACAAGTCCTGGAGCAAAGCCGCCCAGGCCTATCAGCAGGGATTGAAGGTCCATTACGACCGCGCGCTGGTCGTCAAGAACTTCCTGGCGCTGAGCAAGAGCGGGGCCAGGCAGCCGCAAGTCGTCCTGCATGACTGGTTGGCCAAACACCCGGACGATGCCGCCGCGCGCCTGCTGTTGGCCCAGTACTATCTCGGCCAGACACAGAACGCACAGGCAGCAGGCCAGTATGAAAAGGTGTTGAAGCAGTATCCCTCCAACGCCAGTGCGCTCAACAACCTCGCCTGGATTTATACCGAGCAACACAATCCAAAGGCACTGGCATTGGCGAAAAAGGCGTACAAACTGGCCCACCAGTCACCTGGTATCGCGGATACCTACGGTTGGGCGCTGATCACCAGCAACCGGTCCGGGGCTGCACTTCCGATTCTTGCCAAGGCGGCCAAGGCGGCGCCCAAGGCGTCGGTGATCCAATATCATCTCGCCGTGGCCCAGGCGCGTACCGGCGACAAAGCCGCCGCACGGAACACGCTCGAGGCACTGCAGAAATCAGGGGCCGATTTCCAGGGCAAACAGGCAGCGGAAAAACTCTATCGCGAGCTGGGTGGCGCAGCCGGCGGCAGCGCCGACAAGTAGCGTCATCTCCCGCACCACCGCGACGCCTCCCCGCCTCCGCCTCCGCCGGACGGACGGACGGCAGGAGCGTGAAGGTGGCTGAAGCATCAATCGGTTGACGCGAACACCCGCGCCCTCCTGCAAAAGGAAGGCGCGGGTGATGGACAACGTTCAGGCGGCGCGTGGTTCAATAAAAGCCCCGGGGCTCCATCCAGCAGAGCCACCACGTCTGCCGGTGGATACCCGCTTCTCCCCAATCCTGGCTGGCCACACACCCTCTCCACAGCGAGGGCTTGGCTTTTGTTGAGCGTTGGGGACCCCTGAACACGTGGACGCAGGCGTCATGGTGCGCAAACGGTTCGCAGACGGTGGAGCGTGGCCCCGGCAAACCCGCGGGTTACCTGGGGCTGCTCTGCCCATCCGCCTCCCGAGAACCCCTGAACACGTGGGCATAGACATCGCCGCTTCCGGCGGCGTGCAGTACAAAGGGCAGCACGGCAAGCAGGCTGGCTGGCGTCGAGGCAGCAGCCTGCGCCGAGGTCGGCCGTCAGAAGCGCCCCTGTTCCTTCCATTCGCATTGCCAAAAGCAAAAGCGGTTTCGCGGCCGGCGCGTGCGCGTACGTGTCTGCCCAGGGCTGTCTGGCCGTTCCGTTGAACGGGCTGACGCGACCGCCTCCCGCCCTGCCGCCGACCGGTTTGCACGGCAAACATGCCCGGATTGATCAAAGTGTGGCGACTTTCACAATCCCTCCCAAGCCCGAACGGGTAAGGTCCAGCCAGCGGTACTGGGGGCGGTTTCGGCGCTACCGCCGTTCCGACGCGATACCTGAGCAGCTTGGACAAAGCCATCGTGATTCCTCGCGGATCGCGGAGCGGCAGTGCCCATGAAACCGGCCTTCAAAAGGGGCGCACTTCCCCCGGCCACTCACCCTATGCGAGGCGAAGAAACCACCATGAACACAGGCCGGCAATCACGAACACCCAATCAGGACAACCGGCTTTCGCGGGTTGCCGGAAAGTTGATCGGTGCATCCGCAGGTTGCATGTTGCTGCTGGGCGCGATGCAGGCGCACGCCGGAACAGTCGTGACGGATCACGTGATCAGTCAAACCTCCCAGGCACAAGGCAATATTCCGGTCACCTTCGGTCAGGTCTTCAAGACGGGCGACGTGCCCCACGGCGCCACACTGACCGCCAGTCTCAACGGTCAGTCGGTGCCCCTGCAGGTGGACGCCAAGGCCACCAATCCGGACGGCAGCCTGCGCCACGCAGTGCTGACGGCCATGGTGCCGTCGTTGTCAGGCCGCGCAAAGGAATCCCTGACGCTTGCCACCGGCGCGAGTCAGGGGGCATCCCATGCCCCGATCGCCCTGTCGGAAGTGCTCGACACGCCCTACGCGGCCCACGTGTCGTTCAACATCGGTGGCAAGAACTATACGGCGGACGCCCATGCGCTGTTGCAAGCCGCCAACGCTGCCCACGCCTGCAAGCCCTGGGGAACGCAGTGCAATACGTGGCTGTCCGGGCCACTGGTCAGCGAGTGGGTGGTCAACGGGCCCGTGACCGCAGCGGACGGCACCACCAACCCGAACCTGCGTGTGTATTTCGCGGTACGTGCCTATGCCAGCACCACACCAGGCATGGTGGGCTATGTGCGCACCGACATCATCGTGGAGAACACATCGGCCTTTTCGCCGCAGGCTCAGCCGCAGTACACCGCGACCCTGACATCGGGGGCCGCAAGCGACTCTACCTCCATGCTCACCCAATACGCCTACACGCGCTGGCACAAGGTGTTGTGGTGGAACAACGTTCAGCCCAAGGTCTATCTGCAGCAGGACACGCAGTACATCCAGGCCAGCAAGGCGGTGTCGCATTATATGCCGTTACAACCCGACGAGAAGTTCCTGCGGGAGGTGCGTCAGTCGTGTGCGCCGCTGAACCACTGCGACCAAACACAAACGATGGGCGACACAGGTTCGCAGACAGCAATAGGGCCTTTGCCACGCTGGACCAGCGTCTACATCATCGATCCCGACATTCGCGCGTACCACTGGATGCTCGCCGACACCGATGCACTGGGCGCGTACAGCATCCACTACCGCGATGCGCAAACCGGATGGCCGGTCAGCATCCGGAAACACCCTGATGTGACCATCATCAACTGGGCGTCGGCCCGTCGGATATCAACCCAAAACAGCGCGAAGGGCGCTGCGTACGCGGCAGATTTGTTGTCGAATTGCTCCAACAACGCGCTGCTCAACAACTGCTCAACGACTTCATATGGCACGGGGAATCCCGACGCATGGGACAACGCGCACCAGCCAGCAGAGTCATACGTGCCTTACATGGTGACCGGCGATTACTACTACATGTCGGAACTCGCGTTCGGGGCCTCACACAATGAGATCTGGCCGCACCAGGCCTATCGCGGGTACTCGAAAGGCTTGATCGATGGCAGCCACGGTCAGGTGCGCGGCAAAGCCTGGGTGCTGCGCGAGATGGCCGATGCTGCATGGCTGCTTCCCGACGGCTATCCCTTGAAAGCGGAATTCACCGCTGACGTCGACAACTCACTCGCTGACTGGAACACGCGATACACCCACAACCCGGATGCCAACCCACTCGGGCTGATGACCTCTAGCCCCGTCTATAATGTCAACGGGGGTCATTACAACGGTATCGCTCCCTGGCAGCACAACTTCCTCACCTGGTCGGCAGGGCACGCTGCGGAGCTCGGCTTCCCCGGCGCGGCGAGCTTCCGCAACTGGCTGGCGAAGTTCGAGATCGGCCTGATGACCGACTGGAAAACCGACCCCACTCGAGGTTATTGCTGGCTGGAAGCATCGGCTTACGAAATCCAGGTGAAAGATTCCTCAGGAAAGTGGTTGCCGACCTATACGGCGGCCTATGACAAGACCTTCCCGAAACTTGCAGGCCTCAAGTGCAATTCGCCGGACATGGTGACAGAGATGGGGAAATTGAAGAAGAAACCATGGCAGGCTGGAGAAATGTCCGGCTATCCATACTCTGCCACGGGTTATCCGGCCAATTTCCAGACTGGCCTCGCTGCCGCCGCCGACAGTGGCTTGCCGAACGCACAGGTTGCATGGAACTTGTTTGAATCCCGCAGCGTGAAGCCTTCCGGCAATACGGCTTACAACAACTACCCAAACTTTGCGGTGATGCCGCGTTTCTCGCCAACGACTACCACGCCACCAGCCACCACGCCCACGACTTCGCGCTCCCGGCCAAAGCCCCCGCCCGTTTCGCTGCCACGACTTCAGCCCATGACACAGCTGCCGGCACGGCAATGGCAAAAAAACTAAGATAAACGACTGAACATGAAACCTGATCAAAAACGCGCAAAGATTGGATAACCCGTGCCGAGAACAGCCCCGGCCGAGTCCGGGGCTGTTTCTCTTTCACTGCAGCTGCAGAACGTGCCACTGACGCGCACGTATCAATATTTTTACCGGTTCCTGGTGACTTTTTAAACAAAGTGGACGCAGGCGACATGATGCCTTGGCAGCTCGCCAACCGACCAGCGCAATCCGTCCTCGAGTTATAGATATCCAGCGCAGAGGCAATGTGTCAGCCGCAGCAGCATTCCCAGACTAATCATGGCAATGAACTGCCCCCCCCGTGATACCGAAGTGACGCTTCGAATTGCCGGCTCAGGCGTTGCGAAACCGCCGCCGACCAGACTTGCCGTCCAGCGAAAGCCGCGTATGATCGAAAATATCGGCGACGCGGCATCTCGACGGGAGCTGCCAGGCGTCCGGGACACCACCACGCACTGCAGGGACAGGACGATTAAAAGCCGACAAGTGGACGAGCAGAGACGCGCGGCGGTTGATCGAGAAGGACAGCGCGGCCAAATTCTCGTAAAGACAATGCGTGTCTGCGCAGGTTGCATGTTGCTGCTGGGCGCGATGCAGGCGCACGCCGGCACAGTCGTGACGGATCACGTGCTCAGTCAGACCTCCCAGGCGCAAAGCAATATTCCGGTCACCTTTGGTCAGGTCTTCAAGGCGGGCGACGTGCCCCATGGCGCCGCACTGACCGCCAGTCTCAACGGACAGTCGGTCCCCTTGCAGGTGGACGCCAAGGCCACCAATCCGGACGGCAGCCTGCGCCATGCGGTGCTGACGGCCATGGTGCCGTCGTTGCCAGGAAGCGCAAAGGAATCCCTGATGCTTGCCACCGGCTCGAGTCAGGGTGCATCCGGCGCCCGTATTGCCCTGTCGCAATTGCTCAAGAAGAACTACGCGGCCAACGTGTCGTTCAACATCGGTGGCAAAACCTATACGGCGGACGCCCATGCGCTGTTGCAAGCCGCCAACGCTGCCCACGCCTGCAAGCCGTGGGGAACGCAGTGCAATACGTGGCTGTCCGGGCCACTGGTCAGCGAGTGGGTGGTCAACGGGCTCGCGACCGCAGCGGACGGCACCACCAACCCGAACCTGCGTGTGTATTTCGCGGTCCGTGCCTATGCCGGCACCACACCAGGCATGGTGGGCTACGTGCGCACCGACATCATCGTGGAGAACACATCGGCCTTTTCGCCGCAGGCTCAGCCGCAGTACACCGCGACCCTGACATCGGGGGCCGCAAGCGACTCCACCTCCACGCTCACCCAGTACACCGCCACGCGCTGGCACAAAGTGTTGTGGTGGAACAACGTCCAGCCCAAGGTCTATCTGCAGCAGGATACGCAGTACATCCAGGCCAGCAAGGCGGTATCGCGCTACATGAACCTGAAGCCCCGATGGAAAATTCCTGGCCGGACTAAGACAGTCCTGTGCACCATTGCGACGCTGTGACCAGACGAAAAATATGGGCGACACAGGCGCGCAGGCGGCGATAGGGCCGTTGCCGCGCTGGACCAGCGTCTACATCGTCGATCCCGACATTCGCGCATACCACTGGATGCTGGCCGATACCGACGCGCTGGGCGCATACAGCATCCACTACCGCGACGCGCAGACAGGCTGGCCAGTCAGCATCCAGAAGCACCCCCATGTGACCACTGCAAACTGGGCCGGCGCAAGTCGGATCGCGAAGCACCACAACGAAAAGGGACGGGCATACAAGGCCGACCATTTGCCAGGCTGTATCGACGACGCGGTGCTCAAAAACTGCTCGAAACGCTGGTACGGCACCGGAAATCCCGATACGTGGGACAACGCGCACCAGCCAGCAGAATCGTATGTCCCTTACATGGTCACGGGCGATTACTACTACATGTCGGAACTCGCGTTCGGGGCGTCACACAATGAAATCTGGTCGAACGAGAGCTATCGGGGGTTTTCCAAGGGTCTGATCGACAGAGCTCACGGTCAGGTACGTGGCAAAGCCTGGGTGCTGCGCGAGATGGCCGATGCGGCCTGGCTGCTCCCCGACGACTATCCCTTGAAGACCGAATTCACCGCTGACGTCGACAACTCGATCGCCGACTGGAACGCAAAATACACCAACAACTCAAATGCCAACCCGCTCGGGCTGATGGGCGACGGCCCCATATACAACGTGCATGGCGGCCACCACAATGGTGTGGCCCCCTGGCAGCACAACTTCCTCACCTGGTCGGCGGGGCATGCCGCGGAACTTGGCTTCCCCGGAGCGGCACAGTTTCGCGACTGGCTGGCGAAGTTCGAGATTGGCCTGATGACGGACTGGCAGAGCAATCCCACTCGGGGCTATTGCTGGCTGCAGGCGTCGGCCTACAACATCCAGGTGAAAGATGCTTCAGGCAAGTGGTTGCCATCGTACACTGCAGTCTATGACGCGAACTTTCCGACGCTTGCAGGCCTCAAATGCAATTCGTCCAGGATGGTGACAGCGATGGGAAAATTGAAAAGGGAACCATGGCAGGCTGGCAAGATGTCCGGTTACCCACGCTCCGCCACAGGCTTTCCGGCCAATTTCCAGATCGGCATCGCCACCGCTGCTGACAGCGGCTTGCCGAACGCACGGACCGCATGGCGCATGTTTGATTCCCGCAGTGTGAAACCCGAAACCACCGCACGCCTACAACAACTATCCGAACTTTGCAGTGTTACCGCGCTCTGCGCCACGCTGACATACCGACCGCGTGACGGCAGCCAGCTTTTTTTCCACGAAGTGCCCGTTATCGGGACCGTTCGAGGTTTGCCACCTCACCTCGAGCGATCTCCATCACATGATCGCTGGACCTTGCGCAGGAAAGATCGAACGGCCAGATTGACCCATGCCCCACGCAGGTCCGGCTACAACGCGTCCCCCGGCGGCATAAATGACAGTATCGTAACCTGCACTCACTAAAGTGGACCCCGAAATCCGGACACCGGTTTAAGCTGTGATCCGAGGAGGATTGCAGGATGGGTGAGGTCAGAAAACGCAGGGCCCACAGCGCCGAGTTCAAGGCGAAGGTGGGCATGGAGGCGGTGCACGGGGTGAAGACGCTCAACGAGATCGGACAACAGTACGGGGTGCATCCGGTGGTAGTCGGTCAGTGGCGGAAGGAGATCGTGCAGCATGCCGCGAGCCTGTCCGAGCGCAAGCGAGGGCCGAAGCCGGACCCGTGCGCCGACGAGGATCGCCTGTATGGAGGGATCGGGCGGCTGAAGATGGAACTGGACTGGCTTAAAAAAAAGTCCGGACTATGAGCGCGCCCACGCGGATGAGCTGGATCGACGCCCGCGGCGAGCTCGCGGTGACGCGGCAATGCGAGTTGGCACAGATCGCGCGATCGAGCTTCTACGGGCACGGCCCCTTCGGGCGGACCGTCTGCAGATTACTTGCTGCTGATGCGCCTGATTGATGAGGAATACACGCGCCGGCCGTTTTACGGCAGCCGCCGCATGGTGGTCTTTCTCGGCCGTCAGGGTCACATCGTCAATCGCAAGCACGTGCAGCGGCTCATGCGGCTCATGGGGCTGGCCGGAATGGCGCCAGGCCCGGCGACCAGTAGGCCACACCCCGAGCACCGGGTGTATCCGTACCTGCTGCGCGGCATGGTGGTCGTCCGCCCCGCTCAGGTCGGGAGCACGGACATCACCTACATTCAGCTGGCGCATGGCTTCGTGTACCTGGTCGCTGTCATCGACTGGTATTCCCGGCGCGTCCTTGCATGGCGCATCAGCAACAGCATGGACACGGCGTTCTGCATCGACTGTCTGCAGGCGGCGCTCGATCAGCATGGCGAACCCGAGATATTCAACACCGATCAAGGTTCGCAGTTCACGAGCGACGCCTTCACCGGCGTCCTCAAAGGAGGCAACGTCAGCATCAGCATGGACGGGCGTGGCCGCGCTCTGGACAACATTTTCGTCGAGCGGCTGTGGCGCAACGTCAAGTACGAGGATATCTACCTGAAAGGCTATGCCACGATCGCCGAGCTCACCCTGAGCTTGACGGAATATTTCGCCTTCTACAACGGTGAACGGTCGCATCAGGCGTTGGGATACCAGACGCCGGACCAGGTGTACGTGGCCAAGGTTGGCGGCGGTGCACGTATTCCGGATCACTTCAGCAAGCGTGGACCGTCCGCGCTCGTGACCACGGGGCGGCGCCATTCCGCTGCAACTGAAGAGGTGGACGCAGCTTAAACTCAGGCGAAATCTGTCTTGACGAATGGGTCCACATTAATTACACCGAGCAGGGCGCAGTAGGTCGAAATTGTCCCCGCTCGGGGATCACTATTGAGATCAGTTCATTGCCACAAGTATGATTAGCCGTTTGGCGCGATGGCTGTTTGGAGAGGACAGCCAACCGCTGCAAACGCCACCAAGGCTCGCCCACGTGTCCAGCCAGACTGATTTCGAATGACTCTACGCAATAACGTCCTTCACTCGCTGAAGTGGCTGGCAGGCGCGCGCTTTGCCGGTCAGCTCATCACCTGGGCGATAACGCTGGTCGTGATTCGCATCCTCAAGCCGTCCGACTATGGATTGATGACGATCGCCGAGGTGCTGATAGGTTTCGCAGCCCTGTTTCAGGAACTGGGGCTGTACTCGGCCATGGTCCAGAAGCGTGACCTGACCGATCGCCAAGTCGAACAGTCGTTTGGTTTTCTCATTATCGTCAACATGGGGATCTATGCCCTCATATTTACCATCGCGCCATTACTCGCGAGCTTCTTCGGCGACTCCCGACTTATCGATATTGTTCGAGTTTTAGGCGTGCAGTTTCCTTTGGCATCGATTGGCGTGGTGCAAGATGCCATGCTCAGTCGACGCATGCGTTTCAAACGGAAGTCGCTGGCCAACCTCGTGATAATGCTCGCCAATGGCGTCACTACCCTGAGCTTCGCGCTGGCCGGTGCGGGTGTATGGGCTTTGGTGTTCGGCAGCCTCGCCGGAGCCATCGTACGCCCCATCGCTCTGAGCATAGCCGCTCGCCACTGGTGCCGACCAAGGTTCTCGCGCAAGGGCATGGGCGAAATGCTGCATTTCGGCGGCTTCATCACAGCTAGTGGCTTGCTCTGGTACATCTACTCCCGATCGGATGTCTTTATCATCGGAAAGATTTTAGGTAAAGATATTCTCGGCTTTTATTCCATTGGTATGCAACTGGCTTCGCTACCCATACAAAAGGTCGGCGAGACCCTCAATCAAGTTGGGCTCGCCGCTTATTCTTCAATTCAGCACGACATGGCCGCTGTCCGGTCTCATTATTTGAAAGTTATCAGGACACTCAGTTTCATTGCATTTCCTGTTTTCTGGGGCATTTCCAGTGTCTCCCCGGAACTCGTTACGGTGGCGCTAGGCCAGCGGTGGGCACCCGCTATTATACCCTTGCAGCTGCTCAGCCTAATAATGCCATTTCGTATGGTTTCCCATAGTGGTTCACCTTTGTCGGCTATCGGGAAGCCGCATATCGGCACGATCAACCATCTTATTGCCTTGGTAATCATGCCACCGGCCTTCCTGATTGGTGCCTATTATGGAGGATTGATTGGCGTTTCATTGGCATGGGTTTGTGTGTATCCGATCATGGTGTTTTTCCGACTTCGATTCTCGCTTCCTCCACTTGGTCTAAATAAACGTCAGTATTTTGGTTCCATGACAGGTCCAGCAATAAGTGGAGCCGCCATGTACATTATGGTTATGATTACGCGCGAGTCAATCGCGAGACCCTTTCTTGGCCCTAGATTTGGGCTGATATTTCTAGTGGCCGTAGGTATTTTAGCGTATACCGCATTCATGTGGTTTCTGTGGCGCAATAACTGTCGCGAAATCATTGCATTTGTAAAAAGGAAACATTGATGTTTCGTAACGAAATTGTGCGAAAGTGACATTAAGCAGAAACACTGTCACTCGCCTTAGTAGGAACCGCGCCTGTATGGCCGAGCATCCGTATTTCCTTGCACGAAAACGTGGTGAAAGGCTCGAAACGCGAGGCCAGCCTCGTGCGGAGTTCGGCCATAAGATACCCTCCAATCACTCTGTCGCCGACGGCATTTTTGCACGCTGGCACTGGGACGGAACACGGCTCGTGGTCGGCAATGATCGCTATGGCTTCTGCCCGCTGTTCTGGGCCAACCTTCCTGATAATGGGGTGTGCGTCTCCCCGTCGCTCGTCAGCCTTGTCGAACAAGGGGCGCCGACGGACCTGGACATCGAGGCTCTCGCCGTATTCTTCAGGCTCGGGTTCTTTGTCGGCAACGACACGCCGTTTGCCGCCATCAAGACGGTTCCTCCGAATGCCGTATTGGAATGGGAGAATGGAAAACTCGAATGCCACGGCCGCTATCCTCAGGCGCCCAACACAACGAAGCTCTCGCGCGATGAAGCCATTGATCGATACATCGATCTTTTTTCGCATGCCATGGCGAAGCGGACGCCGGGATCGGATGCCTTCGCCATCCCCATAAGCGGCGGCCGAGACTCGAGGCACATACTGCTGGAATTGCACCGGACCGGATCGAACCCGCCGCCTGCGTGTCTGCCATGGACAATCCGCCGGACACCAATGAAGATCCCAAGGTCGCGGCCACTCTGTGCCGGGCACTCCAATTCAAGCACGTTATCGTCGATCAGCAATTGTCAGCATTTTCAGCGGAAGTACGCAAAAATCTGGACACCCACTTCTGCACAATGACGCATGGCTGGTACCTTGCGTTGGCGGACTCTCTGAACGGCCGATTCGATTCTGTCTACGACGGCATAGCGGGCGATGTCCTCACTCAGAGCAAGTTCCTGAACCCACGACTCGATACAGCCTTTCATTCCCGTAATGTCAATGCGATTTGTCAGGCACTTTTCTCGAGACAAACCGCAGGTGATGCCGCAGCAAGGGCTCTGTTGAAGGGCGAATTGAAAGCAGCCCTTGAACCAGGGGTCGCGACGAAACGGCTTTCCAGGGAGGTGGAAAAGCACCTGGACGCTCCCAATCCTGTCGCTTCATTCATTTTTTGGAACCGCACCAGGCGGGATATCGCGCTTGCTCCCTACAGCCTGCTCGAAGACATACCACACGTATACGCGCCTTTTCTGGATCATGATCTGGTCGACTTTCTCACCACCCTGCCGTCCAGCATGCTCATGGACCATACATTTCACGATGACACGATCGCCCGGGCATACCCCGACTTTGCGCATATCCCGTACGTGAACCCGACGGCACCCCCTGCCGACGATACCAGGGAGCGAGCGCGTTTCATGGCCGAAGCCACACGCTCCTTTTTGCTGAAGCGACCCTCACGCCTCATGAAAAACCTCCGCCCCAGGGCCAGGATGCTGGCCGGCGCTTTTTCACGGGGCCATCTCAATCCATGGGTTTCGCCACTGATCATCTACCTGGATCAGATAGAGTCCATAATGGAAGAGAATCGAGAAACCAGAACGTGAGGCATCTGCCTCCAAAGATCCATATTCGTATCGTGGTTCCCACTGGGGAAAAATAACGTATGTCGTCTCTTGTACTGCAGGTACTGACACTGATTTTTCTGGCCGTCGTTGTCGCCATATGGGCGGCGCGGTTCCCTTATCCGTCCCCGTGGCTGCGCCTGTTCCTTCCTCCGAAGCGGCGCTGGCCAGAACAAGAGATACGGGGGTGGTTGCAGAGTGGGCGTTTTCACCGAAATTTTCTCAAGTTCTTCAATCGCGACCCGGAGAGAACCCCCCCCCCGGAGCCGGGGCTTCTAGCGCCGGCGGATAACCTGGTCACCAGCGCGGAAGTACGGGACGGCATTCGCTACCTGGTGATCGCCCTGAGCTTTTGGGATATGCACGTTCAACGCAGCCCGGCTGAAGGGAGAATTGTTGCCATCGAACCCAGCGGCGACGGATTCATGGATGGCGAAGGACGCGATTTTTCCTTTCTGCGCGAGAAGCACTTCCCGTGCAAACGCGCATCATGCTTGACACTCAGCGCTATGGGCGCCTTGCCGTTCGATTGATCACGAGCTTGGCTGCGCGACGCATAGAAGTATGGCCACGGCATGACGACAAGGTTGAAGCGGCCAACGACTGGGACACATACTGCTCGGAAGCACGGTCTTACTGGAGCTACCGGAAACATTTCCGCTGTGTGTGAAGCCCGGGCAACGTGTTCTAGCTGGAGAAACGCTGGTCACGGTTGGTGCTCTATCATGATGTCTTTTTTCTGGTTGAATGGACATATCGGCTGGTTTTTCTTTGGTATTGTCGTATTTTCTATTCTGTGCTGCTAGCGACCGATGTTGTCTGGCGCATTAGGCCCACATCCTTCCGGAAGTTGACGTCGGTTGCGGCCATAGTCTGGGCCGCCGGCATAGCAGCTTTGATCGCATGTTGGTACGTTTAATTCCAACGCACTGCCGCGCGGCGTTTCACTTTCCCTAAAGTTAACGGTTCGGCAACAGTCACTCAATCTGTTTGTTCAGCAAATCTTGTGTATGGTTGTATCTCCTTGGGGAATGGCATGTTATCCATGAATAATTTCGACACGTCCGGCGTTGATCCCGACGATTTCAAACGTCTGCCGCCGATTCCGGAGGAAGGCATCCAGCGAGCCACGGAGATGATGCGTACCGGGCGATTGTTCAGGTATGACGGCAGCGGACCGGAGGACTCGGAAGCGGCATTGCTGGAGCGGGATTTCGCCGCCTACATGGGGACGCGATACGCGCTAGGATTGAGTTCCTGCACGCAGGCGATCGAACTGGCGCTGCTGGCGTGCGGTGTCGAAGCGGGCAGCAAAGTGCTTGTGCCGGGGTTCACATTCACCGCCGTGCCCAGCGCAATCATGATGCTGGGTGCCAAACCGGTCTTCGTCGAGTGCAATGACGATCTGCGCCTGGATGTCGATGACCTCGAGCGCAACATCGGTGCCGATACAAAGTTCCTGCTGCTTTCGCACATGCGCGGTTACATCTCGGACATGGATGCGATCACCTCCCTGTGTGATGCGCATGGAGTCACCCTGATCGAGGATGCTGCACACGCCCTGGGCGTGCGTTGGCGTGCCCGTCAGATCGGGTCATTTGGCAAGGTCGGGTGCTTTTCCTTCCAGTCCAACAAGATCATCAACGCCGGCGAGGGCGGTATGCTCACCACCGACGATGAGGAGGTCATGGTTCGCGCCACCTATCTCTCCGGGGCGTATGAACAGAACTATCGCAAGCGCTTCATGAGCAGCACGTTGTTCGAGGAGCTGGCCGGACAATTGCCGGCGCATAATGCGCGTATGAGCAACCTTGCCGCGGCCGTGGTACGCCCGCAGATTGACTTGCTGGAAGAACGGGGCAGCCGTTACCGCCAGATGCACGAGTACCTCAGACGCGAGCTGACGGCCACGCAGCGTCTGACATGTCCGGCCGAGCACGCCCATGAGACCCGCGTCCCCGATTCCCTGCAGTTCCGCGTGGACGGGTACGATGCGGATCAGATGCAACACTTTATCAAGTACGCGTGTGAGCGTGGCTTGCCATTATCAGGCTTTGCCGCCAGCAATAATGCGAGAGCGTTCTACAACTGGCGGTATCTAGGAGAACACATGCCGCACCTGCCGCAGACCAGGCGCGCTATCCAGAACGTATGTGACATGCGATTGTCCGCGACACTCGAGGAGCACCACCTAGCGTACATCGTCGATACCGTGCGCGCGGCGCTGGCGCATGTCGACCGCACTTCGCGCTTGGCAGCGGCGCAATCCTCGGGAGCTATCCACCATTCGTTCGTTGTCGCTGACATTCTGGAAGCTTATAAAATCAGGCGCCTGACGATCGTCAGGGGGACGTTCACGCCCCAATGAAGACCGGATTTGGATTTGAAGGCTCCTGGATTTGAAGGAGCACGGCAGTGACTTGCCCTTGATCACCTCCGTTGCGAACGGGCCTTTTCTTACAGCACCAGCTAAGGAAACTCTGAACAAGTCCTCACCAATCTCGTACAATTAGCCATCCAAACGCAAGTGCCCAAGTCGATGACACGCTGAGCTTCTCCGATGCCGAGTATGCCGGCAAACGCAAAAAGACTCGACGCGAACATTCCTGGCGGAGATGGAACAAGTGGTACCGTGGGATGCGTTGCTGGCGCTGGTTGAACCGGTATATCCCAAAGCTGGCAAGGGGCGGCGCCCTTACCCGATGACGACGATGCTGCGCATCCATCTGCTGCAGAACTGGTTTGGTTACAGTGATCCGGCGATGGAAGAAGCCCTGTACGAAGTGGCGCCGTTGCGCCGCTTTGCCGGGTTGTCATTGACCCGCGGCAGCGTGCCGGACGAAACCACCATTCTCAATTTTCGGCGATTGCTTGAGACTCACGATCTGGCGCCCAAGGTGCTGGCCGCGGTCAACGCTTATCTGACGGACAAAGGGTTGTTGCTGCGTCAGGGCACGATCGTGGACGCGACCATCATCCATGCGCCGTCTTCGACCAAGAACAAGGCGAACGCGCGACCCGGAGATGCACCAGACCCGGAAGGGCCAGCAGTGGTACTTCGGCATGAAGGCGCACATTGGCGTGGATGTGGAATCTGGCCTCACGCACACCGTCACCACCACCGCGGCGAATGTGGCCGATGTGGTGGAAGTGGCAGAGTTGTTGCACGGCAAGGAAGACGACGGTGCACGCCGACGCTGGCTACATGGGGGCCGAGAAGCGTGCACCAAAGCGTGGACGGAAGTGGCACATCGCGGCCAAACGCGGCAAGATCAAGGCGATGCCTGACGACGAGTTCAAGGAGGGAACCGAGCACCTTGAGTACGTCAAGGCGGCGGTGCGTTCGAAGGTGGAGCATCCGTTCCGCGTCGTCAAACGACAGTTCGGATATCAGAAGGTGCGCTTTAAGGGCCTTGCCAAAGACACCACACAGATACTGACCCTGTTCGCGCTCAGCAACCTATGGATGATGCGACGACGAATACTGAGCACGACAGCGGAGGTGCGTCCATGATCTGGTGGGCCGCCCCAAAAAGGGGCCAAGTACGCCAAAAAGGCGTGAAAATTGGTGGCGAATTGCCACACTCACAAGCAATTTGATCCTCATGCAGCTCCAACGCTTGAACGTCCAAATGTCCGAGGCTTATTCAGAGTTTCCTTAGCTCATGAAGACAACGTTCATCATCACGGTCGATGTCGAGAGCAAAACTCGGGGCGACCCCAGCCAGGACATATTAGGCGCGATACCCGGCTACCCGGGAAACTATGGCATCGCCCGGATTATGGACCTGTTGGAGGAGTATCAGTCGCGTGCCACGTTTTTTTTGAACGTGTATGAAAGTGCCAGGCACGGAGACGAGGTCATGTCGCGTGCAGCGAGGATGATCCATTCCAGGGGGCATGATCTCGAATTGCATACCCATCCCCGCCCGATGTTCAATGTTTATGGAATAAGCGAGGCTCCGCTCGGCGAACAGAAGTTTATTCTAGAAAAAGGCATGTCGCTTCTCGAGAATTGGACTGGAAAACACGTGGTGGCGCATCGGGCCGGTGCATTTTCTGCGAATACTGACACGTTGCGCGCGGCCGCGGCGGTGGGATTGTGGGCCGATTGCTCGCTGTCGCCGGGCAGCCGTGTTGACGTGCCGTTGGTCGCGGAACTTGGCCCGACGAATGCGATACAACGCATGGGCAAGGTCTGGGAAATCCCGATGACCTGTTTTGATCAGGTTCACATCGGTCCTTTGCACTCCAGACGGATACTGGATATCGAAGGATGTTCACTGTCTGAAATCAAGCGTGTCACGCGGTGGGCGGTCCGTTTCGGGGTGCCCACCGTATGCATCCTGATGCACAGTTTCAGCTTCTCCCGGCACGACAAACCAAACCGACGTCCCATTCGGCGGTTGTCTGCGTTGCTTGCCTGGCTTCGCGAACAGGATGACATCGAGATCGGCACAATCGAACAGGTTTGCCGCCGCCTGGAAACCGGCACCCTGCCACCATCGACAGCCCAGATACCCGGCACCGGCATCTGGCCGACTTGGTGCAGGGCGGTGGGTGCATGGGATGATGGCTGGAAAAATTTCGTTGTAGCTGCCGTGGGCATGAGCTGCATCGCTTTATCGGTGCTCGGCCTTGCCTGTCTTGCCTATGTGCTGGTGCACCACTAGCCCCATCGACATGGAATGAATAATGTGAATTCTGCCAATCGCGCGTCCCAGGCCTACGCAAGCCGGATCATGGCGGCCAAGAACGAAGCCGCGGCCATCGCACAGACCGAGTCTTTCAGGAAGTTCGTGAAAGTGGTGCGGAGGAACGCCTTGGCGATTCAAAGGCGCCAGTGAGCCAAATCGCTACCTGCACAATGTCGATCACCACTTGCGCCATTTCGTGCCCAATCTGCTGACTTGTCTGGAGGCCGGTATCCAGACGGTGTTCGACTTCGGTTGTGGCTCTGGAAGTGGATCAATCGCCTTGGCAATGATATTTCCGACGTGCGCTGTCATGGCATGGAGATCAGTCCGGCGGAAATATCCATCGCCCATGCAAGGGCGCGATTGTATGGCATGGAAGACCGCTGTCGGTTGGAGGTCTCACCGAAGGACAGAAGGTGCCCATCCCAAGCAGCGCGTTCGACCTCTGCATCTGCTGTTCGGTCCTAGAGTATGTGGTGGATCCGGCCATCAGGGCACTGTGCGTGCAGGAGATGGTGCGAATCCTCGTGGGGCGAGGATTGCTTTTCATAAGCGTTCCGAATCGTCTGTATCCGTTTGAGCTTCACAGTCGGAAACTGGGCTGGAATTATTTTCCACGCCAGCTCAAAGCCCAGATCGTGGGAAGCAGCATGTGGGAAATCAAGGCGCTGGCCCGCCGCATGAGCTCAAGTTGTACCGCACCCCATTGATCAACCTGCTGACTCCCTGGACCAATTTTGGTTCAGAAAAGCATCCCGTTGATACGGGATTTGGCAGACATACGGTATGTTGAATGCACTGACGGTTCTGCTTGGTGGCGGCAGTCGACATGGTGTGGAGCGTGCCGCTGGCTCCATGCAGCGACAGCAGTTCGCGCGGGCTTCACATTTCGAGTGGGACGGGGGGCAGGCTGGAAGCCTGGGCTCATCCAAACCAGCGCAGCGTGGAAAATTGCGATGTTCGTACAGCATCCGGCGTCGCCGTATGTGTCGGACCTGCGTGGTACCGAGGCCACTTCGGCAGTGCGGCACTGGCTTTGCTGATTGATGACCTCAGCGCAAACGGTCGCATTGATGAGATGCGGTTGCGTGGAAACTTCGTGCTATTTGTCCGCACGCAAAAAACATTGCCTGCTGATGAATGACGCTCTGGGTTTCGTGCGCGTGTATGCCAGCCCCGACGGGTATTTCTACAGCAGCAGTTGGCTCGCGACCTGCGCCTATGTGGGAAGTGTGAAGTGGACGAGGCCGCCGCGGCCGAATATGTGCTGCTGGGGGCATCGCACTCGGACAACACGGTGGCGCATGGCGTTACCACATTGCCCCTGGCGCACGCCTTCGACCTGGAGCGGAGGTGCGCGCAGGCCCGCCTGCCCACGGGACTTCTGGGAGAGGCCGAGGTTTCCCCGTCCTTGGATGTGGCTGTGGGCCGCATTCTTTGCTCACTTGCAGATCGTTTGCAGCGAAATTGCGGAGGCGTTCCCCGGACGGATGCGTGCGGCGCTTTCTGGTGGTTTCGATTCGCGCCTGATCCTGGCCGGCCTCCTGGCATCGGATAACCGTCCAGAGTTGTTCGTCTATGGCGACTCCGTGTCCGAAGACATACGTATCGCGCGCATGGTGGCTGACAGCGCAGGCATTACCTTGCATGTCATCGACAAAAACGTCCTGAATGGATCATCGCCTCCACCCGGCCTCGATCGCCTGGTGCACAGTGCCTTGTTTTTTGACGGACTGCCCAATGACGGCATCCATGATCCAGGTGCGGACCAGCGGACCCGCCTTGAACAGAATGCGGATGGTCATATCGCCCTGAACGGGGGCGGCGGTGAGATATTCAGAAATTTCTTTCATCTTCCGGATCGCCCCCTGCATGCCGTGGACATCGTGCGCGCCTTCTACCGGGGTTTTCGATCCGGGCGTCTTTCGGCAGCCTGATGGATTGGGCTCCTACGAGGACAATCTCGTATCTTCGATCGCTTGCTCGCTGGGCATGGATGCGGCCGCTGCTCGCCAGACGCTCAGCCGCAAGCAGGTGGAACTGTTATACCCGCTGTTCCGCTGTCACCATTGGATGAGTGTAAACAACAGTGTTGGCATCCGACACGGTCATTATGCGACGCCCCTCCTGGACTTGGCGATGGTCCGGTCGACCGCTTCGTTGCCACTGGCCTGGAAAAACGCCGGCAAGTTGGAAAGCCGTCTGATTGCGAAGCGAGTGAAGTCGCGAACCAGCCCTCGAGTTATGGCTTCCGCTTCAGTGATGGGCCGGACTGGCGCGCGCGTTTTGCGGAATGGGCCACTTGCATGCGCCCGGTATTTGCTCGTCCGTTCATCAACGCCACCCGACGGCGCTTGAACAATTCGGGGGTGAAACCGGACATGATCGCTCATTGCCGCTCGCTGTTGCCCGGGGAATGGCGGCTGGACCCCGTCCTGGATCTGGAGCGTTTACCCGACAACCTTGCATTTGCCCGCGCTCTCGCGGTAGAAACCGCCTGGCGCGAGCTGCTTGCATGAGCATCGAAAGGATCGTGTAGTCTGCACAATTCCGCTAGCGTTGAGGGGTGGCGATGAGCTTCCACATAGTGCACAAAGAATGCGAAAGGATTCGCCGAATGCGAGGCTATCGGGGCGAGCCAAGAATCTGTTCGAGCCGACCGTCGTGGACCCACCGCCACGCCTTCCAGTGAAATAAAAGCTTCCACGCGAGATAGTTTTCCGGGCCGGGGGTCTTCAGTTTTTCGCCTACGTTCGGATTCAACCACTGGTCGTTATCCTCACATAAGCTCCTCCCGAGGAAGGAAGAGCGTGCATGTTTCGATGCTTGCTCGGCTAAAAACAGACGAGGGTGCCGCGTGCGACACGTTGCCATGGACGCTCGCCACCGTTCGCGATAATAGGATGGATTCATCCGGTTACCCCGAACCAATTCGCCACCGCTGAGAAAAGGTACTTTCAAGGAGCGATTGTCTAATTGTGCCAACATACTACGGTAGAACTTGGCATTTTTTCTTTCGCTGAACGGAATTACGGATGCATGAGCCATGAGATCCTTTGAAAGGCCGGGAGTAAAAGCGTCAGTGTAATTTGCATATGCTTTTAAGGGATTCATGGCTATTCGATTTCGGCTACGATTTTCGATTATAAATCGCAGTACTCCGTGCATATCTTGTGGCTGGCGTGATATTTCCGCCTCCAGATCTTCTGAAAATCCTGTGAACATCACTTTCAAGGCTTCTGGCTTGAACAGGATTTGAGCTGCACGCCAGATTCCGCTCTCCGGCCCTCTAATTTCCTGTTTCCGGTAAGAGTCGAAGCCGCCCTCGACCTGATGCGGGGTATTGAACGCTATCGCGGGGATGAGTCCTTCCCATACGGCAGCGCAGCCGACCTGGGATACCACCTTCGCAATAAACAGGTCCAAGCTCGGAAACCCGGCATCAATGACTTTTAGGTAGTCAAGGTAGGCTGGCGAGGAAAAAAAATCCAGCGGCGGATACGCTTTGCGAAATGGAAGGCCAGTACTCTCGGCGATTGCCTCGGCGAGCCGCCCGTCTGCATCGCTGAATTCGTCCTCGTGGGCAACAATTAACCCACTTGCTGAGATTCCTGCACGTTGAAGCAAAAACAGAAAAAGGCGCGAATCGAACCCGCCGCTGAGGAGCAACGTGGCAGTATTGCCGAAAGCCGTATAAGCGTGTAAGTCTCGCTCCAAAGACGTCAAGAAATCAAAATCCCGCCACGCATCGCTTGGCTCCGGCCACTGCCAATAACGCCGGGTTTCCAATTGGCGCCGGGCCACGTCGTAGGTGAGGATGGTCGCAGGTGGCACACGCTGCAGCCCATGCATCAGGCTTCTTTTGCCAATGGGATGGCCCATCGAAATGAACGCGCCCCAAGCGGACAGGTCCGGCTCTCCGTTGATTGCCTTGGTATCGGATGTAAGTATCAATTCCCCGTCGGCGAATCCAATGTAAAGCGGCTGCATGCCGAGGCAGTCGGTGGCAACGGTCAAGACCTCACGTCTGGCGTCCCAAAAAACACCAGCAAAAGGTCCATCATATGAAGGGAACAGTCGTGCCGCGGTATCGGCGTCGACGAGCTCCTTCACATCAGGTCCATTGATAGGTGCGCCGGTAAAAAAGCAGATATCCCCACTCACCGGTAACTCAATTCCCAAGCACCCTATAGCGCCGGAAGCCAACTCTCTCTGACTAACCTGAAACTTGTTCAGGTTTTGCCGCTCCAGCATTGTGCCGACCCGCCGCGCGCCATCGGGTCCGATATGGATAGCGAGCTTCTTCGCCCGGTGAGTTGCGGGTACGACATTCATAGGTTGTGCCGGTAACAAAAATTCGCACTTACTACCATTCGCGACAAGTAATCATTACCATCACACGATGTAAACGCTCGATAGACTGGCTGCGGAGATGATTGCCTCGGCGCTACACGGGTACAATCACGTCTGGAATCGCGCATCTCTTAGGTTACCTTCTTGAAAAGAAGGTCGTATTGTAGCCCCGAAATTTTGAAAAATTCCGAACGCCAGCTTAAGTATATATTGATATACATATCGGCCATTCTTAACTTTCGTCAATATTCACCAAGGTCTGCATCGCCACAAGGCGACGGGATAAAAGATGTGCGATGATTGAGTCAAGGGCGAAATGAGTGCCTGTCTTTGTCAAACCGGGGAGCTAGTTTTCTATCCCCTTCTCCAGCCCCCCCATATTCTCGCATCGGAGCTTGGCGCAGAAGCTGGTGTGATTTGATCCCGAGTGCAGGTGGTTAGTCGAAGATTCTGGAATCTGTGCAGTGGTGTTATTATTGAAAAGCCTTATACGTGCTGTGCGTCGCCCTCCCAAAGCTTCCGTGGATCAGGCGCTTTCGCGTGCTTGTTGAACCCGCGCCATGAAGTCGGTAAAAATCGCATCCGCAGGATGCATAGAGCCTTCCACCCATTTCAGCTCCCCTGACTCTGGCTCACCCCTCAGTACCCAATGACCCGGACAGTCGCGAACACACCAGCTGGCGTACGCCAAACCGAGTTCGACGATAATTGGTTCGTCGTCGCGACGGATTATATCGGCCGTCAATGTCTGGGAACCTGATAGGTGCGCCACCTTATAGCCCAGACGAACTGCATCCTCGCCGATCTTACTGGGATCAAAGTCGCGGAGGCCGCTGCCGCTTGCGCGAAAGTCTCCCGGGCGGTTGAAGCGGCGAAACACAAAGGCGCGGTTGCCTGTGACAGTCACACGCACATCGAACTCGTTGGCAGGCACAAATTCCTGGGCGAGGAAATAGCCGTATTGCAGGTCTGCTTCCGGCGTGGGGCCGTACGGATTTCGTCCGTTGAGGATCTGACCTGCGGCACGCAGCCGTCGTAGCAGAAGGCGGGCATTTGAAGCAGGCCTGTAGCCTAGAGAAATAGTCCCGGAATTGAACAATTGATCCACGTAGTACAATGCCTCTCGCCGATTTCGAACAAGCTGGACGTTGGACGATTGGTAACCGATCGCCAGCTTGAGTACGAATGGATAGCTGGCGGTATCGCAGAATCTTATCGCCTGTTCCCGTGTCCAAGAGATATGGGTGGCCGGTGTCGAGATTCCGGCTGCGGACAAAAAGTAGTATTGGCCGACCTTGTCCTCGAAGTGCCAGCGGCTCTTCAGGGACGGAAAGACCGGCATACGCAGCCCTTCCTCGAGAGCGTACATGAAGCGACCTGCATAAAGTCGAGGGTGTGCGGGCGGATCGTAGCGCCACATAAACGCATCGCAGCCCGAGATTTGGGTGATGGCATCTTGCGAGAAGACATCCACTGGTATGGTTTTCACCCTCTGCTGCGCCGCAAGTTCAAACCAACGTTTTGAATAGGATTGCTGCTCCCCGTTGGCATGCACGACTTCATCCGGCTGAATTGCAATTTTGAGGCTCATGGCGAACTCCCGTATTGAAAAGCTTCAGTTCCATTATGGCTCGTAGTGCGCGGCGCCTGTGTATTTCGCCAGAAAAATTTAAAGATTGCCATCCGTTGCGAGGATGGGCTCTACCCATTCCATCGAGCCGGTCGCTGGATCTTCCGGGAGAGCGCTTGTACCCGGTACATTGGTGAACGACTCCGCTCGAGCAACTCCTGGTCAGCTTCACGATGAACGGCTCGGAGTCGCGATGGAGGATGAATGCAGAAATATCGAATGCATTGTCTGGAAGAAACTCGTGACCATAGAATTTCGGGCCGTAGACATAGCCATGCTGCAATTCCGCTTCGATCATTGGCCATGGAGCTATGACCCCGAATGGGACGTACCTAAGGAAACTCTGAATAAGCCTCGGACATTTGGACGTTCAAACGTTGGAGCTGCATGAGGATCAAATTGCTTGTGAGTGTGGCAATTCGCCACCAATTTTCACGCCTTTTTGGCGTACTTGGCCCCTTTTTGGGGCGGCCCACCAGATCATGGACGCACCTCCGCTGTCGTGCTCAGTATTCGTCGTCGCGCCATCCAAAGATTGGACAACGCGAACAGCGTGACCAGCTGGGCTGTGTTCTTGGCCAATCCTTTGAAGCGCACTTTCTGAAACCCGAACTGGCGTTTGATGACACGGAAAGGGTGCTCGACCTTCGAACGCACCGCCGCTTTGATGGACTCGGTGTGCTTGACTGCTTCCTTCAGTTCGCTCTCGGGCATCGCCTTGATGCGTCCGCGTTTGGCCGCGATCTGCCACGTCAGGCCACGTTTCGATACCCGTTTCTCGGCTCCGATATAGCCGGCGTCGGCGTAGACCGCTTCTTCCTTGCCATGCAGCAGTTTGCCCACTTCGACCACGTCGGCGACATTCGCTGATGTCCCTGTCACGGTATGGGTCAGGCCCGACTCCGCATCCACGCCAATGTGCGCCTTCATGCCGAAGTACCACTGGTTGCCCTTGCGCGTTGAATGCATCTCGGGATCGCGCTTTCCAGTCTGATTCTTGGTCGAAGACGGCGCATGGATGAGTGTGGCATCAACGATGGTGCCTTGGCGCATCATCATGCCCCGATCGCCCAGGTCGGCGTTGACCGCCTCCAGGATCTTTGGCGCCAGGCCGTGCGTTTCCAGCAGGCGCCGGAAGTTCAAGATGGTGGTTTCATCCGGGACGCTGGCACGCGCCAGCGACAGGCCGGCAAAGCGCCGCAAGGGCGCCACTTCGTACAGCGCTTCCTCCATCGCCGGATCGCTATAGCCAAACCAATTTTGCATCAGATGCACACGCAACATGGTGGCCAACGCATACGGGCGCCGGCCGTTGCCGGCTTTGGGATAGGCCGGCTCGATCAAGGCAAGCAACGCATCCCATGGCACGACCTGCTCCATCTCCTCGAGGAATCGTTCGCGCCGAGTTTTCTTGCGCTTGCCGGCGTACTCGGCATCGGAGAAACTGAGCTGTGTCATCGATTTGGGCACTTGCGTTTGGACGGCTAATTGTACGAGATTGGCGAGGACTTGTTCAGAGTTTCCCTAGGGAAACTTTGTATAAAGTTGATCAGCATGAGTCATTTGCGTTCAGACATATTGCTGAATATTTTTCGCGCGAGACCCCATCCTTCCCGGGTCAGACGGCTGTGGACGCGATAACCAGCTCTTGCCAGAAGGGACGGTGAGTGGGTAATCCCGCTTAGAGGATAGCCACAACACTTGAGCGTATCGCCCGCAACGGATTCAAAAATGGCTTGGGAACGCGCGGACATGCTCTTTCTCCAACTGCCTGCCTTGTCGGTTTTCAACGATGATCGCTCCTCGACGAAACGCTGCGTAATGCCACCGTCATCGCTTCCGGTAATGAAATGCTCTAGGGAGCGCATGGTTGTTTCCGGATGCAAAAGTAGATCTTCGTATCGGATTTCGAGGTACCGGCCGTGCAGCGCGCTAGAGCTGCGCTGTGCCATTTGAATATATCTGCGCCAGTGGACGGCGGCCGAATAGGTGTTCTGGTGCCCCCAAGTCACTCCCTTGTGCGATAGTGCGCAATCCCGTCCGTCGCGTATCACGTGGATCACCCGACAGTCCGGAAAAAGACTGTTCAACAGATCCAGATGACGCCCAAACACGGGATACTTCGATCCGATCCTGCGCTTGCCTGTTTGCTCGGCGATCTGACTCAGAATATCCGTTGCCATCGCCGTGAAGGTCGGCGCTGCAACCGCCACCTTCCGCCAGTCGATTTCGATGTTGTAGTTGCGGGAAAGTATCGAGAAGAACTCATCCTTGCGAAGATCCTGCCACAGACGTCGACGGTGCTCGTCCCGGCGAAGATCGCCGTACCGCGCCAGACGCAAGCCGAACGAGACGATGAATTGCCCTTCATTGACGAAACCCGCGTCAAAGTAGTCGCACAACAGCTTGTTGACCCAGGTCGTTCCGGAACGGGCAAATCCGGTAAGAAACAATGGTGCCTGCGGCTCCCCCGCAGCGGCAACCGCCGGAACCGCACCTGTGTCAGCCGACGTCCGGTTCATCCTGCGCTCTCCGTGGAGACCTGATCAAACATCTTCGCCAGCAAGGTTGCGTTCTCGCGTCTTGAATACCTGGCTATCGCATGTTGCCTGACGCGTGGAGCATGGCCGGCACGCAAGGCCTCGATGAAAGCCATCAGACGTGTCTCGATCGTCGCAGCATCGTCGAGCGGTACGCACTCCGCACCCCCGGTCTCGCGCAATATCGCGGCGGTATCCCCCTGCTCTCCGACGAGTGCAAAAATCGGCCTGCCGATCCGCAGGTATTCGTATACCTTGGCAGGAATCTGATCATTGAATTTGTTGCCCTGGAACAGCAGCAGGCCATCCGCGTCTGCCTGTTCGATCAAAGCCTCGCTGTTTGCAATGGGCGGAGCCAGGGTGACCATGCCGTCAAGGTGCCGCCGCCGTATTTCATCCGCATACATGCCTTCGGAACCACTCGCACGCAGCACGATCCGCACGTCATCTTCGGTCAGCCTGCCCGCGGATCGGAGATTCGCGAGTGCGGTGAAGAACGGCCGCGGGTCCCGGCCATCGGGATACAGGATACCGCTGTGCACGAGCCGCAGCGGCGGCCGGGATTGGCGATCCGCCGCTTCTGGCAGCCCGGAAAATGCCGCTTCATCATAACCATTCGGAACCACGGCCATGCGGCCTTCACGGGAAACCTCCGGATATTGCTCAGCGTAACGGCGCATGGCACCGGGCGTGGTGAATACAACACGCCGCGCACGGCTCAGCACCCGCTGCTCCCAGCGGTTTTGCGAAGAAACGGAAAACTGGTTGCCTGACTCCACGGAGCTCACCACGGGATCCCGGAAATCCGCGATCCAGGGCAAGCCGGTCATGCGGCTCAATGTGCTGGCGATGCTGTGCGCGGTCATGATGGGATAGGTGGACCAGATCGCACTGATCCGGTGGCGGCGGATCAGCCGCAAGCCTTGCCACACGGCCGCGGGCCACCATGTGGCCCAGCGATCCGGTTGCGCCAGAAAGCCGGGGTATTTGCCCCGGAACGACAAATGGCGTCGCGCGTCCAGCGCGAATGCCCTGTGCACGCGACAGTGGTCGGGAATCAGACCGATGTTTGCGGTATCCACGCGCGGGAACGCTGCTGGGTTGGCAGACAGGACTGTCGGTTCCCAGCCCTGATCCGGAAGGTACCGCACGAAACCCAAAGTCCGCAGATGTCCACTGCCCATGGCTACGGGAGGAAAGTGGAAGGCGATCATCAAGACTCTGTTCACGCCGTCAGTCCGCCGCAATGCGGTGCATTACCGGCGATCGCAACAACGCGCCGGAGGTGCCATGGTGATGGTCTGCGGTACGTCGGCTTGCGGATTGCCGTAAATGAAGCCGCAGCAGCGCGCACAACGCCATCAACTGATAGGTCAGGTCAAAGTAGGTCATGGGCAGGAAGGCGCCTCCCACCATGAATGCAACCAACGCCACCTGCAACATTGAGGCAAGGTCATATGCCCATTTCTGATCAGGCACATCCCGCGTCTTCTTCCTCACGCGACTGCAATTCCTCCAACTTGCAGCCAACAGCGCAAGGAAAAGAGCCAGCCCCGGTAAACCCTGCTCGCTCATCACGCGGAAATAAATGCTGTGTATGGCGCGTTGCTTGGAGCCCGCTGGTGCAAACGTGTTCCAGAACGAGAGGTTTTTATAATCGTCGAAGCCCCCGCCCGTCAGTGGATGATGGAAGGCCACGTTGGCGGCAAACTTCCAGGAGCGTATCCGGGACTCGGCCGAGTTCGTTTGCGCGGCGTTGTGCAGGGTGTCCATGCGGGCCGTCCATTTCGGGGGCATGAAGTGATAGGCGACAGCCCCGACCACCAGATGCAGCCAGCACCACTGCGGTCCGCCTCCGACTCTTGAGGAACAGAGCTGCCGCTGACAATGGCCAGCCCAATCAGCCCGCCGCGCGAGTAGGTTCCAAGCACCGCAATCACCGTCAAGAACATGCCGACGCCCAAGGCGACCCGTACGGCTTTTCTTGTGGAGTGCAGCTGCAGATATCGAATAAGCGGCAAAATCATGCACAGCGCCATGGCCAGAGCGTTGTTATCCGCGATGAAGCTTCCGGGTGGCCCCAGCACGTGATTGACGCCACCTTGAAGCACGGTGAACACCCCGCCCTTGAAGCCGTAGAACCCGAGGGAAACCACGATCATCCATACCAGCCAGTGCATGCGTTCGCGATTGTTGACCAGCATGAATGTCACGAACACCATGATCAGGATTTTCAGGAACTCCTGAAATTCTTCCACTGCCGCATCCGGCACAACGGCGAAGAGTGTAGTGATGCCGGTCCAGGCCAAAAAAACACACAGCAAAACGCTGACTGCGCAAAACGGGATCTTTTTCCTCTCCTTGCTGAACACGAGGCTTGCGAGCGTGACGATCGCAACCAGCTCAACCCACGGGAAGCTGTAGGCGAAGCCATAGCACAACCTGTGCGGATTCATGTAGCCCAGCCATGACCACACCAGCAGCCCGATGAACGGCCGCATCAGAATGTAGGGAATCATTCCGAAGATGAACAATGCGAGGGCAATGTCGCGCATGGCGTCAGCCTCGTTCCAGTTGCAGCATGAGCGCATCCATGAAGAATTTGGTCGCCCAGTTCGGATACCGGCGCTTCATGTAGCCGCCTTTCAACGGATGCGAGCCGGGCATGCCACCGCGCGTTCCATCGTTGTCGGCAGTCAGGTTCTGGATGGACAGATTGAACCGGTTGGCACGCTCCGCCGGCGGGGTTCCATGATGCGTCACCGGTTTCCCTGGCCAGGCGCTGCCAGATGATGGCCATTTGTGCATTGCCGGTCACGCATGTCCAGCGCGCGGCCGGTCGCCATCTTGCATCCAGCCGCCCCGGCAAGGCTCCGTCGCGGCGTTGGGTCTCCGCCACGGACCGCGCGATACGTGTAGCAGCATCCACGAATGCCGTGTTTGCGGCGATCAGACCGACTTCCAGGATGCCGCGCGTGGCGTAGGCAATGGTGTGCGTGAGCGGTCGATCATTGTCCTCCAGGTCGTTGTTTTCCAGCCAGCCGTTGGGATGCATCTGGGTGAGCGCCCATTCCACGTTGCGCACGGCGGCTTCGACGTACCTGGGCTCGTCGAGGTGGCGACCGGCCTGGGCCAATCCAAAGGCCACGCGGGTGTTGTAGGTATTCAATCCATGTGCGGCGAAGGGCGAAGCAAAGCGCCGCCACGCGCCGTCCGGATCCTGCGCCTCCACCAGCCAGTCGGCCGCGCGTACCAGCGAATCACGAAACCGCGCATCCTGCGTCTGCTGCCACGCGGCCAGCCAGCCGAACAGTACTTGTCCGGTATTGAAAATGGTCGGCACGATCTGCGTCGCGTCCATCGTGCCCGCGCGCACGCCGCCCTCGGCAAGCTGGATGTCGGACTCCCACTGCGCCATGCGGATGGCACGTTCACGGTATTCCCTGTTACCGGAAAAATCCGCATAGCGGAAGAAGGTCGGAATGATGTAGCCGGTCGTTTCCGGATAGGCGCCCGCCCATCGGCGCTTCGCCACGTCATAATGCGCGCTGACCCCGTCCGAACCGGAGGCATCCTGGGCACGCGCCAGCCATTCGGCCGCAGCTTGCAGTCCACGACGCGCATCGACGCTCGGGCGCGCCGATCGGCCGGGAAAGAATCTGGCCACCATGTTCATGGCTTGCTCCCGGCTGCACGCGACCCCGGCATCATCTTCGCAGTACGAGCGCGCAGCGCACGGCGGACGCGCCGTGCACCTTGAATCAGACATGGTGCGGGATCCCCCCAGCGCCATAATGCGTCGCGTACACCGTCAACGCCTTCGAAACCCTGCCTCGGCCGCTGATGCTGGGCGGCGGCAGACTGCCTGTCTTCGGAGCGCATATGCCAGGCCAGCGATCGTCTTGCCGGTGCAGACGCGGACCAGGGACGATCCAGTTCGGCGCAGTACGCCGCGTACGGCAGGTTGACACCGTTGAGCGCGGCCACTTCGGCCTGGTAATCCGTACGGCCGATGGTGGGTTCCACCATGCGGAAATCGCCACTGCGCACATCGCGCTTGTATTCCATCCCTGCCATTCCGATCACACCTGCTTCCTGAAAAAATCGCGCCGTCAATGCGGACAGTTCCGCATCGGCATCCGGTGCCGGCATGCAGCTCGCCGTGCCCCCCACCTGCGGCGGCCAGGAACGGATCTTGCGCCCGGTGAACGATGCTGTCACCTGCCCCTGCCTGTCGAGATACTGCAGGCAGAAATAGATATTGGAATCCGGACCCTCGGTCCATTCCTGCACCACTACGTCGGCCATCACCGGAAGGATGCGGCGGATCAACTCGGTGGCTTCCGCGACACTCTCCACCCGATACGCCTTCTTGAAATGCTGCCCGTATCCGGCATGCCGCTCGCCCGGCTTGATCACCACCGGATAATGCAAAGTCTCCAGCGCAGGCAGATCTGCCAGCGTGCGGATGTGCACCAGCGGCGGAATGGGGCTGTCGAGTTGTTCGGCCAGACGCTGGAATCCCTGCTTGTGCTGCAGTGCATCCACGAGCTCGATGGATGGCAGGCTGAAACGGTAGAGCGCCGCGAGCCGATCGCGATGGTGCGACACCATCTTGACGCTTTCCTCCTGGGTCAAGAACAATACCGGACGCAGGCCGGAAAACTGCGTGGTGCCCAGACGCACCAGTTCTTCGACCAGCGGTTCGCCATGCAGGGCCGCTATCTTCAAGCGGCTTCGCAGCGCGGGTGTGCATTTCCGGGCGCCGCTCATCGGAATCCAGCAACCACACCGGCACTCGCGCATGCGCAAGGCTGCGTGCCACACCCAGGCCGTTCAGACCCGCACCCAGTACCACTGCAGGCGTATCAACGGCCATGCATGCCCCCTTCGGTTTTCCGCGTCCGGTCGAGCACATCGGCATAGACGGCGCGGTAGCGCGCCACACTCGCTTGCCACGTGCGTTCGCGCTCCACGAACGCGCGACCGTTGGCGATCACATCGTCCCATGTCTCCGGGTGTTTTCATCAGATCGATCAGCCAATCCGCGAGGGCCTCGGCCGATCCTGCGCGGAAAAAATGACCATTGTATCCATCGCTGATCAGTTCGCCGTGCCCACCCACATCCGAAGCCGCCACCAGCTTGCCCATGGCCATCGCCTCCAGCGGTTTCAGAGGCGTCACCAGGTCGGTGAGCCGTCGCGAGATGCGCGGGTAGACCATGACATCCATGACACTGTAGTAGCGGCCGACATCGGCATGCGGCACGCGCCCGGTGAAATGCACGGCGCCTTCCACGCCAAGCTCGGTCGCTCAGCCTTTTCAAATTGTCTTCCTGCGGCCCGCCGCCCACCAGCATCAGTCGTGCCTGCGGCTCGGCATGCAGCACCAGCGGCATCGCCTGCAGCAACACATCCAGTCCCTCGTAGGCGTAGAACGAACCGGCGAATCCCAGGGTCTTGCCGGGCGTGAGTCCGTATTGCTGCGCCAACGCGGCATCGATCGGGGTCTTGAATGGAAACTCCGGATACATCCACGGCATTGGGGATGACAGTGATCTTGTTCGCGGGAATGCCGCGTTCCAGCATGTCGCGGCGCAACCCTCGCAGATCGTGGTCACGGCATCGGCACGTCGCAACGCGCGGGTTTCCAGCGCGCGCGTCAACCGATAACGCGGCCCCCACTCGCGCGCCGTGCCATGATCGACGGCGGCGTCTTCCCAGAATGCACGGACCTCGTACACCACCGGGATGCCCGCAGTCCGCCCGACCTCCAGCGCAGGCAACGCGTTCAGCACCGGCGAATGCGCGTGGATGATGTCCGGGCGCACGCTGTCTACGACTTCCGCAAGCCGAGTGCTCAAGGTGCTCATCAAGGCGCGATACTGGATCAGCGGCAGCCTCGCTGTCAGGCCCGACGCGGGCGGGGTGCGGTGAGAACATCCAGTCTCCGATGGTCTCTTCGCGCTGATCGCCACTGTCCTGCTTGGGGCTGGTCAGCTGAAAGGTTTCCCATCCCAGCGCACGCTGCTGGGTGAGGATGGCGAGCGTCCGGAACGTGTAACCACTATGCAGCGGAAGCGAATGATCGAGCACGTGCAGGATGCGCAATGGGCGATCGGCAGATTCCGCCAGTCGGGAATCGCGGCGGGCGAGGTCGAGTTTGGCGTTCACCGGACTGCGCCCCTGCCTTCGCTGTCCGCATATGCCGACAGCACGTGGTCGTACAGGGCGCACTGCGCCTCCACCACGGGCTGCCAACCCAACCGCTCGGCAAAACGGCGCGTGGCGGCACGTTGCGGCATTTCGGCTTTGCAGCTGCCGCCATGCGGACACGATCGCGTCGGCGGTGCGCTGCTGCGGCAATCTCGCCTGCTTCCGGCACACTGATCAGCTCCGCTGACACTCTCAAAGGGTGCAGCCACCACCGGCGTGCCGCAGGCGAGTGATTCCAGCACCACGTTGGGCATGCCTTCACGGCTCGATGCCAGCACCATCGCGTCGGCCGCATTGTAGTAGTCGCACAGCTTTGCGCATGCGGAACATTACCCAGAAACCGCACGCGCGCATCAACGCCCAGACGGTGGGCCAAATCCCGCAAGCCGCGCTTTCTCGGGACCGTCGCCCACAATCAGCAACGTGGCATCGGCCGTCTTCGCCAGCGCCGCAAGGGTAATGTGCACGCCTTTCAGTTCAACGAGGTTGCCCACGGCCAACCAGACCGGTCCTGCAAGATCGAGCCTGGCGCGAATGGCACTGCGATCCAGTGGCTGGAAGCGCTCCAGATCGACACCATTGCGCAGGGTCACGACATTGTCCGGACTCACACCCAAGGCCTGGACTTTATCCTTCAATGCGTCGGAAACGGTCACGACGGCGGCGGCACGTTCCGCCGCCCATCTGATTTGCCGCGCCGGCAGGCGATATCGCGCAATCACATTCACATCGCTGCCGCGCGCGGTGATCACCACCGGTTTGCCCATCGCTGCGCCGAGCCGTGCCGCGGCCACGCCATCGGGATAAAAGTAATGCGCATCGATCAGATCGAAGTCCGTCCCGTGGGCTTGCATGTTGCGCAGGACCGGCAGCAGCGCGCGGTACATCAGCAATGGTGCGATGTTCATGCCCAGTTTCGGGATCACCGGATACCGCGGATGCAGGATCCGGATGCCATGGCGCTCCTCATACTTGGGCACCCTGGCAAATGTCGCGTAGGCGCCGAAGCATCGATGCCGAAACGGAAACCATGGCACCGGCGCGACGACCGTCGCGGCAATCCGACCGGAATCCACGAGGTGCCGGAGCCGCTCTTCCACAAAGATGCCATGCCGCGGCCGCGCCGCATCCGGATAGAGGCTGGTGAAGACCAGCAGGCGAATCTTGCGCTGCATATCTGCCACGTACTTCGGCGTTGACTCCCGCGCCGGACGATATCGCTGTGGACTGCTTTTTCCGCCGAGGGCACGACGCCATCGGCAGCGACACGATTGACCGTCGCGGTCTTCATGGCGCCACTTCCTTCAGCGCAGCCGGCGCTAGCCTGATCGGGCCGTCGTCAGGATAAAAGCGGGAAACAGAGCTGTTGCGCAAAATTCGCAGGATGCGTTCGATGACTTCCGGCGCCAGTTCCGAACGCCAGCGTTCCGCCGACTCCTGCGGGCTCTTGAAGACACTGTAGTAGTCCGTGTTGCGTCGCCTCGGTGCTTGCGCGCACAAATTTCTCGGTCTGCGGCTGCCAGTCGAGACCTGCGAACTCGAACATCCGTTCGGGTCATTGCGAGGGGATCGGCGCAGACATCTTCATACCGCACAGTGAGCACATGCTCGCAGTCCGCGACATCGGCAAGAATCTTTTCCTGCATCAGCACCCAACGCCACGTCAGCCGTTCTTCCGGCGTGAGCTTTTCGATATCGGCCAGACTGAGCCCGTGTGCTTCCGCGGTCGGCGTCTCCAGCAGCATTTTCAGCAACCAGAGATCATCTGCGCTCGGGTGTCGGACCGCTGAACCGCCGCTTCGCTTCGCCGCGCAATACCGACGCTATATAGCCACACGGGTGACGCATCAGGTGAATGGCGCGGGCATCCGGCAGCGCCTCGACGCATACACCGAGCCGTCCCAGCGACTCGATGGACTTCCAGACGAGACGTACCCGCTCACAACCCGCAGCCGTTGGGCGATACAGGCAGGGAAAGTGCTCGGCGAATGCGACTCGCGGCCTTGGCGGCAACCACGCTGGCACGATAGGCGGCCAGTGCTGCGGCAGACTGGTAGCTCTTGGGAAACAGGGGCTGCTTGCCCACCACCTCGGGAGAGCGCAGCCTGCGGCAGCAGAGCGACAAACTGCTCCAGCTCATCGCGATATCCGGACGCATCTGTCCTTCTCGGGGAACAGCGGCATGGCTCAGCCGCCGCACGCTGTCCGGTTCATGGCGATACAGCGTGTCCGGATGGCTGTCGAACAGTTTGCCGACCCAAGTGGTGCCGGAGCGCGGCATCCCGAACAGCAGAATGCAGGGATTCATGGCAGCGCACCGGCAGCCGAAACCGCGTCCATCGATTCGGCCGAGACTGCTGCAGGTGCGGGCTGCTCCATGCGGCGCAGGAAAGCATCCAGCATCAGCAGGCTCCAGAGCGTCGCGCTGTGATCGCGCTGGCCTGCCGCATGTTGCCGCACCAGCCGATCAAGCATGGCCGGCTCAAAAAGCCCGCTTTCGGCAAGCGCCCCCGTCCAGCAATGCCTGTCTGAGCATGGCCTGCGAGTGGGCCGCGGAACCATGCTGCCAGCGGGCACACCGAAACCCATTTTGGCCCTGTAGAGCACATCGTGCGGCAAATCCGGCTCGAGCATTTTCTTGAAGACGAACTTGCCTGCGCCGCGATGCAGTTTCAGCTCCGGCGGCAAGCTGGACGCCCATTCGACCAGTCGATGATCGAGCAGCGGCACACGGACTTCCAGACTGTGGGCCATGCTGGCGCGATCCACTTTGGTCAGGATGTCGCCAGGAAGCTAGGTCTTGAAATCAAGGTACTGTGCCAGCAGCAGCGGATGGTCCGTGGGCGCGCGTTTGGCCGCATGTTCGCGGAAGACGTTCAGAGCGGTGTAGCCCTGCAGTTCGCGTTTGAAGGCGGGGCTGTAAAGCTGCTGGCGCATCGCCGCCGATGTGGTGCTGACGCTGTGAAAATACGCCTCCACATCATCGCGGGCAAGCGCCTGAAAGCGTAGCTTTTCGCACGCAACGGGCGCGGTGCCCAATCGGCCTTTGGGTAGAGGCTCACCCAGCAAGCCGAACAGCGGCTTTCTCAACCCTGCAGGCAAGCGTGCTCGCAGACTGCTTTCCCACGCATGCATACGATAGCGCCGGTAGCCGGCGAAATTCTCGTCTCCACCATCGCCCGAGAGCGCCACGGTCACGTGCTTGCGTGCCAATTGGCATACGCGCCAGGTTGGCAACGCGGAGCTGTCCGCAAACGGTTCGTCGTAAATCCCGGCGAGCGTATCCAGCAGGTCGTAATCCCGCGAGCTGACGTGCTCTTCGAAATGTTCGTGTGCAGATGTCGAGCTACCTGCCGCGCATAGACGGTTTCATCAAAGGCACTGTCGTCAAAGCCGATGGAGCATGTATTGACCGGCTCATGCTTCAGCCGGCTCATGCTCGCCACCACTGCACTTGAGTCCACCCCGCCGGAGAGGAAGGCGCCGAGCGGCACGTCGGACACCATCTGGCTCGCGCACGGAATCATCGAGCAACCGGCGGAGTTCCGCACTGCACGCTTCGGGCAATTCCATTGTCTTGTCGACATCGAAAGGCAGATCCCAGTACTGCGCGGGAGTACCGAGCGGATTGCTCACCCGCACGCCAACTCAGCCAATGGCCCGGCGGCAGCTTGAAGATGCCTTTGTAGATGCTTTTGGGATCGGGTACGTATCCAAGCGCGAGATAATCTTCGAGCGCTTGCGGATCGAATACTGCGCTCCACGTCGGGATGCGCCATCAGCCCCTTGAGTTCAGAGGCGAACACCATGTCGCCGGAGCGCGTGAATCCGTAATACAGCGGCTTGACGCCAATGTGATCGCGTACAAGAAAAATGCGCTCCGCACGCATATCCCATACCGCAAACGCGAACATGCCCCGCAGCCGTGGCAGGCACGCCTCGCCCCAATGCTGCCAGGCGCGCAGAAGCACTTCGGTATCGCTGTGGCTGGCGAATGTCGCGCCCTGCTGCTCCAATTCGGCTTTGAGCGATTGGAAGTTGTACAGCTCGCCGTTGTAGACCAGCGCCAAACCGGCCGCTTCGTCCACCATCGGTTGTTGTCCATGGCACAGATCGATGATGGACAGGCGGCGATGGCCGAGACCCACGCCCTCGCCGAGATACAGACCCGCCTCGTCCGGCCCACGATGCAGCTGCGCATCCCGCATGGCAACAAGAATCTTTTCACTCACCCTGTCGTATCTGTTCGCCGACACGATGCCAGCCACTCCGCACATGGTTCAATCCTTCCTGCTGTTCGGCCACATCGAGTCGCCGTGACGGCTTGCTCATGTTGATGATGGACATGGTTCAACAATTCATCGTAGAGCGACGTGTACGCTGACAGCATGGTTTGCAAACGGAACCGCGTCAGGACGCGCTCGTGCCCCGCCCTTCCATGCTGCACACGCAAGTCGCCATCCAGTACATAATTCGCCAGCGTTTGGGCCAGCGCATGGGGATCGCCGGCCGGCACCAGCGCGCCTGTCACGCCTGGAACCACCAATTCCCCCACACCACCAACATCGGTGGCAACCACGGGCAATCGGGCCGCCATGGCCTCCAACACGGCGCCTGGCATGCCTTCGGCGATGGAGGAAAGCACAAAGACATCAAACTCCGCGAGCAGTGCCGCCACATCATTGCGTTTACCCAACAGTCGGATTTGTTGCGCAAGTCCGCTGCGTGCTATTTGCGTCTCCAGCACGCGACGCTGCGGAACCCTCGCCCACCACAACCAGGCGCAGGCGCTCACGCTCCGAAGGCAACGCCTCGCACAGATCGCGAAACGCCGTTATCAATCCGGCGTGGTCCTTCACGGCATTCAACCGGCCGACTGTACCAATCAAAATGGCCCGAGGGGGCGCGAATGATCCCAGCAATGAGTGCGCACCTCGCTCTCCGGCTGGCGCGGTAAATGCCTTGATGTCAATACCGTTGGGGATGCACACCACCCGGGAAGGCGGTATGCCGACTTTCCTTGTCAGCCAGTTTTGCAGGTCCCGTGAAACAGTCAGGTAACGGTCAATGAATGGCAATAGCCAACGGCGCAGAAGTCGATATTTCCGGCTGTCGCCGTGCGGATCGGCGGCATCCCTACCACGTTCTGCGTGGATGATGCACCTGACCCCTGCAAGCTTGGCGATGGGTGCCGCATCCAGGGCACCGGTGTTATAGGTGTGAACCAGATCGGGTTTCAGTTTCCGCAAAGCTCGCCACAGCCTGAAATAGCAAGGCCAGTCCTTGCCTGGCTTTTTGTTCAAGACCAGGCACTGCACATCGGCCGCCTCGATCTGGTTCCGAAGGTCGCCATACCCTTGCAGACAGACGATTGCATGACGGTAGCGTTGGTGAGTATGGTTGATCAGCGTCACAAGCACGCGTTCCATGCCGCCGGTGTCGAGGCGGTAGAGAACATGCGCGATCAGCGGCTTGTCGTTCATGGCTTGCTCCTTGTGCTGCCCCGCCGATCCCGCACATGCAATGGACCTGTCTCACGCAATGCCTGCGCGAAAGCACGCAAATTCATCCGTGTTTGATCCCTGTCATCGTCGCCAATCGGCGACGACACCGCCCATACCGAAGATCGGGGTATATGCCCGCGCAGCACATCCCATGCCTGCAGCAACTTGGTCAACACCGGCGAACGCGAGCAATGGTGATTCACGCAATACCAGTACCACACCAGTCGTGAGCCTGCTGCACCACTGAGTCGCAGCTCCCCGACCGGCAGGCTTCGCCCCCCCGCCAGAGCGACGCGCCGATTCGCACTGCTTAAAACGTGCCAGTGCGCAGGATCGTAGACGTCGTTCCCATAGGTGATGAGGGTATGTCCGCGGCGCGGTTTGCCGGTATAGACGGCATGAAACAGCCCGACCGTATCACCGCCCGCGACTGACCGGTAGGACGCTTGTAACTGTCCTGCCGCTCCCTTGAACTCCGGCCTCCAACCATCGCTCGACGTTTGCGGACCTGACCAACCGGCAATCACCGGAGCGGTCAGGTGCATGGATTCCGGCGGCGCCGGTGAAGTGACCCCTGCGGCCAATACCGGCCCCGCGACCAACAGCACGGCGGCCACCAACCAGACCCCGGCACGCGCTCCGGGCGGCTTTGCGCCACTTGCAGCGGGCTGCTCACGCGCTACCAGGGGATCGCGAAAAAACCAGCCCGTCAACAACAGCAGCGCCAGCACCGTGCCGAAGAACTGCCAGCCGAAGATCATGTGATCCGTGCCGCTGGCGTATTTCAATCCCCAGGTGTCGCCGATCAGCACGGTGAAATACACCCTGAAGCCGTTGGCGATTATCGGCACGATGGCTGCCAGCGCCACGAATACCAGCCGCTTCCACCAGCGCTGGTACATCAGGTAGGCATACAGACAGCCGAGTGCGCTGCAGGCGATGAAGAATTTCACCCCGCTGCACGCATCCTCCACCATGTAGGTCGCGGAAGGTGTGAGGATCTCCCGGCCGTTGAGCAGCACCGGCGTGCCGGTCAGCTCCAACGCGCGTACCGCAAAGTTTGCGGTGAAGTCCTGCAGCGAACCGACCATCCCGTCGCCCCAGGGAACTGCGAAGACCATCAGGTAGCCCAGCGGGAACGCCAATACCCACAGGGCACGCCAGCCCCAGAAGGCCAGTACCAGCGCCGGAAACAGGACCACGAATGCAACATGCTGTGCCAGATTGATATCGAGCAGGTTGCCTGCATACCAGACAAGCACCAGCAACGCGATCGCCGCCAGACCCCAAACACTTGGGGTTGGCTTATGCGCCTGTACCTGATGGCGCAAATTGAACGCCGTCCACAGACTCAGGGGAAAGATCAAGAACGCGTATTGATACGTTCCATCGTGCGCCCAAGCCCACACCAGCGATTGCGCCGTCTGCCAATAGCAGACCAGCAACACGAGGACCGCGACGCCGAACGCAGCCGCGGCCAAGCTCCAGCCGGATGCCCGCGAGAGCAGACCGGCCTTGGCCGCCATCACCCGACTCATGAACACACCCGCACACCGGCCGTGCTCTGTGCACGTGCGGATGCCGCAACAGGGGGAGTGGGATGCAGCACGTTCTCGTAGATGTCGAGATTGCGACCCCAGCCATAGTGCGACAGCACCTTGGCACGGGCTGCCGCTACCCGCGCGACATGCGGCGCATCCAGCCAGCGCAACGCTTCCGCCGCCATGGCCTCGGGCGACCTGCTGATGCAGCCCTGGCGACCTTCGAAGTCTTCGATGCCTTCCCAGGCTTCGGGCGTTGCCAGAAGCACTTTTTCCATGGCCATGGCTTCCAGCACCTTGTTCTGGATCCCCCGGGCAATGCGCAAAGGCGCCGCCACGGCATGCGCATGCGCCAGCCACGGCCGCACATCCTCTACGCGCCCCGTGACCGTAATACCCTCAAGCTGGCCCAGCGCGCGGACCGCCGCTGTCGGGTTGCTGCCCACGATATAGAAGCGGGCATCCGTCCGCCGGGCGACAATCCGTGGCCAGACTTCCCGCGCGAACCATTGCGCTGCATGCACGTTGGCCTGGTAGTCCATGGCACCCACGAATACGATCGCCCGCTCGCCGGTCGGATAGGGATTGGGGGAGGTGCGCCGCGGGTCCCAATACCCGGCATCCACGCCATTGGGGATGCCGTGTACCTTGTTTGCCATTGCCGGCACCTGCTGGCGAAAAAATGCCGCTTCGGCTTCGGAGACAAACACGCTGGCATCGAATTGCGCGGCGATCGTGCGCTCGAACTCCGCCAGCCGGCGCGCTTCGCGGCCGTAAATCAGGCCCATCAAACCACGATGGGTCTGCGCGTACTGGCGCCATTTGTCGGAGTCCGCATCCACGAAATCCATCACGCGCCGCAAGTGGGCGTGGGACATGACAAGCGGTGCCACGCCGGACGAATAGCACAGGACCAGATCGACCTCGCGCTCGGCCAGCAGCCGCTCCACCCAGCGCCGTAACATGCGATCACGATAGACCCCCACGGTGAGCGGTTCACCCCGCACCAGGGCCGCAAGCGCACGCAAGCGTGCAGACCAGGGTTTCAAGGGCCGCACACATGCCTCGGTGCACAAGGCCTCGACCTGGGCAAGGTATTGCCAGTCGACTGGATCGTCCACGAACGTGCCGAGGTACACCCGATAGTGTTCCGCGAGCCGCCGCAATACATGATACGAGCGGATCTTGTCGCCCTTGTCGGGCGGCCAGGGCAGCCGGTGGCACAGGAACAATATCGATTGCATGGCGTTGACAGGCCCTACCCCAGATCCCGCGCGAGCCACGGACCGAGCGCGCAACTCACCGGCAGCGGCAACTTCTGCCACGCCTTGATGAACAGGCTGTATTTGCGGTTGGTGGGACTGATGTTGGGCATCTCCTCGGCACGCACCAGATAATAGGCATATGGCAGCGGCTCCGGCTCGAACCCCCATTGCTTCTTGAAATCATAGGACCCCGTGCCTTGCTTGCTGCGGCCAAAGTCGAACACCCGCGCGCCACGCTCCACCGCGCGCTGCATCAGCGCCCAGTACATGAAATCGTTGGCCGCGAGATCACGGGCACGCATCACGCTGCCCGCGTAATAGGAATGCACCTGATCGCGAAAGTAGAAGCTCATGACAGTGGCCACCGGCTCCCCCTCGTGCGTAATCACGGTGATCTCCCAGCTGTCACCGAACGCCTGTTTGAGTTGCGCGTAGTACTTGCGCGGAAGAACAGGGGTGCCGAGGTTGCGTACGCTCTCGGCGTATACCCGGTAAAAGTCGTCGATACTGCCGTCATGGCGCGCCTGCAGACCCGCAGCAATGCCCTTGCGAATCTTGTTGCGCCGCTTGGCCGAGAGCGCCTTCCAGTTTTCCTCGTGATCGGGCTGCAGCGTTTTGCTGAAGGTGACGTACAGGTCCTTGATCGGCCAGTCGTCATGGCGCAGCTCGCGGTCCCGCAGCTCGAGATAATCGACCCGCAGATCGTCGGCCAATGCCGCCGCTGCGTCTGTAAGCCGTGCCTCGCTCTCCGCGTCACGCGCCACCACGCCTCCGTACACGCAGAACGGCGTGGAAATCAGCGCGTGGCCGAACAAACGGCTGCGGATTTCGGCGAGGGGCAGGATGCCGGTGATGGTGCCGTGTCGTTCCGTGTACAGGTAATGGCAGCGATGACCGAGCTCCTTCTCAATGATGCCGCGCCAGGCGGCGCGATGGAAAAAGGTGGCATGTGGCGCAACTGCGACAAAGGCATCCCAGCGCCCCTCGTCGCCCTGCTGCAGACGCTTGATGGCGCACGGTTTGGCGGAATGCCCGTCATCCGCACGATCGAGCATGCTGAATTCCTCCTCGGTGCGAATGTGACTCAAGGGACCGCAGCGTCACCACCGGGTAGTCGTGTCCAGGGGCAAGGAAGACCCGGTCCATGCGATTGAAACGGAAGTCGCGCACCAGCCGTTCGATACGGGGAGCGGTACGCGCCAGGTTCAGGTAGTGACGCACCCGGTTCTTCAGCGTCACGCCGGGCACCCGCGGCTGCTGTGGATCCACTTCCCACGGATGGAAATAGAACACCCCGGAGGACTTCTCCTGGCAGTTGACGCGAGCAAGGCCGCGTTTGAACAGCGCGTAGGGCAACAGACGGAAGTAGCCGCCGCCGCCACAAGGAAAGTTGCGTCCCCACAGCCGTGCCGTGGTGACCGGAATTTCGAGCACCCCGGAACGCTCGGTAAAGAACGCGAATCGCGGTGCCGCCGGCATGCCGTACAGGTCATGCCGGATGGGTACGATGCTGGAACTGTACCGGTAACCGGCCTCCCGCAACTCCTCGTACGCCCATAACGTAGCCGGGCCGATGGAATAACTGGGTGCGCGGTAGCCGGACACCGCGGCGCCGCCGAGATCCTCCAGCAGGTGCTTGGTGCGCACGATACCCTGGCGAAACGCGGTACGGCTCATGTTGGTCAAGCGCTCGTGACCGAAACCGTGGCTTGCGACCTCATGACCGGCGGCGCCGATGTCGCGCACCAGCGCAGGGAAGCGTTCGGCCACCCAGCCAAGCACGAAAAAGGTGGCATGCACTCCGTGGCGCTCGAAAAGCCGCAGCACACGCCGCGTGTTGTCCTCGACGCGCACCGGCCAGCGTGACCAGTCTTCGCGCCGGATGCACTTTTCGAAGGCCGCCACCTGGAAATAGTCCTCCACATCCACCGTCATGGCGTTGATGATCGGCTCGGATCGGGGTGATACCGCGCTCACTTGCCTTCACCTTCCGTCTTGGTGGAGCCCCGCTGCCAGGCATCGCCGGCCATCGCATCATCCGTCGGCGAGCTCATGGACTGCTGGCCCTGCAGCGTCTTCCGGAGCCGGATCGTTTCGCGCATCAAGCGCAACAGGACCTTGTTGGCATTGACTTCCAGCGCGGCGAACCGGCTTGCCTGCGCAGACGCTGCGGGGTTCTGCGTCGGGCCCGGGTGGTGCGACACCGCGGACGCTTCCAGCGTCAGCGGCATCTCGGGCATCTCGTCGCGAATTTCGTCCAGCACGGTGGTCAGCGCCACGCGGTCGAGCTCGTGCAGTTCTTCCAGGTATCCGTGCAACAACAACCGGTCCATGACGAGATTGATCCTGCGCGGAATCCCGCGACTGGCACGGTAGACGGACGCAAAGATCTCGGGGGCCAGCTCCGGATCATGGTTCCATCCGACGGTACGCAAGCGATGCTCGATGTAGGCCCTGCTCTCCTCCTCGCCCATGGGTTCGAGCCGGTGGGAAACGATCACGCGCTGACGCAACTGTTCCATGCGGTTGTTGATGATCAGGTCGCGCAGTTCCGTCTGACCCACGAGAAATACCTGCAGGAGCGCGCGGCCCCCGAATTCCAGATTCGACAGGATGCGCAGCATCTCCAGCGCCGCGGGAGTCAGTGTCTGCGCCTCATCCACCACCAGAAGGGCGTGCGCATGATGCTCACGCAGCACCATCAGATGCTGCTTCAGGTCCTGCAGCAAGGCCTCCTTGCTGCGTTGTTCATAGGACAGGTCGAATGCCGAGGCCACGGCCGGCAATATGTCCTCGCTGCCGAGATTGGCCGAGGCGATACTGGCCATGGCGATGTTGCGATACGCGACTTCTTCCAGCAACTTCTGGATGAGCAGCGTCTTGCCGGTGCCCACCGCACCGGTGATCATGACGAAACCTTCCCCCTGCTCGAGGCCGTAAAGCAGGTAGGCCATGGCGCGTTTGTGGCCCTTGCTGGGGAACAGCATCGCCGAATCCGGCGTCAACTGGAATGGCTTGCCGTGCAGGTTGTAAAACGCCTGATACATATGGGTCTCAAAAAAGGTGGGTCCACTGCAGGAAAATCACGTTCGCCCGGTATCCACGTGCGCCTGTCAATACGGAAGACACGTTGCTGGAGTCATGGCGCAGCCGCACGCTGGCGTAATCTTCGGGACCGAACTGATGCACCAGTGCCAATTGTTCGTAATTGTTGTATCGAACCTGGCCATCGCGGAACTGATACCGCTGCCAGCCCAGAGTGGGCGTAAGCGTGGTGAATGCCCCGATATTGAACAGCCAGTCGACATTGGCATTGACAACCTTTTCCTGCCGGTGGTCCAAGGCAAAATAGCTGCGTCGTTCATCGTATAGCCTCACGCGCAACCTGCCTGTCGGCATCTCGTACTCTGCCGACGCCGTGGCGCGCTTCATGAGATAAGACTGGCGTTCCGTAAGTGAGGGAAGGCTGGAAAGACCGACAGGCGAGGCGTTGACCAGACCCGGATTTTCTCCCAGCAATTGCTGGTTGAGGTCGGTGGGCCGTTCCTCGTAACTGATGGTCGTGGTCAACAGGGCGGCGGTGCGTGACCAGGAAAACTGGTAACTGCGCCCATAGAATCGATGTCCGACCATGGCCTTGAGCTGATAGAGACTGCTCGCCCACGTTAAGCCCGCATCCCAGTAACTCGCCGCCAGCTTGTCAACGGTGCCATCCGGCAGGAACTTGCTTTCCCTCCCCGCATCAACCAGCAGACGGATCGTGTTGCTGACCTTCACGTAGGCGCCCAGCTTGGCGACCGCGTAGTCCACACTCCGACCGAAATTCGGCTCGATACGCTGCTCGGAATACCCCAGATTCCAGCCCCAGGTTTTATCCGTGGGACTCACAAGACTGAATTGCACCGCGTTGCTGGTGATGTCGGGGATGCCGGACAACACATCGCCGTTTTGGGCGGGGATGCCCCGGGTGTTGTACATCACCCGCCCGTAGCTGTAGCGCAGGCTTGCGGTTCCAACGTTGCCCAGATCCTGGATCCAGTACGGACTGAGGGTGCCTCTCGCCACATTGGCACGGTTGTTGTTCAAAAAGAACGTGCCAGATGCCGCTGACAATTGATTGTTGATGACCTCGCTGCCGTACATGGCGGTGCCATCCACAAACAAATGCTGCGGAAGAATGGTCAGCGTGCCGTTGGCATCGAGGTTTTGGGTCACCTGATTGTAGCTGGAGTGGCCCGCATACAGATATCCGGTGAGCGCGTAGTCCAATACTCCGGAAAAATGCGGCCCGCTGTAGGCAGCCTTTAAAAATGGCTTGATCTGGGTGATCCAGCTCGTTTGTTTGGGCGTGTCGGAAGGCGCCAGCTTCAGGTTGTCGGTATACAGCTCCCCGATGGTCACGCCCACGACCCATCCCGGTTCGGCAAGGGTCGGCTGGCGAACAGTACCGATCGGCACATTTGAATTTCCAGCCTCTTCGCCGGGAGCGACACGCGGTGTCGCCGGCCCCACGGACGGTATCTCCTGCGCCGAGGCAGAGCGTCCAGCAACTGGCCAGGATGAGTGACGACAACACCACCCGAGACAACGAAGTCCGCAATCCCCGCCGCGCATCCATGGTCCGGGGACTAATAGCCATAACCACTGTCGTAGTGGTTCTCGCTCGCCGGAAGCTGGCTCATGTTGAGGATCAGGCCGACATACTGCGAGTCATTCAAGCTTTGCAGGGAGGCATCGAGCGCCTGCTGCCGGGTACGGCCTGCCGCGACCACCACGACGACCTGGCCCATGTACGAGGCCAGCACCTGGGACTCCGAGGTGGCCAGCAGCGGTGAAGAGTCGAATACCACCAGCCGGCGGCGATTCCGGCCGCCGAATGCTTCCAGGACATCCTGCATGCGACGGCTGCCGAACAATTCCGCCGTCAACGGGTGGCGCTCCCCGACCGGTACCACCAGCAGATTGGGCACGTCGGTGCGCACGATCACCTCGGCCGGCTGGCGCCGTTCGTCCGCCAGCACGTCCATCAGGCCAGGCCGCCCCTCGAGCCCGAGCGCGCGGGTGATGCTGGATTTGGGTATGTCACCGTCTACCAGCAACACCTCGTAATCCGGTTCGCGCGCCAGGCTCAGGGCGAGATTCACTGCGGTAAAGGTCTTGCCTTCATCCGACCCCGCGCTGGTCACCAGGATGCGCTCCGCATGCGCCAAGGCTTTGGCGCGTTTTCCGGCAGCATTGGCCAGCAATGGGCGCTTGATACGGCGCAGCTCATCCTTGAGCCGGCCGTCTCCGTCGCCATTGGCAGGGAGAAAGCCCATCCGCTCGAGCATCGAGTAATCCACATGCACCAGCGGCGCGGCTTCCACAGACTTATGCGCTGCCTGCTCGCGTTCCTGCAAACGCTCGACCGTCGGCCCCGGTTGTGGCGATGTCGTATCCGGCGCCGGATCGATTCGCGACGACTCCTGCGATTCGGGGCGCATGAATTTGAGTTTTTCGGCTGCCTTCTCGACGATGCTCATACGGCCCCCATGACGAAGAAATGCTGCACCAGATGCGTAAGCGGGCTATTAAAGGCAAAGCCCACCACGACCACTACAGCCAGCAGGCCGGCGCCGGCGCAGAACCCGATCACTTCGCGTTGCCGTGCCGCATGCCGGGCCTGCGACACCACCAGGCTGACGGCGCCCAGCACCGGATATCCGCTTGACTCGCGCAACCCCTTGAGGCTCACGAACACCGGCTTTATTTTGTGCAGGAAATAGGCAAATCCGGCGCCGATAGCCACCGCCAATGCGAAGACCATCAACAACAACAGCCCGCGTTTCGGACTCACGGGCTGCAACGGGGCTGCCGGTGGATTGACCACCCGGAATTTCAGGTTGTTGCCGCTTTGCGTCGCGTCCTGGGACAGTTGGGCCGTATTCAAGCGTTCCAGCAGCTGATCGTACTGCTTTTTGGTGGTTTGGTAATTGCGCGTCAGTTTCTGCAAGGTGGCTTCCACGCCGGTAATCTGCCCCGCCTGATTCTTGAGATCCGCAATCCGCTTTTTCTGCAAGCCGATTTGCGTGGCCAGCGTCCGGATCTGAACCTGGGTCGTATAAAGAGACTTCTGCATCTCCTGATACACCGGATTATCGGAAACCACACCCATCGACGATGTGTCTGCGTGTTTCTTCAACGCCTGGCGCCGCTTCTGGAGTTGGGCGATCATGCGCTTGGTGGAAATCACGTCAGGGTACTGGTCCGTATAACGCAGCAGGAGCTTGTTGAGCTGCTGCTGGTAGGCCGCAATCTGCTTGTCGATATCCTGCGTGCGTGGATCGATACCGCCGGAACTCGAGCCGGCTGTCATGGCATGCATCTGCTGGTGGGTGGTGGCGCGGCTGGATACTGCCGTGTCGTACTGGTCCTGCAACGTCTGCAATTGGGTTTCGGCGGCCTGCAGGCGCGTGAAATAGTTGCTGCCACCCTGGCCGGGAATGTAGCCAATGTTGGCTTTCTTGAAAGCCGCGAGTTTCTTCTCTGCGTCATTCAACTTCTGGCCGTAATCCTGGACCTGCTGTTGCAGGAAATTCTGCGCCGTATCGGTGGAAGCCGTGTTCGCGCCCAGCGTGTCGTTCACGAGTATCTGCAGGAACGCCTGGACAACGTGCTTCGCCATCGTCCGATCGGAATCGGCATAGCTCACGGTATACAGATCCCTCGCGCCGGCATCGCTGATGTGAACCGCAGAGCCGAGCCTCTCCAGCAACGCGTCCTTGGCCTCCGGTGTCATGGCACGCGACGACAACCCGGTCTTGTCCGCCACCGCCTCCAGATTGGGGCGCGAAAGCATTGTGTGCGTAATGATGCGCAGGCGCTGGCGCACGTCCGGCTGCACCGCGACCCCCTTGAGCAGCGGATTGGTCAACGCCTCGGTGTCGGCATACACCTGGGCGCTGGCTTCATACTTGTTGGGGAGGCTGAACACCAGCACCGCCCCCACGATCATCACGCACCATGCAACGATCAGCGCATGCCAGCGATAGCGCCAGGCCGCGCGTATCTCCAACAGCACGTACTGAAACATTTCATGCATGCCGAAAGATTGATTCTGCATTGCGCTGCTTCCCGATGTCGCCAGTGGTTGCCGTGTGTCCGTCATCATCGTTTAAAAAAACGACTCGGGAATGATCAGGATGTCCCCGGGGCGCATGACCACGTTGTCCTTGATCGTGCCGTTCATCAGGTCGCCGATCCGCACCGGAATGGTCTGCTCCTTGCCGTCATGCAGGTGGCGGATGATCTTGGCGCTGTTGCCGGAGGCGAACTTGGTGAGACCGCCGACATCGATCATCACGTCGAGCAGCGTCATGCCGCTGCGGTAGGGCACGGACTTGGGCGTCGTCGCCTGTCCGACCACGCGTACCTGCTGGCTGTAGGCACCCACGAACCTCTTGACGATCACGGTCACCAGCGGCGACCGGATGTAGCGGCTCAGGGATTTCTCCAGGTCGCCTGCCAGCTGATCCGGGGTTTTCCCCGCTGCCGTGATGGACTGGACCAACGGAATGGAGATCCGCCCGTCCGGCCGCACCGGCACGGTGGTGCTCAGATTGGGGTTGTCGCGTACAAAGATGTTCAGTGAATCGCCAGGCCCGATAATGTAGCGCTCCGTTGTTTTGGGCGCCGCATTCGCGCCGTTGACAACCGGTGCGGTACTGCAACTGCAAAGCAACAATACGCCAGCCGTGACGATCAACAACAACAGGTAGTTTCGCGGTAACAGTTTCAATTGCTTGTTCTCCGAAATTTCAGCGCGCGCCGCGCCCGAACAGGACGACTTCCACCGTCTGGACCAGAATGGCCAGATCGAACACGAAGTTGTGGTTTTTCACATAAAACAGATCGAATTTCAGCTTTTCCTCGGCATCCTGCATGGACGAGCCATACGGATAACGCAATTGGGCCCAGCCGGTGAGCCCGGGTTTCACGCAATGGCGCAGGGGATAGCACGGAATGTGGATGTTGAAGTCATCCACGAACTGCGGCCGTTCCGGACGTGGCCCGATGATGCTCATGTCGCCCCCCAGCACGTTCCACAACTGCGGCAGTTCATCCAGCCGGGTCTTGCGGGTGAACTGTCCGACCTTGGTCACACGATTGTCGCCCGTGGTCGCCCAGCGCGCCACGCCATCGCGCTCGGCATCGGTACGCATGCTGCGGAACTTGATCAATGCAAACGGCCTGCCATGTTCGCCAACCCGCTGCTGCCGGTAAAGAATGGGTGCGCCACGGCCCGATTCCATCCGTATCGCCAATGCGGTCAGCAGCATGAAGGGCCACGTCAGGATCAACACCAGCAATGCCACAATCACATCGAAGGTGCGCTTGACCGTGCGCCTCAGCGGCGAAATGTGGAAGCCATTGGAAAACACCAGCCACGAGAGGTCAGTAAGGTCCATCCTGATGGTGCCGGCTTCACGATGGAAAAACTCCGACAGTTCAGTCACCGCCATGCCTCGCAGCCGGCATTCCATCAGCGCGTTTACCGGCAGGGTGCCGCGGCGTTCATCCGGGCCTATCACGATTTCATCCACGCCGAGCCGCGACGCCCATTCATAGAAGGCCTCATCGGGGCGCAGCAGCAACGCTTCCGGAACACTGACGGGATCGGGGTCGACCGGCACGTAACCGAGGATCTTGAATCCGCGCTGATCGGTCCTGCGGCGCATCTTGCGGGCCACTTCGGAGGCGCGCTCGCCGGCACCGAACACCACCACGCGGCGCTTGAACAAATCGGCGTCCACGAAACGCACGAAGAGCATCCGCCAGAAGGCGATCACGAAGTACCCGAGAACCAGCGCAATGCCGAGGACCCCACGCCCCAGGTACGCGGCCGGGACCGCATAGAACAACACCGCCAGGGCGACGCCGCCCAGCACGAACGCGACGCCCTGGCGGCTGAGCTGCCCCAGCCAACCGGCGCGCAGGTGGACCTGATAGAGCCCGAGGGCCGCCATCCCCAGGATCAACACGCAGGCAACCAGCGACGCGCGCCAATACAACGCACCAGCGAATGCGGCCCGGGCTTCGGCATCACCCCAGTAGCGCAGCGCCACAGCCGCGTACATGCTGCCCATCAGCAGTCCCAGGTCGGCCAGCACCAGCAACAATTGCCAGCTCACGGCCCTGAATCTGAATGCTCGGTACATGATTGCAGCCCGCCCCCTGTTTGCCTACCCCCACGTCCCTTGGTTCATCCGGTCGCGCAAGCAGCTACCTTTTTATACACTAAACATGCATTTAATGTGACACACATCACATTTAAGCGACAACTCGGCAACTCTGCACGAAACATGCTGAAGCCGTCGTGAAGGGCCGCACAGGAAAGGCCTCTGCTGGCACGCAAATTCCGGCAGAGCAGTGCCCACAATCTCCCCGGGTACAGGCACGCATCGGCGGCACCCGACGGGCGCCCGCTTGCCGGGCACGCCGCGTATCCGGACGCGCTCCAGCATTGCAATGGAGCAGAAGCGACCGGACTCCACCGATGCGTTTCTGCCCGCTTCGGGTCATCCGGACCCCTATCAGGCTGTTGAAATTCGCATGAAGACGTCGAGATCACCCATCCTGCGTCGTGTCTTCGGTGCGGGATATTCGTCCCCCAAAATGCTTTCGTATGGCTTTGCAGCGTTTTTCGCGCTGCCCGGACGCACCTTCCCTGTCGTCGGGGTCATCCGTTGAGCTCCGCCGCCAGCAGGCCGCGCAAGCGGATCAGGTTGCTGGCCGCCACGGCCATCTGAAACAGCGCTTGCACGCGTGCATGGCCGCGCTGCTTGACCTGTCGCATGCCGGCAGCGGATTTGATCCAGCCGAAGTGGGTTTCGATCCACGCACGGATCTTGATGCTTACCGCGTAGCCACTGTGACGCGTGGTGCGGCTATCGATCGCGCTACGCCGGTTGGTCGTGTTTTGCGCGACATGCGGTGTGACGCGGTGCTTCCGACATCCGGCCACGAAGTCTGCCGTGTCGTAGCCTTTGTCGGCCGCAAGCGTGCGCCGTCTTCGTCCTTTGAGATCGCCCATCATCGCCAACGCCGTTTCACGTTCGCCATATCCGGTGGCCAGGCTCAGACGGGCGTCGCACGCCAGGCCGTGGCGGTTCTCCATCAGCAGGTGACCCTGATAGCTCAGCTGCGCGCCGGTGTTGCCCTTGCGGTACAGCCGCGCGTCCGGATCGCTGGTGGAAGCGTGGGTGTCGTTGCTGCGCTTTTGCCCCTTGAAGTCCGGCGGTGCGTTGCGCGGCCCGGTGCCGCCGGGGCCAGGCGGCGGCGCGTCCTTGGGCTGGAAACTCTTGTGCGAGGCCCATGCCTGCAGCAGCGTGCCGTCCACCGAGAAATGTTCTTCGGACATCAGGCCACGGCGCTCAGCAAGCCGCACCACCTCGCGGAAAAACTCGCTCGCCACCGCGTTGTCGTTGAGTCGGTCGCGGTTCTTCGAGAACACCGAGTGATCCCACACCACATCGTCGATAGCCAAGCCGACAAACCAGCGAAACAGCAGGTTGTAGCGCAACTGCTCCATCAGCAGCCGCTCGCTGCGGATCGAATAGAACAGCTGCAGCAACTGTGCGCGCATCAGCTTCTCCGGCGCGATCGAGGCGCGGCCGTAGTCGCTGTAGAGCGTGCTGAACAAGCCGTCCATACGCTTGAGCGCGGTATCCACCAGCGTGCGCACCGCACGCAAGGGATGATCCGTCGGTACGAAGTCGTCCAGCTTCGCCACCGTGAACAACGATTCCTGCGTAATGTCCGCTCCGCGCATCCCATGGCTCCGTCAAATCCAGCGAGACCTTATGGTAAAACGATCCTCGCAAAGTCAGACGCACCAACGGCGAATTTCAACAGCCTGCTATCGCAGCAAACCCGCGCAACGCAGCGCCCCACGATCGCGCGCACCTCATGCTGGCTCTATACTCGAGCGCATGAGCAGGCAGAAGGATCATGTGGCCCCGCCGCCCGGGACGGTGGCCGAATTGTCGCCGCGTGAGGTCTCGGCGCGCATGGCGCGCGGAGCCCGACTGATCGATGTCCGCGAGGACTCCGAGCGCGCGTTGGGCGGGCCTGCCGGAGCGACCGGCCTGCCACTCGGCCAGCTGCAGCAACGGGCGGGCGACCTTCTCCCCGAGCATGACCGCGAGATCCTCACCATCTGCGCCACCGGCCGGCGCTCGCAACTGGCCGTGAAAGCCCTGCAATCCATGGGCTATACGCATACTGCGTCGGTCAACGGCGGCTTTGCGCGCTGGCGCAGCGAGGGATGGCCGGAGGAAGGCGGAGCCGGCGATGCCGACACCAATGACCGCTACGCCCGCCAGATGCGCCTGCCGCAGGTCGGGGTGGCGGGACAGGCTCGGCTGCAAGCCTCGTCGGTCGTGGTTGTCGGCGCCGGCGGGCTGGGTTCGCCGGTGGCTCTGTACCTTGCGGGTGCGGGCGTGGGCCGGTTGACCCTCATCGACGACGATCGCGTGGAACGCTCCAACCTGCATCGGCAGGTGCTGCATACCGAGGCACGGATCGGCACGGCCAAGGTCGATTCGGCGCGCACGGCGCTAACCGCGCTCAACCCGCGCATTCGTGTCACCACCTGCAACGGACGCCTGGACGCGAGTCACGCCGATGACTGGCTGGCTGGTCACGACCTCATCATCGATGCAGCGGACAATTTCGCCACCCGTTACCTGTTGTCGGCGGCCAGCCTGCGCCTGCGCCTGCCGCTGGTCTACGGCGCCATCGAGCGCTTCGCCGGGATGGCCAGCGTGTTCGACCCGCGGCACGCGGAGGCGCCCTGCTACCGTTGCCTGTTCCCGTATCCGCCCGACGCCGGAGATGCCCCCAACTGCAACGAAGCCGGCGTGCTGGGCGTGCTGCCGGGGCTCATCGGCATGATCCAGGCCACCGAGGCATTGAAGCTGCTGCTGGGCATCGGTGAACCACTGATCGGTCGCGTGCTGCGTGTCGATGCCTTGTCCATGCGTTTCCACGAGGTGCGGCTCACGCGCGATCCGCGGTGCCCCGGCTGTGGCGGCGAAGCGCGCCATACAGAGGCGGCGGATCAGGCCGCTTCCCGTACCGGCGGCTGAACGGCGATCCGGCGCAGTGGTCTCGGGCATCCGATCTGCGGATAGTCTGGAGGCTCACATTGAACAACTCCGAGGTGTCGGGCCTTCGGTTCCCTGCGGGAATACGGTCCGGCGCCCGCGGTCCCCGGACCGCCAGGGTGATCATGGAAACGTGGCCGCCTCCCGACCTTGGAAAGGAGCACAGCCCATGCCCGCGCTGGCCGATCGTTACGGTCGCCGGTTTCCGTACCTGCGATTGTCGATCATTCCCGCCTGCAACTTCCGTTGCACCTATTGTCTGCCGCACGGCTACAAGGCCGACCCGCAGGCGGACGGGCCGCTGTCGCTGGATGAAATCACCCGCTTGCTGCGCGGATTCACGCACCTGGGCATGCACAAGCTGCGCATCACCGGCGGCGAGCCGTCCGTGCGCCGCGACCTCACCGCCATCCTGCGCACCGCATCCGCCATTCCGGGCATCAGCAAGCTGGCCATGACCACCAACGGCACCCTGCTCACGCGCCGCCTCGGCGAGTGGATGGACGCCGGTCTCAACGCCATCAACATCAGCGTCGACAGCCTGGATCGCGCCACCTTCGCCCGGGTCACCGGATACGACCGTCTGCACAGCATTCTCGAAGGCGTGGACATGGCACTCGCGGCCGGTCTGTCCTCGGTGAAGCTCAACGCCGTGCTGATGCACGGGGTCAACGACGATCAGCTGCCGACATGGATGGAGTATCTGCGCGACCATCATGTGGGTGTGCGCTTCATCGAGCTGATGCAGACGGGCGACAACGGCGATTTCTTCCGTAAATACCACGTGCGCGCCGCCTCCATGGAAACGCAGCTGATCGAACAGGGCTGGCAGGCACTCCCGCGTGCCGCCGACGCCGGCCCGGCCCGGGAGTATCGTCACCCGGACTACGCCGGGCGTTTCGGCATCATCGCGCCGTATTCGAAGGATTTCTGCGCCGGCTGCAACCGCCTGCGCGTCACTGCCACCGGCGATCTGCGCCTGTGCCTGTTCGGCGAATTCGGCATTCCGCTGCGTCATCTGCTGCAACACGACGACCAGCTGGAGGATCTGGTGCACGCCATCGGCGGCCAGATCGGGCGCAAGGAAAAAGGCCATTTCCTGCACGAAGGCAACACCGGCATCACGCCGCACCTGGCATCCACCGGAGGCTGATGCATGACCGAAGGCGAGCACCGCACGCATTTCCACATGGCCGATGTACGCCGCAAACGCATCACCGCGCGCCGCGCCGTGGCCGTGGGCGAACTGAGGGCAGGCGAAACCGCGTACCCATTGATCGTGGACCGCAAACTTCCCAAGGGCGATGCCATCACCATGGCCGAAATCGCAGGCCTGCAGGGCGTCAAGAACGCCTCGCAGCTGATGCCGCTGTGCCATCCGTTGCCGCTGGAATACATCGATCTGCGCTGCGAGCCGGTCGCCTCACGTCACGCCATCCGCGTGTACTGCGAAGTCGCCACATTCGCCCGCACCGGCGTGGAGATGGAGGCGCTGGCCGGGGTCAACGCCGCATTGCTGACGCTGTACGACCTGACCAAGCCGGTGGAGCCAGCACTGTCCATCGGCAGCGTGCGGCTGCTGTTCAAGGAAGGCGGCAAGAAAGGCCTGTGGCTGCACCCCGAGGGCATGGACGACACCGAGCGCGCGCGCTATCACCCGCGCGGCACGGCGCGTCTGGACGATGTGCCCTGCGCCGTGATCACGCTCAGCGACCGCGCCAGTCGCGGCGACTATGCCGACGAGGCCGGGCCCTTGCTGGCTAAGCGGCTGCGTGCGCTGGGCGCCGATGTCGCGACTCCCCTCGTGCTGCCCGACGATGCGGAACAACTCGAACGGAATCTGCACCACCTCACCGACCACGGCACCGCGCTGGTGCTGACCAGCGGCGGCACCGGCCTGGGTCCGCGTGACGTGACACCCGAAGTGTTGTCCCGCCTGGGCGGTCGAAAGGTGCCCGGCCTGGGCGAACTGTTCCGCAACGAAAGCAGCCAGCACACCCCCATGGCCTGGCTCAGCCGCGCCGACGCGGTGCTGCTGGATGGCACCCTGATCATCGCGCTGCCGGGCAGCCCCAAAGCCATCGCGCAAGGCATGGACATCCTCGCCCCCATCCTGCACCACGCCCTGCAGATGGCCGCCGGCGGAAGGCACACATGAGTGCCATGCATTCCAGCCTCACCCGTAGGGCGGCTCAAGGAGCGCCAGCGACGGAGCCGCCTGCTTGCGGGGGACTCTCATCCGGGTTGCCGCCGCGATTGAGGAGTGCGCATGCATCCTGATCTGCTGGACTACGACGACGCCTTGGCAATCATCCGCGATGCCTGCACGCGGCTGCCCACCGAAAGCGTCCCCGTCGCCGACTGTATCGGCCGCGTTCTGGCCGGGGGGCTGGACAGCCCCGTCGACCTGCCACCATTCGACAACTCCGCCATGGACGGTTTCGCCCTGCGCGGAGGCGATGCGCCGCTCTCCGCCGGGACCGAACTGGATGTCAGCGGCGAGCACGCTGCCGGCGACGCGCACACGCAGGGCACGGGTGACGCCTGCGCCATCATGACCGGCGCGCGCGTTCCGGACGGCTTCGACCGTGTGGTTCCGGTGGAGCGCGCCACAACCCTCACCTCCGATCCACACGGACATGCCACCCGCGTCCGCCTCGCCATCGATGTGCCGCCTGCCAGCAATGTGCGCGCCGCCGGCACCGACGTGCGCCGCGGTACGGCGCTCCTTGCCGCAGGCACCGTGCTGCAACCACAGCACCTGATGCTGCTGGCGGCACTCGGTGTGGCGCAGGTCGACGTGTACACGCAGCCGCGCGTGGCAGTGCTGTGCACCGGTCGCGAACTGACAGACGACCCGACGGTGCCGTTGAAGCCGGGTCAGATCCGCAACTGCAATGGCCCCTTCCTGAGCGCGCGGCTGCGCCTGGCCGGGGCGCAGGTGGTGCATGCCGAAACCGTGGGGGACGACGAGCCGACATTCGAAGCCGCGCTCGGGCGCTGCCTCGACGCCGGTGCACGGATCGTCCTGTCGACCGGCGCGGTGTCCATGGGCCGCTACGATTTCGTGCCGCGGGTCCTGCAACGCATCGGCGCCACCACGCTGTTTCACAAGGTGGCCATCCGCCCCGGCAAGCCGCTGCTGTTCGCGCGGCTGCCGGATGGCGCGCTGCTGTTCGGGTTGCCGGGCAACCCGATTTCCGGCGCCGTGGGCTTGCGCTTCTTCGTCGAACCGGCACTGCGCACGATGGCCGCCCTGCCGCCGGAGGTCCCGCTGCGCGTGCCGCTGGCCGAGGCCTGCGAGAAACGGGCCGGACTGCGCACGCACCTGAAGGCGCAGCTGCGCGCCGATGCCGACGGCCGTCTGTCGGCGCACATCCTCGAGGGCCAGCAGTCCTACCGTATCCGCCCGCTGGCCGAAGCCAACGCCTGGGTGGTGATTCCAGCCGATATCGATGCATTGGCCGCAGGCGCGTTGGTCGATGTCTACGGCCTCGGGCATACCGACGCCATCCAGCCGTGCAGGAAACCGCAATGAACGTTCGCATCCAGCTGTTCGGTGCGCTGCGCGATGCCAGCCCCGACGCATACATCGATCTGCAGACCCCCGACCAGGGCACCATCGCCGGCGTGCGCGAAGCGCTGCTGCAGCATCTGTCCGAGCACGCTCCCCAGATCCGCGCCAGTCTGGTGCAGCGCTCGGCCTTCGCCAGCGACGAGGCCATCCTGCGGGACCACGATGCACTGCCGGCGGACGGTCGCCTGGCGGTGCTGCCGCCCGTGAGCGGAGGCTGAGATGGACGCCGTCCATACCGCCGTGGTGGATATCGCACACGCCGCGCTGGATCCCGCAGCGGCGCTGGATTTCGTCTCCGACCCGCGCTTCGGCGGCATCACCACCTTCATCGGCCGCGTACGCGAACACAATCTGGGGCGCAGCGTTACCGGCGTCAGCTACGACCTGTTCGAACCGCTGGCACTGAAAACCTTCGCGCACATCGCCGCGACCATCCGCGAGGACATCGACGCGCCCCTCAGGCTCTACATCGCCCACGCCCGCGGTCATCTGCGTATCGGCGATCTGGCCGTGATCGTGGCTGCCGGCACGCCGCACCGCGACGAGGCCTTTCGCGCCTGCCGCGCGGCCATCGAGGCGGTCAAGCACGAGGCACCGATCTGGAAGCAGGAACACTACACGGACGGCGACAGCGCCTGGAGCGAAGGCTGCTCGCTGTGCGACGAACACCGCGCCGCCGAGCGCGCGGCGAGAGGCGCCACGGAGCCGCGTCATGTCCACGGCGATTGAGCCGTCGCGTTGCACCGGCATCGTGCTGGCCGGCGGCCGCTCCTCGCGCATGGGGCGCGACAAGGCGCTGCTGGCATGGCGGGGGCGTCCGCTGCTCGAACACCAGATCGACACGCTGCGTGCCGCCGGCATCCACACTGTGCATGTCAGCGGCGACCGCCCCGACTATCAGGGGATCGCCGACACCACACCGCACGCCGGACCGCTGGGCGGGCTGGCGGGCATCGCTGCACGGCTTCCCGACACACAGCTGATCGTGATTCCGGTCGACATGCCGCATCTCGATGCCACGCTGCTCAAGCGCCTGTGCGACGCACGTGCGGAGACCGGCTGCGTGCGTTTTGCCGAGCGCGTGCTGCCCATGCGCTTGCGGCTGGACACCACCACACGCGGCGCATTGGCAGCGTTGATGGCAGCCGATCACGATCGCGCCCGCTCGGTGCGCGCGCTGCAGATCCGCGTCGGCATCACCGAGCTGGCCGTGACTGGTGCCGAGGGCGTCCAGTTCACCGATTGCAACACCCCCACCCAATGGCAGGAGGCAACAGCATGAGAGTCCAACTCGAAGGCCAGACCCTGCGGCTGCGGCTGCAGGAGGATGAATTCCACAGTCTGCTGAATGGCCGCGCCACCGAGAACCGCACCCAATTTCCCGATGGCCATCAGGTGGTGCAGCGGATCCACGTGGCCGACACGCTGGACTGGGAGATCAGGGATGACACCTGGAGCATCCAGCTGCCGGGCACCGAACTGCGTGCCTACAGTGACCGGCTGCCCACCCGCGACGGCCTGGATTTCAGCATGGACACGCCCGGTGGTGCGCTGGAGATCCGCTTCGATGTGGATGTGCGCGACAGTGTGCGCCAGCGGCATCCGCAAAAATCGGACCCCGATCAGGCATGAAAGCAGCGTCACGCTCTCTTGCCGCAGCGACAGTGATGGTCCTGACTGCGGCAACCCGGCCCTCTCCGGCGCATGCCGGGGCGCCTGTGCTGCGCGTCGCCTACGCCGGCTCCATGGGCGTGGTCATGGACCGTGCCGCGGGACCCGATTTCGCCCACAGCCACCATCTGACGTATCAGGGCATCGGCCGCGGCTCCTTCGGGCTCGCGCACCTGCTGGCCGCGCACCAGATGCGCGCGGACGTGTTCATCGCCATCACGCCCGGCCCCATCCGGGTGCTGCAAAAGGCCGGCCTGGTGACCCGGGCGGTGCCGGTGGCCAGCACGCAGATGGCCATCGCCTACAGCCCCAAAAGTCGCTTCGCCGCGAAATTCGAGGCTGCCGCGCACGGCACGAAGCGTTGGTACACCCTCGTGCAGGACAAGGGTGTGCATTTCGGCCGCACCGACCCGACCACCGATCCGCAAGGCCGCAACGCCTTGCTGATGCTGAAACTGGCGGGGCGCTACTACCACCGCCCCGGGCTGCTGCACGCCATTGCCGGGAACACACGGAACCCGCACCAGATCTTCAGCGAAACCTCGCTGCTGTCGCGCCTGCAAGCCGGGCAGATCGACGCCACGGCGGGCTACCTCAGCGCGATCCGCTCACGCCACCTGCCGGCCATCACGCTGCCCGATGCCATCAACCTCGGCAATCCGGCCATGCAGAAGCGCTGGTACGACCACGTGTCGGTCAAACTGTCCGATGGCACGACGGCCCGCGTGCAACCGCTGGTGTTCTACGCCGCCGTGCTCAGGAACGCGCGCCGGCCGAAGCTGGCGCATGAATTCATCACCTACCTGCGCAGCAACCCCGGGCAAAGACTTTTCAAAAGCCATGGCTACAGCCCGCCCAAGGGTGGCGCGCTGAAAGAACCTGGCGACACCTCCAGATGACGCTCCGGAGACATGAAGTCATCCGCCGGCCGGGCCCGCCCTTTGACCACGTGAAGCCCTCTGCAGCATGGCATGATGCGGCCGCAGGGCGGATCAAGGAGCAGCGCGACGGATCCGCCTTCTTGTCGGCAGTCAAGCCACATCGCAAGCAGGCGGCTCCGTCACCAACGTTCCTTGAGCCGCCCTGTGCGCGATATGACGATCGACGGACCCGCAAGTCTGTTCCTCCACTCGACTTCGCGGTCTGGAGGAGTGGACGTCACGTATGACCCGCCATGAGGCCCGCACCCCGGCCATCATCGGTACGCTGACGCTGTTGCTGCTGGCGGCGCCGTTCGTGGCGCTTATCCTGGTCACGCGATGGACGCATTTCGGCTTCGCGGCCGGTGACGGCAGCGCGGTGGCCGTGTCGTTGGGCTACAGCTTGCTGGCACTGGGCCTGATCATCGCCTTGGGCACGCCGCTGGCGTGGTGGCTGGCGCGGCGCCGCTTTCGCGGGCAATGGCTGGTGGAAGTGCTGCTGCTGTTGTCCTTGCTGACACCGCCGCTGGCGATGGGTCTGCTGCTGGCATCCATCTACGGGCCCTACGGGCCGGCCGGCAGCCTGCTGCAGCGCGCGGGCCTCATGCTCACCAATTCCGCGCCCGCGTTCGTGCTGGCGCAGTTCTACAGCGCGCTGCCATATTACGTGATCGCCGCACGCGCCGCCTTCGAGGGCGTGCCGCGCGATCTGGAACAGATCGCGCTCACCCTGGGGCAGTCGCCGTGGCGTACCTTCGTGCACGTCAGCTTGCCATTGGCACGGCTGGGCCTGGCCGCCGGCATCGCGCTCGCTTGGGTGCGCGCACTGGGCGAGTTCGGCGTGGTGCTGATCATCGCCTACTACCCACAGGGTATCCCGGTGAAACTGTGGGTGAACCTGCAGGACATCGGCCTTGAGGCGGTCTATCCGCTGCTTTGGGTGTTCTTCCTCGTAGCCATGCCGCTGCCGCTGATCGTGGGCCTGGCGGCACGACGCAGACGGCTGGTGTGACGGGAATACCCAGATGCGCATCGACTATCACCTCACGCACCCCATCGACCTGCACGCCGCCTTCGACGTGGACGGATTCACCGTGCTGCTGGGCGCCAGTGGCGAGGGCAAGACGCTGCTGCTGCGCGCCATCGCCGGGCTGGTGGCGGCACACGGCGAGCCATTCGGCGGCCGCCCTCCGCAGCACCGTGCGGTGGGCTACCTGCCGCAGGGCTACGGTCTGTTCCCGCATCTGCGCGCCTGGGAAAATGTCGCCTTCGCCCTGCGCGGCCGCAATCGTCGTGCGCAGGCCATGGAATGGCTGGAGCGGGTGCATCTGTCCGGGCTGGCCGAGCGCGATCCGCTGACGCTGTCCGGCGGCCAGCAGCAGCGCGTGGCGCTGGCCCGCGCACTGGCGCGCAAGCCGCAATTGTTGTTGCTGGACGAACCGACCTCGGCCCTGGATCCGGCCACCCGCGATGACGTCATTGCCGAGCTGATCGCCGAGGTTCATGCCTTCGGCGTGCCCGCGCTGGCCGTCAGTCACGATCCGCATCTGGCCGCTATCGCCGATCGACTGGTGCTGATGCATGCGCGGCGCATCATCCAGTCCGGCACACCGGCCGAGGTGCACGCCGATCCGGCCACCGGCGCGGCCGCGCGACTGCTGGGGCATCGCAATGTCTTTCATGGACGCATCGACGCGGATGCAGGTTCGCCGCGCCTGATCTGGGACGACGCGGGCGTCGCGCTGCGCTTGCCGCATGACGCGGACCTCGCATCCCGCGGTCGCATCGAATGGACCATTGCCCCCGGCGCCGTGCACCTGCTCGACAGCGCCGCACAGGGCGGGATTCCCGCCCGCATCGAAGTGCGACATATCCAGGAGCATACCCACCAGATCGGCCTTCGCTGCGGTCAGGCGCGCATCTGGGCCGAGGTGGCACCCGAACGGCAACTGCGCGGCTCTGTGGACGTACAGATTCCGCCCGAGCGCATCCGCCTGTGGAACACGGCCTGATTGGCCGCAACGCCACCTGGCGTATCGGCACGGCCTCCACTGGGCGCGTCCGGCACGGCTCTGCAATGGTCACGTCGATTTAACCGTGCACGGGGTATGTGTGGGGTCCCGCTCAAGCGAATCCATGCCTGCCTCGCGGACGCTGGTCCCGACGCGAGCCTCGGAGACTCCCATGCCCGACAAGCCGCCGCCGCAGTCCACCAGAAAAAACAACGACACGCCGCTGCGCCCGGACCGGCGCTCTTTTCTGCGCGTGGTCGGCGTGAGCGGCGCGGCCTCCACCATCGGACTGGCTGCACTGGGTGCCCGCGCGGCGTTGCCTGCCGATGGAGACGATGCCGACGAAGCGGCAACAGATGCCCGCGCGCACACGACGAAGACGCCGCTGAAAATCAACGGCAGGATGTATCGGCTGGAGCTGGACACGCGCACCACGCTGCTGGATGCGCTGCGCGAACACATCGGCCTGACCGGTACCAAGAAGGGCTGCGATCACGGCCAGTGCGGCGCCTGCACGGTGCATGTGAACGGGCGCCGGGTGAATGCCTGCCTGAGCCTGGCAGTGATGCACGCTGGCGACGCGATTACCACCATCGAGGGGCTGGGCCGCCCCGGCAAATTGCATCCCATGCAGCGGGCGTTTCTGGAGCACGATGGCTACCAATGCGGCTATTGCACGTCCGGGCAGATCATGTCCGCCGCGGCACTGCTGCACGAACCGGTGGGCCACAGCGACGACGAGGTGCGCCAGGCCATGAGCGGCAACATCTGCCGCTGCGGTGCCTACAAGAACATTCTGGGTGCCATCAAGCAGGTCAGGGAGAGCTGACATGCACGCTTTCCGTTACGTGCGTGCCGAAAGCATCGCGCACGCCACCCACACGGCGGCCGCGGCATCCACCGCGCAACAGGGCGCCAGCATCCGATACATCGCCGGTGGCACCACTCTGCTGGACCTGATGAAACTGGATGTCGAGCAGCCGCAGCAAGTGATCGACATCAACGCGCTGCCGCTGGCGAAGATCGAGACCACCGGCGACGGCGGCCTGAAAATCGGCGCGCTGGTGCGCAACGCCGATCTGGCCAGCCACGAGGTGGTCAAGCGCGACTATCCCGTGCTGTCCGAGGCGCTGCTTTCCGGCGCCTCGGCACAACTGCGTAACATGGCCACCACCAGCGGCAACCTGCTGCAACGCACGCGTTGCATGTATTTCCGCGATACCGCTATGGCCTGCAACAAGCGTCATCCCGGCTCCGGCTGCGCGGCCATGGGCGGTGCCAACCGCATGCTGGCGGTCATGGGCACCAGCGAACAGTGCATCGCCAGCAACCCCTCGGACATGAACGTGGCGATGACCGCACTGCAAGCCACCGTGGTCATCCATGGCCCGAAGGGCGCGCGCGAGGTACCCATCGACCAGTTCTTCCTGCAGCCCGGCGACACCCCGCAGCGCGAAAACGTGCTCGAGCCGGGCGACCTGATCACGCACGTGATCCTGCCGCCGCCGGCCAGCGGCAGCCGCTCGCATTACCTGAAGCTGCGCGACCGCGCCTCCTACGAGTTCGCGCTGGCCTCCGCCGCGGTCATCGCCACCGTGCAAGACGGACGCGTGACACATGCGCGCATGGCCATGGGCGGCATCGGCACCGTGCCGTGGCGCCGCACGGACGCGGAATCGCAGGTCGAAGGCAACGCACCGGACAAGCAGCATTTCGCCGCTGCCGCCAACGCCATGCTGCGCGGCGCCAAGTCGCACGGCGAGAACGGCTTCAAGATCGAGCTGGCCAGGCGCTGCCTGATCCACGCCCTGGACACCGTGACCACCGCACCCGCCTGAGACGCCCACTGGACCATGATCATGGCGACATCCAATGCACCCGCGCCCCCATCCGACACATCGGTCATCGGCGGCACGTTCGACCGTGTGGAGGGTCCGCTGAAGGTCAGCGGCCGTGCCTATTACACGTCGGACTACAATTTTCCCGGCCTGCTGTACGCCGTCCCGGTGTGCGCCACCATCGCCGCGGGCCGCATCCAGCATATCGACACCATCACCGCGGCCGGGATGCCCGGCGTGCAGGAGATCTTCACGCGCCGGAATATCGGCCCGCTGCATCGTGTGCCCGAGGACGCAGAGGGTCTGACCCTGGATGAGCACCGCCCGCCGCTGGCCGACGACACCATCCGCTACTGGGGCCAGTACGTGGCCCTGGTGGTCGCCGACACCTTCGAGCAGGCCACCGCGGCGGCACGGCGGGTACAGGTGGACTACACGGAGAAACAGCCGGACGTCCGCCACCGGCTCAGCGCCGACGACACACCCGATGTGGACTCCGAACGCGGCGACGCGGCGTCGGCCTACGACACTGCCGCGGTGCAGGTGGACCACACCTACACCACACCGGCGGAAACCCACAACCCGATCGAGCTGCACGCCAGTGTGGCCACATGGGACGGGCACGACTTCACGCTGTACGAGACCACGCAGTCGATCATGAATCACCGCGCGGTGATGGCATACATGCTGGGCGTGGCCACCAAGCGGGTGCGCATTCTCATGCATTATCTGGGCTCGGGTTTCGGCGGCAAGCTGTGGCCGTGGCCGCACGCGCTGCTGGCCGCTGCCGCCGCACGCAATCTGCATCGGCCGATCAAGCTGGTGGTGTCGCGCAAGATGATGTTCGAGGACGTCGGCCACCGCGCCGTCACGCAGCAACGCATGCGCCTGGGTGCGAAAAAGAACGGCACGCTGGTCTCGCTGCGCCAGGATTACATCTACCACTGCGCCATGGATGATCGCAGCAAGGAAAACTGCGGCGAAGCCACTCCCTACCTGTGGTCCACGCCCAACCTGCGCGTGACCAGCGCCTACGCACGCCGCAACGTCGGCCCCAATACGGCCATGCGCGGGCCTGGTGCCGTACCCGGCCTGTTCGCGGTGGAATCGGCCATGGACGAGCTGGCCGTGGCGCTGCACATGGACCCTGTGCAGCTGCGCCTGCACAACGAACCGGAGGTCGACGAAAGCAACGACCTGCCGTTCTCCTCGCGTCACATGAAAGAATGCCTCACCGCCGGTGCCAGAACCTTCGGCTGGGATCGGCGCAATCCCGCCATCGGCTCCATGCGCAGCGACGACGGCACGGTGCTGGGCTGGGGCATGGCGGGCTGCTCGTGGATGGCCAAACGGCTGCCGGCGCAGGTGGCAGTGGAGTTGAACGCGGACAATTCGGCCAAGGTCGTCAGCGCCACCCAGGACATCGGCACCGGCACCTACACCGTGCTGGCACAGCTGGTGGCCGAACAGACCGGCATCCCGCTGGATCGCATCAATGTGGTCATCGGCGATTCCGAGCTGCCGCCGGGGCCGCTGTCCGGCGGCTCCATGGTCACGGCCTCTGTGATCCCGGCCACGCACAGAGCCGTGCAGTCCGCCATCCGGCAGCTGCTGCAGACCGCCACGGGCACGGGCGCACCGTTCGACGGCGCGTCCGTCGACGCCCTGGCGCTGAGCCAGGGTCGCATCCACCGCAGGAACCAGCCGGCAGCCACTGGACAACACTTCGGCCAGCTGCTGGCCGACGCCGACATCGCCCGCGTCACCGGCATCGGCAAGTCGCTATCCAGCAGCAAGGATGCCGACGCGGACAAGGTATCGATCCATTCCTACGGCGCGCATTTCGTGGAGATCACCTGGCAGCCGCAGATCGCGCGCCTGCGCGTGAACCGCGTGGTCACGTACATCGATGGCGGCCGCATCATCAACGCCAAGACCGGTCGCAACCAGATCGAGGGTGCCATCGTCATGGGCGTCGGCATGGCCATGCTGGAAGACACGCAATACGACCCGCGCAACGGGGCGCCGATCAATGCCAACCTGGCCGACTACCTGATGGCCACGCACGCCGACCAGCCGCAGATCGACGTCACCTTTCTCGATTATCCCGACTATGCACTCAATCCGCTGGGCGCGCGCGGCATCGGCGAAATCGGCCTGGCCGGCGTGGCCCCGGCGATTGCCAACGCCGTGTATCACGCCACCGGAGTGCGCGTGCGCGATCTGCCGATCCGCATCGAGGATCTGCTTGGTTCCGATGTCACGGCTTGAGATCGGAACGCATCGCAGGACACGCATGGGGGTCACGTCGCGCGGGCCCTCCGCCGCGAAAATCATCGTCCGGATGCGCGCGTGAACGTCTCCCAGGAACTGACCACGCTTCTGGCCGGCCTCGACGATCTGCGCGCGCGGAACTTCGCCGGCGGCGCCGCACTGGCGACCATCACCCGCACCCGCGGCGCCACTTTCCGCCACGCCGGTGCCAGCATGCTGGTGCATGGCGACGGTTCGGTGCTGTGCGAGCTGTCCGGTGGCTGCCCGCAGCGCGATATCGTACAACGCGCGCGCGCCGTCATCGACAGCGGACACGCGCAGCTGGCGCGCTATGACGCCCAGCATGGCCTGGACGTGATGATGGAGATGGGCTGCGATGGCGAACTGGAGGTGCTGATCGAACCGATCCATCCCTCTGCACCGACGGGGTGGCTGGATGCGCTCCGCACGTGCCGCCAAGCGCGACGCCCCGCGGTGCTCGCCACGGTCTTCGCGCGCGCCGGCCAATGCACGCAACCCGGACCGCGGCGACTGGTCTGGGATGGCGATATCCGGTATGAGGCACTGGATGATGCCGCCCTGCGTACGCCCATTGCCGAACACGCAGCCGGGCTGGATGCCCGCGCCGATACGCGCACGCTGGAGAGCCCGGAGGGGCCGGTCGACATTCTGTTCGAGGCGCTGCTGCCGCAGCACGCACTATTGCTGATCGGGACCGGTGCCGGTCCACGGGCATTGGCACGTCTCGGCGTGCAGATGGGCTGGCATGTGACTGTTGCCGCGAGTGACGCGACGGCGCTGGCAAGATGCGACCTGCCGCCCGCGGTCCACCGTATCGCCGCTGCGCCGCGCGCACTGGCCGCTCGGCTCACGCTGGATGCCGCCACATCCGCGCTGGTGATGACGCACAATCTGCAGCAGGACATCGATTACCTGAATGCTCTGCGCGCAGCTCCCCTGGCCTATCTGGGTGCGCTCGGCTCACGTGAACGCGCCACGCGCATGCGTGCGGCGACGCGCCTGGACACCGATCAGCTGCACGCCCCCGCGGGGCTGGACATCGGCTCGGAAACGCCGCAGGAAATCGCGGTCGCCGTCGCCGCCGAACTGCTGGCACACATCAACCGGCGGACCGGCGGACCGCTGCACCGTCACGACGGGCCGATCCACGGCAATGGGCCGTGGCGATGAGCGGCGCAACCATGGACCCCTGCCTGATTGTTCTGGCGGCCGGTCGGTCGCGCCGCTTCGGCACCCCCAAGCAATTGGCCTCCGTGCATGGCGAATCACTGCTGCGCCGCGCCGCACGGCACGCCGCCGCAACCGGCCTTCCGGTCATCGTGGTGCTGGGTGCTCATGCGCCGTCCGTGCGCGCCGTCCTCGATAGTCTGCCGCTGGAGGTGATCGTGAATCCCGCCTGGATCGAGGGCATGGGCAGCTCCATCGCCTGCGGCATGCGCCAAATGCAGACGCGTCGTCCGGACTGCAGCGGCGTGCTGATATGTCTGGCCGATCAACCCCTGGTCGACACGAACGCATTGAATCGGCTGCTCGATGCCCACCGGCGCGCCCCCGAGCGCATCATCTGCGCCGATCATGGTGCCGTGTGCGGCCCGCCGTGCCTGTTCCCGCGGGGGATGTTTGCCTCGCTGGCACGCCTGCACGGGCATCGAGGTGCCCGCTCGGTGCTGCGCCGGCATGCCAGCAGCATCGACACCATGCCCATGCCCGCAGCCGCCCGGGACATCGATACGGTCGATGATCTGGATCATGTCCGCGCACACCTCGCACGTCATGAATGAGCGATGGTCCGCACCCGGCACCGTGCCCACCCGACTGTTCGCCCCATGGTTTAATTGCCGTTTGCGGCCAATCCGCGATTGCAGTCGTGGGTGACATGGACCTAGCGGCGATCAGAAAACGCGCGGGCGCCCTGTGGTGGCGGCTGGTCGCCTCCGACCCCGGGTTGCTGCGTCTGGGCTTTGCCGCGCGCGGAACGGTGACAGCCGCATCTGCGCTGGGCGTTCTTTACGCCCTGGGCAAATTCGATGGTCAGCCATCGTCGGCGCTGTTCATGGCCGTCGTGGCAGCGCTGATTGCCTCGGTGATGGTCAATGACCCGACGCCGCGGCAACAAAAAATCACCACGCTCATGCTGCCTCTGCCGGCCGCCGTCACCATTGCGCTGGGCTCGTGGCTGGCCTCTTCTCGGATTGCCGGCGATGCCGTGTTCGTGGGCGTCATTTTCGTGGCCGTGTACCTGCGCCGCTTCGGGCCGCGTGGTTTCGCGCTGGGCATGTTTGGCTTCATCACGTATTTTTTCTCGCTATTCCTGCATGCGCGGTTGACGCAACTTCCCTGGTTGATGATGGCGCTGGTCATCGGCATCGGCTGCGCATACATCATGCGGTTCGTGCTGTTTCCCGAGCGCCCCTGGCGGCGTATTGCACGCATGCTGCGTGCCTTCCGTGTGCGCGTCGGACGCATTCTCGATGCGGTGCACGATGCGATCGGCAGCGGCGCGGACGACGACAAAGCCCGCCCGATGATCCGTCGTCGCGTGGCGCAGATGAACGAAACGGCGCTGATGATCGAGGACGAGCTGCGATCACTGACGCGCGGCGATGTCCGCGCGGAATCCGACGACGACCAGAACCTGACCCTCAGGTTGTTCGACATCGAACTGGCGGCCGACCGGATTGCCATCGTCAGCCGCGAGGCGCCGCCCGCCTCCGAACGCGCCACGGTGCAACGCATGCTGCATCGATTGCGGCAGATCGCGAATCGGAAACATCAGGACGCCGCTGCGCCTGACCTCACCGACATCGAAACGCTCGCGAAGCAGCCGATGCGTTTCGCCCTGGAGGACCTGCAGCGGGCGCTGCGCGACGCACCCCGCGCAGAGGCACTGCGTGATCTGCGCTCGGAGACGCGCACACAGCACGATCAGGAGCACGGCGAAAACGACGACGACAACGAGACGCAAGAGACGGAAGGTCTGCGTTTCAGCACGCGTCAGGCGATCCAGGTGGCTGTCGCCGGTGCCCTGGCCATCGCCGCCGGCGAATTCATTTCGCCACAACGCTGGTATTGGTCCGCCATCACGGCATTCATCGTGTTCACCGGGACCAGCTCTCGCGGCGAGACGCTGGCCAAAGGATGGCAACGTGTGGCGGGCACGCTATTCGGGGTCGGCGCCGGCATCCTCGTGGCGACCGCCCTGAACGGTCATGCCGGGGTTTCTCTCGGGTTGATCTTCGTCTGCATCTTCCTGGGGTTCTACTTCTTCCAGATCTCCTATGGGCTGATGATCTTCTGGATCACCATCATGCTGTCGTTGCTTTACGGGATGCGCGGCATGTTCAGCGTGCACCTTCTGCTCTTGCGGCTGGAAGAAACTGCAGCAGGTGCGCTGATTGGCGTCCTGGTGGCCATATTCGTGCTGCCAAACAGCACGCGCGAGGCGGTGGTGCAGGCCAGTACCGATTATCTGCAGCGACTCGCCGCGGTAGTGCAATTGTGTGGAGACTGGCTCTGCGACCATGATCGTCAGGGCGATCCCATGGTGGAGTCGCATCATCTGGATCAAGCCTTCCAGCAACTGCGTGAGGCCGCCAACCCACTGACCCGCGACCTTGCCGGTGCCTTCGGCGGACGCCGACCCTCACGTCGCTGGCTGCGGACGCTGCTGGCAAGCCGCTATCACGCACGGCGCCTGGCCCGGTTGAGCAGCAACATCTCGCCCGCACGCAGTGATGCGGCCGCAAGCAGATTGTTTGACGAGACCACCACACGGATCTGCGCCGAGATACATGCCTTGTCGCAACGCCCGCAGCCAGAGGACGAGACGGATACGGCCGTGGAGGATATGCTGAACCGTCTGCATCTCGAGCTGCGCCAATCCGGGTCTGCGCAGCGAGATGCCGCCCGCTGTCTCGACCACATCCACGCACTGGTGCGGATCCTGTCGCGCGATTTCAATATCCGCCGCATGAGACGAAACCCTGACGAAAAGCCGCCGGCCTCCGAATCCAACCAGGTGCATGCCTCATGACCCAAACTGAAAGGAATCATCACGGCAAGCACGCCTCGTGGTGGCAATTGTATCTGCACGGCCTCGATGTGTCGGTGCGTGGAAATGCCCAGGCGTTCGGGTTCTCGATCCTGATCACGGTCAGCTACGGTATCGTCTCGACATCGACGGACAAGCCCTCCTCGCTCGAGCTGGTCGGCTTTGCGCTGTCGGCGGTGGCCGCCTTCACGCTGTTGAACATGTTGATCGCCTATCGCAAATCCCTCCAAGCGGATGAGGTGGAAAAAACCTCCATCATGCTGGTGGCGACGGCCACGGACTTTCTCTCGGTCAGCGCCGGCCTTGGTGTCGTGTTTGCCGCCACGGCGTTGTTCCATGACTGGGTGCCCTGGATCGTGTCACCGTTCCTGATGGGACTGGCCTACGGCCTGGTGCAGGCGCTGCAGATCGCATTCACGCGACACCGCGCCGACGAAAACGATTCACAATCCTCCTGAAACGGCTGCCGATGGCCCACGGGCGACGACATTTACGCGGATGATTACCATGCTGGACAAGGCTTTTTCACTCGGTGCCCAGCATCTGCTCACCGCTGCCGTCATCGTTCTGATCACGATGGCGCTGGCGCATCTGGTGCGCTGGGGCATCAACCATGCGATCCGGCGGCAGGCAGCGGACGCCAATCACGATCCGACCAGCCTGCTGTTCAGCCGGCGCATCTCCATGGCCGTGGTGTATCTGGTCGGCATCGGTCTGGCGCTGGCACAGTTTCCACGGTTCCGGGATCTGGGCCATTCGCTGATCGCCGGCGCCGGCGTGATCACCCTGGTCGCCGGTCTGGCCTCGCAGCAGGTGCTCGGCAACATCATGAGCGGCATCCTGATCGTCATCTTCAAGCCGTTCCGGCTCAACGACCGGATTACGCTCAACGGCATGACCGGTACGGTGGAGGACATCAACCTGCGCCAGATCGTGCTGCGCGACCTGGAGAACAACCGCATCGTGGTGCCCAACTCGATGGTCAGCACCAATGCGCTGATCAACTTCAATCACACCGACACGCGCAGCTGCAAGACCATCCAGATCGGCATCGGCTACAACAGCGACATCGATCTGGCGCTGGCCATCATGGTGGATGAGGTTCTCCAGCATCCGCTGCATATCGACGCGCGCACACCCGAGCAGACCGCCGACGGCACGCCGGAGGTGGTGGCGCGGGTGGTCGAGCTGGGCGAATCCGCCGTCGTCGTCAAGGTGTGGGCGTGGGCCAGGGACGCCGCGGACGGCTTCGTCATGACCTGCGATCTGTTGAAAAGCATCAAGCAACGATTCGATCGCGAAGGCATCGTCATTCCCTTCCCGCAGCGCAGCGTCACCATGGTGCCGGCGTCGCAGGGCGCGCCCGGGCCGCAGACAGCCGGTTGAGGAATCGGCCCGGTGCAACGGCAAGCGAGGATCGGCACGCAGTCATCGCGCACATGTCGAAGTGTCGAAGCATGCGGTCATCGACTCACAGTGTATTCACGCGCCGTGATCACACTGGTCATGGAATGACCCGCCGCCTCTTTTGAGGCGCATGAGCGATGCGAGGCCATGGCACACGTGGATACCGACCGCGGCAAACACGACTTCACGCAAAGCGTCGGTGACGATGCCGGTACGGCACAAAACACGATGCCTGTCAGCACTTCGGGCCGCGAGCCGGGGTCGCTGGATGGAGCACGCCGCAAGGCGCTGCCGCAAGACCCGGAGCCGCGACTGGCCACCATCGCCGCCGACGCGCCGGACGGCGATGACTGGCTGCACGAGATCAAGTTCGACGGTTACCGACTCATGGCGCGACTCGAGTGCGGCACCGTGCAGCTGTTGACGCGCAACGGCAAGGACTGGAGCGGGCGCTTCCCTGTCCTGCGCAAACGCCTGGCCACTCTCAGCGTGGACAGCGCGTTGCTCGATGGCGAAATCGTGGCCCTGGACAGCGCCGGCATCAGCCGCTTCGGCGTGCTGCAGGACGCCATCGCCAACGCGCACACGGACGACCTGATCTACCAGCTGTTCGACCTGCTGTACCTGGACGGCATCGACTTGACCCGGGTCGCGCTCATCGAACGCAAGCAGGCGCTGGCCACGCTGCTGGGGAAGGATCCCCCACCCGGCCTGCGTTACTGCGACCACATCCGCGGCCAGGGCAGTGCATTCTTCGAGGCGGCCTGCCGCAAGGATCTCGAGGGCATCATCTCCAAGCGCGCTGACGGCGGGTATTCCGGTGGGCGCAGCAAGCAGTGGCGCAAGGTGAAATGCGGCAAGGACGACAGTTTCGTGGTCGGCGGCTTCACCGATCCCACCGGCGCGCGCCACGGCTTAGGCGCATTATTGCTGGGCACGCATGACGCCGACGGCAAGCTGCAGTACGCCGGCCGCGTGGGCACCGGATTCTCTGCGCGGCTACTGCAGAGGCTGCACGACGCGCTTCAAGAGATCACCACCGACACCCGCCCGTTCGCCGGGCCAGTCCCGGATGCCGAAGGCGCGCACTGGGTGGCGCCCGTGCTCGTGGTGGATGTGGCCTTCACCGAACGCACCGCTTCCGGTGTATTGCGCCACCCCAGTTTCCGCGGCGTACGCCAGGATCGCGACGCCGCACGCATCGGCACGCACGCTTCGGCCGCACCCGCGCGGCTGCCGCGCCAGGACGGCGGCACATCCCGTGACGGGCGCAGTGCCACGGTGGCCGGCATGCGCCTGACCCACCCGGACCGCATACTCTTCAGCGAAGCCGGGCTGAGCAAACACGATCTGGCCGAGTATTACCAGACCATCGCCGAGTGGATCCTGCCGCAGCTGGCCGACCGGCCGCTGTCGCTGCTGCGCTGCCCCGAGGGTCGCGGCGAGGAATGCTTCTTCCAGAAGCATCCGCAATCGGCCATTCCCGCCAGCGTGCCGCGCAGCAACATCACGGAAAAGGACGGCTCCACCGGCACCTATGTGCACGTGCACACAGCCGCCGACTTGGTCGGCCTGGTGCAGGCCGGCACGCTGGAAATCCACCCGTGGGGCAGCCGCGTGGATGCCGTGGACAAGCCCGATCGCCTGGTCTTCGACCTCGATCCGGCACCGGACGTAGGCTGGCCGCGGGTGCTGGCCGTGGCGCGCTCGCTGCGCCAGCGCCTCGAGGATCTGGGGCTGGCCGCATTCGTGCGCACCACCGGGGGCAAGGGGCTGCACCTGGTGGTGCCCATCGAACGGCGCAGCAGCTGGGACGCGGCCAAGGCGTTCAGCCGGGCGGTATGCGTGGCCCATGCGCACGACGACCCATCCCGATTGACCATCAACATGTCCAAATCTGCACGCCACGGCAAGATCTTCCTGGACTACCTGCGCAACGGCCGTGGCGCCACCGCCATCGCCAGCTACGGGACGCGCGCGCGTCCTCAGGCGCCAGTGGCCGTGCCGCTGCGCTGGGATGAACTCAGACCCTCCCTGGGCCCGGACCACTACCACGTCGGCAACGTGCCGCAACGGCTGGCCGCATTGCGCACCGATCCGTGGGCCGACCTGACCGCCGCCGCACGCCGCATCACCCGTGCCATGCAGCAAGCGGTCGGCATGGATATCTGACCCCGGACTATTCATGAATGACACGCGCCCTCACTTGTCCCTTGAGTCCACACGATTTTTCGTTCAATCGGCCATAGTTTCAGCTATGGCCTCCATCCCGAAAACCCGCGTGAACCCAATCGCCTGCGCGATCATCGCGCGTATTCACGAATAATCCGGGCCAAGGAGATCGCGATGCATGACAGCAACCCGGACCACACCGAATCGCCCTGGTGGCTGCATCCCGGCAGCGCCCAATGCGCCTTCTGCGCGGTGGCCTACCACGAGGAAAGCGAGGTCTACTGCGTGCTCTGCGACCGCGCGATCTGTCCCGCCTGTGCGCTGCAGATGGCCGGCACGCTCGAGGTGATCTGTCCCGACTGCCACCGGACGCACGAGACATGAGCGCGCGCGCCATCTGGAAAGGTGTGATCCATCTGGGAGCGACGCGCGTGCCGGTGAAACTGTATTCCGCCGTGGCCGACCGCGATGTGCATTTCCGGCTGCTGCACGCCAAGGACAAGGTCCCCGTCAAACAGGCCATGGTGGAGCCGGACAGCCACCGAGTGGTGGCGCACGAGGACACGCAGCGCGCCTACGTCACCGACGATCACGACTGGGTGGTGTTGACCGACAACGACCTGGAAGCGCTGGAGCCCGAACCCTCCCGCACCATCGAGTTGCTGCGCTTCGTGCCGCCCGGGGTCATCGATCACCGCTGGTACGTGCGGTCCTACTACCTGGGACCCGACGGTTCGCAGGCGCACTATGCGGCACTGATCGACGCCCTGCAGAGCGCCGGCAAGGAGGGTCTGGCGCGCTGGACCATGCGCAAGCGCGAATACATCGGTGCGTTGCGGCTGCACGCGGGCTATCCGGTGCTGGTGACGCTGCGCCACGCCGGCGAGGTGATTTCCATCGACGAGCTGGAGGCGCCACGCGGACGTGCGCTGAGCAAGAAGGAACGCGGCATGGCCGAGCAGCTTATCGGCATGCTGCAGGATGATTTCGACCCGGACGACTACGCCGACACCCATCGTGAACGGATCATGGACCTGATCCGCAAGAAGCGCCGCGGCAAGACCGTCAAGGTACAGCCAATGAAACGCGCCAGGCCCACGCAGGATGTCGCCTCGGCGCTCGAGGCCAGTCTGCAGCGCGAACGCGGGAGCTGACGCCATGGCCGCGAAGAAGAACGCCAAGGACAAGAACGGGGAAATGCAGCACCGCAATCCGCCCAGCCCGCGCCCGTTCTGGTCGGGCACCGTCAGCTTCGGGTTGGTCAGCCTCCCGGTGAGCCTGTTCGCCGCCACGCGCAGCAAACGCGTGGCACTGCGCATGATCGACAAGGAAGGCACGCCACTGGCGCGTCGCTATTTCTGCCCACGCCAGCAGCGTGCTCTGGACTCCGACGAGATTGTGCGTGGCTACCAGGTGGGCAAATCTTCCTTCGTGGTGGTCAAGGACGAGGAGCTCGACGCCGTGGCGCCGGAAAAATCACGGGAGATGGACCTGTTGCATTTCGTCCCCGTGGACCAGATCGACCCCATGCGCTTCGTGCGCGCGTACGTGCTCGCACCCGAGGAAGGTGCGATCAAGCCGTACCGGCTGCTGGCCACAAGCATGCAGGACACCGGCCGCGCCGGCATCGCCACCTGCGTGATCCGCGGCAAGGAATATCTGATCGCCATCCTCGCCAATGACGGCATCCTGCGCGCGGAGATCCTGCGCTTCGCCGAGGAGCTGCGCACGCCCGAAGACGTCGGCTTGCCCGCCCCCGTGGACCCGGATGAGGAGGCGCTGCAACAGATGCAGGATGCCATCGCCAAAGGCAGCCACGCGCATCTCGATCGCAGGCAACTGCGCGACCGCCACGCCCGCCGCATCCTGGAATGCGTCGGCGACAAACTGGAGACCGGAGAGGACGTGATTCACGCCGCCGATGACACCGAGGCCGACGCCCCACCCGCCGACACCGATCCGCTGGACCTGATGGCGCTGCTCAAGGACAGCCTCAAGGAACGCAAGCACGGCGCCGATGACGGCTCTGGCAAGCGCGGCAAAGACGGCAAAGACGGCAAGAGCAAGCGTCGCAACAAAAAAAAGACCTCCGGCAAGAGCAGGGGCGGTGCTTTACGCCAGCTCACCCGCGACGACCTGTACGCCAAGGCGCAGAAGCTGGAAATCCCCGGCCGCAGCCGCATGAACAAGGATGAGCTGGCGGCAGCCATCGAGGCCGGTTGAGTCGTGGTCAACGCACCGCGTGCCGGACACGGGAGCTGCGCCATCCCGGCCTTCCTTTCCCGCGCCGGCGGGGTCCGGAGGATTCCTTCGCGCCGGGGGATCTATCGGCGGACGCGGGCGTGGTCTGACGATGGACAGTCAGGCGCAATCATCGGTTGCCAGCTCCTCGCGCGCGACGCGCACGAATGTCTGCGCATCGGTATCGTGGTAGAAACACAGGGTCACATGCAGGCTCTGGTAATCGGGCAAAGTCTCCTGCATGACCGTTATCACCACCTGCGCGGCCGCCTCGCGTGGATACCCGTATATGCCGGTGGAAATCGCCGGGAATGCGAGCGAGGTCAGGCCTTCGCGCGCCGCCAGCGCCATGGAGTTCCTGTAGCAATCAGCCAGCAGGCCCGATTTGTCTTTGGTCTTGGCGTACACGGGGCCTACCGTGTGGATCACATGGCCGGCGGGCAGGGCGAAACCATCGGTCAATGCCACCTGCCCGTCCGGCAGCCCGTCGGGCCAATCGCGTGCACGCAGTTCCCGGCAGGCGCGCTTGAGCTCCGGGCCCGCAGCGCGGTGAATGGCGCCATCCACGCCGCCGCCACCCAGCAGTGAATGATTGGCCGCGTTGACGATGGCATCGACCTCGAGCTGCGTGATGTCGCCTACAATGACCTGCAGCCGGTCATCGAAAAAGCTGGTGTCCATGAAGACCTCCGTGAGCGCTGCAGACAGCACCACCATGATGAAGCGACAAAAGCAACGGTCGGTGACCATGCCTGCGGTTTTTTTCCCACCGCCACATCAGGTCGTCTGCAGCAACCGAGATGGATGCGTGTACACCACATGGCGCCCCGGCCGCGCGAACCCGATCAGGGTCAGGCCAGTGGATTGCGCCAGATGGATTGCCAGCGCGGTGGGGGCGGAAATGGCAACCAGCAGGGTGATGCCCGCCGTTGCGGCCTTGGTCACCATTTCATAGCTGGCACGGCTGGTAATGAGAAGGAAACCGGCCTCGGGATCGTGTCCGGCGCGGCTCATGGCGCCGATGAGTTTGTCCAGGGCGTTGTGGCGGCCGACGTCTTCACGCACCAGCAGAATCGTGCCGCTGGCATCGGCCCACGCGGCCGCGTGCACAGAACCCGTCACCGCATTGATGGGTTGATATGCGCGCAGCGCGTGAAGCGCCTTTTGCAGAACCCGTAGTGCAATACAGGGCCCGGGGCCCACCGAGGCGGGATGCCGCACCGCATCTTCCAGCGTGCGCGCGCCGCACAGGCCACAGCCGCTGCGACCCGGCAGCAGGCGTTGACGCGAGGCATGACCGGCGCTGGGGCGAGCATCTGCCGTGACGGTCATGGCCAGTTCAATGCCTTCCAGACGGGGGCGGATCTCCACTGAGATCAACGCATCGGCATTGGGAATCAGACTTTCGCTGAGTGAGAACCCCAGCGCGAAATCCTCCAGATCCAGAGCCGTGGCCATCATCACCGAGAATGGTTCGCCGTTGTAGATCATGGCGATGGGAACTTCCTCGGCGATGGCGTCCCCCGTGTGTTCCACCACGCCGTTGCGGCAACGCTGGACCATGCGCCGCGCGTAACCTCTCCCGGGCGCTCTGGCTGGTTGACCGGCTCGCGCCGATGCCATCGATTCAGGCGCCGCCGCGTTTGCCGGTCATGTCGGTGACAGGCTTTTCGACGTCGCGATCCAGTGTATCGACAAACGCCTTGATGGCATCGAGAACGGGCCGCGCGTTCTGCCACAGGTCCTTGTCGTTGAGCATGCGGTAGACACCTTTCAGGCCTGGCGCCTCCTCGTCCTTTTTCACCGGTGCGGCGCCAAGCTGACGTATCGCGTTCTCGACAGCGGTGAGGCCCTTGTAGAACGTGGCCGGTTCGAGGCGCCCCAGCACGATCATCAGCGCCGCCAGGTTCTGTACCGCATTGCGCGCGCCCTGGCTGTCGAGCCCTCCCATCAGTATCCGCGTGATGGGCGTTCCCGCCGCCACCGCGTCATTGGCCAGGCGCAACACGCCCTTCTCGTGCAACGTCTGCAGCAGGCGTTGCAATTCTTCGTCGGCGTCGGGTGTGATCCTGACCGGTGTCGGCGTGTAGGAAGAAATCGGCTCGGCCATCACAGCGTCTCCGGATCGGTCATGGTTTCGGGCGGCTGCTGATATTTTTCCTGCGCCCACTTCTGTTCGGCATCCGGCCCCCGGTTCGGATTGCGATTGCCGTAGCGATGGTTGTGGTAGGGCAGCGGTGGCTCGCCCTTGGGCTTGGGCAACACCTCGATATGGACCGCGGTCTCCTTGTACGCTGGCGTGTTGACATCGGGATCGCGATGATCGCCAGTCAGCTTGTTGGCGCTGGGCTTGGCATGATGGATGGGCATGAACAGGGTTTTTCCATGCACGCGGCCGGTGACCACGGCGCGTACCTCCACCGACCCGCGACGCGAGGTGACGCGCAGCCAGGTACCGTCCTCGATACCGCGATCGGCGGCCAGATCCTCGCCGACCTCGACGAACCAGTTCGGTGATTCGGCCATGATGCGCCCGCCCCGCCCGCTCTGGTTGGTCGACTGGAAATGTTCCAGCATGCGTCCGTTGTCCAGCATCAGGTCGTATTCGGCATCGGCCTTTTCCGCCGGCTCCTTCCATTCCAGCGGATGCAACCGCGCCTTGCCATCGTCGAAATGGAAGCGCTCGGTATACAGCAGCGGCGTGTCGGTCCCGTCGGCAGCCACCGGCCACTGCTGCGACTTCCAGCCTTCCAGTCGCTCATAGCTCACACCGGCGAACATCTCGGCCAGACCGGCACACTCGGCCATGATCTGCGACGGGTGGGTATAACGCCAGTCGTGGCCCATGCGCCGGGCAAGATCGGCAAGAATCTCCCAGTCTGGACGGCTATCTCCAAGCGGCTCCATCACCTTGTAGGCGCGCTGGATACGGCGCTCGGTATTGGTATAGGTCCCGTCCTTTTCCACGCTGGGGCACGCCGGCAGCACCACATCGGCAAACTCGGCGGTGCGGCTCAGGAAGACATCCTGCACCACCAGAAAATCCATCCCGCTGAAGGACTTGTGGACGTCGTCGGCATGGGTGTCGGAGATGGCCGTCTCCTCGCCAATGATGTACATGGCCTTGACCTTGCCCTCGCCCGATTGCTCGACCATGGCGTAGTTGCCCAAGCCGATCTCCAGCGACAGCTTCTCGGGCTCCACGCCCCAGCCCTTGGCCCACTTGGCGCGGATGTTCTCGTCGTCGACCGATTCGTAGCCGGGATAGATGTTCTTGAGGCAGCCGAAGTCACTGGCGCCCTGCACGTTGTTGTGCCCGCGCATGGGATAGCCGCCGGTGCCGGGCTTGCCGTAGTTGCCGGTGACCAGCAGCAGATTGGACAGGGCCGTGGAAATGTCCGAGCCGTGGCTGTGCTGGGTTACGCCCATGGCCCACAGCAGACACACGCTCTTGGCACGCCCGATCATCTGCGCGGCGTCGATCAGCGTCTGGCGGTCGATACCGGTGATCTCTTCGGCATAGTCCAGCGTAAATGGCTCCAGGGACGCGCGGTACTCCTCGAGGCCGTTGACCTTGGCCTCCAGAAACGCCCGGTCGGCCAGGTCATTGTCCAGAATGTAGCGGGCCAGCGCCGAGGCCCATACGGTGTCGGTGCTGGCGCGCGGGCGCAGGAAGATGTCCGCGCGCTCGGCCATCTCGTGCCGGCGCACATCGGCAACGATCATCTTCTGCCCATGAAGCTTGTGCGCACGCTTGATCCTGGAGGCAATCACCGGATGTGCCTCGGCAGTGTTGGAGCCGACCATCACCACCACCTCGGCCTGCTCGATGTCGCTGATGGAGCCGGCGTCGCCGCCATAACCGACGGTACGGAACAGCCCCTTGGTTGCCGGGTTCTGGCAGTAGCGCGAGGAATTGTCGACATTGTTGGTGCCGATCACGAGCCGTGCGAATTTCTGCGTGAGGTAGCAATCCTCGTTGCTGGCCTTGCTGGAACCGATGAAGCCAATGGCATCCGGTCCGTGGGTGTCGCGGATCTCGCCCAGGCGGCGCGCCACCAGGTTCAATGCCTCGTCCCAGCTCGCTTCGCGGAACTGCCCGTTCTCGCGGATCAGCGGCGTGGTCAGGCGCGCCGGATCATTGACGAAATCCCAGCCGAATTTGCCTTTGACACAGGTGGAGATGCCGTTGGCCGGGGCCTGCTCCACCGGCTGTACCTTGAGGATCTTGCGATCGCGCGTCCACATCTCGAAGGAACAGCCGACGCCGCAGTAGGTGCAGACGGTCTTGGTGCGCTTGATCTCGGTCTCGCGCATGGCATGGTCCATCTGCGATATCGCGTTGATCGGGAAGGTGCTGATGGTGTCTTCCCACGCCTTGACGGTATCGATCATCGGGCGCTTCAGGTCGTTCGGTATGGCGGTGAACGGCCCGGCCTCGTCCAGCATGGTGGTTTCCATCAGCGCGTTGCACGGGCACACCGTGACGCAATGACCGCATTTGACGCAGCTGGAGTCGTCGATGGGTTTATCGTCATCCCACAGCACCCGCGGGTGTTCGGCGCTGTAGTCGATGGACAGCGTCTCGTTGACCTCCACGTTCTGGCAGGCCTCGACGCAGCGCCCGCACAGGATGCACTGGTCCGGATCATAGGTGTACAGCGGGCTGGAGGTGTCCTTGGGATACGGCTTGTTGACATGCGGGTAGCGCTGGATGGGGATCCCCATGGCCACCGTGGTGTTGTGCATCACGCAGTCGCCGTTGTTGTTGTCGCACACCGTGCAGTACAACTCGTGCTTGGCCAGCAGGCGGTCCATGCCCTCTTCGCGGGCGCGACGCATCGTGTCGCTATCGCTGGTGATGCGCAGGCCGTCGGCGCTGCGCAGGGCGCAGGCGCGGCGCTTTTCACCATCGACCTCCACCCAGCACGTATCACAGGTCTGCAGGGGGCCCAGTGCGGAGTGGTAACAGACATGAGGAATATCGACGTCGTGGGCTTGCAGGAACTCGATGAGGGGTTGATCGGCTGGACCCGTCAATTCGCGTCCATCAAAAATCACGGTACACGTCGAGGACTGGCTCATTGCTGGCGCTCCGGAGCAATCGCGTCACGCACGACGGATGGGCGCTGGGAGGGCGCCGCCCGAACGTGGCGCAGGGGTGGCTGGCTTGCGGTTGCCATGAAGAGTACGCCCGCTCGGTGAGCCTTATGTGAAAATCCGGTCTTTCCGCACGTTCACCATGAATCGCAGGCAGGGCGGGTTCATCCGTGACGGGACGTCCTTTGGTCGGAATGACGGCGCCGCCTTACCGGCAGTGCACCCCGCCCTCCCCAAACAGGCGCCGTCACTTCCGTTCCTCCTTGAACCGCCGCGGTCTTTGCGTCTGCGGCGCTCTTGGCAGACCATGCTCGCTTGTCTTCACCGCTTCGGACTTCGCCATGGACATCTTCAAGGTCTTCACTTTCGAAGCCGCGCACCGGCTTCCCCACGTCGCGGACGGTCACAAGTGTGCGCGCCTGCATGGACACTCCTTCCGCGCCGAGATTCACGTGCGTGGTGAACCGGATCCGCACAGCGGCTGGATCATGGACTACGGCGACATCAAGGCCGCCTTCGCTCCGCTGCTCGAACGTCTGGACCACCATTACCTGAATGAGATCGACGGGCTGGCCAACCCCACCAGCGAACATCTGGCGCAGTGGATCTGGCAGCGACTGCAACCGGACCTTCCTGCGCTGAGCCGGGTCGTGGTGCACGAGACGTGTACCAGTGGTGCCATCTATACCGGGCCGCACACGTAACACCGCGCAGGTCGCGCGGGTTTGCTTGCGGCTCACTTTGCGCCACTGGTATGATCTGCAAACTTTGTTGATCGGTTTGTACGGCCGAGGGGCCCTCTGAACAACTCTGTACAGGTGACATGATGTCCAGATGGCCCGCACGCTGCGGCGCATGGTGCAGCCAAGGCTGGTTGCCTTGGCAAGACGCGTGCCGCAGCGTGCGGGCCATCTGGGCATCACCCCCAGCATTTGAAATCAAGATGATGGGGTCGGTTCTGTCTGTCCACATGCCTGCGTTACACTGCCTCGACAGGCAACCCGCCTGCCTTCGCCAGTGCGCCTTGGCATGCGAACAGACAAAACCGATGACATCTGCACAGACTTGCTCAGAGGACCCCACAGGTCGGACCGCGCGAGTTCCGCCACAAGTGAATGCAGTGTTGAATTCTATCGCTGCCGGCCTCAGGCTGGCCGTGCATATTGTCGTGTGGCAGCTTGGAGTGTCATTGCTGGCCGCTGTGCTGTTTCTCCTGATCGGAGGATCACCATCAGCGCTGGCAGCCTTTTTGGGGGGCGTCATCGTGGCGCTGGGCACGACACTCTTTGCATGGCGTGTCTTCGTGCCCAGGCACGCCGATGCGGGAACGACCATGGGCCGCCTGATGCTGGGCACGGCAATGAAATGGGCCGTGGTCATTGGGGGCTTCTACGTGTTGATCGCGTGCCTGCGGCTGCCGCCCCTGCCCACGCTGGTGGGAATGATCGCGGCGCTGGGGGTTCATCTGGCGTCATTGAGGTTCAAGGACTAAAGCATGGCTATCGAAGCGCCCGAGGGGCTCTCCGACTACATCCACCATCACCTGCAGAACATGACCGTGCACGTGGACGCCGGCTCGTTCTGGGTGCTGCATCTGGACTCGATGATCATCTCGCTGGTGCTGGGTGCGCTGGCCAGTTTCTGGCTGTGGTACCGGGCGCGGCGCGCCACCTCAGGCGTGCCCTCGCGCGGGCAGGCGCTGGTGGAACTGCTGGTGGAGTTCGTCGACGGACAGGTCAAGGACGTGTTCCATGGCGATCGGCGCATTCTCGCCCCGCTGGCGCTGACGGTATTCGTGTGGGTGCTGGGCATGAACCTCATGGACCTGCTGCCGGTGGATCTGGTGCCGCGCCTCGCCGAACTGGCTGGTGCTGACCATTTTCGCGCCGTACCCACGGCCGACGTCAACATGACTTTCGCCATGGCGCTGTCGGTGCTGGTGCTGGTGGTCTTCTACAGTTTCAAGGCCAAGGGCGCCGGCGGCTACATGAAGGAGATCTTCACTGCGCCCTTCGGGCCGTGGCTGGCGCCGTTCAACTTCATCCTCAACTTCATCGAACTGCTGGCCAAGCCCATCAGCCTGTCGATGCGACTGTTCGGCAACATGTACGCCGGCGAACTGGTGTTCATGCTGCTGGCTGGCCTGCTGGGCGCGGGCAGCACGGTGTTGTTCGGTGCCGGCGTGCTGGGCTACCTTGCCTGGGGCATCTTCGAAATCCTCATCATCGTCATCCAGGCCTTCATCTTCATGGTGTTGACCGTGGTCTACATCTCCATGGCACACGAGCATCACTGAGCGTTCAAGCCACCTTCTCAACCAACCCCGACTTCCTCTGTTAGGAGACCCTCATGGAAGCCTTGCAACACCTTATCTCGAATGTCCAGGCCTACACCGCCATCGGCGTGGGACTCATGATCGGCCTTGGTGCCTGCGGCGCCTGTATCGGCATGGGCGTGATGGGATCGAAATTTCTCGAAGCGGCCGGGCGTCAGCCCGAGCTCATGCCCGTCCTGCAGGCGCGCATGTTCCTGCTGGTCGGCCTGATCGATGCGTCGTTCCTGATCGCGCTGGCCTTCGGCATGTATTTCGCCACCGCCAACCCGCTGCTGAGCGCCGTCAAGGCCGCAGCCGGCGGCGGCTGAAACTGACGATGACGGTAGGGCATGGCACCCCGGGGTGCCATGCCTCCCCCCTCACCACAATAGCGGTAGCGTAGCGATGAACATCAATGTCACTCTGTTCGGCGAAGCCATTGCGTTCGCCCTGCTGATCTGGTTCGCGGTGCATTTCATCTGGCCGCCCCTGATCAATGCCATTGAGGAGCGCCAGAAGAAGATTGCCGACGGACTGGCCGCTGCCGAGCGTGCCCGCTCGGAACTGAAGGATGCCGATGCCCAGGCCGCCGACGAGATCAGGAAGGCACGCCAGCAGGCTGCCGAGATCATCGACAAGGCGCAGCAGCAGGGCAACCAGATCCTGGAGAAGGCCCGCGCCGACGCGGTGGCCGAGATCAATCGGCAGAAGGCGACCGCGGCCGACGACATCGCCAGCATGGCCGAGCGGGCGCGCGAAGAGCTGCGCACGCAGGTGGGCACGCTCGCGGTGCGCGGTGCCGAGAAGATCGTGCAGCGCGAGATCGACGCCAGCGCCCACAAGGCATACCTCGATCAGCTGGCCGCCGAGATCTGATCCCGATATGGCCGAGACACTCACACTTGCCCGCCCGTACGCTCGCGCCGCCTTCGAACTGGCGCAGGCGCATGGCGCACTGGAGGAATGGTCGAACGCCCTGGCGTTCGCGGCCGTGGTGGCCACGGACGCACGGGTGATCATGGCCCGTACCGATCCGCGCGCCGACTCCGCACAACTGGTGCAATTGCATCTGCCGCAGGAGACGGCCGCCGACACGCCATTCGCCCGCTTCCTGGACGAATTGGCCGATCACGGTCGGCTGGGCTTGCTGCCTGACATCCATGTGCTGTTCGATGCATTCAAACGTGAATCCGAGGCCGTGCTCAAGGTCAAGGTGACCAGCGCAGTGGAACTGGACGGTGCGCAAGCCGAAAAACTCAAGGCATCGTTGCAGCGTCGTTTCAGCCGCAGCATCGAGATGGAAACGGCGGTGGATGCGGAGCTTCTGGCCGGCGTGGTGATCGATACCGGAAGCGAAGTCATCGACGGCTCCGCACGCGCGCGGCTGACGCAACTGGCCAGCGCACTGACGCATTAACCCGGACCATTCCTGAATATTCCGGGTTCATTTCATTTCGCCAGGTGGGTTTCGACCCACTGTTGACGGCGGCAGGCAATGACCTGCCAAAGCAAGGGAAACTCAAACATCATGGCAACCCAGCAGCTCAACCCTTCGGAAATCAGCGAACTGATCAAGACCCGCATCGAGCAGTTCAAGCTCGGCGTGGAGGCGCGCAACGAGGGCACGCTGATCGGCGTCTCCGACGGCATCGTGCGCATCCACGGTCTGGCCGACTGCATGCAGGGCGAGATGATCGAGCTGCCCGGCGATACCTTCGCCCTTGCGCTCAATCTTGAACGCGACTCGGTGGGCGCGGTGGTGCTGGGCGATTACCAGCATCTGCGCGAAGGCGATACCGCCAAAACCACCGGTCGCATCCTGGAAGTGCCGGTGGGCGAGGCGCTGCTGGGCCGCGTGGTCAACGCGCTGGGCGCGCCGATCGATGGCAAGGGCCCCATCGAGGCCAGCGAAACCAGCCCCATCGAAAAGGTGGCGCCCGGCGTGATCTGGCGCAAATCCGTGGATCAGCCGGTGCAGACCGGCTACAAGCCGGTCGATTCCATGATCCCCATCGGCCGCGGCCAGCGCGAGCTGATCATCGGTGATCGCCAGACCGGCAAGACCGCGCTGGCCATCGACGCCATCATCAACCAGAAGAATTCCGGCATCCCCTGCATCTACGTGGCCATCGGCCAGAAGCGCAGCTCCATTGCCGGCGTGGTGCGCAAGCTGGAAGAGCATGGCGCGCTGGACAACACCATCATCGTGGTCGCCTCGGCGTCCGAGTCGGCCGCGCTGCAGTACATCGCGCCGTACGCCGGCTGCGCCATGGGCGAATTCTTCCGCGACCGCGGCGAGGATGCCCTGATCGTGTATGACGATTTGTCCAAGCAGGCCGTCGCCTACCGCCAGATCTCGCTGCTGCTGAAGCGCCCACCGGGTCGCGAAGCCTATCCGGGCGACGTGTTCTACCTGCATTCGCGCCTGCTGGAGCGCGCCTCTCGCGTCAACGAGGGCTGGGTGGAGAAGCACACCGACGGCAAGGTCACCGGCAAGACAGGCTCGCTGACGGCGCTGCCCATCATCGAGACCCAGGCCGGCGACGTCTCGGCATTCGTGCCCACCAACGTGATTTCCATCACCGACGGCCAGATCTTCCTGGAAACGGACCTTTTCAACGCCGGCATCCGACCGGCCGTGAACAGCGGCATCTCGGTGTCGCGCGTGGGCGGATCGGCGCAGACCAAGATCATCAAGAAGCTCTCCGGCGGCATCAAGCTGTCGCTGGCGCAGTACCGCGAACTGGCTGCCTTCGCGCAGTTCGCCTCGGATCTGGACCCGGCCACGCGTGCCCAGCTGGATCGCGGCCAGCGCGTCACCGAGCTGATGAAGCAGAAGCAGTACGCGCCGCTGTCCATCGCCGAGATGGCCGTGTCGGTGTATACCGCTGAAGAGGGCTACCTGGACGATCTGGCCATCGATCAAGTGCTGCCCTTCGAGAAGGCGTTGCACAGCTTCATGCACCAGAACCATGGCGAGCTGATGGACAAGATCGTCGAAACCGGCGCCTGGAACGACGACATCAAGGGCACGTTCAAGAGCGCCGTGGACGAATTCAAGAAGACGGGATCGTGGTGAAAAAGCAGTAAAGAGTGAAGAGTCGAGAGTAAAGCGGACAGGCAAAGGAGCGAAAAAGCTTGCGCGGCAAGTATCCTTTCATCCTTTGCAGCGCCGCAGGCGCGACTTCACGGGCTGCGTGGCAGCCGACCTGACAGCGAGTACAGCGAGCAGAACCCATGGCAAGCGGACGCGAAATCAAAACCAAGATCAAGAGTACCCAGAACATGCGCAAGGTGACGCGTGCGCTGGAGATGGTCTCGGCCTCCAAGATCCGCAAGACGCAGGCACTGATGCAGGCCTCGCGGCCGTATGCGCGGCAGATGCGGCATGTCATCGCGCATCTGGCGCACGCCACCACCGAATACCGGCATCCGTTCCTCAACGAGCGCGAGACGGTGCGTACCGTGGGCTACATCATCGTGTCCACCGACCGCGGCCTGTGCGGCGGCCTCAATTCCAACCTGTTCCGCAAGACCCTGGCCGATATCCGCCAGTGGCAGGACAAGGGCGCAAACGTGGAGGTGGTCGCCATCGGCCAGAAGGCGGTGCAGTTCTTCCGCCGCCTCAAGGGCGTGAATCTGGTGGCCAACGTCACTCACCTGGGTGAGAAGCCCAAGCTGGAACGGCTCATCGGCGTCATCAAGGTGATGCTGGATGCCTACAGCGAGGACAAGCTGGACCGCGTGTTCCTGGGGTTCAACGACTTCATCAACACCATGAGCCAGAAGCCGCGCGTGGATGCGCTGCTGCCCCTGCCCACCGCCGCCGCGCAGATGATCGAAGAACAGAAGCAGGAGGGCGAAGGTGAGACCGTGCTGCCGCTGGAAATCAAGCGCGAGCACGACTGGGACTACATCTACGAGCCCGAAGCCGATGTGGTGCTCAACCATGTGCTGGGACGTTACGTCGAATCGCTGGTGTACCAGGCCACACTGGAGAACCTGGCCAGCGAGCATGCCGCACGCATGGTGGCCATGAAGAGTGCCTCGGACAATGCCAACAAGGTGATCGATGACCTGACACTGGTCTACAACAAGGCGCGTCAGGCCGCCATCACCCAGGAAATTTCGGAAATTGTCAGCGGCGCAGCGGCGGTTTGACGGCGATCTTTCCTGATCGCGAAGCGCAAAAAGCGGTCATCCACGACTGCATTTTTCACACGAGCGACGTCCAGACGGCGCTGTAAGCAACCTCGAAGACCTACAAGAGATTCATCCGGAGCATATCCATGAGCCAAGGCAAAGTTGTTCAGATCATCGGCGCGGTGGTCGACGTCGAATTCGCCCGCGATCAGGTGCCGACCGTGTACGACGCCCTGACCGTCGACAACACCGAGATCACGCTGGAAGTCGAGCAGCAGCTGGGCGACGGCGTGGTGCGGTGCATCGCCCTGGGGTCCACCGAGGGTCTCAAGCGCGGCCTCATGGCCACCAACACCGGTGAGGCCATCAAGGTGCCGGTCGGCAAGGGCACGCTGGGCCGCATCATGGACGTGCTGGGCCGCCCCATCGACGAGGCCGGTCCCATCGATGCCGATCAGCACGACGTGATCCACCGCGAGGCCCCGTCCTACGACGAGCAGGCCGCGGCCAACGAACTGCTGGAAACCGGCATCAAGGTCATCGACCTGATGTGCCCGTTCGCCAAGGGCGGCAAGGTCGGCCTGTTCGGCGGCGCCGGCGTGGGCAAGACCGTCAACATGCTGGAGCTGATCAACAACATCGCCAAGGCCCACTCGGGTCTGTCGGTGTTCGCCGGCGTGGGTGAGCGTACCCGCGAGGGCAACGACTTCTATCACGAGATGATCGACTCGGGCGTGGTCAACCTGGACAGCATCACGGACTCCAAGGTGGCGATGGTCTACGGCCAGATGAACGAGCCGCCCGGCAACCGTCTGCGCGTGGCGCTGACTGGCCTGACCATGGCCGAGCACTTCCGCGACACCAAGGACGAGAACGGCAAGGGTCGCGACGTGCTGTTCTTCGTCGACAACATCTACCGCTATACCCTGGCCGGCACCGAGGTCTCCGCCCTGCTGGGCCGCATGCCGTCCGCCGTGGGCTATCAGCCGACGCTGGCCGAGGAAATGGGCGTACTGCAGGAGCGCATCACCTCCACCAAGACCGGTTCCATCACCTCCATCCAGGCCGTGTACGTGCCCGCCGACGATCTCACCGATCCCTCGCCGGCCACCACCTTCGCGCATCTGGATGCCACCGTGACGCTGTCGCGCGACATCGCCTCGCGCGGCATCTACCCGGCCGTGGATCCGCTGGATTCGACCAGTCGGCAGCTCGATCCCAACGTCATTGGCGAGGAGCACTACGACGTGACCCGTCGCGTGCAGACCACGCTGCAGCGCTACAAGGAACTCAAGGACATCATCGCCATCCTGGGCATGGACGAGCTGTCCGAGGAGGACAAGCAGGCCGTCTCGCAGGCGCGCAAGATCGAGCGCTTCTTCTCGCAGCCGTTCCACGTGGCTGAAGTGTTCACCGGCGCACCCGGCATCTATGTGCCGCTGAAGGAGACCATCCGCGGCTTCAAGATGATCGTCGACGGCGAAGTCGACCATCTGCCGGAGCAGGCGTTCTACATGGTGGGCAGCATCGACGATGCCATCAAGAAAGCCGAGAAGATGGAGTCGGACAGCAAGGCAGCCTGACGGCTGCTTCCGGGGAATGTGCAGATCCGGGAATCGGAAATGGCCGGGAGCGGTTGGCTCTGTGCTGTTGACGCATTTCCGTTCCCGGTTCCCTATTCCCGTTGAATGAGCGAAGCGAGCGAAACATGAGCACCATCCGTTGTGAAATCGTCAGCGCCGAAGCCGAGATCTTCCACGGCGATGCCGCCATGGTGATCGCGCCCGGCGAGCAGGGCGAGCTGGGCATCGCGCCGCGGCACGCGCCACTGATCACGCGTCTGCGCGCCGGCACCGTGGAGGTACAACGCGAGGACGGTTCGCGCGAATCGTTCTTCGTCACCGGCGGCATCCTGGAGGTCCAGCCCCAGGTGATCACCGTGCTGGCCGATACCGCCGAGCGTACCGACGCGCTGGACGAGCAGGCGGCAAAGCAGGCCAAGCAGGCTGCCGAAGAGGCATTGGCCAACCGTACCGACGCGATCGAGGTTGCCGAGGCACAGGCGCGTCTGGCCGAGGCCATGGCGCAGCTGCAGGCATTGGAACGACTGCGCCGCAACATCAAGCACTGAGCAGTTTTCCCAGTCATCCGCTTTGCTTCGAACGCCGGCGACACGCCGGCGTTTTGCGTATGCCCAGCAGAGGCGTCAGCACTCGGGCGTCCCAGGGCCGCGCCCCAACCAGCGCGACAGCAACCGGTCCCCGATGGTCATCTTCGCCGCCGCACGTTTCTCTGGGCCGTCGTCAGCACCTGAAGACGATACCGGGCGCCCACCGCCCCTCCACGTCGCAAACGACGCCCGGGCATGTGCCGCGATCAGCACGATCACCGCACACTCTGCCCGGGCTGGGACGTGACGACGGCGCGACTCAGTGTTCCGTGTTGCGGATGAATCCTGCCACGTTGTCGTGCAGCTTCTTCAGCGACGGCAAGTGCGCGTAGACCATGTGCCCGGATCTGTAGAAATCGTAGGAGATGTTCTTCTGCAGACGGTTGGGCATCGGCAGGTGATGCATCTCGTCGATGGCGGCATAGAACGGCGTGGCCAGATCGAAATAGCCGCCGTTGAGCAGCACCTTCAGTTCCGGGTTGTACTTCATGGCATCGGCCAGATCCGGCATCACGTTGGTGGCCTGTTGGCGATCGCCGTGCTGGAATTTCCAGTGCTTGATGGGGGCATACAGGCGATAGTGATCGTCCTGGCCGAATTTCAGCTGCTTGCGCACGTAGTTGTTGAACAGTGCCACATAGGCCGAACTGATGGCGGCGGACTGCGGATCGTATTGTGCCTCCTTGCTCAGCGGATCCATGGTGGGTCCGGAGAAACGCGCGTCCAGACGCCCGGTGGTGGTGTCGCTGTCGCCCATCAGGTTCTTCTCGAACTCGGGACCGTTGACGCGCAGGTCGGCCTTGAGCAGGTACGCCGTGGAAAGGCCGGTCAACTGGTGCAGCTTCTCCGCGACGGCCCGCTTGCGTGTGCTGGACAGGGTGGAACCGGCATCCAGCGCCCGGGCGTAGGGGCCCATGGCATAGGCCTCGGACTGCTTGAGCAGCGCCTGCAGATCCCCTTTCGACTGCTGCGGCAGCTTGTGGTGGTACCACGCCGTGGCAGTATAGGTCGGTAATGCCAGCTCATAAGGGCGGTCGTCACCGGGATTGGTCTGCGGATTGTCGATGCTGTTGCTGAAGTTGAGGATCTGCGAGAGCAGGATCACGCCGTTCAGATCCACGTTGTCGCGGGTTTCCAGGATCTTGGCCACGGCAGCCGAACGTGTGGTGCCGTAACTTTCGCCGAACAGGTATTTGGGCGAGTTCCAGCGCTGGTATTTGCTCAGGAAGCGTGAGATGAACGTGGCGAACGCATGAGCGTCGCCATCCACACTGTAGAAGTGCTTGGCACGCTTTTTCAGCAGCGCCTTGCGCTTCTTCGCCGTCTTGGCCACCGCCAGCAGGCGGCTGAAGCCGGTCCCCGGTGCGTCGATGAACACCAGATCGGACGCATCCAGCAGGCTGTCGTTGTTGTTGACCAGCGTGTACGGTGCTGCCGGCGTGTGCGTATGGTCGGACGTGTCCACGCGATGCGGTCCAAAGGCTCCCATGTGCAGCCACAGCGAGGCCGAGCCCGGGCCGCCGTTGTAGAGGAAGGTGAGCGGACGCTTGTCCGCCTGCGCGCCCTTCTTGAGGTACGCCACGTAGAACATGCGCACCGTGGGCGTGCCCTCGTCGTCTCCCTTCCCGTGCAGCACCAACGTACCGGCCACAGCCTTGTAATGGATCGTGTGGCCTCCGACCGTGACTGAACCATCGGTCACCGACTGCTGCGGCGTGGCGAAGCGTTGCATCAGCGACTGCCTGGAGCCGACGTCTGCGTGACCGGATGCGGGCGCGTGGTTGGCGGGGGCAGCAAATGCAGTACTCGCGGTTAGACCGAAGACCAGCATTGCCGGCCACAACGTGAATCGACGCATGACATCCTCCTGCGGGGAATAGCGGGGCATTGAATCCTGTCAGTGTGCACGCCTGCACGGTATGGCACACGCCCCGGAAGTCACACGTCCTGCCCCACCCAATCGCAGGGGGCGACTGGTCAAGGAACGCAGCGGGGGATCCGTCTGCTTGCCGAACGCCACCCCGCTTGTCCGCAAGCAGGCGGATCCGTCGCTGGTCTCCCGATCCGCCTTAATGCAATTGCACGCTGTCGATGGCCCACAGCTTCTTGCGCGGATCCCCGGTGAACTCCAGACACAGATCGTGATGGCCATGCATGACCGGGAATGCGGCAGACAGCGTGGTTTGCGTGCGGGTGCGGGCGGCACGGGCCAGCGGCATGCGTGCCAGCAGTGGGCCGTCACAGCGGTCGAGGTGAACCTCGAGCGCGCCGTGCGGGGTCCGCGTGGGCCGTACCTTGACCGCCTTGGCATCCCTCCACAGCTGATAGTTCCACGGCAGGTTCCCCACGCGCACGGCAATATGGCGCACGCCTTCAAGCGCCGCGTTCTTCCAGAGCCAGCACGGATGGGTGATGTCGATCTTGTAGACGGGTCGTTTGCCGTGGAGCGGGCGGTCGTCCTCCAGCCGCAGCACGATCTTGTGCGTGCACGTGGTCAACTGATCACTGTTGCGGCGGTGCAGCCAGGCGCGGTCGATGCGCGTTGCCGGCAACGACCCCAGGACATGCCCCTGCGGATCGAACGCAGTGGCTCGCAACGTGATCGGCAATGACAGCGTCAACGGACCGTTATACACAGGCGACCATCGCGTCGGCGCGCGGGCGTCCGTGGTGTAGCGCACCTGTCCCAGAGGGATCTGCGTATGCAGGTTCACCCGCGCCTTTCGAGGCCCGGCAGCCACGGCGGAAAACTGGGGCGCGAACGCGGCGTGGTCGTAGGCAATACCCAACGCGCGATAGCGCGCCAGCTGCGCCGGCAGGCGGCGTTTGAAGCTGCTCCAGCTGTGGGTGGCCGCCGGTGACCAGGCGACTTCGGCCAGTGCCGCCAGGCGCGGGAAGATCGCGTGCTGATCACGGGCAAACGTGGGCATGTATTCGGTCCACAGGTTCAATTGCAGACCCAGTACGTGCTTCGCCTGCGCTGCGTCGATCTTTGCCGGCAGCGGATTGAAATCATAGACGTCCTTGAGCGTGATCACCTGCGGCCGGCCCGGCGGCTCGCTGTGCGCTTGGGTCTGCAGATGATCCAGATACATGGTCGGCGACGGCGACAGCACCACGTCGTGGCCCAGGTGGGCCGCCTTGATGGCACCCTTGATGCCGCGCCAGGACATCACCGTGGCATCCGCAGGCAGGCCGCCCTCGAGAATCTCGTCCCAGCCGATCAGTTTGCGTCCATGCGATGAGAGGTAGCGCTGGATGTGCGCGATCATCCAGCTCTGCATGGCGTTCTCGCTCTTGATGCCCAGCGCCTTCATGTGCGCCTGCACCTTCGCCGAGGCGTTCCATTGATCCTTGGCCGCCTCGTCACCACCGACGTGGATGTACATGGACGGAAACAGGTCCATGACCTCGTCCAGCACGTTGTACAGAAAATGCAGGCTGTGGATGTCCGGCGCATACAGCCAGGTATTGATACCCCAGTCGGTGGACACCGGCGGACGCTTGCCGGTCACGCCCAGACCGGGATAAGCGGCAATGGCCGCCTGCGCATGACCCGGTATCTCGATCTCCGGCACGATGGTGACGAAGCGTCGCTGCGCGTAGCGCACCAGATCGCGCACCTGCGCATGGGTATAGAACCCGCAATACGGCGTGTGCGGCCCGCCGGTCAATGCAGCGTCCGGACCGACTGCCTTGCGGCAGGCGCCGATGGAGGTGAGTTTCGGATAGCGCTTGATCTGCAGGCGCCAGCCCTGGTGTCGGTCAAATGCCAGTGCAGCACATTGAGCTTGTGCAGCGACATCCAGTCGATCAGCCGCTTGATGTGGGCCACGCTCTGCACGTGCCGTACCGAATCCAGCATCAGACCCCGCCAGGCAAAACGCGGATGGTCGGCGATGCGCAGGTCCGGCACCTGCATCGGCAGCCCGTGGGCGCCTTCCGGCGTGAGCAGTTGCCACAGCGTGACACCACCGTAGAACAAACCCGCCGCAGTGCGCGCGACGACATGGATGCGGTCACTCTCCACAGTCAATTGGTACCCCTCGCCGGCCGGCGCCTGCCGGTCCGCGTGATCCAGCGAAAACACGATATTGCCATCGCCGACCGCAGTGCCATCGAAGACGCGTACGTCCAGATGGATGCCACGCGTGCGTGCCAGCAAGGCGGCGAAACGATGCGCGATCGCCTGGGCCCGGGCGTTATCCGAGCGCACCAGCAACGTGGCGCCTTGGCGCAGGGTGAAGTGCCCCGGGGAACGCGCGACATGGGCCGGCATCGGAATCAACGGCAACGGAGCCGTGGTTGAGGCCAGCGCGGGCGACGACTGCCGCGCTGCAGACTGGGCTGGTGTCGAGACGCAAGCACTCAACGCGAGAGCGCAGGCGCCGATGCCGAGTAAGCCACATGTACGCATGGGTGAAGCTCCGGACGCGATGTAACAATGAATATCGAGGAACGAATTTACCGCTCGAGATCGATGCATGGGGGAAGAAAAAAGGACCCGGCACGAGTCGGCCCGGGTCCGGGGAGAAAATGCATGTCCGCTCCGAGGGGCACCCCCGCAAAACCGTGCGGCGCCCCCGGATGCGGCGGCCGAGACTCAGAACTTGAACATCAGCTTGGCCATGTAACGCCGTCCGTTCTTGTATTTGCCGGCCTCGTATTGCTTGCTGGCGTAGTACTGGAAATAGGTTTCGTCCAGCAGGTTCAGCGCCGACAGTTTCAGCGACAGATGCTTGGTGAAGTCCCAGCCCACCGAGGCATCCAGCTCGGCGTAGTTGTCCACGTAGGCCGGCGGCGCGCCTGCCACATACCCACCCGCAAAGTACTTGCTGCGATGGCTGTAGGTGACGCGGGCACTCAGCGGACCCTTCTCGTAGTACGGGCTCAACGAATAGGCATTTCTGGAGTTGTACGGCAACGGGCCACCGCTGTCCGACTTGCCCTGCGAAAAGGTGTAGTTGCCCAGAAAGCCGAAGCCGGTATCGCCGAACGGCTGCTGGTAGCTCAGGTTGAAACCCTTGATCTTGCCTTTGCCGGCGTTGCTCGGACGGGTGATGCTGTAGGTCGAGGTGGTCTTCAGCGTGGTGTTGTAGTGCTCTTCGGGCGCGGCCTGATACAGCACATAGTTGTTGATGTCCTTGTAGAACACCGACAGCGCCAGGGCACTTTGGTCGGCGAAATACCATTCCACCGCGCCATCGTAGTCGGTGGCCTTGTACGGCTTGAGGTCGGCATTGCCACCAGTGCCGGTGAGCACCGAATCGTTGAGGAACAGGTTGCCGACCAGCGTGTTGTACGGCGGCCATGCCAGCACCTTGGAAGCGGCAAAGCGCAGCACCACGTCGTCACTGGCGTCATAGGCAACGTTCAGCGCCGGGAGGGCGTTGTTCACGGTGCTGCTCCGGGTGGTGTAATCCGCCGTGGCGAACGACGGCGTGCCGCTGTAGCTGTAACCGGAACCGGCTGTCTTGGTGTGCACGTAACGCACGCCGAGGTTGCCGTGCCACCGGTCGGTGGAGAAATCCGCCTGTACGTAACCGGACGAGGTCTTCTGATTGACCGAGTAGGTGCCGTTGAGGAAGGAGGCAGGATCGTCGATGTTCAGCGGACTGCCGAACACCCATGCCTTCTGGCCACTCTCGCTGGCCTGGATGTGATGCGCGAAATCGGTGCCGCCGTACGCCCGAGATTGCCGAACAGGTCGGTGTAACCACCGCTGCCGATCGTGGCGAGCGTGCCTTCACTGACACCCTGATAGACATGTTGCGTGTGGTCCTCGGTGTGATCGGTGTAACGCACACCGAACTCGATTTCGTTGACGAAACTGTTGAAATCCACGCCGAAATCGAGCTGCCCGTAGGTCTCCTTGCTGGAGGACGGAATCTTGCCGTAGTTGCCGGCAAAGCCTCCGTCGGCCGCGGCCGTACTCCAGTTGGCCGGGTTCCTGGCCGCCTGCGGACTGTCGAAATTCACGCCCTTGTTCAGGTCGTAGGTGTAGCCGCCGGTGTAGTTCGGCTCGATGAATATCTGGTCGCTGCTCGGATCGGTGGCCTTGGTGTAACCCGCTTGGGCCACGGCATGCCAGTGGTCGGCGTAGTACTTGCCCTTGAGGTTGAAACTGGTGGTCTTGACCGACGAGCGGCGGATGTTGCTGTCCAGGATGCTGCGTGCGATCGCCGGACAGCCCGGATCATCGCTGCCGCACACGTGACCGCCGAAGATGCCGTTGCGGGAAGCGGTGACGCTGTCGATGTTGCCAGGAGTAAACGTGGGAATCGGATACAGCGACTGGTTCCAGTTGTCGAAATTCTCCTTGATGTACAGGCCGTTGAAATCCAGTTCCAGGTGGTCGGTGAGCTTGTACTGCAGGGCCAGCGTGGCGCTGTTGCGCTTGCGCGTCTGCTGGAACCATGCGGCGTTGACCTCCGAGGGCGACTTGTCGTTCGGACTGAGTTTGCCGCTGGCGATCGCCGCGGCCACGGCCGGACTGGAGGCCGCGAACTGTGAGGCGGTGTTGTAGCTGAATACCTCGATGCCCTGCCGGTCAATCTCTTCCTCGAAGTGCTGCGCCGACACCGCCACGCCGAAGTCGCTGGCTGCATTCTTCCAGCTGTAGACGATGCTGGCGTCGGGTTTGCCGCCGTTGGCCTGATCGTTGTAGTTGTAGCCGATGCTGCCGGAGATGAGGTTGGCCTTCATGTCCAGCGGGTTGCGCGTGTGCAGGATCACCGTGCCGCCGATGCTTCCGGCTGGAAGCTTGGCCTGCGGAGTCTTGTAGACCTCCAGCTTGCCCACGATCTGCGACGGCAGCACCGTGTAGTCGAAGCCGCGATTGGGCTGGGCACCGTACAGGTAATCCAGCGTGGCGATGGGTTCGCCGTTGAGCAGCGTCAGGTTGAGACTTGGATCGACGCCGTTGATGCTGACACGCGCACCCTCGCCGAATTGCCGGTCGATGGTCACGCCGGGCACGTGCGCCAGCGATTCGGCGACGTTGGTATCGGGAAACTTGCCGATGTCCTCGGCCGTGATCGCATCCACGATCGAATCGGCGTTGCGCTTGGTCTGCAACGACTGCTCCAGACTGGCGCGGATACCGGTCACGGTGACCGTGCCCATCTGCTGCGGCTTCTGCCGGTCGCTCTTCTTGCCGTTGGGTGTCTGGCCATTCTGCGCCTGCCCGGCGTCGGTGGTGCTGCTCTGTGCCCAGGCGGAGCCGGCCAGGCAGAGCGCGGCGACGATGCTGGCCGAAAGTAGGGTTTTGCGGTAATTCATGACGGTCCTCCCCTCACGATATCGTGATGCTGAACGCTGCCGCGGATGCTGTGTGGTCATCCCGCCGGCAACATGGATGGTTCGGTAAACGCACGTTGTGCCGATGCCTCATGCTTCATGACGCAGCATCCTCTTGCTGCAGGTACCAGCTGGCGGCACCGACGACGCCCAGCTGTCCGTGTTCGGTCAGCCGCACGGGCACGCGCTCGAGAAAAGCACGCATGCGCCCCTTGGCCAGAAAGCGCGACAGGAAAGCGCTTTGCTGCAGAAATTCGCGGATATGCGGCACGATGCCGCCTGCCAGATACACGCCACCGGAGGCGCCGTACAGCATCGCCAGATCGCCGACGAAACTCCCCAGCAGGGCGCAGAAGACGTGCAGCGTCTGCCGCGCGATCGCGTCGCCGCCGTGCAGTGCGCCGCGGCTGACCGCTTCGGGATCGGTGAGCTGCGCCCGCGCACCGTGGTGCTCGCACAGGGCGCGATACAGGGTAAGCAAGCCGGGGCCGGACAATACGTGCTCGTACGACACGTAGGAATCGGAGCGCGCCAGGATGGCCAGTATCTCGGCTTCCAGCGCATTGCCGGGCGCGAGGTTGATCTGTCCTGCCTCCGTGGCCAGCACCATCGGCCGCGGGGTGGCGGGAATGAAGACGGCCGATCCCAGACCGGTTCCCGGCCCGACCACGATCACCGGCGAGTCGTCGCGGCCGTCGCTGCAGGTACTGAGCAACGTGGTGGCATGCGCCTCGATATGAGGCGCGGCGTGCGCCACGGCCTCGAAATCATTGATCAGCGCCAGGTCCTCAAGGTGCAGCGCACGGCGCAACTGCTGAATGTCCACAGGCCATGGCAGATTGGCGTTGATGACCACGTCGTCAATGGCGTAGCCCGCACAGGCGAGGACGCAATGACTGACCGGTGCGGTGCTGCCCGCCTCGAGAAAGTCCTGCAGGATTGCACTCAGCCCCTGGTGGTCCGCACCGACATAGGTGGCGTAGCCCAGCGTGCAAAGACGTCCGTCACGGGCACGCCGCATGAGCCCCACCCGCGCATGCGTGCCGCCCACATCCGCCGCCAGGAACGGGCGATCCACGAGACGATTCACGTGCATTGCGGACTGGCTGACCATCTCCACCCCAAGTCTCCCCTCGAGTCGATGGCGGCACGGCATGAAGCGCGTGCCGGATTGGAGCCGAGTGTGGTACCGTCTGACAACGTTGTCAATATGCCTCTGGGGGATGTATTTTTTTACTCTGCTCGGTTGGCGACGGGCTTTGGTTGTATGTTATTGAAAAAAATTGAATATTGAAACAATAACTTATGCATGGATTTTTACCCACGCTGAGACTGCGCAGAGAGAATAAATATTCTACTTGTGCATGCTTGTAGAATAATTTGCCCGGAGCGTTCGTGGTTTCAAGAGCGATGAATGACAACGTTATTGGCAAGAGGTGCCAATCAGCAGCGGTCGGGCTGGCGAATGAAGGACCCGGCACAGCATCGCTATACCGGAATCGATATATGGATCGATATACCTGTGTTGCACGGCCAGGGAGAGGCGCGACATCATGCGATGCACGGGTCGGGAGAGGGCCCGCACCCAGACGCGTGCGCCCGGCAGCGAAAGACAATCTCACCCATCAGGGGACAGCAACCATGGATAACGCACAGACAGACGCATCCGATCTCCGTTCGAGGACCAGGAACGTGGCCCTTCTGGTCATGGCCATCGCCGGCCTGGGAGGCATCCTCTACGGCTACGACCTGGGCATCATTTCCGGTGCCCTGCTGTTCATGAAAAACGACCTGTCCCTGGCGCCATCGGAAATGTCGCTGATCGTGGCTGCCGTGCTCGGCGGCGGTTCGCTGGCCACCCTGGTCGGCGGACCGTTTGCCGATCGCTTCGGGCGCAAGGTCACCATTCTTGTGTCGGGGGCGATCTTCATCATCGGCGTGGTCATCGTCACCGTTGCCACCAATTTCGTGTCCGTCCTTGTCGGACGCCTGGTGCAGGGGATCGGCGTGGGCTTCATCACCATCGTGATCCCGCTGTACATCGTGGAGGTCGTGCCCTCGAAGATGCGTGGGCGTACCGTGACGCTGTTCCAGCTGTTCCTGACCTTCGGCATCTTGCTGGGTTACGTGGTCGGCTACGCCTTCAACGGCAGCAGCGACTGGCGTGCCATGTTCGCCACGGCACTCCTCCCGGGTATCGTCTTTCTGCTCGTCGGCGTGGTGCTGCCCAAATCGCCACGCTGGCTGTACCGCTGCGGCAAGACGGATCAGGCGCGTGCGCTGCTGCTCAGGACACAGACGCCGGACGAGGTGGACACCACGCTGCAGGAGCTGGAGGATGCGGCCCGCGGCGCGGACACGGGCAACAGCTGGGCGCTGCTGGTGAAACCGGGATACCGCAAGGCATTCCTCATTGCGCTGGCCATCGGCATCCTGAACCAGCTGACCGGCATCAACACCCTGCTGCAGTTCAATACCGTGATCCTGCACCAGTCGGGGCTGCACAGCGGCGCCACGGCCGTGCTGGGCAGTGTCGCCGTGGGACTGGTGAACTTCGTGGTCACCATCATTGCCTTGTCGTTGATCGACAAGGTGGGTCGGCGTCCGCTGCTGATCATCGGCACGCTCGGCTCCATGCTCACGCTGCTGTTCATCGGCGCGGTGCATGCGCTGACGGATCCCTCGGCGTTCCAGGGCTATGCCACCCTGATCGGCTTCATTGCCTTCATCGTGTTCTACGCGATCGGGCCAGGCGTGGTGGTATGGCTGGCCATCTCCGAGATCATGCCGCTGGCGATCCGCGCCAAGGGCATGGCCATCGCGCTGTTCGCGAACTCGCTGGCCTCGGCCGGACTGGCGGCGATCTTCCTGGATCTCGTCGGCGTCATCGGCTACAGCGGCATGTTTTTCATGCTGGCGTTCTTCGTGTTCCTGTACGCCCTCGTCGCCATCTTTCCGCTGCCGGAAACCAAGGGCCGCAAGCTCGAAGAGATCGAACACCACTTCCTGGGCCATCGAGCCGCGCGGTGACATCCATGCAATCCAACATGCGTGCCGGTGCATGCACCGGCACCCGCGGGAAACAGGCGCATAACCCGGCGCGGGGTAGCATGACCTGCCGCACTCCATGGCGACCATGACCGGCTCCGACAGGACATCCCGCGTGCGCACTTCCACCATCAAAGATGTTGCCGCCCGCGCGGGAGTCTCACTGAAAACCGTCTCCCGCGTGACCAACAACGAACCCTCGGTACACGCCACCACCCGCGCCCGCGTCGAAAAGGCGATCGCGGAGCTGAACTACCGGCCGGACCTGTCGGCCCGCAGCCTGCGCAGTGCGAAGGCCTATGCCATCGGTCTTGTCTACGACAATCCCAACTCGCACTACATCATCAGTGTGCAGAACGGCGCGCTGGCGGTGTGCCGCAGCATGGGCTTCGGCCTGCAGATCCACCCCTGCGACTCGAATGCTCCCGGCCTGGACGACGAGCTGCGCGACCTGGTGAAGCGCTCGCGCCTGGCGGGGCTGGTGCTGGCGCCGCCGATGTCGGAGAAGCCGGAGCTGATCCGCTACCTGAAGGAACGCGAGATCCGTTTCGTGCGCATCATCTCGGCAGCCGAAGACCCCGAAGACGGGTCCCCGTGCGTTTATGTGGACGACCGCGATGCAGCTTACGACATCACCGAGCACCTGATCCAGCTGGGCCACCACCGCATCGGATTCCTCTGGGGCGGACGCCAGCACCGCTCCAGCCCCGAGCGCTTCAAGGGCTATGCCGATGCATTGCGCGACTACGGCATGGCGCACGACGAAGACCTGATCGTGGAAGGTGACTTCTCCTTCGATGCCGGTTTCCGCGGCGCACGCAAATTGCTGGCGTTGCCGGACCGGCCCACGGCGATTTTCGGTTCCAACGACGAAATTGCCGCCGGCGTCCTGGCGGCCGCCAAATCCGCCGGCATGGAAGTGCCGTACGATCTGTCCATCGCCGGCTTCGAGGACAGCCCGTTCTCCAAGCAGTCCTGGCCGGCGCTGACCACGGCGCGACAGGCCACGCAGGACATCGCCGCACACGCCACGCGGCTGCTGATCGCACAGCTGGGCGGCGCGGGGCACGAAGGCATCGGCAATCGCGGTTTCAGCCCGGAGCTCGTGGTGCGTGGCTCCACCGCGCCACCGCGCATGCGTTCGGTGTCCGAGGTACAAGAGCGCAAGACAAGCAGTTGACGTTCGCTTGCGCGTAGGGCGGATCAAGGAGCAACGCGACGGATCCGCCTGCTGGCCGCGCGTCATTCCAAGACTTTTTTTCCGCAAGCAGGCGGCTCCGTCGCTACGCTCCTTGAGCCACCTCCCCCCCCCAACTTCTACGGCGCTGCGTGCGGTCTACAGTCGGCATTCAACCAGACATCCCCGCGGCGTGGCGTGCCAGCTGCTCAATGCGTGGCCAGTCGCCGCCGGCCAGCGCGTCTTTCGGCGTCAGCCAGGAACCGCCGACGCAGACCACGTTGCGCAGGGACAGGTAATCGGCTGCATTGTCCGGGGTAATCCCCCCGGTGGGGCAGAAGCGGATCGCCGGTAGCGGGCTGGCCCAGGCATTCAGGAGCCTGGCGCCACCGGCATGGGCGGCGGGGAAAAACTTCTGATAGCGGTAGCCGCGTTCCAGCAGGGTCATGGCCTCGCTGGCGGTGGCGGCGCCGGGCAGCAGCGGCAGCTCGCTGTCGTCGGCGGCATCCAGCAGGCGCGGTGCGCCACCGGGAGAGACCGCAAAGCGTGCACCGGCATCGACCGCGGCCTTGAGCTGATCGCCGCCCAGCACGGTGCCGACGCCGACGACGGCATCTTCCACTTCACTGGCCATGGCACGCACCGCTTCCAGCGCCGCGCTGGTGCGCAGGGTAACCTCGATGGCACGGATGCCGCCGGCCACCAGGGCGCGCGCCAGCGGCACGGCATGCGCGGCATCGTCGATGATGACTACCGGCACCACGGGCGCCAGGGCGAGGGTGGAAGCGATCTGTTCCTGCTTGGAGTCTTGGGTGGTCATGTTCGAGGTTCCGTGGCGGCGTTGATGTCGGCCTTTACCAAGGCACTTTCCTTTGGTCACGCTGCGCTCAGCACCGACCTGCAAGGGATGGAGAACTGATTCAGGCGTCGGCGGCGTGGTGGACGTCGACGTGATCGAACACGCCGGCGCCCGCATCGGCGGTGCCTACGGCGTTGCGCATGAGCGCGAACAGCTCACGGCCCAGGCCGTTGTGATGATGCTTCAAATCGGCCTTGGCCTGTTCGCGGGCGGCCCACTCCTCGGCCTCGACCTGCGCCTCAAGGGTGCCGTCGGTGACATCCAGGCGGATCATGTCGCCGTCACGCACTTTGCCCAGCGCACCGCCGTCGATGGCTTCGGGACTGACATGGATGGCGGCGGGAATCTTCCCCGAAGCACCGGACATGCGTCCGTCCGTGACCAGCGCAACGCGATAGCCGCGGCTCTGCAAGACCCCCAGTGTGGGAGTGAGCTTGTGCAATTCCGGCATGCCGATGGCACGCGGCCCCTGGAAACGCACCACGGCGACGAAATCACGATCCAGTTCGCCACGTTCGAATGCGCCGCGCACGTCGTCCTGCTCCTCGAAGACCACGGCGGGTGCCTCGATGACATAGCGGTCTTCGGGTACGGAGGAGACCTTGATGACGGCGCGGCCCAGATTGCCCTTGAGCACACGCAGGCCGCCATCGGCGCGAAACGGATCATCGGCGGTACGCAGGATGTTGCGGTTGCCGCTCTCGCCGACCGGGGTGAACTCCAGTTCGCCCGCCTGGCTCAGCACCGGCATGCGGCGGTAGGCATCCATTCCCTTGCCCCAGACCGTGGTCACGTCGTCGTGCAGCAGACCGGCATCCAGCAGCTGGCCGATCAGGTATGGCATGCCGCCGGCCTGATGGAAGTGATTGATGTCGGCATAGCCGTTCGGATACACGCGCGCCAGCAGCGGCACCACCGAGGACAGATCGTCGAAATCCTCCAGGTGCAGCTCGATGCCGGCCGCCGCGGCGATGGCCACCAGATGCAGCAGGTGATTGGTGGAACCGCCGGTGGCGTGCAGGCCGACCACGCCGTTGACGATGGTGCGCTCATCGACCATGCGGCCGATGGGGGTGTACTCCTCGCCCAACGCGGTGATGGCTGCCGCGCGACGCACGGCAGCCTCGGTCAGGGCATCGCGCAGCGGCGTGTTGGGATTGACGAAGCTGGCGCCCGGCAGATGCAGGCCCATGATCTCCATCAGCATCTGGTTGGAGTTGGCGGTGCCGTAGAACGTGCAGGTGCCCGGCGCGTGATACGCCGCGGACTCGGCCTCCAGCAGCTCGGCCCGGCTGGCCTTGCCTTCGGCGTAGGCCTGACGCACGTCGGCCTTGTCTTCATTGGGCAGGCCGCTGGGCATGGGACCGGCGGGCATGAAGATGGTCGGCAGATGGCCGAAGCTCAGACTGGCGATCATCAGCCCGGGCACGATCTTGTCGCAGATGCCCAGCATCAAGGCGGCGTCGAACATGTCGTGCGACAGCGCCACCGCGGCAGCCATGGCAATGACATCGCGCGAGAACAGGCTCAGCTCCATGCCGCCCTGGCCCTGGGTGATGCCGTCGCACATCGCCGGAACGCCGCCGGCCACCTGCGCAGTGGCGCCGGCCTCGCGGGCGATGCGACGGATCAGCGCGGGAAAATGCTCGTAGGGCTGATGCGCCGAAAGCATGTCGTTGTAGGCGGTGACGATGGCCAGATTGGGGTTGACCTCCCCACTCAGAGAAGACTTGTCGGCGCTGCCGCAGGCGGCGAACCCATGCGCCAGGTTGCCGCAGGACAGGTGGCCACGATGCGGGCCCTTGCGCTGCGCCGCGTCGATGCGCGCCAGATAGGCGGTGCGCTTCGGCTTGCTGCGTTCGGCAATGCGTTCGGTAACCTCGGCAATGGTGCGATGGACGCTCATGGATGACTCCGGACAATCATGTGTTGCGGCTCGGCGGGACACAGCGAAGGTGAACGTGGGGCGCGACTGGCGCGATCACTCAGGGTGCCCAGTACACCTGCAAACCGGGGGCGGCCGAGAGCATGGCTCCGACGGGGTAGCGGCTGCCGTCATCGCCGGCGGCCTTCTCCAGCACCGCGCGCTTCTCGTCACCCTCGATCTGCAGATACAGCGAGCGCGCCTGTGCCAACAACGCCAGCGTCAAGGTGATGCGCGGCTCATCCGCACCCTTGGCACGCATCGGCAGAACTTTCTGCGTGCCGCGCGGATCCAGCGCCTCGGGCAGACGGTCGCTGCCGGGAAAGAACGACGCGGTATGGCCGTCGGTCCCCATCCCCAGCGTCACCACGTCGATCGGCAGGGACAGCAGATCGATGCGCGCACTGACGGCAGGCAGTCCGGCCTCGGGCGTTGGCTCGGTGGCATACAGGGGCACGAAACGCGCAGCGCTGGCAGCGTGCTGCAGGAGATGTTGCCGGACCATGCGGGCATTGGAGCGCTCATCGTGCGGCGGCACCCAACGCTCGTCCACCAGCGTCACGGTGACGCGGGACCAGTCCAGAGCCTGCGTGCTCAGCACGTCCAGGAAACGCTCCGGCGTGCGGCCGCCGGACAACGCCAGCACAGCATGCCCGCGCGCCTCGATCGCATGCGTGAGGTCGTCGCGGACCTGCGCCGCCAGCGCCTGGGCCAGCGCGTTGCTGTCGTCGTAGCGATGCATGTTCAGGGACATAGGAATCTTAGCGTGTGGTTGCGGGGGGGGGGGATGCGCCGCAGGAACTCAGTTCTCGTTCTCGCCGTCGTGCCAGGTCCGGCCGTCGCGCTCGATCAGCGCCACGGCCGCGCTGGGCCCCCAGGTTCCGGCGGTATAGTTCTTGGGGCTGTCGCTGGAGTGCTCCCAGGCAGCCAGGATTGGATCGATCCAGTGCCATGCGGCCTCGACTTCGTCGCGGCGCATGAACAGGGTCAGGTTGCCGCGCACCACATCCAGCAGCAGGCGCTCGTACGCATCCGGCTGCTGCACACCGAAAGCCTCGGCAAAACTCATGTCCAGCGGCACGCGCTGCAGGCGCAGGCCACCGGGGCCGGGATACTTGCTCATCAGCCACAGCTTCACCCCTTCATCGGGCTGCAGGCGCAGCACCAGCTTGTTGGGCGAGATGGTGCCGCCGCTGTCGGCGAAGATGGAATGCGGAATGCAGCGGAAATTGACCACGATTTCCGAAACCCGCTCGGGCAGACGCTTGCCCGTCCGCAGGTAGAACGGCACGTCGGCCCAGCGCCAGTTGCCGATCTCGGCCTTCAGCGCAACGAAGGTTTCGGTATCGGAGCTGTCTTCGTCCAGGTCCTCCAGATATCCCGGGGCCGCACCGTCGGCAGTGGCCCCGGCGCGGTACTGGCCACGCACGGTCAGACGGGAGGCATTGCTTTCGTCGATGGGTTTGAGCGAGCGCAACACCTTGAGCTTCTCGTCGCGCACGGCATCGGCATCCAGCGACGCCGGCGGCTCCATGGCCACCATGCACAGCAGCTGCAGCAGGTGATTCTGCACCATGTCGCGCAGCGCGCCAGCCTTGTCGTAGTAACTGCCGCGCGAACCCACGCCCAGGGTTTCGGCCACGGTGATCTGCACGTGATCGATGTGCGCGGCATTCCACAACGGCTCGAACAGCGCATTGCCGAAGCGCAGCGCCAGAAGGTTCTGCACCGTTTCCTTGCCCAGGTAGTGGTCGATGCGGAAGATCTGGCTCTCGCCGAACACGGCGCCGACGGCATCGTTGATGGCGCCTGCGGTCTGCAGATCGCGGCCGATGGGTTTCTCGATCACCACGCGCGACTTGCCGCTGTGCAAATCGTACTGGCGCAGCTTTTCGCAGATATCCACGAAAATGCCCGGCGCAGTGGACAGGTAGAACACGCGGATGCGCTCCTGGTCGCCGCCCAGGTCCTCCACGAAGGCCTTCCAGCCGTCATCCTTGGTGGCATCCAGCGAGGCGTAACTGACCTGCTTGAGGAACCGCTCCAGCAGCTGGTCCAGGTCATCGAGATTGTCCACGGCGTCCTTGATGCCCTCGGCCACCTTGCTGCGGTAGTCGGCATCGGACTGCTCTTCGCGGGCGATGCCGATGACACGGCTGTCCGCGGTGATCTGCCCATCGGCAAAACGGCGCAGCAGGGCGGGCAGCAACTTGCGCATGGCCAGATCGCCAGTGCCGCCGAAAATGACGATGTCGAAGGCGTCGACGGGTTTCGCATTGGAAGGCATGGCGACCTCGGCTGCAGCATGAACGGGACCAGTAGCATACCACTGGGGAAAGGCAGAATGCGACGCCATCCATGGCCTTTTTGCATAAAGCATTCATCTTGATTGACTGTCTGGTATTGGATTGGTATTTTCCACATATGGAAGCTGCCTTTGTCCGTGAATACCGCGATCTGGCCGCGAGCCGCGCCGGCACGCATGCACCCGCGTACCTGTGCCTGCGCCGCGCGATCCGGCGCAGCGTGGAAGCGGGCGCGGTGGAACCGGGCCAGGCGCTGCCCAGCGAGCGCGAGCTGGCACGCACCCTGTCGCTGTCGCGGGTCACGGTCCGCAAGGCCATTGCCGGCCTGGTCGAGGACGGCCTGCTGATGCAGCGCCACGGCGCCGGCACCTTTGTCGCCGAGCGCGTCATCAAGCCGATGTCGCGATTGACCAGTTTCACCGACGACTTGCGCGCACGCGGGCTGAACCCCCGCGTGGTCTTCCTCGATCGCAGCCTCGGCGAGGCCACGCCGGAGGAATCCATGGCCTTGAATGTCTCGCCAGGCAGTGCCGTGGTCCGCCTTCACCGGCTGCGCTTTGCCGGCGATGAACCGATGGCCGTGGAGCGCACGTCGGTCCCGCATGACCTTCTGCCCGATCCGTACAGTGTCGCCGAGTCGCTGTACGAGGCGCTGCAAGCGCTGGGTCGCCGCCCGACCCGTGCGTTGCAGCGGCTGCGTGCAGTGAACCTCACCCTGGAACCGGCACGGCATCTGAAACTGCCCGTGGGCACCGCGGGTCTGGCGCTGGAACGGCGCGCGTTTCTCGCCGATGGCCGTCTGGTCGAATTCACGCGCTCCTACTACCGCGGCGATGCCTACGATTTCGTCGCCGAGCTGCAAAGCGAATAAATGCGCGAATCGCGCAGCGCCCCCACCCGAAGGAAACGACTGTTCATGTCCCCCACCGCCAAGCGCCCCGAAGATACCCTGATGTACGCCGAAGCCGGCGAGGCCGCGGCCACGCTGGAACGTCAGATGGAACACAACGACACGGCAGTGCGCGAGCTGGCCGAACGCCTGCGCGCGCAATCACCACGTTTCGTGGCCACCTGCGCGCGTGGCAGTTCCGACCATGCCGCCACCTTTGCCAAGTACGCATTCGAAACCCAGACCGGCACCGTCACCGCCTCGGCCTCGCCCTCGGTCAGTTCCGTCTACGCCCGCCCGCTGGATCTGCGGGATGCGCTGTACATCGCCATTTCGCAGTCCGGCAAGAGCCCGGACCTGGTGCGCAATGCCGAGGCGGCCAAACGCGCCGGCGCGCACGTGGTGGCCATGGTCAACGTCGCCGATTCACCGCTGGGCGCGCTTGCCCACAGCGTCATCCCGTTGCACGCCGGGGCCGAACGCAGCGTGGCGGCAACCAAGAGCTATCTGGGCGCACTGGGCGCCATCGTGCACCTGACCGCCCACTGGGCCGGCGACGGCACCTTGCTGGATGCGCTCAAGGCCACACCGGATGCGCTGCGTGCTGCCGCCGCACTGGACTGGTCGCCGCTGGTCGACGGCCTGACCGATGCACGCAACCTGTTCGTGCTCGGCCGCGGCTATGGGTTCGGCGCGGCGCAGGAAGCGGCATTGAAGTTCAAGGAGACCTGCGGCCTGCACGCCGAGGCCTTCAGCACTGCCGAGGTCAGGCACGGGCCGATGGCACTGGTGGGCGAGGATTTCCCGGTGCTGCTTCTGACCCAGGACGATGGCACCCGTGACGGCGCGCTGGACGTGGCAGAGGAATTTCGCCGCCGGGGCGCCCGCGTCTGGAGCGCGTCGCAGGAGGACGCCAGTGCCGATGCACTGCCTGTGGTCACCGCGCCGCATCCACTGTGTGCGCCGCTTCTGGCCATCCAGAGCTTCTATCGCGCCGCCAACGCGCTGGCGCTGCGGCGCGGCTACGACCCCGACGTGCCGCCACATTTGAACAAGGTAACGGAGACAGTCTGATGACGACAGCATTGGTCAACGGCAAGGTATTGACCGCGCACGGCCTGCAGACCGGCTTTGCCGTGCTGGTCGAGGAGGGACAGATCGCCGGCCTGGCGCTGCCCAACGATCCCCGCGTGCGCGCCGCCAAACGGCACGATCTGGCGGGACGCTACCTGTTGCCCGGTTTCATCGACTGCCAGGTCAACGGCGGCGGCGGTGTGCTGTTCAACGATTCGCCCACGCCCGATGGCATCCGCGCCATCGTCGCCGCGCATCGGCGCTTCGGCACCACCGGCATGCTGCCGACGCTGATCAGCGACAATGTGGAGGTCATGCGCCAGGCCGTAGCCGCGGTGCAGCAGGCGCTGGATGATGGCATGCCCGGCGTGCTCGGCATCCATATCGAGGGCCCGTACCTCGCACCTGCGCGCAAGGGCATCCACGATCCCGCCCAATTTCGCCAGCCGGGCGCCGAGGAGGTCGCGCTGCTCGGCTCGCTGGACCGCGGCCGCACGGTGCTGACACTGGCGCCGGAGCAGGTGCGAGCAGAAGCCATCCGCAGCATGGTCGACAACGGCATCATAATCGCCGCCGGCCACACGGCCGGCGACTACGAAGCCATCCGCGCCGCACTGGATGCCGGGGTCACCGGCTTCACGCACCTGTTCAACGCCATGTCGCCGCTGCAGAGCCGCGCACCCGGCGCGGTCGGGGCGGCGCTGGAGGACCCGCGCAGCTGGTGCAGTCTCATCGTGGACGGCCACCACGTGCACCCGGCGACCCTGCGCGTGGCCATCGCCGCCAAGCCGCACGGCAAGATGTTCCTGGTCACCGACGCCATGCCCCCGGTAGGCAGCAACCAGGACACCTTCGAACTCAATGGCGACACCATCACCTGCAGGGAGGGCCGCTGCCAGAATGCCGAAGGCACCCTGGCCGGCTCCGCGCTGGACATGGCCAGCGCCGTGCGCAATTGCGTGGAACAGCTGGGCCTGCCACTGGACGAAGCCGCGCGCATGGCCTCCACCTATCCGGCCGACTTCCTCGGCCTGGAAAAAACCCACGGCCGTATCGCCGCCGGCTACCGTGCCGACTTCACTGTCATGGATGCCGAGTTCCACGTCCACGAGACCTGGATCAACGGGCAGTACGAAACGGCCTGACCGGCCGGGCCGTCCGGCCACGGATCGAGCAGCCACGCACGCAGCGGCCGGGCGCCGGCCGCGCAGCGTCAGCGAATGCATGCCAGGCTCCATCCAGGGCGCGGCGAGGCCCTGGACGGGCGAGCGTGTCAGCGGAGATTCGCAGGGCCTGATCCGTCAGTAGCGCCGCGCGTCCAGGCGTGGGATCCAGAGCAGACACCATTGTGTGGAGCCGGCTGTTACGCTGCGCATGCGGGCCGCCCGGAGCCCGCCCAGCGCCGTGTCAGAGGAAGCCGCTTCGCCATGCATTGTCATGTCTACGCCAGCGACAAGCGTCAACAGACGTATGTCTGGCTGGCCCGCCGCGATCATTTCGATGTCCTGCCGGCCGCGCTGGCACAACGCCTTGGTGCACTCCGCTTCGTGCTGGACGTGCAGCTGGATGGCGAGCGTAATCTGCCGAATGCGAATGCCGCCCAGGTGCTGCAACAGCTACGCAACGAGGGCTGGTATCTGCAACTGCCGCCGGATGCCACGCCCCCCGCAGAGAGTTAACGCACAGTTACCGCATTCGCCCGAACCGATCTCTATACTGCCTCGCCATGCCGCTCACCAAAACGCACCATCGCCCGCCGCTCGCCAAAGCCCTGCTCGGGTTCATCCCGGCCCTGGCCGTGGCGTTCATTGCCGCCATCGGCTCGCATCCACTGGTCCTGGTCCCGCTGATTGTGGCCAACGCGCTGAGCATGGCGGCGGTGTGCCATGCCATCGGCTTCGGGCCGGAGCTGAGCATGACCCGTACCGCGCTGCGCCGGGGCGCGGCCTATCTGGTGATGTTTACCGCCTATACCGCATTGCTGCTGGCATTGGTGGGATGGCCGCTGGTCTTGCTGGCACACGCAGCATCGCTGGGGGCCGCGCTGGTCCTGTCGGTCGCGCTGGCCATCGGCGTGGCCGTGCTGTGGCGCATCTGGCCGGCGTTCGGGCTGGTGTTTCTGTGGGACGACGCCTTCGTGCAGTCGCCACGCAGCTCCTGGATTTTTACCGCCATCGCACGCAGCCTCACCTTCGCGCGACACCTTTCCGCCGAGGAACGTTTCTTTGGCCACTTTCTGCCGGCGGCATGCAGCCTGCTGCTGATGGCGTTTGGCGCCCTGGCGTTGACCGGCCTGTACGGGCTGCTGCCGCCGGAAATGCGCACCGCCAGCGTGCTGCTCTATGCTCTGGTGGTGCTTCCTGCAGGGGCGCTGGTGCTGGCCAACAGGACACTCCATGCCATGCTCGACGAGAAGGCGCCGGCACCGCGTCATGCCGTTCCGGCCGGCAAGGAAGACACGAGCGCAGGCCCCGATGCACAGCCCATGGCAGCGCCCGCCGAACCACTCGACGAAGCTGCCGTCGAGGCACGTGATCGTGCGCTTCTGGAAGCGGTGCGCGGTGCCCAGATCGAGCGTGCGCTCGCATTGCTCGAGGCTGGCGCCGATCCCGACGTCCGTGCGCGTCCTGGCGACCGCGACCAGCGGCCGGCAATCATGCTGGCCGCGCTGCTGCCCGATATCCGACTGCTGCGCGCCCTGATCGCGCGAGGCGCCGACATCAACACCGCACACGGTGGACTGACCCCGCTGCTGGCCGCCACCCGCGACAGCTATCATGGTCGCGCCGAAGCCGTGATGATGCTCCTGTCCAACGGTGCCGACGCCGCCACTGCCGACGCACACGGCAACACTCCGCTGCACGGCGCAGCCCTCAGCGCTGAACCCGGCGTCGCCGCCATGCTGCTGGACGCCGGCGCACCGATCAATGCGCTCAACCGCAACGGCCTGAGCCCGCTGGCAGTGGCCGCACGCGCCGGCAACTGGCCACTGGCCGCTTTCCTGCTGGACCATCGCGCCGCGACCGACCCCGCCAGGGGCGAGCCGGCGCTGGTCGCTGCCGCGGCCGTCCAGGACGACGATGCCGCCGGTGTGCAGATGATGCTGCGGCACCGGGCGCGCATCGATGCCGCCAACGCGCTGGGCCGCACCGCGCTGATCTGCGCCAGCCTGGAAGGACACGAATCCATCGTCCGCGCCCTGCTCAAGGCGGGCGCCGATGTGGATCATGGTGACCGCAACGCCAGCACCGCGCTGATGGAAGCCGCGCGCGCCGGCGCCAACGGCATCGTGCAGTTGCTCGTCGACGCCGATGCAGACGTGAACCGCTGCGATACCTACGGACGCAACGCACTGATCCTGGCGTGCCAGTCCCCCCGCGCCGGCGCCGACACGGTCCGTGCGCTGCTCGGCGCAGGGGCCGATCCCCACGTCCAGGCCCAGGATGGACGCAGCGCCCTCGACCATGCCGCGGCGACAGGCCGCTGGGACCTGATCGCACTCATGAACCCGGACGCGCCGAGCCCCAGCACTCTGGAAGAAGAGACGGACGACGCCACCGGGACAGACGGCAACGCATCCACAGCAGACGACCGCTCCATGCGCGCGCTTCTGCAAGCCCTGCGCGCGCGCCGCTGGAGCGATGTGGCAAGCCATTGCGACACCTTGCTGCAGGCGTCGGCCGAGCAACGCGCGGGCCTGTTCCTCACGCTGGCCGAAGACGGTGAAGCGGCCAGCGGCGCCCGGCAATGGCTGCTGGACCAGGGGCTCGACCCGGAGGCACGCATCAGCGAGGGCACACACTTGAGTGCGGCGCTGCTGCAAGGCCTGCCCCGCACGGCAGCGGCGACCCGCCAGTGGTTGGCCGCCGGGGCCAGCGCTGCGGGCGCCGGCATGCTGGCCGTTGCTGCAGCACGCTGCGGAAACGATGCGGAGAGTCTCGCCGTGTGCATGGACATGCTTGCTGCCGGAGCCGATCCATTCGGTGCGGACACGCAACACCGCACGCCGCTGCATCACGCCGCGGCCCACGGACAACAGGCACTGCTGGATGCCCTGCTGCACATGGGCGTACATCCCGACAGCCGGGATGCCAACGGCGACACACCGCTGCACGCCGCACTGCGCAGCGACACACCCGCACTGCCCGTGGTGCAGTCGCTGCTGGCGCACGGCGCGGATCCGGAAGCCGCCACGGCGCAAGGCGAGACGCCGCTGGGCCATGCCTTGGAGCTGAACGACACGGAGCTGCAGAACTGGTTGCAGTGGCACGGCGCGTGGTCGCTACCCCGACGTCGTCTGCGTGACGAGGATTTGCCGGCCGCGGTGGCCTGCGGTGATCTGGATGCGGTGCGTCGCTTGCTGGCCCTGGATCTGCCTGTCGATGCCGTCGACGCCCAGGGCGTCAACGCCCTGATTCGCGCCTGCGGCGGTGGCCATGCCGAGATCGCCGAATGCCTGCTGGACGCAGGCGCAGATCTTGCGGGGGCCACAGCGTCCGGCATCACTCCCTTGGCCGCGGCCGTCAATGCCCGCTGCGATCGCGTGGTGGCACTGCTGCTGGAACGCGGTGCCGATGCCGATCAGCGCGTGGGGACCGACACGCGCGTGCTGACGCTGGCCGCGGCGCAGGGCTATCCGGAGATCGTCGAGCGTCTGCTGGCCGCTGGTGCCGACATGCACGCGGTCGATGCGTCGGGGTACGGCGCACTGCATGCCGCGGCGCAATTCTGCTTCTCCAGCAACGACAGCCTGCGCGCACGCCGCCTGCTGGATGCCCTGTTGAAACACGATGCCAATGTCGACGCCGCCGGCACGAACGGCCAGACACCGCTGCTGCTGCTACTGGGCGCTCATGCCGCACCGGGGACCGCCTGCGATGCCACGCATATCGGGGCCTTGATCCCGGTCCTCGTGGACGCCGGTGCCCAGATCAACCGCGCTGACGCGCGTGGCGTCAGTCCGCTGCATGCCTGCGCCATGCATGCGCTGCTGGCTCCGGCACGCACGCTGCTGCAACGCGGTGCCGATCGCGCCGCCATGGATGGCTTCGACCGCACCGCGGCCGACGTGGCGCAGCAGCTGGGCTATACCGATGTGGCCCTGGAGCTCGACGACCGTTCCATTCCCAGCGTGCGCCAGACGCTGCGCCAGCCGGCGCAGCCGGGCGATTGACCGCGAATGCGCGCACGAAACGTTGCTGACGCAGTCCCCAGCGTGCGGGGTCCGTTGGAGAAATCCTTGCAAGCGGACGGCGCCGCACTGCTCCCGGCTGCAGGGAGCGCGCATTGATTCGCCCGGCGGGCTAGAAGGGCAGCTTCAAGTCCGCATCGACCGCCAGGAGCTGCGCGCGGAAGATGTCCTGGATACGCTTGAGGGATTTTGCGCTGTCGGCGTCGAAACGCAGCACTAGCTTGGGGCTGGTGTTGGAGGCACGCACCAGGCCCCAGCCGTCCTGCCAGTCCGCACGCAGGCCATCGATGGTGGTCATGCGGGCATCCCCGAAAGAGGCCTGTTCACGCAATGTCTCGATGAAGGCGTAGTGTTCGCCTTCGCCCATGACAATGTTCAGTTCCGGCGTGGACACGCCCTTGGGCAGGGTGGCGAAGATATCCTCGACGCTGCGCCCTTCCATGTCGCCAGCCAGTATTTCCAGCAGGCGCGTGGCGGCGTAAAGACCATCGTCGAAGCCGTACCAGCGCTCGCCGAAGAAGAAATGACCGCTCATTTCGCCGGCCAGCGCCGCCTCCGTTTCGCGCATCTTGGCCTTGATGAGCGAATGTCCGGTGCGCCACATGATGGGGCTGCCGCCGGCGTACAGCACCTCGGACTGCAGGTGACCCGTGCATTTGACGTCATAGATGATGCTGGCGCCGGGCTGCCGCGACAGCACGTCGCGCGCGAACAGCATCAGCAGGCGGTCGGGATAGATGATCTCGCCCTCCGATGTGACCACGCCGAGACGATCGCCGTCACCATCGAACGCCAGGCCCAGGTCGGCACCGGTCTGCTTCACCGCCAGGACAAGATCCTGCAGGTTGCGTGGATCGGACGGGTCGGGGTGATGGTTGGGGAACGTGCCGTCGACATCGCAATACAGCGGCACCACCTCGCAGCCGATGGCCTCGATCAGGCGGGGCGCCAGCATGCCGGCAATGCCGTTGCCGGCATCCACTACCACTTTCAGGGGCTTTTCGGCCTGCACGTCGCTGGCGATGCGCTCGATGTAGTCCTCGCCGATATCCATGCGCCGCAAGTTGCCCTGCACCGCCTTGGCCAGGCGATGCTCGACGATGCGGGCGTAAAGGTCCTGGATGGCATCCTCGGCCAGCGTTTCGCCGCCAATCACGATCTTGAAGCCGTTGTAATCGGGCGGATTGTGGCTGCCCGTCACGGCCACACAACTTCCGGCGTTGAAATGATAGGCCGCGAAGTACACTACCGGCGTCGGCGCGGCACCGATATCGATGACATCGATCCCGGCCGTGCGCAGGCCTTCGGCCAGTGCGGCGGCCAGCTCGGGACCGGACAGGCGTCCATCGCGCCCCACCACGATCTCGTTCAGGCCCTTGTCCGCCATGACGCTGCCGATGGCGTGTCCGATCAAGCGCGCGACATCGGCATCCAGTGTCTTGCCCACCACACCGCGGATATCGTAGGCGCGGAACATGTGCCGATCCAGGGACACGGCATCGGGGGTCGGTTCCCGAGCCTGCATCACAGGCTCGGCCGGTGTCTGTTCGCGGCTCTGTTCGGCCGCTTCTTGCTGCGTGATCTCGTCCAATGTCGGTTCCTCGTCCTGGGTGGGGACATAACGTGCCGCGCGCATGCGCCAGCCGATCAAGACGCCAGCTCCGGCCCACGCCAGCAGGGCCAGCAATCCGGCCAGCGGCCAGGAGCGGGGCAGCGCGATGAAGGCATTGGGCAATGCCGAGACCACCATGAAACTGCTGCCCGGAATCGGTGCCGGTACGCCACTGGGGCCGACCGAGCGGCTGCCGTTGGCCGCCAGCATCATGTCGCCAATGCCGCTGTCTTGGCGCAATTCCAGCCGTCCGCTGTGCGGCCGCACACTGTCGAAGGTCTGCTGCAGCGGTGCATACGGCATCTCGATCCACGCGTAGGCCAGCGTGCGGCCGCCCTGGGTGACGGCCTGCGCCAGGCTCAACATGCGCGAGGAACCATCCAGCACGGTCTGCACGTCGGTGCGTCCGCCGTTGCTCTGCGCCGCCATCAGCTGCGCCGCGCGCGCATAGCCAAACCGGCGGTAATCGGCATTGATGACCTGATCCAGCGAAGCCGAATAGAAGTTGAGCGACTGTGCCGTGGGCAGCAACTGGTAGGCGCGCGAGGTGGCCGCGGCATGGCCGGCCACGCCACCGCTGGCCAGCGCGGCAACCAGCTGCGGATCGTCCAGGGCTGCGTCCACCCGCCGATGCAGATGCGTGATTTGCGCACTGAGGGCCATCTGCGCCTGGTGCCTGGCGCGCCGCACACGCTCGGCGGCACTGCCCTGCTGGCTGATCACCCATGCCTGCCAGAGGCAGAACACGCCGAACAGGATCAGCAATGTGATGGCGGTCAGCGGCAACAGCCGCACGATTTCCTCGCGGCTCAGCTGCGGACCCTGCAGACGGAACGGCTTGCGTTTGCCCATGAACGACCCCCTCGCCCCACTACCCTAATTCATGCCGGTCGAGCCGAAGCCGCCGGTGCCGCGCCTGCTGGGCGTGAACGCATCCACCACGCACCAGTTGGCCCGTGCCACCGGCACGAACATGAGCTGCGCGATGCGATCCCCCGGCGCCATAGTGAGCGTTTCCGTACCACGATTCCAGCACGAGATCATCAGCGGCCCCTGGTAATCGGCGTCGATCAGGCCGGTCAGGTTGCCCAGCACCAAACCCTGTTTGTGGCCCAGCCCCGAACGCGGCAGGATCAATGCGCACCACCCGGGATCGCCGATGTGCATGGCAAGACCCGTCGGTACCAGCGCCTTGTCGCCCGGCGCCAGGGTCAGGGGCTCATCCAGCGCCGCACGCAGATCCATGGCCGCGCTGCCATCGGTGGCGTAGGCTGGCAGGTCGATGTCCCTGCCCAGGCGTTCATCGAGAATCTTCAACTCCACGTCAATCATGCGGGGCCTCCACTGCACGGCGTGCGACGTGACGCGATCAGCGCCACCAGTGCGCGCGCCACCTCAGCCTTGGACGCACGTGGCAACACCACATCCTGGCCGCCGCCATAGACGGTAAGCGCGTTGTCGGCCGCCTCGAAGCCGCGGTCCTCGCCCACGTCATTGGCAGCAATCATGTCCAGCCCCTTGCGTTGCAGCTTCTCACGCGCATAGCGCTCCGTCTCGTGTGTCTCGGCCGCGAAGCCCACCACGAAAGGGCGTTCGGGCCGCGCCGCGACGTCGGCGATGATGTCGGGATTCTCGGTCAGCTCCAGGTTTAACGGCGCGCCACCATCCTTCTTCAGCTTGTGCGAAGCCGGCGTTCGCGGACGATAATCGCCCACCGCCGCCGTGGAGATGAAGATGTCGCATGCGGCCACCGCATCCATCACCGCTGCATGCATCTGCCTGGCACTGCGCACGTCGACGCGCCGCGCCACGCCCGCGGGCGTGGCCAGATGCACCGGACCGGCCACCAGGGTGACCTGTGCGCCGGCCTCGACCGCCGCCGCGGCCACGGCAAAGCCCATGCGCCCGGAGCTGCGGTTGCCGATGAAGCGCACCGGGTCGATGTCCTCGTAGGTGGGTCCGGCGCTGACCAGCACGCGGCAACCACGCAGCGCGCCGTCGCTGAAATGCGCCGCCATCGCATCGCGCAGATCATGCGGCTCCAGCATGCGGCCATCGCCCACTTCTCCGCATGCCTGATCGCCGCTCCCCGGGCCCAGCAACGTGACGCCGCGCGCGCGCAGCAACGCCGCGTTGGCCTGCACCGCCGCGTGCGACCACATCACGCGGTTCATGGCCGGCGCCAGCCATACCGGTGCCTCACTGGCCAGGCATAACGTCGTCAGCAGGTCGTCGGCATGCCCCTGCGCCAGTCGCGCCATCACATCGGCCGAGGCCGGCGCAACGAGGATCGCCTCGGCCCAGCGCGCCAGCTCGATGTGTCCCATGGCGGCCTCGGCCTGTGCATCCCACAGATCGCTGCGCACCACCTCGCCCGACAGCGCCTGGAACGTGGTCGCGGTCACGAAATGACGGGCACCCGCGGTCATCACCACGCGCACGTGCGCACCTGCGTCACGCAGGCGACGCACCAGCTCGCAGGCCTTGTAGGCGGCGATGCCGCCGGAGACACCCAGCAGGATGCGACGTTGCTCGAGACTCATGTCGGGATACGCTGACGTTGGATCGAGCCCCTAGCTTACCGGATTCGGCGCCACCGTCCGCTTCGCCCGACGCTCCGCGCCCGACATGCTGGTCGCCCTGTGCCAGGTCACCTGCATCCGCATCATGAACAGCATCCGCGATTGGCCCGAAAACGAGCGTCCCAGGGAGAAGCTGCTGCTGCGCGGCTGTGCAGCGCTGTCCGATGCCGAGCTGCTGGCGGTGCTGCTGGGCAGCGGCACGCGCGGCATGGATGCCGTCAGCATGGGCCGCGAGCTGCTGCAGACCGGCGGTGGCCTGTCTGCGCTGCTGGGCACGTCGCGACCGCCGGCCATGTCGGGACTGGGGCCGGCCAAGCGGGCCCGGCTGATGGCGGCGCTGGAGCTGGCGCGACGCTGCCTTGCCGAGGACATGACGCAGGGCCCCGCGCTGCGCAGTCCCAGCGACAGCGGCGCCTTCCTCAGCGCCCAGCTGCGGCATCGTCCGTACGAGGTGTTCGCCTGCCTGTATCTGGACAACCGCCACCACGTGCTGGGGTTCGAGGAATTGTTCCGTGGCACCATCAACGGCGCGTCCGTGCATCCGCGCGAAGTGGTGCGGGCCTGCCTGGAACACAATGCCGCGGCAGTGATCTTCGCGCACAATCACCCCTCCGGCGTGGCTGAACCCAGCGCCGCCGACCGCAGCATCACCGAAACCCTGCGCCAGGCGCTGGCGCTGATCGACGTCCGCGTACTCGATCACCTGGTCGTGGGTGGGCAGGCGCCGGTATCGATGGCGGCACGCGGACTGATATAAAAAGGCGGCGTGGCCACACACCACGCCGCCAAGGGAGGGGCGTCACCCATGCACCAAGGGTGAAACCAGTGCCGCCGATGGGGGAGAGCATCGTCCGACGGCTTGCAGCCTGCAGCAATGGCGTGACACGTTGATGACAGCGGCCGGCACGCGACCCTGGGAGTTATGCACAAAGACCCACAACGGACACTTGCGGCAGATACCTGTAGTCAATTTCCATGTGTGTAGTTCAAGTTATTGATACTATTTACTTTTTTTTGTGTTTTTACATGTCTGCAGGCTGAATGGGCATATGTAGGAAAAATTCCGACAAGATTGCTCACAGAGTTATCCACAGCGTCGCCGCCCCGCCCCCAGCCCAGCTCCGGAGCGCGTTCCACCGCATTTCGCGCTGAGGGGACCTCTGACCCCCCACCTCTTCGCCCGCCGGCCACTGCATGGGCACTCCGGCGCCGCCCGCCTCCGGGATCGTGGAGCTGCTGCTGCGCGAACCTGCCTCTGCCATGAGGGGCATCCAGGAGATGCTTGTGGCGTTCATGCATGTTCCGGGCTAGCATGCGCGGTTCCCAACAGCCTGCAACGATGACCGTGAAAGAGCAGCTACACGATCTGCTGCTGCACGCGCTTGATGCGCTGCGGCGGGACCAGACCCTGCCTGGCGACCTGGCGATCCCCGCGTTCGTCATCGAACGCACGCGCAGCCGCGAGCATGGCGATTTCGCTGCCAACCTGGCGATGTTGCTGGCGCGTCCGGCAAAGCGCAATCCGCGGCAGATCGCCGAGGCGCTGATCGCCGCGCTGCCGGCCAGTGCGCTGCTGGAGCGCGCGGAGGTGGCCGGCCCCGGATTCATCAACTTCTTCCTGAGCGCCGCGGCCTATCACCACGAGCTCAAGCGCATCCATACGCAGAGGGATGCCTATGGCCGCAACCGCAGCGGTGGCGGGCATCGCGCAGGGGTGGAGTTCGTCTCCGCCAATCCCACCGGTCCCCTGCATGTGGGTCACGGGCGTGCCGCTGCCACCGGCGACTGCATCTGTCGTCTTCTGGATGCCTCCGGCTGGGAAGTCACGCGCGAGTTCTACTACAACGATGCCGGCGTGCAGATCCAGAACCTGGCCATCTCGGTCCAGGCCCGGGCACGCGGCCTCGAGCCCCACGACGCCGGCTGGCCCGAGAACGGCTATCGGGGCGACTATATCGCCGACGTCGCCCACGCCTTCATGCAGCGCGCATCAGTCGAGGCCGACGGTCGCACCGTCAGCGGCACTGCCGATGCCGGTGATCTGGATGCCATCCGCCAGTTTGCCGTGGCCGCGCTGCGCCACGAACAGGACCAGGATCTGGCAGCATTCGGTGTGTCGTTCGATGTGCACTTCCTGGAATCGTCCCTGTATACGGACGGCAAGGTGGCCGAAACCGTGCGCGAGCTGATCGCCCACGGCCACACCTACGAGGAAGACGGCGCACTATGGCTGCGTTCGACCGATTTCGGTGACGACAAGGACCGCGTGATGCGCAAGTCCGACGGCACCTATACCTATTTTGTGCCGGACGTTGCCTACCACCTCAGCAAGTGGCAGCGCGGCTACGAGCGCGCCATCACCGAACTGGGCGCCGATCACCACGGCTCGCTGGCGCGCGTGCGCGCAGGGCTGCAGGCATTGGACACCGGCATCCCCAAAGGCTGGCCCGAATACGTGCTGCACCAGATGGTCACCGTGATGCGCGGCGGCGAGGAAGTGAAGATCTCCAAGCGCGCCGGCAGCTACGTCACCCTGCGCGACCTGATCGACGAGGTCGGACGTGACGCCACCCGTTACTTCCTCATCGCGCGCAAGAGCGATTCGCAGCTGGTGTTCGATGTCGATCTGGCGCGCTCGCAGAGCAACGACAACCCCGTCTATTACATCCAGTACGCCCACGCCCGCGTCTGCAGCGTGCTGCGCCAGTGCGAGGACAAGGGCCTGAGCTGCGATATCGACGACGGTCTGGAGCATCTGGACCGACTCGACAACGCGCACGAGCAGGCGCTGATGGTGGAACTGTCGCGCTACCCCGAAATGCTGGCCTCGGCCGCCGCCAGCCTGGAGCCGCACCTGATCGCCACCTGGCTGCGCGACCTGGCGCAGCAGCTGCACACCTACTACAACGCACACCAGTTCCTGGTCGACGATGCACCGTTGCGCCACGCGCGCCTGGCGCTGGTGACCGCAACACGTCAGGTGCTGCGCAACGGGCTGGACTTGCTCGGACTGTCCGCACCCGACACGATGTAGCTTCACGGGCTTGGACAATGCGCTTGACAGCGCATTCAGGTCCGGCAACCAACCATTGATTCATCTTCTTCGAGGGCTTCATCCCATGGCGGCACGCAAAGGCAGGAGCAAGCAGGCGGTACGCAACGGCGGTTGGCCGGCGTGGGCATGGCTGCTCGCCGGGTTGATCCTCGGCGCCATCCTGATGTTCATCGTCATGCGTGGCGGCTACATGCCGATCACGCGCCAACACAACCTGCCCACCGCCAACCCGCAGGCTACACCTGCCCGCGGTAGCGCCCCGGGCGTCGCGGATCAGGCGTCCGCGCGGCAGAATGCGAAGAAGAAACCGCGCTACGATTTCTACTCCGTGCTGCCAGAGAAGGAAGTGGTCATTCCCGATGCGGAAATCAGCAAGCAGGCCAAGGCCGAATCCGGCAACGCCCAGAACGCCGCCGACAACACTGCAGCCGCGGCGAACGCCGGCTACCTGCTGCAAGTCGGCTCGTTTCCCAAGGCCTCCGATGCCGATGCCATGAAGGCCAAACTGGCGCTGCAGGGCTTTGTCGCGCATGTGCAGCCGGTCAGCATCAATGGCCAGACCTGGAACCGCGTGCGCCTGGGGCCATATGCCTCGGCCGCGGCCCTGGAAAAAGACAAGAACAAGCTGACCCAGGCCGGCTTCCACGCCATTGCGTTGAAAGAAAACAAGTAGGGGAACATCGGGTCTCGGGACTCGAACAGAGCCGCCCCCCGGCGAACGCCCGCCACCGCCTACGCAGCTGTCGAGAGACTCATCTCGCATGGGCTCTCCACCCCAACCGTTCGTGGCGAGGTATCGAACATGGAACGCGCGGGAACCCGTGGCGGCTGCCCTTCGATACCTCGGGGGCGCACGGGTTCCCCTGAGGTTCCCTGACGGCAGTGCGCATTCGTCGCAATGCTCCGCCACTGCAATCCGAGTCGGACCAGAGCGAACCGGGCAGTCGGGTCACGCACACCTCCGGACGGCATTGGGATGATCGCAGCCTGCACGCCGGGTATGCTGTTGTCGTCAGCACCATGATGGTGCTGACCATCAACAACGGGGAATCCAATGAAATTGCGACTACTCTGGCCGGCAGTGCTGGCCATTGCCTGCTGCGCGTGCGTGACCCATATCCGCCCGGATGTCCGCACCAATCCGCCGCCGCAACAGCGCCTGTCCGTCTTCCAGCACTTCCTCCTGCTGCCGGTCAAGGCCACGTCGGTGAAGGTCCGGAGCCAGACCGCCGCGATGGCCAAGATCTCGTCCAACGTGCAGGACAAGCTCGGTCGTACCATCAGCGGCTGGGAGAACCACAACCAGAGTGGCCACACCCTGGTCATCCAGCCGCGCATCACGCGGTTGAAGTTCGTCAGCGGCGGCAAGCGCTTCTGGGCGGGCGACCTGGCCGGCAGTTCGGCGGTCATCATGAAACTGCGCCTCACCGACGCCGACAGCGGCAAGTTGATCGCGCAACCGGAGTTCTTCCAGCGCGCTGCTGCCGAGGGCGGCATGTGGTCTTTCGGCGGCACCGACAACGGCATGCTGGTACGCATCGCCACCGTGGCGCAGCAGTACATGCGCCGCAACTACGCCCAGGCTGTGGGTGGCCCGACCGGGCTGGATGGCAGCGAAAGACGCTGACGCCAACGCTTCCTGCCACTTGGCTGGCAGGCCGGCTCTGCAACCCGCGGCCGAGCGAATCAGTCGATTCGCAAGACGTGGGTCAGCGGCATCTCATACATCGTGATGCTTGCCGCGAAACGGCGCGTAGAAGCGGCGCAGGCGATCGAGGTCGGCCTCGACGTCGGCAGTCGTATGGAACAGCGGGCCGAAGCCGATGGTCTTCTCCGGATAGTGGAAGTACACCAGCACAATCGGCACGTCGGCCTTGCGGGCGATGTGCCAGAAGCCGGTTTTCCAGCGCTTCACCTGCTTGCGCGTGCCTTCGGGGGTGATGCCCAGCCACAGGGTCTGGTGGGCGGTGAAGGCGTCCACCATCTGCTCGACCACGCCCTTGGCAGCGCTGCGGTCGATAGGCACGCCGCCCAGCCCGCGCAGGAGCGGGCCCAGCGGACCGACGAACAACTCCTGCTTGGCCATGAAGCGCACGTCGGCACCGATGGCCACTTTCATCATCAGGCCCCAGATACCGTCCCACCAGGATGAATGCGGCGCACCGATGAGCACTGCGCGCGGGACATCGGGCATCTCGCCCAGCACACGCCAGCCGGCCAACCGCAGGATGCCGCGGCAGACCCGGCGGTACCAGCGATCGCGGCAACGCGGCATATGTGGCGGCAATTGCGCGGGCGTGCGGATGCGCGCCGTCATTCACCGTTCCAGTCGCGGCCACGGCTGCGCTTGAGCTTGCCGCGACGCTGCTTGCCTTCGATACGGCGCTCCTTGGAAGCACGCGTGGGGCGCGTGGCGATGCGTCGCTTGGGCGGCTGCAAGGCGTCGCACAACAGCTTCGCCAGACGCTCACGGGCGTCCTCGCGGTTGCGTGCCTGATCGCGGAAGCGCCGGGCCTGGATCACCAGCACACCGGCCTCGGTGAGGCGCCGGTCACGCCGCGCCAGCAGCCGCGCACGCACGGCGTCGGGGAGGCTGGGCGAGCTGGCCACGTCAAAACGCAGCTCTACCGCGCTCTCGGTGCGGTTGACGTGCTGCCCGCCGGGACCGCTGGCGCGCATGAAGCGCTCCTCGAGCTCGGATTCGGGAATGCGGATCTGGCGGCTGACGGGCAACATGACGCTCAGCGGCTGCGCGGCCACGAAACCACGAATGACAGCACGCCCAGCACGGCCGCGCCAGCCACGATCCAGCCGCTGACGTGCGCCAGGCTCCACAGCAGCGTGGCCGCCATCAGCAACGAGCCGCCCAGCATGCCGCCAGCGACCAGTTTGCGCACGTGCTGCGCCTCGCCATGCAGTTTTTGCAGATCAGTGGAGGCGAAGTGCACCTGGGTCTGCCCGGCCACCGTGTTCTGCAGGAATTCGTAGGCCAGCCCCGGCATCTGCGGCGCGGCACGCAGCCACTCGGGCAGGCGCCGGCGGATCTCGTTGGCGACACGTTTCGGGTGGTAGCGCTCGCGCAGGATGCGCTTGAGTACCGGGTGCGCCACTGCCCAGATGTCGATGTCCGGGTCCAGCATGCGACCCACGCCCTCGATGTTGAGCAGGGTCTTCTGCAGCAGGATCAGCTGTGGCTGCAGGGTCAGCTCGAAGCGCTGCGCGGTCTGGAACAGCTTGGCGACCAGTTCGGCCACCGAGATCTGCGACAGCGGCCGCGAAAAGTACGGCTCGCAGACCGTGCGCACTGCCGCCTCCAGTTCGTCCACGCGCACATTGCGCGGCATCCATCCGGCGGCCACATGCAGCTCGGCGATGCGCCGGTAGTCGCGCTCGAACAGGGCAATGAAGTTCTCTGCCAGCCAGTATTGATCCGCCTCCGGCAGCGACCCCATGATGCCGAAATCCAGGGCAATGAAGCGCAGATCCTGCGGCCGCGACACATCCACCCAGATGTTGCCGGGGTGCGCATCGGCATGGAAGAAGTTGTCGCGGAACACCTGCTCGTAGAACAGCCGCACGCCCTTGGCGGCCAGCTGCGGACGATCCATGCCGGCGGCATCCAGCGAGGCGATGTCGTCCACGCGTACCCCGCGCACGCGCTCCAGGGTCAGCACACGCTGCTTGGAGAGCTCCCAGAACACCTCGGGCACGTACAGGTCCGGCGAGTTCTCGAAATTGCGCCGCAGCAGGCTGGCGTTGGCGCCCTCGTGCTGCAGGTCCAGCTCGTTGTGCAGCGTCTTCTCGATTTCCGCCACCACATCCATGGGCCGGATCTTGTCCGCCTGCGGATGCCAGCGCCGCGCCAGATAGCCCAGCTCGTGCAACAGGTCGATATCGCGCGCGACACGTTTCTCGATCCCCGGGCGCAGCACCTTGATGACCGCCTCGCGCCCATCCTTGAGCATGGCCGCATGGACCTGCGCGATGGAGGCCGATGCCAATGGCTTGGCGTCGAAAGCCGCATACAGGGCCTCCACGGGCGCACCCAGCGCGTGCTCGATGATTTCCCGCGCCGTCTCCCCGGGGAACGGTGGCACCTGATCCTGCAGCATGGTCAGTTCGTCGGCGATGTCGGCGGGGATGAGATCGCGCCGGGTGGACATGACTTGTCCCGCCTTGACGAAGATCGGCCCCAGATCGTTCAGCGCCAGACGCAGGCGTTCGCCGCGCGGCAGCTTGCGGATGTCGGCACGTGCGCGCGGCAGAAAGAACCGCAGAACCTTCAGCGGCCGCATCATGCGCGCAGCGTGCACTGTCTCGTCCAGGCGGTAGCGGACCATGACGGCAGCCACGCGCAACAGGCGCGGAGCCAGATGCAGCCGCATCATGTGGCGTCGCCCTCCGCCGCACGCTGCAGCCGGTTGACGCGGGCCTGCAGCCGCTCGCTGCGCTCGCGCAAGGCATCGACTTCGTCCAGGAAGGTTTCCAGCTCGCCGCGTGCCACGCTCAGTCGCGATTCCTCGCGCAGCCAGTCCGCGCCGTCCTCGGCCAGATGGCTGATGCTGCGCCGACCGTGCACCAGTGCGCGATGCAGGGCGCGCGCCAGCGGGACGCCAAGAACATCGCCGAACACCCGCGTGAAGCCTTCCTCGATATCCGGCGAAAAATCGCTGGCCAGGGTCTGCAGGCGGCGCGCCAGCTCGGCGTCGCCGGCAATCTCCACTTGCCCGGGGGCGACATCGGCTCCGCCGCGGCGCAAGGCCATTGCCAGCAGGCTGCCGGGACTGGCGCTGACACGCAGTGCGGAGCCGGACGTATCCTGGGTGGAGACGGGCCCCACGCGCAGGCGGCCGTCCTGCACCCGCACCGCCAACGCCAGTTCGGGACCCCGCAGGTGCAGTTCCACACGGCGGCCTTCCAACGCGGCAATGCGCTCGGCGCTGACCGGATCCAGCGCCACGGCACGCGCCAGCCCCTGCTCCAGGGTTCGGCCGGCCAGCACGCGCAACGGACGCGGCGGAAACGAAGCAGAGGCTGTGTCAGTCATGCGCCGATTGTACCTGCCCCGAAGCATGGACGGCAGACACACAGGCAGCTGCGGCTTCCTCCCGTGGCCCTGGTTTCTGTTGCCCTGGCTCCTGGCCCTCACATGCCTGGGACCACGCCAACCCGCTATTCAGCGGCTCCGGCAAAGTCCAGTTGGCGCCAGGCTTCATACACGACCACGGCGACGGAATTGGACAGATTCAGGCTGCGGCTGTGCGGCCGCATCGGCAGTCGCAGGCGCCGTGATTCGGGGATCTGCGCCACCACTGCATCCGGCAGGCCGGCGGTCTCGCAACCGAACAGCAGGGCGTCACCCTCGACAAACCGTGCCTGTGTAAAGCACGTCCGCGCATGCTTGGTGAACGCAAACACACGCGGTTGCTGCAGGGCCTCCAGGCACGTGGCCAAGTCATCGTGCACCTGCACGCTGGCATACTCATGATAATCCAGCCCCGCACGCCGTAGGCGCTTGTCGTCCAGCGCAAAGCCCAGCGGGCGGATGAGGTGCAGCGCGGCGCCGGTGTTGGCACACAAGCGGATGACGTTGCCGGTGTTGGGCGGGATCTCGGGACGATGCAGGATGACCTTGAGCATCCGCCGATTATCCATGCCAGTGGACGGATGACCTATCCCTCAACCAGCGCGGAAGCAGATCACCCCGTCGGGCGGGAGCGGGCACGGCAATGGCTGTATCAGCGACACACGCGTCTCCCTGGCCTTGAGATGTGTCGCCAGACGCACGGCGTCGTGCCGCGTCGAGAGCATGGAGACCATCACCGCCCCGGCCATGACGCAAACCGCCAGGAACAGGGTCTTGAGCATCAACGATTCGAATTTCATGGAATCTTCCTCATCTTGCGGCGCCACCATCGGCGCCTTTCAACGAGGTGTCTGCATGCGCCATGCCAATCGCAGTCGGCCATGAAAATCAATATGGATGAATGGGTTGGAATTCACCCATGTTGCAGGCGCCGTTCAGTAACCGTCCGCGGACAGTCCGCCGCTGCATGCGGACAGGTCTCAGTGCAGTCTGCAGCGACCATCCAGCGGGGCGTGACGAGCCTTCTGCAATGCTCCGCGGACGATGCCGTCGCGCCGTGCAGCGGACGGAAACCTGATGACCGCCTTGACGTTCTTGCCATCTGCGCCACGCACATTCGCGGGGCCCTGGAAGCGCCGCACGATGCGGCTGGAGCGATCGTACGTGATGTCGATGTGTGGCAAGGCGAAGGAGAACCAGCTGTCGATATGCAGACGGAACATCACCTGTTTGTCCGTGACATGCTGGCGTTTGGCAATGAAGTGATAGAACTTCAGCCGGCTGGGCACCAGGAAATCGACCTTCACCGCCTTGCCGGCCATCAGCTGCGTCCAGTGCGCCTTGGCGAAGGCATCAAATCCCGCGTCGATGACCGGCGTATTCACGTCGGGCAAGGCAGCGGTTTTTTCAGGCCTCCGCCTGCCGCGCTTGACGTAGACCACCCGCTTGCCATCCGCACCACGCACGCCTTCGCGATACCCGCCCAGGGCATCGACGAACTGGAAGTCGGGCGCCTGGGCCGTGCCACCGGCAACAATCTTGCGCGCGAACGCCTTGTGATCCGGGCAGGTGTACAGCACCAGGCGATGCAGCTGGCCGTTCTTCCGAAACCGGTAGTGCGTCTCGTGATACAGCAGCGTGTGGCTGTGCAGCGCGTAGGCATTGCCGACGTAACTGGCAGAATCGGCAGCGAGCGCTGGTGTCGCGATCAGCATAGCGAGGAAACTGACGAGCATCGGGCGCATCTGATGACTCCTTGCGGCAGGAAAAACGACACACATGGCCCGGCACCGACCCGTTGCTGCATACGCGCCCGCACGGGCCATGGATGCATGACGGTGCCACAATGCGCCGCTGCCCGCATATGGTGGCCCACTCTGCCGGAGTGCGCGCGCGAATGTGCGTTTGACACTGCAGTCAGGAACAGCCCGATCGGTCCGACTGTTCACCCCACCCAGGAGCCATTGGCAAGTATCCGCACCACCACACAGACCACTCCGCCGCAGATGGCAACCACGCCGGATGCTGCTGCTGAGCAGCGCTGCAGCGCTACGGCGTCCATTCAGCGCGCGCTCGGGACGGCGTCCGGCGGAAACGGCTACCATGGCCCGTCATCGCACCTGCCCCATCCATCTGGAGAGCGTCATGCGCAGCATCATCGTGTTCACGGTTCTGGCCATTCTGGCATTGTCGGGCTGTACTTGGGGCATCAAGCTCAGCGACGCGGGACGGCAGGTGCGCACCGCCTGGAACGGCGATGTCTCGCAATGCCGCGACCTGGGCAAGGTGACGGTTTCGGTGATGGATCACGTCGGCCCGGTGGACCGCGACCAGATCACCGTCAACGACGAACTGGAAGTCATGGCGCGCAACGAAGCTGCCGGCATGCAGGCGGACACCATCAAACCACTGGGCAACCCGCAGGATGGCCAGCAATCCTGGGAAGCCTACCGCTGCGGGGCCGCAGGAGCACCGGCCAGCGGCGCAACCGCCACGCCGAAACAGCAGCAGGATGAAACACCCCGCGCAGGCGCAGCAAAAACCTTCCCTGTGAAATCCGGCGGCGGGGGCGGCTGATCGCCACATCGCGCCACCATGGGTGCGCCCATCTCTGCCGACGCTCTGCGTGTCACGCGTCCAAGTCGGGGATCAGGTCGCTTTCCAGACGGGTGATGGCATCCTTGAGATGTAGGCGGCGTTTTTTCATGCGCGTGACCTGCAGCTGATCAAGGGTATGGTCGTGCTCGAGGCGCACGATGGCTTCGTCCAGATCGCGGTGCTCCGTGCGCAGGCCGGTCAGGCGCTGGGCGATGAGCTCTGGATCGTCATGCGGCATGAGACCCTCTCCTTGCGGCAGGATCCCGAGTGTAGCGCCGCAGCGGCCACTGCGTCGGGATCCGCACCACGGCACCGCGCATTTTTCACATCCAATCGTCATAAAGCGGCATCCGCCACAGCAGCGACCAGGGCTTACAATGGCGTGTCCCTTTTGCGCCGCCGCATCCGGATGCAATCGCCGGTGAGCGACACGTTCACCGGCTCCACCCGCTCCATACGAGTGCTTCCATGTCCCTGTTTGCCAGCGTCACCCAGGCACCCCACGACCCCATTCTCGGCCTCACGGAGGCGTTTATCGCCGATCCGCGCAGCGACAAGGTCAATCTGGGCGTGGGTGTGTATACCGATGCCAATGGTGAAGTGCCGCTGCTGCGCGCGGTGGCCGCTGCCGAACGTGACCTGGCTGCCACTGCCGCGCCGCGCGGCTACCTGCCCATCGACGGTCTGGCGCGTTATGACGCCGCGGTGCAACGGCTGCTTTTCGGCGCGGATTCACCGGCGCTGGCCGCACACCAGGTGACCACTGTGCAGGCGCTGGGCGGCACCGGTGCGCTGCGCGTGGGCGCGGATTTTCTGCAACAGCTGGCTCCGACCGTGCCGGTGGCCATCAGTGATCCCACCTGGGCCAACCACCACGGCGTATTCGCGCGGGCCGGTTTCGAGGTGGTGACCTATCCGTACTTCGATGCCACACGCAACGCGCTGGATCTGGAAGGCATGCTGCATGCCCTGGCCCAGCTGCCGCGCGGCGCCGTGGTGGTGCTGCACGCGTGCTGCCACAATCCCACAGGCGTGGATCCGACACCGGAGCAGTGGCAGCGCATCATCCAGGTGCTGAAACAGCACGAACTGATGCCGTTCGTGGATGTTGCCTACCAGGGGTTCGCCGAGAGCCTGCACGCGGACACCGCGCCGCTGCGGCGCATGGTGGATGCCGGACTGGCGCTGTGTGCGGCGCATTCGTTCTCCAAATCGTTTTCGCTGTACGGCGAGCGGGTCGGCGCATTGTCGGTCGTCGCCACCGATGCCGACGAGGCCAGGCGCGTGCGCTCGCAGCTCAAGCGCATCATCCGCGCCACCTATTCCAATCCGCCCACGCACGGTGCTGCGCTAGTCACCGCCGTGCTGGAATCGGATGCGCTGCGCGCGCTATGGCACGAGGAGCTGGACGGTATGCGCCTGCGCATCCGGCAGATGCGCGATGGGCTGGTCGAGCACCTGCAGGCGGCCGGCGCCAGCGGCGATTTCGAGTTCATCCGTCGTCAGCGCGGCATGTTCTCGTTCTCCGGCCTGAACCGCGCTCAGGTGCAACGGCTGCGCGAGGAGTTCGCCATCTATGTGGTGGGCTCGGGCCGCATCTGCGTAGCGGCACTGAATGAGAGCAATCTGGAGCATGTTGCGCAGGCGGTCGCCGCGGTCAGCGACTGAGCGAACTCTCGCTCATCCCTGCGCTCGCCTCCGATCCGGATGGCGGCCGTGGAACATATACGCTGGGTAAAGCGCCGGGGTTGTAGCGTCGCGCAGACAAGGGGCTCGGCGCTGGCCTCCGGCCTGGCAACTCGCCAGCATGCCGACGACGTGTGGGCCGTGTGACCCGCCACGCGTGCCCATCCGCTGCGGGGGACACCATCCATGCATCTGTTCGGAATCAAGCTGGTCGGGTTCAACCACGCAACCCTGCACAAGCTGATCATCACGTTGGCGCTGTTCGCGGCGCTGTTCGCATTGCGCTGGCTGCTTTCCCTGATCATGCGGCAGCCGATGAAAACGCATGCGCTCTCACGCGGCCTGTTCTGGACCCGCCAGGGGATCCAGCTGGCACTGGCGCTGATCCTGATCCTGGGCACCATTTCCATCTGGCTGGACGACCCGGCGCACCTGACCACTGCGCTGGGACTGGTCAGCGCCGGCCTCGCCTTCGCGCTGCAGAAGCCCATCTCGGCACTGGCCGGCTACTTCGTCATCCTACGCGGCAAGACCTTCAATGTCGGCGACCGTATTTCCATGGGGGGCGTGCGCGGCGACGTGATCGCGCTGGGGTTCATCCAGACCACCATCATGGAGATGGGCCAGCCGCCGGCGGTGCAATCGGCCGACCCGGCGATCTGGGTGCGCAGCCGCCAGTTCACCGGCCGCATCGTCACCGTCAGCAATTCGCAGGTGTTCGATGAACCGGTATTCAATTACACGCGCGACTTTCCCTATCTGTGGGAAGAGATGATGATCCCGGTGACCTACCAGGCCGACCGCAAGCGCGCGGAGGCCATCCTGCTGCAGACAGCCAACCGGCACACCCAACAGATCAGCGATATCAGCGAGGACGCGCTGCGCCGGATGCGCGAGAACTACGCGATCCGCACCACCGATTTCGAACCGAGGGTGTATTACCGCCTCACCGACAACTGGCTGGAGCTGACCGTCCGTTTCGTGGTGCACGAGCACGGCGTGCGCGACATAAAGGACGCCATGAGTCGCGACATCGTGGACGCACTGGACGAAGCGGGCATCGGCATCGCCTCCGCCACGTACGACATCGTGGGCCTGCCCCCGGTGCGTGTACAGGATCCGCGCAGCAACGGCGCGCCCGAGCGCAGTTGACGCCATCGCAGCGCCACGCACGCGAACACGACCCGCACCGGCTTGACGTACTGAAGACACACGCTGGGCAAGGCGACCTCCTGCAGGGTTGCTGGGGCTCCCGCTGGCAGGAGGCTCCGGCACGTCGCCTCCGACTGCAGGACGCCCCCTGCACAATTACGCCGCCCTCCCGGCACCCGTTGCATCACGCGTCTACGCCACCTTGAGCGGTCGGCGGGCGCTTCAGGCGGATCAGCGCGGAGATGTCCTCGTCGCCGTGACCTTGCTCCTTCAGCGCACCATAGTCGTGCAGGCATTTGTCGATGATGCCGTGATCGATGCCGGCCGTGTCGGCGATGGCCTGCACGATGCGCAGGTCCTTGTGCAGCAGCGCCAGCTTGAAGCCGACGGCGAATTCATCACGCAACATGGTCTCACCGCGCTTGTCCAGGAACCAGTTGCCGGCTGCACCCGCGCCCAGCGTGGCAATCAGGCGTTCGGCGTCCAGCCCCAGCGATTCGCCCAACGCCAGACCTTCGCACACGGCCTGGGCGATGCCCGCCACCAGCACCTGATTGACGGCCTTGGTGGCCTGGCCGGAACCGGTCGGCCCCAGATGCGTCAGGCGCAGCGCGTAGGCCTCCAGTACCGGCTGGGCACGCTCGAACACGTCCACGTCGCCGCCCACCATCACCGACAACTTGCCGTTGCGCGCGCCTTCCACGCCGCCGGAGATCGGTGCATCCAAGAAAAACGCGCCGACCTCGGACAGCATCTCCGCGGCCTGCCGGGCGGTCTGCGGCGAGACGGTGGAATGATCGATGACGATGGCATCGGCATGGAGGCCCGGACACAATGCCTCCACCACGCCCAGCACGTCCTCATCGGCGCTCACGCACAGCGCGACCACGTCGCACGCGCGCGCCAGGTCAGCCAGCTGTTGTGGCGCCTTCACGCCCAGTTCGGCAGCCAGCGCATCGGCTTTCGCCCGGGTGCGGTTGGCCACGCCGGTGAGCAGGCCACGTTCGGCGAGATGACGCGCCATGGGCGCACCCATCGCTCCCAGGCCGACGAATCCGACATTCAGGCTCATGCTGTCTCCATGGTGTTGTTGGTATCTGCAAGATAGGTGTAGCCGGTCAGGCCGGCCTCCAGTGCCGCGGTCAGAGGGGCGGCGGCCTCCCCCGAGATTCCCGCCTCCTCCAGCTTCCGTGCATACGCGCGCCGCAGCGCAGCGAGGTCATAGCCGACGTAATCCAGCATCAGGTCCGCGGTGTCGCCGCGGCGCAGATGGGTGAAGGCAAAACCGTCGCCATCGACCCGCACGTTGACCGCGTCGGTGTCGCCGAACAGGTTGTGGATGTCGCCCAGCGTCTCTTGGTAGGCACCGACCATGAAGATGCCCAGCCGGTAGGATTCGCCCGGCTTGAGCGCATGCAGCGGCAGGCTCACCCCCACGCCCTCGGCATCCACGTAGTGATCGATGCGGCCGTCCGAATCGCAGGTCATGTCCACCAGCACGCCCCGCCGCGTGGGCTCCTCGTCCAGCCGCGAGATGGGGGCGATGGGAAACACCTGATCGATGGCCCACACGTCCGGAATGGACTCGAACACGGAAAAGTTGCCGAAGTACTTGTCCACCAGCTTCTCGTCCAGCTCATCCAGCGCCTGGCGGTGCGCACGCTCGGCAGGTTTCAGGCGTGCCCGCACGGCGTGGACGATGGCGTAGTACAAGCCGTCCAGCTGGGCGCGGGCCCCCAGGTCCAGCTGACCCAGCGCGTAGAGGGTTTGCCCTTCGGCGAGATGATGCTGCGCCTCGTGGAACAGTTCCAGCGGCGGGCGCTGGTCCAGCGCTTCGTGCACTTCGCGCAAGTGTCGCAGCACCGCCGGCTCGTCGGCGCGCGCCGGCGGCACGGCCCCGGCGGCCACCGGCTCCACCTCGCTGATGTTGAGCACCAGCACCGCATGATGCGCGGTCATGGCGCGGCCGGCTTCCGTCACCAGGTGCGGCATCGGCTGGCCGGCCTCGGCACAGGCCTCGGCCAGCGGCTGCACGATGCCGGCGGCGTACTGTTCCATCGAATAATTGATGGAATTGAAGCTGCGCGAGCGCGTGCCCTCGTAATCCACGCCCAGGCCGCCGCCGGCGTCGACGACGCACAACGGCACGCCCAGCCGGCGCAGCTCCACGTAGTAGCGCACCGCCTCGCGCATGCCCGAGGCAATGTCGCGCACGTTGGAAATCTGCGAACCCATGTGAAAATGCAGCAACTGCAGCGACTCTTTCAGGCCCGCCTCGTGCAGTCGCTCGACCAGGGTCAGTACCTGCCGCGGCGACAGGCCGAACTTGCCCTTGTCGCCGCCGGTGTTCTGCCACTTGCCGGCGCCGATGGAGGCCAGCCGCACGCGCACGCCCAGCAGCGGCGTGAGATGGAGTTCGCGCGACACGGCAATCACGTGCTCCAGCTCGGAGGGTTTCTCGATGACGATGTGCACGCGCAGGCCCAGCTTGATGCCGATCAGCGCCAGGCGCACGTACTCGCGATCCTTGTACCCGTTGCAGATCACCAGCGCGCCGGGTCCGGCCAGCGCCAGCACCGCCAGCAATTCGGGTTTGGAGCCGGCTTCAAGACCGAAGCCGTCACCACCCGCCGCGGCCAGTTCGCCGGCCACGCCGCGCTGCTGGTTGACCTTGATCGGGTACACGGCCGTATAGCCGCCCGTATAGTCGTGCTCGGCCATGGCCTTGCCGAATGCCGCCTGCAACCGCTTCAGCCGGTGCGCCAGAATGCCGGGGAACCGCACCAGCAACGGCAACCGCAAGCCTTGCTCGCGTGCCTGGTCGACGACGGCGGCCAGCTCCAGGTCGGGACCGTCGCTTCCCTCCGGGCGCACCACGAGGTCGCCGTCTTCGGCCACATCCACGTAGCCCTCGCTCCAGTGCGGAATCGAATAGGTGCGGCGGGCGCGCTCGATGGTCCAGGGCGGCGTCATGGCAAATCCTTCGATGCGAATAAAGACAACGCCATTGTCATCGACTGCCTGCCACTCGACGCTGTGAAGCGCGGCTCGGCGCCGCCGGCAATGGCTTGTCGGGGAACGCCCATTGTAGACCGTCGCGCGGGCATGGGCCGCCAGGGGCCACGCGCAATTCGTGCGCAGAATGCCTCCCTTCCTCGTGCACCTCCGTCGAAGTCGCAGTTGCGGCGTGTGGCCAGCCCGCTGAGCCGGTACAATTCCGCTCCCCGCATTGTTTACGCGTTCAGGAAAGACCATGTCGCAGTCCAGCTGGTTCACGGAAGCCCACGCCGCCTCCGGATCGTCCATCGGCTTTCGCACGGAAAAACTGCTGCATGCAGAAAAAACGCCGTTCCAGAACATCGATATCCATCAGACCACGGACTGGGGCAGACTGATGGTGATCGACGGCTGCGTGATGCTGACCAGCCGCGACAACTTCCTGTACCACGAGATGATGACGCATCCGGCGCTGTTCACGCATCCGGGCGCCAAGCGCGTGGTGATCATCGGCGGCGGCGACTGCGGCACGCTGCGCGAGGTGCTTCGGCACGAGTCGGTGGAGCAGGCCGTGCAGGTGGAGATCGACGAACGCGTTACGCGCCTGGCCGAGGAATATTTTCCCGAGCTGTGCGAAGCCAACGATGATGCCCGCGCGGAACTGAAGTTCATCGACGGCATCCAGTACATGGCCGATTGCGAAGCGGAAAGCATCGACGTGATCATCGTCGATTCCACCGATCCGGTGGGGCCGGCCGAAGGTCTGTTCAACGCCAGCTTCTACACCAGCTGCCACAAGGCATTGCGCCACGGCGGCATCCTGGTGCAACAGTCCGAATCGCCACTGGCGCACCTCGAGCTGATCAAGTCGATGCGCGCGGCCATGCGCACCGCCGGCTTCCAGGCCGTGCGCACGCTGCCGTTCCCGCAGCCGTGCTACCCCACCGGCTGGTGGAGCTGCACCATGGCACGCAAGGGCGCGGATCTGGCCGGCTTCCGCGAACGCGGTGCGGCCACCAAGAATTTCCCCACCCGTTACTACAATGCCGACACGCACAAGGCGGCATTGGCGCAGCCGGAGTTCATGCGCGAGGCTTTCGGCGAGTGACGACGGCGGCCTGCGCCATCGTCGACATCGGCTAAAACAGCGTCTGGCGCACCTTTGGCAGCAGCACCAGAACCAAGGTGACCACTGGGCCCAGCAACAGCGACAGCAAGAACCACAGCCATCCTTTGCGGTTCTTGCCCTGGGCCAGCCCGGCATTGATCAGGGCCAGCGTGCCCCAGCCGACAAAATACGGTGCCCCACCCGAGGCCCATGTCGCAAACTCATGCATTGAAGACTCCCGGCTTCGCCACGCGCGAACTTGTTCGTGTCAGCTCGTGCACAGCCCGCCATGTCGCGTGGCAAATCAGGCGGCAGTGTAACAACTGCACGGTTACACGACCGTACATGCGCCGATGGACCGTGAGCGCAACTCAGTCGCCCTTCACGCACGGCCCGCTAGCGTGATGCTGTTTGCCCCCTTTGCAAGGAAGAACCGACATGCGTCCTGCATCCACCCTGTTGCTCGCGATTCTGCTCGGCGTGGGCGGCCTTGGGCCATCCCGCGCGGCAACCCACGCCACGCAGAAAGTCACTGCCGGCTCGGTCCATCTGCAGGCTGCGATGACCAAGGCGCTGACCCAATACCAGCGCGATCTGGTGAGTATTCTGGCGCTGCGCGCCAGCGCACGTCCCCTGCTGGGCGCCGCCTTGCTGGCACGGCCGCTGGACGGCCAGCCTCCCGGGCTGCATTTCGGCGACCTCATCAAGCGCGCCGCAGCCGCCGATGATGCCGGCGACGATGCGCTCTGGATGCAGCTCAGCGATTGCGACCACAAGGCCGGTACCTGCCCCAACCCGCAGGCGCTCGATGCGCTGGAAAAACAGGTGCCGGACAATGCCGCGGTATGGATCATGGCCTATACCAAGGCGCAGCAGGACGGCGACACCGATGCCGCGAAACACGCGATGCACATGGCTGCCGCCGCCAAGCGCTACGACGACTACGCCGGCGACAGCCTGCAGGCGCTGGCCTATGCAGTCCGGGCGCTGCCGGTGCCAAAATCGTTGCGAGCCGCGGATCGTCCCGCGGCAGTGACGCGCCAAATCATCGCCTTCGGCATTGGTGATGCGCAGCCGACACCGGTCTTTCCGGCAATCGCGCAGCACTGCAGCAAAGACACGGACGACGCGTCGGTACACGCACAGTGCCTGCAGCTCGCCAGCATCCTGGTCTGGGGCGGCAACCCGCTGGCGCGCTCGCTGGGATTGCACCTGCAGGCCACCCTCAGCCCGTCGAAGGCCACGCGCGCCAAGGCCGCTGATGCGCACCGCGACCTCATCTGGCAGGTAACCCGGTTTTCCAAGCTCAAGGCCCGCGCCGCACGGGAGGCCGCCGTCGCCTCGCGGATGCTGCAGCTGGCTCGCGCCGGCGGTACGCAGATGAGCATCATGCTGGCATCCCTGCGCGCCTTCCACATCGACGTGGATGCCCCCGAGGGCTGGAAACCCGACGATGCGTCGACCCAAGGCTGAGACCACGGGGCAGGGCGCGAGATACTGTTTGAAATCCACAGCGGCGCAGGTACGCTGATGGCCACCGACACACGGGCGGCGCACATGCAGACGGTTCTGGTTGCCAGCAGCAAGGGCGGGTGTGGCAAGACCACCCTGGTGACACATCTGGCGGCCTATTGGGCGCAATATGGCGAAAACCCCGTGATCATCGATACGGACCGGCAGAAGTCGAGTTTCCGCTGGTGTCAACGCCGCACCGACGATGTGCCCGGTGTTCTCGCCCTGGATGGAATGCAACGCACGCGGGCCTTCAATCGCATTCCCGCCGATACCGGACACGTACTGATCGACACGCCGGCCGGCATCACGCCGCGTGCGTTGGCACCGCTGCTGGCATACGCCGATGTGGTACTGGTGCCGGTACTGCCGTCGGCATTTGATTTCGACGCCAGCGTGGCCTTCCTCGAGGAGCTCGACGAACTGGTGCAAGCACGCCGCAGGCCCCCCGCTGTGGGGCTGGTGGCCAACCGTCTCAAGCTCAACACCCGCACCAGTCACAATACCCTTGCCGCGCTGGACACGTTGCCGTTCGCACAACGCGCCGCGTTGCGCGACAGTCAGTCCTACGTGCTGCTGGCAGGGTTGGGCAAGGGCATTTTCGACTATGCCTCGGAAAAGGTCCGCCGCCAGCAGGACGATTGGCGGCCACTGCTGAAATGGCTGCAGGAATTATCGGCATGATCATGGTTGTGCCGTCACTTTTCGCCTATCCGGAGCCGCCATGCATGCACTGATCCTGCTGCGACACGCCCAGGCCATGGCCGACTCTCCGGATGGCCATGACATGACACGCCCGCTGAGCGAATCGGGGTACAGCCAGGCGGATGCCGCGGGGCATTGGCTGCGTGCGCACCACGCCCGCCCGCAGCGCATCGTCTGCTCGCCGGCAACGCGCACCATGGACACGGCGCAGCGCGTGACGCATCAGCTGGGTAACCCACCGATTCAGCACACGGCCGGTATTCATGGTGCCACTGCGGGCGAGCTGATCACGCTGCTCGACGCGCACAGCGACGTGCAGCAGCTGTTGCTGGTCGGCCACAATCCGGGGCTGGAGCAGTTGTTCGGCCTGCTGGTGCAAGGCCGCTCCAACGCCGCGCGCGGGCTACCGCCAGCCGGGCTGGCGTGGCTCAGGTTGAAGGAAGGACCCCTGGAGCCGGGTTGCGGAGAACTGAAGGCCTACTGGGAGCCGTGATGGCATCCCGGCATACGCGCCCCGGTCGACGACTACCGCAACTCCTGCGACCGGGCCTGATCGTGCTGGGTGCGGTGCTGACCGGCGTCGCGGCCGCCCACGCCGCGCAGACCTGGCGTGTCGACAGCAGCGGTTCGCATGCCAGTTTTTCCGTGCGCGTGTTCTGGATCCACACCATCCACGGCACATTCAGCCGTCTGGGTGGCAATGTCGATGTACTGGAGGACGGTCAGTCCATGCAGGTGCAGGCATGGATCGATGCGCGCACCGTCAACATGGATAAACCGCGCTACGAACGCTGGCTGCTGTCGCCGGATTTCTTCGATGCGCAGCGCTACCCGCGCATCCGCTTTGTCTCCAACGTCGCGCCGCGCAGTGAACTGACGCACGGCGGTGTGCTGCAAGGCCTGCTGACCATCCATGGCATCACTCGCTTCGAGGATTTTCGCCTCACGCCGGTCAATTGCGTGCAGCCGGACCTGGCGCCCTGCGCGGTGCGCCTATCCGGGCATATCCAGCGCTCCGACTTCGGCATGAACAAACACCGCACGATCATTTCCGATCGCGTGAAACTGGATCTGAGTATCGAGCTGAAGAGTAAAGATGTCACCACGCATGCCCCATCCATCCAGGACTGAACACGGCCCACCCCGTGTGCCGCGATCCGCTGTCCTGCATCCACGGCACCTCACTGCCTGTGCAGCCCTGGCAGCATTGCTGCTGTTGCAGGGCTGCACTGTGCCGCGTGCGCAGATCCGCAAGGCCGACGCCGTCCTCGCCGTCGCGCGGCCGGTCAGCAACGTTTGCCACCAGGCCGATCGCTGCGCCACACCGTCACCACTGATGGCCGAGGCCCGTGAAGCCATGGCGGCATCCAGCGCGATGCACCCGGTGCACTACGTCACGCTGTTGCCCCGCGGACCCGCGGCGCTGGCCGCGCGCATCAATCTGATCCGCGCCGCGCAGCACAGCATCGACGTGCAGAACTACATCTGGAAACTGGACGATGTCGGCAACCTGATGCTGGATGAGCTGGTGCACGCCGCGCGTCGCGGCGTGCACGTACGCATCCTCGTGGACCAGCTGCACTCGCTCCAGGATGTGGAAACCCTGGCGCGGCTGGCGCGCTCCAGCCGCAACCTCCGGGTGCGTTTCTACAATCCCACCTTTCACGATTCGCAGACCTCGCCATGGCACTTCGCCGCCGCCCTCGCCTGCTGCTTCATGAGCTTCAACCAGCGCATGCACAACAAGCTGCTGCTGGTGGACGACGCGGTGGGCATCACCGGCGGACGCAACTACGAGAACCGTTACTTCGGCTGGGATCCCGAATTCGACTACATCGACCGCGATGTCATGGTGGCGGGGCCGACCACGCGCGAGATGGGCGTGAGCTTCCACCATTTCTGGCAGCATCGCCGGGCCGTGCCGCTGACCCACCTGCGTGACGTCAACCAGCGCATTCTCGCCGACGGCCCCGGCGCACCCGGATGGGCCACACCGCAGTTCGTCTGGCCCGGCAGAGTCAGGCGGCTGCGCGCCAGGGCCGGGAATCGTCGCTGGGTGCGGCAGCAGTTGCTCGGCCCCACGCTGGAGGTGAGCAACGTCGAGTTCTTCGCCGACTATCCCTCCAAGACCGCGCAACCGGACCGCCGCCGCGACACCGAATTGACCGCGCACATCATGCACATGCTCACGCATGCACATCAGCAGATCCTGCTGCAGACACCGTATCTGGTGTTGAGCAGCAGGGCGCGGCGGATCTTCGCACGCATCAGCAAACGCGCGCACCGGCCCCGCATCATCGTCTCGACCAATTCCTTGGCGACCACCGACGCCTTCGTGGTCTATGCCATCTCCTACAAGCACCGCAAGCGCTATCTGAAGAACTACCACTTCAACATCTATGAGCTGAAGCCCTATCCACGCCACGGTCCGGGGCCGAAGCCGCCGTACACGGAGCTGCGCAGCGTGGATCGGGCTACATCCGCTGCATCGCGGACAGCGGCAGCGTCGAATGCACAAGCGCGCAGGGAGCGCCACGCGCTGGGCAGCGCCGGCAGTCCGGCGCAGCGTCTGCTGCGGCATCTGCGACAGCGCCGGCAACCGCCACCGCTCAAGACCCGCGGCGTGCGCACGGGCCTGCACGCCAAGTCGATCGTCATCGACGGGCGTTTCTCCATGGTCGGATCGCACAACTTCGATCCACGTTCGGATCACTTCAACACCGAATGCGGCGTCATCGTGCACAGCCGTGCGTTTGCTGCCCAGCTGCGCCGGCAGATCCTGCGCGACACACGTCCGCAGAATGCGTGGGTGATGGCACCGCGACGCAGCACCGTGCCGGTGCTCTCGAACGTCAACAAGGCCATCGGCACGGTGTCTTCGCACCTGCCCCTCTTCGACTTCTGGCCGTACCGGTACGCCACCGACTACGACATCCGCAGCGGCTGCAAACCGATGCGGCCCGACAATCCGCGGTTCCACACCTGCTATACGTCCGTCGGCGACTTTCCCGAGGTGGCCCTGCCGTTCGAAAGCATCTACACGCGGCTGATCACGGCGTTCGGCGTCAGTGCACAGGGTATTCTGTAGAACGCCTCGCCGCGCGCAGGTTCAGTCGCGGCTGTCGATGCAAACGTGCACCAGCCAGTCGAAAGGGCGCGGCGCGCCGGCCGGCGGCGATGCGCCCGTGGCGCGACAGGCATGTTCGGCGGCGGGACATGCGTCTGCACCCCTCGCTGCTCACGCCTGCCCGGCAACGCGCTCAGCCAGCAGGGGCCTGAAATGCACACGGCCAGCACCAGCATGCTGACCGGCATCATGCCGGGTGGACGCGGCATGGCCGATATCACATCGGACTCAAGGGCGTTCAAGTATCGCGGTCACGCCCATGCCGCCGGCGGTGCAGATGGAGATCAGCCCGCGTCCGGAGCCCTTCTGCTCGAGCAGCTTGGCCAGCGTGGCGATGATGCGCGCGCCGGTGGCGGCAAACGGATGCCCTACCGCCAGGGAGGAGCCGTGCACGTTGAGCCGCGACGGATCGATGCTGCCCAGCGGCGCGTCCCGGCCCAGTCGCGTCTTGCAGTATTCGGCAGACTCCCAGGCGCGCAACGTGCACAGAACCTGCGCCGCGAAGGCCTCGTGGATCTCGTAGAAGTCGAAATCCTGCAGGGTGAGGCCGGCCTCGTCCAGCATGCGCGGCACGGCCACGGTGGGCGCCATCAACAGGCCCTCGCCATGGACATAGTCCACCGCGGCCACCCGGGCGTGGGTGAGATACGCCTGCACCTGCAGACCGCGCTCGGCCGCCCAGGCATCGCTGCCCAGAAGGACCGCCGCTGCGCCATCGGACAAGCCGGTGGAGTTGCCGGCGGTCAGCGTGCCATGGCCGGAGCGCCTGTCGAATGCCGGCTTCAAGGCGGCCAGTTTTTCCAGCGTGGACTCGGGCCGCAGGAAGCCGTCGCGCCTGAGCCCGCGGAATGGCACCAGCAGATCGTCGAAGAAGCCGGCCTCGTAGGCGGCCGCCAGCTTGTGGTGACTCGCCAGCGCCAGACGGTCCTGATCCTCGCGGCTGATATTCCATTCGCGCGCCATCAGCTCGCAGTGCTCGCCCATGGACTTGCCGGTGCGCGGCTCGGCCACGCCCGGAAATGCGGGCTTCAGCTCGGAAAAGGAGAAGCCCTTGATCGCGGCATTCAGCTTGTCCCCCAGCGATTTGGCGCGATTGACTGCCAACAACCGCTTGCGTAGCGCGCGGCTGTAGACGATGGGAACATCGCTGGTGGTATCGGAACCTGCCGCGATGCCGGCCTCGATCTGCCCCACGGCAATCTTGTTGCCGATCGTGATGGCGTTGTCCAGCGAGGTGCCGCAGGCGCGCGCGGTGGTGAAACCGGGCGTGGTCGGCGCCAGCCCCGACGAAAGCACCACCTCTCGGGCCAGGTTCCAGTCCGAGGCGTGGCGCAGCACCGCGCCCAGGGCCACGCCACCCAGTTCCAGACCATGCAGGCCGAACCGCTCCACCAGCGCTCCCATCACCTTCACCGACATGCCGAAATTGCCGACATCGGCGTACGCCGTGTTGTTGCGACAGAACGGAATGCGGATACCGCCGATGACGCCGACGCGCCGTTGCATTGCATGCATGGTTTCGATATGCCCGTAGCTGGATCGCTCAAGGCTAACGCGCGCGGGGCGTCGGCGGAAGTGTGCTGATGGCTGGGGTTTAGTCGTCAGGCACAGGGCGGATCAATCCCACAGGGGGACTTCTGACCGAAGGGAATCCCTTGTGGGATTGGTCCGCCCTACGAGGCCGTGGACATTCCGCAGGGCACACCGAATGCTAGACTGCGCCGCCCTTGTCGCACGAACCTCATGTCATGAACCGTGATGCACTGATCAGCTGTCCGGCGGTGCTGGCGATGGAGTTGCCCGCCGGCGCCAACCCGGCACACACCATGCTTTCGCGCGAGCAGGCCGACGTGCTGGCCGAACTCGTGGCGCAGGATCTGCGGGATCTTCTGCCGGGCGTGGAAGAGGGGCGCCTGGCGCTGGTCGGCGCGCACTTCGATGCCGTCGAACTGCTGCGCCCGGGCTTTCCGCTGTTCAATACCCTGCAGCAGCTGGCCACGCGCCTGCCACGCGAGGCAGCCGATGCCGGTGTGGTGGCCTTCGGCAGCCATGAGGGACGCATGCCCGCGCCAGCGCTGACCCCCGACAGCACGCTGGGCGGGGGCGCCATGCGGCTTGTGCCCTGGACGCTGCTGGCACCGCCGCAGCTGGCCGACGCGTTGGGCAAGCAGATGGAGGTGGAACTGGTGGGCCGTGGCGAGGCCGGGGCGCGCACTGCGGATTTCCTCATGCGGCAGCTGGGCGTGGAGCTGGAACACGTCCGCTACCTGAGCCGCAACGACCTGATGGCGCTGACGTGCGTGCAGTACGAACATGTCAATCTGGCAGCGCTGTGGCAACTGCTGGAAGCCGCGCTGCTGGCGCCGGAAAGTGCCGAATCGGCGCTCACGGCACATGGTCTGCCGCTACGCTACACGCGTGGCCAGGTGACCGCGCAGGCACCGGCCGACTGGCTGACCGCCGCGGGCCGCCACGGTGACGCCCACAGCGATGCCCACACCTACGCCGCCATCATCTTCGAGCTGCGCCAATACGCCGCGCTGCTCGATGCACACCGGCTGGCGCTGCAGATCGAGCACGCCGAACGCCAGGCGGATGGCCGCTTCTGGCTGCAGACACTGGCCGCCGCCGATGCCACGCTGGAGCCGCCGCAGTTGTTCATCCACGAAGCACCCGGCTTGGGCGCGGTAACCGTGACCGTGGCGCAATGTGCGGGTCAGCGCAGCCATCTTCTGGCGCACGCTTATCTTCTGGCGGGCGACGCCGAGACTGTTTGCACGCAGTTGCGCGAGCAGTTCGATGCATCTTCACCACCGCAGCGTCTGGGCCGGGTGCATATCGCAGATGGATGTCTGGACGTCCCGTTCACGCACCCGCTGCACTGATCACGACCCGTCCGCCGCGGTGTCGAATTCCGTCTCGAACATCCAGTAGGCGCAGCGCTGCATGCCCAGTTGCGCATAGGTCTCCTGCGCGCGCGCATTGTCGCGCTCCACATACAGGCGCAGTCCCACGGCATCGGCGGCACGGGCCCGTTCCGCCACTTCTGCATACAGACCGCGGAAGATGCCGCTGCGCCGCGCCTCGGGGAGCACGTAGACACTCTGGATCCACCAGAAATCGCCGTTGCGCCAGTCGCTCCATTCATAGGTGACAAGCAGCGACCCGACCGCGCGGCCGTCGCGCTCGGCCAGCAGGTAGAAGCCACGCCGCGGATCATCCAGAACGGCCCTGACCCCAGCGGCCAGCGTCGCGTCGGCCAGCTGTTTGCCTTCGGTCTCGGCCGCCATGGCCTGGTTCCATGCCACCAGTGCCGGCACGTCGTCGATGGTGGCGGGGCGGATGCGGGTGTCGCTCATGAGGGTGTCCGGTGGGCGAAAAACAACCCGTATCCTCGCCCGTCTCCGGGGGGCGCGGCAAGCACCGCCGTCGGGTCCGGGCCGCGCCTGTGAGGCCGCCAGGCGCGGCGGCGAAGGTCCGCCTCAGGACCGCTTGCGCGAAGACCCCAGCTTGCGGGTCAGGGTGTTGCGGCCTACGCCCAGTGCCGCAGCAGCATTCTGGCGGTGGCCGTCGCAGGCGGCCAGTGCGGCCTGCATCAGGGTGCGGTCCAGTGCGTCACGGGCACGTGCATGCACGTCGGCCTCGTGTTCCGTCAACGCATGCTCGGCCCACTGTCTGAGTGCATCGGTCCAATCCTCGGGCGACGGCGCCGGTGCCGTGCCCGTATCCAGATCCGCCGGCAGGATCTGCGCGCCCGGCGCCATCACCAGCAGCCGTCGACACAGGTTTTCCAGCTCGCGCACATTGCCGGGAAACGGACGCCGGGCCAGCTGTCGCAGTGCGGCGGGCGTGAAGCGCTTGTCCGGCAGTCCGAGTTCGCGCGCCGCCGTGGACAGGAAGTGCGGCGCAAGCAATGCCACGTCCCCGCGGCGTTCACGCAGCGCAGGCAGAGCGATGCGCACCACATCCAGGCGATGTTTCAGGTCGGCGCGGAAATCACCGCGCTCGACACGCGCATCCAGATCCTGGTGCGTGGCCGCCAGCACGCGCACATTGCAACGGATCAGCGCGCGACCGCCCACGCGGTAGAACTCGCCGCCCGCCAACACGCGCAGCAAACGCGTCTGCAGGCTCAATGGCATGTCGCCGATCTCGTCCAGGAACAGCGTGCCGCCTTCGGCCTGTTCGAAGCGTCCGGCATGCCGCCGCGTGGCCCCGGTGAACGCGCCGGCCTCGTGACCGAACAGCTCGCTTTCCAGCAGCTCCGCCGGCACCGCCGCGGTGTTCATGGCCACGAAAGGATGCTCGCGGCGCGCGCTTTCCTGATGCAGCGCCCGCGCCACCAGTTCCTTGCCGGTCCCGGTCTCGCCGGTGATCAGCACATTGAGGTCACTGGCGGCAACACGGCCGATCAGGCGGAAGACCTCGCGCATGGCCGGACTTTCGCCCATCAGGCTGTGTGTTGCCATGGGTGTGGGCGCCACGCCTTCGGGCGCCTGTGCCAGCACGCGGGCCACCGCCTGCACCGCCTGATCGAGGTCAAAGGGCTTGGGTAGATAGTCGCGCGCGCCGGCACGGTAGGCCGCCGCCGTGGATGCCACATCGGTATACGCACTCATCACGATCACCGGCAGGTCGATGCTTTCGCGCACGCGCTGGAGCAATGCGATGCCGTCTGCGCCGGGCATGCGGATGTCGGTCATCAAGAGCCGCGGCGGCGCATCGCCCAGCGCCTGGATCACGCTGTCGCCGTCACCGAACTCGCACACCGTATAGCCGGCATCGCGCAGTGCGGCGGCCAGCACGAAGCGTATGCTGCGGTCATCGTCGGCAATCCAGATATCGGCGTTCATGGCACATCGTCCAATGGAATGTAGAGGGAAAACACCGTGGCCCCGGGGCGGCTGACAAAGCGCAATTCACCGGCATGCTCGTGCGCGATCTCCTGCGCCAGTGCCAGGCCCAGACCGGTGCCATCGCTGCGCCCGGATACAAGCGGCTGGAACACCTGTCCGCGCACTGCGTCGCTGACGCCACTGCCGTTGTCGGCCACATCCACGCGTACCGCCGATCGCGCCACGCGGTCGCGCAGCCGCACCGCGTGGTCCACCCGGGTACGCAGGTCCAGTTGCGTGGCACCCGCGTCCCGCGCATTGCGTGCCAGATTCAAAAACAGCTGGTGCAGCCGGTCGGCATCGCCGTTGAACGCCGGCAGACTCGGATCGTAATCACGGCGACAGGCCAGCGATCCGGCCGGAGCCTCGCTGCGCAGCAGGGTGGCCACCCGATCCAGCAGCGCATGCACATTGACGGGTTGCAACTGCGGCCGGCCGCCATGATGCAGCAAGCGATCGGCCAGCATCGTCAACCGGTCGGCCTCGGTGATGACCATGCCCGCCAACGCCTCCAGATCGGCGTCGCCGACCCGCCTCTGCAACAGTTGCGCCGCTCCGCGCAGACCGGCCAGGGGATTCTTCACCTCGTGCGCGAAGCCGCGCAGCGTCGCCGACAGCGGCGTGGCATGAGCCGCCTCGGCAACGGCATGGACCTCCAGCAGCAGCGTGGCGTCGTCCAGCCGCTGCATGTCGATATCCACCTCGAGCTCGCGCCCCTGCAGGGTGCACAGGCGCTCACTCCGCAAGCGCCGCGCGCCGCCATCGGCAAGTACGTGTCCGGCCTGATCCACAAACCCCGTCGCATCGGCCAGCAACGGCGCGAATGCCTGACCGCGCAGGCCGCGTACCCCCACGTCCAGCAATTCCGCCGCCGCGCCATTGAACCGCAGCACCCGCAGATCGTCATCCAGCCAGATCACCCCCGTGGCCAGCTGTTCTGCCCAGTCGTTTGCTGATGGTGCATGCATTGCACCAATTTAGGTCTTTTTACGCGTGGCAGGCAATGACCCCGTGCGACGACTCCGCTGATGAAAACACCAAATCTTTGTGAAGCTGAACAGACAGTGTTGTTCTCGCGAGCAGACCGGGGCAGGCGAGTAAGCAGAAACTGTCGAGCGGGCAGAAAGTATCGAGGTACTTCACATCTTTCGATCGCACGTACTTTTGATGGAAAGGTAGACGTGGCGCGGGCTGGTAGTCCAAGTTAATGTTTTCGCGATGCAATGGTGTCGGAGGACATTACAATTTTGAGGGCTTTTTTCCAGGCATGGCGAAAAATAATGCATATAAATCATCCATATATGGTTTGGCACGAAAAATGTACCATTATTTCCCGCAGGGATACTCAGCTGGTCCCGAGCTTGCCGTCATCCGACCAAGCCCCCAGCGTCCAGCGCGGAGCCAGTCTCATGAAGAAGATCCTCCCCATTCTCTTGCTCAGTTTGGTAGCAGCCGCAAGCATGCAAGCGCATGCCACCCCGATTTCGACCACTGTAGCGCTAAGTAGAGTTTTCGCCGGCACGACGCCAGATGGCCCATCTCCCTGGTTGGTCGCCACTTTCAGCTCCAACACCGGCACCAACACCGGCACGCTGACGTTGACTTCCCATCTGACCAGTCCCGATTTTTTGCAGGGTCTCGAAAGTTCCAATGCCGCTTTTGGCTGGGGATTCTACCTGGACACCGGAATTGCAAGCATTGCATGTGCCAGCAGCCCGGGAACCAACTGCACCACCAACGTCCTTTCTGGCGGCAGCTACAACGGCGGCCCAACCGGGACAGACTGGAATCTGGCTTTTGGTTGGCCGACCCAAAGTCGGTTTGCAAGCGGTGATACAGCGGTTTACGACATCACCTTCAGCAGTAACCTGACGGGTTCGCCATTCGTTGCCAACGGTGCTAATTTGCTGTCAGCCGCGCATGTGCAGGGCATTTCCACCGGTGACGGCAGCGGCTGGATCGTCAAGGACCCGCCGGCCAACGTACCGGAGCCGGCGGTGCTCGGCATGTTCGGTATCGGTACCCTCATGATCGGCCTCTTTGCGGGCCTGCGCCGACGCCAGCACTAAAACCGCTGTTCAAGTTCGTTCCGAGACAGGCAACCTCCGGCAACGGGGGTTGCTTTTTTTATGCTGTGAACCGCCCCGGCTTTCTCGGAGATTCCTCTCAAAGAGTAGGCCCTGCGAGAAGGGCGGTCCACACTGTGTTTTCGTGGAATGACCGAGGCCCGGCTTTGAACGTATTGCTGATCATGGGACATCCTCGCCACGACAGCCTGTGTGCGGCACTGGCCGATGCCTACGCGGAAGATGCCCGGCAGGCCGGGATGGAAATCCGCACACTGGTGCTGGCGGATCTGGATTTCGATCCCCACGTGCGCGTCGATTCCCTGGAAAACCAGGAGCTGGAGCCGGATCTGCAGCGCGCGGCGCAATGGCTGGAGTGGGCCGAACACCTGGTTTTTGTCTACCCGACCTGGTGGGGCACCATGCCGGCGCTGCTCAAGGGATTCCTGGATCGGCCGGTGATGCCGGGCACAGCGTTTCGTTTTTACGGGCCTGGTGCCGGCGACTGGGAAGGCCCGTGGGCCGGCAAGCCGGGGCAGCTCATCACCACCATGGACACGCCGCCGCCCATCTATCGCTGGCTGTACAGGGCGCCCGGCACTCATGCCATGCGCAACGCCACGCGTGCGGGGTCGCCATGAGCGCGTAAAGCGAAGCGGCGCGCATGGCCGATGTGGCGGGAGGCTCAAGTCGTCGCCGTTCACCCGGATGGATGTTTCTCCAGCCAGGCCTGGATGGTGGATGCAGGCAATGGAAGATAACCGTTGGTCACGCGCGAGGGCGTGGCCGCAGCATCCGGCAGCACGCGGATGTGCCAGCCGTCAATGGCGTCCACGCGCAGGCAATCGTCGACATCGTGCAGATCGTCCTTGTGGACCTGCGCCCGGCCGGGCAGCAGGGACCGCTTGGCGCGGGCCTTGACCTCACCCGTGCCAGCCCCGCCGAAAAAGCCCCAGGCATGCTGCTCGCCGAACTCCCCGCACCGATAGCCGCCGATGTTGACGAAGTACAGATGCAGGCCGTTGCCGGCCGGCTCCCGGGCCAGCTGCACGCGATAACCGTGCACGCTGTCGAGAAACATCCATGCGTCCACGTGCAGGCCGTGCGGGTTGCCGAACCAGCTGTCCAGCAACTGGTGATGCACCGCCTCCAGCGACGGGCCGACGGCAAAGGCCACGTCGTGCAGCTCGGTTCGGGCGCCTGGGGCAGTACCGCCCAGAACGCAAGCAATGAGGCGATCGGTCATGCGCTGGAATCGTGGCGGACGGCATCCAATACTACACGCACGTACCCCTCGCCTGCGGCCGGCATCTCACCTCCATGCCCGCTCGTGCCGCATGCATGCGCCGATGCCATGGGACGGCGACGCCGGCCATCTCAGTGCACACGGAATTGCATCGCCTGGCACGCGCGAGAGCCGGATTCCCGGCACACGTGACGCATCGCGCCGGCGCACGATCGGCATTCAGCGAGAGACGATCAGCGGCAGCCAGAGGGCAAGTCCGGTCAGGGTGGCAAGCAGGACGGGCGGGGTCAGCAGCAGGCCGACTTTCATGTACTGCCCCCAGCCGATGCGATGCCCCTTGTTGGCCAGCACGTGCAGCCACAGAAGCGTGGCGAGGCTGCCGATCGGGGTGAACTTGGGGCCCAGGTCGTTGCCGATGACGTTGGCATAGATCATCAGCGAGCGGGTCAGCTCCGGGACGTGCGCGTGCCGGATCGCCAGTGCGCCGATGAGCGTCGAGGGCATGTTGTTCATGACCGACGCCACCAGAGCGGACATAAAACCGGTGCCGAGTGTGGCCACGATGGCGCCCTGGTGTCCCAGCCAGTCGAGAATGGCCGAGCCCTCGTGCGTCAGGCCGGCCTGGCCCAGCCCGTAGACCACCAGATACATGCCGATGGAAAACAGCACGATCTGCCACGGCGCATGGCGCAGCACCGGGCCCAGCGCAATGACCGCGCCGCGTCCGCGCCGCCACCAGCGCCCGGCAAGGCCCATGAGCACCAGCGCGGCCGCGCCGGTCACGAAACAGAAGGGCACATGCCATGGTGCGAGGATGAAATAGGCCAGAAGCAGGACCACCAGCACGGGCACCGCGGCGCGAAAGACCAGCGGATCGTGAATCGCGCTGGAGGGCGCATCGAGTGCCTCCAGTGGATAACGGCGCGGAAGATGGCGGCCGAACGCGAGCCACAGCACGCCGAGGGTGGTGCCGATCGACACCACATCCACGGGCACCATGATGGCGGCGTAGCGGGTGAACGACACATCGAAAAAGTTGGCGCTGACGATGTTGACGAGGTTGGAGATTACCAGTGGCAGGCTGGCCGTATCCGCGATGAAGCCGGTGGCGATGATGAACGCCAGCGCCGCCGATGGGGAAAATTCCAGCCGCAGCAGGATGGCGATCACGATCGGAGTGAGCAGCAACGCGGCGCCGTCATTGGCGAAAAATGCCGCGATCACCGCACCGAGCAGGATGACCAGCGGAAACAGCCGGTGTCCCCGCCCGTTGCCCCAACGCGCGATATGCAGCGCCGCCCAGGAAAAAAAGCCCGCCGCATCCAGCAGCAACGAAATGACGATGAGTGCGACGAAAGTGAAGGTCGCATCCCACACGATATGCCAGACGACGCCGACATCGGCCCAGTGCACCACGCCGGTTGCAAGCGCAACGGCGGCTCCGCCCAGCGCACTCCAGCCGATGCCCAGGTTCTTCGGCTGCCAGATGACCAGCGCGAGCGTAACGATGAAGATGGCCAGCGCCAACATGACAATTGCTCCGGATGCCAGACAGCGGTCAGTGCGTGACCTGATTGACGCGCCTCGACGCCTCTTCGGCGCTTTCCACGCGTTCGGAATACCTGTCGGTCAGATAGCCGGCGCGGTCGCGCATCAGCCACGTGAATTTCACCAGTTCCTCGCAGACATCCACCACGCGTCGATACAGCGGCGAATCCCTCATCCGGCCGTCCTGGTCGAACTCGCCGAATACCTTGGGGACGGATGACTGGTTCGGAATCGTCACCATGCGCATCCAGCGGCCGAGCACGCGCATCTGATTGACCGCATTGAAGCTCTGGCTGCCGCCGGACACCTCCATGACCGCCAGCGTCTTTCCCTGCGTGGGTCGCACGCCGCCGAGCGAGAGGGGAATCCAGTCGACCTGAGACTTCATGACGCCGGTCATGGCCCCGTGACGCTCGGGGCTGATCCACACCATGCCTTCGCACCATGCGGCCAGGTCGCGGAGTTCGCGAACCCTGGGATGCTCCGTGGAGGCGTCGTCCGGCAACGGCAACCCGGCGGGATCGAAGATCCGCACCTCGCAGCCGAACCATCGCAGCAGCCGGCGAGCTTCTTCAGCGAGAAAGCGCGAATACGACCGCGACCGCAGCGAGCCATACAGGGTGAGAATGCGCGGCGGATGTCGCGCAGTTCGCGGGTCGCAGAGCGCATCGACGTCGATCGGATGCAGCGCATCGGGATCGATATCGGGCAGATCCCGAAAGGAGTCGCGACTCGCCATCACGCGTTCTTCGGGTATGTCACGACGTCCCCGTCTTCCTTCCGGAACGACACAACCGGGTGCACCAGCAGATCCAGTACCCGCTCCGACGGCCGGCACAGGCGGACGCCCTTGTCGGTGACCACGATCGGGCGATTGATCAGGAGCGGGTGGGCCAGCATCGCATCGATCAGTTGATCGTCGGTCAGTGCCGGATCGTCCAGACCCAGCGCATCGAAGGGTGTGCCCTTGCGCCGCAGCAGGGCGCGTGGCGGCATCGCCATCGCGTCGAGCAGCCAGAGCAGGCGCTCGCGTGACGGCGGGTGCTTCAGGTACTCGACGATGTGCGGCCGCTCGCCCGAGGCCTCGATCATGGCCAGGGTATTGCGCGATGTGCCGCAGTCGGGGTTGTGATAGATCAGCGGTCGCATGACAGCCCTTCCCGCTGGGGGCCAGGCGTCGCGGCGGCCAGCGAATCGAGCAGCGGCTCGCAGATCTCCGGCCGTCCGTTGCAGCAATCGCGGATCAGGAATCCAACGGTCTCGTGTACTTGAGCGATATCGGCGCGGTAAATGATCGAGCGACTCTCGCGGTGCGAGGCGACAAGATGCGCCCGCGCCAGCACCGCCAGATGTGCCGACATGGTGTTGTGCGGCACATCCAGCAGCTGTGCGACGCGACCGGCAGGCAGCCCCTGCGGTTCATGCCGGACCAGCAACCGGAAGGCAGCCAGCCGCGTCTCTTGCGCGAGTGCCGAGAAGCATTCGATGGCGGCCTTCATGTCCACGTGTCCGATATTACAGACATGTTTGGCAGCGGACAACTCCATTCCTCTGCGCGCGATCCAAGCCGCGGCGCAGTCCACCACCCCATTTGATTGTCCCGTCACCGTCATTTCGCGTGAGGGCGCTCCCATGCGGTCCGACGGGGCGAAACCTGCGTATTCCGCTGAAGCAGATCATCTATTTCGTCGAGCGAGCGTCAGCATGCCGCCCACGGTCCCTCGGGGAGACCTGCTTTTCGCGAAGGGCAAGATTCGA
>CAVVFO010000003.1:0-322596 GCA_963747595.1 uncultured Gammaproteobacteria bacterium
TCGTCCCAGTCGATGAGCTTTCGCTCGGCTGCGGATGCGCACAGTTCCAGGTGAAAGAGCAGGTTGTCGAAGCAGTCGCGCACGTATGCCTCGTTCAGGCTGCACGGATCACGACGGGGATCGAGAACCACGCGGATCTGCTCCTGGGTAACCGCGAACGCATCCGTGGCCGGCGCCCCGCTGCGAACATAGCGGCGACCATCGAATCCGCCGAGCATGTACGTGGCGTCCAGCGCCCTGTCGTTCGCATCCAGATCGTCGAGCATCTGCTTGGCCAGCTTCGCCTTTTCCCAGAGGCGCCGTTCCCTGCTTTCCGCAAAATGCTTCCAGATCGCGAATGCGCCACCGAGCACGGCGGCGAGCCAGAAGATCATCTGCAGGATGACGGCGGTTTCGGACTGAGGCATGTCGAACGGCCTGAACGGCATGGCGTTTGCAGCCAGTGCCGACCTCCGCCACGGGACTGGCCGGACGCCGATGGAGGTCTGCGGCGGCCATCTGCGCCTCACCGGGGGGCCGGCAAGACACACGCATCATGCTGCGCGTGGATTTTGCAATCTTCCCTGAACCTGGATCTCGCGGCCCCGGCCGTCCGCGGGGATCTTCCACAGACAGCGGTCGCGCCGGAACACAGGGCGGGGCCCGTGCCGACGTGATTACGTATCACGCGCCGCCCACCATAGACTTCTGCTCATCACACCCACCGGGCCTGACATGAGCGCCACGCACTCACATGCACACGACCACGATCACGGGCACACCCACGGCGTCTCGGCGGACGCGGATCGTCGCTATCTGGTCATCACGCTGCTGCTGCTGGTGGGCTTCATGCTGCTGGAAGTGGTGGTGGGCCTTCTGGCGTCGTCGCTGGCGCTGATATCCGATGCCGGGCACATGCTGACCGACGCCGGCTCCATCGGCCTGTCGCTGCTGGCCATGCGTCTGGCCGCGCGGCCCGCCGGCGGACGCTTCACGTTCGGTCTCAAGCGGGCGGAAATTCTAAGCGCGCAGGCCAACGGCGTGACGCTTCTGCTGCTCTCGGGGTGGTTCATCATCGAGGCGGTGCGGCGACTGATTGCGCCGCCCGTGGTCCAGGGCTCGCTGGTCACCTGGGTGGCGCTGGCCGGGATTGTGGTCAATCTGGCTGCCGTGTGGGCCATGAGCAAGGCCAACCGGCAAAGCATGAACGTCGAGGGCAGTTTCCAGCATCTCTTGACGGACCTGTACGCCTTCATTGCCACCGCCGTCGCTGGCGGCCTGATCTGGTGGACGGGCTGGAACCGCTTCGATGCGATCGCCGCGCTCATTGTCGCCGGGCTGATGCTGAAGGCCGGCGTGGGGCTGGTGCGCGCGTCTGGCCGCGTGTTCCTCGAAGCGGCCCCGCCACACCTGCATCCTGACGCGATTCGCGCCTCGATCTGCGCCACCGCCGGCGTGACCGCGTTACGCGATCTGCATATCTGGGAGGTCACCTCGGGCTTTCCCGCGCTGGCGGCGCACGTGTTCGTGCGCGCCGAGGACGACTGCCACGAGAAGCGGCGCGAACTGGAAGCCATGCTGCACGAGCGCTATGCGATCGAGCACACCACGCTGCAGATGGACCATGCGGCGGAAGGCGATGCGCTGGCGGAGTGCTGCAAGCTCGGCACATGACCCCGGGCCCGATGTGCGCCATGGGCCCCCTCGCGATCACGCGATGTGGAATCATTGGCGCCATGAAAACTCTTGCAGCCCTGTTCGTTCTCCTCGTCGCCGGCTATGCGGGCCCGTCCGCCGCAGGCCCGGCCATTCCCGTCTACGGCTACACCGTGGTGCGCACGTTGCCGCACGACACGCATGCATACACGGAAGGCCTGTTCTACCTGCACGGCTATCTCTACGAAGGCACCGGTGGCTACAACACCTCCTCGGTCCGCAAGGTGGATCTGAAAACCGGCAAGGTTTTGCAGAAGACCATGACCCCCAGCCCGGATTACGGCGAAGGCATCGTCGCCTGGAAGAACGAGCTCATCGAACTCACCTGGCACGCGCACCAGGGGTTCATCTACAACCTGGCGACCCTCAAACCGCTGGCCCGGTTTCCTTATCCGGGCGAGGGATGGGCACTGACCCGGGATGCCACGCACCTGTACATGAGCGACGGCACCCCCACCATCCGCGTGCTTGACCCGCACACCCTGAAACAGGTCGGGCAGATCCATGTCACCGCCGCGGGCAAGCCACTCCGGAACATCAACGAACTGGAATGGGTGAAAGGCCAGATCTACGCCAATGTCTGGCTCACCCACGACATCGCGCGGATCGACCCGGCCACCGGCAACGTGGTGGGCTACATCGATCTGCAAGGGCTCGGCCCCCGGCCCGAAGACACCGAAGACCCTGCCAACGATGTGCTCAATGGTATCGCGTACGACGCCGCGCACGATCACCTGTTCGTCACCGGCAAGCGCTGGCCGCACATGTACGAGATTCGGCTGACCGGACCGCGACCCCACTCCCCCTGATCGCGGGGAATTACTGCGCCCGCGCCCGCGCATGCGCTGCCTGCGTCCCTCGCTCGGGCCGCGGCAGTGGGCCAATGGATTCAGCGCAATGCCTCGCGACTGCGGTCTTTCATGTAATACGCGGCAATGATGGAGGCGATGGCGGCGAGCACCAGGTACCACGCCGGCATCATCGGGTCGTGCGTGAGGCCGATCAGGCCTGTGGCGACCAAAGGCGCGGTGCCGCCGGCAATACCCAGCCCGATGTTGTAGGCGGTGCTGTAGCCGCTGAGCCGGTGTTCCCCTTTGAACAGCTCCGTCAGCATGGCGGGCGCGATGCCCAGCACCATGCCCTGCGGCAAGGCGAAAATCAGCTGTGCCAGCAGCATGCCGCCGATGCCGTGATGCAGGATCAGCCAGAACATGAACCAGGAAATGATGGCCGAGGCGATGAACGCGCCGATCAGCAGCTTGCGCCTGCGGACGAAATGATCGCTCAGCCACCCCGCGAAGGGCACCACCAGCAGCGCAACAAACAGTCCCAATGAATTGATCTGCAGCGCGCGCGAATCGCTGATGCTGCCCTGGCTACTGGCAAACGTGGGCAGAAACACCAGCGTCAGATAGAACGTGATGCCGTAGCCGGAGGTGAACAGGATCGACAGCCAGGCCTGCCTGCGGCTTTTGGTGAAGGCCTCGACGATCGGCAAGGTGTCATCGTCCTTCTCATCATCGTCGTCGTCCTTTGGTTGATGCCCTTCGTCCTTGAGCTGTGCCCGCATGAAATAGCCGATGATCGCCAGGATGCCTCCGATCAGGAACGGCAACCGCCAGGCCCAGTCGTGCACGGTGGCGTTCGAGGCCACCGTCAGCGTCAGAGCCGCGGCACCCGAGCCGGCCAGGGTGCCGATGATGCTGCCGACGTTGCCGAAGCTGCCGGCAAATCCGCGCGCCTTTTCCGGTGCGGTTTCCACCAGATACGTGACCGAGCCGCTGAACTCGCCGCCCACGGACAGCCCCTGCAGCAGACGGATCACCAGCAGCAGGATGGGCGCCCACACACCGATGCTGCTGTAGGTGGGCAGGCACCCGATCAGTGTGGTGGCAAGCCCCATCATGGCCACCGACACCACCAGCACGAGCTTGCGGCCCATGCGGTCGCCCAAGTGGCCCAGAATCAACCCCCCCAGCGGTCGCATGGCGAAGCCCACCGCGAAGACGCCGTAGGCACCGATCAGCGAGGCGATATGATTGTCGGAGGGGAAAAAAAGCGACGAGATGATCGGCGCCATGAAGCCGTACAAGCCGAAGTCGTACCACTCCAGGATGTTGCCCACGCCACCGGCACTGAGTCGCTGCACCGACAACTCATAGCCGCCCTCGGGCGCGCCCGAGGGCTCTTGCTGCCCCTTGCTCATACGCGTTCTCTCCCTTGTCGCATTCGCGCTGTGCCCTGACGACCAGGCCGCATGCCCCACAGCACACGCCGTCTCGGTTCCCCGCGGGCCGGGTGACGCCTTGCGCAGGCCTTGACCCGACGTCAGGCCTCTTCGGCGCGCCGGTCCATGTCGCCGCGATACGCTGTTGCCAAACGCGCCGTTTCGCTCTTCTTGAGCGCCTGCCCCGCCTTCTGAAACACCTCCTGTTCTTCCTCATCCAGGTGATGCGTCACCAGATGGCGCAGGTCTTTGGCCGCGGGCAACCAGCCCGGCGAGCTGGGATCAGTTTGCTCCAGATGCTCCAGAATGTCGTCGATCTTCTTGTGCTCGGCCACGCTGTGGCGTGCTGTATCCAGAGTCTGATCATGCTCCATCAACGGCCGGTAGAAATACATTTCTTCCGCCGCGGCATGCATGCGCAATGCCGCCTGGGTGCGCTGGAACAGCTCGCGTCGGCCGTCGCTGTCGCCTTCGGTACGGACCAGAAGATCCACCAGGGTACGTTGTTTGTCGTGGTCGGCGCGCAGCGCCTCGAAAATGGTCGTCATCGATGTCTCTCCGTGGAGGGTCATGGGCGAGTCTGTGCGGGCCATGGCCATAGCACCGCAGTCACCCTAGAGGGACGGATGTGGTCGCGACGTGCACATCGATCCCTGCCACGACAGCGCCCCCCGGACGCCGCGCGGCCGATACGTGGCGCGACGCCGGAGCGTCGCGCCACGCGGCAAGGCCGCTCAACGGCGCTCAGTGACTGACGGCGATCAGAGGGCGTAATACATGGAAAACTCGAGCGGATGCGTGGAAGCGCGGTACCGCGTGACTTCCTGCATCTTCAGCGCGATGTAACCGTCGATGAAGTCGTCGGTGAATACGTCGCCGGCCTTGAGGAAGTCGCGGTCGGCGTCCAGCGCCTCCAGCGCGGCGTCCAGGCTGGCGCACACCTGCGGGATGTTCTTCTCCTCTTCCGGCGGCAGGTCGTACAGATCCTTGTCCGCCGGTGCGCCCGGGTCGATCTTGTTGAGGATGCCGTCCAGCCCCGCCATCATCAGCGCGGTGAAAGTGAGGTAGCCGGATTGCATGGGGTCCGGGAAACGCACTTCGATGCGCCGGCCCTTGGGGCTGGACACATGCGGAATGCGGCAGCTGGCGGAGCGGTTGCGCGCCGAATAGGCCAGCATCACCGGCGCCTCGAAGCCCGGTACCAGACGCTTGTAGCTGTTGGTGGTGGAGTTGGCGAAGGCGTTGATGGCGCGCGCATGCTTGAAGATGCCGCCGATGTACCACAGCGCGGTCTGGCTCAGCCCACCGTATTCATCGCCGGCAAAGATGTTCTTGCCGTCCTTGGACAGCGACTGGTGCACATGCATGCCCGAGCCGTTGTCGCCCACCACCGGCTTGGGCATGAAGGTCGCGGTCTTGCCGTTGCGATGGGCCACGTTCTTGATCACGTACTTCATCGTCAGCAGCTCGTCGGCCTTGCTGACCAGGGTGTTGAAACGGGTGCCAATCTCGCCCTGGCCGGCGTTGGCCACCTCGTGATGGTGCACTTCGCATACCTGGCCCAGCTGCTCCAGCACCAGGCACATCTCGGCGCGCAGATCGCTCAGCGAATCGACCGGGCTGACCGGAAAATAACCGCCTTTGACACCGGGACGATGGCCGGCGTTGCCTTCCTCGTACTTGAAACGCGAGCTCCAGTGCGCCTCTTCCGATTCCAGTTCGTAGAACACGCGGCCCATGTCGTTCTGCCAGCGCACCGAATCGAAGGTGAAGAACTCCGGCTCCGGCCCGAAGAAGGCCGTGTCGGCAATGCCGGTGGACTTCAGGTAGGCCTCGCCGCGCTTGGCGATGGAGCGCGGATCGCGTCCATAGGCCTGCATGGTGCTGGGTTCGAGCACGTCGCAGGTGATCATCAGCTGCTTATGGCTGCTGAACGGGTCGATGAGCGCGGTCTCCGGGTCCGGCATCAGCACCATGTCGGATTCATTGATGCCCTTCCAGCCGGCGATGGAGGAGCCGTCGAACATCTTGCCTTCGTCCTCGAAGGTGTCCTCGTCGATCGAATGCGCGGGATAGGTGATGTGGTGCTGCTTGCCGAGCACGTCGGCAAAACGGAAATCCACGAATTGGATGTTCTCTTCCTTGATCTTCTTCAGTACGTCGTTGGCGGACATGCAGCACACCTCTATTTGATGGACAGATGGGAAATTCCCGTATGTACAGCAACCACCATGCCAGAGGTGAAAACAAGGGGAAACAGAGGGTTGCACCGAGCGTTCAGATTCGTTTGCACCAAATAGATGCAAACCGGACGCGACCTGACTCTTTGTGGTGCGATGGCACGAGCGGCCCGCGCCTCTGCGTGAACCGCCGACCGCGGATCGCTGCGGCGCTGTGCACCCTCCACGCGCCGGCGGGTGCATGCATCCCACACCCGGGGCGTTTCCCTTACACTTCATTTTTTCCTACCGGGCGCCACATGACCCACCTGATCCACGTCATCCTGCTCGGCATCATCGAGGGCATCACCGAATTCCTGCCGATCTCCAGCACCGGCCATCTGCTGATCTCCGAGCGTTGGCTGGGGCACCGTTCGGACATGTTCAACGTGGTCATCCAGGCCGGCGCGATTCTCGCGGTCACGCTGATCTACTGGCGGCGACTGTGGGAACTGCTGACCCGGTGGCGCGAGCCCGAGCAGCGCGATTATCTGCTGAAACTGATCGTGGCCTTCCTCATCACCGCTGTGCTGGGCCTGATCGCGGTGAAGATGGGGTTCCAGCTGCCCAAGCAGCTGGGGGGCATTGCCTGGGCGCTGATCATCGGCGGTATCTGGATGCTCGGCGCCGAACAGGTGGCCGCGCGGCGACCGCGCAGTACGCGCATCACCTGGACGGTGGCGATCCTGGTCGGGATCGCGCAGATGATCGCGGGCCTGTTTCCCGGCACGTCACGCTCGGCCTCCACCATTTTCATCGCGATGCTGGCAGGCACCAACGATCGCAGCGCCGCCACCGAATTCGCGTTTCTGGTCGGCATCCCCACCATGTACGCGGCCAGTGCCTACGAGCTACTCAAGACGCTGCGCGGCGGCGCGCATGTGCACGCGGACTGGGGCGCACTGGCGGTGGGTTTCGTGGTCTCCACCGTGGTCGCGTTCGTGGCCGTGAAATGGCTGCTGGGCTACATCCGCAGCCACCGTTTCACGGCCTTCGCCATCTACCGCATCGTGCTGGGCATCGCCTTGCTGGCGCTGCTGCCGCACCTTGCCTGATAGATCGCCCATCTTTGCAACGTGCACCCGCCCAACGGCCTGCGTCTTCCACGGCGATTTCGCCTTTTTGCCGGATGCATCGAGGACGGCCGCGGCGCGCATGAGCACCTTGCATGCATCCGCGCGGGCCTCTTCGCCCTCATGGATGTCGATCGCATCTGACGTTGCCGTCGAGCCTGGCGCTGAAGAGCTGGAGCGGGTCACTCGCCGCCGCGCCCGTCGCGCCACCTATCTTTCGCCGCGCCTATGGCGTCTTGCTCCTCGGACACAGGCAACAGGATCGGGCCATGTCAGCGCTGCACCATGTGTGCGAACCACTCCCAGCCGCGCATGCGCTGGGTGACGATTTTCACGCTGGTCAGCATGGGCACGGCCAGCAAGGCGCCGGGGACACCCCACATCCAGCCCCAGAACAGCAGCCAGATCAGGATGGCCACCGGGCTCAGACGCATGTGGCGACCCAGGATCATGGGCGTAATCAGGTTGCCTTCCACCGCGGTCAGGCAGGCGAAGCCGAAGGCCGGAACGATGCCGTGCAGCGGATGCGGAAAATGCAGCAGACCGATGCCGGCCAGCAACAGCGTGACGCTGATGGCGCCCACGTAGGGGATGAAGTTGGCCAGCATGGCGACGCCGCCCCACAGCGCCGGATCGGGCATGCCCAGCTTCCATAGCCAGACGGTGGTGATGGCGCCCAGGGTGAAATTGATCACCATGGTGGTGAGCAGATACCGCGACACATCCTGCTGGATGCCGCGCACGATCTCCACGTTGTGTCGCTTGCGTTCGAACGTGGGCGATATTTCCACCAGTCTTCGCAGCAGTGCCTCGCCGAAAACCAGGAAGAAGAACACCAGCAGCGCCACGGTGAGGACATTGGCCAACACGGCCGGCGCGGAGCCCAGCACGTCCCAGACGCCGATGGCGGTGTTGGCGCGCGCATTTTTCTGGGGCGTGGAATTCTCCCCCATGAGCGAGCGTGTCGCTTCGGTGGCCTTCTTGATCTGATTGGTGACCGGCTTGAGTTTGGGGGCGATGTGACGCATCTCCCGCGGGGCGTGGTTCAGCCAGTTGACCACCGGCGTGTACAGGAGCCAGCCGCCTGTCCCCAAGGCACCTCCCAATATCCCCATGACGACGAAGGCACCGAGGGCCCGCGGGATACGCAGACGCGCGGCCAGGGCCACGATGGGGTTGAGGGCCAACGCCAGGAAGCCGGCCAGCACGAAGGGGATCAGCAATGCGCTGGTCAATGCCAGCGTGTAGAGAACGGCGAAAATCAGCAGCGTGCTGAAAGCCATGCGAATGGCGCGCATATGGCGCACCACGCGGCGGATACCGTAGGAACGTCCCCGGCGTCGTGCGGCGTCCCGCGGCTGCACGACAGAGGGCGCGTGCTGCTCGGTCACGGCCGCCGCCCGGTCAGGCTCAATTCTGTGCCATGGCCGCGGCGGTGCGGGCGTAGGCGAACAACCGCATCAGGCTGTGTCCGCTGCCGCGCCCCAGCGCACGCATGATGATCAGCACGCGCCGATGATGGCGTTCGCTGGCGCCCAGCACCACCCCGGCAGCCGCGCCGCCGCCGAGCGCGACGAGGGGGTGGTCATGCAGGCGGCGTTGCCACGCGAGGAGGGGCTGCTCCAGCCGCAGGCGCGCTGCGTAGGTGGCCGCCCGCGCGCGGAGGACTTCATTTCTTCGACGAATCAGTCGCATGCGCATCACGCTCCCCCAATGAAGATGTCTGGCGCACCAGTGCCCGCAGATGCGCTCGCGACTCCGGCAGGGTCATCCAGTGCAGACAACGCCGCGTGAACCAGATAGCTACTCCCAGACAGAGTATCTGCAGGGCCGCGAGCACGGCCAGTCCCCAGGCCCAAGACCCCAACCATTGGGTCAGACCCCAGCCTGCCAGAGTCAGCAGCGTCAAGCCGAGGGCTACCGCGAAGACAGTGGTGACCAGAGATGCCCACAGCAACGCATAGGTGGCGCTGCGTGCCAGCGCCAGTTCCGCGCTGAACAAGCTCCATTGCGCCGCAGCCAGCTCACGCAGCGCCGCCGCGGCTTCGAGGATATCCTGCAGCCACGCCGGAGGGCGGCCGCCGGAGGACGGCCTGCCCTGTTCAGCTTGCCCTTGGCCTGCATCGGTTCGCTCCGATTCCGGTGGTCTCGTGGTCATGTCCCCCTACCGATGCCGTCGGCTTACCGACGCCGCAGGAGGCTGCCGATCAGCCAGCCGGCGGCCACGGCGATGGCAACGGACTGCGTGGGACGCTCCCGCACGAAGCCGCGAGCGGTATCCAGCCAGTCGCCGGCATGCTGCATGGCGTCGTCGACCACTTCGCCACCGCGTTGCCGCGCACGCTGCGCACGCTCGGCAACGCGGTCAGCCGCCTCGGCGGTCGCATCCGTGGCCGAATGCACCCCGCGCTCGACGCTGTCTGCGGTGCGGTCCACCCGGTTCTTGGTGTTCTCCACGGTGCGCGAGGTGGCATCCTTGAAGCGCTCTGCCTGGGGTTCGTAGCGTGAATGCTTCTTGTCGGTTGGATCCTGGATGTTTGCCATGGTGCGTATGCTCCTCGAAAAGTGGGTTCGCGGGCGGTGCATGCCGGTGCCGCGCGTGTTTTATACGTCGACTGATCTGGTGGGTGCGCCGGCGGTCAACGCCTGCGACGGAACAGCGAAATGATGAACAGGATCAGGAAGACGACGAACAGGATCTTGGCGACTGTGGCGGCTATGCCGGCCACACCCCAGAACCCAAGGACGCCTGCAATGATCGCCACTACCAGAAAGATCAGGGCGTAATAAAGCATGACTCGACTCTCCTGTTGAGTTGGTTTGGCGACGACATGGGCGAATTTTTCGTGGTGTCCGTGGAGACGCCGATGACGTGCGGCCATTGTGGGCGGGAGAGCCCATCCTGTGCTGAACGGCCGTGGCGGAACACAGCGGGCCTTCAGGATTGTCCAGATGATGTGAAGTCTGCATCGCCCCGCGGGGCGGCATGTGGGTTCAGCCGGCAATCCGCGGATTGAGGCTGCAGGTGCCCATCCAGTGCGCCTGTGCCAGCACTTTCCCGTCCATCGCCTTGCGCACATCGCCCACGGTGAACTCTTGCGGAAGATCCAGGGTGGCCTGATCCAGTGCGAACAGCTGAAAATGGTAGTGATGCATGATACTGTCGTTCCACGGCGGGCAGGGACCGTCGTAACCGAAATAGTTGCCCTTCATGGAATCGTCGCCAGCGAACCAGCTGGTGAAATCATTCAGGCCCTGGCGCGCCCCCGGGGGACCGTCGGGGTCCTGCTTGCCGTGCTCGGTGATGCCTTCGCTGCAGGAGCCCGCAGCCAGTTCACGACATCCCTCCGGAATGTCCACCATGGCCCAGTGGGTGAATTCCACGCGCTCCACGTCGGCGGGCACTTCACGGTCGGACTGGTTGACGTCGTCCGGCTTGCCTGGCACATCCGGATCCACACACAGCAGCACGAACGACCGCGTGCCGTCGGGCACGCCGTCCCATGCCAGATGCGGGTTGCGGTTGTCCGACAAGGTCACCGGATCGCCGATCCGGCCAAAGCAGAACTCGGCCGGAATGGTGGCGCCATCATCAAAGCTGTTGCTGGTCAGTCGCATGAGAGAACTCCTTCTGAAACCTTACTGTGTGGCCGGATCAGTGATCCCCTGATCAATGGCGAAAGAGCGTCCGCCCTGGTGATGCTGCGACAACAGGCTGTCCTTGATCACCGCGGATCTGGAGCGGGGTGTCCAGAGGCATCGCTGCCGGGAGTGGCGGGCTCACCTGCACGAGAGGTTCCATTCCGAGGCGCACATGCGCTGTTTCCCGGCCGCTGGACTCCCGCAACACGATACGCGGCGCAGCCTGAAGCCGAACCACACGCCCCTTCAGTCGGGCGCCAGTGCGTTCAGGCGATCGGCGATGTAGTCATCGGTGAACGAGCGCAGGCTGAGGTTGTAGATGAAACCGCAGTGCCCGCCGTATCGGGAAATATCCAGTTCCACCTGGTCGGACAGTTCCAGCTGGCGGAAATCGGAGACGGGAATCACCGGATCATCCTCGCTGGTGAGAATGGTGGTGGGTACCTGCATCCCGCGCAGCCGGTCGCGGCCCACCGAGTAGCCATCCAGATAGTTGTCCAGCGTGCCGAACTGCGTGTGCCGCTCGATCAGGGTGCGGGTCAGCTCGCGCAGTCCGGTCTTCAGTTCCCGCCCCTGGAAATACTGCCGGTTGGGGAACATGGCCTGCTTGCGGCGCAGCGAGCCGCGCCACTTGTGCATGAAATACCACTCGTAGATCCACGGCGCCGCCTCCAGCGAGAACAGCCCCTCGTGCGGGTCCATCACCGGGCAGATCGCGATCACGCGGTCCAGCGGAATGCCCGCCTGCGGTGCACGCAGCGCCACGCGCAGGGCGAAGTTGCCGCCCAGGGAAAATCCCACCAGCGCCAGCGGCCGGCGTGACGATGTTCCGGCACCGGGCAGGAAGCGGCAGGTGGCTTCGGCCGTGGCTTCGACCACCTCGTCAATCAGGCAGGAATGAAACAACTCCGTGTTGAGGTGATGCGTATCGCCATGGTCGCGGAAATTCAGGCGGAAGATGTCCCAGCCCTCGGCCAGCATGCGCGCGCCCGTCTGCAGCACGTAGGTCGAATCGATGCTGCCCTCCCAGCCGTGGAAGAGAATGGCCAGGCCGCGCGCCTGCGTGCGGCTGCTCTGCGCGGTGAATGCACCCGACAGGCGCACTCCGTCGGACAGCTGAAACAGCACCGGCTGCGCGGTGTCGTTGACCGGCGCCCGGGCGCGACGGCGCTGCAGCAGCCGGCGCACACCGCTGGAAGACAACATGGTCTGCACGTGGCCGCTGCGCAACAACGGAGGTGGTTTGAAATCAGCCCCTGTGCGTACACTCATGTGTCACCGCCCAGCACCTGGGCGATGCGCGCCCGCGCCGTTTCCGCCATGCGTCGGCGACCACCTTCGCCGGGAACCACCGGGGTCAGGAAATGCACCTCGGCATCCAGGGGCGGCTCGCCCATCAAACGCAGGAAATTGCCCAGGAAGTTTTCCCCCGGGCGAAATGCCACCGCGCCGCAATGCTTGCCCCGGCGCGCATAGCGCAGCGCCACCGGCTGCACCGGTACCTGCGCATCCAGCCCTGCCTGCAGGATGCGCGCATGGAACACGCGCAAGTTCAATCCGTCATTGGTGCCGCCTTCGGGAAACACTGCCACCGCACGTCCCTGGCGCAGGCGCTCGGTCATCACCTGCATGACTGCGGCCAGCGAGTGATTGCTGCCGCGACGATGGAAGATGGTGCCGCCACGTCGTGCCATCCAGCCCACCAGTGGCCAGCGCGCGATTTCGGCCTTGGCCACGAAACAGGCCGCGCGCTGCGTATGCATCACCTCGATATCCAGCCATGCGCTGTGATTGCACACCAGCAGCACCGGGTCGGGCATCGCCTGGCCGTAGTGACGCGCGCGAAAGCCGAACACGCGCAGCAGCTTCCTGGACCACCAGCGGATGGTGCGATGCGCCAGCGGTTCGCGCCCGTTCCTGGCCACGTCGTGCGAAATGCTGAAGACGATCATGCACAGGAACACGCCCAATACCACCAGCAGCAGCAGCAGCGGCACGCGCCACAGGTAGCGCAGCGGTCGCACGTAGTCACGCGCGGGCGCGGATGTCGAGGTATGCACGTCCATGAAGCTGACAAGAGTAGCCGAGGTGCATTGGTGGTGGAAAGCAAACGCGCGCTGGCAGCAGAAGGTGGCGCTAGAGATTACACTGGTCGCCATGATTCACCGAATCCGGAGCACGCCATGAAGACTCCACAACGTGTCGAACACCAGCAGACGGACCGCGGCTCCATTCCGGTCTACGCCACCGGCGTCGTCGATCAACCGTGGGATACCTACAGCGAGACCGATCATCGGGTGTGGGGCGAGCTGTTCCAGCGCCAGCGCGACATCCTGCCGGGGCGTGCCTGCCAGGAATTCCTGGAGGCGCAGAACGTGCTGCACATGACGGCCGACATGATTCCGAAATTCGACGAGCTGAACGGCATCTTGCGTGCGCACACCGGCTGGGAACTGGTCGGTGTGGAGGGCCTGCTGCCCGAATACACCTTCTTCGAACACCTGGCCAACCGCCGTTTTCCCGTGACCTGGTGGATCCGCAAACCCGAGCAGATCGACTACATTTCCGAGCCGGACCTGTTCCACGACCTGTTCGGCCATGTGCCGCTGCTGATGAACCCGGTCTTTGGCGACTACATGGAAGCCTACGGCCGCGGCGCCATGAAAGCGCACGGCATCGGCGAGCACGCGCTGCTGAACCTGACACGGCTGTACTGGTACACGGTGGAGTTCGGCCTGATCCGCACCGACGCGGGCCTGCGCATCTACGGCTCGGGCATCGTCAGCTCCAAGGGCGAATCCATCTACAGCCTGGAATCGGACGCGCCCAACCGCATCGGCTTCGATCTCGAGCGCATCATGCGCGCGCAGTACCGCATCGACACCTATCAACAGACCTACTTCGTCATCGACAGCTTCGAACAGTTGATGCAGGCCACCGAGCCGGACTTCACGCCGATCTACGAACGGTTGCAGGGCGCCGAAGAGGTGCCCGCGCGCGAAACGCTGGAGAGCGACAACGTGATCCACCGCGGCACGCGCGAGGGCTTCGCCACGGACGCGGATGCCTGAAAGCGGGAAATCGGAAATCGATAGATTGTCGTAGGGCGGCTCAAGGAGCGATAGCGACGGAGCCGCCTGTTCGCAGGAACGTCGGGGGATGAACGGCAAGCAGGCGGATCCGTCGCTGATGCTCCTTGACCGCCCTACGCGCGCAACGACGCCCCACGAAACTGCTAGGCTTGCCGGCACATCTCAGCTGATGCCCGCACGATGTCCGCCCCGTCTGATCCCTCCCCCGTCACGGCCATGCGTGGCGCCACCCTGAGCTTTGCCGGCGATCCGTTCGTCGACGGCATCGAGGCCACCCTGCGCTACAGCCCCGACGCCGTCATCGTCATGCGCGAGGGCCGCATCACCGCCTGGGGCGATCCCTCCGACATCCTGCCGACACTTCCTGCCGGCACATCTCTCGAGCACTATCGCGATGCCCTGATCACGGCCGGCTTCGTCGACACCCACGCGCACTATCCGCAGCTGCCGGTGATCGCCGCGCACGGCGAACAACTGCTGGACTGGCTGAACCGTTATGTATTTCCGGCAGAACAGGCCTATGCGCATGGCGATCACGCGCGCACCATGGCCAGGTTGTATCTGGGCGAGAACCTGCGCAACGGCATCACCACCGCCTCGGTCTTCTGCACGGTACATCCGGGGTCGGTGGATGCGTTGTTCGAGGCCTCCGAAGCACTGAACCTGCGCACCATTGCTGGCAAGGTGCTGATGGACCGCAATGCGCCCTCCGCGCTGTGCGATACCGCGCAGCGCGGCTATGACCAATCCAGGGAACTCATCGCGCGCTGGCATGGCCGTGGTCGCCAGCTGTATGCGATCACGCCGCGTTTCGCACCCAGCAGCACGGAGGATCAACTGGCTGCAGCCGGAGCGCTGTGGCGCGAACATCCGCACTGTCACGTGCAGTCACACCTGTCGGAGAACCGTGCCGAGGTGGACTGGGTGCGCCAGCTGTTTCCGCAAGCGAAAAACTATCTGGATGTCTACGACCGTTTCGGCCTGCTGGGGCCGCGCGCCATCTACGGCCACGGCATCCATCTCGAGGAAAGCGAGCTGTGCCGCTGCCATGCCACGCGCACCGCCCTGGCGCATTGCCCCACATCCAACCTTTTCCTCGGCAGCGGACTCTTCGACCTGGCACGCGCCAAACGTGCGGATCGACCGCTGCGTGTCGGCCTGGGCACCGATGTGGGTGCCGGCACCAGCCTGTCGCCGTTGCAGACACTCAACGAAGCCTACAAGGTGGCGCAACTGACCGGCAGCACGCTCTCGCCCGGCCATGCCTTCTATCTGGCCACCCGCGGCGGTGCGCACGCGCTCGATCTGGATGACCGCATCGGCAGTCTCGCCCCGGGCATGGAGGCCGATCTGGCCGTACTGGATCTCAACTCCACTCCCCTGATCGCCGCGCGCATGCGCCATGTGGACAGCCTTGACGAGGCGTTGTTCGTGCAGATGATGCTGGCCGATGATCGCGCCATCCGCGCCACCTGGGTGGCCGGTCGAAAGCGTTTCGACCGCGAGGCCGCCCTGTCCGTTTGAGCGCACCCGGACACACCCGTGGCGGAATTTGCCGGCGTCGGCTACACCGTCGGCGCGTAGCCATGATCGAGGTAATCGGAGAGGTTGGTGTTTTCCACCAGATCCTCCCAGGTCACCACACCCTGCACGCTGCGCGCGTCCTCCAGCGTGCCGTCGCGCGTCATGACGGCATTGCGACAGCGCTCCCGCCGCAGCACGGCAATCAGGTCGAAGACCTTGATCGAGGCCTCCACCAGCACCACCCGCGTATCGGCAAGGTCCTTCAGCGGCATGCCCGCGTCCACACCGCGCGCTGCCGCACGCAGCGTGCGTGCGGGCACCACGCCGACCACGGCACCATCCTGGATCAATACCACACGCGGCGTGTGCCGATGCTTGCGGTGATGCTCCATCGCCGTGCCCAGCGTCGCCTCCCCGCCCAGGCACATGAACGGCGCACGTATGAATTCCAGCGCGCGCCGCGCCAGGTACAGCTGGCTCTGGATCGCCGTGGGGATGCGCTGCCCGCGACGGCTCAGTTTCATGGTGTAGACGGTATCGGCCAGCAGCAGGTGATACATCGAGTAGGCCACCGACACGCCGATGATCAGCGGAATGATGACGTGATAGTCGCGGGTCATCTCGAAAATCATGACCACGGCGGTCACCGCCGCGCCGGTGCTGGCGCCGACCATGCAGGCCATGCCGATCACCGCCGCATTGGTCGGATTGACGTCCAGACTCGGGAACAGCGCATGCACGCTGACGGCAAACGCCGCACCCAGCGTGGCGCCGATGAACAGGGCCGGCGAGAACACGCCACCGGAGGCGCCCGAGCCCAGCGTCAACGATGTGGCCAGCAGTTTCAGCACGGCCAGAAGCAGCAGCAGCCCGCCCGCGGTCAGGCTGCCGTTGAGGACATCCTGGATGGTGGCATAGCCCACGCCTTCGGTGTAGTAGTGCCCGAAGTTGCGCATCAGCAGATACAGGATCACGCCAACCAGCACCATGCCCAGTGCGTGGCGCACGTAGTCGCCGCCCGGTATGCGTTTGAAAAGGTCCTCGAACCAGTAGATCGAGCGTGTGTACAGCACCGCCGCCACGCCGGTCAGGAGGCCCAGCAGAATGTAGGCGGCCAGCGCCAGACCCGGTCCCAGCGCCGGATGCGCCAGCGTCAACTTCGGGACCACGAAAGAGGCGTTGTCGCCGAAGAACACGCGGCCGATCAAGCTGGCGGTGCCGGTGGACAGCATCACCGGAATGAGGGTGCGTGCGCTGATTTCCACCAGCAGGATCTCGGATGCGAACAACACCCCGCCGATGGGCGTGTTGAAGGTCGCGGCGATTCCCGCGCCACCGCCGCAGGCGATCAGCGTCAGACGCTGCCACTCCGGAATCCGCGTCCATTGCGCCAGCATCGATCCGAACGTGGCGCCGATCTGGATGATCGGCCCCTCGCGCCCCACCGCGCCACCGGAACCGATGGAAATGGATGACGCCAGCGCCTTGATCAACGCTACCGGGGCACGGATCACGCCACGCTTGAAATGCACCGCATCGATCACCTCGGGCACACCGTGGCCCTTGGCCTCAGGCGCAAATTTCTTGACCAGAAACGTGACGATCAACGCGCCCAGCACGGGGGCAAGAATGATGCCTGCGCCCCACGGGCTGGCCGCCGTATGCACCAGCGTGTCGTATGTCGTGCTCAGGCGGCCGAAGAAGAACATGTTGTGGAACAGGCTGATCAGCCCGCGGAATACCACTGCGCCCAGGCCACCGATCACGCCCACTGCGACGGCCATGCCCAGCATGGCAGCCCCCAGGCGGGCCTGCCGGGGCAGGTTGCGTTCGCCGATGCCGTTGTCCTTGATACCTTTGCTCACCCACGTCCCCCTCAAAAAACCATGAAATGCATGTCACGCAGCGCCGGCTGGCTGTTCGCGACGACGCTCCGCAAAGCATCGGCGCGACAATGCAGTGGACGGGCGGGTGCAAACCTCATGCGCAGGCTGCGTATCTTTTCCATCCTCTGCCTTGCAGCAACGCATTGCAATCGGCATCGCCCCGTGGTCAGGTCGCACCGCCCTGTGCCTCGCCCGGTGAGCCCCTGCGCTTGACCTGTGAAACTTCCAGCACCGCGCTGATGCGTTTGCCGTTCCAGCGGTAGATGAAATGGTGCGACTGCACGCAGGGAAGCGCCAGATCCGGGTAGAACAATGCCACGCACTCACCTCCGGGGTCGCGCACGCTGTCGAACACCAGGCCATTGCTGCCGCCGCCACGCAACGTGCGCGCCAGTTCCTGGCTGGCGCGGTAGCTGTCCGGTGCATGCACGTCGGGCCAGCCGCCGCGCAGATCGTGCAGCCGACCCTGCACGCCGGTGCGGTAGCAGCGCATGGAAATGTCGATGGGCGGCTCGTCGGTGGCAGCCAGAAACAGCTGGCGGTGATAGACGGTTTCCTCGATGGCTGTCGCCACCGTGTGCGCTGCATAGAACACACCCTCGCTGCCGTCGGAAAAGCGGCTGCCCAACGGATTGAGATGCGTGAATGCCGCCATCACCGGGGTGCTGCCCGGGCCGCTGATGCGACGCCCGGCCGGCACCAGACGCAGTTCCCCCAGTTCATCGCGCACATGCGGATCGGTCAGTGCCTCCACCGCGTACACCGCTTCCAGATCGGCGGGATCGGCAATGCGATCGAACACGCTGACCGGCGGAAAGCGGCTGGGCACGATGCGCCATGCGCGGCTCCAGCGAATGCGTTTTTGCGGCGGCAGGTTCATGACCCAAGCATTGCGTCACGTCCGCTCAGAATCCGAGAATCCACGCGCCGCAAGTGGTCAGTTCCAGCCACGTTGCGCGTCCAGGTAACGCCGCACTTCGAACAGGTCGGCCATCTGGCCACCAAGCATGCGCTCGAGGGCACTGCGCCCGCCGAATGGCGCCGCCCGGTTGGGTCTGCGAATCCAGGCGCTGGCCCGTTCGGGGCGCGGAAACAGGATTTGCAAGGCCTTGTAGATACCCAGCAGATAACTGATGCGCTCCAGTGTGTCGCGGCTCAGCGTCCCCTGACCCTGGCGTTTCCACTTGTAGAACGTCGATTGCGGAGGGTCGCCCAGCAACGTGCGCTGTTCGGCGATACGCAGATCCCATTCTTGCGCCAAGGCAAAAAATGCGCGCAAGGCAGGCCCATCCAGATCCGCAGCGGTGGCGGGTGCGGTTACCTCGAGATGCGTCATGTTGACTTCCCTCGTGAAGCGTATCTAAATAATACTCCACACATGGACTCTGTTCCACGCGCTGCGCATTGTGGGCCACGGGAGGGGCACCTAGACTTGTGCGAGGCGACACACCGGGAGGCTTCATGAAATACATGACATATATATCCGCCATGCTGCTGGCGCTGGCCGCGGCTGCGCCCGCGCATGCGGACATCAAACGCGATGCGCAAGATGGCTTCTGGATTCAGGTGGCCCATCACGTCGACCGCAGCCCTCAGCAGACCTACGCAGACCTGATCCACGTGGAGAAGTGGTGGGGCACGGCCCACACCGACTCCGGAGATACGGCACACCTGTCACTGCAGGCCCATGCCGGTGGCTGCCTGTGTGAAACGTGGGCCGGTGGTTCGGTGCAGCACGCGCGTGTGATCGCCGCGGTGCCGGGGAAAAAACTGGTGCTCGAGACCGCGTTGGGCGCGCTGCGGCCGCTGGCGGTGCGCGGCGTGCTGACGTTCACCCTCACCGCGCAAGGTCATGGCACGCGCATCGTCGCCGACTATCGCGTGAACGGCTCGTCGATCAGCGGCCTGGAAGCCAAGGCCCCGGCGGTGGAACATGCGCTGTTCGATCAGATGTCGCATTTCGTGCATTACGCCGATCACCATATGCCGGCAACGCCAAAACCCTCACCGTGACGCAACCCTGAGCCGCATGCCGCACCACCGATTCCGCGGTGCGGCATGCGCCGCGCCCCGGTCTAGTGGAGGTGGCTCGACGTGCCGGGACGAGGGGCGCACGCACATCCCCAGTCCGGTTCCGGACCCCCGGCGGCAATGAAGCGATCGATGCGACGTGCCAGCACCGGCAACGGCACGGAGCCCATCTCCAGAATGGTGTCGTGGAAATGCGCCAGATCGAACTTCGTGCCCAGGGCCTTGCGTGCCTTGGCGCGCAGGCGGCGGATCTGCAGATAGCCGAGCTCGTAGCTCAATGCCTGCGCCGGCCAGCTGATGTAGCGATCCACCTCGTTCTCGATCTCGGGTTTGGACAGGGCCGTGTTGGTCAGCATGTAGTCCACCGCCTGCTTGCGACTCCAGCCCATGTGATGAATGCCGGTGTCGACCACCAGGCGCACCGCGCGCCACATCTGATAGCTGAGGAAACCGAACCGCTGATAGTCGGTCTGGTAGATCCCCATCTCATTGCCCAGATACTCGCAGTACAGCGCCCAGCCCTCGCCGTAGGCCGAGATGTAGCTGTCGCGGCGAAATGCCGGCTGATTGGTGGCTTCCTGCGCCAGCTCAAGCTGCAATGCATGACCGGGATACGATTCGTGCAGGGTCAGCGCCGGCATTGAATACAGCGGCCGCGCCTCGAGGTCGTAGGTGTTGACCAGATACACCCCCGGTCCGCCGCGGCCGGAGGTGTAGTACGGCGCGATGTCCGCCGGGACCGGCTTGATGGCGAAGCGCTCGCGCGGCAGATGGTCAAAGAATCTGGACAGTTGGCCATCCACTTCCTTGGCCACCCAGGCGGTCTTGTCCAGCAGCTCCTGCGGTGTCTTGGCGTAGAAGCGCGGATTGGTGCGCAGCATGTGCAGAAACTGGGGGAAACTGCCCTTGAAACCGGTGTGATGCATCACCGTCATCATCTGCGCGTGGATGGTCTTCACCTGCTTCAGTCCCAGCGCGTGGATGGCGTCCGGGCTCTTGTCCAGCGTGGTGTATTCGCGGATCTGCTGGCGGTAGTAGGCCTTGCCATCGGGCAGGGCCTCGGCAGCCAGGGTGGTGCGCGCGTGCGGCACGTAATCATTGCGGAAGAAGGTCAGCAACGTGGAGTAGGCGGGGATGACATCCGTCTTGATGGCCTGTGCCGCAGCCTGCTTCAGCCGGGCCCGCGTGGCTGCCGGAATGCGGTCCGGCAATGACCGGAACGGTGTGTAGAAGCTGCTTTTTTTCGCGTTCCCGAGACCGGCGACCGAGGCGATGGAGCGGTCGCGCCCGTCCAGCACCGCGCGCGGCACGCTGAAGCCGCGCTTCAGGCCCAGCTTCATGTTGGCGATCTGCTGGTCGAAGTAGCGTGGGATCTGCTTCAGCTTGGCAATGTACTGCCGGTAGTCCCTGACACTGTGCAAACTGTCGCCGCCCAGCTGATATCCCACGCTGGACCAGAACGCCGAATCGCTGTTGAACGGCATCTGCCATGTCCTGAAGCGCTGATCGGCGACCCGGTTGCGGATCTGCTCATGATAGACGGCGTAGTTGACCTGATCGGCCTGCGTCAGCTGTTGGGGGTCGATAGCATCGAGTTCCTTGAGCACGTGTGTCCAGTAGGCCAGACGTTCGGCCTGATCGGCGGCGCTGACCGAATCCAGGCGACTGTTGTCCGGCAGCTTGTGGCCCCGGAACTCGAGATTCCGTGTGCCATTGCGCCACGCCCATTCCCGGCTGTAGATGCGATGGAACGTCTTGTCCGCGGTGGCGGCGAAGACGGTTGGCGCCAGCATCAGGCCGGCGATCAGCAAACCCCCCAGAACACGTTTCATCGGCAATACGTCCCGTTCGCAAAGAATCCCGCCCATGATTGCAGAGAACACGCGCCGTGACCGCTGCCATGCGTCATGAGTGCGCGCCGGGTGCTGTCAGAACAGTTCGCCTTGCGGCGAGGGCGTGCGCGGTGGCCGGAACAGCGAGGTATCAAGCTCGAGCTCGCGTGCCCGATGCAGGCCCAATCGCCGGCAGGTGATCCGGAAGCGTTGCCGCAGCAGGTCCGCGAACGGTCCGCGACCTTTCATGCGGCGGCCGAACGTGGCGTCGTAGTCGCGCCCGCCGTGCATCTGATTGAGCACGCTCATCACGTGCTCGGCGCGGAGCGGGGCATGCAGCTGCAGCCATTCGCGGAACAGGCCGTTCAACTCGTGCGGCAGGCGCAGGATGGTGTATCCGGCGCTGCTCGCGCCCGCTTCGGCGGCAGCTTCCAGGACATGTTCCAGGTCGCGGTCGCTGAGCGCGGGAATCACCGGCGCAGTGAGAATGCCCACTGGGATGCCGGCCTCGGCCAGTGCGCGCACGGTGCGGATCCGTCGGTGCGGCGCGCTGGCCCGCGGCTCCAGCGCCGCTGCCAGCCGGTTGTCCAGGCTGGCGCAGGAGAGGAACACCTGCACTAGACCGTCACCCGCCATGCGGGCCAGCAGATCGATGTCGCGCTCCACCATGGCGTTCTTGGTGACCAGCGTGCACGGATGCCGGCACTCGGCCAGTACCTCGAGAATACTGCGCGTCAGCCGCAGGCGCTTCTCGATCGGCTGGTAGGGATCGGTGTTGCTGCCGATGTTGATGGGCGAGATGCGATATGCCGGCCGCGCCAGCTCCGCGCGCAATCGCTCCGCGGCATTGCCCTTGGCGAACAACTGCGTCTCGAAATCCAGCCCCGGCGACAGGTTCAGGTACGCGTGCGATGGCCGCGCGAAGCAATACACGCAGCCATGCTCGCAGCCGCGATACGGATTGATGGCCTGGCTGAAGCCGATGTCCGGCGAATCGTTGCGCGAAATGATCGAGCGCGCGCGCTCCTCGTGCACCTGCGTCCGCGGCCGGTCCGGCGTCTCGGGCGCGCTCCAGCCGTCATCCTCGACCTCGCGGCGCGTGCGCTCGAAGCGCCCTTCGGGGTTGGACGCAGCACCGCGCCCCTTGATGATGAACGAACCATGGGTGGGCATGCGCGTATGGTAGAACGGCGCGGTCGCATGCGGCGCGACCGCCGTGGCAACCTCGGTGTCAGCCGCGCAAAAGCAACTTGATCAGCCACCTGAAACGCCGCCCATACGGCGGATTGAACAACCCGACGCCATTGAAGCGCGCCTGCCGCAATACCGGCATCATCTTGCTGAAGGTACGGAAGCCCGCTTCGCCGTGATACGCGCCCATGCCGGAGGCGCCGACGCCACCGAACGGCAGCCGGTGCTGGGCAATGTGGTACAGCGTGTCGTTGACCGTGACGCCACCGGCCAGACTGCGGTCGAGCACGCGGCGTACGGTTTCGGCATCGTCCTCGAACAGATACAACGCCAGCGGATGCGGACGCGCCGCGATGAATTGCAACGCTTCGTCCAGCGTGTCGTAAGGCACCAGCGGCAGCAACGGCCCGAAAATTTCTTCTTCCATCACCCCGCAGTCGCGCGGCACATCGCTGAGCAGGGTCAATGGCAAACGAGGACCGCTGGCGGGTTCCCCGGCCAGGGTATGCGCGACGGCCCCTGCCGCGACGGCGTCATCGCGCAATGCCCGCAGGCGCTGATGATGGTGCTCCGATATCACGCTGGCGTATTGGGGGTTGTCGGCAAACCCCGGATACATGGCGGCAAAGCAGCGCCGCGCCGCATCGATGAACGCATCCTGGCGCGCGCGTGGCAGCAAGACGTAATCCGGCGCGATGCAGGTCTGGCCAGCGTTGACGCACTTGCCGAGCACGATGCGTTCTGCCGCATGCGCAAGACGCGCCTGCGGACCGATGATCGCGGGCGACTTGCCGCCCAGTTCCAGCGTGACGGGGGTCAGGTGTTCGGCCGCGGCGCGCATGACGTGGTGTCCCACCGCGGTGGATCCCGTGAACAGCAGATGGTCGAACGGCAGTGCGGCAAACGCCTTGGCCACCTCGGCATCACCATTGACCACGCGCACCTCGCCCTGCGGGAAATGCCGGTGCACGAGATCCGCAAACAGCGCGGAAAAGCGTGGCGTGAATTCCGACATCTTCACCAGTGCATGGTTGCCTGCCGCCAGGGCATCCACCAACGGGCCCACGGCCAGGTACAACGGATAGTTCCAGGGCACGATGATGCCGACCACGCCCAGCGGGCGGGCACGCAGTTCCGTGCGCGCGGGCAGAAACCAGAAGCTGGCCATGGCGCGTCGCGGCCGCATCCAGCGCCGGCCATGTCTGCGCGCATGCGCCAGCGTGCCCAGCGAAGGAAACAGTTCCAGCAGATCGGTCTCTTCGCGGGGACGCCCGCCGAAGTCCGCGTCGATGGCGGCGGCGATCTCGTCCCGATGCTCCTGCAACAGGGCCTGCAAGGCGCCAAGACGCGCGTTGCGTAGCGACCAGTCGGGATCCGGGCGCCCACGCTGGGCGCTGCGTACGGCCTCGAACAATGTGCGCAGCGATGCACTGTCGTGTGTGGCTGGCATGACGCAACTCCTTGTCGATCCAATACGGATGGCAGCGGTCCGTCCCAGAGCATGCCACGATCACTGGCTGCCGGCGCGGATCACGCTGAGCTATCATCCGCCACATGGCGCAGGGTAACCACCGGGGAGGTTTTTATGCGCTGGGTCTACGTCATCATCAGCGCCAGCGGCATTGTCCTTGCCTTGCTGGCGCATACGCCCTTCTGGTTCGGCCTGGGAGTGGCCATGGCGGCGCTCTTCGTGCTTGCCGCCACGCTGGCGTTTGCGCACGATCGCATCGCCGGATCCGCCCGCGCCGAGGATCTGGACGAATTCGAGCTGCAGCAGCTGCGTGATGCCGTGCGAGGCACAGGCGCCCGCACCGGCGAGCAGTCCCTGAAAGAGCCTCGTTGAATGCGCCTGATTCTTCCGGAGGGCGCCACATGCGCATGCAGCATGTCAGGCGAGTATCCACTTGGCTTATGCTAGTTGTCTGATCCACGCGCGGCATGTGCGGCCAAGCGTCTTCGACGTCGAAGTTGCCGGGGTGCCTGCGCCTTTCCCCAGAGGAGCTGAGGTCATGTCCAAGGTTCACCAAGTGCCCGCCGATTTCGCCCGCGATGCGCGTATCGACGCCGAGCAGTACCGCACCCGGTACGCCGCATCCACCCGCGATCCTGAGCAATTCTGGAAGGAAGTGGCCGAGCGCCTGGACTGGGTGAATGCGCCCGGCAGGATCAAGGATGTCAACTTCGACCCCGATGATCTGCACATCCGCTGGTACACCGATGGCGTACTCAACGTGGCCAGCAACTGTCTGGACCGGCACCTGGAAACGCGTGGCGACAAGACCGCGATCATCTTCGAGGGCGATGATCCCGGCGAATCACGTGCATTCACCTATCGCGAACTGCACGCCGAGGTCTGCCGTTTCGCCAATGCCCTGAAGAATCTGGGCGTGGCCAAGGGCGATCGGATCGCCATCTACATGCCGATGGTCCCCGAGGCCGCCGTGGCCATGCTCGCCTGCTCACGCATCGGAGCCATACATTCAGTGGTATTTGGCGGTTTCTCGCCCGATTCACTGGCCGGCCGCATTGCCGATTCGTCCTGCAAGCTGGTGATCACCGCCGACGAAGGAGTGCGCGGCGGCAAGACCATTCCGCTGAAAGCCAATGTCGACGGCGCCCTGCGGAAAAACGGCACCAACAGTGTGGAAACCGTGGTTGTCGTGCAGCGTACCGGAGGCCCGGTGGACATGCAGTCCCCGCGCGATCGCTGGTATCACACTCTGGTCGAGGGCCAGTCCACCGATTGCCCGCCCGAACCGATGGACGCCGAGGATCCCCTGTTCATCCTCTACACGTCCGGTTCCACCGGCAAGCCCAAGGGGGTACTGCATACCACCGGCGGCTATCTGGTCTATACCAGTTACACGCACGAATGCGTGTTCGATCTGCGCGAAGACGATGTCTACTGGTGCACGGCGGATGTGGGCTGGATCACGGGACACAGCTACGTGGTCTACGGGCCCCTGGCCAATGGCGCCACCACGGTGATGTTCGAGGGTGTGCCCACCTGGCCTGACAGCGGCCGCTTCTGGCAGGTGGTGGACAAGCACCAGGTCTCGTTGTTCTACACCGCGCCCACAGCCATCCGTGCGCTCATGCGCGAGGGCGATGTGCCGGTGACGAAGAGCTCGCGCAAGAGCCTGCGCGTACTGGGTACGGTGGGCGAACCGATCAATCCGGAAGCCTGGGAGTGGTACTACAACGTGGTCGGCGAAGGCCGCTGCCCCATTGTCGACACCTGGTGGCAGACCGAAACCGGCGGCATCGCCATCACGCCGCTGCCGGGTGCGACCGCCACCAAGCCGGGCTCGGCGACACAGCCATTTTTCGGCATCAAGCCGGCCATCGTCGATGCCGACGGCAAGGTGCAGGAGGGCGAATGCCAGGGCAACCTGGTGCTCACCGACTCCTGGCCCGGACAGATGCGCACCATCTATGGCGACCATCAACGCTTCATCGAGACCTATTTCAGCGCCTATCCGGGCAACTACTTCACCGGCGACGGAGCGCGACGTGATGCGGACGGCGACTACTGGATCACCGGCCGCGTGGACGACGTGATCAATGTCTCCGGGCACCGCATTGGCACCGCGGAAGTGGAAAGCGCGCTGGTGGCGCACGCCAAGGTGGCCGAGGCTGCCGTGGTCGGCTGTCCGCATGAGGTCAAGGGCCAGGGTATCTATGCCTACGTCACGCTGGTGTCCGGCGCCGAGCCTTCGGATGCGCTGCGCGAGGAGTTGATCGCGCAGGTGCGCGAGAACATCGGCGCCATCGCCAGGATTGATTTCCTGCAGTGGGCACCGGCGCTGCCCAAGACGCGCTCGGGCAAGATCATGCGCCGCATCCTGCGCAAGATCGCGGAGAACCAGCCGGAGGCGCTGGGCGATACATCGACGCTGGCCGATCCCTCGGTGGTCGAGTCCCTGGTCGATGACCGGTTGGTCGGCTGACCGGTCAGGACCCGGCACCGAGGGCAGCGAGGCATCATGCGGTCGATCGCACACGATGGGCAGGCTTCGGCCCGGGCCCTGCGTGCGGATGCAATCCATGTCTGGCGCCTGCCGCATGATCGTGCCGCCGGCCGCAGCCGGCTGTTGCAGCTTTTGGGCGCCTACGTCGATACGCAGCCGGAGGCATTGAAGCTGCACGCAGGTCCACATGGACGACCGTCGCTGGCACCACCGCACGATCATCTGCATTTCAACTGGTCGCACAGCGGGTGCGTTGCGCTGGTGGCCGTGGCGCGGGAATTGCCCCGGCTGGGGATCGATGTGGAGATATCGCGGCCGCGGCCGCGCGCACTTGCATTGGCGCGACGCTACTTTTCCGCTGCCGAATTCAGGCAACTGGACCGCATACCGCAGGCGCAGCAGCTGCATTGTTTCCTGCAACTGTGGACAGCCAAGGAGGCTGTTCTGAAAGCGCATGGCCGGGGAATTTCCTACGGGCTGCATCGCATCGAGTTCGCGTGTGCCGACAACGGGGCGCGACCGCGACGCTTCGAGGGCGCCGTCGGACCGGCGCACAGCTGGCACACATACATGCCGGACGTCGGCACGGATGTGATCGCGCATCTCGCCTGGCACGGCAGGCAACGTCGCATCCACTGCTTTTGGCCCCAAGAGCCCGAGTCCGAAGTCTGAGTTCGCTGCGGCCATCGCGCGGGGGAGCCATGCGCCGAACCCATCGACACGGGCTTCCTTGCGGCTGAGCGCTCAGCAGCGGGCTCACGACACACCGGATGTATGCGCCTGTGCGCCCGTGCCGCCGCCGCGTTAAAGTTGCTTCCTGCCGACTTCAGCGACGTCCTTCATGACCCTTCTCAGCATCAACCTCAACAAGATCGCCGTGTTGCGCAATTCGCGCGGCGGTTCGCAGCCGGATGTGTGTACTGCGGCGCGTGTCTGCATGAATTCCGGCTGCAACGGCATCACGGTGCACCCGCGCCCGGACCAGCGGCATATACGCCCCGACGACGTCCGCGCACTTGCCCGGCTCACACGGGATCGCGTTGAATACAACATTGAAGGCAATCCGTTTGCCGGGCCGCGCGGCGACTATCCCGGTTTCATGGCGCTGGTACGCGAGACGCGCCCGACACAGGTCACGCTGGTGCCTGACGCGGACGCACAGATCACCTCCGACCACGGCTTTGACATGAAAGCGGATATTCCCGGACTTTCCGCCATCATCGACGAACTGCGCGCCCTGGGGACGCGCGTCAGTCTGTTCGTCGATACGGGACAACGGGAATTCGACGCCGCCTGTCAGGCCGGCGTCCAGAGGATCGAACTGTATACAGGCCCCTATGCCGAAGCATTCGCCCGGGGGGCGCCGGAATCGGCACTCGAGCACTGTGCGACCACCGCCCGGCTTGCCTTCCAGGCCGGTCTGGAAGTCAATGCAGGGCATGACCTCGATCAGGCCAACCTGGGAGCCCTGAGAAACGCCATCCCGGGCCTGGCGGAAGTTTCCATCGGACACGCATTGATTGGCGAAGCCTTGTATGACGGCTTGGCAGTCACCGTGCGCCGCTACCTCGACATCCTTTCCTGACACGTTGCACCCGGCGCCCACGGCCATGGGCGCCGGGTGCACTGGCGGGCGAATGAAAAAGGGCGCCACATGGCGCCCTTTTTCATGTACCGGATCCAGGGACCGGGTGCACTACCCGCCTTGATCGGTATTGACGAAGCCGATCTTCTTCATGCCCACTTCCTTGGCATCGGCCAATACCTTGGCAACAATGTCATACGAGGTGTTGTCGTTCGCCTTGATCTGGATTTCCGGCTGACGATCCACCGGCTTGGCTGCATACACTTCAAGCTGCAGCTTCAGGTCATTCTGCGACACCGGGACGTTGTTTAGGTACAGCTGACCGCCCGGGGTGATCCTCAACTTCAACGGAGATGGCGGATTCTTGGGCGGATGCTGGTCTTTGGTCGGCTGCGGCAGATCGATGCTGATCTGGTGGGTCAGCATGGGGGCGGTGATCATGAAGATGATCAGCAGCACCAGCATCACGTCCACCATCGGCGTGACGTTGATATCGGCCATCGGGCCGCCGGAACTGTTGGAACTGAAAGCCATGTTTCTATCCTCCGGCGCGAGCGGCTTCATTGAAGCCGCGACGCACTCGATTCAATGTGCGCTGCGCCATGTTCTGAAAACTACTGCGTCGAGTGGTCCTGAGCGGGCGCCATCACTTGGACTTGCTTTGACCCGTCGTGATGAAGCCTACATGGACCATGCCGGCATTCTTGGCATCCGTCAGGATTTCCTTGATCGACTTGTACTTCGCGGTCTTCGCTGCACGGACGTGAAGTTCCGGCTGCGGGCTGTTACTGGCCGAAATGGCCAGCTTTGCCTTCAGCTCCGACTCCGACACCTTGTTGTCGTTCCAGTACATGGTGCCATCTTCCTGGACAGCCAGATCGATCGGCTTCATTTGCTGATTTTTCTTGGTCACGTTGGGATTGGCATCCGGCAACGTGACCTTGATTTTATGCGACAACAGCGGAGCCGTGATCATGAAGATGATCAGGAGAACCAGCATCACGTCCACCATGGGCGTGACGTTGATTTCCGACATTGGGCCCCCGCCGTTGCCGCCGGCGCTCATTGACATGATTCAGACCCTCACTTCTGGGATGCGGGTGCCTTCGGTGCATCGCCCTCGACGCGCGCGCCAGTGGCGAAGAAATCATGCAGATCATGCGCGAATTCATCGAACTTGGCATACGTCAGACGGTTGGAACGCACATAGAAGTTGTACGCCAGCACGGCCGGGATGGCGGTAAACAGACCGAAGGCGGTCATGATCAGGGCCTCACCGACCGGACCTGCGACCGCGCCGATGCTTGCGTTGCCGCTGGCACCGATACGGATGAGGGCGTTGTAGATACCCCACACAGTACCCAGCAGACCGACGAACGGAGCAGACGAGCCCACGGTGGCCAGCAGCGTCAGGCCACCTTCGAGACGAAGGCTCTCGCGGGCAACGGCCTGGCGCAGTGCCCGGTCGATGAACTCGGATCGACTGAGCGATTCAGCCAGACGACCGGCATCCGAACGCTGGTGGTGGGCCGCTGCCGACGCGCAATCCAAGGCGATCTTGGAGAACGGTTCGGATTTGGGCTGTTTTTCCATCTCGCGAATGGATTCCTGCGCCGAGGGATTGTGCCAGAAGGCCTGGATGACCTTGTCGGCACGGGCACGCACCATCGTATTGCGGATGAAGTTGGCGATGATGAAGTACCACGACAGGAGCGACATCACCAGAAGAACGATGAAGACGATCCACCCGACGACACCGAAGTGCTGGATGAGGTTGCCGAAACCGGCCTGCGCCATCGCGTGGGCGTTGGAGTCGGTCCCCATCCCGGGCAGTCCTGCGGAGGCGCCGGCAGAGGGGAAGTTGCCTGCCGAAGAGGCAGTTGCAGCAGAGGAGTCTTGGAACATAACGCTACCCTTGAGAGTCAAGCAGAACTGTAACTGTCTGCACAGTTAAAGATTGTTCAAATTGAAGGTGACCGGAATGCGTGCCCATCCCTCATAGGGTTGGCCTCCGCGTGTGCCGGGGTTGTAGTGAAGCCGTTCGGCCCAGCGTTTCGCTGCGCGGTCAAGCTCACGATAGCCACTGGATTTCTCGACCTTGATTTTCTGTGCGTGGCCGTTGGTGCCCACCAGGACAAGGAGAATGACTTGCCCTGTATGACGCTGACGCACGGCCTGTGGCGGATAGCGCGGCTTGATACCAGCACTGAGGCTGATGTTCTTGCTCGGCGCAATCGTCTTCGGCGGTGCCGGGGGTGCCGGGGGTGCCGGCGGCGGCGCCGGCGTGGACATCACCGTATGCTCCTGCGTCGGCGGCGGCGGGGCCGGCGGCGGTGGGGTCGGCGGCGGCGGCTGCTTCACGATCTTCGGCGGCGGCGGCTGCTTGGGTGGTTTCGGCGGCGGCGGCGGCGGCGGCGGTGGTGGTGGCGGTGGTGGAATGAAGCTGATGTGAACCACCTTGCTTTCTTGCTTTTCCTTCGCCTGCGGTGGCGCTGCCGGGGCTGCCAGCAACAGGAAAGCGAACGCATGCACCGCAATAGCCGCAGCCAAAGCGAACGTACGCCCCCATTTGAACGGCTCGCGGCCGGAATTGTCAGTGCTTGATGCCATCAGTCAAAACTATATGTCAATCGTGGTCCAGCGCTTCCTGAAACGGGACAGCCGCAAGCGCGGTTGATGTCGCCCGGTTCCTGGAAAGCGGGTAAGGAATCCAAGTTACACTAGCGTCGGCCGTTTGTATAGGCCTGATTTTGCTGCGGAAAAGACGTTTCCGTTCAGCAACTTGGGGCATGTTTGCAGGGTCAGTGACCGGCGCTCTTGAGCCATTTTTTGGCTTGCGCACTGGTCTTGGGATCCTGTGCGGCCTTTTTCATGGCAGCCACTGCCGCAGATTTGTGCTTCAAGCCCTGCTCCGACTGCGCCAACAACATGTACCCACGCCCCGGACTCTTCAGTCCCTTGCTGATGGCGTCCTTGGCGGCCTTGCGGCCCTCCCGGTATTTGCCGGCGTTGTTGTAGACCTGGGCCAGAATCAGGTCGGACTGGCCATCAGTGGCCAACGGGGCCGCCTTCTTGTAGGCATCGATGGCGTCGTTGGTGTTGCCTGCCGTGTAGGCTGCGTCGCCCTCGAGCTTGTAGACCTCATAGCCGGGCTTGAGAATGCCCTTTTTCAAACCTTCCTGCACCACTTGCTGCGCCTTCTTGGCGTTGGCCGTGGACTTGGCATCGGAACTCTGGTTCTGACCGATGAGCAAGTACAGCTTGGCCATGTTCATGTAGTCGTCTTTGCTCTTCAGCGCGCCGTTGCTGCGCGCCTTTTCCATCAGCTGCAACGCCTGCGGATATTTCTTGGACTGCACCAGCACCGAGACCGCATTGTGCAGAGCGGCGCTGTCGTTGGGATTGGCGGCAGCCTGCTGTTCAGCCAGCTTTGCTGCGGCATCCGAGTTGCCGGTCTGGGAGTAGCTGGCCATGAGAATCTGCGACCAGTTCGCCTTGGGCTTGTCGGTCATCGACATCGCCTTCTTCATGGCGGTGATCGCCTGCGGGTATTTCTGCAGGCGGTAGTCGATATTGCCTTCCAGCGCATAGGAATCGGCGGTTTCCCGCTTTCCCTGGGCGCGCCATTTGTGCAAGGTGGCCAAGGCTTGGGAATACTGCTTGTCGACCAGCTGGAATTGCGCCAGCTCGTACATCAGCTGGAAATAGGTGTCATTGGGCATGACACCGATGTCCAGGGATTTCTGCAGATCAGCAATCGCGCCCTTGGTGTCACCCCCGTTGTACTTGAGGTTTGCCAAGCCCTGTAGAGCCATGGCCTGGGCGTATTTGCTGTTGGTGTCCTTTCCGCTGGCCATCGGCTGCAGAATCTTTTGCGCCTTGGCCTTGTCGCCGGACTGGATGGCATTCAAGCCCTTGTTGAGCTTTTCCTGATCCGAACGCTTGTGCAGATCGAGCTTGGGCGCCTGCCGGGTCGCGTTGGGGTACTGCGACTTGGTTTTGGCATCGTGCTGCGGCCTGGCAACAGCAGCGCCGCCTGTGAACATCAGCGCCAGCGCAATTGCGGCCAGCGTCCTGGAGAATGATCCCAGCTTCATGGCATACCTCGTGGAGTGCATCGTGCCGTGAGACACGTGGGGGGAAGGGTCGAGACTAACTGCACCAAGGGAATAATCTCAAGTCGCAATGCACCATGGCAAGCGGCGGATTTTGTTAGGTTTTCGTTCCGGACACGCATACGACGACGCGGGAGTTCCATGCTGCACCGCAACATGTGCGTGCTACTCGAGAGACCCTCGTCCCTTGAGCCCTCCCGCGCGCTTGCGCGAGAGGCTCTCTGCGGATCGCCCTCCCGGGGGGAAATCACACATCCAGATTGGCGACATGCAACGCGTTGGATTCGATGAAATCGCGTCGGGGTTCGACCGATTCACCCATCAGCATGGCAAACATCTGGTCCGCGGCCACCGCATCCTCGATGCCGACCTGCAGCATGCGCCGGGTATCCGGATTGACCGTGGTATCCCATAGTTGCTCCGGATTCATTTCGCCCAAGCCCTTGAAGCGCTGGATGCTGCGCCCCTTCTTGGCTTCGTCCAGAAGCCATTGCCTGGCTTCGACAAAGGTCGTGATGCCGCGCGAAGCATTGCCCCGGCGGACTTCGGCGTTTTCCTGAACCAATGTGTGCAATTGCTGGGCCATGGTGAGAATGGGCCGATAGTCGCGGCTTTCGAAGAACGTTCTGGGCAACACCCAGGTATGACTGAGGCCGTGCTGACGGCGTTCCACCACGATGGCCGGGGGCTGCTCGCCAGCGCCTTCGCGCCACTCGAACACGTACCGTGGTTTGCCCAGGCCCGATGCCGCCAGCTGCTGTGACAAACCTTCGAGCCACTGCCGCAAGGCGTCCGGTTGCTCCCACAGGACCGGCTCCAGTGGCGCATGTTCGATCATGGCATTCCACACCGCGGGGTCGCAGCGATGGCCAAGACGCACGATCTGGTCCATGGCGCCCTGGTACTGGCGCAGCAGCTTCTCCAGCGCCTCTCCCGTGATCGGTGGCGCGTCCGGCGAATACTGCAATTCGGCCTTGTCCACAGCGCTGGAAATCAGATAGCCGTTAAGCGCGGCGTCATCCTTCAGGTACAGCTCCTGCTTGCCCTGCTTGATCTTGTACAGCGGCGGCAGGCCGATGTAGACATGACCACGTTCGATCAGCTCGGGCATCTGACGGTAGAAAAACGTCAGCAGCAACGTGCGGATATGCGAACCGTCGACATCGGCGTCAGTCATGATGATGATGCGGTGATAGCGCAATTTGTCCGGATCGTATTCATCCTTGCCGATGCCGGTGCCCAGCGCCGTGATCAGCGTGCCCACTTCGGCCGATGCAAGCATGCGGTCGAACCGGGACTTCTCGACGTTGAGAATCTTGCCCTTGAGTGGCAGCACTGCCTGCGTCTTGCGGTTGCGGCCCTGCTTGGCGGAACCCCCGGCCGAGTCGCCCTCGACGAGAAACAGTTCCGACAGCGCCGGGTCCTTCTCCTGGCAGTCGGCCAGCTTTCCCGGGAGTCCGGCAATATCCAGCGCGCCCTTGCGCCGGGTCATTTCGCGCGCCTTCCGTGCAGCATCGCGCGCCCGCGCCGCGTCCACCACCTTGGAGGCGATGGCCTTGCCTTCGGCCGGATGCTCCAGCAGGAATTCGGCCAGCTTTTCGTTGATGACGTGTTCGACGACCGTCTTGACCTCGGAGGAGACCAGCTTGTCCTTGGTCTGCGAGGAGAACTTCGGATCCGGCACCTTTACCGACAGTACCGCGATCATGCCTTCGCGCATGTCGTCGCCGGACAGACCGACCTTGTTGTTTCGCGCCAGGCCCTCGCGTTCGATGTAGTTCTGCAAGGTGCGCGTCAGGGCTGAGCGGAAACCGGTCAGATGCGAGCCGCCATCGCGCTGCGGGATGTTGTTGGTGAAACAGAACATGGCTTCCTGATAGCCGTCTGTCCATTGCATGGCCAGCTCCACCGTGATGTCTTGCGACTCGGCGGAAAAGCTGACCACCGTGGGGTGCAATGCCGTCTTCAGCTTGGCCAGGTGCTGGACGAATGAGCGGATGCCGCCTTCGTAAGCGAACACGTCCGAGCGCTCGACTCGCTCATCGATCAACTCGATGGTGACGCCGGAGTTGAGGAAGGCCAGTTCACGCAGGCGCTTGGCCAGCGCGTCGTAATGGAACTCGATGTCGGAAAACGTCTCGCGACTGGGCAGAAACCGCACCAACGTGCCGCGCCGCTGGGTTTCCCCCGTTTCCCTGATGGGCGCCAGAGGCTCGCCCATGGCGTACTCCTGACTATATTCCTTGCCGTCGCGGCGGATGGTCAGCCACAAGTGCTCGCTCAGGGCATTGACCACGGAGACGCCCACCCCATGCAGACCACCCGAGACCTTGTAGGAATTGGCGTCGAACTTGCCGCCAGCGTGCAGCACAGTCATGACGACCTCGGCCGTGGACCGCCCTTCTTCGGCATGCATGTCCACGGGGATACCTCGGCCGTTGTCGCTGATGCTCACCGACCCATCCTGATGCAGGGTCACCTGCACGTGGTCGCAGAAACCGGCCAGCGCTTCGTCGATCGCGTTGTCCACCACCTCGAACACCATGTGGTGCAAGCCCGTGCCGTCATCGGTATCGCCGATGTACATGCCGGGGCGTTTGCGGACTGCTTCCAGCCCCTTGAGAACCTTGATGCTGCTGGAGTCGTAGGATGTGTTCATGCGCTGCCCGATCGGCCCGACGTGCACCATCGGGCATTGAGAGGAGAAAAACTGTCGATCTTTTGCATTATAGCAGGCGGCGCACTGCACCCTGTTCCACGTGGAACATGCGTGATGCGCGGCTACGCAACAGCTCAGGACAACTGGTGCCGGTCACCAGGATCTGCGCCTCCTGTGCTTGCAACTGCGCGATCACGGCCTCCTGATGCGCCTGATCCAGCTCGGAGGCGAGATCGTCGAGACACACGAGGGGCCAGTCCTGATGCACCTGAGCATGCACGGCAGCCTGCGCCAGGATGCATGCCAGCGCGACCAGCTTGGTCTGACCCCGCGAAAGATGGTCCCGCAGGGGTGCCAACTCCAGACTCAGCCCCCAATCGGCGCGATGGGCGCCGTGATGTGTGAATCCCCGAGCACGGTCCCGCTCCCGACGGTGCCTCAACAACACCTCGAGCGGTACTTCATCCGGCCAGCCGCGACGATACGTGACGCGCGGCGCTCCCAGCTCCGGCAGGAACCGGGACAACAGCGTCAACAGGTGAGGCTCCAGGAGCTGCAGGTAGGTCATTCGTTCCCCGTCCAGCGTCGCTGCGTGAGTCGCCAGCTCGCTTTCCCACGCGTCGAACTGGGGGTCGCTCAGGGCGCCGGGGGACCGCAGTAATGCGTTGCGCTGGCGCAATGCCCGTTGATACCGCCGCCACGTGGGGAGAAACTCGTGTTTCACGTGAAACGTGCCCCAGTCGAGAAAGCGCCGCCGTTCGTCTGCCGCTCCGGAGATCAGGGCGTGTGAGCCGGGTTCAAAGCACGTGACGGCGCAATGACGTACCAGTTCGCTTACCGTACGCACATCCTGGCCGTCCACCCGCAGTATCCACTGCCCCTTGTGCCGCCCCGCACCCAGCCGCCTGATGCGTTCCCGCGCATCCTGCCACTCACCATAGACAACGAATCCGTCGCTTCCCCGCTGCACCAGGATATCTCGCGGCCCGGAGCGGAAGGTGTGCCCATGCGAAAGCAGGAACGCCGCTTCCAGAATGCTGCTCTTTCCCGCGCCATTGGCGCCCACCAGTACATTGAGAGTTGACGCCAGCGATAGCTCGACCGCGCCCAGGTTGCGCAGTCGCTCAATGCGCAACTTCAGCAAGCGCATGACGGCCTCCGGAAATGACGACGCCGGGCGATGCGTGCATCGAACCCGGCGTCGTGAGCGTGCATGTTCCGGATCATCAAAGGCGCAGTGGCATGACCACATGGCGCGCGCTGTCATCGTCCCGGTCCTGCAGCAGACAGCTGGATTGCGCATCGCGCAGATTCAGCTGCACGTGCTCTCCACGCAGCACGCCCAACGCATCCAGCAGATACCCGACATTGAACCCGACTGCCAGTTCGTCGATACGGGTGTCGACCTCCAGCTCTTCCACCGCTTCTTCCTGCTCCGGATTGTGCGCCACGATGCGTAACCGTCCGGGGCTCATCTCCAGCTTCACGCCACGGTACTTCTCGTTGGACAGGATGGCTGCGCGCTGCAGGGCCGCCCGCAAGTCATCGCGGGGCACATCCACAGTCTTGTCGGCGCCAATGGGAATCACGCTCTGATAATCTGGGAAGCGGCCATCGATCAGCTTCGAGGTGAAGACCACATCACCGCGCCGCACCCGCAGATGATTACGGCCAAACTCCAGCTCCACGTCCCCTTCGCCGCTTTCGAACAAGCCACTGAGCTCCAGGACCCCCTTGCGCGGAATGATGATCTGTCGCCCTGTCTCGACGCCCTCGGCCAGGGCCACTTCCGCCATGGCCAGCCGGTGGCCGTCGGTAGTCACACAACGCAGAGTGTGTTCGTCAAGGTCCAGCAACATGCCGTTCAAGTAGTAGCGCACATCCTGGTTGGCCATCGCGAACGCGGTACGTTCCATCAGGCTTTTCAGATCCGCTTCCGGCAGGCGTACGCGCTGCACCAGTTCGATTTCCTCGATCAGGGGAAATTCCGTGGCAGGCAATGTGGCCAGGGTGAAGCGGCTGCGGCCTGCGTGTAACGCCACACGTTCCCCCGTCTGTTTCAGTTTGATCTGCGCTCCATCCGGCAGCGCGCGCACGATGTCGAACAGTTTGCGGGCGGGAATGGTGACCTCACCTTCCGCTGCAACCTGCACGTTGCTGGTGGCCGACATCTCGACCTCCAGGTCGGTGCCGGTCAACGCGACGGCGTCACCTTGCACGCGAACCAGAAGATTGGCCAGAACAGGCAGTGTCTGGCGACGCTCTACCACGCCGACCACTTGCTGCAATGGCTTGAGCAGAACTTCGCGCTGAATGCTGAATTGCATGTCTTTGATGCCCCTTGGTCCTGATTCGCTGCTCTTAAGCTCTTTGTAGATGGAAAAGAAAAAGCAGTAGTAGCTGGCTCTGTGTGTATCTGTAAAACTCTTCTTTATCTTTATATATCAAACGCTTGCGCTTGACAGGGGCGTTAACCCGAAGGCTGCGCGGCTGTGCGCAGCCTGTGGATAACATTGCCGCTTCGGCGCATTCACCGGTTATCCACAGGATCTCAGCCTGTGAGTATACGGATCAATTGCTCCCAATCCTGCATCATGCGCACATCTTTTTCGCGCAAACCCCGGATGGTACGACAGGCGTGCAGCACGGTGGTGTGGTCGCGGCCCCCGAATGCCTCGCCGATTTCAGGCAGGCTGTGCTCGGTCAGCTCCTTGGACAGCGCCATGGCGAACTGCCGCGGCCTGGCGAGGGAGCGCACGCGACGCTTGGACAGCAGGTCCGAGAGGCGCACCTGATAGTAGTCGGCGACCGTCTTCTGGATGTTCGGCACCGTCACCGCCTGAGCGTGCGTGCTCAACAGGTCGCGCAATGTTTCCTGGGCAAAATCGGCGGTGATCGGCCGGCCAAAGAAATGTGCCCGCGCCGCAAGCGTGTTCAACGCGCCTTCCAGATCGCGCACATTGGAGCGGATGCGGCGCGCCAGAAGCATGGCCACGTCCTCGGGGATCACAACGCCCTTGTCCTGGGCCTTGGACAGCAGGATGGCCGCGCGTGTCTCGAAATCCGGCGGTTCGATGGCCACCGACAGGCCCCACCCCAGGCGCGACTTCAGCCGCGGCTCGAGCTTGTCCACTTCCTTGGGATAGCGATCACAGGTGAGGATGATCTGCTGCTTGGATTCAAACAGCGCATTGAACGTGTGGAAGAATTCTTCCTGCGTGGTGTCCTTGCCGGCAAAGAACTGGATGTCGTCGATCAGCAACGCGTCGACCGAGCGGAAGCGCTGCTTGAACGCATTCATGCTTTTGGTGCGCAGCGCCTCGATCATGGAACCGACGAATTGCTCGGAACGCAGGTACAGCACCTTGGTCCCAGGCTTCTGTTCGCAGATGAGATTGCCGGCGGCGTGCATGAGATGGGTTTTGCCGAGGCCTGTGCCGCCGTAAAGCAGCAACGGGTTGTAGGCGCGCCCCGGATTTTGCGCCACCTGCATGGCCGCGGCCTTGCCCAGCTGGTTGGATTTGCCCTCGACGAAGGTTTCGAAGGTGTAATGCGGATCCAGATGATGATCGTGCGGCGTCTCGGGCACAGGCGGTGTGCGTGACGCTTGCGGCTTGGCCGGCGTGGCCCGCGCGTGCGCCGACCCCACCACGATGCGCACCGGCGTAGGCCGGCCCGCCTGATGATCGACCACGGCCTGGATATGTTCGAGATGGTCGCTGCGCACCACGTCCAGCGTGTAGGCGTTGGGCGCATAAAGGGTCAGACCCTCGTCGTCTTCGCGTGCCTGCAGCGGCATCAGCCACGTATTCAGGTCCTCCGCGCCCAGTTCGCCTTCCAGACGCCCGAGACAGCGCCGCCACAAATCGCTCATGAATCCTCTACCATTGGGTGGATGCGCCAAACACGCTGATACAGACCGGCAAGTCTATCAGCCTGCGAGGGGTTCGTTGGCCACATGCTGCACGTCGAGGCGACACCCGCCGCCTTGACATGGCAACGTCTGAACGACATACTCCCGCGTCTTTTTCCCACCTTTCACAACCCAAGGAGGAAGCCGTGAAGCGGACCTTCCAGCCAAGCAAGCTCAAGCGCGCCCGCACGCACGGCTTCCGTGCCCGCATGCGCACAGCCGATGGACGCAAGATCATCAATGCGCGCCGTGCCAAGGGCCGCAAGCGCCTGATTCCCTAAGTACCCTCAGTCATGCGTGCCGCCGGTCTGCCGCGCGATGCGCGGATTCGACGTGCCGCGGACTTTGCTGCGCTGCGCGTGCCGGGTGGCCGTTTGAACAGCCCCAGCTTCCGGCTCAGGTACATTCGCAGTCCGATGGATCACGCACGGCTCGGTCTGGCCGTCTCGCGTCGGGTCTCGAAGCGGGCCGTGGAACGCAACCGCATCAAGCGTGCGGTGCGCGAGTCGTTTCGTCGCGCTCGCCTGGCGATGCCGGCGGTCGATATCCTGGTGATCGCGCGACATGATGCCGTTGCCCTCAGCGGCGCCGAGCTGATGGCGGAGCTCGACCGCCTGTGGCCGCGCCTGCGCCTGCCGCGCCAGACGGTAGCGGCAGGCGTCACGTCGGGGCGTTGATCCGGCATGTCCGCGACCCCGCCGGTGCCACGCGGATCAGATCTGCTCGCGCCACGCCTGCACACACAAGGATCCGGCCCGGCGCCGGATGATGCCTTCAACGGACGTCTCCCGCAATGAACCAAGCCCGCTCGTTCCTCATTCTCGCGCTGGTGTTCGTGGCGTACCTGCTGTGGAATCAGTGGCAGCAAACCTACCCTCCGGAGGGCAGTCAGGCTCCTGTCGCCGCAGCGAGCAGCACGCAGCCATCGCGTTCGGCCGGTGCATCAGGCAGCGTGGCCTCGGCGGACGTGCCCACGGCCACCGTGCCGTCTGCAGCAACGAGTACCGCGCCGGCTGCAACGCCTGATGTGGCTGCCCATGCGGGTGCGGGCGCCGTCTCCACGCAGACACACGGGCAGCAGGTCACGGTCACCACCGACGTGCTGCGTCTGACCATTGACACGCGCGGCGGCAGCATTGTGCGTGCCGCACTGTTGAAGTACCCGAAGACCCTCGGCGCGAAACAATCCGTGCAGTTGCTCGATGACAGTCCGGCGCGGGCTTTCACGGCGCAGAGCGGGCTGGTGAGCCGCAACGCGCCGGCGCCGGACCATCGCGCGCTGTTCCACGTGGGCAAGTTGCACTACGCGCTGGCATCCGGCCACAAGACAGTGACAGTGCCGTTGACCTGGACCGCCCCCGATGGCGTCAAGGTCACCAAGCGCTATGTGTTCACCCGCGGCAGCTATGTCATCAAGCTGCAACAGCAGATCGACAACGGCAGCGCCAGCGTCTGGCAGGGCAATGCATATCGTCAGCTGCAGCGGGTGGTTCCGCCCAAGCCCACTTACAGCAACATCCTGGCCAAGTATTCCGATCAGTCGCGTTACGGGTATTTCGGCGCGGCGTGGTACAGCCCGGACGACAAGTTCAGCAAGCTGGCGTTCGACAAGTTCCACGAGGATCCGCTCAAGCAACGCGTCTCGGGCGGCTGGGTCGGCATGATCCAGAACTATTTCATGAGTGCCTGGCTGCCGCCGGCCAAGGAAAAGGACCAGTTCGCCAGCGCGGTGATCCAGACGCAGGGCGCCAAGCCGCATTACCTGATCCGCGCCGTGGGACCATCGATCCGTGTGGCGCCTGGTGCCAGTACGGTCAGCCATGCGCGTCTGTATGTCGGCCCGAAGCTGCGCAGTCGCCTGGCCGATGTGGCGCCGGGCATGAAACTGGCCGTGGATTACGGCATGTTCACGCTGGTGGCGGTGCCACTGCATGCCGTGTTGACGTTCTTCTACAACATCAGCGGCAACTGGGGCGTGGCCATCATCCTGCTGGTGCTGCTGATCAACATCGTTTTCTACAAGCTCAACGCCGCGCAGTACAAGTCGGCGGCGCGCATGCGCAAGCTCAAGCCGCGCATGGATGCGTTGAAAGAGCGCTATGGCGACGACAAGCAGAAACTGCAGCAAGCCACCATGGAGATGTACAAAAAGGAGAAGATCAACCCGGTGGGCGGGTGCCTGCCTCTTCTCGTGACCATCCCCGTGTTCATCGGCCTGTACGAAGTGCTGCGCGAGAGTGTGGAATTGCGCCAGGCGCCGTTCATCCTGTGGATTCATGACCTCTCCGCCGCCGATCCGTATTTCGTGCTGCCGATTCTCTACGCGGGGGTGATGCTGGCCTCGCAGCTGCTGATGCCGATGCAGGCCGGCACGGACGCCACGCAGCAGAAGATCATGCGCTTCATTCCCGTGGTCAGCGGCGTGTTCTTTGCCTTCTTCCCGGCGGGCCTGACGCTTTATTATCTGGTCAATGGCGCCTGCCGTCTGGGTCAGCAGTGGTGGGTCATGCGCCGCATCGATCAGCAGGACACCACCAAGCGCCTGAGCAAGGCATCGCGCTGAGGGCTCGCGTCGCCACAGCGTGAAGGTCGGCGGTGTCTGCCGGGAGGTTTTGCGTGCATCCATTCGAGGGCAATGCCACCATCGCCGCCGTCGCCACTGCCAGCGGTGCCGGTGGCATCGGTGTGGTGCGCGTCTCGGGAGCGGGAGTACCGGCCATCGCCGAGACTTTGTTGGGGCGGGTACCCGCGCCACGTTATGCGCACCTCGCGGCATTGCGCGAGGCTGACGGCACCCTTATCGACCGCGGCCTGTTGCTGCATTTTCCTGCCCCGCACTCCTACACCGGGGAGGATGTCCTGGAGCTGCAGTGCCACGGCAGCCCCATGCTTTTGGACGCCCTGCTGCGGCGTGTGTGCGAGCTGGGCGCACGACTCGCGCAGCCCGGCGAATTCACGCAGCGGGCGTTCCTCAACGGCAAGCTGGACCTGACCCAGGCCGAGGCCGTCGCCGACCTGATCGCGGCACGTTCGGACAGTGCCGTGCGTGCCGCCATCAGGTCGCTGGATGGAGCCTTCTCCGCACGTGTGGCCGACCTTCTGCAGGCGCTGGTGCAGCTGCGTGTGCACATCGAAGCGGCCATCGACTTCCCCGATGAGGATGTCGACTTTCTCGCCGATCCCGCGATTGCTGCGCAGCTCGGCGACGTGCGCGACCGTGTCGCCCTGTTGCAAGCCGAGGCGCAGCGCGGGATGCGGCTCAACGATGGTCTGCGGGTCGCCATCGTGGGCCGACCCAACGCGGGCAAGTCCAGTCTGCTCAACGCCCTGGCCGGCACGGATCGGGCCATTGTCACGCCCATCGCCGGGACGACCCGCGATGTCTTGCGCGAGACCGTGGTGTTCGACGGCATCGCCGTGGACATGATCGATACCGCGGGTCTGCGGGCAAGCGATGATCCCATCGAGCGCGAAGGCGTGCGGAGGGCACGGGCGCAACTGAAGCATGCCGACGTGGCATTGCTGGTGACCGAAAGCGCGCATCTGTATGTCGATCTGAACGCCCTGCAGGACCTGCCGCGCGCTCCCGAAACCCTGGTAGTCATCAACAAGATCGATGTATGCGGCCATGCACCTGGGGTCGAACGGGAGCACGAGCGTACCCACGTGTGGCTCTCCGCCCTGACCGGCGCTGGTCTGGATGGTCTTCGCGCGCAGCTACGGGGCCTGGCCACGGGGCATGCGGGCGAGTCCGGCCGCGAGGGCGCATTCAGTGCCCGGCGTCGACACATGGAGGCGCTGCATCGGGTCGACCGGTATCTGCAGGCCGCGTCGGTCGCACTGCACGACCAGCAGGCGGGCGAGCTGGCGGCAGACGACCTGCGCCAGGCACAGCAGGCACTCGGCGAGATTACCGGAGAATTCGTGGCGGATGACCTTCTCGGCACCATCTTTTCTTCGTTTTGCATCGGTAAGTAGCAGATGCGCTCTCAGCGAGTACACTGACCGTGAGGTCAAGCGGAGCATGAGGCCCCGATGGGACGGCGATCGATCGGCAGCGAGTCGGAGAGGGTGGGGTCGCCGCTGGCTCGCGCGGCCCGTGTCGGACTGATCTACGCAGCGGTCGGCAGCGTCTGGATCCTCGGCTCCGACACCGTCCTGGACAGCCTGATCACCGACCCGGACATGCTGATCTGGGCGCAGATTCTGAAAGGGTGGGTCTTCATCGGCATCACCGCCGTGATGCTGGTCGTTGTCCTGTATCGCCAGTTCCGCTCCGATGCACAGCTGCTGCGCCAGTCGGCCCTGCAGAGACGGGATATCCATGGCTTGAGTCAATTCCGCGAATCGGTGATCGACAACGCCAGCATCTGGATCAACGCGTTCGACCCGAAAGCACAGGTGACGGTATGGAACAAGGCCGCCGAGCGCATCAGCGGATACCGCCGCGATGAGGTGCTGGGACGCAGCGAGATCTGGCGCCAGCTGTACCCCGACGATGCCGAGCGCGCCCGCATCACTGGCACGGTCATGCGCATTCTCGACGAGGGGATCGAGGTCGAGGGCTACGAGACGCGCATCCGTTGCCGTGACGGCCAGCACAAGATCATTGCCTGGAATTCGCGTCGCTTCCTCGATGACAGCGGCGACATCGGATGCATTGCCATCGGCCAGGACATCACCGACCGCAAGCGCATGGAAAGGGAGCTGGAGCAGCTGGCCGAACGCGATCCGCTGACCGGCCTCTACAACCGGCGCAAGATGGAGGCCATGGTGCGCGCCGAGATGATCCGCGCGCAGCGTCACGACCGGTCGCTGACACTGCTATGGATCGATATCGACCATTTCAAGGAGATCAACGACAAGTTCGGTCATCTGGCGGGCGACGCGGCGCTGCGGCGCGTCAGCGAGCGCGTGCAGCAACACATCCGCGATGTCGATCTTGCGGCACGATATGGCGGCGACGAACTGGTGGTGGCGCTCCTCGATACCTCGGCCACCGAGGCGATGGCACTGGCGCATCGGCTGCAGGAACGGGTGCAGTCCTCGCAGCTCCTGACCCATGCGGCGGGAACGACTCTGCTGACCATCAGCATCGGCGTGGCGACATTTCCCGAGGATGGTTCGGATCTCGAACAGCTGCACGCGGCAGCCGATGCAGCCATGTATGCGGCCAAGCGTGCGGGGCGCAACCGGGTCCGGCGGGCCCACGATGGCGACTCTTCCTCAAGCGTCTCCACGCCCAGCTGACCGGCCCATCCTTGATTGCCGCGTCCGCAACCCGAATATCCGGGTATGGCACCCGGAAACGGGGGAGCCACCACCCCAACCACCACCCCAACCCCAACCCCAACCCCAACCCCAACCGTCGAGGAGAACGGCATGATCGATCTCTACTACTGGCCGACACCCAATGGCCACAAGATCACCCTGTTTCTGGAAGAGGCGCAGGTGCCCTACGAGATCAAGCCGGTGGACATCACCAAGGGTGACCAGTTCAAGCCCGCGTTCCTTGCATTCTCGCCTAACAACAAGATGCCGGCCATCATCGACCACGCGCCGGCCGGTGGAGGTGAGCCGATCAGCCTTTTCGAGTCCGGCGCCATTTTGCTGTATCTGGCCGAGAAGACCGGACGGTTTCTTGCCGACGACGTGCGCCAGCGCAACGTGACGCTGGAATGGCTGTTCTGGCAGATGGGCAGCGTGGGCCCGATGCTGGGCCAGAACCACCACTTCAACAACTATGCGCCGGAAAAGATCCCCTATGCCATCGAGCGCTACGTCAACGAGACCCATCGCCTGTATAGCGTGCTGAACAAGCGCCTGCAGGGACGCGACTTCATCGCCGGTGCCGACTACTCGATTGCCGACATGGCGACCTATCCCTGGATGATGGGTTACGAGACCAAGCAGATCGACATCGACGAATTTGCCAATGTGAAGCGCTGGCTCGATGTCATTGCCGCGCGCCAGGCCACCAAACGCGCCTATGCACTGGGCGAAACCTACAAGGGCGATACCGGCAGCGAGGAAGCGCGCAAGCATCTGTTCGGCCAGCGCGGCTGACACGGTCCCGGATGGCGAGGAGACGCCGCCCTGCGTCCAGGGTCTGCTTGTGGAGGGAGACGGCATCGGCAGATCAACAGCCGATCCGTGGTCCTGCTTCCCGAGCTCTCTAGGCGCCCTGATCCACCCTGCCGTCGGACGGAGCCCCCGCCAGCGGTGGAGCGTCACCGGCCACGTCGCGCAGCGCGCGGGCGTATGGATCGTCCATGCTGACGGTGGATATCTCGTCCCAGCCGAAAAATGAAGGCTCGCGCAGCCATTGAGCGTCCGGGCTGATTTCCTGCAGGTTGAAGCCGTCATCCTCGAGATTCACCAGCCGACCGATGTAACACACCTCGGCCTCGTCCTCGCTGTCCACATGCACACCGATCACGCCGCCGCTGTGCACGGCGGCGGCGCGCACCACCTGCTGGATCCCGTCCAGTGGAAACGCGCTCGGCAATGCTGGCCGGATCCGCTTCAGCTTCAGCGCCTGCTCGATGAAGTGCGCATGCGTGTCGGGCGTATCCAGCTCGGTGATGTCGGCGTGCCGCATCACGTAGAGGCCATCGTCGCCGATACCGTCACTGATCACGCGCAGCAGGAAGAACGTGCGTCCGACGCCGCCGACGTAGCCGCAGAAACTGCCCTGCTCCATGGCGCCGCGCCACAGGCGGATCAGCTGTCTGCTGTGTTGCGCCTCGTGCAGACGCGCGCGGTAGCCGCGATGCTGGAACTCGATGACTGTGCCCATGACGCGCGCATGGTAGCAGGAGTGTGGGTCCCGCAGGTTAAAGGATGTAGCGGCTCAGATCCTGGTCCTCGACTAGGGTGGAGAGATTCTTGTCCACATAATCGCCGTCGATCACGTAGGTTTCTCCACTTTTGTCTGCAGCTTCGAAGGAGATGGTCTCCAGAAGGCGCTCCATCACGGTGTGCAGGCGACGTGCGCCGATGTTCTCGGTGGTTTCGTTGACGCGGAAGGCAACCTCGGCCAGACGGTCGATCCCCGAATCGGCAAACTCCAGGGTGACACCCTCGGCTCCCAGCAGGGCCACATATTGCTTGGTCAGCGCATTGTGCGGCTCGCGCAGGATGCGTTTGAAGTCCTCTGTGGACAGCGCGCCCAGCTCCACACGGATGGGCAGGCGACCCTGCAATTCCGGAATCAGATCCGAGGGCTTGGCCAGCGAGAATGCGCCGGAAGCGATGAACAGCATGTGGTCGGTCTTGATGGTGCCGTACTTGGTGGACACGGTGGAGCCTTCCACCAACGGCAGCAGGTCACGCTGGACCCCTTCCCGGCTGACGCCACTGGAGCCGCCGCCGTAGTCCGAGCGTTGCGCCACCTTGTCGATCTCGTCTAGGAACACGATGCCGTTCTGCTCGCAGGCGGTGACCGCATCGGCGCGGATTTCCTCATCGTTGAGCAGCTTGGAGGCTTCCTCCTCCACCAGCAGCGGCCGTGCCGCCTGGATGGCGAGCTTGCGCTTCTGCGTCTTCTGTCCGCCCACGTTCTCGAACATCTGCTGCAGCTGCTGGCTCATCTCCTCCATGCCCGGAGGCGACATGATCTGCACGCTGCTGTGCTGCGCGGCGATATCCAGCTCGATCTCGCGCTCATCCAGCGCACCTTCACGCAGCTGCTTGCGCAGCTTTTGCCGGGTGTCGCTCTCGATCTGCGGTTTGCTCGTGGCCGGTGTATCGTCCCAGTCGCTGGGCTCGCTGCTTTTCTTCACCCGCGGCAGTAGCGCGTCCAGAATGCGGTCCTCGGCGTGGTCCTCGGCCTGACTGCGCACGCGTTTCTTGGCCTGCTCGCGGGTCAGCTTGAAGGCCCCATCGGCCAGCTCGCGGATGATCGACTCGACATCCTTGCCCACATAGCCTACTTCCGTGAACTTGGTCGCCTCGACCTTGACGAAGGGCGCATGCGCCAGTGTCGCCAGGCGCCGCGCGATCTCCGTCTTGCCGACGCCCGTGGGACCGATCATGAGGATGTTCTTGGGCGTGATCTCCTCACGCATGCCGGGCTCGACCTGCATGCGTCGCCAGCGATTGCGCAAGGCGATGGCCACGGCGCGCTTGGCGTCGTTCTGGCCGATGATGAAGCGGTCGAGTTCGTTGACGATTTCGCGGGGAGTGAGTTCGCTCATTGGACAGCCGGGGATTGGGAATCCCGCAAGGGGACTCTGTGGAGAATCGGGAATGGTGAGATGCGGGAAAAAGCAGACGGTGTCGTGCTATTCCGCATGTCCTTCTTCAACGGCATCGAGTTCCTCGATGGAAATGTTGTGGTTGGTGTAGATGCAGATGTCGCCAGCGATGCCCAGCGCCTTTTCCACGATCTCGCGCGCATCGGCATCGGAGCGTTCCAGCAGCGCGCGGGCGGCGGCCAGCGCGAACGGACCGCCGGAGCCGATGGCGATCAGCCCCTGCTCGGGTTCCAGCACGTCGCCATTGCCGGAAATGAGCAGCGAGTGGGTTGCATTGGCCACTGCCAGCATGGCTTCCAGGCGGCCCAGGCTGCGATTGGTACGCCACTCCTTGGCCATTTCCACGGCCGCGCGGGTGAGGTGGTTGCCGTGCTTGGACAGCTTGTCCTCGAACAGCTCGAACAACGTGAAGGCGTCGGCGGTGGCGCCGGCAAACCCGGCGATCACGTCGCCCTTGCCCAGGCGGCGGATCTTGCGCGCGTTGGCTTTCATCACCGTGTTGCCGAGGGTGACCTGACCGTCGCCGCCGATGACGACTTTGCCGTGGCGGCGGACGGACACGATGGTGGTGGCGTGAAACGATTCCATGAAGATCTTCCGTGCAGCAGGAACTGGAGAGGTGGGGCGTATCGGTGCAAAAGCCAAGTCCCGCAACGCCGCCGGCTTAAGGAACCTCTGATTGAATCCTGTACAGACATCACCGGATCTGTCTGCGGACAGGGTGCCGGTCCGTCGGCGCCGGCAGGCTGGTTGCCTGTCAAGCCGGCGGATCGGTGCCCTGTGCGCAGACAGACCGTCCTCAACCAGTTGATTGTAAAAGAAGAGGTCCTGTCCGGAACGCGCCCTGCGCGCTCTCCGCGACTTGCGAAGGCAACCAGCCTGCGCTGCGCCACGGCCAACACGCAGGGCGCGTTCTCCGGATAGGATGCTGCCTGCACAGGGTTCAATCAGAGGTTCCCTAAATGTGCCGGCTTATTTCGTGTCCTTGCGTCGTGCGCGCGGGTGCGCGGCGTCGTACACGCGCGACAGATGCTGGAAATCCAGATGCGTGTAGATCTGCGTGGTGGCGATATCGGCGTGGCCCAGCAGCTCCTGCACGGCACGCAGGTCGCCGGAGGATTCCAGCAGATGACTGGCGCACGAATGACGCAGCAGATGTGGATGGATACGCTTGGCGATGCCCTGGCGCATGGCCAGGGTCTTCATGCGTGCCTGCACCGTGCGCGGACTGATGGCACGCCCGCCGCGGCCGCGAAACACCGGTGATTCGGGATCTCTGCCGGCGGCGGCCAGTGTGCGCAGGGCTTGAACCGCATGACGACCTACCGGAACGATGCGCGTCTTGCGGCCCTTGCCAAGCACGCGGACCATGCCTTCATCGAGATCCAGATCGCGCCAGAGCAGACCCACCAGTTCCGACAGACGCAACCCGGAGGAGTAGAACAACTCCAGCATGGCGCGATCACGGGGGCCCAGCACGCCGCTGTCTGGTGTGGTTTCCACCAAGGCCGCGGCTTCGTCGGTATCCAGGACCTGCGGCAGCTTGCGGCGCATTTTCGGGCCGTGCACGCCGGCGGCCGGGTCGTGCGCGAGAGCTCCCTGGCGCAATAGATAGCCGAACAGGCTGCGGCACGAGGACAGCAGGCGTTGCAGGCTGGACGGCGATTGCCCGCCACGGTGCTGTGCGGAAATGAAGCTGCGCATGTCGTGCACGCTGAGGTCGGCGATCTGCGCTATCTGGCGCGTGTGCATGAAACCCAGCAGCTTGTCCGTGTCGCGGCGGTAAGCGGCCAGGGTGTGCGGCGAGGGATCGCGCTCGTCGCGCAGGTGACGCAACCACTGCGACACGGCCCTGGCCGCGTCCATGACGTCAGTCCTGCACCGGATAGCGGGCCAGTGCGGCACTCGCCGATTCGGCGATCAGTTTCAGGAAGACTGTGCCCATGCCGGGATGAAAGCGGTGGCCGTCCGCGCTGCCGATGGCCAGCAGACCGGCGTCGCTCAGCCGCATCAGTGCAGCCGAGCGCACCTCCGACGCCTGCGCACCGAACAGGTAGTCCAGCTTGTCCTGGGCCAGCCGGCCGACGAGTGGGTCCTTGCGCGTGAGGAATTCACTGAAGGCGGGTAGTGCCTGTGCACCGCCGGGTTCGGTCATCAGCCAGTCGGCCCGGGGGAGGTTGGCCGGTCCGCGAAACAGCAGCAGGCGCACCGTGTCCGTGCCGAAATCCTCCGTCAGGCCCTCGGCAATCGCGGTGACGCTGGCAGCCAGCGTGTCGGCGCGCAGCAGGGCGCTGGTCAGCGAATGCACCCGCACCATGAGCTGCTCGTTTTCGGTGGCGGTGTCGACAAGTTCGCGCAGACGCGTATCCAGCTCCAGGTTCTTGGAACGCAGCACGTCCAGCTGATAACTAGCCAGCGATGCCGCCGGCCCCTGTTCACGCGGCACTGCCAGGCTCATGGCCAGATCCGGGAAGTCCTTCAGGAATTGGGGATGACGGCGCAGATAGTCGGCCACATCCATGGCTTTCAGTCCGTCCTTGAGGCTCATTTCGGCCATGGGAAACTCCACAATATGATGGGCAAAGTGTGCGCCGCATCGTGCAGCGCTTCAACGGCGGTGATGGTTCAGCCCATCTCGTGGGTGTTGCCGTCGAACACGAATGCTGCCGGTCCGGTCATCCACAGGGGAGTTCCGTGGCCGGTCCAGTCGATGTCCAGGGAACCGCCGGGCAGGTGCACCACGACATGATCGCCCACGCGGCCCCACTGCCGCATCACCGCCGCCGCTGCGCAGGCTCCGGTCCCGCAGGCCTGCGTCCAGCCCGCGCCGCGTTCATGCACGCGCAGTTCCAGGTGGTCGCAGCCGGTCAGCGCCACGAAACCTGCATTGCAGCCCTCGGGGAACGCGGCGTGTGTCGTCAGCAACGGGCCCGTCGCATCGATTTCCGCCTCATGTGTGTCGGTGACCTCGACCACTGCATGCGGATTACCCATGGACACAGCGCCCAGTTCAACGGTACGCAAAGTCTGTGTAGCCGTGTCCAGATCGAGGGTGTACCGATCCTGCTGCGCCGCCTTCAGCAATGGAATACGCGCCGGCTCGAAGCGCGGCTCGCCCATCTCCACGGTGACCTGCTGCGGCGACAAAACGCGGACCTGCACCGGGCCGGAGGGACCGTCCAGAACGGCGTTCGTATCGATGGAGAGCGCGCCTGCACGATGCAGCCAGGCGGCCACGCAGCGCACACCGTTGCCGCATTGACCCGCGCGCGAACCATCCGCATTCCAGATGCGATAGCTGGCCAGGGAGCGTTCGCCCTGCGGCGGCTCGATGGCCAGCAGTTGATCGAAGCCGATGCCGGTGTGGCGGTTGGCCATCTGAGCCATGCGCACGGGATCGGGGACAGCCATGCCATCGCGGCAATCGAGCAACACGAAATCGTTGCCCAGGCCGTGCATTTTGCTGAAAGCAAGAGACATGACGCGCGGCGGCTTCTTGATCAGTACGGGCCGCCGGTGCCGGCGCTGTCGTCATCGGCAGGCAGCGCCGGCGCGCTGCTGGTGGCGGCCGGGCTACGCGCGGCCGGGACATGCGAGTGCTGCTGTTTGTCCTTTGCGTGGGTCGACGGCATGTACAACGGGCCTTTCAGGCCGCAGCCGCCCAGAGCGGCCAGCAGCGCGAGCAGGAGCAGACAAAAGAGGGGACGGGGCATGCGATGGATCCAGCCGGGAACGCCCGCAGTATAGCCGCGCAGCCGCGCGCGTGCCGAACAGTGGCCGTGTGCGTATGCCTGCCTTGGCGTTTTGCTCCCCCAAGCGCTGGTGCGTGGGAATGGCGAATGCGTCTCAGGTCAGGAGTTTCTGATAGCGCCAGCCGTCGCTGCCGTCGTCATAGTAACCGCGCAAAGGCTCCAGTCGCGTGAAGCCGCCGCGCTCGTACAGGGCGATGGCCGCGGCGTTGTCGTCGCGTACTTCCAGCCGCACGCGGTTGCAGTGGCGTCGCCGTGCCACCTGTTCGCATGCTTCCAGCATGGCCTTGCCAAGACCGCGACCGCGCGCTGTTGTGTCGATGGCCAGTGAATACAGCCGGGCGATACGGGACCGCCGGCGGAAAAAAAGTACGGCGGCTCCAAGCAGCACCGGCGTGCTTCGCGCCACCAGTATCTGTGCTGAGTCGCTGTCCAAGTGTCGCCGGTACTGGGCCCGGCTGAGCCGGTCCTGGTTGAAGCTGCGCTGCTCCAGCGCGACCAGTGCGTCCAGGTCGTCGGCGACTGCGCGGCGGATACGAAGGGTCGGGAGTGCGCTGCTGTTCACGCACGAAGCGTAGTGAGCCGGCGCGGATCGGGCAATGCCTGGTGTGCCGAACAGCTTGGCTGCAGGGGTTGTGCACGGCTCCCGGATACGGCCACACTGCAGGTTGCAACGGCACCGCAGCCGCGCGGGAGCGCGGCGTGCCCCGGTTCCATCCCCTGAGAATCTGCAAAGAGGCAAGGCACGCATGAGCCGGCTGGTGATCGTGGTGGAAAAAGCGTCGGACTGGGGCGCGTATTACCCCTCCGACAACGTGATGAGCGCGGCGGAGTACCTGCGCGAGCCGCTGGGCAGCGAGGGACGCACACACGTTATCAACCTGTGCCGCAGCTACAAGTATCTGGGCACCGGCTACTATGTGTCGTTGCTGGCCGAAGCGCGCGGCCATCGCGTGATTCCGTCCGTGCGGACCATCAACGATCTGCGCAAGCGGTCGCTGTACGGGCTGGATATCGGTGACCTGAACGGCAAACTGGCGCAGGTCCTGCCCGCGGGCAGCCAGGACACCACGGATCTGGGCATCCTGCTGCATTTCGGCCAGACACCGCACACGGATCTGCAGGATCTGGCGCGGCAGATCTTCGAGATCTTTCCCTGTCCGCTGCTGCGTATCGAGTTCAGGCACGAGCGGTCCTGGCGCATCGGTGCCATCAAGCCGTTCGGGCTGGACAAGCTCGATGATGCGCAGGAGGACAATTTTGCCCAGGCGCTGGATCATTTTTCCAAGCGCCTGTGGCGCAAGCCGCGTGCGCGCCGACTGTTCCGCTATGACCTGGCCATGCTGGTGGACCCTCATGAGCACATGCCGCCCTCCAATCGCAAGGCACTGAAGGCGTTCGTGGCCGCGGGCAAGCAGCTGGGTATCGAAGTGGATCCGATCGGCCGCAACGATTACACCCGCCTGGCCGAATATGACGCCCTGTTCATCCGCGAAACCACGGCCATCGACAACCACACCTACCGTTTCGCGCATCGCGCGGAGAAGGAAGGCATGGTGGTGATGGACGACCCCACCTCGATCCTGCGCTGTACCAACAAGATCTATCTGCACGACCTCATGGTTTCGCGCAAACTGGCCGTGCCGCGCACCGAGATCCTGTATCGCGAGGATCCGCAGCAGCTCAGGGACCTGTCCGAGCGCCTGGGGTTCCCCATCGTGCTGAAGATTCCCGACGGTTCGTTCTCGCGCGGCGTGGTCAAGGTTGAAAGCGGCGAGGCGCTGGAGAAGGCCGCCACCGGGCTCTTTCAGCACAGCGCCCTGCTGATCGCCCAGGAGTACCTGTTTACCGAGTACGACTGGCGCATCGGCATCCTCAACCACGAGCCGATCTATGCCTGCCAGTACTTCATGTCGCGCGGGCACTGGCAAATCTACAATCACGGCGCACGCGGCACGGCCAAGTCCGGGGGCTTCCAGACCCTGCCGGTACGCGATGCGCCCAGCGAGGTGGTGCGCCTGGCATTGAAGGCCACCCAGCCCATCGGCGACGGCTTGTATGGCGTGGATATCAAGCAGACCAGCGAGCGCACCGTGGTCATCGAGGTCAACGACAATCCCTCCATCGATGCCGGCGTGGAAGATGTCTATCTGGGGCAGGATCTGTATCTGCACATCCTGCGCGAGTTCGTGCGACGGCTGGAGCGCAAGCGGCTGGGGATACTGTAGGCGAGCATCAGGCGTGACGCCGCCGCCGCACCTTTTGCCGCACAGGGAGCGCCTCGGCCGCCCGCAAAAAGCGCCAATGCCGGTGGCGGGCCCACTGCGCCGGCAAGCGCGGCTCGAGAATGATCAGAAGGGCCGCCGGCGCCAGCACCAGCCAGATCAGTGGCGACCAGCCAAGGGCATGGGTATGCATGGGTACAGGCGTCAGCAGCAGCGTCGTGCAGCCGATGGCCAGCCACGAAGACGTCAGCCGGATACGCCGGCGCGTGCGGAGAGTCGGGTCGAGATGCATGGCGGACAGGCCCCTTGCCGGGTTTGGGTGTCGATAGCGTGCCGTGCGCTTTTCTCACCGATTGCGACAGTGCATGCATCCATCTCATGACGTGGTGCGTACATACGTCATGCCCCGTATTCGCCACTGGAGATTCCGCATGCGTCGACTGATCGTTCCCTCGCTGCTGATCTGCCTGCTGGCCGCGTGCAGCACGCCGCCGGTCAAGCCGCTCGCCACGGTGCAGCACGTGGATCTGCAGCGCTACATGGGCACGTGGCACGTCATCGCCCGCATTCCCGGTTTCGCGACCGATGGCAAGATGGCCACGGCCGATGAATACCATCGCAAGGACAACGGCACGATCGCGGTGACCTATCATTTTCGCCACGGTTTCGACAGCAAGCCTGAGACCTGGCACGGTATCGGCTGGTTGCCGACTCCGAATGACACCGCCCGCTGGAAAGTGCGCATCATCTGGCCATTCGTCAGCGACTACATGATCACCGCCCTGGATCCGGACTACCGCTACGTCATGGTGGGTGAGCCCTCGCGCGCCATGCTGTGGATCATGGCCCGCGCCAGGACCATGCCGGAGGCGGTCTATCAGCGCTATCGCCGCATGGCACGCCGGCAGGGTTTCCCCGTGGACAAGCTGCGCAAGGTGCCGCAGAAACCTTCCCAGGTGGGACAAGCCGGGTTTGCGCATTAGACTCTACCGTTTTGAACGGTTCGGAGAGCGTCCATGCCTGATACCCAGGCCCGTTTTGCCGTGTTCGGCCATCCCATTGCGCATTCGCTGTCGCCGCAGATCCACGAGGCGTTCGCGCATCAGCTGGGGATCTCCCTGAGCTACGAGCGCATCGATGCCGCGCCGCAGGAATTTGCCGCCGCGGTCAAACGGTTTTTCGCTGGCGGTGGACGCGGCGCCAACGTCACCCTGCCGCACAAGCGCGCCGCGTTCGAGCTGGCCGAAATGCACACGGAGGCCGCCATGCACGTGGGCACCGCCAACGTGCTCACTGCGCTGGAGGATGGCCGCCTGCAGGCCCACAATACCGACGGCGCCGGGTTGGTGCGCGATCTGACCGAGCGCTATGAAGTGGACCTGCGCGGCCACGACGCGTTGCTGCTGGGGGCCGGTGGCGCCGCGCAGGGCGTGGCCTGGTCGCTGCTGGATGCCGGTGTGGGCACGCTGACCATCGTCAATCGCACTGCTGCCAATGCCGACGCGCTGGCGGACCGATTGGGCGATCCGGCGCGCGCCCACAGCCGCTACTGGAAAGATCTGGCCGACATCGGCAGCTATGACCTGATCATCAACGGCACCTCGGCGGGGGTTCGCGGCGAGACGCTGGATCTGCCGTTTTCCCTCGCCGGCGCGCGCGCGCTGTGTTACGACCTGTCCTATGGCCCGGCCGCCACCGATTTCCTTTCCTGGGCACGTGCCGCCGACGCGAAGTACGCGTTCGATGGCCTGGGGATGCTGGTGGAGACCGCCGCCGATGCGTTCGAGCTGTGGCATGGGCATCGGCCGCAGACCGACCCGATCTTCAAGTCACTGCGGTCACGCTATTGAGCTCGCCGCACCTACCCGGCGCAGGCCGGCTCAGGGTTCGCCGAGATAGTCATCCTTGAGCTTCACGTAATGCGCCGCCGAATAGGCGAGCTGCTCGATCTCACCGTCCTTCAGCGTGCGCACCCGGCGTGCAGGATTGCCCAGCCACATCTCCCCGGGCCCGACGTTCTTGCCCGGCGTGATCACGGCCCCTGCGCCGACCAGGCTGTGGCGTCCGACCACGGCGCCATCGAGAACGGTGGCGTGCATGCCGATCAGGCAGGTGTCCTGCAACGTGCATGCGTGCACCACGGCGCCGTGGCCGATGGTCACGTCCGCACCGATCCGGCAGGGCCGGCCACCGGGCGAATACGGGCCGTCATGGGTCACATGCACGATGGCGCCATCCTGGATATTGCTGCGTGCCCCGACTTCGATGCGATGCACGTCGCCCCGCAACACTGCCCCCGGCCATATCGACACGTCGTCGTCCAAGGCCACATCACCGATCACGCTGGCGGCCGGATCCACGTAGACCCGCGCGCCCACGACCGGCACATGACCCTTGAAGCGACGTAGAGACTGCATGCCGCCAGTGTAACCGCAGCATCGATCTTTCTTGAATTCATCACGCGGCGCCGCCACGCTGATGGGTCCGGAGTCGTTCCACCCCCATCCACGCCTGCCGACGTCGGCCAAGGAATCCGCCCTCATGTCCACCGCCAATCCCCTGCTTGCAGACACGGCCTTGCCCGCCTTCTCCCGGATCAAACCCGAACACATCGTACCGGCCGTCGACGCCATTCTGGCCGACTACCGTCAGGCCGTGCGCGACCTGACCTCCGCCGAAGCACCGCGCGATTTCGCGCATGTGATGCTGGCGCAGGAACGGTTGGAGCAGCGCCTGGGCGAGGCCTGGGCCCCGGTCGGTCATCTGCATTCGGTGGCCGACTCGCCGGCCTTGCGCAAGGCCTATGCGGCAGCGCTGGAAAAGATCAGCGATTTTTTTAGCGAGATGGGGCAGAACCGCGACCTGTATTCCGCCGTGAAAGGGGTGGCCGACGCCGCGCCGGACACGTTGCCGCGGCCATCGCGGGCTTTGCTCGAGCACGCGCTGCGCGATTTCCACCTCTCCGGCGTGGCGCTGGAGGAGCCGGCGCGTTCGCGCTTCCGCGAAATCAGCAATGAGCTGTCGCGGCTGAGCACGGAGTTTGCCAACGCCGTGCTGGATGCCACCGACGCCTGGACGCATCACATCACCGACGAGCGCGATCTGGCCGGTATCCCGCAATCGGGCCGTGCCGTGCTGCGGCAGTACGCCGCCGAAAAGGACATGGATGGCTTCCTGGTCACCCTGCATCAGCCAGCGGTGCAGGCAGTGCTGACCTACGCCGATGACCGTGCGCTGCGCGAGCGCGTGTACTGGGCCTACCAGACGCGGGCCTCGGATCAGGGGCCGCACGCCGGTACATTCGACAATTCCGCACGCATCGAACGCATCATGGCGCTGCGTCACGAGGCAGCCGAGCTGCTGGATTACAAAAACGCGGCCGAGGAATCGCTGGTCACCAAGATGGCCGACTCGCCGGTCACGGTGATGGAGTTCCTGCACGATCTGGTGGCACGCGCCCGCCCCGTGGCGCGGCGCGAGCTGGACGCCATGCGCGAGTTCGCACACGGCGAGCTGGGGCTGGACAACCTGGAATCGTGGGACGTGAGCTATGTGGCCGAGAAGCTGCGCCAGCACACGTATGCACTGGACGAGGAACAGCTGAAACCCTACTTCGCGCTGCCGGCTGTCATCGACGGCCTTTTCGCGCTGACGCAGAAACTCTATGGCATTCGCCTCGCGCGCCGCGACGATGTCGACGTATGGCATCCGGAGGTACGCTATTACGACGTGACCGATGCGCAGGGCAAGGTGTTCGCGGGCGTGTATCTGGATCTGTATGCGCGCAGCGGCAAACGCGGTGGGGCCTGGATGGACGTGTGCCGCGCGCGCTTCGTTGACGGCGACGCCGTGCAGATCCCGGTCGCCTTCCTGACCTGCAACTTCGCCCCGCCCACCGCCGATGCGCCGGCGTTGCTGACGCATGACGACGTGTTGACCCTGTTCCACGAGTTCGGCCATTGCCTGAATCACCTGCTCACCGAGATCGACCTGCCGTCCATCGGCGGCATCGACGGGGTGGAATGGGATGCGGTGGAGCTGCCCAGCCAGTTCATGGAGAACTTCGCCTGGCGCCGCGAGACGCTGGACTTGTTCGCCCACCACTACAAGACCGGCGAGGCACTGCCCGAAGAGTTGTTCCAGCGCATGCTCAAGGCACGCAACTTCAACGCCGGCCTGTTTCTGGTGCGGCAGCTGGAGTTCGCCCTGTTCGATTTCCGCGTGCATCTGGAATACGACCCGGATCAGGGCGCGCGCGCCATGGATATCCTGGAGTCGGTACGCAACGATGTGGCCGTGTTGCACCCACCGGCCTGGCAGCGGTTTCCGCACGCCTTCACGCATGTGTTCGCCGGTGGGTATGCGGCGGGGTACTACAGTTATCTGTGGGCGGAGGTGTTGTCCGCCGATGCCTTCGGGCCGTTCGTGGAAAAGGCCGCGGCGGGCGGCAGCATCATCGATGCGCACACTGGCGACGCCTTCCGCCGCGCGATTCTGGCGGTGGGTTCGAGCCGGCCGGCGCTGGAGAGCTTTGTCGATTTTCGGGGCCGGGAACCGCAGCCGGACGCGCTGTTGGAAAGCTACGGGTTGACAGCTTGATGGCGTCAGGTCTCGGGCGGCATCGCGTACAATGATGCGATGAAAATTGCCTCATGGAACGTCAATTCACTCAAGGTGCGGTTGCCGCACCTTGAGCAGTGGCTGGCCGACGCACAGCCGGACATCGTCGCGCTGCAGGAAACCAAGCTCGCCGACGACAAGTTTCCCGTGGCCGCGATCGAAGCCCTGGGATACCGCGTGGCATTCTCCGGGCAGAAGACCTACAACGGCGTGGCGTTGCTGGCGCGTGAGGCGCTTGTCGAGACGCTGACGGAGCCGCCGAATCTGGCCGACCCCCAGCGGCGGATTCTGGCCGCGACGGTGGGTGATCTGCGCATCGTCAATCTCTATGTGGTCAACGGCAAGGCGGTGGGCGATGAGAAGTACGCCTACAAGCTGGACTGGCTGGCGCGGGTACGCGATTTTCTTGCCGGCGAAATCCGGCGCTACCCGAAGCTGGTGGTGCTGGGCGATTTCAATATCGCTCCGGAGGATCGCGATGTGCACGACCCCGAGGCCTGGCGCGATCGCATTCTCTGCTCGCAACCCGAACGCGCCGCATTGTCGGCGATCCAGGCATTGGGCCTGTTCGACAGCTTTCGTCTGCGCCACGCCGAGGACGGCCAGTTCAGCTGGTGGGACTACCGGCAGGCTGCCTTTCGGCGCAACATGGGCCTGCGTATCGATCTGATCCTGGTCGGCGAGGCATTGAAAGATGCGGTCACCGCCGCCACCATCGAGCGCTCACCGCGCACTTGGGAGCGCCCGTCCGATCATACGCCCGTGATGCTGGAACTCGATCTTTGATGACCACCGAACCCACCCAATGGCCGGCGTCGCTCAGCGACTCCGAACTGGAAACGCTGGATCGCTTCCTCCGGGCGCGTGCCAAGGATGGTGACCTGTTGCTGGACGGCGTGCACGGCCTGATGAGCGCATTGGCGGTGGGGCCGCAGGCGGCCCTGCCCGAGGAATGGCTGCCGCTGGTGCTCAATCGGCCGTTCGGCGACGAGTCGGAAGGTGCTCGTGTGCTGGGTCTGCTGGCCAAGCTCAATGATTCGATTCCGGCGGAGCTCGATGTGGACGCCTACGAACCCATCCTGGGCGAGGTGGACGATATCGGCGGCAAGGTATTGTCGGCGGCAGGCTGGTGCGAGGGCTTCAGTTGCGGCATCGATCTGCGAGCCGGGCTGTGGGAACAGCGCCTGGCCAGCGATCCGGCGTTGATGGAGCTGCTGGGGCCGATCATGGCGCTGGCCGTGGATGAGGGTGTGCTGGCCGCCGACGCCGAGGTCGAGCGTCTCAGCGATGATGACTACGAGCAATGCCTGGGGCAGGTGCCCATGGTGCTGTCGGCGCTGGCGCACTACTGGCAGCAGCACCAGCCCAGCGACGAGGAACGTGCCGGCGCCGAAGCCGCCCTGCAGCAGCAGCTGTCGATCGAGGCGGTGGAGACGGATCCCGCCATACCGCATCAGCATGGTCGCTGGCTGCATTGACGGTACCCCGGCGGGGTGCGCGGGGGCGGGCCACCGTTGCCGCGGTGAAACGAAGTGTTCATCGTGTGGCGCTGGTATCGCGCTGCCGCGTATCCATATCAGGGGCCTCTCCCGTACCGAGGATGCATCATGAGCACTCGTCGTATCGCCCGCCGCGTGCGCGGCATGCCCACCTCCGATGGCGCCGGCGTCAAGCTGACCCGCATCATCGGCCAGGGCGCGCTGGACGCACTGGATCCGTTTCTGCTGCTGGATGAATTCCACTCCGATCAGTCCGGCGACTACATCGCGGGGTTTCCCGAGCATCCGCATCGCGGCTTCGAAACCGTCACCTACATGTTGGCCGGGCGCATGCGCCATGGCGACAACCAGGGCAACAGCGGCCTGCTGACGGCCGGTTCGGTGCAGTGGATGACGGCCGGCCGCGGTATCGTGCATTCGGAGATGCCCGAGCAGGAGTCGGGGCTGATGCGCGGCTTCCAGCTGTGGGTGAACCTGCCCGCCGCCGACAAGATGATTTCGCCGCGCTATCAGGACATCGCGCCGGAGCGTATTCCGGAGGTGCAACCGGCCCCGGGCATCACTGTGCGCGTGGTCGCCGGAACGCTGGCTGGCGCCACCGGGCCGGTGCACGGCGTGACCACCGAGCCGGTCTTCCTGGATGTGGCGCTGGAGACCGGGGCCACGGTGGAGATCCCGTTGCCGGAGACACACCAGGGATTTGTCTATGTGTTCGACGGCGACAACGTGGACGTATCCGGAGAAGCGCTGGCCCATGGCGAGCTGGCGGTTCTCAGTGACGGCGACACGGTGCGCCTGAATGCCGCACAAGCACCCGCCCGGCTGCTGTTGGTGGCGGGACGGCCACTGGACGAGCCGGTGGCGCGTTACGGTCCCTTCGTGATGAACACACAGGCCCAGCTCCGCGAGGCCATCGAGGATTTCCGCGCCGGGCGTTTCTGAGTGTCACAACGGGAGCGGTGCGCTAGTTGATGGTTGGCGTCGGATGGCGCAAGGACACGCGGTGACCCAGCCGCCTGCGTGCGGGACGCCCCCTTTCGGCGAGCAGGGGGCGTCGGCGCTGTGTGCCCGAGCGCAGGTCGCCCTGGCGGGAAGGATCCATCCTGCGCATCGGTGGCCCCGCCCGGTGGCTGTCGTCCTGGCGGGCAGCGTTGCTATGCTTGAGCGCCGCATGAGGAGTTCGCCATGTCCCGTCCACCGACGGCTTTTCTGTTCGACCTCGACGGCACGCTGGTCGACAGCGTCTACCAACACGTATTGGCCTGGAAGAGCGCGCTGGACAGCGAGGGCATCGAGCTCTCGGTATGGCGCATCCACCGCCGTATCGGCATGAGTGGCGGATTGTTTACCGACATCCTGCTGCGCGAGACCGACCAGCAGATCAGCAAGGAACAGGTCGGGCGTTTGCGGGACGCGCACGCATCGGCCTTCAAGGCGTCGGCCACGTCGATCCGGCCGTTGCCGGGGGCGCGCGAACTGCTGCGCTTTCTGAGCGAAAACAAGCTGCCGTGGGCCGTGGCCACCAGTGGCCGCATGGAAACGGCGCGGCACAACCTGCTCGCCCTGGATATTGACCCGGAGACCGCGCCGGTGATCACGCGCGACATGGTGCGCCACGCCAAACCCGATCCTGATCTGTTCCTGGCGGCGGCCGAGCGCCTGGATGTAGATATCGCCCACGCGCTGGTGATCGGTGACAGCATCTGGGACATGCTGGCAGCCCAGCGCGCGCGGGCGCTGGGCGTGGGGGTGATGTCCGGTGGTTACGGGTTGCAGGAGCTGCAGCAGGCAGGCGCCTTCCGCGTCTATGAGGATCCCGCCGATCTGCTGCAGCACGTGGACGAGGTGGCGGCGCGCGGCTAGAAAGAGGTGTCTGAGACCCCTTAAGCGTTTTTTAGCGTCCGTATAGCGTCGATTCGTTACGCTTTGACAATCTTGATGAGGCCACGTACCGCCATGCGCCGAATTGCCCTGTGTTCTCTTCTCCTGACGCTTGTCCTGGTTGCCTGCTCGCCGTCGGCACCCGGCGACGACCAGGCCTCAGACGCACCGGCCATCGCACCGGTCACCAGCACCGGATCGGCTCCGGCGGATCCCACGCTGGGTTCGCAAGCCTGGTATGCGTGGGTCGATCAATCGCTGGATATCGCCCACGGGGCCAACGCACCCAAGGCTGGGACCGATGCGTGGAACAGGGCCGTGCAGCGCGCGCTCGGGCCGGCCGCGCCGCGCGAGAAGATCGGTTCACCGCAATGGCAGGGTGCGGTGGATGCCATGCTGCGCACACGCAATTCCGAGGCGCGCAAGACGCACAGCGGCTTGTAGCTCCGGATGATGCGGGCGGTCACGGCGGCGCCAGCAGCGCATCCAGGTCCTCCTGCTCGAAGCGCAGGCGTTGGCGTGTGCCGCCGCCGCTCAGCACCGCTTCGGCCAGTTCGGCCTTGCGCGCCTTCATGATCTCGATGCGTTCTTCCACGGTATCCGCGGTGATCAGCCGATAGACGAAGACCGGCTTGTCCTGGCCGATGCGATGCGCGCGGTCGCTGGCTTGTGCCTCGGCGGCGGGATTCCACCATGGATCGTAGTGGATCACGGTGTCCGCGGCGGTCAGGTTGAGACCCACGCCTCCGGCCTTGAGGCTGAGCAGGAACAGCGGCACCTCGCCGTCCTGGAAACGCCGTACTGGTGCGCCGCGATCGCGCGTATTGCCGGTGAGCGTGACGTGCTCGATGTGGTGATGTCGCAGCGCCTCGGCAATCAGGCTCAGCATGCTGGTGAACTGACTGAAGACCAGCACGCGGCGACCCTCGGCCACCAGCGATGGCAGCATCTCCATCAGCAGGTCGAATTTGGCCGATTCGCTGACCTTGCGCGCTTCCTCCAGCTTTACCAGACGTGGATCGCAGCAGACTTGACGCAGTTTCAGCAAGGCATCAAGCACGGCGATGCCACTGCGTTCCATGCCTCGCCGTGCGATCGTTTCGCGCAATGCGTGGGAGATATCCAGGCGCAGGCTTTCATAAAGCGCGCGCTGACGTCCCTCCAGCACCACGCGCCGCGTGATCTCGGTCTTGGGCGGCAGCTCGGAAGCCACCTCGGCCTTGGTGCGCCGCAGGATGAACGGTGCAATGCGTCGGTTGAGGCGTTGCTGCACGTCGGCATCGTGATGTTTCTCGATGGGCGTGCGGTAGTGGCGGCGAAAACAGGACTCGTCGCCGAGCAGGCCGGGGACGGCCAGATCCATTTGCGACCACAGTTCGCCCAGATGGTTTTCCAGCGGCGTGCCGGACAGGCAGATGCGGCGCGGCGCCTGCAGTGCGCGCAGGGCCTTGCGCGCCTGGGTGCGGGGATTCTTCACCTGCTGTGCCTCGTCGGCGGCGATCAGGCTGAAACGATGCAGCTTCAGGGCTTCGAGATCGCGCGACAAAAGGGCGTAGCTGGTCAGGACCAGATCGTGCCCATCGATCTCGCTGAAGCGGCCGGCACGCTGTGGCCCATGCAGGGTCAGTTGCCGCAGACCTGGCGCGAAGCGTGCGGTTTCGGTTTGCCAGTTGGGCAGCAGGCTGGTGGGTGCGGCGACCAGGGCGGGTGCTTCCAGGTCGCCGGCATCTTTCAGTGCCTGCACATGGGCCAGCAGCTGCAGTGTCTTGCCCAGGCCCATGTCGTCCGCCAGCACGCCGCCGATGCCTGCTCGCGCCAGCGCATCCAGCCAAGCCAGGCCATCGCGCTGATAATCGCGCAGCGTGGCTTCCAGGGCGGGCGACACGACGGCGTTGGCCCGCTGTGCTGCCGTGCGTAAACGGCGCGTGAAATGACGCAGGTTCGGCGGCGCGTGCACAGTGCACCGCTCCGGCAAGACGCGCGCCAGTTCCTCGATCCGTCCTGCTTGCACACGCGGCAGGCACAGCGAAACGGATGCGGCGACGGAGTGCAGGGCGTCACTGACGGGAGCCAGGATCCGGCGCAGGTCATGCAAGCGCAATGGCACGCGGCGGCGCGCGTCGATGGGCGCGTACCAGAGAGCGTTCAGCTGTTCGTGATCCTCCGTCTCCAGACTGAGCTGCCCCTCGTTCAGCGCCCGGGTCACCGCAGGCAGCACATTGATGCGTTTGCCCTCCACTTCGATGCCGATGTCCAGAGCGAAGGCATCGTGTGTCTGATCTTCGCGCACGGCGGCATACCATCGAGTCTCTCCCTCTACCACCTCGACGGGAAAACTGGTGGCATAGGCGAGTATGAAGCCCTCGTGCTGCAGACGCGGGCGCAGGGTGAGCCAGCGCCCGGAAGTGTTGACCTCCAGTGCACCGTCGTGCCCCGCTCCCGGGAAAAGCCACGCGTCGTCTGGCAGCGCATCGGCCACTTCCCAGGGCAGGCCCTCGGTATCCACCGCAGGCCGCAGGCCGATACCCTCCAGGCGCTCCATGCTGGCCAGCTCCTCGGCGCGGTGGCGCTGGATCTCGATCAACGAGCCATCGCCGGCAATGCGCCGCTCGGTGCACTCGCCGGCGTGGGTGGGTAGATGGACGCCGGCATACGCGAACCCCAGCCGCGCATACGCCAGCACGCGCGTGGCCATCCGCCCCGTGGCATCGGGGCGGTCACCATCGGCGCACGTAGCGGCCGGAAGGCGTTGTTGCATGGAATGCAACGTCAATACAGGTTGCGGTGGCTGGTCCGCGGTACGGATCGTGTCGAAGACCCGTGGCGGAGGGATGCGCTGTGCCATGGGTGAGGCCGCCAGCGCAGCGCTCATGGCCGCACAGTCCTCCGGCGCCAGCGGCGGTGCATCCAGCAAGGCGATTTCTGTCGCGGATCCAGCCAGCGGACACAGCAGTGCGTTCTGTGCATCCAGATACCACAGGTCACCCACCCGGATCAGGTTGTGCGCCGGGGCCAGAGCGGGGATCAGGCGTTGACTGCCATCCTCGTGCAGGTGCCAGATCCAGTCCAGGGCCAGTTGCCTTCCGCGCGCCAGACGCAGGCCTGCCACCCCGCCGAGGAAGCAGGGCACGGTATCCAGCATCTCGTTCAGCAGCACATCGCCGATCTCGCCATTCAGTGCAGCATAGGTGCGGTTCTTGCGGTGCGCATGCGGCAGGCCGAGCACGCAACTGGCCAGACGCTGGTCGACAACAGGCAGTGCTGCCTGTGCCAGGCGCAGGTCATCGAGTGCCACGATCCGGACGGGGCCCCTTTTTCCCGTTTTTTCCAGCAATACGGGGGCCGCTTCCAGCGACGCGGCCTGGGCATGGGGGGGGCGGATCAACTCGAATAGAAAGCCCAGAGAGTCGCCATCCCGTGTTCCACGCCCCGTGGTGGTGCCGGCTTCGCAGTTGCCACGCAGCAAGCGGCGCCACGCTGCCGGAAGCGTGTGATTGCGGGCAGCGGCAGATGACTGTCCGACGGGAGGTGAAGCCATGCGCGGGGAGGTGTCGCGTCGGCCTTTCCTGTGTGAGTCCCCTGATCGTTGCATAAGCTCGCGAGCTTGACGCAAACGGGTAGCTTAGCGCAGCGCGAGCCGGACCGTGCGGCTCCTGCCGGGGCACATTGCGCCCAGAGTCAGGAATTGCCGAACAGCCTCTCCGGATATTCCGGTTTCTGCTCGCGGGCCATGAGCCTTTCGAGACCTTCGGCTGGCGTGACATCCCCATGCAGTACATCTCGCACACCGCTGGCAATGGGCAGGTCCAGTCCGTGCTTGTCGGCCAGGCGCAGGACTTCGTCGGCGGTGACCACGCTTTCCACCACTTGGCCGATCTCGCGCACCGCATCGTCGATACCCACGCCGCGCCCCAGGGCCAGTCCCAGGCGCCGGTTGCGGGACAGATCGCCGGTGCAGGTGAGCACCAGGTCGCCCAGGCCGGACAGCCCGATCAGGGTTTCCGGCCGCGCGCCCAGCGCCACGCCCAGTTTCAGCATCTCGTACATGCCGCGCGTGATCAGCCCGGCGCGGGCATTGAGGCCCAAATTCATGCCGTCGGCCACGCCGGTGGCCACCGCCAGCACGTTCTTCATGGCACCGCCCAGTTCCGCACCCAGCATGTCCGGTCCGGTATACGCACGGAAGTTGGGCGCATGCAGGCGTGTCGCCAGGCGTTGCGCGAAGGCCTCGTCGCTGGAATGCACCGTGACGGCGGTGGGCAGTCCGGCCACCACCTCACGCGCAAACGAGGGGCCGGTGACCACGGCAGCGGGACGGTCGGGTAGACGTTCGGCGACCAGCTCGTGGAGGAAGCGGCCAGTACCGGTCTCGAATCCCTTGGTGGCCCAAGCCACGGCGCAGGTCGCGCCCAGCCGTGGTGCCACATCGTCCAGCACAGCAGCAAACGCATGACTGGGCACAACGATCAGCGCGATGTCGGCGCCGCGCAGGGCGGCATCCATGTCTGCCTCGTACTCGAGTTCCGCCGGCAGTTCCAGGTCCGGCATGTACTGGCTGTTGCGCCGCTCCGAGGCCATGCGTGCCAGTGCCGCGGCATCGCGTCCCCACAGCCGGGTGGGGGTCGCGTTGCGGGCCAGCAGCGCGGCGAGCGCCGTGCCCCAGGAGCCGGCGCCCACCACCGTGATGCGCGGGATGCTGCTGTTCATGGCCTCACGAGTCCGGTGCGAACGGTTTGATACGTGCCGTCAGGAGTCGAGCCGCGGCGCGCCTTCACCGGCCGCGGACTGGCGTTGCTGCTGCTCTGCGTACAGGGCGTCGAAGTTGATCGGCTGCAGCGGGAACGGCGGGAACCCTCCATCCTGCACCATGTTGCTGACCACGTGACGCGCAAACGGGAACAGCGTGTTGGGGCAATAGGTGTTGAGCAGGCCCTCTTCGTCCTCCGGCGAAAACCCGGCCAGACCGAAAATGCCGGCCTGATGGACTTCGGCCAGATATGCCGTGCGCTCACCCATGGTGCAGGTAAGTGTAAGCGTCAGCACCACTTCGTGGATGTTTTCCGCGATCTTGGCGCTCTTGTTGGCCAGATTCAGCTGCACCTGCGGCTGTTCCTCGCTCTCGCCGATCTCCTGGAATACCTGCGGCACGTTTGGCGCCTCGAAGGATGAATCCTTGGTATAGATCTTCTGCAGGATCAACTGTGGCTGGTTGTCCTGGACGTCGTCGCCGGCGCCGTTGAATTGCGTCTCTTCTGCCATGGTGTTGCAACTCCGCAAGAGCAATGGATACGAAAACACCAATTCTCCCACACATGACATGAGGATGCCCGGGGAACGTGCACAAGGACTATGTTCGCGCGTAGGGTGTGTTCATGCTCGCCTCTGCAGCTACTTGTTCTCGGGCGCATGCATACGGCATAATGGCGAGCTTGTCCATGCTCAGTGTGCCCGTTCCGGGTAGCGCACGCGTGTCGCGGTTCGCGTGCGCGAGTCCAAGGACAAAACCACCAGCAACCGCAACGCGGCCTGTCCGCGCCGCTGGGCCGACGCCGTCCTGGCCAATGGGCGGTTCATCGAAGATTACGGAGGCCACCATGGCCCGTGTATGCCAAGTCACCGGAAAGGGTGTGCGTAGCGGCAACAACGTCTCGCATGCCAACAACAAAACCCGTCGTCGCTGGTTGCCCAACCTGCACGAACGTCGCTTCTGGGTACCGAGCGAGAGTCGCTGGGTAAAACTGCGTGTGTCCACCAAGGCATTGCGCACCATCGACAAGAACGGCATCGAGTCCGTGATCGCCCAGCTGCGTGCTCGCGGCGAAAAGGTCTGAAGGAGGATCCACCATGCCATCCAAGCGCGACAAGATTCGCCTGACTTCCTCGGCCGGTACCGGCCACTTCTACACTACCGACAAGAACAAGAAGAACACGCCGGACAAGATGGCGGTCAAGAAATACGACCCCGTCATCCGCAAGCACGTGATCTACAAGGAAGGCAAGATCAAGTAACTCCACGGCCCACGCGTGCAGCGCGTGGCTTGCTGCCGTAGCGTTACCCCCGGCGCACGCGAAGAGAGTCCAGGGATGGATTCGGCTTTGAGGAAGGAGGGAAGCCGGGTGCAGCGCCATGAAAAAACCCGCCGTATGGCGGGTTTTTTCATGTGCGGCCTGCCGTTCCACAGAAAAGGCCCGCCGAAGCGGGCCTTTCGCGGGTTGCCGTTGGGTGCGACTGCGTTCAGGCGCTCGCCGGCAGGCGGTAGCCTTTCAGCCGCTGGGCGAATTCCTGCAGCGTGCGGATGCCGCTTTCTTCGGCTTCGCGGATCCATTGCTGCAGCCCCTTCAGTGCCGCATCGGCGCCGCGCTGCTCCATCAGGGCGGCCAGACGGGCGCGGTAGTCGCACACGGTCTGCAGTTTCGGGCGTTTCTCCACCACGGCCTCGAGCTCGGCGCGCTTGTCATGATCCAGCCAGCGGCCACCGTCGGCCATGGCGCGGCGCAGGCGACGCGGCACGTCGCGGATGCTGTCGCCTGCGTGCGAGGCTTCTTCGCGCATGGTCGGCACGATGACCAGACGATAGTAGTCGGTCATGGCCTGGAAGCGATGCGTCAACACGGCTTTCAGCGTCTCGGCATCGGGCAGCGGCACGTTCGGGCGCACGTCCAGGGAGGGCGCCACACGCAGCACCTTGGCCAGTCCCAGCATGCGGAAACCGCAAATCGCGGCCCAGCCGATATCGAACTCCCATTTGCGCAGCGCGAATTTGGCCGAGCTGGGGAAGGCGTGGTGGTTGTTGTGCAGTTCTTCGCCGCCGATCCACACGCCCCACGGCACCAGATTGGTGGCGGTATCGGAGCTTTCGAAGTTGCGGTAACCGGACCAGTGGCCGATACCGTTGACGAAGCCGGCAGCCCAGAACGGGATCCAGATCATCTGGATGGCCCAGATGGCCACGCCCACCGCGCCGAACAGCGCGATATTGATGATGGCCATCACTGTGGGACCCGCATACGGATGTGCCGCGTACAAGTGGCGCTCGATCCAGTCATCCGGCGTACCACGACCGTACTTCTCGATGTCCTCGGTCTGGTGGCTGGCTTCGCGGTACAGGCCCACGCCATCCCAGAACACCTTCTTGATGCCGTGGATCTGCGGGCTGTGCGGATCGTCCTCGGTTTCCACCTTGGCGTGATGCTTGCGGTGGATGGCCACCCATTCGCGCGTGACCATGCCCGTGGTCAGCCACGACCAGAAGCGGAAGAAGTGCGCCACCGCCGGGTGGAAATCCACGCCACGGTGCGTCTGGCTACGATGCAGGTACAACGTGACCGCGAAGATGGTCAGCTGGGTGGCCACCAAGCCGTAAACCAGCCAGGTGACCCAGCCGGCGCCGGTCAGGCCGCGTGCAGCAAAATCAAGCAGGGACTCAAACATGTTGGACACAACCACACAGGAAAAAGAGGAAATGCAAGACGAGTTTACGCCACGTCGATCGCTCCGGCTAGAACCGGCACGCGTTCGTGTGAACTGCGCCTGTTGTTAAAAGATGGTGACGAAGCCAGAATCATCAAGTGACCGAACATTCATCTTTGCTGGAAATGGAGCACGTCAGTCGCCGTCTGGGCGCGCGCGATGTGGTCTGCGACGTGAGTCTGCGCATCGAGCGCGGCGAGGTCGTTGGCTTGCTGGGCGTCAACGGTGCCGGCAAGTCCACCACCATGGCCATGCTGGCGGGCGCGTTGCGCCCGAGCCGCGGCAGCATCCGGGTGGATGGGCAGGACCTGCACGAGCGGCCGGAAGCTGCACGCCATATCGGCTGGCTTCCCGAGCGTGCACCGTTGTGGCCTGAATTGAGCGTGGCCGAGCACCTGGACAGTCTGGGCCGCTTGCGCGGACTGAACGCCGCTGCGCGTCGCGCCGCGGCCCAGGACGTGATGCAGCGGCTGCATCTGCAAACCATGGCATCGCGGCTGGCCGGCGTCCTGTCGCAGGGCCAGCGCCAGCGCCTGGGGCTGGCGTGTGCGCTGCTGCACGCGCCGCCACTGCTGATTCTGGACGAGCCGGCCAATGGTCTGGATCCCATGCAGAGCAGCGATCTGCGGGCGCTGATCCGCGAACGCGCCGCGGCAGGCTGCGCGGTGATCCTCTCCACCCACCTGTTGCCGGAAGTCACCTCGGTATGTGATCGCGTGGCCATCCTGCACGAGGGGCAACTGCGGCATGATGCCGTTTTGCATGCAGACACGCACAGCGTGCGCCTGCAACTGGCCGCGGCGCATGACGCCGACACGCTGGAGGCGCTCCCGCCGGTCGAGTCCGTGCGGGCGCTGGATGGTCGCACGTTCCTCATCACGTTGCGCGCCGGCTGCGACAATGCACAACTGGCACGAAGTGTCGTGGAGGCGGGACTGTCGTTGAGCGCCCTGCAGCCGGGTGGCAGCGATCTCGAGCACGTATTCATGCAGATCGCGGCGCGTACCGCGCAGGCCGCATGAGCGTGCTGGCGGTCACCCATAGTGAACTCAGGCGCCTGCGCGTGCGCCCGTTCGCCTGGACCCTTGGCGCCGTCACTCTGGCGTGGCTGGGCTGGAGATTCGTCCTGCTGTTGGGCCAGTTCCTGGCGGTGCAGGTGCGTCTGGCTGCGCTCACCGACGGGCCCGGCTATACCGATCTGGTGACCGTGCCGCTGCTGGCGCAGCTGACCCAGCTGGCGTTGCTGGTGGTGCCGCTGATGACCATGCACCTGATCGCCGGTGAACGCCGCAACGGCACCCTGCGCCTGCTGATCGCCGCCGGCGTGTCGCCGACGCGCATCGTGCTGGGCAAATATCTGGCGGTCATGGCTTGGCTGGTGCTGTGGCTGGCGCTGACGGTGCTGATGCCGTTGTCGCTGGCGCATGTGGCCGCACCGGATTGGGGCAAGCTGGCGGCGGCCACCCTGGCCGAGCTGCTGGCGCTCGGTGCGCTGGCAGCGGTCGGCGTGGCCTGCTCCAGCTTCGCCTCGCATCCGGCGCTGGCCGCGGCTGCGGCGCTGGTCATCACGCTGGGGCTGTGGGCGGTGAATCTTGGCGCCACGGCACACGGTGTCGTGGGAGGCATGGCCAACTGGCTGGCCATGCCGACGCATCTCAAGCCCATGTGGCAGGGGTTGGTGAGTACGGCGGATGTGGCGTGGTTCCTGATTCTGGCGGTGCTGGCGCTCAGCCTCGCCATCCGCCGACTGGCGGCAGAACGGGTGCGCGGCTGATGAAGGAGCGTCTGGATGCCTGGCTGTTCGGCGTGCTGCTGCTGATCGCCGCGGGGTGTGCGGGTTATTTCACGTCGCGCTATGTGGTGCGCAGCGACTGGACAGCCGGTGCCCGCGCGAGTCTCGCGGCACCCAGCCGCGCGATTTTGAAAAAACTGCGCGGCCCGGTGCAGGTGGTCAGCTATGCCAGCCCCGGTGGCGGATTGCGCCCAACGATCGCCGCATTCATCAGACGCTATGCACGTCTCAAGCCGGATCTATCGCTGCGTTTCGTCGACCCGCAGACCGACCCGGCGAGGATGCGCAAAAAGGGCATCAGCGTCGATGGCGAGCTGATCGTGCATTACAAGGGGCGGCAGGAGCGCCTGGATGAATTATCGGAATCGAGTTTCACCAACGCCCTGACGCGGCTGGCGCGCGGTGGCGACCGCATCGTGGCGTTCGTCACCGGTGACGGCGAGCGCAATGCAGCGGGTCGCGCCAATGCCGACATGGGCACGTTCATGCGTCAGTTGGAGCAGCGCGGCATGCGTGCCGTGCCGCTCAATTTTGCACAGGTCGATGCAGTGCCGCAGGAGACCGATCTGGTGGTGCTGGCCAGCCCGCTGGCGCGCTTGTCGGCCGGTGCCGTGAAGGCGCTGGTGGATTACGTCGCCACCGGCGGCAACCTTCTCTGGCTGACCGAGCCCGACAGCGGCAACCTGGGTCTCGAGCCGCTGGCGAAGGCACTGAGTATCCAGAAGCTTCCGGGCATGCTGGTGGACCCCAGTGGCGCCAAGCTGGGTGTCGACGATCCGCGCATGCTGGCCGAGGCGCGGTATCCGCCGCAGACGATCACACACGGGTTCGTCATGACCACATTGTTTCCGCAGGTCGCCGCGCTGGCCATCACCTCCAAGCGCGACTGGCATGCCCAGGCCATCCTGCGTTCCAGCGCGCAGAGTCATGATGTGCGCACGGCCGACAGCCAGGCGCCGCTTCCCGATGCCGCAGCGGTGAACGGAATCCCGGGGCCGCTGGATTTCGGGTTCGCGTTGACCCGACTCTCGCCCAGCCCCAGGCACAACCAGCAGCGCGTGGTGGTGATCGGCGATGGCGATTTCCTCTCCAACAGCTATCTCGGCAACGGCGGCAACCGCGCGCTGGGGCAGCGGCTGTTCGACTGGCTGCTGGGGGACGACGCGCTGGTGGACATGCCCGCGCGCCACGCACCCGACCGCATCCTGCGCTTGCCACAGGCAGGTCTGGACATCCTGACCGGCGTCTTCCTGATCGCGATTCCCCTCTTGCTGCTGCTGACTGGCGTGGGCATCGCCTGGCGGCGCCGCCGTCGCTGATGTGCCCATGAAGCGCACGACGCGAGACCGACTGGCGCTGATTTCCGTGGTTCTGCTGCTGCTGGCCGCGGTCACCTGGCAATGGCGGCATGATCGCGCCGGGCACAGGGAGACCTTGTTGTCGCTCGACAGCGCGGCGGTGACGCGAATCGACGTGCTTCGTCGCGGACAACCCGCACAGCATTACATCAAGCGTCACACCCACTGGTGGCGGAAGGGTCCCCGTGTGCGCCGGGTGGATGACGCGCGCCTGCAGGATCTGGCGGCGGCAGGTCTGGCGCGGGTCCTGCATTGGCGATCGGCAAGCGACTTCAAGCTGGCGCTGATCGGCCTGGCGCCACCGGCCCTGGTGCTGGTCCTGAACGGGCACCGCCTCGCGTTCGGCGCCACCGCCGCCACGGGCCCGCAGCGTTACGTGCAGGTGGGGCAACGCATTGCCCTCATTCCTGCCGTCGACGCGCCGCATCCCCCATCGCCGGATACCGCGCAAAAAAGCCTGCGCGGGCTGAACGAATGAGCGGGCACGACTGACGGGCACTGCGGCTTGCGGCTCTTGTACAGGGATATTCCGCCCGCATACACCAGGCATGCCCGAGCTTCCGGAAGTCGAAACCACGCGCCGCGGGATCGCGCCGCATCTCGAGGGTCACCGCATCGAGGCCGTCACCCTGCGCCGCGGCGATCTGCGCTGGCCGATTCCGTCACAGATCCGGCAGCGCCTTCCGGGGCAACGCGTTCTCGGCGTCGACCGCCGCGCCAAATATCTGCTGCTGCACACCCAGGTGGGCAGCGCGCTGGTGCACCTGGGCATGTCCGGCATGCTGCGCGTGCTGCCGGCCGACACGCCGGTGCAGCAGCATGACCACTACGATCTTCAGCTCGATTCGGGGCGCCTGCTGCGCTACACGGATCCGCGCCGTTTCGGTTGTCTGCTCTGGCAACCGCCGGGCAGCATGCATGCATTGTTGTCGGCGCTGGGGCCGGAGCCGCTTTCGCCGCAGTTCGATGGCGATCACCTGTGGCGCCTGTCGCGCGGCCGGCGCGGGGCCGTCAAGGTCTTCGTGATGCATCAGGCAGTGGTGGTCGGTGTGGGCAACATCTACGCCAGCGAGGCGTTGCACGAGGCCGGCATCGATCCGCGCCGGGCCGCCGGACGCATCAGTCGCGCGCGGTATCAGCGCCTGGCGGAGGCCATCAAGCACATCCTGGGATATGCCATCCGCCGCGGCGGCACCACGCTGCGGGATTTTCTCAATCCCGATGGCGCGCCGGGCTACTTCGAGCGCGAACTGACAGTGTACGGCCGCGCGGGCGCGCCCTGTCGCCGCTGCGGAGCCGTGCTGCGATCCATGCTCCTGGGGCAGCGCAATACATTCTATTGCCCGGTGTGCCAACGCTGAATGCGGGTTGCGACTGCACTAGCCATGGCTTGACTTTAGGCGTAGGGTCTGAATCAGGTGTCAAGGCTTTGGGAGGAGTCATGAACCGTACGAACCGAATACTGATTGGCTTGTTGGCGTTATCGATGACCGCTGGTGCGTGTGCCCACGGGGGTGCGACCTCCAAGTGCGCGGCGCCTGTCATGCATCCCGACTCGAGCGCGCGTTACTCGGATATTCATTCCAATGTCCGGTTCAGCCGCTATGTCGACATGCACGATCATCAGGTCGTGTCCATGTTGAATACGCGTCTGGACGCGCAGCCCCACAATGAATCCCTTCTCATCGCCCGCGGCAGCGGTTATGCCCGGGACCATGACCGCAGTCGGGCGCTCGCCGACTTCAGGGGCGTGTTGAGGCGTCATCCACGAGACGTCAATGCCCGCTGGAATTATGGCTGGGCCTTGCTCAACCTCGGAGACACCGCGTGTGCCGCCACCCAGTGGCAGGAAGCGGCGGCGATCGACGGCGGCCATCCAGCCTGGTTGCCCAGCGTGATGGCGCTCGCCTACTGGAAAATGGGTCAGCAGCAACTGGCGGTGCAGTGGTATGGCGCGGCGGCGCAGACCTATCCGGAGCGCTGGGGCAAGGTCGCTTCGATCATGGCGATGACCTCCAATGCGGCCTGGAGCGACCAGCAACGCAATGCGCTCAAGGCTATCCACACGCGTTGGCTGCACGCGCAATCTGTGGCCATGGGCCGTTGAGCGGTCGCTGAGGTTCCCTGACGAAAACCGGAGGCGGTACCCGATGCGGGTGCCGCCTCCGCTTGTTGTGGGGCCTCAGCGTGGCCACTGCGTTGCCACATGGGTATTGTTGAATTTCGGGTCCTCCATGCTGCCGCCCAGGCGCAGTGTCAGCGGCTCGGGCAGTCCCTCGATGTCCAGTTCCTGGCCGTCATCGAAGTGGCCACCCATGGCCTGCATCTCCACCAGCCGCTCACACAGCGCACCGGCGCGTTCGAGCGCCTCTTGCGGGACGCCATGAATGCTGACATCCGGCCGCGCGAACTTGCGCATGCCGCGCGTGCGCACCCAAGTGCCGCGATCACCGTCCTCGTTGGCCAGAATGAGCACGTGCGCGCGCGGCGGAGCGCCACCCTCCACCACGAAACGGTCGCGCCAGCGGCTGGCATCGAACAGGCTCAGAATCTGCGGGTCGATGATGGCCTCGGCACCCATGTCGAACAGGCGGCTCAGTGTGTCGATGGTGCCGCGCAGATAGTTCAGGCTGGACGGATCATCGAGGCGGCCACGGACAGTCAGCACATCCGGCGCCTGCCGGGCGGCTGTGAATGCGCGGGCATGATCGTCCGAAAGCACCTCGCCCAGTGCGCCAGCGAGCGGATAGCCCTCCCATTGCGTCAGGGCCTCGTGCGTCTGGCGCTGCACGTCGACGCCGGGCGGCAATCCGCCATCGCCGATGGGAATGCGCAGCTGTTCGTCAAAACGTCCGAAGACGAAGAAAAGCAGGACGGCTTGTTCGTCCTGGCCCGGCGTCCAGTAGGGGCGCGGCCAGTCGGGTGTGGTTGCGGCAGTGGGCGTGGTCATGTGGTCTCCATGTGTGGTGCCTGCCGTGCTGCAGGGCGGGCAAGAAAGCGGTCATGCACTGTCCGCAGACCCGGCACCCGCCTCGGCGGTTCCGGCTTGTGTCAGCGGCGGTCGTCCAATGGAAGTGTGGTCTGCTTCAGTTCGACGCGTCCGTCCCCGGCCATGATTTTCTTGAACTCGGCGCGGCTCACCGAGACATAGCGGTCATTGCCGCCGATCTCAACCTGCGGCCCGGCGGTGACTGCACGGCCATGTTCATCCACGCGCACCACCATGGTGGCCTTGCGGCCGGAATGGCAGATGGTCTTGATCTCTTCCAGATTGTCGGCCCAGGCCAGCAGGTGACGACTGCCTTCGAACAGCTCACCACGAAAATCCGTGCGCAGCCCGTAGGCGAGCACCGGAATGTGCAGTCGGTCCACCACGTCACTGAGCTGCCAGACCTGTTCGCGGCCCAGGAACTGCGCCTCGTCGACCAGCACGCAGTGCAGGTCGCCATGCGCCGCGATATCCGCCTCGACCAGTGCCAGCAGATTGTCGTTGCCGAAGCGTCGGGCCTTGGCTTTCAGGCCGATACGCGATGCCACCACGCCTTCGCCGTAGCGGTTGTCCAGCGCCGGCGTAAGGACCAGCGTGCGCATGCCGCGCTCGTGATAGTTGTAGGCGCTCTGCAGCAGTGTGGTGGTCTTGCCGGCATTCATCGCCGAATAGTAGAAGTAGAGTTTGGCCATGGGAGAGCCCGGGGATCGAACAGCGGAAATCGGCACAGCATAACTCCCGCAAGACCGCCACGTGGGTGCGTGGCAGCAAGCGAGGGCGCGCCGCCGTGCCGCGAGGCACGGCGGGAGCGCGCAACTTCTTCAAACCCGACCTGCGGGTGGTGCCGTCTAATCATCCATCCGGTTCTGGCGGCGTCGGGTGCGCCGCTCGGCACGCCAGTGGCGCCAATCGCGCAATGCACAGATGCCGTAGATGATCCGGAACAGCTGCAACCGCCACCGCACGTTGCGCGCATCGAACACATCGCCTGCCAGCATCGAGATCACGCCCTGCTCGACCTGCCATGTGTTGCGCGGTTGCCGGAACATCTGTTGCATCACGGGCGAATTGAAGCGTTCGATGAAAAACGCCATGCGCGCCATGCCGGCACGCAACCGCTTTTCCAGGCGTCGCTGCAGACGGCGTTCGCGGGAGGGATGTTCCAGCGCGGCGTGCACCAGTGCGGCCGTCTGTTCGGCGCCGTTCATGGCCAGGAACACGCCCGAGGAAAAGACCGGATCGAGAAAGGCGAAGGCATCGCCCACCAGCATCCAGCCGCGTCCGCCGATGGTGCTGGCGCTATAGGAATAATTGCCCGCTGCATGGACGGTATCGTCCAGCAATTGCGCGTCGCGCACCCGTGCCCACAGATCTACATTGCGCTTGAGCGTCTCGAACAGGAACTCCCGTGTGGGGGCGCGGCGCTGTTTCATGTAACCGGGCTGACAGACCGCGCCCACGCTCATCACGCCATCGGGCAGCGGGATCATCCACATCCAGCCATGGTCGAAGTAATAGATGCTGATATTGCCGGCATCCGCTCCTTCGCGGCGGCGTGCCCCCAGAAAATGGCCGAACATGGCCACGCTGCGATGGCGCGGGTGCCTGTGTCGGATATGCCGTTGGCTGGCGACGAAGGCATCACGACCGCTGGCATCAAGCAGATAGCGGGTCTGCACCTGATAGGCGCGCCCGTCGTCGGCGCGGACCCGGACACGGGTATCACGCGCGGCCACCTGTTCGACGGCCACCACCTCGACACCGTCATGTGTTTCCACCCCGGAGGTGCGAGCATGGTCGAACAGCATGGCATCGAAATCCTGCCGCCGCACCTGGTAGGCATGGGATGGGCTCTGCCCCAGCGCTCGCGCGAAGGCATAGGTGCGATAGCCGCGGGACGTGTCAGCCTCGAAGTCGGCACCACGCTTGTACACGCCCAAGGCATGGACCTTCTCCATGACGCCCAGGCGCTGCAGCACCGGCAGGTTCATGGGCAGCAGTGATTCGCCAATGTGAAAGCGCGGATGGTGCGCCTTTTCCAGCAACAGCACGTTCCATCCCCTGCGCGCCAGCAGGGTGGCAGCAGTGCTGCCACCGGGGCCGCCGCCGATCACCAGCACATCGCAGGATTCGGCGGGCGCAGTGACCGCGTCCGATTCGTTCACGCCCATCTCTTCGCGATCTCCCGTGGCAGTGCAGCACATCCGGTGCAGCATAACCCCTTCGCAAGATGCACCGAGGGCGCGCGGAACATCCTGGATTTCAGGCAACACCGAAGCATGGCTGCTACCATCACCACGCCTGCGCAGCCGCGCGCAGCGTCCCGCCCAGCGAAGTTCAGCAATGCTCAATCCGCAACAACGTGCCGCCGTTCACTACTGCGACGGGCCGCTGCTGGTGCTGGCGGGCGCCGGCTCCGGCAAGACCCGCGTGATCACCGAGAAGATTGCCCATCTTCTGGCGCAACGGCACATGGCGGCGGAAAAGATCGCTGCCATTACCTTCACCAACAAGGCCGCGCGCGAGATGCGCCAGCGTGTGGCGTCGATGATCAGTACGGAGGCGGCGCAAGCGCTCACCGTGTGCACTTTCCACGCGCTGGGCCTGAAGTTCCTGCATATCGAACACGAGCGCGCCGGCCTGCGCCGCAACTTCTCCGTATTGGATGCCGATGACAGCGGCGCCATCATCAAGGAATTGGCGCCCGCGGGCATCAAGCCGGACGCGTTATGGGGGCTGAAATCGCTCGTCAGCCGCGCCAAGAGCGATGGCCTGACGCCGGATGAAGCCGCCAGCGCCGCGCGCAGCCCGCGCGAGATCGAAGCGGCCACCATCTACGATCTCTACCAGCAGCGTCTGGCCGCCTACAATGCGGTGGACTTCGATGACCTCATCCGCCTGCCGCTGCGCGTGCTGGAATCAGAGGAGGAGGTCCGCACCGCCTGGCGCGAGCGCCTGCGTTATCTGCTGGTGGACGAATACCAGGACACCAACAACGCCCAGTACCGCCTGCTCAAGGCGCTGACCGGCGAGCGCGGCGCCTTCACCTGCGTGGGCGACGACGACCAGTCCATCTACGCCTGGCGCGGTGCCAACCCGGAAAACCTCGACCAGCTGGCCCGTGACTGGCCACAGCTCAAGGTCGTCAAGCTGGAACAGAACTACCGCTGCGGCAAGCGCATCCTCCGCGCGGCCAACGCGCTGATCGCCAACAACCCGCATCTGCACCAGAAAAACCTGTGGAGCGAGCATCCCGAAGGCGCGCCCATCCGCGTGCTGGAATGCAAGGATGCCGAGCACGAGGCCGAACGCGTTGCCGCCATTGCCACGCACTTGGCGGACAAACACAAGGCGCGTTATTCCGACATTGCCGTGCTGTACCGCGGCAATCACCAGGCGCGCGCACTGGAAAAGGCGTTGCGGCTGGCGCGCGTGCCGTATCACCTGACCGGCGCCCTGTCGTTCCTGGATCGTGCCGAGGTCAAGGACCTGCTGGGTTATCTGCGGCTGCTGGCCAACCCGTCCGATGACGCCGCGTTCCTGCGCATCGTCAATACGCCGAAGCGCGAAATCGGCGCCACCACGCTGGAAAAACTGGGCCGTATGGCGCAGTCGAAACACATGTCCATGCTGGAAGCGGCGCGCAACGTCGCCGTGCTGAAACAGCTGGCGCCGCGGTCGGCCTCGGCATTGGCCGGCTTCGTCGACCTGATGGAGGGCCTGCACCGCGACAGCAGGCAGCTTGCCGCCGCCGATCTGGTCGAGGCGGTGCTGGAACGCAGTCGCTATGCCGAACACATCGCACGGCAGTCGCCCGAGCCCAACGCTTTGCAGCGCCGCCTGGGCAATCTGCGCGAACTGTCCGACTGGTTCCGTGCCATGGCCAAGCCCGGCGGCAGCGCGGGCGATCTCGCCGCGCAGCTGGCGCTGCTCAGTCACGCCGACCGCGACGATCCGGGCAATGCCATGCGCCTGATGACGCTGCACTCGGCCAAGGGCCTGGAATTCCGTTTCGTGTTCATGGTCGGTGTCGAGGACGGCACGCTGCCGCACGAAGGCGCGCTAGACGAAGGCCGCGTGGATGAAGAACGCCGTCTGATGTACGTGGGCATCACCCGTGCCAAGGACGTGCTGACGCTGTCCTGGTCCGCGCGCACACGCCGCTTCGGCGAGGTCATGCGCAACCAGCCCAGCCGCTTCCTCAAGGAACTGCCCGAGGCCGACCTGCACTGGCAGGGCCGCGACCCGGAAGCCGACGCCGAAGCCGTGCGCGAAACCGCCGAATCGCACATCGCGCGCCTGGCGGCGATGCTGGGGGACTGAGCATCCTCTTGCTGTGGTGTGACCTGGAAGCGGGGCGTCATGCCGCCATTCGAGACGGCAGGAGACTTGTCCGTCGGTATCTTCATCGGTGGCGCGGCAGCCTGGTCCTGGTCCCATGCCGCAAACGCACTGAGTACAAAATCCGGCACCGAATTAAACACCCTGAATACAAATAGGGTGTGCTAGCGTAAAGCAGGCGTTAACAAAAGCGCCACGCAACCTCTACGGGGACCAAGTGATCACTTGGAGAGAAGGTTGCTGGGGACATCTCGCCGTCACCTGCGCGGACGGCTGATGAATTGAGTCAAACATGACTTTTGAGCACTGCTTGGGGAGTTCTTTGATGAATCGTAAGCTTTTGGCTTCGGCCATTTGTGTCGGCCTGTTGATGGCCGGATCTGCATATGCACACGACAATCAGGGTTCGGCGCAGTCGGCGCAGAATCAGACAAAAAAGGCCCAGTCGACCAAGACACCGGCCAACAGCGAGAAAAACGCCCAGACCGTGGAGAATGTCACGGTCTCGGGTTCGCTGCTGAAGCGTCCGGAGTACCAGACCACGTCACCGGTGCAGACCATCGACATCAAGGCCAAACTTGATACCGGTGCGTTCGGTACGGCGAGTCTGCTGCAGCAGTCGGCCGTTGCGTCCGGCAGCACACAGATCAACAACCAGTTCAGCGGCTTCCTGGTGAACGGTGGAACCGGCGTGCAGCCGATCGATTTGCGCGGCCTGGGTGCCAACCGCACGCTGGTGCTGCTGGATGGCCAGCGCCCCGGCCCTTCCGGGACGCGCGGTGCCGTGGGTGCGTTCGATCTCAATGTGGTTCCCTCGGTCATCCTCGGCCGCGTTGAAATCGTCAAGGATGGTTCATCCTCTCTGTACGGCTCCGACGCCATTGCCGGTGTGGTCAACCTCATCACCCGCAAGCGCATCGATGGCGTGCAGATCAAGGCGGCCGTGGGCGTGCCGCAGCACGGTGGCGGTACGCAGGCCACCGCCTCGATCGGCACCGGATGGAGCACCAATTCGAGTCACTTCGTGCTGGCGGCGCAGGTGGAAGAGCAGTTTCCGCTTGCCTACAAGGATCGCGGCTTCTTCAAATGCTCGAAGGATGTGGTGTTCGGAAAGAGCGGGCAGCGCATTGATCGTACGGACCGTTCCATCCTGCAGGGAAGCCCCCTGGCGGGTTGCCAGAACCTGTACGCCGACACGGTCATCAGTTATGCCAATTCACGCATCCGTTACGTGCCGACCAAGGATGGCAGCACCGTGGGCCCGTTCAAGGGGTTCCATCCGCGGCCCAATCCCACGCCCACGTACGCCGACGGCAACCCCAACGGCGCCTATTACGAGGACGTCCAGAACTTCCCCTTCTACAATGACACGTGGGCCAAGAACAAAAACCGCGACACCAGCCTGTACGGCAGTTCCAGCTTCAACTTCGGCGACGTGAACTGGGATTCCCAGTTCCTGTACAACCACCGCGAGACCCGCACGCGGGGCTTCCGGCAGTTCTTCCCCGTCGTCACCAACGGTGGTCCGATCCAGCCCGGTTTCAGCAACGTCTACGAGCCGATCATGCCCTATCCGTCCAACGACAAGGTCGATGTGGACTATGAGTATCTGGAATCCAAGCTTTCGGGGCTGTTCACGGCCACCGATACGTGGTCTTGGGAGATCAACGGCAATTACAGCCATTCCTATGGCACGTTCGGTCATGTGGGCATCGACGCCAGGAAGAGCGGCGATCTGTCCTACGCCGTCAATGAAGCGAACTCGCCCCCGATCGATTATTTCGCCCCGGGCGTCCTGAACGGCCAGCGCATGAATGATCTAGTCAATGCCGTGGGCCTCACCACGCAGGGCTCGACCACGTACACCCAAGCCGATTTCAACGGCCTGTTCAGTGGCGACCTGTTCGACCTGCCGGCCGGCGCAGTTTCCTCGGCGTTTGGCCTGGAGTTCCGTCAAACCAAGATCGACAACGAGCCGGACCCGAACAATGCGGCGGGCTATGAGTGGGGGTATACCTCCGCCCAGGTCACCAAGGGGTCGGATAATGTCCGCGAAGGGTTTGCCGAGCTGGGCGTTCCGCTGCTCAAAGGCGTGCCGGGAATCGAGTCGCTGGCACTGGACCTGTCCGGGCGCATCTTCAAATACAACAGCGTGGGCAGCTGGGATCATGTCTGGAAGACCGGCCTGAACTGGCAGATCACGCCGACATGGCGGATCCGCGGCACCATCGGCACCTCGTATCGCGCACCCGGCCTCTACGAACTGTACCTCGGCGACCAGTCCGGCTTTCTGGGGCAGCTGTCGGTTGATCCGTGCATCAACTACCAGGACAGCACCAATCAGAACATCATCGCGCACTGCGCAGCGGCGGGAATTCCGGCCAACTACGGTGGTAACGGCGCGAGTGCCGAGACCTACCAGGGCGGCGGCAAGGGCGTCCTGAAGCCCGAGACCTCCAGGGCCAAGTCCCTGGGCTTTGTGTGGACGCCGACCTTCGGCAACATGAATCTGGCGGTGGACTACTTCGACTACCAGATCCAGGGCGAGATCGGCACGCTCAATGCCAGCACCATTGTCGGCAGCTGCTATGCGCGGCCGGTCTATCCCAACAGGTTCTGTGACTTGTTCCACCGCAACGGCGCCGACGCCCCGTCGGATCCATTCAGGATCACGGATATCCACGCCACGTTCATCAATATCAACAGCGAGCGTACGCGGGGATACGACTTCCAGATGAACTACAGCGACGACTTCGCGTTCGGCAAGCTGTCGGCGGACATGTCGGTGACGTACACCCTCGAGGACACGCTGCAGGAGTTCTCGTCGTCGGAGGCAAGCGGCTTTGCCGCCACCAACTTCGTGGGTGACATCGGACGGCCCAAGACTGTCGGCAACGCCACTTTCAGTCTCAAGCGTGGCAACTGGACCTACAATTGGGGGCTCTTTTACGTCAGCAGCACGTCCGCGAAACGGTTAGCCGACCCCGTCTTCAGCTATTTCGGTTACGACGGTGCGGTGCGGGATATCAAGGCGGGATGGCAGCTGCGCCACGACGTATCCGTGGGCTACGATCGCGACAAATGGGGCGTCGTGCTCGGGGTGCGCAACCTGTTCGACAAGGCGCCGGATCGGATTTCCTCCGGAGTGGGGTACAACCGCACAGGCAATGTTCCGCTTGCGGCCTCCCAGTACGACTGGTTTGGTCGTACGTTCTTCCTCCGCACGCATTACGACTTCTAGGAAAAGGCTCCATGGAGCAGGAGGCGGCATCATGCCGCCTCCTGCTTTTGTGACGGGATAACAAGGAGGAAAGAAAAATGTCGAGAATATGCTTGCGCAGGTTGGTTGCTGGCGCACTGGTATGGGCCCTGGGGGCGAGCATGGCGCATGCCACTCAGCCTATTTCCATCAGGGACCTGTCGCGTGAACCGGCGCTGCAATCGGTGAGCATGAGTCCGGATGGAAAGTACCTGGTGGGTCTGATTCCCTCGCCCAAAAATCCGGACGAAACGGCATTGGCGACATGGAAGACCGATTCCCTGGCATCCGGGCCCATGGTGGTGACCCCATCCGGGTCCGGGCGGCACCAGAAATTCATTGCCGCCTCTGCCTTGAAGGCAGGGAAGATTCTGGTCGTTGCCCGTCAGGAATGGACAGGCCAGCTGGGTGGCTGCGGCGAGGGCAAGGTCGTTGGAGCGACCAAGACCTTTGTCAGCAAGGTGTATCTCACCGGAGTGAAGCAGAAACACTTTGACGAAGCGTTCGCCAGTCACAGAACCAACGCGCGCATGAGCCAAGATATGGAGCGCTGCCTGCAGCTGAGCAGCACGGCATCGCTGGCCGACATGCTGCCGATGGATCCGACCCACGTCATCATCCAGCGGTTGAGCAAGGTCACCCTGACAGCCGGTTATTACCTGTACAACCTGAAAACCGGCAAAGCGGAGCTGCTTTTCCACGGGGGCGTGCATACCAGTCCGGAATTGTTTGCTCCGCGCAGCGGCAAGGTGCTGGTCAAGTCGCGTATTGATCCGGTGGGCGGTGATTACGCGCAGCAGATTCTCATCCGAAATCCCAAGACGGGCGAGTTCGAAAAGCAGCCGCCGCTCAAGACCATGCTCTCCAAACGGCATACGCTGAACGTGGTGGGTGTCGACGATGCCACGGGCAAGTATTACGTCCTGACCGACCAGTTTTCGGACAAGGTCCAGGCGCGCCTGTATGACGCGGTCAAGCAGAAGTATGATCCGCAGCCCGTCGTCGCCGACAAGGATTTTTCCATCGCGGGTCTGGTGTACGGCAGGGTGCCAAGCAATTTCAACAAGGTCGTGGGTTTCACAGTGTCCGGGCCGTATCCGCAGACGGTATACGTCGATCCGACGCTCAAGGGCATCCAGGCCGCCATCAAGAAGGCATATCCCGGCCAGCAGGTCCGGATCTCCGGTTACAACGATGATTTTTCCAAGGTGCTGTTCAGCACGGTGAGCGCCAGTGTTCCCCCGGCGTATCATCTGCTTGTGGATCGCAAACAGGTGGAGAACCTGGGCAGCAAGCGTCCCTGGATCAAGAAGGGATTGACCGGCAAGGAGAGCTGGGTGTCCTACAAGGCCCGCGACGGCATGACCATTCCGGCCATTCTGGACTTGCCGGCCGGATGGAAGAAGGGCGACGCGCCGGCTCCGGCCATCGTCATGCCCCATGGCGGTCCCTGGGCGCGTGACGAAATGGGCTGGGACCCCGCGGGCTGGGTGCCCATGCTCACCTCACGCGGCTACGCGGTGCTGCGCCCGCAATACCGCGGATCCGAGGGCCTGGGCCGCAAGCTGTGGATGGCCGGCGACGCGCAGTGGGGCCTGAAGATGTCCGATGACCTCGACGATGGGGCCGCCTGGCTGGTGTCGCAGGGGATTGCGGCGAAGAACAGCATCGCCATCTTCGGTTACTCCTATGGCGGGTTTGCCGCGGTGGCAGCCGACGTGCGTTCGCCGTCGCCCTATCAATGTGCCATTGCCGGTGCGCCGGTGGCGAATCTGGGACGCTTGAACACCTCGTGGAGCGACAATCGCCTGCAGCGCATCCTGCAAGGGAAGACGGTCAAGGGCATGGACCCGATGCAGAACACGGACAAGGCCCATCTGCCCATCCTGCTGTTCGGTGGCGATCGCGATGTGCGCACGCCCGAAACCATTCACGCCGTACCGTTCTACGATGCCGTGAAGGGCAAGGTTCCCGCACAGTTCCACTGGATCTCCGACATGCCGCACAGCCTGCCGTGGTATCCGAGTCAGCATCGCAAACTCGACACGCTGATTGTGAACTTCCTGGCCAACGACTGCGGTCTGAAGCATTCGCCGCAGGCATGATCCACATCATCCCCCCGGCTGGATCGTCAGCCGGGGGGATGATGTGTGCAAAACAAGCGCCGAGCGATGAACGTTCGCTCAGTCTCTTCAATTTTTTCCGTGGTTTAGACGGCCACGAACGGTCGGCGGGTGTTGCTAGCGCCACACAGGGACGCTTGCGGTCACCCAAACCTGCACCTCTAGCCGTTAGGGCACATAAGTGGTACGCGCCTTGCCGCCGTCGGGAAAGGTCGATGCTCCACGGGTCTCAATAGAACAACACACTTGGCGTGTGCCGACGCTGTGCGGAATCAATCGACGGTGCTGTGTCAGTCGGGGCAGTGCGGAGGGTTCGTGTCGTGTCGATGCTCCCGTCAGCATGCAGCGCCAGGCGCTCTTGCACCGTCTGCTTCCGTGGAACGCAGCGGACTATGCTGTGGGCGGGGCGACGAGAAAAAGCCCGAATATGTGTGCCGCCGACAACGCCGGCATGCGTAACGCCGACTTCACCGCTGCTGCGGCGGAGAGCCTGACCCGCCGTCTGCATCCAGGTGATACCGCGTGGCCGCTTCCACTTCCGACTTCGATCCCAGAAACACCGGCACGCGCTGGTGCAGCGCATCGGGCTGGATCTCCATGATGCGCTGGCGCCCGGTACCGGCCGCGCCGCCGGCCTGTTCCACGATGAAGGCCATCGGATTGGCCTCGTACATCAGGCGCAGCTTGCCGCCCTTTTTGCCATTTTTACGGTCCAGCGGATAGCTGAAGATGCCGCCGCGGGTCAGGATGCGGTGCACATCGGCCACCATCGAGGCCACCCAGCGCATGTTGAAATCGCGTTTGCGGGGGCCTTCACTGCCGGCCAACAGATCGCCGATGTAGTGCTGCATCGGCGCCTCCCAGTGGCGCTGGTTGGACATGTTCACGGCGAATTCCGCGGTCTCGGCGGGAATCTGCACGTCGCGCCGGGTCAGCAGGAAGCTGCCTACTTCGCGATCCAGAGTGAATACATGGGTGCCATGGCCCACGGTCAGCACCAGCTGGGTGCTGGGTCCGTACAGCACGTAGCCGGCCGCAACCTGCCGCGTGCCCGGCTGCAGGAATTCAGCGCCCTCGACACTTTCGCCGTGGCCGTCGGGACGGCGCAGCACCGAAAAAATGGTGCCCACGGAGATGGCGACGTCGATGTTGGAGCTGCCGTCCAGCGGATCGAACAGCAGCAGGTGGCCACCCTTGGGATAGGCGTCGGGCACCGGCTGCGGGTCCTCCATTTCCTCCGAGGCACAGGCCGCCAGATGACCGCCCCAGGCGTTGGCCTCCAGCAGGATCTCGTTGGACAGCACGTCCAGCTTCTTCTGCGCCTCGCCCTGCACGTTCTCGCTGCCGGCCTCGCCCAGCACGTTGCCCAGCGCGCCCTTCCCGGTGGCCACGGCGATGCGCTTGCAGGCGCGTGCCACCACCTCGATCAGCAGCGTCAGCTCGGCGTCCACATAACCGGCGCGACGTTCCTCGATCAGCAGCTGGATCAGGGTGATGGGTTTCATGGGCGCATATCCTGCAGCGGGAAGGCCACCATTGTCGCGGAGCCGGCGCATCACCGAAACCCCGCGCCATCGATAGTGGCGGACTCACTGGCATTGGGCGCATGATCGGCAGCGTCCCATCGCGGCGACACCACGGAGATTGGTCATGAGCGAACGCGTCACTTTCTTCCATGCCCCGCACAGCCGCTCCGGTGGCACGTTGGCCCTGTTCGAAGAGTTGGGTGTGGACTACGACCTGCATCTGCTCGATCTGAAAGCCGGCACGCAGCGCCAGCCCGATTACCTGGCCATCAACCCGATGGGCAAGGTGCCGGCCATCCGTCACGGCGATGCAGTCATCACTGAACAGCCCGCGGTCTACATGTATCTGGCGGACCTGTATCCCGAGTCGAAACTGGCGCCGCCGATAGGCGACCCTCTGCGCGGACCGTACCTGCGCTGGATGGTGTTCTACGGCTCATGCTTCGAGCCGGCGGTGATCGACCGTTCCATGCAGCGCGAGCCGGCGGCGATGTCGACTTCGCCGTACGGGAATTTCGAGACCATGCTGGAGACGGTGATGGCGCAACTCGAACCGGGCCCGTGGCTGCTGGGTGACCGGTTCACTGCCGCCGACGTACTGTGGGGCACGGCATTGACATGGACCACGCAGTTCAAGCTGGTACCGGAACATCCCGTGCTGCGTGCCTATATCGATCGCGTGAATGCGCGTCCGGCCATGCAGCGCGCTGCGGCCAAGGATGCCGAATGGGCGGCGGCGCAGCAGGGTTGACTGTAAATGCATCGAGCGACAGGTGGCGCAGCCCTCGCCGTGAGGTTCATACCAGCCCGGCGTCCTCCAGCTCGTTCTTGAGGTAAGCGTAGAAGATCGGCGCAGCCACCAGCCCCGCCAGGCCGAAGGCGGCCTCCATCACCAGCATGGCGATCAGCAACTCCCAGGCACGCGCGCGGATTTCGCCGCCGACGATGCGCGCGTTGAGGAAATACTCCAGCTTGTGGATGCCGATCAGGTACCCCAGTGCGGCGATGCCCGTGCCCAGCGACACCGACAGCGCCACGATGACGATGACGGTATTGGAGATCAGGTTGCCGACGATCGGCAGCATGCCGACGATGAAAGTCAGCAACACCAGGGTCTTGGCCAGCGGCAGGTGTTCACCGAACAACGGCAGCACGCCCAGCAGGAAAATGGCGGTGAAGACCGCGTTGATGAACGCGATCTTGACCTGCGCGAACACGATCTGGTGAAACGCGTGCGCCAGGTGCGAGGCGCGGGCGCGCAGCGCATTTTCCAAAGGGCCGGACTGCGCCGGGGGTCGCAGATGACTCAGCGCGACAATGGCACCCAGGATGAGTCCGATCAACACCTCCACAAACACCCGTCCCACCTCCTTGCCCGCATGCCCCAGCGCCCCGGCATGTTGCCCCAGCCAGTGTATCGACGTCTTGCGCAGGCTTTGCAGGGAGTTGGGGAGATGGTCCACGATCCATGACGGCAGCTGGTCGCGTGCGCGCGTCAACAACGGCATCAGCTGTCTCCGCCACAACTCCTGCGGATTGCCAAGCTCGCTGTGCAGCAGCGATATCATGCCGAAGGCCAGCCCGATCAGCGCACCCACCACCACCACCGCCAGCAGCAGCACCAGCAGCCAGCGCGCCCATGCACGGTTACGGGTCAGCCAGCGCGTCAGCGGTGGCGTGCCGATGCTGATCAGCTCATAGACCAGCAAGCCGGCGAACAGCGCCGGCAGCAAATGCAGGCGCAGCGTCAGCCACAGCGCCAACGCAGCGAGGGCGACACTGAGCCAGACAATCTGGCGAGTGGACAGAACCGGTTGCGTGGGCATGGGTGAGGAGGCGTGCTTCGGCGAAGGAGAACGCGCAGTCTGTCAGCTGGCCCGACCGGTCGCCAGTGCTGGTGGCAGATCTTGCCGCCTCAGCGAGGCATGAATCTACGCGAGGGGCAGCGTCCGCCGGCGCATCGCAGCCTGCCGGTCAACATGCTGTCGTACACTCGCCCCACTCTGACCACTCCAAACCACGACGGACACCCCATGTTTCGACACCTTGCCACGAGAATTCCGGCCAGCCTGCTTCTGTCTGGTTGCATGTTGGTCGCCGCCTGCGCGCCCCTGTCGCATACGGCGGCCCAGGGTGACGAGGGGGCCCCGGCATCCGCTGCCATCGCCAAGCCCAGCCACGTGCCGCCCGACGACAGCCTGGATGCGGTGGCCTGGTCGCAGACCGCCGTCGAACACGACATGCTCACCCGCGAGATCTACCGCAACGCGCAGGGAAAACTGCTTCAGGCATTGCACGACCATACCTGGGACGCGCTGCCGCATGATGAGCGCAGCGGCAGCCTTGAGGGTCTGAAGCCCGCGGTAATCCTGGATGTGGACGAGACCGTGCTGGACAATTCAGCGTATCAGGCGCGGCTGATCCGCGATCACGCCTTCTACAACGACGCCAGCTGGGCGGCCTGGACGAAGGAAGAGGCGGCGACGGCGATCCCCGGCGCGCTGGCGTTCACGCGGTTTGCCGCGCGCCACGGTATCGCCGTGATCTACCTCACCAACCGCGACAAATCGCTGGATGCCGCGACCCTGGCCAACCTGCGCAAACTGGGTTTTCCGGTGCACGGCAAATATGCCTTCCTGGGGCTGGGCACGTACGTGAAAGGCTGCGAACAGATCGGGACACAGAAGACCTGTCGGCGCAAACTGGTCGGACGCCACTATCGCGTGTTGATGCAGTTTGGTGACCAGATCGGCGATTTCACCGGCGTCATTGCCAATACACCGCAGGGCCGCCGCAAGGCGGCGCGAGCATACATGCCATGGGTCGGCGAGCGTTGGTTCGTGCTGCCCAACGCGCAGTACGGCTCATGGCAGCCGGCATTGTTCCACAATGACTGGCAGCAGCCGGCCGAACAGCGGCGCAAACAGATGCTGGAGCACCTTCGATACAATTAGAAAATAAATCATGTACTTATTTGTTGAAACATGAAGTGTTGCCTTAAGTTTATCTTGCAACTATCCTTGATGCCGCCGGCCGGCTGCGCACCTCGCGCAGGGGGCGGCCATTTCCCTTGCCGATCCATCGGACGCCCCGCCAGCCTGGTGCTGGCGGGGCTTCTTTTTTCTTGCTCCGACGCACACTGGACGAAATCCCGGAGCCGCGGGGACTTGCCCGCAACGACTGCGGAATCTACCCTGCGCGATTGGTTTGCAGGCAATAGGCGGGGCCATGCGTATTTCAAGCAGTCATGCCGCGACTCGGGTGCAGGCAAGGCGGCGCTGAGAGCTGCCTTGCCTGCCGTCTCCAGCCGTTACAATGGACAGCATGGACACTTCCGCATCGACGCGTGACATGCGTGCCTCGCGCATGCGGCCCCCCTGGTGGTTCGCATTGGCCGGTCGCCTGATCCGGCCGTTTATCCGTATCAAGCGCGATCCGGCCGAGCCGGCGTCCCTCCTGCAACCGGATCGACCGGTGTGCTACATCATCGAGCGGCACGGATTGTCCGATGCGCTGATCCTGGAGCGCGCCTGCCGCGAGGCGGGCCTGCCCAATCCGATGCAGGCCATGCGCGGGTCCATTCTGCGCCGCCGCCGCGCCATGCTCGCGTTGATGCGGCGCGATGGGCTGCTGGTAGGACGCACCCGCAGGCACACCCCGCACGAAGCGTTGCACCAGCTGTTGCACACGGTGCGTCGCAGTGCCGGCGAGGATGTGCAGCTGGTTCCGGTCTCCATCTATGTAGGTCGCGCGCCGGCGCGCGATACCGGCTGGTTCCGTGAGCTTTTTTCCGAAGACTGGGTGATGGTGGGCCACTTCCGGCGTCTGCTGGCCATGCTGCTGACCGGCCGCGGCACCATCGTGCATTTTTCCCCGCCAATCAGCTTGCGCCAGGTGCTGGACGAATCCGGCAGCCAGGACGACGAGCGCCTCACCCGCAAGCTGGCACGCGTGTTGCGCGTGCATTTCCGGCGCATTCGTGCCGCCGTCATCGGCCCGGACCTGTCGCACCGGCGCACGGTGGTGGACAGCGTGCTGGATGCCGAACCTGTGCGCTCCGCGATCGCCGCCTCGGCGACGCGGGAGAATATCTCCAGGGCAAAAGCCTACAAGCGCGCGCGACGCATGGTGCTGGAGATCGCTGCGGACTATTCGCATCCGGTGGTGCGGTCGGCATCGGTGCTGCTGTCATGGTTCTGGAACAAGCTGTACGACGGCGTCACCCTGCATCACTTCGACCAGGCCCGGGCCGCCGCACCGGGGCACGAAGTGATCTACGTGCCATCGCACCGCAGTCATGCCGACTACATGCTGATGTCGTACCAACTGCACCAGTCCGGCGTGGTCATTCCGCATATCGCCGCCGGCGTGAACCTGAACCTGCCGGTGGTAGGGTCGATCCTGCGCCGCGGCGGTGCGTTCTTCATCCGTCGCAGCTTTCGCGGCAACGCGCTGTATTCGGTGGTCTTCAACGAATACCTGGCGCAGTTGGTGGATCGCGGCGTGCCGCTGGAGTACTTCATCGAGGGCGGCCGCTCGCGCACGGGCCGCCTGCTGGCACCACGCTCGGGCATGCTGGCGATGACGGTGCGCGCGTTCCTGCGTGCACCGCGCCGTCCGGTGCTGTTCCAGCCGGTCTACATCGGCTATGAGAAGCTGATGGAAGGCAAGGCCTACATCGGCGAGCTGTCCGGCAAGCCGAAAGAAAAGGAATCGTTGCTGGGCCTGCTGCGGGCCAGCAAGGTGTTGCGCCAGCAGTACGGCCACGTGGCGCTGTCGTTCGGCGAGCCCATCGAGCTGACGCCGCTGCTGGATGCCGCCGAGCCGGACTGGCGCCATGCGCTGGATGATCCCGAGGCCAAGCCGGAATGGCTCAACCCGCTGGTCGACCAGCTGGCCGAGCGCATCCAGATCCATACCAATGCGGCGGCCCACGTCAATCCCATCAATCTGCTGGCGCTGGTATTGCTGGCCACCCCCAAGCACGCCATGGCCGAGGCCGACCTGCTGGGGCAGCTGGAGCTGACGGTAGCCATGCTGAGGGCGCTGCCCTATTCCGAGCGGGCCACCGTGACCAGCGATGCGCCGGCCGAGATCATCGCCCATGGCGAGCGCATGGGCTGGATCCGTCGCGTGCGGCATACGCTGGGCGACGTCCTGACGGCCGATAACGAGCAGGCAGTGCTCCTGAGCTACTTCCGCAACAACGTGCTGCATCTCATTGCCGGTGCCGCCTGGGTGGCGTGCTGTTTTCTCAACAACCGGCGCATGTCACGCGCCTCGATCCTGCGTCTGGGCCGCATCATCTACCCGTTCGTTCAGGGCGAGTTGTTCCTGCGCTGGACGCCGGAGGAATTCGATGGAGTGCTCGATTCCACGCTGGAGTTCTTCATCGCGCGCGGACAGCTGGCCACCAGCGGCAGCGGCCGTCTGCTGCAGCGCGGACCGGGTCAGGAGGATGGTGCCTATCAGTTGCGGGTGATTGCACGCAATCTGCTGCAGGCCTTCGAGCGCTACTACATCGCCATCGCCGCGCTGGTGAAGAATGGTCCCGGCATGCTCTCCGGCGGCGAGCTGGAAAGCATCTGCACCATGACCGCGCAGCGGCTGAGTCTCCTGCACGAGCTGAACGCGCCCGAATTCTTCGACAAGGCGTTGTTCCGTGGTTTCATCCGCAAGCTGCGGGATCTGGATATCATCCGCACTGATGCCGATGGCAAGATCGATTTCGATCCAAGCCTGGCCGAGGTGGTGAAGGACGCCCGTGTGGTGCTTTCGCGCGAGGTGCGTCATTCCATCCTGAAGATCACGCCCGGCGGCGACGAGACCGAGGCAGGCGAATCGTAGCGCGGATCAAGGAGCACGAGCGACGGAGCCGCCGTACGCGAACGGCGCGATGATCATCCGCTGGCTTTGCGGCATTCGTGTAGCATGCGATCCATGAGCAAACCTCAAGACACCACCACCCATTTCGGCTTCCGCGATGTGCCCACCGGCGACAAGCAGAAGCTGGTCGGCCAGGTTTTCACGTCCGTGGCGCGCAACTATGACGTCATGAATGACCTGATGTCCTTTGGCGTTCACCGCTTGTGGAAACGTCATTTCGTTGCCGTCAGCGGCGTGCGCAAAGGGGATCGCGTACTGGATCTGGCCGGCGGCACCGGCGATATCGCTGCGCTGCTGAAGCCTGTGGTCGGCGATCGCGGCGAAATCGTGGTGGGCGACATCAATGCCGCGATGTTGCGGGTGGGCCGTGACCGCCTGACCGACCGGGGTGTGGTGAAGGGCCTGCGCTGGGTACAGATGAATGCCGAGGCCCTGCCGTTTCCGGATGGCAGCTTCGATGCGGTCAGCATCGCCTTCGGTCTGCGCAATGTCACCGACAAGGACACCGCGCTGGCCGAGATGTGTCGCGTGCTCAAACCCGGTGGCCGGGCGCTGGTGCTGGAGTTCTCCAGGGTACGCAACGCGGCGTTCGGCAAGCTCTATGACCTGCATTCCTTCCAGGTGTTGCCGCGCCTGGGCCGGCTGATCGCCGGCGATGCCGACAGCTACCGTTATCTCGCCGAATCCATCCGCAAGCATCCGGATCAGGCGACGCTGGCGGGAATGATGGAGGCCGCTGGCTTCGGTCACGTCGAGGTACGCAACCTCAGCGGCGGCATTGTCGCCATCCACCGCGGTTACAAGCTGTAACCCCATCTCGTTTTTGCATGTCGATACCGGGCGCTGCACGACTCTGGGCGGGTTCTGTCCTCTCCATGGCCTTAAACACCGGAAGATCGCCCGCGACTGCGCCCTGCAGGATGGATCGAGGAGCGGTCAGCGACGGATCTGCTGCCAGCGGAAAGATTGGTGGGTGATCGGCAAGCGAGCGGATCCGTCACCTGCATTCCATGATCCGCCCTGCCCGCATCTTTCGGCGTGGGCGCGGTATGATGCCGGCCCGCTTTCGACCGATCCGGTAATGGCCGCGGTCGGCGTTTTGTACCTCATGGATACCGCATGTTCTTCAAGAATCTGACCCTGTTCCGTTTTTCCGCATCCGTGGCCGAGGATCTGCAGCGTCTGGAGGACGCGCTGGACTCGCAGCGGCTGCGCGAGTGCGGCGCCATGGAAATGGGCACCCGCGGTTTCATCTCGCCCGCGGGGCGCGAGCACGAGGCGCTGACCCACGCGGTGGGCCACCATACGCTGATGACCATCGCCAGCGAGGACAAGCTGTTGCCCGCCGCGGTGGTCAATGAGGAACTGGCACGCAAGGTGCGCGCCATCGCCGAAGAAGAGGACCGGCGGATCGGCGGCCGCGAGCGCAAGCGGCTCAAGGACGACCTGATCAACCAGCTGCTGCCGCGCGCCTTCGTGCGGACCTCGCGGCAGTCGCTGTATGCCGACCGCAAGAATGGCTGGCTGGTGCTGGACACCTCCAGTCGCAAGTCGGCGGAGAACAGCCTGAGCACGCTGCGCGAGGCTATGGGCAGCTTCCCTGCCGTACCGCTGGCGCCGGAAACCTCGCCGCGGCAGAGCATGACCGACTGGCTGTCCGGCACGGATCTTCCGGCTGGTCTCGAACTGGGCGACGAATGCGAACTGCGCGATCCGGCCAATGCCGGCGGCGCGGTGGTGCGTTGCCGGCATCAGGAACTGGAAAGCGACGAGATCCGCGAGCATCTTCGCGGCGGCAAGCAGGTGTTCCAGCTGGGTCTGGTCTATGACGGGCGTATGGCCTTCGTGCTGGGCGAGGATCTGGTGCTGCGCAAGCTGCGCTTCCTGGATGTGGTGACCGACGAACTGGACGACAGCCAGACCGATTCGGCCGAGGCCGAGATGGACGCACGTTTCTCGTTGATGACACTGGAAGTGGAGCGTCTGCTGGGCAAGCTGGAGGAGTGGTTCGGCCTGCCCCGGCCGGCCGACGCCTGACCTCATTCCATCCGAATTCGACCCGAGTGTTGGCAGGCATGGCCCGCGAACCGATACAACCCGACTGGCTGGAGTTGCCCACGGCGAGCGGTGGCGTGCTCAAGGTGCTCAAGACCGCGCACCCCCGCGCCCGTCGCCTGCGTCTGACGGTGACGCCCAAAGGTGCGCGACTGAGCTATCCGCGCGGCACGCCGGCGGCGCAGATGACGGCGTTCCTGCGCCAGCACGCCGATTGGCTGCAGCGGCATCTGGACGACATCGAGGCGCGGCAGCGCAGCCTGCCCGCGTTGCGTGTCGGGCGGCCGGTGGAGATCACGTTGCGCGGAGAGCCGGTGCAGTTGACCTGGGCCGAGGGGCCATATCCACGCGTCGATCATCGAGGCGATACGCTGTGCCTGATCCTGCCGCACCTCAAGCCACGCGCCTTGCCGGTGGCCCACGGATTGCTTGCGGACTGCATGGAGCGCCAGATTCGCCGCGACATCGCCCGCTGGCTGCCGCAATACGTGCCGCAGATCGATGCCGCCCCAACGGCGCTGCGCGTACGGCCGCTGAAAAGTCTGTGGGGCAGTCTGGATACGCGCGACCGCATCAATCTGGATTTGGCCCTGGCGCTGGCACCGCCGGCCGCGCTGCGCTATGTGCTGGTGCACGAGCTGTGTCACCTGCGTGTGCGCAATCATTCACCGCGGTTCTGGCGGCAGGTGGAGGCGCTGTTCCCGGACTGGCGCACTCAGCGCGCCTGGTTGCGCGTCAACGGTGGCACGTTGAAGCTGGAGATGGAGCGCCTGATCGCCGACGTCGCCGACGCTTGACAGGCACACCGGCCGGCCCAGGAGCGGCAGCGACGGAGCCATCCATCGACGGACAGGTGCAGAGTTGCGGCAGGCAGGGGATCTCGCATTGCTCCTGACCGAAGGGCCTCCCTTGTGAAGTGATCCGCGCCGCGAACTGCAATGCGCAGCAGCGCCCGTTTGATGCTTCACGCTTTTTTTCGAATCCCGCCGATTCAGTGCTTCAGCACGAACCCCTGGATGATGCGTGCGGTTTCCTTGGGCTGTTCCAGTTGCGGCATGTGGCCGCAGTGATTGATGACGGTCGCACCAATGTCCGGCGAATGGGTGAGGCCCGAGCGCAGCGTGTTCAACGCGGAGATGTCGGTGACCTTGTCCTGTCGGCACCAGATGCCGGTGACCGGCATGGTCAGCTTGCCAAGGTCCGCATCCAGCGCATCGGAATGGCCGCTGCGGTCCAGCGGCTGAAACGCTTCCTGCAGGAAGGCATGGCTGGCCTTGTTGCGCTCCACCCGCACGTCGACGAAGCGCCCCGGCACCTGCGGCGGCTTGGCGAAAAGCAGCCGCTGCAGGCGGTGGAAGCCGGCCTTGCTTTCGAACAGGTACGGGTTGTGGCCAGTCTGTGCCTGGTGTGAGAAAGCGTTGGGTTTTGCCGACAGGCCGAAGCTGTCCATCAGCACCAGTCCGGAGACGGTCTGCGGGTGTTCGGCCGCATAGATGCCGGCGATGGCGCCGCCCATGGACTGGCCCACCAGCGTGAAGGAGCGCAAGCCCAGCGTATGCACGAATGCGTACAGGCGGTGTGCCTGGAGCTTGACGCTGTAGCTGGCGCCGGCCAGGCGGGTGGAATCGCCCCAACCGGGAAGGTCGGGAATGATCACGTGGAAGTGTGGCGTCAGCTGCTTGGCAGTCTTCAGCCATACACTGCGGTTGGCATCGTATCCATGCAGCAGCATGATGGTCGGGCCCGTGCCGCCTTCGTCATACACCCAGTGCGTGCGGCCAATCTGCACGCCGTGTGTGGACAGTCCGGCTGCCTCGGCCTGCTGCCAGTTCCCGGCCTGCATCAGCCATTGCGGCGCCAGAAGGTAGGTTCCGCCACCGAGCACCACTACGATCCCCACCAACACCAGAAGCAGTTTCAATCGACGCAGCAGCAACTGCTTCCAGATCGGACGGGCATGGGGAGCAACGGGTCGGGTCATGCGGCAACTCGTATGGGCGGCAATGGTGGGCCAGTGTACTGACAGCCCCGTAAGGCGAATGTTCAGCAAGGGCGGCGGTCGAATGACTGCCGGTGGCCCGGAAGCGCGTGATGCCGTCGACCGGCGACCCTGATGGCTACGGAGCACGCAGCGCTGGCCGCGTCGAAGCACGCAGTGCAGCCAGCTGGCGTGGCGGCGCGTTGCCTTCGATGGCGCGTTTCCAGGCCCGGGCGACGTCGATCAGTGGCTTGCGGTTGTCGCGATTGGTCAGTACCACCATGGAACCATGCTCGAGCGGCACCTCCATGCCGTGCCAACCCTCACGTGTGAAGCGGCGTTCGCTGCGCACCTGCTTGTGCGGCATGTACAACACCACCACCGGTTCGCCCCCGGCCCGGGTCACCAGATGCACGGCCTCGTACGGGCCGACGATGCAGCGGCGCACGTACGTGGTATCGGCGGGAATCGGGCCGGGGAGGCTGAGCCCACGGTCGGCGAAGTCGGCCACGATCATGGCATCGGCGACCGGCCGCACCAGTTTCAGCGACGCCATTTCCGGCGGCATGTGGGCCACCGCCAAATTCGCCAGGTGTTGCCCATGCCCCGCTCGCCGCCAGATCAGGCCGCCGCCGGCGAGCACCAGCAGTACGCATGCGGCCAAGGCCAGTACATGGCGGCGCCCGTGGCGGCGATGCTGGCGCATAGCGGTGGCCTGTGCCAGCAGCACGCGGTCCGCCAGGCCATCGGGCACGTCCACGGTCAGCGACTGGCGCAATGTTTGCTCGAAGCTCTGCGCCTCTCGCCAGGCCGCGGCACAGGTGCGGCAGCTGTCGCGATGACCGATGAAGCCGGCATCGTGTGAGCCCGGCTCGGCGCCCAGCTGACGGCGGAACTCAAGGCAGTTCATGCGGCACCCCGGGTGTCCGATCCTGCATGAGCGCCTTCAGTTTCTGGCGGGCACGGAATAATTGAGTCATCACGGCACCGGGCTTTTCGCCCAGTTCATCGGCAATTTCCTGGCAGCTGAAACCACCCAGCACCTGCAGCAGCAAAGGTTCGCGATACTTCGGCGGCAGTTGCTGCATGGCATGACGAATGTCCGCGGCGCTGCCATGACGCTCCGGATCCGACCAGAGGGTCTCGTCGGCCACGCTGTGGTCCTCGATGTCCACGACCTCCAGCCGCTTGCGCTCGTACAGGCGCGCGTGTTCACGCCGCAGGATGGTCAGCAGCCATGGCCGTGCTGCCTCGGCATCGCGCAGCGCGTGCAGGTTCTTCCAGGCGCGCAGCAGCGTTTCCTGCACCAGATCCTGGGCCAGCGCATCCCTGCCGCACAGCCACAATGCAAACCGGTACAGACCCGCCGCGTGCGCGCGGGCCAGGGCGTCGAACTGGCGCTGTTTGCTGTCCACGCGTGGGAAGACCGGCTTTTCCCGGGGCATCTTTCACTCCGTGCGCAACGCAATGGATCGGTACCGGATCAGGTTCCGTCTCTTGATCGCATCTCACGATGAAGCGGCATCGCGTGCAGCGGGCATGCCGCGTAGGGCGGCTCAATCCCACAAGGGGACTTTCTTCGGTCGGGAGCAACGCGACGGAGCCGCCTGCTTGCCAGAAGATGGGGTCGTTAATTCAAGCAGGCGGATCCGTCCACTGACGTTCCTTGATCCGCCCTACGCGAATGCGTTGTGCTGCAGCCGCGTCAGCGCATCTTTTCCAGAATGCCGTCCAGCTCGTCCAGGCTGTGATAATGAATCACCAGTTTGCCGCGGCCGCCGCGGCCCTGCGCCAGCTCCACGCGCGCGGCCAGACGTTCGGACAGATCCCGCTCCAGCGACTGGATGTCGGCGTCGCGCGGTTTGCCGGCTGTGGCGCGTTTGTTGCTCCCACCGCCCTGGGCGCGGCGGGCGGCCTCTTCCAGTTCGCGGACCGACCAGCCCAGGCGCGAGGCCTGCAGCGCCAGCGGCCGGGCCACTTCCTCGGGCAAGGTCAGCAGACAGCGGGCATGGCCCATCTCCAGCTTGCCCTCGTCCAGCAGCGTACGGATGGCTTCGGGCAGTTCCATCAGCCGCAGCAGGTTGGAGACCGCGGCACGGGAACGCCCCACGGCATCCGCGGCCTGTTGATGGGTAAGCTCGAATTCCTCGATCAGCCGTGCCAGTGCCTGCGCTTCCTCCAGCGCGGTCAACTCCTCGCGCTGGATGTTCTCGATCAGCGCCATGGCCAGCACGGATTGTTCCGGTACGTCCTTGACCAGGGCCGGTATCTCGTCGAGGCTGGCGCGCTGTGCGGCACGCCAGCGGCGCTCGCCGGCAATCAACTCGTACGTGCGCGCGCCCACGGCACGCACCACCACGGGCTGGATCAGGCCCTGGGCCTTGATCGAATCGGCCAGCTCATCCAGCGCCTCGTCGTTCCAGTGACGCCGCGGCTGGTACTTGCCGGGGCGGATGGACCCGACCTTCAGCGTGCGCAGCTGGCCATCGTTTTCGCTGACGGATGCACCGCCCTCCTCGCTGCCGAGCAGAGCGTCCAGACCACGTCCGAGACCGCGTTTTTTTGCCATGGAAAGGTCCTAAATCAGGTGGTTGCCGATTTCTGCGCCGCCTGCCTGGCGCGGTCGCGGCGGATGACTTCGCCGGCCAATCCCAGATAGGCAATGGCGCCGCGCGAACCGCGATCGTACAGGTTGATCGGTTGGCCGTGGCTGGGGGCCTCGGCCAGGCGCACGTTGCGCGGAATCATGGAGCGCAGCACGCGATCACCGAAATGCTGGGTCAATTGCGCGGAGACTTCGTTGCCCAGATTGTTGCGCACGTCGTACATGGTGCGCAGCAGGCCCTCGATCTCCAGATGCGGATTGAGCCTCTGGCGCACCGCATCAATGGTTTCCAGCAGGCTGGACAACCCCTCCAGCGCGAAATATTCGCACTGCACCGGGATCAGTACACCGTGGGCGGCGGTGAGGGCATTCAGCGTCAGCAGGTGCAGCGAGGGCGGACAATCGATGAGAATGGTCTGGTAGTGATCGCCCAGGCGCGCCAGTTGTTCACCCAGGCGCGATTCGCGCGCCATGGCGTCCATCAGTTTCAGTTCTGCGGCGGTCAGATCGGCGTTGCCCGGCAGCAGGTCGAAACCGGCCTCGGTGCTGACCACGGCCTCGTCGATGGCGACCTCTTCCAGCAACACGTCGCATCCGTTGGGCTGGGTTGCCTCCTTGTCGACGCCGGCTGCCATGGTGGCGTTGCCCTGCGGGTCCAGATCCACCAGCAGCACCGTGCGTCGGGCCTCGGCCAGCGCAGCTGCCAGGTTGACGGCGGTGGTGGTCTTGCCGACTCCACCTTTCTGATTGGCAACTGCGATGATGCGTGTCATGGGTGCCCCTGACCGGTAGTCCCGCTTGGCGCTGATGAAGCGGCGATGAATGGCTGGTGCGTGACGCAGCGCGGAGGGAAATCGTAGTGGACTGCGGCGCGCCACACCAGCATGCGGAGGTTATCCAGGCGCAGGGGCGGCATGCCGTAACACCACCAGGTGCCGTTGTGCGTCCAGACCGGGAACCTTCAGAGCGTGCACGTGCTCGGCCTCGAACTCCGCCGGCAGCGCGTCCAGTTCTTCCTCCGGGTAGCGCCCCTTCATGGCCAGCCAGCGCCCCTCACGCGCCAGAAGATGTCCGCCCCAGCGCAGCATGTCTGGCAGGCTGGCGAAGGCGCGGGCGGTGATGCAGTCGTATTGGCCGGTGGCCTGTTCCACGCGCTGTTGTTCCACGCTGACATGCTGCAGGCCAAGCTGGCGCACGGCCTCGCGCAGGAAGCGTGCTTTCTTGCCGTTGCTGTCCAGCAGTCGCACCGGATGCCCGGGATTGCAGATGGCCAGGACGAGCCCCGGCAGACCCGCGCCGCTGCCGATGTCCAGCAGGCTGCCGCCCGTGACGTAGGGCGCGATGCTCAATGCGTCCAGGAGATGTCGCGTCACCATATCCGCCTGGTCGCGCACCGCGGTCAGGTTGAAACTGCGATTCCAGCGCTCCAGCAGTTCAAGATAATCCAGCAGCCGCGTGCGCGTGGGCGCAGGCAGCGGTTGCTGCATGGCCTTCAGGCCGTGATCGAGTTGGTTGCCGAGCCGGGAGCGCTGCATGCAGTGTTGGGTCGCAGACGGGCCGTCCAGTATCCGGGCACAGCGGCAGCAAATCCAGTGTGGCGGGTGGTACAGCGTGCAGGCGGATGGGCCGCGACGGGCGCAGACGGTTACGCTTCGGCCGCACTCTGTACGACCGCCGCATGCAAATCGACCCGCGTGACCAGAAGTCCCTGCGGGCGCAGTTCGGCGTTCAACAAGGTTTTCAGGCGCACATCGCGTTCGCGTGCTGTCTCGTTGTCTACATCCCGGATGTGTACCTTGATGTAGTCGCGGATCGACTGCTCGGCGTGGTCGATGATGGTATCGGCGCGCACCGCATCCAACACCTGCCACAACACGGTGCCGGCAGGCGTGGTGCCCTCTGCCTGCAGGCGGAGGGTGCGACCGCCCAGGCTGATCTTGCGCGCGATGCGCTCCATCAGCGGCACGATGAGGTGGGTGCCCGGCAGGAGCAGGCGCGGCGTGGAGCGTCCGATGCGGTGCAGCGTGTACACCTGCCCTTCCGGAATGTGCTTGACGGATGCAATCACCACCGCGGTAGTGATTCCGATCAGGCCGATTGCAGCAATGGAGGCAATCATGGGTTAAAAATCCGCAGGTTACGTTGCAGGTCTAAGCAAGTGACACAAGAAGCACGGACATCATTATGGTTGAGCTTACATTAATGTTTATTTAACGGCAATGGCCGTCGCGCTTGAAGACGGGAAAGTAGTGACTCGCCTCGACTTGCGCGCATCTCGCTCTCGCAGCGGATGCAGCCACGCTGCGAGGTGCCAAGGCTGGCCCCGGGTCTGGAACGAATGATTGCCACACAACCTGTCTTGTTTGCTGCGCTGTGCGGGCGCGGCAGGGGTCTGTGTGCAAGCTGGCACATGCGTCGGCGCGCCGCCCGGTGGCGGGCGCGGGGGCGTGAATTGCAGGGATCAGGAATTCCGTAAAAAATCCGTTGCATCGTTGCTTGGAAACGTTTACATTCCGTTGCGTCCACCTCACTCATGCCGATCCGGGGCGCAATGCCAGTGTCAGTCACGATCAAAGATGTCGCCCGTGCAGCCGGTGTCTCGGTCGCTTCGGTGTCGCGTGCCCTGAACGGGCACAGCAGCGTCACTGATGCCACGCGCGTGCGGATCAAGAAAGCGGCGGCGAAACTGCGTTACATGCCTAATAGCGCGGCGCGCAGCCTGATCACGCAGCGCACGCAGACCATCGGTGCGCTGTTGCCGGATCTGCACGGCGCCTTTTTCTCCGAACTGATCCGCGGCATCGATCTGGCGGCCCGCGAACGTGGCATGCACCTGCTGGTCTCCAGTTCGCACGGCGATTCCACGGAGGCCGCGGCGGCGCTCAATGCCATGCGCGGACGGGTCGACGGCCTTCTGGTGATGTCGCCGCATGCCGATGCGCATTTCATCGCCGACAATGTCCCCGCCGAGTTGCCACTGGTGCTGATGAACACATGGGGCAGCGATGGCGGCCATACCACGTTGACCGTGGACAACTATGGCGGCGCCATGGCCATGATGCAGCATCTGTGCGGACTGGGGCTGCGGCGAATCGCCTTCGTCTCCGGCCCGGTCAACAACTTCGAGGCACAAGAGCGGCTGCGCGGCTACCGCGAGGGCCTGCGCGACTTGGCGCCTGGTGCGGAGCCATTGGTTTTGGATGGAGACTTCACCGAGGCTTCGGGCTATCGCGCTGCCATGCGTGTGCTGAAGACGCCGCCGCAGGCGATCTTCGCCGCCAACGACATGATGGCGCTGGGCTGTCTGTCCGCGATCAGCGACATGGGGCTGCGTGTGCCGCACGACGTCGCGCTGGGCGGTTTCGACGATATTCCTATGGCGCACTACACCACCCCGTCGCTGACCACTGTGCGCGTGCCCATCGCCCACCTGGGCAGCAATGCAATGGAGCGGGTCTGCGATCAGATTGCACACCGCCGCACCAACGCGGTCTCTGCGCAACCACGAATTTCACGCGCGCTGGATGTCGGACTGGTTATACGGGACTCCACCAGTCTCAGCTCTGCGCGCGATACCCGAAAGGAGCAGAGCCATGGCGACACAGGATAGGAACATGCAGGCAAACAAGCTCAAACAGAAAAAAACAGCGCGCACACACTCAAATTCACATACTCGACACATCACCCGGGGAGGGTCCTCATGAAAACCCCTATGCAATTCAAGAAGACAGTGCTTGCCAGTCTCATCGGTGCGTCCCTGGTGGCCATCGCTGCGGCGCCGGTGACTTCGTGGGCACAAACATCCAATGCCACCTTGCGCGGACACGCGCCGGCCAATACGCAGATCACCGCGTTCAACGTGGCCACGGGCGTCACGCGGCACACCACATCCAATGCCAGTGGCCGCTACACGCTGGTGGGGCTGCCGCCCGGCACGTACCAGATCAGCGCCGGCAGCGGAAAGGCCAAGACGGTGACCTTGTCGGTGGCGTCCACTGCCACACTCGACCTTTCCGCAGCAGCGCAGTCCAATGCCGCCAGCACCACGGCCGCGCAGGCGAACGCCCAGAACCTGAGTACCGTCACGGTGTCGGGCACGGCACTGCACGAGGTCAAGACCCCGGAGATTTCCACCACCATCTCGCAGCACCAGATCCAGACCATTCCGCAGATTTCGCGCAACTTCCTGGAGTTCGCCGATACCGTTCCGGGCATGGTGTTCACCGTCAATGCACAAGGCAACACATCGCTTCGCGGTGGTGCTCAGAACGATAGCCAGGTCAATGTCTATATTGATGGCGTGGGGCAGAAAAGCTACGTCATGGGCGGGGGTGTCGCCGGCCAGAACAGCTCGCAGGGGAACCCCTTTCCGGAGCTGGCGATCGGCCAGTACAAGGTCATCACGTCCAACTACAAGGCCGAGTACGGACAGATTTCCAGTGCCGCGGTCACGGCGCAGACCAAGTCCGGCACCAACCAGTTCCACGGTGAAGTCTTTGACCGGTACACCAACGACGGATATCGCGCCGCGACGCCCTCGGAAAACGCCAAAGGCAAGAAGGCCAGTTCGCAGGAGAAGGAATTCGGCTTCTCGCTGGGCGGGCCGATCATCAAGGACCAGATGCATTTCTTCCTGGCCTACTCGGGCAAGCGGTTCGTCGAGCCGATTGCAGTGGTACCCGCCAGCAACGCCACGCCAGGCGTGCCCTATCTGCCCTCCGACGTTGCTTCGCAATTGGGGCCGGCCAATCTGCCGTTCCTGGAGGATCTGTATTTCGGCAAGCTCGACTGGGAACCGACTGACCGCGACCGCTTCGAGTTGAGTGCCAAGATCCGCAACGAGCATCAGCGCCAGGGCGTGGGCGGCGTGACTGCCGTTTCGGCCGGCATCAGCAACATCAACACCGACAAGCGCTACACGTTGAAGTGGGATCACAGCGCCGACCTGTGGTTCAACGACCTGATCCTGGGTCACGAGTACACGTTCTTCCAGCCGACGCCGCTCAATTTCGGCAACGGCGCCATCTATACGTACCCGTATTCGTCCACCCAGGACGCGACCATCATCGATACCGGTCCGGCATCGCCGCTGGCGGCACAGAACAAGGGCCAGAAAGGGTATTTCATCAAGGACAACCTGACCTTCAATGATCTGCAATGGCATGGCAACCATGTCATCAAGATGGGCTTCGTCTATCGGGATATCACGTTGAAGGCGGAAGATGCGGCCAATGAAAATCCGCAGTTCTACTACAACGTCACTCCGTCAGGCACTGCATCCACTCCGTACGAGGCATTTTTCACCAAGCCGGTGGAGGGGCTGGGGCTGACCCCGACCGTGGTCACCAACGACAAGCAGTTCGGCGCCTACGTGCAGGATGACTGGGACGTCACCGACCGGCTGCAGCTGAATCTGGGCGTACGCTGGGATTACGAGAAAGATCCGTCCTACACCAACTTCGTCACGCCGGCGAACGTGGTCGCTGCTCTGGAAGGTCCCAATACCAATCCCAATGCGCCTCCCGGACAGACCTACGCCCAGGCACTGGCGGCCGGCGGAATCAATGTCAATGACTACATCAGCAATGGCCACAACCGTTCGGCCTTCAAGGGCGAATGGCAGCCGCGGCTGGGCTTTTCCTATGACATCAACGACGATCAGGCCCATGTGATCCACGGCGGCGTCGGCCGGTCGTACGACCGCAACCTGTACAACTACCTGCAGCTGGAAACCACCAAGGCGGCGCTGCCGCAGTTCAGGGAGTATTTCCGTCCCCAGGGCGTCACCAGCGGCCCGTGTCACCAGGGCAAGACGCCCTGCGTGAACTGGGATCCGAAATACCTCAACGGACTGTCCAATCTGCAGGCGCTGCTGGGTGCCAGCAGCAACGCGGGCGCCGAGGTGGATCTGCTCAACAACCATCTGAAGGCTCCGTATTCGGACCAGTTCAGCCTGGGCATGTCCAACCAGCTCGGCGATTGGCAGACCGATGCCACGGTGACGCGTGTCCTGTACTACGACGGATTTGCCTTCACGCTGGGCAACCGCTATCCCGATGGCGCCTTCTTCAAGAACAACAGCCAGCCCTGGGGCGATGGCATCCCGGGTTTTGGTAGCCTGATCGTCGGCAACAATGGCATCCGCACACGCAATACGCAGCTGCTGCTGTCGGCGAAAAAGCCCTACACCAAGGCGTCCGGCTGGGGCGCCACGTTCGCCTACACCTACAGCGATGCCGTGCAGAACCGCGACATCAACGAGCATTATTCGTTTGACTACGCCACGATCAACAACTACCCGTTCATAAGTTCCAACGCGGTAGCCAAGCACCGTTTCGTGGCGACGGGCAATGTCTCCGGGCCATGGGGCTTGGTGTTCGCCGCCAAACTCACCCTGGCGACCCCGATACCGCTCAACACCTCCGCGTGCTATTCCGCAGACTCCGGCAACCAGTTCCCCAACGGAAGCCTGTGCCATGCAACAGCGGGGATGCCGTCGAACGCGTCGAAGTTCCTGGTGGGCGGCAAGATCTGGGGGTATCGCGACGTCGACTTCCAAGCAACCAAGAACTTCCATTTCGGGCATGGCATCACGGCGTATGCGCGCTTCGACCTGCTGAACGTGTTCAACTTCAAGAACTACGTGGACTACTCCACCGACTATTCCGCGGGACCCTACAACGGGATGGTCAGCTACAACGAGACGGGCAACATCACCTACGTGCCGCGAACCATCAAGTTCGAGGTGGGTGCGCGGTTCTGAGGCGAATGGTTATTCGCTTCATTGCCACGATGGGACATGGCGTCGCGGGTATCCACGATGATGCCCGCGATGTCATGCAGCGTCGGATGAGGGCTGAATGTCGCGAGATGGCATCAGACTTGTTTCGAGAGGTGGCATCCCCGGATGAGGTTGCGGTGGCCCTGTCTGCTCCGGCTCATGACTGATTCACGACTCAAGGACATCATCATCGTCGGCGGGGGGACTGCCGGATGGATGGCCGCTGCGGCTCTGGTCAAGGTACTGGACCGGCACTACCGCATCCGCCTGGTGGAATCGGAAGCCATCGGTACCGTCGGCGTGGGCGAGGCCACGGTGCCGCATCTGAAGCTGTTCAACAATCTGCTGGAGATCGACGAGGCCGAGTTCGTCCGGCACACGCGCGCCACGTTCAAGCTGGGCATCCAGTTCAACGACTGGGGGCGTCCGGGCGACTCGTATATCCACGGGTTTGGCACCATCGGCCATGATCTGGGTCTGCTGCCTTTTCACCAGTACTGGATCAAGGCCGCGCAGGCGGGATACGCGCAGGACATCGGCGCCTATTCGCTCAACACCGTTGCCGCGCCGCGCGGCAAGTTCATGGTTTCGGCCACCGATGTGCCGCCGACTTCGCCGCTGGCCAATATCGCCTACGCCTACCATTTCGATTCCGGCCGTTACGCCCAATACCTGCGCGGATATGCGGAAAAACGTGGCGTGCGGCGCACCGAGGGGCGGGTGCGCGAGACCCGGCTGAACGCGGAGACAGGCTTTGTCGAGGCTGTGGTGCTGGATAGTGGCGAGGCGCTGACAGGCGATCTCTTCATCGACTGCTCCGGCTTTTGCGGCCTGCTCATCGAGCAGGCGCTGCACACTGGCTACACGGATCTGACGCACTGGTTGCCATGCGACCGCGCGCTTGTCGTGGCCAGCGAGAACGTGGCACCGCCCCCGCCCTTCACGCGCGCCAAGGCCCATGAGGCAGGCTGGCAATGGCGTATCCCGCTGCAGCACCGCACCGGCAACGGCTACGTGTTCTCCAGCGCGCACATCAGCGAAGATGAAGCTGCCGCTACACTGCTCGGGCATCTCGATGGGCCGGCTCTGGGCGAACCGCGTGCATTGCGTTTCACCACGGGCATGCGCAAGAAGTTCTGGAACCGCAACGTGGTGGCTCTGGGGCTGGCAAGTGGCTTCATGGAGCCGCTGGAGTCGACCAGCATCTACCTGATCCAGTCAGGCATCTCGAAACTGCTGCAGTTGTTTCCACGCGATGGCTGCAGCGATGTCCTGATTGACCGCTACAATGCGCAATCGCGGTTCGAGTTCGAGCGCATCCGCGATTTTCTCATTCTGCATTATCATGCAACCCAGCGTGACGACACGTCTTTCTGGAACGATTGCCGCCACATGCAGGTTCCACAGCAGCTGCAGGACAACATGCGCCTGTTCCGCGACAGTGGTTTGTTTTTCCGGGACGGCGAGGAGCTTTTCGCTGTCCCCAGCTGGGTGCAGGTGATGCTGGGTCAGCGCATCATTCCGCAGGCTTATCATCCCCTGGTCGATCAGATGCCTGATGACGACCTGCGTGCATTTATGAGTAGCGTCGCGCAGGTGGTCACCGGCTGTGTCGACGCCATGCCGGCCCATGCAGCCTTCATCGACCGTTGCTGTCGCGCTGTGGGATGACCGCATTTTTTTGTTTTTTGCAGGTCGATCCGGCCTGCGTCATCACGTGTCAACATCCGGCGATATGAGTTGATCGCCGCACGATTCTCGGGGTTTTACATGGTTTTTCGCACACTTCGTTTTTGCGCGCTGTCCACACTGGCGATTCTGGGTGCGGCGTGGCAACCGACGGCCACGGCCGAGCCAGCGCAATCGCACGTCAGTCTGCAGGCTCCGGTTGCCGCGCCGGCCTCCAGCGGAGTGCCAACCTTCCACGCGTTGCCTGCTGCGCAGCGCGGGTTGCTGAACAATCTGGAAAAGCGCACGTTCGAGTTCTTCTGGCAGACCGCGAATCCGAAGAACGGGCTGATTCCCGACCACTGGCCGTCCAAATCGTTTTCCAGCATCGCTGCGGTGGGCTTCGGACTGACCGCGTATGGCATCGGTGCCGAACGTGGGTACATCACCCGCGACCAGGCGGTCAGCCGCACACTGGCGACCCTGAAATTTTTCGCCAATGCCCCGATGGGTCCCGACGAGAACGGCGAGACGGGGTACAAGGGTTTCTATTACCACTTTCTGGACATGCGAAGCGGGTTGCGTGATGCGCACTCGGAAGTGTCGACTATTGACACCACCCTGCTGATGGCCGGCGTGCTGTTCGCGCAGTCCTACTATGATCGCGATACACCACGCGAGCAGCAGATCCGAAAGCTGGCAGACACGCTGTACCGGCGCATCAATTGGAATTGGGCGCAGCGTCGGGCGCCGCTGGTGAGCATGGCGTGGACCCCGGGGGGGGCATTCAACAGTCACGACTGGCAGGGGTACGACGAGGCGATGATCCTGTACGTGATGGCGCTGGGATCCCCTACGCATGCCGTCAAACCCGCCGCCTGGACGGCGTGGACCAAGACCTACGCCAAGAGCTGGGGGCGCTTCAACGGACAGATGCAACTGGGCTTCGCGCCGCTGTTCGGGCATCAGTACAGCGAGTCCTGGATCGATTTTCGCGGCATCCAGGATGCCTACATGCGCCAGCATCACCTGACCTACTTCAGGAACAGCCGTCGGGCCGCGCGTGCGCAGCGCGCCTACGCCATCGCCAATCCCGGGCACTGGACCGGCTACGGCGCCAACATCTGGGGACTGACTGCCTGCAACGGGCCGGCCAATGTCACCTGGACACACAACGGCGTGAAGCGTGTGTTCCACGGATATACCGCGCGTGGCGTGGATATCAATCACACCTGGGATGACGGCACCATCGCACCGACGGCGGCGGCCGCATCGATCGGCTTTGCGCCGAAGATCGCGCTTCCGGCCATCGAGGCGATGTACACGCGCTACGGCAAGACCATCTATGGCAAGTACGGCTTCCTGGATGCTTTCAATCTGAGCTTCCACGTCAAGAATACCGATCTTCGCACCGGTCGGCTGGTACCCGGTTTCGGCTGGGTGGACAGCGAATATCTGGGTATCGACGAAGGTCCCATTCTGCTGATGCTGGAAAACTACCGCAGCGGCTTCGTGTGGAAGGTGATGCGGCACAACCGCTACATCCGCCGCGGCCTGAAGCGGGCCGGATTCACCGGCGGCTGGCTGGGTGCGTCGAAGGCATCGCCGGCTGCGCATTAGGCACGTGCCGGGAGTCGCTCACGGTCCGGATCGACCTGCATCGGGGGTTGCGGCAACATCCTTTGCATCCCATATTGAAACGTCAGCGTCGCTGCTGCGGGCGCGCGGCACGGGGCTGCGTGTGCCCCACCGCCCCTTGAGCGGCGTGCCCGCGGAGAGGATGACGCCTGCGCCCCCCCTCATTCAGTCCGAGAAGACGGCAGGGTGAAAGAAGGGAAGGCGGCGGCGGAGTCAGCCTGCAGCCATTGCTCCCTGGCACGATTGCGGTCATCGTAGTGGGGCCTGTCCACCACCCGCTCCCGTCCCATGCACGATGTGACTGCACCTCGAATTTCAAGGCGGGCGTTGACGTGTGGATTCGCCATGCGCGCTGCCCTCTGCATATTGATGGCGATGCTGCTGGTGGCATGCCGGGTGCAGGCGGCCGCGCAAAAAGAGGTCGTCACCTTCTGGGCCATGGGCAATGAAGGTGCGGCGGTCAGGAAACTGATGCCGGCCTTCGAGAAGGCGCATCCGCATCTCCATGTCGATGTGCAGACGCTGCCCTGGACCGGCGCGCACCAGAAGCTGCTGACCGCATTCGCTGGTCACGTCACGCCGGATGTGTGTCAGCTGGGCAACACATGGTTGCCGGAGCTGGCCGCGGTGGATGCGCTGGTACCGCTGCAGGCGCGGGTCACGGCCTCCTCCGTGGTGCGGCCGCAGGACTATTTTTCCGGGAACTGGCAGACCAACGTGGTCGACGGCACGCTGTATGGTGTGCCGTGGTATATCGATACGCGGCTGCTGTTCTACCGCAAGGATATTCTGGCGCGTGCCGGGTTCGATCATCCCCCGCACACCTGGGGCGAATGGGCGCGGCAGATGGCCGCGATCAAGCGCATGGTGGGGCCGGATCGTTACGCCATCCTGTTGCCGGTCAACGAGTTCGAGCAGATGGAGTCGCTGGGATTGCAGCAGGATCAGTCGATGCTGCGCGATGACGACCGCTACGGCAATTTCGACAGCCAGGGCTTTCGTCACGTGCTGCAGTTCTATGCGCAGATCTTCCGCAAGCAGTGGGCGCCGGTGGCCGGCAACCAGGATATTTCCAATGTCTGGACCGAGTTCGCGCGTGGCTACTTCGCGTTCTATCTTTCCGGCCCGTGGAACATCGCGGAATTCAGGGCACGCATGCCAAAGCGGTTGAAACATGCCTGGGCGACAGCGCCCCTGCCCGGCCCGACCGGGCCCGGTGCGTCGCTGGCCGGCGGCTCCAGCCTGGTCATCTTCAAGAGATCCAGGCACAAGCACGCCGCTTGGTTGCTGGTGCAGTACCTGTCGCGGCCGGATGTGGAAGTGCGGTTCTACAGGCTGGTCGGCGACATGCCGCCGCGTCGTTCGGCTTGGGCGCGCCCGGTGCTGGCGGACGATCCCTACGCGCGCGCATTTCGCCAGCAGCTGGAGCGCGCCCGGCCGATCCCCAAGGTGCCTGAGTGGGAGCGCATTGCCACGGAGCTCAAGCGTGTTGGCGAGCGGCTGGCGCATGGCGACATCGACGTGAATCAGGCGGCGCACCGGCTCAACCAGCGTGCCGATGCGATTCTGGCGCGGCGGCGGCAGATCCTACGGCGGCGCGAAGCGCATTGATGGCGGTGGAGCGCACGGCATGAACCGGCCGTGGGTCGCGTGGGTGTTCCTGGCGCCGGCGCTGCTGGTGCTGGGCGTGTTCTTCCTGGTTCCGGTGCTGGCCGGTTTCGGTCTCAGCATGACCGATTTCGATCTGTACGCGCTGGGCAACCTGCACATGCTGCATTTCATCGGTCTGCACAACTACGTGCAGTTGCTCCGGCGACCGTTGTTCTGGGCGGCACTGGGGCACACGCTGTATTTCGTGCTGGTGGGCGTGCCATTGTCGATGCTGGTCTCGCTGGGCGCGGCGCTGCTGCTCAACGCACGCATGCTGCGTTTCAGGGCCTTCTTTCGCACCGCGCTGTTTGCGCCCGTGGTGACCACGGTGGTGGCCACGGCGGTGATCTGGCGGTATCTGTTCCAGACCCGTTACGGTCTGGTCAATCATGTCTTGCAGTCGGCCGGTTTGCATCCGGTGGACTGGCTGGGGAATCCGCACTGGGCCATGCCCACCATCATTGCTTTCGCGGTGTGGAAGAATTTCGGCTACAACATGATCATCTTCCTCGCCGGATTGCAGGCGATTCCCCAGGACCTGTATGAAGCCGCGCGCATCGACGGTGCCTCGGCCTGGGCACAGTTCCGCCACATCACGCTGCCGATGCTGGGTGCGACCACGGTCGTGGTGAGCGTGCTGACGCTGTCGGGGTATTTCCAGTTGTTTGCCGAACCCTATGTGATGACCGAAGGCGGGCCGCTGGAGAGCACGGTCAGCGTGCTGTACTTGATGTACGAAGATGGCTTCAAATGGTGGAACCTGGGGCTGGGTTCTGCGGTGGCGTTCATGCTGTTTGCGCTGATGTTCGTGAGCACGACGCTCGTCCTGCGTGCGGCGCGGCGCAGGGGCTACGCATGAACCTGCGTGTATCCAGAGCGTTGCTGCACGGGGCGATGCTGGGTATGGCCGCGGTGGCGCTCTTTCCGCTGCTGTGGATGCTGTCGGTCTCGTTCATGCAGCCAGGCGCCACGCTCCACATGCCGCCGCCGTTGCTGCCCTCGCACCCCGGCCTGGGCAACTATCGCCGTCTGTTCGCACAGGCCGGAATGGGCCACTTCCTGCTCAACAGTTTGCTCATTGCCAGCGTGGTGACCGTGGTGTCGCTGGCGTTCAATCTGATGGCCGGCTATGCCTTCGCCAAGCTGCGCTTTGCCGGTCGGGAGCCCCTCTTCAAGACCCTTCTGGGGGCGCTGGTCGTCCCCATGCAGGTGACGATGATGCCGCTGTTCCTGATGTTTCGTGGCCTGGGCCTGGTCAATACCTATGCAGGTGTCGTGGTGCCGATGCTGGCGACTGTGTTCGGCATCTTTCTGGTGCGCCAATACGCGCGCTCGATCCCCGATGAGCTCCTTGAGGCGGCGCGCATCGATGGCGCCGGGGAGTGGCGCATTTTCGTCACCATCGTGCTGCCGCTGCTCAGGCCCATCGTGGTCACGCTTGCGATCTTCACTTTTCTGGGCAGCTGGAACGACTTCATGTGGCCATTGATCATCCTCACCGGACAGGAGCACTACACGTTGCCTATCGCGCTGGCGGCGCTGTCGCGCGAGCACGTGCAGGATGCCGAGCTGATGATGTCCGGCGCGGTGGTCACGGTGATGCCGGTGCTGCTGCTGTTTCTGGTGCTGCAGCGCTACTACATCCAGGGCCTCTTGCTGGGCAGCGTGAAGGGCTGAAAAGCGCAGTCATCCGCAGGGCGGCGCAGGGAGCAGGGCGGCGCAGGGAGCAACGCGACGGAGCCGCCTGCTTGCCCGGACCGCGCCTATTTCCGCTCACGTGCGAGAACGAACACCGTCCCGCAAGCCGGCGCAGCCGTTGCGTTGCTCCTGACCGAAGTCCCACGTCGATTCCCTTGCGGGATTGATCCGCCCTGCGGCCGCAGCGTCGTGTTGTGTGGTGGATGCGCGCTACACGCTGGGCAGCGGTGTGCCACTGTCCAGCAGGGCGAGAGCGGCGGCGCCGAGCAGGCCGGCCTGCTCATGGGTGATGACCGCGGTGGGAATCTCGCGCATGGTGTCCTCGAGACGGCCCTTGTTCTCGAAGCGGGCACGGAAGCCGCCCTTGTGCAGCCAGTCCAGCAGTCGTGGCGGCATGCCGCCGGCCAGGTACACGCCGTCCCAGGCACCCATGGTCAACGCCACGTCGCCGGCAATCGACCCCAGGCTGGCGCAGAAGATGTTCAGCGTGCGGGTGGCCAGATCCTGCCCGTTCTCGGCGCGTTCGACGATGCTGGCGGCGTCGGGGGAATCGGTGTCCTGTCCATGCACTTCGGCCAGCGCGTCATACAGGTTGCGGATGCCGCGGCCGCTGATCACGCGTTCATTGGAGATGCGCTTGAACCGCGTGGACAGCACGCGCAGGGCCTCGATCTCCTCTTCGGTTTCCGGAGCCCACGCGGTGTGCCCTCCCTCGGTTTCCAAGCGCAGCCAGTTGCTGTCGCGGCGCAGCAGACCGCCAACGCCCAGACCCGTGCCGGGGCCGGTGATGGCAAAGGTCTGCTCGGGTGCGCCGCCGATGTGTGCCGGCTGCGGCTCGCCGATGCGCACGATGTCGTGCTTGCCCAGCAGCGGCACGCACATGCTCATGGCGGCGAAGTCGTTGACCATGCGCACGCCCCGCAGATTGAGTCGCGCACGCGCCTTGGACGCCGACATGTCCCATGGATTGTTGGTGGCGTGCACCTTGTCGCCCTCGATGCGGCCGGCCACCGCGAATACCGCGCGTTCCGGCTGCACATCGGTGTCTGTCAGGTACTGCTCGGCGGCGTCGCTGAGCGAATCGAAATCGGCGACGCGATAACAGCGGATGGAGTCGATCAGAAGCGGTGGTCTTGCATCGGCATCGGCCAGCGCGAAACGCGCATTGGTACCACCGATATCGGCCAGCAGCTTGTGCGAGGAGACTGCGGAGGACGTCATGTACGGACTCGTATGGCTTGAAACGTAGGGTGTGTGGTGGACGCGGCAGCCCACCACCTTAGCGCAAATGAATGGTCAAGACCGTGATGAAAGGTCATGTGGGTGCATCCAGTGCCGCGCCGTTGCTGTGAATGATGCGCCGGTACAGCCTGGCGGTTCCCTTGAGCGTGCGCTTCTGGGTGGAGTAGTCGACATGGATCATGCCGAAGCGCTTGGCGAATCCCAGCGACCACTCCAGGTTGTCCAGCAACGACCAGCCGAAATACCCGCGCAGGTCGACTCCGGCCTGGAGGGCGTCGCGACACGCACGCAAATGGAGGACCAGGTATTCCTGGCGCAGCGGGTCGTCGACGTGGTTGCCATCGGCATGCGCTGGATCGGGAAATGCCGAGCCGTTCTCCGTGATGTAGATGGGCGGATTGTCGTAGCGCTCCTTCAGCCACAGCAAGGTATCGGTCAGGCCCTGTGGATACACTTCCCAGGCGGTGTCTGTATAGCGCGCGCCGCTTTGACGTACCGCTGCCGCTTTCTGTGGATAGCTGCTCTCGTCATGGCGCACCACGGCACGGGTGTAATAGTTCAGGCCGATGAAATCGATAGGTTGGCGAATCCGCTCGAGATCCTGTTGCGGCCAGTCCGGCCACGCGTCGCCGAAGATGTCTTTCAACCCGGCCGGATAGCGGCCGCGCAATGCGGGATCAAGATACTGCCGGTTCATGTAGTGATGGGCGCGGCGCGTGGCAGCGTGGTCGGTCGCGCTGTCGGACGCCGGATACTTGGGCTCGATGTTGACCACCAGACCGATCTGATGCCGGCCGCGTTCACGATATGCCTGCACGGCGCGCCCGTGGGCACGCATGAGGTTGTGGCTGGCGATCGGCGCTTCGAACAGGTTGCGATGCCCGGGCGCCAGCACGCCGTGCAGGTAGCCGCCGTCGGCGACCACCCAGGGTTCGTTGAGCGTGGCCCACAGCGGGACCCGATCATCGAGCGCATCAAAACAGATGCGTGCGTATTCGGTGAACCAGGCGTCGATGTCCGGATTCAGCCAGCCGCCGAGATTGTCCAGCGCTTCCGGCAGATCCCAGTGGTAGAGTGTCGCCATGGGTGTGATGCCGTGCTGCAGCAACGTATCGATCAGGCGCCGATAGAAATCCAGGCCCGCCTGATTGATGCGGCCGACGCCCTCTGGCAGCACGCGCGCCCAGCCGATGGAAAAACGGTAGGCATTCAGGCCCAGGTCGGCCATCAGCTTCACGTCGTCTTCCATGCGATGGTAATGATCGCAGGCGATGTCGCCGGTATCGCCGTCGTGGATCATGCCCGGCGTGTGCGCGAAGCGCTGCCAGATGCTGGGGCCGGCGCCATCTGCCAGTGGGGACCCTTCGATCTGGTAGGCGGCGGTGGCGCATCCCCAGAGAAACGTTTCGGGGAACGTGTAGGTTTGGCTCATCTGGGTGGTATCGGGTGGAGGAGTGTTGCAAACGTTTACATGCCAGAATAACCAAACCCCTCCCATTTTGCAGCCTGACGCACCCTGCGTCAGGGTTGTGTGGAGGGCGCGAAACCACTATCAGTGTCACCACATGACGCGTGGTCCCGGCTCGCCGGGTCGCGGCCTCGGCATGCGGTGACGCGATCCAAGCGGAGTAAGTACGTATGGCCGGGGTTTGCCTGGACAATGTGCGCAAGGTCTTCGACAACGGTCATGTCGCCGTGGACAATGCCTCGTTCGAGGTTGCCGACGGCGAGTTGCTGGTGCTGGTAGGGCCCTCCGGGTGCGGCAAGACCACCATGCTGCGCATGATCGCCGGCCTGGAGCAGCTGTCCTCCGGCACCGTCTCGATCGGCACGCGCACGGTGAACGCGGTCGCGCCGAAGGATCGCGACATCGCCATGGTGTTCCAGAACTATGCGCTGTACCCGCACATGAGCGTGGCGGAAAATCTGGCGTTCGGCCTGAAGCTGCGTGGCCAGCCCAGGGCCCAGGTCAAGCGCAGTGTGCTGCAGGCGGCGCGCATGCTGGGGCTGGAGTCCGTGCTGGACCGCGCCCCGCGTCAGCTCTCCGGCGGACAACGCCAGCGCGTGGCGCTGGGCCGTGCGCTGGTGCGCGAACCATCCGTGTTCCTGCTGGACGAGCCGTTGTCCAATCTGGATGCGCGACTGCGCCTGTCCATGCGCGTGGAGATCGCGCGGCTGCACCGGCGCCTGGGCACCACCATGATCTACGTCACCCACGACCAGATCGAGGCCATGACCCTGGGGCAGCGCATCGTGGTGCTCGATGATGGTCACATCCAGCAGATCGACACGCCGATGGCGCTGTACGAGAGGCCCGCCAATCTGTTCGTCGCCAGCTTTCTGGGCAGCCCGGCGATGAATGTGTTGCGCGGGCGCATCGCGTCGCGCCCCACCCCGCGTCTGCACTTGGGCGATGCCCATATCGACCTGTCACACGTACCGGGAGTGACCGATCATGACGGCGAGCTGCTGATCGGTATCCGCCCCGAGGACCTGCATCTCGAGCGCGACGGGGCGGCGCCGCATACGGCACATCTGACCGCGCATCTGGATGTGATCGAACCGGTGGGCAACGAAGTGTTCCTCAACCTGCACGTCGGCACTGCCGAGGTGGTCTGCCGCGCCGCGCCATACGACTTGCCCGAACATGGCAGCACGGTGCGCCTGCGGATCGATACACAGAAGCTGCATGCGTTCGATCCCGAAACGGGCCGGCGTGTGTCGCTCCGCGGCGCGCTGCCGCGACTGGGCGGAGTCCTCGTAAACTTCCGGCCGGCAACATCCCGCGCCTGACCCCTGCGCACCGAAGCGACCGGCGTACAATGGCACGTTCGTTGTGTGTCGCTTGGAACCCGCCATGAGCTTTCCCACCGTCCGCATGCGCCGCATGCGCCGCCACGCCTTTTCCCGCGCATTGATGCGCGAAACCATGCTGGGCGTGGATGACCTGATCATGGTTGCATTCGTCTCCGAAGGTGAGGACCGACGCGAAGCAGTGACGTCGATGCCCGGTGTGGAGCGGCTGTCTCTCGATCATCTGCTGGCGCTGGCGGCGGAAGTGGTGGCACTGGGCATTCCGGCGCTGGCGCTGTTTCCCTCGCCAGGTGCGCACGTGAAGAGTGAGGATGCGCGCGAGGCATGGAATCCGCAGGGGCTGTTCCAGCGCGCGGCGCGTGCATTGAAGGAGCGCTTTCCGCAGTTGGGGTTGATCGGGGATGTGGCACTGGACCCGTACACCACGCATGGCCAGGATGGGCTCATCGACGCCGATGGATACGTGGTGAACGACCTCACCGTCGAAGCGCTGGTGCGTCAGGCACTGGCGCAGGCGCGGGCCGGGTTCGATTTCGTGGCGCCCTCGGACATGATGGATGGGCGCATCGGCGCCATCCGTGACGCGCTGGATGCCGAGGGCTTGATCGATACGCGGATTCTGGCCTATTCGGCCAAGTACGCCTCCAGCTTCTATGGACCGTTCCGTGATGCGGTGGGGTCCGCCGGCAATCTCGGCGGTGGCGGCAAGCACACGTATCAGCTGGACATCGGCAACAGCGACGAGGCGCTGCGCGAGATCGGGCTGGACCTGGAGGAAGGCGCCGACGCGGTGATGGTGAAGCCGGGCATGCCGTATCTGGATATCGTGCGGCGTGCCAAGGAGACGTTCGGGGCGCCGACGTTTGTGTATCAGGTCAGTGGCGAGTACGCCATGCTCAAGGCTGCCGTGCAAAACGGCTGGCTGGATGAGCGCGCCTGTGTACTGGAATCCTTGACGGCATTCAAACGCGCCGGCGCGGACGCGATCCTGACGTATTTCGCGCTGGATGCGGCTCGCTGGTTGCGCGAGGGCGCTTGAGGGGCGGATCCCGCCAGGGATCATTGCGGCGCGTCAACGCTGCACGCGTGACATAATCGACGGGCGCGTTCTTGCCGGAGGCGGCCGTGGAATCGCACCACTTCCTTCAACTTGCGGTCGTGTTCCTGCTGGCCGCGGTGATTGCCGTGCCGCTGGCGCGGCGCTTCAAGCTGGGATCGGTGCTGGGCTATCTGCTGGCCGGAGCGGTCATTGGTCCGCATGTGCTGGGGATGGGCGGCGATGCCGGTCGGGTGGCGCAGATCTCGCAGCTTGGCGTGGTGCTGATGCTGTTCGTGATCGGCCTGGAGTTGTCGCCGTCGCGGCTGTGGGTGATGCGTCGCGATGTGTTCGGGCTGGGCGTGGCGCAAGTGCTGGTGACCACCACGGTGGTGGCCGGTGTGGCGCACCTCGTGTTTGCACTGAGTGTTTCTGCCGCAGTGGTGGTGGGGGCGACCCTGTCGCTGTCGTCCACGGCATTCGGATTGCAGATCCTCACCGAGCGCAAGGAACAGGGCAGTGCACACGGGCGCAGCGCCTTTGCCGTGCTGTTGTTCCAGGATCTGGCCGCCATCCCGTTGATCGCCGCTGTGCCGCTTCTGGGCAACGGCATCGGTGGTGCGCATCTGTTCAATCCGATAAGTGTGCTGCGCGTGGTGGGAACCATCCTCGTGGTGGTGCTCGGCGGACGCTATCTGCTGCGGCCACTGTTTCGCATCGTGGCTCGCACGCGCAGCATGGAGGTGTCCACGGCGACGGCGCTGCTGGTGGTGATCGGCACGGCATGGTTGATGGAGCGTGTCGGCGTCTCGGCGCCTTTGGGGGCATTTCTGGCCGGCATGCTGCTGGCTGATTCCGAATACAGACATGAGCTGGAATCGCACATCGAACCGTTCAAGGGGCTGCTTCTTGGGCTGTTCTTCATCAGCGTGGGCATGTCGGTGGATTTGTCATTGTTGTGGGCGCATCCGCTGCTTGTGCTGGCGCTGGTGGCCGCGTTGATGCTGCTCAAGGCGGTGTTGCTGTGGCCGCTGGCGCGGATCTTTTCCGGTCTTGACGGTGCTGCCGCAGCGCGTGTGGCGGTGTTGCTTGCAAGTGGCGGCGAGTTTGCCTTCGTGGTGCTGGCGCTGGCCAGCGAGAAAGCATTGTTGAGCGCGCAGCAAGGCCATTTGCTGGTATTGGCCATCAGTGTTTCCATGGCCGCCATGCCTCTGCTGGTGCTGGCAGCGGCACATATCCTGCGCACGCCGGAGCGTCACGACGAGCGTGCATACGACCACATCGATGGGCAATCGCCACGCGTGATCATCGCCGGCTTCGGCCGTGTCGGACAGATCGTGGCGCGCGTATTGACCGCGCAGAATATCGCGTTCGTGGCACTGGAAAGTTCTGTCGAACAGGTCGAATTCACGCGCCGCTTCGGCAGTACGTCGATCTACTACGGCGACCCCGCACGGCCGGACCTGCTGCGGGCGGCGGGCGCCGAGCAGGCCGAGGTGTTCGTGCTGGCCACGGATGATCCCCTCGCCAATGTGCGCACTGCGCGCATTGTGCGGCGGCATTTCCCGCATCTGAAGATCATGGCGCGGGCGCGCAATCGCCAGCATGTCTTTCGCTTGATGGATCTAGGCATCGAGGCGCCGGTGCGCGAGACGTTTCATTCCAGTCTGAAGTTGACGCGGCAGGTGATGCTGGCACTGGGCATGGACGCCGCGGTCACCGAGGCCCGCGTGCAGCAGTTCCGCCAGCATGACGAGCGGCTGCTGCGCGAGCAGTATCTGGTCTATGACGATGAAACCGAACTGGTGCGCGCGTCACAGGATTCCATGGACGATCTCAAGCAGTTGTTCGAGGCCGACATGCGGCGCGAGCAGGCATCGCCAGTCGTGGCGGCACCGGTCGAGGACAACGACTGACATTGTGCGCGTGGTTTCTTTTCGGGCGCGCGCAGTTGGGGTAGGCTGATATCACCATTTGGAGTACGTGACTGCTCCAGGAGATCTGCCGTGAACGCCACAACCAGGCTGCTTGGCCATTATCGCGAGAACTTGGGCATCAAGTCCGACAACGCCGCGGCCAAATCCTTGGATATCAAGCGCCAGACGATCAACAACTGGCGCAAGCGGGGCTCGCAAGCCGAACCGCACCTGATCGCGCGCATGTGCGATGCCATCGGCGAGGACCCGGCATCATGGCTGCTGCAGGTGATGTGCGAGCAGTCGCGGCTGGATGTCAATCGCCGGGTCTGGCAACGTCTGAGCCAGCGGTTCGGTCTTGGCGTGGTCACGGTGCTGACCATGGTGGCGGGTGAAATAATGGCGCCGGATGGTCTGGTCAGCATGGTGATGCTATAGGAGGCGCACTACAGGAAAGCGCGGCGCGGCGCCGCTCTTGGCTGCCCCCCGCCGCTGCGTTGAATCTATTGGCCGGAGAGCTGTGCCTGCATGCGCGCGCGCACGTCGTGATAGTGCCTCAGCTGCCGCTGCTCCCTCTGTACCGCAGCCTGTCTCTTGTCGTGTTGCCGTTCGAGCATCCGGCGTTGCGCAGTCACCGTGGCCCTCTGCCGGGTGATGCGATCGGCCAGACTTTTCGGCACCGTGTCGCCGTTGCTCTGCATGCCGGCGGCATGTGCCAGCAGTTCGGCCAGGTTCTCTTCCTGCGAGTGCAGGTTCAATTGCGTGGTGTGGATGGTCTGGTCGATGTGATCCAGCTCGGCCTGTTGTGCAGCCACGAACGACTGTTCGGTCGGATACGCGGCCATCATCTGCCGGTCGGCCTGGCGCTGCTGTTCCTGCGCATGTCTGGCATCCGCTGCCTTGGCGGCGACGGCATTGGCGTGGGCATGCTCTTCCGCCGTCAGCGCGCGCGGCACATGACGCACGATCATGCCCTGGTCGTTGACCACCTCATAGCCGTTCTTGATGGCCTGGTTGGTCAGGCTGTCGCTGTAATGCGGCTGGCCTTGATCATCCTTCCACGTATAGCGGTACTGGCCGGCGCTGGACTGGGCCAGGATCTGCGCGCTCGAAGCGAGTAGCAGGCAAGTGACAGCGGCGATGATGGTTCTGCGCATGGGTCCCCTCCGTGGGCCGAGTATAGCGGGATGCATGCGGTGCGACATCAAGCGACCTCCGATCGAATCGTGGATGGCGTCTTGACGACTGAAAGAAACAGGCGTTGTTTCATCTCGCCGAGCCACTTGCGTGAAATCAATCAGAGCTATCCCGGATCAATCCGCGCCGAATTCCCGGCGATAGGCGAGCAGATCCGGATAGACGCCGGCCAGCGTTTCATCGCGGCCTGCGTAGTCGAGCAGGCCATCCAGTGTGGTGATCGACAATACCGGAATGTTTTCTGCCTCCGCCAATTCGCGTGTGGCCGAATGCATGCCCTGCCCCCTTTCCTGCCGATCCAGTGCGATCAGCACGCCGGCAGGTTGCGCGCCATGCGCACGGATCAGCGCCAGCGACTCGCGCACCGCAGTGCCCGCCGTCATGACATCGTCGATGACCAGGACCTTGCCCTGCAGCGGCGCGCCGACCAGCGTGCCACCTTCACCGTGGGCCTTGGCCTCCTTGCGGTTGTAGGCGAACGGCACGTCACGGTGGTGGGTGTTGGACAGCGCGATGGCGGTGGCGGCGGCCAGAGGGATGCCTTTGTAGGCGGGCCCGAAAAGCATGTCGAAATGCAGCGTGGACTGGACCGCGCTCTGTGCATAGGCATCGCCCAGGCGGGAGAGCGCGGCACCGCTGTCGATAGCCCCCAGATTGAAGAAGTACGGGCTGACGCGGCCGGACTTCAGCGTGAACTCGCCGAAGCGCAGCACCTGGCGCGACAGGGCCAGTTCGATGAACTCGCGTTGGAAGGCATGCATGGACATTCACCGATGAGTATGGATCGGGTTCAGGCGGCGCCGCATCAGGTGCTGCGCCGCGGCGTGGCCGCCATGGTACAAGGTGCCGGTCTTCCGGAAACCGGCGCGCAGATAGCACCCGAGGGCGGCATGATTGTCCACACCGACGGTCAGGACAAGATCGTGGCGGTCATGGTGCCGCTGTGCCAGGTCGTCGCACAGGGCCTGCACGGCATGGCACCCGACCCCCCTGCCCTGATGCTGGATGGCCAGGAAAAAAGCCCGCAGGCCCAGCGCGGATTCCAGTTCCGGGCGGTTGGAGCGGCGTCCGATGACGGCTGCCGCATGTCGTTCGATGCGGTAGTAACCGATGACCGTGTCGCCCTCGAGGATGACCATGGATTCGCAGCCGGGGCACGCATCGGCATCGGCCAGCAAGTCCGCGATGCGGCCGACCCATTGCAGCTGCGCTGGATGCACACGCAGCCTCAGTACGGCATTGCGATTGTGCGGATCGAGGGGACGAACGTGAACACCGGCAGGCATGTGTCCAGCATACGCGATCCCGGGCGATTGTTATGATGCGGGGCTTGAATCCGGAATCCGGGAATTCCAAGGTATGCGCATCATTTCATTCAATGCCAACGGCATTCGTTCCGCGGCGCGCAAGGGATTTTTCGACTGGCTGCCGCAGCAGGATGCGGACGTGCTTTGCGTGCAGGAAACCAAGGCTCGCGAGGAGCAGCTCGGTGCCGCGGTTTTCCATCCCGAGGGCTACCATCGCGTGTTTCATGATGCACGCTGCAAGAGGGGCTACAGCGGTGTGGCCATCTATTCGCGTCAGCGTCCGGATGCGGTGCTGACGGAACTGGGCGAGGAGGATTTCGATCGCGAGGGGCGCTACATCGAGGCGCGCTTCGGCAACCTGAGCGTGGTCTCCCTGTACTGGCCATCGGGGACTTCCGGCGACGAGCGACAGCAATACAAGTTCCGCATGATGGACTGGTTCACGCCGATCATGGATGGCTGGCTGGCCAGCGAACGCGACTACGTGCTGTGCGGCGACTGGAATATCGTGCACACCGAAAAGGACATCAGGAACTGGCGTTCCAACCAGAAGAATTCCGGATGTCTGCCCGAGGAACGCGCCTGGCTGGATCTGCTGATGCACGAACGTGGTTGGGTGGACAGCTTTCGTACATTGCGACCGGATGCCGTGGAGTACACGTGGTGGTCCAACCGCGGGCAGGCGCGCGCCAACAATGTGGGGTGGCGTATCGACTACCAGCTGTTGACGCCGGCCCTGGCTGCGCGGCTGCGTGACTGCTCGATCTACAGCGAAGAACGCTTTTCCGACCACGCCCCCTTCATCGTCGACTACGCCGCATGAGTCCCGGTCCGTCGCGTAGCGATTCGACGAGCGGAAGCCGGGGAAAAAGCGGTCTGGTGCGTCCACGTGGCTGGCGCGGCGTGGTGGAGGCATTCAGCACCCCGTCGGCGGTCACCCTGTTCTTCCTCGGCTTCGGCTCGGGGTTGCCGTTCCTTCTGGTGGGCTACACGCTGTCGATCTGGCTGCGCACCAGCCACTGGGGCCTCGGTGCGATCGGGCTGGTCAGTTTCATCAGCCTGCTGTACGTGTTGAAGTTCGTGTGGTCGCCATTGCTCGATGCACACAAACTGCCGCTGTTCGGACGGCTGGGCCGCCGTCGCGGCTGGCTGTTCCCGGCGCAGTTGCTGTTGCTGATCGGTCTGGCGCTGATGGGTATTGTCGGGCCGCAGCATACGGTGCCCCTGTTTCTGGGGCTGGTGGGGATGACGGCGCTGGCGGGCGCCACCCAGGACACCATGGTTGATGCCTATCGCATCGAGATTGCACCGCTTTCCGCGCAGTCGGCGCTGGCGGCAACAGCCACGTTGGGATATCGCATCGGCCTGATCTGCGGTGGCGCCGGCGCGCTGTACCTGTCGGAGTTTTCCGGCTGGCGCATTGCGTACCTGACCATGGCCGCGCTGGTGGTGGTGCCGCTGATCACTACACTGGTCGCGCCGGAGCCGGCGCGTCCGGCAGATACCGATGTGAAGGCTCAATTGCCCAGCCTGCGGGCTGACTACATCAAGCCGTTCCGCGACTTCTTTTTCCGTTATGGCTGGGTGCTGGGCCTGGCTCTGCTGGTCTTCGTGGGCCTGTTCAAGCTGCCCGACCAGATGCTGGGTGTAATGGCGGGTCCGTTCTATATCGACTCGGGTTTCACCACCGGTGACATCGCTACGGTGTCCAAGGTGTACGGCATCTGGATCGGCATTGGCGGCGCTTTCGCGGGCGGCGTGGCGGTGCCGGCCTGGGGCATGCGGCGCACGCTGATCATCGCGGCGCTGGGGCTGGCGCTGTCGAATCTCCTGTATATCCTGATGGCGCAGTATCCGGGCCAGCTGTGGAGTTTTGTCGCCACCATTTCCGGCGATAACTTCTTCACCGGATTCTCCGGCACCGTGCTGGTGGTCTTCATGTCCGGGTTGTCCGACAGGCATTACACCGCCACGCAATATGCCTTGTTGAGTTCCATGGCCTTCCTGCCCGGCAAGCTGGTCGGGGGCGTGTCCGGTTATATGGTGCAGGCGTGGGGTTACACCGGGTTTTTCATTTTCAGCACATTGTCCATCGCACCGACGCTGCTGCTTCTGGCGTGGCTGTGGCCGCGGCTGGCACGTATCGAGTCCACCGCTCCGGTTGAGCCGGGCGACACCCCCGCACCGTAGTTCATTGCCGAATCATTCCCCGTGGATGCAAACAGCTTGGCTCTGCACCCGCCTCGGGGATCTGGCACAATTCCCGGCCACAGGGGCAGTGTTGCGCGTTTTTTGCGAGGAAGCGCCATGCCGGATATCGTTGTACGCCACATTGATGACATCACCGCCGACCGCATCAAGACGCTTGCACGAGAGCGTCGCTGGTCGATCAACGATGTCGTTCTCCATGCCCTGCGTGCCGGATTGGGTCTGGCAGCAGCCGATTCTGCCGGCGAACGCGACTACGAAGTGCATGACATTGCCCATCTGACCGGCACATGGTGCGCCGACGAGACGGCCGCATTCCAGGAAGCCATGGATGCGCTCGCCGATGCGCAGCCGGATCACCTCGTGGCTGCAGCCCGACACCGCGATTGAGCCTGCGGCGGCTGCCGCTTTCACTGCGCCGCTGAGTGCACCACGCCCAGCAACCGTGGCGAGCGGCTTCCGGTGATCGAGCGCAGATCGAGCGGCTGTCCGCACATGCGCTGCCGGGCTAGCCATGCAAAGCCGGCAGCTTCCACGAAATCCGGATCGATTCCAAGGTCTGCGGTGCTGCCGACGCTGCGGGGCGCAAGTGTGTGAGCCAACGCCTGCATCATCGCCTTGTTATGGACGCCGCCACCACAGACGCATACCTGCTCGATGTCTGCCGCATGGGCGGTGATCGCGGCGCGTATGCTTTGCACGGTGAGCGCCAGCAGCGTGGCCTGCACATCCACCGGCGCCATGTTGGCAACAGGTGAGTGCTGCTGTAACCAGGCCAGGTGGAAGTATTCGCGCCCGGTGCTCTTGGGCGGCGCCCGATCGAAATAGCTGTCGCCCAGCAAGGTCTGCAGAAATGCGTGGTCCGTCTTTCCGCCGGCGGCCCATGCACCGTCGCGATCGTAGGCGGAGGCGGTGTGCCGCTGGCACCATGCATCCAGCAGACAATTGGCCGGCCCGACGTCGAATCCCAGCGGTGCGGCGCCGTGGCGCAGGACGGTCAGATTGGCAATGCCGCCCAGGTTGAGAATGCCCCGGGAGTGCTCGGCGGAACGCAGCACCTGGGCATGAAAGGCAGGCATCAACGGAGCGCCCTGGCCGCCGTCAGCGACGTCCGCGCGCCGAAAATCGGCCACGGTATCGATGCCGGTGCGCGCGGCGATGACACTGGGATCACCGATCTGCAGGGTGAACGGATGCGGGCCGTCCGGACGATGGCGCAAGGTCTGTCCGTGCGAACCGATGGCCGCTATGCGTGTTGCCTCGATCCCGGACTGCTGCAGGAGTGCCAGCGTGGCCTCGGCGAACAGTTCGCCGATGGCGACGTCGAGATGGCCGAACACATCTAGGTCGAGGCGCTGCTGGTCCTGTGCCAGTGTCAGTACGCGCTCGCGCAGTGGCGACGGCCATGGATAGCTCAGGGATGCATGGGTGCGCGCGCCATCGTCGAAACCGCACACCACCGCATCGACGGCATCTGCGCTGGTCCCGGACATCAAGCCGACATACAGGGCGCCGTCACGCGAGGCAGGCACGGTGCGTGCCAGTTCAGCGTGCGCTGCGGTGACCGGCACCCGCCCGCGCCAGTTCAACGCGCTGATCCATGCTGTTGAGGCGTGCCAACATGGGTTTCATCTGCTGTTTGAAGCGTGCCAGCAGCTTTGGTGCCAACGGTCGTGGCTTGGGCATGGTGACCTTGAGCGGATTTTCCTGTTTGCCATTGACACGCACTTCGTAGTGCAGGTGCGGGCCCGTGGCCAGTCCCGTCATGCCGACGTAGCCGATGACCTGCCCCTGGTGCACATGGCTGCCCACGTGCAGCCCCTTGGCGAAGCGCGACATGTGCGCATATGCGGTGGAATACCTGGGCGTGTTCTTGAGCAGGATGAAGCGGCCGAAGCCATGCACCCAGCCGCGGATCTTGATGGTCCCATCGCCAGCGGCGTGGATCGGGGTGCCGCTGGGTGCGGCGTAGTCCACACCCTTGTGTGCCCGTGTATAGCCGAGGATCGGATGGTGCCGTGCCAGGCTGAAACGCGAGGAAATGCGGGTGAATTTCACCGGCGTGCGCAGCAGCGCCTTGCGCAGCGGTCGTCCCTGCTCATTGTAGTAGGCAAAATCGCCATCGGGCTTCTTGAAGCGATAGGCCGTGTAGCGCTGGCCCTGGTTGCGGAATTCCGCAGCGATGATGTCGCCGCCATGCATGTATTCGCCATCGCGGTAGACCGTGTTGTAGATCACGGTGAAGCTGTCGCCGCGGCGGATGTCCTTGATGAAATCGATGTCGTACTTGAACACGTCGGCCAGCTTGACGATCATCGCTTCGCTGAGCCCGGCCTTGACGCCGGCGCCGAACAGCGAGGAGTGGATCACGCCATGGGCGATGTGTCGCCGGGTCTCGATGTCGCGCGTCTGTACCGAGCTGACCAGGTGCGAACCCTCGACGCGCAGCACCGTGCGGTGGGCGGCATCGCTGTCGAACCGGATGCCCTTGAAGGCACCATCGGGGCCTTGCAGGAACGCGAAGGTGTCGCCGGGCCGGATGTGACGCAATGCATCGGTATGCGTGCTGGCATCCAGTACGCGTTGCAGATCACTGAAACCCAGCCCCTGCCCCTGGAACAGGTCCGACAGCGTCTGCCCCGGTTTGACCGTCACGCTGTGCCACACTTCGGCCGGCGCCGCTCGCTTGTGCACCGCTGGCGCCAGTGCGGGGACCGGCAGTTGCGTGACCTGATGCGGCGGCGGCTCTGCAGGCGTACCAAGTGCACTGGCCCAGGCTGGAATCAGGACGCCCGACAACAGCGTCAACAGCAGCGCGGTGGCAAAAAGGATCCAGCGCTCACGATGCCAGTGAATGGGTTGATGGGCAGGGCCGGAATGGAACGACCAGTGCGCAAAACGCGCATAAAAGCCATCATTGCGCTGTTGTGCCTTGCGGCGGATGGCCTGGCGGCGCACGCCGTGCGCGTTCTGGTCCTGCTTGCTTGCGCCCATTTCAAACCTACCCGCATATCAGACTTCAAGATCAAGCGGTACCATAGCGAGGCTGTGTAGAAAACGTCAACGCCTTTTTTTTCAATATGTTGCACAGTACTTTGGGTTAACATCGACTTAACTTGGTTCAGCCGGATTTCCACTTCCGCGGACGCCTGTCGGCGCCTCAACAGAGATTTTCATGAACGACATCGAACATGCCATTGCCCTGATTCACCGCGGCGCCGATGAGGTCATCAAGGCCGAGCAGCTGCGCACGCTGCTCGAATCCGGGCGCCCCCTGCGCATCAAGGCCGGATTCGATCCCACGGCTCCGGATTTGCACCTGGGCCATACGGTCCTGCTCAACAAGATGCGCCAGTTCCAGGATCTGGGGCACACGGTGATTTTCCTCATCGGCGACTTCACCGGCATGATTGGTGATCCGACGGGGAAAAATGCCACCCGCAAGCCGCTGACACCCGAGGACGTCAAGGCCAACGCAAATACCTACGCCGAGCAGGTCTACAAGGTGCTCGACCGCGAGCGCACGGAGCTGCGCTTCAACTCCGAGTGGTTCGGCGCCATGACCGCGGCCGACATGGTTCGCCTGGCCGCGCAGCACACCGTGGCGCGCATGCTCGAGCGGGACGACTTCGACAAGCGCTACAAGGCGCAGCAGCCGATCGCCATCCACGAGTTCCTGTATCCGCTGGTGCAAGGCTACGATTCGGTGGCGCTCAAGGCCGACATCGAGCTGGGCGGCACGGACCAGAAGTTCAATCTGCTGATGGGGCGCGCCTTGCAGGAGCACTACGGCCAGCCGCCGCAAGTGGTGCTGACCATGCCGCTGCTCGAAGGATTGGACGGCGTCAACAAGATGTCCAAATCGCTGGGCAACTATATTGGTGTCGACGAACCGGCCATCGACATGGTCACCAAGACCATGAAGATCGACGACGACCTGATGTGGCGCTGGTTCGAATTGCTCAGTTTCGATGTGTCGCTGGAGGAACTGGCCAGCATGCGTCAGGGCGTGGCCGATGGCTCGCTGAACCCGCGCGATACCAAGCTGAAGCTGGCGCGTGAGCTCGCGGCGCGCTTTCATGGCGCTGCTGCCGCCGAGCAAGCCGTCGCGGGCTGGCATGCCGTGGTGCGCGGGCAGGGCGACACTGCATTGCTGCCGCTCAACGAGATCAGGGTGCCTGCCGATGGCCTGCGCCTGCCCGCCTTGCTGACCGCGGCCGGCCTGACGCGCAGCAACTCCGAAGCCAACCGCAAGCTCAGGGAACGCGCCGTGCGTGTGGATGCCGAAATTGTCGAAGATAGTCAACGCGTCTTCATGGACGGCTTCGAAGGGGTGTTGCAGATCGGCAAACGCAACTTCGCGCGGGTCGCATTACGTAGCGAGTGACGCTACAAGTGATCATTTAATCCTTTTGTATTCAATGAGTTGAGATCACAGAAAACCATGGGGCGGGCAGCACGCAAAAAAATGCTTGCGCCTTTTCTGCAGGGAACATAAGATGCGCACCCCGCCGAGGTTCGACGCCTTCTCGGCCGGCAAAACCGATGGCAGCAAGAGACGCCAAAGGGTATTGACGGCAAGGTGTTTGGATGTAGAATGTGCGGCTCGCTTGAGACGAAAGGTTTCGGGCAGAAGCGGTCGAAAGGCGGCTTCGAGGATGATCTTTGACAGTGTGCGCAGGTGACTTGTGTGGGCGCCTTGCGGAGGATGGAAACGTCCAATGATGCAAGCGTCCAAACCTTTAACCTAAGTGATTTAAGCGATTAGATTGCGGGTTGGGTGACGGACCTTCAGAAAGATCGACAGCCCTTCGGGGTTGTCAAAAACTTCAAGTGAAGAGTTTGATCCTGGCTCAGATTGAACGCTGGCGGCATGCCTAACACATGCAAGTCGAACGGCAGCATGAGAGAGCTTGCTCTCTTGATGGCGAGTGGCGGACGGGTGAGTAAGGCATCGGAATCTGCCCTGTTGTGGGGGACAACCCGGGGAAACCCGGGCTAATACCGCATACGACCTACGGGTGAAAGTGGGGGATCTCTTCGGAGACCTCACGCGACAGGATGAGCCGATGTACGATTAGCTTGTTGGTGGGGTAACGGCCTACCAAGGCGACGATCGTTAGCTGGTCTGAGAGGATGATCAGCCACACCGGGACTGAGACACGGCCCGGACTCCTACGGGAGGCAGCAGTGGGGAATATTGGACAATGGGGGCAACCCTGATCCAGCAATGCCGCGTGTGTGAAGAAGGCTTTCGGGTTGTAAAGCACTTTTATCGGGGAAGAACACGATGGGGCCAATACCCCCATCGGCTGACGGTACCCGAGGAATAAGCACCGGCTAACTCCGTGCCAGCAGCCGCGGTAATACGGAGGGTGCAAGCGTTAATCGGAATTACTGGGCGTAAAGCGTGCGTAGGCGGTTTGTTAAGTCTGTTGTGAAAGCCCCGGGCTCAACCTGGGAATGGCAATGGATACTGGCAAGCTAGAGTGTGTCAGAGGATGGTGGAATTCCCGGTGTAGCGGTGAAATGCGTAGAGATCGGGAGGAACATCAGTGGCGAAGGCGGCCATCTGGGACAACACTGACGCTGAGGCACGAAAGCGTGGGGAGCAAACAGGATTAGATACCCTGGTAGTCCACGCCCTAAACGATGCGAACTGGACGTTGGTCTCAACTCGGAGATCAGTGTCGAAGCTAACGCGTTAAGTTCGCCGCCTGGGGAGTACGGTCGCAAGACTGAAACTCAAAGGAATTGACGGGGGCCCGCACAAGCGGTGGAGTATGTGGTTTAATTCGATGCAACGCGAAGAACCTTACCTGGTCTTGACATGTCCGGAACTTGGCAGAAATGCCTTGGTGCCTTCGGGAACCGGAACACAGGTGCTGCATGGCTGTCGTCAGCTCGTGTCGTGAGATGTTGGGTTAAGTCCCGCAACGAGCGCAACCCTTGTCCTTAGTTGCCAGCACGTAAAGGTGGGAACTCTAAGGAGACTGCCGGTGACAAACCGGAGGAAGGTGGGGATGACGTCAAGTCATCATGGCCCTTACGACCAGGGCTACACACGTACTACAATGGTCGGTACAGAGGGTTGCCAAGCCGCGAGGTGGAGCCAATCCCTTTCAAAGCCGATCCCAGTCCGGATCGGAGTCTGCAACTCGACTCCGTGAAGTCGGAATCGCTAGTAATCGCGGATCAGCATTGCCGCGGTGAATACGTTCCCGGGCCTTGTACACACCGCCCGTCACACCATGGGAGTGGGCTGCTCCAGAAGCCGTTAGTCTAACCTTCGGGAGGACGACGACCACGGAGTGGTTCATGACTGGGGTGAAGTCGTAACAAGGTAGCCGTATCGGAAGGTGCGGCTGGATCACCTCCTTTCGAGTATGGCGTGACATCCCCGCAAGACGCCCACACAAGGCACCTGCATCCAGAAATTGACCGACCCGAGAGGGTCGTGTTGACGTCCCTTGAGTCCTTATACGGGGCTGTAGCTCAGCTGGGAGAGCACCTGCTTTGCAAGCAGGGGGTCACCGGTTCGATCCCGGTCAGCTCCACCAGTTTGAACTTCGGGTTTCGCCCGAACCTCCGGGTCTGTAGCTCAGGTGGTTAGAGCGCACCCCTGATAAGGGTGAGGCCGGAGGTTCGAGTCCTCCCAGACCCACCATTCGACCTCTTGTCGTGATCCTCCGCTTGGCTGTGTTGTGTTTATACGCGGATCCCTCCGCGTAGAGCGAAGATCAAGAATCGCACATCCATGTGCGAACTCATCGAGAAGCGTCGTCTCATGGGCAATCACGTATCGTTCTGGATGCTGCGCACACAGATTTGAACGACGCCCGGGCGCTGCAGCCTGTGGTGTGATCTTTGACAATGTGAACGAGTGACAAGCGTCTTGGAGCAATCCAGGATGTGTCGTTGAGGCAAGTAAGCAAACGTTGTTGGGCCAGTGCCTTCAATGCGGAAACGTGTTGGGGTTATATGGTCAAGCGACAAAGCGCATACGGTGGATGCCTTGGCAGTCAGAGGCGATGAAGGACGTGGCAGCCTGCGAAAAGTGTCGGGGAGTTGGCAACAAGCTTTGATCCGGCAATGTCCGAATGGGGAAACCCACCTCTTAGGAGGTACTGCATGCTGAATACATAGGCATGCAGGGCGAACCCGGGGAACTGAAATATCTAAGTACCCGGAGGAAAAGAAATCAACCGAGATTCCGCAAGTAGCGACGAGCGAACGCGGAGCAGCCCAAAAGCACTGTACATTTTAGTCGAACACTCTGGAAAGGGTGGCCATAGACGGTGATAGCCCGGTAGGTGAAAGGGTGCATGGTGTGAAAAGTGAGTAGGGCGGGGCACGTGAAACCCTGTCTGAACATGGGGGGACCATCCTCCAAGGCTAAATACTCCTGACTGACCGATAGTGAACCAGTACCGTGAGGGAAAGGCGAAAAGAACCCCGGAGAGGGGAGTGAAATAGACCCTGAAACCGTATGCGTACAAGCAGTGGGAGCCCCTTCGTGGGGTGACCGCGTACCTTTTGTATAATGGGTCAGCGACTTACTGTCAGTGGCAAGCTTAACCATTTAGGGGAGGCGAAGGGAAACCGAGTCTTAATAGGGCGCATAGTCTCTGGCAGTAGACCCGAAACCGAGTGATCTATCCTTGGCCAGGTTGAAGGTGCGGTAACACGCACTGGAGGACCGAACCCACATCTGTTGCAATAGATGGGGATGAGCTGAGGATCGGAGTGAAAGGCTAATCAAACTCGGAGATAGCTGGTTCTCCTCGAAAGCTATTTAGGTAGCGCCTCGTGTGAATACTGTTGGGGGTAGAGCACTGTTATGGCTAGGGGGTCATCGCGACTTACCAAACCATGGCAAACTCCGAATACCAACACGTAATGCACGGGAGACACACGGCGGGTGCTAACGTCCGTCGTGAAAAGGGAAACAACCCAGACCCGCAGCTAAGGTCCCCAAGTTCTAGCTAAGTGGAAAACGATGTGGAAAGGCATAGACAGCCAGGAGGTTGGCTTAGAAGCAGCCATCCTTTAAAGAAAGCGTAATAGCTCACTGGTCGAGTCGGTCCGCGCGGAAGATTTACCGGGGCTCAAGCTAGACACCGAAGCTCGGGGTGCACGGTCTTTGAGGCTGTGCGCGGTAGAGGAGCGTTGTGTACGCCTGTGAAGGTGGATCGAGAGGTCTGCTGGAGGTATCACAAGTGCGAATGCTGACATGAGTAACGATAAGGGGGGTGAAAAGCCTCCCCGCCGAAAGCCCAAGGTTTCCTCGCGCAACGTTCATCGGCGCAGGGTGAGTCGGCCCCTAAGGCGAGGCAGAAATGCGTAGTCGATGGGAAGCCGGTTAATATTCCGGCACTTGTCTGTAGTGCGATGAGGGGACGGAGAAGGTTAGGTCTACCGGGCGATGGTTGTCCCGGGGAAAGGCGGTAGGTGGTGATCTTAGGCAAATCCGGGATCACATACACCGAGCACCGAGACGAGGCTCCACGGAGCCGAAGTGACTGAGACCACGCTTCCAGGAAAAGCCTCTAAGCTTCAGCTACAGAGAAACCGTACCGCAAACCGACACAGGTAGGCAGGATGAGAATTCCAAGGCGCTTGAGAGAACTCGGGTGAAGGAACTAGGCAAAATGGTACCGTAACTTCGGGAGAAGGTACGCCCCTTTTGGTGGTGACGTGCGTCACTGAGCCATGAGGGGCCGCAGTAAACTGGCCGTTTCGACTGTTTATCAAAAACACAGCACTGTGCAAACACGCAAGTGGACGTATACGGTGTGACGCCTGCCCGGTGCCGGAAGGTTAATTGATGGGGTCAGCCGCAAGGCGAAGCTCTTGATCGAAGCCCCGGTAAACGGCGGCCGTAACTATAACGGTCCTAAGGTAGCGAAATTCCTTGTCGGGTAAGTTCCGACCTGCACGAATGGCGTAACGAAAACGGCGCTGTCTCCACCCGAGACTCAGTGAAATTGAAATCGCTGTGAAGATGCAGCGTTCCCGTGGCAAGACGGAAAGACCCCGTGAACCTTTACTACAGCTTCACACTGAATGCTGAGTTCATCTGTGTAGGATAGGTGGGAGGCTTTGAAACCATGACGCCAGTTGTGGTGGAGCCACCCTTGAAATACCACCCTGATGTGCTTGACATTCTAACCTCGGCCCGTAATCCGGGTCAGGGACCGTGTGTGGTGGGTAGTTTGACTGGGGCGGTCTCCTCCCAAAGCGTAACGGAGGAGCACGAAGGTACGCTCAGCGCGGTCGGACATCGCGCACTGTGTGCAAAGGCATAAGCGTGCTTGACTGCGAGATCGACGGATCAAGCAGGTACGAAAGTAGGTCTTAGTGATCCGGTGGTTCTGTATGGAAGGGCCATCGCTCAACGGATAAAAGGTACTCCGGGGATAACAGGCTGATACCGCCCAAGAGTTCATATCGACGGCGGTGTTTGGCACCTCGATGTCGGCTCATCACATCCTGGGGCTGTAGCCGGTCCCAAGGGTATGGCTGTTCGCCATTTAAAGTGGTACGCGAGCTGGGTTCAGAACGTCGTGAGACAGTTCGGTCCCTATCTGCCATGGGCGTTGGAGATTTGAGGGGGGCTGCTCCTAGTACGAGAGGACCGGAGTGGACGTTCCGCTGGTGTTCGGGTTGTCATGCCAATGGCATTGCCCGGTAGCTACGAACGGAAGTGATAACCGCTGAAAGCATCTAAGCGGGAAGCACGCCCCAAGATGAGATCTCCCGAGCCTTCAAGGCTCCTGAAGGACCCAGGTAGACCACCTGGTTGATAGGCGGGATGTGGACATGCAGCAATGTATTGAGCTAACCCGTACTAATGATCCGTGCGGCTTGACCATATAACCCCAAGACGTTTTAGCGACTTGACGCAAGTCCCTTTGCGGGAAGCAGCAGCCATCCATGGCTGCACTCCTCGAAAAGGCGCCTCACCGACACATCACTGAGCTTCCGGACGCTTGTCACTCGTTCATATCCCATGCGGATCCGCCGCGTCTCGCGCGGATCCCACCCCTTCCCTGGCGGCCATAGCGCTGTGGTCCCACCCGATCCCATCCCGAACTCGGCAGTGAAACGCAGCTGCGCCCATGGTAGTGCGGCTCAAGCCGTGCAAGAGTCGGTCACCGCCAGGGACCTATATCCAAACCCTCCCCCGCATCGGGGAGGGTTTTTTTTTGGCGAAGACGGGCAGGATCGGGTGGCAAAATGTGTCCAGCCGTCAGCTCGAACCGACCTTCCGACGAATGAACTCCGTTACAGTAGACCCATGTATCTTGATCGTTACGGTTTGCAGGAAACCCCTTTTTCCGCGGCGCCGGATCCCCGGTTCGCTTTCCTGACCGATACCCGAGCTGCGGTTTTGGCGCGACTGGAGCAGGAAGTGCGGGTTGGCAGTGGTGGCATCGTGCTGCTCACTGCGCCTCACGGCACCGGCAAGACGCTGCTGTCGCAACTCCTTCTGGAGCGTCTGGCGGATCCGGCAGTGCGTGTCACCCGGATCATAAATACGGGAGCCGGTGCACGGGAGCTGATGCAGACCATCTGCAGCGCGCTGCGCGTTCCCGTGGAGCCGGATGCACAGGGCGCGCATGCGCTTGTGGACGCACTCAGTACGTTCCTGATGGATGTCTATGCACAGGGTCAACGTGTGGTGTTGATGGTGGACGAGGCGCAACGACTGTCCGATGCATCGCTCGAACAACTGCGCATGCTGACCAATCTGGAGACACCGGCACACAAACTGATCCACATCCTGCTGCTCGGATCCCCGCTGTTGCTGGAGCGCCTGGAGTCCAGGCAGCTGAAGCCACTGGCGCAACGCATCGCGGTGCGGGAACAGTTGGTGGAGTTCACGCAGGCCGAAACAGAGGAATATGTTCGATACCGCCTGAGCGTCGCCGGGGCGTCTCAGGTTCCATTCTCGCGTCTGGCATTGCGTGCGCTTCACCGCAGCAGTCACGGCAATCCGCGCCTGATCAACATCATTGCCGAACGTGCGCTGCGGCTGGGGGCGAATGCAGCCGAGACGGTGATCGGTGAACGGTTGGTGCAGCAAGCGGCGCGGGAATCGATGCAGGGGTATGTACGCCATTGGCTGCGGCAGTATCGGCGCTGGTGGATGCCGGCGGCGGTGCTGGCGCTGGTCGTGGCGCTTGCGTGGACCTGGATGCACTGGTCCGGGCTTGCTCCGGCTCCGCTGGCGAGTACTGCCGGCAAGGAAGCACATATCCAGACGCTGCACAGGGCGGAGCGTCTGGCGCAGGCAATACCGGATGCGGCAACGGCGCAATCGATGGCCTGGAGCGAGATGCTGGCGCGCTGGCAGGTGAGTTCCAGTGAGGCATCGGTGGCGCAAGCGTCACACTGTCACACGGTGATTTCACCGGGGTTCGACTGTGTCGCAGGAACCGGCACGCTGGAGCAGCTCAAGCGTTTCGACCGACCACTGGTGCTGGAACTGGATACCGCCGAAGGCAAACGCCAGGTGGTATTGCTGGGAGTGGGCCCGCACAACGTTCGCCTTGACCTCGGGCCGCGGGATGTCGATGTGCCGCATGCGGTGTTGCTGAAGCTGTGGCAAGGCCGCTTCTATGCTCCTTTTCGGCTGCCCTCGTGGATGCCCACGCACGTCAATCGTGGGGCGGCGGGTCGCTCGGTGGCGTGGATTGATCAACGCTTCCAGGGAATGGACAGCGATGAGGGCGGCGCCTATCGTCCGGCCATCTTCGACCGGGCGCTGGAGTTGCAGGTGCGCAAACTGCAGAAGGGATTTGGTATCCCGGTGGACGGTGTCGTGGGCCCGGAGACGTTGTTCGCGTTCTCGTCGCTGCTCGATACCGGGCCGCATCTGGCACGCGACGTGAAGTAGCAGGAGAACGGTCACCACCATGTTCGTGCATGTGCCGCAACGGCGCCGCAACGCAGCCCGCTGGGTCACCATGGTTCTGGTATTGCTGTGCGTGGCGGTATTCATCGCACTGGGACTTGCCTCGCCGCACACGCGCTCCGTCTGGGTAATGCGTTGGGGCCTGGTTCCGGCGCAGTTGCTGGGAGCAACACATGAGGGTTGGCGTTGGCTGCTGGATGCACAGCTGCCCAACCTGCTCACTGCGCTGTTCATTCACGTGCAATGGCTGCATCTGGCCGGGAACATGCTGTTCCTGGTGATCTTCGGGTTGTCTGCGGAACGCGAGCTGGGTTCGTTGCGGTTTCTGGCGTTGTTCCTGCTCGGCGGAATATTCGCCAATCTGATGGGGGCGCTGACTCTGGCTGGAATACAGGCGCCGATCATCGGCTGCAGCGGCGCGGTGTCCGCGGTGGTGGGGGCCTATCTGGCCTTGTTTCCCCGGGCACGTCTCGGGCTGGTTCTGCCTCTGGGCCTGTATCTGGAGTTCGTGCGCGTCCCCGCCTCGTTGATGATCGGTCTGTGGGCGCTGCTGCAATTGCTGTTTGGCTATGTCGGGGCAGGATTCGGCGCCGTGGCCTGGTGGAGCCATATCGCAGGATTCCTGTTCGGCATCCTGTTCGCGTTTTTTTCCCGGGACGCAGTACGCCGGCGATTGCGCAATTGAGCAGGGAGGCCGGAATCCTCAAGCCTCGAAGGAGGGCGGCGGCGCTCGAGGCCTGTCGCTTGTAGCGTCCCCGGCCCCAGTGCCAAGCAGGGTGCGATAGGCTGCATACAGCGTCGGGCCCAGCAGCGTGTACAGCACGATATAGACCAGCAGCTCAGCCAGCGTGGGGAGACCGATCAGCATGCCGATGCTGGCCGGGATGAACATGCACAGGAACAACGTCAGCATCATGATCAGCCAGACGCCAAGGTGGCGCCACATCTGGCCGAAGCTCTCGCCCATCGCGGGAAAGGGGGCATGCTTGTCCAGCCCCACCCGGGCAATGGCCGTGAACAGGAATCCGTAGGCGAGCAGCATAATGACCAAGGCCAGCAGGCCGCAGATCAACATGGGGCCATGACTCATGACGGCGATGAACTTTTGCGGATCCGATTGCAGGGAGTGCACATCGATGCCGGCATGATGCAGGGCCGACATCGCGCCCATCAGGATCACGAAAAAGGACAGCACCTGGCCGATGACCACCGGCAGGCACAACGCAAGCGCCGGCCCCAGATGTTCGCCTTCGCGAAACAAGCTGAACAAATCGCCCACCGCGGGAGTGCCACCTTGTTGCACCGTATGCGCCGCGCGGATGGTCCCGGCGATCAGGGCGGGACCCAGAAACAGGACCACCAGGCCACCCACCCAGGGAATGAGCGCGATTACCGCGACGATCAGACCCATCACAGGAAATACGGCAGGCCACCTGCGCGCCATGTGCAGGGCCGCGCCGACCCAATGCCAGCCCTGACTGGCGTTCATCTTGCCCATTCCATCCTCGCCGCTTGAGATCTCTTGGTGGAGCGAATCCTAGCAGGCCGGGATGCCTGGCGTGGCTCAGCCGCGTGCGAAGCGTCGCAGGATGCGACGTGCGTGCGGTGTCGCCCGCGCCTGCTTGAGAAGCAGCTCTGGATCCTGGCCTTCGTCACGCAGACCCTCCTGCCGCAGACGCAGATAGGTCTTGATCACCTCGACGCTGAATTCGGGATGAAACTGCACCGACAGGGCGGTGGGGGAGTGGCGCACGATATGGTGGTGCTCACGCTGCGAACGACCCAGCACGTGCGCCCCTGGTGGTGCCTCGATGACCGTCTGGCTGTGCGTGGTATGGGCATAGAAATGTCTGGGAAGACCGTGGAGCAGCGGGTCATCCCAGGCTTCGTCCAGCAGTTCGATTTCCTTGGTGCCCATTTCGCGCTGCTCGCCTTCCAGCCAGTCCACGTGGCCGCCCATGGCCTTGCACATGATCTGGTGGCCGAAGCATACGCCGAACATCGGCAGCCCCACGTCGAAGGCGCCGCGCACCCAGCCGGCCAGGCGTTCAACCCAGGGCGGCCAGTCGGTGATCATGGTGGGCGAGCCGGTGATGATGGCCCGCCCCACGGTCAGGGGGTCGGGCAGCGACCCACCGACATCGGCCTCGACGATGCGAATCTCACGCGATGAAGTGCGTACCACATTGCAGAAAAAATCGTCGAAATCGCCGAAGCGTTTGCGCACACGGTCGGGCGTATGGCCGGTCTGGACGATCAGGAGTGGTTTGCTCATTGCCACGAGTGTACGGGGCGATCCGTCAAATTGGTGCATGCACGGACCCCTGCCGCTCTTACGCGGGGGCATCCTCGGACGGCGGCAGTACGGCCATGACCTCCGATGCCGTGGTCAACCCCCGCGCCACCTGCGCCGCCGCGGACATGCGCAGCGACTGCATGCCTTCCCTGACAGCCAAGGCCGACAGCGCATCCAGGTCCATGCTGGCGCCGATCAATCCGCGCAGGCGGGGCGACATGCGCAGCATTTCATACACGCCGGTGCGGCCCAGAAAACCCGTGTGCCGGCACTCCAGGCAGCCGACCGCCTTGAAGGTCTGCCGGGGGCGCGGCATGTCGAACCCCAGGGTCAACAGGCGCCAGCTTTCCTCGCCCTGCGTGTCCGGCTGCTTGCAGTGCGGGCACAGCGTGCGCACCAGGCGCTGTGCCATGACGCCGGTCAGGGTGGACTGGATCAGGTAATGCGGCACGCCCAGATCCAGCAGGCGCGTCAGGGCGCTGGGCGCATCATTGGTGTGCAGCGTGGACAGCACCAGATGACCGGTCAGCGACGCCTGCACCGCCACCTGCGCGGTTTCCAGGTCACGGATCTCGCCCACCATGATGATGTCCGGGTCCTGACGCAGCAGCGTGCGCACGCCGGCGGCAAAATCCAGGTCGATGGCCGGCTGCACCTGCATCTGGTTGAACTCCGGGCTGACCATCTCGATGGGATCTTCCACCGAGCACACGTTCAGCTCCGGTCGCGCCAGGTGCTTGAGCGTGGAATACAGCGTGGTGGTCTTGCCCGAGCCGGTGGGGCCGGTGACCAGCACGATGCCGTTGGGCCGCTCCACCATGGAGCGCCACAGGATGTCCTCCTCTTCGGAGAAACCCAGCTGGGTGAACTCCTTGACCACGATGTCGGGGTCGAAGATGCGCGCCACCACCTTCTCGCCGAACGCGGTGAGCATGGTGGAGATGCGCAGTTCCACCTCGCGCCCGGCGGCCGAACGTGTCTTGATGCGGCCGTCCTGCGGGCGGCGCTTCTCGGCCACGTCCAGACGCGCCAGGATCTTGATGCGTGCGGTGACCCCTGTCATCACCGGCGGCGGCAGTTCGAACACCTTGTGCATCACGCCGTCGATGCGAAAGCGCATGTAGCCCGCCTCGCGCCGCGGCTCCAGGTGGATGTCCGAGGCGCGCTGGTCGAACGCGTACTGCAGCAGCCAGTCCACGATGTGCACCACGTGGCGATCGTCGGCGCCCAGCTCGCCGCCCTTCCCCAGCTCCACCAGCTGCTCGAAGTTCATGATCCCCGAGAGCGTGTCGTCTTCGCCCTTGGCGTCCTGCGCCAGCTGGATGGAGCGCTGCACACCGTAGAATTCACGCAGGTAGCGGTTGATGTCCAAGGGGTTGGAGACCACCAACCGGATCTCGCGGCGCAGCATCTGCGACAGGTCGCTCGCCCAGTTGCGCTCGAACGGCTCACAGGTGGCAAACACGGTTTCTTCCGCGGTCACCTCGACCGGCAGGATGCGATGTCGCTGCGCATAGGCCAGGCTCACCGCCCGCGTGACGCTGGCAGCGTGGATCTTCATCGGGTCGATCTTCAGATAGGCCAGTCCGGCCTTCCGTGCCAGCCACTCGGTCAGCGTTTCCAGGCTCAACGGCCGGCCTGTGGCGCGTCTGTTTTCCAGCGTGGCGTTGGCCACGATCACCAGCGGGTGCAGTTCCAGCGCGCTGCGCCCGGCACGCGTACCCAGGCGCACCTGCTTGGCATCCTCGGCGGCCAGATAGCCATCCACAATCAGTGCGGCCAGCACCTCGTCCAGTTCCAGCCGGCCGCGGCGGCCGATGCTGGCGCGTGTCTGCACGTTGGTGTTCATCAAATCACCCATGGTGGACAGCGCCGTTATACTAACGCGCTTTGCCGCCTGCGAATTTTCCGATCATGTCAGCGCCCACCTTTCAGGACATCATCCAGACGCTCAACCGTTACTGGGCCGATCAGGGCTGCGTGCTGATGCAGCCGCTGGACACCGAGGTGGGTGCCGGCACGTTCCATCCCGCCACCTTCCTGCGTTCGCTGGGTCCCGAGCCGTGGGCAGCTGCCTACGTGCAACCGTGCCGCCGGCCCACCGACGGCCGCTACGGCGACAATCCCAACCGCCTGCAACATTACTATCAGTATCAGGTGGTGATGAAGCCCAACCCGGACGATATCGTCGAACGCTATTTCGAATCGCTGCGTGCGCTGGGCGTCGATCCACTGGTGCACGACCTGCGTCTGGTCGAAGACAACTGGGAATCACCCACACTGGGCGCATGGGGCCTGGGCTGGGAGGTCTGGCTCAACGGCATGGAAGTGACCCAGTTCACTTATTTCCAGCAGGCGGGCGGACTGGAATGCCGGCCGGTGACCGGCGAAATCACCTACGGTCTCGAACGTCTGGCGATGTACCTGCAGAACGTGGACAGCATCTACGATCTCATCTGGACGCAGGCGCCGCATGGCGTGGTGACCTATGGCGACGTGTTCCATCAGAACGAGGTGGAGCAGAGCACCTACAACTTCGAGCATGCCGATGTGGAGACGTTGCTGCACGGGTTCGACGCCTGCGAGCGCCAGGCATTCAAACTGGTCGAGGCCAACCTGCCACTGCCGGCATATGAGCAGGTGATGAAAGCCAGCCACATGTTCAACCTGCTGGATGCGCGGCGCGCCATCGGCGTCACCGAGCGCCAGCGCTACATCCTGCGCGTGCGTGCGTTGTCACGCGCCGTGGCCGAGGCGTACGTGGCGCAGCGCGAGAAGCTGGGGTTTCCCGGCGTCAAGCCGCTGTCGGATGCCGCTGCCTGAGAGCACCGCTTTTCCCTCATTCGGCGAAAAGCGCACATCCGTTCATGATGAGGTATCGAACCATGAACGGCGCGGGACACTTGGATAGCGCCCTTCGATACCTCAGGGCGAACGGGTTTTGTTGATGTGGTCGGACTTGTCTGAGTCGCAATGGACAAAGGCAGGACGACGGAGCAATACCCTTTGTGAATCGTGCATCTTGCACCAGGCCCGGAAACGTAGAATTCATGACCGACAAAAAATCCCTACTGATCGAACTGGGTACCGAAGAGCTGCCACCGACGGCGCTGGACGCGTTGTCCGAGGCCTTTCTGCGCGGCATCTGTGACGGTCTGGACAAGCGTGGCATTGCCGCCGACACGGCACATGCGCGTCGTGGCTGCTCGCCGCGACGGCTGATTGCGCATGTACCCGAGGTTGCGGCCACGCAGCCGGACCAGTCGGTCGAACGCCGGGGTCCGGCGGTCACGGCCGGGCGCGATGCCGAGGGTCAGCCGACGCGCGCGCTGCAGGGCTTCGCTCGATCATGCGGCGTGGGCGTGGACGCACTGGAAACCATCGAGACCGACAAGGGCGCATGGTTTGTCTACCGTGCCGTGAAGCCCGGCCAGTCCCTGGAAGCCCTGATGCCGGAGCTGGTCGATGAAGCACTCAAGGCGCTGCCGATACCGCGACCGATGCGCTGGGGCGATCACGACGCACGTTTCGTGCGTCCTGTGCACTGGCTGGTGATGCTGCACGGCGCCGATATTCTCCAGGGTCAGGTGTTGGGTCTCGCCAGCGGCCGGCAGTCACGCGGGCACCGCTTCCACCATCCCGGTCCGGTGCATCTGGCCGACGCCGACGCCTGGACGGATGCGCTGCGGGCTGCGCACGTGCTGGCCGATCCGCAAGAGCGCCGTCAGCGTGTGCGCGACGACGTGCAACGTGTGGCGACCGAGGTCGGCGGCACGCCGCAGCTGAGCGATGCGCTGCTGGATGAAATCGCCAATCTCAACGAATGGCCCGTGGCCATCGGCTGCGCCTTCGAGCGCGATTTCCTGGCAGTGCCGCCGGAGGCATTGATCAGCACCATGGAGACGCATCAGAAGTTCGTGCCGCTGCTGGATGCGGACGGACATTTGAGCGAGCGATTCATCGGCGTGGCCAATATCGACTCGACCGATCCGGATCAGATCCGCAAGGGTTACGAGCGTGTCATCCGGCCGCGTTTCGCCGATGCCCGGTTCTTCTGGGACGAGGATCTGAAAACCCCGCTGGCCGGCTATCAGAACTGGCTGAAGAACGTCACCTACCAGACCTCACTGGGCAGCCAGTGGGACAAGTGCGTGCGCGTGGCGGAGCTGTCGCGCGTGATCGCCAACCGTGTCGGTGTCGACGCCGGCCTGGCCACGCACGCCGCTGCCTTGAGCAAGTGCGACCTGATGACACGCATGGTGGGTGAATTTCCCGAACTGCAAGGGGTGATGGGCCGCTATTACGCCCGGGCCCACAACGAGCCGGAAGCAGTGGCGCTGGCGCTGGACAGTTTCTACCAGCCGCGTTTTGCGGGCGACGCCATTGCTGCCGACCCGGTGGGCCGTGTGCTCGCCGTGGCCGAGCGGCTGGACACGCTCGCAGGCATCTTTGCCGTCGGTCTGAAACCCTCGGGCAACAAGGATCCCTTCGCGTTGCGCCGCGCCGCCCTGGGGCTGGCGCGCACCCTGATCGAGGCGGATATGGGCATCGACCTGAAGGCGGCCTTCCAGGAATCGCTGGAGTTGATTCCCGAAACCGCGCTTCGGGCCGGCGTGAAGCCCCGCAAGGGGAAAGAACCGGTCGCCCCGGACCCCGGCAAACGTCGCGCGGTGCTGGCGGCGGAGCTGTACGCGTTTGTCCTCGAGCGCCTGCGCGGCTATTACCTCGATCAGGGCTTGAGTGCCGAATGCTTCGAGGCCGTGCTGGCGGTTTCGCCCGCTGTCTTGCCGGATTTCGACCGCCGCCTGCGCGCCGTGTACGCCTTCTCGCAGCGCCCGCAGGCGGCGAATCTGGCCGCTGCCAACAAGCGTGTCGGCAACCTGCTGCGCAAGCAGGCCGAAACCGCGCCCGTCGTGCAGAGCCAGAGCGTCGACGCGTCCCAGCTGCAGGCTCCGGCCGAAAAGGACCTGGCCGCTGCACTGACAGCCGTGCGGGAAGACTGTCTGCAACAGGTGGCCAATGGCGATTATGGTTCAGCATTGGCGCATCTGGCCACGCTGCAGGCCCCGGTGGACCGTTTTTTCGATGAAGTCATGGTCATGACCGACGATGCAGAGTTGCGTACCCGGCGGCTGGCGCTGTTGCGTGAACTGCGGCAGAGTTTTCTGGCCATTGCCGACATCGCCCGATTGCAGGAAGCATGAGCCGCGCGAGCTGTGGTCTGCGCCCGCGCCTCTGCCACTTGCTTGACACGGCATATACGGCACCCTGAGTACGTGTGCGGTGCCTTCCAGCATGAAGCAATTGATAAAAAACTGTTGACAAGGGGTGATTTGTTGTCCCAATGTTAACCGAGCAGTCGCAGCATGGCGCCAGGAATGGCTCTGTACGGCGGTGCATTTTTCTTGGGCGCGTGGAGGAGCGGCCCGTGACTGGCGTGTCCGGACTGATCGGACCCCGGGAATACGGACACTGTGAAATCCAATAGCGTTCCAGGTTTGCGGCCCGCCGGCCTGTCCGGCAGACCATCTGTTTTGTTCTTGGCCCCTGTGGGGTCGATCTGGGGAGATCATCCAAATGAATAATTGCATGTCAAAACGCCAGCTTCGCCTGCGGCGAACCGCGCTGGCGGTGGCTTTGGGCATGGCCACAGTCAGTGGAGCTGCATTTGCGCAGTCAACGACTGGTACCATTTTTGGCCAGGCGCCAATCGCCAGTGGTGAAACGGTTCTCGTTCATGGCGAGAGTGGTTTCACGCGTGAAGTGACCGTTGGCCCCCAGGGCCGCTTTACTGTGTCCTCCGTGCCGGTCGGCACCTACACGGTGACGCTGCGTCGCGACGGCAAGACCATTGCCACAAAAAGCAATGTCACCCCGAAAGTCGGCTCCGGTACCAACGTTTCGTTCGTGAACACCAGCGCCAGCAGCGCGAACGCGCAAAGCATTTCGACCGTGACCGTGTCGGCCAATTCGCTTCCGGCGATCGACGTGACCGATGTGGATTCGCGCACGGTCATCACCTCGCAGCAGCTGTCTTCGTTGCCGATCGGCCGCAGTGCAGAGGCGATCGCCCTGCTGGCGCCGGGCACGGTCTCGGGCAGTGCCTACTTTGCCGGTGCCAACGGCAACCAGCTTGTGTCCTTCGGCGGCGCCTCCGTCACCGAGAACGCCTACTACATCAACGGCATGAACGTGACCGATCCGTTGAACGGCCTGGGCGGCATCTCCTTGCCGTACGGTTCGATCGAGCAGCAGGAAATTCTCACCGGTGGCTATAGCGCCATGTACGGTCGTTCCGATGGTGGTGTCATCAGCCAGGTCGGCAAGAGTGGCACCAACTCGTGGCATTTCGGCGGTCAGATCCTCTACACCCCCAAATCCCTGTACGGCAGTTACAGGGATTCAAACCACAGGGATACGGGCAAAATCTATCGTAAACGCAGCGCGTATGACTCGTGGTCCACCACCGAGGATGCCTACATCGGTGGCCCGCTGATCAAGGACAAGCTGTTCATGTTCGTGTCGGCAGAAGGCGAGCGCGAGCATCACACCACTGTGAGCCCGGTCAGCACCAGTGCCACGGAAACGAAGTACGTCTATGACAATCCGAAGTGGTACGCCAAGCTGAACTGGAACATCAACGACTCCAACATCCTGGAGTTGACCGGAGCCTCCTCCAAGCACGCCTACAGCGGCAACATCTACGATTACAGCTACGACACTCACAGCCGTGGGGCCTTCAACACTGCCGATACGCATACCAAAAACGCGGCGCGGATGTGGATTGCCAAGTACACCGGCTATCTGACGGACAACCTGACCCTGTCGGCGCAGTACGGCAAGCAAAAAACCGAGAAATATTCGCAACTGGGCGGTGGCTTCAACGCCGATCTGATCGATATTCTCGGCGCCGATCAGCAGAATCCCGCCCTCAACGGCGGTGTCAATGGTGGCATCAAGAATTCACAGACCATTCTCACGACCACCAATCCCGCCCACGTCGTCAAGGGCGCGAATTATCGCCTGGATCTGACGTATATCCTGGGCGACCATACCATCAAGGTGGGTATCGACAATCAGCGTACGCAGGATCTCAAGGATGGCCAGTACATCCCCGAGAATGCCGGTTACGCTTGGGAATACGCACAGGTACCCAACCCGAACTCCGACATCCTGCAAGGTCAGGTCGATCCGCCGGCCGGTTATCCGGGTGGCTCGCAGGGGTACTACGTTGACAAGTACATCTACGGCACCGGTGCCTCGGTGCGCGTGGAACAGCGCGCGCAGTACATCGAGGATGACTGGCAGGTCAATGACCGGCTGCTGCTGAAGCTGGGTCTGCGCAATGACCAGTTCACCAATTACAACACTGATGGCAAGCCCTACATCTCGCAGCATCAGCCGCAGCTGGCGCCGCGCCTTGGCTTCTCCTGGGACGTCAACGGCGATTCCAGCTTGAAGATCTACGGCAATGTCGGTCGCTACTATCTGGCGCTGCCCACCAGCGTGGCGTTGCGCGGTGCCTCCGGCTCGCTGTATACCCGCACCTACTACACGTACACGGGGATCGACCCCAGCACGGGGTATCCGACCGGTCTGACTCCGATCAATACGGCCAAGGGTCCCGGAGCGCCCATCTCGGAAAACAACGAGTACGGTCAGCCACCCGATCCGAAAACGGTGACGGCCACCAATCTCAAGGCGCAATACCAGGACGAGTACATCCTGGGTTTCGACAAGAAGTTGAACGCCAGCTGGACCTTCGGCGCCAAGTTCACCCGCCGTGTCCTGCGCAACATGATCGACGATACCTGCAATTACGAGTTGTTCTTTGCCAAGGCACAGGCCCAAGGCCTGGATACCAGTGGTTTGCGTGGATGTTATTTCTTCAATCCGGGTCGCCAGGCAACCTTCAGGCTGCCCAACGGCAATGGCGGCTACGGAAAGTTGCATCTCAGCAATGCCGAGATGGGTTTCCCGCACGCCAAGCGCAAGTACTACAGCCTGGATCTGCACCTGGAGCATCCGTTCGACGGCAAGTTCTGGGCCAAGATCGACTACCTGTATTCGCGTGCTTACGGCAATACCGAAGGCCAGGTACGGTCTGATATTGGCCAGAGCGACATTGCTGCGACAGTCGACTGGGATTACCCGTCGTTGATGCAGTACTCCAACGGCTATCTGTCCAATGACCAGAAGCACGTGCTGAAGGCGTATGGTCTTTATCAGATCAATCCACAATGGCGGGTGTCGGGAAATCTGGTTCTTGCCTCGGGTCGTCCGGAAGACTGTCTGGATGCTTATGGTCCGAACGGTACCTATCCGGCGTACACCGGTCCTTATTATCACTGGTGTGGCGGCAAGCCCTCGACACCGGGCCAGCGTGGCCGCACGCCTTGGCAGCACATCTATTCGATCAAGGCGGAATACCGGCCGGCGTTTGCCGATCACAAGCTCGGGTTCAGCGTGTACGTCTACAACATTCTTAATGAACAGAACGGAACGCAAGTCTACGCATTCCATGGCTATCCGCGGTATGACACCTATGTCAGCTTCGAGCAGCCGCGGTATGTACGGTTCGGCGTGAGTTACGATTTCTGACACATCGAGCGTGATCCACAGCGGGGTCCGCGATGCGGACGCCGCTGTGGAGTCTTCCCAGACATTGGCTGCCGGCGTGCCGGCAGCCTTTTTTTTTGCGATATCCGCAAAAAGTGCGGTCCGACGGCTCTTGCAGGAGAGCCGGCCGCACCAAAGCGCCGGCAGCTGCTGGCCTTTCCGTAACTGCTTCGCGATCAATGCGAGATGGATGCACCGGAAGGGAGGGTGTGCTGCGGACAAGAAGTATCCATGAGTTGCGGGGCGGCCGGTGTCCTTGGGCGCGCCTCGCCTCCCTGCCGCAGAAGTTCCACTCAAGGTCCACGCACCCCGATGTCTGTGCCGCCTTTTCTGCAACCGCGATTACCGCTATGCTGCAGGCTTGTCCGGTCGAGGCGTAACAGCCATATGCCGTTTTCCGGCTTCGACTTCCCTAGGCTATCAAGAGGTTTGCACATGCGCAGGATCGTCCTTCCCCTGGCGATGCTGGCGGCGCTCGGCGTTGCCGGTTGCAACAGTCAGCAATCCGGCTCCAATTCCGGTCAGGCAACAAAATCCCAGGCCACAAAGGTCACCGGTACCGTCTCGGTCACTGGCTCACATACGCCATCAGCCAATGCCACGCTGGATATCAAGCTGGTCGATGCCTCCGTCGAGTCGGCGCAGCCGCTGGCCAGCAAGACCATGCATTCGGTGACGCAGCTGCCGGTGAATTTCACGTTGAACTTCAATCCGAAGAAGGTCAACGCGCATGATTTGTACGTGGTGCAGGCCAGGATCACCGATGGCGAGCGCGTCTATACCATGCCGGTGCAGGCCCCGGTGTTGACCAAGGGCGCGCCGGATCACGTCAAGATCCAGCTGAACCCGCAGCCCACGCCCAGCGAAAACATGATGTCCGACTACCGGAAATTGAAAGGGCAGCTGGGCGCAATGAAGCAGACCCAGCACACCAAGCTGGAGAACAAGAACACGTCGCTGGCGTGGCAGGTGTTCAGGGAAAAAGCCCTGAAGGATCACAAAGGCCCGGTCCGCTACATCATCGAACTGATCGACAGTGGCAAGAAAGGCTTCGTCCATAATGCCTTTGCCTACAAGAACGGCAAGCCGTGGGTGGTGGTACAGGAACACAAGGCGAACCAGAACGCCAAGTCCAGTGAAACCGAACGCGCGGGCTGGAACGAGAAGGGCGATCTGGTAGTCAAGGACGACATCAAGGGAGGCAAGACCTCCACATTGAGCGACAAGCAGGCCGCCGAACTGCGCAAGCAGGCCGAGGCCATGTACAAGCGCGTGGGTGGCAGGTAACACAGCCGCTGGCTGCTTTGGGCGGAAGTCCGCCCAACAGGAACAACAACGGCCGCCCATGAGGCGGCCGTTGTTGTTGCGGCGATGCGATTACGGCAGAATATGCCGCATTACAAGGCGATGTTCACGCCGATGTTGAGAGCATTGAGTGTCTGCGTCTGGTCCAGAGCGCGGCCGGTGTAACCGAACCAGCCGGTGACGTTGCCGTAATGGGTGCTTATGCCCAGATCGGCGCTGACCCAGGTGGTGTCTGGTGTGTACCCGCCCAAGGCAAATTGCCCATTCAGACTGGTCAGTCCGGCGCTCACAAGGCGTTGATCCGCTTGGCTGTCATGATTCCAGGCCAGGTTCAAATAGGGTTGCACCGATCCCGAGCCCAAGGCCCAGTTGCCCGTCATGCGCCAGCCCAGCGAGCTCACGAGCGACCGACGCGTCTGGCTGCCGAAATGCATGGCGCTGCTGTCGCCACTGTTTTCCTGATACCCATCCACGTGCACGTGCTGCCATTGGATATTCGCGAAGGGACCGCTGCGCAGGTCAGTATCGCCGAACATGAAGCCGGCACGCAGGCCCCCGAGCCACTGTGATCCTCTGGTGTCGCCACTCTCGGTGCGCAGCGACGGCCCCAGGGCGAACTGGCGCTTGATGTCGTTGAAGTGGATATCGCCGCCGCCGCCGTAAAGGCCCAGATAGGCGCCGCCCAGATGCGCAACGGCGTAGCCGGTCGCCATGAGATTGCGCATGCGGTACCCGCCGCCGTGACCACCGAAGTCGGCATTGGCGTGGTTGGAATCGAGGGCCAGTCCCACGGAGACGGTATCGGCGACGCTGCCGTCGATGCCGAGGGTCACGTGCGTGTTGCGGCTGTGCGTGGTGGGCGAGCCTGAGGTTGCATCGAATCCCTGCTGCGCATATCCCACCGAGGCGAAGACCCGTGAACCGCGATCCAAGGTGTCGGCGCTCATCTGCGAATGCAGTATTCGCGCCTGTGTGTCGGCGGCTTCCAGCGGCGCTTCTCCAAGAATGGAGGCCTGACCTGGAGCATTGATCTCGGAAACCACCAGCTGGCCCAGGATGGCGTGTGCAGCGCTGCTGGGATGGACGCCGTCGGCAAACAGATAGGTCGCGTTGGCGCCGGCCGGATAGGTGTAGGGCGCTCCGGAACCGGGTGGCCCGCACTGGACCGAGCTGGACCCGGCGCCGCAGGCCGGATCGGTGACATTGGTGAAGCCGTAGCGCGAAGGATTGGCAATGACCTCATTGAGAAATGCGTACGCGTTAACCGGAATGACGCCTTCATCCAGTTGCCCCAGTCCCTGATTGAGCTGCTGGTTGTAGGTTTGCGAGAGCGCCGTGAGAAACTGCGCGCTGCCGGGAAGCAGCGCATTGGTGGCGGCTGCCTCAGGGGTCTTGCCGATATCGGGCAGATTGAAGACCACGACGTTCCTGGCGCCGGCGCTCTGCAGCTTGCCGATCAGGGCGACCTCGTCACCACTGGCAGTGGCGATGGCGGTCAATGCCTGGGCGGGAGATTCGGCACCTGCCGCCGAAATCGAGGCGTGATAGAACACGTCGTTGGCCCCCGACCAGATGCCGTACAGGGCGTGCGGATCCGGCGCGGTGATGCCCAGATAGCCATCGATCTGCTGTGTCACCGTGGGGACCCCCGCCGGCGTGCCGGGCGCATTGTTGTTGACGCCTGCTCCCCCCCAGGCGAAATCCGTGCCGCCGTGCACTGACGGCTGGAGTGGAAAGCCGTACGCGTCGGCCACGTGCTCCAGAGCGACTTCACCGGGGTTGGTGGTAAAACGCGTGGCTTGTTGCGCACCGCTGGACAGTGAAATGTTGCCGTTGTCGTTGAGGCTGTCGCCGAACACGACGACCTTGTCGAATTGGCCCGCGTGGGCCGCCGATGTGAAGGCGAGTGCGGCGACGATCGCGCCGCTCAGAAAACGCAGTCGGGGCATGGAATGGATCTCCGTGGAAAATGGGATAGCGGCGTACGGGTACAGTAAACCATTCCATACGCCTGCGCATGCTGCCTGCGCAGGCGTCGCGACGGTCAGCGCCCTCTGGCCTTGGCGAACGCATCAGCCAGGGCACCCCCGGCAGGTTTCGGCGCGTGTGCCGCATGGTCGCCGGACTTGGTGGAGCGATGCGACGGACGCTCTTTTTGACCGGTGCCATTATTGGCTGTGGCCCGCGCTTCACCCGGCACATCGTCCAGACGCATGGAGAGGCCGATACGTTTGCGCTTCAGGTCCACATCCATCACCTTGACCTTGACGATGTCGCCGGCCTTGACCGCATCGCGCGGGTCCTTGACGAACTGGTGTGACAACGCCGAGACATGCACCAGACCGTCCTGATGCACGCCTACGTCCACGAAGGCGCCGAACGCGGCCACGTTGCTGATGCGCCCTTCCAGCACCATGCCCGGCTGCAGGTCCTTCATGTCCGTGACCCCGTCGGCAAACGCCGGCGTGACGAAGGCGGGGCGGGGGTCGCGCCCGGGCTTTTCCAGCTCCTTGAGGATATCGCGCACCGTGGGCAGGCCGAACGTGTCATCGGTAAAGCGGGCCGCCTCCACGGAACGCAGCCAGGCGCTGTCGCCGATCAGCTGCCGCACCTGGCGTTTGCTGTCGGCCAGCAGACGCTCCACCAGCGGATAGGCTTCCGGATGCACGGCGCTGGCATCCAGGGGGTTGTCGCCATCGCGGATGCGCAGGAAACCGGCGCACTGCTCGAAGGCTTTCTCGCCCAGACGCGGCACCTTCTTCAGCATGGCGCGGTTGCGGAACGCGCCATGGGTGTCGCGGTAGCGCACCACGTTGTCGGCGACGCTGGCGGAGAGCCCTGCCACGCGTGCCAGCAGCGGCGCCGACGCGGTGTTCACGTCCACGCCGACGCCGTTGACGCAATCTTCCACGCTGGCATCCAGCGAGCGCGCCAGGCGTGCCTGGTTGACATCGTGTTGATACTGACCCACGCCAATGGCCTTGGGTTCGATTTTCACCAGTTCCGCCAACGGGTCCTGCAGCCGGCGGGCGATGGAGACGGCGCCGCGCAGGCTGACGTCGAGATCGGGAAACTCGCGCGCCGCGGTTTCCGACGCCGAATACACCGACGCGCCGGCTTCGCTCACCACCATCTTCGCCAGCGCCAGGTCGGTGTGCTTGCGCATCATCTCGCCGGCCAGCTGGTCGGTCTCCCGCGAGGCGGTACCGTTGCCGATGGCGATCAGCGCCACATCATGCTTCTTGCACAACGTTGCCAGTTCGGCGATGGAGGCATCCCACTGGCGGCGCGGTTCGTGCGGAAACACGGTGGCGGTGTCCACCAGCTTGCCGGTGGCGTCGACCACCGCCACCTTGACGCCGGTGCGGATGCCGGGATCTAGCCCCATCACCGCCTTGGATCCGGCCGGTGCGGCCAGCAGAAGATCCTTCAGGTTGTCGCCGAACACGCGGATCGCGGCGTCCTCGGCCGCTTCGCGCGCACGACCGAACAGGTCCAGCGTCAGATGCAGATGCAGTTTCACGCGCCAAGCCAGACGTGCCGTGGTCTTCAGCCACGGGTCCGCGGCGCGCCCGTGATCGGCGATACCGGCGTGCACGGCGACGCGTCCTTCGGCCTCGAGATGGCCCTGCTCCGGCTCGGCACCGGGTGGCTCTAGGGCCAGTTCCAGGACGCCTTCGTTGCGTGCGCGCATCAGCGCCAGCAGCCGGTGCGAGGGGATACGGGCAATGGCCTCGTCATGATCGAAATAGTCGCGGAACTTCGCGCCCTCGGCCTGCTTGCCGTCGATGACGCGGGCGCGTATACGCCCGGTGTTCCACAACCACTCGCGCAGCTCGCCCACCAGTGCGGCGTCCTCGGCCATGGATTCGATGATGATGGCGCGGGCGCCATCCAGGGCGGCCTTGCTGTCGGCGACACCCTTGTCCGCGTCGACAAATTCCGCGGCACGTTCCTCCGGCACGATGGTGGGATCATCGCGCAGGGCCTGCGCCAGCGGTTCCAGCCCGGCTTCGCGTGCAATCTGTGCCTTGGTGCGGCGCTTCGGCTTGAAGGGCAGGTACAGGTCCTCTAGCCGCGCCTTGGTCTCCGCCTGCAGAATCTGCGTCTTCAGCGTGTCCTCCAGTTTGCCCTGTTCCTCGATGCTGGACAGGATCGCCTCCCGACGCTCCTCCAGCTCGCGCAGATAACGCAGCCGTTCCTCCAGCGTGCGCAGCTGCGTATCGTCGAGGCCGCCCGTGGCTTCCTTGCGGTAGCGGGCGATGAACGGCACGGTGGCGCCACCGTCGAGCAGTTCCACCGCGGCGCGCACCTGCGCGGGCTGGGCGGCAATGTCATCGGCGATACGTTGTTCGATACTTGGCATGGACATGCGGTCGGCAAATTCCTTGCAAAAAAACGAGGTGGCCCGTCAGGCATGCTGACGGCGGATGATTCTAGCCCGAGAGCGCCATCATCGAAACGCCCGAGCCGTGCGCGTCCGTGGGCTACGCCACAGGAACGCCGGCGCTCAGCGTGGCCGAAGGAAATGCTCCTGGTGCCGACCTGCGGCTGTATCCAGGTTCAGGCTGCCTGCCGGCGCTTGAGGTGCACCAGCAGCAGCGAGATGGCCGCGGGTGTCATCCCGCTGATGCGTGCGGCCTGGCCAATCGTCTGCGGGCGCACTTGCTTCAGCTTGGTCAACGCCTCGGCGGACAGGCCGCGCACATTGTCATAGTCGAAGGTGTCGGGGATGACGGTATCTTCCTGGCGGCGCTGGCGTGCGATCTGCTCACGCTGGCGGTCCAGGTAGCCTGCATACTTGATCTGCACTTCGACCTGTTGCGCGATCACCGTGTCCTCCACGCCGGGGCCGAAACCCTCGGTGGCCATCAGCTTGGCGTAATCCAGCTCGGGCCGGCGCAGCAGATCATGCGCGCTGGCTTCACGGCTCAGGGTGATGCCGTGCTGCCGGACCAGCGCCTGGCCCAGCGCGTTGGCTGGCGTGGCCATGAGGCCCTTGAGGCGTGCGCTCTCCGTGGCGATTGCGTCACGTTTGCGACACAGAGCCTCATGGCGCGACTGCGACACGAGGCCGAGCGCATGCCCGGTTTCGCTCAGGCGCTGGTCGGCGTTGTCCTCGCGCAGATGCAGGCGATACTCGGCGCGCGAGGTGAACATGCGGTACGGCTCCAGGGTGCCGTTGCTGGTCAGGTCGTCGATCAGCACGCCGATGTAGGCTTCGTCGCGGCGCGGCGTCCATGGTGATTCGCCGCGCCCCGTGCGTGCCGCATTGAGCCCGGCGATCAGGCCCTGCGCCGCGGCTTCCTCGTAGCCGGTGGTGCCGTTGATCTGGCCGGCGAAGAACAGGCCGTCGATGGCGCGGGTTTCCAGCCAGGGCTGCAGACCGCGCGGATCGAAATAGTCGTATTCGATAGCGTACCCGGGCCGGGTGATGTGTGCATGCTCGAATCCCCTGATCGAGCGCACCAGTTCCAGTTGCACGTCGAACGGCAATGAGGTGGAGATGCCATTGGGGTAGATCTCGAACGTGTCCAGCCCTTCCGGCTCGATGAAGATCTGATGCGAGGACTTGTCCGCGAAACGCACCACCTTGTCCTCGATGGACGGGCAGTAGCGCGGCCCGGCGCCCTCGATGCGGCCACTGAACATCGGCGAGCGATGCAATGCGCCGCGAATCAATGCGTGGGTACGCTCGCTGGTATGGGTGATCCAGCATTGCACCTGGCGCGGATGTTCCTCGCGCGTGCCGAGATAGGAAAACACCGGTGCCGGATCGTCGCCGTGCTGCACTTCGAGACCGTCGAAGTCGATGCTGCGGCGGTCGATACGCGGGGGGGTGCCGGTCTTCAACCGATCTGCGGCCACGGGCAATTCGCGCAGGCGCTGCGCCAGCGTGGTGGCTGGCGCGTCCCCGGCACGACCGCCGCTGTGCTGGGTCTCGCCGATATGGATGCGTCCCGCCAGAAACGTGCCTGCGGTCAGCACCACTGAGCGTGCGTGGAAGGTCAGGCCCATCTGCGTGACCACGCCGGTCACGCGGCCGTTCTCGATCACCAGATCGTCGACCGCTTGCTGGAACAGGCGGAGGTTGGGCTGGGTTTCCACGATGCGGCGGATGGCGGCCTTGTACAGCACGCGATCGGCCTGGCAGCGCGTGGCGCGCACAGCCGGCCCCTTGGAGGCATTCAGCATGCGCCACTGGATACCGGCGCGGTCCGCGGCATGGGCCATGGCACCCCCCAGCGCATCGATCTCCTTGACCAGGTGTCCCTTGCCGATGCCGCCGATGGCGGGATTGCAGCTCATCTGGCCGATGGTTTCGATCTGGTGGGTCAGGAGCAGCGTGGACGCGCCACAACGCGCCGCGGCCAGCGCGGCTTCGGTGCCGGCGTGGCCGCCACCGATGACGATGACGTCGAATGAGTCGGGATGATGCATGGCAAAACCGGAGAACGGGCGAGGGGCGTGCCGGATGGACCGCGCACGTATTCTAGCGCGCCGCCGCGGCGCATGCCCGTGACGATTGGCACGCATCCTGCTTCAGATGCCCTGCACTTCCACCGGGTAAACGACGCATCGCAAAGCGGTGGTCGGAGGCCGGGTTGAACAGGGACCGGCTGCGCGCCGGTGGAAGGAAGCGCTCGCCGCGCGACGCGCGGCTGCCAGGGAGTGGCAAGTATAGCCGGAAGGATCTGGCGCCCGGCGGTCCTCAGGAACAGGGGGAATCCAGGATGACCGTGTGCCGGGCGCCAGAAACCGGTAAAAACCGAAGGATCATGAGAGATGCGGCGGTGACGCTTCACCACCATGATCCTGCGATTCCAATGATGCGGTCAAGGGCATGAACGGCAGGTGACTTTTTACGCCGATATGTTGCCTGTGTCGATCATTCACGGCACCTTGCGACGCTGAGCGTCACCGCGAAGACCTCTGCACAACACATTGTGATGCAGTTCGCACTTTGGCGGCATGGCACAAAGGCTGCATGTATGCAGGATACCGCCATCAAGCGCCACGCGCAGAGAGTTTTTTTGTGAAACCCCTGGAATTTGCCCACCATGACGCCGGTGTCATGCATCATGACCTGCTGATCGAGTTGGGGCGCATCGACATGAGCCTCGAGGAACTCGACTCGCCGCAGGAACGTCTCACTCGGGAGCGTCAGGTTGCCCTGCGTCAGAAGCTGGCGTCCTACCGCCGGCGTCTACGCGACGCGTTGGACAAGCTTCCGGACTGACCCACGCGTCACTCCTCCGGGGGCCGCGCCTCTTTGGCGCCTGATGCACCCGGATCTCAGCGACGACGAACGTGTCCCCTGCGGGGATCGCGACGATCACGCGACGGATGTCTTGCCGCGGGCCGCTCATGGCGTTGGACGGCGGCATGTGGCCGGTGAGCGGCCGGAGCAGGGTGGTATGCGTGGTTCCAGTGATGATCATCGCGGTCGCCGTGCCGACGCTGTTCGCCGTGGCCGCGCCATGCGTGGTGGTCGTGCTCATGGTAGCCATGGTCGCGACGACGGTCACGGCTGGAGTGGGCATGACTGTAGATGACAGTGGTGCCGTATCCGTACCCACCGTATCCGTACCCACCATAGCCGTAGGCCGGGGCGCCATAAAACGCCGAGGTGGTCGGCCATCCGTAGGCGTCATAACCGGAGTCGTAGACAGTGGGCGGGTAGCCACTGTCGTAGCCGGCCTCACCGCTGTAGTACCCGTTGTCATACTGATAGCCGGGATACGTGACGCATCCGCCCAGCAGGAGTGCGGTGGCCGCAAGTATCAAGATTTTCATCGACATTCTCCCGACAAACGGCCTTTACCCGACCCTTCGCGCCGGATATGGCCTCTCCTCCATTAATGAGGGCAGAGGCCCGCGGGATCAAGCGCCACCGCATGAACATGTGTATCCACGCGGGTTTGCGCCCGCCCCGGACCGGCTGAGCGCGTGGTTCAATCCTGCAGCGCGCGATCGACGATATCTCCCAGATCGGTGGACAGATCGGCATTCGCCAGCCCCGCGAGAACCTGGTGCGCAGCCTTGCGCCGGCCCGGTTCCAGGCGGCGCCAGCCGTTGAAGGCCGTGGCCAGGCGTGCGGCGACTTGCGGGTTGAGTGCGTCCACGGCCGTGAGCTGCTCGGCCAGGAAGTGGTATCCGGCGCCGTCGGCGCGATGGAATCCCACCGGATTGGAGCGGGTGAAGGCGCCCAGAAGGGCGCGCAGGCGGTTGGGGTTGCGCAGCGTGAAGGCATCGTCCCCCGTCAGTTCGCGCACGCGGTCCAGGGTCGAGGCATCGGCCTTCTGGGCCTGAACGGAGAACCACTTGTCCAGTGCCAGCGGCCGGTCCGCGAAGCGGCGGCGGAAGTCCTCCAGTGCGCGCTCTGCTGCCGGGCCGCCGTGATTCAGCAGGCAACGCGTGGCGGCCAGCCGGTCGGTCATGTCGGTGGCGTCGGCGTACTGGCGCTCGGCCAGTTTCGCCGCCATGTCGGCATCGATCAGCGACAGGAGTTCGAGCACCCGCGATTTCAGCCGGCGACGTGCCTGGGCGTCGGCATCCAGGGCGCCAGCGCGGTATGCATGCAGCTCGTTGTACCGTGCGATCAGCGCCTCGGCGCCGATCCGTGTGGCCAGACGTTGTTCCAGATCGCGGCGCGCCATATGCACCTTGTCCGGGTCGATTTCCGCGTGCCGTTCGCTCAGTTCCGATTCCTGCGGCGGCGTCATTAACTCCGCCAGCAGGGCGCGATCGAGCTGGCGTTCGGCAAACAGTTCACTCAGCACCCGTGCCCACGCCACGGCGGCCGGCGGTTCGTCTTCACCCGCATGCAGAGCGTCGAAGGCGGCCGCGGCCAGCTGCTGACCCGCATCCCAGCGATTGTAGCCATCGATGTCGTGCCGCAGCAGAACCTCCAGATCCTGCGGCTGCGCGGCCTGCTCCAGCAGGACCGGCGCGGAGAAGTTGCGCAGCAGCGAGGCGATGGGTGCCACGTCGAGATCCTCGAACACGAAGCTCTGCTGCGCTTCGGTCAGCTCGATCACGCGTTCGCGTCCCTGGGCCTCGGTTTCGCCCTCGAGCCGCAGCTGCTGCATGTGGCCGTCGCGCGAGAACAGCGCCAGTCGCACCGGAATGGGCAGCGGTTGCTTGTGGTCCTGCCCCGGGGTCGCGGGCGTGCGTTGTGACAGGGTCAGGGTGTAGCGGCGGTTGGCGGCATCGTAGTGTCCCTCCGAGCGCAGCCGCGGCGTACCGGCCTGACCGTACCATGCGAGGTATGGCGACAGGTCCAAGTCGTTGGCCTCGCCCAGAGCGGTCAGGAAATCCTCGATCGTGGCGGCGTCGCCATCATGGCGTTCGAAATACCGGTCCATGCCGCAGCGAAAGCCCTCGGTCCCCAGGCGTCCGGCGATCATGCGTACCAGCTCGCAGCCTTTCTCGTACACCGTGGCGGTATAGAAGTTGTTGATTTCCCGGTACTGCTCCGGCCGCACCGGATGCGCCAGCGGGCCGGCATCTTCGGAGAACTGCACGCGGCGCAACATGGAGACATCCTCAATGCGCTTGAGCGGGCGCGAGTTCATGTCGGCGGAGAAATTGTGTTCGCGAAACACCGTCAGGCCTTCCTTCAGGCTCAGCTGGAACCAGTCGCGGCAGGTGATGCGGTTGCCGCTCCAGTTGTGGAAGTACTCATGGGCCACCACGGATTCCACGCCGCGGTATTCGGCGTCGGTGGTGGTTTCCGGGTCGGCCAGCAGATACTTCGCGTTGAAGATGTTCAGGCCCTTGTTTTCCATTGCGCCCATGTTGAAGTCGTAGGTGGCGACCACATGGAACACATCCAGATCGTAGTTGCGGCCATAGGTCTGCTCGTCCCAGCGCATGGCCCGTTCCAGTGCGTTCATGGCGTAGTCGCAATGCTCGATGGCGCCGTTTTCCGCCCACAGGTTCAGGGTTACGGCGCGACCATCGGCCGTGGTGTAGTCGCGGCTGATTTTTTCCAGATGCCCGGCCACCAGCGCGAACAGATAACTGGGTTTGGGGTGCGGGTCGACGAAGCGGGCCCAGTGCCGGCCATCGTCCAGGTCGCCGCTGCCATCGGGGTTGCCGCCACCCAGTAGCACCGGAAAGCGCTCCTTGTCGGCGCGCAGGGTCAGCGTGTAGCGCGCCTGCACGTCCGGACGGTCCGGAAAATAGGTGATGCGACGGAAGCCCTGCGCCTCGCATTGGGTAAGCAGGAAACCATCCTCTTCGCTGCCGGACAGGTACAGGCCTTCCAGCGCGGTATTCTCCGAAGGTCTGATGCGCACCAGTGTTTCCACCGTGCTGCCGTCCTTCGCTGCCGGGACAGTCAAGGCATGCGCATCGGTCTGGTAGTCGGAACTCTCCAGCTGCCGGCCGTCCAGGTGCACCTCGAGCAACTCCAGCTTTTCCCCCGACAGCACCAGTGGAGTGTCGTCCTCGGCATTGCGGCGCACCGTCATGCGGGTGCGTACGTCGGTTTGGTGAATGTCCAGATCGAACGCCAGATCGACCGTGTCCACGCGCCATGCGGGCGCCTGATAATCGGCCAGGCGGATGGGATGAACGGATTGGGCGTCGCGCATGGTCATGCCTGCAATCAAGCTGAAGAATGGAAGTTCTTCAGGCTAACACGCTGCGCTGCAACGCCCGGTGAGCGGCGTGAAGCCGGCGGCAATGCCCGGGGCCGGTGGGGCCGCAGTGCTCGTCGCGGCGTTACACTTGCGCGCGTCGCTCGTCATTCGCCAGTGTCTTCGTTTCCCGTTGTTGCCACGCAGGCCCTACATGTCATCGGATTTGCCTACTCTGGATAATGTCTGCAATGCCACCGCCCGCATCGAGCGCTTCGCCGTGCTCACGCCTGTGCTGTGCAATCCGGCCCTGGATGACGCGGTCGGCGCGCGGTTGCTGTTCAAGTGCGAAAACCTGCAGCGCGGTGGTGCCTTCAAGTTTCGCGGCGCCTGCAATGCGGTGTGGGCGCTGTCCGATGTCGCCGCTGCTCATGGCGTGGTGACGCATTCATCCGGCAATCACGGCATTGCACTGGCGCTGGCTGCGGCCAGCCGCGGCATCACGGCGCACGTGGTGGTGCCCGAGGGCGCGGTGCGGGCCAAGCTCGATGCCATTCGCGCGGCGGGGGCAACCGTGCATCGCTGTGCGTCCACCCAGGCCGCACGCGAGGACGAGGCGGCGCGTGTGGCGCGCGAGACCGGTGCGCACCTGGTGCATCCATATGCCGATGCCATGGTCATGGCCGGCCAGGGCACAGTGCTGGCCGAACTGCTGCGTCAGGCCGGCGAGCTGGACGCCTTCATCACCCCGGTGGGCGGCGGCGGTCTGGCGGCCGGGTGCGCGGTGGCGGCGCGAGCGGCGCATAAGCCGTTGCGCCAGTTTCTTGCCGAGCCGCAGGGGGCAGCGGATACGGCACTGTCGCTGGCGCGCGGCGAGCGCGTCACGGACATCGAGCCACGTACGGTATGCGATGGGTTGCGTGCCATTATCGGGGAACCCAATTTTCGCGTGCTGCGGGCGGCCGAGGCGGGTGTGCTGACGGTCAGCGACGCGGAGATCATTGCCGCCATGCGGCAGCTGTGGCAGCACCTGAAGGTGGTGGTGGAACCCTCCAGCGCCATCGTCATGGCGGCGCTGCTGCGGTATCGTGACTATTTCAGTGGCATGCGCGTGGGCGTGGTGCTGACTGGCGGCAACGTCGATCTCGACGCGCTGCCGTGGTGAGGTCCACACCGGACGACGTTGCGGCATGTCATCCCGCAGACCGCAAATCACCGGAGCCGGGCATGCGACGTTGCGCGTGGGCTGCCAACAGCCAGATCGAGTGTGAGTACCACGATACCGAATGGGGTGTGCCGCTGCACGATGATCGCGCCTTGTTCGAGTTCCTGTGTCTGGAAGGCGCGCAGGCCGGTTTGTCATGGCGGACCGTGCTGGACAAGCGCGCGCGGTATCGCGAGGTCTTCCATGGCTTCGCCATCCGGCGCGTCGCCGCCATGACGGATCCAGCGCTGGAACGGCTGCTGGGTGACGCAGGCATCATCCGCAATCGCATGAAAGTGGGCGCCATGCGCGACAATGCGCGCGCTGCCCTGCGCGTGATTGATGCCGAGGGCAGCCTTGACGCCTACCTGTGGGCGTTCGTCGATGGCGCGCCGATCCGCAATCGCTTCAGCACGCCGGCCGAGATCCCCGTGTCCACGCCGCGCTCCGAGCTCATGAGCAAGTCCCTGAAGAAGCGCGGCTTCCGCTTCGTCGGGCCCACCATCTGCTACGCGTTCATGCAGGCCACCGGCATGGTCAACGATCATTTGGTCAACTGTTTCCGCCACGCCGAGGTCAGCTGAGGCTGCGGGGATGCCCGCTTCACGATGAGCTCATGCCGACTGTGATGCCATGGCACGCATGGCGGGCAAAATTCGCATCGGCATCTCCGGTTGGCGCTACAAACCGTGGCGTGGCGACTTCTATCCCGAGGACCTGCCGCAGCGCGAGGAACTGGCGTACGCGGCGGCACAATTTCCCAGCATCGAGCTCAACGGTTCGTTCTACGCGCTGCAGCGACCGGACAGCTATCGGCAATGGCGCGACGTTACGCCGCGCGATTTCGTGTTCGCCATCAAGGGGCCGCGGTTCATTACCCACGTCAAGCGCCTGCAGGACGTGCGTGTGCCGCTGGCGAACTTTTTCGCGTCAGGCCTGCTGACCCTGGGCGACAAGCTGGGCCCGGTGCTGTGGCAATTGCCGCCATCGCTGAAGTATCAGCACGACACCATGCAGGCATTCCTGGAAATGCTGCCGCACGACACGGAGGGCGCCGCCAGGCTGGCACGCCAGCACGACGACCATCTGAAGGATCGCGCGGTATTGCGCATCGATCGCAATCGCCGCCTGCGGCATGTCGTCGAAGTGCGCCACGACAGTTTTTGCCAGGCGGAATTTCCGGCGCAGCTGCGACGTCACGGCGTGGCGCTGGTGGTGGCCGATACCGCGGGGAAATGGCCTTTCATGGAGGACGTCACGGCGGGCTTCATGTACCTGCGGCTGCACGGCGACCGTGAACTGTATGCCAGCGGATACGACGATGAGGCGCTGGACCACTGGGCGCAGCGCATCCGCAGCTGGGCCAACGGTGCACAGCCCGGAGATGCGCAGACACTGACCGATGCGCGCGGACCGGCGCGCAAGTCGCGCGATGTGTACGTGTATTTCGACAACGACCTCAAGGTCAAGGCGCCGCGCGACGCGCGTGCGCTGATTGACCGATTGTCATAACGACGCAGATTCCGTTGACACTTTGAGGCCCTCCCTCCCTGCAAGCGGGACCCGTCTCTTGGTTTCATCTTGCTCATGCTTGACGACTTGCCGGCGAGACGGCCTCTTCCTAGCCGTCATCCCAGCTTTCGCTGGGATGACGAAGTAGACGGGTGGTTGTACGGGTAGAACGTGGCTGCGATGGGGTGTGACCCAGAGACAGCAATCGGGGCAGGGCGCAGCCGGGCGACGTACCGCTGCGCTCCTCCACACCCTCCCTCAACGCCGCCGCGAGCCACGCAGCTGATCCACGGAAAAATTGGCGATCTCGCCGCCGCCCGCCGTGCGGCGCGGTTGGCCGGCAGGTGGGCCCCATGCGTGTGCGGTGACCACTTCCCAAGTGGCCGGAATGCGGCCATCCACACGCAGGTCCTCATAGGCGTCCAGCATGCGCCTGTAGCGTGCCTTGCCGGTCAGCCCGCGCTGGCGGGTGGTGTCGGCGTTGGTGGCGCCCAGGCCTTTCAGCTCCCGCAGCATGGCTTTGGGGTCGGGGTAGGTCAGGGTGTAGCGGCTGACATCCAGCACCGGATCCTTGAGGCCGGCGGCGAGCATCGCGTCACCCAGATCGTGCATGTCCAGAAAACGACCCACGTGGGCGTTGCTGTCGCTGCCGGCCCAGGCGCTGCGCAGCTCCTTCAGCGTATCCGGGCCGAACGTGGACAGCACCAGAAAGCCGCCGGGTCTGAGCACGCGCATGCATTCGGAAAACAGCGCGGCCAGGTCGTCGCACCACTGGATACACAGATTGGAATGCAGCAGGTCGAAGCTGTGATCGGGCAGCGGCAGTGCCGTGACGCGGCCGCAGACGCGTCGAAACGGACGCCGCCATGAGGAATGGCGGCGTGCTTGCTGCAGCATCGGCACGGCCAGATCCAGAGCGATGACTTCGGCCTTGGGATAGGTCTTCTTCAGCAGCGCCGAACCACGGCCGGTACCCGCGCCCAGATCCAGCACGCGCTGTGGCGTGTCCAGATAGAACGTGAGACGTTCGCGCAGAAGGTCCTGCACTTCGCGCTGCAAGGCGTCATGTTTTTCGTAGGTGCGTGCGGCACGGCCGAAGGCGTGGCGCACCTGGTGTGGATCAAGATGAAAGTCGTTCATGGGTGTTTGAGGTGTCGTTTTCCGTACACTTCATCCGTTTGTGGCGAGGTATCGAACCATGAATCGCCCGGAAAGTCCGGAGATTGCCCTTCGATACGGAAAGCGCCCCCTGGGCTGAGCGTGTCGAAGGATCAGGGCGACCGGGTTTTGATGGTGTTTTCCGTCCCGCAGGGTGCGAACGCGGGAATCCGGAAGTCCTGTCCGATCCGGTCATGGCGCCAACGCGTCCAGCAGCGGCTGCATGGCCTGCACCACGGGGTCCGCAAAGCCGATGAAAGGTGCATGGCCGGCGTGATCGATACAGGTGAACCGGCCATGGCAGATGTCCGCGCTGCGTTGCATGGCCTGCCACGGCACCAGCCGGTCGCGGCGGCCGGCGATCCAGGCGCTGGGTTGTTCGAGTCCATTGAGTTCGGCGCGCATGTCCGTCTTGTCCAGCAGCGACAACCCGTCCTTCAGCACACGCGGATCGGGCTCGCCACGGGCGAAGACATCGCGGCGCAGGTCGCGCATGGCCTGTCGCGCGCCCTCGCTGCCCATCGCTTCCAATGCAAGGAAGCGCTCCACCGTGGCGCGGTAGTCGGCGTCCAGGTCGGTGCTGAACTGGTTGAACGTGTCCTGTGCCATTCCGTGCGGCCAGTCCTCGGCCTGCCCGAAGCGCGGCGAGGCGCACAGCATGGCCAGACCGTGCACATGCCCGGGATGGTCCAATGCGCCGCGCAGGGCGATCAGCCCGCCCATGGACCAGCCCAGCCACAGCGCCGGCGGCGTGGCGCCGGCGATGGCGCGGGCGCAGGCAGCCGGTGCGAGTGGCACGTCGCTGTCACGCGAGTGGCCGTGGCCGGGCAGGTCGACGATATGCAACGTGGCGCGATCTTCCAGTGCCTGGATCAGTGGCGCGAAGATGCCGCCATGCATGGCCCAGCCATGCAGCATGACGATGTGGAGCGGGCCGTGGCCGCGGGTGTCGATGAACAGGTCTGACATGGGCGCGCTCAGGGTGTGGAGGCGATGGTGCTGGCCAGTGTTTGCAGCAGGTAGTCGACGTCAGCTTCCGTGTGTGCAGCGCTCAGCGTGACACGCAGGCGCGCCTGGCCTTGTGGCACGGTGGGTGGACGGATCGCGGTGACCAGCAAGCCGCGTTCACGCAGTGCACCCGCGATGGTGGTGGCGCGCGCAGCGTCCCCCATCAGCAGCGGCTGGATCGGCGTGGGCGAGTCCATCAAGGGAAGATCCAGCTGGTGCGCACCCTGACGGAATCGTGCAATCAGCGCCGCCAGCTGTTCACGCCGCCAGCTCGAGCCGCGCGCCAGCTGCACCGCGGTACGCGTCGCTGCGGCCAGCGCCGGCGGCATGGCGGTGGTGTAGATGTAGCTGCGCGCGAACTGCACCAGCCCATCGACCAGCTCTTTCGAACCGGCCACGAACGCGCCGCTGGTACCCAGCGCCTTTCCCAGCGTCCCCATCAACACAGGGGCCTGACGTTGCGACACACCGGCGGCGGCGAGGCTGCCTGCACCCTGCGGGCCATGTATGCCGAGACCATGCGCGTCGTCCACCATCAGTGTGGCCCGTTCGTGCCGGCACAGGTCGGCCAGCACCGGCAGCGGCGCGATATCGCCATCCATGCTGAACACGCCGTCCGTGGCCAGCAGGGCTGCAGCATCCGGTGCACTGCGCAGTTGGCGCGTGGCCGCCTCGGTATCGGCATGCGGATAGCGTTTGAGCACACACAGCGCGGCACGCGCGCCGTCGATCAGGCTGGCATGGTTGAGGCGGTCCTGCACGCACAGCGCGGCGGCCCGGCGTGAGACTTTGTCGGCCCGGCCCAGCAACGCCTGCATCACGCCCAGATTGGCCATCACGCCGGTGGAAAACAGCAGCGCACGCGAGCGCCCGGTCCAGTCCGCCAGCGCTTCTTCCAGCGCGGCGTGCTCGCGATGATGGCCGCACACCAGATGCGCGGCACCGCTGCCCACACCTGCGGCGGCGGCTTTCTGCAGTGCCTTGATCAGCTCCGGATGATGCGCCAGGCCCAGGTAATCGTTGCTGCAGAAGGCCGTCAGTTGCCGACCATCCACCCTCACTCGCACACCGTCGGAGTGTTCGATGGTCTGCAGCCTGCGACGCAAGCCCGCCTGCTCGCGTGCGGCGCTGGCCTGCGCCAGTTGTTGCAACAGATCGGGACGGGTCATGTGGTCATCGGGGGCAAGAGCAGCCATCACGCGGCGTTGAATATCATGATGCAAAAGCCCTCTTCCCCGAGCATGCTCGGGGGAGAGGGTTGGGTGAGGGGGCGTGGGTCAGAGAACACGGGAAAGACATGGTTTTCGCCGCGAGCTTCGTGGTGTGTCGTTCCGGCGCGCGGAGTCACCCTTTCAACAGCGTGACGCCAGCGTGACGCCACGCCCCCTCACCCCGGCCCTCTCCCCCAAACGATGAAGCCGTCTGGGGGAGAGGGAGAAGTGTCGGCGTAGGGCGGATCAAGGAGCAACGCGACGGACCCGACTGCTTGCGGGAAGTTAGGTTGATGCTCTGCAAGCAGGCGGCTCCGTCACTGGCGTTCCTTGAGCCGCCCTACAAGGTTCAAATGCAATCAGGCCGCGTGCGTTTCCGGCTGCAGAATATCGGCATGCACCGTTGCGCTGCCGGTGTCCGCCTGCAGGGGCTTGAGATCCAGGCGCGCGAACAGCTGCTGGTCACGCTCCACGTCCGGGTTGCCCGTGGTCAGCAGCTTCTCGCCGTAGAAGATGGAATTGGCGCCGGCGAAGAAGCACAGCGCCTGCATCTCGTCGCTCATCTGCTCGCGACCGGCGGACAGGCGCACCATCGAGGCCGGCATCAGGATGCGTGCCACGGCAATGGTGCGCACGAACTCGAAGGGATCCAGTGCCTCGGTCCCTTCCAGCGGCGTGCCGGGGACCTGCACCAGCTGGTTGATCGGTACGGACTGCGGATGCTCGGGCAGCGTCGCCAGGGTCTGCAGCAGGCCGGCGCGCTGGCTGCGCGTTTCGCCCATGCCGACGATGCCGCCGCAGCATGTCTTCAGACCCGCTTCGCGCACATGGTCCAGGGTATCCAGACGATCCTGATAGTCGCGTGTGTGGATGATCTCGCCATAGAATTCCGGCGCGGTATCCAGGTTGTGGTTGTAATAGTCCAGACCGGCATCGCGCAGCGCCTCGGCCTGGCCTTCGCCCAGCATGCCCAGCGTGGCGCAGGTTTCCATGCCGAGGTCTTTCACCGCGCGCACGATGGCGGCCACCTTGGGGATGTCGCGATCCTTGGGCGCGCGCCACGCCGCGCCCATGCAGAACCGGCTGGCGCCGGCGGACTTGGCGGCCTGGGCGCGCTCCAGCACGGCCTCCACGCTCATCAGCTTTTCCGCCTGGACGCCGGTGTGGTAGCGCGCCGCTTGCGGGCAATAGCCGCAGTCTTCCGGGCACCCGCCGGTCTTGATCGACAGCAGCGTGGAGACCTGCACCGCATTGGGGTCATGGTGGAGACCATGCACATCGTGCGCGCGCGCCAGCAAGTCGTTGAACGGCAGATCGAACAGGACCAGGACGTCGTCGCGGCTCCAGTCGTGGCGGATGGCGGCGGGCATGGGCGGTCTCCGGAAAGGCGTCGAGTCCGCGAGTGTGTGTGTGTGCCGCACGCCTGTCAACTTGGTAGCAGCCCTCGAGGTTGACGGGCGTCGGCGTGCACCCACGCTGCCGGTCGGCCGGAACCTGCGGCAGCGCACTTGCCGTGGCGCATGGCGCGCGTAAGATCGACCGCTATACGTTCGAGGAGACGAGACCATGAGTGCAGGCCAAGGCAGTGCGGGCAACGTCATCGCGGCGCTGTGCAGTTTCTTCATTCCGGGACTGGGCCAGTTGCTGCAGGGACGGTTTCTGCTGGCGCTGTTGATGTTCGTGATGGCGGCGGCGCTGTGGATCATCTGGATGGGCTGGATCATCCATCTGTGGTCGATCATCGACGCGGCGCTGTTCAAGCCGCGCCTGCGGCGCTAGCACCGCGACCGGCATGGAGGTCCGTGGATCCACATGGCGCCAAACCGTCGGCCATGGTCTGCGCGCGCTGTTGCCGCGCCGCTGCCTGTTGTGCGGCGGTGCCGGCCATGCCGGATTGGACCTGTGCGCCGCGTGCGCTGCGGACCTGCCGCGCAATACCGCATGCTGCGCGCGCTGCGCCCTGCCACTGGCCCATGCGGCATCGATGTGTGGCCTCTGCCAGCAGCGTGCGCCACGCTGGGATGCGGCGTGGGCACCCTTCGTCTATGGCTGGCCGCTGAGCCGACTGGAAACACGGTTCAAGTTTCATGAGGACCTGGCTGCCGGTCGCGCCCTGGCGGACCTGTGGGCGCGACAGGCGCGACCCGTGATAATGCCCGACCTGATCGTGCCGGTCCCGCTGCATCGCTCGCGTCTGCGGCAGCGTGGTTACAACCAGGCGCTGGAGCTGGCTCAGCCCCTGGCGCGACAATTGGGCGTGGGCATTTCCACGCGCATGCTGCGGCGCGTGCGCGCCACGCCTCCGCAGAGCGAACGTGATGCCCGGGCCCGACGCCTCAACGTGCGCGGCGCCTTCGATCTGCAGCCGCGTGCGCGTCCGCCGCTACACGTCGCGCTGCTGGACGATATCCTGACCACTGGCGCCACCATGAACGAATGCGCCCGCGTGCTGCGGCGCGCCGGCGTCCGGCACATCGAGGCATGGGCGATGGCGCGGGTGCCTTGATCATTTTGGGTTGTACAGCCAAGTTGTATGCATAGACCTGACGGTTATCGCGCCGGGGCTCCAGGGGTCTTACACTTTCCAGCGTCTCTCCATGGACTCGATATGAACCAGCAGGCCACCCCCGACACGATGTCGCATCTGACCCACCTGGAAGCCGAGAGCATCCACATCCTGCGTGAAGTGGCGGCGGAGTTCGCCAATCCCGTCATGCTGTACTCCGTGGGCAAGGATTCCTCGGTGCTGCTGCATCTTTTGCAGAAGGCGTTTCATCCCGCGCCGCCGCCGATCCCGTTGATGCACGTGGATACCACCTGGAAGTTTCGTGAAATGATCGCCTTCCGCGATCGGCGCGCGAAGGAGACGGGCTGCCGGCTGATCGCCTATACCAATCAGGATGGCGTGCGCGACGGCGTGGGGCCATTCACGCACGGCTCGGCGGTGCATACCGACATCATGAAGACGCAGGCGCTGAAGCAGGCGCTGGACAAGTACAAGTTCGATGCCGCCATTGGCGGGGCGCGGCGCGACGAGGAAAAATCGCGGGCCAAGGAACGCGTGTTCTCGTTCCGCAACGCGCAGCACCGCTGGGATCCGAAGAACCAGCGCGCCGAGCTGTGGAACCTGTACAACGCGCGTATCGCCAAGGGCGAAAGTGTGCGCGTGTTTCCGCTGTCCAACTGGACCGAGCTGGACATCTGGCTGTACATCTACCGCGAATCCATTCCCGTGCCGTCGCTGTATCTGGCCGCCGAGCGCCCGGTAGTGGAACGCGACGGCACGCTGATCATGGTCGATGACGACCGCATGCCGCTGGATCCGGGTGAAAAACCGCAGATGCGCAGCGTGCGCTTTCGCACCCTGGGCTGCTATCCATTGACCGGTGCGATCGAATCGGACGCGGACACACTGCCCAAGGTGATCCAGGAAATGCTGGTGGCCACCACCTCCGAGCGCCAGGGCCGGGTCATCGACAAGGACGCGGGTGCATCCATGGAGCAGAAGAAACAGGAAGGATATTTCTGATGAGCGTGATTACCACACAGTCCCGTAGGGCGGCTCGAGGAGCGCCAGCGACGGAGCCGCCGCTTTGCAAATTTGTTCGTTACCGCCGGCAGGCGAGTCCGCCGCAATGCTCTCAGGCCCTCCCTGCTGCAGAGCAGGAGGTGACGGCATGAGTACCGCCGACACCGCCACCGATACCATCAATGCCTACCTGCAGCAGCACGAGACCAAGGGTCTGCTGCGGCTGCTGACCTGCGGCAGCGTGGACGATGGCAAGAGCACGCTGCTGGGCCGGCTGCTGTACGACACCAAGCTGCTGTTCGACGATCAGCTCTCTGCATTGGAGGGCGACAGCCAGCGCCACGGCACGCAGAACGGCGAACTGGATTTCGCGCTGCTGGTCGACGGTCTGGCCGCCGAGCGCGAGCAGGGCATCACCATCGACGTGGCCTACCGCTTCTTCGATACCGAGCGGCGCAAGTTCATCGTCGCCGACTGCCCCGGCCACGAGCAGTACACGCGCAACATGGCCACCGGCGCCTCCACCGCGGACCTGGCGGTGGTCCTGGTCGATGCACGCAAGGGCCTGCTGACGCAGACCCGCCGGCACAGTTACATCTGTTCGCTGCTGGGGCTGGATCACGTACTGCTGGCGGTGAACAAGATGGACCTGGTCGATTATGACCAGGACGTGTTCAACGGCATCGAGAGCGGCTATCGCGAACTGGCCGCGCAGTTGGGTATCGAGCATGTGACGGCGGTGCCGGTCTCCGCGTTGCGCGGCGACAACGTCAGCACGCGCAGTGCGGCGATGCCGTGGTACCACGGTCCGACCCTGTTGGAAACACTGGAAACCATCGAGGTGACGCGTGCCGCCGATCACACCGGTTTCCGTATGCCGGTGCAGTGGGTGTGTCGCCCGGATCAGCATTTTCGCGGTTATGCGGGCGGCGTGGCGTCCGGGCGTATCGCGGTAGGCGATGAAGTGGTCGTGCTGCCCGGCGGCTCCCGCACGCACGTCGAGCGCATCATCACCGCTGATGGGGACCTGTCCGCGGCCGGCGCCGGCGACGCCATCACCCTGACCTTGACAGATGAGCGCGACATCAGCCGTGGCGACGTCATCGCAGCCGCCGCGCAGCCGCCACAGGTGGCCGATCAGTTTGCCGCGCACCTGCTGTGGATGGACGGCGGTGCGCTGTTGCCGGGGCGCCCGTACTGGCTGAAGGTCGGCACACGCACGGTTAGTGCGCAGATCACCGAGATCAAGCACAAGGTGGACGTCAACACGCAGGATCAACTGGCCGCCAAACGCCTGGAACTGAACGAGGTGGGCTTTTGCAACCTCAGTCTGGATCACGCCATCGCCTTCGAGCCCTACGCGGACTGCCGCGAGCTGGGCGCGTTCATCCTCATCGACCGGCAGACCCATGGCACCGTGGCCGCCGGCACACTGAATTTCGCCCTGCGTCGCGCCGACAACATCCACTGGCAACACGTGGATATCGACCGTGCCGCGCGCGCCCGCATCAAGGGTCAGGATCCGGCCTGCCTGTGGTTCACGGGCCTGTCCGGCTCCGGCAAGTCCACGGTGGCCAACCTGGTGGAGCAACGCCTGCACGCCATGGGGTACCACACCACCATGCTGGACGGCGACAACGTTCGCCACGGACTCAACCGCGACCTGGGATTCACGGACGAGGATCGCGTGGAGAACATCCGCCGCGTCGCTGAAGTGGCAAAGTTGATGACGGACGCGGGACTGATCGTGCTGGTCTCGTTCATCAGCCCCTTCCGTAGTGAGCGGCGCATGGCGCGGCAGCTGTTCCCCGCAGGCGCATTCCACGAAGTCTTCGTGGATACGCCCCTGGAGATCTGCGAGCAGCGCGACCCCAAGGGGCTGTATGCCAAGGCCCGTGCCGGCGAAATGAAGAATTTCACCGGTATCGACTCGCCCTACGAGATACCCGAAGATGCCGAGATGCATCTGCGCACCACGGACACGCAGCCCGAGCAGCTGGCGCGGCAGGTCGTGGAAACGCTCCTGGCGTCCCCGGATTCGTAGGCCGGAGGATTTACAGGGCGGATCAATCCCGCACGGGGACTTCCTCGGGTCGGGAACAACGCGAGGTATCCGCCTGGTCGCGTTGGATTATCTGATCTTCCAGCAAGCACGCGGCTCAGGGATCCCGGATCAGCCCGGCCCCCTGAGCCGCCCTGCGCGGTTACAAGGCGCTGTGGGAACACCAGAGTCGCGGTGCTGCAGCCGCTGACTCAGCGAATCGACAGCGCCGCGAGCAGCCCCGCCCAGATCACGAAGCCGACCCAGTTGTTGTTGCGGAATGCCTCCAGACAGGGGCCGCGTTCACGCGTGCGGATGATCCACTGCTGCCAGGCAAACAGCGCGATGGCCGCCAGCAGCCCCAGCCAGTAAGGCCAGCCCAGGTGCGCGCGGCGGCCCACCAGCGCCATCGCCAAGACGAACGTGCCCATCAGCACGCCGATGATGGTGCGGTCCATATCGCCGAACAGGATGGCGGTGGACTTGGCGCCGACCTTGAGGTCGTCGGCACGATCGACCATGGCGTACTCGGTGTCGTACATCGTCGACCAGATGACGTTGGCCAGGAAAAGCACCCAGGCCAGCACCGGAACATGGTCGCTGACAGCGGCGAAGGCCATGGGGATGGACCAGCCGAATGCTGCACCCAGTACCACCTGCGGCAGATGCGTATAGCGCTTGGTGAACGGATACAGCGCCGCCAGCGCCGCGCCACCGAAGGACAACTCGATGGTCAGGCGGTTGGTCAGCAGCACCAGGCCGAAGGCGACCACCAGCAGTAGCGCGAATAGCGTCACGGCCGCGCGCGGACTGATGCGGCCGGAGGCGATCGGTCGATAGCGGGTGCGTTGCACCTGCGCATCCAGTTTGCGATCGGCAAAATCGTTGATGGCGCAACCGGCCGAGCGCATCACGAACACGCCCAGGGTGAAAATGATCAGCGTCTGCCACGGTGGCAACACGGTATCGGCGGCCAGCCACAGCGCCCACCAGCACGCCCACAGCAGCAGCAGCGCACCCACCGGGCGGTCCATGCGCGTGAGCACCAGATAATCGTAGGCGGTATCGCGCCAGTCGCGCGGCAGCAGCTTCAGCAGCACTCTCAGCACGCTGCCGGCGCGTCTGGAGCTGTCTTCCGGACGCTGCGCGGCCCGGCGCCGGATCTGCTCCGCGGAGGGTCGCGCCGCGGGACGTACCGGACGTGGCCGCGCGGATGGCTTTTTCTTCGGACTCATGGCTCCAAGTGTAGGCGATCCGGCCCCCGCCCCGAATCTTCATGGCGCGTAGGGTGGCTCAAGGAGCCAAAGGCGACGGAGCCGCCCTGCTACTGCATGCCGCGCGCTTGAGCCCCTGTTCCCCAAACGATGGAGCCGTTTGGGCGGAGCCGCGCCGTTTTACGGGTGTTTATGCTGCGTTGCCAACGCGGTCCACCGTGGTGTGCTCGATCTCGAGCACGTCGACGAGCTTGCCGATCTGGTTGAGGATCTGCGTCAGGCGCGCCTGGTCGCCGTAGACGGTGACAGTCAGGCGCGAGACGGAGGTGTCGTCGGTGGGTGCCACGTTGAGCGTTTCGATGTTGTGGCCCCGTGCGGAGAACAGGCCGGCCACGCGCACCAGGGCGCCGGCTTCATTCTGCAGCAGGATGGTCAGCGTGTGTTTCATGACAAAAGACCTCGGCTAGAACATGGAGCTGGAAGGCGCATCCGCGTCGCCATCACTGCGGCGAGAGGCGATGAACTCGCCGGTAATCATCTGCGCGTAGCTGGCCCCGGGGCCGACCATGGGGTAGACGCCGGCGTCCGGGTCGATGAGCACTTCGAGAAAGGCGGGACCATCAAAATCGAGGAACTCGGTGACGGTGGTTTCCACGTCCTCGCGGCACTCCAGACGGCGCGCCCAGGGGAAACCGTCGGCCTCGGCGGCCTTGATGAAATCCTTGCGGTGCAGGCTCTTGTCGGAGGCCATGAAGCGACCCTTGAAGAAGAGCTTCTGCCACTGCCGCACCATGCCGTCGCCGCAGTTGTTCATCACCACCACCTTCAGCGGCAGGCCATAGGTGGTGACGGTTTCCAGCTCGCCCACGTTCATGCGGATGCTGGCATCGCCGTCGATGTCGATGACCAGTGCGTTGGGGCGCGCGAATTGTGCTCCGATGGCCGCCGGCAGGCCGAAGCCCATGGTGCCCATGGAGCCGGAGGTCAGCCATTGCCGCGGCTCGCGGAAATCCAGGTACTGCGCGGCCCACATCTGATGCTGACCGACGCCCGTGCTGATGATGGCGTTGCCCTGGGTGTGCCGGTTTATGGCCTCCAGGACCGCGTAAGGCTGGATCAGTTCGCTGCCCTTGTCGTAATTCATGGCATGGTCGCGCTTGAGTGCGGTCACATGTGCACGCCAGTCATCCAGATCCGGCGTGAAGCCACGCGCGGTGCCATAGCGCAATAGACGCTCGAGCGCCTTGCGCACGGGACCCACGTGCTGCCAGTCCACGCGCTTGACCTTGTTGATCTCCGCCGGGTCGATGTCGACCTGGGCGATGAACCGGGAGCGTGGTGCGAAGGCGTCCGGTGCACCGGCCACGCGGTCGTCGAACCGTGCACCCAGGGCGAACACGAAATCGCAGTCCTCCACGGCGTAGTTGGCGTAGGCGGTGCCGTGCATGCCCAGCATGTGCAGGGCCAGCGGATCGGTGGTGTCGATGGCCCCCAACCCCATCAGGGTGGTCGTGACCGGCACGCCGAATGCCTGCACGAACGCCCGCAGCTCTGGTGCGGCCTCGCCGGCGATGATGCCGCCGCCGGCGTAGATCAGCGGTCGCTTCGCACGCAGCAGGGCGTCGAAGAATGCGGCGCAGGCGATGTCATCCAGTTCCGACTGTTCGGCCGCGCTCAGGCGTGCGCGGTAGCCGGGCAGGGACAGCTCGCTGTTGCCGCGAAACTCGAGTCGCGCATTCTGCACGTCCTTGGGAATATCCACCACCACCGGCCCGGGGCGGCCGCTGCGGGCCACGGTGAAGGCAGTGCGCAGCACGGCTTCCAAGCGTTCGGGCGCGGTCACCAGGAACACATGCTTGGCGCAGGCGCTCATGATGTTGGTGATGGGTGCCTCCTGGAAAGCATCCGAGCCAATGGAACCGGTGGCCACCTGGCCGCAGATCACCACCATGGGGATGGAATCGGCCATTGAATCGCGCACCGGCGTCACGGTATTGGTGGCGCCAGGTCCGGATGTGACCACCGCCACCCCCACCTTGCCTGACGCGCGTGCGTAGCCGGAGGCCATGAAGCCGGCACCCTGCTCGTTGGCCGGCGTCACCAGCGGCATGGGTTCGCCGCCGTCCGGCTTCGGGTGCGTGGCGTTGTGGCGGAACACGGCGTCGTACACGGGCAATATGGCGCCGCCGGAGTAGCCGAACAGCATGTCCACGCCTTCGTCCGCGAGCACCCGTACCACCACGTCGGCACCGGTCATGGCCGGATCCGGATGGGATTTGATGGCAGGTCGTGCGGATGCATTCACGAGGCGTGATTCCTTGCAGAGAGGTGGGTTTTTCGATGCCACTGTGCGTCTCGAGTCGGGCAGATCAAGGAGCAACGCGACGGATCCGCCTGCTTGCCGGTAACCCACCTGATGTCCCGCAAGCAGGCGGATCCGTTGCTGGCGCGCCTTGAGCCGCCCTACCAGAGCGATCGGAACGATCGATGCATTCAGCTGGCCTTTTTCAGCTTGGCGCCGTCGGCGTCGCCCTGATCGAGCCAGGCCATGCGCGCGCGCAGCCTGGAGCCCACGGTTTCGATCGGGTGCTCCAGATCGGCCTGCTTGAATTTCTTGTAGTTGGGCAGGCCGGCCTTGTATTCATCCGTCCACTCGCGCGCGAAGGTGCCATCCTGGATTTCCTTCAGCACCTGCTTCATGCGCTCCTTGACGCCGTCATCCACCACGCGCGGGCCGCGCGTGTAATCGCCGTACTGTGCGGTTTCGGAGACGAACTTGAGCATTTTCGCCAGACCGCCCTCGTAGAACAGGTCCACGATCAGCTTCAGCTCGTGCATGACTTCGTAGTAGGCGATCTCGGGCTTGTAGCCGGCCTCGGTCAGGGTCTCGAAGCCCTTGATGACCAGCTCGCTGGCGCCGCCGCACAACACGGCCTGTTCGCCGAACAGGTCAGTCTCGGTCTCTTCCTTGAAGTCGGTCTCGATCAGCATGGCGCGTGCGCCACCGATGCCGGCGGCATAGGCTTTGGCCTTGGCTTCGGACTCGCCGGTGGCATCCTGCGCCACGGCGTACAGGCAGGGCACGCCGCGGCCGCGTTCGTACTCGCTGCGCACCAGGGCCCCGGGGCCCTTGGGCGCCACCAGATTGACGTCGATGTCTTGGCGCGGCTGGATCTGGCCGAAGTGGATGTTGAAGCCGTGCGCGAACAGCAGCGCGGCGCCGGCCTTGATGTTGGGGGCGACGGCCTCGTTGTAGATGTCCGGCTGGGTCATGTCCGGGGTCAGCATGGCGACCAGGTCGGCACCTTTGACCGCGTCGGCGGGTTCGGCAACGACAAAGCCGTCGGCCTCGGCGCGCGGCCAGGATGCGCCGCCGCGGCGCAGGCCGATGACCACGTCCAGACCGGAGTCGCGCAGGTTCAGCGCATGCGCGCGGCCCTGGCTGCCATAGCCGATGACGGCGATGCGGGCGTTGTCGAGGATGTCAGTGCTAGCGGTGCTCATGAAGTTCTCCGGTATGTCGATGAAAAGATGTGCGTGCAGGATGGGCCGCTGGCGCGTCAGGGACTGCGCCAGCGATACGGAGTGGAGCCGTTGGTGATGGCGCCGGTCGAGGCCGAGCCGACCAGTTGCGCATACTTGGCCAGTGCGCCGCGGGTGACGCGCGGCGCGGGCGCGTTCCAGTCCTTGCGACGGGCTTCAAGGTCGGCGTCGGTGGACAGGGTGCGGCGCTTGCCGTCGATGACGACACGGTCGCCGTCATGCAGCAGCGCGATAGGGCCGCCGCGTGCCGCCTCGGGCGCGACATGGCCCACCATGTAACCGCGTGTGGCGCCGCTGAAGCGGCCGTCGGTGATCAGCGCCACATCGTTGCCCAGCCCGCGGCCGATCAGCGCAGCCGTCACCCCCAGCATCTCGCGCATGCCGGGGCCTCCGGCGGGGCCTTCGTTGCGGATGACCACCACGTCGCCCTTCTGGATCTTGTCCGACTGCACGGCGGCGAAGGCGTCTTCCTCGCTTTCGAACACGCGCGCCGGCCCGGCGAAATCACCCACCCCCAGGCCGGCCAGTTTCAGGATGCAGCCCTGCGGCGCCAGGTTGCCGTAGAGGATGGCGTAGCCGCCACGCGGCTTGACCGGTGCGTCAACCGGGTACACCACCTTGTGCCCGGCCTGCGGGCCCGGCGCGGCATCCAGTTCGGCGAACAGACTGCGGCCGGTGACGGTCGGCGTGTCAGTGAGCATGCCGGCTTTGCGCAGCACCTGTGCGACTGCGGCGACACCGCCGGCTTCGAACATCTCCACCGCGCTGAAGCGGCCCGCCGGCATCAGGTCGGCGACCACCGGGGTCTTCTCCGCGGCGCTGTTGAAGTCTTCCAGGTCCAGCTTGACGTCCGCCTCGTGCGCCATCGCCAGCAGATGCAGCGCGGCGTTGGTGGAGCCGGCAGTGGCGGCGACCAGGCGCGTGGCGTTGAGGAACGCGTCGCGCGTCATCACCGCGCGCGGCAGGCGCTCGGTCTTCAGACATTCCATCACCAGCTCACCGCAACGGCGTGCAGCGGGCCGCTTGTCCGCGTGCGTGGCGGGAATGTCGTTGTATCCGACCGGGGAGAGGCCCAGGGCGGTCAGCACCATGGCCATGGTGTTGGCGGTGTATTGGCCACCGCAGGCACCGGCGCCGGGGCAGGCGCGTTTCTCGACGTCCTTCAGGCCCTTGTCCGACAGCTTGCCCGCGCCGTGTGCGCCGACTGCCTCGAACACGTTCTGCACGGTGATGGACTTGCCGTCCAGCGTGCCGTGGCCGATGCTGCCGCCATACAGCGCCACGCCGGGAATGTTCAGGCGCGCCAGCGCCATGGCTGCGGCGGGAATGGTCTTGTCGCAACCGCACAGCACCACCACCGCATCCAGACAGTGGCCATCCACCGCCAGCTCGATGGAATCGGCGATGACTTCGCGCGAAACCAGCGAAGCGCGCATGCCGCGCGTGCCCATGGCGATACCGTCGGTCACGGCAATGGTGTTGAACTCGATCGGCGTGCCGCCGGCGGCGCTGATGCCTTCGGCCACGTCCGCGGCAAGATCGCGCAGATTCAGGTTGCACGGGCTGACGTTGGACCAGGTATGCACCACGGCCACCAGCGGCTTGGCGATGTCCGCATCGTCCATGCCGGTGGCGCGCAGCATGGCGCGCGCCGGAGCGCGATCGGGGCCTTTCTTGATGGTGTCGCTACGCATGGAAGTGGCGGTCCTTGTGGCAGGTGGAAGAAGAGCAACGCACCCGGCTTTCAGGCCCCGTCATCGGGCGGGTGAAAACCCGGTACGTCGGCGCGCCGGCACGGCAACTGGAGCGGACCCAGGCTGGGGAGGTCGGGAGTCGGCTCATGCCATCTCCCGTGCCGGCGCAGCGACGTTCAATGCGGCCAGTACAGCCGCGGTCACTTTCGCGGTATCGGCGTCGCCGCCGATGTCGCGTGGATAGGGGCCGTTTTGCAGCACGCTGTTCACGGCCGCGTCGATCGCATCCGCGGCGGCGGTGAGCTGCAGCGAATGGCGCAGCAGCAGGGCTGCGCTGGCGATGGTTCCCAGCGGGTTGGCGATGCCCTTGCCCGCGATATCCGGTGCCGAGCCGTGGATCGGCTCATACAGACCGGCGCGTCCCTCGCCCAGCGAGGCCGAGGCCAACAGGCCCAGCGAGCCGGCCAGCGCCGCGGCCTCGTCGGTGAGGATGTCGCCGAACAGGTTCTCGGTGACGATGACGTCGTAGCGCGATGGCTGGGTCAGCAGCAGCATGGCCATGGAATCGACCAGCTGGTGCTCCAGGGTCACGTCCGGATAATCGGCGGCGATGCGATTGGCGGTGCGCCGCCACAGCCGCGAGGTTTCCAGCACGTTGGCCTTGTCCACCGAGGTCAGGTGCTTGCCGCGTGTGCGTGCCAGCTCGAAGGCGCGGCGGACCACACGCTCGACCTCGGCGACGCTGTAGGTGCACTCGTCGGTGGCGCTGTCCTCGGTGCGCGTCTTGGCACCGAAGTAGGCGCCGCCGGTCAATTCGCGCACGACCACGAAATCGACATCACGCAGACGCTCTTCCTTCAGCGGCGACAGTGCGGCCAGCTTCGGATGCACGCGCAGGGGGCGCAGGTTGGCGTACACGCCCAGTGCCGCGCGCAGGCCCAGCAGGCCCTGTTCCGGGCGGACCTTGGCATCGGGATCGGACCACTTGGGACCGCCAACCGCGCCCAGCAGCACCGCGTCGGCCTCGAGACAGGCCTGGCGCGTGGCATCGGGCAGCGGGTCGCCTTCGGCATCAATGGCGGCGCCGCCGATCAGGTGCTCGGCGAAGCGGAAGGTATGCCCGCCTTGTTCGGCCACGGCCTTGAGAACCTCGACCGCGGCGGCGGCTACTTCGGGGCCGACGCCGTCGCCGGGAAGAATGGTCAGATCAGCTTGCATGTGTGTTCCTGTTGAAAATGGCGTGACGCTGCGGCATAGGGTGGCGCAGTCTGCAAACCCTCACCCGTTCGTGGTGAGGTATCGAACCATGAACGGCGCGGGAAACTTGGAGGCTGCCCTTCGATACGCGAAGCGTACCCAGTGCTGAGCTTGTCGAAGCATCAGGGCGAACGGACTTCTATGAAGCGACATCGCAGAGTGAGTTTCCCGTCCGAACTTGACGTGGAAGTCAGCTTGGGGGAGGGTCCGGATCGTCACCGGCAAGCAGGCGGATCCGTCACTGCGTTCCTTGATCCGCCCTAAGCAAGTCCCGCAGCTCATGCGGCTTGCTCGTATGCGGTAATGGCATCGCCGTGCTGCAGCAGGAAGCCCATCTGGTCCACGCCCTCTAGCAGACAGTGCCGTGCGAACGGTTCGAGGTCGAAGCTGGTACGTCCGCCATCGGGCAGTTCGATGAAGCCGCCGGCAACATCGATGCGCAGCTCGGCGCCGGGATTGGCCAGCAGCCAGCGGTGCTCGGCGTCCCCCACCACGATGGCCAGCAGGCCGTTCTTCAGCGCGTTGTTGCGGAAGATGTCCGCGATCTCGCTGCTGATGACGGCGCGGATGCCGAAATCCAGCAAGGCCCATGGCGCGTGCTCGCGCGAGGATCCGCAGCCGAAGTTGCGCCCGGCCACCAGGATTTCGCAGCCGCGGGCGGCGGGCTTGTTGAGTTCGAATTCCGGATTGTTGCTGCCGTCGTCGCGATAGCGCCAGTCCTCGAAGCAGTGGCGGCCCAGGCCGGCACGTTCTGTCGTGGTGAGGAAGCGCGCGGGGATGATGCGGTCGGTGTCGATGTTTTCGTCCGGCAGCACCGCGCTGCGCGAATGGATATGGGTCAGCCGTTGCATCATGGATTCTCCGGAAACAGATCTGACGTAGGGTGGATCAAGGAGCATCGCGACGGATCCGCCTTGCCGGAAGCCTTCCGCAAGCAGGCGGATCCGTCACTACGTTCCTTGATCCGCCCTACTGGGCGTTGCGTGTTCATGCGGCCTCCGGGGTGTTCAGATACGTGCGCGGGTCGGCGATACGGCCTTCGACGGCGGAGGCCGCCGCGGTCTCCGGACTGGCCAGCACGGTGCGCGCGCCCTTGCCCTGGCGGCCCTCGAAGTTGCGGTTGGAGGTGCTGACCACCAGCTGCCCGGGCTGCGCCAGATCGCCGTTCATGGCGATGCACATGGAACAGCCGGGCACGCGCCATTCGGCCCCGGCCGCCTGGAACACTTCATGCAGGCCTTCCGCCTCGGCGGCGCGGCGCACGGCTTCGGAGCCGGGCACCACCAGCGTGCGCACGCCCTCGGCGACATGGCGGCCGCGCATGACATCGGCGGCCGCGCGCAGATCGGGCAGGCGCGAATTGGTACAGCTGCCGATGAACACCACGTCCACCGGCGTGCCGGCCATGACCTGTCCCGCGGTCACGCCCATGTAATCCAGCGCGCGCTTGTCCTGCGCGTTGGCGGCGGCCGGTAGCGGCGTGTTCAGCGCGGTGGCCATCCCCGGGTGCGTGCCGTAGGTTACCGTGGGTGCGATGGCGCTGGCATCGATATGGATCTCGCGGTCGTAGCGGGCACCGGCATCACTTTTCAGCGTGCGCCAGTGCGCCACGGCACGATCCCACGCCTCGCCCTGCGGCGCATGCGGCCGGCCTTCGAGCCAGTCGAACGTGACTTGGTCGGGCGCGATGAGTCCTGCGCGCGCGCCCGCTTCGATGGACATGTTGCACACCGTCATGCGCGCTTCCATGGACAATGCCTCGATGGCCTCGCCGCGGAACTCCAGCACGTGGGCGGTGCCGCCGCCGATGCCGATCTGGCCGATGATGTGCAGCACCAGATCCTTGGCCGAGACGCCGGCGGGCAATCGGCCGTCGACGTGGATCGCCAGCGTTTTCGGCTTGCGTTGCAGCAGGCACTGCGTGGCCAGCACGTGTCCCACCTCGGTGGTGCCGATGCCGAAGGCCAGCGCGCCGAACGCGCCGTGCGTGGAGGTGTGGCTGTCGCCGCAGACGATGGTCATGCCCGGCTGCGTGGCACCCAGTTCCGGGCCGATCACGTGCACGATGCCGCGCGCGTCGCTGGACCAGTCGTGCAACTCGATGCCGAATTCGCGGCAGTTGGCCTGCAGCTTTTCCACCTGTGCCTCGGCTTCGGCGGTGACGTAGGGGCGGCGGCCGTCGGCGGCAGCCGGAAGCGTGGGCGTCGAATGATCCAGCGTCGCCAGCGTGCGGCGTGGCCGGCGCACCTCGAGCCCGCGGGAACGCAGTTGGTCGAATGCCTGCGGCGAGGTCACTTCGTGCACCAGATGCAGATCGATATACATGACCGCCGGATGGCTGCGGGTTTCCGGGACCACCTGATGCGCGTCCCAGAGCTTGTCGAACAATGTGCGTGGCGCGCTCATGCGGCGACCTCCTGCTTGCGTGTGCGTGTGGTCCCATCGACGCTCTCCAGCCAGCCCCAGCGATCTTCCGTGCTGCCGTCGAACAGGCCGAAGAAGGCCTTCTGCAGGGCGCGGGTCATGGGGCCCACGGCGCCGTTGCCGACGGGCTGACGATCCACCGAGCGGATCGGCGTGATCTCGGCGGCCGTGCCGCACATGAATGCCTCCTCCGCGTAGTACAGCGCTTCGCGCGGCAGCACACGCTCCTCGAACGGCATGCCCAGTTCGCGGGCCAGCGTGATGACGCTGTCGCGGGTGATGCCGACCAGCACGCCGGAGCTGGTGGGCGGTGTCACCAGCGTGCCATTGATGACCAGGAAGATGTTCTCCCCCGCACCTTCCGAGAGCATGCCGTCCGTGCCCAGCGCGATGCCCTCGGCGTAGCCGTTGCGATGCGCCTCCAGGGCGATCAGCTGACTGTTGACATAATTGCCGCCGGCCTTGGCCCAGCTGGGGACGGTGTTGGCGGCAGGGCGGTTCCACGTGCTGACGCACACATCCGCGCCGGTATCGCGCGCGTCGCCGTGATAGTTGCCCCAGGCCAGCGCCAGGATGGCAACATCGATGACGTTGTCCTTGGGCAGCACGCCGAGCCCGCCGGCGCCGCGGAACACGATGGGGCGCACGTAGGCCGATGCCATGTTGTTGGCGCGCACCACTTCATGGCAGGCGGCGTTGATGGCTGCATCGTCATGGCCGAGATCCATGCCGTACACGCGCGCCGAAGCGAACAGGCGGCGGGTGTGATCGGCCAGCCGGAAGAACATGGGTCCGTCGGGCGTGGCATAGACACGTTCGCCTTCGAAGACCGAGGAGCCATAGTGCAGGGCGTGCACGCTGACGTGCACGGTGGCTTCGTGCCAGGGCTTCAGGGTGCCGTTGTGCCAGATGATGGCGTCGTTGCTCATGATGTCCTCGGGGGTGTGGTGCCGACGCGGCAAGGCGTCGCGGGGAATGGATGCGCGTGGTCCCTGCCGTGACGGCTCAGCGGGGTGCTGCCTGGCACGGGGTGCGCGGTGTTCATGCCGTGGCGGCTTTTTGCGTGGCGCCGGCGGGCTTGGCCGGCGTGGCGCGAGCGATGCGGTTGACCACGTCCAGCGCCGCCAGCGCCGCGGCTTCGCCCGGATCGTTGGAGACGCCGCGGCCACGCCACTGGCGTTTCTCGTGGCTCACATCGATGACTGCCTGGCCCTCGATGTCGCTGCCGTGGCGGCCGCTTTGCACCTGGAAATCACCCAGCTCCAGCGCTTCGCCGGTGGCGCGCTCGAAGGCGTGCAGCACCGCATCCACCGGATCGTTGCCGATGGCAGCCTCGCTGGCTTCGCGACCGTCCGCATGGCCAAGCTTCACCGTGGCCGAGGCGCCGCCACCCAGGTGCGAGGCCGCGTGCAAATACACGATGTGCCACGGTCCGGTTGCGTCCGGATCATGACCCAGCGCCAGTGCGTCCAGGTCGCAATCGGCGATCTCGCGCTGACGATCGGCCAGCGACTTGAAGCGCACGAAGATGCCATCCATCGCCGCCTCGTCGGGCTGGTGGCCCAGTTCGCCCAGACGCTGGCGCAGCGCGTGACGGCCGGAATGCTTGCCCAGCACCAGCTGGGTCTTGGTGAAGCCGACATCCTCGGCGCGCATGATCTCGTAGGTGCCGCGGTGTTTCAGCATGCCGTGCTGATGAATCCCCGATTCGTGGGCAAAGGCGTTCTCGCCGACCACGGCCTTGTTGCGCGGCACGGCCTGTCCGGTCATGCGGGTCAGCAGACGGGAGGCCGGATACAGCTTGGTCGCGTCGATGCGCGTGTCGACACCGAACAGCGGTGCGCGCACCCGCATGGCCATGACGATTTCCTCCAGCGAGGCGTTGCCGGCGCGCTCGCCGATGCCGTTGATGGTGCATTCGACCTGGCGCGCACCGGCGCGCACGGCGGCCAGCGTATTGGCGACCGCCAATCCGAGGTCGTCATGGCAATGCGCGGAGAACACGGCGCGCTCGGCACCGCGCACGGTCTCTTGCAGGTAGCGGAACAACTCGGCGACCTCATCCGGCGTGGTATAGCCCACGGTATCGGGCGCATTGAGCGTGGTGGCACCGGCATCCAGCGCCACGCCGAAGATCTCGGCCAGGAAGTCCGGCTCGGTGCGCAGCGCGTCCTCGGCGGAAAATTCCACGTCATCGCAGAGCGAACGCGCCCGCTGCACCGCGGCGGCGGCCACGTCGACCACTTGCGCGCGGCTCATGCCCAGCTTGTGTTCGCGGTGCAGCGGACTGGTGGAGAGAAACAGGTGGATGCGTGCCGAGCGGGCCTTTTCCAGCGCCCGCGCCGTGGTCTCGATATCACCCGGGCGACAGCGGGCCAGTCCGCAGACGGTGGCGTTGCGGGTGCGCTCGGCGATCGCCGCCACCGCGGCGAAGTCGTCTTCGGACGCCTGCGGAAAGCCGGCTTCCATGACATCCACGCCGAGTTCATCCAGCGCCTGCGCCATCTGGATCTTCTGCGCGCGGTTCATGGAGAATCCGGGTGCCTGTTCGCCGTCGCGCAGGGTAGTGTCGAAGATGCGTACGTGATCGTCGTCGGAGTTGTTTCCGCCGGAGGTGGCGTCTTGCGTCGATGTGGTCATGATCGAGCTCCGCATTGAGTGCAGTTTCGAGACAAAATTCGAAGTATTAAAAAACCCCGCATCCGTTTTCGGCTGCGGGGTTTGTGGGTGTTCTTTTCTGTGTCTTTTCTCAGGTTTTGACACACTCCACTAGCCCGCACCTCCGCAAATAATGAGGAGTCCGAGTACAAGCGTAATAAGCTCGAGTGCGTTGCTGCGTGGCGCGCGCAGCGTCCCCGGCATCGCCTGCTGGCGATGCATGGGGACACGGTTTGGATGGCTGCGCTTCAACATGCAGTCGACCCTACGCGCGGGTCGGATGGGTGTCAACGCCATTTGCGTTAAGACGTATGGATGGCCATATAGCGTGAATGCATATGGCGCCGATTCGACTGCCGGCGAACCAGCATCGCTATGCGTTCGCTCTTTTCCTCAGCCAGGAATACAGAGCAGCGTCGTCCGCCGGCATCGGCGTTGCCTCGGCAGGACGGTTCAGCAAAGCCTGCAGTGTTTCGGGAACGTCCACCGGGTGGCCGACCAGCGGCTCGACCGTGCGATCGAACTTTGCGGGATGCGCGGTGGCGATCACGGTCCATGGTGAGGTATCGCCGGCGGCGCGCAGGCGCTTGAGCTCATGCACGGCGCAGGCGGTATGCGGACAGAAGATCGCGCCGTGGTCGCGCGCACTGGCCGTGATGACGGTGCGGATCGCGGCGTCGTCGACGCTGCCGGCGGTGACCGCCGCGCGCAGTTCGGCGTCATCCGGATACAGCCAGCGCAGGCGCTCGAAGTTGCTCGGTGCCCCCACGTCCATGGCGTTGGCCAGCGTGGCGGTGCTGGACGTGGGCTGATACGCCGCACCATCAAGGAAGCGTGGCAGCACGTCGTTGGCGTTGCAGGCCAGATGGACGCGGCCCAGCGGCAGACCCATGGCGCGCGTCCACAGGCAGGCCAGCGCGTTGCCCAGATTGCCGGTGGGCACGATCACGTTCAATGCGGTGCCGTGTTCGCGCTGCCAGGCAAGCGCGGTGTGCGCGTAGTAGGCCATTTGCGGCAGCAGACGGCCCAGGCTGATGCTGTTGGCCGAGCTCAGCGGTACCTGCGATTGCAGATTGTCATTGCCCAGCGCATGTTTCACCATTTTCTGGCAGTCATCGAAGCTGCCGGCCACGCGTAGTGCGTGTATGTTTTCGCCGAAACAACCCAGCTGATGCGCCTGGCGTGGCGCCACGCGACCGTCCGGATAAAGGATGACGACCCGGATCCCGGGCACGCGATGGAAGGCGGCGGCGACAGCCGCGCCGGTATCGCCGGATGTGGCGACCAGGATGGTCAGCGGTGCGGAGGCGTCGGCACGCAAGTGCGACAGGCAGCCTGCAAGGAAGCGCGCGCCGATGTCCTTGAACGCTGCGGTGGGGCCGTGGAAGAGTTCCAGAACGTGTGCATTGTCGAAGTTCAGCGCACGCAATGGCGTGGGGAAATCCAGTGCCCGGGCGCAGATCGATGGCAGTTGCGCCTGCATCCGGTCAGCGGCGAAGAACGGTTGCAGCAGGTGCGTCGCGGTGTCTGCCAGACGCGCAGAATGCGGGAACCCGGAGGGCTTCAGACGCGGCATCGTCTGCGGCACGTACAAGCCGCCATCCGGAGCGATGCCGGCAGTGATGGCGTCGCTCAGCGGCGTGGGCGGGGTGTGTTCGCGAGTGCTCAGGTACTGCATGGTGGTTTCGTGCCTGTCGCAGGAATTTCCGTAGAGGGGGCGGCCATGTGGCTGGCAATACCACGGTTGCAGGGCGGGTCGAGCAGCGACGCGAATCCGCCTGTCTGCCGGGAAGCACGCCAGCAGTCGGCGCCATTGCTTGCACTCCTTGAGCCACCGTGCGCGCCTGTCATGGCACATCCGGTGCGATGACTGCCGCGGCGGGGCCGGCGATGGGCGATATGTGGCTGTCGCTGTCCAGGTCGGCATCGGCGAACGCCGCGGCCATGGCAACCGCGGCACGTTCGGCGTCGGCGCGTTGCTCGAACCAGCCGAACACGCTGGGACCGCCGCCGGAAATGCTGGCGCCCAGCGCGTGGTGATCCAGCGCGGCCTGCTTCACCCGCGCAAAGCCGGGGATCAGCCTGGCGCGACGCGGCTCGATCAGCACGTCCGAAAGCCCCGCGCGCACCACCTGGGCGTCGCCGCGGAAGCACCCGGTCAGCACCAGTCCGAGATGCGCGCACTGAGTGACGATCTCGGGCAGCGCGTAGGCACCCTGGAGTGCGGCGCGGGCATCGCGCGTGGCCACGCTCAGGTGCGGGTGGACGAGAGCACAATGCCACGCATCGGGCACCGGAATACGCAGCAACCGGTCGGCAGTGGTCAGGGCCAGACCGCCCAGCAGCATGGGGCCGACGTTGTCGCCGTGGCGTCCGCCGCTGGCGACGGTTTCGCCATCCAGCGCGAACGGATACAGGGCCTCGGTGGACAAGGGGGTATCCAGCAGCGCATTGGCGGCCACGAGTGCGGCCACGCAGGAGGCAGCCGAGCCGCCCATGCCGGAGCCCAGCGCAATGCCCTTGTGCAGCGTCAGTTCGAAGCCGAAGCCGGGTTGCACCGCACGCAGCAGCGAAAGCAGCGCGGCGCCAGCGGTATTGCCGGCCGGGTCCGTGGGCAGGTCGCGCACGCAGCCTTCGATAGCGCGGATGTGCACGCCGGGCACGCCGGTGCGGCGCACATGCGCCCGGTCGCCGATGCCTTCCACGCTGTGGCCGAGCACGTCGAAACCCACGCCCACATTGCCCACGCCGGCCGGCGCGAACGCGGTCACCCCTGCATTGTCCTCTTGCCGTGTCATGCGTCGTGGTTCCTTTTTTGATCGCCATTCATGCGAGGGGCAGGCCGTCGGCAATGCGCAGCACATCGGCGAATACGCCCCCTGCCGTGACAGCAGGGCCGGCGCCGGGACCTTGTACCACCAACGGCGTATCGTCGTAGCGATGCGTGCGGAACTGTACGATGTTATCGGTCAGCCGGGCGTGCGCGAAGGGGTGCGTGCAAGGCAGGAGCGTGAGTCCGACTTTTGCGCGGCCATCGGCATGCAGCTGGCCGACATAACGCAGGACACAGTGGTCCGCTTGCGCCCGGGTGAAGGTATCCGCGATGGATGCATCCAGAGCCTGCGGCTGTGCCATGAAGGTGTCCAGGTCGGCATTGGCCAGCGCCCCGGGAACCAGTGACTGTACCTCCACGTCGGACAGCTCCAGCATGTGCCCGGCCTCGCGCGCCAGGATCACCAGCTTGCGCGCCACGTCCATGCCGCTCAGGTCGTCGCGTGGATCGGGTTCGGTATAGCCGAGGGCGCGAGCCTCCTCGAGAAGCGTGGAGAAGGGGCGGCTGCCGTCATAGTGGTAGAACAGCCATGCCAGTGTGCCGGAGAAGATGCCCTCCACGCCGATCAGGGTATCGCCGGTATCGATCAGGTCGCGCAGTGTCTGCACCAGCGGCAGCCCGGCACCGACGGTGGTTTCGCAGCGCAGACGTGCTTGGCCCGCCATTGCGGCAGCGTGCGCGGTGCGCCAGCGCGGCAATGGTCCGCTGCCCAGGCGCTTGTTGGGCGTGACGACATGGATGCCGGCGGCCAGCCAGGCGACATAGTGATCGGCGACCCTATCGCTGGCGGTGCAGTCGATCAGCACTGCGTGCCGGGCGTCACGCAGGTGGTATGCGGCTTGCCCCAGATCTGCGGGACGCCAGGTCTGGGCACCGTCGCGTCGCCCGTTGAGCAGGGCATCGTCGGTGTCCAGCCACATGCGCTGACGGCCGCTGACCAGGCGCACGCGCAGGTCGATGCCGGCCACCTCGATGAGGCGCGTGTGCGCAAGCTGCATCTGGTCAAGCAGGGCCTGGCCCACCTTGCCGGGTCCGATCACCCCTATATCCAGCGGACGTGTCCGGCTGGGCGCGCGCGGCGGGAGTGAAAGATGTTCTGCACGGACGTTCACGTTTGCCTCCTGGTCGAGAGGCCCGTGGTCATCGCTGGAAGGTGCTGTGGATCGGCCCCTTCCCTCGATGAGGGTGGGGCCATGTGGTCTTTAGCTCTAGACGCGCACGAACCCCTGCGGGACGCCGATAATCGTCGTCGTCGTGGTGGTCGTGGTGCTGCGTGTGGATGTCACGTGCGATGCGTCCTGCCGGCCAGGGGCCGGAGCGGAGTGACTGCTGGCGAGGGACTGAAGCGCGGACATGGGTTGAAAGTAGCGGTCGTGGTCCGGAGTGTCAATCGGACATCTGGACGGCCATATGTCCGGATGTACATGTTGCCGCAATGACGTGACGGATGGTCATGCGCCATCGACCGCGGCACGACCCAGTGCGGGATCGTCGGTGAACAGTGCGTCGATACCAAGGACCAGGTGCGCGCGCATTTCGGCGATGGATCCGGCTTCGTGGCGCACGCCGGGCCCGCCGGGGCCTCGAAAATCGGCGGGAAGAAAATGATTCTCGGGGCGGAAGGTGTACGGGTGGACTTGCAGACCTGCGGCGTGCGCATCGGCAACCAGCGTCGTCGGACGCATCTGCCCCCCGTCGGCATCGCGCGGGATGATCGCCGTCAGCGGCGGGCCGATGGCATCGGCATAACGGGCGATGTTGCGCAGCCCATCGGCAAGCATCATCTGGCCACAGGTCAGCGGTCGGTCTGCGGCGACACTGTCGAACGGCATCTCGTGCGGCGCACCCAGCAGTTGCAGCAGTGTTGCATGCGGCAATGCATCGTCGAGCATGGGACGCAGCGCACGCAGGTTGTCGATCTCGAATGACTGGATCTCAACCGGTGCCCTGCGCGTATGCGGATGCGCGGCGAGCAGGTGCACCAGTGGCTCCTCCATGCCCAGCCCAAGACTGCGGAAATGCGTGGGGTGCTTGATTTCCGGGATCACCCCGATCGGTCGCCCGCGGTCACGCGATGCGCGAGCGACCAGTTCGATGATCTCCTCCATGGTCAACAGCGGTTCGCGGCCGTCGAATCGTGTCGAGCGAAGCTGCGGCAGGCGTTCGCGGGCGCGCAGGGTCTTCAGTTCGGCCAGCGTGAAATCCTCGGTGAACCAGCCGCTGATCGTCTGCCCGTCGACCACGCTTGTGCGTCGTCGGGCGGCGAACTCCGGGTGTGCGGCGACATCGGTGGTCGAGCCGATCTCGTTTTCATGCCGCGCGATCAGGGCACCGTCGCGGCTCATCACCAGATCCGGTTCGATCAGGTCGGCGCCATCGGCAATGGCCCGCAGGTAGGCGGCACGCGTGTGCTCCGGACGCAACGCGCTGGCGCCGCGATGGGCGATGACGGCGATGGGGCGGCGGGCGTCAACCATGGTGTTTCTCGATACCCGTGACTGCCGGCCCGACGGCGATCCAGAAACGCGTAAACAGCGCTCCTGAATGTCGACTATATATGCGTAATGTATTCAATCTGTTGGAAATATCGCCACGTTCGATTTAACAGGGGAGGGTGATTATGGCTATGATGGTAGGAATTGCATCTCGAGGAGAAGGGGCCTGATGGGCTTTTTTGCGAAACTGATTCGACACAAGTCGGTGGAGCAGCTTCAGAGCGAAGCTGGCAAAAGTACCGACTTCAACCGCACCATGGGGGTATGGCAGCTGACGGCGATCGGCGTCGGCGCCATCGTCGGCGCCGGCGTGTTCGTGCTGGCGCCCAAGGAGGCCGCGCTGCATGCGGGGCCGGCCATCATCATCAGCTTTCTGATCGCCGGTATCGGCAGTGCCTGCGCGGCCCTGTCCTATGCCGAATTCGCCGGCATGATTCCCGTCACCGGCAGTGCCTACACCTATGGCTACGCGGTGCTGGGGGAGCTGCCCGCCTGGATTCTGGGCTGGGATCTGCTGGTGGAGTACGCCCTGATTGTGGGGGTGGTGGCGGCCGGTACGTCCAACTATCTGCAGTCGTTCATCCATCTGGTCACGGGCTGGAACCTGCCGGCCTGGCTGCAGGGAGCCTACGACCCGGCGCACGACAACGGACACATCGTCAACATCGGGGCAATCCTGGTGGCGCTGGCCATTGCCGCGCTGCAGATCATGCGGACCGAGATCGGTGCACGGTTCAATACCATCGTCGTGGCCATGAAGGTGATCGGCGTGGCGGTGGTGGTGCTGGTGGGCGCGTTCTATGTCGATACCTCCCACTGGACCCCCTTCATCCCCAAGCTGGAGCACGTCAAGGATGCCATTGGCGGCACGCGCTACGGCTGGAACGGCGTGCTGGCGGCCTCGAGCATCGTGTTCTTTGCGGTGTTCGGCTACGACACCCTGACCACGGCCGCCGAGGAGTCGAAGAATCCGCAGCGTGACCTTCCGCTGGCGGTGGTTTCCTCGCTGGCGGTGGCCATGATCATGTATCTGGCCATCTCCCTGGTGCTCACGGGCATGGTGCCGTTCAATGGCTGCGTGGATCCGTCGCAGGTCGCCGGTCAGTGCCAGCAGATGATCCTGGCGTCCAACGCCCCGGTCAGTGCAGTGTTTACCGCACGTCATCTGCCCTGGGTCAGCGGCATCATCGACGTGGCGGCAGTGTGCGGCATTGCCAGCGTGGTGTTCGCCTTCATGCTGGGTGCGTCACGCATCTGGTTTGCGCTGGCGCGCGACGGCCTGCTGCCGCGCTGGTTCGCCAAGGTGCACCCGAAGTATGGGACGCCGTACCGCCCGACCATGATCCTGGGCATCTTCACCGCGCTGGTGGCCGGCTTCCTGCCGATCCACGAGATCGCCGAGCTGGTCAACATCGGCACGCTGTCGGCATTCATCGTGATCTGTGGCTCGGTGCTGATCCTGCGCATCAAGCAGCCCGATCTGCAGCGCAAGTTCCGTACGCCTGCGCTGTGGCTGCTGGCGCCGCTGGGCATCGTGTTCTCGCTGTTCCTGATCATTGGCTGGCCATGGTGGAGTGACAATGGCTTCCATTTGATCGGCGGTCTGGACATCCTCACCATCTACCGCTTCCTGATCTGGATGGCGATCGGCCTGGTGATCTATTTCACCTATGGCATCCGTCACAGCGCACTGGCGGGCCGCGAAGGCGTCAGCTTGGGCGAGGACAATCCCTCGAGCCGCTGACCGTCGGCAGCACGGATGGAAACGGGGGCAGGCCTTGAGCCTGCCCCCGTTTTTTTATGCGCGTGTCCGTCCACCGCCGTGTCGGTTCGCGATTCGCAATCATGACCTATGGCAGGCGGATGAAAGTCATGCGCGTTCTAGCATGGGCGGATCGATCCTCCTTCCCCCGCGGATGCGTTGCTCTGGCGCGCGACCGATGGACCCGTTTTCCTTCCGGGCCATGCGATTGCATGCTCGGGCCTGACTGACCGGAGACATGGCATGAAAAAGACCTTCCTCGCTTCCGCCCTGTGCGTCGCTGCGCTGGGCGCAGCTCCGCTGGCGCTGGTCCACGCGGGCAACATCGGGCTCAACCCCGTGCTGCACATCGGAGGCAATCTGCCCAAACCCCAGGACAAGCAGTACGCCGGTACCTTGAAAATCCATGTCGATGCCACTGACATCGACCACCGCATCTTCCAGGTGCACGAGACCATCCCGGTCAAGGGCGGCTCGTCCATCTACCTCCTGTATCCCTCATGGATCCCCGGCATCCACGAGCCCGACAGCTACATCAAGAACGTAGCCGGCCTGGTCATCAAGGGTGGTGGCAAGACCATCGCGTGGCACCGCGACGAGTACGACGTGCGCGCCTTCCACGTCGATGTGCCCGATGGCGTGAACAGCCTGGATGTCAGCTTCAAGTTCCTGTCCTCGCAGGGCCGCGGCGAAGGGCCCATCCGCATGACGCCGCAAATGCTCGAGTTCAGGTGGGACCAGGTGTCGCTGTATCCGGCCGGCTACTTCACCAACCGCATCAACACCCAGGCCAGTGTGACGTTGCCCAGGAACTGGAAATTCGGCACCGCGCTGGGAGTGGCCAGCCACGACGGCAACACCTACACCTTCAAGCCCATCGATTACATGAACCTGGTCGACTCGCCGCTGCTGGCGGGCAAGTACTTCAAACGACTGGACATTTCCGGCAAGAAGTCGCCGCCGGTACACGTGGACATGGTCGGCGATCAAGCAAAGGATCTGGACGTGCCCGACGGCTTGCACAAGGCCTTGAAGAACGTCGTGGTGCAGATGGGCAAGCTGTACGGTGCCTACCATTTCAACCATTACGACTTCCTGCTGTGGATGTCGGACAAGATGAGCGGCGAGGGCCTGGAACATCACCGCTCCAGCGAGGACGGCGTGGGTGCCGACTGGGTAACCAAGTGGAAGCCCACACGACCGAACGACCTCATCACCCATGAGTTCAACCACTCCTGGGACGGCAAGTACCGCCGCGCGTTCGACCACGCCATTCCCAGCTTCAATGTGGTGATGGGGGACAGCCTGCTGTGGGTGTACGAGGGCCAGACCCAGTTCTACGGCAACGTGCTGGCGGTGCGCTCCGGGCTGGAGAACAAGGACACCGGCTTCGCCAAGCTGGCGTACGTGGCCGCCAACTACGACATGAACCGGCCGGGCTTGCGCAGCTGGCGCACCGTCCAGGACACCACCAACGATCCCACCATCGCCCATCGCACGCCGCTGCCGTACCGCAATTACCAAGGCAGCGAGGATTACTATTCCGCCGGGCAGCTGACCTGGATGGCGGTGGACGGCAAGCTGCGCCAGCTGTCGCACGACAAGCATGACCTGGACGACTTCGCGCACGCCTTCTACGGCATGCATCCGGGATCCTGGAAGATCAACACCTTCACCTACCAGGACGTGGTCGACACGCTGAACCAGATCGTGCCTTACGACTGGTCGAGCTTTCTGCAAAAGCGCCTGGATGGTCACCGCAACCTCAGCGATGCGCTGAAGATGGAAGGCTGGAAGCTGGTCTACAAGGACAAGCCGTCCAAGGCCGCCAAGGCCATTCTCAAGCAGTATCACCACCATCACCCCAGCGGCGACTTCACCTACTCTGCGGGCTTCTCCGGCGGCTCCGACGGCGGCGTGCGCGACGTGCGCTGGAACGGGCCGGCCTTCAAGGCTGGACTGGCACCGAGCATGAAGATCATCTCTGTCAATGGCACCGAGTACAGCCCCGATGTCATGAAGCAGGCGATCAAGGATGCCAAGGGTGGCGACAAGTCCATCGATCTGCAGGTCAAGAACTTCAACCAGTACAAGACCCTGCACCTGGACTACCACGGCGGCTTGAAGTATCCCGACATCGAGCGCATCAAGGGCAAGCCGGACTACCTGTCCGAGCTGTACGCGACGAAGAAGTGACGCGTGTGCGATAAGGCTCTGCCACCCGGATCATCAGCATCCGGGTGGCGGCCTGCGGCGGCCGGGCTCCACTGCGTGCTTGCGGGTCGCCAGCACGCGGTGCAGCGCGCGTTCGGGAGGTTCCCGCCCATGACGGATGTCTCGGCGCGGCCGGTTGCGCGATAATGGAACATTGTTCATCGACCGGAACCGTATTGATGCCCGATGTCTCCGTGGTGGTGCCCGTGTTCAACGAGCGCGACAACATCCCACCGTTGCTCACTGAAATTGCCGGCGCGCTGCGCGGGCGTTGCGAATTCGAGATCATCTACATCAACGATGACAGCGAAGATGACAGCCAGGCCGTGCTCGAGGCCCAACGTGAGCACTATCCGGAATTGCGGGTGTTGCGGCATCTGACCCGCAGCGGCCAGAGCACCGCAATCTGGAACGGGGTACGCGCGGCGCGCGCGCCGTGGGTCGCCACGCTGGACGGTGATGGCCAGAACGACCCGGCCGATCTGCCGAACCTGCTCGAGGCGCGCGCCGCGGCCGATTCGCAGGTACGCCTGTTCGCTGGCTGGCGGGTCAACCGCCGCGACAGCTTCAACAAGCGCATCTCATCCAGGGTCGCCAACGCGGTGCGCTCGCGCATGCTGCGCGACGCCACGCCGGATACCGGTTGCGGCCTGAAACTGTTCGAGCGCGAGGCGTTTCTGCGCCTGCCGTATTTCGATCACATGCACCGCTACCTGCCGGCGCTGATCAAGCGTGCCGGTTTCGTCAGCCAGAGCGTGCCGGTGAACCATCGCCCGCGCACGCGTGGCACCTCCAAGTACGGCATGCTGGATCGGCTGTGGGTGGGCCTGGCCGATCTACGCGGCGTGGCCTGGCTGATGCGTCGCGCCAAGGTCACCGGCGTCGAGGAGGTTTGAGCACGCCGGCATGTGGATTGCCGCGCAGGACTGGCGGGGCGTGGGCGCTCTACGATGACGCGTCTTGCCGATCCGCTGCATCCGCAACGGGGTCGAGATCCATGACCACGCCGGGCAGCGGCATCGGCTGCCAGTTGTCCAGTGCCCTGGCGGCACGCTGGCGCCCCATCTCGATCAATTCGCGCGCGCGGTAGAACTCGTAGGCGGTGGAGACGTTGCGCGGCATCTCCACCAGCAGGTCCGGCTGATTGGTGGCCAGGCGCAGACGCGCCAGGTTGGCCTGCATCATGTCCAGCGCCTGCGCCAGCAGGCTGAAGGCGCCGGGTCCGCTGGTCTTGCCGTTGCCGTGCGGCATCATCCGCCCGACCAGGTCCGCCATCTTGCGGCCGTAGCCACTGGCACCCTCATCCAGCGCGATGTCGTCCGTGGTCTCGTCGGCATCCACGTCGCGTTCCGGTGTGGCGGCTTCGGCCGGACCGTCCACGCTGACGGCGATGATGTAGTCGCATGGCGTGCGCATCAGTGGCGTCACCGGGACCGGGTTGAGCAGTGCCCCGTCGACCAGGCGCCGGCCATGGATCAGGTGCGGACGGAACAGGCTGGGGATGGCGATGGAGGCGCGGATGGCGTCGAACAGCGAGCCGTGCGTGAGCCACACCTCGCGATGGCGCTCCATGTCCGTGGCCACGGCGGTGAACTGCACCGGCAGGTCGTCGATCTCCAATTCGCCGATCATCTGCCGCAGCGTCCCGATGATGCGGTCGCCCTTGATGAAGCCGCCACCGGACAGGCTCCAGTCGACCAGCTTGAGCACGTCGAACTTGGCCAGCGTGGTGACCCAGTCGCGATAGATGTCCAGCTTTCCGGCTGCCTCGATGCCGCCGACCAGTGCGCCCATGGAGCTTCCGGCAATGGCCACGATGTCGAAGCCGCGGCGATGGATCTCCTCGATGACGCCGATGTGCGCCAGCCCCTTGGCGCCGCCGGCGCCCAGTGCCAGGCCGATGCGCGGCTTGCGCCCGGGCGTGTCTGTGGCGTGGGCCGTGCCCGTGGAGGTGTCGTCTGTGCCTGTGGTCATGCCTTCACCTTGGCGGCTGCTGGTACACGCCCTGCGCCAGTTGCAGCAGGATCTTCATTTCCTCGCGCAGCGGCAGTGGTGCGATTACTTCGGCATCCGGACCGTACTTGAGTATGTCCATCAGCAGCTCGCGCGAGTTGGAATATGGTAGCTTCAGCTCGTAGCGGCCATCGGGCAACCATTCGCCCTGCTGCCGGGAGTGCCAGTGCGCATCAGCCACCCAGCGTGCGGCGTGTTCGGAAAAGCGGATGGTGGCCCACGCCTTGGGCTTGCCGGCAAAGATGCCGTAGCTGGAGGCCAGGGTCTCGTCGAGTCGCTGGGTGTCGATGTCCTCGGCGGTTTCGTCGAGCATGCGCGCCTCTTTCATGCGATCGATGGCGAAGCTGCGCAGACCGTCGCGGTCATGGTCCCAGGCGTCCAGATACCAGTTGTCGCGGTAGTGGGTCAGGCGCTGCGGTGACACGATGCGCCGGCTGTCCGCATCGGTGGTGCGGGCGCGGTAGCCGAAGCGCAGGCGGCGCCGTTCCAGAACCGCGCCCGCAGTGGTGCGAAACACGTGCTGGTCCAGTTCGCGCGCGCCGTAGGGAATCACCCGGATCCGCGCCATGTCGCCACCGGACGGGGTCCCGCGGTGGTCGGAAAGCAGTCGCTCGATCCGCGACTTGAAGGGCGCCAGCGTCCCGGTCAGCACGCCCTGATCGGAGCGTTCGATCAGGGCGTTGAGCGCCATCAGTGCGGCCAGTTCGTCGCTGGTCAGCCACAGTCCGGGCAGCTCGAAGCGTTCCGCTTCGTTCTCCTCGTAGCGGAATGCGGCCTCTTCGCCGCCGGCGCTTTCCAGCGGCGCGCCCAGCGCGTCGCGCAGGAATGCAATGTCGCGGTACAGCGTGGCCCGTGAGCAGGCCAGCTCGTCCATCAGGTGTCCCAGCGAAACCGGATAGCGTGATGCTTTCAGGCGGCGGTGCAGGGTCAGTATGCGCTCGTAGCGATCCATGATTGATCTCCGGGCACGTCGAGACGGCCGTCAGGGAATCTCTGAACAAGTGGGCGCTGATGCCGGCAGCAGTCCCGTCTTGTTGATTTGTGATGCACATCGTGCAGTCTGCGGCCGCTGGTTCGCCGATTGCGTGGTGCGTTCCGTTGCCAGCCAGGTGCATCAGGCACATAGCATGCGGCCGCGCGAGGGCACCCGCAACCTGATGCGGTGTCGCCGTGGATGAACGGTTATGCTGCGGGTTCGGGTGGGTGGGGTACCCGCGGGATCAGTACGGAGTCGAGTGGATGCATTGGCAAGCCTGGGCCACCGTGGCCATCATCATTGTCGCCATGGCGCTGTTCGCCAGCGAGCGCGTGCGTATCGACGTGGTGGCACTGATCACGCTCGGCGCGCTGGTCGTGCTGGGCATCATCACGCCGGCTCAGGCGCTGTCCGGATTCAGCAACGAGGCCACGGTGACGGTGGCGGCGATGTTCGCGTTGAGTCTGGGCATCGAGCGCTCGGGCGCGCTGGAACCGTTGATCCGGTTGCTCTCGCGCATCCGTCATCCGTGGTTGCTGACGTTGGCGGTGATGCTGGTGATTGCACCGCTGGGTGCCTTCATCAAGAACATCGCGCTGGTGGCCACGTTCCTGCCGCTGACGTTGCGCGTGTGCGAGAGCACCAAGACCTCGCCGGCGCGCGTGCTGATGCCGATGGCGTTCGCTGCGCAGATGGGCGGAGTCTGCACGCTGATCGGCACCTCGTCCAACCTGCTGACCGATTCCCTGGCGCGCCAGCACGGGCTGCCGGGATTCGGCGTGTTCGATTTCACCGCCATGGGCGCGCTGCTGGCGGTCATCGGTATCGCCTACATGATGCTGGTGGGGCGCTGGCTGTTGCCCAAGCATACGGATGTGGGCCTGCCCGAGCAGGTGGATATCGGCAAGTACGTGACCGAACTGCGTGTGGGCGAGGAATCCAACCTGATCGGCAAGAGCATTGCCGAGGCCAGCCTGGGCGAGCAGTACGGCGTGTATCCGCTGGAGCTGCTGCGCGGCGAGCGCCGCATGTGGTCGCCGCGTTCGCAGCACATCGCCGTCAACGATGTGCTGCTGGTGCGTGGCGACTGGGACAAGATCGAGGAATTCCAGCGGCGCGCCAACCTGAGTAGTGCACCGCAGCGGCGCTATGCGCCGGAGACGGGGCATGCCCGGGTGATGGCGGAGATCATGGTGGCCCCGGCCAGCTCCATCGAGGGGCGGCAGCTGGGCGAGACCGAACTCAACTGGCGGTATGACGCCACCATACTGGCCATTCACCGGCGCGGACAGATCCTGCGCGAGAAGCTGGCCGATGTCAGTTTGGCGGTCGGCGACGTGCTGCTGGTCCTGGTCGACGAGGCGGTCGTGCCGCGGCTGCGCGCCGACGAGGGGCTGGTGGTGCTGAGCCAGCGCGAGGAGCGCCCACGCACCTCGCATCGGGCGATTCTGGCGGTCGGCATCATGATTGGGGTGGTGGCCACCGCGGGCCTGCACCTGTTGTCCATCCCCATCGCTGCCATCTGCGGCGTGGTGGCCATGGCGCTGTGCCGCTGCTTCGGCCGCAAGGATGTCTATGAAGGCATCGACTGGAAGATCATCATCCTGCTGGGTGCGATTTTGCCCCTGGGCATCGCCATCGAGAAGACCGGGCTGTCGCACGTCGTGGTCACCGGCGGCATGCAGCTGGTGGGCGAGCACGGACCCATCGCGGCATTGCTGCTGGTGTATCTGCTGACCGCGCTGATGACCGAGCTGATGGGACATAACCCGTCAGTCGTGCTGATGGTCGGCATTGCCGTGTCGGTGGCACACGCGGTGGGGGCCGATCCGCAGCCATTCATCGTGGCCGTGGCGTTCGCCGCCGCAACCTCGTTCGCCACGCCGGTCGGCTATCCCACCAACACCATGGTGTATTACGCCGGCGGCTACCGCTTCACCGATTTCATGAAAGTGGGCATTCCGCTGATCCTGATGTTCTGCGCGCTGTCCATGTGGCTGATTCCGCAGTTCTGGCCGTTCCATCCGGGGCACTAGTGTACTGCTTCACATTATTTGACCCATTCAGAGCCAAGCGCACGGGGCATGGCAAGGCGCAGCGCGCCGCCAAGGGTTGTTCCCTTGGCAAGTGCTGCAACGCCGCCATGGCCCGTGCGCCTGGCTCCCGAAGAGCCTGCCCCGGACTTGATCCGGGGGCGAGCCGCTGGGCGCCCGTCTGCCGCGGCGCATCCGCTTGAAAAGGAACCACCTTTGCGGCGCGAATGTACCTTGCAGCCGAACGCCCAGCGACTCGCTGAATGGGTCAAATAGTGCGAAGCAGTACACCAGGGGCGTGTGCGATGCACGGCGTGGGGCGGCCTCCGGGTTCGCAACTGCAGGCGGCGCCTTTCACCACGCCGCCGGGGAACCGGCATGCGCGCCTTGCGCTCCACGTCTCCCACGGCGGCCGGCCGATCCCGCTCTGCAGGGTTTCCATCGCCCGGGCAGCCGGGCGCTGCTGCGCGGTTGCGGTCAAAGTCTCTACAATCGCTCCGGTGCAGCGTGGGCGTGCATTCCGGTAGTCGGATGGGTGTGGTGCCACGGCAAATTCAGGCGAGCGCGGAGGAGTCCCGGCCCATGGTGTCAATGAGATCGAGCGGCGCGTTTTGCGTGGCGGCTCTGGAGTTGTTCCACAGCATCGGTTACGGCATCTGGGCCGTCATCGGCGCCGCGCTGGCGTTCAACCTGGATCTGGATGGGCGCGGCGGGGTGCTGGTGCCGTTGCTGCTGGGCCTGGTGTTCATCGCCGTGGGCCAGGCGGGTACCGTGCTGGCGGATCTGGGGCCGCGCCGCTGGCGTGCCGCCGCGCGCTCACTGAGCGGGCCGCGGCCGCGGCCCGAATCCCTGCTGGCGCTGTTCACGTTCGTGGTCATGCTGGCTCTTGCCGGTCTGGTGCGTGGCGACAACACATTCTGGGCCACGCGTGCACTTGGCGCGTTGTTGCCGGTCAGCTGCGTGGTCACGTTGCTTGTTGCGCGGCGGCAGCGGCATGAGGCGCCGGCGCCGCTGCGATTGCGGCCGGGAGGCCTGCTGGCAATCGTTTTCTGCGGTGGGCTGTGGCTGTGGTTGATCATGACGCTGCAGAACCCGCCACCCTCCCCGCAGAGCGTGTGCCCCTTGCTGCTGGGGTTGTTGATGGCAGGCATGGGGGCCTGGTTGTCGACGCAGATGCCGCCGACACGGTCGGTTTCTGACGAAAAGCTGAATCACCGATTGGTCATCGTGCTTGCCTTCACGGCACCATGTCTGCTGCTTGTGGCAGCGAGCATGTGGCATGGATACAGCGTCATGGCGGCGATCGCAGCGCTCAGCTGCCAGGTCGGACTGAGTATCAATGAACTGCTGCACGCCCCGTCGGCGTTCAGCGTGCGGCGCCCCCGCGCCTGAGGTCGCCGCGCCGTCTGCGGCGCTCGCGTACACTGGTTTGCCCTTTCCCCAAAAAAGTTCAGTGAGATTCCATGAAAAAATCATGCATGTTGCTTCCCCTGGGCGCGATGCTGGCGCTGCCCGCCGTGGCCATGGCGCAGGACAACTCTGCCGCCAAGCACAACGGCTGGACCGGCTCCGGCGAATTGGGGTTCGCCCAGTCCAGCGGCAACTCGCGTACGCAGAACATCAACGCCAAGCTGGGTCTCAAGCAGGAAAACGAGCGCTGGAAGAACAGTTTCTCGCTGACCGCGCTGCGTTCCAAGGGCGATGTGGCCGTGGTCGATGCCCAGGGCAATACGGTGACCCAGTTCAGCACCACCGCCAACCGTTACACCGGCGAAGCCTCGGTGGGTTACAAGTTCGATCCACGCAGCTATCTGGTCAACGCGTTGCGCTATGAGCACGATGATTTCGGCTCGAACATCTGGCAGGCCACCTATTCCATCGGCTATGGCTATATCGCCCTGAAAAATGCCCGCACCGAGTTGTCGTTCGAGGCCGGCCCCGGTTACAAGCGCTACAAGCCGGCGGACAGCACCATCACCAATGCTCAGGGCCATACCGTGCGCGTGCCTTCGGCCGTGCGGTCGGAAGTCATTGCGCGCGGCCTGGTCAACTACAAGTACCATCTGACCCAGAACACCGCGTTCGAGAATACGCTGTTGATCGAAGCGGGGTCGAAAAATACCTATCTGCAGAACGATGCGGGTCTGTCCGTCGACGTCACGCAAAAGCTGGCGCTGAAGCTGGGCTACCAGGTGCGTTACAACAGCGACGTGTCGGACAACACCCTGCATACGGACAAGCTGTACACCACCAACCTGGTCTACAACTTCTGAGACGATCCCTGCATCCCGTGGACGGAACGGATGACCAGGACATCCATCGCGGGCTTCAGGAAGCGCCGGGTTGCCGCTCCAGCACTTCCGCGGCGCCTTGTGCCAGCAGCAGGTCGGCGACTTCGCGACCCAGCGCCACGGCCGCATCCGGCGGGGCGCTGGCACGGGCGCGCAGCAGCGTTCCGCTGACCACGTCGCCGACCATGCCGAACAGCGTGGATTCGGTTTCGCCGGCCACACACCAGGCGCCGATCGGCACGCTGCAGTTGCCGCCCAGCGCCGCGTTCATGGCGCGCTCGGCGGCCACCGTGGATTGTGTCTGCGGATCATTCAACGGCGCCAGCAGCTCGGCGGCACGGGCATCGTCCGCACGTGCCTCCACGGCGATGGCTGCCTGGCCCGGCGCGGGCAACCAGACGGGTGCCTCCAGCCGGGCCCGGATGCGTTCGCCCAGGCCCAGCCGTTCCAGACCGGCGCAGGCCAGGATGATGGCGTCGTACGTGCCGGCATCCAGTTTCGCCAGGCGCGTATTGACGTTGCCGCGCAGGTCCAGCAGCTCGATGTCCGGGCGCAGATCGCGCAGCAGGGCCTGACGGCGCAGCGACGATGTACCCACACGGGCGCCGTGCGGCAGCTCGGCGAGTGTGTCGAAGCGCGCGCTGACGAAAGCATCCGCGGCGTCGGCGCGCGACAGGATGGCGTGCAGCGCCAGGCCGTGGTCCAGCGTGGCCGGTACATCCTTCAGCGAATGCACCGCGATGTCGGCGCGCCCCTCCAGCATCGCCACTTCCAGCTCCTTGAGGAACAGGCCCTTGCCGCCGATCGTCGCCAGCGAGCGATCCTGCACCTCGTCGCCGCGCGTGGACATGGGCACCAGCTCCACGGTCAGCGATGGGTGCGCTTGCCGCAGCAGGGCGGCGACATGTTCTGCCTGCCACAGCGCCAGTGCGCTCTTGCGCGTGGCGATACGAAACGGCGTGGTCATGCGGCTGATGTCGGTGCGGGGGAGGGCGTGCGCGGCATGTGCACAGTGTCGCCTTTCCGGCCGTTGCAGTCATCCCCCCGCTGCCGGTTATCCGTTGCGCAGCACGCGCCGCAGCGCCGGCAGGTTGCGGCGGCTGACGTCCGGCATGGCGTCGCTGCCGCTGAGGCGAACCACGACCCGGCCGTCAGCCAGGGTTTTCAGGCCCAGCATGCGCTGCACGGCCACCAGACAGTTGCGATGCACGCGCACCAACTGGTCGGGATGGGCCTGGTGCAGGCTGCGCAGCGAGGACTCGGTCAGTGCCTCGCCGTGCGCGTGATGCACCGTGACGTATTTGTCATCGGCAGCGAGGTAGATCACATCGTTCAGCGGGATGCGGCGCTGTTCATCGCGCAGGCGCACCACCAGCGCCTCCGCTGGGGCGGCGTCCGCATGTCGCCCCCGCAGGCGCATGGCGCGCTCCAGTGCTTCGCGCAGGCGCGCGAGACGGACCGGCTTCAGCACGTAGTCGGCAGCGCCCACCTCGAAGGCATGTGCGGCATGCTGCGCATGGGCCGTGCAGAAGATCACCTGCGGCGCATGCGGCAGGCGGCTCAGGCGGGTGGCCAGTTCGGTGCCGGGGCCACCGGGCATGTCGATATCCAGCAACAGCACGTCCGCCTGCGTCTGCGCGCACGTCTCCCAGGCGGAGTCGGCATCCGCGGCCTGGGCCACGAGTTCGACCTCATCGCATTGCGTGAGCAGTGCCGCCAGTCGCGCACGCGCCAGCGGCTCGTCGTCTGCGATCAGCACGCGCAGCATGCTCATGCCGGGCTCCCGTGCGTCTGGTCATCGTGCATCGCCTGCGGCCGGGCGGTGCCCAGCGGGAGGCGCAGCGTGACCATGAAGCGTGCGTCCGCCGCCGCTGGGAGCCCCGCGCCGACGATGCGCGTATCGATGCTGCCGCGCGCGCCGAAATGATAGGCCACGCGTTGACGCACGTTGTCCAGGCCATGGCCGGTGCCGCCTGCAGAAGGCTCGACCGGCAGCGGATTGTCGATCGTCAGCTCGAGCACGCCGTCATGACACCGGCCCTGCATGTGCAGCGTGCCACCCTCGCGCCGCGGCTGGATGCCGTGGTGCACGGCATTTTCCACCAGCGGCTGCAGCAGCAGGCGCGGCAGCGACATGGTGCCGGGCAGCTCCTGCAGATCGCGTTCGATGTGCAGGCGCGGCCCCAGGCGCAGCTGCTCGATGGCCAGATACTGCTCCACCAGCGCCAGCTCTTCGGCCAGTGTGCCGGTGCCCTCGCTGCTGAGCGCGGCGCGGAACAGATCGGCCAAGTCCTCGATGGTGCGCTCCGCGGCTGCCGGATCCACGCGCACCAGTGCGGCCACGGTGTTCATGCTGTTGAACAGGAAGTGCGGGCGGATCCGCGCCTGCAGCGCCTCGACCTGCGCCCGTGACACGGCACGCAGACGCGCTTGCCACTGCGCCAGGACGTAGAAATAGCGCAGCAGCGCCGCGCCGATCAGTGCGGCGACGGCGGCATTGCCGAAAATGAAACGACGCGCGCTGATGCGGGGTCAGGCGGGTCTGCAGCGCGTGGTCGAGCCACCATATCAATGCGCTGGCCAACAGCACAGTGCCCACGATGACCAGCCATGCCAGCACGTATGCACCCACGCCGGGCAGCCGTTCCAGCGGCGCGCGCAGCTTGCACAGCAGGACGGCGTTGATCAGCGCCAGCCAGACCGCCAGCAGGGCGGCAGTGCTGTAGTCGGTGAAATGCAGGTCGCTGCCGGGCGCCAGCAGCATGACGCTGACGGTCAGGCCGGCCACCAGCAGCAGCGCGAACAGCACCGGCAGGCTGCAGAAGTCCGGCAGCCGTGCCACCTCGTTGTCTGCCCGGATCTCGCTGGTGTCCACCGATTCCCCCGCCGCGGATGCGTCTTGCTTTGCCAATCTACCGTGTTCTGGCGTCGCCTGTCGTGATCCCCGGCACGCACGGCAGATGCCGGCTACGCGCGCAGGCGCGGGCCCAGCCACTGCGTCAGCGCGGCGATTTCCTCGGCGCAGACCTGATGCGCCATGGGATAGGTATGCCAGTCGACGGATAATCGAGGGCCTGCAGCCATTGCCGTGACATCTCGCCCAGGGCCAGCGGCACCACCGGATCGGCGCTGCCGTGGCCCCAGAAAATGGGGATGTGCGCGTTGGCTGCGCTGCGTTCGCTGGCCAGCGCTTCATGCAGTGGCAGATAGGTGGACAGCGCCACGATCCCGGCCAGCGGTTGCGCATGCCGCAGCCCCGCGCTGAGCGCGATGGCGCCACCTTGCGAGAACCCGGCCAGAACGATGCGTTCCGTCGGCACTCCGCGTTCGATCTCACGTGCAATCAGCGCGTCGACCTGTTGCACCGACTCGCGGATGCCGACGGCATCCTGCTTGCTGGCGATATCGGCGCCGACGATGTCGTACCAGGCGCGCATGGACATGCCGCCGTTGATGGTCACCGGACGCTGCGGCGCATGCGGGAACACGAAGCGCAGCGGCGGCCAGTCCGCGGCCACCAGTTCCGGCACGATCGGTGCAAAGTCGTTGCCGTCGGCGCCCAGCCCGTGCAGCCAGATGATGCTGTGGGTGGGATTGGCGGCGGTTTCGCGTTCGATGCTGGAAAGCAGGGTGGGCATGATGGTGGGCAGGGAGTCGAAAACCCCAAGCATAGCGCGCCGCACCGCTGTCCGAAGAGCGGCACGGCGCGTGGGCTGTCATCGGCAGGTCATTTCGCCGCGGCGGGTTTCGACTTGTCGAGCCCCAGCTCATGGGCGAAGAAGGTCAGCGCCAGCGTGGTGTCGCCCACCCGCTGACCGAACGAGGCATCGACGCCGTGACCGGCATGCATGCGGGTCAGCAGCAGGATGGGTCGCGCTCGGAATCACTGGCGTGCTGCAGCGCAGCGGCAAACTTGCGCGATTGCCACGGCGCCACGCGCGGATCGTTGGCGCCGGTGGTCATCAGCACCGCCGGATACGCCGTGTGCGGCTTGACGTGGTACAGCGGCGAGTAGGCCACCAGCGCCTTGAACTGCGCCGGGTTCGTCACCGAGCCGTATTCGCTGACGTTGTACTGGCCGTTGGCGAACGCCGTCTGGTGCCGGATCATGTCGTAGATGCCGACCATGGAGACCACCGCGCGATAATCGTGCGGATGCTGCACCAGCTCGGCGCCCATCAGCAGGCCGCCGTTGCTGCCGCCCATGATCCCCAGGTGCGCGCGGTCGGTCCAGTGGTGCTCGATCATCGCCATGGCGGCGGCGTGGAAATCGTCGAACACGTTCTGCTTGTGCGTCTTCATGCCCTGGCGATGCCAGGCTTCGCCGAACTCGTTGCCGCCGCGGATGTTGGCGAAGGCATACACGCCGCCACGCTCCAGCCACGCCAGCAGCGGCCCGACGAAGTGCGGCATGATGGGGATGTCGAATCCGCCGTAGCCGTACACGATGGTCGGCCGATGGCCATTGGCGCTGGCACCGCGCATCGACAGCACGGTGACCGGAATGCGCGTGCCGTCCTTCGATGTGCCCTCGATGCGGTGCACCTGGATGTTCGCGTAGTCGCCCGACGGCTTGACCTTGAACACGGTCTGCAGCGTACCGGTGCGGGCATCGTACTCGGCCCAGTGCGAGGGCAGCGTCCAGCCGCTGTAGCTGATCAGCGCTTTGGCGCTGCCGGAGTCGGAGGCGATGCCGCCGACACTGACGCCATGTGCGGGAAGCGGGACACGACGGACTCTTGCGGCCCTGCGTATCGTACTGATCGACCCACTCGTCCGGTCCGCGGCTGCGGGTGACCAGAAACCCGCCGGCCAGCGGCGCGATATGCTGGATGGCGCCCGTGGTCTGTTTCACGGCTGTATCGACGTTGCCGGTGGCGCTGACGGCAAGAACGCGTCCGTGCGGTGCATCCTTGAAGCTGGCCACCAGCAGCCGCTGACCCACCCACTTCGCTTCGCGCACGTCGGCACCGCGGCCCAGGACGCGCTTGAAATGGCCGTGGCGACGCAGGAAGACCTCTGCGGCGCCGCCATCGCCGATGTTGGCCAGCACCGCCAGATGTTTTGCACCCGACGAGGTCGGAAGCCGGTATTCGGCCACGTGCGAATAATGCGCGCCAAACACCACCCGGTCATGGGCGGCTGGCTGCCCCAGCGTGTGATGCACCAGCGTCGCATCGAACTGGCGTACCGTCTGCCCCGCCGGCGGCAGCGGGAAGCGCACGTAGGTAAAGCCGCGGGCATCGGCATCCCAGGCCAGCGCCTGCGGAGTGGTGCCGCCGCCCGCGTACGGCAGCGTGTCGCCGAGCGTCTTGCCGCTGCGTACATTCAGCACGTGGATGGTGGTCAGTTCGCTGCCGCCCACGGCCGTGCCGTAGGCCAGATAGCGCCCGTGCGGCGAGGGCCAGAACGCGGTAATGGCGGTGTGGCCTTTGCGCTTGTTGAGATCGACCAGCACGTGCGGCTTGCCGCCGGGCCAGGCCTGCGCCACCAGCACGGGTTGCGGCTGCGGTGGCGTCTCGCGCAGGTAGAACAGCGTGCCGCCGGCCAGGTGCGGTGCGTAGCGCGTGGTGGACGTGATGGCCAGCGCGCGCACCCGTCGGCGCAGCGACTGGCGCATCGGCATGGCGCCGATCACCGACTCGGCATGCGCGTTCTGCGCCTTGATCCAGCGCTGCACGGCCGGCGCGTCGGCATGTTCCAGCCAGCGATAGGGATCGTGCACGCTGATGCCGTGCATCTGCGTGCTGGCTGCGTGCCTGGCGGTGGGCGGCGGCGCCGCATCGGCGGCCCGTGCGCTGTCGGGTACGCGGCAGGCAAGCAGCAGGAAAGCGGTGGCAAGCAGACATGAGCGACGCATGGATGGCTCCGGTGAAGACGTGCGAGGGGCGCGGGCATTGCCCGCCCGGGGAAAGTGCGCAGGCGCGTCTCAGACTATCGTGCGGCGCCGCCGCGCACACCTGACTTTCGACATGGGGCGCTCCAAAGCGCGTCCGGCTCGGTTATGCTCCGGGTCTTTGCCGGGGAGATCCGCATGCGTCGTCCAGTGATTCTTGCCGCGTTGGCGTTGACCGTGACGCCGGCATTGGCGTCCTCGTTGAGCCTGGAACAGATCATGGCCAACCCGGACTGGATCGGTCCGCCGGTAGAGCAGCCGTACTGGAGTGCGCAGGGGCATGCCCTCTACTACTCGCTGAAGCGCGATGGCAGCCAGGTGCAGGATCTGTACCGCGTCAATCTGTCCAATGGCAAGAGCACGAAGTTGTCGGACACGGCGCGTGCCAGCGCCGACGGTGCGCCGGTGTTCGATCTCCAGCATCGCCATGCCGCGTTCGTGCGCCACGGTGACATCTTCATCCGCAATCTCGCATCCGGCACATTGCGCCAGGTCACGCGCACCCCGCAGCGCGAGTCTGCGCCGCAGTGGAGTGCCGATGGCCAGACGCTGCAGTATCGCCACAACAACCAGTGGTACAGCTACAACCTGTCCAACGGGCTGGCGACATCCGCCGCCACGCTCAAGACCAGCGCCAACCCGCAGGATGCCAAACCCGGGCAGATGCAACGCCTGCAGATGCACCTGTTCAAGACATTGCGCAGCATCAAGCACGACAACGACGCCGAGCATGCCCAGCAGCAGGCACTGGATGCCGCCGACGCCACCCGGGCGGGCGAGCCGTATCTATCTGGGCAAGGGCGTGAAGGTGGTCGACACCGAGCTCGCGCCGAGCGGCCGCTGGATGCTGGTGGTCACGCGCAAGGCGTCGCATGCGCGGGGCAAGTTGCCGCAAATCATGCACTACGTGACCAAATCGGGGTATCCAAAGCCCGAGAAGGCACGGCCGTACGTGGGCCGCAACAGCCCCGCGCCGGAGTCGTTCAAGCTGCTGGATCTGGCTCAGCACAAGCAGTACACGCTGGCCACCGACCATCTGCCGGGGATCCACGATGATCCGCTGGCCAGCCTGCGCAAGCAGACCATGGCGCAATCTGCGCAAGGAGGGCCACGACAAGGAAGCGGCCGCACTGAAGGCGCCGAAGACGCGGCCGGTGGCACTGGGCGAGATCGTCAGCGGCGAGAGCGGCCGTTACGGCGTCACCTGGAGCCGCGACGGCAAGCAGCTGGGCATCGAGCTCGAATCCATCGACCACAAGGACCGCTGGATCACCACGGTCGATTTCGAGCAACCACAGCCTGGTCACGCAGGACCGCCTGCACGACAAGGCGTGGATCAGCTGGAGCTTCAACGATTTCGGTTTCGTGCGCGGCAGCGATGCGCTGTGGTACCTCAGCGAGGCATCGGGCTATTCGCAGCTGTACGTGAAGCCTTTGGGCGGCAGCGCCAAACAGCTGACCTCCGGCACGTTCGAGGTCAGCAACCCGCAGATGTCGCCGGACGGCAAGTGGTTCTACGTCAAGACCAACAAGGTGGCGCCGTACAGCTACGACATCTACCGCGTCGCCGTGCACGGCGGCGCCCTCGAGCGCGTCACGCACTTCGATGCCATCGACGGGTTCGAGATCTCGCCCAGCGGGCAGAAGCTGGCGGTGCTGCATTCCAGCGCGTATATCCCGCCGCAGCTGGCCGTGATCAACAGCGACGGCACGCATGAGCGCGACCTCACCGACACCCGCACCGCCAAATACAAGGCGATGCACTGGATCCAGCCGAAGTTCGTCAAGGTGCCCTCGACGCACGGCGCCGGCCCGATCTACACCAAGGTCTGGAAAGATCCCTCCGCGGATGCTGCCAGCGATCGCCCCGCGGTGGTTTTCGTGCACGGCGCCGGCTATCTGCAGGACGTGACCAAGGGCTGGTCGTACTACTTCCGCGAGCAGATGTTCAACAACCTGCTGGCGCACGAGGGCTACGTGGTCATCGACATGGACTACCGCGCCTCGGCGGGCTACGGCCGCGACTGGCGTACCGCGATCTACCAGAAGATGGGCCATCCGGAACTGCAGGATCTGCTGGACGGCAAGCGCTGGATGGTCAGGACGCAGCACGTGGATCCCTCCCGCGTGGGCATCTACGGCGGTTCCTACGGCGGCTTCATGACCGAGATGGCGCTGTTGCGCGCGCCGGGGCAGTTCGCCGCCGGCGCGGCCTTGCGTCCGCCGTCCGACTGGACCAGCTACAACGACGGCTACACCTCGGACATCCTCAACGATCCGCAGCTCGATCCGAAGGCCTACAAGATCAGTTCCCCCATCGAGTACGCCAGGAACCTGCAGGACCCGCTGCTGATCTGCCACGGCCTGATCGACAACAATGTCATGCCCAGCGATTCCATCCGCCTCTACCAGCGCTTCATCGAGCTGCACAAGAAGCATTTCTGGATCTCCGTGTATCCGATGGAGCGCCATGCGTTCGAGCATGCCGACGACTGGTATGACGAATACCGCCGTATCCACGCGCTGTTCACCCGCTTCGTCAAGCCCAGGCACTGAAGCACTGAAGCACTGAAAAAGTGGCGGCCATGCCGGGAAGCCGGCATGGACGCCGGCAGGCCATCGTCATTTTCATGACCGGCACCTGCCACCATTTCGCCCGATCCGTTCCGTAGCCTGACCCACTCGGGATGCGCATTGCGCGACGGGGGGCGAGGGAATGGAACGACGGCCGGGGCTGGACACGCTGCGCGCCACGGCGATTGTGTGGGTGATGGCGTTCCACAGCTACATCGTCATCGGCACGGCGGCGGATGGCGCGGTGCTGCGCTGGAGCGGATGGATGGGCGTGGATCTGTTCTTCGCGCTCAGCGGCTTCCTGATCGGCTCGCAGGTGCTCGCTCCGCTCAGTCGCGGTGAGCGGCTGTCGTTTTCCGACTTCTACCTCAGGCGCGCGTTCCGCATCCTGCCGGCGTACGGCGTGGTACTGGTGGCGTATTTTTTCTGGCCGGTGCTGCGCGAGGCGCCCGGTATCAGGCCCGTGTGGCAGTTCCTGACCTTCACCATGAACCTGCTCGGCGCGCAGCCGTCGCAGCGGGCGTTCTCGCATGCCTGGTCGCTGTGCGTGGAAGAGCATTTCTATCTGCTGTTCCCCGTACTGGCGTGGGCGATGACGCGGCGGCCCTCGCTGCGCCGCTTCCTGGTTCTTCTGGCGGGTCTGGTGATGGCCGGCATGGTGGTGCGCGGCTGGCTCTGGGTGCATGAGGTGGAACCGGCGCGGCTCGCCGGTGGTCCTGCCGGGCAGCGCTACCTGCAGTACCTGTACAACCCCACCTGGGCACGACTGGACGACCTGCTGGCCGGCGTGGCACTGGCCGCGTTGCGCTGCTACAGGGGCAATTGGTGGACGTGGTTGCAGGCCCGCGCCAATACGCTGGCGGTGCTCGGCGTGGGTATCGTCGGTGGGTGCATGGCGCTGTTCCATCAGCAGCGGATGACGTTCATGCCGAATGTGGTCGGCGACCCGTTGTTGGCGCTGGGCATGATGTGCCTTGTATGCAGCGCCGCCAGCACGCAGGGGGTGCTGGGGCGATGGCGTGTGCCGGGTGCGCAGTGGCTGGCGCTGACCTCCTACAGCCTGTATCTGACCCATAAAGCCGTCTACGGTCTCATCCACACATACCTGCACCGGGTGGATGGCCACGGCGCGTGGACCTTCCTGGTGTATGCCGTGGCGGTGCTTGGCGTCGTTGCCGTGCTGCACTACACCGTGGAGCGGCCGTTCCTGCGGCTGCGGCGACATGTGCTTGCCGCGCGGTTGCGGTCTCCGGGTGCATCCATGCCTGCTTCGGCAACGATGGAAGGATAGGCGCGCTTTCGCAAAGCCCCGCGGGCCGGCCATCCTGGTGTGCCCGGGCCGTGGCGCGCGCGGTTGTCCCCGCCAGTGGCTAAACTGCGCACGGGGCGCACCTCGCTCGCGTACCCCTGTCTCCCTCGCACGTGGATCGCGTCATGAACCTCAGCAACCGTATCTCCAAGCCATGGGTGGACCGTCGCGCGACGGCACGCCTGCTTCTGCATACCGAGCTGGAAAAGCTGCCGCCGCACGAACGCGAGATCGTGGAGCGGTTCATCGATCGCAAGCACATGGCGCGCAACGTCATGCTGGAGTTCGATCAGAACCTGAGTTTCGGTGAGCGACTGGCCGACCGTGTGGCCGAAGTCGGCGGCAGCTGGGGGTTCATCATCCTCTTCCTGCTGTTCATGGCGGCGTGGATGGGTTTCAACAGCTTCGTCCTGCACCGCAGTGCCTTCGATCCGTACCCCTACATCCTGCTGAATCTGGCCCTTTCCTGCCTGGCGGCGCTGCAGGCGCCGGTGATCATGATGAGCCAGAACCGTCTGGCTGACGCGGATCGCGCGCACGCCAAGAACGATTACGAGGTGAACGTGCGGGCGGAGCTGGAGATCCTGCAGGTGCACGAGAAGATCAACTCGATCCGCGAGACCGAGCTGACGGATCTGATCGATGCCGTGCGGCGCCAGAATGCGGACCTGCAGCGATTGACCGAGCGGCTGGCACCTGACGACGGCCCCTGAGCCGGATTGCCGAGGGCGGTCGGCGCGGCGCGACAGAGGCAAAAGCGCGCATATCCTTGCCTTGACAAATATAGTTCCGGCAATAGAATGCGCGGCATGGATTCGAACGCGACACTCCCCGAACGCCAGAAATCGCTGGGCGTACTGATCAAGCTGGTACGTGCGGAATTTGTGCGCGCCATCGAGAAGACGCTGGAAGACGAAGGCTTCGACCTGCGCTTTTCGCAGATGCTGGTGATCAAGCACCTGGCCGTCCACGGCACCGTAAGCCTGTCGGCGCTGGCCCGTCATCTGGAGCACGATGCCGGCGCGCTGACGCGCATGGTCGATCAGCTCGAGCACAAGGGCTACCTGCATCGCTATCGGGACAGTCAGGACCGACGTGTGGTGCGCGTCGAATTGACCGAGTGTGGTCACGCGCTGTGGAAGCAGATCAATCTGCTCAACCAACGCGTGCTGGAGCAGGCGCACGAAGGCCTCACGGAGCATGAACAAAAAAAATTGCATGGTTATCTGGAGAGTGTGTTGTCTGCGCTCAAGGCGACACACGGTTCCCCCTCATCCGCTTAGGCACACCAACGTTATGCGAACCATCAAACTCGCCTGGATGGCGGTTGCGGCCGCTGCAGTCGCTGGTTGCGCCAGCACCCAGGGACTGCACACGCGCGGCCAGCCGCGCAATCCGGCCTCGCTGCATGCCAGTCATTCATTGGCAGGGGCGCCGCTGTCCTCGGCGGCCTGGCCGGCCAAGGACTGGTGGCAGCAGCTGGGCGATGCGCAGCTCAACGGGCTCATTCATGAGGCGCTGAAAAACAGCCCAGACCTTGCCGCGGCAAGTGCTCGCGCGCGCGAGGCACAGGCGCAGGCCCAGACGGCGGATGCGCAGCTGCAGCCTACACTCGATGTCGGCGGCAGTGTTTCCGGCGCGCGGCTGCCGACCACGGTGGTTCCGGCGCCGCTGGGTGGCCATTTCCAGTGGGCCAAGTATGTCTACACCAGCTTCAAATGGAATCTGGATATCTGGGGCGGTACGCGCGCTGCGTGGGAGGCGGCGGTCGACCGTTCGCGTGCCGCCGCCGTGGACAGGCGGGCCGCGCGCCTGCAGTTGTCGGTCAACGTGGCACGTGCCTACGTGCGGCTGAACTACGCCTTTCAGGCGCACGACATCGCCAAGGACGAATTGAAGCGCGCGCAGTCCATCTTCAAGTTGACCGCACAGCGGGTGCATGCCGGCATCGACAGCAAGCTGCAGCTGGCCCGCGCGCGGAGTGAAGTGGCCATGGTCAAGGGCCAGCTGGCCTCGACCGCGCAGCAGATCCATGCGGCGCGCGTGGCGCTGTCGGTGCTGCTGGGCAAGGGCCCGGACCGCGGCCTGAAAATCCAGCGGCCGCATGGCCTGAAGGCGGCGCGACTGGCCATTCCCTCCAGGCTGCCGGCTGTCCTGGTGGGCCGTCGGCCGGACCTGGTGGCGGCGCGCTGGCGGGTGGAAGCGGCGCAGAAACAGGCCAGGACGGCGCGCACCCGGTTTCTGCCCAACCTCAACATCAGCGCTCTGGCGGGGTTGGTCGCCACCGGCGGCACCAATTTGTTCCAGCTGCCGGCACGCTTCTACAACGTGGCGCCGGCCTTTTCGCTGCCGATTTTCGAAGGCGGGCGTCTGCGCGCCAACCTGAAAAGCCGCAATGCGCAATACGACCTGGCCGTGGCGCAGTACAACAAGACCTTGATCGGCGCCGTCAATGCGGTGGCTGACGACCTTTCCAACGCGCGCGCCCTGCAGCAGCAGATCCAGGATCAGCAACAGGCGCTGGCCGCGGCGCATCACGCCTGGAAGCTTGCCGAGCAGACCTACAAGGCCGGCATCGGCAGCTATCTGCAGGCGCTGTCGGTGCGTCAGCAGCTGTTGCAGGCACGTCAGCGCCTGGCCGTGCTGAAGACGCAGAAGATCGACCTGTCGGTTCGTCTGATCCAGACCCTGGGTGGCGGTTTCGAGGTCCATGGCGCCGTGGCTGCCAGTCACGCCGGCGCCGAGGATGGTGGCGACCGAGCCCACTCGGGCACCGATCAAGCCGAGGGTGGTTCTGATCGCGTCGCCCCCGGCGTGCCGCACGCCGGTGGCGGCGGTCAGGGCGGCACCATGACCACGACCAAGACTGCGGCCGGTGACCGTGCTCAGGGCGATACCACGACGACTACCAAGACCACGGTCACCACGACCACCACCACGACCACTCACGCTTCACATCGGGATTCATCCCATGACTGACGAACATACCAAGCCAGACGACAACGATTCCCGGTCCGAGGAACGCGATACCGCATCCGGCAACAAGGCAGCCGAGTCCGAACAGCGCGATTCCGCTTCACAGGGCCGCGATGGGGGGCAGGACGGGAAGGACACATCGGCCGACGCGCGCGGCAACAACGACGACGGCGACAACAAGAAAACCGATGGCGAGGGCAAGTCCAGGGACGGTGGCAAGCGTGCGCGTCGCCGCAAGTGGCTGATGCGCGGCCTGCTGGTCGTGGTCGTTGTGGTCGCCATCGGCTGGGCGCTGTTGTATTTCCTGGATTTTCGCTGGTATGCCAGCACCGACGACGCCTATGTGAAGGGCAACCAGGTGATGATTACCCCGCGCGTGCCCGGGTCGGTGGTCAGCATCGGCGCCGAGGACGGCGACCTTGTCAAGGTCGGGCAGATCCTGGTGCAGCTTGATCCCAGCGATGCCGAGGTCGCGCTGCAACGGGCCAAGGCGCATCTGGCCAGCACGGTGCGCCAGGTGCTGGGGCAGTACAACAACGTCAACAGCGCCAAGGCCCAGGTCCGGGCCGAGCAGGTGGCACTGGACAAGGCGCGGCGCGATTACCAGCGGCGCAAGGGCCTGGCCGCATCGGGTGCGATTTCCCAGGAACAGCTGTCGCATGCGCGCGATGCATATGAAGCGGCGCGCAGCTCGCTGATCAACTCGCAGCAGAACCTCAATACCAGCAAGGTGCTGGTCAACGACAAAGTGGTGACTGGCAACCCGCAGGTGCAGGCGGCGGCGGCGCAGCTGCGCAAGGCCTATTTGAACAAGGCGCACAGCACCATGGTGGCGCCGGTGACCGGGTATGTGGCCGAACGCAAGGTGCAGGTGGGACAAACGGTGCAACCGGGCACACCCCTGATGGCGGTGGTACCCCTGCACCAGATCTGGGTCAGCGCCAACTTCAAGGAAACCCAGCTGGGGCAGATGCATATCGGCCAGAAAGTCACCCTGGACTCGGATGTCTACGGCGGCGATGTCGGCTACAAGGGCGTGGTGCAGAGCCTGGGCGTGGGCACCGGCAGCGCCTTCTCGCTGTTGCCGGCGCAGAATGCCACCGGTAACTGGATCAAGATCGTGCAGCGCGTGCCGGTGCGTGTGAAGCTGACCGAGCCTTCGCAGCTGGACAAGCATCCGCTGCGCATCGGCATGTCGATGTCGGCCACGGTGAATCTGCACGACACCTCCGGTCCGCTGCTGTCGCAGACCGCGCCGATCAAGCCGGTGTTCTCCACCAATATCTACAAGAAGCAGCTGGCCGATGCCGATGTTCTGGTGAAGAAGATCATTCACCAGAACGTGCAGCGCGCCAAATCGCTGAAGAAGTCCCACAAACACTCGTGACGCCCGGCGCCGCCTCGGCATCGGCGAGGCGGCCCGCGGCGCGCGGCTGAGGTCATGTCCCAATTCCGCCCTCCCAATCTGGCCCTGACCACGATCGGCTTGTCGCTGGCGACGTTCATGCGCGTGCTGGACACGACCATCGCCAACGTCTCGCTGCCGACCATCGCCGGCAACCTCGGCGTCAGCGACAACCAGAGCACATGGGTGATCACCTCGTTCACGGTGGCCATGGCCATCTCGCTGCCGCTGACCGGATTCCTGTCACGGCGCTTCGGCGAGGTGAAACTGTTCGTGTGGTGCACGCTGCTGTTCTCGGTGGCCTCGTTCCTGTGCGGCGTGTCCGGCAGTATCGGCATGCTGCTGATTTTCCGCGTCATCCAGGGCGCGGTCTCCGGGCCCATGTATCCGGTCACGCAGAGTCTGCTGATCTCGGTGTACCCGACGGACAAGCGCGGCATGGCGCTGTCGCTGCTGGCGATGGTGACAGTGGTGGCGCCCATTGCCGGACCGATCCTGGGGGGATGGATCACCGACAGCTATTCCTGGCGCTGGATCTTTTTCATCAACGTGCCCATCGGCATTTTCTCCAGCATCGTCATCGGCGCGCAGCTGGCGGCCATGAAGGAAGAGACCGAACGCCCGCGGTTCGATTACGTGGGCCTGATCACGTTGATCGTCGGCGTCGGCGCGCTGCAGATCATGCTGGACAAGGGCAACCAGGATGACTGGTTCCACTCCACCTTCATCATCACCCTGACGGTGATCGCGGTGATCGCCCTGGCCATCTTCGTCATCTGGGAGATGACCGACAAGGACCCCATCGTCGATCTCCGGCTGTTCCGGCATCGCAACTTCGCTGCCGGCACGCTGGTGCTGGTGCTGGCCTACGCGGCGTTTTTCGCCATCAACCTGCTGATCCCGCAGTGGCTGCAGCGCAATCTCGGCTACACCGCGACCTGGGCCGGTTTCGCCACCGCACCGCTGGGCGCGTTTCCGGTCCTGCTGACGTACTTTGTGGGCAAGTATGCCGACCGTTTCGACCTGCGTTACGTGGCCGCCATCTCGTTCGTCATCATTGCCGCCACCTGCTTCATGCGGTCGGACTTCAACCTCGGGGTGAATTTCGGCACGGTCGCCGAGGTGCAGCTGATCATGGGCGTCGGTGTGGCGTTGTTCTTCATGCCGGTGCTGACGATTCTGCTGTCGGATCTCAAATCCAACGAGATCGCCGCCGGCTCCGGCTTGTCGACGTTCCTGCGCACCGTGGCCGGCAGCTTCGCCGCCTCCATCACCACGTTCCTCTGGCAGCGCCGTGCGGCCATGCATCACGCGCAGATCGCCTCGCACGTGACACGTTACGACCCCTCCACGCGCCAGTCCCTGGAGATGCTGGGAAATGGCCACCATTCGCATCGTGCCGCCGAAGTCATCAACGGCATGGTCACGCAGCAGGGCTTCCAGATGTCGTTCAACGACCTGATGTACGCCATGGGTTTCATCTTTCTGGGCCTGATCGCGGTGCTGTGGCTGGCCAAACCCCCATTTTCCGCCAGTCGCACGCGGGCCTCGGAGGACTGAGCAAGAGCGTTTGGCCGCAAGGCAGCTGAGGGCCCGGGCACCGTCCGGGCCACATCATTTTCTTATGTAGTGAACGTATCGCCACACCCAGTCGGGTGTCGCGTGCACAGGGAATTCTTGTCTTGAGCGACACCCACTTCCGTCCCCCCAACCTGGCCCTGGCCACCATCGGCCTGTCCCTGGCCACGTTCATGCAGGTGCTGGACACCACGATTGCCAACGTGTCGCTGCCGACCATCGCCGGCGACCTGGGCGTGAGTCTGGATCAGAGCACCTGGGTGATCACCTCGTTCACGGTGGCCAACGCCATCGCGCTGCCGCTGACCGGCTTCCTCAGCCGGCGCTTCGGCGAGGTGAAGCTGTTCGTCTGGGCGACGCTGTTCTTTTCCATCACCTCCTTCATGTGCGGCATTGCGCAGTCCATGGGCATGCTGATCCTCTTCCGCGCCATCCAGGGCGCGGTGGCCGGGCCCATGTATCCGATCACGCAGAGCCTGCTGATCTCCATCTATCCGGCGCACAAACGCGGCCAGGCACTGGCGCTGCTGTCCATGGTCACGGTGGTGGCGCCCATCGCCGGGCCCATCCTGGGCGGGTGGATCACCGACAACTACAGCTGGCCGTGGATCTTCTTCATCAACGTGCCCATCGGAATTTTTGCCAGCATCGTGGTGGGTGCACAGCTGGCAGCGAAAAAAGAGGAGACCGAGCGCCCGCGCATCGACTACGTGGGCCTGGTCACGTTGATCATCGGCGTGGGCTCGATGCAGGTGGTGCTGGACAAGGGCAACGACGCGGACTGGTTCCACTCCACGTTCATCGTCGCCATGTCCATCATCGCCGTCATCGGCGTGGCCATCTTCCTGATCTGGGAATTGACCGACGACGATCCCATCGTGGACCTGCGCCTGTTCCGGCACCGCAATTTCACCGTGGGCACCATCGCCCTGGTGCTGGCGTATGCCGCGTTCTTCGCCATCAACCTGCTGATTCCGCAGTGGCTGCAGCGCAACCTGGGCTACACCGCCACATGGGCCGGCTTCGCGGTGGCGCCGCTGGGCGTGATCCCGGTGATCCTGACCCCGTTCGTGGGCAAATACGCCAACCGCTTCGACCTGCGCATCCTGGCATCACTGGCCTTCGTCGCCATCGGCATGACCTGCTTCATGCGTTCCGGGTTCAACCTGGACGTGGATTTCCAGCGCATCGCGCTGGTCCAGCTGCTCATGGGCCTGGGGATCGTGCTGTTTTTCATGCCGGTATTGACCATCCTGTTGTCCGATCTCAACGGCCGGGAAGTGGCCTCCGGTTCCGGCGTCTCCACCTTCCTGCGCAACATGGCCGGCAGTTTCGCCGCATCCATCACCACGTTCCTGTGGCAGCGCCGCGCGGAGATGCATCATGCCCAGCTGGCCTCGCACATCACGCCCTACAGTCCGCTCACCCAGCAGGCAATGCAGACGCTGGGCCAGGGCGGCCACCAGCAACGCGCCGCGGCGATGATCAACGGCATGATCACCCAACAGGGGTTCCAGATGTCGTTCAATGACCTGTTCTATGCGCTGGGGTTCATCTTCCTCGGCCTGATCGCGATCGTCTGGCTGGCCAAGCCGCCGTTCATCGCCTCGGCCGGCCCGGCCGCCGGCGGGCACTGACGCGCAGGTGACAAGGCGCGGCCTCTTCGCCGCGTCGCAAGCCTGCCATCACGCCGTCAGTCGGCGCGCTACGCGTGACCGCGCCAACTCGCTCACAGTGCCGCTGGAGAAAAGGCGGCAGGTGGCCCACCCCGCTTTCCGCAAGCAGTGCCGTTCGCTTCGCCCTCGGCTTATCCGACAGATCGGATGACAGCATGCATACAGCCTGATTCACGAGAAGCGCCACCCGCTGCGGTCGATAGCCCGCCGCTGGTCTCATACACCTGTGGCCAATGCCGAACTCGACGTCGCGTTCTTCCTGCCTGCTTCTTTTGTCAGCTCGTCGCGGAGGCAACATATGCCAGACTGCGTTTCCATAATCGGTCTTGCATGCACCCATGCTGCTGGTGCGGACCAGGCTATAAACCGCACCCGGAGACCTCTTTCGTTCATCGGACTGTCCGGTCTCGGGGGATCAGTCGCAACACGGTTGTGGACGTCCAACTAGTTAGTCAGGTTCTCTCCGTGTCGGTCTGACCGGTTGCTTACCGCTTCGCGCTGACGATGAATCGAATCGCTCTTAAGTCGCACGACCTTGCTGGTGCATCGGATGCTTCAGACAGGCATGCGAGTGGTCGTCGACACCTCGCGCCAGCATCGCCCAGATCTGGCGCGCATGTCTGTTGGCGATCGCCACGATCGCCTTGCCGAACGGCATCCGGCCATCCAGTGTGCGTATCCATAGCTTCTCCGGCGTGGCCGTTTCGGTGGCCACGGCCTTGGCGCGCTGCAGGCTACTTCGCGCGCCTTGGATCAGCAGGGTGCGCAGATACGCATCACTGCGACAGCTGATCGTGCCCAGCTGGGGAAGTTCGCCATAGGGGTGCTCGGTGGCCCCCAGATCCAGCCCTATGGCCAGTTGCCGGGGCTTTCCGAATGTCTCGGCAGCGCGCAGTTTCGCCGGAGCGATGACGCCAAATGCCGGCCCACATGCCGTTCTTGAGCACACCGCGTTGCGTGGGGTCCGGTGGCGTGATGCCCGTGCATTGGATGTCCTCGCCCATATGTGCGGGCGCAAGTGTCAGCGGTTCCCTGGCTGCAGGTGCTTCAGCTGCCGGTACGTCTTGTGCGCGGGTGGCGGCGTCACGCCTTCGTGCATCAGCTTGCCTTGCAGGTTCCACAGGATGCGCAGGTCGAGCGCATCCAGCTTGGGGGTGTCGTTGGCCCGGAAATGGCGATGGTAGGCGACGATCGCCGCGACGGGATCGGTCACGGAGTAGCCGATCAGCCGCAGCGCCACCAGCGGTTCGAACCCGGGTGGGGGTTCGGGCAGCGTGCCGGGGTCGTACCACAGGCCGAAGCCGTGCGCGGCCAGCTTGCTCCAGGGGAAATAGACGCCGGGATCGGCCCTGCGCGTTTCCGCCACATCGGCATGTCCGATGATGTTGCTGCGGCGAATGCCGTAGTGCGTGCTGAGGTTGCCCAGGAGCTTCAGCAGCGCCTGGATCTGTGACGGCGGGAAGGATTCGTCGCCGTTGTTGTCCAGCTCGATGCCGATGGAGCGCGAATTGACGTCGCCCGCGCCGGACCAGAACGAGGAGCCGGCCTGCCAGGCGCGTTTGCCGTTGGCGACCAGCTGGTAGATGGTGCCGTTCTTGCCGATCAGGTAGTGCGCGCTGACCCGGCCTTTGGGGTTGTGGGTGCGCAGGGTGTGCAGGGCGTCCTGCACATTGGCTTCCTGCGTGTAATGCACCACGATCAGCGTGGGCTTGCGTGCATTGTAGTTTGGCGAGGGGATCCACGTCGCCAGTGGATTGTGCCTGGGCACGCCCGCACAACCGGCCAGCAGCAACAGGACCAGGCAGGCGAAAGGCCACCGCCGTTTGCAGGTGCCGCTCGGCTGCGGCGCGCTTTGATCGGACATTCACTGACCCCCATGAATTGGCTCCATCGAGCATAGTCAGGCGGCATGTGCTCCACCAATGAAAAGTCGGGCACCCGGCATAGCTGCCGGTTATGGGTGGGCAAACATCGTGGAGGTGGGAGCGCGTCTGGCGCGTGGCCCATTTCTGCGCGGGCCATGGTCCGACTGGCGGATCCGGGGGGCCGAAGGTGTCGCGGTCGGGCGCTTTCCCTTCGAGGACGCGTTTGTGTCCGGCCGTTCCCCGCGTGCGCCGGGACCACGGCGCACGCGGGACACAGGGTCTTCGGGACGATTACTCGCCCAGCGTCAGCAGGCTGGCGTTGCCGCCGGCGGCGGTGGTGTTGATGGTCAGCACGCGTTCGGTGACGAACCGCTGCAGGTAGTGCGGACCGCCGGCCTTGGGGCCGGTGCCGGACAGGCCTTCGCCGCCGAACGGCTGCACACCGACCACGGCGCCGACCTGGTTGCGGTTGACGTAGGCGTTGCCCACCTTCACGCGGCTGGCGATGTACTCGGAAGTCTCGTCGACGCGGCTGTGGATGCCCAGGGTGAGGCCGTAGCCGGTGGAGTTGATCTGGTCGATGACCTTGTCCAGCTCGTCGTTGCCGTAGCGCACCACGTGCAGCACCGGTCCGAAGACTTCGTCCTTGAGGTCGTCCAGCGAGTCCAGCTCGTAGGCGCGCGGGGCGAAGAAGGTGCCCTGTTCGGCGGCCCTGGGCATGGCCACTTCCTTGATCTTCTGCTTGGCGTGCTTGTCCATGTGGGCAGCATGCTTTTCCAGGATTTCCAGTGCATCGTGGTCGATGACCGGGCCCACGTCGGTGGAGATCAGGCCGGGATCGCCGATCCGCAGTTCGTCCATGGCGCCGGCCAGCATGTCGATGATGTGGTCGGCCACGTCCTCCTGCAGGTACAGCACGCGGCAGGCCGAGCAGCGCTGCCCGGCGGAATCGAACGCCGACTTCAGCACATCCTTGACCAGCTGTTCGGGCAGGGCGGAGGAATCCGCGATCATGGCGTTCTGGCCGCCGGTCTCGGCGATCAGTGCGGCAATGGCCGAATCGCGATCGGCCAGCTTGCGGTTGATCATGCGCGCGGTCTGGGTGGAGCCGGTGAACACGCAGCCGGCCACGCGCACATCGTCGGTGAGGACAGAGCCCACCTTGGCACCGTCGCCGGGCACGAACTGCAGCACGTCTTCGGGGATGCCTGCCTCGTGCAGGATCTGCGCCATGCGATAGCCGATCAGCGTGGTCTGCTCGGCGGGCTTGGCGATCACCGTGTTGCCGGTGACCAGCGCCGCGGCGATCTGGCCGGTGAAGATGGCCAGCGGGAAGTTCCAGGGGCTGATGCATATGAAGATGCCGCGGCCGTGCAGCGTCATCTCGTTGGTTTCGCCCGTGGGGCTGGGGAAGTGCTGCGGCTCGGCCATCAGGCGGCGCGACATGGTGGCGTAGTAGCGCAGGAAGTCCGCTGCCTCGCGCACTTCGTCCACGGACGAGGAGATGCTCTTGCCGGCCTCGCGCACGCAGATGGCGATCATCTCGGCGCGGTTCTCTTCCAGCATGTCCGCGGCGCGCTCCAGCATCGAGGCGCGTACCTCCACGGGCAGCCGGTCCCATTCGGTCTGCGCCTGGTGGGCGTTGTCCAGGGCGGTGTTGACGGTGTCCTTGTCGGCGCTCAGCCAGCTGCCGACCTTGCGCTCGTGGTTGGCGGGGTCGGTGACGTCGATGCGCTCCGAGGTTTCCGCGGCGCCCGGCACCAGCGGCCTGGCCTGCCACGGGCCGGAGTGCTTGTTGACGGCGTCGGCAAGGGATTTGAGTTCTTCGTCGCTGGCAAGATTGACGCCCATGGAATTTTTCCGGATATCTTTGAAGAGGTTGACCGGCATCGGGATGCGCGGATGCGGAATGGATTTGAACTGACGAACCGTCTCGCACGGATCGGCGCATAGCTCGTCCACGGACACATCCTCGTCCATGATCATGTTGACGAAGCTTGTGTTGGCGCCGTTTTCCAGCAGGCGACGCACCAGGTAGGGCAGCAGCTCCTCGTGGCTGCCCACAGGGGCGTAGACGCGGCAGGGGACGCCGAGATTCTTCTCGCCGATCACCTCGTCATACAGCTCCTTGCCCATGCCGTGCAGGCGCTGGAACTCGAACTTCGCATTGCGGTTTTTGGCCATCTGATAGCAGGCGGAGATGGTCTGCGCGTTATGCGTGCCGAACTGCGGATAAATCACGTCCCGGCCGGCGTCCAGCAACATCTTCGCGCAGGCCAGATAGCACACATCGCTGTTGGGTTTGCGCGTGTAGACGGGGTACCCCGCCAGGCCCATTTCCTGGGAGCGTTTGATCTCCGAATCCCAGTAGGCGCCCTTGACGAGACGCACGCACCAGCGGCGCCCGGCATTTTTGGCCTGTTCGATCATCCACTCGATCAGGAAGGGCGCGCGTTTCTGGTAGGCCTGCACCACCATGCCCAGCCCGTTCCAGCCTTCCAGCGACGGATCGGCGAAGACCGCACCGATCACGTCCAGGGAAATTTCCAGGCGGTCCACCTCCTCGGCGTCCACGGTCAGCGCGACGCTGTTTTCCCTGGCCAGTTGCGCCAGCTTCAGCAGGCGCGGCGTCAATTCCTCATTGACGCGCTCGCGTTTGGCAGCTTCGAAACGCGGATGCAGTGCCGAGAGCTTGACCGACATGCTGGGGCCGTCGATGACTTCCCCGGACGAGGGATGGCTGCCCAGCTCCTTGATGCCGTTGCTGTACGAGGCCATGTAGCGATCCGCCTCGGCCTGCGTGAAGGCAGCCTCGCCGAGCATGTCGAAGGCATACAGGTAGGGCCTGTTCTGCTTTTCGCGCGAGCGTTTCAGGGCCTCCTTGATGTTGCGGCCCATGACGAACTGGAAACCCATGATGCGCATCGCCTGGCGCACTGCCATGCGGATCACCGGTTCGCCGAGGCGACGCGTCAGCAGGCGCAGGCTCTCGCTGGTTTCATGATGCTCGCCGATCTGGCGCTTGCTCGGCTTGGGCTGATGGATCAGCTTGCCGGTCAGCATCAGGCTCCAAGTGGAGGCGTTGACCAGGCTGGAGTGGCTGGTCCCCAGATGCTTGCGCCAATCCGCCTCGCTGAGCTTGTCGCGGATCAGGCGGTCGGCGGTCAGGCTGTCCGGGATGCGCAGCAGCGCCTCGGCCACGCACATCAGCAGGATGCCTTCCTCGCTGGACAGGTCATACTGCTGCATGAAGGCCTGCACGGAGTCCTGCTCCTCGGCGCCGGCGCGCACGCGCTTGACGAGACCCTCTGCACGCGCGCGGATCTCGCGGCGGTCCTCGTCGCTGACCTCGTAGATCGACAGCATGTCGTTGACCGCTTCGGTCTCGTCGCGCAGCCATGCTTTGGTGATACGGGCGCGGATCGGGTCGACCGATTGGGGGAGCTCGGGGGTGATGATGGATTGATTCACACGGATACCGGGTCGAAGGCTGGGGGGGTGACGCAGGACGGGCCATTCTAGGAGACGCGAGACTCCGCGGCGAGACCTGCGTCTGCAAACAGTCATTGTCGGGTCGGGCATGCATCGAAAACGTGATGACAGTGGGGGGCGACGGGGCCGCACAGGCTTGCCGGGAGAGGCCTGCGGGCAAGGATTCTTGTTGCCGCTGCGCGTGGCACCGGCTTATGATGCGAGGGTGTCGATTGCCGAGCATTCTTGGCGATGATCACTGTACAACCTGCCATCACACCGCACGTGGGTGCGACGCTTTGGCTCAGGCCGAACCGTTCGCTCACGCGACGTGGTGTGCGACACTGGTCGTGGGCGCTGGGCACGCTGGTCATGGGCATTGCGTTGATATGCGCGCGCGACGGCAACGTTTTCGCGCCGGCCTTCGGGCTGATCGAGGCAATGGCCGTGGCCGGTGCGCTCAAGCTGGCTTGGAAGGCGACCCGTCGCTGTGAACGTATCACGGTCGACGAGCGCCGGCTGGAGGTGGAAAACCTTCCGGAGCACCGCCGCGCCGAGTTCATCGCGTACTGGGTGCGCGTGAGCTGGCGGCCGGGGCACGGATACCGACGTCTGGTGCTAACATCGCACGGACGCGAACATGAAGTTGGTGCGTTTCTGGCCGATGACGAGCGCGAGGAGCTGTCGCGTAAGCTCAGGACGCTGCTGGCGGACATGACTGCGCCGCGACGTGTGCAGGATCAATCAACCCAGGGTTAGACGATGATGAAAAGGGGCCTGACGGGTCGAGTGGCAAAGATGCTGGCAGTGCTCGCCGGCACGCTGGCCAGTGGCCTTGCCGCAGCCAATCCGCATCCATGGCAGATGGACATGCCCAAGGGCGTGACGCAGACATCGCACGAGGTCTACAGCCTCTACATGGCGTCGCTGTGGGTGTGCGTGGGCATTGGCGTGGTGGTGTTCGGTGCCATGATCATTGCCATGGTGCGCTTCCGCAAATCCCGCGGCGCGGTGGCCGAAAAGTGGAGCCACAGCACCAAGCTGGAGTTGCTCTGGACCGTGGTGCCGGTGTTCATCCTGATCGGGCTGGCCTGGCCGGCTTCGACGATCCTGGCGCGTGAAGGCAACACCACGGGGTCGAAGATGACCATTCGCGTCACCGGCTACCAGTGGCTGTGGCGATATCACTACGTCAGCTACCAGGGCAAGGCGATCCAGAACGTGGCCTTCGATTCGCGGCTGGCCCACGACAGCAACAAGGCGCGCCAGCTCGATTCGGGCATCGACCCGAACAGTGTGGTGACCAAGAGCGGCTATCACGACTACCTCCTGGACGTGGATCACCCGCTGGTGGTGCCGGTGGGCGTGAAGATCCGTTTTGCCATCACCGGCGGCGACGTCATCCACTCCTGGTGGGTGCCGCAGCTGGGCTGGAAGATGGATGCGATTCCCGGAATCATCAATGCGGCCTGGGCAAAGATCGACAAGCCCGGTACGTACCGCGGCCAGTGCGCCGAATTGTGCGGCCAGGACCACGGCTTCATGCCGATCGTGGTCAAGGCCGTGCCCAAGGCGCAGTTCGACAAGTGGCTGGCAAAGAAAGAGGCGGCGGCCAAGGGGGCGAATGCGCCCGAGACCGCTGACGCCGGTGCCGCGCAAACGGCCACTCAGGGCTGACAACGGCGGGTCAACAACAGCGTCAGCGACGCACGCATTTGAAGGTACAGGGTATACAAGCCATGGCACACGACGCAGCCACCGAGCATCACGACGCCGACCATCACGGCGCACCCCGCGGGTTCTTCACACGCTGGTTCATGTCCACCAACCACAAGGACATCGGCACGCTGTACCTGGGGTTCGCACTGCTGATGTTCTTCATCGGCGGCAGCTTCGCCATGGTCATTCGGGCCGAGTTGTTCGAGCCCGGCCTGCAGCTGGTGCAGCCGTATTTCTTCAATGAAATGACCACCATGCACGCGCTGGTGATGATCTTCGGCGCCATCATGCCGGCGTTCGTGGGTCTGGCCAACTGGATGGTGCCGATGATGATCGGCGCGCCGGACATGGCGCTGCCGCGCCTCAACAACTGGTCGTTCTGGTTGCTGGTGACGGCCTTCATCATCCTGCTGTCCACCTTCGCGCTGCCGGGCGGTGCGCCCGCGGGCGGCTGGACCATGTATCCGCCGCTGTCCATCCAGGGTGGCGACAGCATCGCGTTCCTGATTTTCTTCGTGCACGTGGCCGGCATCAGCTCGATCATGGGCTCGATCAACATCATCGCCACCATCCTCAACATGCGCGCGCCGGGCATGGATCTGCTGAAGATGCCGATCTTCGTGTGGACCTGGCTGATCACCGCATTCCTGCTGATCGCGGTGATGCCGGTCCTGGCCGGCGGCGTGACCATGCTGCTGACCGACAAGTATTTCGGCACCAGCTTCTTCAATGCCGCCGGCGGCGGCAGCCCGGTGATGTTCCAGCACATCTTCTGGTTCTTCGGGCACCCCGAGGTCTACATCATGATCCTGCCGGGCTTCGGCATCATCTCCGAAGTGATCCCGGCCTTCAGCCGCAAGCCGCTGTTCGGCTACAAAGCGATGGTCTACGCCACGGCCTCCATCGCCTTCCTGTCGTTCCTGGTCTGGGCGCACCACATGTTCACTGTGGGCATGCCCATCGGCGATGACCTGTTCTTCATGTACGCCACCATGCTGATTGCGGTGCCCACCGGGGTGAAGGTGTTCAACTGGGTCACCACCATGTGGAAGGGTTCGATGACCTTCGAGACGCCGATGCTGTTTGCCGTGGCGTTCGTGATCCTGTTCACCATCGGCGGTTTTTCCGGGGTGATGCTGGCGCTGGTGCCGGCTGACTTCCAGTACCAGGATAGCTACTTCGTGGTAGCGCATTTCCATTACGTGCTGGTCACTGGCGCGGCATTCGCCATCATGGCGGGCGTGTACTACTGGCTGCCCAAGTGGACCGGTCGCATGTACAACGAGACGCTGGGCAAGACACACTTCTGGCTCAGCGTGATTGCGGTCAACGTGCTGTTCTTCCCGCAGCATTTCCTCGGTCTGGCCGGCATGCCGCGGCGCATTCCCGACTACAACGTCGCTTTTGCCGACTTCAACATGATCAGCTCGATCGGCGGTTTCGTGTTCGGCGCCAGCCAGCTGCTGTTCGTGGCGGTGATCCTGCACTCGGCATTCTTCTCCAAGAAGAAGGCCACATCGCGCGTATGGGAGGGGGCGCGGGGTCTGGAGTGGACGCTGCCCTCACCGCCGCCATTCCACTCGTTTTCCGTTCCGCCGGTGATCGACGACAATCAGCTGGCCCACGGCGACGTGGCGCATTGATGCCGCGGCTGCATCATGTCTGACGAACATCGGAACAACGACGACAAACGTCCATCCGGCCGTCGTGGCAGTGTCCGCCTGACGGCCATCATCACGGCCGTGATCGCGATCGGCCTGTATGTGCTGATCATTCTTCAACACATCTGACATGTAGGGCTTCCACCGCCCGTTTCAGCAACTCAGGACTTCAAGCATGGCCCAACAAGATGTCTACTACGTGCCGCATGGCAGCAAGTGGCCGATCATCGGCGCGGTGGCACTGTTCTGCACGTTTTTCGGCTTGGCGCACTGGTTGGATGGCATCGATTTCGGTGAGCCGCTGTTCTTCGTCGGCCTGGCCATCCTCATCTTCATGCTGTTCGGCTGGTTCGGCACGGTCATCCGCGAATCGCTGTCGGGGACGTTCAACGGCCAGGTGGATGTGTCCTTCCGCATGGGCATGGTGTGGTTCATCTTTTCCGAGGTGATGTTCTTCGGCGCCTTTTTCGGCGCCTTGTTCTACACGCGCATCTTCACCATCCCCTGGCAGGGCGGCCACGGGCATGGCGTGCTGACCAATTATTTTCTCTGGGACGGCTTCACCTCGCACTGGCCGACCAACGGACCGGCAAACGTCGGCGGCGCGTTCAGGATCGCCTCGCCGTGGAAGATCCCGCTGATCAATACGCTGCTGCTGCTCAGCTCGGCCGTGACCATCACCATCGCGCATTACGCGTTGAAAGACGGCAAGCGCAGGCGGTTGCTCGTTTTCCAGGCTCTGACCATTTTCCTGGGCGCGTTCTTCCTTGCCATGCAGGCGCATGAGTACATGGAGGCCTACACGCACTTCAACCTGACATTGGAGAGCGGCATCTACGGCGCCACGTTTTTCATGTTGACGGGCTTTCACGGCCTGCACGTGACGCTGGGCACGATCATGCTCATCACCATCTGGTTCCGCTGCAGGAAAGGCCATTTCACCAAGGAAAACCACTTCGCCTACGAGGCCGTGGCGTGGTACTGGCATTTCGTCGATGTGGTGTGGCTCGGCCTCTTCCTGTTTGTATATATTCTCTGAGCCGTCAGCCGCAGCGCACGTGCGGTCGCGGCCAGCGCTTGGCATGTCGCGAAACGAAAAGGCCCCGTTCACTCATGGTGCGGGGCCTTTTCGTTTCGCTCCATCATCGTGACGGCGTGGGGGAGCTCCGGGTGCGGCGTTTCGCCGGCTGGCGGATGATCGGCGCAAGCACGATCATGGCGCGTTGCGGCATCGCGACGATGGCTGCGCATGTCAGTGAATGCCGTGTGGATGTATCCAGCCGGCCGCGATGGCGATGATGACCATGATGATCAGGACAAGCGACAGTCCGATCCGTCGGCTCAGCGCGCGTGCGGTGCGCTTGGATTTGCCCTTGTCGGTGGTCATGTAATACAGCGCTTGTCCGAGGTTGAACACCACCACGAAAAACATGATGACCAGCGCGATTTTGTAGATGATAGAGACAGTCACGTGATGCCCCGACGGCGAAACAGAGTGGCAAGTATAGCCGTGCAGCACCGGAGCGACGAATGATCCGGCTGCGTCGCCCCTCGTGGTTTGCGGTGCTGCTGACTCTCGCCGGAATGGCGCTGTTCGTGCGTCTTGGCGTTTGGCAGCTCGATCGCGCACAGCAGAAAGAACAATGGCTGCGTCGCTTTGCCACAGCGTCCTCCGCGCCGGCGCGCGATTTCGCCGAGGTCGCCGGAACCGTCAGGGGCTTTCACTGGCCGCATGTGCGTGTCGCCGGCCACTTCCTCTTGCATCGGGTATATTACCTGGACGACCAGACCTATCACGGCATGGCCGGGGTGCAGGTGTATGCCCCGTTCAAGGTGAGCGGCCACGCGCGGTTGCTGCTGGTCGACATGGGCTGGTTGCCGCGCCACGGCGGTGACAGTCCCGCGGCGATCAGCATGCCGCCGCTGCCTGCCGGGCAGGTGACGCTGCATGGGCTGTATGCTCCGGCACCGGGCGTGGGGTTCCGCATGGGCGGCAACGCATTGAGCCGTCAGTCGCAGTGGCCCAAGACCACCATCTACATGGATTTCAGGCAGGTGGCTGCCGATCTCGGCAGGCCGGTCTATCCGCGCCGTCTGCTGCCTGATGCGGAGTCCGATTCGCCGTATGTGCGTGTATGGAAACCCACCTTCATGCCACCTGCACGGCACGAAGGCTATGCCTTTCAGTGGTTCGCCTTCGCGGCGGCAGCGCTGGTGATCTTCGTGATCCTGCATCGCAAAAAATCGGAGCCTCCCGCCGCATGAACAGCAGCCGACAGATACAGAAGCGCAATCGCCTCAAGCTCATTCTGGTCGCGGCCATCTTCCTGGTTCCGATGCTGATTGCGGTGGCGCTGGGGATGGCCGGCTGGCACCCGGGCACCAAGAGTCACGGCAGACCGATTCTGCCGCAGCGCAGCTTTGCCGACGTTCCCGTCGCCCTGGCCGCGGGTGGCCAGTACGCCTGGCGCGACACGCAGCCACGCATGACGCTGATCGCATTGCCCGGCCCCGGTTGCGCCAGACGCTGCGTGCGTCAGCTGGCACTGATGCGCAACGCACGGATCACCCTGAATGAGAAACAGGACCATCTGCGCCTGCTGTATCTGGGGCGGCCGCCGCAGGCACCCGACGCTGCAGCGGTGATGCATGCCTGGACCGTGGGCCGCGACACCACGGGCAAACTGGAGCGGTACCGGCCCCACGCAGTGGACAGCGTATCCGCCGTGCTGGTGGAATCCAACGGTACCGCATTGACCTGGTATCCGGCGCGGTTCGACGCCAACGGGCTGAGCCAGGATCTGCACAAGGTACTTCGCTGATGGCACGCCTTCGATTGTCCAAGACCGCGAAGCTGGCCTGGCTGGCCGTGGTTTTTGCCCTGTTCGTGATCATGTTCGGCGCCTTCGTGCGCCTTTCGAATGCCGGTCTGTCCTGTCCCGACTGGCCCACCTGCTACGGCCAGATCACCTGGCCGCACCAGGCGCACCAGATTGCGCGCGCCGATCATGCGTTTCCGCAACGTCCGTTCCAGTCGCACAAGGCGTGGCGCGAGCAGTTCCACCGCATGATCGCGGGCACGCTGGGCGTGATGGTGTTGCTGCTCGCCCTGGTCGCCGCCTGGCGCCGGCCCTGGGCGCGCTGGGCCCTGTTTGGCGCCGCTGTCGTCGCGGCATTGGGCGTGGCGTTGTACATGGGCGGCGAGCGTGTGGTGTCCTCGGTGCTGGCGGGCATTGCCATCGCCCTGCCGCTGATCGTGGCGGCGCGACTGGGACGGGCGCCGCCGTGGCGCGTGGCAGCGATTGCACTGGCCATGATCATCTTCCAGGCCATGCTGGGCATGTGGACGGTGACGCTGTTGCTCACGCCCATCGTGGTCATGGGGCACCTCCTGGGCGGCATGACTACATTCGCGCTGCTGGCGTATGTGGCGCTGCGCATCACGCCGATCGGTGCGCCCGACGACGGTTTGCGTCGTCTGCGCCGCTTCATCGGCGTGGGTCTGGCCTTGCTGGCGGTGCAGATCGCGCTGGGCGGCTGGACCAGCTCCAACTATGCGGCGCTGGCCTGCGGCTATGGCGACTCGGCGTTCCCGCACTGCCTGGGGCAGTGGTGGCCGACGATGAACTTCCATCAGGGTTTCGTGTTGTGGCGACAGATCGGCGTGGACTATCAGGGCGGCGTACTGGATGGGCCCGCACGCACGGCGATCCAGATGGCGCACCGCATCGGTGCGCTGGTGGTGTTCCTCTATCTTGGCTGGCTGTCGCACAGGCTGGCGCGTGCCGGCTTGCGCCCGATCGGGTATGCCATGGCGGCGGCGCTGATTGCGCAGGTGCTGCTGGGCATCAGCAACGTGCATTTCGGATTGCCCCTGCCGGTCGCCACGGCGCACAACGGCATGGCGGCATTGCTGCTGTTCACCCTGGTCGCCGCGCTGGCGCGCGCACAGCCGCGGCTCGATCCGAAGGCCATATCGTGACGCTTGGCGTACAATGGGCGGTTCCGCCACACGGGTGGTGGCGTTCGTGTTCGCGACTGGCACCGGAAGGTTTGTGAAACTGCACTTTGCGCAATACCTGGAACTGACCAAGCCGCGCGTCGTCGCGCTGCTGGTGTTCTGCGCCATCATCGGCATGTTCCTGGCAGTGCCGGGCGTGCCGCCATGGCAGCCGTTGCTGTTCGGCACCATCGGCATCTGGCTGGCGTCGGCCTCGGCGGCGGCGTTCAATCATCTGGTCGACCGTCGCATCGACCGGCTCATGACACGCACCGCGCACCGGCCGCTGGCCACCGGCCAGCTTTCGTCACGACAGGTGTTCGTGTTCGCATTCGTCCTGGGCGTGATTTCCATGGTGGTGCTGGCGTTGCTGGTCAATGTGCTGACCGCAGTGCTGACGCTGTGTTCGCTGATCGGTTATGCGGTGATCTACACGGCGTTCCTGAAGCGCGCCACGCCACAGAACATCGTGATCGGCGGCATTGCCGGCGCCGCGCCGCCGGTGCTGGGCTGGACCGCGGTCACCGGGCACCTGGATGCCTACGCGTTGCTTCTATGCCTGATCATCTTCGTCTGGACACCTCCGCATTTCTGGGCCCTGGCGATCTTCCGGCGCGAGGATTACGCCCGCGCGGGCCTGCCCATGTTGCCGGTGACGCATGGCGTGGCCTACACCCGCATGCAAATCCTGTTCTATACCATCCTGCTGCTCTTGTGCACGCTGCTGCCGTACCTGACCGGGATGAGCGGTCCGTTGTATCTGGGCGCCGCATTGGTGCTCGGTGGCGGCTTTCTGTACTACGCCATTCGCCTGCTGCGACCGCCCAACGAGTGGTTCGCGATGAAGGTGTTCAGTTATTCCATCTTCTATCTGATGGCGCTGTTCGCGTTTCTGCTGGTCGATCACTGGATGTTCGAGCCTGTGCTGCAGGTCCGGGGCGCGCTGCCGCAGATCGGCTGAACCGGTCTGCCGTTCGCGCAGGGCGGATCAGGAAACGTCAGCGACGGATCCGCCTCCCTGCGAGACGTTTTCCTGCTTTTGCGCAATCGTCCCGTTGACCATGGAGCTTCCCGGCAAGCAGGCGAACTCGTCGCGTTGCTCCCGACCGAAGGAAGTCCCCCTGCGGGATTGATCCACCCTGGGATCTGGTCCGATGCTTGCGCGCCCGGCCGTCGCTTACGACGCGGCCGCTTGGGTCTTGCTGTTCAGCAGCACACGCAGTTCGGCCTTTTCATCGGCATCCAGATCACGCTTGGCGCTGAGTGTGGCAATGCGTTGGGTGACCGCCTGGCGCTGCATCTGCACCAGCGCGCCAAGGAACTCGGCGCGCTGCATGTCCGGATCGATCACCACCTCCGTCACCGCCAGTTTCTGCAGCGCACGGGACTCCGGGCGCTCGGAGAAATGTTCCAGCAATGCTGCGGTGCGGATGTCGGGGCGCGCGCGGGCCGTGTGGATCAGTTCGGCCAGCAGGTCCACGCCGGGCTTGTCCAGCTTGCGGAATGCAAAGGGTTCGTCCACTTCGGCAGCCAGCGCGGGTTGTGCCAGAAGCAGCGCGATGGCGCGACGCACGAGGTTGAGCCTTACCCCCGCAGACTGCCGGGCGGCGGCGCCAGCGGGTGGAGCAGGCTGAAAGACTGCACGGGCGCCGGTGCGCCTGATCAACTCGTCCCCCATCAGGTCGCGAAAAGCGCCATCCGGCAGGCGTGCGATCAGCGGCCGCGCGCGCTCGGCCAGACGCGCGCGGCCGTCCACGCTGGAGACATCCACTTCACGGGCCAATTCGGCAAACAGGTAGTCGGACAACGGCATGGCCGCATCCAGTCGTCGCTCGAAGGCCTCGGTGCCTTCCTTGCGGATCAGCGAATCCGGATCTTCGCCGTCGGGCAGGAACAGGAAGAACGCCTGACGTCCGTCACGCAGTTTCGGCAGGACCGCTTCCAGTGCTTTCCAGGCCGCGTCGCGACCGGCGCGGTCGCCATCGAAACAGAAGATGGCATCGGGCGCGCTGCGGAACAGCAGGTCTGCGTGGTCCGGCGTGGTGGCGGTGCCCAGCGTGGCCACCGCGATCGGCAAGCCGGCCTGATGCAGGGCGATCACGTCCATGTAACCTTCCACCACCACCAGTCGCTTCAGCTGGCCGCGTACCTGCCTGCACTGCCACAGCGCGAACAATTCGCGGCCCTTGTGGAAGAGGGGTGTTTCCGGCGAGTTGAGATATTTCGGGCCGTCGCCTTTTTGAGGAGTGGAGGCAGGGAGGCCCGCTTTTTGATCTTCGCGCGCAGGAGGCGTGCCAGGGATTATTCTGCCGCCGAACGCGATCACGCGACCGCGCCGGTCCATGATCGGGAACATGATGCGTTCGCGGAAACGGTCGTAACGCTTGCCGGAATCGCCGCTGGACAGCATGCCGGCCTGTTCCAGCAGCCTTTGCTTCTCGGGCGCGTCGCCGAGCGCGCGGCGCAGCCCGTCCCAGCCAGCCGGCGCCCAGCCGATGCGGAACGCCTCGATGGTGGAGGCATCCAGGCCGCGCTCGCGGCAGTAGGCCTGCGCATCGCTGTTCTGCTGCAACGCTTTCTGGTAATGCTGCGCGCACCCATCGAGCAGCGTGTACAACTCGCTGCGGTCCTCGCGCGGCGCACTCTCGCGACCGCCTTCGTACACCACTTTCAACGATACGCCCTGCGCCAGCTCCTCCACGGCATCGCGAAACTCCAGATGGTCGTAATCCATCAGGAACTTGATCGCGCTGCCATGCGCGCCGCAGCCGAAACAGTGATAGAACTGCTTCTGCGGGCTGACCGTGAACGAGGGCGTGCGCTCGTCGTGGAAGGGACAGCAGGTCATCCATTCGTGGCCGCTCTTTTTCAGCGGCACGCGCCGCTCCACCACGTCGACGATATCGACGCGGGCCAGCAGCTCGTCGAGAAAGTTTTCGGGAATGTGAGCGGGCATGAGAGCGCCAGTGTACTGTCTCGCGGCAGCGCCTACGCCATTGATTCTAGAGAATGTGGATTACGCCGATCACTGCCAGTACCGCAAATACGAAAAACACCACGAAGATGAAGAACAGGATCTTGGCGATGCCGCCGGCCACGCCGGCGATACCGCTGAATCCCAGGGCGCCGGCGATCAGCGCGATCACGGCGCAGATGATCATCAGTGTGAACATGGACGGTTCCTCTGGTGCGCTAGGGGACCGTCACGGGTGGGTGACGGGCTGACGATGAGTATGGCAACGTGGAGATGAACCTTGCAAAGAGACTCATCTCCCGCAGGATCATTGTATTTGCATGCTGCTGGGTCAGCCGAGTCGCTGCTTGACCTTCTGCGACACGGCGCCCATGTCCGCACGGCCGGTGGCCTGCGGCTTGATGGCTGCCATCACCGCGCCCATGTCGCGGACCGACGTGGCCCCGGTTTCGGCCACCGCGGTGTCGATCAGCGCATCGATTTCGGCGTCGGAGAGTGCTGCCGGCAAATAGTCCTCGATCACCACGATCTCGGCGCGCTCGATGGCAGCCAGATCTTCGCGGTCGGCGGATGCGTACTGCTCCACCGAGTCGCGGCGCTGCTTGCGCATCTTTTCCAGGATGGCCAGCACCTGGGCATCGTCCATCTCGGTGCGCTCGTCCACTTCACGCTGCTTGATGGCAGCGTTGATCAGGCGGATGACGCCCAGGCGCGGCTTGTCGCCGCTGCGCATGGCGGCTTTCATGTCGTCGGTGAGACGCTGTTTCAGGGACATATCTGACTCTCCACGCATGCAAAAAGCCGGCATCGCCACGGGCGAAGCCGGCCAGAGAGGTACTGCATCGCGCAGCGGCATGAGCCCGCTGCGGCAAGGCGTGGCCTGGAACTCAGTACAGGCGCGTGCGGCGCGCGGTTTCGCGCGACAGGCGGCGCAGATGACGCTTCACTGCGGCGGCGCGCTTGCGCTTGCGTTCCTGGGTCGGCTTCTCGTAATGCTCGCGCTTGCGCGTTTCGGCAAGGATGCCGGCTTTTTCGCAGGTGCGCTTGAAGCGGCGCAGGGCGAGCTCGAACGGTTCGTTCTCGCGAACTTTAACGCTGGGCATGAAGACTCCACTTGGTAGACTGGCCCGACGAAAACGGGCGAGCCGGGAATTATACCGTGGTACATCCTGAAAATTCAAAGCCTGTGTTGGGCATCGAGTCGTCCTGTGACGAGACCGGCGTGGCGCTGTATGAACCGGGCCGCGGCCTGCTGGCGCATGCACTGTATTCGCAGGTGGATCTGCACGCCGGATATGGCGGCGTGGTGCCGGAACTGGCCAGTCGCGATCACGTGCGCAAGCTGCTGCCGTTGCTGCACCAGTTGCTGGACGAGGCCGGAATCGTCCCCGCCGCTCTGGGCGGGGTGGCCTACACGGCAGGGCCGGGGCTGGTGGGCGCGCTGCTGGTGGGCGCCAGCGCCGCGCGCGCCATGGCCTGGGCGCTGGAGGTGCCGGCCATCGGCGTGCATCACATGGAGGGCCACCTGCTGGCGCCGCTGCTGGAGGAGGACCCGCCCGAACCGCCGTTCGTGGCGCTGCTGGTGTCCGGCGGACATTCCATGCTGGTGGCGGTGGAGGGTATCGGCCGCTATCGCATCCTCGGCGACACGCTGGACGATGCCGCGGGCGAGGCCTTCGACAAGACCGCCAAGCTGATGGGCTTGCCGTATCCCGGTGGACCGGCGCTGGCCAAACTGGCCGAGAAAGGCAATCCGGATGTCTTCCGTTTCTCGCGGCCGATGACCGATCGCCCGGGCCTGGACATGAGCTTTTCCGGCCTGAAGACGCAGGTGTTGCTGGCCTGGCAGCGCAGCGACCAGGGCGAGCAGACGCGCGCGGACGTGGCGCGGGCATTCCAGGAGGCCATGGTGGAGACATTGACCATCAAGTGCCGCCGGGCGCTGGCTGCCAGCGGTGCCGAGCGGCTGGTGATCGCCGGTGGCGTGGGGGCCAACCGCCAGCTGCGTGCCGGTCTGACGGAGGCGGGTCGCGCCGACGGTTTCCGCGTGTATTTCCCGCGGCTGGAGTTCTGCACCGACAACGGCGCCATGATCGCGCTGGCCGGCGCCATGCGCCTGGCGGCGGGGCAGGCCGATGGCCCGCAGGTGAAGGTGCAACCGCGCTGGAGCCTGGAGGCGCTGTCCGCCGTGTAGGTTCACGTAGGGCGGATCAAGGAGCGCCAGCGACGGATCCGCCTTGCCGGTAATCACGCTACCTTCCCGCAAGCAGGCGGATCCGTCGCGTTGCTCCCTTGATCCACCCTACCCGTTTCGCGGGATGCCTGGTTGCGCGGTTACACTGGGCTTTTTCAGGATTACGAGGCCGCTCATGGACATCGTGTTCATCAAGAAGCTCAGGATCGACACCATCATCGGCATCTACGACTGGGAGCGCCAGGTGCGCCAGACGGTCTCGCTGGATCTGCAGATGGCGCATGACAACACACCCGCGGGCGCCAGCGATGACATTGCCGATGCGCTGGACTACAAGGCCGTGTCCAAGCGCCTGATCGAATTCGTGGAGGGCTCCGGCTTCGGCCTGGTCGAGGCATTGGCCGAACATTGCGCGCGCATCGTCATGGAGGAGTTCAACGTGCCCTGGGTGCGGCTGAAACTGCACAAGCCCGGCGCGGTGCGCGGGGCGAAATCCGTGGGTGTGGAGATCGAGCGCGGCACACGCCGCTGACGCATCATGGCGACGGCGTATCTCAGTCTGGGCAGCAATATCGCGCCGCACGAGAATCTGGCGGCCGCGGTGGCGGCGTTGCGCGAGCATTTTGGTGCGGTGGACCTGTCTGCGGTCTATCGCACGCCCGCCGTGGGCTTCCAGGGAGAGGACTTCCTCAATGCGGCAGCGCGCATCGAGACGGAGCTTTCTCCGCAGGATCTGGATGCATGGCTGCACGCGCTGGAGGACCGGCAGGGACGGTGCCGCGATGTCCCGCGTTTTTCCAGCCGCACGCTGGATATCGACCTGCTGCTGTACGACGACTGCGTGCTGCAGGGCGACGGACATCTGCAACTGCCGCGCCCGGAGCTGACTGCGCAGGCGTTCGTGCTGCGACCGATGGCCGAACTGGGACCCGATGTCGTGCATCCGCTGGAGCAGCGCAGCATGGCCCAATTGTGGGCGGCTTTTGCCGCGGACAAGACACCGATGACCCGCGTGATGATGGATATCTGAGACGCTCTGCTCCGGAGGCCAGGCCAGGCCTGGCCGGCAGCGGCAGTCCCGCACACCGGCCGACAGCGACAGCCGGAGACGCTGGTCGCGCTGCGCTCGTCCGGAGTCCGCAGGACAGGTTGGTGGTCGGGATTGTGGGCGGTTCGATGAGGCTCGGGTCGCGGCGCACGCATTTTTGTTCGTCTTGGTTGCGCTATTGCAAGGTCGCTTGCGGCTTCTTGCGGCGTCGCTCTTGATTCCGTGTGCCGCTATGCGTTCAGGCCGAGCGGCCGCCGTCGACGTGGATCACCTGACCGGTGACGAAGCCGGCGTCGCGCAGAAGCCATAGTACGGTGCGGGCGATTTCCTCGGGCGTGCCGGTGCGTGCCAGCGGGGTTTGCCGGAGAATCGCCTGCCGGTCGGCGTCGGCCTTGCCGTCTTCGGGCCAGAGGATCGCGCCGGGAGCGACTGCATTGCAGCGCACGTCCGGCGCCAGGGCGCGCGCCAGTCCCCTGGTGGCGGTCACCAGCGCGGCCTTGGAGGCCGCGTGCACGATGCCCTCGGGATGCGGGTGGTCGGCGTAGAAATCCGCGAGGTTGACGATGGCGCCGTGCGTCTGTGCCAAATGCGGTGCCGCGGCCTGCGCCAGGAAGAACGGCGCGCGGGCGTTGACCGCGAACAGGGCATCCCATTGGTCCGTGGTCGCGCGATCGAGTGGCGTGAGCCGATAGGCCGAGGCGTTGTTGACCAGCGCGTCCAGTCGACCGAAATGGTCCACGGCGGCAGGAACCAGCGGCGCCAGTTGCCGCGAGTCGCCGAGATCGCCGTGCAGCATCAGCGTGGAACCGGACCGCAGGGCATCCAGGTCCGCACACAGCAGGCGCATGGCCTCACCGGAACGGTGACAGTGCAACGCCAGATCGTAGCCCGCGGCATGCAGGGTGCGTGCAATGGCCGCGCCGATGCGGATCGCGGCGCCGGTGACCAGTGCCACGGGGCGCGCGGAGGCCTGCGAAGTTGGTCGAATCATGGCGGGCCGATATCCTGTTGCGATTGCCTGACCTAAGTGTGTTGCCAATGTGGGCTCAGATCAAAGCGTATCTCGACCACCCCTGGATGCAGATCGTCCTGGGCGTGGTGGCCCTGTTGCTGGTGGCCAAGCTGGCCGACGTGGTCGCGCGCCGCGTCCTGCTGACGCTGATGCGCATGCTCACGCGGCGCACCAAGTGGGACTGGGACGACGCGTTCCTCGAGCATGGCGTGTTCAAGCGCCTGGCGCAGATGGTGCCGATGATCATCATCCATTTCGGCATCAAGGCCGTGCCGCATGTGCCCCATGCCTGGGACGTCGGTGTGCAGCGTGTGGTCACGGCATTGACGGTGATGTTCGCGTTGCTGGCCGTCAGCGCCGTGTTCAATGCGCTGGAGACCTTGTACCAGAGGTCGCCGCATGCGCGCATGCGCTCCATCAAGGGGTACGTGCAGCTACTCAAGATCGTGCTGTTCGTGATCGGCGCGATCGCCGTGATCGCCACCCTGATCGGGCGCTCGCCGGTGCTGCTGCTGTCGGGCCTTGGCGCGATTTCCGCCGTCCTGCTGCTGATCTTCAAGGACACCATCCTCAGCGTGGTGGCTAGCGTGCAGATCGCCAGCAACGACATGCTGCGGGTGGGCGACTGGATCACCATGCCGCATTTCAATGCCGATGGCGACGTCATCGACATCGCGCTGCACACGGTGAAGGTGCAGAACTTCGACAAGACCATCACCACCATTCCCACCTGGCGGCTGATTTCCGATTCCTTCCAGAACTGGCGCGGCATGCAGGATGTCGGGTCGCGGCGTCTGAAGCGCTCCCTGAACCTGGACCTGGGCAGCGTGCGTTTTCTCGACCACGAGGAGATCGGGAACCTGCGCCGCTTCCGCCTGCTGGATGAGTATCTGCAGGAAAAGGACAGCGAGCTGAGTGATTGGAACGCCAAGCTCGGCGATGCCCGCGACGTGCCCGTCAATCGCCGCCGCCTGACCAATCTGGGCACATTTCGCGCCTACGCGCTGGACTATCTCCGTGCGCACCCGCAGATCAACGGTGACATGGCGATCATGGTGCGCCAGCTGGACCCCGGCCCGACGGGCGTGCCGCTGGAACTGTATTGTTTCACCACCACCACGGTGTGGGCCGAGTACGAGAAGATCCAGAGCGACATCTTCGATCACCTGATCGCCATCCTGCCGGAATTCGGCTTGACCGTGTATCAGCAGCCCTCGGGGACAGATCTGCGGCTGGCATTGTCGCGACCGGACAAGGCACTGCCGGAGAGCGTGCACGAGGGCTCCGACGAGGCGGCTGGCGAGGAGTGAGCGGCGCGATGCGGGGCGCTTGCGGCGCATTGGACGATGGCGGGAGGCCCCATGCGGCGGAGCGCGGCAGGTTCACTCGGTCCGTTGGACAGGGCTTTCCACCACCACCTCGGCAGGATCGGAAAACAGCGCCACGGCAATGTCTCCGACGCGTCGGGTATCGTGATGCGCGTACCATCCCACGCCCACCGCTCCGGCCAGCGGCAACCAGCGCGTCAATCCCTCGCCGATGGTGCGGCGCGAGACCTGCCGGCCGATATGTCGCGCCACGCGCTGCAGCCCTTCTTGCGTGGTGCGCCGGAACAGCAGCCGCTCGCCGCTTTGTGCCACCAGATCGCGCACCGCATGCGCGGCGGAGTGGCGGAACAGGCAGTACAGCATCTGCTCGCGGCCCAGCTTGGCGTGCGTGTCATGGACAGCAGCCAGATCACTGACCATCTGTGCCTGGATGCGCCATACCATGGTCAGCTCCGGTACCAGCGTCAGCCAGCCCACCGGTCCCGGCGGCAGCGCCAGTGATCCGGACACCAGGCCGGCGCGCCGCGCCGCCGCGGCGATGACCGCCTTGCTGTCGGCGGCCACGGATCCGTGTGTCCGGCCGATGCGTGGCGGCGGCACATTGCCCAGATATTCGATGATGCCCTGCGCCACCACATCGGGAGTGCTGACGCGGCGTGCCGCGATCTGTCTGGAGGGTTTTCTGGCCATCGGATTTCACCGTCGTGCGCAGGAGATCGTCTGCCGCGGGATGCAAGCCGCTCGGTACGCATACATGGCACGCATGTCGTGATGCGGATGTGTGCAGCACCTTGCTCCCGGCCCTGTGCCCAGGAACCTCTGATTGAATCCTGTACAGGCAGGATTCAATCAGAGGTTCCATAAGGACGCCCCGCCGGGCGCATGCGGCATGGCGGTTCGGTTATGCTTGCGGTTTTTCCGGAGCCAGTGGATGCCTTCCGCTGGAGCCCAAGATGCCGCCCCATTTACCCGCCCCCGATCCCGAACAACGTGACCTGTCGCAGCGATTGAGTGCCCTGATCGGTGACGAGATCCGCGCCCACGGACGGGTGCCGTTTTCACGCTTCATGGAGCGCTGCCTCTACGCACCGGGCCTCGGGTATTACAGCGCCGGCGCGCCCAAATTCGGTGCCGCCGGGGATTTTGTCACCGCCCCGGAGCTGGGCGACCTGTTTGCGCAGTGCGTGACACGCAGCTGGCAGCCGGTGTTGCGGTCACTCGCCGAGCCGTGTGTGCTGGAGCTGGGCGGTGGCAGTGGTGCGTTTGCACGGGCTGCGCTCGAAAGCCTCGCCGCAGCCGAGACGCTGCCGCGGCACTACTGGATCCTGGAGCCCAGCGCCGACCTGCGCGAGCGCCAGCGCGACTACCTGCGCGATCGTCTGCCCGCAGCGGTATTCGGCCGTGTCGAATGGCTGGACCGCCCACCGCAGTCATCGTGGCAGGGCGTGCTGTTCGCCAACGAGGTCATCGACGCGTTGCCGGTGACGCGTTTCTCCCTGCATGAGGGCGAAGTGTTCGAGGAGCACGTGGAGCTGGGTACCGAGGGTGGTTTCCAGCGGGTGGATCGGCCTGCCGATGCGCTGGTGACGGCCGCGGTCCGGCATCTGGAGCGCCAGCTGGAGACTGCTTTTCCCGACGGCTACCGTTCCGAGCTGCTGCCGCAGCTGCCCTACTGGCTGCAGGCAGTGGCCGGATCGCTGGAGGCCGGCATCATGCAGTTTGTCGACTACGGCCATGCGCGCCGCGACCTTTACGGGCCGCAGCGCCAGGGCGGGACGTTGCGCGCGTTCTACCGGCATCGCATGCACGACGATCCGTTTTTCCTGCCCGGGCTGCAGGATCTGACTGCTTCGGTGGATTTCACGGCGCTCGCCGAGGCCGCGCACCATGCCGGTTTCGACGTCGGAGCCTGGCTGCCGCAGGCGCAGTTCCTGATCGCCTCGGGGCTGCAGGAGGCCTTCCAGGACCAGTACGCCGCGCTGCACGACGAGGCTGCGCGTTACGCCTTGGCGCAGCAGGTCAAGCAGCTGACGCTTCCGGGCGAGATGGGCGAGCATTTCAAGGTGATGCTGATGCATCGCGGTGTGGCTGCCGGGATGCTGCCCGCGGATGTCGTGCAGGCTGACCGCAGTGCGCGCTTGTAGCTCACGGAGCAATCTACTGCCTGCCGTGTCACAACAACACGTCCCGGATCATCTCCGCGGGGCTGAAGCGGAACACCAACCGATGTGTGCCGGCCGGAAGGCAGACAGCGCGGAACATCAAATTGGCCCGTTGAATCGGGATGCTGCGACCGTCCAGCGTGGCCTGCCAGCCGGGGAAATCGAGATCGTCCAGGACCAACCAGCCGGATGACGTCGCGGAGGTCTGGAAAACGAGCCGGCTGGGCCGGTCATGTTTTGCCACGGCCCGCACATGACCGGTGCACCGTCTCGCGTCGATGTGCGCCAACATGGAGCTTCTAGGTGTGCGTGGCGTCAACCAGACCGTGTGGCGGAAATCAGTCTCGTTGAAGGCGGCCGGTGGGATCGTGCTGCCGGCTGCCACCTGTGCGTGCGTCGGCGTCAGAACCCGTGGATAGACATGGGCGTTGCGGTAGATGCCCAGCCTCTGCCGCGTGTCCACATGGCGATAGTGGCGCCACAGCGCAGCATGCGAATGTGCGTCGGCCGTCGTCAGCACGGCGTAACGCACGCCCAGAAGATCGGTGAGCGCGCTGTCGGGATCTTGATTCCATGGAGTGCGCGGCCGTGGCAAGCGGCTGTAGGCCCTGGCTCCATATATCTGTTGATACAGCGCATACCGCAGCGGGTTGTAGCCCTGTGTGCTGGCCAGCTGCGCAATTGCCGGGCCGTTGTTCCAGATGGGCGGCACATGGCCGGTCTCGATGCGCCAGGGCAGCTTTCCCTTTTTGCCGTGGCTCAACGTTTCGAGTGCGGAGGCCGCCGTGCCCGCACCGGAGAAATGCGACCACGGATTACGCTCGCGATTGAGCGCGCCGTTGAGGTTGAACGTGATGAAGTCTGCCGTCAGCACCAGCATGAGGCACAGCGGCACCGCAATCCGGCCAGGCGATGATCGCCGCAGGCCGATGCAGAGGATGGCGATGCCGGCCACCAGCGCGGGGATCAGGGTTTCCCAGTGCCATGCCCTGGTCGGCGTGCCCATCTGCACACTGCCCAAGATCAGCAGCGGGATGCTTGCGGCAAGAATAAAAAGGCCCCACCGCCGGATGGTCGAGGGCTCGATGGATAACGTATCGGCAGCTGCCCCCGCCAGTATGGCCAGAGCCATGTCGAGGATGAAGGCTGCGTCCGAGGGACGACGAAACAGACGGATCACCGGAAGATGATGGAAAGCCCACGGATACACGGCGGTGTGCACACCCAGGACATACACCGTCGACACTGCAATGCTTGCCAGGAGCAGGAGAGCCTTCCCGCGCCATGGCGACATCCACAGGTGTTTCAGGCGGGCTGCGATCAGAATCAGCGGCACCGCTCCGATGTAAAGAAAGGCGCCCGTGCGGTCGACGCTGCCCAGGTAATGGCCGCGCAGGGCGTGCAGCGCATTGGGGCTGAGCAGCGTGAGGAAAGCGTCGGGCCGCAGCGAGGCCGGGGCGGACGCCGCAAGCGGCAAGCTGACGCGATTGGACAGATGCACGAACGCCAGCGAAAACAACAGCTGTGGCAATGCCAGAAGTGACGCAAGCACCACGGCGGCCAGTAGGCCCGTCACGCAGCGTCGCCGCGCATCGGCGGAGTAGCCTGTCCAGGCGCGTCGGGTGAGGTAGGCCCCGTAGAGGCCAAGGAACATGGCCAGCAGCAACGTCAGCTGGGTCAGCTGTACGCACATCACGCCGGCGGCCAGCCCCAGCAACAGTGCCCTGCCGATCCGCGGTTGTCTCAGGAAATATCCCAGGCACAGTAAAACGGTGGCAGCGTAGGCAAAGGCAAGCACCATTGGCACATGTTCCAGCCGCGATGCGGCGACACCACCGGCCATGCAGACGCTTGCGGTGAGCAGCGCCGAAAATCGGGACGCACCCTGTTGCCGCATGAAGGCGGCCATCGCCAAGCCACCCATCCATACGTGCAGCAGGATGCCGATGCTGAACCAGGCGGCGCCCGGCTGGTTGCGCAGCATCATCCACAGCATGATCAGGGGTGAAAACATCATGCCCTGTGGATCGCAGATCTGTGGGTAGCCGGAATAGATGTACGGGTTCCACCATGGCGCAATGCCGTGCCGCAGACTTTGGGCGTTGAAGAACACGGTGGGGTAGAACTCGTCCATCGCGTCCCAGGGAATGACGTGACGACCGTCCAGCCAGGGGAGGTAGAACGCCAGCCAGATCAGTGTCAGCAAGACCGGCGTGGCGTACAGCCATTGCCGCATCCGGACGGCCCGCGTGGCAAGAGCGGGTGACTGCGTTGAACTGACTTTGGTCACGCAGAGGGGGGTGGTCGCTGTTGCAGCGCACCGATGGCACGCGTCTGCGCCTGTTGCATGGCCACGCCAATGGCCGGCCCCTCCAGGCCCTCGGCCACGAATGGTGCGGCGGTGATGGCGGCGGCCGCATCGCGGGCGGCCAGCAGGTAGGCGGCTTGCGGATAAGGTGTGTCGGCGCGGTGCAGGCGGCCGCGCGCGTCGGCTTCGCAGGCGTGCAGGAAGGTCTGCAGACGCTGCGGCCGGCGCAGCGCGTCCACCCGGCGCAGAAGCTTCAATACGGTGGCCGGTTTCAGCTCGAGCGCACGGTGCGCGTTGAGATGCTCGCGGCACACGAGTTCGGCCAGGGCGGCATGCTCGCCGGGTACTTTCAGGCGTGCGGCCAGCGCGCGCAGCGGGGGCACGCCGGCCTGCTCGTGGCCGATGTGGCGCGGCCACGTGTCTCTCGGTGTGAGTGCCTTGCCCAGGTCGTGCGTCAGGGCGCAGAAACCGGTGAGATCGTCGCCGGGTGCGATCCGGGCGGCCATGTCCAGCACCATTTCGAGATGCGTGCCGGTGTCGATTTCCGGATGGTATTCGGCGCGCTGCGGCACGCCGTACAGGGCGTCGATTTCCGGGAACAGCACGCGCAGGGCGCCGCATGCGCGCAGCACCTCGAGAAAGGCCGAGGGTTGCGGTTCGCCAAGAGCCTTGCGGGTTTCGGCCCAGACACGCTCGGCGACCAGGTGGTCGACTTCACCGCTGCCCACCATCTGCTGCATCAAGGTCATGGTTTCATCGGCGACACGAAATCCGAGCGGCGCATAGCGTGCCGCGAAACGGGCCACGCGCAACACGCGCACCGGGTCTTCCACGAATGCCGGCGAGACATGGCGCAGTGTGCGCGCATGGAGGTCGGCCGCGCCGTCGAACGGGTCGATCAGGGTGCCGCTGGCATCCTCGGCCATGGCGTTGATGGTCAGGTCACGGCGCGCCAGATCCTCCTCCAGTGTGACCTCGGGTTCGGCATGGAAGTCGAAGCCATGATAGCCGGCGCCCACCTTGCGCTCGGTGCGCGCCAGTGCGTATTCCTCGCCGGAGTCGGGATGCAGGAAGACCGGGAAATCCTTGCCGACCGGTTTAAAGCCGCGTGCCAGCATGTCGTCGACGCGTGCGCCCACCACCACGTAGTCGCGGTCGGCCACCGGGCGTTGCAGCAGTTTGTCGCGGACGGCGCCGCCGACCAGGAAGATGCGCATGTACAGATTACTCGCGGTAGCTGCGCATTCTGTCCAGCACGCTCTGGCGTCCATCGCCCTTGAGCAGTGCCGGCAGCATCGGCGCGAAGGCGTGCGGCGTGATGCCCAGTGCGCCCAGCCCATCGCTCTTGCCTACCGAATCGGTGCGCAGGCTCTGGAAGTTGTCCGGGGTGAACGGCTTGCCGGGCAGCAGGCCGGCCACCCGGGCCTGAATGCGGCCCAGCGCGTCGGGCATGCCGATGACCGCGCGGTGCAGGCCGGCGGCATCGCGGATCATGCGCACGATGTCGATCAGTGCCCAGGCATCCGGGCCGTACAGCTCGAAGGTCCGCCCCGTGCTTTTCTGCGGCTCGGCAACGCAGCGGGCGATGGCCTCGGCCACATCCCCGGCGAAGACGGGCGCCATCCGCGAGTGCGGCCGTGGCAGCGGCATGACGGGCGCCATGCGCAGCAGGCCGGCAAAGCGCGTGACCAGACCATCGCGACGGCCGAAAATGGTGCTGGGTTGGTAGATGGTCCAGTCGAGACCGGATTGACGCACGCGTGCCTCGGCTTCACCGCGCGATTTCAGGTATTCGGACAGGCCCTGGCCGGCCTTCAGCGAACTCATCTGGTGCAGGCGCGTGATACCGGTCGCGTGGCAGGCGGTGATGACTTTTTCCGTCAGTTCGACGTGGATGCGCTGAAACGTGGCATGGCCGCTCTCGTTGAGGATGCCGATCAAGTTCATCAGCGCATCCGCGTTGGCAGAGTGGCGCGTGAGCGTGGCCGCATCGTGCACGTCGGCGTTGCGCAGCTCGACCCCGGGGACCAGACCCAGTTCGCGATAGCGTTCGCGGTTGCGGGTCAGCAGGATCAGGTGATGGCCGTCGGCCGCCAGGCGCGGCGCCAGGTAATGCCCCAGAAAGCCGGTGCCGCCCAGGAGCAGGATGCGTTGCCGTTTCATGTGCCATCTCCCCGGTTGAGGTCGTCAGCCGTCCGCGACGACCAGCACAATCTTGCCGATGTGCTGGCCATCTTCAAGCATCCGGTGCGCGTGCGCCGCCTGCTGCAGAGGGACGCGCGCGTGGATGATCGGTCGGATGCCATCGGTGCCGATCAACGGCCAGACCTGCGCGCGCAACTCGGCGGCGGCGCTTGCCTTGCGCGCGGTGCTCAGGGGACGCAGCGTGGAACCGGTCAGCTTGAGACGCTTTTGCATCATCTGCGACAAGTCCAGGTCGACGTCCTTGCCGTGGAGCACGGCGATCTGCGACAGCCGTCCGTCACTGGCCAGTGCCTGCAGGTTGCGCGCGAAATAATCGCCGCCCACCATGTCCAGGATCACGTCCACGCCGCGCGCGGCGGTTTCGTGTTTGATGACTTCGACGAAATCGCGCTCGTGGTAGTTGATCCCCCGAGTCGCGCCCAGGCGCTCGCAGGCCGTGACCTTGTCTGCGGTGCCGGCGGTGGCATAGACCGTGGCGCCGAAGGCGACGGCCATCTGGATGGCCGTGGTGCCGATGCCGCTGGAGCCGCCGTGCACCAGCAGCGATTCGCCTCGCGTGAGGCTGGCGCGCTGAAAGACGTTGATCCATACCGTGAAGAAGGTTTCCGGCAGCGCCGCCGCCGCGACCCAGTCCAGGCCGTCTGGGACCGGCAGACACTGCCCGGCCGGCACCGCCACATATTCGGCATAGCCGCCGCCGTTGCACAGGGCACACACGGCGTCGCCCGGCTGCCAGTCCGTGACGGCGTCGCCGACGCCATCCACTACACCGGCCACTTCCAGGCCGGGCAGGTCGGAGGCATCCGGCGGCACCGGATAATGACCGCCACGCTGCAGCAGGTCGGGACGGTTGACGCCGGCCGCGCAGACACGGATCAGGACCTCGTGCGGCCCGGGCTCCGGACGTGCACGCTCGCGCAACTCGAGGACATCGGGCCCGCCGGGCTGGGTGATTTCGATGGCGCGCATGGTATTCATTGCGAGGATTCCGTGGTGGGCATCGAGGCCGAGGCCTGCCGAGTTTCCCGGGGTTGCGCCGGACAGACCACACCCTTGCGCGGCGTGTCCGCATCCGGTGGCGTGTAGGGCTGACCGAAACGCGGCATGCGCTGGTCCATGGGCAGCACCCTGGAGTGCAACCGCCAGTCGTAGAGTACGCTGAAGGCCATCACGCTGGCCACGTAGTCACGCGTTTCATGAAAGGGAATGGTGGCCACGAACAGGTCGGGGGGCAGCTGACCGCGTTCGTCCAACCATTGGTCCACCCGTCCCGGGCCCGCGTTGTAGGCAGCGCTGGCGAGCCACGGGGCACCGTTGTAGCGATCGGCCAGAGATCCCAGATAGTAGGTGCCGAGTGACACGTTGACGCGCGGATCGTAGAGGTCGCCGGTATACGCCACGTCATTGCGGCGCGCCACGCGCGCGGCGGTGCCGGGCAGCAGTTGCATCAGGCCGCGCGCGTCGGCGCCGGAATGCGCATCGGTCATCCACGCGCTTTCGGCGCGGATGATGCCGTACGCCCAGGCCGGATCGATGCCGGCGCGCTGTGCCTTGGCCGTGATGCCATCCCGGCGCGCCAGCGGAAAGCGGAAGCGATACAGGTGCAGGGCGTCGCCGGAGCTGAACGTGAAGATGGGGCGGTCGTACCAGCCCTGGCGATAGGCCAGATCCGCCGCCATGTGGCGCTGGTCGGTGCTGCGGCCATGCATGAAACGGTCCCACTCGCGGCGCGCCTGCGGCAGGAGCCCCACGGCGAACAGCTCGAAAGCGCGCTGCAAGTCTGGTTGTTGCAGCAGTTTCTGTTCCGCCGACCGTTTCAGTGACAGGCTGGCCGGGCAGATCGTGTATGGCTCATGCACCCGGTCGGCAGCAAGAAAGCCGTAATAATTGGTTTTTTGCGCCAGCTCCTCGAATTGCGCATGCGCCTGGCTGGAATGACCCAGTGCGGCCAGGGCGCGGGCGCGGAAATACTGCCATTCGTTGTCATCGCGTTGCGCGGCGGGCATGGCCCTGATGGCATGCAGCACAGCGGGCCAGTCGCGTTGTGCCAGCGCCACGCGCACGCGCCACTCCCGCGTGGTCGCGGTTTGCGCCGCAGCAGGCAGTTGCGCCAGTTTTTTCAACGCGTCCGGGCCGAAGTCGGTGGCGTCGTAAAGCGCCACGTCCGCCTCGATGTGGTGGCGTTGCGTGAGACTGAACTTGAAATGGTGGCGCAGTCTGGCCCAGGCGCTCTGCGCCCGGTCGTTGTCGTGACGTGCCAGACGCAGCAGGGCCAGGGTGGCGGCCTGGCGCGTGCGCACCGTATCCGGCCAGCTGGCCGCGGCGCTGGCCGCTTTGGCGGGTTTGCGCAGTGCCAGCACCAGCCGTTGCGCCTGCGCGGACTCTGCCGATGGCAGCCAGCGCGCCAGCGAGGCGATGGTTCCGGCGCGTCCGGCCGTGGCGGCGCGATCGATGCGCGCCCACAGCCGCGCCGGGGTCAGCAGGCCGTGCTGCTGCGCCCATTCCTGCACCGGATTGCAGCTGTTGGGCAGCGACGGATGCGTCCACAGCTTGGCCATGTCCTTTTTCCAGTGCAGCGTTCCACCTTGCGCCAACCGTGCCTGCAGCGCGTCGCAGTGTAGGCGCGAGCCCAGGCCGGGACGATAGAGGGCGAGAAAATCCGACCAGTCCTTGCGCCGCGCCAGTTCTCCCAGGAACTGCGCGCGCAGCCGTTGGGCAGGAATCCACTGCGGATAGCGGTCAATGTACGCGCGCACCTGTGCGGTGGTGTCCGTGCGCAGGTCATGGCCGAGCGCTGCGGCTTCCAGGTACGGATACAGCGCATAGTGTTGCAGCCCGACGGCCAGGTGGCGCCAGTTCCCGCCTTTGCGGGCCACCGCATAGGCTTGCTTGAATTGATGCCGCTGTGCGGTGCGATGACCGCTGGCACCGGCGGCCGTGGTGGTCAGCGCGGCGCCGATCAGCAGCAAGCAGATGCGAGCTGCGCGACAAAGCCTCGCGGTATGACGTGGCATGCAGGCTCCTGCAGAAGGGGTTTTGGTATCGGCACCAGTCTAGAGCATGCCACCCGTCTGTCGCCTGTCTCGCACCGGCATCTCGACGAGATCAGCAGTGTTGAGGCCCGCGCGCATGTGGCAGTCGTTGCTCCGGGCCACGCTGTCCATTCGAGACGGGGAAACACGATCTCCGCGCCCGGCGTGCGACGCATGCGCGGAAAAACCCCGTGACGCTCGAGCGCGCCGGGGACTTCTCCTTTTCCTCGACAAACGCGCTGCAGGGGCGTGGATTCAGGATTGCATGGACCGCTGCGTATCACCGCGCGGGCGGAGCTGCCGGGCGTAGCGGAACACGAGCATGCCGAGCGCCAGACCTGCCACGAACACCAGCGACTGCCACGCGCCTTGGGCGATGGCGGCCACACCCGGGCCCGGGCACAGGCCGGCGAGCCCCCAGCCGACGCCGAAAATGGCGGCGCCGCCGATCAGCCGGCGGTCGAGGTCCTGCCGTGTGGGCAGATGGAACCGGATGGCGAAGACCGGCTGCTCCCGGCGCAGGATGAAGCGGAAACTGATCAGCGTGACCAGCACGGCGCCGGCCAGCACAAGGGCCAGGGTCGGATCCCAGTGTCCGCTGAAATCGAGAAAGCCGATGACTTTCTCGGGATCGGTCATCTGCGACAGCGCGAGCCCGAAGCCGAACACTGCGCCGGCAAGAAGGCTGACGAGATTTTTCATGAATGGACTCCGAGCACGTGGCGAACGATGAAGACCGTCGCCACTCCGGTCACGAGAAAGGTCACGGTGGCCACCAGCGAGCGCGCCGAGAGCCGCCCCAGGCCGCACACGCCGTGCCCGCTGGTGCAGCCCCCGCCGAGGCGTGTGCCAATACCGACCAGGCCGCCGGCCAGCAGAAAGACCGGCCACGACAGGCCCGTGTCGAACACGTGCCGGGCGGGGATCAGCCAGAATTCGACAGCCGCGCCCCCCAGCATTCCGAGCAGGAACATCCAGCGCCAGTGCGTCTCCTTGCCGGGGCGCGCGAGCGCCCCGTCGACGATGCCGCTGATGCCGGCGATGCGTCCGTTGAGCCACAGCAGCGCGCTCGCCGCGAGCCCGATCAGCACACCGCCGGCGACCCCGCTGGCTGGGGTGAAGTTCACGATGGTCATGGTGTGGGCGGTTCCTCGGCGGCGATGGTGGAGAAGTCCCGGGCCCGGTTCAGCGGGATTTTGAGATAGCGCGTGCCGTTGCGCTCTTCTGGCGGCAATTGTCCGGCGCGGATATTGATCTGGATGGCGGGAATGACCAGGGTGGGCATGCCGAGCGTCCTGTCGCGTGCACGGCGCAGCGTGACGAAATCGGTTTCCGAGCGACCGTTGCCGACGTGGATGTTGTCGCGCTTTTCCGCGCCGACCGTCGTTTCGTTGCGGTACTCGCGGTCGCCGGGGCGGTAGTCATGAAGCACGAACAAACGCGTCGCGTCGGGCAGTTCGAACAGGCGTTGGATCGAGCGATACAGCGTGACGGCATCACCGCCGGGGAAATCACAGCGCGCCGTGCCTCCATCAGGCATGAACAGGGTGTCACCGACGAAGGCGGCATCGCCGATGAGATAGGTCAGATGATCGGAGGTATGACCGGGGGTGGCGATGACTCGTGCCGTGATCCCTCCGACTGCAAAGGTTTCCCCATCCTCGAACAGGTGGTCGAATTGCGCACCGTCAGGCAGGAAGTCGCGCTCCAGGTCGTATGTTTCTCGAAAATGCGCCTGCACGTGACGGATGCCGGCGCCGATGCCGCAGCGTCCGCCGAGGGCACGCTTGACGTGGGCGCCACCCGCCATGTGATCGGCGTGGGCGTGGGTTTCCAGCACCCAGTCGGTCCGCAGATCGTGGTCACGCACGAACGCCACGATCTGCTCGATGTAATGGGTGGAGGTGCGTCCCGAGTCCGCTTCGTAGTGCAGCACGCTGTCGATCACGGCTGCGTGGCGGGTCTGCGGATCCCACACCACATAGGAGAAGGTGGAGGTGTCGGGATGCAGGAACGCCTTGACGTGTGGGCTCTGCCTCTGGCTCATGATGGTCGGTCCGATACGTTGGATGTGCACAATATAGTAGACATTACTAATTTAGTAAATCATAATGAAGGGATTGAACAGATCTTTCGCTCGCAGGAGCCACGCACCATGTCGGAATCCAGGGAAGAGGCGGCTCTCTCGCCGGCCTTTGTCGCAGAGATGCAGGTCCATGCCACCGAGGCTGCGGGCCTGCTCAAGGTGCTGGCGCACGAGACCCGCCTGCTGGTGCTGTGTCACCTGTCCCGCGGCGAGTTGTCCGTGGGCGAGATCAACACCCGCGTTCCCTTGAGCCAGTCAGCGCTGTCGCAGCACCTGGCGGTGCTGCGCAACGAGGGTCTGGTGGTCACGCGGCGAGAGGGGCAGAGCATTTACTATCGCCTGGCCGATACCGGCGCCAGCCGCGTGCTGGCGGTACTGCACGAGATGTATTGCGGAGCTGCGGGGAGAGAGTCGTGATCTATGCCGTGTTCGGAGCGCTGGCGGTCGGTGTCAGTCTGGGCCTGCTCGGGTCTGGAGGTTCCATCCTCACCGTGCCGGTGCTGGTCTATCTGCTGCATCAGCCACCCAAGCAGGCGATTGCAGGGTCATTGGCGATCGTCGGCGCGATCGCTCTGGTGGGCGCCGTGCGTTATGCCTCGCAGGGGTTGACGAGCTGGCGTCATGTGCTGCTGTTCGGTGTACCGGGAGTAGTGGCCACCTACGCCGGATCGTGGGTCTCGCAGTTCGTGCCGGGACTGCTGCAGTTGGTGGTATTCGCGGCGATCATGGGTGTGGCTTCCTGGGTCATGTTGCGTCCACCTCGACTGATGAGCGGAGACAGCGGCGAGCGTGCGCTGATCTGGCTGATCGCGGCGGGTATCGGCGTTGGTCTGGTCACGGGTTTCGTGGGCGTCGGCGGTGGTTTTTTGCTGGTGCCGGCGCTGGTGATGCTGGGAGGTTTGAACATGCATCGCGCGGTGGCGACCAGCCTTGCCGTGATCGTGATCAACTCGGTGGGCGGGCTTTACAAGCACGTTGGCCTGCTGGCCGGCACCGGGCAGTCACTGGACTGGCACATCATCGGATTGTTCATTCTGATTGGCGCTGCCGGCAGCCTCGTGGGCAATGTTGTCGCCCGGCGAATCCCGCAGCAAGGATTGCGCCGGGTGTTTGGCGTGTTCCTGATTCTCATGTGCGGGTTCATCCTGTGGCGCACTGTTCCGGGCCTGCTGCACCACACGGGTCGTCATCCAGCCTGATCGGCGCACATCCGGGGAAAAAGACATGAACCCTCCTCCCATCCAACTGCCCAACGCCCGTCAGCCCCGCCCCGGGGTGCTTACCGGAGGTCAACCGACGCAGGCGTGTCTGCAAGCCGCACGTGCCGCCGGATATTGCACCGTCGTGAACTTGCGCCCCCCGGCCGAGTTCGATGCGTTCGACGAAGCCGCCACCGTGCGTGGATTGGGGTTGCGCTACGTCACCATACCGGTAGCCAGTCCGGCCGATTTGACGGTGACGGCCGTGGACATGCTGCACCGCGCGCTGCAGGATGCGGCAGAGGCGCCGGTGCTGGTGCACTGCGCAAGCGGCAACAGGGTGGGTGGGCTGTTTGCGCTTCATGCCCGTTGCAAACGCGGACTGAGCGTGGACGAGGCGTTGGCTTGCGGGGATGCGGCGGGACTCACGGCGCCGCAATTGCGCGACGCGGTGCGTGAAAAACTGCAGGCGATGGACTGAGTGTCTCGACCTCGCCGCGTCCCCGGCGTTCCTGCCGCGCGATGGACGTACGGCACGCGCGTTGCCTGAGGCGTGCGGGGCGCGCCAGTCGAAGTCCCGACCCCTTCCATCGCCGCAGATTTTGTCCGCGTGGCGGGCCGATGCATCTATGCTTGGCGCATGGATGCATACATCGGCCGCAGCGGGCGGCGCATCGCGGTGTGGATGGCGCTTGTGCTGGCTGCATTGGCCGGGCTCTTGTACTGGTGGCTGCTGGGCCGCCCGGTGCAGCTGCCGGCGGCGCCGTCGTCGCACATTGCCTGCGTGTCCTACGCGCCCTTCCGCAAGGAGGGCGAGTCGCCGCTGGACCCGCAGGCGTTTGTCACGCCGCAGCGGATCGATCACGACCTCAAGCGTTTGTCGCGGCGCTTCGATTGCGTGCGCACGTACTCACAATCGCAGGGCCTGAGCGCGGTGCCGCGTATCGCCAGGCGGTACGGCATGCATGTGCTGATGGGTATCTGGCTGTCCGCCGACACGGCCGCCAATGCGCGCGAGATCCGGCGCGGTATCCGCACGGCGCGCGCCAACCGCGCGACCGTGCGCGCCATCGTGGTGGGCAACGAAGTGCTTCTGCGTGGCGAACTGACGCCGGCACGCCTGGCGGGCTACGTACGGCAAGTGCGCGATGCCACACACATGCCTGTCACCTATGCCGATGTCTGGGAATTCTGGCTGCGCTATGCGCACAGTGACGGGCTGGCGCGGGCGGTGTCGTTCGTCACGGTGCACATCCTGCCGTACTGGGAGGATGATCCGGTGCCGGTGGGGCGCGCCATCGCGCACGTCGCCCACGTCTATCGCGAGGTGCAGGCCGCGCTGCCGCACAAGCGCATCCTGATTGGCGAGACGGGCTGGCCCAGCGAGGGCAAGTCGCGACGCGGTGCCGTGCCCAGCCGGATCAACGAGGCGCGCTACGTGCGCGGGTTTCTGGTGTACGCGGCGAAAAACGATGTTCCGTACAACCTGATCGAATCGTTCGATCAGCCCTGGAAGCGTGTCCTGGAAGGGACGGTGGGGGGGTACTGGGGCCTGTTCGATACGCATGCGCGGCCGAAGTTTCCACTGCGCGGGCCGGTGGTGGAAATGCCGCACTGGTGGCATGGGTGGTTGGCGGGCGGCGGGACGGCCCTGCTGTTTGCGCTGCTTGCGGGAACCGGCTGGCGACGCCGGGCGGCCGGTTCTTTGGCGGGGCTGGCAGTGGGCTGCACACTGGCCGAAGCGGTGCGCGAGATGCTTCACGCGTTGCGGTTGCCGTTGTCATGGACAGGGGCAGTGCTGGGGTGCGTAATGGCCGTGCTGACGGCACTGGCCTGCACGCGGCGACTGGCGGCATGGCTGGAGGGCGATGCGGATGCGGATACGCCAGCGGGCGCACGCGGGTGGCGTGCGCTGGATGGGTTCACGTCGGCGCGGATGCAGTTCCTGTGGTTGCTGGGCGCTGCCTGGATGGATCTGCTGCTGGTGGTCGATGGACGCTATCGCGATTACCCGGTTGCGGTGTTTTTGCTGGCTGCGTTGCCGCTGGCGTTGCGCGCTTTCGCGGCACCCGCCGGTGCGGTACGGGATCTCATCGAGGAGCGCGTGCTGGCCGTGTGGCTGGTATTGGCGGCGCTGTTGTTGTTGCTGCACGCGCACGCTGCCAATCGGGACGTGTGGTCATGGGCGTTGTGCAACGTGCTGTTGGCTGCGCCGGTGCTGGCGGCGTGGCTGCGACCACGCATCGCCGTGCAGCCGCGCCAGGCGCAGCACCCCGATGAGTAGGGCAGCCGCTCCCGCCTCCGGGCTGTAGAGCATCAGGGCGATGCCGCCGCCGAGGGCCGCCAGCCAGGCGCTCAGGGGGTGCTTCCAGAGCAGGGCCAGCGCCGCGGTGGCCATTGCCACGACGGTCACCGCGCCGCTGGTGAAGGCGAGGACACCGAGCCCGCGCGCGTCGCAGCCCAGTGATTGCGCCCCTGCTAGGCAGTGATGGGCCGCACTCGTATTTTCGATCCAGCCCAGGCGCAACCACAGCGCCAGGCCGATGGCCACGGCCACACTCAGCCAGATGGCGACGTAGCGCACGCTGTCAGCGTCCCAGCCATTTCGTCGGCACCTGCACCTGCGCCGCCAGCGGCAGATGGTCGGAAAACGCTTCTGGCAGCGTCCACATGCGCTCGATGCGGATGTCGCCGGAGGTCAGGATGTGGTCGATGGCGCGGTGCGGGCGCCAGCTGGGGAAGGTCAGTTGGGGGTGTTCCGGGGCACGCAGATGCGTGCGCGAGAACAGGTGTTGCATTTCTGCACTCTCCACCTCGCTGTTGAGATCGCCCATCATCACGGCGTGGGGATATTCCGACAGCAGGTCGCCGATGAAGCCGAGCTGCCGCAGACGCGCCTGCGGGCCCAGCGACAGGTGCGCCACGGCCACGGTCAGGGCTGTCTTGTCGGCACCGAAACGCACCAGCATCACGCCGCGGCCGGGAATGCGGCCGGGCAGCGGATAGTCCAGCACCTCGTGCGGCTCCAGACGGCTGATCAGGCCGTTGGCGGAATGTGCCACGCGCGCCATGGGCCGGTTCGGCTGATGGCTCCAGTAGGGCATGCCGCTGGCATCGGCCAGGTACCGGGTCTGGTTGCGGAAGCCCGAGCGCAGGCTGCCGGCATCGGCTTCCTGCAGTCCGATCACGTCGAACTGGGGCAGCACCTTGGCGAGATCGTCCAGGTTGTCCTGCTTGGCGCGCGTGGGCAGGACGCTGGCCCAGCTGCGCGTCACGTACTGCCGGTAGCCCTGCACGCTGGCGCCGGCCAGGATGTTGCAGCTGAGCAGGCGCAGCGTGGTGCTGCCAGTCGCCTCGCTCATGCGTGCGTCCCGGGGGTGCTCGGAGCGATGGCGATTGCCTGTCTGGCCTGGATCATGGGTGCGAGCGAGGGATTGCGACGGAATACTCAGTGTTGCCCCTTCGCCTTGAGTTCGCGCTGAACCAGCCAATGCGTCAGTTTCAGCAGCTCGGCGTAGGTCTTGATGCGGCCCGAGCGGTACTTGCCGTCGACCACGATGGTGGGTGTGCCCTGCACGCCCCAGTCCTTGATCAACGCATTGGAACGCGCCAGCTTCCGGTCCGTCTCGTGCGAGTGCGCCGCCTTGAGGAACGCCTTGGCCGTGGTGCCGTGCTTGGCATAGAAATCGGCCATGTCCGACAGCGAGTTCAACGGATAATGATCGTAGAACTTGGCCTTGAACAGGGCCAGGTGCGTCCGCTTCAATATTCCCAGCTCCTGCGCGGCGTAGAAGGCGCGGGCATAGGGCTCCCAGGCCGGACTGAACGATGCCGGCACGTAGTGGAAGTCGACGTTTTTGGGCAGCGATTTGCTCAGCGTGTCCGCGTCGGCGGAGAAGTGGTAGCAGTGGATGCAGCCATAGGAAAACACCTCGACCACTTCCACCTTGCCCTTGGGACTGTAGCGTTCGGGGTGCGCGATCTTGTCGTACTGGTTGCCTGCGGTGAACGGTGCCTCGCTGCCTTGCGCAGCACAGGCGGTGGCCAGCAAGAGGCCGGCAAGCGTCAGGGTGACACGTTTGAACATGGTGGACTCCGGGGAAGCGATCGGGCGTGGGGGAACGATTTACTGGCCGGATGCCGCCCGGTCGGAAGCGGCTTTCCTGATCAGGTAATGCGCCAACTGGATACCCTTCTGGTAGCCACCGGCGGAGCTGAAGCCGAAGCGATAGTGGCCGTCCACGACGATGGTCGGCGTCCCCTGCACGCCATAGGACTTCACCATGTCGCTGGCCTGCTTCATCTTCATGTTGGTGGCAAATGAATTGGCCACGGCGACGAACTGCTCGGGCTTGATGCCGTAGCGGGTGTAGAAGGTGGCGATCTTGTGGATGTCCGGCCACTTGGATTTGGGGAGAAGCTGACCGGTGGCCTGGTTGTAGGAGCCGATCTCGCCGCTCTGGAACACTGCATCGAACATGGCGTCATAGCTCTTTTCGGCCACGCCCAATGCCTTGGCCGCGAAATAGGCGCGCTGATAGACCACCCAGTTCTCGTCCGGGCGGAACGCTGCCGGCAGATAGGTCATGACCGCATCGTCGGGCAGGCTGCGCTTGAGCTTGTCGATCCAGATGTGGGCGTGATCGCATGCCGGGCAGCCGTAGGAGAACACCTCGGTGACGTTGATCTTCTTGCCCGGTTTGACTACCGGCTGTCGCGGGCTGATGACGAAATAGTTCTTGCCCTCGACCCAGCCGCTGTTGTCTTGCTGCGGCGCATTGTCAGCGGCGTCGGCATTGACGTTGGACGCACTGCTCTGTTGCGCTGTGCTGTCGGCGGTGGTCGCGGTGACGTTGGCAGGCTGTGCCGAGCTGGCGGCGGACGCAGCGGACGCCGGCGATGATGCGCTGGCGGCGGGCACTGCAGCGGGCGCTGTGGTGGCAGCCTGCGGCGCGGCAGTCGCGCTGCGCGCGGTGCTGGAGGCGGGGGCCGTTGCCGCGGCGGGGCCGGGCGTGCTGGTGTCCTGATGCGAGCCGCAGGCGGCGAGAGTCAGCAGACACAGGCAGAGGGAGAGATGCTTGAGCATGAAGCGATGTTCCTTGATGCGGTACATGAATGACAGGACGGGACCGATGGTGGAGCGTTGCCGTTCAATGCTCCGGCCGAGCGACGATGCGCCGCGGCGCTTGTCCACGGGCCATGGGCTCGGACCGGAGTCTCGGCGTTCCTTTCGCCAAGGCAGACCGTGCAGCGAGTACATCGTTGGCCTGCCCTGGTGGTTGGATCATCAGGGCGCGTCGCCAGTTCCCGAATGGGCGGTATTGCTGTGCAGTCCCTCGATGTAGCTGGCCAGGGCAGCGATGTCCTTGCTGCTCAGGCGGCGGGCGATGGTGGGCATGATCTGCTGATGCGTGCTGGTACCCCAGCTGTCGCCATCGTGCCAGGCCTTGAGGGTTTTCTGCACGTAATCGGCGTGCTGTCCGGCCAGATGCGGGTAGCCGGCGCCCGGATTGCCCGCGCCGTCCGGGCCATGACAGGACATGCAGGCAGGAATGGCATGGCCGGGATCGCCGGCGCGGTAGAGTGTCTGCCCCGGCTTGACCAGCGCATCGTCGGCCACGCCCTGACTGGTGTTCTGCTGCGCGTAGTACGCGCCGATGTCATGCATGTCGGTGTTCGACAGCTGCCCGGCGAAACCGGCCATGATGGCGTTCTTGCGCTTGCCGCTCTTGAAGGCGCGCAACGAGGTGACGATGTAGGACTCGTTCTGGCCAGCCAGTTTCGGATATTGCGCGTCGGTGGAGTTGCCGTCCGGCCCGTGACAGGCGCTGCACAGCGCCGCCTTGGATGCGCCGGCCTTGGGGTTGCCCGACAACGCGCCATCCGGGCTCATGTGCGGTTCGGCCGAGCCGGGGGCCGCTTCAGCCGTTTCCCGGGTCGGTTGCGTTCGCGTGGGGCTGGTCCTGGTCGAACTGGTGACGGAGGCGGCGGACACCGGCGGTGTCTGGTTGGCCTTCTTTTCCGTTTGTGCCATGGCCGCTGTAGCGACCACGGACAGCAGGACAAGTGCTGCGACGCGCAGTGAACTCATGGACATCCTCCCCCGTTCGGGATTGCCGGGCCGACTGGACCCAGTCCACCGGATTATCACCAGCGTACCGGGCACGGTCAAACCAGACAGCGCCGCCTGCGACTGCACGCCGCGTCAAGTGTCTTGCCGCCGAATGGCGCAAACAGGTGAAGTGGTGCGCCGAGGTCGGTCATAATGGAGCGTTGTGACACCACAGGATCCGGAAACCATGAGCGTGCCCTCCCTGCGTGGCGCCAGTTTCGTGCTTGCGGCGCACCGCGTCGACCAGCTGCCTGCCGACGAGGGCGCCGAAGTGGCCTTTGCCGGCCGCTCCAACGCCGGCAAGTCCAGTGCCCTGAACATCCTCACCGGGCACAAGAGCCTGGCGCGCACCTCCAAGACTCCGGGGCGCACGCAGCAGCTGGTGGTCTTCGAGCTGGGGCCTGCCACGCGTCTGGTCGATCTGCCCGGTTACGGTTATGCCAAGGTGCCCGAGGCGCTGCGGGAGCACTGGAAGGTGGAGATCGACCGCTACCTGCATGAGCGCAAGAGTCTGCGCGGCGTGGTGCTGATCTGCGACATCCGCCATGAGCTGAAGGCATTCGATCGGCAGATGATCGCGTTCTGCCACGCCACATCGCTCAACTGCCATGTACTGCTGACCAAGGCGGACAAGCTCTCGCGCGGCCAGGCCGCGACCGCACTGCAACAGACGCGCACGCTGTTCACGCGCGAAGGCTGGAGCGCCAGTGCACAAATCTTTTCCTCCAGTGCCCGCACCGGCGTCGACGAGGCGCGTGCCACCGCAATGCAGTGGCTGCAGCCGTAGGGCGGGTCAAGGAACGGCCGTGACGGACCCACCTGCTTGCGGGGGCGGCCGGGTCTTTTCCGCATGCTTGCGCAAAGCAGGGCGGATGCACCCTGCGCGAGATGTGCCTCTTACCCGGCCAGCGACGCCATGAATTCCGTGCACAAGCCCTGCATGCCGTGGCGGTCGACCTCATCGAAGCGGCCCGGGCGCGGGCTGTCCACGTCCCAGACGCCGAACAGGCGACCGTCGGCATGAAACAGCGGCACCACCACCTCCGAACGTGAGGCGGCATCACAGGCGATGTGGCCGGGGAATGTGGTCACGTCCTGGACCACCTGCGCCTCGCCGCTTTGTGCCGCCGTGCCACAGACGCCGCGCCCCAGCGGGATGCGCACGCAGGCCGGCTGCCCCTGGAACGGCCCGACAATGAGCTCGGTGCCGTCGAACAGGTAGAAGCCCGCCCAGTTCAACTCGGGCAGCGCATGAAAGACCAGGGCGGCGAAGTTGGCGGCGTTGGCGATCATGTCGCGCTCACCCTCCAGCAGTCCGCGCGCCTGCTGGCGAAGATTCGCGTAAAGTTCGGACGGCGTCTCGCCGCGGATCGGGGCAACTTGATGCATGGTCATGACACTATTCGGACTCAAACGTGCATTATGCCGCCGACGGTGTGTATGAAGGGAAACCATGGAACGTGAATCCTGTGTCAATGCCGCAGCGTGCGGCGTCTTCGTCGCCGGCACCGATACCGGCATCGGCAAGACCCATGTGAGCGTTGCGCTCGTGCATGCCTTGCGGCAGGCAGGTTGGACGGCCTGCGGCATGAAACCGGTGGCCAGCGGTTGCGAGGACACGCCCGAGGGCCGGCGCAACTCCGATGCACTGGCGCTGCAGGCGGCCAGTGCGCCGATGCCGCTCTACGAGACGGTCAATCCCGTGGCATTGTCGGCACCGGTCTCGCCGCATCTGGCGCTGGCGGCGGAAGGTGGCGACATGGATTGGCGGCAGTTGCAGGACAGCTATGCGCGCCTGCAAAACGATCATGCACGCATCGTCGTCGAAGGTGTTGGTGGCTGGATGGTGCCGCTGGATGCGCAGACGCTGGCCTCGGAGATCCCGCTGCGGTTCGGATTGCCGGTGATCCTGGTGGTCGGCTTGCGCCTGGGATGTCTCAACCACGCCCTGCTCAGCGCCCGCGCCATTCAGGCGGATGGCTGCAATCTACTGGGCTGGATCGGCAACACCATCGATCCGCACATGCTCGAGATCGAGGCCAACGTGCAGACATTGCGCGAATGCATGCCTGCTCCGTGTCTGGGCATGCTGCCGCATGGCGAAGCCCCACCGCAGGCGGCGGCGCACCTGGATGCCGCTGTCGCTGCGTGGGCCTGAGGGCCGGCCCGTTCATCCGCTTGATTTATTTGGAGAGATTGCATGTCCAGAGGCAACGTGTTTTTCATCCGTATCGATGATTTCTCCGCGGCGCGCGGCGACGATCCGGCCCTTCGGTTCCAGGGCGAAAGTCCGCAGGCCCTGGCCGGAGCGATACAGGCCGCCCTGGCCACGCCGGATCTGTTCCAGCGCTGGCGGGCGGCCCAGGCCGAGCCCGACGAAGTGGACGACTCGCTGGCACCGGTGGATGCCGAGTCGCGGGTCGAGGCGCAGCAAGCGGATCTGGGCGTGGATCTCACCATCACCACGTCGCTGTCGATGCGGATCGTGCGTCATCGACTCGGACTGCTGATCGGTCCGCACTGGACGCTGCGTGACGTCCGCGCCGCCTGACGCATTCTGCGTCGCGTTTGGACGCAGGCGCTGTCGAGGGGTTAAAGTCGATCGTTGTCATTCCCGTTTGCTGCGTGCACATGCGCATCAAGCCACCACCTAAACGAAACGCCAGGGGAGCATCATTCGATGGTTCGCATTCGCACACTCACGTTGTCCATCGCCGCAGTCTGCGCGCTGGGCGCCTGTTCGCAATCGAACACGCCCGACACGGCGCCCAAGCCGGCCGCCACGGCGCCGACTGCGCCTGCCTCGAGCGCGTCCACGGCCAACGCCGACGCCAGCCGGCAGAATCCGTTCTTCAAACCCAGCACGCTGCCGTTCCACGCGCCGCCGTTCGACCGCATCAAGGACGCCGACTTCAAACCGGCCATCAAGGAGGGCATGAAGCGGCAGCTGGCGCAGGTCCGCAAGATCGCCAACAACCCTCAGCCGCCGACCTTCAAGAACACCATCGTGGCCATGGAAAAGAGTGGCCAAATGCTGGATCGCGTGGAAATGGTGTTCAGTTCGCTGACCTCGGCCAACACCAACGACACGTTGCAGAAAGTGCAGGAAGAGGAAGCCCCCAAACTGGCGGCCCATCAGGATGCGATCTATCTCAACGACAAGCTGTTCAAGCGTGTCCAGACCGTCTACAACAAGCGCGACCAGCTGAAGCTGGATCCCGAGGCGCAGCGTCTGCTCGAGGTCTATTACAAGCGTTTCGTGCATGACGGCGCCAGGCTGGGCGAGGCCGACAAGGCCAAGCTGCGCAAACTCAACACGCAGCTGTCCACGCTGACCACGGCGTTCTCGAACAAGCTGCTGGCTGCCACCAAGGCCGCCGCGCTGGTGGTGGACGACAAGTCCAAGCTGGCGGGCCTGAGCGACGCGCAGATTGCCGCCGCGGCACAGGCCGCCAAGGATCGCGGCCTCGAGGGCAAGTGGGTGCTCACGCTGCAGAACACCACGCAGCAGCCGGCGTTGTCCGAACTGACCGATCGCGCCACACGCAGGGCGCTGTTCGAGGCCTCCTGGAACCGCGCCGAACAGGGTGGCAAGAACGATACTCGTGCAACCATCTCGAAAATTGCCAAGCTGCGCGCCGAGAAAGCCAAACTGCTGGGCTACGACAACTTCGCCGCCTACAAGCTGTACAACCAGATGGCCAAGACGCCCGCCCGCGTCGATGATTTTCTGTCCAGGCTGGTGCAGCCGGCGCGCCATCAGGAGCAGGCCGAGCAGAAACAGCTGCAGCAGCTGGTCGACGCCAGCGGCAAGCATTTCAAATTGCAGCCGTGGGACTGGAAGTTCTACGCCGAGAAGCTGCGCAAGAAGAAATACAACCTGGACGAGAGCCAGATCAAACCGTATTTCAAGCTCGAGACCGTCCTGCACAAGGGGCTGTTCTTCGCCGCCAACAAGCTGTACGGCCTGACCTTCAAACAGCGCAAGGACATTCCGGTCTATCAGAAGGATGTCAGCGTATACGAGGTGTTCGACAAGGACGGCTCGTCGCTGGGGCTGATCTACTTCGACTACTTCAAGCGTGACAACAAGTCCGGTGGCGCCTGGATGAGCAACTTCGTCACTCAGTCCAAGCTCAGTGGCGACAAGCCGGTGGTCTACAACGTGGCCAACTTCGCCAAGCCGGCCGCCGGCAAGCCGGCATTGCTGACATTCGACGATGTCACCACGATGTTCCACGAGTTCGGTCATGCCCTGAATGGCCTGTTCGCCAGCCAGCAGTATCCGACGCTGTCCGGTACGGCCACGGCGCGCGACTTCGTCGAATACCCCTCGCAGTTCAACGAGCACTGGGCGACCAACAAGAAGGTGCTGGCCAACTACGCCATCAACTACAAGACCGGCAAGCCCATGCCGCAAAAGCTGGTGGACAAGATCAAGAAGGCGGCCACCTTCGACGAAGGCTACGATTTCACCGAGCTGCTGGCCGCCGCAGAGCTGGACATGCAATGGCACGAGCTGCCGGCCAGCGCACCACGGAAAAAGGTGGACGCGTTCGAGAAGAAGGCGCTCAAGGCCACGCACATGGACATCCACGATGTGCCGCCGCGCTATCGCTCCAGCTATTTCCTGCACATCTGGTCCAACGGCTATTCGGCCGGCTACTACGCCTACCTGTGGTCGGAGATGCTGGACGACGACAGCTACCAGTGGTTCATGGACCACGGCGGCCTGACTCGCAAGAACGGCCAGCGCTTCCGCGACATGATCCTCTCGCGCGGCAACAGCGAGAACCTGGAGAAGATGTTCGAGGCGTTCTACGGCAGCAAACCCAAGATCGGCCCGATGCTGAAGTTCCGCGGGCTGAGGGGCACCCAGCACTGACTGTGGTCACCGCGTGAGGCAACAGGAAAGGGCCGGCATTTGCCGGCCCTTTCTTTTTCACGGAGGCAAAGCCACCCGATGGGGCGGCACGGTTCAATAGGCAAATTCACGGAACACCGGATCGACGCTGCCGTCCCACTCGCCGTAGAACAGCTCTAGTTTGCGTTCGGCGGGCGTCTGATTGGCCTGGGCCACGGCGATCAGCGGCTCCAGGAAGACGGTCTCGTCGGCGCCGCTGTCATTGATGCGGGCGCGGCGCTTCAGGCCGTGGCCGGCGATCTTCAGGGTTTCCAGGGCCAGATCGCGTACCGTGCCGCCACGGAATGGCAGTTTCAGCGCGTGCCTGGGCACGCCGTCGCGCAGGGCATTGCGCTCGTCCATGGAGAAATCCTTGACCAGATCCCAGGCTGCGCCCAGCGCGTCGTCGTCATAGAGCAGGCCCACCCATAGTGCCGGCAGCGCGCACAGACGACTCCACGGACCGCCGTCGGCACCGCGCATTTCCAGGAACTGCTTCAGGCGCACCTCGGGAAAATTGGTGGTCATGTGGTCGGCCCAGTCGCGCATGGTGGGCACGATGCCCGGCAGCGCGGCCAGCTTGCCATTCATGAAGGTGCGAAAGCTGCTGCCGGCCAGGTCCACCAGTTCGTTGTTCTGGATGCTGAAGTACATCGGCACATCGAGGATGTAGTCCACCCAGCGCTCATAGCCGAACCCATCCTCGAAGACGAAATCCAGCATGCCGGTGCGGTCCGGGTCCGTGTCGGTCCACACGTGCGAGCGGAACGACTGGAAGCCGTTGGGTTTGCCCTCGGTAAACGGCGAATCGGCGAACAGCGCCGTGGCGACCGGTTGCAGTGCCAGCGCCACGCGGAACTTCTTCACCATGTCCGCTTCGGTGATGTAGTCCAGGTTTACCTGCACGGTGCAGGTGCGGGTCATCATGTCCAGGCCCAGATTGCCGCGGGTGGGCATGTAGCGGCGCATGATGCCGTAGCGGCCCTTGGGCATCCACGGCATCTGGTCGCGCCGCCATTTGGGCTGGAAACCCATGCCCAGAAAGCCCATGCCGAGGGTATCGGCCACCGAACGCACCTCCTCCAGATGCGCATTGACCTCGGCGCAGGTCTGGTGGATGGTGGAAAGCGGCGCGCCGGACAATTCCAGCTGGCCGGCCGGTTCCAGCGTGATGGATGCGCCATCGCGCGCCAGCGCCACCGCGTTGCCGTTTTCGCGCATGGCCTCCCAGCCGTGCTTCGCGGCAATGCCTTCCAGCAAGGCGCCGATGCCGCGCTCGCCCTCGAATGGCGGCGGCGTCAGGTCGTCCCAGTAGAACCCGAATTTCTCGTGTTCGGTACCGATGCGCCACGCTTCACGCGGCTTCTCTCCGGCGGCAATGTTGTCGATCAGCTGATTGCGGTGGGTAATGGGCGTGGTCTTGGCGGCGCTGGGGATGGACACCGGGGAATCCTTGAAACGGGGGACCGCCCCAGATTGGGGGCGAGGGCGCGAAATTGAAAGGCCTGGGGGTCACGACGTTGAAGGGACAGGAGCTGGATCTACTCCCGCGCGGCAGCGTAGTCGCGGGCGTCCGCGCGCCACCGGGGTGTGGCCTCGATGGTCGGCAGCACTGCCTCGGGCGTGGCCACGCGCTGCCACATGTTCACGTGTTCGGGATTCATGAAGCGCGCCTCGATAGTGCCCCGCAGGAAGGCATCCAGCGGTTGCCAGAAGTCCAGCGTGTCCAGCAGCACGATGGGATTGAAGTACAGTCCCAGCCGCTTGAGCGTGATGGCTTCGAACAATTCCTCCAGCGTGCCGCAGCCGCCGGGCAGCGCGACCACGGCATCGGACCCGGCCAGGAGGCGATGCTTGCGCTCGCGCATGTCCTCGACCAGCTCCAGCTCGGTCAGGCCCGGATGCCCCCATTCCAGGTCCGCCATGAAACGCGGCAGGATGCCGGTGACCTCGCCGTCCCTGGAGAGCGCGCCGTCGGCCACCGCACCCATGGAGCCGCGCGACCCGCCGCCGTACACCAAGCTGTGGCCCACCGCGGCGATGCATTCGCCCAACGCGAACGCGGCCTCGCGGTAGGCGGGGTCGGCGTGGTCGCTGGAAGCGCAGTAGACGCAGATGCGCATGGATCTTTCCCGTGCATGAAAGCGGGCATTATGCCGCGAGCATGTTCTCACGGCACGTCAGGCGCTCGACCACCTCCGCCGGGGGCTGCTGTCTTTGCCAATACCGGCTTTCGCCGGAATGACGAGCGCTGGGGCATACGCTTGTACCGGGTTCCGAGTCCCGAGTATTGATGCACAATGGCATCCGTCTCATTGACGGACATGCACATGCTCGACCTCTGGGAGATATTCCTGCGCTTGCTGCTGGCCGCGGTGCTGGGCGGCATCATCGGCGCCAATCGGGAGCGTCGCGATTGGGCAGCGGGGCTGCGCACGCACATGCTGGTGTGCGTGGGCGCGGCGTTGACCATCATCGTGTCGGCGTATGGATTCGGTGACGTGCTGGGTCGCCCGCACGTGATACTGGACCCGTCGCGCATTGCCGCCCAGGTCATCAGCGGCATCGGCTTTCTCGGTGCGGGCACCATCTTGTTCATGCATCGCGAGCAGGTGGTGCGCGGGCTGACCACGGCGGCCGGCCTGTGGGCTGTGGCGGCCATCGGGCTGGCCGCGGGCAGCGGCATGTACGCGGCTGCGGCGATGACCACGGTCCTCGTGTGGGTCATCCTCGGGATACTCAAGCCGCTGGAACGACGCGTCTTCGCGCAGCGGAAAAAGACGCAGCAGCATCCGCGCATGTCGCTGCGGCTGCGCGGCGAGACTGCGCTGGCGCGCGTGGAGAGCGCACTGCGGGAACGCGACCTGTCCCTGTTCAAGCTGGTCGTGCACACCAGCGAGAACGGCCTCGACGAAATATCCGTTCTGTTCGATCGCGAAACCGACGTCGAGAAGTTGAGTGCTCTCGCCGATGCATTGCGCACAACCGACGGTCTGCAGGTCGACCGGATTGACGTCATGCCCGGCCGCTGATCCCGACTGGCCTGAGGCAGTAGGGTTGAGCCTCAAGTTGCCGGTGGATGAGGCGAGCTGCTCTCAGGCTGGCTCAACCCCCGCAAGGGGATTTCCGTCCGTCAGGAACGTCAGTGAGGGAGCCGACTGCTCGCGGGAACGGGGGGTCTGCAGGTTTCCCGCAAGCAGGCGGATCCATCGCGTTCCTTCCGACTGCAAGAAGTCCCCTTGCGGGATTGATCCGCCCTACGGCCCTGCTTTTGACGGGTCCAAGGTTCCGGTCCCGGCTTTTTACCGCTTCATCGAGTTGAAGAATTCCTCGTTGGTCTTGGTGTCCTTCATCTTGTCCAGCATGAATTCGATGGCGGCCATCTCGTCCATGGGATGCAGCAGTTTGCGCAGGATCCACACCTTCTGCAGCAGGTCCGGCGGGATCAGCAGATCCTCGCGGCGGGTGCCGGAGCGGTTGATGTCGATGGCCGGGTAGACGCGCTTCTCGGCGATGCGGCGGGCCAGGTGCACCTCCATGTTGCCGGTGCCCTTGAACTCCTCGTAGATCACCTCGTCCATCTTCGAGCCGGTATCCACCAGGGCGGTGGCCAGGATGGACAGGCTGCCGCCTTCCTCGACGTTGCGCGCGGCGCCGAAGAAGCGCTTGGGGCGCTGCAGGGCGTTGGCATCGACACCGCCGGTGAGCACCTTGCCGGAGGAGGGCACCACGGTGTTGTAGGCGCGCGCCAGGCGGGTAATGGAATCGAGCAGGATGATCACGTCCTTCTTGTGCTCGACCAAGCGCTTGGCGCGCTCGATGACCATCTCGGCCACCTGCACGTGACGCACGGCCGGCTCGTCGAAGGTGGAGCTGATGACCTCGGCGCGCACGGAGCGTGCCAGCTCGGTCACTTCCTCGGGACGCTCGTCGATCAAGAGGATGATCAGGTGCGCTTCCGGGTGGTTGTGCACGATCGACTGCGCCACGTTCTGCAGCAGCATGGTCTTTCCGGCCTTGGGCGGAGACACGATCAGGCCGCGTTGGCCCTTGCCCACCGGGGCGATGAGATCCAGGATGCGGCCGGTGATGTCCTCGGACGAACCGTTGCCGCGCTCCAGGGTGAACGCCTTGCGCGGGAACAGCGGGGTCAGGTTCTCGAACAGGATCTTGTTCTTCGACGCTGCGGTGGGATCGCCGTTGATGTCGTCGACCTTGAGCAGCGCGAAGTAGCGCTCGCCGTCCTTGGGATGGCGCACGCGGCCGGTGATGTAGTCGCCGGTGCGCAAGTTGAACCGGCGGATCTGGCTGGGGCTGACGTAGATGTCGTCGGGGCCGGCCAGGTAGGACTCGTCGGCCGACCGCAGGAAGCCGAAGCCGTCGGAGAGGATTTCCAGCACGCCCTCGGCCCAGATGCCGCCGCCGATGCGCGCGTGCGCCTTGAGGATGTTGAAGATCACATCCGACTTGCGCTGGCGCGCCACGGTTTCCTGGATGTCCAGTGACCGCGCGACTTCCAGCAGCCCGACTGCGTTCTTGGCCTTCAGCTCGGTAAGGTTGATCAGGTTGTCGCTGCTGCCGGCCTCGGCGTTCTCGTCGTCCACCGGCAGGCCGTTGGGATTGGCGTGGCGCGGGCTGTTCTGCTTCTGCCGCCGCCGCCGGCCACGGCCCTGGCGCTCGTTGCCGGCACCCTGGCTGTTGCCGCGATGGCCACCGCCATTGCTGCCATGATTGCCCGCGTCGCGCGCCTCGTTGCCGTCGCGCGGCTTGCCCGGGTTGTCGGATTTGCCCTTGGAGGACTCGCCGCCCTCGGCGCCGGCGGGGGTCTGCCTTGCGGAGGATGTGTTGTCCGGGGCCGGCGCAGGTTGGCTATCCGCGGGCCTGGACGGCGCGGCGTCAGGCTTGCCACCGATCTCACTCGCTGAGGTATCCGGCGCAGCTGGCGCCTTGGCGGTATCCGGTGGCGCTTTCGCCTTTGCGGCGCGCGGCTTGCGCGCGGGCTTGGCCGGTTTCTCGGCAATCTGGGTATCGGACGCCCGGGAAGCGTCGGCGGGGATTTTGCTATCGGTATCGGACACGAACGGACCTCACGGGGCGCCGTTGAAGGGACAATGAAAAGGATTCGAGAACATTTCGAGGGGATGCGGGGCACGAACGGCCCGGCGATCAGGATGCAATCTAGCATCCTGCGCCGCGCGACGTCCAGCGCGACGCAGGATGCAGATCCGGCAATGCTTACAGGGCGTTGTCGACCAGGCGGGTGATCTGGCTCTTGGGCACCGCGCCCATCTGCTGTGCATGCACATCGCCGTCCTTGAACACCATCAGGGTGGGGATGGAGCGGATGCTGTACTTGACGGCGGTTTTCTGACTGGAATCGACATCCACCTTCACCACCTTCAAGCGGCCTTCGTATTCTTTGGCCACATCCTCGATGAGGGGGGCGATGGCCTTGCAGGGGCCGCACCAGGCGGCCCAGAAGTCGACCAGGACCGGGGTTTCCGAGTTCAGTACCTCGGCTTCGAAATCATTGTCGCTGACGTTGGTAATCAGATCGCTCACAAGTTCACTCCCGTGGGATGGCCCTGAAAAAGGCCTTTGGAAAAACATGGAAAAGGCGCCTCACCCATGCCTGGACGGCATCAGGTACAATGGCTTACCCGCCATCGAGTGGGCCGGAATGGAAAAGTCAAAGGATCGCCTTTGCGGCACGCGACCCATTCCAGCGCAACTCGACGCGCGTTTCAAGAGCGCCTCGCGGAGGCTCCGGCAGACTCTGCCGGATTCCCTGCCAGTGTGCCTCCGTAGACTCCAGACCGCGTTACGCGATGGATTCATTCGCGCCCCGCGGGTTCCCGCGCATGTGCTTTTCGGCGCGTTCATTTCTTCAAGCCGGTGCCGCTTTTGCATGGCGAGCCGGCGTGGTTACCGATATCTATGTCAGAACACGTACTCACCGATACCCTCTTCGAACAATTCGAGCTGCATCCGCGGCTGGCCCAGGGCCTGACCGACTGCGGTTTCGTGCGTTGCACGCCGATCCAGTCGCTGTCCCTGCCAGTGGCCCTCACCGGCCGCGACGTGGCCGGCCAGGCACAAACCGGAACCGGCAAGACCTGCGCCTTCCTGGTGGCGATGATGCAGCGCCTGCTGACCACGCCGGCGCAGGCCGACCGCCGCGATACCGACCCGCGCGCCTTGATCATCGCGCCGACTCGAGAGCTCGCCATCCAGATCGAGAAGGACGCCCTCGCCATCGGCGGTCATACCGGGCTGCGCATGGCACTGATCTATGGGGGCGTGGATTACGAAAAGCAACGCCAGCAGCTGAAGGATGGCTGCGACATCATCATCGCCACGCCGGGACGTCTGCTGGATTACTACAAGCAGCATATCTTCGCGCTGGACAGCGTGGACGTGATGATCATCGACGAAGCCGACCGCATGTTCGACCTCGGCTTCATCAAGGACGTGCGCTATATCTTCCGCCGCCTGCCCGAGCGCGACCAGCGCCAGGTGCTGCTGTTCTCGGCCACGCTCAGCCACCGTGTGCTGGAGCTGGCCTATGAACACATGAACGAGGCCGAGAAGCTGGTGGTGGAAACCGACAACATCACCGCCGATCATGTACGCCAGGTGGTGATGTTCCCGGCCAGGGAGGAAAAGCTGCCGCTGCTGCTGAACCTCATCGCCACGCACGAGCCGGAGCGCAGCATCATCTTTGCCAACACCAAGGCCTGCGTGGAGCGCGTCACCGACAGTCTCAAGCGCCACGGTCACAAGGTGGGCGCATTGTCCGGCGACGTTCCGCAGGTGAAGCGGCAGAAACTGCTGCAGCGCTTCAAGGACAGCCAGATCGACATGCTGGTGGCCACCGACGTGGCGGCGCGCGGCCTGCATATTCCTCACGTCAGTCACGTGTTCAACTACGATCTGCCGCAGGACGCCGAAGACTACGTGCACCGCATCGGGCGCACCGCGCGGCTGGGCGCCGAGGGCGATGCGATCAGCTTTGCCTGCGACAAATATGCCATGGGCCTGCCGGACATCGAGGAATACATCGAGCAGAAGATTCCGGTGCAGAGCATCGACCCGAAAATGCTGAAGATGCCCCGACCGCCAGCGCCCGCAGCGCCCCGTCCGCCTGCAGACGAGGATGCGTCAGAGCCGGCGCACGCGGGCGGGCAACCGGCCGCGAGCCAGGCCGATGCACACCATGCCGGTACCCCGACGAGCGCGCCGAAAAAGCGGCGGCGCACACGGGGCGGCCGTAACCGCAAGCAGGGCGACGTGCCTGCTGGCGACAATGCGCAGCACGGGTCCGCGCATCCGGAGCCGGCAAAAGCCGCACATGACGGCGATGCCCCGGAAGCGACAGTCGGCCGCGACAGCAGCCGTGCATCGACGGGAACGGTCCATGGCGCCTCCGAGGCCGCGGATGGCGCACCCCGCAAACGCCGTCGGCGTCGTGGCGGCCGCAATCGAGGCGGCCAGCGCAAGCATGCCGGCGAAGGCGCGCCGGACAATCAGGCGCACGCCAGGCAGGGGCGTGCGGGCGCGGCGGACGACAAGCGCGCATCCGGCACCAAGGATGCATCCGCGCCGTCGCCGCGCAGCAACAGGTCCAGCGGCAGGACGGACGCGTCGCCGCCGCGGGATACGCGCAGGGCTGCAGGCAACGGCAAAAGTGTGGAGAAGCCGGCGCAGCGTCGCGAGCCGCCGCAGTCGGTGCGCGACAACGCCGCGGCATCGCCATCCCGGGGCCAGGGTGGCCTGCTCAAGCGCCTGGGCAAGGCGCTGTTCGGCGATCGTTGAGCGTCGTGCCGGTGCTCCTGAAGCCGGCATGACCATGCGGATGTCACGGTTGCTGGTATCGTCGGGCGCACGCGCTATCCTCGCGCCTGTTTTGAATACGCCAGTCATGCCGTGATCCGATTCGACCAGGTCAGCAAACGCTATGTCACGGGACAGGATGCCCTGGTGCAACTGTCCTTCGACGTGGACGCCGGCGAGATGGTGTTTGTCACCGGACACTCCGGCGCCGGCAAGAGCACGCTGCTGAAGCTGCTGGCGCTGATGGAGCGCCCCAGTCACGGCACGGTGACGCTGGATGGACGCAATCTGGCGACGGTCGGGGCCCGGGGCATCCCCGCGGTGCGGCGCAAGGTCGGCATGGTGTTCCAGGATCATCGCCTGCTGACCGATCGCAGCGTGTTCGCCAATGTGGAGCTGCCGCTGGTGATCGCCGGTATCGCGCCGGCCGAACGTGCCCGGCGGGTGCGCGCCGCATTGGAAAAGGTGGGTCTTCTCAAATACGAGAAACAGTGGCCGGTGGCCCTGTCCACCGGCGAGCAGCAGCGTGTCGGCATCGCCCGCGCGCTGGTTGCCAAACCGCCATTGATCATTGCCGACGAGCCGACGGGCAACCTCGATCCGCAGCTGGCCGTGAACATCATGGCATTGTTCGGCGAATTCCAGCAGGTTGGCACCACGGTGCTGATCGCCAGCCATGACCTGATGCTGATCAAGCGCATGAAAAAACGCGTGATCGTGCTGGATCATGGCCGGCTGGTGGATGATGTGGCCGCCACGGAGGTGGTGTGATGCCGCGCCGCAAACATCCGCCGGATGCCGCCGTGCGCAGCGGCCGCGGGCGGCGCATGGGCGCCTGGCGCGAGCAGCACGCCTGGTGTGCCGGTGCCAGCTTTCGACGTTTGCGCGCGCGACCGCTGGGCACGGCGTTGACGGTGGCGGTGATGGGCTTTGCGCTGGCACTGCCACTGGCGTTCTGGCTGCTGCTGGGCAACGTGCAGCAGCTGGGGCATTCGCTTAGCGACACCCAGGCAATCAGTGTGTTCATGCAGCCGGGCCTCTCCGCGGACAAGGTGCACGCCACCGCGGATCAGGTGCGTCAGCGCGGGTCGGTGCGTGCGGTGACGGTGCGTACCCCTGAGCAGGGGCTGGCCGAGCTGTCGTCCATGCAGGGGTTCAGTGGGGCATTGCATGCGGTGGGCGACAATCCGCTGCCGTTCGTAGTGCTGGTACAGCCGCGTGACGGGTTGTCGCGGGCGGCCGGGCAGTCGCTGGTCAAGGCGTTGGCGGCGATGCCGCACGTAGATCAGGTGCAGGACGGTGGCGCCTGGCGGCAGCGGTTGCAGGCAATGCTGGACGTCGGATGGCGGGCCACCGTGCTGATGGCGGTGTTGATGGCGCTGGCGGCGTTGCTGGTCATCGGCAACAGCGTGCGCCTGGACATCCAGAGTCGCGCCGATGAGATCGCGGTATTGCAGCTGGTCGGCGCCAGCCGTTCATTCGTGCGCCGGCCGTATCTGTATGCAGGTCTCTGGTACGGTGCTGCCAGCGGTGTGGTGGCCTCGCTGCTGATCCTGCTGCTGGAAGCGGTGCTGGCCGGCCCGGTCGCGCATTTGACGCGCAGCTATAATGGACGTCTGCACATCGCCGGATTGTCGTGGGCCCTGTTGCTGGTGGTCCCGGTGCTGGCGGCGGCGCTTGGCTGGTTCGGGGCGCGGCTGGTCAGCGCGCGCCATCTGAGGAAAGCGACGTGGCAATGAAACGCGAGACCGGAGCGGGTGAATCCGAGAGTGGACCCATGAGCGCAAGCATCGGGCGGCATGTCGCCAGCGTGGCACCACGGGTGATGGTGGTGGATGGCTCCAGGGTGGTGCGGAAGTTGATCGAGCAGGTCCTGTTGGCCGAGCTTGCGGGCGTCGAAGTGATTGGCTGCGGCAGTGGCGAGGAGGCGCAGCGTGCCCTGCAGCGGGGCGTGGTGGATTTCGTCACCGTGGCGCTGCGCCTGCCGGACATGGACGGGCTGGAACTGGCGCACCATATTCGCACCTATGTCGCGCAGACCTACATTCCCGTGGTTGTGGTCTCCGGCGACGTGGAGGAACGCCTGCGCAATCGCGCCCTGGGTGACGATGTCACCGACTATTTCGACAAGTCGCTGGGCTTCAATGCGCTGGCCGAGTTCATCCGCGGCTACGTGCGCGAACCCGGCCTCGCCGAGGGCGAGGTGCTGTATATCGAGGACAGTCGCGTGGTGGCGCTGGCCACGCGGCGCATGATGGAGAAATACGGCCTGAGGGTGGTCCACGTGATCAGCGTGGAGGACGCGCTGCAGCACATGCGTGCACGCCGCGCCGGGGGCGCGAGGGTGGCCGACGTGGTGCTGACCGACGTCACGCTGAAGGGCGAGATGACCGGGGCGGACCTGCTGCGTCACGTGCGCGAGGAACTTGGTCTGGGCAAGGGGCGTCTCCCTGTGCTGGTCATGACCGGTGACGACAACGCGGAGAAACAGGCGCGCCTGATCCGGGCCGGCGCCAACGATCTGGTGGAAAAACCGGTGGATGAACGCCTGCTGGTGACCAAGCTGCTGTTCCAGTTGCGCGTGGCGCGTCAGCTGCGCGAACGGGAATGCGGCCATGGATAACGCCGATGGCGACCGGACCATCCAGCTGGAGCCATCCTGGAAGCAGCGTCTGCAGCATTGCTTCGAGGCGCCGCAGATGCAGGCCCTGCGCAGCTTCCTGGTCGACGAGAAGCGGGCCGGCAAGCGGATCTATCCGGCCGGGCGCAACATCTTCGCCGCTTTCGATCACACGCCCTTCGATCGGGTCAAGGTGGTGATCCTGGGTCAGGATCCATACCACGGTCCCGGACAGGCGCACGGGTTGTGCTTCTCCGTGCAGCCACAGGTGCCCGTGCCGCCCTCATTGAAGAATATCTTCAAGGAGATCCACGACGATCTGGGCCTGGCGCCGCCCGATCACGGCTGCCTGATCCCGTGGGCCGAGCGTGGCGTACTGCTGCTCAACACCGTGCTCACGGTCGAGCATGGACGAGCCGCATCGCATCGGGGCAAGGGGTGGGAAGGATTTACCGACGCCGCCATCCACGCCCTGAGCGAGGATCGCGACGACCTGGTGTTCCTGCTCTGGGGCAGCCATGCCGGCTCCAAGGCGCCGCTGATCGACGCACGCCGGCACACCATCCTGCGCGCACCGCATCCGTCGCCATTGTCGGCTCATCGCGGCTTTTTCGGCTGTGCCCACTTTTCCCGCGCCAATGACCACCTGCGCCACTGTGGCCGTGATCCCATCGATTGGTCGCTGCCATGCCGCACGGAGCTCGAGAGCGGCTGATTGCGGGACAGCAGCTCTTTGCCACACGCCGACGGAGCATCGGAGATCTGACGGTCGCATGCCGGGTGGTGAATGCGCGTCCTGGCCTCGCGGAGGTGGGTGCGGATCGGCGCTCGCCGGGGGAGTTGATACCGACCAGCGGATGAACGGCATGCGGAGCCTCGATTGCTTCCCCAGGCTATTTTTTGTACTATGCAGTACATATATAGGGCGCCGGAACTAATCGCGACGCCAGCACTCCAAACATGCGAGTGCTAAAATACGAATTCGCCAAGAGGTGCACAAGTCCATGAATCAGGCTCTCGTTGCCAAAAATCTGCCCATCCCCAGCGTTACCGGCAGCCTGGATGCTTATATCTCCGCGGTGCATCGCATACCCGTGCTCAGCGTCGAGGAAGAGCAGGATCTGGCGCGGCGCTACCGCAGCGAGGAGGAACTCGAGGCGGCTCGCCAGCTGGTGACCTCGCACCTGCGTTTCGTGGTGCACGTGGCGCGTGGCTACAGTGGCTACGGTCTGCCGCTGGCCGACCTGATCCAGGAAGGCAACATCGGCCTGATGAAGGCGGTGAAGCGCTTCGATCCCGAGCACGGCGTGCGTCTGGTGAGCTTTGCCGTGCACTGGATCCGGGCCGAGATGCACGAGTTCATCCTCAAGAACTGGCGCATCGTCAAGGTGGCAACCACCAAGGCGCAGCGCAAGCTGTTCTTCAACCTGCGCAAGAGCAAGAAGCGCCTGGGCTGGATGAACGCCGAGGAAGTGCGCGTGGTCGCGCGGGATCTGGGCGTACCCGAGAAAACGGTGCTGGAAATGGAATCGCGTCTGTCCGGCCGCGACATGGGCTTCGACGGCCCGGCCGATGCCGGCGAAGACGACAAGCCCGCGCCGGCCGCATTCCTGATCGACCATAGTGCCGATCCCTACGATGCCGTGTCCGATGCCGACAAGAGCGAGAACGAGTTGGGCACCCTGTCCGACGCAATGAAGGGTCTGGACGATCGATCGCGCGACATTATCCAGCGTCGCTGGCTGGATGATGACCAGAAGGCCACACTGCAGGAGCTGGCCGATGCATATGGCGTGTCCGCCGAGCGCATCCGTCAGATCGAGGCCAACGCCATGAAGAAGATGCGTGGCGTCTTCGAAGCCTGACAGGCTCCGCTGCAAACGTAGACAAGGCAAACAGAAACGGCTCCCATCGCGGAGCCGTTTTTTTGTACCTTTTTCACATGAAAGCCCCGCAACCCGTCTTCAGCGCACACTGCAGCCATCATCGCGGAGTCTCTCTGCGCATGGTGGTGGTGCGGCGATACCGACCACCTGTGACCTGCATGCAGGGGCATTCGGGCAGGCACATGGCGCGGCGGGCTTTGGCCTCCAATCGCCAAGCCGCGACGACGGTCAACCCCGTGGCGCGCCACCGCCCGCAATCCTCATGGCGGGCGACAGCGAACCGTCGTACCCGACCAGTAAGCCGAGATGCCGGCGTTCAGGCATCAAGACCCGCCGGGGTCGTGAGCGCCAGTCCAGGCGGAGATCCGCGGCGCGAATGCTGTACCTGCCGGCAAGCGGGCCACGGCGGACACCTCGGTGCCCTGGATGGGGAGGCCGAGAGCCGGAGTTGCTGGACCATTTGCTCCCCCCCGACTATCTAGTCACCCGCACGCCCCAACCACGGGGCCGCGATCAGGCGGGGATGCAAAGCAGAGGCTTTCTTCGGCTCAGAACCGCTGATCCAGCATCTTTTCCAGCTTCACCTGGTCGGCGGCAAAACGACGGATGCCCTCGGCCAGTTTCTCGGTGGCCATGGCATCTTCATTGTGCCCCCAGCGGAAGCTTTTCTCGTCGATCTTTTCCGGCAGCGGCTCGCTCTTGCCCGTATCTTCGAGTTCGCGCGTGAGCGCGTTGTCGTTGTTGTCCAGCTCTTCCAGAAGGTCCGGGCTGATAGTCAGCCGATCGCAGCCGGCCAGGGCCTGGATCTGGCCGATGTTGCGGAAACTGGCGCCCATGATGACGGTCTCGAAGCCGTGCTTCTTGTACCAGTCGTAGATCTTCTTCACCGATTTCACACCCGGGTCGGTATGCGGATCAAAACTGCGGTTGTCCGTATGCGCCACGTACCAGTCCATGATGCGGCCGACGAACGGCGAGACCAGGAAGACGCCGGCCTCGGCCGAGGCGACGGCCTGCTCGAACGAGAACAGCAGTGTCATGTTGCAGTCGATGCCCTGCTGGGTGAGGTGCTCCGCCGCGCGGATACCTTCCCAGGTGGACGCGACCTTGATGAGAATGCGGTCGCGCTCGACTCCGGCGTCTTCGTACATGGCGACCAGGCGTTCGGCCTTGCCGATGGTGGCCTGGGTGTCGAAGGACAACCGCGCGTCGACCTCGGTGGAAACGCGGCCGGGAATCAGCTCCAGGATCTTGCATCCGGCGTCCACGATCAGCTTGTCGCAAGCGTCCACGATCTGCTGCGGACGATTGCCGCTCTGCTCCCTGGCCCACGCGATGGCACTCTTGATCAGCGGCGCGTAGGCATCACTCTCGGTGGCCTTGAGCAGCAGCGACGGATTGGTGGTGGAGTCGACGGGTTTGTACTTGGCGATAGCATCCAGGTCGCCGGTATCGGCGACCACGGTGGTCATTTTGCGCAATTGTTCGAGCTGGGAAGCCATGGTGAGTCCTCGTGATGTCAGAGCATATTGTCGGCGCGCCGACAGGTGCAGCCAAATGGTCCGTTGCGATAGGTTAAGCCAGCCGATGGCGGATGGATACGCGGGGACAGGGGCGGATGCGCAATCCAGGCAGACGGCGAATGATCGCAGTTCTCGTGTTAGCGCCGTGTGTGGGCGGTCAGTACAGGTCCACCGGATCCACATCCAGCGACCAGCGCACGCGTCGCGCTGTGGCCAGTTTGCCGAGATCGCGATGCCAGTCGCGCATGGCGGCGGCGATGGCGCTGCGTGGGTCCGCTTCCAGCAGCAGCTGGCCGCGCTGGCGCCCGGCACGCAGCGGCATGGGCGCGGGCATGGGGCCTGCACACCGCAGGGCGGGATGCGCCGGCAGGCTGGCCTGTGCGGCGTGCAGGAACGCATCGACATGCTCGCGTTCGCGCGCCTCGGCGCGCAGCAGGATCTGCCGGCCGAAGGGCGGCAGCTGCAGGGTCTTGCGCTCATCCAGCAATTCGGCTGCCACGGCGGCATAGCCCTGGCGCAACAGCGTGTGCAGCAGTGGATGGTCGGGATGGTGTGTCTGCAAAAGCACCCGCCCGGGCTTGCGCGCGCGTCCGGCGCGCCCGGCGACCTGCACGATCAGCTGCGCCAGCCGCTCCGTGGCTCGGTAATCGATACTGTTGAGGCCTTCATCCACGCCGACGATGGCCACCAGTGTGAGATTGGGCAGGTCGTGCCCCTTGGCCAGCATCTGCGTGCCCACCAGGATCGCCGCCTCGTCCCGGTCGAGGCGTTGCAGCGTCTGCGTGAAGGCATCCCGGCGACGCATCGTTTCGCTGTCGATCCGCAGGATCGGTACGGTGGCGAAGCGTGTGCGCAGGGATTCTTCCAGCCGCTCGGTCCCGTGTCCCTGTGGGGTCAGCGCGGCGTGGCCACAATCGGGGCACTGGTCGGGGACCGGCCGTTCGCGGCCGCAATGATGGCAGCGCAGCCGGCGTTGCCGCGCATGCAGGGTCATGGGACGCTCGCAACGCGGGCATTCGGCATGCCAGCCACACGCGTGACACAGCAGCACCGGTGCGTAACCGCGGCGGTTGCGGAAGACCAGCGCTTGCTCGCCGCGCGCCACGCACGCGTGCACGGCCTGCAGCAATCGTGGGGACAGGCCGTTTTGCAGACGTTGCGAGCGCACGTCGATAATCTCGACCGTCGGCGCACTATGCTCGCCGGTGCGGTGGGGCAAATGCAGCCGGTGGTAGCGAGCGTTGGCGACATTGGCCAGGGTTTCCAGTGACGGCGTGGCCGACCCCAGCAACACCGGCACGTTCAGCGCGCGGCCGCGCACCAGGGCCAGATCACGGCCGTGATAGCGGAATCCGTCCTGTTGCTTGTAGGAGGCGTCGTGTTCCTCGTCGACGATGATCAGGCCGGCCCTGGGCAACGGCGTGAACAGCGCGGAGCGCGTGCCCAGGATGACCCGCGCGCGGCCGTCGCGGGCACGCAGCCAGCTCCGCATGCGCGCGCCATCGGCACGGTTGGAGTGCAGCACGTCCACCTCCACGCCCAGACGCTGGCGCAGCCGGCGCAGGTTCTGCGGTGCCAGCCCGATTTCCGGTACCAGCAGCAGCGCCTGCCGGCCCGCGGCCAAGGTCTTCTGGATCAGGTGGATATAAACCTCCGTCTTGCCGCTGCCGGTCACGCCGTCCAGAACAAACGGCTGGAAGTGACCGAAGCTGTCCGCCACGGCGTCGATGGCGGTCTGCTGCCCGGGGTTGAGCTGCGGGCCATCGTCCGAGGGCACTGCGCCCACGGCCGGTGGCGGGCGCGGCGGGTCGGGTGACGTATGCGGATCGCCCCGCTTCTGCGCGGGCCGTACAGACGCCTCGGGAGGTGGCGCGCAGTTGTGGATGAGGCCGGCGTTGCGCAGGCGACGCGCAGCGGCACGCCAGCCGGAATCCAGCTGCCCCTGCAACGTGTCGGTCGATCGCGCACCGTCTTGCAGTGCCAACAGAAGCGCGCGGCTGGTGCCACGCCGGCGGCCGCTCCGCAGCGCCTCGTGGCCGGCATCGCTGAGCACCCAGCCCTCGCTGTCCAGGCTGGGCACTGCGCGCGTGCCGCGCAGCGCCACAGGAAGAGCGCCGGTATAGACCTCACCGGGCGCACCCAACCAGTAATCGGCCGCCCAGCGCAGGCTTTGCATGAGCTCGGTGTCGAGAAGCGGGCGGGCATCGATAACGCGCTCGACGCGTTTCAGCTGGTCCGCCGGGACCCCGGAGTCAGCTCCCGCGGCGACGACCAGACCGGTACGGCATCCCCGGCCGAACGGTACCGTGACGCGGCCGCCGACCACCGCCTCGCCGTGTTCGGGGGGCAGGTAGTCGAACAAGGTCGGCAAGGGGACGGGAAGGGCGATGCGCAGGACGGCGGGCATGCCGTGCAGTGTATCCGTGCAGGCCGCGACAGGTCAGCGCGGAATGGATCGGCCGGGAGATCGTGGATTCGGCCATATCTGGGAGCGAATCGAGTAATTGCAGCTAAGTGGCTCGCAGCGATAGCCTTTTGACGTTATCCACACAATCTGTGGATAAGTCTGTGGATGGCGCGGGGAAGGGGCCGCGCGAATGGCGCCAGCAGGCGCTTGGTTACACTTTGATGAAAAAATAATCAACAAAAATAAGCGATGAAATTCAATCACTTGCAATAATTCACTGCGCGGACTACGGGGCGGCGTGAGAAGCGGCTCGTGGTTCTTGACAGACGCGAGTTGCTGTGCAAAACCCGTTCGGCGGAACGAAAATCCCTTCAGGACACGGGGTTGCGGGATCGCTTCGCGTTGGCTGCATCGATGGCGCGATCTGGCGCTTTGATCCGATCCGCGTTGCGTGCGGGGCGGCATGTCCGTTCTGGACCCCGTTGCCGGCCTTGCGAGACGCCTGTGCTGCCCCCGGAAACGCGCGAGTCGCAACACGATCTGCCGCGTTGCGCGTGCCGAGGGTGCGATGGAGGATCGCTCAGCGCACGCTGAACAACGTCGGCGTCCAGCTGCCGCTGGCATAGGACTCCTGCCGGCGCCGATGCATCCGCTCGATGGCTTCCGCGCGCCGCGACTCGGCCCATTCCACACGGGTCATCATCAGTCGCTCGGGATTCTCGCCGCGCCGGCTCGCTTCCTGGTCCCGCCAGCAACGAAAATCCCGGTAGGCATCCAGCTCATGCTGCAATTCCCGCACGCACAACTCGATCATGATGGCATCGTCGAGAAAGCCGAGGACCGGGATGTCGTCCGGGATCACATCCTGGGGGTTGGCAAAATAGGTCAGGGCCGCCAGCACCTCGTCGCGTTCCTTCTCCGGCAGTCCGAAGCCCACGTCCTCGGCCATGGTGATCATGGTGTCGATACGGGCAAGCCGGCTGCGGATGAAATCGGGCAGATCCTTCGAGGGCGCGTCGGCCAGCCAGGCGCGGGCACTGCCGAGGATGGTGGCGTCATCGAGCTTGTCCGCCTTCTTCTCGGCATGCTTTATGCCTTCAATGAAGTGTTTCAGATCATCATCGCTGAGGGTGAAGCTGATATCCATGCTCATGACGGCAACTCGATTTGACAGATGGAGGGTGCGTGCAATATGGAGCGTAGGCCAGCGCCGGGCCACCGTCAATTGCGAGTTGAGGCGGGAGGATGGCGATGCCGGATCGGACTTTTTACGCGATTCCGGCCGGCGGCGACGCGACCACGTATCGAGCGACAGCGCGGCGCACAAGGCGCAGGCGCAAAGCCTTTGCGTTGGCGAGCGTCGGGAGTTCCAAGCGGTACTCAAGTGGCCAGGCTGATCATCGCCGCACCGGCCAATGCGAATGACAGCAACACGCTGTAGCAGAGACCGACGAAACAGTATTTCACGGCGGTCAGGAACCAGCCCTGCATGTAGATGCGCTTCTGCATCAGCAGCAGATACAGCGGCACCCAGACCCATATCGCCGATTGCATCCAGCCCATGGGTGTATCGGCCCAGACCGGCAGCGCGTATTTGGCCAGACCGATGAGTGCCCATAACAGCAACGACATGAAAATGAACGCGTGGCTGTACAACGCCACCATCAGGTGTTCGATGTAGAGGCGGCGTTTGAAGATGTAGGTGAGTTTCAGGATGACCGCAAACAGCGGTATCAGTACGACCAGTGTCTGCGGCAGCACGGACAGGATGTGCGTCAGGAATCTGCGCATGGCGCCGTTGCGTGTCTTGCCATCGCCCGACTTCATGGCCCGGAGGTTGGCGCGGGCCTGGTCGATCCCTGCATTGATGCGGTCGTTGGCAAAGCCGGGCAACCAGCTGATATGCACGGCAGAGGCCTTGTCCGATGTCAACGCCGCGGCAATGTCGCTGGTCTGCCTGGCGCCAGCTGCCTCAAGCGTCCCCGGGTGCTGCAGCGGCGTATCTGCGGGACCCGGTTTGCCGCCGGACGTTGCCGCACGGTCGCTGTGCTTGCCGGGGGGCGGGGTGACGGCGGTCACTGGAGCGGCCCCCAGTTGCCGCAGGCGCTGATTAGCCTTTTCCTGCAGCGCCTGGATGGACATGTCCATCGCCGCGCGTGCCGCCGGTGGAACCCCGGGCCGGTCGCGCGCCGCCTGGATCGGCTTGATGGCCTTGCGCAGATCGGCATGGACCGCGGCGGGTGTTTTCTCCAGGCCGATCCCGGAATCGGGCCCGATCCGGGTGTGGGCGAAAAGGTCGTGGTTCAGGCCCAGATTGAACTGGATCACCAGAAACGCCAGCACGCTCAGGAAGAACATCAGCCTGAATGGCGAAATGTAGTGTGCCCGCCTGCCGAGAAAATACTCGCGCGCCAGAAATCCCGGTCGCACATACAGGGCCGGCAGGGTGTGCATGATGCGGCCGTCGATATTGAACACGACATCCAGCGCATCCTCGGTGAGCGCCGGGAGGTGCTTCAGGATATGCCGCGTCGACTGACCGCAGACATGGCAATACATTCCCTGCAGCTCGGCGCCGCAATTCGTGCAGTGCGTGTGTCCGGACGTCTGGACAGCGCCGGTGGTATCGATGTGCGCGTGCGGGTGGCGCATTCGGCTGGCTCTTTGATAGCGCGCCATGATGGTGCCGATGATTGTATCGCTTGTTCGGGAGCTTCCTGTTCGCTGAATCATTCTCGCGCTCTGTACAATTGCCTGTTCTTTCCAGTGCGCCAGTGATCCGATGCGTTCAATGTTCATCGCCGACAACCGCCGTGTCGACGGCATGCGCATCCGGCGCGAGATGGCGGCCACCGTGCGCCTGGCGTTGCCGCTGATCGGTGCGCAGCTGGCGGCGATGGGCAGCAACGTGATCGATGCCCTGCTGGCCGGGCATCTGAGCACGCACGTGCTGGGGGCGGTGGCTGTCGGCGGCAATATCTGGTCCATGGCCATCGTGCTCTCGATCGGGGTGATGATGGCGGTGCCTACCTCGGTGTCGCAGCTGGACGGTGCTCGCCGGCGCCACGAGGTGGGCGCGTTGTTGCGCCAGGTACTGTGGATCGCGCTGGTGCTGGGCGTGCTGCTGTGGTGGGCGGTGCGCCATACCGCGCCGCTGCTGGCGGCCATCGGTGTGACGCCGGATCTGCGCGGCTCGGTGCAGGCGTTCCTGCACGCGATCAGCTGGGGTGCACCGGCGCTGACCGCGTACTTTGCACTGCGCGGCCTCTCCGAGGGTTTGTCGCTGACGCGGCCCTCGCTGTATTTCAGTCTCGGGGGCCTGATCCTGCTGGCGCCGCTGGGCTATGTGCTGATGTACGGCCGTCTTGGCTTCGCGCAGATGGGCGCGCGCGGCAGCGGCATGGCCACGGCGATCATGTTGTGGGTGGAAATGCTGGGCTTTGCTGTGTATCTGCTGCGCCATCGCGACTACCGTGGACTGGGACTGGAGGGAGGCTGGCATCGGCCGCGCCTGAAGCCGATCGTGGACCTGCTGCATCTGGGGTTGCCGATCGCCGCGGCACTGGTGATGGAGGCGGGATTGTTCGCTGCCACCGGGCTGGTGGTCAGTACCCTGGGCGAAGAGGTCGTGGCCAGTCATCAGGTGGCGTTGAACGTGGCGTCCGTGGCCTTCATGGTGCCGCTGGGGCTGGCCATGGCGGTGACCATCCGCGTGGGCAACGCGGCCGGGCGCGGAGATCTTTCGGCGGTGCGTTACGCCGGGTTCTGCGGCATCGGCCTGACGCTGGCCACGCAGGTGATTTCCAGCGGCCTGATGCTGGGCATTCCCGGCGTCATCGTCGGCCTGTACACCCACGACCCGGCGGTGGTGGCGCTGGCCACGCAACTGCTGGTGCTGGCCGGCATCTTCCAGTTTTCCGACGGCATCCAGGCAGTGTCCGCCGGAGCGCTGCGTGGCCTGCATGACACACGCGTGCCGATGCTGGTGACGGCGTTCGCCTACTGGGGCGTGGGCATGCCGCTGGGCTGGTGGCTGACCTTCCGCGCAGATCTGGGCGCCAAAGGCATGTGGACCGGCCTGATCGCGGGCCTCAGCGTGGCCGCGGTGCTGTTGTTCACGCGTTTCGTGCGTGCCACGCGGGACAGCCACTGGGCTGGCAGGAGACGATGACCAGCGACGTGCGGGCGGCAGTGGATTAGACTTTCAGGCTATATCAGGGGCCCCCGAGGATGCACGCATGACCGACCGTCGATCCAATGGCTTTTTCGCCTTTTTGCGGGTGATTTTCCGCGGCATCAATCTGGTGCGGCTGGCCATTCTGAATGTGGTGTTTTTCGGGATCCTGGCGCTGCTGGCGTTTGTCCTCAGTTCGCATCTGCGGCCGGTACCGTCCGATGCGCTGCTGGTGTTGCATCCGCAGGGCGAGCTGGTCGACCAGTACAGCGTGGATACGGCGGGCCGCATCATGGCGCAGTTGTCCGGCAACCCGGTGGGCCAGGTGCGGGTGCGCGACATGATCGCCGCCATCGACCGTGCCGCCGGCGATACGCGCATCAAGCGCATCCTGCTGCTGCCGGATGATCTGCAGGCGCAGGGATATGCGGCGCTGCGCGAAGTGGGTGCCGCGCTGGACCGCTTTCGTGCCGCCGGCAAAAAGGTCACGGTGTGGGGCAACGATCTGGACCAGAAGCAGTATCTGCTGGCCGCGCACGCCACTCGTATCCTTATCGATCCGCAGGGCGGCGTAATGCCCACCGGCTTGTCCAGCTACCGGCTGTACTACAAGGACCTTCTGGACAAGATCGGCGTGGCCGTGCACCTGTTCCGGGTGGGCGAATACAAGTCGGCCGCGGAACCGTACATCCTCGATCATGCTTCCGACGCCGCCAAGCGCGCCGACGCCTTTTGGATGGGCGCCATCTGGGACCAGTGGCTGAATCAGGTGGCCAGGCTGCGGCATCTGGATCCGCAGACGTTGCGCAATGATGTCGACCAGTTGCCGCAGCGGCTGAAGAATGCCGGTGGCGATCTGGCAAAGCTGTCGCTGCAGACGCACCTGGTCGATGGCCTGGCGACGCGTCACCAGCTGGTCCAGCGATTGCGCAAGCAGGGCATGCCGGCGGGCCGCGGCGGCGAGGGCGTGCGCAGCATCGACATGGATGATTATCTCGCGGCGACCCGCCCGGTGAAGATGGGCGATGCCGACCGCCAGGTGGCCATCGTGGTGGCACAGGGCGAGATCAGTCCCGGCCGCAAGCCGCCCGGATCGATCGGCGGCGATTCCACCTCGCAGCTGCTGCGTCAGGTTCGTGGCGACGACCACGTGAAGGCGGTGGTGCTGCGCGTGGATTCGCCGGGTGGCGAGGTCCATGCCGCCGAGCAGATTCGTCGCGAGGTCGTGCTGATGCGCAAGGCGGGCAAGCCCGTGGTGGTGTCCATGGGCGATGTCGCGGCCAGTGGCGGCTACTGGATCTCCATGAATGCGGACAGCATCTATGCCGAGCCCAATACCATCACCGGTTCCATCGGCATTTTCGGCACCGTGTTCAGGATTCCGGCGGCGCTGGACAAGCTGGGCATCCACTCCGATGGCATCGCCACTGCGCCGCTGGCAGGCAGTGACGACATCGCGCGACCGCTGGACCCGTCCACCGCCACCATGATCCAGGCGCGCATCGACAAGGGCTATCGTGATTTCGTCGGCGGTGTGGCCAAGGCGCGCGGACAGAGCTTCCAGCAGATCGACGCCATCGCGCAGGGGCGTGTGTGGACCGGCCGCCAGGCATTGTCGCGCGGGCTCGTGGACCACCTGGGCGGGTTGCGCCAGGCGGTGGCGGCGGCCGCGCATGAGGCGAAGCTGGGCAAGCATTACCGCGTGCACTACGTGCAGCCACCGGTATCGGGATTCCAGCGCTTCATGCTGAACTTCAGCCGCAGCGCCATGGCGCGCGTGATGCTCTCGGCGGGCATCCGTCTGCCCGCGTGGATGGGGCAGGTACCGCACATGTCCGCGGACCTGCAATTGCTGCGCTCCATGCAGTCGCGTGCGCCCAAGGCCTATGCCTATTGCTTCTGCACACCGCAGTCGTAGGGTGGATCAGTCTCGGGGGGCTTCGCTCAGAAGCAACGCGACGGATCCGCCTGCTTGCCGGTAGACACCCTGCGTTCCCGCAAGCAGGCGGCTCCGTCGCTGACGCTCCTTGATCCGCCCTACGAGCTCTCTCCAAGTTATGCAGGCGGTGGCAATCGCGGCATCGGCCCCCATGTGTTGACGATATGTCGATTCCGGAGCCTGCCGTGATTCCCTTTTCTGTCCTCGATCTGGCGCCTGTCGCCGAAGACAGCGATGTGCCGCAAGCCTTGCGCAACGTCCTGGATCTGGCGCAGCACGCCGAGCGACTCGGCTTTCAGCGCTACTGGCTGGCCGAGCACCACAACATGCCGGGCATCGCCAGTGCGGCCACTGCGGTCTTGATCGGCCACGTGGCCGCTGGCACGTCCACCATTCGTGTCGGTGCCGGTGGCATCATGCTGCCCAACCATTCGCCGCTGCAGGTGGCCGAGCAGTTCGGCACGCTGGCGGCACTGCACGATGCGCGTATCGATCTCGGTCTAGGCCGAGCGCCCGGGACCGATCACGCCACGGCGCGTGCGCTGCGCCGTTATTTCGAGCAGGCCGATCGTTTTCCCGAGGACGTGCTGGAGCTGCTGGGTTACTTCGCCCCGGCGCGCGAGGGGCAGGCGGTGCGGGCGGTGCCCGGGGCCGGTATCGAGGTGCCGGTGTGGCTTCTCGGTTCCAGCCTGTTCAGCGCACGTCTGGCGGCGCGGCTGGGCCTGCCGTTCGCGTTCGCCTCGCATTTTGCGCCCGATGCCATGGACGCGGCGCTGGATGCCTACCGCCGCGAGTTCCGGCCCTCGGAACGTCTCGATGCCCCCTATGCCATGCTGGGGCTGAACGTGGTGGCGGCCGACACGGATGCCGCGGCACGGCGCCTGTTCACGAGCCAGCAGCAGGCCTTCCTGCGGCTGCGCCGCGGCATGCCGGGCAAGTTGCCTCCGCCCGTGGATGACATTCGCGAGGTGGCCTCCGACCACGAGCTTCTGGGCCTGGAAAGCGCGCTGACGTGCGCCGCCGTCGGCAGCGTGGAAACGGTGCGCCGCGACGTGGCGGCCTTCATCGACCGCCACCGGCCGGACGAGGTGCTGATGACCGCAAACATCTTCGATCATGCCGCCCGCGTGACATCGTTGACTCTGGCCGCGTCTGCCGTGACCTCGGGTCATGCTTGAACGGGCCGGACGTGGGTACCGGCCGAGCGACTGGCAAGATTCTGTATATCTTGGCTGACCGCCTACGGGGCGTTGGCCCTGCCATCGGAGATTTCCATGGGTTGTTTTCCTGTTCTCGCATTGCTGCTGGTGGGTTTCGGCGTGGGCTACCTCGTCGACGGGCGGCCCGGGGCGCTTTGGGGCGCCGGGATCGGGCTGGTGGTGGGGGCCATCGCCGGCGTACTCGTGATGTGGTCTCTGCGCAGGATGCGCCACCATTGAAGGGCCATGGGCGTGGGCGCGCACGTATCAGCGCATGAAAAACCGGGCTGCAGCGCGTTTTAAAGCGAGGTCAGAACATGGCGGACGCTGGACCATCAGGGCGATGGCGACGGTCCGGAACCGCCGGTGGCGAGGTCTCCCGCCCGCTGCGGTGCAGGGCCGATGTGGCTATGCGCTGCCCGGCACGTCAATGGCGGACGGTAACGCGAGCATCCACGTCCCCGTTGAGGGTGGACATGCGCCACCTTGCGGGCCGCGAACCGGAGCGGCGGCGCAGGAATGCCGCCGCCCCGCCTGGATGGTGTCAGTGGCCGCTGCCCATCTTGTGGCTCTTGTTCGTCACGACTTTCAAGCCGTCGTCGTTGACGCTCTTGACGCCCTTGACGTGCATGGCCTTGGTCTGCGCCAGCTTCTTCTCGGCGGTACTTCTGACGTGACCGGTGAGGGTCACCACGCCATGCCTGGTCTTCACCGAGATGTGCGTGGAACGGATGCCCTTGGTCGCGACGAATTCGGATTTCACCTTGGTGGTGATCCAGCTGTCGGAGACGGCCTTGCCCATGGATTCATGTTGCGTGGTCGTGCCGGTGCCGGTGACGGCCATGGCCTGCCCCATCCCTGCTCCGCCCAGAACGGCAATCAGACCGGCGGCGATCAGGATCTTGCGAATCATCTTGGTCTTCATGTGGACATCCTTCCTTTGCTGGCGACCCGCGGGTCGGGGAGCACCGCAAGCGGCAGCGGCACCGTTGGTCGGATCAAAGCAGGTGGCAGGTGAACGGAGCATGGATGGACGATGGCGACCGTCTGCTGCTGGAGCGGCCAGATCTGGTGCCGTCACATAGTGCGAAGGATCGGAAGGTCGTCAGCCGTGTTCTCGACGGGTTCTGCAAGCCTCTGGAAGTGCGCTGCATGGCAACGTGCCGCCCGGGGACGTCAGCGTCTCACGTGCTGCGCCGCCCGGCTGCTAGCGTCGTGGCATATCGCCTGGGGTCTTGGCCATGTCGCCCAGGACCCTCATGTAATGTGTCTGGCCTGCGACGTGCCGCTCCCTGATTACCGATATATCCGATGCCGCTGGAACGTTTCCATCCTGCCGTCGCCGCGTGGTTCCGCGGCGCATTTGCTGCACCGACACCGGCGCAAGAAGCGGCGTGGCCGGCCATCGCCTCCGGCCGGCATACGCTGGTCGCGGCGCCGACCGGCTCGGGCAAGACCCTGACCGCGTTCATGGCCGCCATCGATGCGCTGGTGCGCCAGGGGCTGGAGCATGACGGGGAACTGGACGACACCACTGCAGTGGTCTACGTCTCGCCGCTGAAGGCACTGTCCAACGACATCCACGCCAACCTGGAGGTGCCGCTCAAGGGCATTCGCGCCGAACTCGAGCGCATGGGGTTGCCGGATGTGGACATCCGCACCGCCGTGCGTACCGGGGACACCCCGCAGGCCGAGCGCACGGCGATGCGCAAGCGGCCGCCGCATATCCTGGTGACCACGCCCGAATCGCTGTACGTGTTGCTGGGGTCGGCATCCGGGCGCGCCATGCTGGCGGAGACCCGCAGCGTGATCGTGGACGAGATCCATGCCGTGGCCGCCAGCAAGCGCGGCAGCCATCTGAGCCTGAGTCTGGAGCGGCTGGAAGCGTTGTGTCAGCGGCCGCTGACGCGGATCGGCCTGTCGGCAACGCAGAAACCGATCGAGGCGGTGGCGCGGTTCCTGGTGGGCGCCGGCAGTGATGCGGCCTTGCCGGGACTGGCCGCGGGCCCCACTGCGGCCGAACACGTGCCGGTGGACTGCGCCATCGTCGATGTCGGTTACACGCGCGAGCGCGATCTGGCGCTGGAGGTGCCGCCGCTGCCGCTGGATGCGGTGATGTCCAACGACGCCTGGGAGCTTGTCTACAACCGCATTGCCAATCTGGTGGAGGCGCACCGCACCACACTGGTCTTCGTCAATACGCGGCGCATGGCCGAGCGCGCCGCACGGCAGCTGTCCGAACGTCTCGGGACCGATGCCGTGGCGGCGCATCATGGCAGCCTGTCGCGGGAACATCGGCTGGCCGCGGAGCAGCGCCTGAAGCACGGCGAGCTGCGGGTGCTGGTGGCCACGGCGTCGCTGGAACTGGGCATCGACATCGGCGAGGTGGACCTGGTCTGCCAGCTCGGCTCGCCGCGTTCCATCGCTTCCGTGCTGCAGCGTGTGGGGCGCTCCGGACACAATGTCGGCGGCACGCCCAAGGGGCGGCTGTTCCCGGCCACCCGTGACGATCTGGTCGAATGCACGGCGCTGCTGGATTGCATCCGTCGCGGTGAACTGGACGCGCTGCAGATCCCGCCCGCGCCCCTGGACGTGCTGGCACAACAGCTGGTGGCCGAACTGGCCTGCGGCGAATGGGACGAGGATGCGCTGTTCGCCATGGTGCGCCGCGCGTGGCCGTATGCGGCGCTGTCGCGGCAGGATTTCGACGCCATCGTGCGCATGCTGGCCGACGGTTTCAGCACCCGCCGCGGCCCGCGCGCGGCCTACGTGCATCGCGACGCCGTGCATGGCCGCGTGCGCGGCCGGCGCAATGCGCGCCTGACCGCCTTGACCTCCGGCGGCACCATCCCCGACACCGCCGACTACCGCGTGGAACTGGAACCGCAGGCGCAGATCATCGGCAGCGTCAACGAGGATTTCGCCGTGGAGAGCATGGCCGGCGACGTGTTCCAGCTGGGCAACCAGTCCTACCGGATCCTCCGCGTGGAGCGCGACCGGCTGCGGGTGGAGGATGCACAGGGGCAGCCGCCCAGCATCCCGTTCTGGATCGGCGAGGCGCCGGGGCGCAGCGATGAACTGTGCGCCGGCGTGGCGCGGCTGCGTGCCGAGATCGCCGCGAAGCTGGAGGCGGGCGGCACGGACGCGGCCATGGGCTGGGCCATGGATGCGCTGGGGTTGAAGGAAGGCGCGGCACGTCAGCTGGTCGACTATCTGGCCTCGGCCAAGGCGGCACTGGGCGTCTTGCCGACGCTGGACACGCTGGCCATGGAACGTTTCTTCGACGAATCCGGCGGCATGCAGCTGATCATCCATTCGCCGTACGGCAGCCGCATCAACCGCGCCTGGGGGCTGGCGTTGCGCAAGCGCTTCTGCCGCAACTTCAACTTCGAACTGCAGGCGGCGGCCACCGAGGACGCCATCGTGCTGTCGCTGTCCACCAGTCACAGTTTCCCGCTTGAGGAAGTGGCCCGTTACCTGCATTCCAACACGGCCGAGCATGTCTTGGTGCAGGCGCTGCTGGACGCGCCGCTGTTCCCGGTGCGCTGGCGCTGGAACGCGGTGACGGCGCTGGCGCTGCCGCGCATGTCCGGCGGACGCAAAACGCCGCCGCAGATCCAGCGCATGCGCAGCGAGGATCTGCTGGCCACGGTGTTCCCCGATCAGGTGGCGTGCCTGGAGAACATCGTCGGCGAGCGCGAGATTCCCGACCATCCACTGGTGGCACAGACGCTGTACGACTGCCTGCACGAGGCCATGGACATCGATGGCCTGCTGGCGGTCCTGCGCGGGCTGGAATCCGGCGCCATCCACATGGTGGCGCGCGATCTGCCCATGCCTTCACCCCTGGCTGCCGGCGTGCTCAATGCGGCGCCCTATGCGTTTCTGGATGACGCACCGCTGGAGGAGCGTCGCACCCAGGCGGTGCAGAGCCGGCGCTGGACCGATCCCGACAACACCGACGATCTGGCCGCGCTGGATCCAGAGGCCATTGATGCGGTGCGTGGCGAGGCGTGGCCACAGCCGCGCGATGCCGACGAGATGCATGAAACATTGACGGGGCTGGGATGCATCACGGCACAGGATGTGGCTGCCCACGACGACTGGGCGCACTGGTTGCAGCGGCTGTCCAGCGATCGTCGGGCGACGCGATTGACGCTGGGGGAGCATGGTGCGCACGTGTGGGTCGCGGCCGAGCGCCTGCCTGCGTGGCGAACATTGCATCCCGCGGCGCCGATGCAGCCGGCGATCGACGCGCCGCGCGAGTACGCCGCGCAGGAGTGGCCGGTGGAGGGCGCGCGGATCGAGCTGTTGCGTGCCCGGCTCACCGGGCTGGGGCCGACGCGCGTGGACGACCTGGCCGCGACGTTCGCGTTGCCCGCCGCCGACATCACGGCAGCGCTGGCGGCGCTGCAAAGCGAAGGCTATGTCATGCAGGGCGCGTTCACGCCGGGTGCGGCGGGGGATGAATGGTGCGAGCGGCACCTGCTGGCGCGGATTCACCGGTACACCATCGGCCGGCTGCGCCGCGAGATTGCGCCGGTCAAACGCCGTGACTTCATGCGTTTCCTGTTCGACTGGCAGCGGGTGGCGCCTGGCGCACAGGTCAGCGGGCCGGAGGCGCTGGCTGGCGTGCTGGCGCAGCTGGAAGGCTTCGAGGCGGCCGCCGGGGCGTGGGAAAGCGAGATCCTGCCGGCGCGCGTGAGCGATTATGCCATCGGCTGGCTGGATGATCTGTGTCGCGCGGGCCGCATCGTCTGGACGCGGCTGCGCGGCGCCAGTGGCGATGCAGACAAGCCGCATGCGGCCGGACCGGTGCGCAGTTCGCCCATCGTGCTGCTGCCGCGGCGCACGCTGGCCACCTGGACCGGGCTGACCGGACGTGCCTTGCAGGCTCCGGTGATATCCTCGCGGGCGCAGGCCGTGGTCGACGTGCTCGAGAGGCGCGGCGCTTCGTTTTTCGATGAACTGGCGGCAGATGCGCATTTGCTCAACAGCGAGCTGGAAGATGCGCTGGGCGAACTGGTGGCTGTGGGCGCCATCAACGCCGACAGCTTTGCCGGCCTGCGTGCGTTGCTGACGCCCGCGGCCAAGCGTCATGCGCGGCGCCACCGCCGCGTGCGCCACAACGCGCTGAGCGGTATCGCGGACGCTGGGCGCTGGGCGCTGACCCATGGCAAACGCACGGCAGAAGCGCCTCCCGGCGATGCGGGAAAGGATCCCTCCATCGATCCGCAAGCGCTCGAACATGTCGCACGCGCGCTGCTGCGCCGCTACGGCGTGGTCAGCTGGCGCCTGCTGCAGCGTGAGGCGATCTGGCTGCCGCCATGGCGCGCGTTGCTGCGCGTCTATCATCGTCTGGAGGCACGTGGCGAGATCCGTGGCGGCCGGTTCATCGATGGGTTGGTAGGCGAACAGTTCGCGCTGCCGGAGGCAGTGGATCTATTGCGTACGGTGCGCAAGCGACCGGCCGACGGGCAGCTGGTGTGCGTCTGCGGCGCCGATCCGCTCAATCTGCTTGGCACCGTGCTGAGCGGCAGCAAGGTTCCGGCCGTGACGGGCTCGCGCGTGCTGTATCGCGACGGTATTGCCATTGCGGCGCTGGTCGCCGGCGAATTCACCCCGCTGATCGAGCTGGAACCGGCCGTCAGCGAGGGAGCTCGGCACGCACTGCTACGCGATTCCAGTGCGCCCCGCAGCATGCCGCTGTCGGCCACCGGGGTGAGTGGCGCGTAGGGTCCTCGTGCATGCGGACGGGGCAAGGCGCATGTTGGGGGTTCACTCGCCGCGGTGACCGAAGACCCAGTGCCGGCAGGCGAAAAAGCTGACCAGCGACAGCGCACCCTCGACCAGCGGCTTGATCAGCCACGCCGTGTCCAGGCTGCGTTGCATGGCAACCTCCTCCAGCGCCAGCGTGCTCAACAGGGTCAGCGCGCTCCACAGCAGCACGAAACGGAACGCGCTGCGCCACAACGGCAATCGGCTGCCCGCAAAGGTCAGCCGGCCGTTTCCCCAGAACCCGAGAGCGGCACCGGCCAGACGGCCGAGCACATTGGATGGCGCCATTGGCATGCCCATCGCGCTCAGGCCCACCATGACGCCCCAATCCAACAAGAGCTGGAGGAGGCCGACCATGCTGAAGCCCATACCCTGGCGCAGCAGCAGCAATAGCGGGCCAGGGTGTTGCCGGATGTTCGACGCGGTGTTGGACATGGGTTCCGTGCGGCGCGGAAAAAGTCGTGTTGATACGTTGCTCGAGGATCGCAGCATGCGTGCTGAAGATGTGGCGCCGACGGCGATGTGGCAGCGCCAGTCTAGCGGCGATGCGATGAACACGCGCTGCGCACGGCGGGGATGATACCCGGCATCGGCGGAATCTAACCAAACCTCATTTCAGCAACGAATCCGCACGTGCGAGCATGCTTGTCCGGATGCTCTGAAGGTCAGATTTCATGTGTGGTTTTGTGGCGGTACTGCATCCCGGTGGCGACGTCAGCGCGTTGCGACCGGTGGTGCTCGACCAAGCGCGTCTGCTGCGGCATCGCGGGCCGGACTGGAGTGGCATTTATGCCGACCGCAATGCCATTCTGGCACATGAGCGGCTGGCCATCGTCGATGTGGTGCACGGCGCGCAGCCGTTGGTGTCGAACGATGAGGAGCAGATCCTGGCCGTCAACGGCGAGATCTACAATCACCGCGAATTGCGGCAACGATTTCCCGACTACGCCTTCGCCACCGAGTCCGACTGCGAAGTGATCCTGCCGCTGTATCACGCCTGTGACACGGAGTTCCTGAATGATCTGGACGGCATGTTCGCGTTCGTGCTCTGGGACCGGGCGCGGGGCGACTGGCTGATCGCGCGCGACCCCATCGGCATCGAACCGCTGTACACCGGCCACGATGCGCAAGGGCGCCTGTATGTGGCGTCGGAAATGAAGGCGTTGATGCAGGTGTGTGTCAGCGTCGAGGTGTTTCCGCCCGGCTGCTGGCAGAGCAGTGAGTCCGGAGGGCCGCAGCGCTACTACCAACCGGCGTGGCGCGATTTCGATGCAGTGTGCAATGGGCCTGCCGATCCGGCGCCGCTGCGCGAGGCGCTGGAGACCTCGGTGCATCGGCACATGATGAGCGACGTGCCCTATGGCGTGTTGCTTTCCGGGGGGCTGGACTCGTCGCTGATTGCCGCCATCACCGCGCACTACGCGGCCAGACGCACCGAAGACGATGATCGCAGTGCTGCGTGGTGGCCACGGCTGCATACGTTTTCCATCGGGCTGGAGGGGTCCCCCGATCTGGCCGCGGCGCAGACGGTGGCCGATGCACTGGATACCGTGCACCACACCTTCCACTTCACCGAGCAGGAAGGCCTGGACGCCATCGATGACGTGATCCGCCATATCGAGACCTACGACGTGACCACCGTGCGCGCCTCCACGCCGATGTACCTTCTGGCGCGGCGCATCCGTGCCATGGGCATCAAGATGGTGCTTTCCGGCGAGGGCGCGGACGAGATCTTCGGCGGCTATCTGTATTTCCACATGGCGCCGGATGACCGCGAGTTCCACGACGAGCTGGTACGCAAACTGGACGCCCTGCATCAGTACGACTGCCTGCGCGCCAACAAGGCCATGGCGGCCTGGGGCGTGGAGGCGCGGGTGCCGTTCCTGGATCGGGATTTCCTGGATACGGCGATGTCGCTGGCGCCATCGGCGAAGCGCCCGGGCGATGGCCGTATCGAAAAGCACATCCTGCGCGAAGCCGGTCGTGGCCTGCTGCCCGATGCCGTGCTGTGGCGGCAGAAGGAGCAGTTTTCCGATGGCGTCGGCTATGGCTGGATCGATGCGCTCAAGGCGCACGCCGGGCACCAGGTCAGCGATGCGCAGATGGCGGTCGCGGCGCAGCGGTTCGCGGTCAATCCGCCGGCCAGCAAGGAGGCATATGTCTATCGTGAGTTGTTCGAGCGGCATTACCCGGGCGATGGGCCGGCGCGCCTGACTCCCGGAGGGCCCAGCATCGCCTGCTCCACGCCCACGGCCTTCCGCTGGTCGCAGAGCTTTGCGCAAAGCGACGATCCGTCCGGCCGTGCGGTGCGCGGTATCCATGGGCAGGCCAGCGACGCCACATAGGGCGGATCAAGGGACGCAAGTGACGGATTCGCCTGCTTGCCTGGCGGCGGGGTGGTTGTGCGCGAGCCGGCGGCTCCCTCGTGTGGCTCCCCGAATCGTCCTGCGAGCGGTGCCCAAACCCGCTTAGAATGGGGCGGTTTTCGCTGATGGATGTTCTGCATGAAGCCCCTGCACGTCATTGTTCTGGCCGCCGGCGCGGGCACGCGCATGAAATCGGCGCAGCCCAAGGTACTGCTGCCGCTGGCGGGCCGCGCCATGCTGGCGCATGTGCTGGATGCGGCGCGGGCCTTGCAACCCGAGGCCATCCACGTGGTACACGGGCATGGCGGCGACGCGGTGCGTGCGGCGTTCGTCGAGTCGGCGGACCTGCAGTGGGTGCATCAGGCGGAGCAGTTGGGCACGGGGCACGCAGTCCGCCTGGCGATGGCCGCTGTGCCGGACCCGGCACGCGTGCTGGTGCTGTACGGCGACGTGCCGCTGATCCGTGAGGACAGCCTGCGCCCGCTGATCGAGAGCGATGCCACGCTGGCGATGCTGGCTGCCGAACTGGACGACCCGAGCGGCTATGGTCGCGTGGTGTGCGATGCCGGGGGCCGTGTTGCGGCCATCGTCGAGCAGAAGGATGCTGATGCCGCGCAGCGTGCCATCACCCTGACCAACACCGGCATCGTCGCCGCCGATGCTGCCAGTTTGCGCGGCTGGGTCGCGCAGCTGGATACCGGCAATGCGCAAGGCGAGTACTACCTCACGGATATTTTCGCGCTGGCTGCCGCCGATGGTCGCCCGGCCGCTTGCGTGCAGCTGGATGATGCCGTGGAGGCCAGCGGTGCCAATACGCCATGGCAGCTGGCGGCACTGGAAAAACACCATCGCTGCCGCGCCGCACGGCGTCTGGCCGCCGCGGGCGTGCGCCTGGCGGATCCGCAGCGCTTCGACGCCCGCGGCCGGGTTGCCGCGGGGCGCGATGTGGAAATCGATATCGACGTGATTCTCGAAGGCACTGTGACATTGGGCGACAACGTGCGCATCGGGCCGTTCTGTCGTCTGCGTGATGTGGAGCTGGCAGCCGGCACGGTGGTCCACGCGCATTGCGATCTTGAAGGCGTGGTCACCCACGGCGCAGCGGACATCGGCCCGTTCGCGCGCCTGCGCCCGGGCGCCGAGCTGGCGGCAGGCGCGCACGTGGGCAACTTCGTGGAAATGAAAAAAGCGGTCCTGGGCGAGGGGAGCAAGGCTGGCCATCTGACCTATCTGGGCGATGCGCGCATCGGTGCCGGGGTCAATATCGGTGCCGGCACCATCACCTGCAACTACGATGGCGTGAACAAGTTCGTCACCGCCATCGGTGACGGGGCTTTCATCGGCTCCAACACCGCACTGGTGGCGCCGGTGCGGGTGGGCGCAGGTGCCACCATCGGCGCCGGGTCGGTGATCGCCGCGGATGCGCCCGCCGACAAGCTCACGGTGGCGCGGGGGCGTCAGGTCACCATCGAAGGCTGGCAGCGACCGGAAAAGCACACGTGAATAGAAGGGAGTGAGCGGCGGGTCAAAGTGGCGCGGCGGTCTCTTTCCTCACTTCTCCTCACTTACTTGCGGTCCTGCTCACCGGTAACTCCACCCGTCGATTTCCACCAGCAGTTCGCGTCGGCAGACGTCGCCGTGCAGCAGGAGGATCGGTGTGCCGGGGAGGCGTTCCTGCAGAAGCTGCCGCACTTGCGGCGCATGTCCGGCGTGGCGCACATACACTTTCAGGGGGGTGTGTGCGCCGAAGCGTGGCGGCATGCCGCCTGCGTCCAGCAGGGCATGCAGGTTGGCCAGCGTTTCGTGCAACTGGGCGTGCAGATCGCCCTCGTGCTGCGAGGCGTGGCCGACGATCGACGCGGTCCCGGAAATGGCCAGGGCGTCGCCGCCGGCCAGCGCGGTGGCGCGGGCAAAGCTGGGCGGGGTGGCGCCGTACTGGCGCGGATAGGTCCACGCGCTCATCTGGCGCGGGTTTTCCACCCGCCTCCCGGGTTGCGTGGCGGCCAGGCAGTACACCTGCAACCGGTCGTCCTGCAGGTGATGGCCAATGGCAGTCGCGGCGGGAAATCCGCTGGCGAAAAAATCTCCCATGCCGGCGGCGCGACCGTCACAGAAGCGCTTGTAGCGTTCCTCGTCCGCCTCTCCCGCATTGATGTGGCCAAGGTAATTCCAGAGTCGCTGGACATGACATGCAGCGTGATCGGCCAGAAATCCGCACAGGGTGGCATAGGCATGCCGCGCCGTGCCCTCGATGCCCTCCTTGCCACCCGCATCCAGGTCCAGTGCGGCAAACAGCCAGCCGCCGCCCGCCGCCCATTGCAGCGGGCCCCGTTTCCCCTGGGTTACCGTGGCGTCCACGCGCCACACTTCCTGCACGAGCGGCCGCGACAGCGGGTCCAGCCCCACCCTGAAACACCGTGGATCATCTGCCAGCTCGGCCCGGGATCCGAACCCGAAGACCGCGAGCGCACCCGGCGCATCCAGCGGGTTCCCTGACACAGATTCGTAACTGACCGCAGGTGCGGCCGCGATCGATGGCGCCGCCATTTTGCGAGTGACAACCTGATTCATCCAGCAACCTCTGACATGCATGCGTATGCCGTTGCGTTCCATCCGCAACGCGCTGGCGGCATGATGCCGTGGCCGGCACCAAACCACCATGATGCCCACATGGTACACTCCGCGCCCGTTGTCGTCGGGGCACGGGCCCGCCAAACGGGGGCTTTTTCAGGGTGAAGCAGTACACTTACAGCATGACTGAACAAACCACGGCCGAGCGCGAGCTGGCAGAACTCATTGTCACCAACTTGAATCTGGAAGAGGTCGAACCGGCCGATCTGGATCCGCAGGCGCCGCTGTTCGGTGGTGAACTGGGGCTGGATTCCATCGATGCCCTGGAGATCGCGCTGGCCATCTCCAAGACCTATGGCTACCAGTTGCGCTCGGACAACCCGGACAACCGCGAGATTTTCGCCAATCTGCGTGCGCTGTCCGCACATGTGCAGGCGCATCGCACCACCTGAGGGCGCTTCGGCTTCGATCGCGGCAGGACCGTCCGCAGCCGGGCCCGAAGGATCCGTGAGGGCACCCACCATGTCCGTCGCCACGACCATTGCGCATCGTTCGAGTGCGCCACTGCTGGTGGCCTACGCGCTGCTGGCACTGACCGGCGCCGTCATCGATGCCAATGATGTGCGGCTGGGGGCACTTTGCGTCCTGATTGCGGCCGTGAGCATGTCGCTGTCGGGGCGCGCCGGCCTGCGCGGCTGGGGGGGGTGGCTGGCCATAGTGGCCGTGATGGCCGGCCTGGCCGCACGCGGTTGGATCACGCTGGCACTGGACATGGTGCCGATACTGTTCAATGCCGCGGTATGCCTGCTGTTTGCCCGCACATTGCGACGCGGGCACGAGCCGTTGGTGATCCGCATCATCCGGGTCATGGAAGGTGAGGTGCGGCTCGATCTTCCGGGTGTTCGCGTCTATGCCCGTCATGTGACGATGTTCTGGGCACTCCTGCTGGGTCTGCAGACGGCGGTCCTGCTGCTGCTCTGGATGACGGTCGCCCCCGGCGGGCTGCTGGCTGTCCTCGCGCTGCATGGACCATGGGCGGTCGATGCCCGCCATGCCGTCTGGTATACCCATCTGGGTGTGTATCTGCTGCCACTGCTGGGGATGCTGGCCGAACATAGCGTGCGACGCCTGGCCCTGCGTCACATGTCGCACCTGAGCCTGCCTGCGTTCGGCAGACGGCTTCTCCAGCGCTGGCCGCAGCTTTTGCGGGAAACGGCCGCGCCGTGACTGCGGCGAGGTTTCAGCTGACCTTCTGCGTCGATCCGGCGCATCCGTGCCTGGCGGGGCATTTCCCCGGCCGGCCGCTGGTCCCCGGCGTGATGTTGCTGGAGCAGGTGGCGTCGGGTTTGCGGCGATGGCGCGACCAGCGCATGGCACGTGTGCTGGATGCCAAGTTCCTGGCGCCACTGCAACCGGGCCGGGAGGCGCAGGTGCAACTCGAGGCAGTCGCCGACAGTGCGCAGGTGCGGTTTCGCATTGTTGCCGGTGATACGCTGCTGGCACGCGGCCGCATCGAGGGATCGACATGAGCGCGCACTGGAGTCATCGCCCGGAAGGCGGCGGACGTTTCGCCATCTGGCTGATCCGCAGCATTGCCTTGCATGCAGGGCGCCCGTTCGCGCGCCTGCTCCTGTATCCGGCCACGCTGTATTTCTATCTGCGCCGCTGCCATGAGCGCCAGGCGTCGCGAGCCTTCCTGCGCCGTGTTCTGCAACGACCGGTCCATGCCTGGCACGTCATGCACCACATCCACAGGTTCGCCGGCACCATCCTGGACCGGGTGTTTTTCCTGACGCGTGGCCTGCATGGTTTTGCAGTGCAGACGCAGGGGCTGGACCAGCTGGATGCGGCGCTTGCGAAAGGCCGGGGGGTGCTGCTGCTGGGATCGCATCACGGTAGTTTCGAAGCATTGCGCGTATTGGCCGACAGGATCGAGGACGTGCCGTTGCGCATTGTCCTGGACAAGAGCCAGACACCCATCCTCACCGAGCTGCTGGAGGCGCTGTCACCGGGGCTGGCCGAGTGCATCATCGATGCGGCCGGCGATCCCACGTCGGTGGTCCTGGCCTTGTCCGAGGCGGCGGCCAGCGGCCACATGCTGGCCTTGCTGGCCGATCGGGGCCGCGTCGACGAGGGCGTGCACCGTGTACCGTTCCTGGGGAAGATGGCGCCATTCCCGGCCGGGCCGTTCGCGCTGGCGGCGGCCTTGAAGGTGCCGGTGGTGCTGTGCTTCGGGCTGTATCAGGGCGGCAATCGTTACACTCTGGTCTTTGAGCCGTTCGCCGATCCGGTGGTCTTGCCGCGCGAGCGGCGTCAGGACGCCCTGCGTGAGATCGTCACCCGTTATGCTGCGCGACTGGAACATTACGTGCGGCTCGAGCCCTACAACTGGTTCAATTTCTATGATTTCTGGCAAGAAGATCACGCTGCTGATGCTCGCGGCGATGCTGCTCCCGCTGTCCAGCGTGGCCGCCGCGCCTGACCGCGCCAGCTGCAGCAAAACCGCCGCATTGATCGGCCGGCTGACGCAGCCGCCGCCGACCCACACGCCATTCGCCGAGGCGAAGTTCTCGCCGTTGCTGAGTCGGCCGCTGGTGACCTCCGGCGAGCTGGTCTGGAGCGGGGGACTGCATCTCGAACGACGCGTGAAGGTTCCTTATGCCGAGTCCACGGTGATTGCCGGCGGCGAAGTGGCCGTCACCCGCAAGGGACACGGCACGAAGCATTTCTCGCTGGACCGCGCCCCGCCACTGAAAGCGCTGCTGCACGGGCTGGTGTCGGTGCTCTCGGGTAATGTCAAGCAGTTGCAACAGACCTTCAAGGTCCGCCTCGATGGTCAGCCCGATGCCTCCTGGACCATCACCCTGCAGCCGCGCGCGCCGCAACTGGCGCGGCAGCTGGCCGGCATCCGCCTGGATGGTTCGGGCAATACGCTGGCCTGCATGGAAATCACCCAGAAGCGCGGCGACGTCAGCATGGATCTGCTGGGCGACCTGGCCAAGGCCATGCCCGCGCATCCCACCCGCGCCAACTTGACCGCGCTGTGCCGCACGTCGCAATGACGTCGGAGTCCATGCGTCCAGGGGCTTACTGATGCGCATCCGTGGGCGCGTGGGCCTGCTGATTGCGTGGCTGCTGGTGCTGGCAGGGCTGGGCCTGTACGTGCAGCGAAATCTCAGTATCACTACCGACCTGCGCAGTTTCATGCCCCCGCCCACCACGGCCGACCAGCGCCTGCTGATGGACCAGATCGGCAAGGGCCCGGGCTCGCACCTTCTGCTGGTGGCCATCAGTGGCACGGACAGTGCCACGTTGACCGGTTTGAGCCATGGCCTGGCCGCATCGTTGCGCACGGACCATGCGTTCACGCAGGTGGTCAATGGCGATTTCGATATCAACCGTCTGGATCCGGCCTGGTTGCCGTATCGCTACCTGCTGTCGCCGACGTTGGACCACCACCGCCTGGATGCAGCCTACCTGCATGACCAGTTGCAGCAACGCCTGCAGGACCTGGCCTCGCCCGCCGGTGGCATGCTGCAAACCTGGCTGCCACGCGATCCCACACTGGAAGTGCTGAAGCTGGCGCAGCGCTGGACCCCACCCGACGCCCCGCCCACTCGCGACGGTGTCTGGTTCGATCATGCAAATGAGGCACTGCTGCTGGTGCAGACGCGCGCTGCAGGTTTCGACCCCGGGGCACAGCGCCGTACCATCGATGCGCTGAAAGCGCACTTTCAGGCGCTACCGCATAGCGGCCGGGCCACGCTCACGCTGAGCGGCCCGGGGTATTTCAGCGTGGTGGTCAACCGGCGCACGCATCACGAGGTGGACTGGATCGGGCGCATCTCCACCATTGGGTTCATCCTGCTGATGCTGTTGGCCTACCGCAGCCCCACGGCGCTGGTTCTGGGGGGGCTGCCGATTGCCAGCGGCGCGCTGGCCGGGCTCACCGCGCTGATTCTGTTGTTCCCGCAAGTCCATGGCATCACGCTGGCATTCGGCTTCACGCTGCTGGGCGTGGCGCAGGAATATCCCATCCGCCTGCTCAGCCATCGTCGCGCCGGCGCCTCTGCCGTGGCCAGCGTGCGCGGCTTGTGGCCGTTGCTGCTGACCGCCATTGCCTCGGCCTGCATCGCCTATCTGGCCTTCTATGCGTCCGGCGTGCCGGGTCTGCAGCAGTTGGCGGTTTTCACCATCAGCGGTCTGCTGGCGGCGGGCCTGACCACGCGCTATCTGTTGCCGCACACGCTACCGACCCGTTTCGTCGATATTGCCGACACCCGCGGTCTGGCGCGGTTCCGGCGGTTCCTGGATGCGTTGCCGCGGCCGCGCTGGATTCCGTTGCTGGTGGCGGTCGCCGCGGTTCTCATGCTGTGGCTGGCGCCGGGACGCTTCTGGCAGAACAATCTGGCCGCGCTGACGCCGTTGCCGAAGAAGTTGATGGCCACCGACGCCCGCCTGCGCAAGGCCCTGGGCGCGCCGGACGTGCGCTACATGCTGCTGCTGAAGGCGCGCAGTGCCGAAGGCGTGATTCGACTGTCCGAACGGATGCAACCCACGCTGCAGCATCTGGTGGCGCAACATGCGCTGGATGGCATCGAGCTGCCGTCGCGCTACCTGCCGTCGACCGCGACGCAGCGTGTGCGGCAGGAAAAATTACCGGACCAGCCCACGCTCGAAAGCGCCCTCGCCCAGGCCGCGGCTGGCATGCCATTCCGCAAGGGCCTGTTCAAGCCGTTTTTAAAGGACGTGCAAACCGCCCGCACGCTGCCGCTGTTGACGCCCCAGCGCTTCGAGCACTCGCCCGTGGGACAGCGCCTGGCGTCGATGCTGGTCAAACGTCCATCCGGTGACACGCAGACGGGAACTACCTGGCTGGGTCTGGCGACGCTGACCGGTGTGCACGATCCCGGCGCACTGGCGGCGCTGTCACAATCCACCGGCGGCAGGGTGCGCCTGCTGGATCTGAAAAGCGCCTCCGAATCGCTGGTGGCCTCCTATCGCTCGCGCATCCTGAAGGCGTTGGGCGTGGCCACCCTGTTGCTGATCCTCACCATTAGTCTGGCGCTGCGCAGCCTGCGCCGCGCCTGGCACGTGCTGGCGCCGATGACACTGGCCACGTTCCTGGTGCTGGCGGTGGAGCGCGTGGCCGGCCTCGAGATTTCGCTGTTCCATCTGGTGGCGCTGATCCTGGCGGCGGGGCTGGGCCTGCACTACGCGCTGTTCTTCGAGCGCGAGACCGGCGATGCGGCCGAGCAGCGCCGGACCCTGCATGCCACGGTGGTCTGCGTGCTCTCCGCGCTGCTGGTATTCGGCATGCTGGCCTGGTCCTCCATCCCGGTGCTGCGGGCCATTGGCCTTACCGTGAGTCTGGGCGTGGCGTTCCACTTCTGCCTCTCGATCCTGATGGCGCCGCATGCGAGACATGACGATGCTGCCCAAGAGTGATTGGAAACACCTGATCCCGCATGCCGGCAGCATGTGCCTGCTGGACGCGGTGGCCGATTGGGACCATACGCAGATCCACGCCACCAGCAGCGGTCATCGTGATCCGTCCCATCCGTTGCGCCGCGACGGCCACCTGCATGCGATCCATCTGGCCGAATACGGCGCCCAGGCGACCGCTGTCCACGGTGCACTGCGCGCCCGCGCCGGCGGCTTCGACACACCGAAACCCGGCCTGCTGGTGACATTGCGCGACCTGCGTCTGGCGCGTGAATATGTGGAGGACCTGACGGGCGATCTGCACATTCACGCGCAATGCCTCTTCGCCGATGATCGTGGCGCACAGTACAGTTTTCGTGTCCTGCATGGAGATGATCTCCTGGTCCATGGCCGGTGCGCCGTCATCCACCCCGGGTAGAACGTCAGGGACGTTTTCGACGCGGCTGCGGGAAGACGGCCGTGCCAGTGCATTAGACTTCCGGTCTTTGCGCGGGAATCGAGATGATGGACGCAGATGCACAGGCGAAGCGCGCGCTGGTGACCGGCGGCAGTGGTGACATCGGCAGCGCCATCTGCACGGCACTGGCGCGGGGGGGGTACCGGGTGATCGTGCATGCCAACAACAACCTGCAGCGTGCGCAATCGGTGGTCGAGACTGTTCAGCGCGCACACGGGCAGGCGCAGGCGCTGGCGTTCGATGTCACCGATGCCGCCGCCAGTGCCGCGGCCATCGAGGCCCTGTTGGCCGACGGCCCCATCCATGCGGTGGTCAGCAATGCCGGCGTGCACGACGATGCCCCCATGGCCGGCATGCGCGAAGCGCAGTGGCAACGGGTGATCGATGTGTCGCTGCATGGATTCTTCCACGTGGTGCAGCCGCTGCTGCTGCCGATGGCACGGGCACGATTTGGCCGCGTGGTCGCGGTGGGCTCGGTGGCCGGCGTGCTGGGCAACCGCGGCCAGACCAACTACGCGGCGGCGAAGGCCGGCCTGCATGGCGCGGTGAAATCGCTGGCGCGCGAGATGGGGTCGCGTGGCATCACCGCCAACGTGGTGGCGCCCGGCGTGATCACGGGGCGCATGGCCGAAGCGCAATTTTCTCCCGAGCAGATCAAGGCGCTGGTGCCGGCGGGGCGGGCCGGGCAGCCCGACGAAGTGGCGGCGCTGGTGGCGTTCCTGTGTGCCGATGCGGCCGGCTACGTCAACGGCCAGGTCATCGGGGTCAACGGCGGCATGGGCTGACCCATATCACGCGCATCAGGCGGCCGTGCGGAACAGCTCCGGCGGGCGACGCATCGAGCGGCCGCTGGCGAAGGCGCGCAACGCCGCATCCGAGGCCCCGGCCTGGCGGGCAATGGCATCGGCCAGGGCATCCAGAAGATCGACATGTTCGCCAATGCGTTCCCGCATGCCGGCATCGCTGAGGCGATCGTGCAGGCCGCGGTTGAGTTCGGCGAACCAGGGCAGGTCGCACTGGTCCAGCATGGCCGGCGGATTGCGCCCGTCGCTGGCCGCGTGCCAGCGCGTGAACAGTGTCTGCATGCGTGCGTTCAACGCTTGTGCCCGTTCCAGTTGCGGCCGCACCGCGCCCAACAGCGAGAGGTCGGTCAGGCGCTGCTGGAACACCAGCTGGCAGAGAATGCCCCAGTAATAGGCGTAGTCCCAGATCACCTTGACGGGCAGCACCTGCGCGTCACCCATCAGTGCGTACTGGCCGCGATACAGGCTCAGTGTGTTGCTGAAAAACGATTGCAGCAGCTGTTCGTAGATGTGCGCGTGCGGTCCCAGATGGCGGCCGGCGCGGTCGTGGCCGATCATGTCCACAATGTAGGTGTTGACGATGGCGATGAAGTCCGTGCCCGGCGAGTAGAACGGATCCAGGAACGCGCCGGCCTCGCCGGTGATGGCCCAGCGATCGGCGCTGAAATGCTGCGCGCAGCCGTGCGAATAGTTGCGCAGGAAGGCGAAATCCAGCAGCGAGGCTCGACGTGCGGCCACTTCGCGTGCCAGCAGCGGCTGACGTGTCCCCAGCCAGTCGAGCAGCCCGTCGAAGCGGCGCATGGAGTCGAATGGATGCATGTTGGCATCGCTGACCACGCCCACCGAATGCGCGCCCGAGGCCAGCGGAATCAGCCAGGCCCAATAGCCGGGACCACACAGATGGTTGGTGGAGCGCCAGCGCTCCGGCGGCGAGCACTCGGCCTGCCAGCCATGCGGGCCGCACCACTCATCCACCGGCAGCTGTTCGCCCAGACGGAACCACGCGGCGTTGCCCGCATGGCCGTTGTCGCGGGTCAGATCGAAGCGCCGCCGCAGCAGCGCGGCGCGACCGGAGGCATCCAGCAGCCAGCGCGCCTGGATGGCGTGCTCGCCCTGCGCATCGCGCCAGCGGACCTGGTGCGCCGCGCCGTCGGTCCCCATCTCGATGCCGCTGATGCTGGCCCCGTGGTGAAAGGTGATGCCGCGGCGTTGCGCTTCCCGGGCCATGAAGGTTTCCAGGATGCCGCGATCGAGCTGGTAGCTCGGCGTGGGCAGCACCTGGGTGACCCCCAGTTCGGTGACCGCGCCCAGATCCGGTCGGCTGTCGGAAAAGAAGAAGCGGAAGCCGAACTTGTGGATATGCGCCTGCTCGAGATGGTCGCGCAGGCCCAGCGTCTCGGCCAGATAATGCGCGCCGATCTCGACCACCGATTCGCCCACCTTGTGGGCGGCATCCGGTAACGGGTGCGAGCGGCGTTCCAGTACGGTGATGTGCATGTCCGCGAAGGCGCCGCGCAGCTGCAGCGCCAAGGCCAGACCGGCCAGGCCGCCGCCCATGATGACGGCATCGTGCGATGCTTGCGTGGTCATTGCGGTAGCTCTTGCGTCGGCGTGACGGGGGGACGCGGCAGCGGCTCAACTGGTTGTTGCGTGGCGTGCGCGCCAGTGTACCGCTTCGCTGCATGTACGCCATGCAGAGCCAGGCACGCGGGCCACGGCCACCGCATTGCAGCGCTTGTCCGGGAGCTGCCCGCGCCGGGCAAACCCCCTTTTTTCCTGGATTCAGGCACCTTGCAGCCGAACAGCAAACGGCGAGGGCAATGATTTGAGCGGGTGAGGCGGCGCACTATGAATCGGCAATCGCCTGCCGTGGATGGACGGCCGCGGCATCGGCTTCGTGGGGATCGATCAGCACCGGTGGCTCGCGCAGCATGCGGCGGTAGTTGGAGACGATGCGGCCGGAGGTGAGCACCCGGCCAACCACATGTGCCGCGATGCGTACGAAATCCGGCAGAGGGCGAAAATAGCTGCCGCGGAATTCGGTCTTGTAGCGCGACTCGATGGGCACGGCGACCACGCGGGTGCCGCCGCGTGCGGCAGTGATGAGTACATCGGCTTCGAACACGAACCCCTGCGCCTGTGTATCGGCTAGCTCCAGCGCGCGGCGTGGATACAGGCGCTGGCCGCTTTGCGAATCGATGAGCTGCTGGCCACAGGCCCAGGCGATGCCCCAGTCGGCGAAGTTGTTGGCGCGGCGCCGATAGGCAGGCTGGCGCTGGCGCTGCTTGACGCGCGCCGCAATCACGATGTGCTGTGGATAGTGCTGTGCCGCCGCGAGCATGCGCGGGATGTCGCCGGCACTGTGCTGGCCATCACCGTCCATGGTCACCACGGCGTCGAAGCCGCGGGCCAGGGCTTCGCGAAAGCCGGTACGCAGTGCTTCGCCCTTGCCGCGCCGTTCATGATGGCGCAGCAGTGTCACCGGCAACGCGCCGACGATCTGCGCTGTGCCGTCGTCGGAACCGTCGTCGACCACCAGCACCGGTGCGCCCAGCTGCAGCGCTTCGGACAGGATGCCGCCAATGGCCTGCGCTTCATTGAGGCAGGGAACCAGCACGCACCAGCGCATCCTGTCCTCGCGCCTATTGTCATCTGCCCGGTCATGCATCGGGCGATACCTCCGTGGTCTGGATTTTCAGTCCCAGTCCCGGCGCCACTGCCAGGCGCAGCGCCATCCCCGGCGGGCCGGCCAGGGCTTCCAGCAGCGCCGCCGCTGCGCCGCATGCGTTGCTGGCATCGATGGCCGCCAGGCAGGGATGCTGCGGCGAGCTGGAACCGGCCGCGGGCGCCAGCTCCAGCTGCAGTCCGATGCGGGTGGCCGCCGTGGGTGCCGGTGCCAGGACCATGGCGCAGGCAAACCGCGAGGTCGACTCGATCTGCTCGCCCAGCGGGCCGGTGCCCGGCACGTCATACGCCGCCAGAAGCACCGGCCGCTCGTCGGCCAGCGCCAGGGTCGCGGCTTCCAGCAGGCCGCTGCCAAAGCTGTCGCTCCAGGCGCTCAGGGCGGTGGACGCAGCGTGGCAGCCGGTGGCGATGGTCCAGTAGCCGGCAGCCGCGTTGTGCACGGAATTGTGGAAGCGGGTGGGTGACAGCTCCCGCGGCGATTCGGCGAGGGTGCGACACATGTAATCCATGATCGGCGCGTCGCCATGCGCACTGACAAACACGCTGGGCAGATCGGCTGCGTGGCGGTCGCTCATGGCCACCGCCTGGGCCGCTGCTTCCAGCGCCAGCAGCACGCTGCCCGGCGCGCGCCGCCGCTCGCCGGAGGCCAGCACCTTGGCCGGAGGGCGTGCCGGAGCAGATGGCGACGGCATCGGGGATTCCGCGTCCGTGGCCAGGCGTGCCTGGAGCGCGGACCAGTCGGCGATGCCGTCGGCCCAGACGCCGATGCCTTCCACCCAGATATCCAGCGTCTCGCTCATGCGCCGCTCCCGGCCCGTGCAAACGCCAGACAGGCATTGTTGCCGCCGAAACCGAACGAGTTGCTGAGGGCCACGTCGAAAGCGGCCGGCATGCTTTCCAGGGCGATTTGCGGCGCACATGTGGGATCGGGATTGCTGCAGCCCAGGTTGCCCGGAATCAGGCGTTGCTCCAGCGCCAGCAGGGCCATGTTTGCCTCCACGACACCCGCTGCTCCCAGCGTGTGTCCGGTATAGCCCTTGGTGGAGCTCATCCGCGTGGTGGCCGGGAACAGGCGTGCAACCAGCGTTCCCTCCACGGCATCATTCTTGGGCGTGGCGGTGCCGTGCATGTTGATATACCCCACGTCGGTGGGGGCGAGATCGGCGCGTTGCAGTGTCTGGCGCAGCGCCAGTTCCGCGCCCAGCCCTTGCGGATGGGGGGTGGACATGTGGTGGGCGTCGCTGGATTCGCCATAGCCGATCAGCCGCGGCGCGGTGGGCGCCATGCCCACGCGCTCGAGCAGCGCGAAGCCGGCGGCCTCGCCGAGCGAGATGCCGCTGCGGTCCTGGTCGAACGGACGACACGGCCGCGGCGAAACCAGCTCCAGGGAATTGAAGCCGTACAGCACGCTGTCGCACAGGGTGTCGCAACCGCCGATCAGCGCAGCGTCGATCAGGCCCAGGCGCAACATGCGTTCGGCGCTGGCGAAGATCTTGGCGCTGGACGAGCAGGCCGTGGAGACGGTCAGGCATGGACCGCGAATGGTCAGCACGTCGCTGAGGAACGCGCCCAGCGAATGGATGGAGTGGATTCCCGGGCGACGCAGGTCGTCGGGCAGGCGGTCACCGTCGAGGCGGCGATACCCTTCCTCGCTGGCGCCGATGCCGCCCGTGGAGGTTCCTGCCAGCACTGCGACCCGGTCGTTGCCGTAACGGGCCACTGCAGCGGCGACCCGGTCGAGGAGGTCATCCTCCTGCAATGCCATCCACGCCAGGCGATTGTTGCGGCAGTCCCAGTCGGCCTGCTGCGCTGGCAGCGTCACCGATTCGACACCGGGCACACGGCCGATGAAGCAATCCAGCGGTTCGCGGGTGAAGTCGTTGCGCGTCAGTCCGCCACGCATGGTGTTCAGGGCGGCAGCGTGCGCGGCGCGGCCGCACCCCACGGCGGAGGTGGTGGTGAAGGCGGTGATGGCAACGGGGGACATGGCATGCGGCATCCGCTGAGCGTAGCCGACGACCTGCGCCGTGCCTAGTCGTGCACTAGAGTATGCGCAATTGCGGTTCAGCGGCTGTCGGCAGGAGGCGTGCTGGCCATTGCAAGTGGGCTGCTGATTTACGCAGACTTGTCTGTCCCTCATCGATCTCCGCCGCCATGCATGCACTGCTCGATTTGTTTCGTCGTGGCCCCTGGCGCTATGTGCGTGATCGCGATGTGCTGCATTCGCTGGCCGTGACCCTGGCGGCCCTGCTGCTCACCTGTGGCCTGCTGTGGCTGGTGTATCTGCGGCGCGTGTGGCGGATGGCCGCGCGCAGCCCGAGCCAACCTGCACAGCGGGGCGTGGTGCTGGTTTTCGGTTGCCGCTTGCGCAACGGTCTTCCCAAGGCGGATTACCGTCATCGCCTGCGCCGGTGTGCGCACATCATGCGTGCCGGTCTGGCCAGACGGGTGGTGCTGCTCGGCGGCGCCAGCAGCGGCAGCGGCAGCACCACCGAATCGGCGGCCGGTGCGCGTTGGCTGCGCACGCACGGGCCGCTGCCTGACGATGTCGAGCTGATCCTGGAGCAGACCTCCATCGATTCGCTGGAGAATCTGCGTCATGCGCGCATCGTGCTGAATGCCGATCCGTTGCCGCCGGTGGTGCTGGTCAGCAGCCGTTACCACCTGGCACGGTGCCAGCTGCTGGCACGGTGTCTGGGATTCGAGGGCCGGCCGGTGGGCGCCGAACCGCGGATGCCGCGGCACCCCGCTTACATGCTGCGCATATTGATGGAGGCGGGGTACCTGATGTGGATCGATATCGGCCTGCGCTGGGCGCGCTTGATCGGTCACCGGCGGATGCTGTCACGGATGCGTTGACCCACGGTTGGCTTCGGGGTTGTTACCATGTTCAGGTGACAGTGACATGCGCTGTCGCATCCGGTCGGCTGGACGCGCATGCCGATTCCGTCTCACGCATCCGGGTACGCGTTCCATGAGCGATGAGAGCACCGGCGATGACCGCATCGCACGTGTTGAAGACTTCATGCAGGATCTGCAGGAACGCCTGTGCGAGGCACTGGAGTCACTGGATGGCGAGGCGCGGTTCGCCGAGGATGCCTGGACCCGCGACAGCGGCGGCGGTGGCCGCACGCGGGTGTTGAAAAATGGCGGGTTGTTCGAGCAGGCCGGCGTCAACTTTTCACATGTGCACGGCGATCGCATGCCGCCCAGTGCCACGGCACACCGCCCGCAACTGGCGGACGGGCATTTTGTCGCCACCGGGGTGTCGCTGGTGGTGCACCCACGTAATCCGTATGTGCCCGCGGCGCACATGAACGTGCGCTACTTCGAGGCGCGCAAGGAGGGAGTGGAGCCGCTGTGGTGGTTCGGCGGCGGGTTCGACCTGACGCCCTGCTATCCCTTCGAGGAAGACGTGGTGCACTGGCACAGCGTGGCGCGCGACGTATGCGCTGCGCATGGCGACGAGTTGTATCCGCGATTCAAGCGGTGGTGCGACGAGTATTTCACCATCAAGCATCGTCAGGAGATGCGTGGCGTTGGCGGCCTGTTCTACGATGATTTCAACGAAGGCGGCTTCGAGCGCTGCTTCGACTTCACGCGGGATGTGGGCCAGGGCTTCCTGGATGCCTACGTGCCCATTGCCGAACGCCGCATGCACGAGCCCTGGAGCAAGCGCGAGCGACGCTTCCAGTTGTACCGCCGCGGCCGCTACGTGGAGTTCAATCTGGTTTACGACCGCGGCACGCTGTTCGGGCTGCAGTCCGGCGGCCGCACCGAATCGGTCCTCATGAGCCTGCCGCCGCGGGTGCGTTTCGAGTATGGCTACGTGCCGGAAGCAGGCAGCGAGGAGGCGCGGCTGGCCGAGTATCTCCAACCGCGCGACTGGGTCTGAGGCCGGCCGTGCTGCAGCAGGGTTACTGCCCGGGGTGCGCCCCGGAAAAGCGGATGGCATTGGCGCCCTTGATCGTGCCCACGGTGGCGCTGTTGCTGACGTAGAGTTTCACCTCGCGGCGAAAATCCAGCGTGCCGTTGACCACCACGTGCGGCCCGATGACGATGCGCGGCGGTCGTGAATGCCCCCAGTTGAACCAGGACGTGTGCTGCTTGTCGACCAGCAGGCCACCGTCGACGTGCGTGCCCTGCTCGAGATCGATATCACCCGCAGCGGTTTCCAGCCCGGCGTGCAGCGTGGCAGCGGTGATGTGGATGTGCCCGTTGACGTTGGAGACATGGCCATCGATGCGTGCATCGCGGCCGATGGTCAGCGCGCCGTTGACTGCGGCGACCTTGCCACTGATGTGGTCGTTGTTGCCGAGCTCGATGGAGCCATTGACGGTTTCCACATCGCCGCTGGTGACACGGGCACCGGCATGGACGGCGCCGTTGACCGTGCTCATGCTCTGGACTACGGCACCGTCCTCCAGGCGGATGGAGCCATTGACGGTGCTGAGCTTGCCTGCATGCTGGCCGGCGGCCACTTCGATGGAGCCGTTGACCTTGTCGATGTTGGCGCTGTCGGCCTGGGCGAGTGTGGCGGCGCCCAGCAGCGAGGTGGCCGCGAACAGGATGAGAAGGGGTTTCATGGATATCTCTCATAAGGGGGAACACTGCTTCGATGCAGCGCCCAAGGGAAAGGTTTAGCCGCGTTTCCGGCTGCCGGCGAGCTGCGGATGTATGCGCGGCGACATTGACGCTGCGCCGCGCAGTTTCCATCATGAGAGGCTCCCCGCGCTGCAAGGGCACCCAAGCCATGTACAAACTCGTCATGACCCGCCACGGTCAGTCCCAGTGGAACCTGGAAAACCGCTTCACCGGCTGGACCGATGTGGACCTCACGGAACAGGGCCTCGAGGAAGCACGCGAGGCCGGAAAACTGATCAAGGCCGAAGGCCTGACCTTCGACGTCGCACACACCTCGGTCCTCAAGCGCGCCATCCGCACCATGTGGCAGATCCAGGACGTGATGGACCTGATGTGGCTGCCGGTGCTGACCACCTGGCGCCTCAACGAGCGGCATTACGGTGCGCTCACCGGCCTGGACAAGGCCGAGACCGCCAAGCGCCATGGCGAGGAGCAGGTGCACATCTGGCGGCGCAGCTACGACACGCCGCCGCCTGCACTCAAGCCCGAGGAGAGCAAGGCCGCGCGCGATCCGCGCTATGCCAATGTCGATCCTGCGCAGATTCCGCTGACCGAGTGCCTGAAAGATACGGTGGAGCGGGTGGTGCCCTACTGGAACGAGACGCTGGCGCCCGCCATGCGCGCCGGACAGCGCGTCCTGCTGGTGGCCCACGGCAACTCCATGCGCGCGCTGGTGAAATATCTGGATGGCATCAGCGACGAGGAAATCACCGGTCTGAACATCCCCACCGGCGTACCGCTGGTGTACGAATTCGACGATGATCTGCAGCCGACCCGTCATTATTATCTGGGCGACCAGGAGGCCATCGAGGCCAAGGCGGCCGCGGTGGCCCAGCAGGGCAAGTCCTCCGGCTGAGCGATTGCCTGCATGCGCGATGCGTGACAATCGGCAGAGTACGTGCCGGGCACGAATGCGCTACATTGCACGGGTACGACGTTCACGAACGTGGGAGAAGGGGCCGTGTCACCGCAGGTGTGGATCTGGATTGCCATCGTGCCGCTGTTGGCGTGGCTCTATTATCGCCGCATGCGCCGGTTCATCGGCCGCCAGCCGATCCGTACCCGCCGCATGCTGGTGCGGGTCGGCATCTTGTCGCTGGTCCTCATCTTCTTCGGCCAGCTGGTCCTGCACCGTGCCGTTCTGCTGGGCGATCTGGGCGGCGGTGTGGCGGTTGGCGCCGTGCTCGGCTTCATCGGCCTCAGGCTGACGCGTATCGAAGTCACCGCGGAGGGCGATTTCTACACCCCCAACAGCTGGCTCGGCATCGCCGTCGTCGCCCTGCTCATCGGCCGGCTGGTCTACAAGTTCGCTGTGCTCATGCCGCAGATGCAGCATTCCATGACTGCCGGGGTGCCGCATGCGGGCACGGCATCTTCGCCGATGCTCGCGCTGTATACGCAGCATCCGCTGACGCTGCTGATCTACGGCATCGTCATCGGCTACTACCTGGCCTATTTCGGCGGCTTGCTGATCCATCATCGTCGCGTGCTGGCGAAGCGGGCATCCCACTCCGGCGCGTAGGGCGGGCGAGGAACGTCAGTGCCGGTTCCGCCTGCTCGCGGGAGCGTTGGGACACGGCAAGCAGGTGACTCGACCATTCCGGCATATTGCTTTTTGAGCCGCCAGCGACAATGACTGCTTACAGCGCGTCCGCGTCCAGCTCACCGGTGCGGATGCGGATGACCTGATCCAGTGTACTGATGAAGATCTTGCCGTCGCCGATCTTGCCGGTCCGTGCTGATTGCTGGATGGCATCCAGCGTGCGTTCCAGCAAGTCGTCCGCCACGGCCACTTCCAGCTTGATCTTGGGCAGGAAGTCGACCACGTATTCGGCGCCGCGGTACAGCTCCGTGTGGCCCTTCTGGCGACCGAAGCCCTTGACCTCGGTCACCGTGATGCCCTGGATGCCGACTTCGGACAATGCCTCGCGCACATCGTCGAGTTTGAACGGCTTGATGATTGCCACCACCAATTTCATGTCAATCCCGCTACGCTGCTCACCAGGCAGGGGTTGTAACAGCCCGGCGCCAGAGGCACAAGCAACGCCCGCCACGACCGTGCTGCCGGCGCAGGAGTAGGGATCGCCCTACGTCACCCGTCGTCATCCGCTTCTGGTGTGCCAGTGTTCCCATTGTTTACAGTCGTCCCCATCGAGGTGCAGTCATGATCGACAAGCAAAATATCGACCACATCGCGCAACGTCTGGCATCACTGGTGCCCCCCGGCCTGTCCAAGGCCGGCGAGGACATCCAGGCCAATTTCCGCGACGTGCTGACGCAGGGATTGCGTCGCCTCGATCTGGTCACGCGGGAGGAGTTCGAGGTCCAGCAGCATGTGCTCGAACGCACCCGCGAACTCGTCGAGGCGCTGGAGCAGCGCGTCAAGGAGCTCGAGGCTGGCCAGGCGAGCTGACGCGCGATTGCGTCGCAGGTCGCGAGGCAGGGATGTTTGCGGCCCATGGAGGGGCCGCCGCCGATACGGCCTGCAGGTGCCGGTCGGGCAACGGCCCGTGCCGCGCTGGGCCGACATGCACACGGTGTGTGCATGCAGATGCGGTTGGTCATGAGACGAGCGAAGCCCGGAGACGCCCGACGCGTCAGATACGCGACCGGAACGGCTGCGGGCAGCATCGTCGAAACGTCTCCCGGGAGGCCGCCCCCGACTCGTCACCTCACCCCGAGCGTGAGTCGCGGGCGGTTTTTTCTCACCACTCCGGACGCTGCACGAGCGCTCCGGATCAGCAACATGCCGGCGCCATGCAGGCATGAAAGACGCGGCACGGAGCCATGAACCCAGCGCATGCGCCATCCCGTCCATCGGCCGACGACCCACGCTGGATGCGTGCGTCATGAGCCTCGCAGTGACCTTGAGTCGCGCCCAGTCGGGAGTGTCGGCGCCGCAGGTCGTGGTGGAGGTGCACCTGTCCGGAGGGCTGCCGGGAACCGCTATCGTCGGTCTCCCCGAGGCCGCGGTGCGCGAGGCGCGTGATCGCGTGCGCGTGGCTATCCAGAACACCGCCTTCGACTATCCCAACCGGCGCGTCACGGTGAATCTTGCGCCTGCCGAATTGCCCAAGCACGGCGGGCGCTTCGACCTGGCCATTGCCCTGGGGATTCTCGCGGCGGCGGGGCAGGTGCCACGCGAGCGGCTTGATGATTGCGAGTTTCTCGGCGAGCTGGCGCTCTCCGGCGAGCTGCGCCCGGTGACCGGTGTGCTGCCGGCCTTGCTGCGCGCGGCCACCCGGCGTCGCCGCGTGATCGTGCCGCGGGCCAACGCGGGCGAAGCGGCATTGCTGACGGATGCCGACGTTCGCGTGGCGGACTCGTTGGCGGAGGTCTGCGCCTGGTTGCACGGCTCTGCCGAGCTGGACGCCCCCGTGGCGGCATTGCGCCCCGCGGAAGATCATGGTGTGGGTGCGGGCCCTGACTTGGCCGATGTGCGCGGTCAGCCGCAGGCCAGGCGGGCGCTGGAAATTGCCGCCAGCGGGGGGCATCACATGCTGCTGATCGGGCCTCCCGGTACCGGCAAGACCATGCTGGCCGAGCGCTTGCCCGGCATCTTGCCGCCCATGGATGAATCGGACGCCCTGGAGGCCGCGGCGATTCGCTCGGTCACCGGTGAGCCTGTGGATCCGGCATGCTGGCGGCGCCGCACGTTTCGTGCGCCGCACCACACCGCGTCTGGCGTGGCGCTGGTCGGCGGCGGTTCCGTGCCGCAACCGGGCGAAATCTCGCTGGCGCATCACGGGGTGCTGTTCCTGGACGAATTGCCGGAGTTCAGCCGGCAGGTGCTGGAGGTGCTGCGCGAGCCTCTGGAATCGGGCCACATCGTGATTTCCCGTGCGGCGCGACGCGCAGAATTCCCCGCCCGCTTCCAGCTGCTGGCGGCAATGAATCCGTGTCCCTGCGGCTACGCGGGCGATCCGTCCGGTCGCTGCCGCTGCACGCCGGAAGCCATCGCGCGCTATCGCGGGCGCATTTCCGGGCCGCTGCTGGATCGTATCGACCTGTGTATCGAGGTGCCGCGCGTCCCGCTGGCCGACATGCTGGTCAAGGATGCGCCTGCAGGCGAGTGCAGTGCACAGGTGAGGCAGCGCGTGGTGGCCGCGCGGCGGCACGCATTGCTGCGTGCTGGTCGACCCAACGCGAGTGTTTCCGTGCGTGAACTGGAGCGCGACTGCGCTCTGGGTCGTTCGGAGCGGCACTGGCTGCAGCAGGTGCTGCAGAAGCTGTCGCTGTCGGCGCGCGCGTATCATCGGGTGCTGCGTGTGGCGCGCACCATCGCCGATCTGGATGGCGGCGCCGGCTGCGTCGGTCGCGAGCATCTGGCGGAGGCGTTGCAACTGCGGCGCATCGCCTGCTGACCGTGGGTGCAGGTGTTGGCATGGTGGCGTGTCTGGGCGTCGGCCGATCCGCGCCGCGCGTACTGTGCTTGCAGCGATGCCGAGGGGCGGGCGCCGACCCGGCAAAGCCGCGAGGCGGATCGTTGCACCATCGGGTGTTCCATTGATCCGGCCGCCGTCCTCGTCACCGTCCTCAGTGCCTCGATATCGTGGACACGGCCGTTTGGGTTTCCTTCCGCTGCCGCATGGCGGCAGCAATGATGGCGGATGCGCGCCTGTATTCACGCTGCTGCCGCACGCGAACGGGATCCGGTCTAGGCCTGGCGGCGGTCGATGCCGTCCCTCCGATCCTCCTGCCGCGTGGCTTGGCCCGGGCCGCTCGGTGGAGGGGGTGTCATGTCGTACCGGTTCGGTATCAGTACTTGCGCCGTTGTGTCCAGCGCTCGTAATCTTGTTGTGGTGCAGGTGCACGGATGATGCAGGCGGGGGGAAGGATGGTCCACCTGGAGCAGATCAGTCGGCACTACCGCGTGGGCGGGCAGAGCGTGGCGGCCCTGGATCGTGTCGGCTTCGAGGTGCCCGAGGGGCAGTTCGTGGCGGTGGTGGGGCCCTCAGGTTCCGGCAAGTCCACGCTGCTCAACATTCTCGGCTGCCTGGATCGACCAGATGGCGGCACCTACACGCTGGACGGCACGGACGTGTCCACCTTCGACGACGAGCGCGCCAGCGATTTCCGCAATCGGCGCGTGGGTTTCGTGTTCCAGTCGTTTCATCTGCTGCCGCGCCTGACCGTCCTGGAGAATGTGCTCCTGCCCAGGCGCTTCCTGCGTGGCGATGGTCAGGGGCTTGAGGCGCATGCACGGGAACTGCTGGACCGCATGGGCCTGTCGCAACGGCTGCAGCATCGTCCGGGGCAGCTTTCCGGTGGCCAGATGCAGCGCGTGGCCATTGCCCGTGCGTTGCTGATGCGTCCGGCCCTGCTGCTGGCGGACGAGCCGACCGGCAATCTGGATTCGCGCAGCGCCGCGGATGTGCTGGGGCTGCTGGCCGAGGTGCACGATCAGGGGCAGACGGTGATCATGGTGACGCACGATGCCGACGTGGCGGCCAATGCCGAGCGCCGCATCCATGTGCGTGATGGCAGTATCGAGCATGACAGTGCAGCGGCCTGATCATCTGCTGACCGCATTGCTGCTGCTGGCCATGCCGGCCGCGCACGCCAGTGTGCTCACCGGCGAAGTGCGGGCTGCCGATGCACAGCCCGTCACCGTACCCATGGCCAACACCTCGCCGACGGTGTTGCGATTTTTCGTGGCCGATGGCACTCATGTGAAGAAAGGCCAGCCGGTGCTGCGCATCGATGCCGGCCAGGCGGTGACGCAGTTGCAGACGCTGCGCGACAAGCTGGCGCAGACCCGGGCCACCACGGCCAAGGACGTGGCCAAGCTCGACCTGAAGGTGGCCGACGCGCAGCTGGCACTGATCACGGAGCGCGCCGTGCGCGACAAGGCTGCCGTTGACGCCGCGGTCCCGCGCACGCTCATCACCGCGCTGGATTACGACCGCTATCAGGGCGCGTACAGGAAATCCAGACTGGATACGCAACTCAAGGCCCAGGCGCTGAGTGATGCGCATGCTGCCCTCGCGCGGAGCCGCCAGGATGGCGCTTTGCAGGTGCAAAAGCTCAAGCAGCAATTGTCCGATGCCCGGCAACAGGTGGCGCAGTCCACCGTGCGCGCGCAACATGCCGGGGTGGTCGTGCACGATTTCGCGGGCGACAGCGGACTGGGCCACGGCGAGCGCTACGAACAGGGGTCGAGTGCCTATCTCGGCTCGCGCGTAGGCTCTGTGGTGGGCGCCAACGCGCGGAACGTACGCGCCTGGGCACTGCAGCCCGATCGTGACGGACTGCATGTCGGACAGCGCGTTCTGGTGCATTTCGACGCCCTGGCACGCGTGCGCCTGACCGCGCACATCAGTGCCATTTCCGGTGCTGCATCGAAACATCCAGCGTGGGGCGACGGTGCCTATTATCAGATCGACATCCAACTGCCGAAGGCAGCACGCACGCTTCCGCTGCGCACCGGCATGAGTGCGCGCATCGACACGCGCCTCAAGGATGCATCGCGGCACCTGCGTGTGCCGGTCGCGCATCGCATGCACGCCGACGGCAGCATCACGGCGCAGCGCACGCAGTCGATCTCGCCGCCGGCGATTCCGCAGATGTGGATGATGCACATCACGCAGATGGCGGGCGACGGGGCACGGGTGAAGAAGGGCCAGACCGTGGTGCAATTCGCCGCCGGCAACCTGAGTCAGCAACTGCCATCGGCGCTCAGCGAGTTGGCGGAAAAAAAACGCGAACAGGCACAGCAGCGCATGGCGCTGGCCGACAAGGCGCACGATGCGGCATTGGCCACGGCCAAGGCGCGCGCGGCGGCCAACAAGGCACGCCGCAAGGCCGCGCAGCCACGGGCGGTGGTGGCCGCCATCAAGTACAGGAAACTCGTGATCGATCGGCGGGCGGCCGCGCACACGCTGAAGGTCACGCAGCAGCGACAGGCGCTGGTGGCCGCCTTGCGCAAGGCGCAGCTTGCCCTGACCCGGCTGCAAGTCGCACAGGCTGCGGACAAGGTGACGACGCTGAAAAAGTCGCTGGCGCAATTGAAGGTGGCCGCGCCAGTCTCGGGCGTCTTTCTGCATGCCAATACCTTCAACGGCGACAAGCTGGACACCGGGTCGCAGGTCTTTCGCGGGCAGTCGGTGGGGTCCATTCCCGACATGCGCTCGCTGGGCGTGGATGCCATGCTGCCGGAGCGCGATCTCGAAGGCGTGCACGAGGATCAGCGTGTGCGTGTGGTGCTGACCGGCGGTGCCAGCCGCACTCTGATCGGGCACATCACGCGCATCGGCCAGACCGTGCACAGCAAGTCGCGCGTGCAGCCGGTGCCGGTCATCGACTTGCACGTGACTCTGGATGGTTCCGTGCACGGCCTCAAGCCGGGCCAGCCCGTCCGCGTGGATATCACGGCGCATCCGCAGGCTTCCAGACAGGCGCAGGCGACATGAGGGCAGACGGGGCAGGCACTGGCGGGAAGCGGTGGACGCTGGCAGTGCAATGCGCTCTGGCGGTGCTGTTCGGCATCGCGGTCGCGAGCTGTGGTCGCAGCGACCAAGGCCACGTGCCGTTGACCGCACCGGTGCAATCCGGTCCGCTGCGCCTGGTCGTGCACGGCCAGGGCAAGCTAAAGGCAGTCCACGTGACATCGTTGATGGTGCCCGGCAGCAATTTCAGCAGCCGTCGCGTGACCTGGTTGCGGGCCAACGGCAGCCGGGTCAGAAAAGGGGAAGTCGTGGCACGCTTTTCCGTCAAGGAGCCGCGGCAGAAGCTGGCCGAAACGCATATCGACCTTTCGCGCAACACCCTGGCGAAGCAAGGCAAGCACGCCGACCTGGCGGCGCAGAAAGAGCAACTGTCGGTGGACATGACCGACGTAGGCACGCAGCTGAAAATCGCGCACCGTTATGCCACGGCCGGCAATGAAGCCATCGCCCGCGACAGGATCCTGGATGCGGTGCAGGATCAGGCGTTTCTCCAGACCAAGCGCAGCATCCTGTTGTGGCGTCGCTCGCAGGCATCGGCCCGCGCGCAGGGCGAACTGGCCGTGCTCGGCGCCAAGCGCGCCACGCTGGAGTTGAGCGCCAAGCAGCAAGAGGCCGAACTGAATGCACAGGTGGTGCGCGCCCCGCATGCTGGCGTGCTACTGCTCGAGCCCAACTGGTCCGGGCAGACACCCCAGGTCGGGTCCACCCTGTGGGCCGGACAACCGCTGGCTTCGCTGCCGAATCTGGATCATCTGCAGCTCAAGCTGGCCGTGCCGCAGTTGCAGGCGCAGGGCGTGAAGGTGGGCGACGCGGTGCGCATGCACCCGCTTGGCGCGCCGCAGCAGGCGGTCACCAGCCACCTCACATGGGTGGCCGGTGCGGCGCAGCCGATCAGCCAGGACAGTCCGGTGAAATACATGCTGATGAAGGCCTCGGTACCGGAGAAGGCGCTCAAGCGTTACGGCTGGTCGCCGGGTCAGCCGTTCGTCGCCGAGGTGATTCTGCTCGATGCGCGGCACGCATTGAGCGTGCCCAATCTCGGCATCGACAGCAATGGCGGGCACGCGACGGTGACCGTGCTGCAGCATGGCAAGGAGGTGTCCAGGAACATCGAACTGGGCGTCCGCGGCGCCACGCGGTCGCAGGTGTTGAAAGGGCTGCATGCCGGCGAGCAGGTGGTGCTGAATGATGGCGGCAGGGATGGACACTCATGATCATTCCGGGTTGGCGCGAGGCCATCGAGGAACTCTCGCGGCGCAAGTTGCGCACATTGCTGACCCTGCTGGGGCTGATTTTCGGCGTCGGCGCCATCGTCGCCATGCAGGGCGTGGGCGAGGGCAGCCGTCGCGAGGCGCTGCACATGGTGGAGCAGCTGGGTTTGAACAATCTCATCGTCGAGTCCAGATCGCCGCATGCCGATGATGCGCTGAAAGAGCTGCGCAGCCGCAGCCTGGGACTGAGCCTGGACGATGCGCGTGCCGCACTGCAGGTGGTGCCGGGCGCGCAGACCTTTGCCGCGGAAAAACGCATTCGCGTGCAGTCGGTGTTTTCCGACGGCGGCAGTGGTGCCATCGAGGCCAGCGGCATCAGTCCGGAGTATTTCCGCCTGGCGGCGTTGCGCCTGGCACGCGGCCGCGCATTGAGCGCGCACGACAATGCCACCCTGGCGGCGGTCGCAGTGCTGGGGCATCAGGCCGCGCGCGAGCTGTTTCCGCACGGCACCGCGCTGGGTGGCCTGGTGAAAGTGGATCAGGTCTGGTTGCGCGTGGTCGGCGTGCTGGCGGATCGCGATGAGGCCAAGAATACCTTCGAGGGCATCTCGCTGGGGTCGGAAGGCAATCATGTCTTCGTCCCGCTGGCGACGGCGCAGGCACGTTTCAAGTTCCAGCCGATGGCCGATCCGGTCGACCGCCTGTTGTTGCGCGTGGATGATCCGTCGCGCCTGGCGGACGACGCACGGGTGCTGGCGGCGGTCATGGATCAGCGGCATGGGGGCGCGGGCGACTATGCGTTGGTGGTGCCGCAGCAACTGTACCGGCAGCATCAGAAAACGCAGCGCATCTTCAGCGTGGTGATGGGATCGATCGCCGGAGTCAGCCTGCTGGTCGGCGGCATCGGCATCATGAACATCATGCTGGCCAACGTGCTGGAACGGCGCCGCGAAATCGGCCTGTTGCGCGCGGTGGGCGCGCGGCGGCAGGATATCGTGGCGCGGTTTCTGCGCGAGGCCACGGTGATCTGCGCCACGGGTGCGCTGATCGGCATCATCTTCGGCGCGTTGCTGGCCTACCTGATTGCCGCTTTTGCCGGCTGGCATGTGGCCTGGGCGCCGCTGCCCATCGTGCTTGCGGCGTTGGCCTGCACCCTGGTCGGTCTGGGGTTCAGCGTCTACCCGGCGCGGCAGGCCGCGGCATTGGACCCCATCGAAGCCATTCGCGCCGAATAAATGCGTTGGGGGCGGCTAAAGCGCATAGGGCGACTCAAGGAACGTCAGTGACGGCGCCGTCTGCCTGCGAGGAATGTCCGGATCACGGCGAATAGGCGGATCCGTCGCTTTGCTCCTGACCAAAGCCCCACGGAAATTTCCTTCGGCCAGAAATCCTCTTGTGGGGTTGATCCACCCTGCCCAACGGCGAGCAGGGATAGAATGCAGACATGCTGTGTCGGGCAGTGGCTCGTTCGCGGCATCATCCCCATGACTGGTGTACCGCCATGCCGATATACAAAATCCCGAACACCCATCGCATCACACGGGCTGCGCGCATGGCGTTGCTTGCGTTGAGCCTTGGCGCGGTCACCGCGGGGGCGGCGCACGCCCACACCGCGACGGATCGCGTGCATGTCCAGTCGGGGATCGTGCAGGGCCTCGTTGCGCATGAGCATGGCGTCGCCCTGCGCGAGTTCAAGGGCATTCCCTATGCTGCGCCGCCCGTCGGCCCATTGCGCTGGCGAGCGCCGCAGCCGGCGGCGCACTGGCGGGGCGTGCGCACGACGCAACATTTCGGCCCGCGCTGCATGCAACGCGCGGTGTTCAGTGACATGGTGTTCCGTTCCGACGGCATGAGCGAGAACTGCCTGTATCTCAACGTCTGGACGCCGGCGCATGCGGCGGGCGCCAGGTTGCCCGTGCTGGTGTATTTTTATGGCGGCGGTTTCATCGCCGGCGACGGGTCGGAGCCGCGCTACGACGGTGCCAGCCTGGCGGCAAAGGGGATCGTCACCGTCACAGTGAACTACCGTCTGGGCGTGTTCGGTTTTCTGGCCCTGCCGGCGCTGGCGGCCGAATCGCCGCGGCATGCCGCCGGCAACTACGGCCTGCTGGATCAGAATGCCGCGTTGCGCTGGGTGCACGCCAATATCGCGCAGTTCGGCGGCAATCCGGCCCGGGTCACCATTGGCGGCGAATCGGCCGGATCCATTTCGGTCAGCGCACAGATGGCATCGCCGCTGTCCCGCCATCTGCTGGCAGGCGCCATTGGCGAGAGCGGCGCATTGATTGCACCGATTGCCCCCGCACCACTGAAGACTGCCGAGAAGCACGGCAAGGCGTTCATGCGACAAGTGCATGCGGCGTCGCTGGCGGCGTTGCGCAACATGCCCGCCAAGACGCTTCTCGAGGCTGCGGGTCGCAAGCAGGCGCCATCATTCGGCCCCGATGTCGACGGACATTTTCTCACCGAGCCGCCGGTGACCACCTATCGGCACGGCAAGCAGGCCCATGTGCCGTTGCTGGTGGGTTCCAACTCGCAGGAAGGCTTCTATACGGCCATCCTGAAACAACGCTCACCGACGCCGGCGCACTATCGGGCTGCGCTGCAGCGCATGTTCGGCAAAGGCGCGTCGCGGGCGCTTAAACTGTATCCGGGACGCGATACGGCGCAGGTCAAACGGTCGGCCACCGCTCTGGCCGGCGACATGTTCATTGCCCACAGCACCTGGCGCTGGATGGATCTGCAGCACCGCACCGGCGAGGCGCCGGTGTATTACTACTATTTCACCAAGGCCCGTCCCGCCATGCGGCACCCGAAACCCGGCCACACGCCGGCGCCGGGCGCCGTCCACAGTGGCGAGATCGAATACGCCCTGGGCAACCTGTCCGGAAATCCCGTCTACGCGTGGACTCCCGCGGACCGCGAGGTATCGCGTGTCATGCAGGGCTATTTTGCGCATTTCATCAAGACCGGCAATCCGAATGGCGGGCATCTGCCGCATTGGGCGCCCGTGCGCTCATCCCGCGGTGGCCTGCTGCGCCAGACCATCGGCACGCACACGCGCACACAGGTGGACAGGCAGGCGGCGCGGCAACGTTTCCTGACCCGCTTTTACGCGCGACATCCGGCGGGATCCTAGATGCCGGCTTCCTCGAGCGGGAATCGCGCCGCGGAGCGCCCGGACTCTTGATTCGACCGGGCCAGGAGCCATCTTCAAGGCAACGTACCGCAACAGAAGGAGGCTCGCATGTCCGGCTACCGTAAAGACCCCGACGCAATATCGCGCCTGACGCCCGAACAATACCGGGTGACCCAGGAAAACGGCACGGAGCGCCCCGGGACGGGAACATACCTGGACAACAAGGAGCCGGGCATCTACGTCGACATCGTCTCCGGCGAGCCGCTGTTCGCATCGTCCGACAAGTTCGAATCCGGCTGCGGCTGGCCCAGCTTCACCAAGCCGATCGCGCCGGCCAACATCAACGAGCTGTCCGACACCTCACTGGGCATGACGCGCACCGAAGTGCGTTCGGCGGCAGGCGAAAGCCATCTGGGCCATGTCTTCCCTGACGGCCCGGCCGACCGCGGTGGTCTGCGTTACTGCATCAATTCGGCGTCGCTGCGCTTCATTCCCCGAGACAAGATGCAGGCCGAAGGCTATGGAGCCTATCTGGACCAGGTGGAAGACGGCTG